>NZ_CP096590.1:990000-3050000 GCF_023238245.1 Bacillus rugosus | reverse complement strand
TCTGCGGAAGTAGTTCAGTGGTAGAACACCACCTTGCCAAGGTGGGGGTCGCGGGTTCGAATCCCGTCTTCCGCTCCAACTATACCATCCACGCCGGGGTGGTGGAATTGGCAGACACACAGGACTTAAAATCCTGCGGTAGGTGACTACCGTGCCGGTTCAAGTCCGGCCCTCGGCATTAAGTTTTGCGCCCGTAGCTCAATTGGATAGAGCGTTTGACTACGGATCAAAAGGTTAGGGGTTCGACTCCTCTCGGGCGCGCCATGATTTACATGAAATCGGGAAGTAGCTCAGCTTGGTAGAGCACATGGTTTGGGACCATGGGGTCGCAGGTTCGAATCCTGTCTTCCCGACCATTCTTGGGGCCTTAGCTCAGCTGGGAGAGCGCCTGCTTTGCACGCAGGAGGTCAGCGGTTCGATCCCGCTAGGCTCCACTTGGTTTCAATAAAACATTTGGCGGTGTAGCTCAGCTGGCTAGAGCGTACGGTTCATACCCGTGAGGTCGGGGGTTCGATCCCCTCCGCCGCTACCAATGGACCTTTAGCTCAGTTGGTTAGAGCAGACGGCTCATAACCGTCCGGTCGTAGGTTCGAGTCCTACAAGGTCCACCACTATACGGAGGAATACCCAAGTCTGGCTGAAGGGATCGGTCTTGAAAACCGACAGGGGTGTCAAAGCCCGCGGGGGTTCGAATCCCTCTTCCTCCGCCATATATATTCTTAATCATCGCGGGGTGGAGCAGTTCGGTAGCTCGTCGGGCTCATAACCCGAAGGTCGCAGGTTCAAATCCTGCCCCCGCAACCAAAATACATGAATGAATTAAGGTGTACCCGATGGTTCACATGTAGATGTTAAAATGGTCCGGTAGTTCAGTTGGTTAGAATGCCTGCCTGTCACGCAGGAGGTCGCGGGTTCGAGTCCCGTCCGGACCGCCATTTAAATAATAAGGCTCGGTAGCTCAGTTGGTAGAGCAACGGACTGAAAATCCGTGTGTCGGCGGTTCGATTCCGTCCCGAGCCACCATTTATTCATATATATATTTTGGCGGTTGTGGCGAAGTGGTTAACGCACCAGATTGTGGCTCTGGCATTCGTGGGTTCGATTCCCATCAATCGCCCCAAATATAAAATTGCGGGTGTAGTTTAGTGGTAAAACCTCAGCCTTCCAAGCTGATGTCGTGGGTTCGATTCCCATCACCCGCTCCATTTCTATATTGTCATGGGCCTGTAGCTCAGCTGGTTAGAGCGCACGCCTGATAAGCGTGAGGTCGATGGTTCGAGTCCATTCAGGCCCACCATACCATGACCTTTAATATTCCACAGTAGCTCAGTGGTAGAGCTATCGGCTGTTAACCGATCGGTCGCAGGTTCGAATCCTGCCTGTGGAGCCAAATGGAGAAGTACTCAAGTGGCTGAAGAGGCGCCCCTGCTAAGGGTGTAGGTCGTGTAAGCGGCGCGAGGGTTCAAATCCCTCCTTCTCCGCCATATGATTACAGATATAAGTTCTCAACCATCGGCCCGTTGGTCAAGCGGTTAAGACACCGCCCTTTCACGGCGGTAACACGGGTTCGAATCCCGTACGGGTCATCCAAAAAACCTTGCATATCCTGCAAGGTTTTTTATTTTTTATAAATCCTGATATGTCATAGACTTCATTCTTTATTAAATATATAGCAACAAAAATCTCCATATATTTCGTTTTTCTCCGGAAAATGAAGTTAATTGTCAATAAGTATAAGCGCTTTCATGAAAGGGCTTTTTTTTATTTCTCCGAATAAATACTATAAATGAAAACTATGATGTCAGAAAGGATGATTACATGGCCGCTGCCAGCCTTACAGCACATGATGTTTATCTTTTTCACGAAGGCAGTCTGTTTAAAAGCTATCAGCTGTTTGGCTCGCATTACCGCGAGCTGAATGGCAAAAGCGGATATGAATTCTGTGTGTGGGCGCCTCATGCGTCAGAAGTAAGAGTGGCTGGGGATTTTAACAGCTGGTCAGGAGAACAGCATGTGATGCAGAGAGTGAACAATAATGGCATTTGGACGTTGTTTATTCCAGATTTAGGAGAAAAGGAACGATATAAATATGAAATCGTGACAAATAGCGGTGAGATCAGGCTGAAGGCAGATCCATATGCTTTTTATTCAGAAGTCAGGCCAAATACAGCGTCACTTACTTACAATTTGGCAGGATACAACTGGCTAGATCAAAATTGGCAAAAAAAACAGAAGGCCAAGACGCTGTATGAGAAACCTATATTCATTTATGAACTTCATCTCGGTTCCTGGAAGAAACATTCTGATGGCAGGCATTACTCCTATAAAGAATTAGGTGAGTCGCTTATTCCTTATATCAAAGAGCATGGGTTTACACATATCGAACTGCTTCCGGTGTATGAGCACCCTTATGATCGTTCCTGGGGATATCAAGGAACGGGTTATTATAGCCCGACAAGCAGGTTTGGCACGCCGCATGATTTGATGAAGTTCGTGGATGAATGCCATCAAGAAAACATCGGAGTCATTCTGGATTGGGTCCCCGGACATTTTTGTAAAGACGCACATGGTCTTTATATGTTTGATGGAAAGCCACTTTATGAATATCAAGAAGAACGTGATCGGGAGAATTGGCTATGGGGTACGGCAAATTTTGACCTTGGAAAACCGGAAGTTCATAGTTTTTTAATTTCTAATGCGTTGTACTGGGCGGAACTCTATCATATAGATGGATTTAGGGTTGATGCTGTGGCTAATATCCTGTATTGGCCAAATCAGGAGGAACGCCATACGAATCCATATGCTGTTGAATTTTTAAAAAAACTCAATCAAACCATGAGAGAGGCATATCCTCATGTCATGATGATTGCGGAAGATTCCACGGAATGGCCTCAAGTGACAGGTGCCGTTGAGGAAGGAGGGCTCGGTTTTCATTTTAAATGGAATATGGGCTGGATGAATGACGTACTGAAATACATGGAGACACCGCCAGAAGAAAGGCGGTATTGTCATCAGCTTATCTCTTTTTCATTACTATATGCGTTTAGTGAACATTTTGTATTACCGTTTTCTCATGATGAAGTCGTATACGGAAAAAAATCACTTCTTAATAAAATGCCTGGCGACTATTGGCAGAAATTTGCCCAGTATCGGCTTTTGCTCGTTTATATGACGGCTCATCCCGGAAAGAAATTGATTTTTATGGGATCAGAATTTGCTCAATTTGATGAATGGAAAGATACAGAACAGCTAGATTGGTTTTTAGAATCCTTCCCCATGCATCAGAAAGCCAGCGTTTTTACGCAAGATCTTCTCCGCTTTTATCAAAAAAGCAAAATCCTTTATGAACATGATCATCGTGCACAATCGTTTGAATGGATTGATGTCCATAATGACGAACAATCAATCTTTTCTTTTATTCGTTATGGCAAAAGGCACGGTGAGGCGCTTGTCATCATTTGTAATTTTACTCCCGCGGTCTATCATCAATATGATGTTGGAGTTCCTTTCCTTACACAATACATCGAGGTGCTGAACAGCGACAGTGAAGCTTATGGAGGCTCAGGACAAATCAACAAAAAGCCGTTAACGGCCAAAAAGGGAGCTCTTCATCATAAACCATGTTATATCACGATGACCATCCCACCTTACGGCATTTCGATTTTACGGGCGGTTAAAAAAAGAGGAGAGATAAAAAGATGAAAAAACAATGTGTAGCCATGCTCCTTGCCGGCGGGAAGGGCAGCCGTCTCAGCGGATTAACAAAAAATATGGCCAAACCGGCTGTATCTTTCGGGGGAAAATACAGGATTATTGATTTTACCCTCAGCAATTGTTCCAATTCAGGCATAGACACAGTCGGGATTTTAACACAATATCAGCCGCTTGAGCTGAATTCCTATATTGGCATCGGCAGTGCATGGGACCTTGACAGATATAATGGCGGCGTGACGGTTTTACCCCCTTATGCCGAGTCATCAGAAGTCAAATGGTATAAAGGGACGGCAAGCGCCATTTATGAAAATCTCAATTATTTAAATCAGTACGATCCTGAGTATGTGCTGATTTTATCAGGAGATCACATATACAAAATGGACTACGGCAAAATGCTTGATTTTCACATTGAAAAGAAAGCGGATGTGACCATCTCTGTCATCGAGGTGGGCTGGGAGGAAGCAAGCAGGTTTGGCATCATGAAAACCAATGCAGATGGGATGATCACACATTTCGATGAAAAACCCAAATTCCCTAAGAGCAATCTTGCCTCAATGGGAATTTATATATTCAATTGGCCGCTTTTGAAACAGTATCTTGAGATGGACGACCGGAATCCTTATTCAAGCCACGACTTCGGCAAAGACATTATTCCTCTGCTTTTGGAGGAGAAAAAGAAGCTTTCTGCTTATCCGTTCAAAGGATATTGGAAGGATGTCGGAACAGTGCAGAGCTTGTGGGAAGCCAATATGGATTTGTTAAAAGAGGAATCGGAGCTGAAGCTGTTTGAACGGAAGTGGAAAATTTACTCCGTCAATCCGAATCAGCCTCCGCAATTTATTTCATCTGACGCACAGGTACATGATTCGCTTGTGAACGAAGGCTGTGTTGTGTATGGAAATGTGTCTCATTCCGTTCTTTTTCAAGGTGTTACTGTCGGTAAGCATGCGAATGTCACATCGTCAGTCATTATGCCGGATGTGACGATCGGCGAGCATGTAGTGATTGAAAATGCTATCGTTCCTAAGGGTCTGGTGCTGCCGGATGGCGCAGTGATCCGATCCGAAAACGACATTCGGGAGGTGCTGCTTGTTTCAGAGGAATTTGTAGAAAAAGAATTGATCTAATACTGAAGAGGGGGCAGAGTCAGTGTTCAATAATCAAATGTTAGGTGTTATAGATGAAACCACATACAAGCATTCTCTTCAGGATTTAACGGCACAGCGGTCGCTGGGGGCGATCCCTTTTGCCGGGAGGTACCGTCTGATCGATTTTATGCTTTCCAACATGGTGAATGCGGATATTAGGAGTGTTGCGATTTTTCCGAAGTATCGCTATCGTTCGCTTATGGATCATCTTGGAGCGGGCAAGGAATGGGATTTGCATCGAAAAAAGGATGGCCTCTTTTTTTTCCCGTCCCCACACCTTCACCAAGAATACGATGAATTCGGTTCGTTTCGCCAGTTTTCCGACCATCTTGATTACTTCCACAGAAGCACACAGCAATATGCAGTCATCTCCAACAGCCATACCGTATGCAACATTCAATTTCAGTATGTGCTGAAACGCCATCAGGAGGTTGGCTGCGACGTCACCGAGGTATTTCAGGACGGCCAGTCGCTGCAAATCTATATCATGTCTACAACGCTTTTAAAGGATCTGATCTACGGGCATAGTGAAAAAGGCTATAAAACCATTCAGGAAGCTGTTGAAAAAGAATCCTCTTCCTTGACCATTTGCCCTTATGAATATTCGGGTTATGCGGCTGTCATTGATTCGGTGGAAAAGTATTATACCCACAGTATGGAGCTCATACAGCCTCGTTATTGGCAGCAGGTGTTTTTGCCGCAGCAGCCGATCTATACAAAAGTGAAGGATGAGCCGCCGACGAAATACGGAAAACACAGCACTGTCAAAAATTCTTTGGTGGCAAACGGCTGTGTGCTTGAAGGAGAGGTTGAAAACTGCATTTTGTTCAGGGCGGTTCATGTCGGAAAGGGTACGAAGCTGAAAAACTGCATTATTATGCAAAAAACGCAGATTGGCGAAGATTGCCTGCTTGAGCAGGTCATTTCTGATAAGGACGTTAAAATCGGCAATGCGACTGAGGCTGCGGGAACAGCTGAGCAGCCGCTTGTATTAAGAAAAGGTTTGGTGCAAGGAGAGCTGATGAATTCTTGAAGGTATTATTTGCTGTTTCTGAATGTACTCCGTTTGTTAAGTCAGGAGGTCTAGCCGATGTAGCCGGAGCTCTGCCAAAGGCACTTGCACGATTAGGGAATGAAGTAGCTGTGATGCTTCCGAAGTACAGCCGAAATACCTGAGCGATGGAAGAAGCGCATGGGAAAAACGGCTGAGTGTACGGTAGCCGTCGGCTGGCGTCAGCAATATTGCGGAATTGAACATATGACCGAAGATGATGTGAATTATTATTTCATCGACAATGAATATTATTTTAATAGGGATTCGTTGTACGGGCATTATGATGATGGTGAACGGTTTGCCTTTTTTTCAAGAGCTGTGCTGGAAGCCGCCTTAGCTATAAATATTCAAGCTGATATTGTTCATACTCACGACTGGCATACAGCGATGGTCAATTATTTGCTGAAGGAGGAATACAAAAAGCATCCTTTTTATGAGCAGATGAGAAGCGTGTTCACAATCCACAACCTGCAGTTTCAAGGCATATTTCCGCCTGATGTCACTCATGACTTGCTAGGGCTTGAGATGGATCATTTTCATTATGAAAGGTTAGAATGCAACGGATTTGTTAATTTTATGAAGGCGGGCATCATTGCGGCTGATCATGTAACAACTGTGAGCCCCACTTACAGAAATGAAATATTGACGCCATATTACGGTGAACAGCTTGAGCAGGTTTTGCGATATAGAGAAAATGATGTAACCGGTATATTAAACGGCATTGATGATACTTTCTATCAGCCGAAAAGCGATCCCTATATAGAGGCGCATTACGATTCGGAGCATCTTGCATGCAAGGAAGAAAATAAAACGAAGCTTCAGCGGCGGATGGGGCTTCCAGAGCGAAATGATATTCCTCTAATCAGTATGGTGACAAGGCTCACGAAACAAAAGGGGCTTGATCTTGTCCGCAGAATTATGCACGAACTTCTTGAGGAGCAAGACATACAGCTGATTGTGCTGGGCACAGGGGAACGTGAATTTGAAGATTATTTCCGATATACAGAATTTGCTTTTCATGAGAAGTGCCGAGCGTATATTGGATTTGACGAGCCGCTTGCCCATCAAATTTATGCGGGCTCTGATATGTTTTTGATGCCGTCGAAATTTGAGCCGTGCGGCTTGGGTCAGCTCATTGCTCTCCAATATGGCGCCATTCCGATCGTCAGGGAGACGGGCGGTCTTTACGACACTGTCCGTTCCTATCAGGAGGAAGAGGGAACGGGCAATGGCTTTACGTTTTCAGCTTTCAATGCGCATGATCTGAAATTTACGATTGAGAGGGCGCTGTCGTTTTATCGCCAAAAGGATGTATGGAAGAGCATCATGAAGACCGCAATGAATGCAGATTACAGCTGGGAGAAGTCAGCTAAAGAGTATCAGCGCATTTTCGAGCATGTGACAAGGAGTGGACGGGATGTTCTCGAGTAAAGAACGCTTTGCAGCCTTATTTTTGAAGCGTCTGGAAATGACGTGCGGAAAAAGCTTCAAGGACTCTGCCAAACTGGATCAATATAAAACGTTGGGCAATATGGTCAGAGAGTATATCAGCGCTGATTGGATCCAGACGAATGAAAAAAGCAGGTCCAATTCCGGGAAGCAGACATATTATTTGTCAATCGAATTTCTGCTGGGTCAGCTCCTTGAACAAAATTTAATGAATCTTGGCGTTCGTGATGTTGTAGAAGCTGGCTTGAAGGAAATCGGCATTCATTTAGAGGAGATCCTTCAAATGGAGAGTGATGCAGGTCTCGGAAACGGCGGACTTGGGCGTTTGGCCGCTTGCTTTTTAGATTCTCTCGCTTCATTGAATTTACCGGGGCACGGGATGGGTATTCGTTATAAGCATGGCTTGTTTGAACAAAAAATTGTAGACGGGCATCAAGTGGAGCTGCCTGAGCAATGGCTGAAAAACGGGAATGTATGGGAAGTAAGAAATGCGGATCAATCAGTTGACGTGCCGTTTTGGGGCGAGGTGCATATGACAGAAAAAAACGGGCGTCTGCATTTTCGCCACGAGCAAGCTACAATTGTTACCGCCGTTCCTTATGATATCCCGATCATCGGCTATAAAACGGGCACCGTCAATACGTTAAGGCTTTGGAACGCCGAACCCTATGCTCATTATCATGGCGGCAATATTTTGTCTTATAAGCGGGAGACAGAAGCCGTTTCTGAATTTTTATATCCTGATGATACTCATGACGAGGGGAAAATTTTACGGCTGAAGCAGCAGTATTTTTTAGTATGCGCAAGCTTAAAAAGCATTGTGAACAACTACCGAAAAACAAATAATTCTTTATCCGGCCTGCATAAAAAAGTAAGTATTCATATTAATGATACCCATCCTGCGCTGGCGGTGCCTGAGCTGATGCGGATTTTACTCGATGAAGAGAACATGAGCTGGGAAGAGGCCTGGCATATCACCGTACATACGATTTCTTATACAAATCATACGACATTGTCAGAAGCGCTTGAGAAATGGCCGATTCATTTGTTTAAGCCGCTGCTCCCACGAATGTACATGATTATTGAAGAGATCAATGAAAGGTTTTGCCGTGCGGTGTGGGAAAAGTATCCGGGAGACTGGAAAAGGATAGAGGACATGGCGATTACAGCGCATGGTGTTGTCAAAATGGCTCATCTGGCCATAGTAGGCAGCTACAGTGTAAATGGCGTTGCAAAAATTCATTCCGATATATTAAAGGAAAGGGAGATGCGCGACTTTCACTTGCTGTTCCCGAATCGTTTTAACAATAAGACGAATGGAATTGCCCACAGGCGCTGGCTGTTAAAAGCGAATCCAGGCTTGTCTGCCATCATTACAGAGGCGATCGGCGATGAATGGGTCAAACAGCCGGAATCACTGATCCGTTTAGAACCGTATGCCTCTGATCCTGCATTTATTGAACAGTTTCAAAACAACAAAAGCAAGAAAAAACAAGAGCTTGCCGATTTGATATTTTGCACGGCGGGGGTGGTTGTGAATCCTGACAGCATATTCGACGTTCAGGTGAAACGGCTTCATGCATATAAACGGCAGCTGCTGAATGTTCTGCACATTATGTATTTGTATAACCGTCTCAAGGAGGACTCTGGATTTTCAATCTACCCGCAAACCTTTATTTTCGGGGCAAAGGCTTCACCAAGCTATTATTATGCCAAGAAAATTATTAAGCTGATCCACTCTGTCGCGGAAAAGGTCAACTATGATCCGGCAGTCAAACAGCTGATCAAGATTGTTTTTTTGGAAAATTACGGAGTTTCTATGGCTGAGCGGATTTTTCCGGCCTCAGATGTAAGTGAACAAATTTCAACCGCAAGCAAGGAAGCATCTGGTACAGGAAATATGAAGTTTATGATGAACGGCGCTTTGACCATCGGCACGCATGACGGCGCAAATATTGAGATTCTTGAGCGGGTGGGGTCTGAATGTATTTATACATTTGGTTTAAAGGCAGATGACGTTCTATCGTACCAGGAAAACGGCGGCTATAGATCGAGGGAATATTATCAGCATGACCGCAGAATCAGACAAGTAGCAGATCAGCTGATCAACGGTTTTTTTGAAGGGGAAGCAGATGAATTTGAATCGATCTATGACTCGCTGCTCCCGCATAATGATGAGTATTTTGTACTTAAGGATTTCAGCTCATACGCAGATGCGCAGGAGCGTATTCAAGCTGATTATCGCGATCGGCGGAAATGGTCTGAGCGTTCGATTTTAAACATTGCCCATTCTGGATATTTCTCAAGTGACCGCACGATACAGGAATATGCGAAAAATATTTGGGGAATCCAGCCGATGATGTGAAAAAGCCGCTGTATAAGCGGCTTTTTTTTACAAATTCATTGAATAGATTGTAAAGGATAAGAACGTCGCAAATGCACTCCATAAAAAATAAGGCAATAGAAGATAGCTTGCAGCTCTGTTGTATTTTTTCGCTACGATCATTAATATGAGTGCTGTGATCGAGACAAGCAGGCAGTCAATCGATGCAGCCAGCAGATTCTTTTGGGTAAATTGAAAATAGCTGAAAGACTGATTAAGCACATAATTAATCAAAAGTGTAAGCCAAAAGCTTTTCGCATCTTTAAATGAAAACGCGGCATACACAATGGCAGCTGAAAGGGAGATCAGGGCAAACAGGATGGCCCAAATGATGCCAATCACAGATCCGGGTGGCGTCCAGTCCGGTTTTTTCAGTGAATTGTACCATTCTTGGTCAATTGGAAACAGATAGTCTGCGGCTGAAAACAGCGCATATGTAATCACAAAAACCGCGATGGCGCCGATAATCTTCTTCATATTTGAACCTCCGTATGTATTTATTTTACATTTGCACTTACCCTTTATTTTATAAAAATCAAACCCCCGATATGCGGGGGAAATGATGGTCTTAGATCAGCTGCTGCAATGCGTTCGCTTTAATGCGTTCATATTCAAATGCTGACTCTAATTCTTCCTTCGGTAAAGCAGACTTGCGGACATATTTTTCGCGAATGACATCGTAAAGCTCATAAGGAAACAGCATATCAATAAACATGACTTGTTTTTGTTCGTTAGTTAATGGGGCCCTGGATTCGTATGCGTTCAGCATGACATGAAATGTTTCTTCATCCCAAACGCCCGTCGTATCTAAAAGCGGAATAATCATTTTGCGCAAATCTCGAATAGGAAGATCAAATGATACGGTATCCAAGTCGATGACCCAAATTTGTTCATTTTCCCCCAAGAGGGTATTTCCGGTTCCGTAATCCTGGTGGCAAAGGTTAGGGCTTTTTTTCAGCTGTTCAGTCCATGGCACATAGGACGATTGCAAAAGCCGGTCTTTGATGCGCAGTCCGTCTTGAATAAAGCTGTCTATCTCCTGAAGATAAAGCTGTGAGAAAGGATCTTCTTTTTCCGTCTCCGCCATCAGCTTCCACGTTTCCATCTGTTTGCATCGTTTCGTGTAGTGATTCGGCCAGCGTCCTAATTTGGTAAACACTGGAACTCCATTTGGCGGCTGATACCCGACGGAAGCGATGTGGAAATCAGCAAGGCCTTTCATGATAAACTCCAAATCCTGCTTTACAGTCAGCTCAAACGGTCTTCCTTCGATCCAGTCATATACGACAAATAGAAAGGAGCCATGCTTGGAATATAGGCTGCCTTTTTTGTTCGGGAGTATGCCGGGAACGTTCATTCCTTTTTTTGCTAAATAATCTTGTGCGAAAATGGAAAACAAGGCTTTCTTTTCGGGCCTGTGTATTCGTTTCAGACAAACCGCTCCGGATCCTGTGTGTACCTTCCACACAAGCGCCATCTGGTTTCCTTGAATGACGTCTATTTTTTCAGCCTGCACATCCCATCCTTGAAGCACATTTTCAGCCAGTTCGGTTAATTTTCTTTCTTCTTCTGCTGATAAAGGAAGCTCTGATGAATTCCCCTCCTCAATGACTTCTTGGTTTTCTGCCATTAAAGGACACATCCTTACCTGTTTTACTCCTACCTTATGAATCAAAAGAAAAAAATGATTGAGATATTTGACTATATTTGATAGAAGAATCTGGTTGTTTACCCGTTTTGTTTTTAGGGCAGTCCCATTCCGCACAAGTTGGTTGTTCAGCCGTATCATGATTCTAACTAGTTAAAAATCATGCAGGAATGGAGGCTATGTATGAAAATAGCACTGATCGCCACAGAGAAGCTTCCTGTTCCCTCGGTTCGAGGAGGCGCCATTCAAATTTACCTCGAAGCAGTTGCCCCTTTGATTGCTAAGAAACACGAGGTGACTGTGTTTTCTATTAAAGATCCAAATCTCGCTGATAGAGAGACGGCAGACGGAGTCCATTATGTGCACTTGGATGAAGACCGTTATGAAGATGCTGTTGGGGAAGAGCTGAAAAAGAGCCGTTTTGATCTTGTGCATATCTGTAATCGCCCAAGCTGGGTGCCGAAACTGAAGAAACAGGCACCAGACGCTGTTTTTATTTTAAGCGTTCACAATGAAATGTTCGCTTACGATAAAATCAGCAAGGCAGAAGGCGAGATATGCATCGATTCTGTAGCACAGATTGTTACGGTCAGTGATTATATTGGCCGGACGATCACAAGCCGTTTTCCGTCAGCACGATCAAAAACAAAAACGGTGTATTCCGGTGTGGACTTGAAGACATACCATCCCCGCTGGACGAAAGAAGGACAGCGGGCTCGCGAAGATATGCGAAGCGAGCTGGAACTTCACGGTAAAAAAATTGTCCTGTTTGTCGGCCGGCTCAGCAAAGTAAAAGGCCCGCACATTTTATTGCAGGCGTTGCCGGACATAATCGAGGAGCATCCCGATGTCATGATGGTGTTTATCGGGTCAAAATGGTTCGGAGATAATGAATTAAATAACTATGTCAAACATCTTCATACCCTTGGTGCGATGCAAAAGGATCATGTGACATTTATTCAATTTGTGAAGCCAAAGGACATTCCTCGCCTTTATACCATGTCAGATGTATTTGTGTGCTCTTCGCAGTGGCAGGAGCCTTTAGCGAGGGTGCATTATGAAGCGATGGCTGCGGGACTGCCTATTATTACAAGCAATCGGGGAGGCAATCCAGAGGTCATAGAGGAAGGGAAAAACGGCTACATCATTCATGACTT
This sequence comes from Bacillus rugosus, assembly GCF_023238245.1. NCBI lineage: Bacteria > Bacillati > Bacillota > Bacilli > Caryophanales > Bacillaceae > Bacillus > Bacillus rugosus. The sequence continues at coordinate 3,037,447 of NZ_CP096590.1, read as the reverse complement.
TGAAAATCCTAAACAATACGCTGGATATATCAATGATTTGCTCAGCAGCTCGGAAAAACGGGAACGGCTTGGGAAATACAGCCGTCGTGAGGCAGAAAACCAATTCGGCTGGCAGAGAGTGGCGGAAAATCTGCTCAGCGTGTATGAAAAGAACAGATAGAAGGGGTGAACAGAGTGTACCAAAAAGAGCATGAAGAACAGATTGTGTCCGATATCCTCAGCTATTATCCATTCCATATCGATCATGTGGCGCTGAAATCAAACAAAAGCGGGCGCAAAATCTGGGAGATACAAACCGATCAAGGCCAAAAGCTATTAAAAGAAGCGCAGATGAAACCGGAACGGATGCTTTTTATCACCCAGGCACATGCCCATTTACAAGAAAAAGGGCTGCCAATTGCGCCGATTCATCAAACAAAAAATGGCGGGAGCTGCTTAGGCACGGATCGGGTTTCTTACAGTTTATATGACAAAGTGACAGGAAAAGAAATGATTTACTATGATGCAGAGCAGATGAAAAAGGTTATGTCGTTTGCCGGCCGTTTTCATCATGCGTCAAAAGGATATGTTTGTACAGATGAAAGCAAGAAAAGAAGCAGGCTCGGCAAATGGCATAAATTATACCGGTGGAAACTGCAAGAGTTGGAAGGGAATATGCAGATCGCAGCATCTTATCCAGATGACTTATTTTCGCAAACATTCTTAAAACATGCAGATAAAATGCTGGCAAGAGGAAAAGAAGCCCTGCAAGCGCTTGATGAGTCAGAGTATGAAAATTGGACAAAAGAAACGCTCGAACATGGCGGATTCTGTTTTCAGGATTTTACATTGGCGCGTTTGACTGAGATCGACGGGGAACCTTTTTTAAAAGAGCTTCACTCGATTACCTACGATTTGCCGTCAAGAGATCTGCGCATCCTGCTAAATAAAGTCATGGTTAAGCTTTCTGTATGGGATACCGATTTTATGGTAGCACTGCTTGCAGCCTATGATGCAGTGTATCCGCTCACAGAAAAACAGTACGAGGTGCTATGGATTGATCTCGCGTTTCCGCATTTGTTTTGTGCAATCGGCCATAAATATTATTTGAAGCAAAAGAAAACGTGGTCAGATGAGAAGTACAATTGGGCGCTGCAAAATATGATTTCTGTTGAAGAATCTAAAGATTCGTTTTTGAATAAAATGCCGGAGCTGTATAAAAAAATAAAAGCGTATCGGGAGGCGAATTGACATGAGGTCTTCGAGACAAAAAGCCTCCATTTCTAAACTCGATCTCGACCAATTCGTATTTACACCGCCCGGATCGATGGGATGGCAGGCACATGACACAAGCTCAGCTGAGAAGGAAGAAGAGGAAAAGCATTCGGCAGCGGGCAGTATCAGAGAGCTCCCTAACATCAATGCACCAAAAGAATTTCAAGAAGAGACGAAGGGAAAGGAAACAGACCACAAAGTTATGGATGAAGAGGAAACGAAATCCGAAACCATTCGTGAGTTTGAGGAGGAGCCAGATTACAAACGTTCAGCGCCTCCAATTGAAGAGGAGGATGAAGAACCAGAATTAGTGGAGGAAGCTAGAGTGGAAATTATTGTTCTTCCAAGTGAATCCGCACCGTCTCCATGGTTTTCTCAAACTGTAAAGCGCAAGGCATAAAATCACATTTATGCCTTTTTTCATGCGCTTTGCAGCGAAAAAAAAGCCCGTATTGCAGCACGAGCTGTAGGTTTTATGATTTTGCTTTCACAAAGAGCTGATTGATAAATGATAAATCAAGGTTTTTCGTTAGAAGAGGCGGCGAAAATTGTTTGATTTCCGGTGTCAGAACGGATTGGTAAACGGCATTGAGCCTTTTGGCAGCATGGGTAAAAGTAAATGAAGATTCTACATTGTGCCGGCCGTTTTTTGTGATTTTGTTCATTAATTCCTGGTCTGTAAAGGCTCTGTCAATTGCTTTCGCAAATGAAGAAGGCTTGTTGTAGCTGTCGATGACAAGGCCGTTGACTTCGTGTTTTACAACTTCCCCGTTTCCGCCCCGGTTTGTGGTAATTAAGGGCGTGCCGGCCGCCATTGCTTCATAATTCACACGGGCAAGGGGTTCATTCCACTGAGAGCTGCACACAAATACATCTGCCATCAGAAAGAGGTTTGGAATGTTGTCTGCGGGGATGAATTTCGTAAAAATCACATGGTCTCTGTATGGCAGCGCGAGCTTGCGCAGATAGGTTACATACTGGTTTTCACCGTCATCGCTGAACCACTTCCCGCCTGCTATGACCAGCACAGCGTCGGGATGCTGCTGCAAAATCCGTTTCATGCTGTGAATGAGAAGATGAGGCCCTTTTGTCGGGCTTAAACGGCCGGCGAATAAAATGACTTTTTTATCCTCAATGCCATATTTTTTCCGGTATGTTTCTCTGATAGCTGAACCCTTCATCGTCCAGACAGGCGGATAAGAGTGGATGTCAACGCCGGAGTATACGACTTGTGTAATGTCCTTGGCTTCGGGGAACCGTTCAATAACGGTTTGTTTAATAAATTCGCTGACGGTTGTGATCATTGAGACATTGTCGAGTACTTCTTTTCCTTGCGCGAAGGTCATCTTTTTTTCTGAAAACATTTCGTTATGCAGGCTCAAAACAATCTTGCTGTTTGGTGAAGCTTTTTTATATAAAGAGACATTCAAAGGCCTATTGAACACATGAATAAGGTCAAAGGAAGAGGCTCGCAGCTCCTTCGCTACCGCCTCGCGGTAATGCTCTTTTGGCAGATGAATATAATGTACGCCGTCTTTCGTTTCGTTTTTTGGAAGTGATGGATCTTCTATTGAATAAATGGTCAGATCGTACCGGCTGCTGAAGTAGGGCGTGACACCGTCAATCATCATTTGAATTGCGCCGCCGCGTACCGCGGGCGCCGGCAGCTTTTCTGTACAGATAAAGGCAAGCTTCATTTTCATTCCCCCTGATACAGCGACGTTAAATAGGCGATTTCGTTGGCCAAGCCATCCTTTAAGGACGTGGCGGGATCGTAATGTAAGAGCTGTTTTGCTTTTGAAATATCCGCCCACGTTTTGCTTGGTTCCCCTGCTATTTTATCCGAAAAGTGCAGTGTTGCTTTTTTACCGGAAATGTCTTCAATGAGGGAGACAACCTTTAAGACTGAGGCACGCTCTGCGCCGCCGATATTGACCGTTTCACCAATAAGATGGGGATTCCCAAGAACAGCAGTGATGCCTTTAACACAGTCGCCGATATAGGTGAAATCTCTTGACTGCTGCCCATCACCGAAGATGGTGAGCGGCTTTTGCTGAAGGTGCTGCTTGATAAGCCGGTGAAAAGCCATGTCCGGCCGCTGTCTCGGCCCGTATACGGTAAAGAATCGGAGAATCACAATCGGAATGCCAAAGCTATGTTGATACACATGGCAAAGCTTTTCTCCCGTAAGCTTTGTGACGCCGTACGGAGATAAAGGGGAAAGCGCCGCGTCTTCACTGACCTTCCCTTGTTTATCGCCATAGACTGAAGAGGTGGAAGCAAAGACGAATGTTTTAATCGGATGTTCCCGGCAGGCCTCAAGGAGCCTCTGGAGCGCTTGTATATTATGTGCGGCATATGGGTGGAAATGATCGCCCCAGCTTGAACGGACACCTGGTATGGCTGCCAAATGGAAGATGATATCCACTCCATCCAGCAAGGGGGAAAGATCTGCTGTCAACAGATTTTCCTTTATGAACGTAAATCGTTTTTCTGGCAGCAGGGCTTCAAGGTTTTTGAATTTTAAAGAAAATGGAGTCGGACCAATAAAGTCGTCGATTCCGATAATGTCAAGTGTCTTATCCTTCAGCAATTCTTCGCAGAGATGAGAGCCGATAAATCCCGCTGCACCTGTAACAAGTATTTTCATGGGCGACCAACTCCTGTGCAGATTAGGCCGCAGTCCTCGAGAAGTTCTTTTTTCAGTACGTTGCGCCCGTCGATCACAAGACGCCCTCTCATGATGCTTGCAGCCTTTTTCCAATCTAATGCTAAAAATTCAGGCCATTCTGTTGCCAAAAATAAAAAATCACTCTCTGTTATTGCATCAATAGCTTGAGATTGCTGAGTCACCAGTTGCCGCAAATGTTCTGGAAGAACAGCTTCCGGATCATATGCATGAACATGGCATCCCAGCTCTGTCAGCCTTTCCATCAGCCTGACGGCTTGAGAATTCCTGATGTCATCGGTATGCGGTTTGAAGGAAATGCCGAGTACAGCAGCTTTTTTGCCGTGAAGTGTATCGAAGAATGACTTTATTTTTTTGATATACAGGCCGAGTTGGGTGTCATTGATGTGCTGCACAGCTTGCAGCAGGTAGGTCTCCGTGTTTTTTTCTTGAGCAGCAAATTGCAGCGCCTGCAGATCCTTTGGAAAACAAGAGCCGCCGAATCCGATGCCGGCCTGTAAAAAGTGTGCTCCGATTCTCGGGTCTAGCCCGATGGCGCGGGAAATATCTGAGATATCTGATTGATAGGCTTCACATATGCGGGCCATTTCGTTAATGAATGAAATTTTCGCTGCTAAGAAGAAGTTATTGGCATATTTGATGAGCTCTGCTCCTGCTAAGCTTGTAATGATATAAGGGGTGTCAATGTGTTTGTAAATGGATTTGATGATTGCTGCTGATACGTGATCTCCTTCCTGAACACCGATGACTGTTTTGTCAGGATGCAGCATGTCATACAAGGCGTTGCCTTCCCGCAGAAACTCCGGATTGGATACGATGTTAAACAAGTTTTCGGACACTCCGGAGGCAATCAGCTGTTTTGCTATTTTTTCATTTGTCCCGGGCGGAACAGTGCTTTTCGTAATGATGGTTTTATACGATCCGATTGCCTGGCTCAAATCGCTGATGACGGATTCCAGTGCCTTCGTATCTGCTGATCCGTCCGAACGTGGAGGGGTTCCGACTGCGATAAAAATGACGGGGCATTCTTCCATGCTCGATTTCACTTCAGAAGAAAACGAGAGATTGCCGCAATGATGTAGTGCATCTGAAAGCCCAGGCTCGTAAAAGGGAATGTCTCCATTTTTTAGCTGCTCGATTTTTTTGACGTCTTTGTCTGTGCATATCATGTCATGCCCAATGGATGCCAGTGCCGCTGATAGGGTTAAACCGACATATCCGGCGCCTATTACACAAATTTTCATCACCTGAGCTCCTTTACAAGATTACTGGTCATATATCAATATCCTATTAAAAAAGGGCTGGTTCGTGATTCCGCTTTCTGCCCAGTTGCATCCGCCTAATTTCGGATGTACAAACATCGGGGGGCGCTCTTGGAATATCATGTAATAAACATGAGCTGAGGGGAAAATAACATGATAAAAAAAGCGATCATTCCTGCCGGCGGATTCGGAACGAGGAATCTGCCGGTGACGAAGGTGATTCCGAAAGAGATGTTTCCGGTAGGATCTAAGCCTGTGATTCACTATATTGTTGAAGAGCTGAAGGAGTCAGGCATTGAAGATATTTTAATGGTTGTATCAAGCCAAAAAAATTTGATAGTCGACTATTTTGATTCCTCTTTGGCGCTTGAAGCTTTTCTGGCCTCCCGGCATAAACTGCATTTACTCAGTGAACATCAGATTCCGGATATTCGGATTCATTATGTGCGGCAGCCTTATGCAAAAGGTCTTGGCGACGCGATTTCTTTGGGAAAACAATTTGCAGGCGGAGAATCCTTTGCCGTCGTTTTACCCGATGATCTGATCTTTACTGCTAATCAGCCGGCTTTGGGTCAGTTGATTGAAGCGCATACAAAATATCAGTGCAGTGTGATCGGCTTAAAAGAAACAAAAACGGAGAATTTGCACCATTACGGTGTGATAAAAGGAGAGGCTGTTGAAAAAGGGCTTTATCGCATTCAGGATATTGTGGAAAAGCCTAAACAAAACCCGCCTTCTCATTTTGCCGCAGCAGGACGTTATATTTTTACACCGGATATTTTTGAGAAGCTGGAGACATTAGAAGCTGATGCCGGAGGAGAAGTGCAGCTAACGGATGCGATTAAAGCTTCACTTGGGGCATGCGATGTTTATGGGAAATTGCTGGAGGGCAAACGGTATGACATCGGACTGCAAAAGGATTATCTGAAGCTGATTACCGAGATGCTGAAAACGTAAAAGAACCCCCAATAAGCGGGGGTTCAATCAGCGTGGAGATCGCCAAATGTTGTCATGATTCCCTCTTCATCGAGTTCTTCCTCATAGCGCTCATGAGCTCTGCTTTGATAAACTGTAATTTCTTTGCCTGTGATATCTGTTGCGATGAAATTTTCGTACGACTCTGTATTGCCAATATTTTCTTCGGCATTCATCGTCATATCATCATAGCTGAGCGGAGGGTTTTCCATATCCTGAGGTGTTTGCGAGTTTCCGTATTTTTCGACGTCCTGGTAGGAATCTTCACTGTCATAGGGCGCTCTGATTTCTTCATCATCGTCAAATTCAAATTGTCCGAAAGGTGTTTCTTCTTCGATCGGACGGTCTTTGGAAACGACATCCTGTGACGAATATTCTGCGAGCGTCGTGGCAGTTGGAAGCGCTTCAAGACGGTCATAAGGGATTTCCTTTCCGCTGACTTCACAAATACCGTACGTACCGTTTTCAATCGCTTTCAATGAATGCTCAATGTCCCGGAGATGCTCCCGCTCATGTAAGTCGAGAGCGATGTCTTTTTCACGCTCGTAAAGTTCGGTTGCATGATCTCCGGGGTGGTTATCATAAGCTGAAAGCTCACCCATTGAATCATAAGGAAAGGCTGAGTTAAGCTGAAAATGGTCATTGTCTTTGAAACGGTTTAAGATATCTTCTTTTGTTTGTTCCAGTTCATGTTTTAAATGTTGCAGCTGGTCTTTTGTAAGCAATGTGATCGCCTCGTTTCTCTGTGATGCATACCTTTAGTATGAACAGATCGTCTGAGAACTTTCATAAATGGCCTGTGGAGAAATATAGGAGATTTCCCTTATATGGTAAGCGGATACAACCTTTGCTATCAGTGGAGAAAATAATTTAAGGTTTGTTTCTTTTTCATTTCTGAAATTAGGTTTATAATAGGTAAGGCAGGCCATTTGGACTGCATGATCTGTGTGTTTGACACAAAGGAGACACAGGTGTATGGTATTAAAAGCATTTTAAGGATTATGGAGGAATGTCTCATGGTGACAACGGTGCAGCGTACGTTCCGAAAGGAAGTTCTACATGCATTACATAAAGCCAAAGAAGTCAACCATGCTGTCTTAATAAGCTATTCGAGACAAATCGAGTCTCTTGACCCTCTATCATTTTTCAATTACGGAGCAAAAAAATATACAGGCAATCGATTTTTTTGGTCAGATCCTGAAAGTGAATTGACAATAGTCGGTCTTGGCAAAGAAGCGGTTTTCCAGACAAATCAAAAAAACAGCGAGCGGTATCGCGAGGTTTCTAAACAATGGGAGCGCTTTAAAAAGACGGCTTTTCATATTTATGAAGAAGAAAAGCTGCAGCATTCTGCAGTGGGACCAGTGTTATTCGGAGGATTTTCTTTTGACCCTTGCGAAGAAAAAGGTACACAATGGGACCATTTCTCGGAAGGGGATTTCTTTGTGCCTGCGCTTATGCTTACGATGACTGCCGAAGGCCCGTTCTTAACAGTCAACAGATGGGTAAGCGAAGAGGAAGATGCAGAGGCAGTGTTGGAAGGTTTGAAGGCTTTTGCAGCCGAATTTATGGTTTCCGACTTAAATCAAGAAGATCAGGCTGTGATTGCAGCAGCTCAAGAGCTGGATAAGGATGATTGGCTGAAAGCAATCGAAACGGCAACAAAGCAAATTAAAGAGAAACAATATAATAAGGTGGTTCTTGCCCGAGAGCTGCTGCTCACGTTTGACGGCCCGGTCCAAATTGAACCGGTTCTTAAAACACTTCTGAACGATCAGCAGACAAGCTATGTTTTTGCAATCGAACAGGAAGGAAAAACCTTTGTCGGCGCGTCTCCGGAAAGACTGATCAAGAGAGACGGCAGCACTGTTATGTCTTCTTGTCTGGCAGGCTCCATTAAACGCGGCACGAATGAAGAAGAAGATCGCCGCATAGGCCTTGAGTTATTAAACGATGAGAAAAATCTGCTGGAGCACGATATTGTTGTAGGCATGATTCATAACGCTTTTGTATCAAGCTGTTCGGAGGTTGAAAAGCCTGATGGACCTGTATTGTACAAAACGAAAAGCGTTCAGCATTTATTTACGCCGATTGTCGGGCAGCTTCGTGAGTCTGCTTCGCTTTTTGACTTAATTGAGAAACTGCATCCCACACCGGCGCTTGGGGGAGCGCCTCAGAAAAAAGCTGTTGAAGTGATCAGAGATATCGAACCGCTGTCCCGCGGCTGGTATGCGGCACCTATCGGCTGGATTGACAGCCAGGATAACGGGGAATTCGCAGTGGCCATCCGTTCCGGACTGATCGAGGGCAGTACAGCAAGGCTGTTTGCCGGATGCGGCATTGTGGAAGACTCAGACCCGCAATCGGAATATGAGGAAACACAGATTAAATTGAAGCCTATGATCTCTGCATTAGGAGGTGAGAGGCGTTGACAGCCAACCCAATTACTCATTATATTGGAAGTTTTATTGATGAATTCGCCCTTTCCGGGATTACGGATGCCGTCGTTTGTCCGGGCTCAAGATCCACACCGCTGGCTATTCTTGCAGCTGCGCATCCCGATATCAGCATTCATGTCCAAATAGATGAAAGATCTGCCGGATTTTTTGCTTTAGGGCTGGCAAAAGCGAAGCAGCGTCCCGTGCTTTTGATCTGTACATCAGGAACAGCCGCGGCCAACTTTTATCCGGCTGTGATTGAAGCCCATTATTCAAGAGTGCCCATTATTGTGTTAACTGCTGATCGGCCTCACGAGCTGCGCGAAGTAGGCGCACCGCAGGCTATTAATCAGCACTTCTTATTCGGTAACTTTGTTAAGTTTTTCACAGACTCTGCTCTTCCTGAAGAGTCTCCGCAAATGCTGAGATATATTCGAACGCTGGCCGGCCGCGCCGCCGGGGAAGCACAAAAGCGCCCAATGGGACCTGTGCATGTGAATGTGCCGCTGCGTGAACCGCTGATGCCGGATCTTTCAGATGAACCGTTTGGAAGAATGAGAACAGGGCGTCACGTTTCTGTGAAAACGGGTACGCAGTCTGTTGACCGCGAATCCCTTTCTGAGATGGCTGCAATGCTGGCAGAGGCTGAAAAAGGAATGATCGTCTGCGGAGAGCTCCATAGTGATGCGGATAAGGAAAACATTATTGAGTTGTCAAAGGCGCTTAAGTATCCGATTTTAGCGGATCCGCTGTCTAATCTGCGAAACGGTGTTCATGATAAAAGCACGGTCATTGATGCGTATGATTCATTTTTAAAAGATGATGAGCTTAAGTCGAAACTTCGTCCTGATGTTGTCATCCGTTTTGGACCGATGCCTGTTTCAAAACCGGTTTTCTTATGGCTCAGAGATGCTCCGGCAATTCAGCAGATTGTGATTGACGAGGATGGAGGATGGAGAGATCCCACACAGGCAAGCGCGCATATGATTCACTGCAATGCATCTGCTTTTGCTGAAGCAATCATAGCGGAACATGCTGATATGGCCAGATCAAAAGAATGGCTGGAAAAGTGGCAGTTTGTCAATGAACGGTTCCGTGCGCATCTGCAAACAATCAGCAGTAAAGAGGTTTCGTTTGAAGGCAATCTCTATCGAATCCTTCAGCATCTTGTGCCTGAAGACAGTTCTCTGTTTGTCGGTAACAGTATGCCGATCAGGGATGTTGATACGTTTTTTGAAAAGCAGGAACGCAATTTTCGGATTTATTCAAACAGGGGCGCAAACGGGATAGACGGTGTCGTCTCCTCTGCTATGGGGGTATGTGAAGGAACAAAAGCACCTGTTACCCTCGTGATTGGAGATTTATCTTTTTATCACGATTTAAACGGACTGCTGGCTGCCAAAAAGCTGGGCATTCCTCTTACTGTCATTCTCGTGAATAATGACGGCGGAGGGATTTTCTCATTTTTGCCGCAGGCTTCTGACAAGACACACTTTGAAGATTTGTTCGGCACGCCGACAGGGCTCGATTTCAAGCATGCGGCTGCACTATACGGCGGAACATATTCATGTCCTGCCTCGTGGGATGAATTCAAAGCAGCTTACGCACCGCAGGCAGACAAGCCCGGGCTACATTTGATAGAAATCAAAACGGATCGCCAATCGAGAGTTCAGCTCCATCGCGATATGCTGAATGAGGCTGTGCGGGAAGTGAAAAAACAATGGGAACTGTAAACATAGCTGTTTCAGATGGTGTCCAATATGCTGTGACAGACGAGCGGCCGAATGCTTCCGAAGCCGTCGTCTGCCTGCACGGGTTTACCGGCAGCAAACAATCATGGACTTTTCTTGATGGACTGCTGCCTGATTTCCGGTTGATCAAAATTGATTGTTTAGGGCATGGCGAAACCGATGCCCCACTGAATGGGAAAAGATACAGCACAAGCCGGCAAGTTTCTGACCTTGCCGAGATTTTTGATCAATTAAAACTTCACAAGGTGAAATTGATTGGGTATTCTATGGGAGGCAGGCTTGCTTATTCTTTTGCGACGGCATATCCCGAACGGGTATCGGCACTTGTGCTTGAAAGCACAACACCGGGGCTTAAAACGCTTGAGGAACGGCGGGACCGGATCATGCGGGACCGGAAGCTTGCTGATTTTATTTTGAGTGATGGGATCAATGCTTTTGTGCAGTATTGGGAGAACATCCCTTTGTTTTCATCCCAGCAGCGGCTGGGTGAAGATATTCGGCACAGGATACGGTCTGGCCGTCTGCGAAACAATAAGATTGGGCTTGCAAATAGTTTAACGGGTATGGGCACTGGTTCACAGCCGTCCTTGTGGAACCGTGTAGAAGAAATAGCCGTACCCGTGCTTCTGATCTGCGGAGAATGGGACGAAAAGTTTTGCGCCATCAATCAAGAGGTGCATAAGAAGCTTCCATCTAGTAGAATAGAGATTGTTCCAAAAGCCGGCCATACGGTCCATGTGGAACAACCGCGATTTTTTGGTAAAATAGTGAGTGAGTTTTTGACAAGCATCTGACACACTCACATAGAGAATAAAAGGAGGTCATCATATGGCTGCAGAATGGAAAACAAAACGGACATACGATGAAATATTGTACGAAACGTATAATGGTATTGCAAAAATAACAATCAACCGCCCTGAGGTACATAACGCGTTTACCCCTAAAACGGTTGCTGAAATGATTGATGCGTTTGCTGACGCGAGAGACGATCAAAACGTTGGGGTTATCGTGCTTGCCGGTGCCGGAGACAAAGCATTTTGTTCAGGCGGAGACCAAAAAGTGCGCGGCCACGGCGGATATGTAGGAGACGACCAGATTCCGCGTCTAAATGTACTGGATCTTCAGCGTTTAATCCGTGTCATTCCAAAACCGGTTGTCGCAATGGTGTCCGGGTATGCGATCGGCGGAGGCCATGTGCTTCACATCGTATGTGACTTGACAATCGCTGCCGACAACGCGATTTTCGGACAAACAGGCCCTAAAGTGGGAAGCTTTGACGCTGGTTATGGTTCTGGCTACCTGGCTCGAATCGTAGGACATAAAAAAGCCCGTGAAATCTGGTATCTGTGCCGTCAGTACAACGCACAGGAAGCGCTTGACATGGGTCTTGTCAACACAGTCGTTCCTTTGGAACAACTTGAAGAAGAAACGATTAAATGGTGTGAAGAAATGCTTGAAAAAAGCCCAACCGCACTTCGTTTTCTTAAAGCTGCGTTTAACGCGGACACAGACGGACTTGCTGGAATTCAGCAGTTTGCAGGGGATGCCACCCTTCTTTACTACACAACTGATGAAGCAAAAGAAGGCCGTGATTCCTTTAAGGAAAAACGCAAACCTGATTTCGGACAGTTCCCTCGTTTCCCGTGATCAGCAATACTTAGTAAACAAACAGCTTGAGACTTTGCGGTCCAAGCTGTTTTCTTTTCAATACAGACATTTTACCTCGGAGATGATGACATGCTGACAGAACAGCCTAACTGGCTCATGCAGCGGGCACAGCTGACACCTGAGAGAATCGCTCTCATCTATGGAGACCAAACCGTGACCTTTGCAGAATTGTTTGCTGCGTCTAAGCGAATGGCGGCGCAGCTTGCTGCTCATTCGGTTCGGAAAGGAGATACTGCGGCTATTTTGCTCCAAAACCGTGCAGAAATGGTATACGCCGTTCATGCTTGTTTTTTGCTTGGTGTTAAGGCGGTGCTTCTGAATACGAAGCTGTCAACACATGAAAGGCTGTTTCAACTGAAGGATTCCGGCGCCCGCTTTTTACTGACAGATTCAAACGTTGACAAGCAAGATTATGAGCAAACCGTTCAAACCATTGATGTGGACGAACTGATGAAAGAAGCCGCAGAGGAAATTGAGATCCAAGCTTATATGCAATTGGATCAAACGGCAACGCTGATGTATACGTCGGGTACGACTGGCAAGCCCAAGGGAGTTCAGCAAACGTTCGGAAACCATTATTTCAGTGCGGTGTCATCCGCGCTTAATTTGGGTATAACAGAACAAGACCGCTGGCTTATCGCATTGCCGCTCTTTCACATAAGTGGATTGTCCGCGCTATTTAAATCTGTGATCTATGGAATGACTGTCGTGCTTCACCAGCGTTTTTCAGTAAGCGATGTGCTGGATTCTATCAACAGGTATCAAGTGACAATGATATCTGCGGTGCAGACAATGCTGGCCAGTCTTTTGGAAGAAACAAGCCGCTGTCCTGAATCCATCAGGTGCATTCTGCTCGGCGGAGGTCCTGCACCGCTGCCATTACTGGAGGAGTGCCGTGAGAAAGGATTCCCTGTTTTTCAGTCATACGGAATGACAGAGACATGCTCACAAATTGTTACCCTGGCGCCGGAATTCAGTATGGAAAAGCTCGGATCTGCAGGTAAACCGCTGTTTTCATGCGAAATCAAAATAGAGCGGGACGGACAGGTGTGTGAACCGTTTGAACACGGTGAAATCATGGTCAAAGGCCCGAATGTGATGAAAAGCTATTTTAACCGGGAGAGCGCAAACGAAGCCTCCTTTCAAAATGGCTGGCTGAAAACAGGTGATCTTGGGTATTTGGACAGCGAAGGCTTTTTATATGTACTGGACAGACGTTCAGATTTGATCATATCAGGCGGAGAAAACATTTATCCAGCTGAAGTGGAGTCAGTGCTGCTTTCACACCCTTCTGTAGCCGAAGCCGGTGTTTCAGGGGCAGAGGACAAAAAATGGGGGAAAGTGCCCCACGCCTATCTTGTCCTTCACAAGCCTGTGAGCGCAGAAGAATTGACCGCCTACTGCAAAGAACGCTTGGCGAAGTATAAAATTCCGGCAAAATTCTTTGTACTGGACAGCCTGCCGCGCAATGCGTCTAATAAGCTCATGCGAAATCAGCTGAAGGATGCGCGTAAAGGAGAACTGCTATGATCGAAATAGAGAAAATTACGCTTTACCATTTGAACATGAATTTAAAGAAACCATTCAAAAACAGTATTGAAACGCTTCAGGAGCGTAAATTTCTGATCGTGGAAGCTATTGATACATCCGGTGTCACAGGCTGGGGAGAAGTGTCTGCGTTCTCTTCGCCTTGGTACACCGAGGAAACCATTGGAACATGTTTGCACATGTTAAAGGACTTTTTTATTCCCAATGTTGTGGGACGTGAATTCAATCACCCTTCCGACGTGCCGGACAGTCTGGCGCGCTATAAAGGAAATCGGATGGCAAAAGCAGGACTTGAATCGGCCGTCTGGGATATCTATGCGAAAAAGAAGGGCATACCCCTCGCCGAGGCATTGGGCGGGACAAGAGATAAAGTGCCTGCTGGGGTTGTTGTCGGCCTGGCGCCTCTTGACGATATGCTGAAGGAAATTGAGAGCTATCAAAAAGAAGGATATCAAAGAATAAAAATAAAAATTCAGCCGGGGCAGGATGTGGAATTGGTCAAGGCCATCCGCAGCCGATTCCCAAACATCCCGCTCATGGCCGATGCTAATTCCTCCTATGAGCTGAAGGATATCAGCCGCTTAAAGGAGCTTGACGAGTACCATTTAATGATGATTGAGCAGCCGCTCCAAGCTGATGACATCGTGGACCACCGCCACTTGCAGAAACATTTGAACACGGCCATTTGCCTTGATGAAAGCATTTGTTCAGCTGATGATGCAAGACGGGCGATTGAGCTCGGAAGCTGCAAAATCATTAATATTAAACCTTCACGTGTCGGCGGTTTAACAGAAGCCTTAAAAATTCATGATTTATGCAGAGAGCATCATATGCAGGTTTGGTGCGGCGGAATGCTGGAAACGGGCATTTCCCGAGCCCAAAACGTGGCGCTTGCTTCACTGCCGCAATTCACAATACCTGGTGATATTTCATCATCTTCACGTTATTGGGATGAAGATATTGTAACCCCTGATATCCGTATTGATAATGGATTTATATCTGTGTCGAAACAGCCTGGTTTAGGGGTTGAAGTGAATCAGGACATTATGAGAAAATATGTGACCAAAATGGATGTTTTCACACAGCATGGATAAGAAAAAAGCATTTTGCCATTTTGAGAGAATGTCAGTGTGCTGTTATAGTAAAAGCGTTCGTTGAATACATCCCTTCTCGTTTGGACCGGCTGCTAACCCAGCCGGTTTTTTTATGTAATTGTTGCTTGACAAAAGTGGACAAACGCGATATTTTTGCACAAGGGAAACTTTTTGTCCTATATAAATAAAATATGCTTTTAGCTAATTTAATGTCACATGTCTAAGAAATAAAAACATAAGATAATACAATCAGACATTGGTGGCAAAGAGGAGGGAATATATGAAACAGGGACTGATGGCAGCAATGCTTTTTGCCTGCTTTGCTTTAACGGGATGTGGTACGGATTCAGCTGGAAAAAGCGCCGATCACCGGTTACAGGTAACGGCAACAACATCCCAAGTTGCCAATGCAGCCGAAAACATTGGAGGGAAGCATGTAAAAGTCACCTCTTTAATGGGACCGGGGGTTGATCCGCATCTTTACAAAGCATCACAAGGTGATACGAAAAAATTAATGTCAGCCGATGTTGTGTTGTACAGCGGATTGCATTTGGAAGGGAAAATGGAGGACGTTCTCCAAAAAATAGGCGAACAAAAACAAACAGCGGCTGTCGCTGAGGCCATACCTAAAAGCAAGCTTATTTCTGCCGGAGAAGGCAAGACGTTTGATCCGCACGTTTGGTTTAGCATTCCGCTATGGATCTATGCAGTGGATGAAATCGAAGCGCAATTCAGCAAAGCGATGCCTGAGCATGCGGATGATTTTAAGAAAAATGCCAAAGAGTACAAAGAAGATTTGCAATATTTAGATAAGTGGTCGCGTCAGGAGATCGCACATATTCCGGAGAAAAGCCGTGTGCTTGTTACAGCTCACGATGCCTTTGCGTATTTTGGAAAAGAGTATGGTTTTCAGGTGGAAGGCCTGCAAGGACTCAGCACAGATTCGGATTACGGATTGAAGGATGTTCAGGAGCTGGTCGATCTCCTGACAGAAAAACAAATAAAAGCTGTTTTTGTAGAAAGCAGCGTATCTGAAAAATCAATAAATGCGGTGGTGGAGGGGGCTAAAGAAAAAGGCCATACAGTCACAATCGGCGGTCAGCTCTATTCGGATGCCATGGGCGAAAAGGGCACAATAGAAGGCACCTACGAAGGAATGTTCCGCCACAATATCAACACAATTACTAAAGCGCTTAAATAAAGAAAAGAGGTGAAGGTATGTTCCCTGTTGAGCTTGATAATGTGACGGTCGCTTATCATAAAAAGCCTGTTCTGCAGGAAATTTCGCTGCAGGTGCCTGAAGGAAAACTGATTGGCATTATCGGTCCAAACGGTGCGGGAAAATCGACTTTGATCAAAACCATTCTCGGTCTTGTGCCCTGCGCTTCAGGAGACATCTCTATTTACGGCAAAGACTATAAAGATCAGCGGACAAGAATCGGATACGTACCGCAGCGCGGCTCGGTTGACTGGGATTTTCCCACAAACGCGCTCGATGTGGTGCTGATGGGAAGGTATGGCCGTATCGGTTTATTGAAAAGGCCCAAAAAAGCCGATGTGGATATGGCGAAGGCTGCTTTAGAAAAAGTCGGGATGCTTGATTATGCGAAAAGGCAGATCAGCCAGCTGTCAGGAGGCCAGCAGCAGCGGGTGTTTCTTGCCCGGGCACTATGCCAGGACGCCGACATTTATTTTATGGATGAACCGTTTGCCGGCGTTGATGCAGCGACGGAGCGGGCAATTATGACGCTTTTAGCGGAACTCAAAGAAAAAGGAAAAACAGTGCTTGTCGTCCACCATGACCTGCAGACCGCCGAGGATTATTTTGATTGGATCCTACTGCTTCATCTAAGAATAATCGCTTTCGGACCGGCGGAAAACGTTTTTACGATCGAAAACCTGCAAAAAACGTATGGAGGAAGGCTGACGTTTCTAAAAGATAAAGTGCTGGCAGAAGGACATAAGGGGTGAGCGCATTGTTTGAAAGTTTGTGGCTGCAGCTCCAGCATCCGAATACACAGTGGGTGCTGGCGGGTACGCTTTTGCTCGGGGCGGCAAGCGGTGTTTTGGGCAGTTTTGTGCTGCTGAGAAAGCAAAGTTTAATTGGTGATGCGATGGCCCACTCAGCTCTGCCGGGAGTGTGTCTCGCTTTTTTGTTAACCGGGCAAAAATCACTGTCTTTCTTTTTGCTGGGGGCAGCGCTTGCCGGGCTGCTCGGAACGTGGTGTATTCAACTGATTCCGCGGCTTTCAAAAACAAAAGAGGATTCTGCAATCGGGATTGTTCTCTCTGTGTTTTTTGGCGTCGGGATCATACTGCTGACATATATTCAGCAGCAGGGAACGGGAAGCCAAAGCGGGCTTGATTCTTTTTTGTTCGGCCAGGCCGCTTCGTTGGTCAGGGCGGATATCATTTTGATTGCCGGAATATCTGCTGTTCTATTACTCCTTTCCATGGTTTTCTTTAAGGAGTTTACGTTGATAACTTTCGATCTCGCGTTTGCAAAGGGATTGGGACTGCCGGTGCGTTTTTTAAACGGGCTTTTGGCTTGCCTTATCGTCTGTGCTGTCGTCATCGGGCTTCAGACAGTTGGTGTAATATTAATGGCGGCTATGCTGATTACGCCTGCCATAGCTGCAAGGTATTGGACCGAACGATTAACCGGAATGATAGTCATTGCCGGGGTCACAGGCGGGGTCAGCGGCGTGGCTGGAACCTTGCTGAGCACGACGATGAAGGGAATGGCGACAGGGCCATTGATGATCTTATCAGCAACGATGATCTTTTTATTTTCAATGATTTGCGCGCCTAAGCGGGGATTGGCTGCAAAAGCAATAAGGCTGATCAGGCTGCGGCGCAAAACAAGCCGGGAGCAGGTGCTGCTGACGATTTATGAGCAGTATGAAAAGAACGATCTTTATGTAACAGCTGAAAATGTAAGAAAAAAAAGGCGGCTATCCCCTTCATTATGCCATAAGGTATTGAATGACTTGGAAAAAGAGAAGTGCATCGTGCGTGTTGAAAATGGGATTTGGCAAATGACACGCACTGGGATCGAAAAAGGCTATCACATGGCTTTGAAGCATCGGATGTATGAAATGTACCTGATGCACGAAAGGGAGCTTGCGAATATAGAAATTGACCAGGATCATTTTGACCCGGATCGTTTGCCTGGGGAAACAAGAGCGCGGCTTTTTTCACTCTTAAAGCTGTATGGCCGGATGCCTGAGCTTCAGAAGACGGCCCCCGATGCCGAGAAGGGACAGATCGTAAATGAGTTTTGAAGCATGGATTATAGCGACCGGTGTATTAGTCGGTGTAAGCTGCGCATTGATTGGCACATTTCTCGTGTTGAGAAGAATGGCGATGCTGGCCGACGCGATCAGCCATACAGTGTTGCTTGGCATTGTCGGTGCTTTTCTTGTGACAGGAAGTCTTGATGGGATTTCTATGTTTATCGGCGCGGCTGTATCTGGACTGTTAACGGCATTTTTGGTTCAGCTTCTCCACAGCAAGGGGGTTCAATCAGATGCCGCCATAGGGGTCGTTTTTACATCCTTATTTGCGGTCGGTGTCATTTTGCTTTCTGTGTACGGAGCGAATGTTCATCTTGATATTGAGCACTCGTTAATGGGAGAAATCGCTTTTGTGCCGTGGAGTACGGTGACGGTATTCGGAGTTGACATCGGGCCGAAAGCGTTTTGGATGCTGGCATCTGTTTTGGTTTTAAATGTATTGTTGATCAGTGTGTGCTATAAGGAGTTCAAAATCGCTTCGTTTGACCCGCAAATGGCTTTAGCTCTGGGAATACCAGTTTTGCTGATTCATTATGTGCAAATGGGCATGCTGTCGCTGACCACCGTTGCTTCTTTTGATTCGGTTGGTGCTGTATTGGTTGTAGCCATGCTGATTGTCCCGCCTGCTGCGGCTCATTTGCTGACAGACCGGCTGCTTTTTATGCTGATTATCAGCGCGGTGATTGGAGGGCTGTCGGCGGTTATGGGCTATTTCTTCGCAACGTGGCTCAATGTTTCGATTTCCGGAGCGATGGCGGCCATGACAGGTGTATGTTATGCTGGCGCCTTTTTGTTTTCACCTGCAAACGGGGTCGTGACTAAAAAGCTGAGAACACTGAACATGCAAAAAGAAAGAGCTGGCTGATGCAGCTCCTTCTTTTGATTACAAATCATGCGGCTTAAACGTTTTGCAGTCCGTTTCCTGGCTGTTTTCAGCCGTTTCACCAGTATGGCTGACAACATAAATGGCATCAGCGGTGCATTTGTTTCCTTTGCCCCAATAAGAACAGTTGTTGACTTCGCATAGAATTTTCTGCTCCATGCCATCCCCTCCTTATAAAGGTTCTGGCTTAGTATAGCCGGTGGGCTTGCCCTCTATTCCTCCTGGCGGATATACCGTTTATCTCGCATAAACATTTTCCAGAAGAAATAGAAGCCAGGAAAGAGAATGATAAATGCAACGATATACGTCGCAAACAGCGCTCTGAACGTTGCTGGCTCTGTAAAGCCTGACATGACAGTCACATCGGGATAAATCATATACGGGAGATGCGCCCGCCCGTACGCGTAGCTTGCCAAAAAGTACTGGATCGCAATCGCAACAAGTGCAAGCCGCGGCTTTCCGATGTTTTGGCCAAAGCTCTTGTTAGGCAGAAAAAGAGCGATTCCCGCAATGACAAATGTAATGAATGATGCAATAATCCAAGAGAAATCATTCATCATTCCGCTGTACAGCCAGTTTGCTTCATTCCGCATTGTCAGCATAATGCATACAGCAAACAGGAGTGAAATCGGGCCGGTAATTAAGGCGCTTTTTCTGTAGGCGCGGTACGCATCCTGTTCCTCCGCCACATTTGAAAAATCAGCAAGCAGCAGTGAGGACAAAAACAAAGTGCTTAAAATCGCAAATCCGATAAATGAATAGGCATTGGGGCTTGAAAAGATTTTAGACATGTTCAAGTTGTAGATTCCATCCGTTTTTTCTATAAACCCTCCATGTGTCACAGGAAGCACTAAAATTAAAATAGCAGGAATGATAAAGCCGGAGATGCCGGAAATATATCTTAGCATTTTCCGCTCTTTTGCTGTGTTTGAAAAAACGAGAAATCCGCTTCGGATCGCTAAAAACAGTAAAATCATACTGCCGGGAATTAATAAAACGGTTCCGAGCACAAATGTCGCGCCAGGAAAAAAGCTGAAAAGCGCCACGACGATGGCCACAATAAAGACGTTTGTGACCTCCCAAGTCGGGGACAGAAAGCGGTTCGCAATATCGGTGGCCTTCATACGCTCCTTATTTAAATAGATCATAGACCAAAATCCCGCTCCAAAATCCATTGTCGCCATGACGGCGTAAATAAACACAAAGCCCCAGATAATTGAGATGGCGATCAGAGCGTCAGTTGAGATGTCCATTTGTCGATCTTCCTTCCATTTGGTTTCCTGTTTGCGGAGCCATTACGACTCCGCTGTATTTAAATCTTCTTCAACCGGGTGCTTGCGGAAATAGTACAGAAGCACATAGACGACAGCTGCGCCTAATACGGCGTAAACAAATGTGAAAAATAAGAAGAGCACCCCGATCGAGCCAGTCGTTGTTACGACATCTGACGTTTTCAAGAGATGATAGATGACCCAAGGCTGCCTCCCTGTACAGGCGAAAATCCAGCCGAATTCAATGCCGATGAGACTAAAAGGGCCTGCTGTCATGAAAATGACCAAAAGCCACGTTGGGAAGCGGTCTTTCTTGAGCACCTTTTTCCAGACCACACCGATAATGGAATAAAGGATAAGCAGCATTCCTACACCGACCATCGCATTAAACAGCGTGTGAATGAAGAGCGGCGGCCACTCATCTCTAGGAAATGCATTTAATCCCTTTACGACAGTATCAAAGCGGTTCGCTGCCAGAAAACTTAACGCCCATGGAATCTCGATGGCCCACTTTACTTTCTCTTCATTCGGGTCGGTAAAACCGCCGATAGCAAGAGGGGCGTGAGATCTTGTTTCAAACAAGCCTTCGGCGCCGGCTAATTTTTCGGGCTGATATTCGTACAGCATTTGTGCAGATTCGTGCCCGTTCAAAGCGGTCAGCAGTGAAAAAATACCGCCGATCGTCAGTGCGAGCAAAAGGGCTTTCCGGTGAAAGCGATAGACCTTTTCCTTTTTTCTCGACCGAATCATTTTATATGCAGCAACAGAAGCAACGATAAACGCTCCCGTCATAAATGCGGATAAAACAACATGGCCTGCGGTGATAAAAAAGCTTGGATTGAAGAACGCAGCCCACGGATCAACATCTGTAATTTTCCCGTTTAAAATTTTAAAACCGGCCGGCGTACCTTCAAATGCATGGACATTCGTGATCAGAACAGCCGACGCTGCAGCCCCGACTAACACAAAGAATACGGCAACAATCCTCATTGCCGGTGACAAGCGGTCTGCGGCGTATACATAGATCGACATGAAAAGGGCTTCAACAAAAAAAGCGTAGATTTCAATTTGAAACGGCAGGGACATGACCCGGCCGATGACTTCCATAAAACCCGGCCATAAAAGCGCGAGCTGAGTGCCCGCAATAGTCCCGGTCGGTATGGCGACCCCCAGCAAAACGGCTTGTGCTTTCGTCCATCTTTTCGCCATGATCGCGTAATGGTCATCTTTCGTTTTTTGATAAATCAATTCCGCCACTAAAATCATGAGCGGCAGACCCACTCCAAGCGTTGCGAAAATGATATGAAAGCCCATTGTCGTGCCAAAAAGGCTTCTGGCCAAAACTAAATCATCCACAATCGTAAACCACCTTTCTAAAAAGACGTTCTGTATGTATTTTGGGTTTATTATTTGCTTCCTCGGTTAGATTATTCTTCCTATTCTTAAATGCAATGAGGTTTACAATGCGAAAACGCAGGGAAGGATGTAAGGAGATTGACAAAACGTTTGTGAGGATATAAAATAAAACGTAATTATTACGATTTGAAGAAAGGGGATACACATGAAAGAAGGAATTCATCCAAAGAACCACAAAGTCATCTTTCAGGATGTCAACAGCGGCTACCGTTTTCTCAGCACCTCTACTAAAACATCTAATGAAACAGCAGAGTGGGAAGACGGCAACACATATCCGGTCATTAAAGTAGAGGTCAGCTCTGACACGCATCCGTTTTATACCGGGCGCCAGAAATTCAATGAAAAGGGCGGAAGAGTCGAGCAGTTCAAAAAACGATATAATATGGGGAAATAAGGCAGACCTTGAGGGTTTGTCTTTTTTTCTTACCCAGTTTCATTTTGATAAGATGACGAAAAGACAGATGCTGTGATATATTGAAGAGAAAAAAGACAAGGAAGGAATACAACTAGCTATGAGCCTGCTAAATGATATTCTTGAATTTAACAAGACTTTTACTGAAAAAAAGGAATACGAAAAGTATCAAACATCAAAATTTCCTGATAAAAAAATGGCGATTCTTTCTTGCATGGATACTCGTTTGGTTGAATTGCTGCCGCATTCGATGAATCTGCGAAACGGTGATGTGAAAATCATTAAAAGTGCCGGTGCGCTTGTGACACACCCATTCGGAAGCATCATGAGAAGTTTGCTCGTCGCAGTGTATGAGCTGAACGCCGATGAGGTATGTGTGATCGGGCATTACGATTGCGGCATGAGCAAAATCAGCAGCGAAAGCATGCTTAACAGAATCAAAGAAAGAGGAATTCCGGAAGAACGCATCGAAACATTAAAGTATTCCGGTGTTGACTTTGATCAATGGTTTAAAAGCTTTGATTCAGTGGAAGCAAGTGTGAAAGACAGCGTAAAAGTCATTAAACATCATCCGCTGTTTCCGGAAAATGTTCCTGTCCATGGTCTAGTCATTGATCCTGAAACAGGAAAACTGGATCTTGTCGTAAACGGCTATAACGCTTAATGTTTTCGTTTCTTTTCAGGAACGGGATCGACTCCTCCCGGATGGAACGGATGGCATTTCAAAATCCGTTTGATTGTCAGCAAGCTGCCTTTTAAAGCCCCATGTGTTTTAATCGCTTCGATTCCATATTGGGAGCAAGTCGGATAAAAGCGGCATGTTGGCGGCGTCAAGGGTGAGATGAATTTTTGATATCCTCTGATCAGAGCGATAAATAGGGTTTTCATATGTCTTCAGCAACCTTTCTGATGCAAGTATAAGAAAAAAAACGCAGATTGAAAAGTTATTCGATAATCCTTATCGGAAAGGTATGTTATAATGAATGTACATTTTTAAAAAGAGGAGAGTGCCATTATGCCTTCAGTAGAAAGTTTTGAGCTAGATCATAATGCGGTTGTTGCTCCATATGTAAGACATTGCGGCGTGCATAAAGTAGGAACAGACGGCGTTGTAAATAAATTTGATATTCGTTTTTGTCAGCCAAATAAACAGGCGATGAAGCCTGACACCATTCACACACTTGAGCATTTGCTCGCGTTTACGATTCGTTCTCACGCTGAGAAATATGATCATTTTGATATCATTGATATTTCTCCAATGGGCTGCCAAACAGGCTATTATCTTGTGGTGAGCGGAGAGCCGACACCAGCGGAAATCGTTGATCTGCTAGAAGACACAATGAAGGAAGCTGTAGAGATTACCGAAATTCCGGCTGCGAATGAAAAGCAGTGCGGCCAAGCGAAGCTTCATGATCTGGAAGGCGCTAAACGTTTAATGCGCTTCTGGCTGTCACAGGATAAAGAAGAATTGCTGAAAGTATTTGGTTAAACAGAAAGGGACCTTTTTGCGCTTATGCAAAAAGGTCTTTTTTGTGACGTATCATCTTTTATGTACCATTTGCTGTAAGCGTTTGCTACTATTTAGGTAAACGATGAAAGGGTGATGGCATGAAAAAGATGTTAGTTGTTCTGCTTTTTTCTGCTCTTTTGCTTAATGGATGCGGATCAGGTGAAAGCAAAGCAAATTCTGCAGCTGAGACACCTGAGGTATTGGATGTCAAGCTGACCGGCCCTGAAAAAGTAAATCCCGGTGAAAACGTAGCATATGAAGCAGCGGTATCATATGGTGACGAAGCGGTGACGGATGCTGATGAAGTAGAGTTTGAAGTGTGGAAAGAAGGAGAAAAAGACGCCAGCCACATGTTTAAAGCAAAGCAAGAAAAAGGCGTATACCGATTGGAAACAACGTTTAAGGAAGATGGTGTATACACTGTCCAATCCCATGTCACAGCAAAAAAACAGCATAGCATGCCGACCTTGAAAGTCCAAGTCGGTGACGCCGATGCTGCCAGCAATCAGTCTGAAGATGAGCATTCACACAATCATTGATTTTTTGACTCAGAACGAGTTTCTTGCGGAGGATCAATGGTGTGCTTTACATTATAGGCTTTCACAGTCGTCCAAATGGTGACAAACAAAACAGCCAGCACAATCAAAATACTTACCGTAATGAGAAGCGTCATGACATTCCACCTCCCGTTTTTTAACAATTGTAGCATAGTAAAAGATGTCGTGACAGATAAGGGTAAAAAAGAGGTTTTAACGTACGATATAAAGGGTATACATAGTCATATAACAAGGAGGAAGATAATCATGTCAGAACAATTGATTCAAGCAGTGAACAAACAAGTAGCTAACTGGACAGTCATGTATGTGAAACTACATAATTATCACTGGTATGTGAAAGGGAAAGATTTCTTCACTCTTCATGAAAAGTTTGAGGAGCTGTATAACGAAACGGCAACTTATATTGACGACTTAGCAGAACGTCTTTTGGCGCTGGACGGAAAACCGATTGCGACAATGAAGGAATCCTTGGAGACGGCTTCTGTAAAAGAAGCGGCAGGAAATGAAACAGCTGAACAAATGGTTCAAAGCGTATATGATGATTTCACAGTTATCGCGGAAGAGCTGAAAAACGGCATGGATTTAGCTGATGAAGTCGGTGACGAAACAACAGGGGACATGCTTCTTGCGATCCATCAGAATATTGAAAAACACAACTGGATGCTGAAAGCTTACCTGGGTTAGATCCAAAAAAGAAAGGCCGGATGTCTTATAAAAGACGTCCGGCTTTTGATTTTGCATCCGAAAAAATAGGCGACAACCAGTCCATTTTTCTGAAAAATCCAATCCGTTCGGCTTGTTTTCCATAGAATATCGTAAGGCCGTTTCTGTGAAAGGATGTTGGGAAAAATGGATAGAGACTTTGGCATCTTTTCGTTTTTAGCAGTCAGCGTTTCAGCAGCGGGGTTTTTCTTCGGAGGTTTTCAGTATTCATTTCTGATTTTGCTCTCTCTTATGGCAATTGAATTTACCAGTACGACCTTGAAGGAAACGATTATTCACAAACTGGCGTTTAAAAAGGTATTTGCCCGGCTTGTCAAAAAATTAGTCACGTTGTCTCTGATCTCTGTATGCCACTTTTTTGATCAGCTGCTGAATACACAGGGGTCAATTCGTGACTTGGCTATTATGTTTTATATTCTTTATGAATCTGTGCAAATTGTAGTGACAGCCAGCTCTCTCGGCATACCGGTTCCTCAGATGCTTGTCGATCTTTTGGAAACGTTAAAAAATAAATTCAAGCGCAAACCGTAACTTTTACCTGTTCACGGGTCATAATAAAGCCCAGAGCGTCAGTCGCACATTCTGGCAAAAGGCACGGCAAAAACTGTACGAGCTGGTCTGCATGCTTTAGACCTTGGTGGCGTGCTGGGTTTCCCTTATTTTTTGATAAAAGGCTTCCGATGAAACATAACTGTGGTATGATGTATGGAAGATAGCTAGGAACGGATTTGAGGGATAAACATGTACGAGTTTAAAGATTATTATCACAATACTGTTCAGCTTTCCTTTGACGATCAGCCTTTCTCGGACAGTCCGAAGCATGTCTGGGTGATTTGCCGTTTTGGCGGCAAATGGCTTTTAACAGAACATGAGGACAGGGGCTATGAGTTTCCAGGCGGGAAAGTAGAGCCGATGGAGTGCGCAGAAGAGGCGGCGCTCCGGGAAGTAAAGGAAGAGACGGGTGCAAGAGTGAAAAGCCTCAAGTACCTCGGACAGTATAAAGTTCTCGGTAAAGAAAAAGTGATTGTAAAAAATATATATTTTGCAGATATAGAAAAGCTTGAAAAGCAAGCTGATTACTTTGAAACGAAAGGCCCGGTTTTGTTTCATGAGCTTCCGGAGAACCTTTCCCGCAATAAAAAGTTCAGCTTTATTATGAAGGATTCCGTTCTTCCGATCAGTTTGAAAAAACTGAAAGAAGCTGGATGGATCGAATAAAAAACCCGGCTCATGTGCCGGGTTTTTTATGTCCTGCCCTTCGTCCATTTCTTTTCCAGCAGCTCTACGCCCTGATACATTAAAGTGGCGAATACGGCGATGATCAGCAGGCTTAAGAAGACGAGTGTAAAATTGAAGACTTGGAAACCGTAAATAATCATATATCCTAATCCGACCTTAGAAACAAGGAATTCACCTACAATGACGCCAACCCATGATAAACCGACGTTTACTTTCAGTGTTGAAATAATAGCGGGGGAGGATGCGGGAAGAATCACTTCTTTAAATATCACCCATTTTTTTGCGCCGAATGTTTTCATGACTTTTATATAGTTTTCGTCAACCTCTTGGAAAGCGGTGTACACGACGATGGTTGTGATAATAACGCTAATGATGGCTCCCATCGCAATAATGCTGATAAAACTGGGACCGAGCGCGACAATCAGGATCGGGCCCAGCGCCACTTTCGGCATTGCATTCAAAATCACAAGATACGGATCTAAAATCCTGGCAAGCCGGTTGGACCACCATAACAAAGCAGCGAGGCACGTGCCCATAAACGTCCCAAGCAAAAAGCCAAGCACCGTTTCAAATAAGGTGACGCCGATATGTGACAGTAAAGACCCGTCACCGAGCTTCTCCAGCAATAAATGCCATACAGCTGACGGAGAGCTGAAGATCAGCGGATCAATCCAGCCGAGCCTGCTGGAGATTTCCCAACCTGAGAAAAAGAGAATAAATATGGCAAGCTGAAAGGAATGGACATTCCATTTTTCCTTTTTCTGTTTGAATTGATATTGCTCGTGGAGCAGATCAATCGTTTCTTTGCTGTTTCTCAAGAGAATTCAGCTCCTTCCATATCGTTTGAAACAGCGTCTGGAAGGATGGCTCCTGGCGGGCGTCAAAAGGCATCATCGCGGCCAATTCTTTAGGAATGGTAAAAATCTGATGGATGGTGCCCGGCTGGTTTGAAAATAAAAAGATCGTATCGCTCATCGCTATCGCTTCCCCAATATCATGTGTGACAAGCACTGCAGTTTTTTGATACTCCTTTAATGTACGGAATACCAGGTTTTCCAGTGACAGCTTTGTCTGAAAATCAAGCGCGGAAAATGGCTCATCCAGCAAAAGCAGACTTGGATTTGGCGCAAGAGTTCTTGCAAGCGCGGCACGCTGGCGCATTCCGCCCGACAGCTCTTTCGGATATTTTTTCTCCACATCTATGAGACCGAACTCCGGCAATAGACTGAGTGCAGCAGCCTTGCTTTCTTCTGTCAACGTGTCGGCGATTTTTAAGCCGAGAAGCACATTTTCCTCGATAGATTTCCAGGGAAATAAGTAATCCTGCTGAAGCATGTAGCCGATGTTATGTTCTTTTTGATTCGGCTCACTTCCTTCAATCAAAACTCTGCCTTCCGATGGTTCAATCAGGCCGGCAATAATGGAAAGCAGTGTTGTTTTGCCGCAGCCGCTTGGGCCGAGAAATGAGATGAAATCACCTTTTTCGGCATTGAAATGAATGTCCCGTACGGCCGTCGTTTTTTCTTTAATAGAAAAATAAGTATGGGTTACATGGTCGACATGTAAAAAAGACATAGATGGCGCCTCCTATTTTTCCAAGGTGACTTTTTCGGCAATTTGTTTATTTACAAGCTGATTGTATGGAATGTGCTTCGGCAGTTCTCCCGATTGATCCATAATGGTCTGGAGCAGCTCCCATTCTTTTTCGTTTAGCAGGGGATCTGGCGAATACGATTGCTGCTTTTTATAACGTTCGATGGATGTTTCGATGACTTCTGGATCGGTATCATCAAATTCATCTTTGATGGCATCTGTGATTTCTTTCGCCGAGTGATTTTTCACCCACTGCTGCGCCTTATAAATAGCTCTTGTAAACTTGACGGCTGTGTCTTCATTTTTTTTCAGATAGCTTTGTTTTGCCATAAAAGTTGTATAAGGAACCTGGCCTGATTCTTCTCCGAACGAAGCCACGATATGGCCGATGCCTTTTTTCTCAAAGAGAGAAGCTTGCGGTTCAAAAAGCTGCACATATTCGCCGGTTCCAGAAGCAAATGCATTGGCGATATTGGCGAAGTCTATGTTCTGGATGAGGTTAATATCCTTATGCGGGTCAATCTTATGGTTGTTCAGTACATACTCGCCGACCATTTGCGGCATGCCGCCTTTTCTCTGGCCGAGAAACGTTTTTCCTTTCAGCTGATCCCAATCGAACTGTTTGACATCTTCTCTTGCGACAAGAAATGTTCCGTCTGTCTGAGTCAGCTGGGCGAAATTAATGACAGGGTCTTTAGCCCCTTGCGCTTCGACATAAATAGATGTTTCTGACCCGACAAGTGCAATGTCTGAGCCGTTTGAAAGAAGCGATGTCATCGTTTTGTCGCCGCCCCAGGTCGTATTTACATTGACATCAAGCCCTTCTTCCTTGAAAAATCCTTTTGACTCAGCAACATATAAAGGCGCGTAAAAAATCGAATGAGTCACTTCGGCTACTTTGACTTTGGTGAGCGTTTCTTCTTGGTTGCAAGCCGCCAGGGCGATCATCAGAAATATACTGCCAACACAGGCGCAGCCCAGCCTTAACCATTTATTCACATAGACAACCTCCTTATTTAGCATCAAGTTAATATCCTTTTTTGCTTTACATATCGTATGATGGGTATAAAAATGTGTGAATGCCTAATCAGGTTCTCAGGATGTAATTTTGGAGTAAGGAAAGCATATAGAAAAAAGGAGGCGGCTGCCTTGATTGTTGAGAAAAGAAGATATCCGTCGCCGAGCCGGCATGTGCGTCTGTTTACGATCTGCTATCTTTCAAATGGCTTACGGGTAAAGGGGCTTCTGGCTGAGCCGGCGGCACCGGGACAATATGACGGATTTTTATATTTGCGCGGCGGGATTAAGAGCGTGGGCATGGTTCGGCCAGGCCGGATTATCCAGTTTGCATCCCAAGGGTTTATTGTGTTTGCTCCCTTTTACAGGGGAAATCAAGGTGGAGAGGGCAACGAGGATTTTGCCGGAGAAGACAGGGAGGATGCTTTTTCCGCTTTTCATCTGCTTCAGCAGCATCCAAATGTTAAGAAGGACAGAATCCATATCTTCGGTTTTTCCCGCGGTGGAATTATGGGAATGCTCACTGCGATTGAAATGGGCCGGCATGCGGCTTCATTCGTTTCCTGGGGAGGCGTCAGTGATATGATCCTTACATATGAGGAGCGGCAGGATTTACGGCGAATGATGAAAAGAGTCATCGGCGGAACACCGAAAAAGGTGCCTGAGGAATACAAATGGAGAACACCGTTTGACCAAGTAAACAAAATTCAGGCACCCGTGCTATTAATTCATGGAGAAAAAGACCAAAACGTTTCGATTCAGCATTCCTATTTATTTGAAGAGAAGCTAAAACAGCTGCATAAGCCGGTGGAGACGTGGTACTACAGCAAATTCACACATTATTTCCCGCCAAAAGAAAACCGGCGTATCGTTCGGCAGCTCACGCAATGGATGAAGAACCGCTGACGGTGAAATATGGTATGATAAAGAAAAAAGAGAACGAAAGGGGATTTCACTTTGGGAATGCCTGTTGAATTTAATACATTGATTGTGACAAAAGGAAAAGAAGTTCGCATAGATGAAAATATTTTCACGTTAGAGAAAGACGGATACCGTGTGTATCCGATGGAGATTCCGATGGATGTGCGCAAAACAAAGTTCGGCGAAAAGTCGGGAACAGCTGAAGTGCAGAAGCTTCAATGGGAAGACGGCCGGACCATCATTACATACAAGCTGACTTCTCTGCATTCTGTGAATTAAAACAAGCCAAGAGCGTAATTGCTCTTGGCTTTTGCTTTTTAAACGAGAGGGCCGCCTGCCTGTGCAATCGCATCTGTATGTGCGAACTTTTTAAAGTTCTCTTTGAATTCATTCGCGAGGTAGACAGCCTTTTCTCTGTATTTTTCCTTGTTGTTCCATGTGTTTTCCGGCTGAAGGATATGATCAGGAACGCCAGGAACTTGAACCGGAATGTGCAGGCCGAAAATATCGTCAGTCATCATTTCTGCATCCTCTAATTTGCCTTCAATCGCTGCTTTGACCATCGCCCTTGTGTAAGAAAGCTTCATGCGTTCGCCTGTGCCGTAGCCGCCGCCGGTCCAGCCGGTATTGACCAAGTAAACGTCTGCGCCGTGTTCATCGATCTTTTTGCCGAGCATTTCAGCATAGACGTGAGCAGGAAGCGGCAGGAATGGTGAGCCGAAGCATGTGGAAAACGTCGTCTCAGGAGACGTCACACCGCGTTCGGTTCCAGCAAGTTTGCTCGTATAACCGCTTAAGAAATGGTACATCGCCTGTTCCTTCGTCAGTTTGCTGATCGGCGGCAGGACTCCGAATGCATCAGCCGTCAAAAATACAATTGCTGAAGGGTGGCCTGCCATGCTTGGTGTCACGATGTTGTCAATCATATGAATCGGGTAAGCCGCCCGCGTGTTTTCGGTATAGAAGGAATCATCATAATTGGCTTCGCGTGTATCATCATCAACAACAACATTTTCAAGAACAGACCCGAAGCGGATCGCGTTAAAGATCTGAGGCTCCTTTTCTTCGCTTAAATGAATGCACTTGGCGTAGCATCCGCCTTCAATATTAAAGACGCCTGTGTCAGACCAGCCGTGTTCATCATCACCGATCAGTTTGCGGTCAGCATCGGCTGAGAGGGTGGTCTTGCCTGTTCCGGACAGTCCGAAGAAAAGGGCGACATCGCCTTTTTCACCGACATTGGCAGAGCAGTGCATGGATAGAATATCTCTTTCAGGGAGCAGGAAATTCATAATGGAGAAAATCGATTTCTTCATTTCTCCAGCATACTCTGTTCCGCCGATTAAAATCGTCCGCTTTTCAAAAGAGACAATAATAAAGGTTTCAGAATGTGTGCCGTCTGTTTTTGGATCCGCTTTGAAATGCGGAGCAGAAAGAATGGTAAACGGTTGTTCAACTGTTTTCTTATCATTGCCCTCCGGTCGGATAAACAGCTGTCTGGCGAATAAATTGTGCCATGCGAACTCATTTACGACGGTGATCGGCAGCCTGTATTTTTCATCTGCTCCGGCAAATCCTTCGAATACAAACAGCTCATCTCGCTGTTTCAGATAGCTGACAACTTTCGTGTACAGCCGCTCAAATGCTTCTTCTGAAATGGGCTGATTCACCGTACCCCAATCGATCTTATTTTTCGTGCTTTCTTCCTTCACGATAAATTTGTCTTTAGGCGAGCGTCCTGTATAAGCTCCTGTTGTCGCCCGAACAGCGCCTGTGGAAGTTAAAATGCCTTCGTTCCGGGATAGTACTTTTTCTGTAAGCTGTGCTGCTGATAAATTATGACGCACATTTGGGCTTGTTAATAAGGCTTGTAGATCAGCGGTTAAATCAACTGAGTTCATATGAAACCTTCCTTTATCGTTTTTTGTGTTTTGCTAATTGTGAATTAGTATAACATATATTTTCAAATAGTCTATACTATTTAACGTTTTTTGTGTGTGCGTTTTCCAATGTTTTCCCTCAATATAGGTGCCTATTTCTTCTGAATCATATTGACATTGCAAACCCTTTTACGATAAGATATTTCATTGAGCGGATACTCTTATCCCGAGCTGGCGGAGGGACAGGCCCTATGAAGCCCAGCAACCGGTTTCTCTGTTATTATTATGTTCAACTGTGTGAGACAACCAAGGTGCTAACCTGTTGCAAGGTTGTATGATTCCTTGAGCGATAAGAGTGAAAGGCACAAAGACCAAACCCTTTCCTCGATGGAAAAGGTTTTTTTATTTCATAAATATGCCAATTAACATTCTCTAATATAACGTTACATTGTATAAGAGGGAGCGAGTTCCGTATCATATATACAAGGTCTTTCGGGAGGCCTTGTGCAGGAGGAAGCAAATCATGAGTAAAAATCGTCGTTTATTTACATCAGAATCTGTTACGGAGGGGCATCCGGATAAAATCTGTGACCAGATTTCTGACAGCATTTTAGATGAAATTTTAAAGAAAGACCCTAACGCGCGTGTTGCTTGTGAAACGTCTGTGACAACTGGTTTGGTTCTTGTCAGCGGAGAGATCACAACATCTACGTATGTTGACATTCCGAAAACGGTTCGTCAAACCATTAAAGAAATCGGATACACACGTGCGAAATACGGATTTGATGCGGAAACTTGTGCAGTTTTAACATCAATTGACGAGCAGTCTGCTGATATCGCAATGGGTGTAGACCAGGCGCTTGAAGCCCGTGAAGGCACAATGAGCGATGAAGAAATTGAAGCGATCGGTGCGGGTGACCAAGGTTTAATGTTCGGTTACGCGTGCAACGAAACAAAAGAGCTTATGCCTCTTCCAATTTCACTTGCTCATAAATTGGCCCGCCGCCTGAGTGAAGTCCGTAAAGAAGATATTCTTCCGTACCTTCGTCCTGACGGCAAAACACAGGTAACAGTTGAGTACGATGAAAATAACAAACCTGTCCGCATTGACGCGATTGTTATTTCAACTCAGCATCACCCTGAAATTACGCTTGAGCAAATCCAGCGCAACATTAAAGAACATGTTATCAATCCGGTTGTTCCTGAAGAGCTGATTGATGAAGAAACAAAATATTTCATCAACCCTACAGGACGTTTCGTTATCGGAGGCCCTCAAGGGGATGCGGGACTTACAGGACGCAAAATCATTGTTGATACGTACGGCGGCTATGCACGCCACGGCGGAGGCGCGTTCTCAGGTAAGGATGCAACGAAGGTAGACCGTTCTGCGGCTTATGCAGCGAGATACGTTGCGAAAAACATCGTTGCGGCTGAGCTTGCTGATTCTTGCGAAGTACAGCTTGCTTACGCGATCGGTGTTGCACAGCCTGTGTCAATCTCAATCAACACATTCGGTTCCGGAAAAGCTTCTGAGGAAAAATTGATTGAAGTTGTTCGCAATAACTTTGATTTACGACCTGCCGGCATTATCAAAATGCTTGATTTACGCCGTCCGATTTATAAACAAACTGCTGCGTACGGCCACTTTGGACGCCACGATGTTGATCTTCCGTGGGAGCGTACAGACAAAGCAGAGAAGCTGCGTGAAGAAGCGTTAGGAGAATAATTTTATAGCCGCTTACTGGTTAAGCGGCTTTCCCTTTTTTACGTTGTATTCATGTTTATTTTTTTACATAACCGTGAAACCAAATACTATTCACAGCGTCTATAAATAGGGGTTCAATGATGACAATTTTAATTATGGAGGCAATACTATGTGTGGATTTGTCGGGGTTTTTAACAAGCATCCGTTAGCTCAAACCGCTGATCAAGAAGAACTAATCAAACAAATGAACCAAATGATCGTTCACCGCGGTCCTGACAGTGATGGATATTTCCATGATGAGCACGTTGGATTCGGTTTCAGACGGCTCAGCATTATTGATGTAGAAAATGGCGGACAGCCTTTATCATATGAAGATGAAACATATTGGATTATCTTTAACGGAGAAATCTATAACTATATTGAATTGAGAGAAGAACTTGAAGCAAAGGGGTATACATTCAACACGGATTCGGACACAGAGGTTCTTCTTGCGACTTACCGTCACTATAAAGAAGAAGCTGCGTCCAAACTGCGCGGTATGTTTGCCTTTCTGATTTGGAATAAAAACGATCATGTGCTTTATGGAGCAAGAGATCCATTCGGCATTAAACCGTTGTACTACACAACGATCAATGATCAGGTTTATTTTGCCTCAGAGAGAAAAAGTTTAATGGTTGCTCAGAATGATATTGAAATAGATAAAGAAGCATTGCAGCAGTACATGTCTTTCCAATTCGTTCCTGAACCAAGCACGCTCGATGATAATGTGAAAAAAGTAGAGCCGGGTTCACAGTTCACAATCCGCCCGGATGGCGATATCACATTCAAAACGTATTTTAAAGCGAACTTTAAGCCAGTTCAGACTGAAGAAGATAAGCTTGTAAAAGAAGTCAGAGACGCGATCTATGACTCTGTAAACGTTCATATGCGAAGTGACGTTCCTGTCGGTTCATTCCTATCTGGCGGAATTGATTCTACTTTTATTGTATCCGTTGCGAAGGAATTTCATCCAAGCTTAAAAACATTCTCTGTCGGATTTGAACAGCAGGGCTTCAGTGAAGTCGATGTAGCGAAAGAAACTGCAGCGGCACTTGGCATTGAAAATATCAGCAAAGTCATTTCGCCTGAAGAATACATGAACGAGCTTCCGAAGATTGTATGGCATTTTGATGACCCGCTTGCTGATCCGGCAGCGATTCCATTGTACTTTGTTGCAAAAGAAGCGAAAAAACATGTAACGGTTGCTTTATCAGGTGAAGGTGCGGATGAGCTCTTCGGCGGATATAACATTTACCGTGAGCCGCTTTCGCTTAAACCGTTTGAACGCATTCCGTCAGGCCTGAAAAAGATGCTTCTGCACGTTGCGGCTGTTATGCCTGAAGGTATGAGAGGAAAGAGCCTGCTTGAGCGCGGCTGTACTCCGCTCCAAGATCGTTATATCGGTAACGCGAAAATCTTTGAAGAATCTGTTAAAAAGCAGCTGCTGAAGCATTATAATCCGAACCTTTCATATCGTGATGTGACAAAGACTTACTTTACAGAAAGCAGTTCATACAGCGATATTAACAAAATGCAATATGTCGATATCCACACTTGGATGCGCGGGGATATTTTATTAAAAGCAGATAAAATGACGATGGCCAATTCTTTGGAACTGCGTGTGCCGTTCTTGGATAAAGTCGTATTTGACGTCGCTTCAAAAATTCCTGATGAGCTGAAAACGAAGAACGGCACGACGAAGTATCTTCTTCGCAAAGCGGCTGAAGGAATTGTGCCTGAGCACGTATTAAACCGCAAAAAACTTGGTTTCCCTGTACCGATCCGTCATTGGCTGAAAAACGAAATGAACGAATGGGTGCGGAACATTATCCAGGAAAGCCAAACGGATGCTTATATCCACAAGGATTATGTCCTTCAGCTTCTTGAAGATCATTGTGCGGACAAGGCTGATAACAGCCGTAAAATCTGGACTGTACTGATCTTTATGATCTGGCACAGCATCAATATCGAAAAACGGTATATGCCTGAAGAGTTGAGCCATCAGCCTAAAGAAGTCATCTTTGTGTAACAGACAACAAGGCTTTCGATTCGTCGAAAGCCTTGTTATTATCCTTTTATTTCTCCATCATCATTGATTTACCCAATCCACACGGAAAATTCAGAAAAATGATTTATTGATATTTTTTTCTAGGGGAGAAGAAAGCATGCAAAAACAAAAACAAGAGCTACACCGCGGACTCGAAGAAAGGCATATTTCTTTAATGTCTTTAGGAGCTGCCATAGGGGTGGGATTGTTCCTTGGCTCCGCATCAGCTATTCAATTAGCAGGTCCGGGTATTTTGGGAGCGTATGCCATAAGTGGCATGGTCATGTTTTTTATTATGAGAGCGCTTGGAGAAATGGCCATTCAAAAACCGGTCGCTGGCTCTTTCAGCCGCTATGCCCGTGATTATTTGGGACCGCTTGCAGGCTATTTAACAGGATGGAACTACTGGTTTTTATGGGTTGTAACCTGTATGGCTGAAATCACTGCTGTCGGGATTTATATGGGGTACTGGTTTCCGGACGTGCCAAACTGGATTTGGGCATTATCGGCGCTGGTCATTATGACGGGTGTTAATTTCTTGGCTGTCAAAGCCTACGGAGAGCTGGAATTTTGGTTCGCTTTGATTAAAATTGTCGCGATCTTATCTATGATTGCTGTCGGTTTATTGATGATCATCGCAGGGGTCGGCAATGGAGGCATTGCAACCGGAATCAGCAACTTGTGGAACAACGGAGGATTTTTTCCACATGGAATAAAAGGGGTCTTATTGTCACTTCAAATGGTGATGTTCGCCTATTTAGGGATTGAAATGATCGGGGTGACAGCTGGCGAGGTGAAAAACCCGCAAAAATCGTTAGCCAAAGCAATTGATACGGTATTTTGGCGTATTTTGATTTTTTATGTAGGCGCTTTATTTGTCATTATGTCTATTTACCCATGGCAGGAAATTGGCTCACAAGGAAGTCCATTTGTCCTCACATTTGAAAAGGTGGGCATTCCATCGGCAGCAGGCATTATTAACTTTGTCGTTTTAACGGCCGCGCTGTCTTCATGCAACAGCGGCATTTTCAGCACAGGGCGGATGCTGTTTAATTTAGCGGAGCAGGGTAAGGCGCCGCAAGCATACGGGCAGCTGACGAAAGGCGGTATTCCGGGGAAAGCTGTTCTGGCTTCAGCGGGTGCTTTATTAGTCGGAGTGCTGTTAAACTATGTTGTACCTGCAAAGGTGTTTACTTGGGTCACAAGTATTGCGACATTCGGAGCGATTTGGACGTGGGCGATCATTTTGCTTTCTCAAATTAGATACCGGAAAAGCTTGCGGCCGGAAGAAAAGAAACACTTAAAATACAAAATGCCTTTCTTTCCGTTTACGTCTTATGTATCATTGGCATTTTTAGCATTTGTCGTTATTATTATGGCTTACAGTCCCGATACAAGAGTAGCCGTGATTATCGGACCGATTTGGTTTCTTATCTTGCTTGCCGTGTATTATGGAAAAGGTTTTCATAAGAAAAATGCGGCTGCTGCCAGCGAACGAAATATCAGCTAACAAAAAGAGCTCCCAGCGAGCTCTTTTTGTGTGTTGTCATAGAAACTAGAGAAAAGGAAAGAATAGGAATATGTTTTTTGCAGAGGCAGCTTACAGTTGCGGATCAAGTTTTATGATAAGATAAAAGTCATACGTTTGATGCCATGTGAACGTTTTATGGAGAAACCAAAACCCGAACTGTCATTACGTCCGGGTAAACAAAGGTTATTGCTTTCAAACATAATTTGAAAAATGGTAAAGTAAGACGAAGCAGGTCTTATGTTTTTTGAAGTGATTTATAATATTGGCCCTTTGCTACATATTCCGACCGTATTCTTTGCATATCTTGTCGGTCTTCTTCGGTCAAAGGGCGGATGACTTTTGCAGGACGGCCAAAAGCGAGATGGCCAGGCGGAATGATTTTTCCCGGCGGGACAAGACTGCCGGCGCCAATAAAGGCACCTTCGCCAATCTCGGCTCCGTCTAAGATGATTGAGCCCATGCCGATTAAGGCGTTCTTGCGGATAACAGCACTATGAAGTGTAACCTGATGGCCTATCGTGGCGTCATCTTCAATGAGAAGCGTCCGGTTCGGGCTTTGATGGAGGCAGCTTAGATCTTGGATATTGACTCTGTTTCCGATTCTAGTCGGCGCGACATCTCCCCTTATGACAACAGAAAACCAAATGCTGGACTGTTCTCCGATAACGACATCACCGGTAATAGTTGCATTATCAGCTACAAAGGCTGTTGGGTGGATATCTGGCATGTGTTCCTTATAAGGGTAGATCATAGTATTCATCCTTCTTTCTCTATTTAAATTTCGTATGAGGTGAAGAGCATGTGGACCTGGAAAGCAGACAGACCTGTTGCCGTGATTGTGATGATCCACGGGGCAAGTGAATATCACGGACGATATAAATGGCTGATTGAAATGTGGAGATCTTCGGGTTATCACGTTGTCATGGGCGACTTGCCGGGTCAGGGGACAACCACAAGGGCCAGAGGTCATATTCGCTCATTTCAAGAATACATTGATGAAGTAGATACTTGGATAGATAAAGCACGAACCTTTGAGCTGCCGGTTTTTCTTCTCGGTCACAGCATGGGCGGCCTGGTTGCGATTGAATGGTTTAAACAGCAAAGAAATCCCCGTATTACGGGAATTATTTTATCATCACCGTGTCTGGGACTGCAAATTAAAGTGAATAAAGCGCTTGATCTTGCATCACGAGGCCTGAATGTCATCGCTCCGTCGCTTAAGGTTGATTCGGGATTATCAATTGATATGGCGACGCGCAATGAAGACGTCATCGAGGCCGACCAAAATGACTCGTTATATGTCAGGAAAGTATCTGTCAGATGGTACAGAGAACTGTTAAAAACAATTGAGTCAGCGATGGTGCCGACAGATGCGTTTTTGAGAGTGCCGCTCTTTGTGATGCAGGCCGGTGACGATAAGCTTGTTGACAAAACGATGGTCACCAAGTGGTTTAATGGTGTAGCTTCCCACAATAAAGCGTACAGAGAGTGGGAAGGGCTTTATCATGAAATATTTAATGAACCCGAAAGAGAAGATGTCTTTAAAGCAGCAAGAGCGTTTACTGATCAATATATTTGAACTAATTGGGGGTGCATGTGTTGACAGTACCGGAACATCCTTTTGGATTAATGGCAAAAGTATATCGAGATATTTTTCCGCTCGTTCATCAAGAGCTGGACATATGGAAGCAAAAATCAGAATCAATTCATAACAGTGAATTAAAAGCACAGGCAACCGCAAGTATTCGAGACAAGACATTTCACTGTGAAGGCGGCGGCATACTAGCCTTGTTGTCAGGCAATCAAAAGCAGAAATGCGTCGAGTTTATCATCGCGTATCAAACGATCAGTGATTATCTGGACAATCTGTGCGACCGCAGCACCTCACTTGACCCGCAAGATTTTCGGATGCTCCACGCCTCAATGCAGGACGCACTGACAGTCGGGGCGGAACCGCAAAATTATTATCAATTCAGAGAAGAACAGGATGACAGCGGGTATTTGCATGAGTTGGTCAAAACGTGCCAGCGTGTTCTTGGTTCAATTGACCACTACGACATGATTAAACCTTATCTGCTTGAACTGTGCGGCTATTATTGCGATTTGCAGGTGCATAAGCACGTCATTGAGCATGAGCGTGTTCCGCGGCTTGAGAAGTGGTTTACTCAATATGAGTCAGAGCTGCCTGAGATGGAATGGTATGAATTTTCAGCCTGTGCAGGCTCGACGTTAGGCATATTCTGTCTTGTTGCGTATTCGTTCCAGCCTGATTTCACAGAAAACACCGCTAAAAAAATCCGCAATAGTTATTTTCCTTACATACAAGGTCTTCACATTCTGCTCGATTATTTAATTGATCAAGAGGAGGACTTGCTGGAAGGGGACTTGAATTTCTGCTCGTATTACGAGTCGCATGAAGAAATGATGAAGCGGCTTGAACATTTTATCCAAAAAGCAGACGAACATTTACAAGGCATTCCGCATGAAAACTTCCATCGTTTAATCAATCGCGGCTTGCTTGGCGTTTATTTGTCAGATGATAAAGTGGCGGGCCAAAAGGAGATGGGCCGGCTCGCGAAGAAGCTGATCAAAGCAAGCGGAAAAACCTCCTTTTTCTTTTATATCAACGGCAGAGCCTACCGGAAATTTCAAAAAATGGCCTGGATGAAAAACTCAAAGAAAAAAGCTCAAATCATTTGCTGATTTGAGCTTTTTTTTCGATGGCGACAATAAATGGCGGGTCATTTTGCTGGTTGATAAATCCGTATGTTAACACGCGGGCTGTTTGCTGGTCCAAGCTCCGGCAAAAGTCGAGCACGTCGTTTTTTTCAGCTTTGCCTTCCGGGTGGCCATGATAGACGACCAAAACAATCAGGCCTTCATCTTTCATGATGCTGAGAAGCTGTTCAATTGCTTTGATCGTTGAAATGCCGTTCGTCGTAATCGATTTGTCCCCGCCCGGCAGATAGCCGAGGTTAAACACAGCGGCCGCCACTTTGCCGTGTGTTTCCGGCGGAAGGGATTCAGCGATTTTGTCATGGCTTTCGTGAAATAACGTTGTTCGCGCTTGATATGTCTCACCGAGCCGTTCCTTCGTATTGGCCACGGCTGATTCTTGGATGTCGAATGCGTACACATGGCCGTTTTCACCGACAAGCTCCGCTAAGTACTGCGTATCGTGCCCGTTGCCCATCGTTGCATCTATGACGATATCTCCTTCTCCCGCGGTCATTTTCAGCAGTTCTTTGCTGTAAGGAAGAATTTTCTTCAAAATCATAGCGCTGATTCCTCCTCGAACCGCTGAAAGAGCTTCCCTTGATAGCTGCCGCGATTTTCAAATTCTATATTAATGGCGCCAAGCACTTCCCATTTGTTGACGCTCCACATCGGCCCGATCATCAATTCTATAGGTCCGTCACCTGTAATGCGGTGGACGATCATTTCCGGCGGAATGATCTCAAGCTGATCGCAAACGAGCTGCACATATTCATCTTGAGAAAGGAATTCGAGTTTTCCTTTTTCATATTGCTTGACCATCGGCGTGCCTTTCAATAGGTGCAAAAGATGGATTTTAATGCCCTGGACGTCCAAATCTGCGACAGCCTTTGCGGTTTCCATCATCATGTCCCGGTCTTCCAAAGGCAGTCCGTTGATAATATGTGAGCAGACCCGTATGCCGTGTTTTCTTAATTTTTTGACGCCTTCCACATAGCAGTTAAAATCATGTGCGCGGTTGATCAGAAGAGCGGTCCGTTCATGAACCGTTTGAAGCCCAAGCTCCACCCACAAATACGTGCGGTCATTCAGCTCTGCCAAGTAGTCCACGACATCATCAGGCAGACAGTCCGGGCGTGTGGCGATCGAAATGCCGACCACATCATCAAGTGCGAGAACAGATTCAAACTTCTCACGAAGCACCTCAACCGGCGCGTGTGTATTGGTGAAGGCCTGAAAATAGGCGATGTATTTGCCGTCCTTCCATTTTTCGTGCATGCGGTTTTTGATGTCATGGAATTGCGTAATTAAATCATCGGCCCGGTTCCCGGCAAAATCGCCGGAACCTGCAGCGCTGCAAAAAGTACAGCCGCCGTGTGCAACGGTGCCGTCCCGATTTGGACAGTCAAAGCCGCCGTCAAGCGCCACTTTAAACACCTTATGGCCGAAATGTTCTCTGAGATGATAATTCAATGTATGATAGCGTTTTTCCGTATTTGAATAAGGAAAAGGATTGTTCTGCATCACAATTCATGTGCCTCCTTGCGTACGATTGCATCCTAAAATTGTAGCACGCATTTTGCAAGAGAACAAATGAATATCGACCATAAATTACTTTATTGAACGAAGTCAGATGGGGCTACAATATGAATGATGGATTATTCCATTACCAAGAGGAGGGGTTACTGTGGCAACAAGACAATCAGTAGATGAACATCTCCAGCAATGTATGCAGGCGTATGATTATGCTGAAGAACAGCTGACAATCGCTTCAAAACAAGAGCATTATAACGACCAAGAATACAGTGATGCGCAAATGCAGCTTGAAAATGCGGTAAATGCCTTAAATAAGCTGTGGCTGTCGTCAAATGATCAGCAGAGGGAGCAGCTGTACAGAATGAGGCTTCAGCTTCAAGCTTTGCAAAATAACATGATCCTTCAGCACCCTCTTGATGTGTAAGAAACGGACCCTTTTCATAAGGGTCCGTTTTTTTGTAAAAAAAGGATTGACTTTGTGTGGGAAAATATTTATTGTATTAAGTGTACTAATTGAAGTAATACACTATAGACACTGATGAAAAGTCATTTATATATTAAATTAAGGGAGGCAGTTATGAAACATAAAAAACGAAACAAACGTAACTTGCCGATGCTGATCGCGGCATCTGTGATCGCTTGTTCTTTTTTTCTTGTTCTTGTGATAATCGGTTTTGAATGTCAAAAAAGTATCATTGATCAGTTTTATTTATAAAAGGTTCAGATCGTATAGAAAGTAGGGAAGTAAATGATTCAAATCGATCCAAGAAGCTCAACACCCATTTACGAACAAATTATTCAGCAAATGAAAGAGCTTTGTTTGAAAGGGATCATGAAGCCTGGCGATAAGCTTCCTTCTGTCAGAGAATTGGCGACGATCATTATTGCGAATCCGAACACTGTCAGCAAAGCGTATAAAGAGCTTGAGCGAGAGGGGATTATTGAAACGCTGCGGGGCAGAGGAACCTATATATCGGAGAATGCAAAAACGACACTGGTTGAAGGGAAGATGACGATGATTAAAGAGCAACTCAAACAGCTCATCATCGATGCACACTATGCAGGGGTTGAGCTGGAGAAACTGCAAGAATGGATAAAGGAAATCAGCGCTGATGTGAAGGGAGGCACAGAAAATGATTGAACTACGGCAGCTGTCAAAAACGATTGACGGCAATCAAGTATTAAAAGATGTTTCATTAACAATTGAAAAAGGAGAAATTTTCGGGCTGCTCGGCCGGAACGGATCGGGCAAAACGACGATGCTCCGTTTAATCCAGCAAATCATTTTTGCAGACAGCGGGACGATTTTGTTTGACGGCGTAGAAATCAAAAAGCATCCGAAGGTCAAACAGAATATCATCTACATGCCTGTTCAAAATCCTTTTTATGACAAGTATACATACAAGCAGCTTGTTGACATCCTGAGAAGGATTTATCCGAAGTTTGATGTCACCTACGCGAATGAGCTGATGAACAGATACGAAATTCCGGAAACGAAAAAATACCGCGAGCTGTCGACAGGTTTGAAAAAACAGCTTTCGCTCGTTCTGTCGTTTGCAGCAAGGCCGGCGCTGATCCTCCTTGATGAGCCGACGGATGGAATAGATGCGGTGACAAGGCATGATGTGCTGCAGCTGATGGTCGATGAAGTGGCAGAGCGTGATACGAGCATTCTGATCACCTCTCACCGGCTTGAGGACATAGAGCGGATGTGCAACCGAATCGGTTTTCTCGAAGATAACAGGCTGACGAATGTGATGGATCTTGATGAGCTAAAAGAAGAGTACATCAAAATTCAAATGGCGTTTGATACAGATGTCAATTTGGCCATCAGAGAGCAAAACATTCCGATGCTCGATCAGGCCGGCGTGTTCTATACGGTGCTGATTCCGAAAAGCGACGAAGAGAACAAGAGCTTTTTGAGAGAGCTGAAGCCAAAAGTGTGGAATGAGCTTCCTGTCAACTTGGAAGAAGTGTTCATTGCGAAGTTTGGAGGGAAGCGGAGATGGTAGACCGAGGTCTCCTCTATCGAGAGTGGAAGCAGAATCAAGTGGTGATTTTGCTAAGTATTGCGTTTTTAGTGCTGGCAAATCCGCTTTCTATCGTTAATACGTATTTGTCTTATCAAGGATGTCTGGCTCATCAAGACCCGCAATATTGTGATTTTATTGTCAATTATAGGGTAAGCAATCTGATAGATATCAACTGGGTGCCGGGTGTCATTTTGGCGGTCTGCTTCCTGGGAATGGAACGTTCGAAAGGCACGATGGATTTTATATTAAGCCTCCCGTATAACAGAAGCCAAATTTTCCAGACGAAATTTTGGTTAGGCGGTATTGTGATTGTGCTGTCGCAATTGATTGGCTTTTTAGTTTCATGGCTGCTGATTCTTATCTATAACCCTGAACACGTCTACTTTTTTGAGCACAGCAGCGTTGGAGTGATCGTGATTAGCTTTATGGCTTACTGTTTGTTGATGGCCGCTGGGGCATTAACGGGGAATGTTTTTGCCCAGTTATTAACGGCATTTGCTGCTGCGGTTTTACCGTATTTAATTGTTGCTTTGCCGCTTGGAAACTTTGAAGTTGTTTTTGGCGTGAGTATATGGGAACTATTCCCTTCTCCTGAGGCTTATTTTTCTCTAACGAGCAATTTATTATATCTAGTGCCTATTAGTTACGTTGCAAATGGATGGCTGTCTGACAGTAAATATATTTTATTGATTCCAGCTGCTATGTGCATACTGTTTTACTTGATTGGCTATATAAGCTTCAAAAAGCATCCAAGTGAGCGAAATGGACACTTTTTCCTTTGGAACAGATTAGACCGTCCTGTACAAATTCTGGTGATGTCCTTCGGTATTCTTGGTTTTGGTTTATTTGGATACTCTGCCGGACAGTCCATCATTGGTTACATTTTTGGAATGATCATTGGAGCCGTAGTTGGATTTTTTGTGAGCTACTTCTCTATTTATAAGAAAACGAAACATTAAGAAATACTTTCGGTTTGGAGGGAAGTGATTTGCCGGATTCCGGGCTGTTTTATAAAGAGTGGAAGCAAAATAAAGCTCTGCTAATCATGATTTTTTTGGTGTTTATGCTGAGCAATCCCTTTACCGTATTAAATACGTACATCTCATATCAAGGCTGCGTGGCTAATCAGAACGAGTGGGTTGGAACCTGTGTATTTACGATTAACTATTTAAACGGCACATTTATCTCGCTGTTTTGGATTTGGGGTGTCGTTTTGGCGGTCAGCCAGCTTGGGATGGAGCGAAGCAAGGGCTTGTTTGATTTTACATTAAGCCTTCCTTATACACGTGGGCAGGTATTTAACGCAAAGTTTATAATGGGCGGAATAGCGATTGTGGTTTCACAAATCACGGGATATGGATTATCTGTTTTGCTGGTTATGCTCTTGAAGCCTGATCAGGTTGTTCATTTTCATAACTACAGCCTTGGAATGATCATTATTAGCATGCTGGCTTATTCTTTGGTTATGGCTGGCGGAGCTCTGACAGGTCATATTTTCGCACAGCTTTTGGTCTCATTTACCGTCACCATCTTGCCTTTTTTAGGTATTACTTTGCCTGCAATCAACATAGATATCCTTTTTGGCGGAGCAGCATTTTTAGATCACCCTATTCCTGAATGGATGCAGTATATATTTCCTATCACATATGTTGTTCCAAACTGGGTTGAGGATTCACCGCATTATTTAGTGATTCCAGCGCTGATGAGCATCATGTTCTACATCATCGGCTATATTAGCTTCATCAAACTGTCAAATGAAAGAAATGGGTATTTCTTTTTGTGGAAATCGCTTGATCGTCCGGTTCAAGTAATCGTCATTATCATTGGAATCATGGGCTTCGGATATTTTGGATTTGCCGCAACGGAGAGTTTTGTCGGCTACATATTCGGCATGGCTGCAGGCGCTGTGATTGGTTTCTTCATCAGCTATTTTGCAATTTATAAAAAAACAAAACATTTATAAGG
The DNA here is from genome assembly GCF_023238245.1 of Bacillus rugosus. Classification (NCBI taxonomy): domain Bacteria; kingdom Bacillati; phylum Bacillota; class Bacilli; order Caryophanales; family Bacillaceae; genus Bacillus; species Bacillus rugosus. The sequence continues at coordinate 2,992,479 of NZ_CP096590.1, read as the reverse complement.
GAGAGAGAAAAGATGATTGATGTTCAGCATATCGACCATTCTTTCACGATCGGAAAAAAGGGCCGTGAGAATGAAGTTCCAGTATTGAAGGGTGTTTCCTTAAGCGTGGCGAAAGGTGAAATTGCCTGTATTGTCGGGCGAAGCGGATCAGGAAAATCAACGCTTCTAAATTTAATTTCCGGCTACATATCTCCAACAAAAGGGCGGATTGTCATTAATGGAACTGATGTTACTGGATTTAATGAAAAGGAATGGGCGCAATTTCGGCTTGACCATTTCGGGTTTATTTTTCAAAGCTTTCAGCTTATCCCGGGGTTAACGACGTATGAGAATGTTGAAATGCCGCTGGCGTTAAAAGGGATCAAGCCCTCTGAGCGGAAGCAAAAGGTGCAGGACATGCTGAAACGAGTCGGTCTAGAAAACCACGCCGCTCATTATCCGAATGAACTGTCAGGCGGCCAGCAGCAGCGTGTCAGTATTGCTCGAGCGTTGATTTTAAATCCTTCGATTATCTTAGCGGATGAGCCGACGGGAAGCCTTGATTCAGAAACGGAACATGAAGTGCTGGAATTGATTCAGCAGCTGAATCGCGAGCGGGGCATTACATTTGTGATCATTACTCACGATGATGAAGTCGCTTCTATCGGACATTCAAAATTTCAGCTTCATGACGGTGTGTTAAAAGGGGGAGTTACCGTTGAGGTTTAAGGATCAGGTTCATTTCATCAGAAGAAATATGAAGAAAAACAGATTGCGTGTCTTTATGACCATTCTTGCGACGACAATGGCGTGTGCGTTTTTGGTTGTACTGTCATCTGTTGGATTCGGCATTCAAAAGACGATTACAGATATCACGATGAGCCAGCAGGTTGTGACGAAAGTCAGTGTAATGGGCAAGGAAGGGGATAAGCCCATTAAAAAAGCTGATTTAGAGAAGTACGATCATGTAAGGTCAGTTGTAGAAAGAACGCAAGTGTATGAACCAAACAAAGCAACTTTAGGCAATCGTACAAATGAAAGCTCTAATTTGATCTTTACCAATATGAATGATGAACTGAAGGCCAATATGGAGTTGGACAAAGGAAGAGTCGCAAAGTCGCAAAATGAAATCGTAGTAGGATACGACTTTGCAAAGAGATTATTGACGAAAAAAGAATCGGAAGAGTATAACAAAAAAATCGAGGAAGCAAAGGGAAATCCGGAAGATATAAAAGAACCAGAAGGCTATAAGAAAGATATTCTGAACAAAACGATTGAATTAAGTGTATCGAAAACGGATCCTAAAACAGGCGATGTTGAAAAAACAAAAACATATGACTTTAAAATTGTCGGTATTACAAAAAAGCCATCTCAAGATTGGATGGAGGACTCAAACATTTTCATCAGTGATCAATTCAAGAAGGATTTTTCGGAATTCTTAGATTTCAAAGGCGGAAATGTGGAAAATAACATTGGCGTTTTTGCTGATAAATTTGAGAATGTGGAGCAGCTGACAAATGATTTGACAGATGATGGATACTATGTCACATCAGTTACTACCGAGCTTGAAGGAGTCAACACCTTCTTCATGGTCTTCAAAATCGGCTTGATCTTTGTCGGATGTATCGCTGTTATTATCTCAGCGATCGGCATTTTTAACACGATGACGATGGCGGTTACAGAAAGAACGCAGGAGATCGGCATTATGAAAGCGATTGGGGCAAGTCCGTCCATCATTCGCCGAATGTTTCTGATGGAAAGCGCGTATATCGGGATTTTAGGCTGTGTCATTGGGATTATCATTTCTTACGGCGTGAGCTACCTTGTCAACCTAGCCGTTCCGATGATTCTTGCGGCAACAAGTAGCGGCGATGCGGGCGATTTGAATTACACTTTCTCCTACATCCCAGCCAGCCTTGTGATCATTGCCGTTGTAATTTGTGGAGGGGTTGCGGTGATTTCGGGTATGAACCCGGCAAGAAAAGCAACCAAAACCAACGTGCTGACTGCGTTGAGAAGAGAGCTATAATGCGTACGAGCCGGCTGAGACAGCCGGCTTTCTCTATAGCGTATGAAGGCGTTTTGCTATACACTTGATAAAAAAGGAAAAAGTGCGGTGAGTCGATTGTTTAAACTTTTGCTGATTGAAGATGATGAATCGCTGTTTCATGAAATCAAAGATCGTTTAACGGGATGGTCCTATGATGTATACGGCATTCAGGATTTCAGTCAAGTGCTGCAGGAATTTGCGGCGGTTAAGCCTGATTGCGTCATTATTGATGTGCAGCTGCCTAAATTTGACGGTTTTCATTGGTGCCGGCTGATCCGCTCCCGGTCAAATGTTCCGATTCTCTTTTTATCCTCCCGAGATCATCCTGCTGATATGGTGATGTCCATGCAGCTTGGTGCTGATGACTTTATTCAAAAGCCGTTTCATTTTGATGTGCTGATTGCGAAAATCCAAGCGATATTCCGGCGCATGCATCATTATAATACGGAGCCAAGCACGATCAAAACATGGTGCGGGGCTGCCGTAGACGCAGAGCAGAATCTCGTCAGCAATGACAAAGGATCTGTTGAACTGACTAAAAATGAAATGTTCATTCTGAAACAGCTAATAGAACAAAAAAACAAGATCGTCAGCCGGGAAGAGCTGATCAGAAGCTTGTGGAACGATGAACGTTTTGTGAGTGATAATACGCTGACCGTCAATGTCAATCGCCTAAGGAAAAAACTGGATGATCTGCAGCTTGGCACATATATCGAGACAAAGGTCGGCCAAGGCTATATGGCGAAGGAAGAGGATCATTTCTATGATTAAAGCATTCCTTATCGAAAGGCGAAGCTGGATTGCAGCGTTTTTGTTTCAGCAGGTTTTGATCTTGTTTATTGCTTTTGTTGATCCCTCCATTTCATTTGAAAATGTTCTTTATATGGTGTATTTGTGTGTCCTGTTTTTTATGATATTTCTCCTGGTCCGCTATCGGAAAGAAACGGCGTTTTATAAAAGCCTGAAAACATGGGAGAACAATCTTGACGTGACAGCGATAAATGAACCGGAAACGCCGTTTGAATCGATGGTTGAAAGAAGCATTACAGGGCAAACGGAACACTTGAAGCAAACCGCTGCCCGGCACCGCTTGGCTTTAGAAAATGAAAAAGATGAGCTGATGGCATGGATCCATGAAGTCAAAACCCCATTAACAGCGATGCATTTAATCATTGATAGAATGGAAGACCAAGCTTTGAAACCCCAGCTATCATACGAATGGCTGCGTATTCACCTGCTTCTAGATCAGCAGCTTCATCAAAAACGTATGTCATTTATTGAAAACGATCTGTCTGTAGAATTCATTCAGCTTCAGCCTTTGATCTTCAAGGAAATTAAAGATTTACAATCGTGGTGTATCCAAAAAGGGATCGGCTTTGATATTCAGTTGGAGGCAGAGGAAGTGCTGAGCGATGCAAAATGGCTCGCGTTTATCGTCAGGCAGCTGCTGACAAACGCAGTGAAATACAGCGAAGCCTCTGAAATTGAGATCAAAAGCTTTCAAAAAGGGGAACGGGCGCAGCTCCAGGTGAAAGACTTTGGCAGGGGCATTGATCAAAAAGATGTACCGCGAATTTTTGATAAAGGCTTTACCTCCACAATGGACCATCATGATCAAGCGTCCACTGGCATGGGTCTGTACTTGGCGAAAAAAGCCGCGGCGCCGTTATTGATCCATATTGATGTTGATTCGGAGTTCGGTGCGGGGACCGTTTTTACATTAACCTTTCCAAAACGGAATCAATTTGAACGTGTCATAAGCATGTGACGAAAATGTCACATGCTTTTCTTTTTTGTTCGCTGTTTCGAAGGAAAAGACCGGCATTCCTTTTTATAATGAGATTATCCAATATAAAGGAGATTATAGAAATGATGATCTTACAAGCAAATAAAATTCGAAAAAGCTATGGAAACAAGCATAATAAACAAGAAGTGCTCAAAGGCATTGATATCCATATCCAAAAAGGCGAATTTGTCAGTATTATGGGGGCGTCCGGTTCTGGGAAAACCACATTGCTCAACGTACTGTCTTCGATTGATCAGGTCAGTCACGGAACGATCAACATTAACGGAAACGAAATGACTTCTATGAAGGAAAAGCAGCTGGCTGAATTTAGAAAACAGCATTTAGGCTTTATCTTTCAAGATTACAATTTGTTAGACACATTGACAGTGAAAGAGAATATCCTTCTGCCATTATCGATCACGAAAATATCAAAAAAGGAAGCCAATCGCAAGTTTGAGGAAGTTGCAAAGGAACTGGGAATTTATGAATTGCGGGATAAGTACCCGAATGAAATTTCCGGCGGCCAGAAGCAGAGAACATCGGCCGGGAGAGCATTTATTCATGACCCTAGCATTATTTTCGCTGATGAACCGACCGGCGCGCTCGATTCGAAATCAGCATCTGATCTATTAAACAAGCTGAGCCAGCTCAATCAAAAACGCAACGCCACGATTATTATGGTCACCCATGATCCTGTCGCGGCCAGCTACTGCGGCAGAGTCATTTTTATTAAAGACGGGCAAATGTATACACAGCTGAATAAAGGAGGCCAAGACAGACAGACGTTTTTCCAGGATATCATGAAAACGCAAGGCGTGTTAGGCGGGGTGCAGCATGAACATTAATCAGCTCATCCTGCGAAATTTGAAAAAGAATCTACGGAATTACTATTTGTATGTGTTTGCGTTAATCTTTAGCGTGGCGCTTTATTTCGCCTTTGTCACGCTCCAATATGATCCTGCGATTAACGAAGTGAAGGCTTCAATCAAGGGAGCCGCTGCCATTAAAACCGCTTCGATTTTGCTTGTGGCTGTAGTGACGATCTTCATTTTATATGCCAATACGATTTTTATTAAAAGACGGAGTAAAGAAATCGGGCTGTTTCAATTAATCGGAATGACGAAAGATAAAATCTTTCGCATCTTAAGTGCAGAAAATATCATGCTGTATTTCGGTTCTTTAGTGATTGGGGTAGTGGCTGGGTTTTCGATCTCGAAGCTTGTCCTGATGATTCTGTTCAAAATTGTCGATGTCAAAGCTGCTGCGAAACTGCACTTTTCCGAGCAGGCCTTAATCCAAACGATCATTGTGTTCTGTTGCATTTACCTATTAATCATGGTGATGAATTATACGTTTATCAAAAAACAAAGTATTTTATCTTTATTTAAAGTGGCGTCTTCCACTGAAGATAAAGTGAAGAAAATATCATTTTTCCAGATGCTGATCGGCGCTTTAGGCATCGTGCTGATTTTGACAGGGTACTATGTGTCTTCTGAGCTGTTTGGCGGAAAATTTAAGACCATAAATGAACTGTTTGGCGCGATGAGCTTTATCCTGGGGACTGTCATTATCGGGACGTTTCTCTTTTATAAAGGTTCGGTTACGTTTATCTCTAATATCATTCGAAAAAGCAAGGGCGGCTACTTAAATATTTCAGAAGTCCTGTCACTGTCATCGATCATGTTCAGAATGAAATCGAACGCTTTGCTGCTGACAATTATTACAACCGTTTCAGCGCTCGCCATCGGGCTGTTATCGCTCGCTTATATTTCGTATTACTCGGCAGAAAAGACTGCTGAACAAAATGTAGCGGCTGATTTTTCATTCATGAATGAGAAAGATGCCAAACGATTTGAAAGCAGTTTGGTTGATCATAACATCTCGTTTGTAAAAAAAGTAACCCCTGTCCTGCAAGCAAATGTTGACATTGCAAATATCATGGATGGAACCCCGAAAGAGATGCAGGGCGATCCTAGCAAAACGCAGCTTGCTGTTATCAGTGACAAAGATGTAAAAGATGTCGATGTGGAGGCTGGAGATGCCGTTTTCTCAGGATACACCGACTTGCTGCAAAAAATAATGGTTTTCAAAGACTCGGGTGTCATTAAAGTAAAAAGCAAGCATGAGACGCAACCATTACACTATAAAGGATTAAGAGAAGAGTTTCTTGTATCCTACACGTTTACAAGCGGGGGTCTGCCCGCTGTTATTGTGGATGACAGCTTGTTTAAGCGGCTGAACAAAGATAAAGATCCCCGCATTCAACTTGCGCAATCTGAATTTATTGGCATCAATGTGAAACATGAAGACCAGCTTGAAAAAGCAAATGAGCTTTTTCAAAAGGTGAACAAGAAGGATCAGCATTTATCAAGATTGGATACAAGCATTATGCAAAAATCACTGTTTGGTCTTGTTATGTTCATCGTCGGCTTCTTAGGATTAACGTTCCTGATTACATCAGGATGTATCCTTTATTTTAAACAAATGGGTGAAAGTGAAGATGAAAAACCAAATTATACGATTTTGAGAAAACTTGGTTTTACGCAGGGCGACCTGATAAAGGGCATACGCATCAAACAAATGTACAACTTCGGCATTCCGCTGGTTGTCGGCCTCTTCCACAGCTACTTTGCCGTCCAATCCGGCTGGTTCTTATTCGGGTCAGAGGTATGGACGCCGATGATAGTGGTGATGGTGTTATATACTGCGCTCTACTCGATTTTTGGTTTTCTGTCAGTTCTTTATTATAAGAAGGTTATTAAATCGTCGTTGTGAAACAGAAAAAGCTCCAGAGATTCTGGAGCTTTTTGTTTATCGTTTTGGCGCCCGGTAACCGGCGGCTTCAGCTTCTTCAACTGAACAAAACATTTCAGCCGGGTCGGTTGTCCGGTCGTAGTATGTACTGCCCGGCGTATGGTAGATGCCGTTTTTACTTCCTTTAATATTGCAGCCTTCTGCTGTATCAGCGGTTTTGGATTCATCACTTTTATTGGTATTGCTTGAAGTATTTCCAGTGTCTTCATGAGAACTGGCAGTATGGCTTTTTGCCTCTTTTAATTGCTTTTCAAGCTTTGTTTTATCTTGTTGGAGTGTTTCATTTTCAGCCTTTAACGTTTTTGTATCTTCTTTGAGCTGTTTTTGATTTTCTTGAAGCTCTTTAATCTCAGCTTTTAATGATTTCTGAGTCTTTTTTAGTTCGCTATTTTCTTTTTCAATCTGCTTTAGCTTGTCTTGATCTTCTGTGTTATCTTTCAATTTCTGTGCTTCAGAGCTGACAGATTTATATTCTTTCTCAAGTGCTTCATGCTCTTTTGTAAGACTATTATATTCGGCGTTTAGCGCTGAATACTTTTTCTCAGCATTTGCTGCAGCAGCATCAGGTTCTGTCAAGCCTGCTCCGGTGAAGAGCAGCACCAGGCCCCCTATCAAAAGCGGCCAAAAGAGTTTCTTAGAGAAACGTTTTTCTTTTTTTAGCACATATCTGACGAGGTGATACAATCCATAGCCAAGCGAAATGAGACATGCGAGAAAACCTAAGAATGCTAATACCATTTCCATAAAATTACCCCTTTTTCTATTTATTTTACAGTTTTTGAGCAATATTTGTTAGATTTTTTCACGCTCATCAGTTGAAAAATGTGAGATAGACAGATAGAATGAATGTGCTATGATAACTCGATTCGTACGGAGCCGTTTTAGGTTTCGTTTTTTTCATGAGCTTTTTTAGGTAAGAAAGGGGGATGAGTATGCCGCGTGCTCTTAAAATTTTAATCATTGGAATGTTTATTAATGTGACGGGTGCTTCTTTTTTATGGCCGTTGAATACGATTTATATCCATAATCATTTAGGGAAGTCATTAACAGTAGCCGGACTTGTGCTGATGCTGAATTCCGGCGCCAGTGTGGCAGGAAATTTATGCGGCGGTTTTTTGTTTGATAAAATCGGCGGCTTTAAATCGATTATGCTTGGGATTGCGATTACGTTAGCAAGCCTGATGGGCCTTGTCTTTTTTCATGATTGGCCGGCTTATATTGTGTTGCTGACGATTGTGGGCTTTGGTTCCGGTGTTGTTTTTCCGGCCAGCTACGCAATGGCTGGATCGGTGTGGCCTGAAGGGGGAAGGAAGGCATTTAATGCGATCTATGTCGCGCAAAACGCGGGTGTGGCCGTCGGCTCAGCACTTGGCGGTGTAGTGGCGTCTTTCTCGTTTTCATACGTATTTTTGGCGAATGCTGCATTGTATCTGGTCTTTTTCTTTATCGTATATTTCGGATTTCGAAATATTCAGACGAAGGATGCGTCTCAAACATCGGTGCTTGATTATGATGCTGTAAATAGCAAAGCAAAATTTGCCGCGCTCATCATATTAAGCAGCGGCTATGTACTCGGGTGGCTTGCTTATTCTCAGTGGTCTACCACAATTGCTTCGTACACACAAAGCATTGGAATATCTCTTTCCTTATACAGCGTGCTGTGGACGGTTAACGGAATTCTAATTGTGCTTGGCCAGCCGCTTGTCAGCTTTGTGGTGAAAAAATGGGCGGAGTCGCTGAAAGCGCAAATGGTCATCGGATTTATCATTTTCATTGTATCCTTCAGTATGCTGCTGACGGCAAAGCACTTCCCGATGTTTATGGCTGCCATGGTGATCCTGACCATCGGAGAAATGCTTGTCTGGCCTGCGGTGCCGACGATTGCCAACCAGCTTGCCCCTAAAGGGAAAGAGGGTTTTTATCAAGGCTTTGTCAACAGCGCGGCGACAGGCGGGAGAATGATTGGTCCGTTGTTCGGCGGTTTGCTTGTTGATCATTTCGGCATTCAGGCTCTTGTTTTATCTCTATTGGTTTTGCTGTTGATCAGTATTGCCACTACGCTTTTATATGACAAACGGATAAAACCGGCAAAAGGAACAAATAAGCAAGCATCTATCTCTTCATAATAAAAGATCCCGCCGGATGAGCGGGATCTTTTTACATGATCGGAAGCACGTTAACGGCATCCTTTACATTTGAATATGTTTTCAGCGATGAAAAATTAGCATCCAGTCTATTCATTTTCATGGCCAGTTCGGGCTTAATGCCGGTAATAATTAATTCGGTTCCAGTCAATTTCAGCAAATGGCTCAGCTTGAAAATCTGGTCGGCGGTTTGTTCATTCACTTGTGCCAATCCTGATAAATCAATGATCAAATAATCATCTTTGGATGTTGATAAGATATTCGTCAATGTGCAGACGATGGAATTAAATCGTTCCTCTGTCAGGTTGCCGATCAGCGGAAGAGCCGAAATGCCGTTGCGAATCGGGACAATAGGCGTTGAAAGTGCAGTAATTTCTGTGAGGGAATCCTCGAGAAGCTTTTCATACTCTTTTTGCTGGGTGATGTTATTTTGAATTCCGACAAAATAGGTCTTGTCTTCGATCTCCAGCGGATCAATACTCAATTCATTCCAGAACATCGTTCCGTCTTTTTTGTAGTTTTGGATCTGAACGGTAACCGGTTCTTTATTTTGTAAAGCGATTCTGATATTGTCTACTTCAGCGGGGTCTGTGTGTTCTCCCTGTAAGAAGCGGCAGTTCTTTCCTAAAATCTCTCCGGCTTCATAGCCGGTCATTTGAACAAAGCCTTGATTTACGTAGACAATAGGATTATCTTCAAGTGCAGGATCTGTAATTACCACACCAACCCGCGCGTGATCAAGCGCTTTTTTGATAACTTCCAGCTGTCCTTGTATTCCAAATGATTGAAAACTAGCCATATAAATCCCCCTTAGGCTGTCAGCTAACTGTGCGAGAGCCTGGTATTCCCCTTTTTTTAATGAATTCTACAGTAACCGTAGCACAACACATGTTCTGATTCAAGCAAGCGCAGTTTGTTGTTTGTCATTAGGGCTTGTCCTCGTATACACTAAAAATAAGAACAGAGATTGAACATATGAACGGAAGAATATTGTATAAGCTTAATAAGTGACTAGGTCAATGTCACTGGGTGAAAAATGAATCCAATGCATCAAGCTTACCGATCATGTGTTCACATATAATGGAAGAAACAAGCTTTTTTCAGATTTGCCAGTATGTAGATATCGAAAATCATCGGAATCGTTTAAGGGGGCTGGATGGCCTGAAGTCGCTTTACGAAATAAGGGCTTTAGGAAGGTGATGATGAAGATGCTGCATCAGGTACTTATTGCTTGTGTAATTGGAGGAATCATGGGGATTCTCGGTCATGTGAAAAAGAGAGGCAGGCTGGAGAAGCCCAGAATGACGAAGCGGTTTATCTATCTTGGATTTTTGGAAGATTGGTTTATTGGAATGACAGCTTCCATTTTACTTGTATTATCCGCTGACCCCGATTCAGGAATTCAACTTGTCATCTTATCCATTATCTCAGGCTACGGCGGTGAAGCTGTTCTCAGAAGTTTTGACTTTGTGAGAGAAATGAACAGCGGCGGCGAACCGGCCGAGTCCAAACGTCAAACCAAAACTCCACCCGAATAATTGTCCTCAATCCTCGCCCGTTCAGGGTACATTCCCATTGTATACAAACCTGCTTGCACTTATGAACAGAATTCTATAAAATACAGTTAAGATTACGGTTGCGATAAGAACAATGAAGAGGAGCAGTAAGAAACAGATATTGTTGCAGAGAGTTGACGGCTGGTGAAAGTCAATCAAGTTTGTTTCCGAACTCACCTCAGAGTTGCAGCGGTGAAAAGCCGCTGACGCATAACTGCGTTAAAAGTATCAAGTGAGTGCGGCGTATGCCGCACTAACGAGGGTGGTACCGCGGGAAAACGAAAGTCTCTCGTCCCTTTTAGGGATGAGGGAGTTTTTTTTAGTTTGGGAATATTCTGAATATAATCCTCTCCTTCCCGTCAATACTTGAACCATAAACGCCGTATTCAATCAGAAGGAGGTTTTTACTTTGAGTTTTCAGCACAAAGAGATAGAAAAGAAATGGCAAACATATTGGCTTGAAAACAAAACATTTGCCACTCTTGATAATAATGAAAAACAAAAATTTTACGCGCTGGACATGTTCCCTTATCCGTCAGGAGCGGGATTGCACGTCGGCCATCCTGAAGGGTATACAGCTACGGATATCCTGTCCCGCATGAAGCGCATGCAGGGCTATGATGTCCTTCATCCAATGGGCTGGGATGCATTCGGCCTTCCGGCTGAACAATACGCACTCGACACAGGAAACGATCCCGCTGTGTTTACGAAGCAGAATATCGATAATTTCCGCCGCCAGATTCAGTCGCTTGGCTTCTCATATGATTGGGATCGTGAAATTAATACAACTGACCCTGAATACTATAAATGGACGCAATGGATTTTCTTAAAGCTTTACGAAAAAGGCCTTGCTTACGTTGATGAAGTGCCTGTAAACTGGTGCCCTGCGCTCGGTACGGTTCTTGCCAACGAAGAAGTTATTGACGGCAAGAGCGAACGCGGCGGCCATCCGGTCGAGAGACGCCCGATGAAGCAGTGGATGCTGAAAATTACAGCATATGCGGACAGGCTTCTTGAAGACTTGGAAGAGCTTGACTGGCCGGAGAGCATTAAAGATATGCAGCGCAACTGGATCGGCCGTTCTGAAGGCGCTCACGTTCATTTTGCTATAGATGGACATGATGAATCCTTTACGGTGTTTACGACAAGACCAGATACGCTGTTTGGCGCTACATACACTGTACTTGCTCCAGAACATGCATTGGTGGAACACATCACAACGGCTGAGCAAAAAGATGCTGTTGAAGCATATATCAAAGAAATTCAATCAAAGAGTGACCTTGAGCGTACAGATCTTGCGAAAACAAAGACAGGCGTTTTCACAGGCGCCTATGCGATCAATCCTGTAAACGGAGAAAAATTGCCGATCTGGATTGCGGATTATGTTCTTGCATCATACGGAACAGGTGCTGTTATGGCTGTTCCTGGGCACGATGAGCGTGATTTTGAATTCGCCAAAACATTCGGCCTTCCGGTGAAGGAAGTCGTGAAAGGCGGAAATGTTGAGGAAGCAGCGTACACTGGTGACGGCGAGCACGTGAACTCTGATTTTCTGAACGGCCTTAACAAGCAGGAAGCGATTGAGAAAGTGATCGCTTGGCTGGAAGAAACGAAAAACGGCGAGAAGAAAGTGACGTACCGTCTGCGCGACTGGCTCTTCAGCCGCCAGCGTTATTGGGGCGAGCCGATTCCGGTCATTCATTGGGAAGACGGAACATCAACGGCTGTGCCGGAAGAGGAACTGCCGCTGATTTTGCCGAAAACGGATGAAATCAAACCGAGCGGAACAGGCGAATCACCGCTTGCGAACATTAAAGATTGGGTGGAAGTCACAGATCCTGAGACTGGTAAAAAAGGAAGAAGAGAAACGAATACAATGCCGCAATGGGCGGGAAGCTGCTGGTATTTCTTGCGCTATATTGATCCGCGCAATCCGGATCAGCTGGCATCACCAGAAAAATTGGAAAAATGGCTTCCGGTTGATATGTATATCGGAGGTGCAGAACATGCCGTGCTTCACCTTCTGTATGCCCGCTTCTGGCATAAGTTCCTTTATGATATCGGCGTAGTGCCAACGAAAGAACCGTTCCAAAAGCTGTACAACCAAGGTATGATTCTCGGCGAAAACAACGAAAAAATGAGTAAATCTAAAGGGAACGTTGTCAACCCTGACGAGATCGTTTCCTCTCACGGCGCTGATACGCTGAGATTGTACGAAATGTTCATGGGACCGCTTGATGCTTCTATCGCCTGGTCTGAATCAGGATTAGACGGCGCGCGCCGCTTCCTTGACCGCGTATGGCGCCTGTTTGTTGAAGACAACGGTGAGCTTAATGGCAAAATCGTTGAAGGGGCCGGTGAAACATTGGAGCGCGTGTATCATGAAACGGTCATGAAAGTCACAGACCATTATGAAGGCCTTCGTTTCAACACTGGTATTTCCCAGCTGATGGTCTTTATTAATGAAGCTTATAAAGCAACAGAGCTGCCGAAAGAATATATGGAAGGCTTCGTGAAGCTTCTTTCTCCTGTCGCGCCTCACTTAGCGGAAGAGCTTTGGGAGAAGCTTGGCCATTCCGGCACGATTGCATACGAAGCTTGGCCTGTATATGATGAGACGAAACTTGTCGATGATGAAGTTGAAATCGTTGTTCAGCTGAACGGAAAAGTAAAAGCAAAATTACAGGTTCCTGCCGATGCGACGAAAGAACAGCTGGAACAGCTTGCTCAAGCAGATGAAAAGATCAAAGAGCAGCTTGAAGGCAAAACGATTCGAAAAATCATCGCGGTGCCTGGCAAGCTTGTCAATATTGTGGCAAACTAAGCCTAGAAAAAATCCCCTTTGCCAAAAGGGGATTTTTTTCATCAGTCTCTAAATAGCAATCGTCCAGCTGACTTTGATATACTGAACATAATCATTGTGAATAGGAGTGTTTTCTTTGGAGATAAAAGAAATCAGCACAGCCGCTTTGAAAGAAAAAATTGAGGCGGACGAAGAACTATATTTAATTGATGTAAGAGAAGATGAAGAGGTGGCGGAAGGCATGATCCCGCAAGCCGTTCATATTCGGATGGGGGATATTCCTGAAAAAATGGACACCCTTGACAAAGACAAAGAGTACGTGTTTATCTGCCGCTCAGGAATGCGCAGCATGAATGTCTGCAGGTACTTGGATGAGCAGGGCTTTAAAACAGTTAATGTTGAAGGCGGCATGATGGCCTGGGAAGGCGAAACAAAACCAAAAAACTAGGGAGAACGATCCCCTAGTTTTTTTATTTATATTTCGGGAGCCAATCGCCGTGTGCTGCAAATAAATCATCACACATGGAGATGATGTCAGTCATGGAAAGCTCCGCACTTGTATGCGGATCAAGCATTGCCGCTTGATAAACTGCTTCTTTTTTCAATGTAACAGCGGCTTCAATTGTCATCAGCTGTGTATTAATATTCGTCCGGTTTAAGGCTGCAAGCTGCTCAGGCAGTTCTCCGACGAAGCACGGGGTGATTTTTTTTCTGTCGGCGACGCATGTCACTTCTACAACCGCTTTTGAAGGAAGATTGGTGATCAGTCCAGTATTCAAGACGTTTCCCCCGAAGGTAAACGGCTCGTTCGTTTCCATTGCTTCTATAATTCTTGACCCATATTCTTTTGAGCGTTCGTGTGTAAGGTTTTTATTATTGACAATATCATCCCGCATTTTCTCCCAATTTTGAATCTGTTTGACGCACCTTCTAGGATATTCGTCGAGCGGGATTTGCAGCTCGCTGATCAGCTCGGGATAGTTCCGTTTAATAAAGTATGGATGGTATTCTGCGTTGTGTTCGGACGATTCCGTGACATAATAGCCGAACTTATCCATTAATTCAAACCGCACCATATCATGATGTTTTGTTTTTTGTTTTTCTTTCGCTCTCCTTTTAATTTCTGGATATAGATCTACGCCGTCTTTTTTGACTTCCAAAAGCCAAGCCATATGATTGATGCCCGCGATGCGCTCCTCGATTCCGCCATGCTCCATTCGGAGAGATTTGAATAAATCCTTCGTACACACTTGAACACTGTGGCAGAGCCCAATTGTTTTAATATTCGTATAGCGGAGCATGGCGCCTGTAAGAGAGGCCATTGGATTTGTATAGTTTAAAAACCACGCATCCGGGCACATTTCCTCCATATCTTTTGCAATATCAAATAAGACCGGGATTGTTCTGAGTGACCTGAAGATTCCGCCGATGCCGACTGTGTCGGCGATCGTCTGGCGCAGCCCGTACCTTTTAGGAATCTCGAAATCTATGACTGTGCTCGGTTTATATCCTCCAACCTGAATCGCATTGATGACATAGCTTGCGTTCTGCAAGGCGAGTTTTCTGTCATCATAGCTGTTGATGGCCACACTCGGGTTATAGCGGTCTCTCAAATTTTCGAGCATGAGCTGGGATTCCTGCAAGCGTTTAGGATCAATGTCGTAAAGGGCGAATTCAAATCCATTCAGCGCTTCTGTTAACAAGCAGTCTCCCAAAACATTTTTGGCGAAAATGGTGCTCCCTGCACCGATAAATGTAATTTTTTTCATATTGCTTCCTCCTTTAACGTTATCCCTTTACCGCTCCGGATGAAAGGCCGGCAATAAAGTATTTTTGCAGCGCCAAAAACAGAATAACCATCGGCAGCATCGCCATAAGGGCAGCTGCGGCAACTAAATGCAGATTGTTGGCGTTTTCTCCGAAAAAACCTGCCATGGCTACTGTTAATGTCTGAACCTTTTGATCTTGTAAAAAGAAAATCGCAAATTGATAGTCGTTCCATATGAAGACACAGGAAATAATACAGATGGTCGCGGTGATCGGCTTCAGCAGAGGAAACACGATCGTAAAAAAGATTTTCAGCATGCCTGCACCGTCAATTCTTGCGGCTTCTTCAAGCTCTTTTGGAATGGTCGAACGGATGAAGCCAGAATACAAGAATACGGTTAACGGCATATAAGCCGCTGTATTGATCAAAATGGCGATGGCATGTGTATTGACCATTCCGGCGTCCACGACCATTCGGTACAAAGGCACCATCGACGTTAACGGAGGGATGATCATAATAGAAATCAGCAAGGCAAAAACGGCTTTATTCAGTTTCGTTTCCCGCCTGGCAAGGGGGTAGGCGGCAAGTGAGCCGAATATAATCAATAACAAGGCAGAAAAACCTGTGATTAGGATGGTGTTTATAAATGAGTTTCCTAATGAAGCGCGCTCCCACGCTTCTAAAAAATTGTGAAAGGAGATGTCGGCTGGAAACAGCCATTTTGAACTGTAGTCTCCTTTTGCTTTTAATGAAGTGGTCACCAAGATGTAAAAAGGAATAAAATGCGCACAGGCTACAATGGCGGCAAAAAGCGTAACGATCCGCAGGTTTTTAGAACGGGCGGCTTTCATGACATTTCCGTCTCCTTTCTTTTAAAGTACGCAAGCGCGCAAAAGCTGATGATCAAAATGACAAATGCCATAAATATGCCTTGTGTTGCGGCATAGCCGGCATCCTGCCGTTTGAAATACAAATCATACATAAACGTGGACATGGATTGAGACGCATTTCCGGGGCCGCCTGCGGTGAGGGCGATAATGACATCAAACAGCTTTAAGCCTCCGATAATGTTGATGACCATATTAATCGTGATCGAGGGCATTAACAGCGGCAGTGTAATGCTGAAAAACTGCTGGCCTTGTTTCGCGCCATCCATTTGTGCAGCTTCATAGTAGTCTTTCGGAATGCTTTGCAGGCCAGCTAAGTAGACAACCATAGCGATCCCGACATATTGATAGGTGTTAATCATGACAATAATCCATGGATTGAGCGTTGGGCTGGCGAGCGCATTGATCGGACTGATGCCGAAAACACCGAGCAAATCGTTGAGCGCGCCTCCGTCATAGGAGAAGAAAAAGTACCAGATGTAGCCCATAATGAGCGGGCTGATCATCACCGGCAAATACACAATTGTTCTTGTTATCGCTTTCATTTTGATGCTTTGATTCAATAGAAGGGCGTACAGGAGTCCGATCACATTTTGGAAAAAGGTGCTGCCGAGTCCGTAAAGCAGCGTGTTTTTTAAGATGTGCCAAGTGTCAGGATCAGAAAACAGCCTTTCATATTGCGCGAATCCCACCCATTGGTAGATTTGTGAAAAGCCGTTCCAGTTTGTAAAGGTGATCAATGCGCCTTTCACAAACGGATAAATCATAAAGATCAGAACGGAGAGCAAAGCAGGAATGTACATCCACCAAAGTGAGGACTGCTTTTTTGGCTTAACCTGTTTCACATGAACGTCCCTTGCGATCTCACTCATTGTTTTCAGCTCCCTGTGTTTCCGATTGCTCCCGGAGTCGTTTATATTCTCTCCCCAGCTTCTTCGAAATTTCTTGAGGCGTCAATATGTCAGCCGCAAGCTCCTGCCCGGCCGTGCCCAGAACATCCCACATTCCGTTTGGCAAGTATAAACGGTCGAAGTAAGGTTCGACTTTGACATCTCGATAGTGATCATAGTCATTTGCGTAGAAAATATCAGCTTTCACATTGGTCAGCCCTGATGGAAGCGATGTGGCTTCAGCCATTTGTTTGGCATTGGCAGGGCGGGCCATAAATGAGATGAATTCTTTTGCTTCCTTTACGTGAGGGGAGTCTTTCCATGCTGCAAGTGTGTAGCGTTCACCGCCGATCCATATCGGATCATCACCGGCATGTATGGCAGGTGTCGGGATAATGCCGACCTTGACCTTCGAATTGATCTGGGCAACGTCTTGGCCGAGTGTGCCGCCTTGCATCGTAAAGGCGATTTTGTTTTGGGCCATTAATTCAATGAGTTGTGATTTTTTTGCGGTTACGGCGTCAATATTGAGCAGTTTTTCTTTCTGCATTTGTTTAAGGGTGTCTGATAAATAAGTGAATTTGCTCCAGTGAAAAGTGCCGTTGGTGAGCTGTTTTTTTTCATTATGGGCAGGATCTGTGATGAGAAGAGGTGTAGCGAATTGGTCGTAATATTGGGCAAATGAGCTTTTGTCATATCCGGCAAACCAGAAGGGAACAATGCTTCCCTTGCTCTTTTCTTTAATCATTCTCAGCGCTTTCATAAAGTCATCCATGGTTTCCGGAGGATCAATGCCGTATTGGTCTAAAATATTGCGGTTATATGCCAGACCGTCTTTTGCCTGATTGATCGGATAGGCATACACCTTTCCGCTTTTATTTTTGAGGATGCTGTTTAAATTTGGATCGAGATCTTGGGTCCAATCCATATCCCTGAGATCTGCTGTATATTCTCCATACCTGATTTTTCCCCAGCCATGTGTATCGAAAAGGTCAGGCAAATCATTGGCTGCCATTCTGACACGCATCATATTTTCATAGTCATTGCCTGGGAAATGAAGGCTGACACGAATGTCTCTGTGTTCCTTTTCGAACGCTGCCGCCAGTTTTCTGAACGTATCTCTTTCACTGTCCGTTGACATTGTAGAATAAATGGTTAACGTCTTTTTTGCGGTCTCAGCTGAGCTTTTCTCTGCTGAGCAACCGGGCAGAATAAGCAGAATAAGAGAGAGAAATAAAACAAAAGTGTGTTTCATCTTTTCCTCCTTATTATCGTGATGAATGCTTGCTTATGTCACCTCCTTAGCTGTATATCCGCAGCTTTGTCTTACGATTAATGTTGTGGGCAGGGTGACATGGTGAGGAAGCGTTCGGCCATTGAGGCGGTCAAGCAGCAGTTTTACGCCTGTACGGCCCATTTCCTCTGTGTACACCTTCACCGTCGTTAATGGCGTACTGGCAAATTCAGTTTCCTCAATGCCGTTAAAGCTGACGATCGCAGCATCCCGAGGCACTTGGAGTCCGGCTTCCTGAAACGCTTTTAATGCGCCGATCGCCATGGAATCGCTGGCGATAAAGAATGCTTCCGGCAGATTGCCTTGAGCTATTGCTTTCTTCATCAGGCGATAGCCCTCACGCATGCTGTATTCTCCGACCAGCACATGCTCAGGCTGGGGGGCGGCGGACTCCAAAAAGGCGGTCAGCCGTTTGTCTTCAATCGTTCTGCGAATGCTTTGACCGTCCTTCAGCGTATGCTCTTTTTCCTGTCCGCCAATGTAGCCTAGCCGTTTGTAACCAAGGCTGAGAAGGTGATCAATCGCTTGGCGTGAAGCGGATTCAAAATCAATGCCAATCGAATCGTATGTTTGCGGATCAGGAGAATGATTGATAAATACGGCATGTTCCAGCCTTCCGCTGATATGCTTCACTGCTTCATCATGAACACGGCCGATGACAATGACACCATCCAGTTCCCGAAAAATATGCTCCTGAAAGGAACCGAGATGAATTGAATTCGTAATGAAAATTTCTTGTTTAAAGCATTCTTTTTCAATGCCTTTGCGAATCGAAGAAAAATAAGGGTCCTGCCGTTCCTGATCAGGGGACAGACAGCTTAGTACGCCGATCAGCGGCTGGGCCCGCTGTTTTTGCCCGCGGGATTTCCGGCGTTTGGCAACCGTTTGATAGCCAAGCTCTTCTGCGATCGTGATGACTCTTTGTCTCGTTTCGCCCGCAACAGAAAGCGACTCATCTTCATTTAAAATCCTGGAAACCGTCGCACTGGAAACATTAGCTTTCAAGGCGATATCTTTAATCCGAACCATAGTAATCCCTCTCATCTATTTAGTAAAATATTAACTCCTCTGTTTTGATAAATTGATACTATCATACGAAAGTAAGCGGTTACAATGATTATTTTCGGAATATTTCGTTATATTTACTAAATATTTAGTAAATGATGCGATTTGCATTGGAAAAATAAAGGGGAAACCAGATCCATCTCGTAAATGTGAAGTAAGCGAATAAGGAAGGGTGAGGGAATGAGTACGGAAAGAAGAAAGCAGCTGTTTCGATTGCTTGGAGATTTGCCTGATCGGAGGAAAACCAGTACGGAGATATTGCGTATTGAAGAAAGAGAAGGATATATCATTGAAACGCTTCTGCTCGATCTAAACGGACATGAAAAGGTGCCCGCCTATTTTGTGAAACCGAAGTCTGCAGAAGGGCTGTGTCCAGCCGTATTGTTTCAGCATTCGCATGGCGGCCAGTATGACAGGGGAAAAAGTGAACTGATTGAAGGAGCGGATTATTTGAAAGCGCCATCTTTTGCCCGTGAGTTTACTTCTCTTGGGTACG
Source organism: Bacillus rugosus (assembly GCF_023238245.1). Lineage (NCBI taxonomy): Bacteria > Bacillati > Bacillota > Bacilli > Caryophanales > Bacillaceae > Bacillus > Bacillus rugosus. The sequence continues at coordinate 2,972,947 of NZ_CP096590.1, read as the reverse complement.
GCGTGCTTGCGATTGATCATTGGGGATTTGGAGATCGGCGGGGAAAAACGGAAAGCGAGATTTTTAAAGAAATGCTTCTAACCGGAAGAGTGATGTGGGGCATGATGATTTATGACAGTTTAAGAGCGTTAGATTATATGCAGTCTCGTCCTGATGTTCAGCCTGACAGAATCGGAACGATCGGCATGTCTATGGGAGGGTTGATGGCGTGGTGGACAGCGGCGCTCGATGACCGGATTAAGGTGTGTGTGGATTTGTGCAGCCAAGTAGATCATCACGTCCTGATGAAAACAAAGAATCTTGACCGGCATGGCTTTTATTATTACGTCCCGTCGCTTGCAAAGCATTTTTCCGCATCGGAGATCCAAAGCATGATCGCGCCGCGCCCGCACCTTAGCCTTGTTGGTGTACACGACCGGTTAACGCCGGTGGAAGGTATGGACAAAATCGAAAAAGAATTGACGGCTGTGTATGCTGGACAGGGAGCTTCTGATCGCTATCGGATGATCCGTTCCGCTTCGGGGCATTTCGAAACAGCAGTTATGAGGCATGAAGCTGTCCGGTTTTTGCAAAAGTGGCTGTGACCGTTACGGGAAACTGGCAGAAAAGCACAAATTAAAGAGTATTGTCAGAAACACATCAAATTTCTATGAGCGAGGGAAGTGGAACCAATGGAATTACAAGACATTTTGGATTGGGCTTTCCGGCGGCATCTCAATCCAATAAGCTGGTATATTCGCCCCCTCTTTTTACTAGTATTGGTTTATGCTGCGTATAAGCACAGCTGGAAAGGCATTATCATCACTTTTGTATTGATGATGAGCAGTATGGTCTGGTTTCCAGAACCTAAGAAGATTCATCTGCAAATGCAAAAAGTGCTCGAATTCGAGCAAATGCTTTTAAGCAGTCCGGTCTCGGCTGTTTTAACAATTGCTTTCATGATGGTTTTTCTCGGTTTTATTTTGGCTGCTTTCTGGAAGCGGTCGCTTGTATTCGGTTTAATCCTATTGAATGTGACACTCGTTGGGAAGGTGGCCCTGTCCTTATTTTTCACAGGTGAGAATGGCTGGGCACCGTTAGGCAATACGATTTTTGGACTGGTGATGGTAAATGGGATCGCCTTGTTCATCAAGTATCGAAATCGAAAAAAACACAGTGGAATAGACATCTAAGGCTAGGACCGTTTTACTGTAAAACGGTCTTTTTGCTCATTTCAAGAACTAGCCCTAAAAAACAAAATGAAGATTTCTTATATTGACAGAATCATATGTGAATAATAATATTCTAATTGTTAACTTTTATTTATAATTGGTTAACAATTAGAATAGGATGTGATATACGTTCTTTAGTTATCAGTGAAAGGGCGAGAATGGATGCAAGAAGAAACTTTTTATAGTGTCAGAATGAGGGCTTCCATGAATGGATCTCATGAAGACGGCGGAAAGCATATATCTGGCGGAGAACGGCTTATTCCTTTCCATGAGATGAAGCGTACAGTCAATGCCTTATTAGAAAAAGGGTTATCCCATTCAAGGGGAAAGCCTGATTTTATGCAAATTCAATTTGAAGAGGTTCATGAACCGATAAAAGTCATTCAGCCATTGCCGGTGCATACGAACGAAGTGAGCTCCCCAGAAGAGGGACAAAAGCTTGCCCGATTGTTATTGGAAAGAGAAGGCGTTTCACGAGAAGTGATTGAAAAAGCATATCAACAAATCCCTGAATGGGCTGTTGTCAGGGGAGCTATTTTGTTTGATATTCATTCAGGCAAGCGGATTGATCAAACAAAAGGAAAAGGGGTGCGGGTCTCCAGAATGGATTGGCCGGACGCCAATTTTGAAAAATGGGCGCTTCGCTGTCACGTGCCGGCACATTCTAGAATAAAAGAGGCCCTTGCGCTTGCTTCAAAGGTTAGCCGGCACCCGGCAGCCGTTGCAGAATTATGCTGGTCAGATGACCCTGATTACATAACAGGATACGTTTCAGGTAAAAAAATGGGCTATCAGCGTATTACAGCAATGAAAGAATACGGGACTGAAGAGGGCTGCCGCATCTTTTTTGTTGATGGCTCCGAAGATATAAACACGTACTTACATGACCTGAAGAAGCAGCCTATTTTGATAGAGTGGGAGGAAGACTATGACTCATGATTTGATAGAAAACAGTAAAAAGCACCTCTGGCTGCCTTTTACCCAAATGAAAGATTACGATGAGAACCCCTTAATTATAGAAAGCGGCACTGGAATCAAAGTCAAAGACATAAACGGCAAGGAATACTATGACGGTTTTTCTTCTGTTTGGCTTAATGTCCACGGGCACCGAAAAAAGGAATTGGATGATGCCATAAAAAATCAGCTCGGAAAAATCGCGCACTCCACGCTATTGGGCATGGCCAACGTTCCAGCAACCCAGCTTGCCGAAGTATTAATCGACATCAGCCCAAAAAAGCTCACACGTGTTTTTTATTCAGACAGCGGTGCAGAAGCAATGGAAATAGCCCTGAAAATGGCGTTTCAGTATTGGAAGAATATTGGAAGATCTAAGAAACAAAAATTTATCGCAATGAAAAATGGGTATCACGGTGATACGATTGGCGCCGTCAGTGTCGGTTCAATTGAACTATTCCATCATGTATACGGCCCGTTAATGTTTGATAGTTACAAAGCTCCGATTCCTTATGTGTACCGCTCTGAAAGCGGCGATCCTGATGAGTGCCGTGATAAGTGCCTGCGAGAGCTTGAACAGCTGCTCGAGGAACATCATAAGGAAATTGCGGCACTTTCCATTGAATCAATGGTTCAAGGAGCTTCCGGTATGATTGTGATGCCGGAAGGATATTTGGCAGGCGTGCGCGAGCTATGTACAAAATACGATGTCTTAATGATCGTAGATGAAGTAGCTACAGGTTTTGGCCGTACAGGAAAAATGTTTGCGTGTGAGCACGAGAATGTCCAGCCTGATCTGATGGCTGCCGGGAAAGGCATTACAGGAGGCTATTTGCCAATCGCCGTTACATTTGCCACTGAAGACATCTATAAGGCATTCTATGATGATTATGAAAACCAAAAAACCTTTTTTCACGGCCATTCCTATACGGGAAATCAGCTAGGCTGTGCGGTTGCGCTTGAAAATCTGGCATTATTTGAATCTGAAAACATTGTGGACCAAGTAGCGCAAAAAAGTGAAAAGCTCCATTTCCTTCTTCAAGATCTGTACGCTCTTCCGCACGTGGGGGATATTCGGCAGCTGGGCTTTATGTGCGGTGCAGAGCTTGTTCAGTCAAAGGAAAGCAAAAAGCCTTATCCTGCTGATTGGCGGGTTGGATACAAAGTTTCTCTTAAAATGCGGGAGCTTGGCATGCTGACAAGGCCGCTGGGGGACGTGATTGCATTTCTGCCTCCTCTCGCCAGCACAGCCGAAGAGCTTGCAGAAATGGTTGCCATTATGAAACAAGCGATCCAAGAGGTTACCAGCCTTGAAGATTGACGCCTGGTTAAACGAGCGGTTAGACAGAGCGAAGGAAGCCGGCGTATACCGCAACCTGCGGACAATGGATGGAGCCCCGATTCCAGAGAGGGAAATTGATGAAGAGAATCAAACGGTTTGGTCTTCAAACAATTATTTAGGACTGGCAAGCCATAGCCGCTTGATCTCTGCAGCCCAAGAAGCACTGCTCCAATTTGGGGCAGGAAGCAGCGGCTCCCGTTTAACGACAGGCAATTCGGTTTGGCATGAAAAGCTTGAAAAAAAGATTGCCACCTTTAAACGGACGGAAGCGGCTTTACTGTTTTCGAGCGGTTATTTGGCTAATGTCGGTGTCCTTTCATCATTGCCAGAAAAGGAAGATGCCATTTTAAGTGATCAACTCAATCATGCAAGTATAATTGATGGCTGCCGGCTATCTAAGGCTGATACAGTTGTTTACCGGCATATTGATATGGATGATCTTGAAAACAAGCTAAATGAAACACAGCGTTATCAGCGCCGTTTTATCGTAACAGACGGGGTATTCAGCATGGATGGCACGATTGCCCCTCTTGATCAGATCATCTCACTTGCGAAACGCTATCATGCCTTCGTAATCGTTGATGACGCCCACGCCACAGGTGTTTTGGGTGAATCAGGAGGGGGAACGAGTGATTACTTTGGCGTTTGTCCTGACATTGTGATCGGCACCTTAAGCAAAGCTGTTGGCACGGAAGGCGGTTTTGCGGCAGGTTCAGCGGTCTTCATAGATTTTTTGCTCAACAATGCCAGAACATTTATCTTTCAAACTGCTATTCCGCCAGCCAGCTGTGCAGCCGCTTATGAGGCTTTCAACATCATTGAAGCCAGCAGGGAAAAACGTCAGCTTTTATTTTCTTATATCAACATGATCAGAACGAGTCTGAAGAACATGGGTTATGTGGTAAAAGGTGATCATACTCCGATTATCCCTGTGGTCATCGGCGATGCCCGTAAAACTGTCACATTTGCTGAAAAGCTGTATGACAATGGGATTTATGCCCCTGCCATTCGGCCGCCGACTGTTGCGCCAGGTGAAAGCCGGATTCGATTAACCATCACAGCTGACCACAGGGCAAGTGATATTGATCATTTGCTGACATCATTTCATTCAATTGGAAAGGAGCTGCACATCATTTGAGGGGTTTTTTTGTGACAGGAACAGATACAGAAGTGGGGAAAACGGTTATATCCAGCGGTCTTGCCGCTTTATTGCGAGAACATAAAAAAGATGTCGGGGTGTTTAAACCATTTTTAAGCGGTATATCTCGTCATCATCCGGATAGTGATACAAGTCTGCTGAAAGACATGTCGCAGACCAATCTTTCGCATGAAGACATTACGCCTTTTGCCTTCAAAGCGCCGCTTGCACCATATATCGCAGGAAAGCTGGAAGGGAAGGCTGTCACCATGGAAGAGGTCTTAAGCCATTGGGAGCGGATAAGAGAAAAACATGAATGCTTTATTGTAGAAGGTGCGGGCGGTATTTCTGTGCCATTGGGAGAGGATTTTTTAGTCAGTCATGTTATAAAAGCGTTACAGCTTCCCGTCATCATTGTGGCACGTCCTCATCTCGGAACCATTAATCATACCTTTTTAACTGTCCAATATGCACAAAGCATGGGTCTGTCAATCGCCGGAATTGTCATCAATGGAATCAGTGATTCTCCTGACGATGATGAAAAAACCAATCCTGAAATGATTGAGCGCTTATGCGGTGTGCCGATTTTAGGGATTACGCCAAAGCTTGCCAACGTGACGAAAGAAACAGTTCTACATATGGTAAAAGACCATATCAAACTATCATTATTGAAGAATCAAGTGGGGGTATGAGAATGAATCAATGGATGGAACTCGCAGACCGGGTGCTTACTGGAGCAGAAGTGACCGACGAAGAGGCGCTTTCGATATTAAACTGTCCGGATGAAGATATTTTGCTTTTAATGCATGGTGCTTTTCACATCAGAAAACACTTTTATGGAAAAAAGGTAAAGCTCAATATGATTATGAATGCGAAATCAGGACTCTGTCCGGAAAACTGCGGCTATTGTTCACAGTCTGCGATTTCAAAAGCACCGATTCAGTCGTACCGGATGGTGAATAAGGAAACGCTTCTGGAAGGCGCAAAGCGGGCGCACGATCTGAATATCGGCACATATTGCATCGTGGCAAGCGGCAGGGGGCCGTCCAACAGAGAAGTGGATCAGGTCGTAGACGCGGTGCAGGAAATTAAAGAAACATATGGACTGAAGGTTTGTGCGTGTCTCGGACTGTTAAAGCCGGAGCAGGCAAAGCGGCTGAAAGAAGCCGGAGTAGATCGCTATAATCATAATTTGAATACTTCACAGAGAAACCATTCAAACATTACGACCTCGCATACATACGATGACAGGGTCAATACGGTTGAAATGGCAAAAGAATCGGGGCTGTCTCCATGTTCAGGCGCCATTATCGGAATGAAGGAGACAACACAGGACGTCATCGATATTGCAAGAAGCTTGAAGGCCCTTGACGCAGATTCCATTCCGGTGAATTTTCTGCATGCGATTGACGGCACGCCATTAGAAGGCGTCAACGAATTAAACCCGCTGTATTGTTTAAAAGTGCTGGCGCTGTTCCGTTTTATCAATCCGTCAAAAGAAATCCGCATTTCAGGAGGAAGAGAGGTCAATCTCCGTTCATTACAGCCATTAGGGCTGTACGCCGCTAACTCCATTTTTGTCGGAGATTACTTAACAACTGCCGGACAAGAGGAGACGGAAGACCATAAAATGCTGAATGATTTGGGCTTCGAAGTCGAATCTGTCGAAGAAATGAAGGCCAGTTTAAGTGCGAAAAGCTGAAAGAATCAATAAAAGCAATCGGTGTGATGTCGATTGCTTTTTATTTTTAAATAGTGAGGAGAAGGTACACATGACAATTGCATTTTCAACTGCATCTTCTGAGTTTTTGAAAAATCCATATCCTTTTTACGAAACATTGCGCGCTGTTCATCCTATATATAAAGGGAGTTTCTTGAAATACCCGGGCTGGTATGTCACAGGATATGAAGAAACGGCAGTTATCCTGAAAGATGCCAGATTCAAAGTCCGTCCTCCGCTTCCTGAGACGTCAATCAAATATCAGGATCTTAAACATGTGCAAAGTCAGATGATGCTGTTTCAGAATCAGCCTGATCATAGACGATTACGCACGCTGGCCAGCGGAGCGTTTACGCCGAGAATGGCAGAGAGCTATCGTCCGTATGTCAATGAAACTGTCCATCACTTGCTTGATCAAGTGCAAGGTGAAAAAAAGATGGAGGTGATTTCGGACTTTGCTTTTCCTTTAGCGAGCTACGTCATAGCCAGCATTATAGGTGTACCGGCGGTAGATAGGGAGCAATTAAAAGAATGGGCTGCAAGTCTCATTCAAACCATTGATTTTACCCGGTCAAGAAAGGCGTTAACAGAAGGCAATCATATCGCTGTACAGGCTATGGAATATTTTAAAGATCTGATTCAAAAGCGAAAACGGCATCCGCAGCAGGACATGATCAGCATGCTCTTGAAGGGGAAAGAAAAGGATAAGCTGACGGAAGAGGAAGCGGCATCTACATGCATTTTGCTGGCGATCGCCGGACATGAGACAACGGTTAATCTCATCAGCAATTCAGTCCTTTGTTTGCTGCAGCATCCTGAACAGCTTTTGATGCTGAAAGAAAACCCAAATCTTATTGATACCGCAGTTGAGGAATGTTTACGCTATGAAAGCCCCACGCAAATGACTGCCAGAGTTGCATCAGAGGATATTGACATCAACGGGGTGACGATTCGTAGAGGGGAACAAGTCTATCTTCTGTTAGGGGCTGCTAATCGAGATCCAAACATATTCACGCACGCCGATGATTTCGATATAACCAGAAGCCCTAATCCGCATCTTTCATTCGGGCATGGACATCATGTTTGCCTAGGATCCTCACTGGCACGATTAGAAGCAAAGATAGCGATTCATACCCTTCTGCAGCGAATGCCCGGCCTCAAGCTCGCTGGCTCTGAATGGCAGTACCGGCCGCTTTTTGGCTTCCGGGCGCTTGAGCAGCTGCCGGTGACTTTTGAATAAACTAAAAGAGCATGTGAGTGCCAAAAAAGTGTCAGCCCCGGCGAAAATGGGCAATCTATAAAAAAAGGGGAGTGAACACAGTGAAAAAAGTGCTGATCGCCGGCGGAAATGGTGTGATTGGGAGACTGCTTGCTGAAGGGCTTATATCAGATTATGAAGTGACAGTGCTTGATAAAGATGATTTCGATGGCACTGCCTCTTCCATTCAGGCTGATGCGGCAAATTATGAGGAGCTGTTGAAGAAGATTCCGAAAGATACCGATGTGATCTTGAATTTATTGGCTGTCAAAATCAAATACGATGTCATGGACATCGCTGAATTTGAGAAAATGACGGATGTTTTCTATAGGGCAAGCTATTACTTGTGCCGCGCCGCAGCGGAGCTCGGCATTCAAAAGCTCGTGTTCGCCAGCAGCAACCATGTCACAGATGTATACGAAAAGGACGGGCGTTCTCTCTTAGGGCGGGAAATCACAACAAGCGATTATCCGCTGTCAAAGAACTTGTACGGTGTATTAAAGCTGACCTCGGAACAGATTGGCCATTTATTTTATTTGGAAAATAAGCTTTCAGTGATCAACCTTCGAATCGGAACTGTCGTCACAGATGAAATGGATACGCTGCATGAAAAAGAACGGGTGAAAAAGACGCTGCTGTCTCATCCCGATTTGCTTTCGATTTTCAAAGCTGCCATTGAAACCAATATCCGGTACGGCACTTATTACGCTGTCTCGGATAATCCGGGCCGGCCATGGTCCATTGAATCCGCTGTCAATGAACTTGGATTTTCACCTCAAATCAATACTGCCGAGCTTCTGAAAGAGGAAGAGAACGGAGCATAATCATTTTCTAAGATTATGCTCTTTTTCTTTTGTCATCAGTTCTCATTCACGGCAAGCCCCGCAGCGAAAGGGACTCTGTTCAAATGATTATAGACATGGCAATCACAGATTTGCTACATTTTAGACACGATATCGTCACATGCTGCAGCTCGTTTAAAAAAGAATGATAACGCTTACAAAAGAGAGGTGGGAGCTATCGCACATTCACTGAAAAATCGCCTGTTTGATATTTTGATTTACGGGTTTTTGCTGATGTTCGCTTTAATATGCGTACTTCCGTTTATTCATGTCATCGCGGCTTCTTTCGCCACAGTAGAAGAAGTTGTGTCGAAAAAATTTATTTTAATACCGACCACTTTTTCGCTTGATGCTTATCGTTACATTTTTTCAACAGATATTATTTATAAGAGTTTGCTTGTTTCTGTGTTTGTGACAGTGATAGGCACTGCAGTCAGCATGTTTCTTTCGTCACTGATGGCTTACGGGTTATCCCGCCGTGATTTAATCGGCCGGCAGCCGCTCATGTTTCTCGTCGTATTTACGATGCTCTTCAGCGGCGGCATGATTCCGACTTTCCTTGTAGTCAAATCGCTTGGATTGCTCGATTCTTACTGGGCGCTCATTTTGCCGACAGCCATTAATGCCTTTAACCTGATCATTCTGAAAAACTTCTTTCAAAATATCCCGTCAAGCCTGGAAGAGTCGGCGAAAATCGACGGGTGCAATGATCTGGGCATTTTCTTTAAAATTGTGCTGCCGCTGTCTCTTCCTGCGATCGCAACGATCTCGCTATTTTATGCGGTTACGTATTGGAACACGTATATGACGGCGATCTTGTACCTAAATGATTCAGCAAAATGGCCGATTCAGGTGCTTTTACGCCAAATCGTGATTGTATCAAGCGGGATGCAGGGGGATATGTCAGAAATGGGGTCAAGCAGTCCGCCGCCGGAGCAAACCATCAAAATGGCGGTCATAGTGGTGGCGACTATCCCAGTTCTGCTTGTCTATCCTTTTATACAAAAGCATTTTGCAAAAGGAGCTTTGCTGGGATCTGTCAAAGGATAAAAAATATGAAACGGAGGGGTACGATGGGAAACAAATGGAGGGTGCTTTTGATTGTGCTTGTACTTGCACTCGGAGGAGTGCTGGCGGGCTGTAAAGGGGCTGATCAGTCTTCAGCTGAAGGCAAAGCTGACTCTGATTCAAAGGTAAAGCTGTCTTGGATGGCGATTTTGTACCATCAGCAACCGCCGAAAGACAGAGCAATTAAAGAAATTGAAAAGCTGACAAATACAGAACTGGACATCACCTGGGTTCCAGACGCGGTGAAAGAAGACAGGCTGAATGCCGCGCTTGCAGCCGGCAATCTTCCGCAAATCGTGACCATTCAGGATATTAAAAATTCGTCAGTCATGAATGCCTTCAGATCAGGAATGTTCTGGGAGATTGGCGATTATATCAAGGATTATCCGAACTTAAGCAAAATGAACAAACTCATTAATAAAAACGTAACAATCGACGGCAAGCTCTACGGGATATACCGAGAACGTCCGCTTTCCAGACAGGGGATCGTCATTCGGAAGGACTGGCTGGACAATTTGAATTTGAAAACGCCGAAAACACTGGATGAGCTTTATGAAGTGGCCAAAGCGTTTACGGAGGACGACCCGGATAAAGATGGGAAAGACGATACATTCGGGCTGACAGACCGCAATGACTTAATTTACGGCGCGTTTAAAACGCTTGGCTCGTATGAAGGCATGCCGACAGATTGGAAGGAATCAGGCGGCAAATTCACGCCTGATTTCATGACGCAGGAATACAAAGATACAATGAACTATATGAAAAAACTGCGTGACAACGGCTATATGAATAAGGATTTTCCTGTCACAAGCAAAACCCAGCAGCAGGAGCTGTTTTCTCAAGGTAAAGCCGGCATCTACATTGGGAATATGGTAGATGCGGTTAATCTGCGCGACCATGCCTCCGATAAATCGATGAAGCTTGAAATCATCAACCGCATAAAAGGCCCAGATGGGAAAGAGCGGGTGTGGGCATCAGGAGGGCATAACGGCTTGTTTGCTTTTCCAAAAACGAGTGTGAAAACGGAAGCTGAGCTTAAACGGATTTTGGCGTTTTTTGATCGAATTGCCGAAGAAGACGTCTATAGCCTGATGACTTATGGCATTGACGGCGTTCATTACAACAAAGGAGAGGGCAAAACGTTCACACGCGAGGAAAGCCAAGTGAAAGACTGGCAGACTGATATTCAGCCGCTGTCCGCCTTAATCGCCATTGATAAAGCCTACTTAAAAAACACTGGGGATCCGCTTCGGACGGCGTACGAGGAGCTGACCGAAGACAATGAAAAGATCATCGTCCCAAACCCTGCTGAAAGCCTGTATTCTGCTGCGGAGTCGGAACGGGGGGATGAACTGAAGAAAATTATTGATGATGCGACCTATAAATATATGATTGGAGACATCACAGAAAGCCAGTTTGATCAAGAAGTGGAAAAATGGGAGTCAAGCGGCGGAAAGCAGATTATTCAGGAGTACGAAGAAGCGTTTAAACAAGCAAAATAACACTGGAAAAACCCAAAACGTGTAAGCTGTTTTGGGTTTTTTACATGCTTCTTTTTTGCTGGCGGTAGTTTCCCGGTGTAATCCCCTCCAGCTTTTTAAATGATCTGATAAAGTTTTGCGAGTTTTTGTATTTCAGCTTTTCGGCAATGTCTTTTACCGCCATATCGGTTTCGGCAAGCCAGTTTTTCGCCATATGATGGCGGTAGCTGGAGACATATTCGCTGAATGAAATGCCCATTTCTTTTTTGAAAATGCTGCTTAAATAGTTTGGGTTGTAATGCAGCCTGCGGGCGATTTCGTCCAGTGTCAAATCGGATTCAAACTCATGGTGGATGATATGAATAATGTTGTCAGAAATATTTTTGTACTGGGCATCCGCGCGGGCGTTCACTTTGTCTGTCATCGGATCAATGAACTCATTCTTGAGCCAGTTTTCGGTATCCTCGAACGTTTTCAGCTCAAAAATTTGGTCATACAGCATTTTGTTTTCTTCAAGCTCAAACAATTCGATACCGAGCACATGCATCAGTTCAATCACATGGTTCAAAAAGCGGGCGATTGCGATTTGGAATTGATACGGATTGGTGTTTTGAGTGAAGATCGACTGCAAAATCGCGTGCAGGCATTTGTCCGCTTTCTCCTTGTCTCCTGCTTTTACGGCATCGAACAGCTCATGCTGAAGCTGTTTTGGAAAATGGGTTTTGAAGGTTTTTTTCTGGTCAAGGTCTTCATAAAAGATAATCGATTTGTTTTCTGCTTTGAGCCGGTATTTCAACGCCTCCGAGCCTTCAGCGTAGGCTGTTTTCGCCTTTGTAAGCGCATCAAACGGCTGGCTGATACCGATGCTGACTGACAGCTGCAGCTCAGTTTCCGCCTTTTCCTGAATCATCCGTGCAGTCTCATTCAGCTCATCCATGAATTCTTCCTTTGTCCCATTCTGATTGATCAGAATGGTTGTCTGCTGTTTGTCTACGACGGCGGGGGCAAGATGTTTGTCTGCCGGTATGTTGCGCTCAATCAGGCTGTTGACGGCAAACAAAAGCAGATCCATATCTTTTTTCTCATAAGGCGTATGATTCAGGGTATCAATTTGCAGCACGAGCAGGGCGAGATGCCGCCAATTTTGCTTTAAACCGAGGCTTTCAAAACGGTTATTGACCTCCTCATCCGTCAGTTTTCCAAGCATGAGCCTAACCATAAAATACTGCTGTAAATGAGTCGCCTGCTGTTTCATCGTCTCTTCAAGGTCGTCATTTCTGTCTTTTAGCTGCTTAAAGCTCTGTTCAATTAACTCGAATTCATTTTGAGGCGGCTGTTTCTCTTGTATAGCACTATGTCTTGCAAATGATTCGTAAAGCACTCTGATCGGCTTGTAAAAATGGCGGGAGCCAAGCCAAGAGAACAACAGTGAAAGCGCTAACAAAATAAAGCATACTGTAAAGGTGATCCAGCCAATTGACTTGGCTTCTTTTTTTAGTTCAGGCAAGGAAACGAGAGAAAAATAAGTCCATGTGTTATAGTCAGATTTTTGATAGGTGACTTTATAATGAATCCGGTCAATTACTGTTTCAAACTGTCCGTTATTGGCGGTCTGCGCCAGCATGTTTTGGACAAAGTCGTCGTTTTGAAGAGATTCACCGATATCAGACATGCTGTTATGCAGGATGATACGGCCTTTTTCATCAATGATATACAGGTTGTTGGCGTTTGAATAGTCAGGCATATTTTTGACAAGCGAGCAGCTTGGGATGCTCGCGGCGGCCAATCCCTTCGTATTTGTGCTGTTCAGAGGAAGCTGTTTAATCAAATTGATATTGTAGCGACAGTTGTCTGATGTCCCTTCTTTTGTCGAAATCAAATGATTGTTTTCTTCAAGGGTCCAATACGAGCGGCTCGCTTTGTGTTGCGTGTACGCTGCGGCTGCTTCATGAAGAGAGTCTGTATTCAAGCGGTACAAGCCGGAATTGTTCATGTACCATTTTTTCATATAACTGACTAGCGTCATGTTGGACAGGTCGGTATCAAAGCTTTGCAGATAGTTGAGCTCTTGGTTCACTTGGTTATAGATTTGAAATTGGTCAGAGTGCAAAGGCTCGGACAGTGTGCGAAGGAGAGGCGGCGAACTCACATAGTGGGTTAAAGAGTGATCGACAGTTTTCAATATATGCTCGATGCTTTGCTGAGTCTGCTGGAGTGTGTCGAGTTTTTCCTCCGAAACGTTGGAGATAGCTGTCTTCTGAGAGTGCTCGTACGAAAACAATCCGACCAGAATGACCGGAATGGTGCTGAGCAGACAGAAAAACGTGATTAGTTTGTAATAAAACTTGTATTGGCTTCCTTTCATAAAACCCCCCATTTCATAACATCGACATCACCTTAATACAATTAATCCAAAGATTGATAGATATTGTCAATAATCATTTTCTAATATCGGTGTCTTTTTTTCAGGTGGAATGGCTGAACCCTTGATCATAAAGGGATAAGGCAGGATGTGATCAGATGATTGTAGACGGACTTTTGCCTGCTGCGCTACAGTGAATGCAAGAACCCGTGAAAGGAGGCTTGGAAAAGATGAAAACCGCAGAAGCGCAAGCGCCGGCTGTTGATGCAGTCATTTTAAAAAAAAAAAAAAGAAAGCGCTTACTAAATAAGCTGATGCAACAGAAATATTTATACTTGATGATTTTGCCGGGGTGTATTTATTTTTTGCTTTTTAAGTATGTCCCGATGTGGGGAATTGTGATTGCGTTTCAGGATTATCAGCCGTTTCTCGGCATTTTGGGCAGTGAGTGGGTCGGGCTGAAGCATTTTATCAGGCTGTTTACAGAGCCTACATTTTTTCTCCTGTTAAAAAACACGCTCGTGTTATTTGCTTTGAATCTGGTTATATTTTTCCCGGTGCCGATTTTGCTGGCGCTTCTATTAAACGAAGTGCGGATCGCTCTCTTTAAAAAATTTGTTCAAACGCTGATTTATATCCCGCATTTTATGTCTTGGGTCATTGTTGTATCGCTTTCGTTTGTGCTTTTAACAGTAGACGGAGGCTTGATTAATGAACTGATTGTGTTTTTTGGCGGTGAAAAAATCAATTTTCTGCTGAACGAAGAATGGTTCCGGCCCCTGTATATTCTGCAGGTCATCTGGAGGGAAGCGGGCTGGTCGACAATCATTTATCTGGCGGCCATTACAGCTGTTGACCCCCAGCTGTATGAAGCGGCGAAAATGGATGGAGCGGGACGGCTGCGGCAAATGTGGCATATTACCCTGCCCGCCATTAAAAGTGTCATCGTCGTTTTATTGATTTTAAAAATCGGAGACACGCTGGAGCTTGGCTTTGAGCATGTGTATTTGCTGTTAAACGCGACAAACAGGGAAGTGGCGGAAATTTTTGATACGTACGTTTATACTGCAGGGCTGAAACAGGGCCAATTCAGTTACAGTACAGCAGTCGGTGTATTTAAAGCGGCGGTCGGGCTGATTTTGGTCATGCTTGCGAATCGTTTGGCGAAGAAATTTGGCGAGGAAGGAATCTATTAAGAAAGGGATGGGATCAATGGATCAATCAATCGCTGTAAAATCGCCTCTTACGTACGCGGAGGCATTGGCAAAAACGATTATGAACACGTACACAGTGGAGGAGCTGCCGCCTGCAAACCGCTGGCACTACCATCAGGGTGTTTTCTTATGTGGGGTATTGCGGCTGTGGGAAGCAACCGGGGAAAAGCGGTATTTTGAGTATGCGAAGGCTTACGCAGATCTCTTAATCGATGATTATGGCAATCTGTTATTTAGAAGAGATGAGCTTGACGCTATTCAAGCGGGTCTTATTCTTTTTCCATTATACGAGCAGACCAAGGATGAGCGGTATGTCAAAGCGGCAAAAAGGCTGCGCAGCTTGTATGGGACACTGAACCGGACGTCTGAGGATGGTTTTTGGCACAAGGACGGCTATCCTTATCAAATGTGGCTTGACGGTTTATACATGGGCGGGCCGTTCGCACTGAAATACGCCAATCTGAAGCAGGAGCCGGAGCTGTTTGATCAGGTCGTGCTCCAGGAGTCGCTGATGAGAAAGCATACAAAGGATTCTAAAACGGGACTCTTTTATCATGCCTGGGATGAAGCGAAAAAAATGCCTTGGGCCAATGAAGAGACAGGCTGCTCCCCAGAATTCTGGGCGCGTTCCATCGGGTGGTACGTCATGTCTCTTGCCGACATGATTGAAGAGCTGCCGAAAAAGCACCCAAACCGTCACGTGTGGAAAAAAACGCTGCAGGACATGATGAAAAGCATCTGCCGCTATCAAGACAAGGAGACGGGGTTATGGTACCAGATCGTTGATAAGGGCGACAGGTCCGATAACTGGCTGGAAAGCTCAGGATCCTGTCTGTACATGTACGCAATCGCAAAAGGACTCAATAAAGGATATCTAGACAGTGCATACGAACCAACACTGTTAAAAGCGTACCAAGGTTTGATTCAGCATAAAACCGAAACAACAAAAGATGGTGCGTTTCTCGTCAAAGATATATGTGTCGGAACGTCAGCCGGTTTCTATGACTATTACGTCAGCCGGGAAAGAAGCACAAACGATCTGCACGGGGCCGGTGCGTTTATTTTGGCCATGACAGAGCTGGAGCCTCTTTTTAGGTCAGCGGGGAAATGAAAATAAGTATACGTACGGCTTTGTGTGTGATCATCTCAGTGCTCTTTTTGGCATCATGCTCAAGCAGGCCGGACGGAATGCATGTTATCCTCTTTTCTGATATGCAGGCAGGCGTACAGGAAAACATAAAAGAGGCCGCTGAGCAAAAGGCCGGGAAGGTTGATATCTTTCCAGCCTTTCCGGAAAAACTGCTGACTGAAATCACCGCTCGTGAGGGAGATGTTTTCATCGTGCCTGAAGACATGTTTCAAGCGTACGATGATCCAGAAAATTTTCAGCTGTTAGACGGATTGCCATCGGAAAAAACATCTCCTTATACAACGGTTAATAAAAAAACAGGAGAAAAAACGGTCTATGCCGTTCAGATCGAAAAAGGGGAAAAACAGCTGAACGGCTATACTTTTCGATTGAATCGCAATATGGCGGCGTTTATCCCTGTGTACGCTAAAAAAACAGAGGAAGCGCTGCAGCTGATTTCTCAACTAACTGAAGCCCGATAGAGGTGAGGACATTGAAGAACATCGTCATTTGCGGAGTGAGCAGCAGAGCTCTCAGTATGTTTATCAAACCGCTGATGGAGCGGTTTTCAACACATTATGAGATTACAGGATTGCTGGATGCTGATCCGAAACGTTTTGCCGTATGCAAGAAGAAGTTTCCCGAGCTTGCCCACGTGCCGGAGTACAACGAAGATGCTTTTGATGAGATGATGCGCGTTTCAAAGCCTGATATCGTCATTGTAGCAGGCAGGGATGACACCCATGTCGCATATATCTTAAAAAGCCTTCAGTGGGATATGGATGTGATTACAGAAAAACCAATGGTGACGACGGTACAGGATGCGAATCGGGTGCTTGAGGCGGAGGCGAAAAGCAAAGGAAATGTCACCGTGGCGTTTAACTATCGCTATAGCCCGTTTCATCGGAAAATTAAAGAAATGATTCTGGACGGAAAAATAGGCAGGGTAACCTCTGTTGATTTGAATTGGTATATTGATACGTATCACGGCGCCAGCTATTTTAAACGCTGGAACCGGTCAAGACCACTTTCTGGCGGTCTTTCTGTCCATAAATCAACACACCACTTCGATCTCGTTAATTGGTGGCTCGGGCAAAATCCGGCGGAGGTATTTGCTTACGGCGCCTTGAATTACTATGGGCCGGACAGTGAGTGGAACCCGCTGCCGGAAGAAGACGGGCGTTTTTGCGGGACGTGCAGCGTCAAAGAAAAATGCCATTACTATTCAAGATGGCATCCCCGCTCCTCCAAAGCCTCTGTTAAGGATGATCACCTCCAAACGGGGGACCAGTCCAGCTTATATACTGCATACAGGCCTGACGCGTGTATTTTTGACGAGGAAATTGACATTGAGGATACGTACGTGGCGGCTGTCAAATATGACGGCGGTGCGCTTTTAAGCTACTCGATCATATTTTCCGCCCCGTATGAAGGCTACCGGCTGACAATCAATGGCACAAAAGGGCGTATCGAATCAAATGAATTTCACGAGCCTTCCAGAATTCCGTTTGCTTTTCCTGAGCAGACGATTGAATATTATCCGCTCTTTGAATCAAAGCAGACGATACAAGTGGTCAAAAACGAGGGCGGGCACGGTGGAGGCGATCCGTTATTGCTTGAAGATCTTTTTTTAGGAAAAGACCCGTTGCGCCGCTATGACATTTTAGCCGGGGCTGAAGCAGGAGCTTACTCCATCGCGGTTGGTGAGGGGATGTGGCGCTCGGTTGCTGAAAAGAAGCCGATCGACATTAAAAGGCTTTTTCAGATGCAAAATGTATAATGCGAAAAGGAGGGGCCGCTGTGGAGCATGATGGTTCAATGGGGCGGGTGCTGCGCTTTTGTGAGTGGATCATGAGATTTGCTTATACAAACCTGCTTTGGCTGTTTTTTACGTTGCTCGGTCTCGGTGTGTTCGGCGTCATGCCCGCGACCGCAGCTTTATTCGCTGTCATGCGGAAATGGGTTCAGGGGCAGGACAGCGTTCCAGTGCTAAAAACGTTTTGGCGGGAATACAAGGCAGAATTTTTTCGTTCAAATTTGATCGGTGCTGTACTGGCCATCATCGGATTGATTATTTATATTGATTTGGCCTTTATTTATCCGAGCCATTTCCTCCTGCATGTCCTGCGCTTCGCCATTATGATATTTGGATTTTTGTTCGTATCCATGCTTTTTTATGTGTTTCCGCTGCTTGTCCATTTTGATTGGAAAAAACGTCTGTACGTGAAGTTTTCGCTCTTGCTCAGTGTAGCCTATTTGCAATATACACTCGTGATGCTTGCGCTGACAGTGGCTCTCCTTTTCTTGCTTGCGTTCCTGCCCGGCATTGTCCCTTTTTTCAGCGTCAGCCTGATCAGCTACTGTCATATGCGAATCGTTTATGCTGTGCTGCTCAAAGTGGAGCAGCAAGACGATGAGCCGCAGAGAAAACACCATACACGGGAAGCTTTTTATCCGAAGATGAGGTGATCATCATTTCTCTATCATAACGCTGTTCCAAACGGAATAGATTGATAGAGAAAGGAGAGCGGATAAGATGCTGAAGGTGGCAGTATTTGATGAAGAGCATGAAAAAGACTTACAGACGGAAATCAATTCATTTCTAAAAGGGATATCGGAGGAGCAGCTGATTGATATCAAATATACGGTTTCGGCGGCGTGCGACCCAGACGGCGAGCAGCTTTACTGTTTTTCCGCCCTTATTCTATATCGCAAATAAAAAAGATCTTCCCGCAGGTGCGGAAAGATCTTTTTTGTTAATATGCCTTTTTCACTCTTGGACTTCTCGGTTTGTCGATTTTCTCTGCTTTTTTGATCTCTCTTCGTTCTTTAGAGAGCGATTTATAGAGAGCGGCAATCATCAGCAGGATGACGATAGAAAACGGCAGCGCTGCCAGAATCGCTGTGTTTTGCAAAGCGGAAAGCCCGCCGGAATACAAGAGGACAGCAGCCATGGCAGATTGAATGATGCCCCAGCTGAATTTTACTGAATTGGCCGGGTTCAATGAACCGTATGTCGTCTGCATGCCGAGAACAAATGTTGCAGAGTCAGCAGACGTAATAAAGAACACAGCGATCAGGATTAATGACAAAATAGATGTCACCATCGCCAGAGGATAATGGTCAAGTGTTCCAAACAGCATCGTTTCAGTTGACAGCTTGGCTACATTGAATGTGCCGTTCTGCTGAAGATCCATAGCCGATACACCAAAGATAGAGAACCATAGGAACGCGAGAATACATGGTGTTACCAAGACACCGATCAAAAATTCACGGATCGTCCGTCCTCGGGATACCCGGGCGATGAAAATGCCGACAAATGGAGACCAGGAAATCCACCATGCCCAATAGAAAATCGTCCAGCCGTTAATCCATTCACGTTTTTCAGGATCGTACGGCGTCAGTCTGAAGCTCATTTGCACAATGTTTTGTATATACTGTCCGATAGAATCTGTAAATGAGTTCATAATCAGTACGGTAGGTCCGGCAAACAGCACAAACAGCATTAACAGTCCAGCTAATACCATATTGGTGTTGCTCAAGTACTTAATGCCTTTTCCGAGTCCGCTCCACGCAGAAATCAAGAAGAGCACAGTAACAACGGCTATCAAAATAAATTGAACGAGAAAGTTATTTGGAATGCCAAATAAGTAACTCAATCCGCCGTTAATTTGAGTCGCCCCGATACCAAGGCTTGTCGCTACCCCGACGACTGTGGCAAAAACAGCAATACAGTCAATCAGTTTTCCGATTGGGCCGTTTACTTTATCGCCGAGAATCGGTGACAGCGTACTGCTGATTAATCCTGGAGCGCCTTTTCGGAATTGGAAATAAGCGATGCATAATGCCACAACGGCATAGATGGCCCAAGCGTGCAGACCCCAGTGGAAAAACGTATAGCGGAGTGCATCTCTAAAGGCTTGGGGGGTTTCTGTTTCACCTGATGGAGAGCTAATTGCGTAATGGCTGATCGGTTCAGCCGCACCGTAGAATACCAAGCCGATTCCCATGCCTGCGCTGAACAGCATGGCAAACCATGATAATAACCCGAATTCCGGTTTTTCATCGGGCTTTCCGAGTTTGATTTTTCCGATCGGGCTGAAAATCAAAAAGAGACAGAACCCGACAAACAAAGAGACAACTAAAAGATAATACCAACCAAACGAATTGGTGATAAATGATTGTGCGGATTGGGATACGTTCTGCAGGCTGTCAGGAGAAACAACGCCCCACAATACAGCGGCAGCTGTGATCACAATCACAATCCAAAATACACTAGATATATTTTTCAAGTATTCTCACCCTCTAAATTTTTTGTGTACGCCTATATCTGCTCGTAGGCTTAGTATGGTCGTACTCTGGCAGATCATTCCTCTCTTAAAATTACCCCGCAATCAGGTGAAACAAAACAAGTCCCACCGTAACATGAATGCGGAGAATTTTCAAATGTTCAGCGTTTTGTACAAAATTGAAAAGACTTGTCAAGAACGGGAAAAGCGACCGGCATTCAGCCCCGCAAGCCTTCCTGTTACAAGGGCTGAGGTAATATTGTACCCTCCTGTGTAGCCGTGGATATCCAGAATTTCACCGCAAAAATAAAGCCCCTCCATTTTTTTAGAAGCCATCTTTTTTGGATCAATTTCTTTTACAGATACCCCTCCCCCTGTGACAAATGCCTTATCAAGAGACAGTGTGCCGTTTGCGAGTATTGTAAACTGCTTGCAGTCCTTTACAAATTGTCTGAAAGGGTCCTTCGGCAGCTCAGAAAACGATACGTTCGGAGAGATGCTGTTTTTTTCGAGCAAGAATAGGAGATAGCGCTCCTGCATCCAAGGTTTCAGTACGTTTTTAATGGCTTTTTTCGGTGCTTCCTTCAGTTCTTTATACATCTTTTGGAATAGTGTTTCTTCATTGATATCCGGATATAGATCAATTCTGATCGGTACTTGCGGCTGTTTTTTCAGCTCTTTCACGACAAATTGGCTGCATCTCAGAATGGCAGGTCCGGAGAGGCCGAAATGGGTAAACAGCATGTCCATTTTATGTGTGATGACCGGTTTGCCTTTTTTATTTAACACACTGACAGCAACATCTCTTAGTGATAAGCCCTGAAGTGTTTTTTGCTTAATGAACGGTTCGGCAGATGTAACGGGAACCTCTGTCGGAAACAGCTCTGTTATGGTATGGCCCGCGGCTTCAGCCCATTCATAGCCGTCTCCCGTGCTTCCGGTATGAGGCACACTTTTACCGCCGACAGCGATAATGACAGCCTGACTATGGATCAATTCGCCGTTATTCGTCACAATCCCTGCTGCTTGTCCATCTTCATAGATGACAGATTTAATTTTCTCATTCGTTCTGATCGTGACGCGAAGCTGTTTCAGCCTGTTTAACAGCGCGTCAACGACACTTTGGGCTTTGTCTGTCACAGGAAACATCCGGCCATGATCCTCTTCCTTCAATTGAATGCCGAGATTTTCAAAAAACTTGATAATGTCTTCATTACTAAATTCAGAAAACGCACTGTATAAAAAACGTCCATTGCCGGGGATGTGCTTAATAATTTCCTCCACAGGAAGGCGGTTCGTCACATTGCAGCGGCCACCCCCGGAAATCGCGAGTTTCCGCCCTAATTTATTTCCTTTATCGATCAGCAAAACATCTGCGCCCTGTTCACCTGCTGCAATCGCAGCCATCAAGCCTGAAGGGCCTCCGCCGATTACGATTACGTCATATTGTTTCATCTTTATCATCAACTTTCTTTTTCCGTTTCGTGTGCGAACACCCCGTCCGCAATATTATTATAGCGAAAGAAGGCCTCTCCTTAAACGTCTTTTGCCGCGAACCTGAATGTTCATAAGATTGCTTTTGTATTTATTACCGTCTAAATGCCCAGTTGTGGTAAAATAGAAAAGTTGAATCTTCGTAGAAAATGGTGATGAAGAAACATGTCAAGCAAACTGTTAAGAGGCACGTTTGTATTAACGCTCGGTACATATATATCGCGGATTCTGGGAATGGTCTATTTAATTCCCTTCAGCATTATGGTCGGGGCGACAGGCGGTGCATTATTTCAATACGGATACAACCAATACACTTTATTTTTGAATATTGCTACGATGGGCTTTCCAGCCGCTGTTTCTAAATTTGTTTCCAAATATAATTCCAAAGGGGATTATGAAACAAGCAGAAAAATGCTCAAGGCGGGCATGTCGGTTATGCTCGTCACAGGAATGATTGCCTTTTTCATTCTGTATTTATCCGCTCCGATTTTTGCGGAAATATCGCTGGGAGGCAAGGATAATAACGGTTTGACAATTGATCATGTCGTCTATGTCAT
Organism: Bacillus rugosus; assembly: GCF_023238245.1. Classification (NCBI taxonomy): domain Bacteria; kingdom Bacillati; phylum Bacillota; class Bacilli; order Caryophanales; family Bacillaceae; genus Bacillus; species Bacillus rugosus. The sequence continues at coordinate 2,950,888 of NZ_CP096590.1, read as the reverse complement.
CCGCATGGTCAGCTTAGCGCTTTTGGTCGTGCCGATTATGAGCCTTGTCCGCGGATTCTTTCAAGGTCACCAAATGATGGGGCCGACAGCTGTTTCCCAAGTTGTTGAGCAGATTGTCCGCATCATCTTTTTACTCAGTGCGACATTCTTGATTTTGAAGGTTTTGAACGGCGGCCTTGTGATCGCTGTCGGTTATGCAACTTTCGCAGCGCTGATCGGCGCCTTCGGCGGACTGATCGTACTTTATATTTATTGGAACAAACGGAAGGGCAGTCTGCTGGCGATGATGCCCAATACGGGACCGACAGCAAACCTAAGCTACAAGAAAATGTTTTTTGAGCTGTTCAGCTATGCTGCTCCGTACGTTTTTGTCGGACTAGCCATCCCTTTGTATAACTATATTGATACAAATACGTTTAACAAAGCGATGATTGAAGCCGGCCATCAAGCCATCAGTCAGGACATGCTGGCGATTCTTACCCTGTATGTGCAGAAGCTCGTGATGATCCCGGTTTCCCTTGCAACGGCTTTCGGCCTGACATTAATTCCAACGATTACTGAATCGTTTACAAGCGGAAACTATAAGCTGCTGAATCAGCAGATCAATCAAACGATGCAGACGATCCTGTTTTTGATTATTCCGGCTGTTGTCGGTATCTCTCTATTGTCAGGACCTACGTATACGTTCTTTTACGGATCAGAGAGCCTTCATCCAGAACTGGGGGCAAACATTCTGCTTTGGTACTCGCCAGTTGCGATTCTGTTCTCTTTATTTACGGTCAACGCAGCCATTCTGCAGGGCATCAATAAACAAAAATTTGCGGTTGTCAGTCTAGTGATCGGCGTCGTGATCAAACTTGTGCTGAATGTTCCTTTGATCAAGCTGATGCAGGCTGACGGCGCGATTTTAGCGACAGCGCTTGGATATATCGCTTCACTTTTATACGGATTTATCATGATTAAGCGCCATGCAGGCTATTCGTACAAGATATTAGTCAAACGGACTGTTTTGATGCTGGTTTTATCAGCCATTATGGGTATTGCCGTGAAAATCGTACAGTGGCTATTAAGCTTCTTTATTTCCTACCAGGATGGCCAGGTGCAAGCTGCGATCGTTGTGGTGATTGCGGCCGCTGTTGGCGGAGCTGTCTACCTGTATTGTGGCTACCGATTAGGATTTTTGCAGAAAATATTAGGCCGCCGTTTGCCGGGGTTCTTAAAGAGAGGCAGACATGCCGGCTGATGAACAAATATATGAAACTGAGGGCTCGCATACTGCGGGCTTTCTTTTATAAAGGAGAGATTGGGTATGAGACTTGATAAGCTGCTTGCCAACAGCGGGTATGGTTCCAGAAAAGAAGTCAAAGCCGTTGTGAAGGCGGGGGCAGTCATGGTCGACGGCAAACCGGCCAAAGATGTAAAGGCGCACGTTGATCCAGATACGCAGGAGGTTACGGTATACGGGGAACCGGTTGATTACCGCGAGTTCATTTATCTTATGATGAATAAGCCGCAGGGAGTGCTGTCGGCGACTGAGGACAGCCGGCAGCAAACAGTGGTCGATCTGCTGACGCCGGAGGAGATAAGGTTTGAGCCGTTCCCCGCCGGCAGGCTTGATAAAGATACAGAGGGCTTTTTGCTGCTCACAAATGACGGCCAGCTCGCACATCGGCTCCTGTCGCCTAAAAAACATGTTCCCAAAACATATGAAGTCCATTTAAAATCACAGATTTCACCGGAAGGCATCTCCGATTTAGAAACGGGTGTCTACATTGAAGGCGGCTATAAAACAAAGCCGGCGAAAGTGGAAATCAAAGCAAACGACAACGGCAATACCGTGATATACCTGACGATTACAGAAGGAAAATACCATCAGGTCAAGCAGATGGCAAAGGCTGTCGGCAATGAAGTCATTTATCTAAAGCGACTTTCAATGGGGCCAGTTTCATTAGATCCCGCTCTGGAGCCGGGAGAATACCGTGAGCTTACAGAGGAAGAGCTAAAGTGGCTGAATGAGCCGCAAGCATAAAAAAATCCCGCATCGAAATGCGGGATTTTTTATTTATAAGCACACAAAAACAAGGCTCAGAAGTTTCTTCGCCCTGTATCTATCAGGCCGCTCGCAGGCGGCCCTATGTAATTTTTCAATTTATGAGGTAATCTTTACTTTCTTTCTCGTTGTCTCCCACTTGCCACGGCTTGGACTATGAACAAGATCATTATATGCCAACACATTTAAGTCTCTTTGAATCGTTCTAGGTGTAATGCCGAATTCGTCAACCAGTTCTTGTGTTGTCACAAGACCTTTTTCTTGGATAAACATGTAAACTGATTTGATTCGAGTTAGCATACGGTTTGTTGAAGGTTTCAAAAAACCACTCCCTATCATAAGATCGGATGGACTTGACTAACCACAACTCACGACTATCAACTGCGTACGAAATAGCAACAAAGGCAGACATCTGTAATGTTTAAAATAATTCGCCCTCATTATACACGATATCGCAGTGATGAATCTAGGGATAACTCCTATTAATTTTTTCCAATTTGAGCTGGGCAGCCATCCTTGTTGGATTACTATGTATTTCGACACAATATTATTATGGTTAAAGAAACTTTTTTTATTCTGTTTCGTAGTAAATTTTGGAGGTGGATGAGATTTGACAAAATTGCTTGAAGCTTCAATAGAACAGGCAGGGTATACAAGCCGAAAAAAGGTGCTCACCGATGTTTTTTTGGAAGTCGAAAAAGGGGAGCTAGTCGGTCTAATTGGAGCTAACGGCGCTGGAAAAAGCACCGCAATCAAGGCGATACTCGGCCTCTCAGAAGACTTTAAAGGGCATATTGCCTGGAACGACTGTACATTTGCATATATTCCAGAGCATCCGTCCTTTTACGAAGAATTAACGCTGTGGGAGCATTTGGATCTGATCAGCACGCTCCGCGGTATTGAAGAGAGTGAATTTGCGCACCGGGCCGAAAACTTGCTGCGAACGTTTTCGCTTGATCAAGTCATGCACGAGCTGCCTGTCACCTTTTCAAAAGGTATGCAGCAAAAACTGATGCTTATTCAGGCTTTTCTATCAAAGCCGGATATGTATGTGATTGATGAACCATTTATCGGCCTTGATCCGATATCGACGAAACGTTTTGTGGACATGCTTCAGGCTGAAAAAGATCGGGGCGCCGGCATTCTCATGTGTACACACGTACTCGATACCGCGGAAAAAATCTGCGACCGGTTTTACATGATTGAGAAAGGGTCTTTGTTTCTCCAGGGCACGTTTAAAGATATTCAGGACCAGACCGGATTAGCGGGGCAGTCATTGCTTGACTGTTTTTATAAGGCGGTCCAAGGTGATCAGCCATGAACGGGCGATCGCTCTTTTTTCGTAGGCTGTTTGACTATTATAGGTATCAGTTTAGAGTATTCCATGCGGTCATTGACTGGACAGTCGCTCTCTACATTGTTTTGCCGGGGCTTGCTTTTGTCATCTATCAGTATATCGATTTGATGAACGAAAGAGGCCTTTTTTATGAGTGGTCTGAAATGATGGAATGGAGATGGCTGTACGCTGTGTGTGTGCTGATCGTGTGCACAGGCTCAATCCATACGTTTTTAATGGAAGCAGACAAAGTGTTTTTGCTGCAAAAGAAAGAGATGATCTATCAGCTCAAACGGTACGCGCTGGTGTATTCTTTTTTGGTCACGCTCGCCAAATGGCTGTTGCTCTTTTTCATTGTTCTTCCCTTTATCAGTTATTCTGTTCACGTCACATTGGCAGAAAGTATTGCTCTATTGTGTTACCTGTTTGGCCTTCATACATTCTTTTTATCCTTAAAGCAAGACAGGGTCAGAAAGCCGCGTTCCATTTCGAGACGGATTGCCGAAATTCTTTTCAGGGCCGTTCTTTTCTCTGGTTCTACTGTCCTGATCGTTTTCACTGAGTGGCGTTTGCTTGCGCTCATTGGCATTTTGTTTTTGATATTCGCATTCGTCCGCGGTTTGAAAAAGGCAGCTTCGTTCTCGGCTTTTGAATCAGAGGTAACTGAAGAGAAAAAAAGCAGGCTTGCGCTTGCCGGGCTTGTGATGATGATGAGCCAGGAGGCGGGAATCCCGAAAGTGAAAGACAGGATGAGAAGAAAACCGTTATTATACCGAAATTCAAATAGGATATTTAAAAGACGGACGATCTGTACAGGCTATAAGGAATTGTTTTTTAAAGTCATGCTGAGGAATGGTGAGTATACGAGGCGGATGTGCATGCTGCTGTCAGCATTCATGATTCTTATCATTATGTCCCCAATCTGGCTGAAACTGATTGCGCTGCTGGTGTACATAGGCGTTTGCCGTTATATCCTAACGCTTATCTTTGACAAAGTGATGGATGCGCCTATTTTAATTGGAGCCGATAAGGAAAGTGATGAGTATTACCGGGCCAGAAAAAGCTGTATACACACGCTGCATTATGCGTTTGTCACCTGCTGTTTTTTAGCGGCTACTGTGTCTTTATTGTTTACATAAAAAACCCAAACGGCTGGCGTTTGGGTTTTCTCTATGTGTTATAAAATAAACAGCTGGATGAAAAACAGAATGGCGAAAATGATGACGAGCGGATGAATCTCTCTCCATTTTCCCCGCGCTGCTTTTACGATCGGATATGAAATAAAGCCGAGCGCAATTCCTGTAGAAATGCTGGATGTCAAAGGCATGGCCAGAATGACGAGAAACGCAGGAAATGCCTCGTCCATCTCTTTCCAATTCATATTGGAAACCGAGCTCATCATCAGGCTGCCGACAATAATCAAAGCAGGAGAGGTGATGGCGGCTATACCGGATAAGGCGCTGACTAGCGGACTGAAAAACATTGAAACCGCAAACAGCACCGCAACAGTCAAAGCCGTAAGCCCTGTTCTTCCCCCAGCTGCGACACCAGCGGAAGATTCGATAAATGCAGTTGTCGGACTTGTGCCGAAAACAGCTCCTACTGTCGTCGCGGTCGAATCTGCAAGCAGCGCTTTTCGCACGTTCGGCAGCTTGTTGTTCTTCATCAGCCCGGCTTGCTCGGCAACACCGATCATCGTGCCGGTCGTATCAAAAATCGTGACCAATAGAAAAGAAAAGACGACAGCGTACAGGCCGTGATGGACGACATCGCCAAAGGCGGAAAACGGATTAGAGATGATCAATCCTTCCGGCAAATGAGGAAGCGACATAAAGCCCTTTGGAAAATGCAGCTGCCCGGTAAAAAAGGCGATCAAAGCGGTAGCTGCCATTCCGATGAATAAGGCGCCGCTGACATTCAGCACCATTAAGACTACACTGATCAGTAGGCCGATCAGTGTTAATATAACACCAGGTGAATGCAGATTGCCGAGAGTAACCAGGTTTGACTCATCAGCCGCCACAATTCCCGCCTGCCGCAAACCGATAAAAGCAATAAACAGACCGATCCCTGTTGTGATCCCGTATTTTAAATTATTTGGAATCGCTTCTATAAGTTGTTTTCTTAAAGGTGTTAACGATAGAATAATGAAGAGAACCCCTGCTGTAAATACAGCGCTGAAAGCTGTTGCGTACGTAATGCCGCCATCGCTTGCGCTTACGACATGAAAGGCTAAATAAGCGTTCAAGCCCATGCCGGGCGCAATAGCAATCGGATAATTTGCTGCCAGGGCCATCCACAGCGTTCCGACAATGGAGGCAATAATCGTTGCGGTGAAAACCTGGTCGAAAGGAACTCCGGCGTTAGCCAGAATGACCGGATTAACCACGACGATATAGACCATTGTGAAAAAGGTGGTCAGCCCTGCTATGATTTCTTGCTTTATGGATGTTTGCTGCTCTTTTAGATGAAACATAGTATCCTCCAATTACGAACGTTTTAACAAAACACCATTAATATTATTCGTTTTATTTTGTTTTTGCAAGTCATTTCTTGCGGAAAGGGGATCGTTATGAACTGGGAAGTCGAAGTGATCAGAAAAAAAGAGGATTTAATTCGTGATACGCAGGAATTTTTGAGAATCAACAGTGTAATGGACGAAACAACCGCCGGACCCGGCAAACCGTTTGGAGAAGGAGTAAACGCCAGCCTGACTTCACTGCTGGAGCTCGGAGAAAAAGAAGGCTTTACAACAAAGAATCTTGACGGCTTCGCAGGTCATATTGAATGGGGAGAGGGCGATGACATTGTCGGCGTACTTTGCCATGTTGACGTCGTGCCGCCAGGAGACGGATGGACGAGTGATCCGTTTTCAGCTGATATCCGTAACGGACGAATTTATGCAAGAGGCGCCATTGATGACAAAGGTCCGACGATGGCAGCATTCTACGCGCTGAAAATCGTGAAAGATATGAATCTGCCGCTGTCCAAGCGTGTCAGAATCATTATCGGAACAGACGAAGAAAGCGATTGGAGATGTGTGGAGCATTATTTCAAGCTTGAAGAAATGCCAACGCTGGGATTTGCGCCTGACGCCGATTTTCCGATTATTAACGCGGAAAAAGGGATTGTTGATGCTTCATTACTCATCCCGCACCGCTCAAACCAAGCCAATGCAGAGGCAGTGCTTGTCTCATTTCAGTCAGGCCTTCGCTTGAACATGGTGCCTGACGCTGCGGAAGCTGTTATTAAAGGGCCGAAAAAAGAAGAGATTCTTGCTTCGTTTGAAGACATGCTTCGCACGACAGATCAAAAAGGAGAAGCTGGAATAGAGAACGGACAGCTCATTTTGCGTATGTACGGGCTTTCCTGCCATGCGATGGAACCGAATAATGGAATCAATGCCGGTCTTTTATTGTGTGAATTTCTCCAGCAGGCTGAGCTTGACGAAGCAGGACAGCGATTTGTGCAAGTCGTGACAGACAAGTTTTCAGACGATACGAGAGGAAAGAAACTGAATATTGATTGTGAGGATGACATTAGCGGCGAGCTTACATTAAATGTCGGAACACTGCGCTATACGGAAGGGCAAGGAGGAGAGCTCGGGATCAATATCCGCTATCCTGTAACCGCAGAAAGCAAAGTAATCCGCGATGCATTCGAAAGCGCATCTGAATTTGAGCTGGGAGAATTCAAAGACAGTAAGCCTCATCACGTGTCAGCAGACCATCCGTTAGTCAAAACTCTGCAAAAGGTTTATGAAGGCCAGCTGGGCAAAAAAGCTGATTTAATCTCAATCGGCGGGGGGACTTATGCTAGATCTTTAAAAGCCGGTGTCGCGTTCGGCCCGCTCTTCCCCGGACGTCCTGACAGCGCACACCAAAAGGATGAATATATCGAAATCGATGACCTGCTCAGATCGACAGCGCTATATGCGCAGGCGATCTACGAACTTGCAAAATAAAAGGACCGGCTTCTTCTGAAGCCAGTCCTTTTTTAAACAAATGACCATAAATCAGTTGATAAATACCGTTCTCCCGTATCGGCTATCATACAGACTACGACTTGGTCAGGAGAGAGGCGTTTCGCTGTTTCGATTGCCGCGAAGCAGGCAGCGCCTGACGAAGGCCCGACAAGAATTCCTTCTTCAGCAGCGAGGCGTCTAGTCGTCGTATAGGCGTCTTCATCAGAAATTTTGATAATTTCATCATATACGTCTTGATTTAAAATCGGAGGTATGAAACCTGGGCTTGTCCCTACAAGCTTATGTGCACCGGGTTTTCCTCCGGATAATACAGGCGAACCCGCAGGCTCGACAACATGAACCGTGATATCCGGAAAAAGCTCTTTGAGCGCTTCACCTGTTCCGGTAATGGTTCCGCCCGTTCCGGAAGACGCTACAAAAGCGCCGAGCGGTTTTCCGATTTCCTCTATTGCCCGGGCAATTTCAGGTGCCGTCGTTTTCCGGTGCGCGTCAGGATTCGCAGTGTTATCGAACTGCATTGGAATATAGCTGTTCGGAATTTGTTCGGCAAGCTCTTTTGCTTTTTTGATGCTGCCCGGCATTCTTTCCGCTCCGGGTGTTAATACAACTTCTGCGCCGTAAGCTTTTAATAGGTTGATCCGTTCCTTCGTCATCGTATCAGGCATAACTAAGATCGCTTTATAGCCGCGTGCTGCCGCATTCATGGCGAGTCCGATTCCGGTATTTCCGCTTGTCGGCTCTATAATAACTGAGCCCGGCTGGAGCAAACCGTTTTGTTCTGCTTCTATGATCATATGATAAGCGGCTCTGTCTTTCACACTGCCGCTTGGATTGAAGAATTCAAGCTTTAAATAGACTTGTGCTGCATTTTCCGGCTGAAGCCGATTCAATCTCACAAGCGGTGTATCTCCTATCAGATCAGCTGTGTTTTTAACGATTTTCAACATTGTCATTCCTTTCTGAATAAAACAAGTGTCATATAATATCCTAACATAATAAACGTTTGTGTGAGAGTGTTTTCATACACTGTTCCTCTATTCGCACAGCCTCTTTATTGATAAAATAATAGCTGTTAAAGAAGGGAGTATCAGACGGATGCCAGATATACGGCCTCATTATTTCATCGGTGTTCCCATTCCTGAGGGAATTGCAAATCCGATTTACCAAGCTGCGAAAAACGAGCCAGTTTTGACATTTCAAAAATGGGTGCACCCGCTTGACTACCATATCACGTTGATTTTTCTCGGAGCGGCGGATGAGACACAAATCCAGCAGCTTGAAGGCTCACTAGCTGTGATTGCTTCAGAAACTGATCCGTTTCCGATTGAGTTTGGCAAAATAGATGTATTCGGCGACCGCAGAAGGCCGCGTGTTTTACATCTGGAGCCAAAGAAAAACAGAACGCTTGAAATGCTGCGGGAACATATGAAACAGGCTGTTCTTCAAGCCGGCTTTCAAGTGGAAAAAAGACCGTATCACCCTCATATGACGCTGGCTAGAAAATGGACAGGCGAGGAAGGATTTCCGGCACATGTTCCGTTTGAAAGCGGCGAGGTTTCGATGATGGCTGAACGGTTTTCGCTCTTTCAAATACACTTGAATCAATCACCAAAATATGAGGAAATAGTCAAATTTCATTTATCTTAATTCATTGCGGAGTGGAGAAACGAATATGGCACAAATCATCAAAATTCATGATTATATATCGAGATATGAGCTTGATCCGTACCATTATATGAACCAGTTTGTACGGCTGAAAAAAGAGCGCTGGCTTTCACTATTAGAAGCAGCGGAGCGCCAGCATGAAGCAAGACAAGCCAGTGCCGAAGAGCCGGAACCGGTGCAGAAACGAAAAAAATTTTCATTGAAAAGAAGAAAAGAAGAGATAAAAGCCGATATACAAGAAGAGAGACACCAATGGTTTGAGGAAGAAGACGATCTACATGTAAGGCTGCCGAAGAGCAGGATGGCGCTTGCTTCTTTTTATAAAAGACATTTATATGACTTTCAGCTTAAGTGGGCAAGCTCTACTCTTTCAGAAATATCTCATCTCTCAAACCAGGTGAAGCAAGACCGCATTTTGCGTTATCTGACCCAGCAGCTGCCTGATTCTTATTTCATTATGTATAAACCTGTACTGCAAATTCAGCAGGCGGCGGTTGAATTAAGCATTGTGGTTATTTCCCCGCTTGACATTTATTGCGTTTCTTTTTTAGAGGCGGAGGAAGACAGTGTGTACATCGGGTCTAAAAATCGTTTTTGGGAGAAGAAAACAGCCTCTCAGACTGCATCAGTGTTAAATCCGGGGTTGAGCCTGTTTCGCACGGATTCCGTTGTGTCAAAGATCATAAAGGAAAAACAGGCTGAGATTCCGGTTCGAAAATTGCTTCTGAGCAGAACGTCGTACATCGATTACCCGGAACCGCCATACGGCTTAGAAATAGCAGATAAGCGGGGCGCAGAAGAATGGATTGAGCGGCAGAAGAAAAATACTGCTCCGATTAAACATCATCAGGTAAAGGCTGCAAAGGCCCTATTGTCTTACTGCATGTCTGACTCCTATCGCAGACAAGAGTGGCTGGAGTAAAAGAGAACGATTTGAGCGGTTTTCTCATAACATAAGCAGGTGAGAAAAGTGAGCCATTGGTTTTTTATTATTAATCCGACAGCAGGGCATCGAAACGGCCTGCGGGTTTGGAAGTCCATTCAAAAGGAATTGATCAAACGAAAGATTGAGCACCGTTCATTTTTAACTGAACATCCGGGACACGCTGAGGTGCTCGCCAGGCAGATTTCAACGATACAGGAATATAAGCTGAAGCGCCTGATTGTCATTGGCGGAGACGGAACCATGCATGAAGTTGTTAACGGGTTGAAAGATGTTGACGATATTGAACTGAGCTTTGTGCCGGCGGGCGCGTATAATGATTTTTCGAGAGGATTCTCTATTAAAAAAATCGATCTGATAAAGGAAATCAAGAAGTTAAAGCGTCCGTTAACCCGAACCTTTCATTTAGGGAGCGTCAATTTCCTGCAGGATAAATCGCAGATTCTTTATTTTATGAATCATATCGGGATTGGGTTTGACGCATATGTCAATAAAAAGGCGATGGAATTTCCGTTGAAACGTTTTTTTCTTTTTCTTCGCCTTCGATTTCTTGTGTATCCGCTTTCTCATTTGCATGCCTCGGCGACCTTTAAGCCGTTTTCATTAGCCTGTACAATAGAAGGAGAAACGCAAGAATTTCATGATGTCTGGTTTGCAGTTGTATCCAACCATCCATTTTACGGGGGCGGCATGAAGGCGGCGCCGCTTGCAAATCCGCGTGAGAAGGCATTTGATATCGTGGTCGTTGAAAATCAGCCGTTCTTGAAAAAATATTGGCTTTTATGTCTGATGGCATTTGGAAAACATACAAAGATGGACGGCGTTACGATGTTTAAAGCAAAGGACATTACGTTTTACACGAAGGACAAAATTCCGTTCCATGCTGACGGAGAAATCATGGGCACCACCCCGTTTCGTCTGGCATCGAGTCCTTCGCCCCTAAAGGTCAAAACATAAACGTGTTTGGAGGAGAGAGCTTCCAATGGTCAGCATCAGCCGCAGCTTCGAAGCGTATGTCGATGACATAAATATCATTACCATTCTGATTCCCGCTGAACAAAAAGAAATCATGAAACCGCCTTTTTGGCTTGAGACAGAAACTGCAGTTTTTCCTCTGGCTGTCAGGGAAGAATACCGTCTTGAATCAGCATACAAGTTTGTTTGCGTATCTGACCGTCCAATGACATTCGGAAAAATGCATGCCGTCAGAGCGTCCAGCGGCGACAAAACGGATCTCCAAATTGGCGCGGTCATCCGGACGGACGCCTTTGATGACTCATTCTATTATGACGGAGAGCTGGGGGCCGTTTACACTGCGGATTATACTGAATTTAAAGTATGGGCGCCTGTCGCAACCTCAGCTGCAGTCAAGCTTTCACATCCAAATAAAAGCGGGCGCACATTCCAAATGATTCGGATGGAAAAAGGAGTCTACACCGTTACTGTCACTGGTGATCTCCACGGGTATGAGTATGTGTTCTGCATCTGCAACAATTCAGAATGGACAGAAACGGTTGACCCGTATGCAAAGGCGGTGACAGTAAATGGAGAGAAGGGGGTCGTCCTGCGCCCGGATCAAGTGAAGTGGGCTGGCCCGCTCAAACCATTCTCAAACCCTGTGGATGCCGTCATCTATGAGATGCACATCCGCGACTTCTCCATCCATGAAAACAGCGGCATGAAAAACAAGGGGAAATACTTAGCGCTGACGGAAACGGATACGCAAACCGCAAATGGCTGTTCTTCCGGTCTGGCGTATGTAAAAGAGCTCGGTGTTACACACGTAGAGCTTCTGCCGGTAAATGATTTTGCCGGAGTTGATGAAGAGAAGCCGCTTGATGCTTACAATTGGGGTTATAACCCGCTTCATTTTTTTGCCCCGGAGGGAAGCTATGCCTCAAATCCTCATGATCCTCAAACAAGAAAAACAGAGTTAAAACAAATGATTAAAACCCTTCATCAGCACGGCCTGCGAGTCATTCTGGATGTCGTCTATAACCACGTCTATGAGAGGGAGAATTCCCCTTTTGAAAAGACAGTGCCAGGTTATTTTTTTCGGCATGACGAATTTGGGATGCCTTCAAACGGCACCGGCGTTGGCAATGATGTCGCGTCAGAAAGACGGATGGCGCGAAAATTCATTGCGGATTGCGTCACCTACTGGATAGAGGAATACGATGTCGACGGCTTCCGCTTTGATCTGCTCGGCATTTTAGATATTGATACGGTGCTTTATATGAAGGAAAAAGCAACTGCGATAAAGCCAGGAATCCTGCTCTTCGGGGAAGGATGGGATTTGGCGACACCGCTGCCGCATGAACAAAAAGCGATTTTGGCGAACGCTACAAAAATGCCGGGCATCGGCTTTTTTAATGATACGTTTCGTGACGCTGTGAAAGGGAATACCTTTCACCCCATGGCAGCGGGCTTTGCGCTCGGAAGCGGTGAAGCTGCGGAAACCGTCATGCACGGAATTGCAGGCTCTTCCGGATGGAAGGTATTAGCACCGATTGTTCCTGAACCCAGCCAGTCCATCAACTATGTTGAGTCACACGACAATCACACCTTTTGGGATAAAATGGGCTTTGCGCTTTCTAAAGAAACTGACAGCCAAAAGAGAAGCAGGCAAAGGCTGGCAGCGGCGATCATCTTGCTTGCCCAAGGGGTGCCGTTCATTCACAGCGGACAGGAATTTTTCAGGACGAAGCAGGGAGTGGAAAACAGCTATCAATCCAGTGACAGCATCAACCAGCTGGATTGGGATCGTCGTGAAACGTTCAAAGAAGATGTTGACTATATCCGCAGGCTGATTTCGCTGAGATTAACGCATCGTGCATTTCGTCTTAATTCCGCTGCAGACATCCAGCGTCATCTTGAATGTTTAACGCTAAAAGAACACCTTATCGCATACAGGCTTTATGACCTTAACGAGATTGATGAATGGGAAGACATCATCGTCATTCATCACGCGAGTCCGGACTTCGTTGAATGGAAGCTGCCAAACGATAAAACGTACCGGCTTTTATGTGATACTTCAGGCTTTCATCATCAAATAGAAATTAAGAAAGCGGTTGCGGTAAACGGCATCGGAACGGTTATCTTATATTTAGCATCAGATCTTAAGAGTTTTGCTTGACGAAGTTTGTGCTATAGCGCTAAAATTTAAAGGACGGCTATTGATTAGCATATGAGACTCTCAATAGCTGTCTTTTTTATTTTCATACGATTCGTACGAAAAAGGCACTCGCTGGATAGACTAGAGACGATTAGCCTTTATTCTAAAATATTTTAAGAAATGATGGGTTGAACATTGATATGAACTGGTTGGGACAATTACTAGGTAGCGATTGGGAGATCTTCCCCGCCGGAGGAGCTACAGGAGATGCATATTATGCGAAACATAACGGGCAGCAGCTTTTTTTAAAACGTAATAGCTCACCTTTTTTAGCTGTTTTATCCGCCGAAGGCATTGTTCCGAAGCTGGTTTGGACAAAACGGATGGAAAATGGGGACGTCATTACGGCTCAGCACTGGATGACCGGCAGAGAGCTGAAGCCTAAAGATATGAGCGGACGGCCCGTTGCTGAATTGCTTCGTAAAATACACACATCAAAAGCCTTGCTGGACATGCTAAAGAGACTTGGAAAAGAACCGCTGAACCCGGAGGCTCTTCTGTCTCAGCTGAAGCAAGCTGTATTTAGTGTGCAGCAATCTTCGCCGCTGATTCAAGAAGGAATCAAGTATTTAGAAGAACATCTGCATGAAGTGCATTTCGGTGAGAAAGTCGTTTGCCATTGTGATGTCAATCATAATAACTGGCTATTGTCTGAAGACAACCAGCTGTATTTAATTGACTGGGACGGCGCCATGATCGCTGATCCGGCGATGGATCTAGGGCCTTTGCTGTACCACTACGTCGAAAAGCCAGCTTGGGAGAGCTGGCTGAGCATGTACGGCATTGAGTTAACAGAAAGCCTGCGGTTACGAATGGCTTGGTATGTGTTATCTGAAACAATCACTTTCATTGCCTGGCACAAAGCAAAAGGCAATGATAAGGAATTTCATGACGCAATGGAAGAACTGCATATTCTCATGAAACGTATCGTTGAATAATCAGGAATACGAATCCATCTGCTCTACCCATTGAGACAGGCTGTTCTGATGCTCTTGTATGTGTGAGTCGATGGATTTGGACGATATTCCTGATTGGCTGTAGCGGTAAACATCTTCCAGCACGTTTTTGAAGTTTGAATCGAGCTCGGTGTTTGCCATCAGCGATTTAATCACACGCTCAAGCTGCTCGTACTCTGCGACGGTTCCGCAGCAGTCCAATTGATGGTCAGTCAATATATCCTTCAATAAATGAACTTGATGCTCATAATGTAAACCCATAACGGTACACATCCCTTCAGTATCATACGGGTTAAATTGTTCAAAATAGAGCGTTTTTATGCATGTAAAAGGAGTGTTCCGGCAGACGGAAACTTCTTTTTTTATATAATCGGCCCTAGAAGGCACACTGGAAAAACGATCTTGCGGGTCTTTTTAATTCATGGTATGTTGTTAGTCGAAATAATAGATAGAGGTGTCAATCATATGAGAATGCGCCACAAGCCTTGGGCTGATGACTTTTTGGCTGAGAACGCAGATATTGCCATCAGCAATCCTGCTGATTATAAAGGAAAATGGAACACAGTGTTTGGCAACGACAATCCGATTCATATCGAAGTTGGTACAGGAAAAGGGCAATTCATTTCAGGAATGGCCAAACAAAATCCGGACATCAATTATATTGGGATTGAGTTATTTAAAAGCGTTATCGTGACAGCCGTCCAAAAAGTAAAAGACAGCGAAACGCCGAATGTAAAGCTTCTGAATATAGACGCGGACACGCTGACGGATGTGTTTGAGCCGGGTGAAGTCAAACGGGTCTACTTGAACTTTTCTGATCCGTGGCCGAAGAAACGCCACGAAAAACGCCGTCTGACATATTCCCACTTCCTCAAAAAATATGAAGAAGTAATGGGAAAAGGCGGAGCGATTCATTTTAAAACGGACAACCGCGGCTTGTTTGAGTACTCTTTGAAGAGCTTTTCTGAGTACGGCCTGCTGCTGACATATGTCAGTCTCGATTTGCATAACAGCAATCTGGAAGGCAATATTATGACAGAATATGAAGAAAAATTCTCAGCACTCGGCCAGCCGATCTATCGGGCTGAGGTTGAATGGAGAACGTAAAACAGACTCTGACAGGAGTCTGTTCAGTTTATTGACAAAATCCTAAAACAGTTTATTGTTTTAGGATTTTGTCATCTTTTCAGCGTAATTGAAAACCCTTGAAGTCTAGGAAGGGCGAGCACGGGAGCGTAGCGAATGCTAAAATTCGTGAGCACCGGAGCGCAGTCCTGACAACGAATGCAAGGGTTTGCCGACACGATGAACAGACTCTGACAGGAGTCTGTTTTTTTTATGGCCCGTTTGCTACCATGATGACAGGGGGGGATGAAAATGGAAACAATGAAAATTGGAAACATCATGTTGACCTGGCTTGATGGAGGCGTGACGCATATGGACGGAGGCGCCATGTTCGGCGTCGTTCCAAAGCCGCTATGGTCCAAAAAATATCCAGTCAATGAAAAAAACCAGATTGAACTAAGGACAGATCCTATCCTCATTCAAAAGGACGGGCTCAATATCATCGTCGACGCCGGAATTGGGTCCGGCAAGATGACTGATAAACAAAAACGAAACTATGGAGTGACACAAGAGTCGAGCGTGAAAGCATCATTAACGGCACTTGGATTGACGGTTGCTGATGTAGACGTAGTCGCTATGACACATCTTCATTTCGACCATGCATGCGGTTTAACGGAATATGAAGGAGATCAGCTCGTCTCTGTCTTTCCGAATGCAGTGATTTATGCATCAGCTGTTGAATGGAATGAAATGCGCCATCCAAATATCAGATCGAAAAATACGTATTGGAAAGAAAACTGGGAGGCTGTTGCCGGCCAAGTCAAAACCTTTGAAGACACCTTAACGATCACAGAGGGAATTACTATGCACCACACCGGAGGCCATAGCGACGGACACAGTGTACTTATATGCGAGGATGCGGGTGAAACCGCCGTACATATGGCAGATCTGATGCCGACACACGCCCACCGCAATCCGCTATGGGTGCTGGCTTACGATGATTATCCGATGACCTCTATACCGCAAAAGCAGAAGTGGCAGGCATTTGCAGCGGAAAGAGACGCTTGGTTTATTTTTTATCATGATGCTGGATTTCGCGCGCTTAAATGGGATGAGGATGGAAACATCAAAGATTCAGTCAAGCGAATGAAGCAATAGCATATTTTTATGTTTACCCTGCATGTTTTCCGGCTAATAATGCAAACCTAGTACTAATTATGCTCAGAAAGGAAGAGGCAGGGTGAAACAATTCAAAGTAACAAACGAAGGAGACATTCAAACAACATTAAGAGGCCTTGAAGTACTCTCTGTTCCTTTTTTGAACAAAGGTGTTGCTTTTACTGAGGAAGAAAGAAAAGAACTTGGTTTAAAAGGCTTTCTGCCGCCGAAGGTATTAACGATTGAAGATCAGGCGAAAAGAGCGTACGAACAATATTCCGCACAGCCTGACGATTTGAGCAAGAATGTCTATTTAACGGCACTACACGATCGGAATGAAACGCTGTTTTACCGCCTGTTAAATGACCATTTAGGGGAAATGCTCCCGATTGTCTACACGCCGACAGTCGGAACGGCGATCCAGAGATACAGCCATGAATACAGAAAGCCTAGAGGACTCTATCTGTCAATCGATGACCCGGACGGTATGAAAGAAGCATTTAAACAGTATAAAGATCAAAGCGATACGATTGATTTAATTGTTGCAACTGATGCGGAAGGAATTTTAGGAATCGGAGACTGGGGCGTCGGCGGAATCGCGATTTCTATCGGCAAACTTGCGGTTTATACGGCAGCTGCCGGCATTGACCCAAGCAGAGTGCTGGCTGTCGTTTTAGATGCGGGGACAAATCAGGAGAGCCTCTTAAACGACCCGCTTTATGTCGGCAATCAGCATTCCAGAGTGCGTGGGGAACGCTATGACCAATTTATTGACGATTATGTTGCGCTGGCAAGAGAAACGTTCCCCAATGCATTGCTGCACTGGGAGGATTTCGGAGCGAAAAATGCGCGCAGCATTTTGAAACGCTATAAAGATAAAGTATGTACATTTAATGATGATATCCAAGGTACAGGCGCTGTTTCACTGGCGGCAGTCTTATCCTGTGCAAAAGCGTCTAAAGTGCCGTTGAGGGATCACAGAGTTGTCATATTCGGAGCGGGAACAGCAGGAATCGGAATAGCTGAACAGCTGCGGGAAGCATTGGTGCGCGAAGGGCTGAGTGAGGAAGAATCATACCAGCGCTTCTGGTGCATAGACCGAAACGGGCTGTTAACAGATGATATGGATCAGCTTCTCGATTTCCAAAAGCCTTATGCCCGTCCGGCTGATGAGGTGAAGGATTATCGGCGGAACGGAGAAGGCGGGGGGATTGATCTCCTTGAAGTGGTCCGGCAGGCGAAACCGACGATCCTGATCGGGACATCAACTGTTTCCGGCGCATTTACTGAAGAAATTGTAAAAGAAATGGCTTCACACGTAAAACGTCCGGCCATTTTGCCGATGTCAAATCCGACAACTCTTTCTGAAGCAAAACCGCAGGATTTAATCGAATGGACGGAGGGCCGCGCGCTGGTCACGACAGGAAGCCCGTTTTCCCCGGTGGAATATAACGGCGTAACGTACCATATCGGCCAAGCAAACAACGCGCTTGTTTTCCCCGGGCTCGGGCTTGGAACAATTGTCACCAAATCAAAATTAATAACTGATGGCATGTTTGAAGCATGTGCACGCGCGATTGCAAGTATGGTCAATGTCGGTGTGCCTGGCGCGCCGATGCTTCCGAAAGTAGAGGATTTGCGGACTGTATCGGCAACCGTTGCAGTTGAAGTCGCTAAAACCACAATTAAAGAAGGCGTTGCGACGGAAGAGCCTGACGACATCATACAGGCTGTGCAGGACGCGATGTGGTATCCGGTATATAAACCAATTCGCGCGATATAATAAAAAAGAGCCGCTGCATGGGCAGCGGCTTTTATTTTACGCTTGTCCGGTATTAAGAGGCGATTGTATCAATAACATCTACAATTTCCCCCGTTTTCGCATCCACCATGACCTCATACTGCTCTAATTCTCCGAAAGCTGATCGTGTAATGCCGGTTTTGTACACCTGTACCGTTTCTCCGTTCAATTTGTAAGGCTCGGGCTGGGTGTAAATCCATGATCCGTCAATCGGCCCCCGCTGCTTAAAAGCGGATTTTACGATTCGAAGCGCTTTTTCTGAAGAAATATAAGGCTTCATCACATATTGTTTCACAACGACTGCCGTACAAATGCCAAGTCCTGCTCCTAAAAGAAGATGACGCAATTTCAAAATAAAGCACCTCCTGGTTGATCGTACTTTTCATTATACAGAAACCGCCAAATCCTGTTAAGCAATACGCGGCTGATTGAGCAGATTCGGTCAGGGTGCTTGGAAAACTTGATTTTTTCTAATAAAATAAAAGGACTACATAGAAATGAGGGGAAAACATGAATCAAGAAACGAAAGCGCTTTTCCAAACACTGACGCAGCTTCCCGGCGCGCCGGGCAATGAGCATCAGGTTCGTGCTTTTATGAAGCAGGAGCTTGCTAAATATGCCGATGACATCGTTCAGGACAGACTGGGAAGTGTTTTCGGAGTCAGAAAAGGCGAAGAGGGCGCACCGAGAATCATGGTAGCCGGGCATATGGATGAAGTCGGCTTCATGGTCACATCCATTACAGACAACGGGCTGCTCAGATTCCAGACACTCGGGGGCTGGTGGAGCCAGGTGCTGCTTGCACAGCGAGTTGAAATTCAAACTGATAACGGGCCGATTCCAGGTGTGATTTCAAGCATACCGCCGCATCTGCTGACAGATGCTCAGCGAAATCGCCCGATGGATATCAAAAACATGATGATCGATATAGGAGCGGATGATAAGGAAGACGCTATCAAAATTGGCATAAAACCGGGGCAGCAGATTGTTCCTGTCTGTCCATTTACGACGATGGCAAATGAAAAGAAAATTTTATCAAAAGCGTGGGATAACCGGTATGGATGCGGCTTGAGCATTGAACTTCTGAAAGAATTGCACGGAAAAGAACTTCCGAACACGCTTTATGCGGGTGCTACGGTTCAGGAAGAAGTGGGGCTGAGAGGCGCGCAGACGGCTTCCCATATGATTAAACCAGACTTGTTTTTTGCGCTTGACGCAAGTCCGGCAAACGATATGAGCGGTGACAAAAATGAATTTGGCCAGCTTGGAAAAGGCTTTTTGCTCCGGATTCTTGACAGAACGACAGTCATGCACCGCGGAATGAGAGAATTTGTTCTTGATATGGCGGAATCACATGATATTCCATATCAATATTTTGTATCAGGCGGGGGAACAGATGCAGGGAGAGTTCATATTTCGAACAGCGGTGTTCCTTCAGCAGTTATCGGAATTTGTTCCCGCTACATTCATACGAACGCTTCTATCATTCATATTGATGATTATGCTGCTGCTAAAGAAATGCTCATCAAACTTGTAACAGCCTGCGATAAGCAGACGGTGGATGCAATTAAAGAAAATATGTAGGATTACATGAAAGCTTGTTGAACGGGGCAGTAAGCCCGGATCGACAAGCTTTTTTCTTATTCTGTTTCAAATACATAGGAAAGGGCCTTAATGGCTTGATTCACGGTTTCAACCGTTATATTTGCTTTGTTGGAAAGCTCTTTTAAAGGATGGTGGAGCGATTCCGGCCGGATGATAATCAGGGGTTTTCCTTTTGCGATTGCATATGATGCATCCATTGCCGTGTTCCACTGTTTGTATTTTTCGCCAAACAGGGCGATCACAAAGTCTGCTTTATTCATCAAGACGGCGGTTCTGAAGTTGTTCATGTCAGAGGCTTTGTCATCCTTCAAAACGGCGTTTGGCTGAACGCCCATAACTTCTTCTCCGATATTGTCTGATCGGTCATGATTCTCCATCGGCCCGACAAACGTAATCGGCAGCTTCAGTGATTTTGTTTTCTCTTTGATTTCCTCGCGCCAATTGCTGTGGATTTCTCCTGCTAAATAGACGATAAACTCCATACTGAATCCCTCCTTATGTATGTCCATCTGTAAATTTTACCCTCATGTACAAGATGTTAAACGAAACGAGCTTGATAATGCAAATGAAATATGATAATGATAATGGGAAAGCCAATCTTACATATTTCATTCGTTGCATATAAGTGGTTTTGCCGCAAGCAGTTTGGTATGATCCAAATGGACGAGTATCGATAAACCAACATGTAAGAACATAAACAACTGGAGGGATATGAAATGAAAAAAATTGAATCAACACAAGAGCTGGAAAAAGCGGTAAAGGATGATTGGGCGGTATTTATGTTTTCAGCAGATTGGTGCCCGGATTGCCGTTTTGTAGAGCCTTTTCTGCCTGAACTGGAAGCGAACTTCCCTGAATTCACTTACTACTACGTAGACCGCGACAAATTCATTGATACGTGTGCAGAGTGGGAAATTTACGGCATCCCAAGCTTTGTGGTTTTTAATGAAGGAAAAGAAGTAAATCGTTTTGTGAGCAAAGACCGCAAAACGAAAGAAGAAATTGAAAAGTTTTTAACAGACTCTCTCGCTAAAGCGTAAAGGAGGACATCGGTTTGAAAATGACCTCAAGGAAGCTGTCAGATATACTGAAACAGCGCCTTCAGCACGAGAATCGCTCCTTTCTGTTTGACAGAGAAAAAGACACCCTCCGTGTTGAGGATCAAACGACCAAAAAAGGAATTACGCTCGACCTGCCGCCAATTATTGCAAAATGGGAACTGAAAAAAGACGAAGCCATTGATGAGATTGTGTACTATGTCTCCGAAGCAATGACGGCAATGGAAGGGAAGGCTCAGGAAATGACCGGAAAAGAAAGCCGCATTTATCCGGTTATCCGCTCAACTTCTTTCCCGGACAAGTCCAGCGAAGATATTCCGCTCATTTATGATGATCATACCGCAGAGACAAGAATTTATTACGCGCTAGATCTAGGGAAAACCTATCGTTTAATTGATCAGCGCATGCTCGAGAAGGAAAACTGGACAAAAGAGCGGATCAGAGAGACGGCTGCATTTAATCTCCGTTCCCTGCCGACGGTTGTCAAAGAGGATACGGTTGCCGGCAATTACTTTTATTTCTTCAGAGCAAACGACGGTTACGACGCCAGCCGGATTCTGAACGAAGCGATTTTAAATGAATACAAGCAACGTGCAGAAGGTGAGCTGGCGATCTCTGTTCCTCATCAGGACGTGCTGATTCTTGCTGACATCCGGAATGAATCGGGGTATGATATTCTAGGACAAATGTCGATGAGCTTCTTTGCAGGCGGCACCGTTCCGATTACCGCCCTTTCATTTTTGTACAATGAAGGAAAGCTGGAACCGGTGTTCATCCTGGCGAAAAGCCGTCCGAAAAAGGATTAGAAAGGATTTTTACTTATGAACGCTTTTTATAATAAAGAAGGTGTAGGAGACACGCTTCTGATCTCTCTTAAAGACGTGACACGCGAACAAATAGGCTATGAAAAACATGGCGACGTCTCCAAAATGTTCAATAACGAAACAAAGGAAACCACGGGCTTCAACATTTTCAATGCATCTTCTTACTTGACCATTGATGAAAACGGCCCTGTTGCGCTCTCAGAAACATTCGTGCAAGATGTGAATGAGATTCTAAACAGAAACGGCGTTGAAGAAACATTAGTCGTTGATTTATCTCCGAAGTTTGTTGTGGGATATGTGGAATCAAAAGAAAAACATCCGAATGCGGATAAATTAAGCGTATGTAAAGTCAATGTAGGAGAAGAAACGCTTCAGATCGTCTGCGGCGCGCCTAACGTTGACCAAGGCCAAAAAGTTGTTGTTGCCAAAGTAGGCGCTGTGATGCCGAGCGGACTTGTTATTAAGGATGCCGAGCTTCGCGGCGTTCCGTCAAGCGGAATGATCTGCTCAGCAAAAGAGCTCGCTTTGCCGGATGCACCTGCTGAAAAAGGAATTCTGGTGTTAGAAGGAGACCATGAAGCGGGAGATGCATTTCAGTTTTAGACTCCCATAAATCCGCCCAAAAAAACGAATCATGTGAAAAGCCGCTAAGCCCTTGTTTAGCGGCTTTATTTTGCTGAAAGCTTAATCTTTTCTGGGCCGACCAGCAATGGTATACTAAAAACCGTCCCAGAAAACTATAAGGGAGTTAGAGATAAATTATGAGTTGGCTTCATAAATTTTTTGATTTGTTTTTAGGCGAGAGCGAAGAGAAGGCTGAACGGGAGACAAAACCCGCTCAAATGCCGCAGCAACAAGAAGTACATCATCATCCTGAAGGACAATTAAAAAGGTTGGAAGATCCTAAAATATATTATGAATATCCAAAAGGCAAGTTCCGTTTTCCGATCGTGCCTGACGGATACAAAAATCAAGACTTAAGAAGGCGCCGCGGTGCACCATCGGACGAACCGAAACCCGCGCCTCGTCCAAGCGCTGCACCATACAGGGAACGTTCCAAAGGTGAAAAAGAGCAGCATACATATCAAACATCAGAGCCGGCGAAGAAACCGTTTAAACCGACAAATATCCCTTCGCCTATATATGGTTTCAATCAAAAACCATCCGTCAAAAAGGATGTGCCGAAACAGCCTTCTGAAACATTGAAGGCACCGGACAAATCTGTAAAAGAGAAAGTCACTCTACTGTCAGAAGAGATCGAACGTGAACGCGGCTATCCTGCGCCAGACATACCGGCGCAGTCCAAAAAAGAAGCGGTTAGTCAATTCGAAGAACAGCCTTCTGGCATCTTAAACGGAACGGCTGAAGGGCATGAAGAAGCGCTGGCGCAGCGCCCAGCCGAAGAGCGGTCAAACAAGAGAGTGCCATCTGCTAGCATTGAGGCGGAAAAAGAGACGCCTTTCTTCCCTGAAGGACAAAATGAAGAGCAAACAGCGCCTGAGACACTGGCAGATACGGTGGCTGAGACACAAGAAGACCTTACAGGCAGTGAAGACATCATGCCTGCAACGGATGAGACTCTAGAAGAACAAAAGGAACAACAGTCAGAGGAAGTAGAAGAGCCTGTGTTCCGCGGTGAACAAAATGAAGAGCAAACAGTATCTGAATTTCTGACAAATCCAGTATCTGAGGCCGAAGTAGCAGAAGAGCCGTCAGACAGCTCTGTAAACAATTATCACGAAATCTCGGCAGAAGCTTCTGAGACCCTATCTGTTCAAGAAGAGCAAATGGAAATTCAACAGAAAGAGCCTTCTTTATTTACAGATCATGAGTATTCATCATCTGAGGCTATGACTCAAGCAGAAACTGATGCCAAAGAATCAGAAGAGCCATCAGACAGCATAATAAATAATCAGTACGACATCCCGGGAGAAACTGAGGACGCGAAGATAGATGTTCAGCCAGACAGCCATACAGAATCGGTTGAGAATGACGGCTTGGAGCGGGATTCCGGACCGTTTGCTGCAGCCCCTGAAAATCCGCAGGAAATGCGTGCGAACGGAACACAACCAGCTATAGAGGAGCCGCAAAAAAGGCCTGTCATGCAGGAGAAACGGGCTGAACGAAGCGCATCTCCTCAAAAAGGGCCGTCCGTTCCTTTTAATGTCATGATGCTGAAAAGAGATACGCATAAGCAGCAAAAAGCAGAGGAGCGCCGCGGCAGCTATGTGTTTCCGAATGTCTCACTGCTTGATGTCCCGCCAGCGCAAGTTCAGGACGATACTGCGTGGATCGAAGAACAGCGTCAGCTTCTTGATTTGACCCTGAAAAATTTCAATGTCCGCGCCAATGTGGTCCATGTGACCCAGGGTCCGTCTGTTACAAGATTTGAAGTGCATCCTGAACCAGGCGTAAAGGTGAATAAAATCACCAATTTATCTGATGATATTAAACTCAGCCTGTCTGCAAGAGATATTCGGATTGAAGCGCCGATTCCTGGGAAAAACACAATCGGAATTGAAGTGCCGAACCGCTCGAGCAAGGTGGTTGATTTGCGCCAGATGATTCGCAGCTCAGCTTTCAGGACAAGCAAGTCACCGCTCACGGCTGCGCTGGGATTGGATATCTCAGGAAATCCAGTCGTTATCGACTTAAAGAAAATGCCGCATGGATTGATTGCCGGTGCTACGGGCTCGGGAAAAAGCGTGTGCATCAATACAATATTAGTCAGCCTGCTTTATAAAGCCGATCCGAGTGAGGTAAAGGTGCTGCTGATTGATCCGAAAATGGTAGAGCTGGCCCCTTACAACAAAATTCCTCATCTTGTCAGCCCGGTCATTACTGACGCTAAAGCGGCAACCGCTGCTTTAAAATGGGTTGTTGAGGAAATGGAGCGGCGCTATGAGCTGTTTGCCCATTCAGGTGTCCGCGACATTGACCGCTTTAATCAATTAACCGCTGATCACCACACGGGCGAAAAGCTTCCGTATTTAGTTGTGGTTATTGATGAGCTTGCTGATTTGATGATGGTGGCTCCAAATGATGTAGAAGAGAGCATTGCCCGGATCGCCCAAAAAGCCAGAGCGTGCGGAATTCATCTGCTTGTCGCAACTCAGCGGCCGTCGGTCGATGTCATTACCGGTCTAATTAAGGCGAATATCCCGACGAGAATCGCATTTTCTGTCTCAAGCCAAGTTGATTCCCGCACGATCATTGACATCGCCGGTGCAGAAAAGCTTCTCGGAAAAGGGGATATGCTCTTTTTGGAAAACGGCTCGGGAAAACCTGTCCGCCTGCAAGGTAACTTTGTGTCGGACCGCGAAATCGACCGCGTTGTTTCCCACGTCAGAAAACAAATGCCGCCAACCTATTTATTTGAACAAGAAGAGCTTGTAAGACAGGGGTCAGCCCTGAAAGAAGAGGATGAACTGTTTTACGAAGCGTGTGAATTTGTTGTTGAGCAAAACAGCGCGAGTACTTCAAGTCTGCAAAGAAGGTTCAGAATCGGGTACAATCGCGCGGCAAGGCTGATCGATATGATGGAAGCGGAAGGCATGATCTCTGAGGCAAAAGGAAGCAAGCCTCGTGAGGTGCTGATCACAGCAAGTGATTTAATAAAAGAATAATATAGGTTCATTTTCACACTAAACATGGTATGATAGTGTTTAGAGCATTTAACAGCTATGCCGCTTTACAGCAGATGTGCATAGATTAATCTTGATATCTAGGTTTAAACGGAAAGAAATAACCGGATACTGAACATAACAAAACATATAAAATACGCCGCTAAGTGCGGCTTTTCAGCCGCCGCGGTCGCAAATTGAAATGAGCGTCATATACTGGGGAACAGATAGACGTTTGTTGGAGGTACAATTATGACTGTTTATCATTTTGTTGGAATAAAAGGGACCGGTATGAGTCCGCTTGCCCAAATACTTCATGATAATGGATATACTGTCCAAGGATCGGATATCGAAAAATTTATTTTTACGCAAACAGCGCTTGAAAAAAGAAATATTACGATTCTTCCATTTAGCGCGGATAATATCAAACCCGGCATGACAGTCATCGCCGGAAACGCATTCCCAGACACGCATCCTGAAATTGAAAAAGCCGTGTCTGACGGAATTCCGGTGATACGTTATCATAAGTTTTTAGG
Source organism: Bacillus rugosus (assembly GCF_023238245.1). Classification (NCBI taxonomy): domain Bacteria; kingdom Bacillati; phylum Bacillota; class Bacilli; order Caryophanales; family Bacillaceae; genus Bacillus; species Bacillus rugosus. The sequence goes on along the minus strand of NZ_CP096590.1, from coordinate 2,925,108 downwards.
CGACTACATGAAAAAATTCACTAGTGTTGCTGTTACGGGCGCACACGGCAAAACGTCGACTACGGGTCTGCTGGCTCACGTGATCCAAAACGCAAAACCGACGTCTTTCTTAATCGGGGACGGAACAGGCCAGGGAAATGAAAACAGTGAATACTTTGTGTTTGAAGCGTGCGAATACCGCCGCCATTTCTTAAGCTATCAGCCAGACTACGCAATCATGACGAATATTGATTTTGACCATCCTGATTACTTCTCAAGCATTGACGATGTGTTTGATGCATTCCAAGAGATGGCTCTTCAAGTCAACAAAGGGATTATTGCCTGCGGAGACGATGAGCACCTGCCGAAAATCCATGCGAACGTCCCGGTTGTGTATTACGGCACGGGGGAAGAAAATGATTTTCAAGCCAGAAACATCGTAAAAAGCACGGAAGGGACAACTTTCGATGTATTTGTCCGCAATACATTCTATGATACGTTTTATATTCCTGCGTACGGCCACCACAATGTATTAAACTCATTGGCGGTCATCGCGTTATGCCATTATGAAGAAATTGATTCCAGCATCATTAAGCATGCCCTCAAATCATTCGGCGGCGTCAAACGCAGATTCAATGAGAAGCAGCTCGGGGATCAAGTGCTGATAGATGATTACGCTCATCACCCGACAGAAATAAAAGTGACGATTGAGGCGGCAAGACAGAAATACCCTGATCGTGAAATCGTCGCGGTATTTCAGCCTCATACATTTACGCGGACGCAGCAATTCCTTGACGAATTCGCAGAAAGCCTGAGCGGGGCTGACTGTGTGTATTTATGCGATATTTTCGGCTCAGCCCGGGAGAATGCAGGAAAGCTGACAATCGGCGACCTGCAAGGAAAAATTCATAACGCTAAGCTGATTGAAGAAGATGATACATCTGTTTTAAAAGCTCATGAAAAAGCCGTTCTCATCTTTATGGGAGCAGGAGATATCCAAAAATATATGAGAGCCTACGAAAACGTTATGGCATAATAAAAAAGCAGTGATCTCACTGCTTTTTATTTATCTGATGGAAAAGCTTGTTAAAGGATTTTCCTACATAGTGGAGAATAATATGTATACAGCCCAGTACACATGTTTATGATTGAAGAAAACGGGTAAACAGCAGTATATCCTGCAGCAAGGAGGTTTGAGATGATTATTATTCTTTATTTAAGCGTTGCACTGATCGCAGTCGCATTTCTGGTATTAGTGATCTACTTGTCTAAAACATTGAAGTCACTGCAGCTGACACTAAAACACGTCGCATCCACTCTCGAGGGGCTGGAGGGACAAATGAAAGGCATTACAACTGAAACAGCCGAGCTTTTACATAAGACCAACCGCCTGGCTGAAGATATTCAGGAAAAATCAGAAAAGCTGAACACGGTCGTTCATGCTGTTCAAGGGGTGGGAACTTCTGTACAGCAGTTCAATACATCCATGAAACAGGCGGCAGGGTCTGTATCGGCATCAGTAAGAGAAAATCAAGACAAGATCAATCAAGTTGTCACATGGGGCCAAGCAGCAATGGAAATGTGGGAGAAATGGAAGCAAAAGAAAAAATCAACCCTGTAAGAGAAAAAAACACTATGAGGAGGAATAATGATGAGTAAAGATGGAATTAATAGTAAAGATTTTTTAATCGGAACTTTAATCGGGGGAATCATCGGTGCCACTACCGCTCTTTTCCTAGCGCCTAAATCAGGCAAAGAACTTCGCGACGATCTCGGCAGCCAAGCTGTTGCTTTACGGGACAAAACTGACAAAATGACAGCAGATGCGAAGGAAAAAGGCACGCAATATGTCAGCATTGCAAAAGACAAAACATCCAACATTACACAGCTTGTAGCGGATCAGTCAGGGCAGATCATGAACAAGGTGAAGGATTTAAGAGACCGTTCCAAATCTGCTAAAACAGATTCATCAACTGATATGCAAGAGATGAGAGAAGAAGCGATGCAGGCGGCAGACGAAACAAAAGATCAAGTCCTTCAAGCGAAAGAAGATGTAAAAGACGAACTGAAAGATGCACAAAAGCAGGCTGAGCATATCAACCGCTGAGCCGGGAAGGAAGATCTTGAATCATGGCAAAACAACTTATTCAATCTGAGGAAGAATTTAAACGCATTGCAGAACAGGAAGGCACTTTCGTCTTCTTTAAACACAGTACTACATGCCCGATCAGCCAGGCAGCATTTCATGAGTTTAATGCCTTTGCAAATCAGCATGAGGATGTGCCGGCTTACTATCTGCAAGTACAAGAAGCACGGCCGCTGTCAAATTTCATCGCAGAAACATACAGCATAAAGCACGAAAGCCCTCAGGTTTTCGTCATCCAAAACGGTGAAGTGAAATGGCATACCTCACATTCACAAATTACAGAAGCGGCCATTGAGCAGCATTTATCATAGAAAAAAGCGTCCGGATACTTTCTGGCGCTTTTTTTTTTGAAAAAACCCTTGAACATTGCCCTCACATCATGTAGGATAGCTTCATAGATTACTTTATCACTTAAAAGCGTTTGGGTAATAAAGTAGCGTTTTTATAAAATTTTTTGTATTTCAGTATTTCCATTTGGAATTACTTATAGTAAGATGCATGATAACTACAAAATAAAAAAATGAATGTGCAGGGAAAGGATGAAAATAATGAGCAACACAGAATTGGAGCTTTTAAGGCAGAAAGCAGACGAATTAAACCTACAAATTTTAAAATTAATCAACGAACGCGGAAATGTTGTAAAAGAGATCGGTAAAGCGAAGGAAGCACAGGGTGTCAACCGATTTGATCCTGTCAGAGAACGCACAATGTTAAACAATATCATTGAAAACAATGACGGGCCGTTCGAAAATTCTACCATCCAGCACATTTTTAAAGAGATATTCAAAGCCGGTTTAGAGCTTCAGGAAGAAGATCACAGCAAAGCGCTGCTTGTCTCCCGTAAGAAAAAACCTGAAGATACAATTGTAGATATCAAAGGTGAAAAAATCGGAGACGGCCAGCAAAGATTCATTGTCGGCCCATGTGCAGTAGAGAGCTACGAGCAGGTGGCTGAAGTGGCTGCAGCTGCGAAAAAACAAGGAATTAAAATTTTGCGCGGAGGAGCCTTTAAGCCTCGTACGAGCCCATACGATTTCCAAGGGCTTGGTGTTGAAGGCCTTCAAATCTTAAAACGTGTAGCGGACGAATTTGATCTGGCAGTGATCAGTGAAATTGTAACTCCGGCTCATATCGAAGAAGCGCTGGACTACATTGATGTCATTCAAATCGGAGCGCGCAACATGCAAAACTTCGAGTTGCTGAAAGCGGCCGGCGCAGTGAAAAAGCCAGTGCTTCTGAAGCGCGGACTTGCTGCAACGATCTCTGAATTCATCAATGCCGCTGAATACATTATGTCACAAGGAAATGACCAAATTATCCTTTGTGAGCGCGGTATCAGAACATACGAAACAGCAACGAGAAACACACTGGATATTTCTGCTGTACCGATTTTGAAACAAGAAACGCATTTGCCTGTTTTTGTTGATGTTACGCATTCAACCGGCCGCCGCGACCTCTTGCTTCCGACAGCTAAAGCCGCTTTAGCAATCGGTGCAGACGGCGTAATGGCTGAGGTTCACCCTGATCCGTCAGTCGCACTTTCTGACTCTGCTCAGCAAATGGCGATTCCTGAATTCGAAAAATGGCTGAATGAACTGAAACCTATGGTGAAAGTCAACGCTTAATTGAACAATACAAAAGGCCGCGTCTGCGGCTTTTTTTTATGCTTTCTCGTTTAATTAGTTATAAAATCCAAGTATACGTTTTCATCATCTATAAAAACGTGTATAATTTCATGAGAAGTATATAAATTTGATGAATAATGAAAAATAATGTACACTACTGACTTACGCTTACAAATCATAAACGACATAAATTCGGACATTATGACATTTCTCTACATAAAGTGTTTATGCTATAGATAAGGATAAGTGTATCCAGTAAAAGGAGTGGTTTTAGGATGAGCAATATTACGATCTACGATGTAGCGAGAGAAGCTAATGTAAGCATGGCAACTGTTTCCCGTGTCGTGAACGGCAACCCGAATGTAAAACCGACAACGCGGAAAAAAGTCTTGGAAGCTATTGACCGTCTCGGCTACCGTCCAAACGCGGTGGCAAGAGGCTTGGCGAGCAAAAAAACAACAACTGTAGGTGTCATCATTCCCGATATCTCAAGCATTTTCTATTCAGAGCTTGCGCGCGGAATTGAAGATATCGCGACAATGTATAAATACAATATTATTTTAAGCAACTCTGACCAAAACATGGAGAAAGAGCTTCACCTGTTAAACACAATGCTCGGCAAACAAGTGGATGGCATCGTGTTTATGGGCGGAAACATTACAGACGAGCATGTTGCGGAATTTAAGCGTTCACCAGTGCCGATTGTACTTGCCGCTTCTGTAGAAGAGCAGGAGGAAACACCGTCAGTCGCAATCGATTACGAACAGGCGATTTATGATGCAGTGAAGCTTTTGGTTGATAAAGGACATACAGATATCGCATTCGTTTCCGGACCAATGACAGAACCGATCAACCGCTCGAAAAAACTGCAAGGCTACAAACGCGCGCTTGAAGAAGCGAATCTTCCGTTTAATGAACAATTTGTCGCTGAAGGGGATTACACATATGATTCCGGACTTGAAGCGCTGCAGCATTTGATGAGCCTGGACAAAAAACCGACAGCCATTCTTTCTGCAACTGATGAAATGGCTCTTGGCATTATCCATGCGGCTCAGGATCAAGGCTTATCCATTCCTGAGGATCTTGAGATTATCGGCTTTGATAATACGAGATTAAGCCTCATGGTTCGTCCGCAGCTTTCAACAGTTGTTCAGCCGACATATGATATTGGCGCCGTTGCGATGAGACTGCTGACGAAGCTCATGAATAAAGAGCCGGTTGAAGAGCATATCGTCGAACTGCCGCACCGTATAGAACTAAGAAAGTCAACCAAGTCATAAGAAAAACAAGAGAGCAAGCTTCACCTCTAAGGTGAATTCTTGCTTTTTTCATGGGGAGAAATGATGAAACGTTTTGATTATCTTACACCTGTTGGTTTTGTGTTAGGAACAATTATTATTGTTATCGGAATTATTTCGGGGTCGGGAGTAAGCGGTTTCCGCTCTTTTCTTGATCTGACCTCTTTCTTCATCGTAACAGGGGGACTTTGCGCCGCTGTTTTTATCAGTTTTCCGCCGAGAGAGCTGAAAAAAGCGCCATTTGTATTAAAGCAGGCATTTATCCGCCAGGAAGACAATGTGAAAGATCTTGTGAAAACCTTTGTCTCTCTTTCCGATCACGCGCGTAAACACGGGCTTTTATCATTGGATGATCAGGCTCGGGAAATCAAAGATCCATTCTTGAAAAAAGGGCTGCTTTTAGCAATTGACGGCTGGGATGAAGAAACGATTCGGCTTGTCATGGATTCAGAAATCGCAGCAATGGAGGAACGGCACCGCAAAGGACGGCGTGTTTTTGAAAAAGCGGGAGAATTTGCTCCGGCATGGGGAATGATCGGAACACTCGTCGGGCTCGTGCTGATGCTCAAAAACTTAAATGATCCGCATATGCTTGGACCGAATATGGCCGTTGCGCTTCTGACTACCTTATACGGTTCATTGCTGGCAAACATGGTCTTCAACCCGATTGCTGCTAAGCTCGAAGAAAAAACAGAAAGTGAAATCTTCATCAAGCAGGTAATGGTGGAAGGCATTATCGGAATCCAATCCGGAAAAAATCCTCGTAATCTCGAAAGCCAGCTCGTCGTTTTCAGCTCCCGGGAAGAATGGCGGAAGCAGCCAAATCAAGTAAAAACAAAAAAGGGATCTGTACATGAAGCTTAGAAGAGAACGTTTTGACAGAAGGAATCGAAGCGGGAAAAACAGCCAATCATCATCCAACTGGATGGTCACCTTTTCAGATTTGATCACCTTGATCCTTGTGTTCTTTATTTTACTTTTTTCCATGTCCCAAATCGATCTGCAAAAATTTAAAGCGGCAGTCGATTCGATCCAAAAGGAAGGCGGCGGGCTTCAGCCGGACCAAACGTCCATAGAAAAAAAGGCTGCCTCGCCAGCTGAGGCGAAGAAGCAAGAGGATCAGCAGGATCAGCTTCTCAAGAAAGTAAATACATATATAAAAGACAATCATTTGAAGGCCCAAATGACAGCCAAACGGGATGAACGCGGTGTCGTGCTCGTTCTGCAGGAGGCTGTGCTGTTTGATTCAGGTGAGGCAAAGGTGCTGAAAAATGCTGAAACACTTCTTCACCAAATTGCCGTTCTTCTTCAAACAATTCCAAATGACATTCAGGTGGAGGGCCATACAGACAGCCGAAACATCTCGACATACCGATACCCGTCTAACTGGGAGCTGTCAGCAGCACGGGCAAGCGGTGTTATTCAATATTTCACATCAAAGGAAAAACTTCCCTCGAAGCGCTTTATCGCTGTCGGTTATGCGGATACAAAGCCTGTAAAGGATAACAAGACAAACGAACATATGAAGGAAAACCGGCGTGTGGAAATCGTCATCAAAAAATAAAACGACCTCTTCGTAAAGGTCGTTTTTATTTTGTTTTCTGCTGCTGCTCGGATCGTATCGCATATAATGCTTTGCTGACGGTTTGCGCATTTTTCTCTGTAATTTCTGGCTTGCGGGGAATCGGAGGATATAAATCGGCTGGATCTCTCCAGCTGGACGGAAGGGTGACGGGGCATTGTTTTTGCCATTTAGCGATCCATTCCGGCGGGATATCGTTTCCTGGATCAATTCCCTTCATTTCAAGCCATATTCTGGCCCAGGCACGGGGCACGACACGCCAAATATCATAGCCGCCGCCTCCCACTGCAATCCATCTTCCTCCGCAATATTGGTGCGCTAAAGTGTGTGCAAGCCGGGGGATTTCTTCGTATATGTTGATTGTTGCTGATAAATGTGTCAGCGGGTCATAGTAATGGGCATCGGCACCGTTTTGGCTGATAATGACATCCGGCTGGAAATAAGCAGCGACTTCGGAAGCTGCTGTCTGGTAAGCCTCTAGAAAAGAATCATCCTCTGTAAAAGCGTCAAGCGGGATATTAAAGGAATAGCCATATCCTTTTCCACTGCCTTTTTCCTGGATCTGGCCGGTTCCGGGGAATAAATACCTTCCTGTCTCATGAATGGACAGCGTGCATACGTCAGGGTTATCGTAAAATGTAAATTGCACACCGTCTCCATGGTGGGCGTCCGTATCAATATAGAGCACTCTTGCTCTGTATTTTTTCTGGATATATTGAATCGCCACAGCGCTGTCGTTGTATATGCAAAACCCTGAAGCTCTCCCTCGAAAGCCGTGATGTAGGCCTCCTCCAAGGTTAGCAGCATGCAGGGCTTGTCCTGACATCACCCAGTCTGCGGCCGTTAAGGTGCCGCCGACTAAGAGTGATGCCGCTTCGTGCATGCCGGCAAAGACGGGTGTATCTTCTGTACCGAGCCCGTAGCTTTCTCCTTCTTCAGCGGGAAGCTTTCCGGCGCCCGCAAGCTTGACCGCCTGGATGTAATCATCCGTATGGACAAGAGCAAGCTCTTCTTCTTCCGCGAGTCTGGGTCTGACAATGTCTCCATCATCAAAGGCATTGATCGTCTTGAGTAAATCGTATGTTAACAGAACCCGCTGCTGATTAAAGGGATGTTCCTGATGAAACATATAGGTTTGATACGATGGAGAATAGATAAATACACTGTCTCTCATAGCAGATCCCTTTGCTCTGACGGCCAGACGACGTGGTGTCCATTTCTTTGTAATTCCTGCAAAAACGGCAGCGGATTCATCGTTTTTACACGGAAGACAAGCACTTTTACACCGGGATCGTCATGCGGATAGACAAGCACGCTTAATATTTTTACTTGGAGGTCTTGGCAAAGGCTGCTGATTTCCGTGAGGCTTTTGGTGATATCGTTTACTTTTATTTCAATTTGCGATCCCGGCTGGTCAGCGCCTGTCAATTTGACAAATGTCCGCAATAAATCCGTTTTCGTCAAAATGCCTATTAATTTTTGATGCTGCACCACTGGAAGGCAGCCGATGCCATGCTCGTAGAAAACAGCAGATATTTCTTCGACAAAATCAAGCGGGTGGGCGCAGACGACATCTTTTTTCATAATAGAATCTACGCTTCGTGTGAGAAATCGGCTTCGTTTGCTTTCTTCAAAAATACTCGGGCTGGCCTGTTTCATGTCTCTGTCTGTAATCATGCCAATCACATGGCAGTCTTCATCTACGACAGGCAGATGCCTGATATGGAATTCCTTCAGTTTGCATATTGCTGTTTCAAGCGTATCCGTCTTCGTTAATGTAATGACATCCCTTTTCATGATTTGTTCAACAATCATTATTTTTTCCCCTTTGTCAGTGTCAGTTAATACATAAAACGATGATAAAAACGGAGCCTGTCAAATTGTTCAATTGATTCTTGGCTGACGTTTTTTCCGATGCGTGCCATCAGGCAGTTTGCAGGGTGGGAGCTGATCTCAGGCTCATCCGTCGCAAACCAGACCAATCCGCCTGCATTCATCATCTTCTCCATGAGCTTTCTGTATTCCCACACATCTTTTTTCATCCCTTTTAAATCCCAATGCCAGTAATATTCCGTCGTCATTACGATGTAGTTTTCCATTTGCTCATCCATCATGCTGACGGTTAGAAGCGTCTTTCCGACAGAACATCCCCGATAGGCCGGCGCCACCTCAATGGCCCCGAGCTCAAGCAAATCCTCCATATTTCCTTCAGACCATCTTTCGAGCGGGTCAGGATATAAATACGTCACATAGCCGATAATCGTTCGGCCGTCTCTGGCAATGATAATGCGCCCTTCGGGAAGGCCGGCAATGTCGACTAGCGCTTCCTGCTGCTCACGGGGCGGGCGAAATGCGGTTAAATCGTTATGAAACTCGTAACCTGCCAAATCCTCTGGAGAGACAGGCCCTTCTATCAGTAAGGAGCCGGTTGCTGTTTTGATGTTTGCTGAATGGTATGTTTTATGATGTTCCACTGATCCACCGTCCCATCAATTCTTATAAAAATACATGCCTTCTTTAAGAATAACAAATTATAAAGCGTTTTCAACATGGTTTATATTTTAAAAATTGAGAAGAATATGAATATATACTATAATAAATGTGACAACTTCAGCAAAGGGGGATGTTTGGGCATGAATTTGAAAGCGTTACCAGCAGTGGAAGGGGATCATCATTTAAAAAATTATGAAGAAACGTACCGACATTTTGATTGGGCCGAGGCAGAGAAACATTTCTCCTGGCATGAGACAGGGAAACTGAATGCGGCGTATGAAGCGATTGACCGCCATGCCGAATCGTTTCGAAAAAACAAAGTAGCGCTTTATTATAAAGACGCAAATCGGGATGAAAAATACACTTTTAAAGAAATGAAGGAAGAATCAAACAGAGCCGGGAATGTGCTGAGACGGTATGGAAATGTGGAAAAAGGGGACCGCGTTTTTATTTTTATGCCGAGATCACCCGAGCTTTATTTTATTATGCTTGGCGCCATCAAAATTGGCGCCATCGCTGGGCCGCTGTTCGAAGCATTTATGGAGGGGGCGGTGAAGGACCGGCTTGAAAACAGCGAAGCGAAGGTTATTGTCACAACGCCTGAGCTGCTGGAGAGAATACCGGCTGACAAACTGCCTCATTTACAGCATATATTCGTAGTCGGCGGAGAGGCTGAGAGCGGCACAAACATCATCAGTTATGATGAAGCAGCTGAGCAGGAAAGCACAAGACTGGATGTCGAATGGATGGACAAAAAAGACGGCTATCTGCTTCACTATACATCTGGTTCTACTGGAACGCCAAAGGGTGTGCTTCATGTCCATGAAGCGATGATTCAGCAATATCAGACAGGGAAGTGGGTTCTTGATTTAAAGGAAGAAGACATTTACTGGTGCACAGCTGACCCGGGCTGGGTGACAGGTACGGTATACGGCATTTTTGCACCGTGGCTGAACGGAGCGACAAATGTCATCGTCGGCGGCCGTTTCAGCCCGGAAAGCTGGTATGGAACGATTGAAAAGCTTGGCGTCAATGTCTGGTACAGCGCGCCGACCGCGTTTCGAATGCTGATGGGAGCGGGAGATGAGATGGCTGCGAAATATGATCTAACCTCACTCCGGCATGTGCTCAGTGTCGGTGAACCGTTAAATCCAGAAGTCATCAGATGGGGGCATAAAGTCTTTAACAAACGAATCCATGATACATGGTGGATGACAGAAACGGGCAGTCAGCTCATCTGCAACTATCCTTGCATGGATATTAAACCGGGCTCAATGGGTAAGCCGATTCCCGGTGTGGAGGCAGCAATCGTTGACAATCAGGGCAACGAGCTTCCGCCGTACAGAATGGGCAATCTCGCCATTAAAAAGGGCTGGCCTTCCATGATGCATACCATTTGGAATAACCCTGAAAAGTATGAATCGTATTTCATGCCGGGTGGCTGGTATGTCTCTGGGGATTCTGCTTACATGGATGATGAGGGATATTTTTGGTTCCAGGGCAGAGTCGATGACGTCATTATGACGTCCGGTGAGCGCGTCGGCCCATTTGAAGTGGAAAGCAAACTTGTCGAGCACCCGGCCATTGCAGAAGCAGGCGTAATCGGAAAGCCTGATCCGGTACGGGGAGAAATCATTAAAGCCTTTATCGCACTCCGAGAAGGATTTGAGCCGTCTGATAAACTGAAAGAAGAGATCCGTCTATTTGTAAAGCAGGGTCTTGCAGCCCATGCGGCACCGCGTGAAATTGAATTTAAAGATAAGCTTCCAAAAACCCGGAGCGGAAAGATCATGAGACGTGTGCTGAAGGCGTGGGAGCTCAATCTGCCGGCTGGAGATCTGTCAACGATGGAGGATTAAAAGGCGACGTTGACACGGGATTTTATTTATGTTAAAAATGATATAGCTTCATATGAAAAGGTAAAGATTGAGACAAGTAGAATATCCTTACGTTCCAGAGAGCTGATGGCCGGTGAAAATCAGCACAGACGGATATATCGAATACACTCATGAACCGCTTTTGCAAACAAAGCCGGCCAGGCTTTCAGTAGTGAAAGAACGGACCTGATCCGTTATCAGGCAAAGTGATAAGACGAATGTTTTGCATTCTCTTATTAGTAGGGTGGTACCGCGATAATCAATCGTCCCTTCGTGTAAACGAAGGGGCGTTTTTTATTTTAATCAAAAAAGGAGCTTTATCTTATGACAAACTTACTTGAAGACTTATCCTTCCGCGGATTGATTCAGCAAATGACGGATGAAGAAGGATTAAATAAACAGCTGAATGAAGAAAAAATCCGCCTGTACTCAGGCTTTGACCCGACAGCAGACAGCTTGCATATCGGACACCTGCTGCCTATTTTAACACTTCGCCGTTTCCAGCTTGCGGGGCATCATCCAATTGCGCTTGTGGGCGGCGCGACGGGCCTCATTGGCGATCCGAGCGGAAAAAAAGCGGAGCGTACATTAAACACTGCTGACATCGTATCCGAATGGTCCCAAAAAATTAAAAACCAGCTGTCCAGATTTTTAGATTTCGACGCAGCAGAAAATCCTGCTGTCATTGCGAACAACTTTGACTGGATCGGCAAAATGAATGTGATCGACTTCCTTCGTGATGTCGGTAAAAACTTCGGCATCAATTACATGCTGGCAAAAGACACGGTCAGCTCAAGAATTGAATCCGGCATTTCATACACGGAATTCAGCTACATGATTCTTCAATCTTATGATTTTTTAAATCTGTACAGAGATAAAAACTGTAAGCTGCAAATCGGCGGAAGCGATCAGTGGGGAAACATCACAGCGGGTCTTGAACTGATCAGAAAATCAGAAGAAGAAGGAGCAAAAGCGTTTGGCCTTACGATTCCGCTTGTCACAAAAGCAGACGGCACGAAGTTCGGAAAAACGGAAGGCGGCGCTATCTGGCTTGATAAGGAAAAAACATCGCCGTATGAATTCTATCAATTCTGGATCAACACAGATGACCGTGACGTTGTCAAATACTTAAAATACTTTACGTTCCTATCAAAAGAAGAAATTGAAGCATACGCTGAAAAAACAGAAACGGCGCCTGAAAAGCGTGAAGCGCAAAAACGCCTGGCAGAAGAAGTGACAGCGCTCGTTCATGGACGTGATGCGCTGGAGCAAGCTATCAACATCTCCCAAGCGTTGTTCAGCGGCAATATTAAAGAGCTTTCCGCCCAAGACGTTAAAGTCGGCTTTAAAGATGTTCCATCTATGGAAGCTGACAGCAGCCAAGAGCTTTCACTTGTAGATGTATTGGTGCAATCTACATTATCTCCATCTAAACGCCAGGCCCGTGAAGACATCCAAAACGGAGCTGTTTATATTAACGGTGAACGCCAGACGGAATTGAATTATATCTTATCGGATGAAGACCGCATCGAAGGCCAATTTACGGTCCTGCGCCGCGGGAAGAAAAAATACTTCCTTGTGACGTATAAATAAACAAAAAAAGATCCTTTGCCGCTAGGGTAAAGGATCTTTTTTTGTTTAGCGCATAGGAATGACAGGAAAAGAGTATATTAGATAGGGCAAACACGATCAATCACCACCTTTTAACAGAAAGGAGCGCTCACCGTGAATCTCATGTTTACGATTGCAAAAGAAAGGCTTCAGCGGGATTATTGGGAGCAGCAGGCGCGAGATAGTGTTGGCCAGCAAGAGGCAAATGACGAAACAGACGATAAAAAAACCCCGACCGCATAGCGGCAGGGGTTTTTAAAACGATTAACGAGAGTAGAACTCAACGATAAGCGCTTCGTTAATTTCCGGAGCAAGTTCAGAACGCTCAGGAAGACGAGTGAAAGTACCTTCAAGCTTTTCAGCATCAAAAGTAAGGTATTCAGGAACGAAGTTGTTCACTTCAACAGATTCTTTGATGATAGAAAGGTTTCTTGATTTTTCGCGAACACCGATTGTTTGACCAGGTTTTACTTGGTAAGACGGGATGTCAACGCGGCTTCCGTCTACAAGAATGTGACCGTGGTTAACCAATTGGCGAGCTTGACGGCGAGTACGTGCTAAACCTAGCTTGTACACAACGTTATCAAGACGAGAATCTAAAAGAATCATGAAGTTTTCACCGTGTTTACCAGCTAGTTTGCCAGCTTTGTCAAACAAAGTGCGGAATTGGCGTTCGTTTACACCGTACATGTGACGAAGCTTTTGCTTTTCTTGCAATTGCAAACCATATTCTGATAATTTTTTACGTTGTCCTGGACCGTGTGGACCTGGAGCGTAAGGGCGTTTTTCTAATTCTTTTCCTGTACCGCTAAGAGAGATTCCTAGACGGCGGGACAGTTTCCAAGATGGACCTGTATAGCGAGCCATAATGTGACTCCTCCTTTGGTTTTATTTTTGTGGAAAATAAAAACCGTCTGCTCTATTCGACCATGTACATTTTGTTTTCATGTATCCTCGCTCCAGCAGCAGAGAGTTACACGATACACCTTATGGATAAGGAACAAAATGAAAACATAGAAGCTGAACAAAAAGGCTGCAATATTTCACACAAAGGTCATTATATAATTTATTTGTTTTGAAGTCAACCATTCCTCCATTGTTGCTTTGACGTTTATGATATAATAAACAAAAATTAGTGGTAAACTCTTAGGTGATAAAAACATGGTAGAACAAACAAAAGAACAATTATCCGCCTTTCATTATCATATGCTCGATTTTTTGCTAACCAAATCTGAAAAAGTCTCATTCACCGATTCATTACTATGGCTGACTTCGGCTATTCAAACCTATTTTTCATCCCTTTGTGTTTCGCTTACACCGTCACCATCTGACTCTGCTGCAAACCTGGCAGATGAAGAATTACGTTTTTCCGCTTCGAAAATAAACGCTTCATTTTATATGATTGAGGACGGCTCCGGCAGACGCTTTCATCTTACATGCAGGCAGGATGGAGAGATTCCTGAAGGGCTTCCGGACGTGGTTGCTTCATTTTTAAACCAGTCAATGAAACAGGAAAGACTCTATATCAAAACGATCTATCAAAAAAAGATATACAAAATGACAGAGCTGTTCCATTCACTGCTTGATCAGACAGAGGTGCTGAAGCAGCTTTTAGAAAGCTTGACACGCACGTTTTCTCTTTTTGAGTTTTCATTGTTTATTTCGCACGACCAAGATCAATGTTTAGGTGTTCCCGCAAAAGAGCTGTATATGGAAGGGGAAAAATCCGATTCCTTTGCTCTCAAAGTATACTTGTCCGGGGATACTTTGCGGAAAAATGAATCTGCCGCCTACATTCCGATTAAAGGACAGCAGGGAACGTACGGGGTGTTGATGGCTGAAGGAACGGGCGGCAGTTTTATTACTGACGTCTACCTTGATGAAATGTCGCTGATAGCAAACGCTGCGGGAAAAGCGTTTGAAAATGCCCAGCTCTATGAACAATCCAAAGCAAGCATCTCGAATTTGGAATTGATCAATGAAACGACACGCCGCCTGAATCAGCGGCTGACACTGCCCGATACGATGAATGATCTGGCTGTAAGAATGGCAGAATCGTTTCAGGCTGAAGAAGTGGGGTTTTTTCATATAGACCATTTTGAAAAGCTAACATTGCTCCCCGGAAGCACAGCGTTTTTTAAAGAAGAGAAGCCATCTGATTTTTATCATGAGTTGAAAGAAAAGCTGTATGAAGGTGAAAAAGGGGTTTTCATCGGAAATGGCCAGTCTGTTTTTGGAAAGGCCGGCTACGGCTCGCTGATGGCCGCTCCGATGATTGAGAATGACAGGCTGTTAGGCTTTGCAGTTTTATTGAAGCAGGAACTGTACGCTTTTACATTTGAAATGTACAAACTGTTTCAAGCGCTGATTCATCACACAACATTGGCTGTAACCAACTCAATGCTCCGCGACCGCCTTGAGCATCTCGTGAAAACAGATCAGCTGACTGAACTGTATTCAAGGGTGTACTTAGATGAAAAAATTCAATATAGCATGAAAATCCACCCAAAGGGTGTCTTTATTCTTGTTGATATTGATAATTTTAAGAATGTAAATGATACGTACGGTCATCAGACTGGGGACGAGATTTTAATTCAAGTCGCTTCGGTGATTAAATGCAACATCCGCAAGCATGATGTAGGCGCCCGCTGGGGAGGCGAAGAGCTGGCCATTTATTTGCCGAATGTATCGGTTGCGGTGGGTAAACGGATTACTGAGCGATTGGTTTATGCGGTCAGAAAAAACACGAAACCCGAGGTGACCATTTCATGCGGTATCTCCTGCTGGACGGCAGAAACAAGAAAGTCTCTGAAAGAGCTTGTGCATGAGGCTGATGAAGCGCTCTACAGCGCAAAACGAAGCGGGAAAAACCGCTTGATGATTCACGAATCAATAAAATAAAAAAAGCCCAAAACAATATCAGTTTTGGGCTTTTATATTACTGTGCTAACGCTTTTTCAAGCGTTTCGGCAAATTGTGATAGATATTTTTCATCAATTTCGTCGAAACGGTTTTTCACTGGGCTGTCGATGTCCAAAACACCGACAACTTTTCCGCCTACATGAATCGGAAGCACAATTTCTGATTGAGACGCTGCATCGCAGGCGATATGTCCCGGAAACGCGTTTACATCCTCAACACGCTCCACTTTTCCGTTTGCATACGCTGTGCCGCAAACGCCTCTGCCGAAAGGAATCCGAACACATGCCGGCAGACCTTGGAACGGCCCTAACACAAGCTGCCCATCCTCTTCTTTGGCAAAATAGAAACCCGCCCAGTTGACTTCAGGCAAAGAATGATACAGAAGCGCTGAGGCATTTGCATAGTTTGCAATTTGATCTGTTTCGTCTTCGGTCATGGCTTCGAGCTGTTTTAGCAGAAGCTTATAGTCTTTTTCTTTATCTCCAGATTGTTTTTCGACATGGAACATGGAAAACCCTCACTTTTACTATAATATAAAACAAAATTCCGGCTTTTCTGCCGGCATTTGTCGATAAGTTCTTACAGGAACAGTGGCCTTCTGCTTGAATAGTAATCAAGAGGAAGGAGTGAGCCGTATGAAAGTAAGCACCAAAGACAAAATTATTGAATCTGCTGTCATGCTCTTTAACCAAAAAGGATTTTCTGGCACGTCTGTCCGTGAAATCGCCAAGTCAGCTGATGTAAATGTTGCGCACATCTCCTACTATTTTAAAGGTAAAGGAGGTTTGATGGAACACTTAGTTTCAGAGTTTTACGAAGGCTACAGCAAAACGCTTGAAACAGCGGCAGGCAATATCTCTTCTCAAAGCACGCAGGAACAGCTTCTCCAATTGGTTTTCGATATTTTATCCTATCAGCATAATCATCGTCAATTAACTCGTTTTGTCTACCGGGAAGTCACGATTGACTCCACGTTAATCAGGGAAATTATGTCGACATATCTAATGAAGGAAAAGTATATCTTCCAGCTTATCATTGAGGAAGGAGAAAAACAGCGTGAACATTTAACGCTGCCGCTGCCCCATTTTATTCTCCAATTAAAATCTCTCTTAATGATGCCATATCTCCAGCCTCAATATATTTCAGAAGTACTCTACATGCAGCCGCATGAGCCGTATTTTTATAAAATGTATTTTGAAGAAATCAAAATTTGGATCAGGAGCGTCTTCCGGACAGGAGACGTGGCGCTTATCAATTAGCACCGCTCCAAAAACGTCTCATATGCGTATCCGACATCTCCCGCTTGATGGGCATCAGACCCAAACACAAGCGGGATTTTCTTTTGCTTCGCTTCATTCAGCATCCAATCCTCGATATAAATGCCGCCAGCGTACATTTTTCTTAAGCCGGAAGTATTGAAGTCGAGCTCCATTCCGTTTTCTTTAATGGCACTCAGGCACTGAGAAACGAATTCGCGAATATGTTCAGACATGCTGTATGGAAACAGCTTGATGAATTTTTGAATAAGTGTGATATGACCGACTCTTTTTGGCTTATAAGAGCCGAGAGATGCTACAATGGAAGAATAGATGCTGCGGTAATACTGTTCATATACAGCTTCAATGCTCCCGCAGGCTGAAATCAGCTCCTTAAAGGTATGCTCATCATAATCAAGGCACAGATAGGAAGAACCCGCGCGCAAAAAATGAACGGATAAGATGCTGTCATCTAAGTATGGACCGTATGTGTCCAGAAATAATTTGATTTCGTCTTCAAATTCAGCAATATAATCGACCTCAAGCCCCGTCTGTATGGTAAGCTGTCCGCGATATTCTTTTTTTAATCCGGAAATTTCATTGATATAGCGCTCCAGAGAGGCTTGTGCCATCGCGCTGTCTTTCAGCGGTGTCGGATCAGTAAAAGAGGGCGGCAATGGGGCGTGTTCGGTAAAAGTAATCGAATCAAAGCCTTTTTTTATGGCTTCTTCTGCATATTGTCTGAGTGTGTCATTTGAGCCGTGAGGGCAAAATGGTGTGTGAATATGTCCGTCTCGCTTTTGCATTGGCGTCACCCCATGAAAAAATAGTCAAATCCTGCCGATTTTGCACAAAAAGTTTTTGATTTCTGGTCAAAAAATGTTGGTTACATGGTATCATAATAACAATGAAAACGACAGTTTTTCTCAATACATATCCTGAAATCTTTCTGAATAAATAAAACACCCTGACAGATTAAGGTTAACAGCAAGGGGGCTCATTATGGAGTTTGTCATTGGATTATTAATTGTACTGCTTGCGCTGTTTGCGGCAGGCTACTTTTTCAGGAAAAAAATCTACGCCGAAATTGACCGGCTGGAATCGTGGAAGATTGAAATTCTAAACCGGTCGATTGTGGAAGAAATGTCCAAAATTAAACATTTGAAAATGACGGGTCAGACAGAAGAGTTCTTTGAGAAGTGGCGTGAAGAATGGGATGAGATTGTCACAGCCCACATGCCGAAAGTTGAAGAGCTCCTTTATGATGCCGAGGAAAATGCAGACAAATACCGTTTTAAAAAGGCCAATCAAGTGCTCGTTCATATCGACGACCTGCTGACTGCGGCGGAATCGAGCATTGAAAAGATTCTTCGCGAAATCAGCGACCTCGTTACAAGTGAGGAAAAGAGCCGTGAAGAGATTGAACAGGTGAGGGAACGTTATTCAAAATCGCGAAAAAACCTGCTGGCTTACAGCCACCTTTACGGGGAGCTTTATGAAAGCCTTGAAAAGGATCTTGACGAAATTTGGAGCGGAATCAAACAATTTGAAGAAGAAACAGAAGGCGGAAACTATATTACTGCACGAAAAGTGCTGCTTGAGCAGGACCGCAATCTTGAACGGCTTCAGTCATACATAGATGACGTGCCGAAGCTGCTAGCTGACTGCAAACAGACGGTGCCAGGACAGATTGCAAAGCTCAAGGACGGCTATCGCGAAATGAAAGAGAAAGGGTATAAGCTTGAGCATATCCAGCTTGATAAGGAATTAGAAAATCTGTCAAATCAACTGAAGCGGGCGGAACATGTCTTGATGAGTGAGCTGGATATTGATGAAGCATCCGCAATCCTGCAGCTCATAGACGAAAATATCCAATCTGTTTATGAGCAGCTGGAGGGCGAAGTCGAAGCCGGCCAATCTGTGTTAAGCAAAATGCCTGAATTGATCATTGCTTATGACAAGCTGATAGAAGAGAAAGAGGATACAAAGGCGGAAACTGAGCTGGTGAAGGAAAGCTACAGACTGACAGCTGGCGAGCTTGGCAAGCAGCAGGCTTTTGAAAAGCGCCTTGATGAAATTGGCAAGCTGCTCTCATCCGTTAAAGATAAGCTCGATGCAGAGCACGTCGCCTACTCACTTTTAGTAGAAGAAGTTGCTTCAATAGAGAAGCAGATTGAAGAAGTGAAAAAAGAGCATGCAGAATATCGTGAAAAGCTGCAAGCACTGAGAAAAGAAGAGCTTCAGGCGAGAGAGACGCTCAGCAATCTGAAAAAAACAATTTCTGAGACGGCAAGACTGCTGAAGACAAGCAATATCCCAGGCATTCCGAGTCACATTCAAGAGATGCTAGAAAACGCGTATCATCACATTCAAGAAACAGTCAATCAACTAAACGAACTTCCATTAAATATGGAAGAAGCCGGAGCCCATTTAAAACAAGCAGAGGATATCGTCAACAGGGCAAGCCGGGAATCAGAGGAACTTGTCGAGCAGGTGATCCTCATTGAAAAAATCATTCAGTTCGGAAACCGGTTCAGAAGCCAGAATCATATTTTATCTGAACAGCTGAAAGAAGCGGAAAGACGTTTTTATGAATATGATTACAGTGAAGCGTATGAAATTGCAGCAGCTGCAGTTGAAAAAGCCGCACCAGGTGCTGTCCGAAAATTAGAATCACAAAAGACAAAAATTCATCAATATCAATAAAGTGTAAAAAGGCCGAGCTTAAGTGCTCGGCCTTTTATATGTATTCAGCATATAAAAAAGCCTTATCGGATGTAGATCCAATAAGGCTTTTCGTTTTTACTGGTTGATATCAGCTGGTTTTTTATTCGAACCGGTAGCAAGAGAAATCAGATAACCGGCAATGCCTCCAATGATTGCAGGGATGACCCAGCCAAATCCTAAGCTGTAAAGAGGCAGTGACTGACCGAGAACTTTATTTAAAGAACCGAGCGGAATGCTTGCGGCATTCAGGCCATCGATAATACTAAAAATACCAGTTGCGATCAAACAAAGAATATATACTTCACGTCTGCCTTTAAATGATTTTTCAATAAATGAAAGCAAAATGATAACAATTGCTAACGGATAAATAGCTGATAAAATAGGAACTGAGAACAAAATAATATTTGAAAGCCCAAAGTTAGAAATAATAAAGCTGAACACAGTGACAATCGTTACAACCGCTTTATAAGATAAAGAAGGAATCAGCTTTGAGAAATAATTTCCGCATGAAGAGACAAGGCCAATGCTTGTAGTCAAGCACGCGAATAGGATAGCGACGCCTAATATGATATTTCCTAATGATCCGAACAGATGCTGTGAAGATTCTGATAAAATTTTGCTTCCTGCTCCAAGGAGTCCGACAGAATCTGTGCTTGTTGCTCCTAAATAGGCGAGTGAAACGTAAACCAGGCCGAGGCCTGCTGCGGCAACAAGTCCTGCTTTAATACATACGGAAGCAACAGATTTACGGCTGGTGATGCCTCTGTCCTTAACGGCATTCACAACGACAATTCCGAACACGATAGAAGCAAGTGCATCCATTGTTTTATAGCCTTCTAAAAATCCTTTAAACAATGATCCGGAAGCATACGCTTCAAGCGGTGGCTGAATGTCCCCCATTGGCGTCACGATGCTTTTGATGACTAAGATTGCGATAACAGCAAGTAAAATAGGTGTTAATACCTTGCCAATCCTGTCAACAAGCTTTGTAGGATTTAAAGCCAGGTAGTACGTAACAGTAAAGAAAAGAAACGTAAAAATAAGAAGTGTCAGCCATGCAGGCATGCCGCTTACAAAAGGTAGAGCCGCAATTTCATAAGAAACAGTGCCTGTTCGCGGAATCGCAAACAACGGTCCGATTGTTAAATAAAGAACGACTGTAAAAATAGTTCCAAAGACCGGGTGTGCTTTATCTGCAAGGCCTTTAGCATCTGTCCCTGTTAATGCAACAGCTACAACACCTAAAAGCGGGAGGCCGACACCCGTCACGAGAAATCCTGTCATCGCTTTCCAAACATTTTCACCGGCTGCTTGTCCAAGTTCAGGCGGAAATATCATATTTCCTGCGCCAAAGAACAAAGCGAAGAGCATAAGCCCAATGGCGATCGTCTCCTTGGCTGATAGTGATGATTTCATAACGTATAAATCCTCCTAATTTCACTATGGTAGAATATTCTGTCAATTAATTGTCAGATAATATGACGAAAGTAACAAATCTAATTATAGGTGAATGTATGAAGAAGTCAATAGTAATTTTATTTACTTTTTCAGCAGTAATTTGTTATGGTAACATATAAAATTAGTTTTGTATCGCTTTCATATTAAAGGAGTAAAAAGATGTTATATTTAGACAATAGTTCAACGACCAAACCGTACGATGAAGTCTTGAACACATATGAACAAACAAGCAGAAGATATTTTGGAAATCCTTCATCTTTGCACCGGTATGGAGCCGAAACGGAACAGCTGCTTCAGGCAGCTAAACATCAGATAAAAAGAGCCATAGGCCTAAAGAATTATGATATTGTATTTACGTCAGGCGCTACAGAAGCTAATAATTTGGCTTTAAAAGGGGCCGCTTTGTCAAAAATAAAAGCAGGCAAACATATCATTGCCACTTCTATCGAACATCCGTCCGTTACGGAATCGTTAGAACAGCTGACAGAGTTACTCGGGTTTGACGTCACTTATCTTTCAGTGAACGAAGACGGATTTGTTTCAATAGAAGAATTAAAAAAAGCCATCCGTCCTGATACTGTGCTTGTGAGCATGATGCATGTTAACAATGAAGTCGGTTCTGTGCAGCCGATTGAAGAGGCAGGGGAAGTGCTGAAGGGGCACCCAAACATTTTGTTCCACGTCGATTATGTGCAGGGCATCTATAAAGTGCCATTGGCCATTGAAAAAGCCGGCATTGATCTTTGTTCAATTTCTGGGCATAAATTTCATGGGCTGAAGGGGACAGGCGCACTTATCGTAAAAGAAGGAACACGCCTTATCCCGCTGATAACGGGGGGCTCTCAGCAAAAAGGCATACGGGCCGGAACGGAACATACTGCGGGTGCGGTTTCGCTTGCCAAAGCCATTAATCTTGCCGCTGCTGATTTTGAAACACGGATTGACAAGATGGCTGCCGCTAAGGAATTATTTATGAAAAGGCTGAGTGAAACCGAAGGCGTCGTTGTCAACACGCCTCAAATGAATAGTGCGCCGCACATTATTAATTTCTCTGTTCCGGGGATTAAAGCTGAAGTGCTTTTACACATGCTCGAGGAACAGGATATATTCGTCTCAACAACATCGGCATGCTCAGCAAAAGAGCATAAGCCCAGCAAAGTTCTCTTACAGATGGGCAAGGGAGAGCCAATTGCCGGAAGCAGCATCAGAATCAGCTTAAACTACAGCCAGACAAGCGATGTGACAGAACCGTTTATGAACGCGCTCCGTCCTGGCATCAAAAAATTAAAGAAAATGATGAGGTAGAATATGAATTACGATCATATATTAATTCGTTTTGGGGAAATTTCGACCAAAGGAAAAAACAGAAAAAGCTTTATTGAGCGCTTAAAGCAAAATGTCAGACTCGTTTTGAAAGACTATCCGAACTTAAAATACTTTTCCAATCGGGACCGTATGACGATTACATTAAATGGTGAAGATCCTGAGGCTCTTTTTCCTCATTTAAAGCAGGTATTTGGCATCCAAAGCTTCAGCCTGGCGATTAAGTGTGATAGCCGCCTTGATGATATTAAGGCAACTGCGCTGCAGGCTATCGAGAATCAGTATCAGCCTGGTGATACGTTTAAAGTCGAAACGAAGAGAGCGTATAAACAATTTGAATTAGATACAAATCAAATGAACGCTGAAATCGGCGGCCATATTTTGCGACATACAGAAGGATTGACAGTCGATGTCCGCAACCCTGACATCCCGCTCAGAATCGAAATCAGAGAAGAAGCGACCTTTTTGACGATTCGCAATGAAAAAGGTGCAGGCGGACTGCCCGTTGGTTCAGCAGGCAAAGCGATGCTAATGCTATCCGGCGGTTTTGACAGCCCTGTGGCCGGATTTTATGCCATGAAACGGGGACTGTCGGTAGAAGCTGTTCATTTCTTCAGCCCGCCATACACAAGCGAGCGCGCAAAGCAAAAGGTCATGGATCTGGCAAAATGCCTATCCCGCTTTGGGGGAAGCATGACGCTTCATATCGTTCCATTTACAAAAACGCAAGAGCTCATCCAAAAACAAATTCCTGAGAACTACACAATGACGGCAACCCGCCGCCTCATGCTTCAAATTGCAGACAGAATCAGAGAAAAGAGAAACGGGCTTGCCATTATTACGGGAGAAAGCCTCGGTCAGGTAGCGAGCCAAACGCTGGAAAGCATGTACGCGATTAATGCGGTGACGTCAACACCGATTTTGCGTCCGTTAATCGCCATGGATAAAACAGAAATTATCGAAAAATCGCGGGAAATCGGCACATATGAGACAAGCATTCAGCCGTTTGAAGACTGCTGTACGATCTTTACGCCGCCAAGCCCGAAAACGCGCCCTAAAAAAGAAAAAATCGAACACTTTGAAAGCTTTGTTGATTTTGAACCGTATATTCAAGAAGCGGTTGAAAACATTGAAACACTGACGCTGTATAGCGAACAAGAAGCAAACGATAAATTCGCGGAACTCTTTTAAAACAGCTCCAGCTCCTGTATACAATTACCAAAGTTTTTTTGAATGAAGCCATGTGTTTTAACACATTCTATACTCACAAGGAGGTGAGACACATGGCTAACAATAACTCAGGTAACAGCAACAACCTTTTAGTACCAGGAGCTGCTCAAGCTATCGACCAAATGAAATTAGAAATCGCTTCTGAATTTGGTGTAAACCTTGGAGCAGACACAACTTCTCGCGCTAACGGTTCTGTTGGAGGAGAGATCACAAAACGTCTTGTATCTTTTGCTCAACAAAACATGGGCGGAGGACAATTCTAATTTACAATTTCACATAATGGCTTAGGAGTGGGGGTATCCCCACTCTTTTTCGTTTTTTAGATAAAAAAAGGACCAGCGGCCTATAAAACCTATGTTTACGTGGCTTGTTTTTAGGCATATCCTTACGGAAAGAGCCTGTATTTATGTATAATGGGTGGAGAAAGTGAGGAGTTGTTCGTGTTAAAACGAGAAGATTTAATTGCCCCTATGCAATATAATTTAGTGAATGAAATGGAAAAGTTCAGTGCCGCTGGACAGAAAACCGCTCTTCTTTGGGAGGATGAGTCGGGCAAGCAAGAATCTTGGTCATATGAAAAGCTGATGGAAGAAACAAATAAAATTGGAGCGGCTTTGGCTGACCTTGGATTTAAAAAGGGAGACAAACTGATTGTCATGGTTCCGCGGGTGCTTGAAGCCTATGCTGTTTATTTGGCTATCCTGAAATCAGGAATGGTTGTCATTCCGTGCTCGGAAATGCTTCGTGCGAAAGATCTTGAATACCGAATTGAACATGCAGAAGTGAAAGGCGCCATCGTCTATTCTGAATTTATCGGCGCTTTCCGTGACGTCAGTACGGCTGACAAACTGATTAAGCTGTCTATTGGCGAAAACGATGCCAACTGGAAAAATCTCTTATCGATTGAAGCTGACGGAAGCCAATTCCAAACAGCTGACACAACAAGAGATGATATGGCTTTCTTATCTTATACATCCGGAACAACAGGTCAGCCTAAAGGTGTTGTACATACACACGGATGGGCATTTGCTCATTTGAAAACATCTGCCGGCGCTTGGCTTGATATTTCTGAAAAGGATATCGTCTGGGCGACTGCTGCTCCTGGCTGGCAAAAGTGGGTGTGGAGCCCGTTTTTAGCGGTACTCGGCAGCGGAGCAACGGGTTTTGTGTACCACGGCAGATTCAAAGCAGAAAAATATTTAGAACTTTTAAACCGGTACAAAATCAATGTCTTCTGCTGTACGCCGACGGAATACCGCTTAATGGCGAAGGTCGAAGGCTTGGACCGCTACGATCTTTCTGCACTGCACAGCGCTGTGTCAGCAGGCGAGCCGCTCAACCGTGAAGTGATTGATGTTTTCCAAAAGCACTTCGGCATTAAGGTGCGGGACGGATATGGTCAAACAGAAAGCACGCTTTTAGTCGGTGTCTTGAAAGATATGGATATTAAACCAGGAAGTATGGGAAAACCGACACCGGGAAATCAGGTGGAGATCATTAATGAAGACGGTGAAATCTGCAAACCTGGTGAGGTTGGCGATATCGCTGTTCACCTCAGCACGCCGGCGCTCTTTAAAGAATATTACAAAGATCCGGAAAGAATGAAAACACAAATTCGCGGCGATTATTTCCTAACAGGAGACAGAGCAAAAAAAGATGAGGAAGGTTACTTTTGGTTTGAAAGCCGAAATGACGATATCATTATCAGCTCCGGCTACACGATCGGGCCATTCGAAGTGGAAGACGCGCTTGTTAAGCACCCTGAAGTAAAAGAATGTGCTGTTGTCGCAAGCCCGGATGAAATCAGAGGCTCCATCGTTAAGGCGTACGTTGTCCTGCAAGATCACGAAAAACGCAGTGATGAGCTTATCAAAATGCTGCAAAATCATGTGAAAACCATTACCGCTCCATACAAGTATCCAAGAGAGATTGAATTTGTAGAAAGCCTGCCGAAAACGGCTTCTGCAAAAATCAGACGAGTGGAATTAAGAAAACGTGAAGAACAGCTCAAAGCCAATAAAAAGGCGTAAAGAAAGAGAGTGAACGTGAATGAAGGCCATATGGCACGGCGGTTTCATTTATACGATGCTCGCAGAAGGCGATCGGACAGAGGCAGTTTATGTTGAGGATGGTGTCATAAAGGGCACCGGCAGCTATGAACGTCTGAAGAAAAAGTACGGGTCCCCGGAAACAGAAGAAATCTGCCTGAACGGAGCAGTGATGTTTCCCGGTTTTGTCGACAGCCATTTACATTTGATCGGCCACGGCGAGAAACAGCTTCAGCTCGATCTGTCCGCACTAACGTCAAAAGAAGCTATTTTGCAGGCTGCCAAGGAAAGAGAGCGGCAGCTTCCTGAAGGCGATTGGCTCATTGGAGAGGGCTGGAATGAAAATCAGTTTGAGACACCGGACTATTTGGTGAAGCATGATCTCGACCGCTTATTTCCAGACAGGCCCGTCTTGCTCAAGCGAATATGCCGGCATGCGATAGCTGCCAATTCTGCGGCTCTTCAAGCGGCAGGGATTTCAAGAAACACTCCTGACCCTGAAGGCGGAGTCATCGCAAAAGATGCAAACGGTGAGCCGACCGGGCTTCTGTTTGATAAGGCGCAGGACTTGATTCTGAAGACTGTCCCGCCAGTCTCCCAGCACTATGTTGATGAGGCGCTTACGGCTGCGATAGAAGACTGCTGGACAAAAGGCCTGACTGGCGGACATTCGGAAGACCTGTCCTATTATGGTGATGTCTCGGTGCCGATGAAAGCTTATGAGAAAGCTGCCGCTAGCGGAAATTATCCATTCCGCTGTCATTTGCTCGTTCATCACGAAGCGGTCGATCGATGGGAGCAGCTGGAGAAGCCGTCCGGCTCGTATGTGGAATTCGGTGCAATGAAAATCTTTGCAGACGGGGCGCTTGGCGGCAGAACGGCTTTATTGAAAGAACCATATCAGGATGATCCATCCACTAATGGTGTTCAGGTTCATGATGACGAAACCCTTGGCCGGCTCATTCGAAAAGCGAGAGAAAAAGGCATGGAGGTTGCGGTTCATGCAATCGGCGATCTTGCTTTTGAAAAAGTGTTGAACGCAATAGAAAAGCATCCACCCAAAAATGGACGGCATGATCGGCTGATTCATGCTCAAGTGCTAAATGATGAATTAATCGAAAAAGCAGTACGTATGCCGATCGCACTTGATCTTCAGCCTCATTTTGTCGCCAGTGATTTTCCGTGGGTCATTGAACGTCTCGGAAAAGACCGGATGAACACAGCCTTTGCGTGGAAAACGCTGATGTCTAAAGGCATTTTATGCGCGGGCGGTTCAGACGCTCCGATTGAGCCTGTTGACCCGCTTCTTGGCATCCAGTCCGCGGTGCTCCGGAAAAGCAGTCATGAGCAGAACGGACCAAGCTATAACGAAAGCGAATGTTTAACGGTATATGAAGCAATTAAGCTCTATACAGAAGGAAGCGCAAGGATCATTTATAAAGAGAAGTCACGCGGAAAAATTGCCGAAGGCTATGACGCGGATTTTACGGTTCTCAGCGATAATCCCTTTACAATTGACCCTGCACAGCTTCATCTTTTAGACATTAAAAAAACCGTAATAAACGGCCAGATTGTATATGAGAAATAATAAAAGGACAGGCGGGAAGCCTGTCCTTTTCATTTTCTATAAAAAAGTGCGTTTCACTTTCTCCCAAAATGAATTGTCCTTTAATTTGACTGTTTTGATTTTCTTGTCAGACAGTTTGATTTCGATCGTTTTCACATTTCTCGTGCTGAGTGCTTCATTGTCCAAGCCGATGATTGGGTGCTCGTTGCCGTCTTGTACCACACGAAGGGTCAGCTTTCGGTCAGAACTGAGGACAAATGGCGAGCCGAGTGTCCGGTAGGTGTTATTGTTAAGAGAAGCAAGTTCAGATACCTGCATGCATGGGAGCAGCGGATCAACGACCGCACCTGCAACAGACTTGTTATATGCGGTGCTGCCTGTAGGCGTCGAGATAATCATCCCGTCACCTCTAAACGTTTCAAAGTGCAGATCATCAATCAGCACGTCCATCACAAAGGTTTTAATGATGCTTGAACGGATGGAAACCTCGTTTAAGCAGTGAAAAGGACTTGCATTATCCACTGTCACTTCAATCAGCGGATACTTTCTGACTTCAATTTGTTCAAACGTCATTGCATCGACCATTTTTTCACGCTCATCACTATGAAAGTCGCAATATAAATGAGCTTTCCCCTTTTTGGTAATGCCGACGTACAAGCAGTCGTCACGGAAATTCGTCTTTCTGACTGCCTGCAAAAATGTGCCGTCCCCGCCAATGCTAGCAATGATATTGGCGTCTGAGTGCTGATTCACAACCGTAAATCCATGCTCTTCAGCCAATTTCGTTAAAGAGCTGGCTTGTTCGTTTGTTTCCTGGTCTTGTTTGTGAAAAAAATAAACATTACGGCGTTGATCGGTCATATCCCATTTCCCCTTTGCTGTCATATTTAAGTTTTTCTGCCATCCAGTATTTGTGATAAAATACCTTTGGCCATAAGTGTACCACGTTTGCCGGCAGCCCGTTAAGCCGGAGCTTTCTCATCACATGAAACATTTTTCATATTGAATCGTATAATGAGAGAGTTTGGGAAAAAGGAGGAGAAAAAAATGAATGCTAAAAGATGGATTGCATTAGTGATTGCCTTGGGGATTTTCGGCGTGTCCATCATCGTCAGCATCTCAATGAGTTTCTTTGAAAGCGTCAAAGGCGCTCAAACGGATCTCACTTCACTGACGGATGAGTCACAGGAAAAGACGCTGGAAAATGGCAGTCTCTCAAGTAAAATTGCCGTATTGAAGGTCAGCGGCACCATTCAGGATAATGGGGATTCAAGCAGTCTGCTCGGTTCAGACGGATATAACCACAGAACGTTCTTAAAAAACCTTGAGCGTGCAAAAGATGACAAGGCGGTCAAAGGTATTGTTCTGAAGGTGAATTCACCGGGCGGCGGAGTGTATGAAAGTGCCGAAATACATAAGAAGCTGGAAGAAATCAAGAAAGAAACAAAAAAACCGATTTATGTGTCGATGGGATCGATGGCAGCATCCGGCGGCTATTACATCTCAACGGCGGCAGATAAGATTTTTGCGACACCGGAAACCCTGACCGGGTCACTCGGCGTCATTATGGAAAGCGTCAATT
Source organism: Bacillus rugosus (assembly GCF_023238245.1). Classification (NCBI taxonomy): domain Bacteria; kingdom Bacillati; phylum Bacillota; class Bacilli; order Caryophanales; family Bacillaceae; genus Bacillus; species Bacillus rugosus. Next base: position 2,896,384 of record NZ_CP096590.1, on the reverse strand, counting down.
ATTCCAAGCTTGCTGATAAGCTCGGCATTTCTTTTGAGACAATTAAGAGCGGGGCCCATAAGGATATTATGTCACCTTCCCGTGAGATGACGAAAGAAGAAAAGAACATCATGCAATCGATGGTTGATAATTCGTATGAAGGCTTTGTTGATGTCATTTCTGAAGGCCGCGGCATGTCGAAAACAGAGGTAAAAAAAATTGCGGACGGACGCGTGTATGACGGACGGCAGGCGAAAAAACTGAATCTCGTTGATGAGCTTGGTTTTTATGACGATACCATTTCTGCGATGAAAAAAGATCATAAGGATTTGAAAAACGCCTCAGTCATTTCTTACGAGGAAAGCTTCGGATTAGGCTCATTGTTTTCCATGGGCGCCAACAAAATGTTTAAGAGTGAAATTGATTTTCTGAATATGAGAGAAATTCTTTCACAATCCGGTTCGCCGAGAATGATGTATCTCTATGCGAAGTAGGAGGGATCAATAATGGATGTGACATATGAAGAGTTGGAGCATAATGACATCAAAAGCCCGCAAGAAGCGGAGCAGCTGACACATGCCTATGCCGGCTTTTGGGTTCGTTTCTGGGCTTTCCTGCTTGATTGGCTCGTTGTATGGGGATTAAATCATTTACTTGTTTCTCCCCTCTTTACCGTATTGGATCTGCCGAAAACATCTGGCATGTTTACCTTCTCGGCCTACAGTGTGACAACGCTTATTGTTTATCTTGCCTATTTTGCGCTGATGACAAAGTTCTTCAGGCAGACGCTTGGAAAAATGGTGTTCGGCCTCAAAGTGGTTTCTGTGAAACCGGATCGCAAGCTGACATGGAGTACAGTAATTTTTCGTGAAGTAGTCGGACGGTATATTGACAAGATTTGGATTTTATATATCGTCGTTGCTTTTTCACCCACAAAGCAGGGGATTCATGATTACATTGCGGATACGACTGTGGTGCATGAAAAACTATACAGCAAATAACCGATAAACCCGGACTTCATCCGGGTTTATTTTTTTATGATTTGGCGATAATGCTCCTAGAGGAAGTGAAGAATATGGTATATGTGCTGACAGCCATTCTTATTCTTATAGGTATCATGCTGCTTCTCAGAATGAAAGTTCATGTCGCTGCAGAGTATCTTCACACAAATGATAACGACAAACTGACCTTGAAGATCACGACGCTGTTTGGCCTGATCCGGATCAAAAAATCAATCCCGGCCATTAAGGTGAACAAAGCTGACGGAACAGTTGATATCAAACAAAAATCAAAATCTAAAGTGAAAGAAAGCAGCAGTAAGAAAAAAATTACGTTTGATGATGTGCAGCAGAGTATTCATAAAATCGAAATGCTTCTGCACCAGGTCAAAAATTTACGGAAAACCAACGCGACTTTTCTGGCGCATGTACATATCACAAAACTCGAATGGGTTACAATCGTTGGAATTCATGACGCGGCAGTAACTGGTGTGTTAACAGGTGCTGTATGGGGTGTGAAAGGCGGCATCGCTGCGATGCTGTACGACCATCTGGACTTTGTGAATAAACCTGTCTATGAAGTGATTCCATCGTTTCAAGTCCCTGTCTCCAAGACCCATTTTCAGTGTATATTCTTTTTTCGCTTTGGACATGCTATGCTTGCAGCTTTCAAATTCGTCAAATACGGACGAGAGCTATCCGTATTAAAGAAGAATCCGTCGTCCCGAATGACTTCAAAGAATGATTCATCAGTTTAAGGAGGAAGCGTATATGGCAGACCATCCCATCCAAGGTTTAATGAAAACCGCAATGGAGAACTTGAAGGAAATGATTGATGTTAACACCATCATCGGAGATCCGGTTGAAACGCCGGATGGAAGCGTGATTTTAACCGTTTCTAAAGTTGGATTTGGATTCGCCGCAGGCGGAAGCGAGTTTGGCGGAAAGCCGGCAGAAAAGAAATCGGAAGACGATGAGACAAGAGAACAAAAACTTCCTTTCGGAGGCGGAAGCGGGGGCGGTGTGTCCATTACGCCGATCGCGTTTTTAATTGTCGGATCGACAGGAATCAGAATGCTTCATTTAGATGAAAATACCCATTTGATTGAGAAAATTTTAGACGCAGCCCCTCAAACCCTTGAACGCATCCAGCAAATGTTCAAGAAAAATAACAAGAACCAAGGTCAGGGACAAGGCCAAAATCAAAACCAAATGAACAATATGAATTATTAAAGAAGGTTAACTGCGGCCGCCGCAGTTAACTTTTTTTTGGCATAAACTTTGCAGTTTGCAGGAAACTTTACTATGATAGAGTCATACATACAAAAGGGAGGAATTATAATGGCTGAGATTACATTTAAAGGCGGTCCGGTTACACTCGTCGGACAAGAAGTGAAAGTAGGAGATCAAGCTCCTGATTTCACAGTGCTGACTAACAGCCTCGAAGAAAAATCGTTAGCTGATATGAAAGGAAAGGTAACGATTATTTCTGTTATCCCTTCAATTGATACAGGTGTTTGTGATGCGCAAACACGCCGTTTTAACGAAGAAGCTGCAAAGCTTGGAGATGTTAACGTCTATACAATCAGTGCAGACCTTCCATTTGCGCAAGCGCGCTGGTGCGGTGCTAACGGAATTGACAAAGTGGAAACACTGTCTGACCACAGAGATATGTCATTTGGCGAAGCGTTCGGTGTGTATATTAAAGAACTTCGTCTGCTTGCGCGTTCCGTATTCGTCCTTGATGAGAACGGAAAAGTCGTTTACGCTGAATATGTAAGCGAAGCAACAAACCACCCGAACTATGAAAAGCCAATTGAGGCTGCCAAGGCATTAGTGAAGTAAGCAGGGAAAAAAGCTCCAGGCTGCCGCCGGAGCTTTTTTCATGGCAAGGAGGAACATATATGCAAAAAGACCATGTAGGTGCGGTTTACGAGCTGTTAAACGAAGCCGCGATCATTATAAAGAATGAATTGCAAATTTCATATATAGAGGCGCTGGCTGAAGCGGGAGAAATGTATTTCCTTGAAAAAACGGATCAGCTGAAACTGCCTGATGAGAAAACCGAACAGCTTCAGGCTCTGCTTGAAAAAGCGGAATTCGGCACGTATGAACACGAGTGGGTGCGCAAAGCTTTTCAGCTTGCTGTCCTGAAAGGCCTGAAAGATATCTCCCATCCGAACAGACAAATGACGCCGGACACGATCGGGCTTTTCATCAGTTATTTGGTGAATAAGTTTATGTCAGACCAAAAGGAACTGACGATTCTTGATCCGGCTGTCGGAACGGGAAACCTTCTGTTCACCGTGCTGAACCAGCTGTCTGAAAAAACGGCAAATAGCTATGGCATTGAAATTGATGATGTGCTGCTGAAGATCGCGTATGCCCAAGCGAACCTTCTGAAAAAAGAGCTTGAGCTTTTCCATCAGGACAGCCTTGAGCCGCTGTTTATCGATCCTGTTGACACGGTCATATGCGATCTGCCAGTCGGCTATTATCCGAATGACGAAGGAGCAGAAGCGTTTGAGCTTAAAGCTGACGAAGGCCATTCCTTCGCTCATCATCTGTTTATTGAACAAAGCGTCAAGCACACCAAACCGGGCGGCTACTTATTTTTTATGATCCCGAATCATTTATTTGAGAGCTCCCAAAGCGACAAGCTGAAGCAGTTTTTCAAAGATAAAGTTCATATCAACGCGCTTTTGCAGCTGCCAAAATCCATTTTTAAAGACGAGGCTCATGCCAAAAGCATCCTTGTGCTTCAGAAAAAAGGAGAGGAGACAAAAGCGCCGAGCCAAATTCTGCTTGCGAATCTTCCGTCTTTCTCCAATCAGAAGCCGATGCTTGACATGATGGCACAATTGGATGCGTGGTTTAAAAAAGAAAAATAGATGTTAAATAGCAGCTTAGGCAGCCGTCATACGATGGATGCTTAAGCTGTTTTTATTTGTGCACTTGAAGACAAGACCGGCGAATTGAATCCCGCTTTGAAACACAAAATACAGAAAGAAAAACCGCAAATTGTAAGCGTTCGTCAACATGAAATCTATAGATGATATGTCTGAAAATAACGACTTCTCGTTGTAAGCGTTATCAATACACAAGTTGACTTGAAATGCCGACATGACAATGTTTAAATGGAAAAGTCAGATATTTTTCGGAGAAGATGATGATATTCACCGGGAAAAAAGTACGAAAAACGAAGTTGTTGATACAGAGTATAAAGGAGCGTCAATCATGTCCAAAATTATTGCAATTAACGCAGGAAGCTCGTCTTTGAAATTTCAGCTTTTCGAAATGCCTTCAGAAACCGTTTTAACGAAGGGTTTAGTTGAACGAATTGGTATCGCCGACAGCGTATTCACAATTTCTGTAAACGGCGAAAAAAATACAGAAGTAACTGATATTCCGGATCATGCGGTAGCTGTTAAAATGCTGCTGAACAAGTTAACGGAATTCGGCATTATTAAAGATTTGAATGAAATTGACGGAATCGGTCACCGCGTCGTACACGGTGGGGAAAAATTCAGCGATTCTGTTTTATTAACAGATGAAACCATTAAGGAAATTGAAGATATTTCTGAATTGGCACCGCTTCACAACCCGGCAAATATTGTTGGAATTAAAGCCTTCAAAGAAGTGCTTCCAAATGTTCCTGCGGTTGCTGTTTTTGATACAGCATTCCACCAAACAATGCCTGAACAGTCTTACCTGTACAGCCTGCCGTATGAATACTATGAAAAGTTTGGCATCCGTAAATACGGCTTCCACGGCACTTCACATAAATATGTGACTGAGCGCGCGGCAGAGCTTCTCGGCCGTCCGTTAAAAGACTTACGCCTGATTTCCTGCCACCTTGGAAACGGTGCAAGTATTGCTGCTGTTGAAGGCGGCAAATCAATTGATACATCTATGGGCTTCACGCCGCTTGCCGGTGTTGCAATGGGTACACGTTCTGGAAACATCGACCCTGCCCTTATCCCATACATCATGGAGAAAACAGGCCAAACGGCTGACGAAGTACTGAATACATTAAACAAAAAAAGCGGACTGCTCGGCATCTCCGGTTTCTCAAGCGATCTTCGTGACATCGTTGAAGCAACGAAAGAAGGAAATGAGCGTGCGGAAACTGCCCTTGAAGTCTTCGCAAGCAGAATCCACAAATACATCGGTTCTTACGCTGCAAGAATGAGCGGTGTAGATGCGATCATCTTTACTGCCGGCATCGGTGAAAACAGTGTGGAAGTTAGAGAACGCGTCCTTCGCGGCTTAGAATTCATGGGCGTATACTGGGATCCTGCGCTTAATAACGTGCGCGGCGAGGAAGCTTTCATCAGCTATCCACATTCTCCAGTAAAAGTCATGATCATTCCGACTGATGAAGAAGTCATGATTGCGCGCGACGTTGTCCGTTTAGCAAAATAAATCAGTTGAAAAAGCACATTCTCTTGAATGTGCTTTTTTGTTCATGCATGATAATGACAGACAGAAAAATAAAAGAGGTGGGCCAATGAGCGTTCAAGAGCATAAACAGGAAGCTCCCGATATCGTTCGGTGCAAAGTGATCACAGTCAGTGACACAAGGACGGAAGAAACCGATAAGAGCGGCAAGCTGATGATCTCGTTTTTAGAAGAAGCCGGTCATCACATTGCTGCATATGAAATTGTAAAAGACGAGAAGGATGCTTTGCAGCAGGCTGTTCTTGCGGGCTGCATGGATGAACAAACAGACGCGGTTCTCTTAAACGGAGGGACAGGCATAGCAAATCGGGACGTCACAATTGAAGCCATTACGCCGCTGTTTTCGAAAGAGCTGCCCGGCTTTGGAGAAATATTCAGGATGCTGAGTTATACAGAGGATATCGGCTCTGCCGCAATCATGTCGAGAGCGACTGCTGGTGTCATCCAGCATACAGCTGTTTTCTCAACACCAGGCTCAAGCGGTGCGGTAAAGCTGGCAATGAATAAGCTGATTATTCCCGAACTTGCACATGTGGTCAGAGAAATCAGAAAAGACAAGTAAATGAATAAATACTACGAAACTTCACCTGGAAATTTAGGTGAAGTTTTTTTTATAAAAGGCTTGAAAAAACGAAAAGTACTTGTTAAAGTGTATACATACAAAATGTATTTTTATTAAATATAATTTATTTTTATACAAAAAAGAAACACGGTGAGAGGGGATTTTTATCATGTCAGAACAGAAAAAAGTCGTATTAGCATACTCAGGAGGTCTTGATACTTCCGTTGCAATAAAATGGCTTCAGGAGCAAGGATATAATGTAATCGCCTGCTGCCTGGACGTCGGTGAAGGCAAAGATTTGGCATTTGTTCAGCAGAAAGCGCTGGAAGTCGGCGCGACAAACTCTTACGTGATCGATGCGAAAGAAGAATTTGCACAGGACTACGCACTTATCTCTCTGCAGGCCCACACGATGTATGAAGGGAAATATCCGCTCGTTTCAGCATTATCACGACCGCTGATTGCGAAAAAACTGGTTGAAATCGCAGATAAAGAAGATGCACAGGCGATTGCGCACGGATGCACAGGAAAAGGAAATGACCAGGTTCGTTTCGAAGTATCCATTAAATCATTAAACCCTGACCTTGAAGTTATCGCGCCGGTTCGGGAATGGCAGTGGTCACGTGAAGAAGAAATCGAATATGCGGCAAGCCGCGGCATTCCGATTCCGATCAATCTTGACAGCCCGTATTCTATCGACCAAAACCTCTGGGGACGTGCAAATGAGTGCGGCATTTTAGAAGATCCGTGGGCGGCGCCGCCAGAAGGTGCATACGATTTAACAGCTCCGCTGGAAAAAACGCCGGACACGCCGGAAGTGATTGAAATTGCATTTGAACAAGGTGTGCCTGTATCCATTGATGGCGTATCCTACCCGCTTTCTGAACTGATTTTAAAGCTGAATGAAATGGCAGGCGCACACGGTGTCGGACGTATCGACCACGTGGAAAACCGTCTTGTCGGCATTAAATCCCGGGAAGTATACGAATGCCCTGGTGCGATGACACTGATCAAAGCGCATAAAGAATTGGAAGATTTGACACTGGTTAAAGAGGTAGCCCACTTTAAACCGATCATCGAGCAAAAAATGTCAGAAATCATATACAACGGCTTATGGTTCTCACCGCTGAAAGATGCGCTGCATGCTTTCTTAAAAGAAACGCAAAAGCATGTCACAGGCATTGTCCGCGTGAAGCTGTTTAAAGGCCATGCGATTGTAGAAGGACGTAAATCAGATTACTCTCTATATGATGAAAAACTTGCAACATATACAAAAGACGATGCGTTTGATCACCATGCGGCAATCGGGTTTATCGAGCTTTGGGGACTTCCGACAAAAGTGAACAGCATCGTGAAAAAGAAGGAGCAGATTAAAGCATGAAGAAGCTTTGGGGAGGCCGATTTCAAAAAACACCGGAAAAATGGGTCGACGAGTTCGGCGCGTCTATATCATTTGACCAAAATTTAGTCACTGAAGACATTACAGGGTCTCTCGCACATGCTGCCATGCTGAAAAAATGCGGTATCCTGACAGCGGAAGAAGAACTGAAAATCCGGGAGGGACTGAATACCCTTCTGCAAAAAGCAGAGGAAGGAGCATTGGACTTCTCAGTCGATTATGAAGATATTCATTTGAACATTGAGAAAATGCTTATTGACGAAATCGGCCCTCTTGGCGGCAAGCTGCATACTGGCAGAAGCCGGAATGACCAGGTGGCAACTGACATGCATTTATACTTAAAAAATCATGTCGGCCACATCATCGAGCTGATTGAGGCATTCCAAGGCGCGCTGATCGAAAAGGCGGAAGCAAATATCGAAACGATTTTGCCGGGCTACACACATCTGCAACGCGCCCAACCGATTTCATTCGCTCACCATTTGCTTGCGTATTTCTGGATGCTTGAACGCGACAAGGAGCGTTTTCAGGATTCGATGAAGCGGATTAACAAATCTCCGCTAGGCTGCGGGGCACTGGCGGGAACAACCTTCCCAATCGACCGTGATTATTCAGCAGAACTGCTCGGTTTTGACTCTATTTATGAAAACAGTCTGGACGGCGTCAGCGACAGAGATTTCATTTTGGAGTTTTTAAGCAACAGCAGTATGCTGATGATGCACCTATCCCGTTTCTCTGAAGAAATCATTCTATGGTGCTCTCAGGAGTTTAAATTCATCGAGCTTGACGATACGTACGCAACAGGAAGCAGCATGATGCCGCAAAAGAAAAACCCTGATATGGCAGAGCTGATCCGCGGAAAAACGGGACGCGTATACGGCGATATGATAGGGCTGTTTACGATCATGAAAGGCCTTCCACTCGCTTACAATAAAGACCTTCAAGAAGACAAAGAAGGCATGTTTGACACAGTGAAAACGGTCGAGGGCAGCCTGCAAATCTTCACAGGCATGATCCAAACAATGACGGTCAACAAAGAGGTCATGAAGCAAGCGACAAAACAAGACTTTTCAAATGCGACAGAACTGGCCGATTATTTAGCGAAAAAAGGAATGCCGTTCAGAGAAGCGCATGAAGTGGTCGGAAAACTTGTGTACACATGCATTGAAAAAGGGATCTATTTAAGCGATATGCCGTTTGGTGACTTTCAGCAGGCGAGCGAGCTCTTCGAAGAAGATATTTACACCGTGTTAGACCCTTACCACGCAGTTGAAAAAAGAATGAGCGCCGGAGGCACCGGATTCAAACAGGTGGAGCAGGCGCTTGAAAAAGCGAAAGCTTGCGTGGCAGCAGGAGTTTGCTAAAATTTCCTTCATAAAATTCCGTCATTATAGCCAACCTACCTCTATAATGATGGGAGGCAGAATGATGAAAAAAGAACCGGAACGCTATATTTATGATGAACAAGAAAGCCAGGAGACAACAAGGCTCATTTCAGAAGCATATCAAAGCGGTTATGTGGATATGCCTGATCAGGAGCCTTCATCTTCTGCTGAATAAGCTGTCTGTATAGGCAGCTTTTTTTGTATGTCAAAGTGTAAAAAGTGATATTGAAGGCCTTTTATAGTAAAGTAGAAGAAGAAACACTTTATTGAAAGCGGCGACGTTGCTTTGGGAGGTATTCATGTGCGACATGCTTTAATTACTGCCGGTTCGAAGGGTTTAGGCCGCAAAGTGACTGAGACGTTGCTTGCAAAGGGGTATTCAGTAACAGTCAATTACAGACAGGATGAGGATGCTGTCAGCCGCCTGAAGGAAGCCTGTCATGATTGTCTTGACCGGCTGCAATTTGTAAAAGGTGATGTCACCAAAAAAGAAGATCTGCTGCGTATTGCAGAGGCAGCCTTAAACCGCTTCGGAAGGATCGACTTTTTGATTAACAACGCGGGACCATACATATTTGAACGTAAAAAGTTAGCCGATTATACCGATGATGAATGGTACGGCATGCTGGAAGGTAATTTAAGCGCCGTCTTTCATTTATTCAAAGCGGTTATTCCTATTATGAGAAAACAGCAATTCGGACGCATCATCACGTACGGATTCCAAGGTGCGGCGCACGCGCCCGGCTGGCTTCATCGATCGGCATTTGGCGCTGCGAAAGTGGGCTTGGCTTCTTTGACGAAGACCATTGCCATTGAAGAAGCCGAATTCGGCATAACTGCCAACATGGTTTGCCCGGGTGACATTGTCGGCGACATGAAGGAAGCATCAATAGAGGAAGCCAGGAAGAGAATCGGCAAAGAAAAAACGCCGATAGGAAGATCCGGCACAGGCGAGGATATCGCCCGGATTATCGCTTTCTTGTGTGAGGAGAACTCAGACCTTGTGACAGGGACTGTCATTGAAGCCACCGGAGGCCTCAATGTCATTAATAAGAATCAAACAACATAAGTTTTTCAGCTTTTTAAAAAGGGAAAATAAGAAAACAAAATAACGTGACGAGGTGAAAGAAATGAAAGTGACATATCACGGACATTCTGTAATCACAGTGGAAACGAAGGATCATCATATTATATTTGATCCGTTTTTGACAGGGAATTCGTTAACGGATGTAAAGCCGGAGGATGTAAAAGCAGACGTTATCTTATTGACGCACGGCCACAATGATCATGTCGGCGACACTGAGCAAATTGCCAAGCAAAACAACGCGCTGGTTGTAGCGCCGAACGAGCTCGCCGTGTACTTAGGCTGGAAAGGCTTGAATGTTCATCCAATGCACATCGGCGGCTCCCGCCAGTTCGATTTTGGAAAAGTGAAGCTCACACAGGCCTTTCACGGATCAGCCATCACTGATGAAGAAAACAAAACAATTACTTACACAGGCATGCCAGCCGGTATTTTGCTGACTGTAGAAGATAAAACGATTTTCCACGCGGGCGATACGGCTCTTTTCTCTGATATGAAACTCATTGGCGAATTGAATCATATTGATATTGCCTTCTTGCCGATTGGCGATAACTTTACGATGGGGCCTGAAGACGCCAAGCTTGCCGCTGAATGGCTGCGGGCAAAACAGGTCGTGCCGGTGCATTACAATACATTCCCGGTCATCGAACAAGACCCTGAGGCCTTCGCTGACAGCCTGCCGGGCGGAGTCGGTAAAGTCATGGCGGTCGGTGAGACGATCGAGCTTTAAACGGGTGAAAACATCTCCTGATTCATCAGGGGATGTTTTTTTATTTTCTCCGCTCATTGCGTATAAATCCTCCGAAACCTTATAATGAAAACAGAAGACTGTCCTTAGAGGTGAAAGGCTTGGCAACGAAGCATGAACAAATATTAATGTATATTGATTCACTGCCTGTCGGTGAAAAAATTTCTGTGCGAAGAATTGCAAAGGAAATGAAAGTAAGCGAAGGGACCGCGTACAGAGCGATCAAGGAAGCAGAGAATAAAGGGTTTGTCAGCACGATTGAACGTGTGGGCACAATTAGGATTGAGCAAAAGAAAAAAGAGAATATTGAAAAGCTTACCTATGCGGAGGTTGTAAATGTCATAGACGGACAAGTGCTTGGAGGCCGGGCCGGGCTCCATAAGACATTGAATAAGTTTGTCATCGGCGCAATGGAGCTGGACGCGATGATGCGTTACACCGCAGCGGGCAATCTTTTGATTGTCGGTAACAGAATCAACGCACACAGACAGGCGCTCGAAGCAGGCGCGGCTGTATTGGTGACCGGGGGCTTCAACACGGATGACAGCATTGTGCAGCTGGCAGATGAGCTTGAGCTGCCGATTTTATCTACGAGCTATGACACCTTTACAGTCGCCGCGATGATCAACCGGGCAATTTATGACCAGCTGATCAAAAAAGAAATTGTCCTGGTGGAGGACATCTTAACGCCTGCTGACCGTACGGTATATCTTTCGCCTAAGGATAAACTTGAAAAATGGTATGAGAAAAACTTTGAAACGGGGCACGGCCGATTTCCGGTTGTCGATGACCAGATGAAAATCCACGGCATCCTGACATCAAAAGATATTGCCGGCCACGACCGAAACGCACCTATCGAAAAGGTCATGACTAAAAATCCCGTTACGGTTATTGGGAAAACATCTGTCGCCTCAGCGGCACAAACGATGGTATGGGAAGGGATCGAAGTGCTTCCCGTCACTGACGGCCACCAAAAACTGATCGGCATGATCAGCCGCCAAGACGTGTTAAAAGCGCTTCAAATGATTCAAAAGCAGCCGCAGGTCGGGGAGAAGCTGGATGATATTGTTTCAAGGGGATTTAAAGATGAGGGTGGTGATAAAGAGGATCAAACGATTTACGAGTATGAAGTCACGCCGCAGATGACAAACCAGCTCGGAACCATTTCTTATGGTGTGTTTACGACCATTTTGACGCAAGCGGCAAACCGGTTTTTGCGCTCGAAAAAACGCGGCGAGCTCGTAATCGAAAGCATCACCATTTTCTTTTTGAAGCCTGTGCAGATGGAGTCGGTCATCGAAGTCAAACCGCGCATTCTGGAGGCGGGCAGAAAGTTCGGAAAAATGGAAGTCGAAGTGCACAGCCAAGGCCATATCGTGTCTAAAGCGATGCTGATGGTTCAGCTGATGGAAAGAAGCTAAGGGACGTTTCAGGCGCCCCTTACGCGTGATCTCTTTCAGCTTCTTTGGCGTGAAGGGGATAGTAATGCCTGTAGGCTTTATAACCTGCCCAAGCGCTTCCTGCTCCTATGACGATAAAGATACCGCCGATTACTAACGTTAATACAGAATGAAATAATATCATTTGGTTGAGCCCGTAGAACAGGACCAGTGACCCTAAGGCCATGCTTGATTTTGCTGAACAGATTTCTTTTTCCAAAGATTGCTTAGCCCGAACGCCTTTTACTTTATAGTACACATAAAAGCAGGCTGAAAGCCCAATCAAAAAAACAAGAACCAGCATAAATGAAATCCTCCATCGTAAAAGTTTACAAACCCATTCTATACAAAAACGGGCTTGGTTTTGACGTTATTTTTCTTTTCCGTCGGCAGAGAATGTGATTTAATGAATAAAAACAATAAAGGAGTATCAAATGAAAACAGAACTGATCAGAACCATATCATTATATGACACGATTATCTTACATAGACATGTGCGTCCTGATCCGGATGCCTACGGATCACAGTGCGGACTTACAGAAATCCTGCGTGAAACATATCCTGAAAAAAATATTTTTGCGGTCGGCACACCTGAACCGTCCCTCTCTTTCTTATATTCCCTTGATGAGGTGGACAATGAAACATATGAAGGCGCACTTGTCATTGTCTGCGATACGGCAAATCAGGAAAGAATCGACGATCAGCGTTATCCTTCAGGCGCCAAACTGATGAAAATCGACCACCATCCGAACGAAGATCCATACGGTGACCTTCTCTGGGTCGATACGAGCGCGAGCTCAGTAAGTGAAATGATTTACGAGCTGTATTTAGAAGGAAAAGAGCACGGCTGGAAGCTGAATACGAAAGCGGCAGAGCTCATCTACGCCGGTATTGTCGGAGATACCGGACGCTTCTTATTTCCGAATACAACGGAAAAAACATTAAAATATGCAGGCGAGCTCATTCAGTATCCATTCTCTTCCTCAGAGTTGTTTAATCAATTGTATGAAACAAAACTGAATGTGGTGAAGCTTAACGGCTATATCTTTCAAAATGTGTCATTATCCGAAAACGGTGCAGCTTCTGTTTTCATCAAAAAGGATACGCTTGAAAAGTTCGGCACAACGGCTTCAGAAGCGTCGCAGCTTGTCGGGACGCTTGGGAATATCTCAGGTATTCGCGCTTGGGTGTTTTTCGTAGAAGAAGACGATCAAATCAGAGTCAGATTCCGTTCGAAGGGGCCTGTCATTAACGGACTTGCCCGCAAATATAACGGCGGAGGACATCCGCTTGCTTCAGGCGCCTCTATTTACAGCTGGGATGAAGCCGATCGGATTTTAGCTGATCTGGAAACATTATGTAAAGAACACGAGTAGAGGGGAGACCCTCTCTCTTAGTGTTCATCTGTGACGGGGATGAACCAGCAGCCAAAATCAGTAAGGTCCTCATAGACTTGGAGATTGTGAGATTGAAGTTCTTTTTTGATGAGGGAAGCGAGTGAGTGTGTTTCGGCATATGCAGAAAAACCTTGTCTGAGCCGGGCTGTTTGATCTTTTGCTAACTGACGGTCACTGTAAACCTCCATTTCCCTTCCTCCTTCCTTTCGCCATTAAGCCTCACATATAGTTTATAAAAAAGAATGGGAAAAAGCGACAGAAGTTTGGAGAATTTAAAAAAAATCCATAATTACGCGGCGAATGAAATTTCAAGTTCTACTGTCAGTCTTGTATAAATCGTTAATTCCCTGACAGTTGCCTCGTATTTTTTTTCATTGATCATATAGACTTTATTTTCGATTGTCCGTTTTAAAAGATCCTTTGTTTGATAGACGCTCTCTATGTCTTTTGTAATCACCTCTGAAATATCATCCTTTACATGCTCCTCGAATTTCGTTTTATCCGGCTGCGATATTTTATATTTATCCCCATTCAGTAACTTAACGCTGACGCTTTGAATCAGCAGTTTTCTTTTATTATCTTCATTTAGTTTATGGAGGTCTTCCTGATAGATTGAAATTTGATTGTTTAAGTCTTTCACATGCTCTTTTTGTTTTTCGATGAGGCTGACCTGCTCCTCTTGGAATGTTCCGTAAGTAAACAGGAAAAAGAACCAGCTGATTACGGCTCCGCACATCATTCCCGCAAAAAAGCGCTGCCACCCCGGTTTTTTGTAATGCTGGGGAACCCTCATGAAGAAAGATGCTCCTGGGTCAGCCATGAAATAATGAGCCAGCCGCTTTGCGCGCCGCCCATGGCCGAGATAATCAAAAGAAGCTGCTTAAAGATATCTCTCGTATTGCCTTCAAGAATGCCCCGTTCAAAGCTGTATACCGCATCAAAGGTGCCTCCGATAGCTGCAACAAGCGCCCATATTTTTAACCGGTTCGCAAGCTTTGTAATCGCCGTAAGCGGGGGCTCGCCTGCCAAATATGCTCCGAGCCCTCCGATGAGTGCGCCCCCGATCAGCACCCCTAACGCAATGAAGTAACTATTAATAAAATTCACCATAAATCCTGCTTCCTGATCCATCTTTATCACCTCACCTTTTATATCATATTGAGCTTTCAGGACAAGTATGATGAGTAGTCGAAAAAGAACGTTTGTTTCTTTTGGGAACCGGACTTATAATAAAGAAAGAAATAGATCGTAATGAGAAAGAGGTGATAGCATGTCTTTTGTTCACCTGCAAGTGCATAGCGGGTACAGCCTGCTAAACAGCGCCGCGGCTGTGGAAGAGCTCGTCAGTGAAGCTGACAGGCTCGGATATGCGTCTTTGGCGCTGACAGATGATCATGTCATGTACGGAGCTATTCAATTTTATAAAGCATGCAAGGCGAGAGGGATCAACCCGATAATCGGTTTGACAGCTTCTGTTTTTACAGATGATAACGAACTTGAAGCCTACCCGCTTGTCCTGCTGGCAAAATCAAATACAGGCTATCAAAATCTGCTGAAAATCAGCAGCGTTCTGCAATCGAAATCAAAAGGCGGGCTAAAGCCGAAATGGCTTCACAGTTATCGAGAAGACATTATCGCTATAACGCCCGGTGATAAAGGATATATTGAAATGCTTCTTGAAGAAGGGCTGTTTGAACAGGCCGCTCAAGCCGCACTTGAATTTCAGTCTATATTCGGAAAGGAAGCCTTTTATTTCTCTTATCAGCCTTTTAAAGGGAATCAAGCCTTGTCCGAGCAAATTCTGCAGCTGTCTGAAGAAACCGGTATCCCTATTACGGCGACAGGCGATGTGCATTACATAAGGAAAGAAGATAAGGCTGCCTACCGCTGTCTGAAAGCGATTAAAGCAGGTGAAAAACTGACTGATGCACCCGCAGTAGATCTTCCTGATCTCGATTTGAAATCACTCGAAGAAATGCAAAACATTTATCGAGAGCATCCCGAAGCACTGCAAGCTTCTGTTGAGATCGCGGAACAATGCCGAGTTGACGTCAGCCTCGGGCAGACCCGTCTCCCGTCTTTCCCGACTCCAGACGGAACGTCCGCTGATGATTATTTAACGGACATCTGTACGGCAGGACTCCGAACCCGTTTTGGCACGACGCCTGATGAACGATATCTTCGCCGTCTTCAATATGAGCTTGATGTCATCAAAAGGATGAAGTTCAGCGATTACTTTCTGATTGTATGGGATTTTATGAAGCATGCCCATGAAAAAGGGATCGTCACGGGACCGGGAAGGGGTTCTGCGGCAGGCTCTCTCGTGGCTTATGTGCTGTATATCACAGATGTTGATCCGATTAAACATCACCTGCTGTTTGAACGATTTTTAAACCCCGAACGCATCAGCATGCCCGATATTGATATTGACTTTCCGGATACAAGAAGAGATGAAGTCATCCAATACGTTCAGCAGAAATACGGTGCGATGCATGTTGCGCAGATTATTACCTTTGGAACACTTGCGGCAAAAGCGGCGCTTCGGGACGTCGGCAGAGTATTCGGCGTAAACCCGAAGGAAGCAGATCAGCTTGCAAAACTCATTCCTTCAAGGCCGGGCATGACGCTGGATGAAGCGAGAAAGCAGTCGCCGCAGCTGGATAAGCGGCTTCGGGAGTCAACCCTGCTTCAGCAAGTCTATACAATTGCCTTAAAAATAGAAGGGCTGCCAAGGCATACATCAACCCACGCAGCAGGCGTTGTCCTTAGTGAAGAACCGTTAACTGATGTTGTTCCGCTTCAGGAAGGGCATGAAGGGATATATTTGACGCAATACGCGATGGATCATCTTGAGGACTTGGGCCTTTTAAAAATGGATTTCTTAGGTTTGCGCAACCTGACTCTGATCGAGTCCATTACTTCAATGATCGAAAAAGAAGAAAATATCAAAATAGATCTATCAAGTATTTCCTACCGTGATGACAAAACGTTCTCCTTACTGTCAAAAGGGGATACGACAGGGATTTTTCAGCTTGAATCTGCAGGGATGAGAAGCGTCCTAAAGCGGCTTAAACCTTCCGGATTGGAGGATATTGTGGCGGTCAATGCGTTGTACCGGCCTGGTCCGATGGAAAATATTCCGCTATTTATTGACCGTAAACACGGCCGGGAGCCTGTTCACTATCCTCATGAAGATTTAAGGAGTATCTTGGAAGATACATATGGTGTCATTGTGTATCAGGAACAAATTATGATGATTGCTTCCCGCATGGCTGGGTTTTCTTTAGGTGAAGCGGACCTGCTGAGACGGGCGGTCAGCAAAAAGAAAAAAGAAATTCTGGACAGAGAGCGAAGCCATTTTGTTGAAGGGTGCTTAAAAAAGGAGTATTCTGTAGACACTGCAAATGAAGTCTACGATTTAATCGTCAAATTCGCAAACTATGGCTTTAACCGAAGCCATGCGGTGGCATACAGCATGATCGGCTGCCAGCTTGCGTATTTGAAAGCTCATTACCCGTTATATTTTATGTGCGGTTTGCTGACAAGCGTCATTGGCAATGAGGATAAAATATCTCAATATCTTTACGAAGCAAAGGGGAGCGGGATTCGTATCCTTCCTCCGTCAGTGAACAAAAGCAGTTTTCCGTTTACAGTTGAAGACGGATCTGTCAGATACAGCCTCCGCGCGATAAAAAGTGTAGGCGTCTCAGCAGTCAAAGATATATATAAAGCAAGAAAAGAGAAACCATTTGAAGATCTTTTCGATTTCTGCTTTCGTGTGCCGTCAAAAAGCGTAAATCGCAAAATGCTTGAAGCACTTATCTTTTCTGGTGCGATGGACGAATTCGGCCAAAACCGGGCCACGCTGCTCGCAACCATTGATGTTGCCTTGGAACATGCTGAGTTATTCGCCGGGGACGACGACCAAATGGGATTGTTTTTAGATGAATCGTTTTCGATTAAGCCGAAGTATGTGGAGACGGAGGAGCTTCCGCTTGTGGATTTACTTGCGTTTGAAAAAGAGACGCTTGGCATTTATTTTTCAAATCATCCGCTCTCTGCTTTCCGAAAACAGCTGGCTGCGCACGGGGCAGCAACCATTCTGCAGGCTCAGCAGGCTGTCAAAAGGCAGCTTTCTCTCGGAGTCCTGCTGTCGAAGATCAAGACAATTCGGACGAAAACAGGTCAAAACATGGCGTTTTTAACGCTCAGTGACGAAACCGGCGAAACGGAAGCCGTAGTCTTCCCTGAACAATTCAGGCAGCTTTCTCCCGTTTTAAGAGAAGGCGCTCTTTTGTTCACAGCGGGGAAATGTGAAGTAAGACAGGATAAGGTCCAGTTCATCATGTCCCGGGCAGAATTATTAGAAAATATGGATGCAGAAAAAGCGCCATCGGTTTATATAAAAATAGAAAGCAGTCAGCACAGTCAGGAGGTCCTGGCAAAGATTAAGCGCATTTTGCTGGAGCATAAAGGGGAAACAGGCGTTTATCTCTATTATGAAAGGCAAAAACAGACAATTAAGCTTCCTGAGTCGTTTCATATCAATGCGGACCACCAGGTGTTATATCGCTTAAAAGAGCTGTTGGGTCAAAAAAACGTCGTTTTAAAACAGTGGTAACGCTTCACTTTTTGTTATACAATTGGAGCAATTATGTGATCCTGTTTAAATATTCAGATAGATCAACTCCGCAGAATGCAGCAATCAACGCAGCAATATACGAATCAAAAAATATCCATAAGGAGTGTTTAGGAGAATGTCATTAAGAGAAGAAGCATTGCACCTGCATAAAGTCAATCAGGGGAAACTTGAGTCCAAATCGAAAGTAGAGGTCAGAAACGCGAAAGATTTAAGTCTTGCGTATTCCCCGGGTGTAGCAGAACCGTGTAAGGATATTCACGAAGACATTAACAAAGTATATGATTATACAATGAAGGGGAACATGGTAGCAGTTGTTACTGATGGTACAGCTGTGCTTGGCCTTGGAAATATCGGCCCTGAAGCCGCGCTTCCTGTCATGGAAGGGAAAGCTGTTCTATTCAAAAGCTTTGCAGGCGTGGACGCGTTCCCAATTGCTTTAAACACAAACGATGTTGATAAAATCGTTGAAACTGTTAAATTGCTTGAACCGACATTTGGCGGCGTCAACCTTGAGGATATTGCAGCGCCAAACTGCTTTATCATTGAAGAGCGCCTCAAAAAAGAAACAAACATCCCGGTTTTCCATGATGATCAGCACGGTACTGCTATTGTAACTGTAGCAGGTCTTGTAAACGCGCTGAAACTGTCTGGAAAATCCATGTCATCCATTAAAGTTGTTGCAAACGGCGCCGGTGCAGCTGGTATTGCGATTATCAAGCTTCTTCACCATTACGGCGTGCGTGACATCGTGATGTGCGATTCAAAAGGAGCGATTTATGAAGGGCGTCCGGAAGGCATGAACGATGTCAAAAACGAAGTGGCGAAATTCACAAACCAAGACCGCAAAGACGGATCTCTGAAAGATGTCATCGTTGATGCTGACGTATTTATCGGCGTGTCTGTAGCAGGAGCGTTAACAAAAGAAATGGTTCAAAGCATGGCAAAAGATCCGATTATCTTTGCGATGGCAAATCCAAATCCGGAAATTATGCCGGAAGATGCGCGTGAGGCTGGCGCAAGCGTTATTGGAACGGGCCGTTCTGACTTCCCGAATCAAGTAAACAATGTTCTTGCATTCCCTGGTATTTTCCGCGGGGCGCTTGACGTTCGCGCCACTCACATTAACGAAGAAATGAAAATCGCAGCGGTTGAAGCCATTGCTTCACTGGTTTCAGAAGATGAGCTTAGCGCAGACTATGTCATCCCTGCACCTTTTGATAAACGTGTTGCGCCTGCTGTTGCGAAAGCTGTGGCAAAAGCGGCGATGGAAACAGGTGTTGCTAGAATCACTGTTGACCCTGAGGAAGTTGCTGAAAAAACGAGAAAACTTACGATTATTGGCGAATAATTTTTAATTCATTCCAAAAATGGCAGCGCGTTGGCGGAGACCAGCGCGCTGTTCTCAAGTTAAACTGGCGGCTGAAATTTTTTTAATCATTGGTCTTAAAAAAATTTCAGCCGGGTTTAACGTTATTTTTGAATGCGCTGCCAATCCTGTTATTTCAACGTCTTATCTGAATTCATTCGTACCTTTCCTAATACGTCATTGAATAAAAAGTTGTCGAATTGAGGATGACAGCGTTTGACAAAAAAAGTACAATAGTTTCGGTAAAGTTATTAGCAAGTCTATCTGTTTGATGACATGCGGTGAAGAGAACCCTTCACAAAAGGGAGGTAATCATTTGTTAAAGGATATATTCACGAAAAAGAAAAAGTATGCTTCCGTACCGTCTGATCAAGCGAAGCACGATGTTCCGGAAGGCATAATGACAAAATGTCCTAAGTGTAAAAAAATCATGCTCACTAAAGAGTTGGATAAAAATATGCGGGTATGCATGAACTGCGATTATCATTTCCCAATGAACGCAAAACAGCGTATCGAAAGCTTGATGGATGAACAATCCTTTGAGGAATTCAATCAGGGAATGTTATCGGAAAACCCGCTTGGTTTCCCTGGATATCTGGAAAAGCTTGAAAAAGATCGCGAGAAAACATCCTTAAACGAGGCTGTTGTAACAGGCAAGGGCACCATCGGCGGACACCCGGCTGTTGTCGCAGTCATGGATTCTTCATTCAGAATGGGCAGCATGGGTTCAGTCGTCGGTGAAAAAATCACGCTTGCGATTGAAAAAGCAAAAGCTGATAAAGTACCGTTTATTATTTTTACGGCTTCAGGCGGGGCTAGAATGCAGGAAGGCGTATTAAGTTTGATGCAGATGGCTAAGACAAGCTCTGCCCTAAAACTGTTCAGTGAAGAACAAGGCCTCATTATCTCAGTGATGACGCATCCGACTACCGGGGGCGTATCAGCAAGCTTTGCATCCCTTGGCGATTACAATTTCGCTGAGCCTGGCGCGCTGATCGGTTTTGCCGGAAGACGGATTATTGAACAGACAATAGGAGAAAAACTGCCGGAGGACTTCCAAACGGCAGAATTTTTATTAAAACATGGACAGCTTGATGCGGTTATTCACCGCGACGATATGAAAAAAACATTAGAAAATCTGCTGGATATGCATCAAACAGGAGGTGACATAGAGTGGCTGCAAGATTAGAATTTGAAAAACCGGTGATTGAACTGCAAACGAAAATCGCCGAACTAAAAAAATTCACCCAAGATTCCGATATGGATTTAAGTGCGGAAATCGAACGGCTCGAAGACCGTCTCGCTAAGCTTCAGGATGATATTTACAAAAATCTGAAGCCTTGGGACCGTGTTCAAATCGCACGTCTGGCGGACCGTCCGACAACGCTTGATTATATCGAACACCTGTTTACCGACTTTTTTGAATGTCACGGAGACAGAGCGTACGGGGACGATGAAGCCATTGTTGGCGGGATTGCGAAGTTCCATGGCCTTCCTGTAACGGTAATCGGGCACCAGCGCGGAAAAGACACGAAGGAAAACCTTGTCCGCAATTTTGGGATGCCGCATCCTGAAGGCTACCGAAAAGCGCTTCGTCTCATGAAACAGGCTGACAAATTCAACAGACCGATTATCTGTTTTATTGATACGAAGGGGGCATATCCTGGACGAGCAGCGGAGGAAAGAGGACAAAGCGAAGCGATTGCCAAGAACTTATTTGAGATGGCTGGCCTTCGAGTGCCTGTTATCTGTATCGTCATCGGTGAAGGCGGAAGCGGCGGAGCCCTTGGTCTTGGAGTAGGTAATCACTTGCATATGCTGGAAAACTCTACTTATTCTGTTATTTCTCCGGAAGGTGCCGCGGCACTTTTATGGAAGGACTCCAGTCTTGCTAAAAAAGCAGCAGAAACAATGAAAATCACTGCGCCGGATTTAAAAGAATTAGGTATTATAGATCATATGATTAAAGAAGTAAAAGGCGGAGCGCACCACGATGTAAAGCTGCAGGCAAGCTATATGGACGAAACCCTTAAACAATCGCTAAAAACGTTGCTAAAGCTGAGCGAAGAAGAATTAGTTCAGCAGCGCTATGAAAAATATAAAGCAATTGGTAAAGTCTCGGTTGAAGATCAATATATCGGGGTAAACTAAATAAACGTGAAGCCTTTGGCTCACGTTTATTTTTTGTGACATTCTTTAAATTTTATTTAAAAACAATTTATTTAATTGTATAATAGGTAAGGTTTCATAGGGAGGATGGAGATCCCTTTTCATTGTTTTTAGGGCAATGATCATGTTATGTTTAATCATATATGTTGCTGAGGTGAATGGAGAATGAAACGTATAGGGGTATTAACGAGCGGCGGGGATTCCCCGGGAATGAACGCAGCAGTTCGCGCAGTAGTCAGAAAAGCGATTTATCATGACGTTGAAGTTTACGGCATTTACAACGGATACGCAGGATTGATCAGCGGAAAGATTGAAAAGCTTGAGCTCGGATCTGTAGGCGATATTATACATCGTGGAGGAACAAAGCTTTATACGGCAAGATGTCCTGAATTCAAAACGGTTGAAGGCCGTGAAAAAGGGATAGAAAACTTGAAAAAGCTCGGTATTGAAGGTCTTGTTGTTATCGGCGGAGACGGTTCCTATATGGGTGCGAAAAAATTAACGGAACACGGGTTTCCATGTGTAGGTGTACCGGGTACAATTGATAATGACATTCCGGGCACTGATTTTACAATCGGTTTCGATACAGCTTTAAATACAGTAATTGACGCAATTGATAAGATTCGCGATACAGCGACTTCTCATGAACGTACATATGTGATCGAAGTAATGGGGCGTCATGCCGGCGATATCGCATTGTGGGCCGGTCTTGCAGGAGGCGCGGAATCAATCTTAATCCCTGAGGCAGACTATGACATGCACGAAATTATTGCCCGCTTAAAACGCGGCCATGAACGCGGCAAGAAACACAGTATTATTATTGTTGCCGAAGGTGTAGGCAGCGGTGTTGAGTTCGGGAAACGCATTGAAGAAGAAACAAATCTTGAAACTAGGGTATCTGTACTGGGCCACATCCAGCGCGGAGGTTCTCCAAGCGCGGCTGACCGCGTGCTGGCAAGCCGTCTTGGCGCATATGCAGTTGAACTGCTGCTTGAAGGAAAAGGCGGACGCTGTGTAGGTATACAAAACAATAAGCTTGTAGACCATGATATTATAGAAATACTGGATACAAAACACACAGTTGAGCAAAACATGTATCAGCTTTCAAAAGAACTGTCTATTTAACGTGCAGCTGAAGGCTGAAGATTTCAGAAGGAAGTGAACCAAATGAGAAAAACTAAAATTGTTTGTACTATCGGTCCGGCAAGTGAAAGTGTTGAAATGCTTACGAAATTAATGGAGTCAGGAATGAACGTGGCTCGATTAAACTTTTCTCACGGAGATTTTGAGGAACACGGTGCAAGAATTAAAAATATCCGCGAAGCAAGCAAAAAGCTTGGCAAAAACGTCGGTATCCTGCTTGATACAAAGGGTCCTGAAATCCGTACACATACAATGGAAAACGGCGGCATTGAACTTGAAACAGGCAAAGAGCTTATCATTTCAATGGACGAGGTAGTGGGAACAACAGATAAAATTTCAGTCACATATGAAGGTTTAGTTGACGACGTTGAAAAAGGTTCAACGATTCTGTTAGATGACGGACTTATCGGCCTTGAGGTACTAGATGTAGATGCCGCTAAACGCGAAATCAAAACAAAAGTAATGAACAATGGAACACTCAAAAATAAAAAAGGTGTTAACGTACCGGGCGTCAGCGTCAATCTTCCGGGTATTACTGAAAAAGATGCACGAGACATCGTTTTCGGTATTGAGCAGGGAGTAGACTTCATCGCACCATCTTTCATACGCCGTTCCACGGACGTGCTTGAAATCCGTGAGCTTCTTGAAGAGCACAACGCTCAGGATATTCAAATCATCCCTAAAATCGAAAACCAAGAGGGCGTCGACAACATCGATGCTATTCTCGAAGTGTCTGACGGCTTAATGGTTGCACGCGGAGACTTAGGTGTGGAAATTCCAGCTGAAGAAGTGCCGCTCGTGCAAAAAGAACTGATCAAAAAGTGCAATGCACTTGGCAAACCTGTTATTACAGCGACACAAATGCTTGACAGCATGCAGCGCAACCCGCGTCCGACTCGTGCGGAAGCAAGTGACGTTGCAAACGCGATCTTCGACGGCTCAGATGCGATCATGCTTTCTGGTGAAACGGCTGCCGGAAGCTATCCGGTTGAGGCGGTTCAAACGATGCACAACATCGCGTCCCGTTCAGAGGAAGCTTTAAATTATAAAGAAATTCTTTCAAAACGCAGAGATCAAGTGGGAATGACGATTACAGACGCAATTGGACAATCTGTCGCACATACGGCGATTAACCTGAATGCTGCTGCGATCGTAACACCGACTGAAAGCGGCCATACGGCGCGTATGATCGCGAAATACCGTCCACAGGCGCCAATTGTTGCGGTTACTGTAAATGACTCTGTTTCCAGAAAACTTGCGCTCGTATCAGGTGTATTCGCTGAAAGCGGCCAAAATGCGAACACAACAGATGAGATGCTTGAAGATGCTGTCCAAAAATCAGTAAACAGCGGAATTGTAAAACACGGCGATCTGATCGTCATTACAGCAGGCACTGTCGGTGAGTCTGGCACTACAAACTTAATGAAAGTTTACACTGTCGGCGATATCGTCGCTAAAGGCCAAGGAATCGGACGCAAATCAGCTTTCGGTCCGGTTGTCATTGCACAAAATGCAAAAGAGGCTGAGCAAAAAATGACTGACGGTGCGGTACTTGTTACAAAAAGCACTGACCGTGATATGATTGCATCTCTTGAAAAAGCGTCTGCCCTTATTACAGAAGAAGGCGGCTTGACAAGCCATGCTGCGGTAGTCGGATTAAGCCTGGGCATTCCAGTAATCGTTGGCCTGGAAAATGCAACATCTATATTGACAGAAGGCCAAGAAATTACAGTTGACGCTTCCAGAGGCGCAGTCTACCAAGGCCGTGCAAGCGTTCTTTAATCACAGGTGAAAACGGAAGGGGAATCCCTTCCTTTTCTCTTTATCTTGCCTTTTGTTGAACAGAGGCGTGTTACACGTGTGGGGGGGCTTGGATATGAGATTTTTATTTTTGCTTTTTATTGTATTTCCGGCAATAGAAATCGGCATATTCCTCTTTTCAGGCAAGCTGATCGGCATTTTGCCGACGGTCCTTTTAATGATTCTGTCGGGCATTATCGGCGCAGCAGCTGCAAAAAAACAAGGAACCGAAGTGTATTACAAGGTTCAGCGTGATCTTCAATATGGCAAAATGCCCGGGGAAGCGATTGTTGACGGCCTGTGCATTTTCATTGGCGGTCTATTGCTGATGCTTCCGGGCTTTTTATCAGATTTGGCCGGCGCCTGCTTGCTTATCCCGTTTACCCGCAGCTGGTGTAAGCCGATTCTGTTCAAATGGCTGAGAGGAATGTCGAAGAACAAACGGATCATCATCAAATAAAAAACGGCAGCCATGCAACATGGGCTGCTGTTTTATTTTTGCTGAACTGTGATGTAGGACCATATCTCCTTTAATGCGCCTGTTGTGATGAAGGCTTGGATGATGACAAGAAAAGCCGGCCCGGCGATCAGTCCTAAAAACCCGAATAATTTAAAACCGGCAAACAGGGCAACGAGTGTTGCCAGCGGATCGATCCCGATAGATTTACTAAGTATTTTAGGTTCTGTCAGCTGCCGCTGAATCAGAACGACGAGATACAGTACACCGATTCCGATCGCCTGTGGCAGCTGGCCTGTAATCGATAAATACAAAATCCACGGCACAAATACGGAGCCCGCCCCCAAATAAGGGAGAAGATCAACAAGCCCGATTAAAAAAGCAATTGTTGCAGCATGTTCAACTTTTAAGAGAGAAAGGCCGATAAATACAATTACCATCGTAATGAAAACGAGAACGGCCTGCGCTTTGATAAAACCGGTCATTGCTTTTTTTAATTCACTGCTGATCGCTTTGCTGTTAGCTGTAACCCGATCCGGCAGAATTGAAACGAGCATGGCTTTCAGCTTGTGCCAATCCTTTGTCATAAAAAAAGTTGCCAGAAGAGAAAAAATCAGAACAGCCGCTGTGTTTGGAAGAAGCGCAAAAAACCTCGGAATCATTTCTAGAATGTGGGACAGCAGCAGCCCGGCATTTTTAGCGGCGGAATCACCGAGTGTCTGGATGTGAGTGACGATGGAGGCCTGCTGATTGGTCTCCAATTCTTGAAACAAAAGGGTCAGTTCGTTATAGAGCGGCTGGATATGAGTCGTAAACAATTTTTCGCAATATGAGATAAACGTGCTGATATGCGGAGGCAGCGTTTTTGCAAGATAGGCTGTTCCCGTTACGATTTCGGCTACCAGAATGGTGAGCACACCGAAGGCTGCGAGCAGAAAAAAAGCAAGCACGCCCAGAACGTTTATCGTTCGGGGGAATCCTGTCACTTTGTCAAAGTAGTCAACAACAGGATGAATCGCTGATGAAAGAATAAGGGCGATCAGGAACGGATAAGTTAACGGAAACGAATAATAGGCCGCAGCTATCAATCCTGCGGTAATTGATATGACAAAGAGGGTTCTGAAAAAAATAGTGATATAAGATTGATTCACGAAATCGATCCTCCTCTCGTCAGCATGTCCTATTTTTTATATGTATTCACGCTCCTGCTGAATATGAATACATACAACTTAAAGGAGGGATGGCATGTGTTTACACAAGCGAATTTATTTTTAATTTTACTCTTGGCTATCGCACTTATCGCAAAAAATCAATCATTGCTTTTTGCTGTATCCGTCCTTTTGATCATCAAAATCATTGGACTTGACCAAAAATTATTACCAACCATCCAATCGAAAGGCATTAACTGGGGTGTGACCATTATTACCATCGCCGTTCTTGTTCCGATTGCAACAGGAGAAATCGGATTTAAGCAGCTTGGAGAAGCAATGCGGTCTTCCTATGCATGGATCGCCTTGGGAGCGGGCATCGCAGTGGCGCTGATTGCCAAAAACGGACTGACTCTGCTGGAAAATGACCCCCATATTACAACTGCCCTTGTGATCGGGACCATTCTTGCAGTTGCGCTTTTTGGCGGAGTAGCGGTAGGTCCGCTGATCGGAGCGGGAATTGCTTATATTGCCATGCAGATCGTAAAACTGTTCACTTCATGAAAAAAGCGGCCTAAGGCCGCTTTTTTTTACGCAGAAAAACCCGCAAATAAAGGCGTTTTTTCGGGGAAATCACAGAATGAAAAAAAAAATTATAGGTAAACATTTAACAAATGTCTGATTATTGTTTATAATGAGAATAGGCTTAAACTTAAATAAGCTTATAAGAATTTGTTATGTTCTTTCATAAGCAAAGGGTTTCAGTACCAGCAGGCTGTAAAATGTAAGCATTTTCTTTTTGGGGGAGAGAAATACTTGCATCATGCTTTTTAAGTAAGCCTCATGTTTTTACAACACTCTTAAAGGGGAAATTTATTTAAAAGGAGATGTTATATATGACAGCGACACGCGGTCTAGAAGGGGTTGTAGCAACAACATCATCTGTTAGTTCTATTATTGATGATACCCTTACATATGTGGGGTATGATATCGATGATTTAACAGAGAATGCAAGTTTTGAAGAAATCATCTACTTGCTTTGGCATTTAAGGCTGCCAAACAAAAAAGAGCTTGATGAGTTAAAGCAGCAGCTTGCAAAGGAAGCTGCAGTTCCGCAAGAAATTATTGAGCACTTCAAATCATATTCCCTCGAAAATGTTCATCCCATGGCTGCTCTTCGGACAGCAATTTCATTACTAGGCCTGCTTGACAGCGAGGCTGATACCATGAACCCGGAAGCCAACTACAGAAAGGCGATCCGCCTTCAGGCAAAGGTGCCTGGCCTGGTTGCAGCGTTTTCCAGAATCCGCAAGGGTCTTGAGCCTGTTGAACCAAGAGAAGACTACGGCATTGCCGAGAATTTTCTCTACACTTTAAACGGTGAAGAGCCTTCGCCAATTGAGGTCGAAGCCTTCAACAAAGCATTGATTTTACATGCTGACCATGAGTTGAACGCGTCAACATTCACAGCAAGGGTCTGCGTCGCAACACTTTCTGATATCTATTCAGGCATTACTGCCGCAATCGGCGCACTGAAGGGGCCTCTTCACGGCGGTGCAAACGAAGCAGTCATGAAAATGCTGACAGAGATCGGCGAAGTGGAGAATGTAGAACCTTATGTTCGCGCCAAGATGGAAAAGAAAGAAAAAATCATGGGATTTGGCCATCGCGTGTATAAGCACGGCGACCCGCGCGCGAAGCATCTGAAAGAAATGAGCAAGCGCCTGACCAACCTGACAGGCGAAAGCAAATGGTATGAGATGTCGATTCGCATAGAAGAAATCGTCACATCAGAGAAAAAGCTACCGCCTAACGTTGATTTCTATTCGGCTTCAGTTTATCACAGCCTCGGTATTGACCATGACTTGTTCACACCGATTTTTGCTATAAGCAGAATGTCTGGCTGGCTTGCTCATATTCTTGAGCAGTATGATAACAACCGACTGATCCGTCCGCGGGCAGATTACACAGGCCCTGATAAACAAGCATTTGTTCCGATTGAAGAAAGAGCCTAAAGAACCATTGGAGGCTGGCTTGCGTTAATGAGGTTAGCCTCTTGTTCAGAACATCAAAAGTGGTTTACAATTTAGATTGAATGTTGAGAAAAATCATTTTGTTTTCTATATAGGAAAAATAAAATGTTTTCTAAATATGAATTACATACTGGGAGGTTTTTATTGTGGCACAAGGTGAAAAAATTACAGTCTCTAACGGAGTATTAAACGTACCAAACAACCCGATTATCCCGTTTATCGAAGGAGACGGAACCGGTCCTGATATTTGGAACTCGGCTTCGAAGGTTTTGGAAGCAGCAGTTGAAAAAGCATACAAAGGCGAAAAGAAAATTACGTGGAAAGAAGTTTATGCCGGAGAAAAGGCTTATAATAAAACAGGTGAGTGGCTTCCTGCTGAAACATTAGATGTGATCCGCGAATATTTCATCGCGATTAAAGGACCGTTAACGACACCTGTCGGCGGCGGGATCCGATCATTGAACGTAGCGCTCAGACAAGAGCTTGACCTATTCGTCTGCTTAAGACCTGTAAGATACTTTACTGGAGTGCCGTCCCCGGTAAAACGCCCTGAAGATACTGATATGGTCATCTTCCGTGAAAATACAGAAGATATTTACGCTGGTATCGAGTACGCAAAAGGCTCTGAAGAAGTGCAAAAACTCATCAGCTTCCTGCAAAATGAGTTAAACGTCAACAAAATCCGTTTCCCTGAGACATCAGGTATCGGCATTAAGCCTGTTTCTGAAGAAGGAACAAGCCGTTTGGTCAGAGCTGCCATTGATTATGCGATCGAGCACGGCCGCAAATCTGTAACGCTTGTTCACAAAGGAAACATTATGAAGTTCACAGAAGGCGCCTTCAAAAACTGGGGCTATGAACTTGCTGAAAGAGAATACGGCGAAAAGGTCTTCACATGGGCTCAATATGACCGCATTGCTGAAGAACAAGGAAAAGACGCTGCCAACAAAGCACAAAGCGAAGCGGAAGCAGCAGGCAAAATCATTGTCAAAGACAGCATTGCTGACATCTTCCTTCAGCAGATCTTAACGCGTCCGAACGAATTTGATGTTGTTGCAACAATGAACCTGAACGGAGATTACATCTCTGACGCTCTTGCTGCGCAAGTCGGCGGAATCGGCATTGCTCCTGGAGCGAACATCAACTATGAAACAGGACATGCGATTTTCGAGGCGACGCACGGAACGGCTCCTAAATATGCAGGCCTTGATAAAGTAAACCCATCTTCAGTTATTCTTTCAGGCGTTCTGCTTCTTGAGCACTTAGGATGGAACGAAGCGGCTGATTTGGTTATCAAATCTATGGAAAAAACAATCGCTTCTAAAGTCGTAACTTACGATTTTGCCAGATTAATGGACGGCGCGACCGAAGTAAAATGTTCAGAGTTCGGACAAGAACTGATTAAAAACATGGACTAAGCAAGGAAACAGCCTAAAACTAGTCATAAAGGAGAAGAGAGACATGGGAAATACTCGTAAAAAAGTTTCTGTTATCGGAGCAGGTTTTACCGGAGCGACAACTGCATTTTTAATCGCTCAAAAAGAGCTGGCAGACGTTGTTCTTGTTGACATTCCGCAATTGGAGAACCCGACAAAGGGAAAAGCGCTTGATATGTTTGAAGCAAGCCCAGTTCAAGGCTTTGACGCAAAAATTACGGGTACATCCAATTACGAGGATACAGCGGGTTCTGACATTGTTGTTATTACAGCCGGTATCGCAAGAAAACCTGGTATGAGCAGAGATGATCTAGTCTCTACAAACGAAAAAATTATGAGAAGCGTTACACGAGAAATCGTGAAATATTCTCCTGACTCTATCATTGTGGTGCTGACAAATCCTGTTGATGCAATGACATACGCGGTGTACAAAGAATCAGGTTTCCCTAAAGAGCGCGTAATCGGCCAGTCTGGTGTGCTTGATACGGCAAGATTCAGAACATTTGTGGCAGAGGAATTAAACCTGTCAGTGAAAGATGTGACTGGTTTCGTTCTTGGCGGGCACGGTGACGATATGGTACCGCTTGTGCGTTATTCTTATGCCGGTGGCATCCCGCTTGAAACTCTCCTTCCGAAAGAACGGATTGACGCAATTGTGGAGCGCACCAGAAAAGGCGGAGGCGAAATCGTGAACCTTCTTGGAAACGGAAGCGCGTATTATGCGCCTGCGGCTTCTCTGACAGAAATGGTCGAAGCGATCTTGAAAGATCAGCGCCGCGTCCTTCCTACAATTGCTTATCTTGAAGGGGAATATGACTATGAAGGCATCTACCTTGGTGTTCCTACAATTGTAGGCGGCAATGGTCTTGAGCAAATCATTGAACTTGAACTGACAGACTATGAAAGAGCACAGCTGAATAAATCAGTTGAATCAGTCAAAAATGTCATGAAAGTATTATCTTAATAAAAAGAGAGAAAGGCTTGCTTGATAGAGCCTTTCTCTTTTTACTATAAATGAAAGCGTTATCATTCACTTCTTTATTTCTTTTAAAAATGATGTAAAAGGCGAATTGTCGGAATGTCCTGCTTTCGCTAAAATAAAATCATGAAACATGTTAAGATGACATAAAATAGAGAAATAGGATGTCGGGGAATTATAATACTGGAGGCACAGCATGAACAAGAAAATTTTAGTTGTGGATGATGAAGAATCTATTGTTACTCTTTTACAGTACAATTTGGAACGGTCGGGCTATGATGTCATTACTGCCCCGGATGGGGAAGAAGCACTCAAAAAAGCGGAAACAGAGAAGCCTGATTTGATTGTGCTTGATGTGATGCTTCCAAAACTGGACGGAATCGAAGTATGCAAGCAGCTGAGACAGCAAAAACTAATGTTTCCGATTTTAATGCTGACAGCGAAAGATGAGGAATTCGACAAAGTATTAGGGCTTGAGCTTGGTGCTGATGATTATATGACCAAGCCGTTCAGTCCAAGGGAAGTAAATGCAAGAGTCAAAGCGATTTTAAGGCGTTCGGAAATGGCTGCGCCCTCTAGTGAAATGAAAAACGATGAAATTGAAGGTCAGATCGTAATTGGCGATCTGAAAATCCTGCCTGATCATTATGAAGCGTACTTTAAAGAAAATCAGCTTGAGCTGACACCGAAAGAATTCGAACTGTTGCTCTATTTGGGCAGACACAAAGGCAGAGTGCTGACGAGAGATCTTCTGTTGAGCGCTGTCTGGAATTATGATTTTGCCGGGGATACGAGAATTGTTGATGTACATATCAGCCATCTCCGCGACAAAATTGAAAACAATACTAAAAAACCGATCTATATTAAAACAATTAGGGGATTGGGGTATAAACTGGAGGAGCCAAAAATGAATGAATAAATACCGTGTGCGCCTTTTTTCTGTACTCGTTGTCTGTATGATTCTGGTGTTTAGTGTCCTCGGGCTGTTTTTGCAGCAGCTCTTTGAAACATCTGACCAAAGGAAAGCAGAGGAACACATTGAAAAAGAAGCCAAATACATGGCTTCGCTTCTTGATGCCGGCAATCTGAATGATCAAGCAAATGAGAAAATCATTAAAGATGCAGGCGGCGCGCTTGATGTGAGCGCATCCGTTATCGATACAGACGGCAAGGTGCTGTACGGGTCAAACGGGAGAGCAGCAGATTCTCAAAAGGTGCAAGCGCTTGTTTCTGGCCATGAGGGTGTTCTTTCTACAGCGGATAACAAGCTTTATTACGGACTTTCGCTTAGAAGCGAAGGTGAAAAAACTGGATATGTGCTGCTTTCTGCCTCTGAAAAAAGTTACGGCTTGAAAGGCGAAATGTGGGGAATGCTGACTGCCAGTCTTTGTACCGCTTTTATCGTCATTGTTTATTTTTATTCCAGTATGACCTCACGTTATAAAAGGTCGATTGAAGCAGCGACAAACGTAGCAACAGAACTGTCCAAGGGAAATTATGATGCCAGGACATATGGCGGCTATATCAGGCGTTCTGATAAGCTTGGCCGTGCAATGAACAGCCTTGCCGTTGATCTGATGGAAATGACGAGAACGCAGGAAATGCAGCGGGACCGCCTGCTGACAGTCATTGAAAATATCGGCTCCGGGCTGATTATGATTGATGGAAGAGGCTTTATCAATCTCGTGAACAGGTCTTACGCCAAGCAATTTCATATCAATCCGAATCAGATGTTGCGCCGTCTTTATCATGATGCATTTGAACATGAAGAAGTGATCCAGCTTGTCGAAGACATTTTTATGACGGAGACAAAGAAATGCAAGCTGTTAAGGCTTCCGATCAAGATTGAACGGCGTTATTTTGAAGTGGACGGCGTTCCAATTATGGGTCCGGACGATGAATGGAAAGGAATTGTGCTCGTTTTCCATGACATGACGGAGACGAAGAAATTAGAGCAGATGAGAAAGGATTTTGTGGCTAATGTTTCTCATGAGCTGAAAACGCCGATTACGTCCATTAAAGGGTTTACGGAGACGTTATTGGACGGGGCGATGGAGGACAAAGAAGCGCTCTCTGAATTTCTCTCCATTATTCTAAAGGAAAGTGAAAGGCTACAGTCTTTGGTTCAGGATCTTCTCGATCTCTCAAAAATCGAGCAGCAAAATTTCACGCTAAGCGTCGAAACGTTTGAACCAGCCAAAATGCTTGCTGAGATTGAAACGCTTCTTAAGCATAAAGCAGATGAGAAAGGCATCTCCTTACAACTGAATGTCCCGAAAGACCCGCTATATGTATCGGGAGACCCGTACAGGCTGAAACAGGTATTTCTTAATCTCGTAAACAATGCGTTAACGTACACGCCTGAAGGAGGCTCTGTAACTATCAATGTAAAGTCCAGAGAAAAAGACATTCAGATTGAAGTTGCCGATTCCGGAATCGGAATTCAGAAAGAAGAAATTCCTCGCATCTTTGAACGTTTTTACCGCGTAAATAAAGACAGAAGCAGGAATTCGGGCGGAACCGGCCTGGGCCTTGCGATCGTAAAGCATTTAATAGAGGCTCATGAAGGGAAAATCGATGTCACAAGCGAGCCAGGACGGGGAACGGTCTTTACAGTGACGCTAAAACGGGCCGCTGAACAGTCCGCCTAATGTTTACAAAGGTTTAACAATATCTTCATGCACTGTTAAACCTATGCTGGTAGGATGTAGTAGAACCCCTTCATCCAAGGAGCCAATTTTGACGGCGGGAACCAATTTGAGTTCCCGTCCTTTTTTGTGTCTTCTCCTCAGTTTACGTATTTTCCTTTCAAATTGAACTTTGTTAAAATAAGAGGAGCTAATGATTATGTAAGAGATGAATGGAAGCCTGAAGCTTCTTAGGAGGATATTGAATGACGGAACGAAAAAAATTAGTGCTTGTAGACGGAAAC
The DNA here is from genome assembly GCF_023238245.1 of Bacillus rugosus. Classification (NCBI taxonomy): domain Bacteria; kingdom Bacillati; phylum Bacillota; class Bacilli; order Caryophanales; family Bacillaceae; genus Bacillus; species Bacillus rugosus. The sequence goes on along the minus strand of NZ_CP096590.1, from coordinate 2,862,827 downwards.
AGTCTGGCTTACCGGGCGTTTTTTGCATTGCCGCTGTTAAGCAATGATAAAGGTATTCATACGAATGCCGTATACGGCTTTGCAATGATTTTAATGAAGATGCTTGAGGATGAAAAACCGACGCACATGCTCGTTGCATTTGATGCCGGAAAAACAACATTTCGTCACGGCACATTTAAAGAATATAAAGGCGGCAGACAGAAAACCCCGCCTGAGCTTTCCGAACAAATGCCATTTATCCGCGAGCTGCTGGATGCCTACCAGGTGAGCCGCTATGAGCTGGAACAATACGAAGCCGATGATATTATCGGCACACTTGCCAAATCGGCTGAAAAAGACGGATTTGAAGTAAAGGTTTTCTCAGGAGATAAGGATTTAACTCAGCTGGCAACAGACAAAACAACAGTTGCCATTACGCGAAAAGGAATTACCGATGTTGAATTTTACACACCGGAGCACGTCAAAGAGAAATATGGGCTTACGCCTGAACAAATCATTGACATGAAAGGCCTGATGGGCGATTCCTCGGATAATATTCCGGGTGTGCCCGGCGTAGGAGAAAAGACAGCGATAAAGCTTTTAAAACAGTTCGATACCGTGGAAAAGCTGCTGGAGTCCATTGACGAGGTGAGCGGAAAGAAACTGAAGGAAAAGCTTGAGGAATTTAAGGATCAGGCATTGATGAGCAAGGAGCTTGCTACGATCATGACGGATGCGCCGATTGAGGTATCCGTTTCCGGCTTGGAATATCAAGGATTTAATCGTGAACAGGTGATTGCCATCTTTAAAGACCTTGGATTCAACACGCTTCTTGAACGTCTTGGGGAAGACAGTGAAGAAGCAGAGCAGGATCAGGCGTTAGAAGAAATTAAAGTCGAAACCGTCACAGACGTAACAAGCGAAATGTTGGTTTCTCCATCCGCGTTTGTCGTTGAACAGATTGGCGACAATTATCATGAAGAGCCGATTCTCGGATTTTCGATCGTAAATGAAACGGGATCTTATTTTATTCCGAAAGACATTGCTGTGGAGTCTGAGGCGTTTAAAGAATGGGCGGAAAATGACGAGCAGAAGAAATGGGTTTTCGACAGCAAGCGGGCTGTTGTCGCTTTGCGCTGGCAGGGCATTGATCTGAAAGGGGCGGAATTTGATACGCTTCTTGCAGCTTATATCATCAATCCGGGCAATTCATATGATGACGTTGCGAGTGTGGCCAAGGATTACGGCCTGCATATCGTATCAAGCGACGAATCGGTTTACGGCAAAGGAGCAAAACGGGCGGTGCCGTCAGAAGATGTACTGTCTGAGCACCTTGTCCGAAAAGCGTTAGCGGTTCAAAGCCTCCGGGAAAAGCTCGTTCAGGAGCTGGAGAACAACAATCAGCTTAAACTGTTTGAAGAGCTCGAAATGCCGCTTGCGCTTATTCTCGGCGAAATGGAATCAACTGGCGTCAAGGTCGATGTGGACCGTTTAAAACGGATGGGTGAAGAACTGGGTGCGAAGCTGAAGGAATATGAAGAAAAAATCCATGAAATTGCAGGAGAGACGTTTAATATCAATTCTCCGAAACAGCTCGGCGTCATCTTGTTTGAAAAGATCGGCCTGCCTGTCGTGAAAAAAACAAAAACAGGCTATTCAACGTCTGCAGATGTACTGGAAAAGCTGGCAGACAAGCATGATATTGTCGACTATATTTTGCAGTACAGACAAATTGGCAAGCTTCAGTCGACATATATTGAAGGGCTTTTAAAGGTGACGAGACCGGATTCGCATAAAGTGCACACACGCTTTAACCAGGCTTTAACGCAAACAGGCCGTCTCAGCTCGACTGATCCGAATCTGCAAAACATTCCGATCAGGCTTGAAGAAGGGCGTAAAATCCGCCAAGCTTTTGTTCCGTCTGAAAAAGACTGGCTCATTTTTGCAGCCGATTACTCACAAATTGAGCTGCGGGTGCTTGCCCATATTTCAAAGGATCAAAATCTTATCGAAGCTTTTACAAATGATATGGATATTCATACGAAAACGGCAATGGATGTATTCCATGTTGCCGAGGATGAAGTGACATCTGCGATGAGACGCCAGGCGAAAGCGGTCAACTTTGGCATCGTATACGGCATCAGCGATTACGGGCTGTCACAGAACCTTGGCATTACCCGGAAGGAAGCCGGAGCATTCATCGACCGCTATTTGGAAAGCTTCCAAGGCGTAAAAGCGTACATGGAAGATTCAGTTCAGGATGCGAAGCAAAAAGGATACGTGACAACGCTCATGCATCGCCGCCGCTACATTCCTGAGCTGACGAGCCGAAACTTTAATATCCGCAGTTTTGCGGAGCGGACGGCGATGAATACGCCGATTCAAGGAAGCGCCGCTGATATTATAAAAAAAGCCATGATTGATATGGCTGCCAAGCTGAAAGAAAAACAGCTGAAAGCAAGACTGCTGCTTCAAGTACACGATGAATTGATTTTTGAGGCGCCGCAGGAAGAAATTGAAATTCTTGAAAAGCTTGTTCCTGAAGTGATGGAGCATGCGCTTGCATTAGATGTGCCGTTAAAGGTGGACTTTGCATCTGGCCCATCTTGGTACGATGCGAAATAAACAGAGATAGGAAGTGATGGATGTGCCGGAATTACCAGAGGTTGAAACGGTCCGGCGCACTCTGACCGGGCTTGTAAAGGGAAAAACAATCAAATCGGTAGAGATCAGATGGTCGAATATCATCAAACGGCCTGCCGAACCGGAGGAATTTGCGCGAAATCTAGCAGGAGAAACCATAAAGTCTATCGGAAGACGGGGAAAGTTTTTGCTGTTTCATTTAGATCATTATGTCATGGTTTCCCACCTTCGAATGGAAGGGAAATACGGGCTTCATCAGGCGGAGGAGCCAGACGATAAACACGTGCATGTCATATTCACGATGACAGATGGAACCCAGCTTCGTTACAGGGATGTGCGGAAGTTTGGAACCATGCACTTATTTAAACCGGGAGAGGAAGCGGGCGAGCTCCCTCTTTCTCAATTAGGGCCGGAGCCGGATGCAGAAGAATTTACGAGTGCATATTTAAAAGAACGGCTTGCCAAAACAAACCGTGCTGTCAAAACCGCCCTACTGGATCAAAAAACAGTTGTCGGACTCGGGAACATTTACGTGGATGAGGCTCTTTTCAGAGCGGGTGTCCATCCTGAGACGAAAGCAAATCAATTATCAGACAAAACAATCAATACACTTCACGCTGAAATCAAAAACACCCTGCAGGAAGCGATTGACGCAGGCGGCAGCACAGTCCGTTCGTATATCAACTCCCAAGGGGAGATCGGAATGTTCCAGCTGCAGCATTTTGTGTACGGAAAAAAAGACGAGCCGTGCAAAAATTGCGGAACGATGATTTCAAAAATTGTCGTCGGAGGCAGAGGCACGCATTTTTGCGCGAAGTGCCAGAAAAAAAAGTAGCATAATGCTTCATCGTCCAAGCTGTCGGTGCATATATCAGTAACTCTGTAATAGAGGATGCCATTTTCGAAACACGGATTTTTCACTTTTCCATATATATGTTGTGATGAATCCCGGGCATTTTACATCTGATACAAGAGCACCAACAGAAAGGAAGAAACGGATATGCAAATGGTTTCTATACTGCTGCTGGCGTTGGCTGTCAGCTTGGACAGTTTTTCAGTCGGATTTACGTACGGATTGAGAAAAATGAAAATACCGTTTAAAGCGATTTTGGTTATTGCCTGCTGTTCCGGTGCTGTCATGTTTATATCCATGCTGATCGGAAGCTTTCTCACAAAGTTTTTTCCTGTATATGTAACGGAGAAGCTTGGCGGTTTAATATTGGTCGGAATCGGTGTATGGGTTCTGTATCAATTTTTCAAACCGGCAAAAGACAAAGAATACTTATTGCATGAAAAAACACTGCTTAATTTAGAGGTTCGGTCATTAGGGATTGTCATTCATATTTTGAGAAAACCTATGAGTGCGGATATTGACAAATCGGGTGTGATCAATGGAATTGAGGCGGTCTTATTGGGATTTGCCTTATCGATTGATGCCTTCGGAGCAGGTATAGGCGCAGCCATTCTCGGTTTTTCCCCGATTGTGATGAGCATTGCCGTGGCAATCATGAGTTCGCTGTTTGTATCAATTGGAATCAATGCCGGCCATTTTCTGTCTAAGTGGAAATGGATCGATAAAATGGCGTTTTTGCCGGGGCTTCTGCTGATCACGATTGGGCTCTGGAAATTGTAAAAAGGAGTGGATCTCTTGACCTTAGTCATTGGTTTAACGGGAGGGATAGCTAGCGGCAAAAGCACGGTAGCCAATATGCTGATTGAAAAAGGAATAACAGTTATAGATGCAGATATCATTGCAAAACAAGCGGTAGAAAAAGGGATGCCGGCCTACCGGCAAATCATTGACGAATTTGGTGAAGACATTCTGCTCCCAAACGGTGATATAGATAGAAAAAAGCTTGGGGCACTGGTTTTTACAAATGAACAAAAGCGTCTTGCTTTAAATGCAATTGTTCATCCCGCAGTCAGGCAGGAAATGCTTAAGCGCCGTGATGAAGCCATTGCAAATCGGGAGGCATTTGTTGTATTAGATATCCCGCTATTGTTCGAAAGTAAATTGGAATCATTAGTTGATAAAATTATAGTGGTCAGTGTCACAAAAGAGCTTCAGCTGGAACGTCTGATGAAGCGAAACCAGCTGACGGAAGAAGAAGCGGTCAGCCGAATCAGCGCTCAAATGCCTTTAGAGGAAAAAAAAGCAAGAGCAGATCAAGTCATCGATAACAGCGGCACGCTCGAAGAGACCAAACAGCAGATTGATGAAATTATCAACAGCTGGGCATAATACAAAACACCGTTCAATATGAACGGTGTTTTTTGTCATTAAAAATCAAAGTTGTCTGGGTCAGGGCCGACGCGCAGGTTTTCATTCAGCGCATCGATTCGGTTCATGTCCTCCTGTGTTAACTCAAAGTCAAACACGCTGGCATTTTCTTTAATGCGGTGTTCCTTCGTTGATTTAGGAATCGTAATGATGCCATGCTGCAGATCCCAGCGCAAAATGATTTGTGCTACAGATTTGTTATATGTTTGAGCGATGTCTGCTAAGACAGGGTGATCCAGCAGCTGTCCCTGCATTAAAGGTGACCAAGCTTCCATCTGGATGCCTTGTTTTTGGCAGTATGCCATCAGCTCTTTTTGTGTAAGACGCGGGTGAAATTCCACTTGGTTGATCATAGGCTTGATTTCAGCAGCCGTCATCAGGTCTTCAAGATGATGGATTTGGAAGTTACTCACGCCGATTGCTTTGACACGGCCTTCTTTATATAGAGCTTCAAGCGCTCTCCACGCTTCTTTATATTTTCCATCTACAGGCCAGTGGATAAGGTATAGATCTAAATAATCCAGACCGAGTTTTGACAGGCTTGTTTCAAATGCGGCGAGTGTTTCCTCGTAGCCTAAATCCGCATTCCATACTTTTGAAGTAATAAACAGATCCTCTCTTGAGATGCCTGCTTCTTCAATGCCTTGCCGAAGCCCTTCTCCGACTCCAGCTTCATTTCCGTAGATAGCGGCAGTATCAATACTGCGGTATCCATGAACAATGGCGGTTCTAATGGCGTTTACCAGTTCAGATCCTTCTTCCACTTGGAATACGCCGAGGCCGAACCAAGGCATTCTTACTCCGTTATGAAGTGTTGCTGTTGCTTGTAAATGTGTTGTCATGTTGATTTCCTCCTTTAAAATTGTCAGGCTTCCTGCTGATCCCGTTTTTCCATCAAGCGGCTCAAGCCTGTTAAGATGACTGCGCCGACCACCATTAATCCGCCGATCCAAGCGGTATGAATCAATCCGATTGAATCGGTGATCACACCTCCAAGATATGAGCCAAGCGCAATCCCTGCATTAAAGGCAGCGATATTCATCGCGGATGCGACGTCAACTGCACTTGGGACAAAACGCTCAGCCAGCATGACGACATACACCTGAAGGCCGGGCACATTCATAAAGGCCAGCAATCCCATACAGAGAATGGTGATGAGGCCTGCTGTTTGATATGGAGCCGTAAATGTCAGCGTAAACAGAACGAGTGCCTGTACGATAAACATATAAAATAAAGCGGCAATTGGATTTCGATTTGACAGCTTTCCGCCCATCATATTGCCGATTGCAATGGCAATTCCGTATCCGAGCAGGATTACTGCAACAGTTCCGGCTTTGAAGCCTGTTACTTCCTGAAGCAGTGGAGACAGGTACGTGAATACAACGAATGTTCCTCCGTATCCAAGAGCTGTAATGACAAATAAAAGTAATAACCGGCCGTTTGTCACAAGCTTCATTTGATCCCGCATCGTTGTTTTCGTCCCTTTTCGTAATTTGGACGGGACAAGAATGCCATTGGTAATGAAAGCAATGATTCCGACTGCGATAATGACCATAAAGGCAAAACGCCAGCCGAGCTGCTGGCCGATAAACGTGCCGAAAGGAACTCCGGTTACTGTTGCTACAGTGAGGCCTGTAAACATGATCGAAATTGCGCTAGCCCTTTTATCCTCTGGGACAATATCCGCTGCGATGGTCGAACCGATCGACATAAACACACCGTGAGAAAAAGCTGATATCACACGTGCTGCTAATAATATCCCGATGCTTGAAGCGGTAGCTGCCATCGTATTCCCGGCAATAAAAATCAACATGATCCAAAGCAATAGCGTCTTACGTGACATGCCTGAGGTCAATGAAGTTAATATAGGCGCACCGAATGTAACGCCAAGCGCATAAAGGGAAACGGTCAATCCCGCTGTTGTGACAGGAATGTCCAGGTCATCAGAAATTAGCGGCAAAAGGCCGACGCTGATAAATTCGGTTGTTCCTATGGCGAATGCACTTACGGCCAAAGCCAGGAGTGCAGGAATGCTGCTTTTATTGGCTGAAGTCATCATGTTCCTCCTTTGTGTAATGTGTTGTATGATTGAAATTCTGCCGAGTAAGCTATATAAATAAAAAGAGCAGATTCAAATCAGCCGGCAAATGTGATTATGAAAGATATCGTCAAAAAAGAAAAGTACGTACTTTTAAGTGCTATAGTCACTTTTTGGTGCCTGTAAGGAGAATGAACGGTATGGAGAAGAAAAAATATAATATCTCTGTGGAAGCGACTCTTGAAGTGATCGGCGGGAAATGGAAATGCGTCATTTTATGCCACCTGACGCACGGAAAAAAACGCACGAGTGAATTAAAGCGCCTGATGCCTAACATCACGCAAAAAATGCTGACCCAGCAGCTGCGTGAGCTCGAAGCGGACGGTGTCATTAACCGGATCGTGTACAATCAGGTTCCTCCCAAAGTGGAATACGAGCTCAGCGAATACGGCCGCAGCTTAGAAGGGATTTTAGACATGCTGTGTGCTTGGGGAGCGAATCATATCAACAGAGTGTACGGGGATACATTTTCTGTATTAGAAGAAAGTGTGCTCAATGATAAGTTAAAACAGGAATCATAAAAAAATGAGAGCAGTCAGTGCGGAGCGCTGGCTGTTTTTTTGGTTCTTACGCCTAATTTTGTGTGCAAGAAAACATATAATGCATCATAAATTAGCGTTGTAATCGTTGATTTTTATCAATATGTACTGGCGAATTCGATTTAATGTGTTATACTAATTACAGATGACAACAAATTAGAATGGCATAATTGATAAGGGGTGTCCAACATGAAGGTAAAAGTAGCGATCAACGGGTTTGGAAGAATCGGAAGAATGGTTTTTAGAAAAGCAATGTTAGACGATCAAATTCAAGTAGTGGCCATTAACGCCAGTTATTCTGCAGAAACGCTGGCTCATTTAATAAAGTATGACACAAATCACGGCAGGTACGACAAAGAGGTTGTGGCTGGTGAAGACAGCCTGATCGTGAATGGAAAGAAAGTGCTTTTGTTAAACAGCCGTGATCCAAAACAGCTGCCTTGGCGGGAATATGATATTGACATTGTCGTTGAAGCCACAGGGAAGTTTAATTCAAAAGATAAAGCGATGGGTCATATTGAAGCGGGTGCGAAAAAAGTCATTCTGACTGCTCCGGGAAAAAATGAAGACGTTACCATTGTGATGGGAGTAAATGAGGACCAATTCGACGCCGACCGTCATGTCATTATTTCAAATGCATCATGCACGACTAACTGCCTTGCGCCAGTTGTAAAAGTGCTGGATGAACAATTTGGCATTGAGAGCGGGCTGATGACCACAGTTCACGCATATACGAATGACCAGAAAAACATTGATAATCCTCACAAAGATTTGCGCCGGGCGCGGGCATGCGGTGAATCCATCATTCCGACGACAACAGGAGCGGCAAAGGCGCTTTCGCTCGTGCTGCCGCATCTGAAAGGAAAGCTTCACGGCCTTGCCTTGCGCGTCCCTGTTCCGAACGTCTCACTGGTTGATCTCGTTGTCGATCTGAAAACAGATGTAACGGCTGAAGAGGTAAACGAGGCATTTAAACGGGCTGCCAAAACTTCAATGTACGGCGTTCTTGATTATTCAGATGAACCGCTCGTTTCGACTGACTATAATACAAATCCGCATTCAGCAGTCATTGACGGGCTAACGACAATGGTAATGGAAGACAGAAAAGTAAAGGTGCTCGCATGGTATGACAACGAATGGGGCTACTCATGCAGAGTCGTTGATCTGATCCGCCATGTAGCGGTACGAATGAAACATCCGTCTGCTGTATAAAATAAGGTCATGGACGCTTTTTGAAGAAAAAACCCTTAACAGCATATTTCTGAAAAAACGCACCTTGCAAATTAGACTTAAACACAGTATACTATTTTTCGTGAACTTCTTGCTTGAGACTGTTTCGGAATTACTTAAAGGGTTAGGACCTCTCCGGACTAACTTTCCCCCGTGGTAAATGGCCGACCCAGTTGTTGGAATTTCACTTTTTAATTCTTGTTAAGGGGGGTCCATGACTATGGAAACAATGGGGCGTCACGTTATCTCCGAGCTATGGGGATGCGATTTTGATAAGCTGAATGACATGGATTTTATTGAAAAAACGTTTGTAAATGCTGCTCTAAAATCAGGTGCTGAGGTGCGCGAGGTTGCATTTCACAAATTTGCACCGCAAGGCGTAAGCGGAGTTGTGATTATTTCTGAATCACACTTAACAATTCACAGTTTTCCTGAGCACGGATATGCGAGCATTGATGTTTATACTTGTGGAGACTTAGATCCTAATGTTGCTGCTGACTATATCGCAGAGGCATTACATGCTGATACAAGAGAAAACATTGAAATACCAAGAGGAATGGGGCCTGTGCAAATTAAACAGGCGCAAGCGAAAGTACTATAGTTAATACGAACACAAAGGGAGCTGAAGCTAAAAGCCATTATGCGCTTTTTAGCTTATGCTCCTTTTATTTTTATAAAGAAACAAAGGCAGTCAGCTTTTTCTTTTTTCATTTTTTTTGTAAAATAAGAAAGAGATTTTCACAAACCACCTGATGCTGTAGATACAGTTTTACACAACGGCTCTCCCGACAGATGCTGTCACATCTATTTTAAAAAGGCGGAGGCTGCCGAAAATACATTGCAGGGAACGAAATAGTTGGGAGCTGATTTTATTGAAATGTCCTTCATGCCAGCATAATGGAACGCGAGTCCTTGATTCACGGCCTGTGGATGACGGAAAATCGATTCGCCGAAGACGCGAATGTGAATCCTGCCACTACCGGTTTACGACCTTTGAGAAAGTGGAGGAAACCCCGCTCATCGTCGTAAAAAAAGAAGGTGTGCGTGAGGAATTCAGCCGAGAAAAAATGCTGCGCGGCCTCATAAAAGCATGCGAAAAAAGACCTGTTTCACTCAAAATGCTTGAAGACATGTGCTTTGATATTGAAAAAGAACTTCGCAATCAAGGCTGCTCTGAGGTGAAAAGCGAGCTTGTCGGAGAAATGGTGATGGACCGGCTGGCCAAGATTGATGAAGTCGCATATGTGCGGTTCGCGTCAGTCTATCGGCAGTTTAAAGATATAAACGTCTTTATCGACGAATTAAAAGACTTAATAAAGAAAGAGCGTTAAAAGAGCTAAGAGGATTCTTCTAGCTCTTTTCTCATGTGCAAAATTGGCATTTGATAGATATGAGAAACGGTGTAAAATGAAAGGTAGAAACAAATTCGGAAGGTTTGAGATGTATGGCTGACTATTGGAAAGATGTACTGCCTGTAGATCCGTATGTGGTCAAAAGCAGATCAATGCTGCAGGATATAGACAGACAAATTATCACACAACTGTATCAGCCCTTAATCGGCCCTGTTGCATTCTCTCTTTATATGACATTATGGGGAGAGCTTGAACAAAACCGTTTGTGGGGCGGAGAGTCCACACATAGACAGCTGATGGGGATGACACAGTCCAACTTAAAAACGATCCATCAGGAACAGGGGAAGCTCGAAGGCATCGGATTGCTGAAAGTATATATGAAGGAATCCGAGCGGCAGGAGCGCCTCTTTATATATGAACTCCTTCCGCCGCTCAGGCCAAATGATTTTTTTGAAGATGGAATGCTGAATGTTTTTCTGTACAATAGAGTCGGAAAAACAAAATATCAGCAATTGAAACAATTTTTCACGCACCCGGCCATTTCAGAAGATGCGAAGGACATTACGCGGCCGTTTAATCATGCGTTTGAATCGCTGCAGCCGAGTGAATGGAAGCTCACATCTGATATGGAGGAAACGGTGAGACTTGCGCAGGGTGCAGAGTATACTTCTGTCGGACAGGCTCCGTCCTACACCATAACAGAGGATGTGTTTGATTTTGATTTGTTTTTAGCGGGTCTATCTGAGACGATGATTCCGAGAAAAGCGATGACCCAGCAGGTGCGGGACACAATCAAAAAGCTTTCTTATCTTTACGGCATAGATCCTTTGCAGATGCAAAATGTCGTGATGAGCGCGATTGATGAGCGTGACGTCATTACAACGGAGGCTTTACGAAAAGCGGCCAGTGACTGGTATCAAATCGAAAGAAACGGCCAGCTGCCTGACTTAGTGGAAAAAACACAGCCGGTGCATCTGCGTGAAGGCGAAAAACCGGCGGAAGGGGAATCACTGGACGGAAAGCTGATTGCATTGCTTGAGACGATTTCTCCGAAGAAGCTTCTCCAGGACATTGCCGACGGAACAGAGCCGTCAAAAGCTGATCTGAAAATCATAGAAGAAATTATGTTTGAACAGAAGCTCGAGCCCGGCGTTACAAATGTGTTAATTTATTACGTCATGCTGAAAACCGACATGAAGCTGTCGAAAAACTATATCCAAAAAATCGCGTCGCATTGGGCGCGCAAAAAGGTAAAAACGGTCAGAGAAGCGATGAAGCTTGCGATAGAAGAAAACCGCCAATACCTTGAATGGGCTGAAGGAAAAGCAAATCAGCCTTCGAAACGAAACCAAAAAGTGATTCGCGAAGAAAAACTTCCTGACTGGATGAAAGAAAAGCAGACAGCGTCCGAGTCAGAGTCCGGACAGCAGAAGCTGCAACCGCAGGATTTGGAAGAACAGAAGAAAAAGATGATGGAAGAAATGGAAAAACTGAAAAAATACTCTGCCTATTAAAGACAGAGATGCGGGGTGAAGTAATAGATGGAACCAATCGGCCGTTCCCTGCAGGGCTTAACCGGCAGACCGGATTTCCAAAAACGTCTTGAACAAATGAAGGAAAAAGTCATGAAGGATCAAGATGTTCAGGCATTTTTGAAGGAAAACGAAGAAATGATTGATCAAAAAATGATCGAAAAGAGCTTAAATAAGCTTTATGAATATATCGGACAAAGCAAGAAGTGCTCCTATTGTTCAGAAGATGAAGATTGCAACAATCTGTTGGAGGGCTACCATCCGAAGCTTGTTGTCAATGGCCGTTCTATAGATATCGAGTATTATGAATGTCCTGTCAAACGGAAGCTAGACCAGCAGAAAAAACAAAAGTCTCTTATGAAAAGCATGTATATCCAGCAGGACCTTCTCGGCGCGACATTTCAGCAGGTTGATATCAGTGATCCGAGCAGGCTCGCGATGTTCCAGCATGTTACGGATTTTCTGAAAAGCTATAATGAGACGGGAAAAGGGAAAGGACTGTATTTATACGGGAAATTCGGGGTAGGAAAAACGTTTATGCTTGCTGCGATTGCCAATGAACTGGCTGAAAAAGAGTATTCCTCCATGATCGTATATGTGCCCGAATTTGTGAGAGAGCTCAAGAATTCGCTTCAAGACCATTCATTGGAAGAGAAGCTCAATATGGTCAAAACAACACCTGTATTAATGCTTGATGACATCGGAGCGGAATCAATGACGAGCTGGGTAAGGGATGAAGTCATCGGAACGGTGCTTCAGCACAGAATGTCCCAGCAGCTGCCGACGTTCTTTTCTTCTAATTTTTCACCTGATGAGCTAAAGCATCATTTTACGTATTCGCAAAGAGGAGAAAAGGAAGAAGTAAAAGCGGCAAGACTGATGGAGCGGATATTATATTTGGCTGCTCCAATCCGTCTTGACGGAGAAAACCGCCGCCATCCGTAATCGCTGCGGTTCAAAGGGGAAGGAACTGAGTGTATGAAACGAAAAACCGCTCTTAAATGGCTGACAGTGCTGGCCGTTGCAGGTTTAATCTTTTGGGGAAATAAAAGGTATTTGAATCTATCACCGAAAGAGATCAGGGTTTGGGTATTATCGTTCGGGGTCTTTGCACCGCTGATGTTTATCGGGATATCCATCGTCAGACCTCTTGTTTTATTTCCCGTTTCTGTTATTTCTATAGCGGGCGGACTTGCGTTTGGCCCGCTTCTCGGCACGCTTTATACGTTATTCGGTTCGATGTGCGCCTCAGCTGTATCGTTTTTTGCGGCCGGTTTGTTTGCGGCGAAAAAGACCGGCCATTACGAAAAGCTGGAAGCCATTCAGAAGCAAATGGAGGATAACGGATTTTTTTATATCTTTCTTCTGAGGATCCTGCCGATTAATTTTGATTTCGTCAGTTATGCGGCAGGTCTTTCCAATGTCAAAGCGCTGCCGTATTTTGCGGCGACGGCCGCGGGAATCATCCCTGGGACCATTGCGCTTAATGTGCTGGGGGCGAGCTTTTTGGCTGGAAATCTGCCCGCTTTCTATATGGTGCTCGTATTGTATATCGTGTTTATCTCGCTGCCGTTTATCTTCAGAAAGAAAATGCAAAACTTGTTCCAGGAATCAAATTAAGATTTGCCAATGACCTTTACGTCTATTTTAAAAACATCCCCCATATACTTGTAACAGATGCCGTAAGGGGGGACAAACATGCTTGAAATAATCTTTGAAGATGACCATGATGCAGCCGCTTTTTTACATCTCATTCAGCATTCGGACGATCGGAACAATATTATTGTCCGTGAAGGCATACGAAAAATCGGGATTGAAAAAGCGAAGCCGGCTTTCTCTATTCAGCGTTTTATGGAGCCGATTCTGGTCAAATTTTTTTTAGAATGCAAAGAAGACGAACATATGCTGTCATTGATTGAGGGAACATACTGCTTCACGGACCAGGATGAACAGCAGCAAATCCTTCAGCTCGCACACAGTATTATTGAAGGAGAAGCGGACGATCTTCCGTTTGAGCCGCTAAAGCTTTCGCGAAAACAATCTATTTTGGATGAACTCCAAACGATCTGTTTAGAGGAAGGCTTATTTTCCATTCGTTCCTTTCAGACCTTCCGACTCGGACAATACTACAAGCAGCTTAGAGACATTACGGAAGCGGCGATAGATGAATATAAGATGGAACAGGAATATCAAAATTTTATTCAAACACTCAGAGACTATGTAACAGCCAAACAGCCGAGACTCAAAAAGGTGCACATTGTCCATGATGGTTCTTTTACATTATGGGAACTGCGCTATGTGCCGGAACGGGAAAAGATGAAATACATAGACAGGCGATTTGTCCGCGATCATCCTATGTACATTGATTCTCATTTGCTCGCACCCCTGATTTCCATTGCGCCTGATGAAGTGGTGCTTTATACCGACCAGCCCGAGCACATGATGGCAAGGACCATTCAAAACGTATTTCAAGAGAGAGTGGAAATGCTTCCGCTGCACGCTTTTTCAGACGCAGAAATACCGGTGAAGCACTCGGAAGGATAAGGGCCGGCAGCCTGTATATATAAGGCTGTCGGTTTGAAAAAAAGGAAATACGCTCGTGTTGATTTTTTGGATTGAACAATTTATAATACATAGGAGATTAAGAAAGACACACGTATTGATAAGGACATGAAGGAATGATACCGGCTCAAAGAGAGGGAAGCCAAGGCTGCAAGCTTCCCAGCTAAGGACCATTCACTTTACCGCCTTTGAACTTCAGCTGTGAACCCCTTGATAAAGGAGCAGTAATGGCTGACGGGAACTCCCGTTACAGAGCTAGAGCCGCAGGTGCCGGAGTATTGGCTATGCGGAAAAAAGGGTGGAACCACGATTCCGTTTATTCAACCTCGTCCCTTTCATAGGGGGCGGGGTTTTTATATGCAAAAAAAGGAGTGACATAGATGTCAGATATGGTAAAAATCACATTTCCTGATGGAGCAGTCAAGGAGTTTGCGAAAGGAACAACAACAGAAGATATCGCGGCATCCATCAGTCCGGGATTAAAGAAAAAATCGTTAGCCGGAAAACTGAACGGAAAAGAAATCGATTTGAGAATGCCGATCAATGAAGACGGTACAGTGGAAATCATTACAGAAGGCTCAGAAGAAGGTCTTCAAATTATGCGCCACAGTACGGCTCACTTGCTGGCTCAAGCGATTAAACGCATTTACAAAGATGTCAAATTCGGTGTCGGTCCGGTCATCGAAAACGGTTTTTACTACGATGTAGAAATGGAAGAAGCGATTACACCGGAGGATCTGCCGAAAATCGAGAAAGAAATGAAAAAGATCGTCAATGCGAACCTTCCGATCGTTCGAAAAGAAGTCAGCCGTGAAGAAGCGAAAGCCCGTTTTGCAGAAATCGGTGACGACCTGAAGCTTGAACTATTGGATGCAATTCCTGAGGGAGAAACCGTTTCAATCTATGAGCAAGGCGAATTCTTTGACCTATGCCGCGGTGTGCACGTTCCTTCAACAGGAAAAATTAAAGAGTTTAAGCTGTTAAGCCTTGCAGGCGCATACTGGCGCGGTGACAGCAATAACCAAATGCTTCAGCGCGTATACGGCACAGCGTTCTTCAAAAAAGCTGATCTTGAAGAGCATCTTCGCATGCTTGAAGAAGCAAAAGAGCGTGACCACAGAAAGCTCGGCAAAGAATTAAAGCTGTTTGCGAACTCTCAAAAAGTCGGACAAGGCCTGCCGCTTTGGCTGCCAAAAGGCGCGACAATCCGCCGCGTCATCGAGCGCTACATTGTCGATAAAGAAATCAGCCTCGGCTATGAGCATGTATACACACCTGTGCTTGGAAGCAAAGAGCTGTATGAAACATCAGGACACTGGGATCATTATCAGGAAGGCATGTTCCCTCCGATGGAAATGGATAATGAAACACTTGTGCTCCGTCCGATGAACTGCCCGCACCATATGATGATTTACAAACAAGACATTCATAGCTACCGCGAGCTTCCGATTCGGATTGCCGAGCTCGGAACAATGCACCGTTATGAAATGTCTGGTGCGTTGTCAGGCCTTCAGCGCGTGCGCGGCATGACATTAAACGATGCACATATCTTTGTGCGTCCGGACCAAATTAAGGATGAGTTTATTCGCACAGTCCGTTTAATCCAGGACGTATATGAAGACTTCGGCTTGAGTGATTATACATTCCGTCTGTCTTACCGTGATCCGGAAGACACAGAGAAATATTTTGATGACGATGAAATGTGGAACAAAGCACAATCCATGCTGAAAGAGGCAATGGACGAAATCGGCCATGACTATTACGAAGCAGAAGGTGAAGCGGCATTCTACGGCCCTAAACTGGATGTTCAGGTAAAAACAGCGATTGGCAAAGAAGAAACATTGTCTACGGTTCAGCTTGACTTCTTATTGCCTGAACGTTTTGATCTAACCTATATCGGTGAAGACGGCAAGCAGCACCGCCCGGTTGTAATTCACAGAGGTGTCGTCTCAACAATGGAACGCTTTGTTGCCTTCTTAATCGAAGAACACAAAGGCGCGCTGCCAACATGGCTTGCACCGGTTCAATTCCAAGTCATCCCGGTTTCTCCGGCTGTGCATTTAGACTATGCCAAAAAAGTGCAGGAACGCCTGCAGCGTGAAGGCCTGCGTGTTGAAGTCGACAGCCGCGATGAAAAAATCGGCTACAAAATCCGTGAAGCGCAGATGCAAAAAATTCCGTACATGCTTGTGGTCGGTGACCAAGAAGCAGAAAACGGAGCGGTAAACGTCCGTAAGTACGGAGAGCAGAACTCTGAAACCATTTCACTTGATGATTTTGTGAAAAAGGCAGTAGCTGAAGCGAAGAAATAACATGAAAAAAGCATGATCTCATTGAAGAGATCATGCTTTTTTATTTCTCTAATATAGGAAACAAATCATGAAGGCTGCTGATGATAAAATCAGGCGTCACATCAGTTTCGTTTTTCTTCTCTGTCCGGTTGATCCAAACGGTTTTAATTCCGGCTCTTGAAGCGCCTAAAATATCAGTATTCAAATTATCGCCGACCATGATCGCATCGTCTTTTTCAATATTCATCAGCTCAAGGCAGTGTTCAAAAATTGAAACATCCGGTTTCCCTTTCCCGAAAGCGCCCGAGATGACGATTTCATTGAAATAAGGGGCGAGCTCAGGCACACCGGCGAGCTTCTCCTTTTGCAGGCTCGGATCGCCGTTTGTCAAAAGCAGCAATTCATATTTACCTTTTAATTGATCGAGTACAGCAAATGTTTCATCATATACAAACGGGCGTTTTCTGCGCTCTGCCGCGAAAAACTCTCCTAAAAATTCGCCGTATGCCGGATCTTCAATGCCAAGCGCTTTCAGTCCGTTTGTCCATGCGTTTCTTCTGTACTCCGGCACAATCTTGTTCAGCTTCTGAAACCCTTCACTGATTGGTTCTGAGAAATTGGACCAGAGTCCTTCAAACGGGTTAATGCCGATCATCACTGTATATGGATACGTCTCATATGACATGTACAATTCTCTCGCCGCTTCGCGAACAGCTGTTTCGAATGCCTGCGGGTCAAGGCCATATTTTTTCTCCGCCTGTAAGCAAGTTTCTGCAAATGTTGTTCTGACGCTTTTTTCGTCCCAAAGTAGTGTATCGTCTAAATCAAAAAATACGGCTTTCATGATCTTCTCCTCTGCTTCAGATTCAAATCTTTCTGCCAAAAGGCTTATGTTTTATTTTACAATAGATAAAAGTCTTGTGAAATATGTTTTCAGACGATTTTAAAAAAACAGTCAGCCGTAAAACGAAACCATGCTAGAATGAAAACGGAAAGAACAGGTGACATGAATGATTCATTTAATGATTATGATGCTGGAGAGAGTAGGGATTATTGTTATATTAGGGTTTATACTCGCCCATACGAAACTTTTCAGACAAGCTCTTCAGAATCAGGACGGCTATAAAGGAAAAGCGGTTTTAATCTCTATTTTTTCTCTTTTTAGCATCATCAGCAATTATACAGGCATCGAAATTCAAAAAAATATGATTGTAAATAATGACTGGGTGTTTGCGATAGATCCGTCGGGCTCTATCGCGAATACCCGTATTTTGGGCGTGGAAATCGGAGGCCTTCTAGGAGGTCCTTTTGTAGGGGCTGGGATCGGTATACTGGCGGGCCTGCACCGTTTTTCGCTCGGCGGCAGCACGGCCTTAAGCTGTGCGGTATCATCCGTTTTAGCAGGTGTTCTTGCAGGCTTGATCGGCAGGTATTTTACGAAGCGCTACCGAATGCCGACACCGCGTATCGCGGCTCTTGTGGGAATCGGCATGGAGTCACTGCAGATGGTGATTATTTTGCTGATGGCGAAGCCGTTCAGTGCCGCTTGGGAGCTTGTCAGCATGATCGGGATACCGATGATACTCATCAATGGAACAGGCAGTTTTATTTTCTTGTCGATCATTCAAGCGATCATTCGCAAGGAAGAGCAGGCAAGGGCTCTTGAAACGCATAGAGTGCTGACAATTGCTGATCAGACGCTCCCATTTTTTCGCCAAGGTCTAAATGAAAATTCCTGTAAAAGTGTGGCGGCTATTATCCATAAGCTGACCGGAACAGATGCGGTGTCTCTCACTGACAATGAGAAAATACTTGCGCATGTCGGCGCGGGAATGGATCACCATATTCCATCAAAAAGCTTGATCACCGGCTTGTCCAAAAAGGTGATTAAAACAGGGCAAATCATGAAGGCGGTTTCCCAGGAAGAGATTGAATGCACGCATTCTGAATGTCCTTTGCACGCGGCGATTGTCCTGCCGCTGACATCAAATGGCAATACAATCGGCACCTTAAAAATGTATTTTAAAAGCCCGGCAGGCCTGAGCCAAGTAGAGGAGGAGCTTGCTGAAGGGCTCGCCATGCTGTTTTCGACACAGCTTGAGCTTGGGGAAGCAGAGCTGCAAAGCAAGCTTCTCAAAGATGCTGAAATCAAAGCGCTTCAAGCACAGGTAAATCCGCATTTTTTATTTAATGCGATCAACACGATTTCTGCGTTATGCCGCACGGATGTTGAAAAAACCCGGAAGCTCTTATTGCAGCTCAGTGTTTATTTTCGTTCAAACCTTCAAGGAGCGAGGCAGCTGCTGATTCCGCTCTCAAAGGAGCTGAACCACCTTCACGCCTATTTGTCATTAGAACAGGCGCGTTTTCCCGGGAAATATAAGATTGAACTCAATATTGACAGCAGGCTGGAGCAGATTGAAATCCCTCCGTTTGTTTTACAGGTGCTTGTGGAGAACGCGCTTCGGCATGCGTTTCCGAAAAAACAAGACATGTGCAAAGTTACGGTCTGTGTCTTATCTGATGTTACATCCGTCTATATGAAGGTGACGGATAACGGACGGGGAATTCCGCCGGACGTCCTGCCGGATCTGGGAAAGAAACCGTTTCCGTCTAAGGAGGGAACCGGTACAGCACTCTATAACCTGAACCAGCGGCTGATTGGTTTATTCGGTCAGCAGGCTGCACTGAATATCAAAAGTGAGGTTCAGAAAGGGACAGAGGTTTCCTTTCAAGTGCCAATGCAACAGAGGAAAGAGGGAGAAGAACATGCTCAGGGTGTTAATAGTTGACGATGAGATGCTGGCAAGGGATGAATTGGCTTACTTGCTCAAGCGGTCCAATGAAGAAATGGAGATCAATGAAGCGGAAAATATCGAATCTGCATTTGACCAAATGATGGATCAAAAGCCTGACTTGTTGTTTTTAGATGTTGATTTATCCGGAGAAAACGGTTTTGATATTGCAAAGCGGTTAAAGAAAATGAAGCATCCTCCTGCTGTTGTGTTTGCGACAGCGTATGACCAATATGCACTCAAAGCGTTTGAGGTGGATGCTCTTGATTATTTAACAAAGCCTTTCGATGAGGAAAGAATCCAGCAAACGTTAAAAAAATATAAAAAAGTAAATCGGGATATCGTTGAAACGGAACAGAACATCCATGCCGGCCAGCATAGACTCGCGCTATCTGTCGGAGAATCAATCGTAATCGTCGATACGAAGGACATTATCTATGCTGGAACGGAAGATGGTCATGTCAATGTAAAAACCTTCGATACATCTTATTCGGTCAGCGATACGCTCGTTGTCATTGAGAAAAAGCTGCCGGATGCGGATTTTATCCGCGTCCATCGAAGTTTTGTCGTCAATACCGAATATATTAAAGAAATTCAGCCTTGGTTTAATTCAACGTACAATCTGATCATGAAAGACGGATCGAAAATACCGGTCAGCCGGACATATGCGAAGGAATTAAAAAAGCTGCTCCATATTTAATGGGCGGCTTTTTGCATTTCAGCCATTTGATTCTGCAACTCAGTTCCGCTATTCGACATGTTATCTTGTAAGCGCTTCATAACAGGGGCTTCTTATTTATAATGAGGGTACCAAAGAGAAAGAGGTGAAGAAAATGAGTGCTAAAAAAGTGTACGGGTTTTTAACACAAGCATTTATTTTTGCCGTCATTATGCTGGTTTCGAATATGATTGCCGCTATTGTCCCAATACCTATCCCGGCATCGGTTGTAGGGTTGGTCTTATTATTTCTCCTATTATGTTTGAAAGTCATTAAACTGGAACAAGTAGAAACTCTCGGAACGTCTTTAACCTCTCTGATCGGATTTTTATTTGTCCCGTCAGGTATATCTGTTATGAATTCGCTTGGTGTAATGCAGCAATACGGTCTGCAAATTGTTCTTGTCATTCTGCTCGCAACGATCATTTTGCTAGGGGCTACAGGATTGTTTTCTCAGCTGATTCTTTCGCTTAGCGGAAAACGCAATACCGCAGCGGACATGAAAACAAAAACAGTGCAAAGCCCGCAGAACAATAAAGAACTCGTTCACCATTAAGGAAACAGGAGGTTCTTCAGATGGAAAGCACAATGAGTCCTTATTTCGGAATTGTCGTATCACTTGCTGCATTCGGCATCGGCACCTTTTTATTTAAGAAAACGAAAGGCTTCTTTCTTTTCACTCCTTTGTTTGTTGCCATGGTGCTTGGGATCGCATTTTTAAAAATCGGCGGTTTTTCCTACGCTGACTATAATAACGGGGGAGAAATCATTAAGTTTTTCCTTGAACCGGCGACAATCGCTTTTGCAATTCCTTTGTACAAACAAAGAGATAAGCTGAAAAAATACTGGTGGCAAATCATGTCCTCCATTATTGTCGGCTCTATCTGCTCTGTGACGATTGTTTATTTGCTTGCAAAAGGCATTCACCTCGATACGGCAGTGATGAAAAGCATGCTTCCGCAGGCGGCTACAACGGCAATTGCGCTTCCTCTATCAAAAGACATAGGAGGAATCAGCGATATCACTGCCTTTGCGGTCATCTTTAACGCTGTTATTGTTTATGCGCTCGGAGCATTGTTCTTGAAGGTGTTTAAAGTAAAGAATCCGATTTCTAAAGGATTGGCTCTCGGAACATCCGGACATGCACTCGGTGTAGCGGTCGGTATCGAGATGGGAGAAGTCGAAGCTGCGATGGCAAGTATTGCTGTTGTCGTAGTAGGAGTGGTAACGGTTCTGGTCATCCCTGTGTTCGTGCAGCTGATCGGAGGATAAGCCAAGGCTTTCAGCCTTGGCTTTTTCTATTTTAAGGTGCGTCTTCAGGATCGATATATCCTTGTTTAATGCCCCATTCCACTTGATCATCATGCCACTTTTTTCGTTCTTCATAACCATATCCGTCGTCATCAGGAAGCTCTGAAGCCGGCTGTTGAATGGTATCATCTGTCTGGTTTGAGGAAGACGGTGAATGTTGGCTATTAGATGAGGATGCCTCTGTCTTCTGCCGTTGTGCCTGCGATTGCCGCTTTTTTTGAGCATTCGCTTCCTGCTCTTTTTGGATTGCAGCCTGCCGCTGTCTTTCAAGCTCTGCTTGTCTTTCAGCTTCCGCTAGCCGCTGTCTCTCTGCTGCTTGCCGCTCTGCCAATCGCTGTCTCTCCGCTTCTCCTTCTTGCTGTTTCTTTCGTTTTGCTTCTCGCTCTTTTTCACGTTTTTTCGAGTCGGCGATTTGTCTTTGTTTCTCTGCTTCTTCTTTTGACTTCAGCTTTCCTAATTCAGCAGCGAGCGGACTCTCAAACTTAATTTCCAATGAAACGAGTTTTCGTTTTTTCAGGGGTGTCAGCGGCTGGATGTCGGAACAAAAAGTCAGCTATTTTCAGCATTTCCGGGGATCAGTCATGGATCACCGCTGGCTGAACCGAGGTTATTCAACAGAACACCTGATGCGCGGCTGACTGGTCCAGAAACTTTACATTCTGGATGAGGATGAAAGATTTTCTTTTTCTATCTTGCACTCATAGAAAACCCATGTTACAATGTAAAAGTTGTTCCGGATAAGTCGTCCTTGACTAAAGATCCGGCATTGTGTAGAATAGTTATTGAATTGAATATAAATCACAAGCAGAAGCACCCGCTTCTCACCTGATTGACACATGCATGTAGTTGGCAGGTTGACCGTACATTTTTATTGATACAGATGTTCGTAGTGTGGGTGTTTTATAATGCCCACACTTTTTGTTTGCCTGCAGAATGCAGTCAAAATGAGTTGTGAATCAATTCGAAGAAACTATGGAGGTGGCTCATTATTAGCAAAGATCAATTGGTTAATGAGGGTATCCGTGCACGTGAGGTCCGCTTGATCGGACAAAATGGCGACCAGCTTGGAATCAAGTCCCGTCAGGAAGCACTTGAAATCGCCGGCCGCGCAAATCTTGACCTTGTGTTAGTTGCAGCGAATGCAAAACCGCCTGTCTGCCGAATTATGGACTACGGTAAGTTCCGATTTGAGCAGCAGAAAAAGGAAAAAGAAGCACGCAAGAATCAAAAAATCATTAACTTAAAAGAAGTTCGATTAAGTCCGACAATCGATGAGCATGACTTTAACACGAAATTGCGCAATGCGATTAAATTCCTTGAAAAAGGCGATAAAGTGAAAGCTTCTATCCGCTTTAAAGGACGCGCAATCACTCATAAAGAAATCGGTCAGCGTGTGTTAGACCGTTTTTCTGAAGCATGTGCTGAGGTTGCGACTGTCGAAACAAAACCAAAAATGGACGGCCGCAGCATGTTCTTAATGCTCGCGCCGAAAAATGAAAAGCAATAAGGAGGAAATCCCATGCCAAAAATGAAAACTCACCGCGGATCTGCTAAACGTTTTAAAAAGACAGGTTCTGGGAAGTTAAAACGTTCTCATGCGTATACAAGTCACTTATTCGCTAACAAATCTCAAAAGCAAAAGCGTAAGCTTCGCAAGAGTGCTGTTGTAAGTGCAGGAGACTTCAAACGTATCAAACAAATGCTTGCTAACATCAAGTAATCGGATAAGGAACAATTAGGAGGGAAATTTAATGCCAAGAGTAAAAGGCGGAACTGTTGCGCGTAAGCGTCGTAAAAAGGTTCTTAAATTAGCAAAAGGTTATTTCGGTTCAAAACATACATTATACAAAGTAGCTAACCAGCAGGTCATGAAATCTGGAAACTATGCTTTCCGTGACCGTCGTCAGAAAAAACGTGATTTCCGTAAGCTTTGGATCACTCGTATTAACGCGGCTGCTCGCATGAACGGTCTTTCTTACAGCCGTTTAATGCACGGTCTTAAGCTTTCTGGTATCGAAGTAAACCGTAAAATGCTTGCTGATCTTGCTGTAAACGATCTTACTGCATTCAATCAGCTTGCTGATGCTGCTAAAGCTCAATTAAACAAGTAATCATATAGAGCCGCTCTCCAGCAGAGCGGCTTTTTTATATAAAGGATGAGGCAACATGGTTATTGCTGTCTATTTGGTGCTGATTAATCTATGCGGTTTTTGGGTGATGGGCGTTGACAAACGAAAAGCGCAGCAGCACAAATGGAGAATTTTTGAAGAACGGCTGTGGCTGATAGCGATCGTGTTTGGAGCACTCGGTGTCTGGCTTGGCATGCAAACCTTCAGACATAAAACGAAGCACACGTCGTTTAAGTACGGAGTGCCGCTTCTTCTGGTAATTGAAGCGATCTTGATCGGCATTTATTACAGCCCGTTTGATTTATAAAAAGCAGAAAAGCGTTTTAACGCTCTTCTGCTTTTTTTGTGAGTTTAATGGGCTGGTCCCAGTCAATCTTACAATTTGGATATCGTTCCAGCACTTTTTCTTCAATGTTCTCAAAATCTTTTGAAGAGAAATGCTTCAGCTTCTCAGGAGATTCTGTCCAGACAAAGATGGTGTGGATAAACAGCGGATGATCCTTGGAAGGAATATGCTTTTCTCCTTCAAAAAGCACGCCTTTATACGTCAGCTGAAAGTTTTTTCGGGTATTGTTCTGTTCATCAATAATATAAAAATGTTCTTTTGATTGGGCCAGCTTTAGCCTTCTCTTTGGATTTGCGACATATTTGACTGCGGCATAAATACAATAAGCAAAAAGTGCAAGCAATATAATCCTTAAAACCATGACAAACATTGTGTGAAGGCACCTCCCTTATTGTGATGATCTGATGTAATACGAAGAGCATAGAAAAAGGTTTCACTTTTTCTAAAAGAAAGTTCTAAAAACATATACCCGATTTTCAAGTGAAATAGTCGTATGGTTAGCGCCAGGTTTTGTATAATAAGAATGCAGGACAGATGAAGGAGGTTTTTGGAACATGGAAAAATTAGATGAAACATTGACCATGCTGAAAGATTTAACAGATGCAAAAGGCATACCGGGCAATGAGAGAGAAGTAAGGCAAGTGATGAAATCATACATAGAACCATTTGCTGATGAAGTAACAACAGATCGGCTGGGCAGTTTAATTGCCAAAAAAACAGGTGCGCAAAACGGCCCGAAAATTATGATCGCCGGGCATTTGGACGAAGTCGGCTTTATGGTGACGCAAATCACCGATAAAGGCTTTATCCGTTTTCAAACCGTTGGCGGCTGGTGGGCTCAGGTTATGCTGGCCCAGCGTGTCACCATTGTGACAAAAAAAGGTGAAATCACAGGGGTTATCGGCTCTAAGCCGCCGCATATTTTATCTCCTGAAGCGAGAAAAAAATCAGTGGAAATAAAAGAGATGTTTATTGATATTGGAGCTTCAAGCCGTGAAGAAGCCTTGGAATGGGGTGTACTCCCGGGAGATATGATCGTACCTCATTTTGAATTTACGGTCATGAACAATGAAAAATTCTTACTGGCGAAGGCCTGGGACAACCGCATCGGCTGTGCGATTGCCATTGATGTTTTAAGAAACTTACAAAACACAGATCATCCAAACATTGTGTATGGTGTCGGAACCGTGCAGGAGGAAGTTGGCCTGAGGGGAGCGAAAACAGCTGCACACACCATTCAGCCTGATATTGCGTTTGGTGTTGATGTAGGGATAGCAGGAGACACGCCTGGCATTTCCGAGAAGGAAGCGCAAAGCAAAATGGGCAAAGGCCCGCAGATTATCGTTTACGATGCATCCATGGTCTCTCACAAAGGTTTACGTGATGTAGTTGTCGCTACCGCAGAGGAAGCAGGCATTCCGTATCAATTTGATGCCATTGCCGGCGGCGGTACAGATTCAGGAGCCATCCATTTGACGGCAAATGGCGTTCCTGCGCTGTCCATTACCATTGCAACGCGCTATATTCATACGCACGCAGCCATGCTGCATCGTGACGATTATGAAAACGCGGTCAAATTAATTACAGAAGTCATTAAGAAGTTAGACCGAAAGACAGTTGACCAAATCACATATGAATAAAAATCATCAGAATCCGCTATAAAAGGCGGGTTCTATTTTTTTGTCTGTACAAATTCAATAAGCAACCCTACAATAAGGATATATATAGAAAATATGTGCTAGTCTGGATGATAGACAAGTTTTCTATATCACAAAAAAAGGGGGATTTGATGAATATGAAAAAGAAAGCGTTTTCTGGTTTGTTGCGTTTTTCTTGCGCAGCTTTAACAGCTGGTGCTGTGATGTTGTCCGCTTTACCGGCATCAGCCGCTTTTTGGGGAGCATCAAATGAGCTTCTGCATGATCCGACGATGGCAAAGGAAGGAAATACTTGGTATGCTTTCGGGACAGGGCTTTCAGAGGAAAACGGACTTCGTGTACTGAAAGCGGACAGCAACGGGGTATGGAGAGTTCAAAAGTCAATTTTCACCAGTCCTTTATCGTGGTGGCGTCAATATGTGCCTAATCATGAAATAAACCAATGGGCTCCGGATGTGACATACTACAACGGAAAGTACTGGCTTTACTATTCGGTTTCTTCGTTTGGAAGCAATACCTCTTTAATTGGTCTTGCTTCAGCAACTAATCTCAGTTCGGGCAGCTGGAAGGATGAAGGGCTTGTTACTCGGACAACAAGTGCAAATAATTATAATGCCATTGATCCTGAATTAACCATTGACAAAGATGGAAATCCTTGGCTTGCGTTTGGTTCATTTTGGGGCGGAATTAAATTAACAAAATTAAATAAAGATACAATGAAACCCACCGGTTCATTATATTCAATAGCAGCCAGACCAAATAACGGCGGCGCTCTGGAAGCCCCTACATTAACATACAATAATGGCTACTATTACTTAATGGTTTCATTCGATAAATGCTGTGAAGGCGTAAATAGTACGTACAAAATTGCTTACGGCAGATCGAAAAATATTACAGGTCCTTATGTAGACAGAAACGGTAAAAGCATGATGGACGGAGGAGGTACGATTCTTGATGCCGGCAATGAACAGTGGAGAGGGCCGGGCGGACAGGATATCGTTAACGGGAACATACTCGTGCGTCATGCTTATGATGCAAAAGACAACGGCATACCAAAGATGTTAATCAATGATTTGAATTGGAGCTCAGGCTGGCCGTCTTATTAAGAGAAAGCTTAATCATTCACATCTTATCATTTGTTTAGCCCTGATACATCAGGGCTTTTTCTAATGGAAAAACGAATCGGAAGATTGATTGACAGAGCAATCACAGTTCTTTAGAAGACGTTTTTTCACCTGAAAACCTTGTAACCAATCATTTTTGTAAAAGAATACAAAAATGATTGACAGTCAATAAACCTACTAATATAATAAAGTTGTTCGTACAAATTAATTGTATATGGTTTGTTTTTTCTTATTAGTCCGTATCTGTTTAGGTAATTGAAAGCGTTTTACTATAGGAAGAAAGGGGCAGTTTACATGCTTCAGACAAAGGATTATGAATTCTGGTTTGTAACAGGAAGCCAGCACCTATACGGGGAGGAGACGCTGGAACTGGTGGATCAGCATGCGAAAAGTATTTGCGAGGGGCTCAGCGGGGTTTCTTCCAGATATAAAATCACTCACAAGCCTGTCGTCACTTCATCGGAAACCATCAGACAACTATTAAGAGAAGCGGAGTACAGTGAGACATGCGCCGGCATCATTACATGGATGCATACATTTTCTCCCGCGAAAATGTGGATAGAAGGTCTTTCTTCATATCAAAAACCGCTTATGCATCTGCATACACAATACAATCGCGATATCCCTTGGGGTACGATTGACATGGATTTTATGAACAGCAACCAATCCGCACATGGTGATCGTGAGTACGGTTACATCAACTCGCGAATGGGTCTGAGCCGGAAAGTTGTTGCCGGCTATTGGGATGATGAAGAAGTGAAGAAAGAAATTTCCCAGTGGATGGATACGGCGGCTGCATTAAATGAAAGCAGACATATTAAGGTTGCCAGATTCGGAGATAACATGCGTCACGTCGCGGTAACGGACGGAGACAAGGTGGGGGCGCATATTCAATTTGGCTGGCAGGTTGACGGGTATGGCATCGGAGATCTTGTAGAGGTGATGAACCGCATCACCGACGACGAGGTTGACACGCTCTATGCGGAGTATGACAGGCTCTATATAATCAGCGAGGAAACAAAACGTGACGAAGCAAAGGTAGCGTCCATTAAAGAACAGGCGAAAATTGAACTTGGATTAACCGCTTTTCTTGAACAAGGCGGATATACAGCTTTTACGACATCGTTTGAAGTGCTGCACGGAATGAAGCAGCTGCCGGGGCTTGCCGTTCAGCGCCTGATGGAGAAGGGCTACGGATTCGCCGGTGAGGGAGATTGGAAGACAGCGGCCCTTGTACGAATGATGAAAATCATGGCTGAAGGAAAAAGAACGTCCTTCATGGAAGATTATACGTACCATTTTGAACCGGGAAATGAAATGATTCTAGGTTCGCATATGCTTGAAGTGTGTCCGACTGTCGCTTTGGATCAACCGAAAATTGAGGTTCATCCGCTTTCGATCGGGGGAAAAGAGGACCCTGCACGTTTTGTATTTAACGGCATCAGCGGTTCAGCCATTCAAGCAAGCCTTGTTGATATCGGTGGGCGTTTCCGTCTTGTTTTGAATGAGGTCAACGGACAGGAAGTTGAAAAAAACATGCCGAATCTGCCGGTGGCCCGTGTACTCTGGAAGCCGGAGCCGTCATTGAAAACAGCGGCGGAGGCGTGGATTTTAGCCGGCGGCGCACACCATACCTGCTTGTCTTATGAACTGACAGCGGAGCAAATGCTCGATTGGGCGGAAATGGCGGGGATCGAAAGTGTTCTCATTTCCCGTGATACGACAATTCACAAGCTGAAACACGAATTAAAATGGAACGAGGCGCTTTACCGGCTTCAAAAGTAGAGAGGGGGATGTCACTTGGCTTACACAATAGGGGTTGATTTTGGGACTTTATCAGGAAGAGCAGTGCTCGTTCATGTCGAAACAGGAGAGGAACTGGCGGCTGCTGTAAAAGAATACAGGCATGCTGTCATTGATACCGTCCTTCCAAAAACGGGTCAAAAGCTGCCGCGGGACTGGGCGCTGCAGCATCCGGCTGATTACCTCGAAGTCTTGGAAACAACCATTCCGTCTTTATTCGAACAGACAGGGGTTGACCCGAAAGACATTATCGGGATCGGAATTGATTTTACGGCATGTACGATCCTGCCTGTTGACAGTACAGGACAGCCGTTATGCATGCTGCCGGAATATGAAGAGGAGCCGCACAGCTATGTGAAGCTCTGGAAGCATCATGCAGCCCAAAAACATGCTGATCGGCTCAATCAAATCGCTAAAGAAGAAGGAGAAGCTTTTTTACAGCGGTACGGAGGAAAAATTTCATCAGAATGGATGATTCCAAAGGTCATACAGATTGCCGAAGAAGCGCCTCACATATATGAAGCGGCTGACCGGATCATCGAGGCGGCAGACTGGATCGTGTACCAGCTGTGCGGCTCGCTCAAGCGAAGCAACTGTACTGCAGGGTATAAAGCAATTTGGAGTGAAAAAGCGGGGTACCCGTCAGATGATTTCTTTGACAAATTAAATCCTTTAATGAAAACGATTACAAATGACAAATTAGCGGGTTCTATTCATTCAGTAGGGGAAAAAGCCGGCGGACTGACTGAAAAAATGGCACAGCTGACAGGCCTTCTTCCGGGTACGGCTGTTGCTGTTGCCAATGTTGACGCGCATGTTTCCGTGCCGGCAGTCGGCATCACAGAGCCAGGGAAAATGCTGATGATTATGGGAACCTCAACGTGCCACGTTCTTTTGGGCGAAGAGGTACATATCGTGCCCGGTATGTGCGGGGTTGTGGACAACGGAATTCTCCCGGGCTATGCGGGATATGAAGCAGGGCAGTCCTGTGTTGGCGATCATTTTGACTGGTTTGTGAAAACATGTGTCCCGCAAGCGTATCGAGAGGAAGCAGAGGAAAAAAACATTGGCGTTCATGAGCTGCTGAGTGAGAAAGCAAACCTTCAAGCGCCGGGTGAAAGCGGCCTGCTTGCTTTAGATTGGTGGAATGGAAACCGTTCAACACTTGTTGATGCTGATTTAACTGGGATGCTGCTTGGCATGACGCTGCTGACGAAGCCTGAAGAGATTTATAGAGCGTTAGTTGAAGCGACAGCTTACGGAACCCGGATGATTATCGAAACGTTCAAAGAAAGCGGGGTTCCGATTGAAGAGCTGTACGCAGCCGGCGGAATTGCTGAGAAAAACCCGTTTGTCATGCAGATTTATGCCGATGTGACAAACATGGACATTAAAATCTCTGGTTCACCGCAAGCCCCTGCCTTAGGATCTGCTATTTTCGGCGCGCTTGCCGCCGGTAAAGAAAACGGTGGATACGACGACATCAAAGAGGCAGCGGCCCACATGGGAAAACTGAAAGATATATCTTATACGCCGAACGCCGAAAACGCCGCCGTGTATGAAAAATTGTACGCTGAATATAAAGAGCTGGTTCACTATTTCGGAAAAGAAAATCATGTCATGAAGCGTCTGAAAACAATTAAAAATCTTCAATTTTCATCTGCCGCCAAAAAGAATTCATAAAGGGTGATGGAGCATGCTTGAAACATTAAAAAAAGAAGTGCTGGCTGCCAACCTGAAGCTTCAAGAGCATCAGCTGGTAACCTTTACGTGGGGAAATGTCAGCGGCATTGACCGTGAAAAAGAAAGAATTGTTATCAAACCAAGTGGTGTCGAATACAGCGATCTGACAGCTGATGATTTGGTTGTTTTAAACCTTGAAGGAGAGGTCGTCGAAGGTTCGCTCAAGCCTTCATCAGATACACCTACTCATGTTTATTTGTATAAAGCCTTCCCGAACATCGGGGGAATTGTCCATACCCATTCTCAATGGGCGACAAGCTGGGCGCAATCGGGGAGAGACATACCGCCTTTAGGCACGACGCATGCTGATTATTTTGACAGTGCGATTCCGTGTACAAGAGAAATGTACAATGAAGAAATCATTCATGACTACGAACTGAATACAGGAAAAGTCATAGCCGAAACCTTTCAGCATCATAACTACGAACAGGTTCCGGGTGTGCTCGTGAATAATCACGGCCCGTTCTGCTGGGGCACGGACGCCTTAAATGCCATTCATAACGCAGTTGTATTAGAAACAGTTGCGGAAATGGCCTATCACTCCATTATGCTGAACAAGGATGTAAACCCAATCAATACAGTCCTTCATGAAAAGCATTTTTATCGAAAACACGGAGCAAATGCGTACTATGGCCAGTCATGATTCCGCAGTGTCACCGGCCGGCATTCTAATTGACTTGGACGGTACTGTATTCAGAGGAAATGAATTGATTGAAGGGGCAAGAGAAGCGATCAATACACTTCGGGGAATGGGGAAGAAAATCGTCTTTTTGAGCAATCGGGGGAATATCTCCCGTGCCATGTGCAGAAAAAAACTTCTCGGCGCGGGGATTGAAGCGGATGTAAGCAACATTGTTCTGTCGTCAAGTGTCACAGCAGCTTTTCTGAAAAAACATTATCGTTTTTCAAGGGTGTGGGTCCTGGGAGAACAAGGCCTGGTTGATGAGCTAAGACTGGCGGGCGTGCAGCACGCGAATGAACCGAATGAAGCGGATTGGCTCGTTATCTCCCTCCATGAAACGCTCACGTATGAAGATTTAAATCAAGCCTTTCAAGCGGCTGCTGGCGGAGCTCGTATCATTGCTACGAACAAAGACCGCTTTTTTCCGAACGAAGACGGCAATGCCATCGATGTAGCCGGAATGATTGGGGCGATAGAGGCTTCCGCTCAAGCGAAGACGGAGGTTGTTGTCGGAAAGCCGTCATGGCTGATGGCGGAGGCTGCCTGTACAGCAATGGGGCTGTCCGCACATGAATGCATGATTATCGGGGACAGCATTGAATCAGACATTGCGATGGGGAAACTTTATGGCATGAAAAGCGCCTTAGTGCTTACTGGTTCTGCGAAACCGGGTGAACAGCGCCTGTACACGCCGGATTATGTGCTGGAGTCTATTAAGGATGTATCCAAATTAGCTGAGGAGGGGATTCTGTTATGAATCGTATCGCAGCTGACGTTCAGCGTGCTTTTGAACACGCCGGAGAAAAGACGTTTCCTATAGAAGTTGAAGAAATTGTTCTTGATAAACAAGCAGCCGATTCACTTTTGGACTATGTAAAAAGAAAAAACGACAAACATATTGTCCTTGTCTGCGACTCGAACACACATCGCATTGCAGGAACTGATCTGGAAAACCGGCTGAATCAAGAAGGATTTCAGGCGGAGTGCCTGATCATTCCGGAAAATGAGGCCGGAGATGTGACAGCTGATGAACGATCGCTCATTCATACGCTGCTCCATACGAAAAAAACAACGGATGTCATGGTCGCAGTCGGTTCGGGCACGATTCATGATATCGTGCGCTTTGCAGCGTTTCAGAGGGATTTGCCGTTTATTTCTTATCCGACTGCTCCATCTGTAGACGGATTTACATCAGCCGGGGCGCCGCTTATTTTATACGGTACGAAAACTACCATCCAAACGAAGGCTCCGTGTGCGCTGTTCGCTGATCTGGATTTATTAAAAGCGGCACCCCAGTCAATGGTGGCGGCTGGATTTGGTGACATGCTCGGTAAAATAACGTCTTTAGCTGATTGGGAAATATCCCGCCATCTTGCCGGCGAGCCTTATTCGCCAGCAGGAGCTAAGATCGTTCAGGAGGCGCTTGATGCCTGTATCGAACATACAGAAGACATTGCGATGAAGACGGAAACAGGCATACAAGTTTTGATGGAGTCTTTACTTGTATCAGGACTTGTCATGCTGGCCTTAGATCATTCCCGCCCGGCATCAGGCGGAGAGCATCATATTTCACATTGGATTGAGATGGAATTAATGGAGAAAAACCGGCCTCAGATTCTTCATGGAGCAAAGGTCGGCTGTGCCGCTGTTTTATTAACTGACACATACAGAAAGCTCGCTCAGGATGACGGGCTGAACGAATTTTCTCCACGCCGGCGGCAAGCCATTCAATTGGCTTATGAAACGCTTCCGGAAGGAAAAGTGCTTGCCGATTGGCTGAGATCAGCCGGAGGCCCTGCGTCTTTTGACGAAATCGGTGTCGGGCAGGATTCCGTCAAGAATGCCTTCAGACACGCGCACACCTTAAGAGACCGCTGCACCGGAT
Organism: Bacillus rugosus; assembly: GCF_023238245.1. NCBI lineage: Bacteria > Bacillati > Bacillota > Bacilli > Caryophanales > Bacillaceae > Bacillus > Bacillus rugosus. The sequence goes on along the minus strand of NZ_CP096590.1, from coordinate 2,830,126 downwards.
TAAGAATCATTAATGAAAACAAAACGCTGATCAATCATGGTCTATATGAATAGCCCGCACCTCGAATGGAAGGGGTAACGTAAATGAAAAAATTGACTGCCTGTTTTCTTGTCCTTATGATGCTGTTGACATTATTCATTGCTGGGTGTTCAGCAGAAAGATCATCCGGGAAATCGGGTGAAACCGAGCTGACCTTTTGGACATTTAACGGACTTCATGAGCAGTTTTATGTGGAAATGGTGAAGGAATGGAACAAAAAATATCCTGACCGCAAAATTAAACTGAATACGGTCGTTTATCCATATGGGCAAATGCATGATAACTTGTCTATCTCCTTAATTGCGGGAGAAGGCGTCCCTGATATTGCCGATGTCGAATTGGCCCGTTTTTCAAACTTTTTGAAGGGCTCTGACATACCGCTTGCCGACCTGACTCCGCTGATTGAAAAGGATCGCGATAAATTCGTCGAGGCGCGGCTTACCCTGTACAGCAAAAACGGCAAGCTTTACGGACTGGATACCCATGTAGGGACGACAGTGATGTTTTATAACATGGATGTGATGAAAAAAGCCGGCGTCAATCCTGATGATATTAAAACATGGGATGATTACCATAAAGCTGGGCAGAAAGTGCGTAAAGTGACTGGGAAGCCGATGGGAACGGTGGAAACAAATGATTCCGGAACGTTCTTATCCATGATTTCACAGCAAAACTCAGGCTATTTTGATAAAAACGGCAAGCTGATCCTCAATAATGACACCAACGTAAAAACACTTCAATATTTAAAGGACATGATTAATGATAAAACGATGATTGCCGCACCAGGCGGCGGGCATCACAGTGAAGAATACTACGGCTTTATGAACCAAGGCGGAGCCGCTTCAGTCCTGATGCCGATTTGGTATATGGGAAGATTCATAGATTATATGCCTGATCTGAAAGGGAAGATTGCCATTCGGCCGCTTCCAGCATGGAAAGAGGGAGGCGACCGTTCGGCAGGTTTGGGCGGTACGGCAACTGTTGTGCCGAAGCAATCCAAGCATGTTGGGTTAGCAAAGGAGTTTTTGGCCTTTGCGAAGGGCTCTAAAGAAGGAAATAAAAAGCTCTGGAGCGTACTCGGGTTTGACCCGCTTCGCTGGGATGTCTGGAGCTCCAAGGAATTGAAAGAGAAAAACAAATATACGGATTATTTCCAAAACGGAACAGGTATTTTTTCTGTGCTGCTCGATATCAAGGATGAAATCAATCCGATTTATTTACATGAGGATTTTGCCAAGGCTTCAGACCTTGTTAACAGAAGTGTATTGTTCGAAGCACTTAAATCTCAGCAAAAAACGCCTAAACAAGCCTTGGACAGAGCGGCAGGTGAACTGAAACAGAAATAGAATCTCATTCAAAAAGTGAAAGCGGGGAGGTTCTCATGAAACCTGTGAAAACGGGAACGGTTCATCCCGTTCCTTCAGCTGCGAAACAATCAGGCTGGCGAGATTTATTTTATTCGAAAAAAGCGGCGCCCTATCTGTTTACTGCGCCATTCGTTTTATCCTTTCTCGTATTTTTTCTATACCCCATCATTAGTGTCTTCATCATGAGCTTTCAAAGAATTTTGCCGGGAGAGGTATCGTTTGTCGGATTGTCTAATTATACAGCGCTAAACAACCCGACGTTCTATACAGCCCTTTGGAATACGCTGGAATACACCTTTTGGACGCTGATTGTTCTGATTCCTGTTCCATTGCTTCTGGCCATATTCCTGAATTCAAAGCTGGTCAAATTCAGAAATATATTCAAATCAGCGCTATTTATTCCGGCATTGACTTCTACCATTGTTGCTGGGATCATTTTTCGGCTGATCTTCGGAGAAATGGAAACGTCGCTGGCCAATTCCATCTTACTCAAACTCGGCTTTTCACCTCAGAACTGGATGAACAATGAACATACCGGCATGTTTTTGATGGTGCTGCTTGCCTCGTGGAGATGGATGGGAATCAACATCCTTTACTTTTTAGCAGGCCTGCAAAATGTGCCGAAAGAGCTGTACGAAGCCGCTGATATTGACGGCGCGAATACAATGAAAAAATTCCGGCACATTACGCTGCCGTTTCTCAAGCCAGTAACCGTATATGTGCTAACCATCAGCATCATCGGCGGATTTAGGATGTTTGAGGAAAGCTACGTCCTTTGGCAAAATAATTCCCCGGGTAATATCGGTCTGACGCTTGTCGGATATTTGTACCAGCAGGGGCTTGCCTACAACGAAATGGGATACGGAGCGGCCATCGGCATTGTGCTTTTGATTGTGATCCTTGTTGTAAGCCTGATTTCATTAAAGCTGTCAGGCTCGTTTAAGGGGGAGGGATAAATGTTGCGGCACAGTCCTCAGTTTAGCGTTTACAAAATCGCGCTAACCCTGTTTTTTATTATGCTGAGCCTATTGTATATTTTTCCGATTTTCTGTTTGCTTTTAGGATCATTAAAGCCGTCATCTGAGCTCTTGCGTGTGGGGCTAAATCTTGACATTGATCCTAAAGTGATGAGTCTTGATAATTATACATTTCTGTTTAATGGCGGCAGCATTTATTTCAAATGGTTTTTTAACAGTCTTGTGCTTGGGCTTTTTACAACCGTTCTCACTCTGTTTTTTTCTTCGATGATTGGGTACGGACTTGCGGTTTACGAGTTTAAGGGCAGGAATATCATCTTTGTCCTTGTGCTGATTATTATGATGGTTCCGCTTGAAGTGATGATGCTTCCGCTGTTTAAGCTTACCGTCGGATTGCACTTGATTGATTCGTATACGGGTGTCATATTGCCGTTCATCGTTTCGCCGGTAGCCGTATTCTTTTTCAGGCAGTATGCGCTTGGTCTTCCAAGAGATCTGCTGGACTCTGCAAGGATGGACGGCTGTACGGAATTCGGCATCTTTTTCAGGATTATGGCGCCGCTGATGAAACCGGCTTTCGGCGCGATGATCATCCTCCAGTCTTTAAACAGCTGGAACAACTTCTTATGGCCGCTGATTGTGCTTCGGTCGAAAGAAATGTTTACGCTTCCAATAGGGCTGTCCAGCTTGCTGAGCCCTTACGGAAACAACTATGACATGCTCATATCCGGCTCGGTATTTGCGATTTTGCCGGTAATTATTATTTTCTTGTTTTTCCAAAAATACTTTATCTCCGGCCTGACGGTAGGGGGAGTCAAAGGTTAATGAAGGAGGAAACGTGTGATGAAAAAAGCGCGAATGATTGTAGACAAAGAATATAAAATCGGTGAAGTAGACAAACGGATTTACGGATCGTTTATCGAACATATGGGGCGTGCAGTATACGAAGGCATTTATGAGCCTGATCATCCTGAAGCGGATGAAGACGGGTTTAGAAAGGATGTCCAGTCGCTGATCAAAGAATTGCAGGTACCGATCATCCGCTATCCGGGCGGAAACTTTTTATCCGGATACAACTGGGAGGACGGTGTCGGACCTGTCGAAAACCGCCCAAGACGGCTTGACTTGGCATGGCAAACGACAGAAACCAATGAAGTGGGCACAAATGAATTTTTATCTTGGGCAAAAAAAGTCAACACTGAAGTCAACATGGCCGTCAACCTTGGCACTAGAGGCATAGATGCTGCCCGCAATCTCGTTGAATACTGCAACCACCCGAAAGGCTCTTACTGGAGTGATTTAAGAAGGTCACATGGCTATGAACAGCCGTACGGCATCAAAACATGGTGCTTAGGAAATGAAATGGATGGCCCGTGGCAGATCGGCCACAAAACAGCTGACGAATACGGACGGCTTGCCGCAGAGACGGCAAAGGTCATGAAGTGGGTTGACCCATCAATTGAACTTGTTGCCTGTGGCAGCTCAAACAGCGGAATGCCGACCTTTATCGATTGGGAAGCGAAGGTGCTGGAGCATACGTACGAGCATGTCGACTATATATCTCTCCATACGTATTACGGAAACCGGGATAACAATCTGCCAAACTACTTGGCCCGTTCCATGGATCTGGATCATTTTATTAAATCTGTCGCTGCAACCTGTGACTATGTAAAAGCAAAAACTCGCAGCAAGAAAACCATCAACCTCTCTCTGGATGAATGGAACGTCTGGTATCACTCAAATGAGGCGGATAAAAAAGTCGAGCCGTGGATTACTGCGCGGCCAATTTTAGAAGATATTTATAATTTTGAAGATGCTCTATTGGTCGGCTCTCTGCTCATTACGATGCTGCAGCACGCAGACCGTGTGAAAATCGCGTGCCTTGCACAGCTTGTAAATGTCATCGCGCCGATCATGACGGAAAAAGGCGGAGAAGCATGGAGACAGCCGATTTTCTATCCGTACATGCATGCTTCTGTTTACGGAAGAGGCGAGTCACTGAAACCGCTTATTTCTTCTCCGAAGTACGACTGCTCAGATTTTACTGATGTGCCATATGTTGATGCAGCTGTTGTGTACTCCGAAGAGGAAGAAACACTCACCATTTTTGCGGTAAACAAAGCTGAAGATCAGATGGAGACGGAGATTTCGCTCAGAGGTTTTGAATCCTATCAAATCGCAGAGCATATCGTACTCGAGCATCAGGATATCAAAGCGACAAACCAGCATAACAGAAAAAATGTCGTCCCGCATTCCAATGGAACATCGTCTGTCAGCGAAAATGGCCTAACCGCACATTTTACGCCGCTTTCCTGGAATGTGATCCGCCTGAAAAAACAGTCATAAGAGAAAGAAAAACCGGAGATCTCTCTCCGGTTTTTCTTTTTAAAAGTTCGCACAACATCTGGAGACATTGAACTAAACTGATTGTCTCAAGCCGGCCCATTTCAGCCGGCTTTTTTGTATAGGAAAAAATGACCGCTTTTCACTATGAAATTATGATATATTTATGAAAAACAGCAAAGGGGTTGGGAAAAATGAATGCGGTTACAATTGTGATAGCGTCAATGTGCATTTTGGCTATCGCCTATCGTTTATACGGAACATTTATGATGGTGAAGGTTCTCAAAGTGAATGATGATAAGCCGACACCTGCTCACACGCTTGAGGATGGAAAAGACTATGTGCCTACAAATAAATGGGTTTCGTTCGGCCACCATTTTGCAGCGATCGCAGCGGCCGGGCCGCTAGTCGGACCGATCCTGGCGGCGCAGTTCGGTTATTTGCCGGGGTTATTATGGCTGTTAATCGGGGCGGTTATCGGGGGAGCCGTCCATGATATAGTGGTGCTGTTTGCATCGATGCGCAAAAATGGTAAATCGCTGTCGGAAGTGGCGAAGGATGAGCTCGGCCCTGTTGCCGGCTTTTGTACAGGATTATCCATGCTGTTTATTATCACGATTACGATGGCGGGCCTGTCGATGGTTGTGCTGCACGCGCTTGAACGCAATCCGTGGGGAACGTTTGCGGTAGGGATTACGATTCCGATTGCGATGGGTGTGGGCTTATTTTATAAGAAAACGGGAAATCTGAAGCTTGCGTCAACAATCGGCTTTCTCTTTTTAATGGCAGGGGTCTTTATCGGCCCATGGGTGCAGACTACCGCGCTCGGTGACTTTTTAACACTAGATACGAAAACGCTTGCAGTCGCACTTCCTGTTTATGCGTTCTTTGCAGCGGCGCTTCCTGTTTGGCTGCTTCTCGCACCGCGTGACTATTTAAGCAGCTTTATGAAAATCGGTGTTTTTATCGCTTTGATTGCAGGTGTGTTTGTCGTCAATCCGTCCATCCCATTTCCTGCGTTTACAGAATTTGTAAAAGGTGGCGGACCAGTGCTGGCAGGACCTGTCTGGCCATTCATTTCAATAACCATTGCCTGCGGTGCGATCTCGGGATTCCATGCCTTTGTCGGTTCAGGCACGACGCCGAAGATGCTGAATAAATGGAGTGATATGAAGCCGGTTGCGTTTGGTGCAATGCTTGTCGAGTGCCTTGTCGGTATCATGGCGCTGATTGCAGCGACAGCCTTGCAGCCTGCTGATTACTTTGCGATTAACAGCACACCTGAGGTTTTCCGTACGCTCGGCATGGATGTCGTCCATTTGCCTGAATTGAGCAGAGAAATCGGTTTGGACTTAGAAGGAAGAACAGGGGGAGCCGTCACGCTTGCGGTGGGAATGACTTATATTTTTACGGGAATGCCGTTTTTCAGCCATTTGGCCTCATACTTTTTCCAATTTGTCATAATGTTTGAAGCCGTATTTATTTTAACAGCGATTGATGCGGGGACACGCGTTGCCCGTTATTTGATTCAGGATTTCTTCGGAGAGGTGTATAAGCCGCTGAAGAAAACAGACTGGATTCCGGGATCTGTATTTGCCAGCGCACTTGCCTGCTTGATGTGGGGCTATTTGCTGTATTCAGGGGATATCGGTTCCATTTGGGCGCTGTTCGGCGTGTCCAATCAGCTGATGGCTTCAGTGGGGCTGATTATCGGAGCGACCATAGTACTGAAAATCGCCGATAAACGCCGTTACATTCTGACCTGCCTTATCCCGCTTGCCTATTTATATGTCACTGTCAATTATGCGGGCTATTGGATGGTGCGAAATGTGTATCTCAATCCTGAAGCAGCGGGCTATAGTGTATTGAATGGCGTATTATCGATCATTATGCTGCTGTTAGGTTTCATCATTATCGTGGCGGCAGTGAAAAAATGGGCACAGATGTGGAGAGATCCGAGCTTAAGGATGGAAGCTTCTATCCCGGGATAGAAAGACTCATGAAAATTTTGAGGAGGAATGGCAATGAATCTATCAATGAAATATCTTATTCTATACGTATCGGACAGCAAGCGGGCTATTCATTTTTATCGGGATATTTTAGGACTGCCGATTCGTGCTGAACACGGCACGTATGTCGAATTTGAAACAGGCTCTACGATATTGGCGCTTAATACGCGAGAAAGCGCCAGAGAAATCACGCCGCTAAGCATTCCGGATACATCTTCTTCCCACACATTTGAAATCGGATTTGTGACTGAAAACGTTGAAGAGGTGATTAAAAGGGTAAGAGAACTAGGTGTCACGATTATTGGGGAGCCGAAAGTGAAGCCATGGGGGCAGACGGTCGCCTATATCGCTGACCCGGATGGACATTATATTGAAATTTGCAGTCCGATGGAATAACGAACATGCCCAAAACAATTTCTGTTTTGGGCTTTCTTATGATGTTTGGCACCCTGCTGCTTCCAGGAGCAAATCAGCCAGGTGAACGGCTTTGACTTTACCGCTTAGTCCTTCGCGTTCAATGCCGAGCTTCATCTGCAGCAAACAGCCTGGATTTGCTGTCACAATGACGATCGCTTCGGTTGCTTTGACGGCAGCCATTTTACTGTCCAGTATTTTCATAGACATCTCAGCTTCCACAATGTTATAAATGCCCGCTGATCCGCAGCAACTGTCCGCTTTATCCATCTCTCTGAATTCGGCCCCCTTAATGCTTTGAAGAAGCTGGCGGGGCTCAAGCGACGTATGCATCACATTTCTTAGGTGGCATGAATCTTGATAGGTAATGACCTGCGGCGTCTCGAGTGCTAGGTCCATTTGATGGAGATCGAGTTCAACCAATACGGATGAAAAATCTTTCAGCTTCTGAGCAAATGCTGCAGCCCGCTCCGACCACTCAGGGTCATCCTTCAGCAAATGATCATATTCAGTGAGAAAGGCACCGCATCCTCCTGCGTTTGTAATGACAGCATCTACGTCTAACGCTTCGAAAGCAGCAATATTTTGTTTCGCGAGCTCTTTGCCCGCGTTTTTTTCACCGCTGTGCCCATGCAGTGCCCCGCAGCAAGCCTGTTCAGGCGGAATGACAATGTCGCAGCCTGCCAGCTGCAGCAGCTTCAATGTGGCATTGTTGGTCGGCAAAAACATGGTATCCATTAAGCAGCCCGAAAAAAAGGCGACTCGTTTTTTCATGGGGCCAATTGACGGCAGCAAACGCGGACGATGCTTCATGTCTTTGCTTTTAGGAACATCAGGAAGAACAGCTTCCATCGTCCGCAAATGCTCAGGAAGGACGCGAAGCACACCAGTTTTATGCACAGCGGTTTGCAGTCCTGACCGCTGATACAAACCGATAAGGCTTACTGCTGAGCGCATGCGGTTTTGATGCGGAAACAGCCCATGAAAAGCCGTCTTTCGGATGACACGTGCGCCAAGCGAGTGTTTTTTATTTTGGTGGATAATATCTCTCGCTTCCTCAAGCAGCTGTCCGTATTTCACGCCTGACGGGCATACAGGTTCACAGGCGCGGCAGCCGAGGCAAAGTGACAGCGAACGTTCGACATCTTCATCCGGTTCAATCATACCGTCAGCTACGGCTTTCATTAAGGCGATGCGCCCGCGCGGAGAGTGAGTTTCCTGAAACCCTGACTCGATATAGGTTGGGCAGGAAGGAAGGCAGAAGCCGCAGCGCATACAATTCAAAAGCTCGCCTTCATCCATGCGCTCTTTGAACTCATTTTGGATCTGTTTCATTTCTTTATTTGTTGTCATCTTTCTGTCACCACACGTTTTCTGGCGTCTTTCGCAAACACTTTGCCCGGATTTAATATGTTCCGGGGATCAAATGCCGCTTTCATCGCTTTCATCGCAGCAATGCCTTCTTTTTTCAGCTTCATCTCCAAGTAGGGCGCTTTCATGGCCCCGACACCGTGCTCCCCGGTTATCGTGCCGCCAAGTTCAATCGCCTTCTCGAAAATCTCGGCAAAAGCCTGTTCGACACGCCCCATTTCATCCGCATTTCTTATGTCTGTCGTGCATGTCGGGTGAAGGTTTCCATCTCCCGCGTGGCCGAAGGTGCAAATGGAAATATCGTACTTAGCAGCAATGTCATTAATCGCTTTAACCATATTGGCGATTTCTGAGCGAGGAACGGTCGCGTCCTCTAAAATGGTTGTCGGCTTGAGGCGGGCAAGGGCAGAAAGTGCAGAACGCCGGGCTTCAGTCAGGGCAAATGCCTCCTCTTCGGTTTGAGCGGTCTGAACGGAAACAGCGTCGCCTTTTTTGCAGATCGCCTCAATCTTTTCCATATCCCGTGCAACGGTTTCAAGCGGTCCGTCTTGCTCGATTAACAGAACCGCCTTTGCATTTGTCGGAAGTCCGATTTTGGCATAATCCTCAATCACCAAAAGTGTAGGCTGGTCGAGAAACTCAAGCGTGGCGGGTATGATTTTTGCGGCAATAATGTCTGATACCGTTTGAGCAGCGGTGTCGATATTTTCATATAGAGCAAGCAGTGTCTTCTTTGTTTCCGGCTTTGGAACGAGTTTGACGATGGCTTCTGTCACGACGCCGAGTGTTCCTTCTGAGCCGACAAAAAGGCGTGTGAGATCGTATCCGGCCACATCCTTTGCGAGTTTTCCACCGGTGCGGATGATATCACCATTTGCGAGCACAACCTCCAGTCCAATGACATAGTCGCGGGTGACGCCGTATTTTAATCCGCGGAGCCCGCCGGAATTTTCATTGATGTTTCCGCCCATGGTTGATATTTTCATAGAACTCGGATCAGGCGGATAAAACAAACCCTTGCTTTCAACAGCGCGGATCATATCCAGCGTAATGACGCCCGGTTGGACTGTGGCGGTCAAGTTTTCTTCATCAATCTCAAGAATCCGGTTCATATGCTTAAAGAGAAGAACAAGTCCACCTTCAGTCGGGCATGTGCCGCCGCACAGGTTTGTCCCTGATCCTCTCGGAACGATCGGCACGCGATGTTCGCTGCAAATCGTTAAAATTCGTGATACTTCATTTGTAGTCCTCGGTGCAATCACGGCATCAGGCATTGACTGAAACTGCGGCGTCGCATCATATGAATAGACGAGACGGCCGGCATTGGAGTCATCAAAGTTTTCCGGTCCGACGATTTGGATCAGTTGTTCTTTTACATCTTTGGTGATCATTTCACCATCCCCCTGTCAAAAAACGCTTCTAATCTATTGTAAAAGAAGAAAAGCAAATCATTCCATGGAGAAACATATAAAAAATGAAACTAAAACTCTCTCTGTTTTGTATCTTGATCTAAAAAAAAGAGTGCAACATACATTGTGACGATATCCTCTGTACAGCCAAAACGAAGACCCGTCAGCTGTTCAGCCTTAGACAGGCGATAACGCAATGTATTGATGTGAATATGCATGTCTTCAGCGGTTTGTTTCAAAGACAAATCGTGATAAAAGAAAGTCCGTATCGTATTCATAAGCTCATGATGCTGAAGCGCCTCCCGGAATACTCTTTGCGGAAATTCATTTCGGGTATCCGGGCTGATCTCAGTCAGGCACATATCAAGCTTCAGATCCTCTTCGAATACGGGCATTTTTCGCTTAAGGCTGACAGCCAGCGCTTTTTCCGCTTGCTCGTAGGAGTCTGTCAGGCTGGAGCTAGCCACAGGCCTTCCGGCTCCAGCTGCTGCAAATCGGCTGTTCGCGGTCTGAGCAAACGAACAAATATGAAGAAGCTCCTGCAATAACCGGTCCCTTTGTTCATGCTTTGGCACTTCGTGATTGATCAGAATCCGTTCATTTCCCCACCTGACGAACATATCCGTAGGGTACGCAGATTTCCAGATATGTGTCATTTGCTTAATATCATGAGGTGACCACTCATACCCTTGAATGAGAATCATTTGGCGCCGGGAGGAAAGGTCAACTCCAAGAAGCTGGGCTTTCTCAAGAAAACCGGGAGACCACTCTTTTAATTGCAGCCAATCGATCATAAAGGACTCCAGCATTCTCTCACGCCATTGCGACTGCTCTAAATGCCACGATTCTTTAATGAACAGCTCTGTCATTTTCCTAAGCAGCTCCCCATAAGGCTGAATCTCAGCAGGCTCACCTGTCAGCCCGAAGACGGCGATCACATCCCGGTCAGAAAATACAGGGAGATTCAGGCCTGCCTTCACTCCTTTTAATCTCTTTTCATCTTCTTTTGTAATAATGACGTTGTGTTTCTCTTTTGCGCAGATGAGCGCTCCTTCATGAAATTGTCCGACCCGTTCATCATTTGTGCTTGCCATAATAAGACCATCTGTGTTCACAATAATGACTTCGCGTTGGTACATTTTTTTGACTTCAGCAATGATTTTTTTCGCTAATAACGGCTGTAAAAACATGGCGATCCCCCTCATCATGTTTTTATTATATAAGAAAAAAACCGGGCGCTGTCACCCGGTTTCATGTCTTATTGGGCGGGTTTTAATCCGCTTTCAAGCGTTTTTAGCATTTCGTTTTTCTCATCTTCGGATGCGTGCTGCCAAAGGACTTCGAATAAAACGCCGAGCCCCGGAAGCATTTTTTCTTCACCGCTTTGAATCGCATCCACAATTGTATGCTCAATCTGCTCCTGATTATTGCCGGTTACATTGGCAATGACGGCATGACGTAAATTAAGATCCATGTAAAACGCTCCTTTTTCTAAAATGTAATACGCATATTCTAACCCTGCTCCTGGTTTATTATGTGCTGTTCTTGCGATATAATAACATCATGTTAAAAAAAGGAGAGCCACACTGACAGTGAAACAAATAGAATCGGCAAAAAACCAAAAAGTGAAGGATTGGAAAAAGCTTCACACGAAAAAAGAAAGAACAAAAACGAATACATTTCTGATAGAGGGAGAACATCTTGTTGAAGAGGCGTTGAAGAGCCCGGGCATGGTGAAAGAAATCCTTGTAAAGGATGAGACGAAAATTCCGTCTGATCTAGATGTGAGCATCCAGTGCTACGTACTGAGTGAAGATGCGTTTTCAGCTGTTACTGAAACCGAAACGCCTCAGCAGATCGCCGCTGTGTGCCATATGCCTGAAGAAAAACTGGCATTGCCTCAGCGGGTGCTGCTGATTGACGCTGTTCAAGATCCGGGAAACCTTGGCACGATGATTCGGACGGCTGATGCGGCTGGTTTAGATGCGGTTGTGCTCGGTGACGGCACGGCGGATGCTTATAACGGAAAAACACTGCGATCTGCGCAAGGATCTCACTTTCATATCCCTGTATTGAGAAGAAACCTGCATACATATGTGGATGAATTGAAGGCAGAGGGCGTAAAAGTGTACGGCACGGCGCTGCAAAACGGAGTGCCTTACCGGGATATGTCTCAGGCTGAATCCTTTGCCCTCATTGTAGGAAATGAAGGCGCAGGGGTGGATGCTGCCTTGCTGGAGAAAACGGATTTGAACCTGTACGTGCCGCTTTACGGACAGGCTGAATCACTGAACGTTGCGATTGCAGCTGCCATCCTCATGTACCACTTGCGAGGATAGTGTTGCGCGAAGCGTTGGATTTCTCTATAATAGAACATAATATTTGAAAAACCGTGACAGAGGATCTCAATTTCTGATCAACTGCTTTCCAGGGAGAAAATGCCGCTGACTGAGAGCATTTTTAACGCAGCCGGAAATTGGCTTCACCTCTTGAGTTGTCACCGGGACCGCGCACACTGCGCGTAAAGGTGAACCGGAATCTGATTCCGTTATGTCAATGAAGCTGACGACAGCATCAGTCTGTCTGAAATAAGGGTGGTACCGCGGCCACAACTCGTCCCTTGTACAAGGGACGGGTTTTTTTTGTTTTCCAAAGACATATAACGGTTTGTTTACATAAAAGGAGGATGCAAAATGGAAGAAAAGCTAAAACAGCTGGAACAAGAAGCTTTAGAACAAGTAGAAGCGGCAAGCTCATTAAAGGTTGTCAATGATATTCGGGTGCAATATCTCGGAAAAAAAGGGCCGATTACAGAAGTGCTGCGCGGAATGGGCAAACTTTCTGCTGAGGAACGTCCGAAAATGGGCGCGCTCGCGAACGAAGTAAGAGAGCGTATCGCCAATGCAATTGCTGTCAAAAACGAGAAGCTTGAAGAAGAGGAAATGAAGCAGAAGCTTGCAGGACAGACAATCGATGTCACGCTGCCTGGGAACCCTGTCGCAGTCGGAGGCCGCCATCCGCTCACTGTTGTCATTGAAGAAATAGAAGATTTATTTATCGGCATGGGCTACACAGTCGAAGAAGGACCTGAGGTTGAAACGGATTACTACAACTTTGAATCGCTCAACCTTCCGAAAGAACACCCTGCGCGCGATATGCAGGACAGCTTTTACATCACAGAGGAAACTTTGATGAGAACGCAAACTTCTCCTGTGCAAACACGGACGATGGAAAAGCATGGAGGCAAAGGGCCGGTTAAAATCATTTGTCCGGGTAAAGTATACCGCCGCGATAACGATGATGCGACGCACTCTCACCAATTTATGCAAATTGAAGGGCTTGTCGTTGACAAAAACATCAGCATGAGTGATTTAAAAGGAACGCTTGAACTCGTTGCGAAAAAAATGTTCGGGCAAGACCGTGAAATCAGACTCCGCCCAAGCTTCTTCCCGTTTACTGAGCCTTCAGTAGAAGTAGACGTGACATGCTTTAAGTGCGGTGGAAACGGCTGCTCAGTATGTAAAGGAACTGGCTGGATCGAAATCCTCGGCGCTGGCATGGTTCACCCGAACGTGCTTAGAATGGCTGGCTTTGATCCGAAGGAATACCAGGGCTTCGCATTCGGAATGGGCGTTGAGCGCATCGCCATGCTGAAATACGGCATTGATGATATCCGCCACTTCTATACAAACGATGTCAGATTTATTTCGCAGTTTAAACAGGCGTAAGAGGAGGATGCTAGGATGTTTGTTTCTTATAAATGGTTAGAGGATTATGTTGATATAAAAGGCATGGACCCGGCTGTTCTTGCTGAAAAGATTACAAGAGCCGGCATTGAGGTTGAAGGAATTGAATACAAAGGAGAAGGCATCAAAGGCGTTGTCATCGGCCATGTGCTGGAGCGCGAGCAGCATCCGAATGCTGATAAGCTGAATAAGTGCCTTGTGGATATCGGAGCGGAAGCACCTGTACAAATCATTTGCGGCGCGCCGAATGTGGATAAAGGACAAAAAGTCGCAGTTGCAAGAGTCGGAGCGGTGCTGCCGGGCAATTTCAAAATCAAAAAAGCAAAGCTTCGCGGTGAAGAATCTAACGGCATGATCTGTTCTTTACAGGAGCTTGGCATTGAAAGCAAGCTTGTGGCAAAAGAGTATGCAGAAGGCATTTTCGTATTCCCGAATGACGCTGAAACAGGAAGCGATGCCTTAGCAGCTTTACAGCTTGACGATGCGATTCTTGAGCTCGGTTTAACGCCAAACCGTGTGGATGCTATGAACATGCTTGGTGTTGCTTACGAGGTTGCAGCGATTTTAGACACAGATGTGAAACTGCCGCAAACGGATTATCAGGCTGCATCAGAACAAGCGTCTGATTACATCGCTGTCAAAGTCGAAGACCAAGAAGCGAACCCGCTATACACTGCAAAAATCATTAAAAACGTCACGATTGCTCCATCACCGCTTTGGATGCAGACGAAGCTGATGAATGCAGGCATTCGCCCGCACAACAACGTTGTCGACATCACAAACTTTGTCCTTTTGGAATACGGACAGCCGCTTCACGCGTTTGATTATGACAGATTCGGCTCCAAGGAAATCGTAGTAAGAAAAGCAGCTGAAAATGAAATGATCGTAACCCTTGATGAGCAAGAACGAAAGCTATCTGCTGATCACCTTGTCATTACGAACGGAACGAAAGCGCAAGCCGTTGCCGGTGTCATGGGCGGAGCAGAGTCAGAAGTTCAGGAAGATACGAAAACGATTTTGCTTGAGGCTGCGTTCTTCAATGGGCAGACGGTTCGCAAGGCTTCCAAAGACCTTGGTTTGAGAAGTGAATCAAGCGTAAGATTTGAAAAGGGCATTGATCCTGCGCGTGTACGTCTTGCAGCAGAACGGGCTGCACAGCTGATCCATCTGTATGCCGGCGGTGAAGTACTTAGTGGAACGGTTGAGGAAGACAACCTGACAATCGAAGCGAATAACATTCATGTATCTGCTGACAAAGTGAGCAACGTTCTCGGCATGACAATCAGCAAAGAAGAACTCATCAGCATTTACAAGCGTCTTGGTTTTACTGTCGGTGAAGCGAATGAACTTCTCGTTGTGACAGTGCCATCACGCCGCGGTGATATTACAATCGAAGAGGATTTAATTGAAGAGGCGGCAAGACTGTACGGCTACGATAACATTCCGTCTACGCTTCCTGAGACAGCAGGAACAACAGGCGGATTAACGCCGTATCAGGCAAAACGCCGTAAAGTCAGACGTTTTCTTGAAGGCGCAGGCTTATCACAAGCCATCACTTACTCACTGACAAACGAGAAGAAAGCGGCAGCGTTTGCGATTGAAAAATCATTGAACACTGTGCTCGCGCTACCGATGAGTGAAGAAAGAAGCATTCTCAGACACAGTCTTGTTCCGAATCTGCTTGACTCCGTTTCTTACAACCTGGCGAGACAGACGGACTCAGTGGCATTGTACGAAGTCGGCTCCGTTTTCCTGACGAAGGAAGAGGACACAAAACCTGTTGAAACAGAACGCGTGGCAGGAGCTGTTACGGGATTATGGCGCAAGCAGCTGTGGCAGGGCGAGAAAAAACCGGTTGATTTCTTTGTCGCCAAAGGAATCGTAGAAGGACTGTTAGATAAACTGAACGTCCTTGACAGCATTGAATTTGTTCAATCTGAACGCAAACAGCTGCACCCAGGCAGAACAGCGAACATTCTATTGAATGGTTCTCTAATAGGCTTCATCGGCCAAGTCCACCCTTCATTGGAAAAAGAACTGGATATAAAAGAGACATACGTGTTTGAGCTTGATCTTCATGCGCTGCTCGCAGCGGATACAGCGCCGCTTGTTTATACGGCGATTCCAAAATATCCGTCTGTGACACGTGATATCGCGCTTGTAACAGATAAATCCGTCACAAGCGGCCAGCTCGAGAGCGTCATTAAAGAGGCTGGAGGCAAGCTTCTGAAAGAAGTATCTGTCTTTGACGTATACGAAGGCGAGCATATGGAGGAAGGCAAAAAGTCAGTTGCTTTCTCACTTCAATATGTCAATCCTGAACAAACACTGACTGAAGAAGAAGTGACAAAGGCGCACAGCAAAGTGCTGAAAGCGTTAGAAGACACATACCAGGCTGTTTTGAGAGGCTAATAAAAAAGCTTGCAGATTTCTCTGCAAGCTTTTTTCTATGAACGTTTTTTATCGGCAAGGCGCTGCGCTTTCTGCGTATTGGCAAAATGGAGTTTTGTAAAGGTTCTGAGAGCGGATGCCCCTTTTTTGAGAATCAGCTTCGCAGCCGCTTCATCCACGTGCGGGCCGGCCCCTTTCGGAAGTATCATTCCTGCCTCACGCGACAGTTTATCCATTTCCATTAAAAACGAATATCTTGCAATGATTGAAGCGGCGGCGACTGACAAGTGAATGCCTTCAGCCTTTGTGCTGAAATAGGTCCGCTCCTTCACAATGTCTCTGCCCTTCAAATGATTGAAGTAGACGCCTGGCTCAGCGAATTGGTCAATCAAAATGGCCTCAGGCTTTACCCCATCCATTTTTCTTAACAAATGGGTGATGGCTTGATTGTGCAGCAAAGCCTTCATTTTCCCTTGACTCATGCCTTTTTCCTGCATGCTGTTGTACTTTTCGTTCTTTAACACCAGCAGGCTGTACGGAATGGTTTTGATGAGGTTTCGGGCAATCTCAATGATTTGCGGATCCTTTAAGTCTTTAGAGTCCTTAACACCGAGTTCCTTCATTAAAGGAAGCATGGTTTTGTCGACGTACGCGCATACAACCGTCATCGGGCCAAAGTAATCTCCGGTTCCGACCTCATCAGAGCCGATAACAGACATGCCGGCGATATCTGCCGGAGGGGCATAACGGGGATCGGCCGGCTTTTTGGCCGTTTTTTTCTTTTCCTGCGGCTCGGCTGTTCCCCAGCGTGCGGATTCTACAGCTGCGTTTTTGCCTTGAAACAAGACTTTGCCGGATTTATATGCTGTAATGGTACAGCCTGGCGGTTTCGCCTGAAAAACGGCTCCCTGCGGAACAGAGGCAGTAAGCGAACCGCTGTACGTCGTTTTCATTTGGTCAATAGCAGACAACGATACTTTTATCACAGAATGGGACACGTAATAATCTCCTTTTTTTACACTTTTCGCTGTATATACCAGTGTATCATAACAGCGGGAGGCTCGTCTTTCCATTCATTTAATAAACGTGTTATGATAAGAACTAGGATTCTCACGGAATGGAGGAGAAACGTTGTCTGACGGCAAAAAAACAAAAACAACCGTTGACATTTACGGCCAGCACTTCACGATTATCGGTGAAGAAAGCAGAGCCCATATGAGGTATGTCGCCGGAATTGTTGATGATAAAATGAGAGAAATCAATGAAAAAAATCCATACCTTGATATAAATAAACTTGCAGTGCTGACAGCGGTAAATGTGGTGCACGATTATGTCAAATTACAAGAGAAATATGAGAAACTGGAGCGTCAGCTTAAAGAAAAGGATTGAACAACTATGCTAGATATCATCATCTTAATCTTGCTCCTGATGGGGACTTTACTGGGGTTAAAACGCGGTTTTATCCTGCAGTTTATCCGCTTGACGAGCTTTATTCTATCGATCGCCTTTGCGGCTTTATTCTATAAAAATGTGGCGCCGCATTTAAAGTGGATTCCCGCACCCGACTTTTCAGCGGGACAGCCGGCTCTTTCTTTTTTTACGGGAAATTTGGAAGCGGCCTACTATAATGCGATTGCGTTTATCGTTTTATTTATCATCGCTAAAATCTTACTGAGAATCATCGGCTCATTCCTGAGTATTGTAGCCGGCATTCCGGTGATCAAACAAATCAACCAGGTGCTGGGCGCCGTTCTCGGTTTTCTAGAAGTCTATTTATTTACATTTGTGCTGCTGTATGTCGCATCCGTGCTTCCGGTAGATGCTCTGCAGCAAATGATGGGGCAATCGTCTCTCGCAAATGTGATCATTAACCATACACCGTATTTGTCAGGGCTTTTAGAAGAGCTGTGGACACAGTACGGGGCATAAAAAACTTCTCTTGTCCGGAGAAGTTTTTTTCGAGTATGATGGAAACATATGTGAACGTCTGGGGGTTATTGTATGCATAAAAAAGATATTATCCGGCTGCTTGAAACCATTGCAGTCTACATGGAGCTCAAAGGGGACAACCCGTTTAAAGTATCAGCCTTCCGAAAAGCAGCGGCAGCCCTGGAACAGGACGACCGCAGCTTATCAGAAATGGACGATATGATGTCGCTGTCCGGCATTGGAAAAGGAACGTACAGCGTCATTAAAGAGTATATAGATGAAGGAAAGTCAAGCACGCTCGAATCGCTGCAGAAAGAAGTGCCGGAAGGGCTCGTGCCTTTATTGAAGCTGCCGGGGCTCGGCGGCAAAAAAATCGCAAAGCTGTATAAAGAGCTCGGCGTACATGATGCAGAATCTCTAAAGGAAGCCTGTGAACAGCAAAAGGTACAAGGCCTTGCGGGCTTCGGCAAAAAATCAGAAGAAAAAATATTACAAGCGCTCGGAGAAGCTGGAAAACAGCCTGAGCGGTTCCCGATCGGCTACGCCCTCCGGATCGCCCGGGACATTGAAGAGCATCTTTCTCAATTTACGGATATCATTAAATTTTCTCGTGCCGGAAGTCTACGCAGAGCGCGGGAAACGGTGAAGGATCTGGATTATATCATTGCCACAGATCATCCGGCTGAAGTAAGAGAGCAGCTTCTTGCATTGCCAAACATCAAAAGCGTGATCGCGAGCGGAGATACGAAGGTGTCTGTCATCCTTTCCTTTGAATATGAAACAAGCGTCGATTTTCGTCTTGTGACGGAAGAGCAGTTTCCGACAACACTTCATCATTTTACAGGATCAAAGGATCACAACATTAAGATGCGCCAAATCGCGAAAGAACGCGGGGAGCGGATCAGTGAATACGGCGTCGAGACAGTTGAAACAGGAGACATCAAAACATTCCCGAGTGAACGTGAATTTTATGCGCACTTCGGATTGCCGCTGATTCCGCCGGAGCTCCGTGAAAGCGGGCAAGAAGTGGAAACTTACAGCGACAGTATTGAACTGATACAGTCCGGGCAAATCAAAGGAGATCTCCACATGCACTCAACGTGGAGCGATGGCGCGTTTTCGATCAGAGAGATGGCCGAAGCATGCATGAATAAAGGCTATCAATATATGGCGATCACCGATCACTCGCAATATTTAAAGGTCGCCAACGGGCTGACTGCAGAAAGACTCAAGCAGCAGGCAAAAGAGATTGACGCACTTAATGCGGAATTTGAGAATTTCCGTATCTTAAAAGGTGTCGAGATGGATATCCTGCCTGATGGCACGCTTGATTATGATGACGACGTGCTGGCAGACATGGATATCGTCATTGCATCGATTCATTCCAGCTTTAATCAGCCGGAACACGTCATTATGAAACGGCTTGAGACGGCACTGACCAACAAGCATGTTGACATTATCGCACATCCGACCGGACGCCTTATCGGCAGACGGGCCGGTTACGAAATTGATATTGATAAGCTGATTGAGCTTGCGAAGAAAACAAATACGGCGCTTGAACTCAACGCCAACCCTGCGCGTCTCGATCTGCGCACAGAACATTTAATCAAAGCAAACGAACAAGGGGTTACATTGGTAATTAATACCGACGCCCATAATATTGAGATGTTAGACGATATGAAAACTGGCGTTACTGCCGCGCGCAAAGGATGGACGGAAACGAAAAACGTTTTGAATGCCCGATCGCTTGAAGACGTAGAGGCATTCCTGAAGCGCAACGATTAAGTAAGGAGGCTCACACAATCGTGCAGCAAAAAGTATTATCAGCTCTTGAATTTCAAAAAGTGAAAGAACAGGTTATTGAGCATGCCGCTTCATCGCTCGGAAAAGAAATGCTTCTCGAGCTTAAGCCTTCTGCTTCTATAGATGAAATCAAAAAACAGCTGGATGAAGTAGACGAAGCTTCTGCCATTATCCGGCTGAGAGGCCAGGCACCATTTGGCGGCCTTACTGATATCAGAGGAGCGTTAAGACGGGCCGAAATCGGCAGCGTTCTCAGCCCCTCAGAATTCACTGAAATCTCAGGCCTGCTTTATGCAGTTAAACAAATGAAACATTTTATCAGCCAAATGGCTGAAGACGGCGTCGATATACCGCTGATCTATCAGCATGCGGAACAGCTTATCACGCTGTCCGATTTAGAGAGGGACATTAATTCCTGCATCGATGATCACGGAGAAGTGCTTGATCACGCGTCGGAAACATTAAGAGGAATCCGCACACAGCTCAGAACACTTGAATCGAGAATCAGAGAACGGTTAGAGTCAATGCTGCGCTCTTCTTCCGCTTCAAAAATGCTGTCTGATACGATCGTCACGATTCGGAATGACCGCTTTGTGATTCCGGTCAAACAAGAGTACAGGTCAAGCTATGGAGGAATTGTGCACGATACTTCTTCCTCAGGCGCGACACTATTCATTGAACCACAGGCGATTGTCGATATGAACAACTCGCTTCAGCAGGCGAAAGTGAAAGAAAAACAAGAAATTGAACGAATTTTGCGCGTGCTGACAGAGCAAACGGCTGAACACACAGAAGAGCTCTTTCTAGATTTGCGCATACTGCAGACGCTGGACTTTATTTTTGCAAAAGCAAGATACGCAAAAGCGGTCAAAGCGACAAAACCGATTATGAACGACAACGGCTTTGTCCGTTTAAAAAAAGCCCGCCATCCATTGCTTCCGCCTGATCAGGTGGTTGCCAATGACATCGAGCTTGGCGGCGATTTTTCAACCATTGTCATTACAGGGCCAAACACCGGGGGGAAAACAGTCACCCTTAAAACGTTAGGCCTGTTAACTTTGATGGCGCAATCCGGTCTTCATATTCCGGCAAATGAAGGGTCAGAAGCCGCGGTATTTGAGCATGTATTCGCTGATATCGGCGATGAACAGTCGATTGAGCAAAGCTTAAGTACGTTCTCATCCCATATGGTGAACATTGTCGGCATTTTAGAACATGTCAATGAGAACAGCCTAGTGCTCTTCGATGAACTGGGCGCAGGGACAGACCCGCAGGAAGGGGCGGCCCTCGCTATGAGCATCTTGGATGACGTGCATCGCACCAATGCAAGAGTATTAGCTACGACGCATTATCCTGAATTGAAGGCGTACGGTTATAACAGAGAAGGCGTCATGAATGCAAGCGTCGAATTTGACATCGAAACGCTGTCGCCAACCTATAAACTTTTAATTGGTGTGCCGGGACGAAGCAACGCCTTCGAAATTTCAAAACGCCTTGGACTCCCGGACCATATCATCGGGCAGGCGAAGTCAGAAATGACGGCCGAGCATAACGAAGTCGATACGATGATTGCGTCGCTGGAACAAAGCAAAAAACGTGCGGAAGAAGAGCTTTCTGAGACAGAATCAATCAGAAAAGAAGCCGAAAAGCTGCATAAAGAGCTGCAACAGCAAATCATCGAGCTCAACAGCAAAAAAGACAAAATGCTCGAGGAGGCTGAACAGCAAGCGGCTGAAAAAGTAAAAGCGGCAACAAAAGAAGCCGAAGACATTATTCATGAATTGCGCTCAATAAAGGAAGAACACAAATCCTTTAAGGATCACGAGCTGATCAACGCGAAGAAACGGTTAGAAGGCGCAGTTCCTACCTTTGAAAAGTCCAAAAAACCAGAAAAACCGAAAACGCAAAAACGCGACTTCAAACCAGGTGATGAGGTGAAAGTCCTCACCTTTGGGCAAAAAGGAACACTGCTCGAAAAAACCGGCGGCAATGAATGGAATGTTCAAATCGGCATTTTAAAAATGAAAGTAAAAGAAAAAGATTTGGAGTTTATCAAATCAGCCCCGGAACCGAAAAAAGAAAAAATCATTACAGCGGTTAAGGGAAAGGATTATCACGTATCGCTTGAACTTGATCTTCGCGGCGAACGCTATGAAAATGCCCTCAGCCGTGTAGAAAAATACTTGGATGATGCAGTGTTAGCGGGATATCCAAGAGTGTCAATTATCCATGGAAAAGGAACCGGCGCTTTAAGAAAAGGCGTGCAGGATCTTCTGAAAAACCACCGCAGCGTCAAAAGCGCCCGTTTTGGTGAAGCAGGTGAGGGAGGATCTGGCGTAACGGTTGTTGAACTAAAATAAAAGGGAGTATGGCCATGAGTGATTTTTGGGAAAACGAGCTTGTGGAAATCGCGGCGTATTACAGTGTCGCGGTTCTCTGCCTCGTCCTCTTTTTGACTGTGTTTGAGCTGGTGACGGCTTATAAAAACTGGGAAGAGATTCAAAAAGGAAATCTTGCGGTGGCAATGGCGACCGGCGGAAAAATTTTAGGAATCGCAAACGTATTTCAGCACTCCATCTCCCAGCACAATTCTCTGCTGCAAATGATCGGCTGGGGCGTTTACGGGTTTGTTATGCTTCTGCTCAGCTACTTTATTTTTGAATTTTTGACTCCTCGGTTTAAAATTGATAAGGAAATTGAGAATGATAACCGGGCTGTCGGCTTTATTTCATTTGTCATTTCTGTCGGGCTTTCATTTGTGGTGGCAGCCGGAATATAAGGGGACGGAGAATAGATGGAAAAGCTTGCAAAAGTACTGCTCGCCGCGGCGGGAATCTTTTTGTTAATTGGTCTTATATATCTGTTCGTATTATGAGAAAAAGAAAGATTTACCTTTCTTTTTCTTTTTTTTGCTGTCCATCTGCTATAATGATAGGGTGGAACTCAAAAACCGAAAGGGGAGGTTTTATGCAGTCTCAAAAGCCGTGGCTTGCCGAGTATCCCGACAATATCCCGCATGAGCTTCCGTTGCCGAACAAAACCCTGCAATCCATCCTGACAGACTCCGCCGCACAATTCCCTGACAAAACTGCAATATCTTTTTATGGAAAAAAACTCACCTTTCATGACATTCTGACGGATGCTCTTAAACTCGCAGCTTTTTTGCAGGGCAATGGCCTGCAAAAAGGAGACAGAGTGGCTGTCATGCTGCCCAATTGCCCGCAAGCAGTGATTTCTTATTATGGCGTCTTGTTTGCCGGCGGCAT
This sequence comes from Bacillus rugosus, assembly GCF_023238245.1. Lineage (NCBI taxonomy): Bacteria > Bacillati > Bacillota > Bacilli > Caryophanales > Bacillaceae > Bacillus > Bacillus rugosus. The sequence goes on along the minus strand of NZ_CP096590.1, from coordinate 2,807,062 downwards.
CGTGGTGCAGACGAATCCGCTCTATACCGAGCATGAGCTTGAATACCAGCTTAGAGATGCTGAGGCAAGCGTAATCATCACCTTAGATTTGCTTTTCCCGAAGGCGATAAAAATGAAAACGTTATCAATTGTTGATCAGATTTTGATAACCAGCGTAAAAGACTATTTGCCTTTTCCGAAGAATATTCTTTACCCGCTGACACAAAAACAAAAAGTGCATATTGACTTTGACAAAAAAGATCACATTCACATGTTCTCTTCCAGTATGAGGGAGGAAAAAACTGAGCTCCTGACAATCCCGAAGATCGATCCTGAGCATGATATTGCTGTCCTCCAGTATACCGGAGGAACAACGGGGGCTCCAAAAGGAGTCATGCTCACGCACCAAAATATTTTAGCCAACACTGAAATGTGCTCCGCTTGGATGTACGATGTGAAGAGAGGGGCTGAAAAAGTGCTTGGCATCGTCCCATTTTTTCACGTCTACGGACTGACGGCAGTGATGAATTATTCGATTAAACTAGGCTTCGAAATGATTCTTCTTCCTAAGTTTGATCCGCTCGAAACGCTCAAAATCATCGAAAAACAAAAACCGACGCTCTTTCCGGGCGCACCGACAATTTATATTGGCCTTTTGCATCACCCCGAATTGCAGCATTATGATCTGTCATCCATTAAAAGCTGTCTTAGCGGATCAGCCGCGCTTCCTGTGGAGGTAAAGCAGAAATTTGAAAAGGTGACTGGCGGAAAGCTTGTGGAAGGCTACGGCTTGTCTGAGGCATCTCCAGTGACACATGCTAATTTTATCTGGGGGAAAAACAAGCCAGGCAGTATTGGCTGTCCTTGGCCGAGTACTGATGCAGCGATCTATTCGGAAGAGACGGGTGAGCTTGCCGCGCCGTATGAACATGGTGAAATCATTGTAAAAGGTCCGCAAGTCATGAAAGGATATTGGAACAAACCGGAGGAAACCGCCGCTGTACTGAGAGACGGCTGGCTGTTCACCGGAGACATGGGCTATATGGATGAAGAGGGCTTTTTCTATATTGCCGACAGGAAGAAGGACATCATCATCGCCGGCGGCTATAATATTTACCCGCGTGAAGTAGAAGAAGCGCTTTATGAACATGAAGCCATCCAAGAAATTGTCGTTGCCGGTGTACCCGATTCCTACAGGGGAGAAACAGTAAAAGCATTTGTCGTGTTAAAGAAAGGCGCAAAAGCCGATGCAGAAGAATTGGACAGTTTTGCGCGATCCCGCCTCGCTCCTTACAAGGTGCCGAAAGCCTATGAGTTCAGAAAAGAGCTGCCGAAAACAGCAGTCGGAAAAATTTTGAGAAGACGTTTACTTGAAGAAGCAGAAAATCATCATGTCAAATAACATATGACATAAGAAAATAGAGAACACCTGCGAATAAACTTGACAAAGCCGAAAATCCTTTTTATCATGAAATTATGAATGAATAGTCATTCATTTCTATAGGAAGGAACGATGAACATTGAAGCAAAAACGGCCAAAGTATATGCAGATTATTGATGCAGCAGTAGAAGTCATTGCGGAAAACGGCTACCACCAGTCACAGGTATCCAAAATTGCCAAACAAGCCGGAGTGGCGGACGGCACCATCTATCTCTATTTCAAAAACAAAGAAGACATTTTAATTTCTCTTTTCAAAGAAAAAATGGGCCAATTTATTGAGCGAATGGAAGAGGACATAAAAGAAAAGACGACAGCGAAAGAGAAACTGGCGCTTGTGATTTCAAAGCATTTTTCCCTTTTAGCGGATGACCATAATCTCGCGATTGTCACTCAGCTTGAGCTCCGCCAGTCAAACTTGGAGCTGCGCCAGAAAATCAATGAAATATTAAAAGGCTACTTAAATATCTTGGATAGTATTTTGATGGAAGGCATACAATCAGGCGAATTAAAAGAAGGCCTCGATGTCCGCCTCGCCCGGCAGATGATTTTTGGAACGATTGACGAAACCGTGACAACATGGGTTATGAATGACCAAAAGTACGATCTCGCTGCCTTGTCAGACAGCGTTTTAGAATTGTTGGTGTCCGGAATTCACAATAAGTAAAGGGGTTCTGTCCTATGAATGCAATATCACTTGCAGTTGATCAATTTGTGGCAGTTTTGACGATTCACCATCCGCCGGCAAATGCGCTATCCAGCCAGATATTAGAGGAGCTGTCCTCCTGTCTTGATCAATGTGAGACAGATGCAGGCGTACGAAGCATCATCATTCACGGTGAGGGAAGGTTTTTCTCAGCCGGCGCTGATATTAAAGAATTCACATCATTTAAAGGCAACGAGGATTCCTCACTGCTGGCTGAGCGCGGCCAGCAGCTGATGGAAAGAATTGAAGGCTTCCCAAAACCGATTATCGCGGCGATTCACGGTGCTGCTCTTGGAGGCGGGCTGGAGCTTGCGATGGCTTGTCATATCAGAATTGCGGCAGAAGACGCCAAGCTGGGGCTCCCGGAACTTAACCTCGGTATTATACCGGGTTTTGCGGGTACACAGCGTCTTCCGAGATATGTCGGTACAGCCAAAGCACTAGAGCTCATCGGATCAGGAGAACCGATATCCGGAAAAGAAGCGCTTGATCTCGGGCTTGTGTCAATTGGAGCAAAAGATGAAGCAGAAGTGCTTGAAAAAGCAAAAGCACTTGCCGCTAAGTTTGCAGAAAAAAGCCCGCAAACGCTGGCATCTCTGCTTGAGCTTCTTTATTCCAACAAGGTGTATTCGTATGAAGGCAGCTTAAAGCTTGAAGCAAAACGATTTGGAGAAACATTTGAGTCAGAGGACGCCAAAGAAGGCATCCAGGCATTTCTCGAAAAAAGAAAGCCTCAGTTCAAAGGCGAATAAAAGGGGATATGATCATGAATCTATTTGTACTGATGAAACGGACGTTTGACACAGAAGAAAAAATCGTCATTGAAGCAGGAAAGATTCAGGATGACGGAGCGGAATGGATCATTAATCCATACGACGAGTACGCGATAGAAGAAGCCATCCAGCTGAAGGAAAAGCACGGCGGCACGATCACCGCTGTCACTGTCGGCGGCGAAGAAGCGGAGAAGGAATTGCGCACTGCGCTTGCCATGGGATGTGACCAAGCCGTTTTAATCAACATAGAAGATGATCTCGAAGAACCCGACCAATATTCCATTTCTCAAGTTTTATACCACTATATGAAGGATCAGGAGTTTGATTTGATTCTCGGCGGAAATGTTGCCATTGATGGAGGATCAGGACAAGTGGCGCCTCGGCTTGCCGAGCTACTGGACATTCCGTGCATCACAACGATCACCAAACTCGAAATCAACGGCACTGATGCAGAAGCAGAAAGAGACGTCGAAGGAGATGTTGAAAAAATCAAAACGACACTCCCATTGCTTGTCACAGCTCAGCAGGGCTTAAACGAACCGCGTTATCCATCGCTTCCGGGTATTATGAAGGCCAAGAAAAAACCACTTGAAGAGCTAGAACTTGATGATCTTGATATTGACGAAGAGGATGCCGAACCAAAGATGAAAACCATTGAACGTTTTCTGCCGCCGAAAAAAGAGGCCGGGAAGCTTCTCCAAGGTGAGCCTGCCGAACAGGCAAAAGAGCTTGTCTCATTGCTCCGCAGCGAAGCTAAAGTCATTTAAAGCTTGGACATTCAAAGAAACAGGGGGATGTTAGAATGGGAAAAAAAGTGATTGTACTCGGAGAAATCCGCGATGGAGAATTGCGGAATGTCACCTTTGAAGCATTAGCTGCAGGAAGAACCATTTCAGGCGATGGAGAAGTCATCGGTGTTCTCATCGGAGAAAATGTACAAAGCCTTGCACAGGGGCTTATCCATTACGGAGCAGATAAAGTTTTGACAGCCGAGGATCCGAAGTTGAAAGCTTACACGGCAGACGGATACAGCCAGGTCATGAGGGCCATTATTGACCAAGAAAAACCAGATTCGGTCATATGCGGGCACACGGCAATGGGCAAAGACCTTTCACCGAAGCTCGCGGCCCGGCTGCAAACAGGTTTAATTTCTGATGCTACAGATGTAAGCGTTACCGGAGAGAATGTCGTGTTTACGCGGCCGATTTACTCGGGGAAAGCATTTGAACGCGTCATTTCAACCGATCCGATGATTTTTGCAACGATTCGCCCCAATAATATTCAAGCTTCAGAAAAAGACGCCAGCAGGTCGGGAAGTATCGAAAGCGTTGATGTTTCTCTTACTGACCTCCGTACGGTTATCCAAGAAGTCGTGAAAAAAACAGCGGACGGCGTTGATCTCTCTGAAGCAAAAATTATCGTTGCGGGCGGCCGCGGAGTCAAAAGCAAGGAAGGATTTCAGCCGCTGCAGGAGCTTGCCGAAGTGCTGGGAGCCGCAGTGGGGGCTTCTCGCGGGGCGTGTGACGCTGATTATTGCGATTATGCTCTTCAAATCGGGCAGACCGGGAAAGTCGTTACCCCTGATTTATATATTGCCTGCGGCATTTCGGGCGCCATCCAGCATTTGGCCGGCATGTCCAACAGTAAGGTGATAGTTGCCATCAATAAAGACCCCGAAGCGGATATCTTTAAAATAGCGGATTACGGCATCGTAGGCGATTTATTTGAAGTCGTCCCGTTACTAACTGAGGAATTCAAACAATTAAATATACACGCGTAAAGGAAACCCCGGACTGCTGAAGTTCGGGGTTTTTATATCTTTAAATACATACGTACAAATATAAAATTTAGAAAAAATGTCATTGACATGTACGAACATATATAATATGGTTACTTTAAAAGCGCTTACATTCATGCTGACTCCTCAGGCAAAAGACAGATCACATATTTGACTGTGGTGCTTTTCATATTCGTATGAAAGGAATGATCAGGCATGTCTGAACATCAAGCAGTGATCCAAACAGATATCGTAAAAGGAACCATTAACAAAAATATATACGGTCATTTTGCGGAGCATTTAGGAAGAGGGATTTATGAGGGGATTTGGGTCGGAACGGATTCGAACATTCCCAATATAAACGGAATACGAAAGGATGTCCTAGAGGCGCTCAAGCAGCTGCATATTCCTGTCCTCAGGTGGCCGGGCGGGTGTTTTGCGGACGAATACCATTGGGCAAACGGTGTTGGTGACCGTAAGACGATGCTCAACACGCACTGGGGCGGTACAATTGAATCAAATGAATTTGGAACGCATGAATTTATGATGCTTTGCGAGCTGCTTGAATGCGAGCCTTATATTTGCGGCAATGTCGGAAGCGGAACGGTTCAGGAAATGGCAGAATGGATCGAGTATATGACGTTTGAAGAAGGCACGCCGATGTCAGACTGGAGAAAACAAAATGGAAGAGAGGAGCCTTGGAAGCTGAAATATTTCGGCGTGGGCAATGAAAACTGGGGCTGCGGCGGCAATATGCATCCTGAATACTACGCTGATCTGTACCGGCGTTTTCAAACCTATGTCCGCAATTACAGCGGGAATGAAATATATAAAATTGCAGGCGGCGCAAATGTGGATGATTTTAATTGGACGGACGTGCTCATGAAAAAAGCCGCCGGCCTGATGGACGGATTGAGTCTTCACTATTACACGATTCCGGGTGATTTCTGGAAAGGCAAAGGATCAGCCACAGAATTCACGGAGGATGAATGGTTCATTACGATGAAAAAAGCCAAATACATCGATGAATTGATTCAAAAACACGGCACGATTATGGATCGATACGATCCGGAGCAGCGGGTCGGGCTGATTATTGATGAATGGGGCACGTGGTTTGATCCTGAGCCAGGCACGAACCCTGGTTTCTTATATCAGCAAAACACCATTCGTGATGCGCTGGTGGCAGCTTCTCATTTCCACATTTTCCATCAGCATTGCCGCCGGGTGCAAATGACCAACATCGCCCAAACAGTAAACGTTCTTCAAGCGATGATTTTGACTGAGGGAGACCGGATGCTTTTGACACCGACGTACCATGTATTTGATATGTTTAAGGTACACCAGGACGCTTCTCTTCTAGACACTGAAACAACGTCTGCTGATTATGAATGGAAGGGTGAAACGCTGCCGCAAATCAGTATTTCGGCCTCGAAACATGCAGAAGGCGATATCAATATCACGATCTGCAACATCGATCACCAAAACAAAGCGGAGGCTGAGATCGAGCTGAGAGGCCTTCACAAGACAGCGGACCATTCTGGAGTCATTCTCGCGGCAGAAAAAATGAATGCGCATAACACGTTTGACGATCCTCATCACGTCAAACCGGAATCTTTCAGCCAATACAAGCTCAACAAAAACAAACTGAAAGTAAAACTTCCGCCAATGTCAGTCGTCTTACTCACCCTGCGTGCTGATTCTTGATCGAGCGAGAGCGCCGGAGCTTCATGCAGGCGCTCTTTTTCATGTTTTAAAACAGCTCAGGCAGGGCATGGTAAAGGTACATGACAGTGAAGAGGAGATGTTATTCTATGCTTCGTACCATTCTAATGATCATCGGGGCGATTGTAGTCATTGGGGCGATTATCAGATTTGTGTTTTAATGCAAAGTGACATAACCCATTCAACCCAGATAAACATGAGTAAACCGATTGTGATCAGGAAAAAATAATTTATAAGCATTAAAATAGCGTGAACGAATGGGAGATGCTATACTAAAAATCATCATTTCACAATTGGAGGAATTCAATAATGGCTATCGTAAAAGCAACTGACCAATCTTTCTCAGCTGAAACAAGCGAAGGCGTCGTACTGGCTGACTTCTGGGCTCCTTGGTGCGGACCTTGTAAAATGATTGCACCTGTTCTTGAAGAACTAGATCAAGAAATGGGAGACAAACTGAAAATCGTAAAAATCGACGTAGACGAAAATCAAGAAACAGCCGGAAAATACGGCGTTATGAGCATCCCGACACTTCTTGTGTTAAAAGACGGAGAAGTGGTTGAAACTTCTGTCGGCTTCAAACCGAAAGAAGCGCTTCAAGAGCTTGTAAACAAACATCTTTAATTTTCGGCTGCTTTCATGCCAGAGCGATTCCGATTGAGGGATCGCTTTTTTTATTCGCTAATCGTGAAGCATAGAGAAAAACAAACGTTCGTGATAAACTGGAAACAAAGGATTAAACATAAGGAAGGGTAACATATGAACAAACAACTGAAAGAAAAACTCGCCCTCCTTCCCGATCAGCCCGGGTGTTATCTCATGAAGGACCGGCAGCAGACTGTGATCTACGTAGGAAAAGCAAAAGTGCTGAAAAACAGAGTGCGCTCCTACTTCACCGGTTCTCACGATGCGAAAACACAAAGGCTTGTGACGGAAATCGAGGATTTTGAATATATCGTGACGTCCTCCAACCTTGAAGCGCTTATTTTAGAAATGAACCTGATCAAAAAGCATGATCCGAAATACAACGTCATGCTTAAAGACGACAAAACCTATCCTTTCATAAAACTCACCCATGAACGCCACCCAAGGCTGATTGTCACCCGGAATGTCAAAAAAGACAAAGGGCGTTATTTCGGGCCGTACCCGAATGTACAGGCTGCAAGGGAAACAAAAAAACTGCTCGACCGCCTGTATCCTCTAAGAAAATGCTCCAAGCTGCCGGACCGAGTGTGCCTTTACTATCATCTGGGCCAATGTCTCGCTCCGTGCGTAAAGGACATTTCCGAAGAGACGAACAGAGAACTGGTTGAGAGCATTACCCGTTTCTTAAAGGGCGGCTATAATGATGTAAAAAAAGAGCTTGAAGAGAAAATGCATGAAGCTGCTGAGAATCTTGAGTTTGAACGGGCAAAAGAGCTTCGTGACCAAATCGCCCATATTGAATCGACGATGGAAAAACAAAAAATGACGATGAACGATCTAGTCGACCGTGACGTATTCGCGTACGCATATGATAAGGGCTGGATGTGCGTACAGGTCTTTTTCATTCGCCAAGGAAAGCTCATTGAACGCGATGTCAGCATGTTCCCGCTTTATCAGGAAGCAGATGAAGAGTTTCTCACGTTCATCGGGCAGTTCTATTCAAAAAATAACCACTTCCTCCCAAGGGAAATTTTAGTTCCGGACAGCGTAGATCAATCCATGATCGAGCAGCTGCTGGAAACAAACGTCCACCAGCCAAAAAAAGGCCCGAAAAAAGAACTGCTCATGCTGGCCCATAAAAATGCGAAAATCGCGCTGAAAGAAAAATTCTCCTTAATCGAACGGGACGAGGAGCGCTCAATCAGGGCTGTGCAAAAACTCGGTGAAGCATTAAATATTTATACCCCGCACAGAATTGAAGCGTTTGATAACTCTAACATACAGGGGACAAACCCGGTTTCCGCGATGATCGTGTTTATCGACGGCAAACCGAACAAAAAGGAGTACCGCAAATATAAAATCAAAACCGTTACAGGGCCGGATGATTACGGTTCTATGAGAGAGGTTGTCAGAAGGCGCTATACGAGAGTGCTTCGCGAAAACCTGCCGCTGCCTGATCTGATCATCATTGACGGAGGAAAAGGGCAGATCAACGCTGCAAGGGATGTCATTGAAAATGAACTCAGCTTGGATATCCCGATCGCAGGTTTAGCGAAAGACGAAAAACACAGAACTTCAAATTTACTAATCGGGGATCCGTTGGAGGCGGTGTACCTGGAACGGAACAGCCAGGAATTTTACCTCCTGCAGCGTATTCAGGACGAGGTGCACCGTTTTGCGATCAGTTTTCACAGGCAAATCCGCGGAAAAAGCGCGTTTCAATCCGTATTGGACGATATCCCGGGTATCGGAGAGAAAAGAAAGAAAATGCTGTTAAAGCATTTCGGTTCCGTAAAAAAAATGAAGGAAGCAAGCCTTGAGGACATCAAAAAAGCGGGTGTTCCCGCAGCGGCGGCTCAGCTGCTTTACGATAAATTACAAAAATAATGTTGTCCTTTTAAAAAAGATCTGATAAAATGTGAACTAATTTCATAGTTAGATCGTGTTATATGGTGAAGATAGAGGTGCGAACTTCAAGAGTAAGCCTTTGGAGAATGATGGATTCTGTGAAAAAGGCTGAAAGGGGAGCGTCGCCGAAGCAAATAAAACCCCATCGGTATTATTTGCTGGCCGTGCATTGAATAAATGTAAGGCTGTCAAGAAATCATTTTCTTGGAGGGCTATCTCGTTGTTCATAATCATTCATGATGATTAATTGATAAGCAATGAGAGCATTCCTCTCATTGCTTTTTTTATTGTGGACAAAGCGCTCTTCCTCCTCACCCGCACGAACCAAAATGTAAAGGGTGGTAATACATGGGTCTTATCGTACAAAAATTCGGAGGTACTTCCGTCGGCTCAGTCGAAAAAATTCAAAATGCGGCAAACCGCGCGATTGCAGAAAAACAGAAGGGCCATCAAGTCGTTGTTGTCGTTTCAGCTATGGGAAAATCCACTGACGAATTGGTCGGCCTTGCAAAAGCAATTTCTGACCAGCCGAGCAAACGCGAAATGGATATGCTGCTGGCGACGGGCGAGCAGGTCACCATTTCCCTGCTTTCAATGGCGCTTCAGGAAAAAGGTTATGACGCAGTGTCCTATACTGGCTGGCAGGCGGGAATCCGCACGGAAGCCGTTCACGGAAACGCAAGAATTACAGATATCGACACTTCGGTTTTGGCAGATCAGCTTGAGCAAGGAAAGATTGTCATTGTCGCAGGATTCCAAGGCATGACAGAGGATTGCGAAATCACGACATTGGGCCGGGGCGGTTCAGATACAACAGCAGTTGCTTTGGCTGCCGCATTAAAAGCGGATAAATGTGACATATACACGGACGTGCCTGGAGTGTTTACAACCGATCCGCGCTATGTGAAATCAGCGAGAAAACTTGCCGGCATCTCATACGATGAAATGCTTGAGCTTGCCAATTTAGGCGCCGGCGTTCTTCATCCGAGAGCCGTTGAATTCGCGAAAAATTACCAAGTGCCGTTAGAAGTGCGTTCAAGTACAGAAACAGAAGCGGGAACATTAATTGAGGAGGAATCATCCATGGAGCAAAATTTAATTGTCAGAGGCATTGCGTTTGAAGATCAAATCACAAGGGTAACCATTTACGGGCTGACTGGCGGCTTGACAACCTTGTCTACGATTTTTACAACACTTGCCAAAAGAAACATTAACGTCGATATCATTATCCAAACGCAGGCCGGAGACAATCAGACCGGAATTTCCTTCTCAGTTAAAACAGAAGACGCAGACCAAACCGTTGCGGTGCTTGAAGAGTATAAAGATGCGCTTGAATTCGAGAAAATCGAGACAGAAAGCAAATTGGCTAAAGTATCCATTGTTGGGTCAGGCATGGTGTCAAACCCTGGTGTAGCGGCTGAAATGTTTGCTGTACTGGCGGAAAAAAACATTTTAATCAAAATGGTCAGCACATCTGAAATCAAAGTGTCAACAGTCGTAAGCGAAAATGACATGGTGAAAGCAGTCGAGGCACTGCACGATGCATTTGAGCTTTCAAAACACCCTTCAGCTGTGTCATGACGATCAAAAAGGCGGGACTATGCAGTCACCGCCTTTTTGATTACACTGGGTCTTTCATATCCCATTTCACAGTCAGAACCACTTTATTGGCTCTCTTTTTCACTTGTTCATATGATTCAGCAATCTGGTCATTCATTAATTGAATTTGTTCAGCAATAAAACCAGCTTCAAGCTGAAAGCATGGTTCTTTCTGATGTTTAAGCCGGTTGGAAATAATCGGCCCTTCAAGTTCAAATTCAAGCTCCTGTTTTTTAGCGCTAACGTTGGTAAGGGTTCCCCAGCCTGCTTCTTCAAAGAAGGCCGGAAATTCCTCCCATGATTCAAGAGGAAACTTACGGGCGAGATGTTTCCCTGCCCAATACATCATGGAAGAGTAATCTTGGCCAAGCATATCTGGGAGAACGATCTCTCGTATTAGTTCGTAGGCATAGGCATTCATTTCAATTTCTTTTAGGTTGTCAATAGATGCTTCAAATTTAGACTTCATATCTGTCTCCCCTCTCTCCACGTATATTATAGCCCAAACAGGGGGGAGGATTACAGAATGATCCTGTAATTCTTATGAAAAATTAAACAGAAACATATATTGATAAAATAAAATTTTTGAATCAACTATTCTATTCGGAAAATTATAATTTATGTACGCGTTTTCTTGACGCCCTTTTGAGGGAGGAGTAAAATGAAATTGTCAATAAATCTTAATAAAGTGCTTACAATTGAAAGAAGTGGGGGAAGAGATTTAGCACATTTCGCACTTATCAAACAGGGGGTAAAGTAATGTCTGGGAACAGAGAGTTTTATTTTCGAAGATTGCATTCCTTGCTTGGCGTCATACCGGTCGGCATCTTTCTCATTCAGCATTTAGTCGTCAACCAGTTTGCCGCAAGGGGCGCTGAAGCATTCAATAGTGCTGCTCATTTTATGGATAGTCTGCCTTTCAGGTATGCCTTGGAAATTTTTATTATCTTCTTACCATTAATTTATCATGCAGTTTATGGTGTGTACATAGCGTTTACTGCAAAAAATAACGCAGGCCAATACAGCTATATGAGAAACTGGCTCTTCGTCCTGCAGCGTGTAACCGGTATCATCACCCTCATTTTCGTGAGCTGGCACGTGTGGGAAACCCGTATTGCCGCACAAATGGGCGCTGAGGTCAATTTCGACATGATGGCAAATATTTTAAGCTCTCCGGCTATGCTTGGCTTTTACATTGTCGGTGTTTTATCAACAATTTTCCACTTCTCGAACGGTTTATGGTCTTTCGCTGTTACATGGGGCATCACGGTAACGCCTCGTTCTCAAAGAATTTCGACATACGTTACGCTGATTATTTTTGTTGCACTGTCTTACGTAGGCTTAAAAGCGATTTTTGCATTTGTATAAGAGTACTAGATTACTAGAGGGAGAGGGGCTATCATGAGTCAATCAAGCATTATCGTAGTCGGCGGGGGTCTTGCCGGCCTCATGGCGACAATTAAAGCAGCGGAATCAGGAATGGCGGTTAAGCTGTTTTCCATCGTTCCTGTCAAACGTTCTCATTCGGTTTGTGCACAAGGCGGCATAAACGGAGCGGTCAATACAAAAGGGGAAGGTGACTCTCCGTGGGAACATTTTGATGACACTGTATACGGAGGGGACTTTCTTGCCAACCAACCGCCGGTTAAAGCGATGTGTGAAGCGGCGCCTTCTATCATCCACTTATTAGACCGGATGGGCGTCATGTTTAACCGGACGCCTGAAGGACTGCTTGATTTCCGCCGATTTGGGGGTACACAGCATCACAGAACAGCTTATGCGGGTGCGACGACGGGACAGCAGCTGCTTTACGCACTGGACGAGCAAGTGCGCAGATACGAAGTTGCCGGTCTGGTCACAAAATACGAAGGCTGGGAATTCCTTGGCGCTGTATTAGATGATGACAGAACCTGCCGCGGAATTGTAGCGCAAAACCTGACAAACATGCAAATTGAATCTTTCCGTTCAGACGCTGTCATCATGGCGACGGGCGGACCGGGAATCATTTTTGGAAAATCGACTAACTCCATGATTAATACAGGGTCTGCTGCGTCGATCGTTTATCAGCAGGGAGCGTATTATGCAAACGGAGAATTCATTCAAATCCACCCGACAGCCATACCGGGCGATGACAAACTAAGACTGATGAGTGAATCAGCGCGCGGTGAAGGCGGACGCGTGTGGACATATAAGGACGGTAAACCGTGGTATTTCCTAGAGGAAAAATATCCGGCTTATGGAAACCTGGTGCCGCGTGATATTGCGACACGCGAAATATTTGATGTGTGTGTCAACCAGAAGCTCGGCATTAACGGCGAAAACATGGTGTATCTCGATCTGTCTCATAAAGATCCGAAAGAGCTTGATATCAAACTTGGCGGCATCATTGAGATTTATGAGAAATTCATGGGAGACGACCCGCGGAAGCTTCCGATGAAAATCTTCCCAGCGGTCCATTATTCAATGGGCGGTTTATGGGTGGATTATGATCAAATGACAAACATCCCGGGACTGTTTGCAGCTGGGGAATGTGATTACTCTATGCACGGCGGCAACCGCTTGGGAGCAAACTCCCTGCTCTCCGCGATTTATGGAGGAATGGTGGCCGGACCGAATGCGGTGAAATATGTAAACGGCTTGGAAGCTTCAGCAGAAGACATGTCTTCATCTTTATTCGACGCTCACGTTAAAAAAGAAGAAGAAAAATGGGCTGAGATTATGAGCATGGACGGAACCGAAAATGCCTATGTTCTGCACAAAGAGCTCGGTGAGTGGATGACGGCGAACGTCACAGTTGTCCGCCATAACGACAAGCTATTGAAAACGGATGATAAAATTCAGGAATTGATGGAGCGGTTTAAAAAGATTAACATCAATGACACGACAAAATGGAGCAACCAGGGGGCCATGTTCACACGCCAGTTCTCGAACATGCTTCAGCTTGCAAGGGTGGTTACCCTTGGCGCATACAACCGCAATGAAAGCCGTGGCGCCCATTATAAACCGGATTATCCTGAACGTAATGATGATGAATGGCTCAAAACAACAATGGCTAAACATGTAAGCCCGTATGAAGCGCCGGAATTTGAGTATCAGGATGTCGATGTATCACTGATAACGCCTCGGAAACGGGATTACTCGAAGAAGAAGGTGGCGAAATAATCATGAGTGAACAAAAAACCATACGATTTATTATCACGCGTCAAGATACAGCTGACAGCACGCCTTACGATGAAGAATTTGAAGTTCCATACCGCCCGAACCTGAACGTCATTTCCGCTCTGATGGAAATTCGCCGGAATCCGGTTAACGTTAAAGGTGAAAAGACAACCCCTGTCACGTGGGATATGAACTGTCTTGAAGAAGTATGCGGCGCATGTTCAATGGTTATAAACGGTAAGCCCCGCCAGTCTTGTACGGCACTTATCGACCAGCTTGAACAGCCGATCCGCTTAAAACCAATGAAAACATTTCCGGTCGTGCGTGATTTGCAGGTTGACCGGAGCAGAATGTTTGATTCATTGAAAAAGGTAAAAGCGTGGATACCGATTGACGGTACGTATGATTTAGGACCAGGACCGAGAATGCCGGAAAAACGCCGTCAATGGGCATATGAATTATCAAAATGCATGACGTGCGGCGTCTGCCTCGAAGCCTGCCCGAATGTGAACAGCAAATCGAAGTTCATGGGGCCGGCACCGATGTCTCAGGTCCGCCTGTTTAACGCACATCCGACAGGCGCCATGAATAAATCTGACCGATTAGAAGCACTGATGGATGAAGGCGGCCTTGCAGATTGCGGCAATTCGCAAAACTGCGTTCAATCTTGTCCGAAAGGCATTCCGCTCACTACTTCCATTGCAGCATTGAACAGAGACACAAACTTACAAGCGTTCCGCAATTTCTTCGGAAGCGACAGAGTATAAGAAGAAAAAAACCTCTTCCGCATGGGAGAGGTTTTTTTAACAAAAAGGAGATGAATAAAGATGAAGCTTCCCGCTTATATTGATATGCCGTTCCAAGAATGGAGAACATCCTTTTCTTTTTTTAATGAAGTATACGTGCGATTTTCCGAGACGGACATGTTTGGCCATATGAATAATGTAATCCCTTTCATTTACTTTGAGGAGGCGCGGATTTCTTATTTTAAAAAGCTGAATATGATGAATGAAAACAAACAGACCATGACGGTCGTGGCAAGCCAGCAATGCGATTATTTGCGGCAAGTCATGCCTTATGAAGAGTTGCGCATCTATGTGAAAACAAGCGCCGTCGGCAGCTCATCCCTTACCTTGCACTATCTTGGAGAGAACCGCAAAGGCGAGCCCTGCTTCACTGGGGCAGTTGTGATGGTACAAGTCTCAAAGGAAAGCGGCAGGGCTGTCAGCTGGACGAATGAGGAGAAAAAAACGCTTCTTCATACACCATAAACTAATTCTCTTGTATACGTCACCTCCTGTGCCCTTCTTACATATGATATCTCGACTATATCAAAACCCATTCGTTTCTGATTCGCTCTCACCTTAGCAAGGAGGGTTACAATACTTGAAGGAGAAAGAATTTCAATCGAAGCCGCTGCTAACGAAAAGAGAAAGAGAAGTGTTCGAATTGCTCGTTCAAGATAAGACAACAAAGGAGATTGCAAGCGAGCTATTTATCAGTGAGAAAACCGTTCGAAACCATATTTCAAATGCCATGCAGAAATTGGGTGTGAAAGGGCGTTCGCAAGCCGTTGTTGAGCTTCTTAGAATGGGTGAGCTAGAGCTTTAATCCTTGCCGGTATTCCTTCTCTTCAGGAAGGAGCCGGTTATTGCTGTTTGTTTGGGGCTTTGAAATCGTATTTGGAATGCTAGGCTAAACTTGGATGGCAAGGCATAAAACAAATTTTTCTATTTGATGTTATTTGCCTAAAGCCCTCTATTTCTCTCCAGCGAGTCTTGCATTTTCTTCAAAAAAGAAGGAAAATAGACACGGAACGCTTTTGTGCGTAAGAGATCCTTGAGTGAGGGATGGACAAATGACATCAAAACCTTTGGAGCATGTTGCGGATATTGAAAAGTCACTCCGCCACATTGCTGCGATCATTAAGCAAAAAGGACGAGAAATCCTTAACCAATATGCGATTACGCCGCCGCAATTTGTCGGCCTGCAATGGCTTTATGAATTAGGGGATATGACAATCGGCGAACTATCGGGCAAAATGTATCTGGCATGCAGCACGACAACGGACTTAATCGACCGCATGCAAAAAAATGAGCTTGTCGAGCGGGTCAAGGACCCGGCGGACAGACGTGTTGTCCGGATACATCTGCTGCCTGAAGGAGAACGGATTATCCAAGAGGTCATCGCAAAAAGGCAGGAATATCTGCGTGATATGTTCGAAACGTTTACAGATGAAGAAATAGCCATCTTCGAAAAATCATTGATGAAACTGCAGCATGAAATGAAGAGAAAATGAGGCGATTTTGTTGGAACAACCAATAGGAGTCATTGATTCCGGGGTTGGCGGTTTAACCGTTGCAAAGGAAATCATGAGACAGCTACCAAAAGAAAATATTATCTACGTCGGGGATACGAAACGGTGTCCTTACGGGCCGCGCCCTGAGGAAGAAGTTCTTCAATATACGTGGGAGCTGACGAATTATTTACTCGAAAACCACCACATCAAAATGCTCGTGATCGCCTGCAACACAGCAACAGCGATCGCATTGGAAGACATCCAGCGCAGTGTCGGTATACCTGTGGTCGGAGTGATACAGCCGGGTGCGAGAGCAGCGATAAAAGTGACGGAAAATCAGCATATCGGAGTCATCGGTACAGAGAATACGATTAAGAGCAATGCGTACGAAGAGGCGCTATTGGCATTAAATCCTGATCTGAAGGTTGAGAATCTTGCCTGCCCGCTGCTTGTGCCTTTTGTGGAAAGCGGGAAGTTTCTTGATAAAACAGCAGACGAGATTGTCAAAACATCTCTGTATCCGTTAAAAGACACGGCGATTGATTCGCTGATTTTAGGCTGCACCCACTATCCTATTTTAAAAGAATCCATTCAGAGATATATGGGAGAGCACGTAAACATTATTTCGTCCGGCGATGAAACAGCCCGGGAAGTCAGCACGATTCTCTCCTATAAAGGGCTGCTGAACCAGTCTCCGATTGCCCCGGATCATCAGTTCCTGACAACAGGAGCACGTGACCAGTTTGCAAAAATTGCAGATGACTGGTTTGGCCATGGAGTGGGCCATGTTGAATGCATCTCACTCCAAGAACCAATTAGAAGATAGTTTTGCCCGCAACGGCATGTTGCGGGTTTTTTCTGTTTTGCCGGAATTCTTCGGTCTATTTCCTAATAAGGCTCGTATACATAATAGTACAAACAGCCTTAGGAGGGAAAAGTATGCTGAAAAAAGGACCTGCAGTCATTGGTGCCACTTGTCTCACCTCTGCCTTGCTTTTATCCGGATGCGGTTTGTTTCAATCTGATAAAGCAGCCGAGGAAATTGATCCGCCTCAAGACGTTACATATGTGAACGATGAAGCGGGGACCGATTCAAATACAACAGCAACCGAAAAAACAGAAAGTGAAAAAAACGATACCGCCAAAGCGGATCAAGCCTCATCTACTGTCATGAGGGAGCTTTATCTCATTGATAAAAACGGGTATGTCGTTGCGCAAACACTGCCCCTTCCGAAAAGTGAAGGCACGGCTAAACAGGCGCTTGAATACCTCGTTCAGGGCGGACCTGTGTCAGAAATTCTTCCGAATGGCTTCAGAGCCGTACTGCCGGCTGATACAACTGTTAACGTTGACATCAAAAAAGATGGGACAGCAATAGCTGATTTCTCTAATGAATTTAAAAATTATAAGAAGGAAGACGAACAGAAAATTGTTCAATCTGTGACATGGACGCTTACGCAATTCAGTTCGATAGATAAAGTGAAGCTGAGAATAAACGGCCATGAACTGAAGGAGATGCCTGTAGGCGGCACGCCGATCTCAGATGATTTAAGCCGAAAAGACGGAATTAACATGGAAACATCTGGCGTGAATGATCTCACTGCAACACATCCGCTCACAGTTTATTATTTGGCGGAAAACGAAGACAGTGAGTACTACGTGCCGGTGACGAAACGGATCGACAATTCGGAAAAAGACAACATCACAGCAGCGATCAATGAATTGGCTAAAGGCCCAAGCAAGGTGAGCGGGCTGTTAACGGATTTCAGTGAAGACGTGAAGCTTGTCAGCAAACCGAAAATCAAAGATGGACGTGTGACGTTAGATTTCAATCAATCTATATTCGGCAGCGCCGATGAAAAGACGAAAATGATTTCTTCAGAAGTGCTGAACAGCATTGTACTGACATTAACGGAGCAGCCGGATGTAAAAAGTGTCTCAGTTAAAGTAAACGGGAAATCAGAGCTTGTAAATGAAAAAGGCGAAAAGCTCACAGAACCGGTCTCCAGACCTTCTCAAGTGAATACGGGTAGTTTTTAAATTGGGATTTTTGATATACTAGTAAGAAAGAGGTTAGCGTTCCGGCTGCCTCTTTCTTTATTCAATTCCGGGACAAAAATGGTTTATGTACATACAATCGGAGGTAAAACATGAGACATGACGGAAGACAACATGATGAGCTGCGTCCAATCACATTCGATTTGGATTTTATCAGCCATCCGGAAGGTTCTGTTCTAATAACAGCGGGAAATACAAAAGTAATCTGCAACGCGTCTGTTGAGGACCGCGTGCCGCCGTTTTTGCGAGGCGGAGGAAAAGGCTGGATTACAGCTGAATACAGCATGCTGCCGCGGGCAACAAACCAAAGAACAATCAGAGAATCTTCTAAAGGGAAAATTTCCGGCAGAACAATGGAGATTCAACGCTTGATCGGCCGCGCGCTTCGGGCAGTTGTAGATTTAGAAAAGCTCGGTGAACGTACCATTTGGATTGACTGTGATGTCATTCAGGCCGATGGCGGGACAAGAACCGCTTCCATTACAGGTGCATTTCTTGCTATGGCGATTGCGATTGGCAAGCTGATCAAAGCGGGAACGATCAAGACAAATCCGATCACTGATTTTCTTGCTGCGATCTCTGTCGGAATTGATAAGGAGCAGGGAATTTTGTTAGATTTAAATTATGAAGAAGATTCCTCTGCTGAGGTTGACATGAATGTCATTATGACTGGCAACGGCCGTTTTGTAGAGCTGCAGGGAACCGGGGAAGAGGCGACTTTTTCAAGGGAGGATCTGAACGGTCTTCTTGGTCTTGCTGAAAAAGGCATTCAGGAACTGATTGACAAGCAAAAAGAAGTGCTGGGTGATTCTCTGCCAGAACTGAAATAAAGACAGAAAGGCTTGATCATCATGAAAGAAGCAATTATTGCGACACATAATCCGGGAAAAGTGAAGGAATTTAAAGAAATCCTTGAGCCAAAAGGCTATGATGTCAAATCTTTAGCTGAAATTGGATTCACAGAAGAAATTGAGGAAACAGGCCATACGTTTGAAGAAAATGCCATTCTGAAAGCAGAAGTTGTTGCCAAAGCAGTGAACAAAATGGTGATTGCAGACGACTCCGGCCTGTCCATCGATAATCTCGGGGGCAGACCCGGCGTTTATTCCGCCCGCTATGCAGGGGAACAGAAAGATGACCAGGCAAATATCGATAAAGTGCTTAGCGAGCTGAAAGGAATTGAAAAAGAACAGCGCACGGCCCGTTTCCGCTGCGCACTGGCTGTGAGTATCCCCGGTGAGGAAACAAAAACAGTCGAAGGCCATGTTGAAGGGTATATTGCTGAAGAGCCGAGAGGAGAATACGGCTTTGGCTATGACCCCATCTTTATCGTGAAGGATAAAGATAAGACAATGGCCGAACTGACAAGTGATGAAAAAAATAAAATCAGCCATAGGGCTGACGCGCTTAAAAAGCTGTCTAAGCTTTTGGAGGCATAAGGAGGAAGCTTGTACATGAACGTGCTGATTATCAGTGACAGCCATGGGCTTGAAGAAGAACTCCAAACCATCGCGAAACGACATGAAGCAGAAGTTGATCTCATGATTCATTGCGGAGACTCTGAGCTTGAAACCGGGCATCCGGCATTGGATCCTTATGCGGTTGTAAAAGGCAATTGCGATTTTACCGGCGACTTTAAGGACGAGCTTATTCTGACTGCCGGTTCAAAAAAAATACTGGTCACGCACGGCCACCTTCACGGTATAAAACAGACCTTGTTAAACGTATACTATCGTGCAGAGGAGCTCGGAGCGGATATCATCTGTTTCGGGCATTCGCACATCGCAGGAAGCGAAGTGTTGCGTGGGAAACTGATGATTAATCCAGGCAGCATCCGGCTTCCGAGGGTGCGCAGGACAGAAAGCTATGCTATACTAACATTAGAAAATGATGCCGCGACAGTACGTTTTTACGACCAAACAGGCCATGAAATTAAGGATCTGCAAAACCAGGTCACACTATAAAAAAGTCATGAGGAAGAAATTTTTCTTCCTCATGAAAAAAATTCTAAAAAACCGTTGACTTATTGTTGCATCCCATATATAATAAATCTTGTCGCTGATAGTTAAAGTGAAAAACAAAAAACGAAACATGTCCCAGTAGCTCAGCTGGATAGAGCAACGGCCTTCTAAGCCGTCGGTCGGGAGTTCGAATCTCTCCTGGGACGTATTTAAATCGGGTGCTAAAACCCGTCAAATCAACCTTCTATATCGTATAGTGAAACGGTCAGTATAACGGTCACGTAAGAAATTACACCTGTTATTGGCTTATATCACTTTCGATATAGGAGGTTTTTTGTTGTGACAAAAAGAAAAGGATTATTAGATGTTGATTCGGATGTAAAGGGATTATTAAATGGATTGACCATAACTAGTTCCACAGCTTCAAAAGAAAAAATAAAACAGTTTGAGGTCTTGGATGACTCAATGTTGATTTCTGATGCTCTCGAAACCAACACTAGGCAAATGAAGGTGAGTGGGAATAGAAGCCGTACAACAAGCGATTATGTCCTCCATGTAGAGCATTTTCAGAGTATAACAATTGAGGCTCTTCTTTTTATCGATCAAATCTGATGTCGTAGCCTCGATATTTAAACAATAACTAATAAAACTCGTCTTTTATTCACTTGGTTAAAGAATGAACCTAAACTAAGGAGCAGATAGAAAAAAGAGCGATACATCTTCTTTCCTAATTTTTGCATGATTATAGTATAATGGACACAAACAACCTTTTAGGAAAACGGTGATAACAATGAGTGGCAACTTTTCATTTTTTCAAGGGAAATGGGATGTACTTGCTAACTTGGGAGAGACAGCTGAGAGAAATGTATATCATGACCCCCATACAACAGTAATGAAACTGCGATTGTTCGCTGAAACACTAACTAAATTTATTCTTGCCGCTGAAAATATTAAAGAGGCATATGGTACAACGCAAGTGGATCGCATTAACACTTTGCGTCGGGAAAGGTTACTTGAGCCTGAATTAATTGATATATTAGAGGCTCTTCGTCGCAAAGGGAATGTAGCGATGCATGAAGCGGATTATGGAAAAGTAGAAGAAGCAAAGGCTTTGTTGCAATTAACGTTCCGCTTGTCCATTTGGTTCATGGAGGTATATGGTGATTGGGATTTTCAAGCACCAGAGTATACAGAACTTCAAGAACAAGTAGAACAGAGTACAGAAACACTTCAGCGAGAATATGAGGAGAAAGTCAAAAAGCTTGAAGAAGAATTAGAGGCAATTCGTCGACAGGCGGAAGTGGAACAAGAAGAGGTGAAAATCGAACGTAAAAAGATATCCAAAAACTTTATGCGTCGACAGCAATTAACTGAAGCTGAAACACGTACGATTATTGATGGAAAACTACGTGCTGTTGGGTGGGAAGTAGACACAACTGTACTAAATCATCAAAAGAACGGAACGCTGCCAGAGAAAAATCGAAACATGGCAATTGCAGAATGGAAGGTCAATGGCGGCAGGGTTGACTATGCGTTGTTTATTGGCTTAAAGCTTGTTGGCTTTATTGAAGCTAAGGCAAAAAAGAAAACGATTCCTGGCGCATTAGAAAGTCAAACAAAAGTGTATGCAAAAAATGTGACACAAGTCGAAGATGAAGTCATCATACCTACAACAGGTGAATATAAAGTGCCGTTTTTATACGCAACGAACGGCCGACCATACTTGAGACAACTTCAAGAAGAGTCGGGCATCTGGTTTTGGGATTCACGTAAACCGTTAGAACATGCTCGCCCATTAGAAGGCTGGCATTCACCTGATGACTTGCAGCTTCTTCTTAGTCAAGATGATAAGGATGCAAATAAACGCTTAGAAGAAGAGGATATTACGAAGTTTGGTTTGCGTCATTATCAGCAAAGAGCGGTACTTTCCGCTGAAGAGGGATTAAAAGAAGGGCAACGAAGAATGCTTATTGCAATGGCAACGGGAACTGGGAAAACTCGTACTGCTATCGCCCTCATGTATCGCTTAATTAAGTCCAAAAAATGTCGTCGTATTCTTTTCCTTGTAGACCGTAATTCGTTAGGAAAACAGACAGAGGATGCACTTAAGGATACAAAAATTGAAGGCTACTCATTTGCTGATATATACGATGTAAAGTCTTTAGAAGACATGTCTCCAGAAGTTGAAACGAAGGTGCAAATTGCGACGGTGCAGGGAATGGTTAGAAGACTTTTCTATAGCGATAACGAGAAGCTTCCAAGTGTCGGGCAGTATGATTTCATCATTGTAGATGAAGCACATCGTGGCTATACAAGTGACAAAGAAATGTCAGAGGAAGAATTGGAATTCCGTGACCAAAATGATTATATTAGCCAATATCGACGTGTAATTGATTATTTTGATGCGGCATGTTTAGGACTTACTGCAACACCAGCTCTTCATACAACAGAGATTTTTGGTATGCCTATTTTTAAGTATTCTTATAGTGAAGCGGTTCTGGATGGCTACTTAGTTGACCATGAACCACCATATCTGTTTAAGACAGAACTTTCACAAGTCGGCATTACTCTTGAAAAAGACGAAGAAGTTGAAGTGTATGATGTTGATAAAGGCGAGATTCAACTAGAAAAAATGGAAGATACCATTCATTTTGAGGTTGAACAGTTTAATAAACGGGTAATTACTGAACCTTTTAATCGGGCGGTTCTAAACAAACTGGTTGAATACATTGATCCGACAGGAAAAGAGAAAACTCTTATCTTTGCAGCAACTGACCAACACGCAGATTTAGTTGTTCGGTTATTAAAGGAAGCCTTTAAAGAACGTGGCGATGAAATTGAAGATGATGCTATTATGAAAATTACTGGCTATATCTATAAGCCATTAGATGCCATTAAAAGGTTTAAGAACGAGCGGCTGCCAAATGTCGTTGTAACGGTTGATTTACTCACCACAGGCATTGACGTTCCTCCGATAACAAATCTAGTATTCTTACGGCGTATACAGTCTCGTATTCTTTATGACCAAATGCTTGGACGTGCAACCCGTCTTTGTCCCGACATTGGAAAAACACACTTTAACATTTACGATGCAGTGGGCATCTACGATAAATTGCAAAGCTATACGGAGATGAAACCTGTTGTAAAGAAACAAAATTACAGTATCGGTGAACTATATGAATCACTTGCCAATGCTACTGCAGAAGATGAAGCTTCGTTTTATCGTGACCAATTGGCAGCGAAAATTCAGCGTCGCAAGCAAAGGCTGAATGAAGAAGGAAAACAAAAGTTTGAAGAATTGTCGAATGGAAAAAATGTGGATGAGTGGGCGAAAGAAATTCAAACGTATACGCCACAAGAAGCAAAACAGCACAACATGTTATTTGAATATATGGAAGCCTATCGGGTAAAAGGCGAGAAACGATATATCTCCAACAAAGAGGATGAAGTAACAGATGTGGTTCGGGGATACGGTGAAGGAAACAAGAGACCAGAAGATTATTTAGAAGGTTTCGTTCGTTTTATCCAAGAAAATATTAATGAAATTCCCGCTCTTCATCTTATTTGCACACGCCCGAAAGATTTAACAAGGCAGGATTTACGAGAACTTATTACCATTCTAGAAACGAAAGGCTTTAAGCAATCTCATTTGCAAACAGCTTGGAAGCAGACAAAAAATGAAGACATTGCAGCAGACATTATTAGCTTTATTCGCCAAGCTGCATTAGGTGAAGCACTAGTTGCCCATGAAGCACGTATTAAACAAGCGATGCAAAAAGTGTATTCACTGCATGATTGGACTCCAAGACAGAAGAAATGGTTAGAGAGAATAGAAAAGCAATTACTTAAAGTGCCTGTATTAGCACCAACTGCAGAAGAGGCATTCTCGGAAGAACCATTTAAAACTTCGGGCGGCTATAAATTGCTGAAGCGGGAGTTCGGTGACTATATTGATACGGTTGTTACCACTATAAATGAGAACCTTTATATTAGTTAACAATGTGCCTCTTCATAGGGGCATTTTTTAAGTTATAATAGATAAGTTACTTTATCTTTGATTTTCACTTTAATGAGGTTTGAATGAGAATCCAAAATTAAAATATACACGGAGTTAGCAGGAGGCTGAAAAATGAACAACCAAGAAATCGTTCAAAAACTATGGAATTTATGTAATGTGTTACGTGATGATGGGATTACCTATCAGCAATATGTAACAGAGTTAACCTACTTATTATTCCTCAAAATGATGAAGGAGCAGGAAACAGAAGGTGTGATTCCAGAAGGATATCGTTGGGATGATTTGTTAGATAAAGAAGGTTTGGAATTAAAGACATTTTATCAGCGATTGTTACTTGAATTAGGAAACAGTGAAAATGAGCGGCTGCGTCTAATATACAGTGATGCTTCTACAAGTATTGCTGAGCCGAAAAACTTAGAGAAAATTATCAAATCAATTGATGCTCTTGATTGGTACAATGCGAAAGAAGAAGGACTGGGCAATCTTTATGAGGGATTGTTAGAGAAGAATGCCAGTGAAAAGAAATCAGGAGCGGGGCAATACTTTACACCTCGTGTATTAATTGATGTGATGGTTCAATTAATTGACCCGAAAATTGGTGAGCGGTGTGCTGACCCTGCAGCTGGAACATTCGGTTTCATGATTGCTGCAGACCAATATTTAAAGAATCAAACAGATGACTACTATGATATAGAGCCGCAAGAAGCTGAGTTCCAAAAGAAAGAAGCTTTCACTGGAATGGAACTTGTTAAGGACACACATCGTCTGGCACTCATGAATGCTTTGCTTCATAATATCGAAGGACGGTTGGAACAAGGCGATACTTTGTCGGGGAACGGGAAATGGATGAAAAATTTAGATGTCATTTTAACGAATCCTCCATTTGGTACAAAAAAAGGTGGCGAACGTGTTTCTCGTGATGATTTAACGTTTGAAACATCTAACAAGCAGTTAAATTTCTTGCAGTTGATTTATAACGCCTTGAAAGATGATGGAAATGCAAGAGCGGCGGTTGTATTGCCTGATAATGTGTTGTTCGAAAGCGGCATAGGTTCACAAATACGTCGTGATTTAATGAATAAATGTAACTTACACACGATTTTACGATTACCAACAGGGATTTTTTATGCTCAAGGTGTAAAAACAAATGTATTGTTCTTCACAAGGGGAACAACAGATCAAGATAACACGAAAGATGTTTGGGTATATGACCTTCGTACAAATATGACTTCATTTGGAAAACGTAATCAACTAACAATGGATCATTTTGAAAATTTCATGAGAGCATATGTGGCAGAAGATCGTTCTAAAGTTGGAGATGAACGTTGGAACAAGTTTACACGTGAAGAAATTGCGAAAAAAGATGATAGTTTAGATATTGGATTGATTGCAGATGAGTCATTATCTCCATATGAAAACTTACCAAACCCTATTGAATCAGCAGAAGAAGCGGTTGCGAAACTTCAACAAGCAATGGATTTATTAAATGAAGTAGTTGAGGAATTACGTGCTGTTGAAGAGGATAAGGTGGTCAGAAAATGAGTAAGAAAAAGAAGACTATTGAGGAATTGTTAGAAGAGGCATTATTACCAGAGGAAGAGCAACCTTATGAAGTGCCAGAGAATTGGATATGGGTAAAGTTTGATAGTGTAATAAAAACAAGCAGTAATAGGGCAAGTGCTATTAAACAAAAGGATTATGAAGAACAAGGGAGAATACCTGTAATTGACCAAGGAATGCAGTTGATTTCTGGATATACTAATAATCAAGAAAATGAATATACAGGTGAATTACCAGTTATCGTTTTTGGTGACCATACAAGATTTCTAAAATGGATAGATTTTAGTTTTGCTCAAGGAGCAGATGGTACAAAATTGTTAAAACCTTTAAAACATTTTTATCCAAAGTACTTTTACTACCTATTAAAAATAATTAATTTACCAAACAAAGGGTATAGCAGACATTTTAAGTACCTTAGGGCAAGTGTATTACCAATTCCACCTTTAAATGAACAAAAAAGAATTGTTGAGAAAGTGGAGCGGCTTTTAGATAAAATTGAAGAAGCTAAGCAGTTGATTGAGGAAGCGAAGGAAACGTTTGAACTTCGTCGGGCGGCTATTTTAGATAAGGCGTTTCGTGGGGAATTAGGGACAAACGATGAAACTGAAGAAAGTATGACTGACGTAGTTGGAATTAATAAGGTAATTTCAACAGGTGAGGCTTTGTTTAAAATACCAGATAATTGGATAGTTGCTTCTTTTAATTCAGTAATAAGTATTTCTTCGGGAAATGCTTTGACAAAAAAGAATATGAATGAAAACGGAAATATTCCTGTTTTTGGAGGAAATGGAGTAACAGGTATGCATGATGAGAGCAATGTGGATGATGAAACCATTGTTGTTGGAAGAGTAGGATTTTATTGCGGGAGTGTGCATAAGACTCCAAAAAGTGCTTGGGTGACAGATAATGCTTTTAAAGTTTCCTTTTCAGAGAATATTTTTGATAAAATGTATCTGTATTGGCATTTGAAAAATCTCAATCTAAATAGATTTAGTAATTCATCTGCTCAACCAGTAATATCGGGAAAAACACTAAAGCCAGTGCAAGTATTAATACCGCCGTTAAAAGAACAAAGAAGAATCGCTAATAAAGTAGAGGTTCTTATTAATAAATTGAAAGCTCAACAACAATTAATTCAAACTACTATAGAAAACACAGAAAGAGTAAATCAATCTATTCTTTCTCAAGCGTTTCGTGGTGAACTTGGAACAAACGACCCAAGTGAAGAAAAAGCGATTGAATTGCTGAAAGAGGTACTACAGGAACAAGTGAAATAGTTGTAAAAAGGCATCCAAATTAGTTGGATGCTTTTTTGGACTGCACATATGGCATTTTGGATGGTGTTTAGAGGTCTGATGATGTGTTGTGTTTAGGGCGAATATAATGGTATTTGTAAACATACGGTGGAGTTGGTTGGTTTGTGTCTTGGTTTAATACAGAAACCACTCTCATTCACGAACTGGCATTTAGTAAATTTCCGATACGACTCAAATAATAAGTACGATTTAGTGTGGTAAAGTGATAAATCAGATAGTGGTAAACTGATGTTGTTCGATAAAGATAATTGATTACAGAGGCGTATCCTGCTAAGTAATATCAAAAAGCAGATATCTCTGTTTTTAACAGGCTATATGTAAAACTAGAGCGTGCTTTAAGTTTACAAGTGATAGGTATTAATGGATTGTAAATCTAAAGTGTATATTATAAATGATTTACAAAATGTAAACAAAGTCTTTGGACTTAGATTTACAATATGCTATCTTTGATTCATCAGCTAAGTACGGAAGGAACGAAGAACATGAACATAGCATATATCAGAGTGTCAACAGTTGAACAGAATGAAGCGAGACAAGTCGAAGCGATGAAGCAGTACCAAATAGATAAGGTGTATCAAGAAAAGGTATCAGCAAAAAACACAGACCGACCAAAGTTGCAGGAGATGTTAGACTTTGCAAGAGAAGGGGATACAATCTATGTTGCAGACTTCTCAAGATTAGCACGCTCCACAAAAGACTTATTAGAACTAGTCGAGCTATTAGAATCAAAAGGGGTTCAACTATCAATCAAAGAGAATATTTACACTTCAACGGCAACAGGCAGGCTAATGCTAAAGATGATAAGTGCTATTAACGATTTTGAACGTGAAAATATGCTTGAAAGCAGCGTGAAGGAATAGCAATTGCTAAAGCAGAAGGAAAGTACAAAGGACGAAAAGAAGTATCAATCCCAGATTTCGATAAGCATTATAAACGGTATATGAACAGAGAAGTATCTAAGACTCAACTTGCTAAAGAACTAGGAGTTTCAAGACCAACTCTTGATAAGTTAATCAAAGAGTATCAACAAGTGAGTTAATATGGGACTCCCAAGGGGTCTCTTTTCTTTTGTAATCGAGGTGGGGGTGTATTTCCACATTTTTAGTAGGGCTATAAGCGGGATAGCCCCATAGTTGGTTCATTCACACGCCATGAAGATTTCAAATGCACCGATGTTTTAAAAGTATGACTTTCAACTATTATATTGTTGAAATACAAAGTATGACCTATTATAATAGAAAATTAAGTCAATCGGTCAAAGTTCGGAAAGTGACCGTTATACATGAACGTGAACGAATAGCGATATAAAAAGGATGGAAGCTGGATGGAGCAACGGCCTTCTAAGCCGTCGGTCGGGAGTTCGAATCTCTCCTGGGACGTACCAAAAGAAAAACCTCAAATCCTAATTGGATTTGAGGTTTTTTGTTGTCGTCTTATGATTTTCATTTGTTATTTAACGGATCATCATCCAAGCCGTCAACTTTTCCTTCTTTATTCAGACGAGGTTCTTCTTTTTTCACAGTTTCAGAAATATGTTCATTTTCTTCAACAGTGCGTTTACCGACAACCACTTCATCAGTGACAACCGGTTTTTTAGTCACTTCCAGCTTTTCCTCAACGATTGGCACTCTGATCTCTTCCGAATCGTTGACGGGAGAAGCATCCGCTTTATTTTCATCCACTGGCCGGCGTTCGACATAAATTTCATCATGTCTCACCGGGATATCCATATCTCTTTTTTCTGTTTTTACTTCTTTTCCTATCTCTACTTCACCGGTTTGAACGTCTTCTTTATCGACTTTCAGCTGTTCTTCCCGGAGCGGCATCGTTTTTTCTTCTTTCGTTGTATAATCTGCCATTTCATTTGTGGTTGAAAAGCCGCCTGAAAGGGGACTGCCGTTATCAAGAGGAGCATTTACATCTGCATCTGTATCGACGGCTACCAGAAGTTTTCCGTCATCCAAATCTTCTTGATACTTGTCTATTTCATCCGTTTTAATATCCAAATCGGATAATGCTTTGCTGTGTGCAGCAGTATCATCCATTGTAAAATAATCTTTCAGTTTATCGAAAAAAGATTCAGATTCTCCCTGATGTGCATCGATGGCTTGATTGACCTCTGTTCCTGTACGTGACCCCAAATAATCTGTATCTCGACGGCTTGTCACAACAGAAATGTCGTCAGAATCATAGCCTTTTGTCAGTAAGCCTTCAATCGCTCCGATAGTTTCCTGCGGGGTTTCGTATACACCAACTATGCTTTTCATATCAATCTCCTCCTTTATGAATTTGCATGATATCGTTCATGTCGTTTGTAATTCCCGCTGTTTTTTAGATTAAACAAAATTGAAAACATTGGCGTGTATCATAAAGGTGAAAAATGTGTGAATATAAAAAAAGATAGATAAGACAGACCTTCCCCTGCACTTATCTATCCTTATAAAGCGTTTCACAATTCCTTCGTCATAAACACACTGTTCGGATCTTCAACATAGTCTGCAAACGGTTCACAGTACTGAAAACCGAAGCTTTCATACAATTTTCTTGCCGGTTCAAATGAAGCCATTGAACCCGTTTCTAAGCTTAACCGCTCATAGCCTCGCTTCCCAGCCTCCTCTATGATGTGCTGAAGAACTTGTTTGGCAACGCCTTTTCTTAAATGGGATGCAGATGTTCGCATTGATTTGATTTCTCCATGTCGGCTGTCCACTTCTTTAAGTGCTCCGCAGCCGGCTAGTTCATCACCTTCCCATGCGCTCCAAAATGTTATTTCAGGCTCTCGAAGCCTTTCTAAACCTAAGGCGTGAATGCTTTCGGGCGGGGACATGAGTGTCATGCTATGTAGGTGCTCCTTCACAAGTGAGATCACCTGATGTCCAGTTACATCATCTATTTTTATATACAATTCTATTTCCTCCTCAGAGCTTGTAGGTTTGCAGAACATATTTTCATTTCATGTTAATCATATTTCGTTCTGTTTTCCAAATATAAAGACAGAAAATCTGACAGTATGGATTATTCTACAGAATGATATGCTCTGAAAAAGAAATTTTAAAGCAAAAAAAGAGGCCGAATTTAAATGTTCGGCCTCTGTGGTAATCTTTAATACCGAAACCCTCCGTGTGCGCCTGCTCCACCGAATCCGCCGGCGTGTGTCGCCGGGATACTGAAACCTCCGCCATGGCCGCTATAGCCGGTCCCTGCAAATTGCTGCCCATAAAATCCTGAAGCAAATGGATAGGAGGAGTACATAGCAGAGGGAGTGCTTATCGGGCTGTATGCCTGGCTGTACGGCTGACCGTATCCATAGCCTCCAAATGGCTGATGGCTTTGCTGGTAAAAGGCAGGGGCAGTAGGATAATACGGTTGCGGAAAGTTGGGAAAGTGTGTGGGGAATCCTTGCATATCAGCTAATGATTTATTCATTGTATCACCTTTTCTTTGCAAGATACCATCACTGTATGCCGGGGGAATAACGGAAGTGCCTATCCGAATTGAATTGGTTTGCAAGGTCATCTGTCAGACTGCAATTTATATCCCAATGATAGAATGTTATAAAATATGACATGTTTATATGAAATTGAAAAATTCTGGTGTATCTTTGATAGATTAATAAAAAAATTATAAAAACTTTTAACATTTGCAATTCCTTATGCGCCAATAATGAAAGCGTATACAATATAGATTGATTAATCAAAATTATCTAATAATTTTAAAAAATGCTGTTGACACTGCGTCCAAAGCGGCGTAATATGAGTTCAACAAAAGATAAACGCAAGCTTCACAAGCGAAAATCATCGCAATATGATTCTGAAAAATTAAAAAACAAACGACCTCCTTGAACAGCTCCAAGCTGTTCCGGAGACTGAATATGAAAAGCGCAGATGAGGATAAGTAGCCTTGATAAAGCTTTCCACAGAGAACCGGGTTAGCTGAGAACCGGCGAAGCTTTACAAGGTGAACTCGCCTCAGAGTGCCAGTCTGAAATGATAGTAGGACTTGGCCGGGTGAACTTGATTCACTCGTTATTAAAGCGGATAGAAATATCCATGAGACGGCCGATTTAACGGGCCGTAAACAAGGGTGGTACCGCGGAAAGAAGAGCCTTTTCGCCCCTTTTAGCTATCGCATTTACTGCGCGGCTGATTGTGGGCGGAAGGGCTTTTTTTATTGAATAATCAGCTATCAAGCTAATAAAAAGATTGATCTTTAGAGGATGAGAATCCAAAAGGAGGAACTAAAATGGGGACTAATGTACAGGTGGATTCAGCATCTGCCAAATGTACACAGACGATGAGCGGAGCATTAATGTTGATTGAATCATTAAAAAAAGAGAAAGTAGAAATGATTTTCGGTTATCCGGGCGGGGCTGTGCTTCCGATTTACGATAAGCTCTACAATTCAGGGATGGTACATATCCTTCCCCGTCACGAACAAGGTGCGATCCATGCAGCGGAAGGATACGCAAGAGTATCTGGAAAACCGGGTGTCGTCATCGCCACGTCAGGCCCGGGAGCGACAAACCTTGTTACAGGCCTTGCGGATGCCATGATTGATTCATTGCCTTTAGTCGTCTTTACAGGGCAGGTCGCAACATCAGTGATCGGGAGCGATGCATTTCAGGAAGCGGACATTTTAGGGATTACGATGCCGATCACAAAACACAGCTACCAGGTTCGCCAGCCGGAAGATCTGCCACGTATCATTAAAGAAGCGTTCCATATTGCAACAACTGGAAGGCCCGGGCCTGTATTGATTGATATTCCGAAAGATGTAGCAACAATTGAAGGAGAATTCAGTTACGATCATGAGATGAATCTCCCGGGCTACCAGCCGACAACAGAGCCGAATTATTTGCAGATCCGCAAGCTTGTGGAAGCTGTAAGCAGCGCAAAGAAACCGGTGATCCTGGCGGGTGCGGGCGTACTGCATGGAAAAGCGTCAGAAGAATTAAAAAATTATGCCGAACAGCAGCAAATCCCTGTGGCACACACCCTATTGGGGCTCGGAGGCTTTCCGGCCGACCATCCGCTTTTCTTAGGGATGGCGGGAATGCACGGCACATATACAGCCAATATGGCCCTTCATGATTGTGATCTTTTAATTAGTATCGGCGCCCGTTTTGATGACCGCGTCACAGGAAACCTGAAGCACTTTGCAAGAAACGCAAAGATTGCCCACATCGATATTGATCCTGCTGAAATTGGAAAGATCATGAAAACACAGATTCCTGTAGTCGGAGACAGCAAAATTGTCCTGCAGGAGCTGATCAAACAAGATGGTAAACAAAGCGATTCAAGCGAATGGAAAAAACAGCTTGCAGAATGGAAAGAAGAGTACCCGCTCTGGTATGTAGATAATGAAGAAGAAGGCTTTAAACCGCAGAAATTGATTGAATATATTCATCAATTTACAAAAGGGGAGGCCATTGTCGCAACGGATGTCGGCCAGCATCAAATGTGGTCAGCGCAATTTTATCCGTTTCAAAAAGCAGATAAATGGGTCACATCTGGCGGACTTGGAACGATGGGATTCGGACTTCCGGCAGCGATTGGCGCACAGCTTGCAGATAAAGATGCTACTGTAGTTGCGGTGCTCGGAGATGGCGGTTTTCAAATGACGCTCCAAGAACTAGATGTCATTCGCGAATTGAATCTTCCGGTCAAAGTCGTGATTTTAAATAACGCTTGTCTCGGCATGGTCAGACAGTGGCAGGAAATTTTCTATGAAGAACGCTATTCAGAATCTAAATTCGCTTCTCAGCCTGACTTTGTCAAATTGTCAGAAGCATACGGCATTAAAGGAATGAGAATTTCATCAGAAGCGGAAGCGAAAGAAAAGCTGGAAGAGGCATTAACATCAAAAGAACCGGTTGTCATTGACGTGCGGGTTGCCAGCGAAGAAAAAGTATTCCCGATGGTGGCTCCGGGGAAAGGGCTGCATGAAATGGTGGGGGTGAAACCTTGAAAAGAATTATCACATTGACTGTGGTGAACCGTTCCGGCGTATTAAACCGGATCACCGGTCTATTCACAAAAAGACATTACAACATTGAAAGCATTACAGTTGGACACACAGAAACAACCGGCATTTCCAGAATCACCTTTGTCGTTCACGTTGAAGGAGAAAATGATGTTGAACAGCTGACAAAGCAACTCAACAAACAGATTGATGTGCTGAAAGTCACGGACATCACTAATCAATCGATTGTCCAGAGGGAGCTGGCCTTAATTAAGGTCGTATCCGCACCGTCAACGAGATCAGAGATTAATGGAATCATAGAACCGTTCAGAGCCTCTGTCGTTGATGTCAGCAGAGACAGCATCGTTGTTCAGGTAACAGGCGAATCTAATAAAATTGAAGCGCTTATTGAATTGTTAAAACCTTATGGCATTAAAGAAATCGCGAGAACAGGTACAACGGCTTTTGCGAGGGGTACCCAGCAAAAGGCGTCATCCAATAAAACAATATCTATTGTATAAAACATAACAAGGGAGAGATTGAAATGGTAAAAGTATATTATAACGGTGATATCAAAGAGAACGTATTGGCAGGAAAAACAGTAGCGGTTATCGGATACGGATCGCAGGGTCACGCGCATGCCCTGAACCTTAAAGAAAGCGGAGTTGACGTTATCGTCGGTGTTAGACAAGGAAAATCTTTCACTCAAGCCCAAGAAGACGGACATAAAGTATTTTCAGTAAAAGAAGCGGCAGCTCAAGCCGAAATCATCATGGTTCTGCTTCCGGATGAGCAGCAGCAAAAAGTATACGAAGCTGAAATTAAAGATGAATTGACAGCCGGAAAATCCTTGGTGTTCGCTCACGGATTTAACGTTCATTTCCATCAAATTGTTCCTCCGGCGGATGTAGATGTATTCTTGGTAGCGCCTAAAGGCCCGGGACACTTGGTAAGAAGAACATATGAGCAAGGAGCTGGCGTACCGGCATTGTTCGCGATCTATCAAGATGTGACTGGAGAAGCAAGAGACAAAGCCCTCGCATATGCAAAAGGAATCGGCGGTGCTAGAGCGGGCGTTTTGGAAACGACGTTTAAAGAAGAAACAGAAACAGATTTGTTCGGTGAGCAAGCCGTTCTTTGCGGCGGATTAAGCGCGCTTGTAAAAGCCGGATTTGAAACATTAACTGAAGCAGGTTATCAGCCTGAACTTGCATACTTCGAGTGTCTTCACGAGCTGAAATTAATCGTAGACCTTATGTACGAAGAAGGACTGGCGGGAATGAGATATTCAATCTCTGACACAGCACAGTGGGGAGATTTTGTATCAGGACCTCGCGTTGTTGACGCTAAAGTAAAAGAATCTATGAAAGAAGTATTAAAAGATATCCAAAACGGTACATTCGCAAAAGAGTGGATCGTCGAAAACCAAGTAAACCGTCCTCGTTTCAACGCCATCAATGCGAGCGAGAACGAACATCAAATCGAAGTGGTGGGAAGAAAGCTTCGTGAAATGATGCCGTTTGTGAAACAAGGCAAGAAGAAGGAAGCGGTGGTCTCCGTTGCGCAAAATTAATTTTTTCGATACGACGCTTCGTGATGGTGAACAGTCCCCTGGCGTGAACTTAAATACACAGGAGAAACTTGCCATAGCAAAGCAGCTCGAAAGACTTGGGGCAGATATCATTGAAGCGGGGTTTCCCGCTTCGTCCCGAGGTGACTTTTTAGCTGTTCAGGAAATTGCAAGAACCATTAAAAATTGTTCAGTGACTGGTCTTGCCCGTTGTGTAAAAGGTGATATTGATGCTGCTTGGGAAGCGTTAAAAGACGGTGCTTACCCTAGAATTCACGTATTTATCGCTACATCGGACATTCATTTGAAACACAAGCTGAAAATGACTCGTGAGCAAGTGATTGAAAGAGCCGTTGAAATGGTGAAATACGCAAAAGAACGTTTTCCGGTTGTGCAATGGTCAGCTGAAGATGCCTGCCGCACTGAACTGCCGTTTTTAGCGGAAATCGTTGAGAAAGTCATTGACGCAGGCGCAAG
Organism: Bacillus rugosus; assembly: GCF_023238245.1. Classification (NCBI taxonomy): domain Bacteria; kingdom Bacillati; phylum Bacillota; class Bacilli; order Caryophanales; family Bacillaceae; genus Bacillus; species Bacillus rugosus. The sequence continues at coordinate 2,772,136 of NZ_CP096590.1, read as the reverse complement.
TGTTATTAATCTTCCGGACACGGTCGGCTACCTGGCCCCAGAGGAATACGGAAATATCTTTAAATATATGAAGGAAAACGTTCCGAACATTCATCAAGCAAAGCTTTCGGCCCACTGTCATGATGATTTGGGAATGGCAGTCGCAAACTCTCTTGCTGCGATTGAAAATGGCGCTGATCAAATTGAATGCGCTGTGAACGGAATCGGTGAAAGAGCCGGAAACGCGGCATTAGAGGAAATTGCCGTTGCCCTTCATATCAGAAAAGATTTCTATCAAGTTGAAACAGGCATTACATTGAACGAGATTAAGCGAACAAGCGATTTAGTAAGCAAGCTTACAGGCATGGCTGTTCCGCGTAATAAAGCGGTTGTGGGCGATAATGCATTTGCTCATGAATCAGGCATCCATCAGGACGGCTTCTTAAAAGAAAAATCGACTTATGAAATTATTTCACCGGAGCTTGTCGGCGTAACAGCAGATGCGCTTGTCCTAGGGAAACATTCCGGACGCCACGCATTTAAAGACCGGCTGACTGCTTTAGGATTCCAATTTGATAGTGAAGAGATTAATAAATTCTTTACGATGTTCAAAGAGTTGACTGAGAAGAAAAAAGAAATCACTGATGAGGATCTTGTTTCTCTTATTTTAGAAGAAAAAGTAACAGATCGCAAGATTGGGTACGAATTTCTTTCCCTACAAGTGCATTACGGAACAAGTCAGGTTCCTACGGCTACACTTTCCTTGAAAAATCAAGAAAACGCAGAACTTATTCAAGAAGCGGCAACTGGAGCCGGAAGCGTGGAAGCCATCTACAACACGCTTGAGCGCTGCATCGATAAAGACGTGGAGCTCTTGGATTACCGCATTCAGTCCAATCGAAAAGGCGAAGACGCATTTGCCCAGGTGTATGTAAGAGTTTTGGTGAACGGAAAAGAATCAGCAGGGCGGGGCATAGCGCAAGACGTATTAGAAGCTTCAGCGAAAGCCTATTTGAACGCAGTCAACCGTCAATTGGTTTTCCAGTCGAATATGAGCGGACTTAAAAATCATACAGCTGTCGGATCATAAGAGAAAGGAGAACGGTTAACTTGAAGAAACGTATTGCTCTATTGCCCGGAGACGGGATCGGCCCTGAAGTATTAGAATCAGCGACAGACGTGCTGAAAAGTGTTGCCGAACGCTTTAACCATGAATTTGAATTTGAATATGGCCTGATTGGAGGGGCTGCGATTGATGAACATAATAACCCCCTCCCGGAGGAAACCGTTGCCGCTTGTAAAAATGCCGACGCTATATTGCTTGGCGCTGTCGGTGGACCGAAATGGGATCAAAATCCTTCGGAGCTAAGACCGGAAAAAGGGCTGCTCAGCATCAGAAAACAGCTCGATTTGTTTGCGAACCTGCGGCCTGTGAAGGTGTTTGAAAGCCTTTCTGACGCTTCACCTTTGAAAAAAGAATATATAGATAACGTTGATTTCGTTATCGTCCGTGAGCTGACAGGCGGCTTGTATTTCGGCCAGCCGAGCAAACGCTATGTAAACACTGATGGTGAGCAGGAAGCAGTAGACACACTGTTTTATAAGCGGACAGAAATTGAACGCGTGATCAGAGAGGGTTTTAAAATGGCGGCAGCCAGAAAAGGCAAAGTGACCTCTGTTGATAAAGCGAACGTTCTTGAATCAAGCAGACTGTGGCGAGAAGTGGCTGAGGACGTTGCAAAAGACTTTCCTGATGTGAAGCTGGAGCACATGCTTGTGGATAACGCGGCCATGCAGCTGATTTATGCACCGAATCAATTTGATGTTATGGTGACTGAAAACATGTTCGGTGATATTTTAAGCGATGAAGCGTCCATGCTTACAGGCTCACTCGGAATGCTCCCGTCAGCCAGCCTATCAAGCTCAGGTCTTCATCTGTTTGAGCCTGTTCATGGCTCCGCGCCTGACATAGCCGGTAAAGGGATGGCAAATCCGTTCGCGGCCATATTGTCAGCGGCAATGCTTTTGAGAACATCTTTCGGGCTTGAAGAGGAAGCGAAAGCGGTAGAAGATGCGGTTAACAAAGTCTTGGCTTCCGGAAAGAGAACAAGAGACTTGGCACGAGGCGAAGAGTTCAGCAGCACTCAGGCCATTACAGAGAAAGTTAAGGCAGCAATCATGAGTGAAAATACAATTTCTAATGTGTGACGGCTTACGTTAAAGCGGTCTTAGTTCATAGGTAGAGGGAGGAAGTAAAAGATGATGCCTCGAACGATCATCGAAAAGATTTGGGATCAGCATATTGTAAAACATGGTGAGGGAAAACCGGATCTTCTCTATATTGATTTGCATCTTATCCATGAGGTCACGTCTCCTCAGGCATTTGAAGGGTTGAGACAAAAGGGAAGAAAGGTCAGAAGACCTCAAAACACATTTGCGACAATGGACCACAACATCCCGACCGTCAATCGTTTTGAGATAAAGGATGAAGTGGCGAAACGCCAAGTGACGGCACTTGAACGAAACTGTGAAGAATTTGGCGTGCGCCTTGCCGATCTTCACAGTGTGGATCAAGGGATTGTCCATGTCGTCGGCCCTGAACTGGGCTTGACGCTTCCGGGGAAAACGATTGTATGCGGCGACAGCCATACATCAACCCATGGCGCATTCGGCGCTCTTGCGTTCGGAATCGGGACGAGTGAAGTTGAACATGTCCTTTCCACACAGACGCTTTGGCAGCAGCGACCGAAAACACTTGAAGTGCGCGTAGACGGCACGCTTCAAAAAGGGGTAACGGCAAAGGATGTCATTCTTGCAGTCATCGGCAAATACGGAGTGAAATTCGGCACTGGCTACGTCATTGAATACACTGGGGAAGTATTCAGAAATATGACGATGGACGAACGAATGACCGTATGCAATATGTCAATTGAAGCAGGAGCTAGAGCTGGTTTGATTGCACCTGACGAGGTGACATTTGAATATTGCAAAAACCGCAAGTACACGCCAAAAGGCGAAGAGTTTGATAAGGCTGTAGAGGAATGGAGGGCGTTGCGCACAGATCCGGGCGCTGTTTACGATAAATCTATCGTCCTTGACGGCAACGACATTTCTCCTATGGTGACATGGGGCATCAACCCGGGAATGGTTCTTCCAGTTGATTCTGAAGTTCCTGCACCGGAAAGCTTCTCCGCAGAAGATGACAAAAAAGAAGCGATTCGCGCTTATGAATATATGGGGTTAACCCCTCATCAGAAAATTGAAGACATTAAAGTGGAGCATGTATTTATCGGTTCCTGCACAAATTCCCGCATGACTGACCTTCGCCAGGCTGCTGATATGATCAAAGGGAAGAAGGTAGCTGATAGCGTTAGAGCCATCGTTGTTCCCGGATCTCAAAGCGTGAAGCTTCAGGCTGAAAAAGAAGGGCTTGACCAGATTTTCTTGGAAGCTGGATTTGAATGGAGAGAGTCAGGCTGCAGCATGTGTTTAAGCATGAATAATGATGTTGTTCCTGAGGGAGAGCGCTGTGCGTCAACCTCTAACCGCAACTTTGAGGGCAGGCAAGGAAAAGGTGCAAGGACACATCTCGTCAGCCCGGCAATGGCTGCGATGGCCGCCATTCACGGACACTTCATTGATGTCAGAAAGTTTTATGAGGAAAAAACAGTTGTGTAAGGAGTGCGCGAGATGGAACCTTTGAAAACACATACGGGGAAAGCAGCCGTATTAAATCGAATCAATGTTGACACAGATCAGATTATTCCTAAACAATTTTTGAAGAGGATTGAAAGAACAGGCTACGGCCGTTTTGCATTCTTTGACTGGAGATATGATGCAAAAGGTGAGCCGAACCCTGAATTTGAATTAAACCAGCCTGTTTATCAAGGCGCTTCCATTTTAATAGCAGGAGAAAACTTCGGCTGCGGGTCATCGCGTGAACACGCTCCGTGGGCGCTTGATGATTATGGGTTTAAAATTATCATTGCGCCGTCATTTGCGGATATTTTCCACCAGAACTGCTTTAAAAACGGTATGCTGCCGATCCGCATGCCATATGACAATTGGAAAAAGCTTGTCGGTCAGTATGAAAACCAGTCATTGGAAATGACTGTTAACCTTGAAAATCAGCTAATTCATGACAGTGAAGGCAATCAAATTTCATTCGAAGTTGATCCGCATTGGAAAGAGATGCTCATCAATGGCTATGATGAAATTTCATTAACGCTTCTTCTTGAAGATGAAATCAAGCAATTTGAATCACAAAGAAGCTCTTGGCTTCAAGCCTAAAAAAGCTGCCGGCATTTGTCCGGCGGCTTTTTTTGCCTGGTGACCTTTCATTTCTTGTTTTTGTTCACAGGTGTTGATACACTTGAACAAAATAAATGCCTGAAAGGAATATAGGTATGACGCATGACAAGAAGAACGCAAAAATTATTCCTTTTCCTCATCTGAAAGACCGTCTTGTGGAAAAAGGGATGTCATCACTAAAGGAAAAAAAGTATCAAGAGGCACTTGAGCTGTTTTCAGAAGCCATGAAATATGATGATACTGAATCCGATCTACACTTAGGGATGGCCATCTGTTTTTTGGAGATGGGCGAATTGGAAGAGGCAAAAAGCGTCTGTGAGAAGATGCTAAAAGAAGGCTATGGCCATTATTTTACGGTGTTGCAGGTGTACATGACCATCTTAATTCAGCTCAAAAAATACGAAGAAGTCAAAAGCACCATTGAAGCCGTTTTGGAAGAAAATCAGCTTCCTGCGGAAAGTGCCGAGCAATTTTATAAGCTGCTTGATTTCAGCCGAAAAATGACCGATCCGGAACGTGAGGACGAGGCTTGGGAAGAGGAATATGAGGATACAATTGATACTGAGAAAGTGCTGGCAAGCCCTGAGGAGCAAATGAATTTAATTCATTCCTTAAAAGACCGCAATGTAGCGAAGTATATAGGCCTGCTCAAAACAATTCTTCAAGACCCCTCAGCTCACCCGATTATCAAAACGATGATTGTGATGCTATTGGCTGAGCACGAGTACAGCAAACCCGTACACGTTACTAAATTTGGCGAATCGTTGACAATTGAACCGTCTGAGACTGTCCAGCCTGATGCCGCTCCGATTTTACACCGTGTTCTTCGGGTGCTGGATGAGACGCTTGGAAATGAAAATCCAACCTTATATGCGGCAGTAGAAGAACTGTGGAGAAGGCATTTATACGTTTTATATCCGTTCCAGCCGAAATTGCTGTCAGCCGATCTTTGGGCGGCCGCCCTGCATAAAGTCGGTTACGAGATGCACGGGATTGAAATTGAAAGAGAAGAGCTTCATATGATGTACGAGTTTACTGACAGAGAACTCGATGAAGCTTGTACGATGATAAAAGATATTGAAGAAATTTCTTATTTGTAAATCGCGCCATATAGTTGAAAGCGCTATGTGTTATGTTATAATATAATGGTTGTATTTGTGTATAACGGGTTATAAGAAATACGGTTGGACAGGCTTTGCAGTTCATTATTAACATTTATACATAATGATTCTGATCTTTGGCAGCTTTGTTTTTGTTGGACGAAGCCGAATGATTGCTTTAGAATGGAAGACCGACACAACCTGAATAGATTTTTGGAGGGAAACACATGTCTGTAAAATGGGAAAAACAAGAAGGCAACGAAGGCGTTTTAACGGTTGAAGTTGATGCTGAAACGTTTAAAACAGCACTTGATGATGCATTTAAAAAAGTAGTAAAACAAGTTTCGATTCCTGGATTCCGTAAAGGTAAAATTCCTCGCGGATTATTCGAACAGCGCTTTGGCGTAGAAGCTCTTTACCAAGATGCTTTGGATATTCTTCTTCCTGTAGAATACCCTAAAGCGGTTGAAGAAGCTGGAATCGAGCCTGTAGATCGTCCTGAAATCGATGTTGAAAAAATCGAAAAAGGCGAAAGCTTAATCTTCACAGCGAAAGTAACTGTCAAACCTGAAGTGAAGCTTGGCGAATACAAAGGTCTGGGCGTTGAAAAAGACGATGCAACTGTAACTGACGAAGATGTTCAAAACGAACTAAAAGCGCTTCAAGAACGTCAAGCTGAGCTTGTTGTGAAAGAAGAAGGCGCTGTTGAAGAAGGAAACACAGTTGTTCTTGATTTCGAAGGATTCGTTGACGGCGAAGCATTCGAAGGCGGAAAAGCTGAAAACTACTCTCTTGAAGTAGGTTCTGGTTCATTCATCCCTGGTTTCGAAGAGCAGTTAGTTGGCCTTGAAGCAGGTGCTGAGAAGGATGTTGAAGTGACATTCCCTGAAGAGTATCACGCTGAAGAGCTTGCAGGCAAACCAGCTGTGTTCAAAGTGAAAGTTCACGAAATCAAAGCGAAAGAGCTTCCTGAGCTTGATGATGAATTTGCAAAAGATATCGATGAAGAAGTGGAAACACTTGCTGAACTAACTGAAAAAACAAAGAAACGTTTAGAAGAAGCGAAAGAAAACGAAGCTGACGCTAAATTGCGTGAAGAGCTTGTTCTAAAAGCTTCTGAAAATGCTGAAATCGATGTACCGCAAGCAATGGTCGACACTGAGCTTGACCGCATGCTGAAAGAATTCGAACAGCGTCTGCAAATGCAAGGCATGAACCTTGAGCTTTACACTCAATTCTCAGGCCAAGATGAAGCTGCGTTAAAAGAGCAAATGAAAGAAGACGCTGAAAAACGCGTAAAATCTAACCTGACTCTTGAGGCGATTGCGAAAGCGGAAAACCTTGAAGTATCAGATGAGGAAGTTGATGCTGAGCTTACTAAAATGGCTGAAGCATACAACATGCCTGTTGAAAACATTAAACAAGCCATCGGTTCTACTGACGCGATGAAAGAAGATTTAAAAGTTCGCAAAGCGATTGATTTTCTTGTAGAAAACCGTTAATATGGTGCATAATAATAGTAATAATAAAACAGGGCGCGAATGATTCGTGCCTTGTTTTGTACAATTATGATTTATCTCTTTTTCTTGGGGCAAGATAGTTAATGCAGGACTGTTTTTTGTCATACATATAGAATGTGCCAGTCAGAAACACATTGTTACCGTCTTTTTGGAAAGTATGGTAAAATGCAATACATACTCGTTCGTTTCAAGAATCATTTTCTTTTGCTCTGCCGGTAAAAGAAAAAGTGAGACAAGATTAAGGGGTGAAAGAATGTTTAAATTTAACGAGGAAAAAGGACAATTAAAATGCTCGTTCTGTGGAAAAACACAAGATCAGGTTCGTAAGCTTGTAGCTGGACCTGGTGTATATATATGTGACGAATGTATCGAACTCTGCACTGAAATTGTAGAGGAAGAACTCGGAACAGAAGAAGAAGTAGAATTTAAAGACGTACCGAAGCCTCAGGAAATCCGCGAAATTCTGAATGAATATGTCATCGGCCAGGATCAAGCGAAGAAATCACTCGCTGTTGCTGTGTATAACCACTATAAGCGCATTAACTCCAACAGCAAAGTTGATGATGTTGAGCTTTCGAAAAGTAATATTTCATTAATCGGCCCTACAGGAAGCGGTAAAACCCTTCTGGCGCAAACATTGGCTCGCATTTTAAATGTGCCGTTTGCGATTGCGGACGCTACGTCTTTGACTGAAGCTGGATACGTGGGTGAAGATGTAGAGAATATTCTCCTGAAGCTCATCCAAGCTGCTGATTACGATGTGGAAAAAGCAGAAAAAGGCATTATCTATATCGATGAAATCGATAAGGTGGCAAGAAAATCAGAAAACCCGTCTATTACACGTGACGTGTCAGGTGAAGGTGTACAGCAGGCATTGCTTAAAATTCTTGAGGGTACAGTGGCAAGTGTGCCGCCTCAAGGAGGACGTAAGCATCCTCATCAAGAATTCATTCAAATTGACACAACAAATATTTTGTTCATTTGCGGCGGTGCTTTCGATGGTATCGAACAAATCATCAAACGCCGTTTAGGCCAAAAAGTGATTGGATTTGGTGGGGACAATAAAGCTGCTGATCTTGAGAAAGAAGATCTTCTTTCAAAAGTGCTTCCTGAAGACTTGCTCCGCTTCGGGTTAATTCCTGAATTTATCGGACGTCTTCCGGTTATTGCAAGTCTTGAAAAGCTCGACGAAGAAGCGTTGATTGCGATCTTAACAAAACCGAAAAACGCTCTTGTTAAGCAATTCAAGAAAATGCTTGAGCTTGACAATGTAGAGCTTGAGTTTGAAGAAGAAGCGCTTTCTGAAATTGCTAAAAAAGCAATTGAACGCAAGACTGGAGCACGTGGACTTCGTTCTATCATTGAAGGTATCATGCTTGATGTGATGTTTGAGCTGCCTTCTCGTGATGACATTGAAAAATGTGTGATTACCGGGGCAACTGTGACACATGGAGAGCCACCTCGCCTCTTATTAAAAGACGGCACTGAGGTAAGCGAAGATAAAACATCTGCATAAAGATAAGAACAAACCTCCTGAATGGTGACATTCAGGAGGTTTTTTTGTTGCGTAATCTCTTCCGGAAAAACGTTTATTCCCGCCTTGTGTGGGAGATACTAGCAATCAGAGGAATGAATTGGATACATAAATTGTTTTTCAGGAGGGACCATCATGAGTTGGACAGGGATCGCGTTATTTATTCAGCTGTTTTTCGGGATCATCATTGGTTTGTATTTTTGGAATTTGCTTAAAAATCAAAGGACACAAAAGGTCACGATAGATAAGGAATCAAAGAAGGAAATGGAGCAGCTTCGGAAAATGCGCGCCATCAGCTTGTCCGAGCCATTATCTGAGAAGGTCCGCCCCAAAAGCTTTCAAGATATCGTCGGACAGGAAGATGGCATTAAAGCTTTAAAGGCGGCTTTGTGCGGGCCGAATCCTCAGCATGTCATTGTCTATGGACCTCCGGGCGTCGGGAAAACAGCTGCTGCACGTCTTGTGTTAGAAGAAGCGAAAAAACATAAGCAATCGCCGTTTAAAGAGCAGGCTGTTTTTGTGGAACTTGATGCGACAACAGCACGTTTTGATGAAAGAGGAATTGCCGATCCGCTCATCGGCTCTGTCCATGACCCCATATACCAAGGGGCCGGAGCAATGGGACAGGCGGGGATTCCGCAACCGAAGCAGGGAGCTGTTACCCATGCCCACGGCGGTGTGCTGTTTATTGACGAAATAGGGGAGCTGCATCCTATTCAAATGAATAAAATGCTGAAGGTCCTTGAGGACAGAAAAGTCTTTTTAGACAGTGCGTATTACAGCGAGGAAAACACACAAATTCCGAATCATATTCACGATATTTTTCAAAATGGCCTGCCGGCAGATTTTCGCCTGATTGGGGCGACGACAAGAATGCCAAACGAAATTCCTCCAGCTATCCGATCTCGCTGTTTAGAAGTGTTTTTCCGCGAGCTTGAAAAGGATGAGCTGAAAACAGTTGCCAAAACAGCAGCTGATAAAATTGAAAAAAACATTTCTAATGAGAGTCTGGATCTGCTGACCAGCTATACGCGGAACGGGCGCGAAGCCGTTAACATGATTCAAATCGCCGCGGGGATGGCTGTCACGGAGAATAGAAAAGACATTACGATTGAAGATATTGAATGGGTTATTCATTCCAGCCAGCTTACGCCGAAGCACGAGCAGAAAATCGGCGCTGAACCGCAAATCGGCATTGTTAATGGGCTTGCAGTATATGGGCCTAACAGCGGATCGCTTCTGGAAATCGAAGTGAGTGTAACCGCGGCTCAGGATAAAGGATCAATTAATATTACAGGGATAGCGGAGGAAGAAAGCATTGGCAGCCAATCAAAATCAATCCGGCGAAAAAGCATGGCGAAGGGTTCGGTTGAAAACGTGTTAACTGTGCTCAGGACAATGGGAATGAAGCCGTCTGATTATGATATTCACATCAATTTCCCAGGAGGGGTTCCGATTGACGGGCCGTCGGCAGGTATCGCGATGGCAGCGGGAATTTTCTCAGCGATTCACAAAATTCCAATTGACAATACCGTTGCCATGACGGGCGAAATCAGCCTGAACGGTCTTGTAAAACCCATTGGAGGCGTTATTCCGAAAATAAAAGCGGCCAAGCAGTCCGGTGCGAAAAAAGTGATTATCCCATATGAAAATCAGCAGGCGATCTTAAAGCAGATTGACGGAATCACGATTATTGCAGTGAAGACGTTCCAGGAAGTGCTTGATGAAATTTTAGTGAATCCGCCGACGGAACAAAAACCGTTTAATATTGAAATCAATAAAGAATCCGTTTAAACCCTATTTTTATAATAGGGTTTTTTTCATGAAGGACATCTTTTCCTTTTTCATATCAGAAAGAAAGGGTATACTACGAGGAGACTGTTTTATAGAAAATGGAACCATGCCGTTTATTGTACAAGGATGAAAAAGTTGTATTATAATGGTTCATACTAAAGTCACGGAGGTGTCAGTCACATGGCAGAAGAATTAAAACGCAGCATCCCGCTCCTCCCTTTAAGAGGTTTATTAGTGTACCCGACGATGGTTTTGCACTTAGATGTAGGACGTGACAAGTCGGTTCAGGCACTTGAACAGGCAATGATGCATGATCATATGATATTTTTAGCCACTCAGCAGGATATTTCGATAGACGAACCAGGTGAAGACGAGATTTTTAGTGTCGGCACTTATACAAAAATTAAGCAAATGCTGAAGCTTCCGAACGGTACTATTCGTGTGTTGGTTGAGGGCCTCAAGCGCGCCCAAATCGTCAAATACAATGAGCATGAGGATTACACGTCGGTCGACATTCAGCTGATTCATGAAGATGATTCAAAAGATACAGAAGACGAAGCATTGATGCGGACTTTGTTAGACCACTTTGATCAGTACATAAAAATTTCTAAAAAAATCTCGGCGGAAACTTACGCCGCGGTTACTGATATCGAAGAGCCAGGGAGAATGGCAGACATCGTTGCTTCTCACCTGCCCCTTAAGCTAAAGGATAAGCAGGATATCTTAGAAACAGCTGACGTCAAAGACAGACTGAACAAGGTCATTGATTTTATCAATAATGAAAAAGAAGTGCTGGAGATCGAGAAAAAAATCGGCCAGCGCGTCAAACGTTCGATGGAGCGTACGCAGAAGGAATACTACTTGCGTGAACAAATGAAGGCGATTCAAAAAGAGCTTGGCGATAAAGAAGGTAAAACAGGCGAAGTTCAGACGCTGACGGAAAAAATTGAAGAAGCAGGCATGCCTGATCATGTGAAGGAAACCGCACTTAAGGAATTGAACAGATACGAAAAAATTCCATCAAGTTCTGCGGAAAGCTCAGTGATACGCAACTATATCGACTGGTTAATCGCTCTCCCGTGGACGGATGAGACAGATGATAAGCTTGATTTGAAAGAGGCAGGACGTCTCTTAGATGAAGAGCATCACGGACTTGAAAAAGTGAAAGAACGTATCTTAGAATATTTGGCTGTCCAAAAGTTGACAAAATCCCTGAAAGGCCCGATTCTCTGCTTGGCAGGACCTCCAGGTGTTGGGAAAACGTCTTTAGCAAAATCAATTGCAAAAAGCATGGGGCGGGAATTCGTCAGAATCTCACTCGGCGGAGTGCGTGACGAATCAGAGATCCGCGGACACAGACGGACCTATGTCGGAGCGATGCCTGGACGCATTATTCAAGGGATGAAAAAAGCCGGCAAGCTGAATCCGGTCTTCTTATTAGATGAAATTGATAAAATGTCATCTGATTTCAGAGGCGACCCGTCATCTGCTATGCTTGAAGTGCTTGATCCAGAGCAAAACAGCACCTTCAGTGATCACTATATTGAAGAAACCTTTGATTTATCAAAAGTGCTGTTTATTGCAACGGCAAACAATTTGGCTACAATCCCGGGTCCGCTCAGAGACAGAATGGAAATAATAAATATCGCGGGCTACACAGAAGTAGAAAAACTCGAAATCGTGAAAGACCACCTGCTTCCAAAGCAGGTCAAGGAACATGGGCTGAAGAAAAGCAACCTGCAGCTGCGTGACCAGGCGATTCTTGATATTATCCGCTACTATACGAGAGAAGCGGGTGTGAGAAGCCTTGAACGCCAGCTTGCCGCGATTTGCCGTAAGGCTGCAAAAGCCATTGTTGCTGAAGAGCGAAAACGGATTACGGTCACTGAGAAGAATCTTCAGGACTTTATCGGAAAACGCATTTTCAGATATGGACAAGCTGAAACAGAAGATCAGGTTGGTGTAGTTACAGGACTTGCCTATACAACCGTCGGCGGAGATACGCTGTCGATTGAAGTATCGCTTTCTCCGGGGAAAGGGAAATTGATCCTGACAGGAAAGCTCGGAGATGTCATGAGAGAGTCAGCTCAGGCTGCATTCAGTTATGTGCGCTCAAAAACAGAAGAACTTGGCATTGAACCTGACTTTCATGAGAAGTATGATATTCATATACATGTACCCGAGGGTGCGGTGCCTAAAGATGGTCCGTCAGCCGGTATTACGATGGCGACAGCGCTTGTTTCAGCTTTAACGGGACGTGCGGTTTCGCGTAAAGTCGGCATGACGGGGGAAATCACGCTTCGCGGGCGCGTGCTGCCGATCGGCGGATTGAAGGAAAAAGCGCTTGGCGCACATAGAGCGGGATTAACGACCATTATTGCGCCTAAAGAGAATGAAAAAGATATAGAGGATATTCCGGAAAGCGTCAGAGAGGGCCTGACATTTATATTGGCGTCCCACTTAGACGAAGTTTTGGAACATGCCTTAGTAGGAGAGAAGAAATGAAAGTCACAAAGTCAGAAATCGTGATCAGTGCAGTTAAGCCGGAACAGTACCCTGAAGGCGGGCTTCCGGAAATTGCACTGGCCGGAAGATCAAACGTGGGAAAATCGTCTTTTATCAATTCATTAATCAATCGCAAAAATCTTGCGAGAACATCATCTAAACCTGGAAAAACACAAACACTGAATTTCTACATTATCAATGATGAGCTGCATTTTGTGGATGTACCGGGTTACGGTTTTGCCAAAGTGTCAAAATCCGAGCGTGAAGCTTGGGGCAGAATGATTGAAACCTACATCACGTCACGCGAGGAATTGAAAGCAGTGGTGCAGATCGTTGATTTGCGGCATGCGCCGTCTAATGATGATGTGCAGATGTATGAATTCCTAAAGTATTACGGCATTCCTGTGATTATTATCGCGACAAAGGCAGATAAGATCCCGAAAGGAAAATGGGACAAACACGCGAAGGTTGTCCGACAGACATTAAATATTGATCCGGAAGACGAGCTGATTCTCTTCTCCTCAGAAACGAAAAAGGGGAAAGACGAAGCTTGGGGAGCGATCAAAAAAATGATAAACCGGTAGAGAAACTCTCTGCCGGTTTTAAATTGTTGAAAAATCCTAAAACGATTTTAGTTTTGGGATTTTGTCATCTTTTTTCAGTGTGATTGAAAACCTTTGAAGTCTAGGAAAGGCAAGCATTGGAGCGGAACGAATGTTCTAATTCGTGAGCACCGACGCGCAGGCTTGACAACGAATGCGAGGGTTTGTCAACACGCTGAACCGGTAGAGAAAACTCTCTGCCGGTTTTATTTATCGTATAGATTTTTTCCGTTTTATCAATAATAACAATAAACTGATTCCAATAAAGACAAACGGCCAATACTCTTTCAGAAGCGCTGTTGGAATATGCGCAGATTCAAGCCATGCCATAATCTGTTTGAAAAAGTACAAAAACAGGGAAAAACAAATCATCGATACAGCTTCATATACATATTCTTTTTTCTGAATGGTTGACACCAAGAGTGAGAAGCCGATTATAAATAGGAGCAATTCAAAATCATCCGGCCACCATGGCCATTTCGGCTTGGCGAAAAAGTGCAAGCCGATCCCGAAAAGAAGTAAACCGATAAAGAAATGCGGTGTAACGGCTTCTTTTTTTCCTTGATATACAAAGGCTGCGCCTAACAGCATGAGGAGAACAGGCCATTGATCCTGCCCTGAAAACAGTTCGGCTTGGCCGCTTTCAAGCCATGCATATACAGAAGCGGCAAGCAGCAGACAAGGGAATAAAATTGATTTTTGTTTCATGTATATCACCTTCTTGTTTTTAGAGCTGATGTGTAGTAAATTTCTGCTGTTTTTGGTATTGTCAATAGGAATGCTTCTTTCCTGTTTCGCTTTTTCTAATATAGCATAAGAATTTTAAAATCTGTTCACATTTTGTGAAAGAAACTATGTTATAATTATTATAAATAATGAATTCTATGTTAGAATGATTATAAATAAAGAATGGGCGCTGGGGGTGTAATTAAAGCTATGCATATACTTGTTGTGGGAGTAGATTATAAATCCGCCCCTATTGAGATACGTGAGAAAGTAAGCTTTCAGCCGAATGAGCTGGCAGAAGCGATGGTGCAGCTGAAAGAAGAGAAAAGCATTCTTGAAAACATCATTGTCTCAACCTGCAACCGCACGGAAATTTATGCGGTAGTCGACCAGCTCCATACCGGCCGTTATTATATAAAAAAGTTTTTAGCTGATTGGTTTCAATTGAGCAAAGAAGAACTGTCGCCGTTTTTAACATTTTACGAAAGCGATGCGGCTGTTGAGCATTTATTCCGTGTAGCCTGCGGACTTGATTCTATGGTGATTGGCGAAACGCAGATTCTCGGCCAGGTGCGAGACAGCTTTAAAACAGCTCAGCAAGAAAAAACGATCGGGACTATTTTTAATGAGCTGTTTAAACAGGCCGTTACAGTGGGCAAACGGACTCACTCCGAAACAGATATTGGTTCAAATGCAGTGTCAGTAAGCTATGCTGCAGTTGAACTTGCTAAAAAAATATTCGGAAACCTTTCAAGCAAGCACATATTAATTCTCGGTGCGGGAAAAATGGGCGAGCTTGCTGCCGAGAACCTGCACGGACAAGGAATCGGCAAGGTCTCTGTCATTAACCGAACATACTTGAAAGCGAAGGAGCTTGCAGACCGTTTCTCCGGTGAAGCGAGAAGCCTGAATCAGCTTGAAAGCGCGCTTGCGGAGGCTGATATCCTAATCAGTTCAACCGGTGCAAGTGATTTTGTTGTGTCCAAAGAGATGATGGAAAACGCGAATAAGCTTCGCAAGGGACGTCCGCTGTTTATGGTGGACATTGCCGTGCCTAGAGACCTTGATCCTGCGTTGAATGACCTTGAAGGTGTTTTCCTTTATGATATCGACGATCTCGAAGGCATTGTAGAAGCGAATATGAAAGAGCGGAGAGAAACTGCTGAAAAAGTTGAACTGTTAATTGAAGAAACCATTGTGGAGTTCAAACAATGGCTGAATACACTTGGCGTTGTGCCGGTTATTTCCGCATTGCGCGAAAAGGCGCTTGCCATCCAGTCAGAAACGATGGACAGCATCGAGCGGAAGCTGCCTCACTTAAGCACAAGAGAGAAAAAACTGTTGAACAAACATACCAAAAGTATCATTAACCAAATGCTGCGTGATCCCATCCTAAAGGTGAAAGAGCTTGCGGCAGATGCTGATTCTGAAGAAAAGCTGGCCTTATTTATGCAGATTTTTGATATTGAAGAAGCTGCGGGCCGTCAAATGATGAAAACTGTTGAAAGCAGCCAAAAGGTCCATTCTTTTAACAAGGCTGAATCAAAAGCGGGCTTTGCCCCACTTGTAAGTGAGTGAATGCTGAATGATTGATACTGCAATGGCAAGACTTAATGAGGGAACAATCGTCATTTATGCATTAAGTGTACTCTTTTATTTTATAGACTTTCTTCAACACAACCGGAAGGCTGGAAAAATGGCCTTCTGGTTGCTTTCTATTGTCTGGACTCTGCAAACCGTGTATTTGGCCTATTTTATGTGGGTGACGGGGCGGTTTCCGGTATTAAATGTGACTGAGGCGCTTTATTTTTATGCCTGGGTGCTTGTCACGCTGTCACTTGTACTGACAAAGCTTTTACGAGTAGACTTTATCGTGTTTTTTACAAATGTAATAGGGTTTTCTATGATCGCCATTCATACCTTTTCACCGACAGAGCAGCAGTCAGCCGCTTTTTCCGGGCAGCTTGTGTCTGAGCTTTTGGTGATTCATATTACAATGGCGATTCTTTCATACGGCGCTTTTTCCCTTTCTTTCGTTTTTTCTGTGCTGTATATGTTTCAATATCACCTGCTGAAAAAGAAAAAATGGGGAAAATGGCTGTTGAGAATAGAAGATTTGTCTAAGCTTGATTATATGGCATATGTTCTGAATATCATCGGGGTCCCGATGCTGTTGCTGAGTTTGATTCTCGGCGTCATTTGGGCTTATGTCTCACTAGAAACGCTGTATTGGTTCGACGCCAAAGTGCTTGGTTCGTTTGTCGTCCTTTTGCTGTACAGCTATTATCTTTATATCAGGCTGATTAAAGAGCTGCAAGGAAAGGTCGCAGCACTGTGGAATACGGCTTGTTTTCTCGTGCTGATGATCAATTATTTCCTGCTTGGAAGCCTGTCGCAATTCCATTGGTTCAGTTAAATGATGTCCCAAGCAGATTCGGGAGGAAAGAAAACAATGAGAACAATAAAAGTAGGTTCCAGACGGAGCAAACTCGCTATGACTCAAACAAAATGGGTCATTCAAAAACTAAAGGAAATCAATCCTTCATTTGCCTTTGAAATCAAAGAAATCGTGACAAAGGGCGACCGGATCGTCAATGTTACGCTCTCGAAAGTGGGCGGAAAAGGGCTGTTTGTCAAAGAGATTGAACAAGCGCTTTTGAACGAAGACATTGATATGGCGGTACACAGCATGAAGGACATGCCTGCTGCTTTGCCTGAAGGCCTTGTGATCGGCTGTATTCCTGAACGGGAAGACCCTCGTGATGCCCTTATTTCAAAGAATCGGGTAAAGCTTTCAGAAATGAAGGAAGGCGCTGTCATCGGCACAAGCAGTTTAAGAAGAAGTGCACAGCTTTTGATCGAGCGTCCTGACATTACAATTAAATGGATTAGAGGTAATATAGATACGAGACTTCAAAAGCTGGAAACTGAGGATTATGACGCGATTATTTTAGCTGCTGCCGGCCTTTCCAGAATGGGCTGGAAGCAAGATGTCGTCACCGAATTCCTAGACCCTGAGCGCTGTTTGCCTGCTGTGGGCCAGGGAGCACTGGCGATTGAGTGCAGAGAATCGGATGAAGAGCTATTGGCGTTGTTTACTCAGTTTACGGATGAGTATACAAAACGGACCGTGTTGGCGGAACGTGCTTATTTAAACGCGATGGAGGGCGGATGCCAGGTTCCGATCGCAGGCTACTCAGTATTAAACGAGCGGGATGAAATCGAATTGACAGGGCTTGTCGCTTCTCCTGACGGCAAAATCATTTATAAAGAAACTGTCACCGGAAACGATCCGGAGGAAGTAGGAAAGCGCTGTGCCGCTCTTATGGCTGACAAAGGGGCCAAAGAATTAATTGATCGTGTAAAACGGGAGCTTGATGAGGATGGAAAATGATTTTCCGCTGAAGGGAAAAACAGTCCTTGTCACCCGGAATAAGGCGCAGGCAAAATCGTTTCAGCAAAAAGTGGAGGCACTTGGCGGAAAAGCGGTTTTGACCTCTTTGATTACGTTTCGCGGCGCTTTGCCGAATGATCTTGCAAAACAGTTGAAAGAGGATCTTGCCGCGCCCGGCTGGCTTGTTTTTACAAGTGTGAACGGAGCAGACTTCTTTTTTTCTTATCTAAAGGAAAATCAGCTCATTCTTCCAGCGCATAAAAAAATTGCGGCTGTCGGTGAAAAAACGGCTCGCCGTTTGGAAACGCATAACGTATCGGTTGATGTAATGCCTAAGGACTATATCGCTGAACAGTTGGCGGAGGCCCTTAAGCAGCATGCTGAACCGGCGGAACGAATTACAGTGATTAAAGGTAATTTGTCACGTGATGTGATAAAACAGGAGCTTGTCCCGCTCGGTTTTGAAGTGAAGGAATGGGTTGTCTATGAAACGATTCCAGATGAAGAGGGCATCGAGGCACTGAAAGAGGCTGCGGGCCAATATTCATTTGACTATGTGACATTTACGAGTTCATCAACCGTACATACGTTTATGCATGTCTTGGGAGAAGAATTGAAAAAGTGGCAGGCGAACAGATCGGCCTTTATCAGCATCGGGCCTTTAACAAGGGACGCACTGCTGACGTATGGCATTACATCGCATACGCCTGATACATTTACAATAGATGGCATGCTTGAGTTAATGTGCAGCATGTCAAGAGAGGAAGAGAGAATATGAGTCAATCATTTAACAGACACCGCCGTCTGCGGTCATCAAAAACAATGAGAGAGATGGTAAAGGAAACACGTTTGCACCCATCGGATTTTATTTATCCGATTTTTGTCGTTGAAGGGCTGGAAGGCAAAAAAGCTGTTCCGTCAATGCCTGATGTTTATCATGTATCATTAGATCTATTGAAGGATGAAGTGGCAGAGCTGGTTAAACTGGGCATTCAATCTGTCATCGTGTTCGGCATCCCGGAAGAAAAAGATGATTGCGGAACGCAAGCGTACCATGATCACGGCATCGTCCAAAAAGCCATCACAGAAATTAAAAAACACTTCCCTGAGATGGTTGTTGTCGCTGATACATGCTTATGCGAATATACAGACCACGGCCATTGCGGACTTGTCAAAGACGGGGTCATCCTCAATGATGAATCACTTGAGCTTTTGGCGCAGACAGCTGTCAGCCAAGCGAAAGCAGGTGCTGATGTCATTGCGCCTTCAAACATGATGGACGGATTTGTTACAGTGATCCGAGAAGCGCTTGATAAAGAAGGATTCGTCAATATTCCAATCATGTCTTATGCTGTGAAATATTCAAGTGAGTTTTACGGTCCGTTCCGTGACGCAGCAAACAGCACACCGCAATTTGGGGACCGCAAAACATATCAGATGGACCCTGCCAACCGTATGGAAGCTCTCCGCGAAGCACAATCAGATGTCGAGGAAGGCGCGGACTTTTTGATTGTCAAACCTTCGCTTTCATATATGGATATCATGCGTGACGTAAAAAATGAGTTTGCTTTGCCGCTTGTCGCTTATAATGTTAGCGGAGAGTATTCAATGGTAAAGGCTGCAGCGCAAAACGGCTGGATCAAAGAAAAAGAAATAGTGTTAGAAATTTTGACAAGCATGAAGCGTGCAGGTGCTGACCTGATTATCACGTATCATGCCAAAGACGCAGCGAAATGGCTTGCGGAGTAATTTTATTCAGTTGACAGGAGTTGAGGCAGATGAGAAGCTATGAAAAATCAAAAGCGGCTTTTAAAGAAGCGCAAAAACTCATGCCGGGCGGTGTGAACAGTCCCGTTCGCGCTTTTAAATCGGTAGACATGGACCCGATTTTTATGGAGCGCGGAAAAGGCTCAAAAATCTTTGATATTGACGGAAATGAATATATTGACTACGTTTTGTCATGGGGGCCCTTAATTTTAGGGCATACAAATGACCGCGTCGTAGAGAGCCTCAAAAAAGTGGCTGAATACGGGACAAGCTTCGGTGCTCCGACTGAAGTGGAAAATGAACTGGCAAAGCTCGTCATTGATCGTGTGCCATCTGTAGAAATTGTACGAATGGTCAGCTCCGGAACAGAGGCTACAATGAGTGCTCTTCGTTTGGCAAGAGGCTATACGGGCCGCAATAAGATTTTAAAATTTGAGGGCTGCTACCACGGGCACGGCGATTCCCTCTTGATTAAAGCGGGTTCAGGAGTTGCCACTCTCGGTCTGCCTGACAGCCCTGGTGTACCTGAAGGCACCGCGAAAAACACCATCACGGTTCCGTACAATGATTTAGAAAGTGTAAAGCTTGCTTTCCAGCAATTCGGTGAAGACATTGCGGGAGTTATTGTAGAACCGGTTGCCGGAAATATGGGAGTTGTTCCGCCGCAAGAAGGCTTCCTGCAAGGTTTGCGTGATGTCACTGAGCAATACGGTTCACTGCTGATTTTTGATGAAGTAATGACAGGCTTCCGGGTCGATTATAATTGTGCTCAAGGATACTTCGGCGTAACGCCTGATCTGACTTGTTTAGGAAAAGTAATCGGGGGCGGACTTCCTGTCGGTGCTTATGGCGGAAAGGCTGAAATCATGGAGCAGATCGCTCCAAGCGGTCCAATTTATCAGGCCGGCACATTGTCAGGCAACCCGCTTGCGATGACGGCTGGCTTAGAAACATTGAAACAGCTGACACCTGAATCCTACAAGAATTTCATCAAAAAAGGCGACAGGCTGGAAGAAGGCATTTCTAAAGCTGCTGAGGCTCATGGCATTCCGCATACCTTTAACCGCGCAGGTTCAATGATCGGTTTCTTCTTTACAAACGAACCTGTTATCAATTATGAAACAGCCAAAGCATCTGATTTGAAGCTGTTTGCTAACTATTATAAAGGGATGGCAAATGAAGGTGTATTCTTACCGCCATCACAATTCGAAGGCCTTTTTCTTTCAACGGCCCATACTAATGAAGATATTGAAAAAACAATCCAGGCAGCTGAGAAAGTATTTGCTGAGATCAGCCGCGGCTAAGAGTGAAAACCGGTATCAAGGACATCCTTGTACCGGTTTTTTTCTGTGCTCGCCCACTCATATTTTTCCCAGTTCATACATACACCTTTAGTGACATCTAATTTTAAGGATTAGATGAAAGGAGGATATGAACTTGCCGCAAAATCATCGATTGCAATTTTCTGTAGAAGAATCGATCTGTTTCCAAAAAGGACAGGAAGTTTCTGAACTGCTTTCTATTTCATTAGATCCTGATATTAGGGTTCAGGAAGTAAATGATTATGTATCAATCAGAGGATCGCTTGAACTTACAGGTGAGTACAACATAGATCAAAACAAACATACCGAAGAGTTTTATACAGATAAGCGGTTTGTTGAAGAAGTCAGAAAGAGAGAGGATGGAAGCGCAGAACTGACTCACTGTTTTCCGGTGGATATTACCATTCCTAAAAATAAAGTGAGCCATTTACAGGATGTCTTCGTCTTTATTGACGCATTTGACTACCAATTAACGGATTCACGGATTTTAACGATTCAGGCTGATTTAGCGATCGAAGGGCTTTTGGATGATACCGCTGACAAAGAGCCGGAGATTTCTCTATATGAGGCACCTGCGGCAATCGAAGCGGAAGAGTTTTCAGAGCCGCCAATACAAAGTGCAGTAGAAACGGGTTCACCTTCGGCAGCGGAAGCAGTTCTGCAGGATGAAACGCCAGCTGAACCGCCAGAACTCTTTGTCTCGAAAGCGGGGCTACGTGAAGAGCTGGAAACAGAAAAAGCAGAAGCTGCGCCGCCGGAATCAGTCGCTTCAGAATCCGAGGCGCGAAAAGGTGTGAAAGAGGAAGGTGAGCCGTCAGAGCTTCTGGTGCGGGAAGCAGAAAGTCGTGAAGAATATGAGACAGAAGCAGCTGAGCCAGAACATGATGCTTCAGAAATAGAGATTGAGATCGTTAAAGCAGAAAATGAAACGCTAGAGCCAGCAGCTGCAATAGCAGATGTTCGTGAAGAAGAGGACCTTCCAGCGGAGGCTGAGCTTCGTGAAGATTCGAGAACAGAAGAATCGCCTGCTTTGGAAGCTGAGTTACATGCAGAGACTGTGAGTTCTAAGGAGAAAGCAGAAACATCAGTGTCTCCTATTCTTGAATATGCGTTGCGCCAAGAGGCTCAAAATGAAAAAACGGCTCAACCAGAAGTCGCGGAGCCTGCCCTTCGTCATGAAGAGAAAGAAGCAGCTCAACCGGAACACGCTGAGCCTGCCCTTCGTCATGAAGAGAAAGAAGCAGCTCAACCGGAGCACGCTGAGCCTGCACTCCGTCGAGAAGAGAAAGAAGCAGCTCAACCGGAGCACGCTGAGCCTGCACTCCGTCGAGAAGAGAAAGAAGCAGTTCAACCGGAACACGCTGAGCCCGCACTCCGTCGAGAAGAGAAAGAAGCAGCTCAACCGGAACACGCTGAGCCCGCACTCCGTCATGAAGAGAAAGAAGCGGCTCAACTAGAACATGCTGAGCCCGCACTCCGTCATGAAGAGAAAGAAGCGGCTCAACTAGAACATGCTGAACCCGCGCTTCGTCAAGTAGCGGATGAAGCTCAGGAGACTGAATCTCAGGCCGTACTTTCCATAGAAGAAAGCAGAGAGAAGAAACCAGCCTCAGCTCCAAATGTGGAGAATGACGAAACCGCTTTACAGCTTCATTTCAATCAAAAAGCAAACTTGGAGGAGGCAACTCAAGAAGAGCCTGCACCGGCATACCGTACCTTCCTGCCCGAACATGAAGAGGAGGATTCTTTTTATTCGGCGCCTAAGTTGCTGGAAGAGGAGGAACAAGCGGAAGAAAGTTTTGAAATTGAAGTGAGAAAAATACCACCGGCGAATGAGCCTGAGGAAGAAACACCTCTTCAGTCCTTCCAGCTGCCTGATACCTCAGAGACTGAAAGGAAGGAAGCGAATGCTGTTCCTAGGGTTGCTCCTGCTGCTGAAACGAAGGAACCTCAAACAAAGGAAAGTGATAATTCTCTTTATTTAACAAAACTCTTTACGAGAGAAGAGGAAGAGTTTTCGAGAATGAAAATATGCATTGTTCAGCAGGAAGATACGATCGAACGTTTATGCGAACGGTATGAAATCACATCCCAGCAGCTGATCAGAATGAATTCTTTAGCCTTGGACGATGAATTGAAAGCAGGACAGATCCTCTATATTCCTCAATATAACAACAGCCATGCGTAAACCGTAAGCGATCGGAAAATGTGGTGAATGGAATGGAAGATACCCAATCGGTTCTTCAGAAATACGGACTGATTGCTCAATTTATTGAGCCTGTCAGTCCTCTTGTGTGGAAAGTGTATACAGACTACGGCATATTTGCCCTGAAAAAATTGAAATCAGCTCGCAGCAAACAGTTCACAGATCATATGGTGGCGATTGAAGAAAAAGGTTTTCGTTCATTTGTTCCCGTTTACAGAACAAATAGCGGTGAGTTTTTCTCAGAAGGTATACAATCCGGAGATTCCTATTATTTAATGCCTTGGCTCCAATTTGACCAGGAGGAAGAACTGGATCAGAAGCATGCTTATTTATTTAGAGAAACAGCCCGTCTTCACGAGAGAACCGCGCAGGAAATAAAGGCCAGCCGTGATGATATTGAACGTTATTACGGACAAACGAAAAAAAAGTGGGAACATGATAAAATTTTTTATGAACAGTTTGTAGACAGAGCTGAGAAGGAATGGTACCTTTCCCCTTTTGAACTCCAGGCCGTAACCTATTTTTCAGAAACCATTTCGGCGGTGAACTTTGCGCTGGAGCGGTTGGAAGACTGGTATGAGTCGGCAAAAGAAAAGGGCGTCTCAAGGGTTGTGATAAACCACGGCAGCCTGTCTATACACCATTTTCTGTATAATGATGCCGGGACCGGATATTTCACAAATTTCGAAAGAGCGTCTGCCGGCCCGCCGCAAAACGACTTACTGGGCTTTTATACAAAAATGTTCAGAGGCTTTCCGAAAGCTTGTCCGGAATGCGTCGAATGGTTTTATGCATACACGAAATCATTCCCTTTGCGTGATGCGGAAGTCAGCCTTTTTCTCAGCTATATGGCATATCCGACGGCCATGTACAAGGTGCTGAACCGTTATCAAACCGGAAAAAGACAGCATGAAAAAAATGAATGTACGCAATTATTAAAGGCTTATTGGCAAATGAAAAATATAGAGCCGTTTGTGATGAAAATCCATCAGGTAGAACAAGAGAAAAAATTCCAGGCTGAAAACGAGTCCACGTCTTAATGGCGCGGACTTGTTTGTTTATATCCATTCTAAATGAAGGGCGCAAGCTAAAAAGATTAGGATTGCGAGCAGCAAAACATCAAAGGTTGTCGGAAAGAAAATAGTTCTGATTCCTTGAAAAATCGTAATGGGAATAATCACTTGTGCGGATACAAGCCGAATTTGCCTAACCCACGGCGGGAGCGAATAAGAGCTGAAACGTTTCTTCACGGTGCATCCTCCTCTACGCATTTACAAGCATCATATGTAAACTTGGGCAATAGGTGCCTGCCCATCTGTATAGAAAGCGGCGTTTTTGGAAAAGATGATTGACGAATCAAAAACACTTTTACTATAATAAAGAACATAAATAATGTATATAATGAGCTGATAAATACACCTGCTTAGAACGGGAAGAGTACAAAAAAGGCGCATGCAGAGAGAGAAGCCGTTTGCTGAAAGGTTTCTTATGTTGTCTGATTGGAAGGTCGCCCGGGAGCATAATTTCTTGAAAGAAGAGTAGAGAAATTCGGGAAACACCCGTTATCCGTTGTAAGTGCATGAACTGATAGAGTTCATGAAAAAAGGTGGTACCGCGAAAGAGCTTTTCGTCCTTTTACAGGGATGAAAAGCTCTTTTTTCGTTCTCAGCCATTTTTAAACATGCTGGAGGGTTATCATGGAAACGAATGAACAAACAATGCCGACGAAATACGATCCGGCAGCAGTTGAAAAAGACCGATATGATTTTTGGCTAAAAGGCAAATTTTTCGAAGCTGGCAGTGACCAGACAAAAGAGCCATACTCTGTTGTCATTCCGCCGCCAAACGTAACAGGAAGACTTCACCTTGGCCACGCGTGGGACACAACGCTGCAAGACATTGTAACAAGAATGAAACGCATGCAGGGCTATGATGTGCTGTGGCTTCCGGGTATGGACCACGCCGGCATCGCGACACAGGCTAAAGTGGAAGCGAAACTTCGTGAAGAAGGCAAATCCCGCTACGATTTGGGCCGCGAGAAATTCCTCGAAGAAACGTGGAAGTGGAAAGAAGAGTATGCTGACTTTATTCGCAGCCAGTGGGCGAAATTAGGGCTTGGCCTTGATTATTCCCGTGAACGTTTTACGCTGGATGAAGGCTTAAGCAAAGCGGTTCGCGAAGTTTTCGTTAAGCTTTATGAAAAAGGCCTGATCTACAGAGGCGAATATATTATTAACTGGGACCCTGCGACAAAAACAGCCCTATCCGACATTGAGGTCATTTACAAGGATGTTCAAGGCGCGTTCTATCATATGAGCTATCCGCTCGCTGACGGTTCAGGTTCGATTGAAATTGCGACGACACGTCCTGAAACGATGCTTGGTGATACAGCTGTTGCTGTTCATCCTGAAGATGAACGCTATAAGGATCTTATCGGAAAAACGGTGATCCTGCCGATTACAAATCGTGAAATTCCGATTGTCGGTGATGACTACGTTGATATGGAATTTGGTTCTGGTGCAGTGAAAATTACGCCTGCTCATGATCCGAACGATTTCGAGCTTGGCAACCGCCACAATTTAGAACGCATTCTTGTCATGAATGAAGACGGAACGATGAATGAAAATGCCCTGCAATATCAAGGTATGGATCGTTTTGAATGCCGCAAAAAGCTCGTAAAAGATTTACAGGAGGCGGGAGTTCTCTTCAAAATCGAGGATCATATGCACTCTGTCGGCCATAGTGAACGAAGCGGGGTTGTTGTTGAGCCTTATCTTTCTACACAATGGTTTGTGCGCATGCAGCCGCTTGCTGATGAAGCGATTGAGCTGCAAAAGAAAGAAGAAAAAATCAACTTTGTGCCTGACCGTTTCGAAAAAACGTATTTACACTGGATGGAAAATATCCGCGACTGGTGTATTTCCCGTCAGTTGTGGTGGGGCCACCGCATTCCGGCTTGGTATCACAAAGAAACAGGCGAGTTATATGTCGGGCTTGAAGCGCCTGAGGACAGCGAAAATTGGGAACAGGATACAGACGTACTGGATACATGGTTCAGTTCTGCACTCTGGCCTTTCTCCACTATGGGCTGGCCTGATGTAACGGCTGAAGACTTTAAACGGTACTACCCGACAGACGTACTCGTGACAGGGTACGATATCATTTTCTTCTGGGTATCACGCATGATTTTCCAAGGCATTGAATTTACAGGCGAGCGCCCGTTCAAAGATGTTTTGATCCATGGCTTAATCCGTGACGAGCAAGGCCGGAAAATGAGTAAATCTCTCGGCAACGGTGTCGATCCGATGGATGTCATTGACAAGTATGGAGCCGATTCTCTGCGTTATTTCCTTGCGACTGGAAGCTCTCCTGGCCAAGATCTGCGCTTCAGTTATGAAAAAGTGGAATCGACATGGAATTTTGCCAATAAGATTTGGAATGCCTCCCGTTTTGCATTAATGAACATGGACGGCATGACATACGATGAGCTCGATTTGTCAGGCGAAAAATCAGTTGCTGACAAATGGATTTTAACGCGATTAAATGAAACAATCGAACACGTGACCCAGCTTGCTGATCGATATGAATTTGGTGAAGTCGGACGCCATTTATATAACTTTATTTGGGATGATTTCTGTGATTGGTATATTGAAATGGCGAAGCTTCCGCTTTACGGAGAAGACGAAGCGGCTAAGAAAACAACCCGTTCCATCCTTGCTTACGTACTGGATCAAACGATGCGCCTGCTCCATCCGTTTATGCCATTCTTAACGGAGGAAATTTGGCAGCACCTTCCTCATCAAGGGGAATCGATTACAGTAAGTCAATGGCCTGTTGTAGTACCGGAGCATACCGATACTGAAGCGGCAGCTGACATGAAGCTTCTTGTTGAGCTGATTCGTTCTGTACGTAATATCCGCAGTGAAGTCAATACGCCAATGAGCAAGCAAGTCGAATTGTATATTAAAACAAGCACAGATGAAATAGCAGCCCGTCTCGAAGCGAACCGTTCATATGTTGAACGCTTTACGAATCCGAGCGTGCTTAAAATCGGCACGGATATCGAGGCTGTTGATAAAGCGATGACGGCCGTTGTCTCAGGAGCAGAGGTTATTCTTCCGCTAGAAGGCTTAATTAATATTGATGAAGAAATTGCCCGTCTGCAAAAAGAATTTGACAAGCTGACGAAAGAAGTCGAGCGCGTCCAAAAGAAACTTGGTAATGAAGGGTTTATGAAAAAAGCGCCTGCGCACGTAATTGATGAAGAACGTGAAAAAGAAAAAGATTATGTGGCAAAGCGTGACGCTGTTCAAAAACGAATGGCTGAGCTGAAGGGCTAATGAAAAGCCGGGGCGGTTTCTAGAGAAACCGCCTTGTCTTATAAAAGAGGGGATTATCATTGTTTACTGCATATGAAGAAGCGCGCAGCTGGATTCACGGGCGGCTGAAATTCGGAGTGAAGCCCGGACTTGGCCGAATGGAGCAGCTGATGACGCGGTTAGGGCATCCTGAAAAGAAAATCCGCGCGTTCCACGTCGCAGGAACAAACGGTAAAGGATCAACTGTCGCTTTTATCCGTTCTATGCTGCAAGAAGCCGGATATACGGTTGGAACGTTTACGTCACCTTATATCATTACGTTTAATGAACGGATCAGCGTTAACGGGACACCGATTTCAGATGAGGAATGGACAGCACTCGTCAATCAGATGAAACCGCACGTTGAAGCGCTGGATCAAACGGAATACGGACAGCCGACAGAATTTGAAATTATGACGGCTTGTGCATTTTTATATTTTGCAGAGTTTCATAAGGTCGACTTTGTTATTTTTGAAACAGGTCTTGGAGGTAGATTCGATTCTACGAATGTAGTTGAACCGCTTTTAACTATGATTACAAGCATCGGACACGACCATATGAACATTCTTGGAAACACCATTGAAGAAATTGCTGGAGAAAAGGCCGGAATTATTAAAGAAGGTATACCTATTGTTACAGCTGTTACTCAGCCGGAAGCCTTACAGGTCATTCGTTATGAAGCTGAACGACATGCTGCGCCGTTCCAGTCATTACATGATACATGTGTTATTTTTAATGAAGAGGCTCTGCCTGCGGGAGAACAGTTTTCATTCAAAACGGCCGAGAAGTGTTATGAAGATGTTCGAACATCTCTGATCGGCACCCATCAAAGACAAAATGCGGCTTTGTCCATTTTGGCTGCTGAGTGGCTTAATAGGGAGAACATTGCCCATATCAGTGATGAAGCGTTAAGAAGCGGGCTTGTAAAGGCTGCTTGGCCGGGTCGCTTAGAGCTTGTTCAGGAACATCCGCCGGTATACTTAGATGGTGCGCATAACGAAGAAGGCGTTGAAAAGTTGGCGGAAACGATGAAACAGCGTTTCCCTGATTCTCGCATTTCTGTGGTGTTTAGCGCGTTAAAGGACAAACCGTATCAAAACATGATTAAGAAACTGGAAACCATAGCGCATGCGATTCATTTTGCTTCTTTTGATTTCCCGCGTGCTTCTCTTGCAAAAGATCTCTATGATGCAAGTGAAATCAGCAATAAAAGCTGGAGTGAAGATCCTGGCGATGTGCTCGAATTCATAGAAAGCAAAAAGGGTTCAAATGAAATTGTGCTGATTACGGGATCACTTTATTTTATTTCTGACCTTCGCAAAAGGTTGAAATAAGGCGTCCAGCCCCGGCAGTATCAAAAAATGAGATTCTGCCGGGGTTTTTATGTGTAAAATTGAATATTCCCGATTAGAATTCAGCCCGCTCACTTTGCTACAATCCATACCAGTATCTTGTAAAGGTGTGTTGTCTATGCTTCCCATTCTTTTTATCCTCGGGCTAATCCTTGGTTCATTTTATTATACGGCCGGGCGCCGTATCCCCTTACATCTATCTATTATCGCGCCCCGTTCATCATGCTCGTTTTGCCGGCGGACCTTAACTCCTGCAGAATTAATTCCCATCCTGTCATTCCTTTTCCAAAAAGGTAAATGTAAAAGCTGCGGGCAGAGGATTTCTATTATGTATCCCGTAATAGAGCTTGTGGCAGCGTGTTTATTTGCCGCCGCAGGAATACGCTTTGGCACGTCGCTTGAACTGTTTCCTGCTGTTGTGTTTATCTCTCTTCTTATCATTGTTGCAGTGACAGATATTCATTTTATGCTGATTCCAAATCGAATATTGGTTTTCTTTCTTCCCTTTTTGGCGGGTGCAAGATTGATTTCTCCGCTTGATCCCTGGTATGCCGGCCTGTTAGGTGCTGCCGCCGGGTTTCTATTTCTGGCCTTAATTGCTGCAATCACCCGTGGAGGAATAGGGGGAGGAGATATTAAATTATTTGCGGTGATTGGCTTTATGCTCGGTGTGAAAATGCTGGCAGCTGCCTTTTTCTTTTCTGTTTTGATAGGTGCATTGTATGGAGCGGCAGCCGTTCTGACTGGTAGACTCGCCAAAGGGCAGCCGCTTCCCTTTGCCCCCGCAATTGCGGCAGGGAGCATTTTAGCCTATTTATACGGTGACTCTATCATTTCTTTTTATATTAAAATGGCAATGGGCTGACCGCTGAAAAATTTGACGAACGTTTTTTGGACAAGACGACAAAAGTCTTGTTCTTTTTTTTTTCGCCTGTGCTAAAGTGTGTAGCATGAAAAGCCGACAAGAACGGTCAAGCAAATGAAGGGAGGAAGCGGAATTGAAAAAAAGGAAGAATAAAAAAAACAGTAAAGCCGCAGAAAAAGCCCTCAAGGTGACGATTAATGGAAAAGAAGAGACGGTTTACGAACAAGAAACGCCTGAGACTGAGACGGATAAAAACATGACATTTTCAAATTGGGAGGAAAAGAGAAAGGCAGAACAGGAGGTCGCGGCTTCCCATGAACATCCCGATGAAGATGAATTTAACTGGGATTCAGAAGAGGACAAGGTGTTTAAAGAAGATCCAAAAGTCGTTCCGCCTTACCAAAAGAAAAAAACAAAGCTGTATGCAAAAGGAAAGGCCGGGACTGCCAAGCCGGTAAAAAGAGTGGCGGCGACGATTGCCTTTGCAGCTGTCATAGGCACCGGATTAGGTTTATTCGCGTTGAACATCTCGGGCAATAAAGAAGCGGCAGCACCAGCCTCTTTAGATGATTCTCTGGGCAGCCAAACGGTAAAAGCCGGAGATGTTTCTGCTGATAAACAAAGCTCAGGCGCGGAGAAACAGGCGGCACCAGCTGAAGGTACATATAAAACGTACGCTGTACAAGCCGGAAAATTTTCAAATGAAAAGGGTGCCGAAACGTTAACAGAACAGCTGACTGAAAAAGGTTATTCCGCAGTTTCACTGTCAAAGGATGACGGGTATACGTATGTCATCGCAGGCTTAGCCAGTGATAAGGACGTGTCACAGCAGTTAGGGCAGATTTTAATCGACAGCGATTTTGAAGCTTGGGGAGGCAAGGAGCTTTCCTTATCAATAGAGTCAGATATGACAGATTCTTTCAAGGAAACAGCTGAGCTTGCAGCAAAGGCAATTCTCGGTGAAGATATTACAAAAACGAGTGTAGAAAAAATAGAAAAGTCGCTTGGTGAAACAGAAGCATCAGAAGCAGGAGAGAAAAAAGCGATTTTGCAGGCATTAAAGGAATTAGAGGACCCAAGTGCTGAAGCCGGATGGAAGGCTCAGCAGCAACTGTTAGCCGTCATTAAATAAGAGAAAGTGCCTGAGCCTTTGTCCTTTAGTGACAGGCTTTTTTATTTTGTCATGAAAAAGTTATTTTTCTGAAATTGTGACAAGCCTCGTGATTTGGTAGGATAAACGAGTATCTTTTTTTCTTAAGCAAACCCTGAAAGGATGACGAACATGACAAAGCCGCTAATACTTGCATCACAATCTCCGCGCAGGAAAGAACTCCTCGATCTTCTCCAGCTGCCCTACTCCATTATTGTCAGTGAAGTAGAGGAAAAATTAAATCGAAACTTTTCACCTGAAGAAAACGTCCAATGGTTGGCAAAACAAAAAGCTAAGGCTATAGCTGATCTCCATCCGCATGCAATTGTTATCGGAGCTGATACAATGGTATGCCTGGACGGCAATTGCCTCGGTAAACCGAAAGATCAAGAAGAAGCTGCTTCTATGCTGCGGAGGCTTTCAGGTCGAAGTCATTCAGTAATCACCGCAGTCAGCATACAAGCCGAAAATCACAGCGAGACTTTTTTTGATAAGACAGAAGTTACGTTTTGGCCTCTCAGTGAAGAAGAGATTTGGACTTATATTGAAACAAAAGAGCCGATGGATAAAGCAGGTGCATATGGCATCCAAGGAAGAGGCGCGCTTTTTGTAAAGAAAATAGACGGAGATTATTATTCAGTCATGGGCCTTCCTATATCAAAAACGATGAGAGCTCTTCGCCATTTTGATATAAAGGCATGACGGTTCTATAAACGGGAAGGGAAAGAAAAGGAGTGCTTGATCATACACGATCTGCCATTAAAACTCAGAGATTTCCCAACGAAAGAAAAGCCAAGAGAACGGCTCCTGAAAGTCGGAGCCGAGAACCTAGCGAGTCATGAACTTTTGGCTATATTATTGCGGACAGGCACTAAACAAGAATCTGTTATGGACCTGTCAAACCGGCTGCTGCGCTCTTTTGACGGGTTGCGGCTGCTGAAAGAAGCCTCTGTTGAAGAGCTGTCGAGCATCCCGGGAATCGGTATGGTAAAAGCGGTTCAAATACTGGCGGCGGTTGAGCTTGGAAGCCGTATTCATAAATTAGCCAACGAAGAACATTTCGTCATTCGCTCCCCGGAAGACGGCGCAAATCTTGTCATGGAGGATATGCGCTTTTTAACCCAGGAGCATTTTGTCTGTTTATACTTAAATACAAAAAACCAAGTCATCCATAAACGCACTGTTTTTATCGGAAGCCTGAATTCATCTATTGTCCATCCGCGAGAGGTGTTTAAAGAAGCGTTTAAACGCTCTGCCGCTTCCTTTATCTGTGTTCATAATCATCCTTCTGGAGATCCGACGCCGAGCAGGGAAGATATTGAAGTGACAAGACGGCTGTTTGAATGCGGAAACCTGATTGGCATCGAGCTGCTTGACCATTTGGTGATCGGGGACAAAAAATTTGTGAGTTTAAAGGAAAAAGGATATTTGTAACACTTTTTTTTTCGTCGAATTAAGCTATAATAGAGTTTATGAGTTTTTCCCTTTAGGGTATTTTTGCTTTAAGAAAGGAAGATACATACATATGTTTGGAATTGGTGCAAGAGACCTTGGTATAGATCTTGGAACTGCGAATACGCTTGTTTTTGTAAAAGGAAAAGGAATTGTTGTGAGAGAGCCGTCAGTTGTCGCTTTGCAAACGGATACGAAGTCGATTGTTGCTGTCGGAAATGATGCGAAAAATATGATCGGACGGACACCGGGCAACGTGGTGGCTCTTCGCCCGATGAAAGACGGCGTTATCGCTGATTATGAAACAACGGCGACGATGATGAAATATTACATCAATCAGGCCATTAAAAATAAAGGCATGTTTGCTAGAAAACCATATGTGATGGTTTGTGTTCCATCAGGTATTACGGCTGTTGAGGAACGCGCTGTCATCGATGCGACTAGACAGGCGGGAGCGCGTGACGCGTATCCGATTGAAGAGCCGTTTGCCGCAGCGATCGGGGCAAATCTGCCAGTTTGGGAGCCGACTGGAAGCATGGTTGTTGATATCGGGGGCGGTACGACAGAGGTTGCGATTATTTCCCTCGGAGGCATTGTAACCTCTCAATCGATCCGCGTAGCCGGTGATGAGATGGATGATGCGATCATCAACTACATCAGAAAAACGTACAACCTGATGATCGGTGACCGTACGGCTGAAGCGATTAAAATGGAGATCGGATCTGCAGAAGCTCCTGAAGAATCCGATAAAATGGAAATCCGCGGACGCGATTTACTGACAGGTCTGCCGAAAACAATCGAAATTACAGGAAAAGAAATTTCTAATGCTCTGCGCGACACTGTGTCTACAATTGTTGAAGCAGTGAAGAGCACACTTGAAAAAACACCGCCTGAGCTTGCAGCAGATATCATGGACAGAGGTATTGTGTTAACCGGCGGCGGAGCTCTTCTTCGCAATTTGGATAAAGTCATCAGCGAAGAAACAAAAATGCCGGTCCTTATCGCCGAAGACCCGCTTGATTGTGTAGCGATCGGAACAGGGAAAGCACTGGAGCACATCCATCTTTTCAAAGGAAAAACTAGATAATCGGGAGTTCAATAGAAGAGGTGTAACACGATGCCGAATAAACGGTTAATGCTATTACTTCTGTGTATTATCATATTGGTGGCTATGATTGGATTTTCGCTGAAGGGCGGCCGCAATACCACCTGGCCTGAGAAAGTGATCGGCGATACGACGGGAGTATTTCAAAATATTTTTCATACGCCTGCCGAATTTTTTGCAGGGATATTTGAGAACATTAATGATTTAAAAAACACATACAAAGAAAACGAGCGTCTGAGAGAGAAGCTTGACGGACAGACACAATATGAAGCCAAGCTTCAAGAACTTGAAGAAGAAAACAAATCCTTGCGTGACGAGCTTGGCCATGTCAAATCGATTAAAGATTACAAGCCGATTTTAGCAACGGTCATTGCCAGAAGCCCGGATAATTGGGCGAAACAGGTCACGATTAATAAGGGGACTCAGCAAAACGTAGCGAAAGATATGGCTGTAACAAACGAAAAAGGCGCATTAATCGGCAAGATCAAAAGCTCCGGTCTTAATAATTTTACGTCTACTGTTCAGCTTTTAAGCGATACTGACCGCAATAACAGAGTCGCGACGAAAATTTCAGGAAAAAAAGGCAGCAAAGGCTACGGCCTGATCGAAGGATATGACAAAGAGAAAAAACGTCTTAAGATGACAATTATTGAGCGTAAGGATAAACAAGACGTGAAAAAAGGCGATCTTATTGAAACGTCAGGCACAGGCGGTGTTTTCCCTGAGGGGCTGACAATCGGTGAAGTGACTGATATCGAGTCAGATTCCTATGGATTAACGAAAGTTGCTTATGTAAAACCTGCTGCAGACCTTACCGATTTAAATAATGTGATCGTTGTTAACCGTGATTTGCCGACTGTCGATACAGAGGAGGAAGGATCGTGAAACGTTTCCTTCTCCCTTTCGTTATGATGCTTGTTTTTTCTGCGGAAAGCATTTTTACAGATCTGGTGCATTTTCCGTTCGTTACAGATGATCAGGTGCTTGCCCCGCGTTTTCTGATGGTTGTACTGATATTTATGTCAGCTTTCGTCAACCAAAAACACGCGATGATTTACGGATTTATTTTTGGCCTTCTATATGACATGAACTATACAAGTCTATTAGGCGTTTATATGTTTGGTTTTGCCGGGTTATGCTATTTGGCTTCAAAAGCGTTTAAAGTGCTGCACACAAACGCATTTGTAGTGATATTGATAGCAGTTCTAGCTGTCTGCCTGCTCGAACTTTACGTATTCGGCATTCAGTCGTTGATTCATAAGGACATCATGACGTTTAACGGGTTTGTGCTTGATCGCTTTATACCGACAATTTTATTAAATATTGTAGCGGCTCTTATTCTGGTTCTGCCATTTAGATTGTTTTTTATGAGTCTAAAGAAAGAATTGAGAGATGAGTAAAAAGGATTTTATCTTTTTTTGACGAAATGAGTATGTTGTTGAGGTGAATATTGTGAAGACCAAAAAGCAGCAATATGTAACAATAAAAGGAACAAAGAATGGATTAACATTGCATCTGGATGATGCGTGTTCTTTTGATGAGCTTCTCGATGGTCTTCAGAATATGCTGTCAATTGAACAATATACGGATGGAAAAGGCCAGAAAATCAGCGTCCATGTTAAGCTGGGAAATCGCTTTTTATATAAGGAGCAAGAGGAACAGCTGACCGAATTGATTGCGTCAAAGAAAGATTTGTTTGTTCATTCTATTGACAGTGAAGTCATTACTAAAAAAGAAGCACAGCGTATGAAAGAGGAAGCTGAAATTATTTCTGTTTCAAAGATTGTCCGTTCAGGCCAAGTGCTGCAGGTGAAAGGCGACTTGCTCCTGATCGGTGACGTGAATCCAGGCGGAACAGTAATGGCTGGAGGGAACATTTTTGTTCTTGGCTCATTGAAAGGAATCGCGCATGCTGGATTCAACGGAAATAATCAAGCGGTCATCGCCGCCTCTGAAATGCTGCCGACACAATTAAGAATCAATCACGTGTTAAATCGCTCCCCAGACCACATTCAAAAAGGGAACGAAATGGAATGTGCTTATTTAGATACAGACGGAAATATGGTCATTGAACGCCTTCAACATTTGGCTCATTTAAGACCTGATCTAACAAGGCTTGAGGGAGGAATGTGAATTGGGTGAGGCTATCGTAATAACTTCGGGAAAAGGCGGAGTAGGTAAAACGACAACATCTGCTAACCTCGGTACCGCCTTAGCCATTTTAGGGAAGCGTGTATGCTTATTAGATACTGATATAGGACTGCGCAACCTTGATGTTGTAATGGGTCTCGAAAATAGAATTATTTACGATCTAGTAGACGTTGTAGAGGGAAGATGCAAAATGCATCAGGCGCTTGTAAAAGACAAACGTTTCGATGATCTGCTCTATTTAATGCCCGCTGCTCAAACGAGCGATAAGACAGCCGTTGTTCCTGAACAAATTAAAAATATGGTTCAAGAGCTCAAACAGGAATTTGATTATGTCATCATAGACTGTCCTGCCGGAATTGAGCAAGGATACAAAAATGCCGTTTCCGGAGCTGATAAAGCGATTGTGGTCACAACGCCTGAAATCTCAGCTGTTCGTGATGCTGACCGTATTATAGGGCTGCTGGAGCAAGAGGAAAATATTGAACCGCCGCGGCTCGTTGTAAACAGAATCAGAAATCACCTGATGAAAAACGGTGACACGATGGATATCGACGAAATCGTACAGCATTTGTCGATCGATTTGCTCGGAATCGTGGCTGATGATGATGAAGTCATTAAAGCTTCCAACCATGGCGAACCGATTGCAATGGATTCGAAAAATCGAGCTTCCATTGCATATCGCAATATTGCCCGCCGCATCTTAGGCGAATCTGTTCCTTTGCAGGTGCTTGAAGAGCAAAACAAAGGAATGATGGCTAAGATTAAATCATTTTTCGGAGTAAGATCTTAATGTGATAGAATCAAAGAGAAGAATCTGACAAAGCAAATGCTGTGTCAGGTTTTTTTGTTTTTGTCTGCTTTGTGCTTGAGGATAACGAATATTTGCCATGGACAAGACATATCATGTACAAACCCAACGAATGCAAAGGATGATGGCAATGAGTCACAGAGCAGATGAAATCAGAAAACGATTAGAGAAAAGAAGAAAACATCTTTCCGGCTCAAAACGTTTCTCTACTCAGACAGTTTCTGAAAAGCAGAAACCCCCGTCTTGGGTAATGGTATCGGATCAGGAAAAGCATGGAACTCTTCCGGTCTATGAAGATAACATTTCAACATTCAACGGAAAGCACCCTTTGGTTAAAACAGATTCAATTATCCTGAAATGTCTTCTGTCGGCCTGCATTGTTCTCGTTTCCGCCATAGCCTATAAAACAAACATTGGGCCGGTCAGCCAGATTAAACCCGCTGTTGCCAAAACCTTCGAAAATGAATTTCAATTTGCTTCAGCAAGCCATTGGTTTGAAACGAAATTCGGCAATCCGCTCGCTTTTCTGGCTCCTGAACATAAAAATAAGGAAGAGCAGGTTGAAGTGGGCCAAGACTTGGTCGCGCCTGCATCTGGGAAAGTACAGCAGGATTTTCAGGACAACGGGGAAGGGATTAAAGTTGAAACAAGCAGCGATGCAATTGATAGCATAAAAGAAGGCTATGTAGTTGAAGTCAGCAAAGACAGCCAGACGGGACTGACAGTTAAGGTGCAGCACGCTGACAATACCTATAGTATTTATGGCGAGCTCAAAGATGTGGATGTTGCTTTATATGATTTTGTAGATAAAGGAAAAAAACTCGGCTCAATTAAACTTGATGATCATAATAAAGGGGTCTATTATTTTGCCATGAAAGACGGCGATAAATTTATTGATCCGATTCAGGTGATTTCATTTGAATAAATGGCTTGACCTTATCTTGAAGATTCATGTGCATCCTTTTCTTTGGATTATCGCGGCGCTTGGGCTGATCACAGGCCATGTGAAAGCATTATTATGTCTGCTCCTGATTGTACTGGTCCATGAGCTGGGGCATGCTGCTCTGGCCGTGTTTTTTTCTTGGAGAATCAAGCGTGTTTTTTTGCTGCCGTTCGGCGGAACGGTGGAAGTGGAAGAGCACGGGAATCGGCCGTTAAAGGAAGAGTTTGCGGTGATTATTGCCGGCCCTCTTCAGCACATTTGGCTTCAGCTTGCTGCCTGGATGCTTGCAGAATTCTCGGTGATTCATCAGCATACCTTTGAACTCTTCACCTTTTATAATCTTTCTATTTTATTTGTGAATCTGCTGCCGATCTGGCCGCTTGACGGCGGAAAACTGTTGTTTTTGCTGTTTTCCAAACAGCTGCCTTTTCAAAAGGCTCACCGGCTCAACTTAAAAACGTCGCTCTGCTTCTGCCTGTTGCTCGGGTGCTGGGTTTTATTTGTGATTCCTCTGCAAATCAGCGCATGGGTTTTGTTTGTCTTTCTCGCTGTTTCTTTGTTCGAGGAATACAGGCAAAGGCATTATATCCATGTGAGATTTCTCCTTGAAAGGTATTATGGAAAAAACCGTGAGCTTGAAAAACTGCTGCCGCTGACTGTAAAGGCAGAGGACAAAGTCTATCATGTGATGGCAGAGTTCAAACGCGGCTGTAAACATCCGATTATAGTAGAGAAATCAGGCCAAAAGCTCAGCCAGCTTGACGAGAATGAAGTGCTCCATGCTTACTTTGCCGATAAGCGGACGAATTCCTCTATGGAGGAACTGCTGCTGCCTTACTAAAATTGATTGACAAACACCTTGTATTTTGGTATATTTTTTAATGTTATGGATGTAGCACCATTGCTACAACCGCTCAGTACAGGTGTTAAGAGCTTTTACAGCCCCCTGGTATCTGGCGAGTCTTAGTCTAATAGGAGGTGCAGAGAATGTACGCAATCATTAAAACAGGCGGTAAACAAATCAAAGTTGAAGAAGGCCAAACTGTTTTCATCGAAAAACTTGCTGCTGAAGCAGGTGAAACAGTTACTTTTGAAGACGTTTTGTTTGTTGGCGGAGACAACGTGAAAGTCGGCAACCCTACAGTTGAAGGCGCAACAGTAACGGCTAAAGTTGAAAAACAAGGTCGCGCGAAAAAAATCACTGTTTTCAGATACAAACCAAAGAAAAACGTTCATAAAAAACAGGGTCATCGTCAGCCTTACACTAAAGTGACGATCGAAAAAATCAACGCGTAAGCATGATTCAGGCAACAATCAGAAGGTCTCATGATAAAGGCATATTGTCTTTTGAAATGACGGGCCATGCGAATTTTGCTGAACATGGACAAGATCTTGTTTGTGCCGGAGTGACAGCCGTTGTGTTTGGAGCCGTTAACGCGGTCATTGTGCTCGCGGGCTTCGAGCCGCTTCTTGATATAGGGGAGGACGGGGGTTATTTTTACTTTGAATTCCCTGAATCTCTTGATCCGGAGGTGCGTCAAAAAGCTCAGCTGCTGATTGAAGGCATGGTTGTTTCGCTGGAGACAATCGAACGGGATTACAAAGATAACTTGCGTGTGACCACAAACATAATATAGGAGGTGAGCTACATGCTTAGATTAGATCTTCAGTTTTTCGCTTCTAAAAAAGGAGTAGGTTCTACAAAGAACGGACGTGACTCTGAGGCTAAACGTTTAGGTGCTAAACGTGCTGACGGTCAATTCGTAACAGGCGGTTCTATCCTTTACCGTCAACGCGGAACAAAAATTTACCCAGGTGAAAACGTGGGCCGCGGCGGAGATGACACTCTATTTGCGAAAATCGACGGAACTGTTAAATTCGAACGTTTCGGCCGTGACCGCAAAAAAGTGAGCGTATATCCTGTAGCTCAATAATGATTCAAAAAACTCCGGTCGATGATGACTGGAGTTTTTTTTGCAATATGCGGAGTAAACACCAAGAATGAAATGCAGAGTATGTGCGAGCAGACCCCGCCAAGAATGAGAATAAACATCTCAAACCCACTGGATATGTTCCCCAAGCAGTAATACATAAAATGTTCTGCCTGGCTGCAAATCAACCATAGTCAGAAAAAAGGAACATGATATTTCTGGGAAAAACAATTGTTTTTCTAACAAAGCCTTCTCTGTTATAATTCATAATACACACTTATACAGACTCCTAAATAAGAAATTAAATGATTGGGAGTGCGAAAATGAAGGATGTTTCAAAAAATCAAGAAGAAAATATAAGCGACACGGCATTAACAAACGAACTGATTCATCTGCTCGGCCATTCTCGGCATGATTGGATGAATAAGCTGCAGCTGATTAAAGGAAACTTAAGCTTGCAGAAGTATGACCGCGTCTTTGAAATGATTGAAGAAATGGTTATAGACGCAAAGCACGAATCAAAGCTCTCAAACCTGAAAACACCGCATTTGGCGTTTGATTTTCT
Source organism: Bacillus rugosus (assembly GCF_023238245.1). Classification (NCBI taxonomy): domain Bacteria; kingdom Bacillati; phylum Bacillota; class Bacilli; order Caryophanales; family Bacillaceae; genus Bacillus; species Bacillus rugosus. The sequence goes on along the minus strand of NZ_CP096590.1, from coordinate 2,732,696 downwards.
TACGTTTAATTGGAAAACTCATTATATGACGCTTGAATATGAAGTTCTTGGAGAAATTAAGGATTTGTCGGCTTATGATCAAATGCTGGCGAAACTGATGAGAAAGCTGTTTTATCTGTTTGATCAAGCAGTCAGCAGAGAGAGCGAAAATCATTTAACGGTTTCGCTGCAAACGGATCATCCTGACAGAAAGCTGATTCTGTACCTTGATTTTCACGGCGCCTTTGCCGATCCATCTGCTTTTGATGATATTCGGCAGAATGGATATGAGGACGTTGATATCTTGCGTTTTGAGATCACAAGTCACGAATGTCTGATTGAAATTGGGTTGGACTAGCGGAGTTTTTAACGGTTTAGAACGGAGGACATTATGTTTGTAGATCAGGTCAAAGTATATGTAAAAGGCGGCGACGGAGGCAACGGGATGGTTGCGTTTCGCCGTGAAAAATATGTGCCGAAAGGCGGCCCTGCCGGCGGTGACGGAGGAAAGGGAGGAGACGTCGTTTTTGAAGTGGACGAAGGTCTCCGTACCTTGATGGACTTTAGATACAAAAAACACTTTAAAGCGATTCGCGGCGAGCATGGCATGTCCAAAAACCAGCACGGGCGAAATGCTGATGATATGGTCATTAAAGTTCCGCCAGGCACTGTTGTGACAGACGATGATACAAAGCAGGTCATCGCTGATTTAACAGAGCACGGGCAGCAGGCTGTCATCGCAAGGGGCGGAAGAGGCGGAAGAGGGAATTCCCGCTTTGCTACACCGGCTAATCCCGCGCCTCAGCTTTCAGAAAACGGTGAACCGGGAAAAGAACGCTATGTTGTTCTTGAATTAAAAGTGCTTGCGGATGTCGGACTTGTCGGGTTCCCGAGTGTTGGAAAATCCACTTTGCTGTCTGTTGTCTCATCTGCAAAGCCGAAAATTGCGGACTATCACTTTACAACGCTTGTCCCGAATCTCGGCATGGTTGAAACGGATGATGGACGCAGCTTTGTTATGGCCGATTTGCCGGGGCTGATTGAAGGCGCACACCAAGGCGTCGGACTTGGCCACCAGTTTTTGCGCCATATTGAACGGACGCGGGTTATTGTTCACGTTATTGACATGTCTGGCTTGGAAGGCCGCGATCCGTATGAGGATTATGTGACGATTAACCAGGAACTGAGCGAGTACAATCTGCGTCTCACGGAGCGTCCGCAAATTATTGTTGCAAATAAAATGGACATGCCGCAGGCTGCGGAAAATCTTGAAGCCTTTAAAGAAAAGCTGACGGATGATTACCCGGTATTCCCGATCAGTGCGGTGACAAGAGAAGGCCTTCGTGAGCTTCTGTTTGAAGTCGCCAATCAGCTGGAGAACACGCCGGAATTCCCGCTGTATGACGAGGAAGAGCTTACACAAAACCGCGTTATGTACACGATTGAAAATGAAGAAGTGCCATTTGACATTACACGCGATCCAGACGGTGTATTTGTGCTTTCAGGAGACAGCCTTGAGCGGCTCTTCAAGATGACTGATTTCTCACGTGATGAATCGGTTAAACGGTTTGCAAGACAAATGCGCGGAATGGGTGTTGATGAAGCACTCAGAGAACGCGGAGCCAAGGATGGAGATATTATCAGGCTTCTGGAATTCGAATTTGAATTTATTGATTAATGATGGCAAAAAGGAGAGCCTGGATGTCAGGCTCTCTATTTTAAAGGGGGGATGCAAATGAAAGAGGAGACATTTTATCTTGTCCGTGAAGATGTATTGCCCGATGCGATGAGAAAAACATTGGAAGTCAAAAAGCTGCTTGACCGAAAAAAAGCAGATTCAGTGGCAGATGCCGTTCAAAAGGTCGATTTAAGCAGAAGTGCGTTTTATAAATACAGAGATGCTGTTTTTCCGTTCTACACTATGGTTAAAGAGCAAATTATCACACTTTTCTTTCATTTGGAGGATAGGTCAGGTGCGTTATCCCAGCTCCTGCAGGCGGTAGCGGATTCTGGAAGCAACGTTCTTTCCATTCACCAGACCATTCCGCTTCAGGGCAGAGCAAATGTGACACTGTCTATCAGCACGTCTGCCATGGAAGAGGACATTCATACGTTAATGAATAAGCTCAGGAAGTTTGATTTTGTAGAAAAGGTTGAAATATTAGGTTCAGGTGCATAAGGGAGAGAATATTGTCATGAAAGTCGGTTACTTAGGTCCAGCAGCTACATTCACACATCTAGCAGTCAGTTCTTGTTTTCAAAACGGCGCCGAACATGTTGCTTACCGAACCATACCGGAGTGCATAGATGCGGCAGTTGCAGGCGAAGTTGATTTCGCTTTTGTTCCTTTAGAGAATGCATTAGAAGGATCAGTAAATTTAACGATAGACTATTTAATACATGAACAGCCCTTGCCAATCGTGGGTGAAATGACATTGCCGATTCATCAGCACTTGCTTGTCCATCCTTCCAGAGAGAATGCATGGAAAGAGCTCGACAAAATTTACTCGCACTCACATGCGATTGCGCAATGTCATAAATTTCTCCATCGCCAATTTCCTTCTGTTCCATATGAATACGCCAATTCAACTGGGGCGGCAGCAAAATTTGTCAGTGGCCATCCTGAGCTGAATATCGGTGTCATTGCCAATGACATGGCAGCTTCTACATACGAATTAAAAATCGTGAAACGAGATATACAGGATTATAGGGACAATCATACGAGATTTGTTATCCTGGCTCCTGATGAAAACATATCTTTTGAAGTGAATTCCAAATTGAGTTCAAGGCCCAAAACAACCCTAATGGTAATGCTACCTCAGGATGAATCAGGGGCGCTGCACAGAGTGCTGTCTGCTTTTTCTTGGAGAAACTTAAACTTGTCAAAAATTGAGTCACGTCCGACTAAGACCGGATTGGGCCATTATTTCTTTATTATTGATATTGAGAAAGCGTTTGATGAGGTATTGATTCCAGGTGCCATGCAGGAGCTCGAAGCACTGGGCTGCAAAGTGAAACTTCTTGGTGCATATCAGTCCTACCAATTATAAAAAAAGCCCAATAAAGGGCTTTTTTTAGTCTTTAATTAAAATACCGACTGCCTCGAGTGCTTGGCAGGCCTGATCGATGCGGTGTTCATCAGGTGCTGTCAGTGTATGGAGATGCACGCCGTCAGTCAGCTGTGATAAATAGGCAGCGTTCGTAGAATTAATTTTTTTTATGAAATTGCTAACTTCCTTCCGGGTGCCTACTTGGATGGCTGCAGTTAAATCTCCGTATACGGGATGCTCGATTTTTACGTCTTTTACTGTAACACCTTCGTCCACGATGAGCTGCAGTTCCTCTTCTGTCCGTTCAGGATCGTGCAGACAAGCTATGATTCTTTCTGCCTGCTGGTGCTGCTGAGCGGCTGCATCCATGTATACATATCCTTGGCTTGTGGCGATGATCGGTTCATTTTTCGCTTTCAAGAGCGAAATATCCTGAACAATTACTTGTCTTGAAACGTTCGCTTTTTTTGCGAGTTCCCCTCCTGTCAGCGGTGATGCAGATTCCTTCAGCCACAGAAGAAGCTGGTCACGCCTGTTGGCGCCCATAAGCTTTAGTTCTTCGGTCAATATTAAATTCTCCTTTCTTTTGCTCCCAAAGCGCTGTAAACGTATGTAATAACTTATCCAGCTGTTCAGCTGTTGTATGCCTTCCAAAAGAGATGCGGATAAATTGCAACGCTTCTTTTTCTGTTTTTCTTAATGCCTTCATCGTTGCAGACGGACCGTGATAACCTGCAGAACAAGCGCTGCCCGTTGAAATGCAAATATTACTTCGATTACATTCTAACATAACATATTGTCCTTCAAATGAGTGAAAAAAACACCCGATAATATGCGGAAGACATTCCGTTTGTACAGGGTCTGCCACAAGGGTTACAGGGAGAGACCGAATGCTGATTTGCTCTAAAAAGTGTGTTCTTAATGTCTTATTGCGGGATATCTGTTTATCCATTTCGTTTATGATCAGCTCTGCAGCGGCAGTAAAGGCACCGATTCCGGGGACATTCACGGTGCCGGCTCTGAATCCGTGTTCGTGAGTAATGAGAGGGTAAACGGGTTTCCAAGGGACACCTGGGTGAATATAGACCGCACCCACTCCTTTAGGACCGTGGACTTTATGGCTGGACACTGAGAGTGCATCCACCCCCAGCTCTTTTGTATTGATCGGGATTTTCCCGAATGTTTGAACAGCGTCGCAATGAAGAAGAATACCCCTTTTGTGCAGGTATGAAGACAGGCGTTGAATAGGCTGAATGATCCCAGTTTCAGAGTTGGCATGCTGAATAGATACCAGGCCTGTTTCCGGCCGGATATGAGCTGCTAATATTTCCTCGGTAATAAGTCCATATTCATTCGGTTCAATGATCGTTACATCAAATCCATGCTGTTTTAGAAAAGCAGCACAGCTATGAATGGACTGATGTTCCATGGCAGTCGTAATGAAATGTCTTTTTGTATTTGGCAGGCCGTTTAGTAATGATTGAATGGCTAGAAAATTGGATTCAGTGCCGCCGCTTGTAAAATAGATGCCGTTTGCTTCTCCGCCAATGATGTCGGCGATTTTTTCACGGCAGTACTCCAGTATGTGCTTTGCTTTTCCTCCCGCATCATGCAGGCTGCTGGCATTTCCGTACATATCCATGCTGAGCTTCTGATATACGTTAAGGGCTTCCTCGCAAATAGGCGTTGTCGCTGCATAATCTAAATAAATCATCTGGTCTTCCTCCATCCGTTCTCCATAAAAAACTCTTGAGTTTATTTTATCCTTGTGTAAATATAGGTGTCAAGACAGGTGTAAACGACAGGAGGGTGGCATATGTCTAAAAAGACGATTGCAGTCATCGGTTCAGGGGCGGCGGCACTTTCTTTAGCGTCAGCTTTCCCGCCCTCATACAAAGTGACTGTCATCACAAAAAAAAGCGTCAAAAATAGCAACTCTGTCTATGCGCAAGGCGGGATTGCTGCGGCGTATGCAAAAGGTGACTCGATTGAAGCCCATCTGGAGGATACGTTATATGCAGGATGCGGACATAACGATCTAGCTATTGCAGCAGACGTTTTACATGATGGAAAAATCATGATTCAAAGCCTATTGGAGAGTGAATTTCCATTCGACTGCAATGAACAGGGCGATGTTTGTCTTGGCAGAGAAGGAGCCCACTCATACAACCGCATTTTCCATGCGGGCGGAGACGCAACCGGCAGACTGCTTGTTGATTATTTGCTGAAACAGATCGACAGCAAAATCGAGTTAATCGAGCATGAAACAGCAGCTGATTTGCTTGTTGAGAATGGGCGCTGTATCGGCGTCATGACAAAAGACAGCCAGGGACAGATCAAGGTAAGACACGCGGATGAAGTTGTGCTGGCGGCTGGCGGCTGCGGCAGCCTGTTTCTTCATCATACGAATGATCCATCTGTCACAGGTGACGGCCTTTCTTTAGCTTACCGGGCCGGAGCGGAATTAACTGATTTAGAGTTTACTCAGTTTCACCCGACACTACTTGTGAAAAACGGTGTTACATGCGGCCTTGTTTCAGAAGCTGTCAGAGGGGAAGGCGGATATTTAGTAGACGAAAACGGCCGCCGGATTATGGCTGGACGGCATTCTTTAGGTGACTTGGCTCCAAGGGATATTGTCTCACGGGTTATTCATGAAGAAACGGTAAAAGGAAACCGCGTTTATATCGACTGCAGTGCGATTTCTGATTTCGAAGCACGTTTCCCTACCATCACCGCTATTTGTGAAAAAGCAGGAGTTGATCTCCAAAACGGAAAAATACCTGTTGCCCCGGGTATGCACTTCTTAATGGGAGGTGTTTCAGTTAATCACTGGGGGGAAACGACAGTGCCGGGTCTTTATGCAATTGGCGAGACCGCATGTACCGGTTTACATGGAGCAAATCGGCTTGCGAGCAATTCCTTATTGGAAGCGCTGGTGTTTGGAAAAAGAGCAGCTGAGCATATTATGCAAAAACCGGTTTATAACAGGCAATATCAATCATTATCAGAAACCAGTGTAACCTACGAGGTGCCGAATACAGAGCTGTATGAATTGCAAAGCAGAATGACAAGCTACATGTCTATATTGAGGAAACAAGGCAGTCTGATTGAGCTGAGCAACTGGCTTCATATGCTGCCTTTTCAGGAAGTGAATGTGAAGGATATCACAATACCTCAGCTGGAGCTTTCTCATTTATGGCAGGCGGCAAAGCTGATGACATCTTCTGCGCTTTTGCGGGAGGAAAGCAGAGGGGCTCACTTCCGCACCGATTTTCCTCAAGCTGATGTGCGCTGGCAAGGAAGACAAATTGTCCATACAAAAAAGGGAACGAAGATTAGAAAAAACGAGGGGATTTGGAAAAATGAATCATTTACAGCTGAAAAAATTGCTGAATCACTTTTTTCTTGAGGATATAGGCATGGGGGATCTTACATCACAGTCTATCTTTGGAGAACAGAGCTGTGCAGCGGAGATTGTTGCAAAGTCAGACGGCATCTTTGCTGGAGCTGCAGTGATAAAAGAAGGCTTTACTTTATTAGATAAAAATGTTCAAACCATTTTACACAAAACAGATGGGGACATTTTGCGAAAAGGTGAAGTGATTGCCGTGTTACGCGGTCCGGCGGCAGCGCTTCTTTCGGGAGAGCGGGTCGTATTAAATCTTATTCAGAGGCTGTCAGGAATTGCGACGATGACAAGGGAGGCTGTTCGTAGGCTGGATGATGAACAGATAAAAATTTGTGACACGAGAAAAACAACACCGGGGCTGAGAATGCTGGAAAAGTATGCTGTCAGAGCGGGTGGCGGGTATAATCATCGATTCGGCTTGTATGACGGCGTCATGATTAAAGACAATCATATTGCAGCATGCGGCTCTATTTTAGAAGCATGCCAAAAAGCGCGTCAGGCCGTCGGCCATATGGTAAATATTGAGGTGGAAATTGAAACGGAGGAACAGCTCCGGGAAGCAATTGAAGCAGGCGCAGATGTTATTATGTTTGACAATTGCCCGCCTGACAAGGTCTGTCATTTTGCGAATCTCACACCGAACCATATAAAAACTGAAGCTTCGGGCGGGATTACGTTAGAATCTTTGGCTGCTTTTAAAGGGACGGGCGTGAATTATATTTCATTAGGGTTTCTGACTCATTCCGTCAAAAGTTTAGATATCAGTATGGATGTTACATTATCAAATGAATCTGTGGAGGAATGCCGTTATGTCAATTCTTGATGTGATAAAACAATCGAATGATATGATGCCTGAAGGTTATAAAGAAATATCGAGAAAGGACATGGAAACGCGTGTTGCAGCCATTAAGAAAAAGTTCGGCAGCAGGCTCTTTATACCAGGCCATCATTATCAAAAAGATGAAGTGATACAATTTGCTGACCAAACAGGCGATTCCCTGCAGCTGGCCCAAATTGCGGAAAAAAACAAAGAAGCGGATTATATTGTTTTTTGCGGCGTGCACTTTATGGCAGAGACCGCTGATATGCTGACAGGAGAGGAACAAACAGTCATCCTGCCTGATATGAGAGCAGGATGTTCTATGGCCGACATGGCTGACATGCAGCAGACCAATAGGGCGTGGGAGAAGCTTCAGCATATATTTGGAGATACGATCATACCTTTAACTTATGTGAACTCCACTGCGGAGATCAAGGCTTTCGTCGGTAAGCATGGCGGAGCGACTGTAACTTCTTCGAATGCGAAAAAAGTGCTTGAGTGGGCGTTTACACAGAAAAAACGAATTTTATTTTTGCCTGATCAGCATTTAGGGAGAAATACGGCATATGATCTGGGTATCGCACTTGAGGATATGGCTGTGTGGGATCCGATGAAAGATGAATTAGTGACTGAATTTGATCATAAGAATGTGAAAGTAATTTTGTGGAAAGGGCATTGCTCTGTTCACGAAAAATTCACCGCGAAAAATATCCAAGATGTAAGGGACCGTGATCCTGACATTCGGATCATTGTGCATCCTGAATGCTCACATGAAGTCGTGATGCTAAGTGACGACAGCGGATCAACAAAATATATTATCGATACAATCAACCAGGCTCCGGCGGGAAGCAAGTGGGCAATCGGAACAGAAATGAATCTTGTCCAGCGGATCATTCACGATCACCCTGATAAACAAATCGAATCACTCAATCCTGATATGTGCCCGTGTCTGACAATGAATCGAATCGATTTGCCGCATTTACTGTGGTCTTTGGAACTAATAGAAAAAGGAGAACCTTCAGGCGTGATCAAGGTGCCAAAAGCCATTCAGCAAGATGCCCTCCTTGCCCTGAATCGAATGCTTTCGATCACGTAAATCAGAAATATTTCCCCTCCTGTACTCATAACTTCTTTTGTTCAGGCATATGTTGTGAAGAAACATATTGTAATCACAGCTGAACTGTTCACGTTTTGCATAGGAGGGGAAAACGTTGAAAATCCATATCGTTCAAAAAGGCGATTCGCTCTTGAAAATAGCTGAAAAGTACGGAGTTGATATTGAGGAAGTGAAGAAGCTTAATACACAGCTCAGCAATCCAGACTTAATCATGCCTGGAATGAAAATAAAAGTGCCGTCTGAAGGTGTCCCGGTCAGAAAAGAGCCAAAAGCGGGCAAAAGTCCGGCGGCCGGGAGTGTGAAGCAAGATCATCCATATGCGAAAGAGAAGCCTAAATCCGTTGTCGACGTAGAAGACACAAAGCCGAAAGAAAAGAAGTCTATGCCGTATGTCCCGCCGATGCCTAATCTGCAGGAAAATGTGTATCCCGAAGCTGATGTGAACGATTATTATGATATGAAACAGCTTTTCCAGCCTTGGTCGCCTCCTAAACCGGAGGAGCCGAAAAAACATCATGACGGAAATATGGATCATATGTATCACATGCAAGACCAAGATCAATTTCCACAACAGGAGGCTATGAGTAATATGGAAAATGCAAATTATCCGAATATGCCTAATATGCCAAAGGCGCCAGAGGTAGGCGGTATGGAAGAAGAAAACGTTCATCATACAGTCCCGAATATGCCGGCTGTTCAGCCTTTCCATCATTATCCGGCTCATTTCGTGCCATGTCCGGTTCCTGTTTCACCAATTCTTCCAGGGTCAGGATTATGCTACCCGTACTTTCCACATGCTTACCCAATGTATCCGCAGCATGGATACCAGCCAAGCTTTGTGTCGCCTCAGTATGATCCGGGTCATTATGAAAACCAGCATCATGAAAACAGCCATCACGGACATTTCGGTTCATACGGAGCGCCTCAATACGCATCTCCGGCTTATGGATCTCCGTATGGACATATGCCGTATGGCCCTTATGGCACTCCCCAAGTGATGGGTGCATACCAGCCGGCAGCGGCCCCAGGATACATGCCGTACAAAGGCCATGACGACTGCGGCTGTGACGATGATCATCAGCCATATTTTTCCGCACCTGGCTATTCGGGACTCGGAGCTTATGGAACCCCTAATATGCCTTACGGCGGAGCGAATCCAAATCCATATGCGGCCGGAGTTTCTATGCCAATGGCGAATCAGCCTTCTGTAAACCAAATGTTTGGCCGGCCGGAAGAAGAAAATGAGTGATTGTTCGGAACGATGTAAATCGTTCCTTTTTTTGTTTCGGCGCAGATTACCGCCAAATGGACAGAACTGACACGCTTAACATGCCCCTCGGACGCACATGATAAAAACGAGCAAACATGCTCAATTTGTCTACGGGGGGTTTTTCCATTGGGTAAAAAAGTGATGATCGCTAGCTTGATTTTAATGACAGCCGGCTTAACAGCATGCGGAGCAAACGATAATGCTATGAATGATACGCGCAATAACGGCAATACCCGTCCAATCGGATATTATACAAATGAAAATGACGCTGACAGACAGGGAGAAGGAATTGTCGACAATGACGGACCTGTTACTGAATTAATGGAGGACCAAAACGACGGTAACCGAAACACCACGAATGTAAATGACCGTCGTGACCGTGTTACTGCTGACGACCGCGTTCCTTTGGCAACTGACGGAACATATAACAACACGAATAACAGAAACATGAATCGAAACGCGACGAACAACGGATATGACAACCAAGAAAACAGAAGACTGGCAGCTAAAATTGCCAACCGTGTGAAGCAAGTGAAAAATGTTAATGACACACAAGTGATGGTAACGGACGACCGAGTAGTCGTCGCCGTCAGAAGCCACAGCGATTTCACAAAGTCCGACAGGGATAATGTCGCAAAAGCCGCACGCAACTATGCGAATGGCCGTGACGTTCAAGTGTCCACAGATAAAGGGCTGTTCACAAGACTTCATAAAATGAACGCTCGCTAAGGATGAAAGGCTGCCGGAAGTGATATTCGGCAGCCTTTTTCTTTGCATCAGTGAACAATACAGATTAAAGTGTACATAGAAAATTCGTAAAAAGAAGGTGAAAACATGGCAGGCCATTCTAAGTGGAAAAACATACAAAAAAGAAAAAATGCGCAGGATGCAAAGCGCGGGAAAATATTTATGAAGCTTGCGAAAGAAATCTATGTGGCAGCGAAAGAAGGTGGAGCTGATCCAGAAGCAAATTCAGCATTGCGTCTTGTCATCGAAAAAGCAAAAGGCGCCAATATGCCGAATGACAATATAGACCGTGCCATTAAAAAAGCAGCGGGGAGCCTGGATGGAAGCAGCTATGAGGAAATCACCTATGAAGGCTACGGCCCATCAGGGATTGCCGTGATGGTTGAATGTGTAACAGATAACAAAAACCGAACGGCGTCAAATGTGCGGACAGCATTTAATAAAAATGGCGGAAGTCTGGGAGAAAGCGGATGTGTAGCCTTTTTATTTGAACGGAAGGGATTCATTGCAATCGACCGTACAGAACGGCAAATAGAAGAAGATGAGCTCATGCTTGATGTGCTGGAAGCAGGGGGAGAAGAGCTGCAGACTGAGGAAGACCAATATGAGGTAATAACAGATCCCGAGCGTTTTGAAGAGGTAAAAACAGCTCTCGAATCGAATTATCCAATTTCTTCGGCAGAGGTGACCATGCTTCCGAAAACCTATGCAGATGCCGATGATCAGGCTGTTGAGAAGCTGGAAAAATTGATCGACATCCTTGAGGGTGACGATGATGTCCAAGAAGTGTATACCAATTATCGCTTATAAAAAACCGGCACGATGTCATATCGGGCCGGTTTTTTTATATTCAAGAGACACGCTCATTTTCCCGTGTGTATTCTTTCTCCCAAAATTCAGCGTTTTTAATGCCTAGCGCTTTCGGATCAAAGACCGGGTCTAAGCCCTGCTTCCTTTGGCGCTCGTAATCCTTTAACGCGAGAAGCGCCGGTTTGGCAAGCAGCACAATCGCAATGACGTTCAGCCATACCATAATGCCAAGTCCTGCATCGCCTAATGCCCAAGCAAGAGAAGCGGTTTTCACAGTTCCATAGAACGTCGCGGCTAAAATAATCACTTTTAAGACAAACATTGCCCATTTGCTTTCTCTGCCTCGGGCTAAATAGGCGATATTTGTTTCTGCGATATAGTAATACGCCATAATTGTTGTAAATGCGAAGAAGAATAAAGCGATGGCAACAAAGCCTGCACCGAATCCGGGAAGAACGTTGTCAATGGCCGCTTGAGTGAAACCGGGCCCCGCCTCTACGCCTTTAAGTTGATGAACGATAAAGGAACCATCTGCAGCCTGGGTATTGTACATGCCGGTAAACAAGATCATGAAAGCTGTAGCGGAACATACAAATAGCGTGTCGATATAAACAGAAAATGCCTGAACCAGCCCCTGCTTGACCGGATGGGAAACTTCTGCAGCGGCTGCTGGATGGGGGCCTGTTCCCTGTCCGGCTTCGTTTGAGTAAATGCCTCGTTTGACCCCCCAGGAAATCGCCATGCCGATCAGGCCGCCAAAAGCGGAATCTAAAGCAAAAGCGCTTTTGAAAATCAATGAGATCACAGCAGGCAATTCAGAAACATTCATGGCAATAATGATCAAAGACAGCAGGATATAGCCAATGGCCATAAACGGAACAATCATTTGCGCGGCACTGGCAATTCGTTTGACGCCGCCAAAAATAATGAACCCTAATAATAAAACGAGAACACAGCCTGTAATGGCAGGAGAGATGCCGAATGCATTTTTGACGCCAGCCGCAATGGAGTTGGACTGCACGCCCGGCATCAGAAGGGCCATTGAAATGAGGGCGGCTGCGGCAAATAAGACGGCAAACCACTTAATGCCTAAGCCTTTTTCTATATAATAAGCCGGGCCACCCCGATATTGTCCGCCTTGTTTCACTTTGTAAATTTGGGCAAGAGTTGACTCAACAAAGGCGCTCGCCGCACCGATAAAGGCAATCGCCCACATCCAGAACACCGCACCGGGTCCGCCGAATGCAATTGCTGTCGCCACACCCGCAATGTTTCCTGTCCCCACTCGTCCGGACAGTGCAATCGATAACGCTTGAAAAGAAGAGACACCGGCTTCAGAGCTCTTTCCTTTGAACATCAAAACAATCATTTCTTTCAAATGTCTGACTTGTAAAAAGCGGGTCAAAATAGAAAAAATTAATCCAATTCCCAATAAAATATAAATAACGGGGGTACTCCATAAGACCTCGTTTAAACTAGTAACAAAATCTGCCATCAAGCTTCCTCCTCACTTCATTTCGATTACATGTATAAAAATATTTTGGGCTAATCGAACTATTTCTACAATCGATTTGTCACATTATATGACCGGTAAGTATCAATAAGAAGAGGAAGGGAAAAAGAAAAAACGCCGCGTATTGATTACGCTGCGCTTTTCCGCGTTGCACCATATAGCAGGTTCATACTATCTTTACATTTCCTTAAAATTCACTCAATAAAGCGGTGGTATGATGAAATAAAATAAAGGGTGAGGGGAGACAGAGATGGAAAAAACGTATTGTCATTCCAGCGAGAAAGGCTCAGAAGCGGTCTACTTAACTGTGAGAGGCTATCGAATTAAGCTGTCGCCTCAACAAATGAAGCTGATTTCTGCCATCAGAAAGTAAAAATATATGGATGAAGGCAGCCGCGTGTGCGGCTGCCTTTTTGATTTAAGAATATTTTCTTTTCCGCTGTGCGAAATGCCTTTGGAACCAATCTTTCTTATATAAAAATGCGATGATCTCCAGCCAAAAACCCGGAATCTTTTTGGGGAATATCGGTTTTTTGTAGAGTGCATGATACGCTGATTTTAAATCGTCCCACTGGGTGCACGTTTTTGTCTGTTCGAATCTTGCAACATCAATCACCCGCACTGCCCCGGATTCTGTCAGAATCAGATTGCGCAAATGAATGTCTGACGGATTCAAGCCGGCTTCACGGGCGTCAGAAAGTGCTTCTTCAACTTGCTGAATCATGCCATCACTGATCGCAATGCCTTTCTTTAGGCAGTTATAAAAGGTTTCGCCTTTAATATATTCCATAAGAATAAATGAATCACCAGTTTCGTAAATGTCAGGATAGAAAGCGGAACCAGCTAATTTTTCATAGATCGCGGCTTCTTTGACGGCTGTCGCTTGATACTCCGGAAAAAATACTTTCAGCGCCATTTTTCGATCGCCTTCTGTTAAAGCAAACACATAGGCGCTTCTTCCCTTGCCGATTAGTGTTAATTCCTCAGGTTTTTCTTTGACTTTATCAAATCTGCTGTTCTTGCGGTATATGACTGAATGGGCCAGTGCCTCTGCTTTTGTCAGCATTTCATTCACCTTCTTTGCTCTATTTTATGCAGTTGTTTATAGGAAAATCATAAACTGTTCAGGAAAAAGAGCCTAATTCTAGTGTATCTGGTCTTGAAGAAGAAGGCTACCTATAAGCATTAATTGTGATAAAAGAGACATAGAGCGATCATTTCCATTCTTGAAAAGCGCTTACAAATGGGATAGTATTAATTTAAAATAAAGCGCTTTCGTGAATGTTCAAGGGGGAACAAGCCATGACAAAACAGATTGTGACAGGGATTATCGGTGCAGGGCGCATCGGCAAACTTCATGTTCAAAATATACGCCGGATTCCTCATATGAAAATAAAAGCAGTCTCTGATATTCAGGCAAGCCGTATAAAAAGCTGGGCTGACAGTCACCAGATTGAATACATAACCTCTGATTATCGCGATTTATTACACGACCCGGATATTGACGCTGTTTTTATTTGCTCACCGACAGCCGTACATGCACAGATGATCAGAGAAGCAGCCGAGGCGAAAAAGCATATTTTTTGTGAGAAGCCCGTCAGTTTCTCTCTGAATGAAACAAAAGAAGCGCTTGCGGCCGTCCGGAAACACGGGGTTGCACTCCAAGTCGGATTCAACCGCCGTTTTGATCCTCATTTTAAGAAAATCAAAACAATTGTTGAAAATGGTGAAATCGGTACGCCTCATTTATTAAAAATCACGTCGCGGGACCCAGAGCCCCCGAATATAAATTATGTACGTACTTCAGGCGGCTTGTTTATGGATATGTCGATCCATGACTTTGATATGGCCAGGTATATTATGGGAAGCGAAGTGACCGAAGTGTATGCAAAAGGGGCAGCTTTGGTGAATCCTTCTTTTGCTGAGCTGGGTGATATTGATACGGCTGTCATTACACTGACTTTTGAAAACGGTGCCATGGCTGTGATTGACAACAGCCGCCAAGCTGTGTACGGATATGACCAGCGGGTCGAGGTTTTTGGGACGAAAGGCTCTGCAGCAGCGGACAACAGCAGGCCGACGACGGTCGAAGTGTCAACTGCTGATTTTGTGATGAAGGATAAACCGCATTTCTTTTTCCTTGAACGCTATAAGGATGCGTATGAGGAGGAGATTCTTCGGTTTGCAGAAGCGATCGACACCAACCGGGAAACTGCTTGCACCGGCAATGACGGTTTTCAGGCGGAACGGATTGCCAGAGCGGCACAGCAATCGCTTGCTTTTGGCATGCCTGTCAGTATTGAGCATACTGAAAAAGTCGCTTTTTGATTAAACAGGATTACAATTCAGTAAGCTTGGGTATAGAACCTCCATTGATACTTTAGAAAAAAAGTAGGCGGTGGAGAAAATGAATACAGCACATGCTAAAGGAAATGTTTTGAATAAAATCGGAATTCCTTCTCACATGGTTTGGGGTTATATTGGCGTTGTCATCTTTATGATTGGAGACGGGCTCGAACAAGGCTGGCTGTCTCCTTTTCTCGTTGATCATGGTCTCAGCATGCAGCAATCCGCATCGCTTTTTACCATATACGGCATTGCTGTCACCATCTCGGCTTGGCTTTCAGGCACGTTTGTCCAAACTTGGGGGCCGAGAAAAACGATGACTGTCGGCTTGCTTGCATTTATCCTCGGTTCAGTCGCTTTTATCGGCTGGGCGATTCCTCATATGCATTATCCGGCTCTCTTAGGCAGCTATGCACTTAGAGGCTTGGGATATCCGCTGTTTGCGTACTCTTTTCTTGTGTGGGTGTCATACAGCACCTCTCAAAAGCTTCTTGGAAAGGCCGTCGGCTGGTTTTGGTTTATGTTTACGTGCGGCCTTAGCGTGCTCGGTCCGTTCTATTCCAGCTATGCGGTTCCGGCCTTTGGAGAAATCAATACGCTTTGGAGCGCTTTACTGTTTGTAGCAGCAGGCGGACTCCTCGCCCTATTTTTTAACAAAGATAAATTTACACAGGTACAAAAACAAGATCAGCCAAAATGGAAAGAACTGTCGAAGGCGTTTACAATTATGTTTGAAAATCCTAAAGTCGGCATTGGCGGAGTTGTCAAGACGATTAATGCCTTAGGACAATTCGGATTTGCCATTTTTCTCCCGACCTATCTAGCGCGTTACGGGTATTCCGTTTCGGAATGGCTGCAAATATGGGGGACGCTGTTTTTTGTTAATATTGTGTTTAATATCATTTTTGGCGCAGTCGGAGATAAACTGGGCTGGCGCACTACCGTGATGTGGTTTGGCGGTGTCGGGTGCGGTATTTTTACGCTGGCGCTTTACTACACGCCTCAGTTGATCGGGCATCAGTATTGGGTGCTGATGATTATCGCCTGCTGTTACGGTGCTGCATTGGCTGGCTACGTGCCATTAAGCGCGCTTTTGCCAACGCTTGCACCTGATAATAAAGGCGCTGCCATGTCAGTGTTGAATCTGGGATCTGGTTTATGTGCGTTTATCGCGCCGGGCATCGTAAGTCTTTTCATTGGACCGCTCGGTGCAGGCGGTGTCATATGGATCTTTGCGGCATTGTATTTTTTCAGCGCTTTTCTGACACAATTCTTGACCATTTCTGAGAAAAGCGCTGATGTGTATACGGAGGAACGGCTTGTCAGAGAAAACGTGCAAACAAATTTCGAGAGAACGGTTAAGCTGTAGCCTCTTTGGTCAAACTAGTCATAAACGTGTGCAAAGAGGTGTAGAGGGTGAAACGATTTAGCACGGCGTATCTTTTGCTGGGCATTCTTTGCTCAGCCGCAGCTTTTCTGATAGTTGCTTCTCCCCGCGCGCTTGGGGCGGAAGTGGAGCACTATGAACCGCTGCAGGTGCATGTGCAGCTTGAGAAGGTGTATTTGGACGGCGATGTCAGCATTGAGCATAAACGTGAAAAAGTGCTTTCTATGGATGATTTTTGGGCAACTTATGCCGGCTGGACGCTTGTCGAACAAAAAAAGGGATATGTGCTCTTCCGAAAGCAAATGGACGATATTTCTCCGCTCAGTAAGGTGAACGGTTATATCGGTGTATCGGATAATGGAGTGATTTCCACTTTTCACGGCCGGCCTGAGTCAGCTTCCGAACCGATTCAGTCTTTTTTTCAAATTGATCTAGAAAGGCTGGAAAGCCATATGCAAAAAAATCTGCTGAAAGGCATTCCATTTCGGACAAAAGCGGAGTTTGAGGATGTCATAGAACACATAAAGACATACAGCGGGTAACGTCCGCTGATTGAAGACATGTATTCATGTCTTTTTTTTCGTGGAAGAATGAGAGAGAAGCGAACGTATGTTAACTTTTCTATAAGACTTTGGCTGTTTTTATGGTACAATGAAGAACAGTCAAAGAGGTGAATTGCGTGATTGAATTTGTTAAAGGGACGATTGATTATGTATCTCCCCAATATATTGTGATAGAGAACGGCGGCATTGGATATCAGATTTTCACGCCGAATCCGTTTATATATAAGGAGAGAAACCAAGAAACGATTTTTACGTACCATCATATTAGAGAGGATGCTTTTTCGCTCTACGGTTTTTCAACAAGAGAGGAGAAGGCGCTCTTTACAAAACTGTTAAACGTGACCGGTATCGGTCCGAAAGGCGCACTCGCCATCTTGGGCTCGGGTGATCCGGGAGCGGTAATCCAAGCGATTGAAAATGAGGATGAAGCCTTTTTGGTCAAGTTTCCTGGTGTAGGAAAGAAAACCGCACGTCAGATTATTCTTGACTTAAAAGGAAAGCTCGCTGATGTTGTGCCTGAAATGATTGAAAATCTGTTTAATCATGAAGAAAGGCTTGAAAAGCAAACAGCAGAAACGGCCCTCGAAGAAGCGCTTGAGGCCCTCAGGGTTCTTGGATATGCTGAAAAAGAAATCAAAAAGGTGCTTCCTCACCTGAAAGAAGATATTGGGCTGACAACAGACCAATACGTGAAAAAAGCATTACAAAAACTATTGAAGTAAGGTGATGTTCATGGATGAACGGCTCGTCTCAAGTGAAGCAGACAACCATGAATCAGTGATAGAGCAAAGCCTGAGGCCGCAAAATTTGGCGCAGTATATCGGTCAGCATAAGGTGAAAGAAAATTTGCGCGTGTTTATAGATGCGGCAAAAATGAGACAGGAGACGCTTGATCATGTTCTTTTGTACGGGCCGCCCGGACTTGGAAAAACGACGCTTGCTTCCATCGTTGCCAATGAAATGGGAGTTGAATTGCGTACGACATCTGGGCCTGCGATTGAAAGACCCGGTGATTTGGCTGCCATATTAACAGCGCTTGAGCCGGGAGATGTGTTATTTATTGATGAAATACATAGACTGCACAGATCGATTGAAGAGGTGCTTTATCCTGCAATGGAAGACTTTTGTCTGGATATAGTGATTGGGAAAGGCCCTTCTGCCCGCTCGGTCCGGCTTGATCTTCCGCCTTTTACGCTGGTAGGCGCCACGACAAGGGTAGGGCTTTTGACGGCGCCGTTAAGAGATCGATTCGGCGTAATGTCGCGCCTTGAGTACTATACGCAAGAAGAGCTGGCGGACATTGTCACAAGAACTGCTGATGTATTCGAGGTTGAAATCGATAAACCGTCTGCTCTCGAAATCGCGAGGAGATCGAGAGGGACGCCCCGCGTAGCGAACCGCCTGCTGAGAAGGGTCCGGGATTTCGCCCAGGTGCTGGGTGACAGCCGGATCACGGAAGAGATTTCGCAGGATGCGCTGGAGCGGCTGCAGGTTGACCGTCTCGGTTTGGATCATATTGATCACAAGCTGCTGATGGGCATGATCGAAAAATTTAACGGCGGCCCGGTGGGTCTTGATACCATTTCAGCCACGATCGGCGAAGAACCGCATACGATTGAGGACGTGTACGAACCGTACCTCCTGCAAATCGGATTTATCCAAAGAACGCCGCGGGGAAGGATCGTGACACCGGCCGTTTATCATCATTTCCAAATGGAGGCTCCCCGGTATGACTGAATTCCCTAAGATCATTATGATTCTTGGTGCTGTTTTGCTTATCATCGGAGCAGTGTTGCATTTTGTCGGCAAGATGCCGGGAGATATTTTTGTGAAAAGAGGGAATGTTACATTTTTCTTCCCGGTTGTCACTTGTATCATCATAAGTGTGGTATTATCAATTTTGCTTAATCTTTTCGGAAGAATGAAATAACAAAAGACTAGAATAAAGGTGAAATCTCATGAAAGTCGATTTATTTGATTTTGAACTACCGGAACGTTTAATTGCACAAGTGCCGTTGGAGCAGCGTGATGCTTCAAGGCTGATGGTGCTTGATAAACATACAGGAGAGCTGACTGACAGCTCGTTTAAACACATTATCAGCTTCTTTAAAGAAGGGGATTGTCTAGTACTGAACAATACCCGCGTGCTGCCTGCGCGGCTATTCGGCACAAAAGAGGATACCGGCGCGAAAGTGGAATTGCTTTTGCTGAAACAGGAAGCTGGTGACAGGTGGGAAACACTTGCCAAACCGGCGAAACGGGTAAAAAAAGGAACCGTTGTGACATTTGGAGACGGAAGATTGAAGGCTGTCTGCACGGAAGAACTTGAGCATGGCGGCAGAAAAATGGAGTTCCAGTATGACGGTATTTTTTACGAAGTGCTGGAATCCCTTGGAGAGATGCCGCTCCCGCCATATATTAAAGAACAGCTTGATGACAGAGAGCGCTACCAGACCGTGTATTCTAAAGAAATCGGCTCTGCGGCCGCGCCTACTGCTGGCCTTCACTTCACTGAAGAAATCTTGCAGCAATTGAAAGACAAAGGTGTGCAGATTGAGTTCATCACTCTGCACGTAGGCCTTGGAACGTTTCGCCCTGTGAGTGCCGATGATGTTGAAGAGCATAATATGCATGCAGAGTTTTATCAAATGTCAGAAGAAACAGCTGCAGCCTTAAACAAAGTAAGGGAAAATGGCGGCCGGATTATTTCTGTCGGCACGACATCGACACGCACGCTTGAAACGATTGCCGGGGAACATGACGGGAAATTTAAAGCATCAAGCGGCTGGACATCTATTTTTATTTATCCGGGCTATGAATTTAAAGCCATTGACGGAATGATCACAAACTTCCATTTGCCGAAATCGTCATTGATTATGCTGGTCAGTGCGCTTGCGGGAAGAGAAAACGTTCTGCGCGCTTATCATCATGCAGTGGAAGAGGAATACCGTTTCTTCAGCTTCGGAGACGCGATGCTGATTCTATAATTTAAGAACAGGAGGCCTCACCAAAAGTGGCTGAACAACCAATACGCTATGAATTTATAAAAGAATGCAAACAAACAGGGGCGCGGCTGGGAAAAGTGCATACTCCTCACGGCTCCTTTGACACACCAGTTTTTATGCCGGTCGGCACACTGGCGACAGTCAAAACAATGTCACCTGAAGAACTGAAAGCAATGGATGCGGGCATCATTTTAAGCAACACTTATCACCTATGGCTCCGTCCGGGTCACGATATTGTCAAAGAAGCGGGCGGGCTCCATAAATTTATGAACTGGGACCGCGCGATATTAACAGATTCAGGCGGTTTTCAGGTCTTTTCTCTAAGCAAGTTTCGTAATATAGAGGAAGAGGGCGTTCATTTCCGCAATCACTTAAATGGAGACAAGCTGTTTTTATCTCCGGAAAAAGCGATGGAGATCCAAAACGCACTCGGCTCTGATATTATGATGGCATTTGACGAATGCCCGCCATATCCGGCAGAGTACGATTATATGAAGCGGTCAGTAGAACGGACAAGCCGCTGGGCGGAACGCTGCCTGAATGCCCACAACCGTCAGGATGAACAAGGGCTGTTTGGCATTGTACAAGGCGGAGAATATGAAGATCTGCGCACGCAAAGTGCGAAGGACTTGATTTCCCTTGATTTTCCGGGATATGCTATAGGCGGATTATCTGTCGGTGAACCGAAGGATGTCATGAACCGTGTGCTCGAGTTTACAACACCGCTTTTGCCGAAGGATAAACCGAGATATCTGATGGGAGTTGGTTCTCCGGACGCGCTGATCGACGGAGCGATCCGCGGGGTCGACATGTTTGACTGTGTGCTGCCTACCCGGATTGCAAGAAACGGCACTGTGTTTACAGCTGAAGGCCGTCTCAATATGAAAAATGCGAAATTTGAAAGAGACTTCCGTCCGATTGATGAAGAGTGTGATTGCTATACATGTAAAAACTACACTCGCGCGTATATCAGACACTTGATCCGCTGCAATGAAACATTTGGCCTTCGATTAACAACTTACCATAACCTTCATTTTCTGTTACACTTAATGGAGCAGGTAAGACAGGCTATTCGTGAGGATCGTCTGGGTGATTTCAGAGAAGAGTTCTTTGAGCGTTACGGCTACAACAAGCCAAATGCGAAAAGCTTCTAAATAAAAATGAAAAACAGGTTTACAGAAAGGGGTGAAAATCATGACAGGCACTTTAGGTACATTGGTTCCTATTATTTTAATGTTTGCGGTCCTTTACTTCTTGCTGATTCGTCCTCAGCAAAAACAGCAAAAGGCAGTACGCCGAATGCAGGAGGAACTGAAAAAAGGCGATTCAGTAGTGACAATCGGGGGATTGCACGGTACTGTTGACTCTATCGACGAAAGCAAAGTCGTCATTAAGACTGGTGAAAACACACGTCTTACGTTCGACCGCCGCGCGATCAGAGAAGTTTCTGCTGCTGAATAACAGCAGGAGCTATACATAGCAAACAAAAAAAGAGCGGGTGAGTGAGCCCGCTCTTTTTTATGTGGAAGACCTGTTTCCCCTCATGTTCACGCCGAAAACCCCGCCCAGCATGCAGACCCCTAAAAATCCAAGATGGAAGAGCAGCTGTTCCGCTGTAAATGTCTTTCCGAATCCTAAATACTGAAACAATAAAATAATCAGAGAAAAGCTTAAGGCAGTCAATGCCCCGATCATCCAGCCTCTTTCCTTTCCTTTACCGCCAGAAATGAACCCGCCGATGAACAAAGAAAGAAATGAGATGGCGGTGATTAGCCAGTTGAATGATGACTCTTCCAGCGTGGTTGCCGTCAGTAAAAGTGAAACGGCTAAACTTGTCAGGAGCATGGCTGAGAAAATGGCGATTAAGCCGTAAAGAATGCCTTTTCCAACTTGTTTCGTTTCCTCCATAAATGTCTCCTCTCTGCCTGTATTAAAAGGCTTCTGTTCTTTTTCAACAAAGCCGTCAGACATGCTGATGGCTCGTCTTTGTAAAAATGTATTCCCCTATCACATGAATTAGACGTAAAAGCTTTATGAAATACGATCGCTTTTTCTTACATAAATTGTTCGTTTTGTTGCATCCTATAATGAGTTGGAGGTGCATGATGGAAGAGCTTCTCACTATTACGTTTCGCACAATCATATTGTATTTTGTAATATTGGTCATTTTTCGTTTTATGGGCAAACGGGAGATCGGGGAGCTTAGCATTTTAGATCTCGTTGTCTTTATCATGATGGCTGAAATTGCCGTTTTAGCCATAGAAAACGTAGAAGATCATCTATTTCACACTATTTTGCCAATGCTTGTATTAATGATCATCCAAGTGACTTTGGCATACTTTTCTTTAAAAAACCGAAAAGTCCGCCAGCTTCTTGACGGAAAGCCGACCATTATTATTAAATATGGGAAAATTGACGAAGACGCCATGAAATCACAGCGTTATAATTTCGATGATTTAATGGTTCAGCTCAGAGAAAATAACATCGACAGAGTGGCTGATGTATCATTTGCCATTTTAGAGCCGTCAGGCAAACTGACTGTTGTAAAGAAAGAAAACAGCGGAGAGCATCGGCAGCTCGAAATGCCGCTTATTATAGATGGCTCTATTCAAATGGAAAACCTGTCCAGGATTGAAAAAGATCAACAGTGGCTGCTTGAAAAACTAAGAAAACACGGATATGCAAACCTTTCAGATATTTCATTTTGCTCGTTTACTGACGGTGAGTTATTTATAGATAAAAAAGATGGGCACCGCACGTGACCTTTAGCGGACGATCAGACGTCCGATAATAGGAATGCGGCGAAGCTCATCTTTTTTAATTAAACGGAAAGCGAGCAAGAGGATGATATAGATGGCAGTACTTATTGCAATCCATCCGGCGACATTCACAGCCTCGGACGATCCAAAGCTTACATATTGTTTAATGCCGGAGCTGATGAATCCGCAAATTATAATAACAGCGAAGCTGAGCGCGTACTCCTTGATTTTAATACTGATCGGCAGCACCTTGCTTACGGTTGCCGCGTGTAAAAGCGTGACGAGCACCATGCCTGTCACAATGGCTAATGCCGCGCCCATAATACCGAGAGACGGCCTGGTGGCGAGGACAAAAATAAGGCCGGTTTTGACAAGCGCTCCGATTAAACTGTTCATCATCGCAGCCCCTGCTAAATTAAGCGCCTGCAGCACAGCTTGAAGAGGGCCCTGGAAATAATAAAGCAGAAAAAACGGGGCCATCACTTTTATAAATACAGCAGCGCCTGAGGAACCGTACATCACCCTCATCAGCTCATCCGCAAATACAAATAAAATGACAACTGAAATGCCTCCGCTGAGCAGACACAGACGCATGGCCTGTTCCAAGCGGTATTCCACCACCTGCAATTTTTTCTGCTCCATTCCTTCACTTATCGCAGGAACAAGCGCGGTCGATAAAGAATATGTAATAAAGCTGGGCAGAGTCAGCAGGGTCATGGCAAAGCCGGTCAGCTCCCCGTATTGCTTTGTGGCGGCAACTGTCGCTACACCGGCGATAGCAAGGCTTTGAGCGACGACAATCGGCTCGAAAAACCAAGAAAGGTTGCCAATAAAGCGGCTCCCGGTCGTTGGAAGGGACACACTCATTAATTGGGAAAATGTTTGTTTTCCGTTTTTAATCGATTGGAAAAAGTGCTTTCTGATTTTAATTGTCTTTTTATATTTAAAACAAACAAATAAATACAGGAGTGACGCCAGCTCCCCTGCGACTGAGGATAGCATTGCCCCCGCTGCGGCATATTCAATTCCGTAAGGGAGAAAAATCGTTGTACAGAGAGCGACGAGTGAAATGCGGACGACCTGCTCAAGAACCTGGGACACAGCAAGCGGGTTCATATTCTGTTTTCCTTGAAAGTATCCCCTCAGCACACTTGATATAGCGATAATCGGCACAACCGGCGTAATGGCCAGGAGCGGGTAAAGTGTTCTCTTATCTGTCAGCATCGTCTCAGCCATAACCGGGGCGAAAAACAGAAACAGCGGTGTAAAGATCAGGCTGAGCACTCCTGTGATGGTAAGAGACATGACTAAAATATTTTTTGTTTTTTGATGATCTCCGCGTGCGCTGGCTTCAGCGACAAGCTTGCTGATCGCGACCGGCAGACCGAATTGAGTTAATGTAGTGGCCAAGAAGAAGGTAGGCGCCGCCATCATGTAAAGCCCGACTCCTTCTTCACCGATAAAACGGGCGATAACCACCCGGTTGACAAACCCGAGCATTCTTGTAACCATTCCTGCTGCGATCAGAATAAGAGTGCCCCTTAAAAACGTCTGTTTCGCCATTTTTACCCCCTGCCTTCTCAAACTACCTGTAATCATATACAATAAAGATATGCGTATATATCGTCCAAGCATGACAAGTCTTCTTGAAAAACAATAAAAAGGAGCGTGGAATTCATGGAGAAGCATCCTGCTGATCTATATAAAGACCACGTCAGGCCGTTTCTTTACAGCAAACTGGAAGAGTTTAAGATTCTAGGGTATGATGATGTTGAACTCGAAAGTTTGTGGTCATACTTAACAGGCAAGAAGTGGAAAAAGAAAACAGAACTGCACATCTATGAAATGACGAGTGATATTTTATCAGTGAAAATTGGCGAATTTATGAACTATGCAACTGTTGAGTCATTTAAAACGTCTAATTGGCTGGGCAGTGAAGAAGGCCAGGAAGCATTGGAAGAACTGCTGAGATAGCAGGTTGATTTGCACAGGTTTAAGGGAGGATATACATAATGAAAAAAGGACGCTTGATTGCGTTTTTCCTTCTCGTTTTATTGATCGGCACGGGCTTGGGCTACTTTACGAAGCCTGCCGCGAACAATATTACGTTAGGATTGGATTTGCAAGGCGGATTTGAGGTGCTGTATGATGTACAGCCTGTAAAAAAAGGTGACAAAATCACAAAAGACGTTCTGGTCAGCACAGTAGAGGCGTTGAACCGCAGGGCCAATGTTCTCGGTGTTAGCGAACCGAACATCCAAATTGAAGGAGATAACCGGATTCGCGTTCAGCTCGCTGGGGTGACAAACCAAAACAGAGCGCGTGAAATCTTGGCCACTGAAGCGCAGCTTTCTTTCAGGGATACAAATGATAAGGAATTGCTGAATGGCTCTGACCTCGTCGAAAACGGGGCTAAACAAACATATGACGCCAAAACAAATGAGCCGATAGTCAGTATTAAACTGAAGGATGCTGATAAATTCGGCGAAGTGACCAAGAAGGTCATGAAAATGGCGCCAAATAACCAGCTTGTCATTTGGATGGATTACGAAAAAGGGGACTCCTTTAAAAAAGAAGTTCAAAAAGAACTTCCTAAATATGTATCAGCTCCAAATGTAAGTCAGGAATTAAACACAACAGACGTTACAATTGAAGGACAGTTTACTGTTCAAGAAGCGAAAGATTTAGCCAACATTTTAAACGCCGGCGCGCTTCCTGTGAAACTGACTGAAAAATACTCAACTTCAGTAGGTGCACAATTCGGCCAGCAGGCGCTCCATGATACGGTGTTTGCCGGTATTGTCGGTATCGCAATTATTTTCTTATTTATGCTTTTCTATTACCGCCTGCCGGGATTTATTGCGGTGATTACGCTATCGGTTTATATCTACATTACACTTCAAGTCTTTGACTGGATGAATGCTGTACTCACGCTTCCGGGAATTGCAGCGCTCATTTTAGGTGTCGGGATGGCTGTCGATGCCAACATCATCACCTATGAGCGGATTAAAGAAGAGCTCAAGCTAGGAAAATCAGTCCGCTCTGCCTTCCGTTCAGGAAACAGACGGTCATTCGCAACGATTCTTGATGCGAATGTTACAACGATTATTGCTGCTGTTGTGCTCTTCATCTTTGGGACAAGCTCTGTTAAAGGGTTTGCAACGATGCTGATTCTGTCGATTTTGACAAGCTTTATCACTGCCGTTTTCTTATCAAGATTTCTTCTCGCTCTTCTTGTAGAAAGCAGATGGCTTGATCGGAAAAAAGGCTGGTTTGGCGTCAACAAGAAACACATTATGAATATTCAGGATACAGATGAAAATACAGAGCCGCATACGTTGTTCCAAAAATGGGATTTCACGAGCAAACGCAAGTATTTCTTTATCTTCTCAAGTGCAATCACAATTGCCGGGGTTATTATCCTGCTTGTATTTAAGCTGAATCTGGGCATTGACTTTGCGAGCGGTGCACGGATTGAAGTCCAAAGTGATCATAAGCTGACGACAGAGCAGGTGGAGAAAGATTTTGAATCACTTGGCATGGACCCTGACACCATTGTTCTGTCAGGCGAAAAGAAAAATATCGGTGTTGCCCGTTTT
Organism: Bacillus rugosus; assembly: GCF_023238245.1. NCBI lineage: Bacteria > Bacillati > Bacillota > Bacilli > Caryophanales > Bacillaceae > Bacillus > Bacillus rugosus. The sequence goes on along the minus strand of NZ_CP096590.1, from coordinate 2,706,319 downwards.
GTTGGAGTGCCAGACAAAGAAACGATTGCCAAAGTAAAAACGCACTTTAAAGACAAATACGGGACAGAGCCAAATGTCAGCACAGTTTCACCGACAGTCGGTAAAGAGCTGGCGAGAAATGCTCTGTACGCACTTGCTATAGCTTCTATTGGAATCATTATTTACGTTTCGATACGGTTCGAATATAAAATGGCGATCGCCGCGATAGCTTCACTGCTTTATGACGCATTCTTTATTGTCACGGTTTTCAGTATTGCAAGGCTGGAGGTAGATGTTACGTTCATCGCTGCTATACTGACGATTATCGGATATTCGATTAACGATACAATCGTTACATTTGACAGGATTCGCGAGCATATGAAGAAGCGCAAGCCGAAAACATTTGCCGACCTCAACCATATTGTAAACCTGAGTCTGCAGCAAACCTTTACACGTTCAATTAACACTGTATTAACTGTCGTGATTGTTGTAGTGACACTGCTCATCTTTGGAGCATCTTCGATTACAAACTTCTCAGTCGCTTTATTGGTCGGACTGTTAACAGGCGTTTATTCCTCTCTCTACATTGCCGCACAAATTTGGCTTGTATGGAAAGGAAAAGAACTGAAAAAAGATTCGGTGCAATAAAAAATTCAGGCTGTCCTTTGCAGGGCAGCCTGAATTTTTAAGTTTCATTGAACTTAAAATAGACATTTGCTATAATGACATACGCTTACATTTACACATATAAATGGTGTTAAGCGTGTTTGTGGCTGTTTTTCAGATATGTAGGAGGGTTTATGTATGAGGATTCGCGAATCGCAGCTGCCGGGCATAGGGCATAAATTTGAGATCATTACTAGAAATCGCGATAAAATTTCAATTATCATTCATCATGACGGCCGGAAGGAGCTGTACTATTTTGATGAAAATGATCATGAAGAATGTGTTGCTTCCGTGCAGTTTGATGATGCTGAAGCGAGGCAGATTTCTGCAATTCTCGGCGGAATGGCATATAAACCGAAAGTATTAGAAAGGGTCGAGGCAGCCCTTGATGATTTAATCATAGAGTGGTGTAAAGCAGAGACAGGTGCGCCTGCTATCCATCATACAATTGGTGATTTGGATGCGAGGCAGGAGTACCATGTGACTGTCATCGCGATTATTAAGAAAAATCAGGATAAACAACTAAACCCAGGATCTGAAACAGTCATTGATGAAGGTGATACACTAGTGATGTCCGGTGATGGAAACGGATTGAAGAGACTGATCAGGGAAAAATTAACTGCAAAAGAGGTTTGATCAAGAGCGTCAAGTCATGTTTAAAATCAGTTCTGACAGGGAAAGTTACCTCAGGTAAATAAACTTTGGGGGATAGAGAATGAATAAACAATGGACAATCATTTTCGCACTTATTTTTACCTTAATTGTCGCTATTTTTGCAGTCATTAATGTTAGATCCGTAGAAGTTGATTACCTGTTTGGCAGATCGGAGTGGCCGCTCATTCTTGTCATTTTAGGCTCGGTTTTAATGGGTGCGCTGATCGTATTTTCTGCCGGCATTTTTCAGGTGATGAGATTAAAGCGGGAAATAAAAGCGTTGCGGAAAGAAAACAAAACAACACAAGAGACGATACATAAACAAGAAGATACACTGTATCCTGAACAGAACGACATAAAGGATGCATCAACCGGACTTGAGAAAAAAGACTAGTTTTTGAATAATATTTGAAACCCCTCAGCCTGCTCTAGTATAATAGGGTGGTTGAGGGGTGAATTTATGTTAGCGTCAAAAATGCGATGGGAAATCCAGCGACCAGATCAGGATAAGGTCAAATCACTCACAGAACAATTGCATATAACACCTCTTGTTGCGTCCCTGCTTGTAAAAAGAGGCTTTGATACGGCAGAAAGCGCAAGGCTGTTTTTACATACAAAGGATGCCGATTTTTATGATCCTTTCGAAATGAAAGGCATGAAAGAAGCGGCAGATCGTATAAAACAGGCGATATCACAACAAGAACAGATTATGATATATGGCGATTATGACGCCGATGGAGTTACCAGTACGTCAGTGATGCTTCACACACTGCAAAAGCTGTCGGCTCAAGTTGATTTTTATATACCTGACCGCTTTAAAGAAGGATATGGCCCTAATGAACAGGCATTTCGTTCGATTAAAGAGCGGGGCTACTCTCTGATTATTACAGTTGATACAGGAATTGCCGCTGTGCATGAAGCGAAGGTAGCAAAGGAACTCGGGCTGGATGTCATTATTACCGATCACCATGAGCCGGGACCGGAGCTTCCGGATGTCCATGCGATCGTCCACCCGAAGCAGCCAGGCTGCACCTACCCGTTTAAAGAACTTGCCGGGGTCGGGGTCGCGTTTAAGCTCGCCCACGCTTTATTGGGCGAACTCCCGGATGAACTGCTTGACCTGGCGGCAATCGGCACTATTGCCGATCTTGTCCCGTTGCATGGCGAAAACAGATTAATTGCAACACTAGGACTTGAAAGGCTTCGTCGGACGAATCGACTGGGCTTAAAAGAGCTGGTCAAGCTGTCAGGCGGAGACATCGGAGAAGCGAACGAAGAAACTGTCGGGTTCCAAATAGCACCAAGGCTGAATGCCGTCGGACGAATCGAACAGGCGGATCCCGCTGTTCATTTGCTCATGTCAGAGGATTCGTTTGAAGCGGAAGAGCTTGCCGCTGAAATTGACCAGCTGAACAAAGAGCGCCAAAAAATGGTTAGTAAAATGACGGATGAAGCGATTGAAATGGTTGAACAGCAAGGTCTCGATCAAACTGCTATTGTTGTGGCCAAATCCGGGTGGAATCCAGGAGTCGTGGGGATTGTGGCTTCAAAGCTTGTGGACCGTTTCTACCGTCCGGCCATTGTGCTTGGCATTGATGAAGAAAAAGGGATTGCTAAAGGCTCGGCCCGAAGCATCAGAGGCTTTAACTTATTCGAGAGCCTTTCAGAATGCAGAGATATTCTTCCACATTTCGGCGGCCACCCAATGGCTGCGGGAATGACGCTGAATGCCGAAGATGTGCCGGATTTGCGACACAGGCTGAATGAAATAGCAGACAACACGCTTACGGAAGAGGATTTTATTCCCGTACAGGAAGTCGATCTTGTCTGCGGTGTCGAGGACATTACGGTTGAAAGCATCACAGAAATGAACCTGCTGTCCCCATTTGGCATGCTGAACCCGAAACCGCACGTCCTCGTAGAAAACGCTGTGCTGGAAGATGTCCGCAAGATCGGCGCTAATAAAAATCATGTGAAAATGACGGTCAGAAACGAGTCGTCTCAGCTTGATTGCGTTGGTTTTAATAAAGGTGAGCTAGAAGAAGGCATCGTCCCGGGTTCAAGAATATCAATTGTCGGTGAGATGTCTATCAACGAATGGAACAATAGAAAAAAACCGCAGTTAATGATTAAGGATGCCGCTGTTTCTGAATGGCAGCTGTTTGATTTAAGGGGAAAACGGATGTGGGAAGACACAGTTTCCGTCCTTCCATCTGCTAAACGGGCCATTGTCTCTTTCAAAGAAGACTCAACAACACTTCTTCAGACTGAAGACCTTCGCCGTGAAGTGCACGTCATCAGCTCTGAGGATCAAGCGAAGGCGTTTGACCTTGATGGTGGATATATTGTATTGCTGGATCCGCCGCCTTCGTTGGACATGCTCGCACGTTTGCTGGAAGGCAAGGCGCCTGAGCGGATATATTTCATTTTTCTCAATCAAGAGGACCACTTTTTATCAACATTTCCCGCAAGAGACCACTTTAAATGGTATTATGCGTTTTTGCTGAAAAGAGGCGCTTTTGACGTAAAAAAACATGGTTCAGATCTTGCGAGACATAAAGGCTGGTCTGTTGAAACAATCAATTTCATGACAAAGGTGTTTTTTGATCTAGGTTTTGTTAAAATAGAGAATGGTGTGCTGTCTGTGGTTAGCGGAGTAAAGAAACGCGACTTAACGGACTCACAAACATATCAGGCAAAACAGCAGTTGATGGAATTGGATCAAAAGCTGAATTATTCTTCTGCTGAAGAGCTGAAGGAATGGCTGAATAAGCTGATGAAACAAGATTCAGAGGCTTATGAAAGTACGAGGAGGACATAAAACAGATGGATTTAAAACAATACGTAACAATTGTACCGGATTACCCGAAAGAGGGCGTGCAATTTAAAGATATTACGACACTGATGGATAAAGGCGACGTATACCGCTATGCCACAGACCAAATTGTTGAATATGCGAAAGAAAAGCAAATTGATTTGGTCGTCGGCCCTGAAGCGCGCGGCTTTATTATCGGCTGTCCCGTTGCTTACGCGCTTGGCGTAGGTTTTGCGCCGGTCCGCAAAGAAGGCAAATTGCCTCGTGAAGTGATCAAAGTGGACTACGGTTTGGAATACGGAAAAGACGTATTAACGATCCACAAAGATGCGATTAAACCGGGTCAGCGTGTGCTTATCACAGATGACTTGCTTGCGACAGGCGGCACAATTGAAGCAACAATCAAACTTGTTGAAGAGCTTGGCGGCGTTGTTGCTGGTATCGCTTTCTTAATCGAGCTTTCTTACCTTGACGGCAGAAAGAAACTTGAAGATTATGACATATTAACATTGATGAAATACTAAAGATAATCGCATACCGAAAAAAGCACTCCATGTCAGGGTGCTTTTTTCCTATTGTTTTGCAATTATTTTATATAATATTTGGCTATTTGAACTTCTGCTCTTTACATCTTTCGGTTTTTTCTTGATAATAAACTACAATACAGTTTACATTCTAAAAAAGGTGATTCCATGGCGAACGAACAAGTATTGACTGCCGAGCAAGTTATAGATAAAGCGCGCAGCTATCTATCTGATGAGCATATCGCATTTGTCGAAAAAGCATATCTTTACGCTGAAGATGCTCATCGCGAGCAATACCGCAAATCGGGCGAGCCATATATTATTCATCCGATTCAGGTTGCGGGAATTCTCGTTGATCTTGAAATGGACCCTTCCACAATCGCGGGAGGATTTCTGCACGATGTCGTGGAAGATACAGATGTGACGCTCGATGACCTGAAAGAAGCATTTTCCGAAGAAGTGGCAATGCTTGTGGACGGCGTAACGAAGCTCGGTAAAATTAAATATAAATCTCAAGAGGAACAGCAGGCGGAAAATCATCGCAAAATGTTTGTCGCTATGGCTCAAGATATCCGGGTCATACTGATTAAGCTGGCGGATCGTCTCCACAATATGCGGACGCTGAAACATCTGCCTCAGGAAAAACAGCGGAGAATTTCTAATGAAACACTGGAGATTTTTGCACCATTGGCGCATCGTCTCGGGATTTCAAAAATTAAGTGGGAATTGGAAGATACGGCGCTCCGTTATTTGAATCCTCAGCAATATTACAGAATTGTCAACCTCATGAAGAAGAAACGCGCAGAACGTGAGCTTTATGTCGATGAGGTTGTCAATGAAGTGAAGAAACGTGTCGAAGAAGTGAACATCAAGGCTGACTTCTCGGGACGTCCGAAACATATTTACAGCATCTATCGAAAAATGGTGCTGCAAAATAAACAATTCAACGAAATTTACGATTTGCTGGCTGTCCGCATTCTTGTGAATAGCATAAAGGACTGCTACGCGGTGCTCGGCATCATTCACACATGCTGGAAGCCGATGCCCGGCAGATTCAAAGATTATATCGCAATGCCGAAGCCGAATATGTATCAATCGCTTCATACAACGGTTATCGGGCCTAAAGGTGATCCGCTGGAAGTGCAGATCCGCACCTTTGAAATGCATGAAATTGCGGAATACGGGGTTGCGGCTCACTGGGCTTATAAAGAAGGGAAAGCGGCCAATGAAGGCGTAACCTTTGAGAAAAAGCTTTCTTGGTTCCGTGAAATACTAGAATTCCAAAATGAATCAACAGATGCAGAAGAATTTATGGAATCGCTCAAAATCGATTTGTTTTCTGACATGGTATATGTTTTTACGCCGAAAGGAGATGTAATCGAGCTTCCATCCGGTTCTGTTCCGATTGATTTTTCTTACCGGATTCACTCGGAAATCGGCAATAAAACAATTGGTGCCAAAGTAAACGGAAAAATGGTAACGCTGGACCATAAGCTTCGGACAGGTGATATCGTTGAAATTCTCACTTCTAAGCATTCCTACGGTCCGAGCCAGGATTGGGTCAAGCTTGCGCAAACATCCCAGGCGAAGCATAAGATCCGTCAATTCTTTAAGAAACAGCGGCGTGAAGAAAATGTCGAAAAAGGCCGTGAACTGGTCGAAAAAGAAATTAAAAATCTGGATTTTGAAGTGAAGGATGTCTTAACGCCGGAGAATATCCAGAAGGTTGCTGACAAGTTTAATTTCTCAAATGAAGAGGATATGTACGCCGCGGTTGGCTACAACGGCATTACAGCCTTACAGGTGGCAAACCGCCTGACGGAAAAAGAGAGAAAGCAGCGCGATCAGGAAGAACAGGAAAAGATCGTTCAGGAAGTCAATGCGGAATCTAAACCATACCCGCAGGGCAGAAAACGGGAAGCGGGCGTTCGTGTCAAAGGCATCGACAATCTTCTTGTCCGTTTATCAAAATGCTGCAATCCTGTACCTGGTGACGATATAGTCGGATTTATCACAAAAGGCAGAGGGGTTTCGGTCCATCGTGAAGACTGTCCGAATGTCAAAACGAATGAAGCTCAGGAACGGCTGATCCCGGTAGAGTGGGAACATGAGTCACAGGTTCAAAAGCGCAAGGAGTACAATGTTGAGATAGAGATTCTTGGCTATGACCGCCGCGGATTGCTGAACGAGGTGCTTCAGGCAGTGAATGAAACGAAAACAAACATTTCATCTGTCTCTGGCAAATCGGATCGCAATAAAGTGGCAACCATTCATATGGCGATTTTTATTCAGAACATCAATCATTTGCATAAAGTCGTCGAGCGTATTAAACAGATAAGAGATATCTATTCTGTGCGCCGCGTCATGAATTAAAGGGGTTAGAGAATGAGATTAGTTGTTCAGCGAGTAACAGAAGCAAGCGTTACAGTGGATGAAGAGGTCGTCGGCCAAATTGGACAAGGCATCATGGTGCTGGTCGGCATTACTCACGATGATACAGAAGAGGATGCAGCTTATTTAGCCGATAAAGTTGTTCATCTTCGTATTTTCGACGACAGTGAAGGAAAAATGAATCTGTCTCTTTTAGATATAGGAGGAGAGATTTTGTCTGTCTCACAGTTTACGCTTTACGGAGATACGAGAAAAGGGCGCCGTCCGAACTACATGAACGCCGCTAAACCTGATAAAGCTTTAGGTCTATATGAAAAATGGAACGACCTGCTTCGTGAAAAAGGAATCAAAGTGGAGACCGGAACGTTTGGAGCGATGATGGATGTCCAGCTTACAAACTCCGGACCGGTCACGCTCATAATGGATTCAAAATAAAAAAGCTGCCAAAAGGCAGCTTTTTTATTGGAAATATTTCTCTAATCCGCTTTCGATCCCGTCTGTAACTTTTTCTTGGTATGAATTGCTATGTACAATGGCTTCTTCCTGCGGATGGCTTACATATCCCAGCTCATACAGCATCGCGGGCTGTCTGTTTTCACGTAGCACATAATAATCTCCGAATAATACGCCGCGGTCCGGAATGGAAGAACGTTTCACCACTTCAGAGTGTACATCCGATGCCAGTTCCTCATCTTTGGCAGGACTGTAGTAGTAAGCAGTGCTGCCTCTCGTGGAAGTATCCGCATAGCTGTCATAGTGAATGCTGATAAATGCGTCAGCGTTGCGGTAGTGAGATGTGGAGACACGTGACTGTAAGCTGACAAAGGTATCATCCTGGCGTGTCACATACACATCTGCTCCAGCTGATCTGAGTTTGCTGGCGAGCAGTTTTGCTGTTTTGATCGTCAGGTTTTTCTCGAATTTACCCGAATAGCCGATCGTTCCGCTGTCTTTTCCTCCGTGTCCCGGGTCAACAATAATCGTTTTATTGTTCAGAGAACCGTTTCCGGACGGGGAATCAGAGACAGGGGGTTCACCTGCTTCTTCTGCGCTTTTAGACGTTTGGACCACCCAATTGGCTACATAACCAGTCTGTCCGTTATCAAGCTTAATCTCATACCAGCTGCCCTTTGAACCTGTAATGGTGAACGAATCTCCTTTGGCAGCGCGTTCAACGATCGAAGCTGATGTTGATGCATCACTTCTTACATTCGTTCCTCCGTATACAATATAGGCTTTTTTAGCGGAGGATGAACTGCCGGCATTTGCCGAACTTTCCGCTGGATCAGAACTAGTCAAAAGGTAATGGCTTGCAACCCAGCCTTTCAGCCCTTTCACCTCGATGTGAGCCCAGCCGTTTTTCTCGTTGAGAATCGTCAGCTTCGTTCCGCGATCAAGTCTCGTTATAATCGCTGCGTCATGTGAGGCGGAGGCTCTTACATTTAGTGAAGATACACCGACCGTGCCCGTTGAAGCACCGGAAGATTCGGTTTGAGAACTCTCCGAAGACGCTGAACTGCTGTGGCCTGATGTCACATATTCAGATGACACCCATCCGGTAGCATTTTGATAGGATATCTTGACCCAGCCCGAACCTTTATCAATGACGGACGCTTGGCTGCCTTGCGGGAATTTGCCGATGACTTCGTATGAAGTGCCTGGTCCAGTTCTCATCCGCAGATCGGGGTCTGTTGATGTCACAGTATCACTGCTTTCCGAAGAGCTTGTGCTGGCCTGGCCTTCCTTTGTAATAAGCCAGGAGACCACCCATCCTTTTTCTCCGGAACCAAGCTGTATCTGCACCCAGTCTCCATCTTCCTTTAAAATCGGATAGCGCTCTCCTTTTTTTGCTTCCGCTGTAATGCCGTAGCTAAGCCCAGGGCCGCTTCTGACGTTCATTTCGTCTGTTGCGATGACAGCCTCTCCTTGAGCGGCTGTAACGGAGGAAAGTGGCGGGAAAAGCGCCCCGGCGAAAATAATAGATACAATAAGAACAAAGTATTTCTTGCTCATTGTGTCCTCCTTTCTGATGATCATTAAAAAAAGCATTCTTGCTTATTATCGTAAAGTCCTTTCTGATTTTTAAATAAAAATAAAATGATTTGTTTATACTAGGCGTAAATACAATCAAAAAGGTGTGCAAATCATGAAATATCATCCAAAAATGGGACGTGCATTTCACGACGGTGAAGCAAATCTGCATTACAGCGATCACGAAGATCCTGATACGACCGGTTATCTTACTGAAACAGCATCTGAATTTGGTCTTATGTCTAAAGAAGCAGCGATGAGGAAAAACAACCGGAATAAAGCTTGACAGAGAACCCCAATCCCATTATTATAATAGAAATTGAGTACATAGCAAATGATGAAAGATTTGAACCAATAATGGAGAAGAGTAGGTCAGATTGCATGGCTAGAGAGGAACCGCCCCAGGCTGAAAGCGGATCCCATTGCGTCTTTCTCGAAACAACACTCCGGAGGTTTCCTGCTGAACGCGCTAATCCCGTCATTAGGCAGTGAACGTGAACCTGCGTTAAAGGATCGAGCGGGAATATGAACATATTCCAACTAGGGTGGCACCACGGGTATAACTCTCGTCCCTACTATACATGTATAGTAGGGACGAGAGTTTTTTTCATTTTCATCATTAACGATCATTGTATATTTATAAGGGATACATAAGGAGGTCTACATATGGGATATAGCATTCCAAGAGGAACACAGGATATTCTGCCTGGAGAATCAGATCGCTGGCAGTTTGTTGAACAAGTTATGAGAGACACTTGCCGCACTTATCAATATAAAGAAATTCGAACACCGATTTTTGAGCATACAGAACTGTTTGCCAGAGGCGTCGGAGAATCCACGGATATCGTTCAAAAAGAAATGTATACCTTTCAGGACCGAAAAGGCAGAAGCCTGACACTTCGTCCAGAAGGAACAGCAGCGGCGGTTCGCGCTTTTAATGAAAACAAGCTATTCGCAAATCCTGTCCAGCCGACAAAACTTTATTATGTTGGGCCAATGTTCCGTTATGAACGTCCGCAGACGGGCCGCTACCGCCAGTTTTATCAGTTTGGAATTGAAGCGATAGGCTCGAAAGATCCTGCAATCGATGCCGAGGTAATGGCGCTTGCGATGAGTATTTATCAAAAAGCAGGATTGCAAAACGTTAAGCTTGTGATAAACAGTCTCGGCGACCAAGAAAGCCGCAAAAGCTACAGAGAAGCACTCGTAAAACATTTTGAGCCTCGCATCGAAGAGTTTTGTTCAGACTGCCAGTCACGGCTGCACACAAACCCGCTCAGAATCTTGGACTGCAAAAAAGACCGAGATCATGAGCTGATGAAATCGGCACCTTCGATTCTGACTTATTTAAATGAAGAATCGGCCGCTTATTTTGAAAAAGTGAAACAATACTTAAACGATCTGGGCATTTCGTATGAAATTGACCCTAACCTTGTGAGAGGGCTGGATTATTACAACCATACCGCATTTGAAATCATGAGCAATGCGGAGGGCTTTGGCGCAATTACGACACTTGCCGGCGGCGGACGCTACGACGGACTTGTCGAACAAATCGGCGGCCCTGAAGCGCCGGGCATCGGTTTTGCGATGAGCATTGAACGCCTGCTTGCCGCAATTGATGCTGAAAAAAGAGAGCTGCCTGTTGATCAGGGAATCGACTGCTATATTGTCACACTCGGTGAAAAAGCGAAGGATTATTCTGTTTCATTGGTGTACAAACTGAGAGAAGCAGGCATTTCCAGCGAAATCGATTATGAAAATAAGAAAATGAAAGGCCAGTTTAAAACCGCTGACCGCCTGAATGCCAGATTTATTGCGATATTGGGTGAAGATGAGCTTGCCCAAAATAAAATCAATGTAAAGGATGCACAGACGGGCGAACAGATTGAAGTGGCACTTGATGAATTTATACATGTGATGAAGGCAAACCAAAAGGGATAAGGAGTGGAATGCATTGTTTGGAAGAACATATTATTGCGGTGATATAACTGAAAAAGCAATTGGCGAATCTGTAACGCTGAAAGGCTGGGTCCAAAAAAGACGGGACCTTGGCGGATTGATATTTATTGACTTGCGTGACCGTACAGGAATTGTTCAAGTCGTGTTTAACCCTGATGTGTCAAAAGAAGCGCTTGCTATTGCGGAAGGCATTAGAAACGAATACGTTCTTGATGTTAAAGGGAAAGTGGTAGCACGTGAAGAAGGCACAGTCAATGCGAATCTGAAAACAGGCGCAATCGAAATTCACGCTGATGGAGTGACCGTATTAAGTGCTGCAAAGACACCTCCGTTTGCGATTTCTGACCAAGCAGAGGACGTATCAGAGGACGTCCGTTTAAAACACCGTTACTTAGATTTGCGCAGACCGGCTATGTTTCAAACGATGCAGATGCGCCATAACGTGACGAAAGCTGCCCGCAGCTTTTTAGATGAAAACGGGTTTCTTGATATTGAAACGCCGATTTTAACAAAAAGCACACCTGAGGGCGCACGTGACTACTTAGTGCCGAGTCGTGTGCACGAAGGTGAGTTCTATGCGCTGCCTCAGTCTCCACAGCTATTTAAACAGCTTCTGATGGTATCCGGCATTGAACGCTATTATCAAATTGCCCGCTGTTTCCGCGATGAAGATTTGCGTGCAGACCGCCAGCCTGAGTTTACGCAAATCGATATTGAAATGTCCTTTATGAGCCAAGAAGACATTATGTCATTGGCTGAGGACATGATGGCAAAGATTATGCGCGAAACAAAAGGCGTGGAACTCAAGCTTCCTCTTCCTCGAATGACGTATGACGAGGCAATGAACAAATACGGTTCTGATAAACCTGATACGCGTTTTGACATGCTTTTGACAGATGTGTCTGACATTGTGAAGGATACCGAATTTAAAGTATTCTCATCAGCAGTGGAAAACGGCGGCGTAGTAAAAGCCATCAATGTAAAAGGCGGAGCCGGCGATTACTCCAGAAAAGACATCGACGCTCTTGGCGCTTTTGCTGCTAACTATGGGGCAAAAGGACTTGCCTGGGTAAAAGTTGAGGCAGACGGAGTCAAAGGCCCGATCGCCAAATTCTTTGATGAAGAAAAGCAGTCTAAGCTGATTGAAGCACTTGATGCTGCTGAAGGTGATTTGCTGCTGTTCGGAGCGGATAAATTCGAGGTTGTAGCCGCATCACTAGGCGCCCTGCGCTTAAAGCTTGGGAAAGAGCGCGGACTGATTGACGAAAACCTGTTCAATTTCTTATGGGTCATCGACTGGCCGCTTTTAGAGCATGATCCGGAGGAAGGGCGTTTTTACGCAGCACACCATCCGTTCACAATGCCTGTCCGTGAAGACCTTGAATTGATTGAAACAGCGCCTGAAGACATGAAAGCACAAGCCTATGACCTCGTCTTAAATGGCTATGAGCTTGGCGGCGGTTCAATCCGTATTTTCGAAAAGGATATTCAGGAAAAAATGTTTGCGCTCCTCGGCTTCTCACAAGAAGAAGCGGCTGAGCAGTTCGGATTCTTACTGGAAGCATTTGATTACGGCGCTCCTCCGCACGGCGGAATCGCGCTTGGCTTGGACCGTCTTGTCATGCTTCTGGCAGGTCGTACGAACCTAAGAGATACAATTGCATTCCCGAAAACGGCAAGTGCAAGCTGCCTGATGACAGATGCGCCAGGGGAAGTGAGCGACGCTCAGCTTGACGAGCTTCACCTTGCTATTAAGAAAAAAGTTAAGAGCTGAATAAGCAGTTCGATTCTTGAAAATCAAAATCGTCTGTGATATGATTTTGACAAGTTAAATAAAGTCCTGATGTGTTAGTTGTACACCTAGTTTTGACCGAACATTTTTTTGATTTGGGAGCCCGCATTTTTAAATGGCGTACATGCCTCTTTTCATTCGGTAAAGAGGACTTACTAGATTTAAAAGAGGGCACCCACCTGCTGAGAGCGGGTTCAAAACAAAGGAAAGCTACAACGGCACTATTGGGACTTTATTTTTGTGCGCAGAAAAGACGGCTGCTTTTGAACAGCCATTTTATAGATGAAACCAGAATACGAATGTGGAGTGAGGTTCTTGTTACACCAGTTTTCACGCAATGAATTAGCTATCGGAAAAGAAGGCCTTGAAACGCTGAAGCACAGCACGGTTGCTGTGCTTGGGGTCGGCGGAGTCGGATCGTTCGCAGCGGAAGCTCTTGCGCGGTCAGGCGTCGGGCGCATTCTGCTTGTAGACAAAGATGATGTGGACATTACAAACGTAAACCGTCAGCTTCACGCGCTTCTTTCAACAGTCGGACAGCCGAAAGTTGATTTAATGAAAGCGCGAATCGCAGACATTAACCCGGAGTGTGAAGTGATCGCGTTAAAAATGTTCTATACGGAAGAAACGTATGAGCAATTTTTTGAATATAATCTTGACTATGTCATTGATGCGTCAGACACCATTCATTATAAAATCCATTTAATGAAAGAATGTTTGAAGCGGGATATTCCGCTCATCTCCAGCATGGGTGCCGCGAATAAAACGGATCCGACACGTTTCCAAATTGCTGATATTTCAAAAACGCACACTGATCCAATTGCGAAGGTCGTCCGTACGAGATTACGCAAAGAAGGCATCAAAAAGGGCGTTCAAGTGATTTTTTCTGACGAAAGCCCGATTGTCATTCGGGAAGATGTCAGAAAAGAAGTGGGAAATGACGAAGCGAAAATCCGTAAAGCAAAAATGCCGCCATCCTCTAATGCTTTTGTACCGTCAGTTGCCGGTTTGATTATGGGCGGGCATGTTGTCATGGATCTTTTGAAAGACATTGAAATCAAACGCGTGAAAGATAAATAACGCATAAAAAACAGCCTTGATAATCAAGGCTGTTTTTGTTTTATTTTCATTTTCTTTTCATTAATTTGTCGTACACCTGCTTTAACGCAGATTCGAATTTTCCTGTCTGTTTCGGCTTGTAATATTGCTTGTTCTTTAAAGGATCAGGAAGATATTGCTGTTCAACCCATCCGTTGTCGTAATTGTGCGGGTATTTATAGTCGATTCCTCTCCCTAATTCCTGAGCTCCTTTGTAATGCGCGTCTTTTAAATGCTTTGGAACATCCCCGATTTTTCCGGCTCTGATATCTGCAAGCGCCTCATCGATTGCCAGAATGGCTGAGTTTGATTTCGGCGAGAGACAAAGTTCAATGACTGCGTTGGCCAGCGGGATTCGCGCTTCGGGAAATCCGACTCGCTCAGCGGTCTGAACAGCGTGCAGCACTCTTGGACCGGCTTGCGGGCTTGCTAAGCCGATATCTTCATAGGCGATGACAAGCAGTCGTCTTGCGATGCTTTCCAGGTCACCGGCTTCAATTAATCTTGCCAAATAGTGAAGAGCGGCGTTGGCATCAGAGCCGCGGATCGATTTTTGAAAAGCGGACAATACATCATAATGCGCATCACCATCTTTATCGTGAGAAAAGCTCTTTTTCTGCAAACATTCTTCCGCAGTTTCTAATGTAATGTGAATTACGCCGTCGGCTGACTCCTTCGTTGACAAGACGGCCAGTTCAAGCGCATTTAAAGCGGAGCGGACATCTCCTCCGCATCCGTGGGCAAAATGCTCCATCGCCTGATCATCGATCGATACAGAATATGTGCCAAGGCCCCGATGCTCATCACGAAGCGCCCGTTCCAAAGCCTGTTTAATCAGTTCCGGTGTTAACGGCTCAAGCTCAAAGATCTGTGTCCGGCTTCTGATCGCCGGATTAATGGCATGATACGGGTTTGCCGTGGTTGCTCCGATCAAAATGATCATCCCGTTTTCTAAATAGGGCAAGAGAAAATCTTGCTTCCCTTTATCCAGCCTGTGAACTTCATCCAGAATTAAAATCACTTGGCCTGACATTTTAGCTTCCTGGGCTACGATCTCCATATCTTTTTTATTGTTAATGACAGCGTTCAGCTTTCGAAAAGCAATACTTGTTGAACCGGCGATTGCTGTTGCGATTGATGTTTTTCCAATTCCGGGCGGCCCGTACAAAATCATGGATGACAAATGTTTTGCCTGAACCATTCTGCCAATAATTTTATCTTCAGCCACCAGATGCTGCTGGCCGATAATATCCTCTATTTTAGTCGGACGCATCCGATATGCCAATGGCTTCATCATCATCTCTCCTTACTTAATTACAGGGTAACGGAAAAGCGGACATTAGAAAAGGGGGGAAGGCCCGTTTCCGCCTGCCTCAATGAAAATTAGCTGAAGGTATGTTATAATAACAGTTGGTCTATTAGATAATAAACGGACGAATCATATAGAAATTACCATTATAAATGTGGAAAATCATGAAATAACAGAGGTGTTCATGTTGAAAATATCAACTAAGGGAAGATACGGTCTCACGATTATGATTGAGCTTGCAAAAAAGCATGGTGAAGGCCCGACTTCATTAAAAAGCATCGCACAGACGAATAATTTGTCCGAGCATTATTTGGAGCAGCTAGTATCGCCGCTCAGAAATGCCGGTTTAGTAAAAAGCATCAGAGGTGCATACGGCGGATATGTATTAGGCAGCGAGCCGGTTGCGATTACGGCGGGAGATATTATCCGTGTACTTGAGGGGCCGATTAGTCCTGTTGAAGTGCTGGAAGACGAGGAGCCTGCCAAGCGTGAGCTCTGGATTCGCATACGGGATGCTGTGAAAGAGGTTTTAGACAGTACCACATTAGAGGATCTTGCCAGCTATACAGACGGAGAGCAAGAAGCTTATATGTTCTATATTTAGATCAGAGGTGTAAACATAATGGAACGGATTTATTTAGATCATGCCGCAACGTCTCCGATGGATGACCGGGTGCTGGAAAAAATGATACCGCATTTCTCCGGAAATTTCGGTAATCCATCCAGTATTCATTCATTTGGAAGAGAATCTCGAAAATGGGTGGATGAAGCAAGAGCGCAGATTGCAGAAGAAATCGGAGCGGCAGAACAGGAGATCATTTTTACAAGCGGGGGAACGGAAGCCGATAACTTGGCTATCATGGGAACCGCGCTTGCAAGAAAAGATCTGGGCAGACATATCATCACGACAAAAATTGAGCATCACGCTGTGCTTCATACATGTGAAAAACTTGAGGAAGACGGATTTGAAGTAACGTATTTGGACGTTGATCAAAATGGAAGAGTCAGTGCAAAACAGGTGAAAGAAGCACTGCGTGATGATACAATCCTTGTGACAGTGATGTATGGAAATAATGAAGTCGGAACTGTGCAGCCGATCGGTGAAATCGGTGAGTTGCTCAAAGAACATCAGGCTTATTTTCATACCGATGCTGTTCAGGCATTCGGGTTGCTGCCAATCAATGTGAAAAACAGCCATATTGACCTTCTGTCTGTTTCTGGGCACAAGCTCAACGGGCCAAAAGGGACAGGCTTTTTATATGCAAGTAAAGATGTCAAGCTTTCCCCGCTCTTATTCGGAGGAGAGCAAGAAAGAAAACGCCGTGCCGGAACAGAAAATGTTCCCGGCATTGTCGGGCTGAAAGAAGCGATCAAGCTGTCAAATGAAGAACGGGACGAAAAAAACGAGAAGTATCATTCGTTTAAAACAATCTTTGTCGATACGCTTGAAAATGCCGGTGTGGCATTCCAGATTAACGGGGACAATGCGCATAGTCTGCCGCATGTTCTGAATCTTTATTTCCCCGGTGTATCAGTGGAAGCGCTGCTGGTGAATCTTGACATGGCGGGAGTCGCTGTCTCAAGCGGGTCAGCATGCACGGCTGGTTCAGTCCTGCCGTCACATGTTCTGACTGCCATGTTCGGAGAAGAGAGTGACCGGCTGACGTCCTCGATTCGGATCAGCTTCGGCCTTGGCAATACGGCTGAGCAAGTGAAAACTGCTGCCAAACATGTGGCTGACGTTGTAAAACGGCTCACACAATAAGGCAGCTTAGTTATTGGAGTGAATGAAATGGAAAAACGGCCGGAAGATACAAGAGTCGTCGTCGGCATGTCCGGCGGAGTAGACTCATCTGTGGCGGCCCTGCTGTTAAAAGAACAGGGCTATGATGTAATCGGAATCTTTATGAAAAACTGGGATGATACGGACGAAAACGGTTTTTGCACGGCGACAGAGGATTATGAAGATGTGATCCGCGTCTGCAACCAAATCGGAATTCCGTACTATGCCGTTAATTTTGAAAAGCAATATTACGAGAAGGTATTTCAATACTTCCTTGATGAATATAAAGCAGGCAGAACACCAAACCCGGATGTGCTGTGCAACAAAGAAATTAAATTTAAGGCATTTTTAGAGCACGCCCTGTCACTTGGCGCAGACTATCTAGCGACTGGCCACTATGCAAGGGTAGACAGAAGCGGCGGCAAAGTCAGAATGCTGCGCGGCATTGATGAAAACAAGGATCAAACGTACTTCTTGAATCAACTGACAGAAGATACGCTAAGCAAAGTCATGTTCCCGATCGGCGAGCTTCAAAAAAGCCGTGTGCGTGAAATTGCCAAAGAAGCAGATCTTGCAACAGCGACGAAAAAAGACAGTACAGGCATCTGTTTTATCGGTGAACGCAACTTCAAAACATTTCTCAGCCAATATCTTCCTGCACAGCCGGGCGATATGATGACGATGGACGGCGAAGTAAAAGGACGCCACGACGGGTTGATGTACTACACGATCGGACAGCGTCACGGCCTTGGCATCGGCGGAAGCGGCGAGCCGTGGTTTGCGGTTGGTAAAGATCTTGAAAAGAACATTCTCTACGTGGATCAAGGGTTCCATAACCCGCTTCTTTATTCCGACAAAATCACAGCAACCAATATCAGCTGGGTTCGTTCGGATATCATGAAGGGCGAAGAGATTGCCTGCACGGCTAAATTCCGTTACCGCCAAGAAGACCATAAAGTAACGGTGCGCATGACGGGTGAACGAGAAGCGGAAGTCATCTTTGATGAACAAGTCCGCGCTGTAACGCCTGGACAAGCCGTTGTCTTCTATGACGGTGAAGAATGCCTTGGCGGCGGAACAATTGATGATGTGTACAAAGACGGAACAAAATTGTGGTACGTATAAAAGATGAAAAACCTCAACACTGAGTTGGGGTTTTTTAATGAAAGGAAGATGATCGGTGGATTATAATCAACTCGGTATAGAGGCGATGCAGGAAGGCGATTACGAGAAAGCGGCAGAGGCATTTACAAAAGCGATTGAAGAAAATAAAGAAGACGCGATTCCGTATATCAATTTTGCTAACCTGCTCTCATCCGTAAACGAGCTGGAACGGGCGCTTGCTTTTTATGATAAAGCGCTTGAATTAGACAATAGCGCAGCCACTGCTTATTATGGGGCAGGAAATGTCTATGTTGTAAAAGAAATGTACAAAGAAGCAAAAGACATGTTTGAAAAAGCGCTTCGAGCCGGGATGGAAAACGGCGACCTGTTTTACATGCTAGGAACGGTTCTTGTCAAACTCGAACAGCCAAAGCTTGCACTGCCTTATTTACAAAGAGCGGTCGAGCTGAATGAAAATGATACGGAAGCGCGCTTTCAATTTGGGATGTGCTTAGCGAACGAGGGCATGCTGGACGAAGCGCTCAGCCAGTTTGCAGCTGTAACAGAGCAAGAACCGGGCCACGCTGATGCATTTTACAATGCCGGTGTTGCTTATGCTTATAAAGAAAATCGAGAAAAAGCGCTGGAAATGCTGGACAAGGCGATCGATATCCAGCCAGATCATATGCTTGCGCTTCATGCTAAAAAACTAATCGACCCATCATAACAGGCACAGGAGGAGGGACAGCTCGTGCAGCAGCATCCGGATCAGCTTAAACTGGAGGAAGAGCCCTATTTAAAGGGGACAGTCAACACAGTCATCTATCATAATGAGACCAATTTATATACGGTTCTGAAAGTGAAAGTTACAGAGACCTCCGAAGCGATTGAAGATAAAGCCGTATCCGTGACGGGCTACTTCCCTGCGCTTCAAGAAGAAGAGACCTACACGTTTTACGGAAAGATCGTAACCCATCCAAAATTCGGGCTCCAATTTCAGGCGGAGCATTTCAAAAAGGAGATCCCGACGACTAAGGAAGGTATCATTCAATATTTATCGAGTGATTTGTTCGAGGGTATCGGCAAAAAAACAGCTGAAGAAATTGTGAAAAAGCTGGGCGACAGCGCGATTAATAAAATTTTGGCTGACGCCTCAGTGCTTTATGATGTACCGAGACTGTCAAAAAAGAAAGCTGATACGCTAGCCGGCGCTTTGCAGCGGCATCAGGGACTTGAGCAAATCATGATTTCCCTGAATCAGTTCGGCTTTGGCCCTCAGCTGTCTATGAAAATCTATCAGGCCTATGAATCCGAGACGCTTGAAAAGATTCAGGAAAACCCTTATCAGCTTGTGAAAGATGTAGAAGGGATCGGGTTTGGGAAAGCGGATGAGCTTGGCAGCAGAATGGGACTTTCGGGTAATCATCCTGAGCGGGTAAAAGCCGCCATTTTGTACACGCTTGAAACGACTTGTCTGTCAGAAGGGCATACGTACATAGAAACGGAGCAGCTGATTATCGACACCCAATCACTGTTGAACCAGTCAGCAAGGGAAGGACAGCGCATCACAGAAATGGATGCCGCTAACGCGATTATTGCCCTTGGAGAAAATAAAGACATTGTCATAGAAGACGGCCGCTGTTATTTTCCATCGCTGTTTTACGCAGAACAAAACGTTGCAAAGCGTGTGAAACATATCGCAAGCCAAACCGAATATGATGACCAGTTTCCTGAATCAGAATTTCTGCTCGCTTTAGGAGAACTGGAAGAACGGATGAATGTTCAGTATGCCCCGAGCCAGAAGGAAGCGATTCAAAAAGCCCTTTCCTCACCAATGCTTCTTTTAACTGGAGGCCCGGGAACAGGGAAAACGACGGTAATCAGAGGAATTGTCGAACTATACGGAGAGCTTCACGGCGTGTCACTAGACCCGTCAGCTTATAAAAAGGATGAAGCTTTTCCGGTTGTATTGGCCGCACCGACAGGAAGAGCGGCGAAACGGATGAGTGAATCAACGGGTCTTCCGGCAGTCACGATACACAGGCTGCTTGGCTGGAACGGCGCTGAAGGCTTTACCCATACAGAGGATCAGCCGATCGAAGGAAAGCTGTTAATTATCGATGAAGCCAGCATGCTTGATATATGGCTGGCGAACCACTTGTTCAAGGCGATCCCTGATCATATTCAAATCATCATTGTCGGAGATGAAGATCAACTGCCTTCTGTCGGTCCGGGCCAAGTGCTGAGAGACCTTTTGGCATCTAAGGTAATTCCGACTGTGAGACTGACAGACATCTACCGCCAGGCTGAGGGGTCATCAATCGTTGAGCTTGCCCACCAGATGAAAAATGGATTGCTGCCGAACAATTTGACTGCCCCGACGAAGGACCGTTCCTTTATTCGCTGCGGTGGCTCGCAAATAAAAGAAGTAGTCGAAAAGGTTGTCGCCAATGCATTGAAAAAAGGCTATACGGCAAAGGACATACAGGTTCTCGCCCCGATGTACAGAGGGAAAGCAGGCATCAATGAACTGAACGTGATGCTGCAGGACATCTTGAATCCTCCTAAAGAAAAACGGAGAGAATTGAAGTTCGGAGATGTTGTCTTCAGAACGGGAGATAAAATTTTGCAGCTTGTCAATCAGCCGGAAAACAATGTGTTCAACGGAGATATTGGCGAAATCACGTCGATATTTTATGCGAAGGAAAATACAGAAAAAGAAGACATGGCCGTTGTTAATTTTGACGGCAATGAAATGACATTTACGAAAAAAGATTTTAACCAGTTTACCCACGCGTATTGCTGCTCTATTCATAAATCGCAGGGAAGTGAATTTCCGATTGTGGTTTTGCCTGTTGTGAAAGGCTACTATAGAATGCTCAGAAGAAACCTTCTTTATACAGCTATTACAAGAGCAAAGAAATTTCTCATTTTATGCGGGGAAGAGGAGGCGCTGGAGTGGGGCGTAAAAAATAATGACGCAACTGTTCGACAAACTTCCTTGAAAAACAGGCTGTCATTACAGGTTGAGGAAATGGATGCCGAGCTTGAAGCTTTGCAAAAAGAGCTCCCGTTCAGCGTATACGATGCCAATATTGGCATGGAAGGCATTACACCATTCGATTTTATGAAAGAAGAACAGCTGTAAATAGGCTCCCGTGTTAGCGGGAGTTTTTTCATTTGCGGTGGAAGTGATTTCATCGTATGAGTCAAAGGCGCAAAGCAAAACCTAAGCCTGTTCAACAAAAGGTGGTTGATCACACTTTGAGAACATGCCATGAAGTAGAAGGATTCCCAGTATACTCAGAACGTACTTCTTGTTATCTCGGGACAATTTCTGATATTTGTTTTTCTCTGAAAGGAGATTGTCTCGGGTTTATTCTTGCACAAAAACGCTTTTTGCATCATCATCATGCGCTTTTACGGGCGTGTGATATCTCTTGCATTCTTGATGACCGCATATTGGCCTCGGTCAGTTCAGGCCAGCTTCTGCCTCTTCCGAAGTCATGCTTCACATACGAGCAGATGAAAATGAAGCTTGTGAAATCGCAAGAGGGGGATATATTGGGGATGCTGGAAGATGTATACTTTTGTTTGGACAGGGGCATAATCGTAGCATATGAACTCTCGGACGGTTTCTTTTCAGACCTGGCGGGAAGCAAGCGCCAGATCCAAAAAGCGGATTCGCTTGTCGAGGTGCGGAAAGATGAGATCGTTCTGAACGGATAGAGGTGTGAGATATGCTTATATGCCCGAACTGCAAAAGTAAGGATATCGGGAAAATTGGCGTGAACCAATATTATTGCTGGGGCTGTTTTATTGAACTGACAGTGGCGAAAGGGAAGATTGCAACTCATCAGGTGGAAGAAGACGGAACGTTAAGCAGCTTGGATGATTTGTTTTCTGAGGATGAACGCAGCATCAATTTTTGATCATGAAGGGAGATGCGCAGGATGAATCGGACGATGACTTCTCTTTTGGCATTGGGAGCCGGGGCTCTCGTGTACCGAATGGCGACTCAATCCGACATGCTGAATAATCGAAGCATGAAGCGGATGAGAAAAAGAATAACGAAAATGTTTTAATCCCAAAAAAGGATACTCTCTGAAGAGTATCCTTTTTGTTATAAGGAGAAGAATAATTCGCACCGTTCCTCAAAAGATATAGAAGAGGTGAAAGCAGATGCTTCAAAAACCGGTGCAGCTTTTGTTGTGGGTGGCAATTTGTTTGCTGGTCCTGTTAACAGTTTACGTCTTTTTTATGCTTGATATGTTATGGTCGCCCTTTTGGCTCGTTATAAAAACAATCTTTATTCCCTTGATCATTTCCATTTTTATTTCTTATTTATTGCTTCCGGTCTCGGAATGGCTGCACGGCAAAGGATGGCCGAGGACCTTGAGCATCTTGGTGATTTATGTTCTTTTTTTTGGAGGAATTGGCTGGGCGCTGTATAAAGGGGTGCCTGTTTTAATTGTGCAGCTGACGGATTTATCAGAAAATATACCTATGTTTGCCGAAACGTATAACGGGCTCCTTCTTCATGTCCATAACCATACGGATGACTGGCCTGACGGCATGCACCATCGTATAGATAAAATGATCCGCCAAACGGAGGCATTTTTCGCGGGAACGATCGAAGGTGCAATTAGCGGGATCCGCAACGTGCTGGACTATTTCTTAATTGCAGCCACAATTCCTTTTCTCGTGTTTTATATGGTAAAGGACATTGAATTGATGAAAAAGACGGTATGGTACTTGACTCCGAAGTCGTGGAGAAAGCGGGGCAGCGCCTTCTTGCGGGATGTGGATGACTCCCTTGGCAATTACATTCGCGGCCAGCTTCTGGTCTGTTTGATTCTCGGCGTGATGGCGGGCATTACGTTCTGGATATTCGGGCTTCCGTATCCGTTGATCTTAGGTCTTATTTCTGGGATAACGAATGTCATACCTTATTTTGGTCCGTTTATCGGAGCGATTCCTGCGCTTTTAATTGCGATGACAATCTCAGTGAAAGCGATTCTTGTTGTGGTGATTACAGTGTTTATTCTGCAGTTTATGGAAGGGAATATCCTCAGCCCCTTCATTGTCGGCAGAAGCCTTAAAATGCATCCTGTCGTCATCATGCTTGCGCTGCTTGCCGGAGGAGAGCTTGCGGGAATCGTCGGAATGATTCTGGCGGTTCCTGCGACGGCTGTTTTAAAAGTGATGATGATCCATTTTTTGCGGATGAGGACGGAGCATTGACATTGGCGTGCAGCTTGTCTATAATTTCTCGTAGAATACATACGAATCTCGAGTGACGGATCTGAGTACGCCGAAGCCCTGTTAAAGAGAGAAGCTCCGTAAGCTGAAAGGAGCTTTATCAGAAGATCGGAGGAAGCTAATCCTGAGTGCAGTTAATCTCTGCCGCACATCCTGCGTTACAGGGTAAAAGGTGACGGGCGAATGATGAAGCCCGTAATCAGGGTGGTACCGCGAGACAGCTCTCGTCCCTGTGTAAACGCGTGGTTTGCATAGGGGGAGGGCTTTTTTGCTGTCACTAAAGAGAATTTCGATTTTTATAGAGGAGGAAATACAATGAAACAGTTAACTTCTGCGGAAGTGCGTCAAATGTTTTTGGATTTCTTTAAAGAAAAAGGACATGCTGTAGAACCAAGCGCGTCATTAGTGCCTCATGAGGATCCTTCATTGCTTTGGATCAACAGCGGTGTGGCGACGTTGAAAAAATATTTTGACGGACGTGTCGTTCCGGAAAATCCAAGAATCGTAAACGCTCAAAAAGCGATCAGAACAAACGATATTGAAAATGTAGGTAAAACTGCGCGCCATCACACATTCTTTGAAATGCTCGGTAACTTTTCCATCGGCGATTATTTCAAAGAAGAAGCCATTACATGGGCTTGGGAGTTTTTAACGAGCGACAAGTGGATCGGCTTCGACCAAGAGCTTCTTTCTGTTACGGTTCATCCTGAAGATGAAGAAGCGTATGAGTTCTGGGCGAAAAAAATTGGTATTCCTGAAGAAAGAATTATCCGTCTGGAAGGGAACTTCTGGGACATCGGTGAAGGCCCGAGTGGTCCGAATACTGAGATCTTCTACGACCGCGGTGAAGCATACGGTAATGATCCAGAAGATCCGGAGCTTTACCCAGGCGGAGAAAACGACCGTTACCTGGAAGTATGGAACCTTGTGTTCTCTGAGTTCAATCATAACCCTGACGGCACGTACACACCGCTTCCGAAGAAAAACATTGATACGGGCATGGGGCTTGAAAGAATGGTATCTGTCATCCAGAATGTCCCGACAAACTTTGATACCGATTTGTTTGTTCCGATCATCAAAGCTACAGAATCTATTTCTGGTGAAACGTATGGCGAAGACAATGTGAAAGACACTGCGTTTAAAGTGATTGCCGACCACATCAGAACGGTTGCCTTTGCTGTCAGTGACGGAGCGCTTCCGTCAAATGAAGGCCGCGGCTATGTATTAAGACGCTTATTGCGCCGGGCTGTGCGTTATGCCAAAACGATCAACATCCACCGTCCGTTCATGTACGATTTAGTGCCGGTTGTCGCTGAGATCATGGCTGATTTCTATCCAGAGGTGAAAGAGAAAGCGGATTTCATCGCAAAAGTCATTAAAACCGAGGAAGAGCGCTTCCACGAAACACTTAATGAAGGGCTTGCCATCCTGTCAGAAATGATCAAAAAAGAAAAAGACAAAGGCAGCAGCGTTATATCAGGTGCCGACGTGTTTAAACTGTACGATACGTATGGATTCCCGGTTGAGCTGACTGAAGAATACGCAGAAGACGAGAACATGAAGGTTGACCATAAAGGCTTTGAAGAAGAAATGAATCAGCAGCGTGAACGGGCAAGAAACGCCCGCCAGGATGTCGGCAGCATGCAGGTGCAGGGCGGTGCATTACGGGATGTTACCGATGAAAGCACATTTGTCGGCTACTCTCAAACAAAAGCTGATGCCAATATCATTGTGCTCCTTCAGGACGGCCAATTAATGAATGAGGCTCATGAAGGAGAAAGCGTACAAATTATTCTTGACGAAACACCATTCTATGCAGAAAGCGGCGGCCAAATCGGCGATAAAGGCTATCTCCGCAGCGAACAGGCAGTGGTAAGAATTAAAGATGTGCAAAAAGCGCCGAACGGCCAGCATGTGCATGAAGGTGTTGTGGAGAGCGGTACTGTTCAAAAAGGCTTGCATGTTACGGCTGAAGTTGAAGACCATATGAGAAGCAGCGTCATTAAAAACCATACGGCAACGCATTTATTGCACCAGGCACTAAAAGACGTTTTAGGAACTCATGTCAATCAGGCAGGATCTCTTGTGACTGAAAACCGACTTCGTTTTGACTTCTCGCACTTTGGCCAAGTGACAAAAGAAGAGCTTGAACAAATCGAAAGAATCGTAAACGAAAAGATCTGGGCGAGCATCCCGGTCAGCATTGATTTGAAACCGATCGCTGAAGCAAAAGAAATGGGCGCGATGGCTCTGTTCGGCGAAAAATACGGCGATATTGTACGGGTCGTTCAGGTCGGAGACTATAGTTTAGAGCTGTGCGGCGGCTGCCATGTCAGAAACACAGCAGAAATCGGACTGTTTAAAATCGTTTCTGAATCTGGAATCGGAGCAGGGACAAGACGGATTGAAGCTGTAACGGGACAAGGCGCTTACGTCGAAATGAACAGCCAGATTTCAGTATTAAAGCAGGCTGCTGACGAGCTGAAAACAAATATCAAAGAAGTGCCGAAACGGGTTGTGGCTCTGCAGGCTGAACTGAAGGAAGCACAAAGAGAAAATGAATCTCTTCTTGCGAAACTCGGTAATGTGGAAGCAGGAGCGATCCTGTCGAAAGTAAAAGAAGTTGATGGTGTGAGTGTGCTTGCGGAAAAAGTAAATGCAAAAGACATGAACCATCTCCGCACAATGGTGGATGAACTCAAAGCAAAGCTTGGCTCTGCGGTGATTGTGCTTGGTGCGGTACAAAACGATAAAGTCAATATCTCTGCCGGAGTAACAAAGGATCTCATTGAGAAAGGCCTTCATGCCGGCAAGCTGGTCAAACAAGCTGCGGAAGTTTGCGGCGGAGGCGGCGGAGGCCGTCCGGATATGGCGCAAGCAGGCGGCAAACAGCCGGAAAAATTAGAAGAAGCTTTGGCTTCTGTAGAAGATTGGGTGAAATCCGTTTTATAATTTGCCCATGTAGTGTAGAATGATGGTAAGATTAGGACCCCAGGCTGAACTTTGCCTGCGAATTTGGGAAAGAGGTGCAAAACGGTGAGCTCGTTTGATAAAACGATGAAATTTAATTTCTCCGATGATTCTGCCGAAACTAACGTAAATGAGGTGCTGATTACAGTGTATGACGCGCTTCAGGAAAAGGGCTACAATCCAATCAATCAGATTGTCGGATACTTGCTGTCAGGTGATCCCGCTTATATTCCTAGGCATCGTGACGCTCGTAATTTAATTCGCAAACTTGAAAGAGACGAATTAATCGAGGAATTGGTGAAGTCTTATTTAGAACAGCATAAAGAGGCGTAAATAAAGAATGAGAATATTAGGACTCGATTTAGGAACCAAAACACTCGGTGTTGCTCTGAGCGATGAAATGGGCTGGACTGCTCAAGGCATTGAGACCATAAAGATCAATGAAGCGGAAGGCGATTATGGTTTATCCCGTTTATCTGAACTGATAAAGGAGTATACTATAGATAAAATCGTGCTCGGCTTTCCTAAGAACATGAACGGAACAGTCGGCCCGAGAGGTGAAGCCAGCCAAACATTTGCGAAAGTGCTTGAAACAACGTACAATGTTCCTGTTGTGCTGTGGGACGAGCGTCTTACCACAATGGCGGCTGAAAAAATGCTGATTGCCGCTGATGTCAGCAGGCAAAAACGAAAAAAAGTCATTGATAAAATGGCGGCTGTCATGATTTTACAAGGATATCTCGACAGCTTAAATTAAAGCCAGAGGTGAAGGAAATGGAACACGGCGAAAAAAATATTACAATTGTTGACGATCAAGGAAATGAACAGCTTTGTGAAGTGCTGTTTACATTTGAAAACGAAGAGTTTGACAAGTCTTATGTGCTGTACTACCCAATTGAAACAAAAGATGACGAAGAAGTAGAAATTCTCGCTTCAAGCTTCACGCCAAACGAAGACGGTGAAAACGGTGAGCTATTCCCGATCGAAACTGACGAGGAATGGGATATGATTGAAGAAACACTAAACACATTCTTAGCGGACGAAGACGAAGAATAAAACACCGCGCCAAACCAAAGCCGGAGCCATACTGCTCCGGCTTTTTTTCTGCTTTATGAAGGCCTCTTTCACCTTTTTTTGTAATAAATTGCCGAAATACAATGAATCATGTAGTATAAGAGCTGATGGGAGGAGACCTAATGTATATCAATCAGCAAAAAAAATCATTTTTTAATAAAAAAAGAATCATACTGTCTTCCATTATTGTGCTGCTTCTCATCATCGGCGGGGCATTTTTATATGGGAAATCATTGCTTGAACCTGTAGAAAAGGACAGCAATACGACAGTTAACATTAACATTCCAAGCGGCTCGTCTGTTTCGGCTATCGCATCGATATTAAAGAAAAACGATGTCATAAAAAGCGAGAAAGCATTTCAGTATTATGTGAAATATAAAGGTGCTTCCGGGTTTCAGGCGGGATTCTACCATCTGAATAAAGGAATGGATTTGGATGAGATTATTCATAAGCTGACAAGCGGGGCTACAAGCTACGCCTTTCAAATTACGGTGACTGAGGGAGCGCAGCTGACTCAAATCGCGGCCGCTATTGCTGATGAAACAAAATACTCTAAAAAACAAATCATAGCGAAACTGGACGATGAAACATTTATCAATCAGCTGAAGAAAGAATTTCCGGACACCGTGACAAACGATGTTTTCAATAAAAACATTAAGCATCCGCTGGAAGGGTACTTGTTCCCGGCTACATACCCTTTTAACGATCCGGACACGTCACTTGAAGACATTATCACGGCAATGATCAAACAGACAAATTCTTATGTGGAAACATACAAATCAGAAATGAAGAAAAATAAACTATCTGTGCATAAGCTGCTGACGATGGCTTCTTTAATTGAAGAAGAAGCAACTGAAAAAGCCGACCGCCATAAAATTGCGAGCGTCTTTTATAACCGCCTGAAGAAGAAAATGCCGCTCCAAACGGATCCGACCGTGCTGTACGCGGCAGGCAAGCATAAAGATCGGGTATTTTATAAGGATCTGGAAATCGATTCGCCGTACAATACGTATAAAAACACAGGACTGACCCCAGGGCCGATTGCCAACGCCGGCATGTCGTCATGGGAAGCGGCACTGCATCCGGATCAAACGGACTATCTGTACTTCTTGGCCAAATCAAATGGTGAAGTCGTATTTACAAAAACGCTAAAAGAGCATAATAAAGCAAAAGAAAAATACATTTCCTCAAAAAATGAGAAATAAAAGGAGAGCAAAAAGCTCTCCTTTTATTCGCTTTCCGCAAGGTTTTATGATAAAATATATCGGGTTGTTTACCGATGTATCATGATGTATTCAGAGAGTGTCCTGTATAAAAGACTGGGGCACTCCTTTTTAGAACGGGAGGCTGTTTGTTGTGACTGACCGCTATGAACAAATAAATGACTATATAGAAGCATTATTGAAGCCTCGGCCGGAAAATGTGAAGAAGCTTGAAGCATATGCAGAAGAACATCATGTCCCGATCATGGAAAAAGCGGGCATGGAGGTGCTGCTTCAACTTTTGTCTGTGAAACAGCCGAAAAAAATATTAGAAATCGGAACGGCCATAGGTTATTCCGCCATTCGAATGGCGCTGGAGCTGCCGTCTGCTGAAATATATACAATTGAACGCAATGAGAAACGCCATGAAGAAGCGGTAAACAATATCAAGGAATTTCAGCTTGATGACCGGATTCATGTTTTTTACGGAGACGCGCTTGAATTAGCTGACGCCGTTCATGTAACAGCGCCTTACGACGTCATTTTTATTGACGCTGCAAAAGGTCAGTATCAAAACTTTTTTCATTTATATGAACCGATGCTTTCACCGGACGGGGTGATTTTAACAGACAACGTGCTGTTTAAAGGTCTGGTTGCAGAGGATTACAGCAAAATAGAACCGAAAAGAAGGCGCAGGCTGATAACAAAAATTGATGAATATAATCATTGGCTGATGAATCATCCGGATTATCAAACTGCGATTATTCCTGTCGGGGACGGACTTGCGATAAGTAAAAAGAAGAGGTGAACGTCATGAAAAAACCAGAGCTCTTAGTGACGCCGACGAGTACAGCGGACATTTTGCCGCTGATACAGGCGGGGGCAACTGCGTTTTTAGTTGGGGAACAGAGATACGGCTTGAGATTAGCCGGAGAATTTCCTCGTGAGGATGTAACAAAAGCTGTAGAGATCGCTCACAAAGAAGGGGCAAAAGTATACGTTGCTGTAAATGCAATTTTCCATAACGATAAAGTAGGTGAGCTTGGCGAATATCTCGCTTTCTTAGCGGAAACCGGTGTCGATGCAGCGGTATTCGGCGATCCGGCGGTGCTTATGGCTGCTCGTGAATCTGCGCCTGACCTGAAGCTTCATTGGAGCACAGAAACGACCGGCACCAACTACTATACATGCAACTACTGGGGACGAAAAGGCGCGGCGCGTTCTGTGCTTGCCAGAGAGTTAAACATGGACAGCATTGTGGAGATTAAAGAAAACGCTGAAGTCGAAGTTGAAATCCACGTGCATGGAATGACGTGCATGTTCCAATCGAAGCGTTCTTTGATTGGAAACTATTTTGAATACCAAGGTAAAGTCATGGACATTGAAGGAAAGAAAAAAGAATCGGGCATGTTCTTGCACGATAAAGAACGTGATAATAAATATCCGATTTTCGAAGATGAAAACGGCACGCACATTATGAGCCCGAACGATGTATGCATCATTGATGAGCTTGAGGAATTGATAGATGCAGGCATTGATTCTTTCAAAATCGACGGTATCCTGAAATCGTCTGAATACCTAATAGAAGTCACCAAAATGTACAGAGAAGCGATTGATCTGTGTGTGGAAAACCGTGACGAATACGAAGCGAAAAAAGAAGACTGGATTGAACGCATTGAAAGCATCCAGCCCGTTAACAGAAAAATCGATACCGGATTCTTCTTCAAAGAAACGGTTTATTAATCAAAAGGAGGTTAAGCTATGACTGCCGTAAATGATAAGATATCCACAATCGTCGATGGAAAGCGTGTAATTACGAAAAAGCCGGAGCTTCTCGCACCCGCGGGGAATCTTGAAAAGCTGAAAATTGCTGTTCATTACGGAGCGGACGCGGTCTTTATCGGAGGACAGGAATACGGGCTGCGCTCAAATGCCGATAACTTTACGATCGAAGAAATTGCAGAGGGCGTTAAATTCGCAAAGCAATATGGCGCGAAGATCTACGTCACGACAAATATTTTCGCCCATAATGAAAACATGGACGGGCTTGAAGAATACTTAAAAGCACTTGGAGACGCCAACGTTGCCGGCATCATTGTGGCAGATCCGCTTATTATCGAAACATGCCGCAGAGTGGCGCCTAACGTTGAGGTTCACTTGAGCACACAGCAATCTCTTTCAAACTGGAAGGCTGTTCAGTTCTGGAAGGAAGAAGGCCTTGACCGCGTTGTGCTGGCACGTGAAACAAGCGCTCTTGAAATCAGAGAAATGAAAGAAAAAGTAGATATTGAAATCGAATCTTTTATTCACGGTGCGATGTGTATTGCATATTCCGGCCGCTGTGTCCTAAGCAATCACATGACAGCTCGGGATTCCAACCGCGGAGGCTGCTGCCAGTCTTGCCGCTGGGATTATGATCTTTATCAAACAGACGGTGCCAACGCCGTTGCTTTGTATGGTGAAGAAGATGCACCATTTGCGATGAGCCCGAAAGATTTGAAGCTGATTGAATCCATTCCGAAAATGATCGAAATGGGCATCGACAGCTTAAAAATCGAAGGTCGCATGAAATCAATTCACTATGTAGCAACAGTTGTCAGCGTATACCGCAAAGTCATTGACGCTTATTGCGCTGATCCGGATAACTTTGTGATTCAAAAAGAATGGCTTGAAGAGCTTGATAAGTGCGCCAACCGGGACACTGCGACAGCTTTCTTTGAAGGAACGCCAGGCTATGAAGAGCAAATGTTCGGTGAGCATGCCAAAAAAACGACGTTTGATTTTGTCGGCTTAGTGCTGAATTATGATGAAGACACACAAATGGTCACACTTCAGCAGCGCAATTTCTTCAAAAAAGGCGACGAAGTGGAATTTTTCGGTCCAGAAATCGAAAACTTTACACATACGATTGAAACCATTTGGGACGAAGACGGAAATGAGCTAGATGCTGCCCGCCATCCCCTGCAAATTGTCAAATTCAAACTAGACAAAAAGATTTATCCGAGCAACATGATGAGAAAGGGGAAGTAACACCCATGGGTAAGAATCCAGTAGTCATTGGAATCGCAGGAGGTTCCGGTTCAGGAAAAACGAGTGTCACACGGTCCATTTATGAACAATTTAAAGGACACTCGATTTTAATGATCCAGCAAGACCTTTATTATAAAGACCAAAGCCATCTTCCATTTGAAGAAAGGCTCAACACAAACTATGATCATCCGCTTGCGTTTGATAATGACTATTTAATCGAGCATATTCAAGATCTATTGAATTACCGCCCGATTGAAAAGCCGATTTACGACTATAAGCTTCACACACGTTCAGAAGAAACGGTTCACGTAGAGCCAAAGGATGTTATTATCCTTGAAGGCATTCTAGTTCTTGAAGACAAAAGACTCCGTGATCTGATGGATATCAAGCTTTACGTTGATACAGACGCTGACTTGCGTATCATCAGACGGATTATGAGGGATATTAATGAGCGCGGCCGCTCTATTGATTCTGTCATTGAACAATATGTGTCAGTCGTCCGCCCGATGCATAACCAATTTGTCGAGCCGACGAAACGATACGCTGATATCATTATCCCGGAAGGCGGACAGAATCACGTCGCAATTGATCTGATGGTCACAAAAATCCAAACCATTCTTGAACAAAACGCGATTTTGTAATACCATAGCATAGACATAAATAACTCTGACCATATTATGTATAGGCAGGAAGGGGATGTCAAATTCCCTTCTTTCCCTGTTTATAAACGCGAAATATTTGCAGAACGACAAGATTCAGTTTAAGATAAACAGTACCTATATGGGAGAGAAGAACGAGGACTGCCCTGTGTTCTCATTCTTGTATTTTTTAGTTTATGCTCTCATACATAATCGAAGATGATGAGGGACAACCAGAAGGAGTGAAGGGACATGGCACAAGAGAAAGTTTTTCCTATGACTGAAGAAGGAAAACAAAAACTTGAACAAGAATTAGAATATTTGAAAACGGTTAAACGAAAAGAAGTAGTAGAACGCATCAAAATTGCGAGAAGTTTCGGAGACCTTTCCGAGAACTCTGAATACGATTCAGCGAAAGAAGAGCAGGCATTCGTAGAGGGTCGTGTGACGACTCTTGAAAATATGATCCGCAACGCGAAAATCATTGAAGATGACGGCGGCTCTAACGTTGTCGGTTTGGGTAAAACAGTCACTTTCGTCGAACTGCCTGACGGTGACGAAGAATCATATACAATCGTCGGAAGCGCTGAAGCAGATCCGTTTGAAGGGAAAATCTCAAACGACTCACCGATCGCAAAAAGCCTGCTGGGCAAAAAAGTAGATGACGAAGTCACAGTTCAAACACCGGGCGGAGAAATGCTCGTGAAAATTGTGAAAATTTCATAATATCCG
Source organism: Bacillus rugosus (assembly GCF_023238245.1). NCBI lineage: Bacteria > Bacillati > Bacillota > Bacilli > Caryophanales > Bacillaceae > Bacillus > Bacillus rugosus. The sequence goes on along the minus strand of NZ_CP096590.1, from coordinate 2,673,306 downwards.
TTTAGCAAAGAAACACCTCGTCCACAATGTGGGTGAGGTGTTTTTTTATGAAGATATCGAAACGAATGAAGCTGGCAGTCATTGCTTTTTTGATCGTGTTTTTTCTGCTTCTGCTGCGACTGGCGGAAATCCAGCTGTTTTTCACAGAATCATTTTCTAAAAAGAAAATCAATTTGATCCAAGAAAGTGTAAAACAGCGGACGGAGGAAGTGCTCATTTCTGACGGAAGAGGCTCCTTTTTAGATCGAAACGGGCAGGCGCTGACCGGCAAAAGCGAGCCTGCGGTTGTTTTGTTCCCTTTTCTGCTGACGCAGGATTGGCCGATCAAAAAAGTTGCGGACATCCTTGGCATGTCTGAAGATGAACTGCACCAGACACTTGCAAAGGCGAAAAAACCGGTCATTTTGCAACAAAAGAAAATCAAAACACTTTCGAAACAATCTATCACAAAAATCAATTCTTTGAAATATCCCGGCATTTACGGCGTATATATGGAGAATGAAGACAAGCCCAGCCTTGCTTCACATACGATAGGGAGCACGAATCAAGATCCGGCGCTTCTCCGGAAGAAATATCCTGATAAGGAGAACCTTCCGATTACAACAGAAATCGGGACGACCGGTTTAGAACGGACATTTGATGAGTTTTTGCTTCCGGAACAAGACACAAAGCTTTTATATCATGTGGACGGAAAAGGAAACCCTTTGTTTGGCATGGACGTCAAATATACAGCTGAAGCCAATACGTTTTATCCGCTCCAGATCAAAACAACGATCGATCAAAGCATTCAAAAAGCGATGGAGGAGGTAGTGGATGAACAGGGGCTGAAAAAAGGAGGAGCTGTGCTGCTGGACATCGAAAATAGCAGTGTTCTGGGCATTGTAAGCAAACCGGATGCCGATGTCTCAAGGCAAAACACGCTTCAAAATTATATGCTGACGCCAATCTATCCCGGTTCTGTTTTTAAAACAGTCATTGCCGCAGCTGCGATCGAAAATGATACGGTGAAGCCGAGCCAAACCTTTAATTGCAATTTAAACCTGTACGGGGAACCGGGCGATGACAAAGGAACCTTGTCTTTTGATGAAAGTTTTGCCCAAAGCTGCAATTACACATTTACGAGTCTTGCAGAACAATTAATGAAAAAAGACAGCTCGGTTATTGAAGACATGTCCGGAAAGCTGGCTCTGACTGATCGGGCAGGCTGGGAAGGAAAACTGTATCACGAAACAGATTTCCGCCAGTTGTATAACGAAAAAAGCGGCGTGATTTGGGGGGATGAAAAAGACAAATCAGTCAAAAAAGCCATTGCGCAAACAGCGATCGGGCAGAAAAATGTAAAGGTAACGCCGCTCGAGGTAGCCAATATGATGGCGACAATCGCTCGCGGCGGAGAAAAGCGGCAGGTGAAAATCACTGAACAAATTGAATATAAAAACGGCACAACACTCGTTAAGTTTAAAGATCAGAAGCTCAAAGGAGAAACGATAGATAAATACACGGCACAGCAGCTTCAAAAAATGCTGCGGCGGGTGGTGGAATCTCCTTCCGGAACGGGCAGAAGGTTTCAGGATCTTCCGTATACTGTAGCAGGGAAGTCAGGCACAGCCCAGACAGGCAAGCTTTCAAAAGAAAAAGAAACGCTCTATGAAAAATGGTTTGCCGGATATTTTCCTGCTGATAAGCCGAAATACGCTCTTGTCGTTTTACACATGGACACGCCGGGGGATAAGGCTCTGACAAATTCAGTGTTTTATGATATTGTTAAAAAAGTACACGAAATTGAAATCAATCAGAAATAGAACAACTTCTCAGCACATGGTAAAATATATGCTGAGCCAAGAGGGATAAAGGAGTGCAGAATTATTGAGCAATAATCAATCTCGTTATGAAAACCGTGATAAGCGCAGGAAAGCTAATTTAGTGCTTAACATTTTAATTGCAATCGTATCCATACTAATCGTCGTAGTAGCAGCTAATCTCTTCATTAACAGTCCTTCTAGCAAAGATGTCAGCAAGGATTCTGAAACAGCGCAAAAACAGGAATCTCCGGCTTCAGGAAAGACTGAAAAGAAATCGGACGAGGATATAAAAGACAGCAAGAAAGATACATCTGACAGCGAAAAGGATTCTGAGAAGTCTTCTGACTCAGAATCAGATTCTAAAAAAGATGATTCTTCTAAAAGTGATGATTCTGATTCAGACTCAAACTCAGATTCAGATGACCCGCTTAAAGATGCAAAAGTTACTGAAGGCGGCTCATCAAGCGACGTGGAAAAAACGTATGAAAACCCTGACTGGAAAGCAGTCGGAACTGAGCAGACGGGCGAGCATGCCGCCACCTATGACTCAAGTTCACAAGACTGGGCTGAGATGCTAAAAGCCATTTCATATGCAACCGGTGTCTCAACAGATCACATGACGGTGCTCTGGCTCGGAAACAACGGCAGCCCTCAGGATGCCAAAGGCAAGATTTTAGATAAGACGACTGGGGATAAATATCAAGTCACGATTACATGGGTTGATGAAAAAGGCTGGAAGCCGACAAAAGTAGAAAAACTAAAATAAACAAAAGCAGCCGGTGTAGAACCGGCTGCTTTTGTTTTAAGCTTCAGCTGCGAAATGAACAACCGCGCTGTACAATATTCTTCCGTCTGCCACAGCGGTTTGGTGTGAAACAGATTTCACCCGGAGCATGATGGCTTTATTGTTTTCAATTTGTGTATTGATTTTCTTTTCAAGCTCCTGCAATGAAGCCGCTTCGAAAAATTCAACTTTGTCTTTTATCAAATCTAATTGAAAATTCATGTCTCGACCCTCCAGCTTTCACAAGTCATATGAAGTATAAGCTTTTTTGCGGGTAACGCGCAATATAGATGGCATAAAATACACAAAGTGTTTTAGTACCTGCTTTCCAGAAGATGTGGTATTATAGGAACTGTTCCATCATTAATTCATAGTATGCTTATAGGAATTATAAAATATGGAGTGTGACAAATATGGGACGTGAATTTATCCCTCTCTTTGAAGATTGGGCAGCAACTTATGATCAAACAGTACAAGGCTTTGATATTCAGTATAAAGAAGCGTTCAGAGGCTACGATAATATCCTTGATGCCATCGTCAGCAAATCTGGAACGCATGTGTTAGAATTTGGCCCGGGGACGGGGAATTTAACAGCCAAGCTGCTGGAGGCGGGTAAATCTGTATTTGGAATTGAACCGTCTCCCGCAATGCGCAAATTGGCTTCTGACAAGCTGTCAGGCAGGGCGGAAATCGTTGACGGAGACTTCCTGACATTTCCCGAGCCGCCATTTTATGCTGACACAATTGTCAGTTCATATGCTTTTCATCATTTGACTGACGAAGAAAAGCGGGCTGCCATAAAGCAATATGGCAAATACCTTCACTTGCATGATAGAATAGTGTTTGCCGATACCGTCTTTGAAGATGTGCAAGCATATCAACAGGCTATTGATAAAGCCCGTTCTCAAGGCTTCTATCAGCTGGCAAATGATTTAGAGACGGAGCATTATCCCACATTGGATGCGTTGAAAGAGATGTTTACAGCTGAAGGTTTTGCAGTCCAATTCACTCAGCAAAACGACTTCGTGTGGATAATGGAGGCGATCAAACGGTAAAGTGAAGGGAATGTGAATAGATGAAACTAGCAGTCATCGGAGCAATGGAAGAGGAAGTTACCATCCTAAGAAGCAAACTTGAACATGCAAAAACAGAAACAATCGCACACTGTGAATTTACCACAGGCGAATATGAAGGAACTGAAGTGATTCTTTTAAAATCAGGAATTGGAAAAGTAAATGCTGCCATCAGCACAACACTTTTGCTTGACCGTTACAAGCCTGATTATGTGATTAACACAGGCTCAGCGGGCGGATTTCATCATACACTGAATGTAGGAGATGTCGTTATTTCTACTGACGTTCGCCACCATGACGTAGATGTAACAGCCTTTGACTATGAATACGGCCAGGTTCCGGGTCTTCCGGCTGCTTATGCGGCAGATGAAAAGCTGATCAGCATCACTGAAGAATCGATTTCTGAACTAGACGGCATTCAGGTTGCAAAAGGGACGATCGCAACAGGCGATTCTTTCATGAACGATCCGAAGCGGGTTGAAGAGGTGCGTGCGAGATTTTCTGATCTGTATGCGGTTGAAATGGAAGCTGCGGCAGTGGCTCAAGTGTGCCATCAATTTAAAACGCCGTTTGTCGTCATCAGAGCGTTATCTGATATCGCAGGAAAAGAATCACATGTATCATTTGACCAATTTTTAGAGCAGGCGGCTGTCAATTCAACAGAGCTTGTGTTAAAAGTGATCAAACGAATTCATTAAAACGGGGGGAGAGTTCTCCTCCGTTTTCCCTAAAAACAACCTCTATCAAGGAGGAGGACATATATGACGGTTATTACGGATATTACCGAGCTGATTGGAAACACACCGCTTCTCCGCCTGAAGAACTTCGATGTTCCTGAAGGAGTCGCAGTGTATGCCAAGCTTGAAATGATGAATCCCGGCGGAAGCATTAAAGACAGACTGGGAGATATGCTGATTCGTGACGCGCTGGAGTCAGGCAAGGTGAAGCCCGGCGGAGTGATTATAGAAGCCACGGCAGGCAATACTGGGATCGGTCTAGCGCTGAGTGCCAGAAAATATGGGTTACAAGCGATTTTCTGTGTCCCTGAACATTTCAGCACAGAGAAACAGCAAATTATGCAAGCGCTTGGAGCTTCAATCATTCATACACCGCGTCAAGACGGAATGCAGGGAGCCATTCAAAAAGCCGTTCAGCTGGAGATAGAAATTGAAAATTCTTATTGTGTTTTGCAATTTAAAAACCGAGTAAATCCATCGACTTACTATAAGACGCTTGGACCTGAAATATGGGAAGCGCTTAACGGCAATATTCATACGTTCGTCGCAGGGGCAGGATCAGGAGGCACATTCGCAGGAACTGCTTCCTTCTTAAAAGAAAAAAATCCAGCAGTCAAAACAGTGATTGTCGAACCGGAGGGCTCTATTTTAAACGGAGGAGAGCCACATGCTCATAGAACAGAAGGCATCGGCATGGAGTTCATCCCCGATTATATGAATGAGAGCCATTTTGATGAGATCTACACCGTAACAGATGAGAATGCGTTTAGACTTGTGAAAGAAGCGGCAGAAAAAGAAGGTCTGCTGATCGGAAGCTCTTCAGGTGCAGCGCTTTATGCAGCATTGGAGGAAGCGAAAAAAGCATCCGCAGGAACAAACATTGTCACCGTATTTCCTGACAGCAGTGATCGATATATCAGCAAACAAATATACGAAGGAGGCATCTAATATGAAGAAAAAAACATTGATGATTCATGGCGGAATCACAGGTGATGAGAAAACAGGAGCAGTGTCCGTGCCTATTTATCAAGTTAGCACGTACAAGCAGCCGAAAGCAGGGCAGCATACCGGCTATGAGTATTCAAGAACGGCCAATCCGACTAGAACCGCTCTCGAAGCACTTGTGACAGAACTGGAAGGCGGGGAAGCAGGCTATGCGTTCAGTTCTGGAATGGCTGCTATTACAGCGGTTATGATGCTGTTTAACAGCGGAGATCATGTCGTGTTGACTGATGATGTGTACGGCGGAACTTACCGCGTGATGACAAAGGTACTTAATCGTCTTGGCATTGAATCAACATTTGTCGATACAAGCAGCAGAGAAGAAGTTGAAAAAGCGATTCGTCCTAACACAAAAGCTATATATATTGAGACACCGACAAACCCGCTGCTCAAAATCACCGATTTGTCGCTCATGGCTGATATTGCAAAAAAAGCAGGTGTTCTGCTTATCGTAGACAATACCTTTAACACTCCTTATTTCCAGCAGCCGCTTACTTTAGGAGCTAATATCGTGCTTCACAGTGCGACAAAATATCTTGGCGGACACAGTGACGTCGTCGGCGGTTTAGTTGTGACAGCTTCGAAAGAGCTTGGAGAAGAGCTGCATTTTGTGCAAAACTCCACAGGCGGCGTCCTTGGCCCTCAAGATTCCTGGCTGTTAATGAGAGGAATTAAAACATTGGGACTCAGAATGGAAGCGATCGATCAAAATGCGCGGAAGATCGCAAGTTTTCTTGAGAATCATCCTGGTGTCCAAACGTTATATTATCCTGGTTCTTCAAATCACCCCGGACATGAGCTCGCAAAAACACAAGGGTCTGGCTTCGGCGGCATGATCTCCTTTGATATCGGGAGTGAAGAGCGGGTTGATGCGTTTTTAGGGAATCTGAAACTGTTTACCATTGCTGAAAGCCTGGGCGCGGTAGAAAGCTTAATTTCTGTTCCTGCAAGAATGACACATGCCTCTATTCCGAGAGAGCGCCGGCTTGAACTAGGCATTACGGACGGATTGATCAGAATTTCTGTAGGAATTGAAGATGCGGAAGATTTGCTGGAAGATATCAAGCAGGCGCTTGCAAATATATAACAAATGGATAGAATTACTTTCTCTGTAAGCTGCCAGATTATATTATAATAGTCGTATACTATGAATCTGGCAGGTGATTCTTTTGAATAAAAATAGAATGAAATCTTTAAAAGAAGGCTACAAGCATTTTGCTTTTACATTGCTTGCAGTCAGCACTTTTATATATATAGGCGCAGTTCTTCCCGATCAGGGCTTAACGTTAGGCCAGAAATCGATGATGTTTTTAGCGGATTGCGTATTTTTAGCAGGTGCTTTCTTTTGCGCTGATCGTTCATTGGTTTACAAGAAGCGTTTGGAAGAAGCCGACAAATAAAAAACAGCCATCAACTCAGCGATGGCTGTTTTTTTGTTATTTTTCTTGCAGTTCTTTTCCCATGCCTTTTAAAAACTGAAGGCCGAAGCCGACGGCTCTGTTGATATCAGGATCGTTCATTGCTTTTAAAAGGTCAAGAATTCCGACTTTCTTGTCTTCTTTTAAAAAGCTTTGCGCCTGTTCAGTTCCTGCCATCACGCTTTCTATGAGCTTTCCAGTAAACTGAGGATCTGCTTTTGTCAATGCGCCTCCGGCAGCCATCATCGTGTTGATGAGATTGGTGACAGGCTCACGCGAAACCTGGCCAAGCGCTATTTTGGCAATGTCTTCCTTCGCTCTCAGCATGCTTGTTGCCGCGTCAAATATCCCAAGTTCATTGAGTTCATTCATTAACGTCATCGTTTTAGAGACAGCATCCTCATTTTCCGCCAGCAGCTCTTTCAGCTCTTCAATTTTTTCAAGCTTCATTTGCTCTGCTGTTTTTGTTTCTTTTTTGATCGTCGTAATAGGAGTGGCCATTCGTATTCCCCCTTTCATTTAATCAGTCAGATGGACATAGCCCGGACGGTTCCATTTTCTTTCTGCTTCCACCCCGTTTTGCGGGTGCCGTTTTTTGTTGCGCGGATTTGTTTTCGGAAGCGGTGCTGTTTCGCAGCCTCCAAGCACCTCCATGCGGACCTTTGTCTGTTTATAAGCAGGCGTGTTCGTCCGTTTATCAGCTGCAGGCCCTGTCAGGAAGTTAATCGCTGACTCCTTGTCTGTTGAGTTCATTGGCAGATAGAGTTCATTTTTCCGCACACGGTCTGTGATCAGTGCGTTTAATTTGACTGCTCCGAACGGAGAAACGAGCCGTACAAGCGAACCGTCACAAACACCTCGCTCCTGTGCAAGCTCAGGCGAGATTTCAACAAATACATTCGGCACTTTTGCTTGAATGCCTTTCGATTTATTTGTCATGTTTCCTTCGTGGAAATGCTCCAGCATCCGGCCGTTATTGATATGAAGATCATATTCTTCCGGAAATGCCGCTGGCTCAGTCCAATCAGAAAGGGCAAAACGGGCTTTTTTATCAGGGAAATTAAATCCGTCTTCATACAGAAGCGGTGTGCTTTCACCTGAGTAGCTGCCCCATAGGAAGCTGTTCCAGCCTTCAAGCACCTCATAGCTTGCTTTGCCAAACAGAGGAGAAAGGCTCGCCATTTCTGAGAAAATGTCACTTGGATGGCTGTAATTCCAGTTCGCTCCTAAGCGGTTTGCCACCTCTTGAATAATCCACCAGTCCGGTTTCGCGTCACCAAGCGTCGGAAGCGCCTGATATAATCGCTGCACACGGCGTTCTGTATTGGTAAATGTTCCGTCTTTCTCAAGTGAAGGAGTAGCTGGCAAGACGACATCGGCATATTGAGCTGTTCTTGACAAGAAGATATCCTGAACCACGAAGAAATCAAGGCTTGATAAAATATCATGTACGTGGTTCGCGTTTGAATCGACAAGTGCCATATCCTCGCCAACAAGATACATCGCTTTCATTTTTCCTTCTTCAATGGAATGAAGCATTTGAATATTATCTAAACCAGGCTTTCCGTCAATCGTGACACCATAAGCCTCTTCAAATTTAGCGCGGGCATTATCATCTGTAATATGCTGATATCCCGGCAGCCAGCCTGGCAATGTTCCCATATCGCAAGCGCCTTGAACGTTATTATGTCCGCGCAGAGGATAAGCGCCGGCACCCGGACGGCGATAGTTGCCAGTAGCGAGAAGCAGGTTTGAAATTGCTGCTGACGTATCAGAACCGCCTGTATTTTGTGTGACACCCATCCCCCAAAGGACACAAGTGCCGTCAGCGTCACGAATCATTTCGGCAATTCGAATGATGTTTTCTTTAGAAAGGCCTGTGATGCGTTCTGCATAATCAAGCGTATAGGTTTTAAGCGTTTCTTTATAATCTTCAAAGTAATTCACGTTCTCATCAATAAACGCCTGATCGTGCCAGCCTTGGTCGATCATATATTTCGTAACAGCCATCAGCCAAACTTGGTCTGTGCCTTGTTTAGGGCTGATGAACAGATCAGACCGCTCAGCCATCTCATTTTTACGCAGGTCGGCAACAATCAGTTTTTGGCCGTGGAGCTTGTGCGCCCGTTTGACACGTGTTGCTAGCACAGGGTGTCCTTCTGCCGGATTGGCGCCGACAATGATGACGAGACCGGCTTTGGCAATATCTTTAATCGTGCCGGCGTCACCGCCCATGCCGACAGTGCGGAACAATCCGTCTGTAGCAGGGGACTGGCAGTAGCGTGAGCAGTTATCGACATTGTTTGTTTCAAATACCTGACGCGCTAATTTTTGAATGACATAGTTTTCTTCATTCGTAATCTTAGAAGAAGAAATAAACCCGACAGATCCATTGCCGAACTGCTCTTTAATCGATCCTAATCTGCTTGCGACAAGATCGAGGGCTTCTTCCCAAGAAGATTCAACAAAAGCCCCGTTTTTACGGATTAAAGGCTTTGTGATCCGCTCTTCAGAGTTGACGAAATCCCAGCCGAATTTCCCTTTGACACATGTAGAAATCGCGTTAACCGGAGCGTCAGAAACAGGCTGTATTTTCAAAATATCCCGTCCTTTTGTCCATACTTCAAAAGAACATCCGACACCGCAGAACGTACATACAGTTTTGGTTTTTTTCGTTCTCGTTTCACGCATTGCCGCTTCGACTTCAGAAATGGCAAAAATGCTGCCGTACCCAGGTTCAACGTTTTTCACGAGGTCAATCATCGGCTCCATGACATCCTCTTTGATGCCTGTCATAAAGCCGGCTTGCCCGAGCATTGATTTTTCCATCAGCGCATTACATGGGCATACTGTGACACACTGGCCGCAGCTGACACAAGAAGATTCATTGATCGGAACTCCCTCATCCCAAATCACGCGAGGACGTTCGCGTTCCCAGTCGATTGAGAGTGTTTCATTTACTTGAAGGTTTTGACATACCTCAACACACTGGCCGCAGGCAATACATTGGTTTGGATCATAGCGGTAAAACGGGTGAGACATATCAACCGCGCAAGACGGATCTTCTTTTGGCGTGTATGGGTATTTTTGATGCTCGATACCCATCATTTCCGCTGTGTTATGCAGCGTGCAGTTCCCATTGTTGTTATCGCAAACCGTACAATACAGCAAATGATTTTCAAGAAGGCGGTCCATCGCTTCGGTTTGCGCTTCTTTCACCCGATTGCCCGAAAGGTCAATTGACATTCCATTTTCTGCAACAGTAGAACATGAACGAACCAGCTTGCCGTTTGCCTCTACAATACAAGTATCACAAGTTTGAATTGGGTCTACCTCTGGAACGTGGCAAATCTGCGGGTACTCAATCCCGTTTTCATTTAAAATGTCTAAAATTGTGGCCCCTGCTCGTGCTTGAATTTCTGTTCCGTCAACACGGACACTGATCGACTTAACGTCCATCATATTCATATTCCCCTCCATCTTTCTTTCAAGAAGTCAAAAAAAGCCATGTATAGATACACCTGTCCTTAACTCTAAGAAGGTGTAAACACACATGGCGGAATAGTTCACTAGCAAGTCTTACTAACAGACCAATCCTTGATTTTTATAAAACGATAGACTCATAACAAGATCTTATTACAAATCCATCACACTGCTTTTATTATAATGTGATATTTATTATAATACAATATAGCAGGAAAATTTTAACCAAGTGAAATGTCCTGAGGGGGACCGGGAAAAGCCTTATGAGGCAATATCGGAAGGGGTAATTAGCATGTCTAAAAAAATTCATGAGTTCAATGATATTATTCGAAAACTTCGCAAAGAATTGTTTGGAAAAGGGCCTGAAAGGATTCATACTGTATTTGTTGAAAACATGGCAGTCTCAACACTGTACGGAAATCTGAGTGCAAGCGAGCAGTTTATCGCCCGCACACCTGAAGGAAGAGAAATGGTACATGCGGCCCGGACAAGCCTGATTCAAGATCTTTATTCCAAACAAACGCCGGAAGGAATGGAGGAGCTGATCGGGGCTAAGCTTGTCCATTTGTTTTCTGATATAAAAATTGAGGAAAATATCGCAATATCTGTGTTTGTCTTTGATCGAAAAATAGATGATCAAAAAGAAGCTCTGCAAAGCTAGCATATTTGTCATTGACACAAATTTGTCACATTTGATATGATGTTGCTACAGTTATAGAAGGCTTAAAGCAATGGAATGTATGCACGAACTGTATACATTCTCTTTCAATATCTTACATTCTGCTTGATATTGTTGTATGGGTATGCATACAAGTTAGGCAGCATTCAAACGCCTGGTTTCACACAGGTTATTTGAGTGCTGCCTTTTTTAATGCCTTTCTGCCATAACTGTAAGAAAAGAAGAAACAATGGAGGCGTTTTAGTATGGCTTTTCGGAAACCGGATGAAATAACGGATGCAGCAATTGAAGCAGGGGTGAAAAAAATAAAGCTTCCTCTGCCATCGCTGCTTGTGCTGGGTTTTTTAGGAGGCGCATTTATCGCGCTCGGGTATTTGCTTGATATCAGGGTAATCGGCGACCTTCCGAAAGAATGGGGAAGCCTGTCCAGCTTGATTGGGGCTGCAGTATTTCCCGTCGGCCTGATACTTGTGGTTCTCGCTGGCGCTGAACTGATCACAGGAAATATGATGTCAGTTGCGATGGCTTTATTTTCGAGAAAAATATCTGTTAAAGAATTGGCGGTTAACTGGGGAATCGTCACGATTATGAACTTAATTGGCGCATTGTTTGTTGCTTACTTTTTCGGGCATTTGGTTGGACTGACTGAAACGGGTCCTTATTTAGAAAAAACGATCGCAGTTGCGCAAGGAAAGCTTGATATGAGCTTCGGCAAGGTTCTCATTTCCGGCATCGGCTGTAACTGGCTTGTATGTCTTGCGGTGTGGCTTTCTTTCGGCGCCCAAGACGCAGCAGGAAAAATCCTTGGCATCTGGTTCCCCATTATGGCTTTTGTGGCAATCGGATTTCAGCACGTTGTCGCCAACATGTTTGTGATTCCCGCTGCCATTTTTGCTGGCTCGTTCACGTGGGGGCAGTTTATCGGAAACATCATTCCTGCTTTTATCGGCAATGTCATCGGCGGAGCGGTATTTGTCGGTCTCATTTATTTTATCGCATATCATAAGAAAGACCGCTCCAGAAATGAAATGAAGCAGGTGTCATGACCAAAGGACAAATCTATTCGATGATTTGCACAATTTCTGTCCATTTTTAGAAAAAGATGTTTACAAAATGGAATTTGGTGGATATACTTACAAAGTAAGAAAAAAGCAAAGGAGGCTGAACAAAATGACAATGAGACAACGACGTCAACCTGTACGTGATACACAAGTAAAAGTTCATGGTTTATTCAGCCTGTGGAAGAGTTCGTGTCCTTCCTTAACCGATGCTTATCGCACGCATTAAATTCGGATTAGTCGGACATACGCAACTCCCCGCAGGCAGTAGAGGCATTAGTTTGGTGTCTTCTTTTGTCTGCGGTTTTTATTTGCCCGCGGCAGAAGGAATGATGCCGCGGGTTATTTCGCTTGAAGCGGACTTTGAAAGGGGGTGAGCGATATGACGATTAACCTATTCTTTTTAACGTTAACGATTAACAAACGGTTTAAAAGCCCGGAGGAATTCGAACGAGAACAGCAGATTGAGCAGATTTACGATGAAATGAAAGAGTCTCAGTTAAAGCATCTTTATTTAACAAACTGGCGCTAAAAGCAATGAAAAAACTGAAGGGGGAGATGACATATGCTTAGAATGGAATTATTGATGCATTATACGATGGAGAAGGATCAAGTTTAGCGAAACAGCTGTCAAGAAAATGTCGGCCTGCATATGATAAATCAACGTTACGGTAAGGCAGGTGATGGCATGATGAACGATTATCAAAAAAGGCTGCCGTCGATAGGCCATGGTTATGCGTCAATGCCGCATTCCTTCAAACATGGTTATGGAAATCCATTCCGTCAGCAGAGGCTGATGGCCATGCAGCAGCAAAGGCTGTATGTATTCCCTTATCATTGGCATTAGAAAGAGGGCAGAAAACATTTTGTTTTCTGCCTTTTTTTGCGGAAAAAAATGAAAAAGTTAAGTTCTGTTGAAACATTTTTAAACACATTGCCGTCTAGTTGGTATCTTCATTCCCATTTAGAAATGAAGGCGATGTTTATTTTATTAATATAATAAATGAACATAGGAAACCAAAAGCAGGTGTTTATAATGCTAGAAAATAGACTCTATAACCGATCGAATCTTTTGAAATTATTTTCTCGGAAATATAAGCAAACCAAAACAATTGAGCATATGATGATAGACTCTATAGACATACAAGAAAATGACAGAATTTTAGAAATTGGAATCGGAAATGGCACTGTTTTTAAGAACATAACCGAGAAACTGGAAAAGGGAAGCTTCAAAAGCATTGACCCTTCAAAGCGAAAGGTAAGGCAAATATCACGCGCGAATCGAAAGAAAATGGGGAAAGGGGAGATTTTTCATGGCTATCCTGAGAACATTCCTTTTGATGACCGTACCTTTAATAAAGTGTTTTCCTTACATACGGTTCAGAGCTGCACTGATATGAGGCTTGCATTAAGAGAAATTTACCGGGTGCTTCAAATTGACGGCCGATTTTACATCAGTATTGATGCAAATACCGGTGAAAAAGAGAAAATGTATATTCAACTGCTGAAAGACCAGCATTTCAGGGATCTTTCTGTCATCAGGCGTGATTCCTGTCTTTGCATTGTGGCTGTTAAATAAAATCATTTCTCGGGAAATATATCCAGAGCCTTTTTTGGGGATTTGGGTATATTTTCTTAATTTTTTATTTTTTGCATATACTTTATATTAAAAAAAGTTTTTTTCCTATAAACTGATAACAGAAGAAAGGGTAAAGAGGTGATTCAGACAGATCGGACATTCATTATGAACAAACGGAATGAATATTCATTCCGCGAAAAATCGGAGGTTTTAAGATTACATGTTATCCGCATCGAGCAGTAAACACGACATGATTATGAAAGCGGCGGTCTCACTTTTTACAGAAAGGGGATTTAATGCTACCACTATCCCTATGATAGCTGAACGAGCTCATGTGGGAACAGGAACGATCTACCGCTATTTTGACAGCAAAGAAACACTCGTCAACATCTTGTTTCAAGAAAGCATCCAGCGCTTTACGGAAAAACTGAAGCAAGATTTTTCGGAATTGCCTGTCAGAGAAGGCTTCCACCACGTATTTTGCTGTCTCGTTCAATTTACGAAAGAGAGTGACTATGCGCTTTTTTTTCTTGAAACGAAGAAAGACGCTCATTACTTAAATGACGCAAGCAGAAAAATGATAGAAAATCTGACACATATGCTTAATGACTATTTTAACAAGGGAAAAGCAGAAGGTGTAATTCGCAGCTTGCCCTCTAATGTGTTAATTGCGATTGTGTTAGGGGCATTTCTCAAGATATATCAGCTCGTCCAAACGGGTGATATAGAGATGGACATGGATTTAATTACTGAATTGGAACAATGCTGCTGGGACGCCATTAAGCTTCATTCATCACAAAAATAGGAAAGGAAGATGTATTAATGAAACAGGCAAGCGCAATACCTCAGCCCAAAACATACGGACCTTTGAAAAATCTTCCGCATCTGGAAAAAGAGCAGCTGTCTCAATCCTTATGGCGGATCGCTGATGAATTGGGTCCGATTTTCCGTTTCGATTTTCCAGGGGTGTCCAGTGTTTTTGTATCCGGTCACAATCTCGTGGCTGAAGTGTGTGATGAAAGCCGCTTTGACAAAAACCTTGGCAAAGGCTTGCTAAAGGTGCGCGAGTTCGGCGGAGACGGCTTATTTACAAGCTGGACGCACGAACCGAACTGGCAAAAAGCCCACCGCATTTTGCTTCCGAGCTTCAGTCAAAAGGCGATGAAAGGCTATCATTCTATGATGCTGGATATCGCATCCCAACTGATTCAAAAATGGAGCCGGCTTAATCCTAATGAAGAAATTGATGTAGCGGACGACATGACCCGTCTGACACTTGATACGATTGGGTTATGCGGGTTTAACTATCGTTTCAACAGCTTTTACCGTGATTCACAGCATCCGTTTATTACCAGTATGCTTCGTGCCTTAAAAGAGGCGATGAATCAATCAAAAAGACTGGGCCTGCAAGATAAGATGATGGTCAAAACGAAGCTGCAGTTTCAGAAGGATATAGAAGTCATGAACTCCCTTGTTGATAGAATGATAGCGGAGCGAAAAGCGAATCCGGATGAAAACATTAAAGATCTTCTATCACTCATGCTTTATGCAAAAGATCCTGTAACAGGTGAAACGCTTGATGATGAAAACATTCGATACCAAATCATCACATTTTTAATTGCAGGGCATGAAACAACAAGCGGTTTGCTTTCCTTTGCGATTTACTGTCTACTTACACATCCGGAAAAACTGAAAAAAGCGCAAGAGGAAACGGATCGTGTGTTAGTTGATGACACGCCAGATTATAAACAAATCCAGCAGCTGAAATACATACGGATGGTTTTAAATGAAACACTCAGGCTGTATCCAACAGCTCCGGCATTTTCTCTCTATGCCAAGGAAGATACTGTTCTAGGCGGAGAATACCCAATCAGCAAAGGGCAGCCTGTCACCGTTTTGATTCCAAAACTGCACAGGGACCAAAATGTTTGGGGCGAGGATGCAGAAGATTTTCGTCCGGAACGGTTTGAAGACCCTTCGCGTATTCCTCACCATGCGTATAAGCCGTTTGGAAACGGGCAGCGCGCTTGTATCGGCATGCAGTTTGCTCTCCAAGAAGCGACAATGGTTCTCGGTCTTGTATTAAAGCATTTTGATTTGATGAACCATACTGGATACGAACTGAAAATCAAAGAGGCATTAACGATCAAACCGGATGACTTTAAGATTACTGTGAAACCGCGGAAAACAGCTGCAATCAATGTACAGAGAAGAGAACAGGCTGACATCAAAACAGAAACGAAGCCAAAAGAAACACAACCTAAACATGGCACACCATTACTCGTTCTGTACGGTTCAAATCTTGGGACAGCGGAAGGAATAGCCGGTGAACTGGCTGCTTACGGACGCCAGATGGGCTTTACAGCCGAAACGGCTTCGCTCGATGATTATATTGGCAAGCTTCCTGAACAAGGCGCAGTCGTCATCGTTACGGCTTCCTATAATGGGGCGCCGCCTGATAATGCTGCCGGCTTTATAAAATGGCTGGACGAGCTTGAGGAAGGACAATTGAAAGGTGTTTCTTATGCGGTATTCGGCTGCGGAAACCGGAGCTGGGCCAGCACGTATCAGCGGATTCCCCGCCTCATAGATGACATGATGAAAACAAAGGGAGCATCACGATTAACAGCGATTGGGGAAGGCGATGCCGCCGATGATTTTGAAAGCCAGCGCGAGTCGTGGGAAAACCGCTTCTGGAAGGAAACGATGGAGGCATTTGATATAAACGGAATATCTCAGAAAGAAGACAGGCCCTCATTATCAATTACTTTTCTCAGTGAAGCGACGGAAACGCCGCTTGCCAAAGCATATGGCGCGTTTGAAGGGAATGTTTTAGAGAACCGGGAGCTTCAGACGGCTGATAGCCCGCGTTCCACCCGCCATATTGAATTGCAGATTCCTGACGCCAAAACATATAAAGAAGGCGATCATATCGGCATACTGCCAAAAAACAGCCAGAAGCTTGTTCAGCGGGTCCTCAGCCGATTCGATTTGCAGTCCAATCATGTGATAAAAATAAGCGGAGGCCCTCATATGGCTCATCTTCCGATGGATCGGCCAATCAAAGTGACGGATTTGTTGGGGGCCTATGTGGAGCTGCAGGACCCGGCTTCAAGGCTTCAGCTGCGGGAGCTGGCTTCTTATACAGTCTGTCCGCCGCATAAAAAAGAGCTGGAACAGCTCCTTTCAGATGATGGCATTTATAAGGAGCGGGTACTGGCAAAACGTCTCACCATGCTTGATCTTTTAGAGGACTACCCTGCCTGCGAAATGCCGTTTGAGCGGTTTTTAGCACTTTTGCCATCACTAAAACCGAGATATTATTCCATTTCAAGCTCACCGAAAGTCAACGCCAATATCGTGAGCATGACAGTAGGCGTTGTTAAAGCTTCAGCCTGGAGCGGGCGAGGCGAATACCGGGGCGTCGCCTCTAATTATTTAGCAGAGCTGAATACAGGTGATGCAGCGGCCTGTTTCATCCGAACGCCTCAATCCGGATTCCAAATGCCAGATGACCCTCAAACGCCTATGATTATGGTCGGGCCTGGTACAGGAATTGCGCCATTCAGGGGCTTTATTCAGGCAAGATCTGTTTTGAAGAAGGAAGGAAGCGAGCTCGGTGAAGCTCTTTTATACTTTGGCTGCCGACGACCCGATCATGATGATCTTTACAGAGAAGAGTTGGATCAAGCGGAACAGGATGGTTTGGTTACCATCCGCAGGTGCTACTCACGCGTCGAAAACGAACCAAAAGGATATGTCCAGCACTTGCTCAAACTAGATGCACAGAAGCTGATATCACTTATTGAAAAAGGGGCTCACATTTACGTATGCGGTGATGGATCGCAAATGGCTCCTGATGTAGAGAAAACTTTGCGTCTGGCATATGAAGCTGAAAAAGGAGCAAGTCAGGAAGAATCCTCCTTATGGCTGCAAAAGCTGCAAGACCAAAAACGCTATGTAAAAGACGTTTGGACAGGAATGTAATAAAAATCAAATCCCGCCATCAATCAGATGGCGGGATTGCTTTGCATGTGAGAAAACCGGCACGATAATGAAATCTACTGAAAAGGATGTTATAGGGAGTATCGCGCCGGCCTTATTGTTAATATCGTCAAACAGGGACAAAAGTTTAGGTTTTTCACCTTATTTTTAAAAATAAATAGTCTAAAAGTCTTGTTTTTGAGTTTGCGCATCGTTTTTTTTGGTATATTATACCCACCTATTCCTCAAGATGATCCACCTGTTGAAGATCGATGTTTCAATTTGCGTTCCACATGTTTTCGGTAATGAAAGTCATGAATCAGCCGAATCGTGGGCCTGATTAACAGCAGCAAGCTTCCAATCGCAAACAGCCATATCCCTGCTGACTTGAACTGGTCATAAAAAAAGAAAAAGCTCCCGACGAGAAACAAAGCACCAATGGAAAAATCGTTCACTGTATAAAGAATCTTATATCGTTTTTTGAAAAAAAGTTCGTATCGTTTCAGTTCTTTTTTGATGTCATGTTCTTCATTAGCCGCCACTATCATCCCTCCATTCTATTTTGGCTTACCCTCACGTAAACGACATGTAAACATAAGAATTGGTTTGAAAAAATGGGGATGATGAGAGAAAGATGAGCAATGTTTTTAAATAGGGCTTCTTTTTTTTACAAAAACGATTCCATCGCCTGAACAATAAGACCAGTCAAAGCTTTAGCCCCTTGTGGAACCAAGTGTACGCCATCAGGTGTAAAGTATTCTGGATGCTGAAGAGCCACTGTATGCCAGTCAACTAACGTAACATTTTGATGTGCGTGGGCCTGTTGTTTCAAAGATTCATTTACTTTGCTTTCCCATTGGCGGGGAACTCTAGTATTGACAAGATAGATATGAGCTTTTGAGAAAGATTGAATCAATTGTTCAATTTGGCTGTTTGTAAAGTAGCCATTGGTTCCCAGCTCAATAATGACAGCTCTATTCGGCTGATTAAAAGACTTGTATTCCCTTGTAAGCTCCAAAGCTTGAGACATCTGCCTCCCCACTTTTCCATCAATCGTAACATGTGAAAGTGACTGACGGAGGTGTGAGGCAATATCAAGCATGACGGAATCTCCTATAGCTAACACTTCTTTATCAGAGTCTTTGGGTTCTTTCGCCTGCTGAGATTGCGTGTCTTTATTTTTATTAGCTTCTTGTCTATTATCTTTGTTCTCCTTTTGGTCTTGATTGGAGTCTGTTGTCTTTTGATCGGCATCGTCTTCCTTGTCTTTATCAGCTGCAGCTTTCTTACTATCCTCAGAAGTCTGGCTGGTATGAGCGTTTGTTTCTTGTGAGCTATACGTCCACTTGGTGGGGTGCTTTTGCTCTCCGGCTAGTCCAGACAGTCCTCCCGCAAAGATAAGTAGAGCGATAATGATGAAACCAATTGACATTTTACTGATGACAGATGTCGTTTTCCATTCCTTGATTCTATGTATAAAAACACGGCGGAAAAAGGATCTAAATCCCTGAGTCCTTATCGGCTTCTCAATGCACTGATAAGAAAACTCTGCGAGTATAAATGTAGCAATGACCTTTAGCACGATATGCCAAAAAACAGGGTTTCCGATTTCTTGGACTGGCGTGCTCAACACAATAACAGGATAGTGCCAAAGATAAATACCATAAGACCTTGTTCCAAGCCAACGGAGCGGCCTCCATGAAAGCAGATTGCCTAAAAAGCTGCTCGGATGGCAAATACATGCAATAAGGATTGCGGCGACCATGCTAATCAAAAGCATGCCGCCTCTGTAAAGAAAAGGCTCGTATTCATCTGTGAAATAGACACACAGCACTAATATACAAAATGCCGTAAGTTCAGTAGCACGCAAAGTGTGCTTCAGTTTGTTTGGCAGCCTGTTGGAAGACAGCCTTTTCATCGGCCATACCAATGCTAAGGCACATCCGATGAGAAGTTCAAACGAACGAGTATCTGTACCGTAATACACGCGGCTCGGATCTGCGCCGGGATCATACAAAAAGCTCATCATCACGGCTGAACAAAGCGCCAGCAATGACACCGCGGCCGCCAATCTGGCGCGGCTTTTAAATATGTACATTCCAGCAACAAGGAACATCGGCCATATCATATAAAATTGTTCTTCAATCGCCAGCGACCAAAGGTTTTTTAGAGGTGATGGGGAACCGAAACTATCAAAATATGATAGCTTGTGAAAAATAAACCACCAATTACTTATATAAAAAAGAGAAGAAATGGCATCTCCGCGTACAGTATGCAATAGTTCCCTATCAAACAATACAACCCAAATAACAGCAGAAAAGATCATAAGGTAAGCTGCTGGCAGGAGCCGCCGAATTCGGCGAACCCAAAAGTCCCGAAAATCAAGGCTGATAGCATTTCCATGTACCGGCAATAGAATGGATGTAATTAAATAGCCGGATAAAACAAAAAAGATATCGACTCCAATGAAGCCGCCATTAGCCCAATTGAAGTTTAGGTGATATGCGATAACTGACAGGACGGCAAAAGCCCGAAGGCCATCGAGTCCAGGGATGTATCGATGATGCTGTGTCTTGTGATACATGGGTATTCCTCCAATAGTATGCAGATATTCTCGTTGTTTTTGATAGCTAGATTACGACCTCAAATAGAGAAGATAGAAAACATCCATCATGTCAGTTGGATGTTTTTTTATTATCGAATATAACGATCTCCCACGAGCAAGCTTGATATGACGCTGGTTGGAATTTTAAACTCGGTAACGCCCATATATCCGGGGGCGACTTCATATTCATCAAATGAGATCACAAGTTTATGATCTTCGGTAATGTAAAACGTTTGATCAGGAAGAATCGTTTTGAATGGTTCTGCATCTTCATCAGTGAGCCAATATATTTTATTTGGATCTTCCTTCATTTGCTGTTTCATTTGTTCTTTGATGTTTTGGCTGATGGCTTTGATATAACGCTCATCTTTGAATAAGCTTTTTAATGTCAGTAAGATATCATTTTTTTTGTCAATTGTGATATAACGGCTTTGGGTGTAAGAAGATGCTTGTATTTTTTCAATATCGCGCCGGATAGAGAGTAGATCTGGCGTGTCTGTTACTGTCTCGTAATCACTATAGATGCTGAGATGTCCTTTTTTGTTTTTGGATGTGGCCTGTATAAATTCCTTGTACAGCTGCTTGCTTTCTTTCAAGTATTTCTGGTTAATGCTGTTTTCAAGCTCTTTATTAGAAAGTCCGGATAGAGCAGGTGTTTTAACATCGATGCTCGATTGATCTTTTTCTTCTTTAATCTCAATAAAAGTGATGGCTTTGACAATCTTACCGATGACAGGGATTTTCGACATTGCTTGCGCTGCGTCAGGGTTGATGTTTACAAGTGCAGTGAATAAAATAGCCGCCGCAACAGCTGCTGATGTCGGCCACATGACGATTTTTTTCTTTTTTGTTTCTTGCTGAAGGGCATTTTCAACAATGATATCAAGTTCTTTAGGAATCTGAACACTTTTATATTCTTCTCTTAATTGCTGCAATCTTTTATCCATTAAGAAAGATCCTCCTTCGTCAACTGAATGCGCATCAGCTTCAATGCTCTGTATAGGCGCGTTTTGACGGTATTAATGTTTTCCCCTGTTATTTCTGCAATTTCATCTAATTTGAGATCTTCAAAAAAACGCAAAATAATAATGGTTTTATAGCGGTATGGCAACTCGTCAAGCGCTTCATGAAGATCAGTGTCCTTGTAGTGGTCTTCTTTTCCGTTGCTTAAAAACTCTAACGTATCGTCATCCATCACTTTTACCTTTTTTTGTTTGCGCAAAAAATCAATAGCTGTACGTACTAAAATTTTATAAAACCAGCTTTTTATCGTTTCAGGGTTTCTGACCGTTTCAACTGAGCTCAGCGCTTTTTTTATAGATTCTTGAATAATATCTAATGCGTCGTCTTGATTTTTTACATAACTGAAAGCCAACCGGTAGAAATCTTGTTTATGATTAGTTATGCACGTGACAAGCAACGCTTTTATTGTTTGTTTTTTCTTCATTGCAATAAAGGGCTCCTTTTTGTATATACGTATATCATAGGCTGTTACCTAGGATAGACGCGGAAGGCTGAAAAATAGTTTGCGCAGAATAGCATTTTTTTAAAAGAAATGATCAGAGAGGGAGGATCCTAAAAACTTTGTAGAAAGAATGCATAAAAAAACATGGCTTGTTGATACAAGCCATGTTTTTTGTACTATTGTTCTATTCCAAATAATGTTTTTTGAAATCTGAGTGGATAGAAAATTTGCGGCGCAGCTGGATGAGGTTTTTTCCAAAGCTTTCTTCTAAAAGTCCTCTATGTTTTTTCAAAATTTCCATGAGGTACAGATCATGAATGATCACTTCAGTAATAGGCATGACTAATCCTACATGCATTGTCCATGCAGCACGGCTGTCGTTGCCAAGAGAGACGATACCTGCTACGACTTCTGAATCATCTCCGCTATAGACAAGCCACCGTCCGTCATACTCTTCTGTAATTTCACTGCTCATATCATGAAGGTAAACAGTAGCAAAATCAGATACGATGTCTCCGTACGCAATAATGGTGACAATGACACCTTGATTTGCCGCCTGCTTTAGCTCTGATTCTATCTCTTCAAAATCCTCTTTCCATATTTCTAAGAGGATTCTTTTTTTGGCAGATAAAATACAAGCCTTCACCTTTTCAAGAATTTCTTTGCGTCCGGTGATATTCCAGATATTCTCCCGGTCGTTTGCAGTCTGCTCGAATTTTTCAAAGTATTTCTCAGCCTGGTCAAAATGCTCTTCCGCTTTGAGCCGGCGGTTTTTAATCAGTTCTTTAGCGGGGACAGGGACATACTGAGGCGTATTTCCATGACTTACAAAAACATCTCCTCTGATGACAAGGCTTTCCAAGACTTCATAAATTTTAGAACGGGGCACTCCGGATTTTTTGGCGACGGCATAGCCTGTTAAAGGTGAATCTTGCAATAAAGCAAGATATGCTTTTGATTCATATTCGGTAAAATTGAGATTTTTTAAAATGTCTAACATATTTTCCTTCATACATCCTCCAATATAAAAAGCAGTCGTTGCCTTTGTACTCGCTATTTTAACAAACCATATTGATTTATTCCAAACCCATTGATACAATTTTATAAGTAGTTACTTTTGTAGTCACTATATGTTGTGGGGATTTTTTAAAGGGGGAGAAGAAATGCACAGCTTACTCACATACATACCGATCGCTGCCATGATGGTTATTTTACCGGGTGCAGATACAATGCTTGTTATGAAAAATACCCTTAGATACGGCGCAAAGGCTGGCCGTTATAACATTCTTGGATTGGCAACAGGACTTTCCTTTTGGACGGTTATCGCCATTTTAGGTTTATCAGTGGTGATTGCAAAGTCGGTTTTTCTTTTTACAACAATCAAATATTTGGGAGCAGCATACTTAATTTATTTAGGAATCAAAAGTTTTTTTGCCAAAAGCATGTTTTCTATAGATGACATGCAATCCCAAGCAACAACCACGGGAAATTCTCCGAAACGTTATTATAAGACTTCCTTTATGCAAGGATCACTTAGTAACATTCTCAATCCTAAAACTGTTTTGGTTTATGTTACAATCATGCCCCAATTTATCAATCTGAAGGGGAATATAAACCAGCAGCTCATCATTTTAGCTTCAATCCTAACCTTGTTAGCGGTGTTATGGTTCCTGTTTCTCGTTTATATCATTGATTTCGCAAAAAAATGGATGAAAAACTCGAAATTCCAGAAAGCGTTTCAAAAAGTAACCGGTATTATATTGGTAGGTTTTGGCATCAAAACTGGTTTGAATTAAGATTCGGTTCTGTTGGCTGGTCGCCTAAAATACTATTGGAGACCCAAAATATAAGCAGTGTCCGGCGCATACAAAAAAGACAAGGGAGGGTGTATCCCTTGTCTTTTTGTTATTTCATTTTACTTCCTCTGGTGGTCTGTACCTTATACATAATAATCAATAAAATAAACCAGACCGGAGTGACAAACAAAGCTACACGTGTATCATTCGCCAGTGCCAATACGACAAGAATGAATGCGAGAAATGCGAGTGTTAAGTAGTTGGATAATGGGTAAAAAGGCATTTTAAATTTGCTTTCTTTCGCATTATCCTGCCTTGTTTTTCGATATTTCAGATGGCAAATCACCGTAATGCCCCAAATGAAAATGAAACATATAGTAGAAACACTGGTAATCAGTGTGAAGACTTGCTCTGGCATTATATAATTCAGGCTAACGCCAATCAGAATGGCGATGGTTGAAAAGAACAGCGCATTGCTTGGAACTTTAGATGAAGTCAGTTTCTTTAGCAATCCAGGTGCGTGATGATCCTTGGCAAGAGAATAGACCATGCGGCTTGTGCTGAATAAAGCGCTATTGGCTGCTGATGCAGCTGATGTTAATACAACAAAATTGATTATACTGGCAGCGGCAACGATGCCTACAACAGAAAAGACTTGAACAAATGGGCTTTCATTTGGGTTCAAAACATTCCAAGGATAGATACACATAATGACAAAAAGTGCGCCGACATAAAAAAGTAAAATCCGGGCAGGGATTTGATTGATGGCTTTAGGGATTACTTTTTGGGGATTTTCTGTTTCACCTGCTGTCAGGCCAACAAGTTCAATTCCCACAAAAGCGAAGACAACCATTTGGAATGAAAGGATAAATCCATGCCATCCATTTGGAAACATGCCGCCGTGGTTCCAAAGATTCGTGAGGCTGGCTGAGCCGGAAGCTGTGGAAAAACCTTTGGCAATCAAAAAAATACCAGTTACGATAAGAGCCAGTATGGCAATGACTTTGATCAATGCAAACCAGAATTCTAATTCTCCGAAAAGTTTAACGGTGGCAAGATTCATGATCAGCAGGATGATCAGCGCAAGAAGACCTGGCAGCCATTGAGGCACACCTGGCAGCCAATATTGCGTATAAATCCCGACCGCCGTCAAATCAGCCATCGCGAGAGAAATCCAGCAGAACCAGTAGGTCCAGCCAGTGATAAACGCTGCCATGTTGCCTAAATAGTCTCTTACAAAATCAACGAAAGAGTGATACCCCGTATTTGATAAGAGCAGTTCTCCGAGGGAACGCATAATGAAAAAGCAAAATACTCCGGTGATCAAGTAAGCAAATAAAATGGATGGTCCCGCAAAGTGGATGGATTTTCCTGAGCCTAAGAATAAACCAGTCCCGATTGCACCCCCAATCGCCATTAATTGTATATGCCTGTTTTTAAGGCCTCTAGACAATTTTTGTTGTTGTCCCAAATTGTCTTTGTTAGAATTGCCTGTCAATTTTATTTTCCTCCAATAATAAAAGATGAATAAAGTTTTATCGGATATTATACCATTTAAGAGAATATAATGTTTAATTTTTAAATTTTAAAAATATAATTTCATTTACTTGTTTGTAAAGGTGCTAAATATCTCTCACTCTATTTCTACTTTCATTTCTATTTATTAGTAGAGAAAACAGGAAAATGTTCAGTGTTGTTTATATTGAAAAAACTGTAAAATATTCTTGTTCAGCAAAAGAGGAAAAAGTATGAATTCGCTGAAGAAAATGATGTTGATCAGCATTTTCACCCTTGTACTATTGATATTATGCATGACGGTGTCTCCCAAAAGCTCACAAGCAGCTATAAGAGGTTTTATGGGAACTTGGGATTTAGACGGAGACGGCAGCAATGAACTGGCATACAACCTCGGACAACGTCTTGAAATTCAAAATCAGGAGGCTTCAGCTTTACATACCTAATTGGAGCAAGCTGGGGTTTAAATCAGGTGACTGATACAGATGGAGATGGTGTCACTGATTTAGTATTTTTGGCAGTTGATGGCGGTAAACAGGGCGTAAAAGTCTTGCATCATAAAACACATAACTTAAGATTCTATCAAGTCCTTGGTTCACCATCTATCGGGCTATATAAGGACACACCGGGAGTCGATTTAGATGGAATTCCCGGTTCTGAATTAATTGTAAAAAAACAAAATCTATTAATTGTGATACATGATCGTGATGGTTCTATGTATCAATATAATTTAGGCGCAGATAACTGGGGCATTCACTCGATTTCAATTGCGGATTTCGATGCCGAACCAGGAAAAGAGATCTTGGTGAAACGCCCTACTGGCGTAACTGTCATTCGTGACCGAGTGAAAACAGCAACAAATATGTAATGGCAAAAGACATCGTTTTGACGATGTCTTTTTTGTTTTGCTAGGATAGATGATGACAGTATACTTACGAGGGCCAGCTCATTAAAAAGGATACAGGCGAAATGAATGACACGAGGCAGGACATATAATGAAAATACATACAGCGAAGCTATTGACAATCTTATCAGAATATCGGTTTTTTGATTGGGAGCACCAAAAGAATAATAAACATCGAATCATGATTGGTCTCCCGGAGAATATGCTTATCATAAAAGAGTTTTATCAATCATTCGGTTTTGACTCAGTCGAGAATCCGTATTCAAACATAAAACTATCGAAAAAGCAGTGGGTCCATATGGAGGATCTATTTTTTCAATGGATAATTCCTTATCTATCAACTTTCGAACTAACGATTGTTACGCCTTTTCTGAGTAATGACTGGGAGGGAGAATGTCATCTGGACGATATAATGGATGATGAGTTTGCTGACGCTTATAAAGCGTACAAGTCTTTTCTAATAGGTAACGGATTGTATGATCATACGTCCACTTTGATTGAAAACTGCAGGGGATATCAAATTGATCATATCGGTGATTTTTCAATCCTGGGCAAGATGGCTGTTAGAAATCATCATTATTTATTCTTTGCTGATGGAGATAAAGTTTTTAAGTTTACTGATTCATTGACCTTCCAGATGTATTGTAAGAATGAAGAAGTTTTGCATCATGAAAAGAGAAAGATCGAGCAGTTGCTGAATCCTGATTTCTTATCATGAATCACTATGGCGGACACATAAAGTGTCCGCTTTTTTTGTTATTCAATTGATGTCATGGGCGGGAATATGTTTTGGGAAGTTTGTCCTGGTTCATAAGTTTTGTTTTTTGTCATTCATGATTTTGACATCATTCCATTCCTCAAGAATGATAAACTGTTTACTGATCATTACTTTTGAAGGGGTCCTGCCCTTAAGAACTGCGATTCTAAAATACTAATATGAGATGTAAATGATTTGTAGTGATAAACACATAGGTATAAAAGGTAACGTTGTCAATCTGCTATAGAGACCTTTCTGGGAGAATATCAATAGATAAAAACAAGGCTGTCCGCCATAAAGATTCGGAATATTCTTGTTAAGGGCTTATTAATAAGGACAAAGGATGATAGACGTGAAAAGAATAGAAAAAATATACCATCAGCTCATGCATAATTTTCAGGACTCCAGCTTAGATCATCTTTTAAAAGTACAGGGGAATTCAGCAAAGGAAATTGCTGAGCAGCTGAAAATGGAGCGGTCCAATGTCAGTTTTGAATTGAACAATCTCGTCCGGTCCAAAAAGGTTATAAAAATTAAAACATTTCCTGTGCGATACCTGCCAGTCGAGATAGCGGAACGGTTATGCAACAAAAAATGGGATACAGAGATGATGGAAGTGAAAGGCCTGGAGCCATTTTCCGGGAATCCCGAAAAGAATCATCAACATATCTCCACGAATCCTCTAGAGCTTATGATTGGGGCAAAAGGCAGCTTGAAGAAAGCAATCTCCCAGGCAAAAGCAGCTGTCTTTTATCCGCCGAACGGTCTGCATATGCTCCTCTTAGGGCCGACAGGTTCGGGTAAATCCCTTTTTGCGAACCGGATATACCAGTTTGCCATTTACTCTGACATTTTGAAGAGCGGTGCACCATTTATTACATTTAACTGTGCAGATTACTACAACAATCCTCAATTACTGCTTTCTCAACTATTCGGACACAAAAAAGGTTCATTTACAGGTGCCGGCGAGGATAAGGCTGGTTTAGTCGAACAAGCCAATGGAGGCATTCTTTTTATGGATGAAATCCACCGTCTCCCTCCTGAGGGGCAAGAAATGCTGTTTTATTTTATTGACAGCGGTTCTTATAACCGGCTTGGAGAGTCTGAACATAAACGAACATCGAACGTATTGTTTATTTGCGCCACTACAGAAAATCCGAGTTCTGCACTATTGAAAACATTTTTGCGAAGAATCCCAATGACCATTCAGATTCCTTCGCTTGAAGAACGATCGCTTAAAGAAAGAGTGGATCTGACGACGTTTTTATTAGGAAAAGAAGCAGAGCGAATTAAGAAAAATCTGAGTGTGCACATAGATGTCTATAATGCGCTTATTCATTCTGCAAAATTTGGGAATGTGGGACAGCTGAAATCAAATGTCCAGTTAGTTTGTGCACACGGGTTTTTGCACAATCTTGACAGACATGAAGTTATTGAGCTGACTGTTCGGGATCTGCCGGATGAAATCAAGCAAGAATGGATGTCCAGCAGCAAAAATATGCAAAGAAGCAAAGCCATTTCTGAATATGTCAATATAACAACGATTATCTCTCCGATTGTAGAAGATGAAACAACAAAAATGGACGAAGACCTCTCATTTAACTTGTATCATTTGATTGAGGAAAAGGTGAAAACCCTAATGAAAGAAGGGTTATCCAAAAAGGATATTAATCAATACATCTTGACTGATATCCATTTGCATGTCAGAAGTTTTTTTCATCATCGGGCGTTTCAAAAGGACAGCCTGCTGACATTCGTTGAAGATGACGTGATTCAAATGACAAAACAATTAAAAGAAATAGCTGAACATGAGCTCGAATGCACATTTGACCGTAAATTTATTTATTTCTTAAGTATGCATATTGACGCATTTTTAAAGCGCGGAAAGCAAATTGATGTTTTAAATACACAGGAGACTAATGAAATCCGTGATACTCATGTGAAAGAATATCGGGTGGCGATGATTTTTAAAGAAAATATTCAGGAATATTTTAAAGTGGCCATTCCGGAAATAGAGGTTATCTACCTAACGATGCTGATTCATTCCATCAAATCGTTAAAAGAAAACAAAAGAGTCGGTATTATTGTGGCTGCACATGGGAATAGCACGGCGAGTTCAATGGTTGAAGTTGCGACAGAACTGTTAGGAAGCACTCCAATTGCAGCAGTTGATATGCCGCTTTCTGTTTCACCTTCGGAAATTATCGAATGCGTAGCGGAAAAAATGAAACAGGTTGACGAAGGCGAAGGTGTTTTAATGCTGGTAGACATGGGGTCACTTGCGATGCTGGAAAGTAAGCTTGAGGAAAAGACAGGCATTTCCATTAAAACAATCAGCAATGTTACGACCTCAATGGTGCTGGATGCTGTCAGAAAGGTGAATTATTTGGATTTGAATTTGCATGCAATTTATCAATCGGTCACGAAGGATTTTATTGAGTTATGGGGGCGGCAGCCAGCGGCATCCGGCAAAAAGAAAGCACTGGTCTCCATCTGCACGACAGGCAGCGGAACAGCCAAAAAGCTGGAAGAAATCCTGACCACGATCGTAAACAAGGCCTCCGATACCCCGATTCATATATTGACCGTTTCATCCATTAAATTGGCAAATAGCATAAAAGAAATCGAAAAAGAGTATGAGATCCTTGCGACAGTTGGAACGAAAGATCCTAAAATCAATGCTCCGCATGTATCTTTAGAAGTGTTAATTGAAGGGGAGGGAGAGAAGCTGATTCAACAGGCGATTACTAAAGGCAGCATCCCCTTGAGCAATGGATTGAACGCAAATATCATTGTCAGGGAGCTTTGCGAAGATAGCTTAAAAAAGTACCTTGTCTTTTTGAACCCCCATCATATTAACGAAATGTTATTAGAGTGGCTGCAAACTGTTCAAGATGAGCTGGGAGTCATTTTCAATAATGCAGTTTTGATCAAAGTCATCATGCATACGGCGTTCGCCTTTGAAAGGGTGATTAAGCAGAATCCGATTGCTTTCTCAGAGGAAGAAGAAATAAATGATCAGCTGAAAGAAATGGTAAACGTGACAGAGCGGACATTAGCCCCATATGAACAAAAGCTTGGGCTTCGCATAAGTGATGATGAAAAATTATTTATTGCCGCCATCTTCGCTGAAGAAGTGCATGGCCAGCTGTTTTAAAAGCGGTTTTTTCATGTGAACCTGTATTAAATGGAACGCCATTTTAATACAGGTTATTTTTTTTGATTTCAAGTGTTTTAACAACAGAATGTCATTGGCTGAAAATTTAATGAAAACGCTTAACACAACTTTGTTGGCACGATCCTTGCATTATAAATGGATGTACAAAACAAAGGAAGGAGCAATGGATATGATTTCAGTTATTATCAGTGGTCATGGAGATTTTCCCATAGCATTAAAAGAGTCTTCAGGGATGATATTCGGTGAAGAAAATAACCTGATTGCAGTGCCGTTTTTTAAAGGAGAAGGGATTCAAACGCTGCAAGAAAAATATCAACAGGCGCTCAAGGATATTCCGGAAGAAAATGAAGTGCTTTTTTTAGTTGATATTTTTGGAGGGACCCCATATAACGCGGCAGCTTCTTTCATTGCTGAGGATCAAAGAATGGATATGGCAGCCGGCGTAAACCTGCCGATTCTGCTTGAGGTATTAAGCCTGAGAGAACATCTGACCCTTAAAGATTTGCTGAACAACTTAAAAGCAATGAGCCAGCAAAGCTTTCAAGTGTGCAGTGAACATTTAGAAAAAGTGAAAACAGCCAATCAAGAAACAAGAGAGGATGAATTGTGATGAACATTGTGTTAGCCAGAATTGATGACCGCTTTATTCACGGCCAAATCCTGACAAGGTGGATTAAAGTGCATGCGGCAGACCGAATTATCGTTGTTTCTGATGATATTGCACAGGACGAAATGAGAAAAACATTGATCCTTTCTGTTGCACCTTCAAATGTAAAAGCGAGTGCCGTTTCGGTTTCAAAAATGGCAAAAGCGTTTCATAGTCCGCGCTATGAAGGAGTAACGGCGATGCTCTTGTTTGAAAATCCGTCCGACATTGTATCTCTTATAGAAGCAGGCGTGCCGATCAAAACCGTAAACGTCGGGGGAATGCGTTTTGAAAACCACCGCAGGCAAATCACTAAATCAGTCAGCGTCACAGAACAAGATATAAAGGCGTTTGAAACGTTAAGCGGCTTGGGTGTGACACTGGAATTGAGGCAGCTGCCTTCAGATGCCAGCGAGGATTTTGTACAGATTTTACGGAACGTAACAAAATAATCAAGGGGATGAGAATATGTCTTCATTACAAATTATTTTGTTGTTAATCATTGCAGCAATCACCGGCATCGCAAGTGTATTGGATGAAGGACAGACACACCGGCCGCTTGTGGCCTGCACGCTAGTTGGCTTGGTGCTCGGAGATTTAAAAACAGGGATTATCCTCGGAGGCACACTGGAACTGATGGCGCTGGGCTGGATGAATGTCGGCCTTGCCATGGCGCCTGATACAGCGATTGCCTCTGTCATCTCAACCATTTTAGTCATTACCGCTGATCAGGGGATTGGAGAAGGTATTGCCGTCGCTGTTGCTTTGGCAGCTGCGGGTCAGGCGCTGACGATTTTTGTGCGGACGATCACTGTCTTTTTCATTCACCGCGCTGATCGATATGCAAAAGAAGGAAATATAAAAGGAATTGAAATTATGCATATTACCGCGATGGTGTTTCAAGCTTTGCGCGTCATGATTCCTACATTGATTGTTGCTTTGATTAGTGTCAGCGCTGTTCAGGCGTTCCTCGGAAATATTCCGGATGTGATTACAAAAGGGCTGCAAATAGGCGGAGGCATTATTGTTGTTGTCGGGTATGCCATGGTGATCAATATGATGAATATTCCTTATTTAAAGCCATTTTTCTATATCGGTTTCTTATTAGCGGCGTTTACTGATTTTAACTTAGTGGGATTTGGAGCTCTTGGTCTCTGTCTGGCGCTTTTATACCAGCAGGTGATGCAAAAACATAACGCGCACGGAGCGGTGGCCGCCGCATCAGACAGTGGCCATGTGGCTGTTTATGATGACGATGATGATCTTGATGCCTAAACAATGAGGGGTGATGAAACAATGGAGAAAGAAAAACGATTAACGAAAAAAGAAATTTTCAGCATGTTTATTCGTTCAAATTTTTTGCTTGGCTCCTTTAACTTCGAACGTGTGCAGGCCATGGGATATTGTTATGTCATGATACCGGCGATCAAAAAATTGTACGGACCCGGAGCGAAAAGAAACGAAGCACTGCAGCGGCATTTGGAATGGTTTAATACTCATCCGTGGCTGACAGCGCCTATATTCGGCGTGACGGCAGCCATGGAAGAAGAAATGGCGAACAATAAAGGAATTGATGGAAAAGCAATAAGTGGAATGAAAATCGGTTTGATGGGCCCGATAGCGGGTGTAGGCGATCCGATTTTCTGGGGAACGGTTCGTCCGGTCTTAGCTGCGTTAGGGGCATCCCTCGCTTTAGGAGGAAACATTGCCGGCCCTTTGTTATTCTTTTTCTTGCTGAACGCCATAAGATTAAGCACAAAATATTACGGGTTAAAGTATGGCTATGTAAAAGGAATGGAGATTCTGCAGGATTTAGCGGGGAATCGCATTCAAAAGCTTACAGAGGGTGCTTCAATTCTCGGGTTATTTGTCATGGGAGCTCTCGTTTCCAAATGGACCACGATCAACATTCCAATCGTTGTGTCCAGGATTAAGGATGAAAGCGGAAAAGTGGATGTTCAAACCGTACAAAATGTGTTAGACAGCATTATGCCGGGTGCGCTGCCTTTAGGGTTAACGTTATTGGTGGCATGGATGCTGCGCAAAGGGGTGAATCCTCTTCTCATTATTTGCGGGATCTTTATTATCGGGATTCTTGGATATTGGGCTGGATTTTTAGCATAAGCTGTGTGATGTAAGAAAGAAGAGGGAAACTGCAGCAATCTACCATATATCAATCATTCGGATAACAGCGAACAGAGGAGAATTGCCAGAAACGGATTAGCTTGCGCAGCAGTCTCTCTTGAAAGTGATCAAACATGAAGAGAGGAGCGAAACAAATGAAAAAGAGACTTATTCAAGTCATGATCATGTTCATCCTGCTGTTGACTATGGCATTTCCGGCTGAGGCAGCCGATTCAAGCTACTATGACGAGGATTATCGTCCTCAATATCATTTCACGCCGGAAGCAAACTGGATGAATGATCCAAACGGGATGGTATATTATGCTGGAGAATATCACTTGTTCTATCAATACCATCCATACGGGCTTCAGTGGGGCCCCATGCATTGGGGGCATGCCGTGAGCGAAGATTTGGTTACGTGGAAGCACCTTCCTGTTGCGCTGGCTCCGGATGACAAAGGCACGATCTTTTCAGGAAGCGCAGTTGTAGACAGGAATAACACAAGCGGTTTTCAGACAGGCAAAGAGAAGCCGCTAGTGGCTATTTATACACAGGATCGAGAAGGCCATCAAGTGCAGAGTATCGCCTATAGCAATGACAAAGGAAGAACGTGGACGAAATACGCTGGCAACCCTATCATTCCAAACCCGGGAAAAAAAGATTTTCGCGATCCAAAAGTCTTTTGGTATGAAAAAGAAAACAAGTGGGTGATGGTGCTTGCGGCCGGAGACCGGATCCTTATTTATACGTCCAAAAATCTGAAGCAGTGGACGTATGCAAGTGAATTTGGACAGGGGCAAGGAAGTCATGGGGGAGTATGGGAGTGCCCGGATTTGTTTGAGCTTCCGGTAGACGGCAATCCGAATGAAAAAAAATGGGTGATGCAGGTCAGTGTCGGAAACGGGGCGGTTTCGGGAGGATCAGGCATGCAATATTTTGTAGGGGACTTTGATGGGACGCATTTTAAAAATGAAAATCCGTCAGACAAAGTTCTTTGGACGGATTACGGCAAAGACTTTTATGCGGCTGTATCCTGGTCTGATATTCCAGCCTCGGACGGCCGGCGGCTTTGGTTAGGCTGGATGAGCAATTGGCAATATGCGAATGATGTTCCTACATCCCCATGGAGAAGTGCAGCCTCCATTCCAAGAGAGTTAAAATTGAAAACGCTTACTGGAGGAGTTAGAGTAGTCCAAACTCCAGTAAAAGAGCTGCAAACCATTCGCGGGACCTCTAAGAAGTGGAAGAAAAAGACCATATCGCCCGCAAGCCAAAATGTGTTAGCGGGCCTGTCTGGAGATGCATATGAATTAAATGCAGAGTTTCAAGTATCTCCAGGTTCAGCTCCTGAATTTGGTTTTAAAGTTCGAACAGGCAGAAATCAATTCACAAAAGTCGGCTATGATCGAAAGAACGCCAAACTGTTCGTTGACCGGAGCAAGTCGGGGAACGTCACCTTTAATCCGACCTTTAACACCGGAATACAAACAGCTCCGCTAAAACCGGTAAATGGAAAGTTAAAGATGCGTGTTTTTGTCGACCGCTCTTCAGTTGAGGTATTTGGGAATAACGGACAGCAGGTCATAACTGATATCATTTTCCCGGATAGATCAAGCAAAGGTCTTGAATTATATGCTCAAAATGGCAGTGTAAAGCTAAAATCTTTAACGATCTATCCTTTAAAAAAGGTGTGGGGAACGTCGCCTTTTATCTCAAATTTGACTGGCTGGACGACTGTAAACGGCACGTGGGCCGACACAATTGAGGGGAAACAAGGGGGGTCAGACGGCGATTCCTTTATCTTGTCTTCAGCATCCGGATCAGACTTCACCTATGAAACTGATATCACCATTAAGGATGGAAACGAAAGAGGGGCAGGCGCGCTTATGTTTCGCTCTGATAAAGATGCCAAAAACGGTTATCTTGCCAACGTGGATGCGAAGCATGACCTAGTGAAATTCTTTAAATTTGAGAACGGTGTCGCTACTGTCATTGCTGAATACAAAACGCCAATAGACGTAAATAAAAAGTATCATCTGAAAACTGAAGCACGGGGCGATCACTTTAACATCTATTTAGATGATCGTCTTGTGATCGATGCAAATGATTCCACATTCTCAGAAGGTCAATTTGGCTTGAATGTGTGGGATGCGACTGCTGTCTTTCAGAATGTAAACAAGGAGTCTTAAAATAAAATAATGGGATTTTCATGTCATATATCAAGTTCAATTACTGAAAGAAGGCACAGACCCAAACGGTCTGTGCCTTCTCATTATTTCAACAAATTCAATGATTCGCGGTTAAATGCTTCCAAGTCATCAGGTGTTCTGCTTGTGACAATGTTGTGGCTGACGACTACTTCTGCATCTTTGTAGTTTGCGCCGGCATTGATTAAATCTTTGCGGATGCTGCGGTAGCCTGTGATATCTTTGCCTTTCAGAAGATCAGTATCAATCAGTACTTGCGGGCCGTGGCAAATAGCGAAAACCGGTTTTTCATTTTCGATGAATGCTTTCGCGAATTCACCAGGGCGATCATCTGCACGAAGCAAATCCGGAGAGAATCCCCCAGGAATTAAAAGTGCATCAAATTCACTTGCATCCACATCTGAGATTGCTTTATCAATCTTTACTTTCTCGCCATGCTTACCGGTAACTTCTTTGCCAGCTTCCAAATCGATAGCTACGACACTGTAGCCAGCTTCCTCGTATGCTTTTGCCGGACTTGTATATTCGATATCTTCGAATTGGTCTGTAACGAGAACTGCAATTTTTTTGCTCATATAAAAAACCTCCTATAACCTCTCTATGCCTATAGGATAACAGGTAGATTGACCGGCCTTCAAAACATTTGCTTAAGGAGGCCGTTTTTCGTGAATTTCTATTAAATAAAAGCGGGTCAGCCCATTTAAGGACTAACCCATTTTTTCGACTTACAATGTGGAAATATCAATCACAAATCGATAACGGACATCACTTCGGAGGATACGTTCGTATGCTTCGTCCACTTGGTCAGCGCGGATTACTTCGATTTTAGGTACGATGCCATGTTCAGCAGCGAAATCAAGCATCTCTTGAGTTTCGGCAATTCCGCCGACAAGGGAACCTGCAATGCTGCGGCGACCCATGATTAAGGAAAACACACTGTATGTGTCCTGCTCAGCAGGTGCTCCGACATTTACAAGTGTTCCGTCAATACGAAGCATTGATAGATAGGCGTCTACATCAAGATTTGCGGATACTGTATTTAAGATCACGTCAAAACGCCCGGCCAATGCAGTGAATGTAGCTGGGTCACTTGTAGCAAAGTAATGATCTGCCCCAAGTTCCAGAGCTTCCTCTTTTTTATTCATGGAGCGGCTCAGGACGGTTACCTCTGCACCCATCGCATGTGCAAATTGAATTGCCAAATGTCCTAGACCTCCAACGCCTACAATGGCAACCTTTTTACCAGGCCCAACATTCCAGTGCTTCAGCGGGGAATACGTTGTGATACCTGCACACAACAGCGGACTGGCAACATCCATTTCCAAACTGTCTGGAATACGGACAACAAATCTGTCAGTGACAACGATTTTTTGGCTGTACCCGCCATACGTCGGATTTCCATCGTAGTCTAGTGAGTTATAGGTTTGAACAACACCCTTTGTGCAGAACTGTTCCTCGCCGCTGAGACAGTATTCGCATTCTCCGCAGGAGTCAACAAAACAGCCGACACCAACGCGGTCCCCGACAGCAAACTTAGTCACTTCTGCTCCAACAGCTGTTACGACACCGGCAATTTCATGTCCGGGCACCATTGGGAATATGCCTCCGCCCCATTCATCAAATGCGCTATGGATGTCTGAATGGCAAATCCCACTGAATTTTATATCGATTAAGACATCATGCGGCTGTAATTCTCTTCGCTCAATCGTCGTTTGCTCAAATTTGGCTTTTGCATGTGATACGCTTAATACACGGGTTTGATGTTGATTACACATATGAACCTATCCTTTCTTCATCATAAGTGTTGTAAAAAACATGCACTTATTTATGTTTTATCGTGTCTTCAACATAACGATAAACCTTAAAGTCCGCTTTAAGGCAAGGGTTTTTTTGAAAAAAACTTCATTTCAAATTGAATCTGATAGATAACAAGCTTGGCTGAATATAAAAAGGGAACATTTTATAAGGTATAGTATAGGTCATCATGAACAGGCTCTAACCAATCCGTTTCCCCCGGCGTAATGGCTAAATGCACAAACCAACTGTCTTTCGTGGCACCGTGCCAATGTTTTACATAGGGAGGAATATTTATGACATCTCCGGTTTTGAGTAATTGAGTTGGTTTTCCTTCTTCTTGATACCAGCCTTCACCGCCTGTCACTAACAAAACTTGCCCGATTTTATGAGAATGCCAGTAATTGCGGGCTCCCGAAGCAAAGGTGACATTCCCGATTGAAGCATTGAGAGGTGTCTCATCGGTAAATATCATTTGTAAATATGCATCCCCAATAAAGTTCGCTTCAATTTTTTCACCTATCGGAAAGATTGTGCTATTGCTTAATTGATCAGATGTCATATGTTGACCTGCTTTCTTTTCATTTTTAAAGATGCCTTTTGCGATATGAAATGCTGACCAAGCTTTGGGCCATCCGGCATAAAACGAGAGGTGAGTGATGATTTCTGCAATTTCCTCTTTTGTTAATCCGTTTTCCTTCGCTTTTTGAAGATGCGGAGTTAATTGTTCGAAGTTTCCTCCAGCAATTAACGCAGAAACTGTAATCATGCTGCGATCCCGCGGAGACAGTTTTTCCTCTCTTGCCCAAATGTCACCGAACAGAACATCATCGTTAAGTTCAGCAAACTTTGGCGCGAATTCTCCTAGTATATCTCGTCCAGCAGTTTGTTTCTTTGCCATTTAGCAATCCCTCCATCTAAACTGTTTTTATTGCATGGAGAAGTATAGAGCTTAAA
This sequence comes from Bacillus rugosus, assembly GCF_023238245.1. Classification (NCBI taxonomy): domain Bacteria; kingdom Bacillati; phylum Bacillota; class Bacilli; order Caryophanales; family Bacillaceae; genus Bacillus; species Bacillus rugosus. Next base: position 2,635,759 of record NZ_CP096590.1, on the reverse strand, counting down.
GTGTGCTTTAAGGCAAGCCCTGTATGTTTGAAAAAAAGATTCAGCAGTTAAAACTTGTTTCCGCTTGACTTAAAGTTAACTTTAAGTGTTACCTTCAAAACATACAGGACAATGACAGAGAGGTGAAGAGTATGAATATTGCGCAGGTGGCAAAGCAGTTTGGCCTAACAGCTGCAACACTCAGATATTACGAACGTGTAGGATTGATCCCGCCGGTAAAACGAAAACAAAGCGGCATTCGCGATTATGATGAAGAAGATATCAAATGGATTGAATTCATTAAATGCATGCGAAATGCAGGACTATCGATAGAAGCGTTAATTGAATATACAACGTTATTTACTGAAGGAGATCGTACGGTAGAAGCTCGCAAAAATATCCTGGCTGATGAAAGACAGCGGCTCATAGAGAAGCGGAAAGAAATTGATGAAACAATTAAAAGATTGGATACAAAAATTGAAGATTATGATGGGAAATTGCGCGAAAATGAGGCTAAGCTCAAAAGCAGGCCTAATACGGAAAGTCTTCACGGATAAATGAAGCAAGATAGCATTCTTTGTGTCCGAGGGGGCAGGTTAAAAATAAGGATTTTGTTTCGAACTTGTTTCCTCCGCCAATAAATGGATACCGAAAGAGGTGGTTACGATTCCTTATTCGATTGGAGAATTTGCAAACATCATCGGTGTGACAACAAGTACCCTCAGGTATTATGAAAAGGAAGGGCTCCTGACTCCCCATCGAAATGAGAATAATATACGGGAATTTACGGATCATGATATCGGCTGGGTGCGATTTTTACTCCATTTGAAAGATTCAGGAATGACGATGACAGAGCTAAAACAATATACAGCATGGCGAGCAATGGGGGATGAAACGATTCATGATAGGATGCATTTACTTGAAAAGCGTAAGCATATGGTAGAATTAGAAATTCAAGCTTTACAGCAAAATCTGCAAGTATTAAACCGTAAGATTGAATTCTATAAGGACCAGATAAAGGGGGATCAATATGAGTTTGTCCTTTATCCAAATAAAGAGGATTAGTCATAAAAACAAACGCTTTAAGGCTGAAGGTGATTTTTAAAAATGAAAATTCCCTTCAGCCTATTTTATTGTTTATTGATGAGAAGGAAACCAGCTTTTATATTTGACGTTAAGTCGAACGTTTACTTTTGCTATCAAAAAAACAGTTAGTACAGTTTATAAAAAATATAGATCCCCGTTGTTCATTTAGTCAGATTTTCCCCTCAGCCGTTTGATATCTTCTTTAGGCGGAAAACCAAATATGCGGGATTATTCACGGCTGAATTGTGATGGGCTTTCATAGCCGACCCGGAATGCAGCATCTGCGGCATCTGTTGACTTCATGAATAACAGGCGTCTGGCTTCCTGCAATCTCAGCTGTTTTTGGAATTGAATCGGGCTCATGGCGATCCAACTTTTAAAAAACAGAAGCTGAGGGACAGTTGTGGTCAATCAATACTGTTCCTCAGCAAATCAAAAGAGGTTAAAGGGTTGGCAACTGAATCGCGGTTTCGATATTTTGTAAATTCAGCTTCACTTGTTCATCTGTGTTCCAAGGATGATACCAGCCCTTTTCCATCATATAGCTTGAGATTTGTTCGTGCATATCGAGGGCTTCCTCTAAATGCCGGGTAAGGATCTCTTTCACTTCAGGCGTACCAGCTTCCGTTGCGGCCATCGCATAATTTCTGACTCCGTTTTTTGCTGCAATCAATAAGTCCATGGCAATGATTTGGTCTGTTAAAACGTTCATGCCAGTCAGATATTCAATGATAGGATTCATTAATCATTCATCTCCTCATTCATGCTTTGCATTAGATAAAATAGAGGCAAATTCCTGTAGCTGCCGTGTGGTAGTGTCAACGTCTTGCTGCATGATTTCTTTTAGCTTCGGATCAGATACCAGCGCCTTCATTGTTTTGGATTTTGTTAAACAAAGTGTCTTAAATGCAGTCATTTCTTGGACTTCTAGCACTTCATGTAAGGCGTATTCCATTTCTGTCACCTCCGTTTTTTTAAGGTTTTAACACAACTTTTATACAATCATCCATTTTTGAATCAAAAATGTCATAACCATGCTTGGCTTCACTAAGCGGCAGGACATGGCTTACAACATCTCCAGGATCAATTTTACCCGTCGACACTAATTCAAACATGTATGGCATGTAGTGGATCACCGGAGCCTGTCCAGAGCGTATATTGATGTTTCGCTGCATGATATCACCTAACGGAAAACCGTTATATCTGCCGCCATACACTCCTGTAATTTGTATGGTTCCTCCTTTGCGAACGGCTTGGGAAGCAATGACCAATGCACTCATCGTTCCGCCATGAAGCTTTAATCCGCTGGCAAGGAACTCGAGGTCGCTCATTTTCCCATCCATCCCAACAGCGTCAATGACAACATCTGCTCCGCCTTTGGTGATTTCCTTCAAGTAACTCCCTGTATTTTCATGGTCTTCAAAATTAACGATTTCGACTTTGTTGGTTCGTTTGGCATGCTGTAAGCGATAGTTTACATAGTCAACTGCTATGACGCGTTTTGCGCCCTTTAGCCAACAAAACTTCTGGGCAAACAGGCCGACAGGTCCGCAACCGAGAACGATAACTGTATCACCGTCTTTTACCCCGGCGTTGTCAACACTCCAAAAGCCGGTGGTCATGGCATCGGCAATCACGCTTAATTTCTCATCGGGCTCCTCACAAGTTTCAGGAATTTTAAAATGGGTAAAATTCGCAAATGGCACTCTTAAATATTCAGCCTGCCCGCCTGGATAACCGCCAGTATGACCTGAATAGCCGAAATAGGCACCCATTTCTCCATTGTCATTAGATTGATCACATTGGCTTTCCAGTTGGTTTTTACAAAAAAAGCATTCACCGCAGGCGATCGTAAAAGGAATAATGACACGGTCACCTTTTTTCACCTTTGTAACCCCTGGCCCAACTTCTTCAACGATTCCCATTGGTTCATGGCCGATGACATAGTCTTCATGCAGATTGGGAATCAATCCATGGATTAAATGTAAATCTGATCCGCAAATGGCTGTACTGGTGACTTTTATAATCATGTCATCTGACTTTTCAATCTTTGGATCTGGTACATCTTTGACAACAACATTTTTAATGCCTTGATACGTTACTGCCTTCATGCTGTAAAACCTCCAGTGCTAGTGTTCATCAGGTGTCCGGTCAAACATCCCTTTTCGATTTGTTTCATCAGGAAAAAGGTTCATGTTGCCGACCATGATCGTGTTTTTTGCAGAGAGCTGATCCAGCTTATACTGTTCGCTCAGCTCATACGGGTGGAACCATTTTTTGCTTATCATCAGTTCCGTAATCTCTTGGTGCATCGCGATTCCTTGCATCAGCTGTTTCCGCAACAAGGCTCTTACATCTGGTGAAGCGGTTTCAGTCAAAGTTACAGCGGTATTTCTCACGCCTTCTTTTACTCGAATAAGAAAATCCATCGCAAATGTAGTGTCTGCAAGTTCAGGCATATTTAGCGAATTAATAGGGTCTAGGTGATCATGATTCAAAGGGGCTTACCTTCCTTTCAATTGATGATTGGTGTTGGGCGGCTTTGAGGGACAGGGGCCTGAAATGGGGCACGCTCATAAACCGCTTGTAAATCAGTAAGGTCTTGAATGGATTGCTGTACATCTTTTTGCATCAAGTCCTTAAGATCTTGGTCAAATACAAGTCCTTGCATTAACTTCGATTTCGCTATACAAAGTGTTTTAAAGTTAACGATTTCATGTAGATCTACAGCCTCGTGAGCAGCTAATGTTTTATGATCCATAGTGATCAACCTCCTTTAATCAACGTTACATTTCCCGAAATTAGGGTGTAGCATACAGAAAGAACGTTTCTCCGCTAAAAATAACATATACGGAATGATTACAAGTCGCTTTATTCTCATCAAGCACAATTGTTTATCTAAACAGCTTCTGTTGCGCCGCTTAATCACAAAAAGTGTATAAAAGCCTTGTCTTATTAAAAATGGACTCATATTTGCACATTCTGAAGATGCAAAATGTCACGTTTTTTTTTTGTCGAAAACATAGGAGTAATTCCACTTTTTAAAGATCTAGTTTATGGTACATTGATAAATATATGGAAGGGGAGGGGCGTGGTTTTCTGAAAGGTAATTTCTTTTACTGGATGTAAGAAAGCAGACGTATTATAAGGGGGATAGTATAAGGTGAATAAGCTAAAAATGCTAAGTACGCTAACGGTGATGATTGCATCATTGCTCATTTTCTCTAGCCATGCACTTGCCGCTCAGTATTATACGGTCTCAACAAGCAGCGGTGCACCTGTAAATATGCGCAGCGGCCCAGGTACAAGTTGGGGGATTGTAACGACTATTCCGAGCGGCAGCCGTATCCCGATCTTTTGCTACAAAACCGGTACAACTGTAACTGGAAAGTATGGAACGAGTAATATTTGGAATTACACAGAGCGGACGCTTGCCAGCGGAGAGGTCGTTTATGGGTTTGTCTCTGATACATATGTCTACACGGGTTCAGACGGTCCGGTTGTTCCTAAATGCAGCTGGTAGCATATGTTCTATCGCTTTAAAATGAAGGAATTGAAGAAAGAGGGATGACATTGACAAAACTGAAAATGCTGAGTATGTTAACCGTTATGATAGCATCATTGTTCATTTTTTCCAGTCAAGCACTTGCCGTTCAGTACTTTACGGTCTCAACAAGCAGCGGTGCCCCTGTAAATATGCGTAGCGGTCCAGGTACAAATTATCCTATTATGCTTTCCATTCCAAGCGGCTCGCGTGTTCCTTACTATTGTTATGCTTATGGAACGACTGTTACAGGGAAGTATGGAACGAGTAATATTTGGGATCAAATCCAGTGGAAAGATTCTCGGGGTGTCGTGAATATTGGATATGTTTCTGACACATATGTCTACACAGGCTCAGACGGCCCGGTCGGTTACCGATGCAACTAGCTGTATACTCCGTACAATAGAGTCTCTTCTTTAGGGCCTATCTGAATAAACCATACCAACTTTGTTGGTGTGGTTTTTCCTGTTTATAAATACCTCAATCGCTAGGATAGCCCACTCATTAATGATAACTTTAAGTACATAAATGAAAGACCGAGGAAATTGTGTTTGTATTTGTATGAACAGTCAAGAGGGCAGAAAGTAAGATGATGAAATCATGAAAACATCTCATTTTCCCTTTGATCTTTGCATAAGATAAATGTATAATACAAATCGTAATAATTTCGGTTTGAGGAGAAGGAGTGTTATAATGAAAATTTTATTTGCAAAGAGGTTAGGGATATTAGCGATTGGTTCATTACTAGTATTGGCAGGATGTCAGACTTCAGGTTCATCTAAAGGTGAGTCTAATAAAACAGCATCATCCTCAGCAGTTGAAGAAGACTCTTCTAAAACGGTAGAACAAACATCAGAATCTCATAATCATGATCACGATCATAGTCATGCACATGATGAAGAAACAGAAAAAATTTATGAAGGCTATTTTAAAGACAGTCAAGTAAAGGATCGGCCACTTTCTGATTGGGAGGGAGACTGGCAATCTGTATATCCATACCTGCAAGATGGTACTCTTGACGAAGTATTTTCATATAAATCAGAACATGAAGGTGACAAGACAGCTGAAGAATATAAAGAGTACTATAAAAAAGGGTATAAAACAGATGTTGACCGTATCTTAATCAAACAAGATACTGTAACGTTCTTCAAAAATGGAAAAGAATATTCTGGTAAGTATACGTATGATGGGTACGAAATTCTAACATATGATGCGGGAAATAGAGGGGTAAGATACATATTCAAACTAGCTAAAAAAGCTGAAGGACTTCCTCAGTATATTCAGTTTAGTGATCATAGTATCTATCCGACTAAAGCTAGTCATTACCATCTGTATTGGGGTGATGACCGTAAAGCTTTACTCGATGAAGTTAAAAACTGGCCTACCTACTACCCGTCAGAAATGGACGGCCACGATATTGCCCATGAGATGATGGCGCATTAATTGAGGAGTAACATGGCCATGAAGTATGGTATTTCTTTTACACAAACGGTCATTTTGGGAAATACGCCTAGCCTTTAAGTAGATTGAATACTTAGATAGCCTGTGTTAGCTGCTGACTCCTCGTCAGCAGCTTTTTTGCCCTTTTTAATTTTCTTCCTTTCCTTTCTCTCAGCCCGAGGGCAACTTCTATAGCAATGGCGCCTAGATAAAATAAACAAAACATTAATAAAACAGCGCTATTTCATTAACAAAGTTAAGATACGATCAATAATAACTTGACGGTGGGAAAAAGTGTTTTGGAGAGATCGATTAAGAGTAAGGGAGAGTATGATGAAAAAATGAAATTACTAAGGATGAAGAAGCATTTAGTAGTGGCTTTATTTTCTCTGATATTATTTCAAAGTTCTGTGAGTGTATGTTATGCGAGCACAACAGCGAAAGCAAAAACAGTAACTCCGCCGCCGCCCCCTGCTTCAGGATACTTCGTAGATCATTACAAAAATAACAGCTCTGCTAATACTACAGTGAATTCTAATCCTGCAATCGGGGTGCTTTCCGAATTTAATAAGCTTTGGACGCCCGGAAATACCTGGGATAGCGGAGCCAAACTGAACAGCAGCGTATTGGATGCCAACATTCAAAAAGTTGTAGACATTGCAGAACGCCGTACTTTCAGTGAGGAAAATGCCGCATATTTTGATGATCGCAGGAATCAGAGCTACAGTGTGATTGACGGTCTTGGTCCGCTTACTGATGTATATCGAATGAAGGCGGAGGCGACAACAACGATTAACAGTATTCCGGCAGATGCCACGATCAAAAAATATCATGATGAAGGAACCAATTCTGGCAGCACGAGTTCCAGTCTCGGCAGCGTTGTGAGTTTGGTCAATACGTTACGCGGCCCTTATTCTTCAACGAACCCGGCTAAGGGATACTTTCATTATCCCCGCCCGTTTCGCTGGGAAAGCAATTCTATTCTTGTTCCGACCCTTGTTCCTGCTATCAATCCTGATCCAGACAAAGACGGAGGTTTTCCCAGCGGGCATACGAATGCCGCATATCTCAGCGCTTTTGCTATGGCTTATGCCGTACCGGAGCGTTATCAGGAACTCCTTACCCGAGCTTCAGAACTCGGGAATAACCGCATTGTTGCCGGCATGCATTCCCCGCTTGATGTAATGGGAGGACGTGTCATGGCAACTGGCTTGGCGGCTGCTATTTTATCTGATCCAGCCAATAATCGTTTGAAAAAGGCTGCTTATGATGAAGCTCACAGTAAGTTGTTAACACAAACTGGTACAGCGGAAGATCGATTCAGCGATTATGACATGAATAAAAAACAACATTTTCAACGATTGACATACGGATTTGGGCAAATCAATCCAACTGCTAAACCAATGGTGGTTCCTAAGGGAGCTGAAGTCCTGCTGGAAACCCGTTTTCCTTACCTTGATAAAACGCAGCGCCGCTGGATTTTAGCTACGACCGGTCTTCCTGCCGGCTATCCTGTTCTTGATGACGCTGAAGGATGGGGACGGCTTAATCTCTTTTCGGCTGCCGATGGATATGGCGCTTTTGCCAAAAACGTTACCGTGAATATGGATTCTTCAAAAGGCGGCTTCCATGCATTGGATCGCTGGCGCAACGATATCTCCGGCTCCGGAAAGCTGACCAAAAAGGGGACAGGCACGTTAAAGCTGGAGGGGAACAATACATATTCCGGCGGTACGCGGATTGATCAGGGGACACTTGAGGGCGACTCGAAGACAGCATTTGGAAGAGGTGATGTTTCAAACAACGGAGGCACCCTGAAGGAAGATGTGTCAGGAAAACTGATCATCGGAGGAGACTATAAACAATCTGCCAAGGGTATACTTGAGCTGAATCTCAGCGGGAAAAATGACCTGCTTCACATTAAGGGCAAGGCAAAAATGAAAGGAACATTACGACTCCATTTTTCGAACAATTATGTACCGGCAGACGGATCCACGATCATCACCTATCATAAACGTCATGGATCATTTTCATCAATTGAGACTGTAGGTTTACCAAGCAAGTACAAAGTGAAGATCGTCTATAAGTCCAACAGTATCCAATTAAAAGTCAGGGCAAATTAGTTTGTATCCCAGCAACTTAAAAAATGAGCAATGGTCATTACTTGGGGGAGTTTATTCAATAAGAATAGTTTTCAAGCTGGTGCTTATTGCCGCCAGCTTGTTTTATGTTTATCGGAGCTCGTGATGATTGATGACGGTGAACAGGCTGACGGACCGCCGGGAAAAATACATAGTCAGTAGAACCAACGAGAGCTTCTATTTGTTCAATGCTCCCTTTGAGTAGGAACATAGCAAAAACGTTGAAAAAAGCAACTAACAATTTAGCGTTGGAAAATTTTTTTATGCGCGGGAAAGAGTATAGAGGTATGATTTAGATAGTGCTGATCTTGCAAATTGACCAATAAGGTTGTTTTATTCACTTATTCATTTTTGGTTAAATAAAGTTGAGAAAAAACTTAGGCAGTTAACTGTTGAAGGAGAGACAACCAATGAAAAATAGAGAGGAAGCAATTGATTATTGTTTGAGTTTTAAAGATGCATATGAAGATTATCCATTTCGTGATAAGAATTGGACATTAATGCGACACGCTAAAAACAGAAAAGTGTTTGCGTGGATATTTGAAAAAAATGATCATATTTGGATCAATGTGAAGTGTGAACCCGGTTTTCTCGATTTCTGGAGACACAAATACACTTCGGTAGTTCCAGCATTTCATCTCAATAAAGACCATTGGAATTCTATCATTCTTGACGGAACTGTTCCAGATGAAGACATATACGATATGATAAAACAAAGCTACATGTTAACTAAAACGAAGTAAGCGATAGACCCGAGGGAGAGGGTATAAAACCTTGAAGTGCTACAAGAGCATTGTGTCGCATTATATGGAATCTATAAAGTGTAAGATGGCAACTGGTTTGAACATAGTAAAGGGAAAAAGCTTAATCTTTTTAAGGATTAAGCTTTTTTTAAAAGTTCAATTATATTTAACGTCTGAAGGAATGACCCATATGCATAATCTATGCCTATCAATCTTAAATATATTACTTCATAAAGTCAGCCATTAATTCCTTAACGATGTCTTCACAGCTCTTTACTTCAGTAATGACATCAATAGCTGTGTTCATAGAAATAATTCCTTCACCCAGCTTTCCTTCTAGCATTCCTGGACGAAGACTCATTTCCTCCTCGGCAGGTTTTCCTTAAACAGGTTTTATCTCAAGTTCGTTCAGTTAGGATTTTGAAGGTAACCGTGTATAGTGGAAGAAAAAATTCTTAGAACTTAGAAGAAAGGATGAGATTGATGAAGGAATATTTTACAATTGGAGAAACAGCCCGTCTCAATAACATCTCAATTCAAACATTGCGCTATTATGATAGGATCGGAATTTTCAAGCCTTATTATACAGATCAGGAGAATGGCTATCGATATTACCATGTGAAACAGTTCTTTTATTTAGATATTATCAAGTATCTAAAATATATTAGAACACCTCTGGAAGAAATCAAGCGTTTCGGCTCATATACTTGTACCCCTGAAGATATACAACACTTTCTTGAGGAGCAAGAAAGCGTTATTGTGCAAGAAATGGAAAAACTCGAACGTGCTCGTCAATTACTTCATAGGAGAAGGAATCAGCTTAATGAACAATTAGACATATGCAGGAAAAAAGATGAAGGTTTCGTTTATTTTCGGTATATAGATGAACAAACCATATTAAAAGTAGAGACGCCTCAAGTTAATCCTCATGATCAATCGGATTTGTATTACAGAAAGCTGGCTGATGTTATTGAAAAAATAGGAGATGTAGTAGATAACTATTATGGATTCATTTATGATTTCAAGCCCTATAAGGATTCTCGTGACATTTATTGCAACAGTATTTATACCACTGTTTGCAATGAAAAAAAGATAGACATAGGAGAAAAAAACATAAGGTTAGACACGATCCCGTCAGGTGAATATGTATGTATCGCATTTGATTGGTCTGCAAAAAATTATGATGAATATTATCAAAAACTTTATCAATATATTGAGTCTCATGGCATCCAAACAGATGGAAACGTATATCAAGTTTCTCTTCCAATCGACTTTAACTCATTAAGAGAAGAAAACTTCCTCACAGAATTAAGAGTGCTAAAAAAATAACTAACCCTTGACCCTATAGTTGCTATAGGGTTTATGATTTGTGCATCTTCTTATGAATATTTGAAAGGAAGGATGTATAAGATGACAAACGAAGATAAGACGCTTCGGTTACTCATGCCGCAATGGCAAGTCGGAACCAATCTGCCGGGAGCCCATTTATTAAACTGGCCTGCATCTAAAACGAATGGTCCATTTGAAGAAGCACCTGACGATTTAGATGCGAGCCTCTCAAGTTCTAATAAAAAATGAATCTTAAACAAAAGGAGCGATGAAAGATGAGAGCACCGATAGATGAACCTATTTGGTACGCCTACCCTGGAATGGTAGCTGTCGTTACGGCTCAATATGAAGGTGAAAAAAACGCAATGGCTTCCGGTTGGCATACGTATATCGGATCTTCTCCTGGGATGTATGGGATATCAGTAAACAAAGAGACATATACTTACAAAATGATTGAGAAAAGTGGTGTTTTCGGTGTGAATTTTCTTCCAGGAAGATATTCGGAATTAATCCAAGCATTAGGCACCCATAGTGGTAGAGATATCAATAAGTTTGAAGAATTTAATATTCAATACGAAGAAGGGCTAAAAGCTGAGATACCGATTTTAACTGATGCGTATTTTGCTTATGAGTGTAAAGTACACAGTATTTCCACTTTGGGCGATCAAGAGTGGATTGTGGGAGAAGTTTTACAGAGATATCAAGATAAAGAGCTTTTCTTAAAAAATGGAATGCCAAATTTAGAAAAATTGGATATTCCGCTTCATATTGGAAAGTCTAGCTACCGAATATTAAATAGTAAAGCAGAGGAACGTCAACACGCCTTTTACCCCAAAACTGATTGAAACATGCAGGTTCCTCCACCTTCATGGTTACGTGGCATACCTTGAGTTCATCTCACACGATAGAGTAGAGGAAACCTTTATCAAAATAAAAAATCAGTGGATGTATGTGCAGTGGATTCCGCTGGAACCATTGACTGATATTAAGCAAAAAAGAGACCCAAAGACCGCAAAGCTTATTTAAGATAGCTTTGCGGTCTTTTATATTCTAAGACTCAATTCATCTTACCGTGGAAATATATATTCCAACTTTTTCTTCCTATCAACTATAGTTCATAAAGGAAAGAACACTTCCTCACAAAATGAAGGGTACTTGACACTATAGTTACGGTAGGACTTATATTTGCATAGTTCTTATCAATATTTTGAGAAAAAGGAGGATCATGTAATGCGTTATTTCTCTTTTATTAGCATTTCTAGCAGGAGCAACCCTTAGCTTTGAAGGAGGCATATATTCTGAATTAGGAAAAACAAGCTGAGCGTATAAAATGGCTTCTAAATCAATAGTGAATTGTATTAAGGTAAACACTGAGGATAATTTAAAAAAGCTCATGGGCAGGAAAATAGATGAAGTTTTGTGAAAAATGGTCTAATTTTTCACTCACTGGTTAAGAAACTTTGTCAGCATATGGTGAGTTAATCACATAACAAAACAAACGCCATAAAGATTTCTTATGGCGTCTGTTGGATATGGGGGAAGGTGAGTTCTTAATAGCCACCGATGAAAGAGGTCCCAACGATGATTAACAGGATGAATAGCACCACTATTAATGGAAATGACCGCATAACATCACCTTCCTTAAAAGAGGATAGTACATGATATGCTGATCGAGCTCATTCGATAGTGATGATAGTTTAATTGATTTTAAAATATGTTTTAGCCTAAGTAGAATAATACTAAAAAAACTCAATATATACTAAAGATGAGAACCAATGTTGATGCAGTTAAACTGTTTCAGAGTTTGCACAGGCTCAATTCTGACGGCATTTACGGACCGAAAACAAACGAAAGCAAAACTTGAACGATAATTGTAAATAAAAAAGCGCCCTGTTTCTCTATGAGGGGAGGCCTGCTCTTTTTTGAGGGCTTGCACCGTGACTGGCATCAAATACATGTTGGAAGCAGGGTACCCCGCTTTTCTGTATACATGAATAAAAGATAACTTTGGATTTCAGGTAAAAATCATCCCTAAGGATGTCGAAAAATCGAAAAACCGAAAAACAACGTTTTGAATTATTATTTGTTACATCTTTTAACTGGTTTAAACATGGTTTTCTCAAGTCGCTTTCACAATCATTTTCCTCAACGATGTTTTCATTCTTTACAGATTGTGTCGCTGGTAATTTTCTGCTCTCGTAATATTTTTGTTCACATTCACAAAATGAGTAGGAGGGACATGTCTAATCCGTTGATTGGTTGGGGTATTAATCACATTTGGAGTAAGAGAAACATCGCTTCTACCTTGTTGCCTCCATTGAACCTGCCATTGTTCCCAGACGGGATACAAAAATGAATTCGTCAACATTTCTAAATCCACCATTGAAGCTCATCACATCACCTTTCCATATAATCTTGGCTCACAACACTTTGAACTTGCATATCTTCATGTGGAAAATCTATCTTTGAAAATTATATAGCCAAGAATCTTATAAGAGGTTTAACTATAAGTTATACCTTTGTGAAAAAGGGGAATGAAATGAAGACAAGTGGCTATATTCAATAGTTACAATTTTGGCGTTGGTTTTTCGAGTGCTTCTCTTCTCTTCATGGGAACCACTTTCCACAGGATAAAAGATTATTTAAAATCATTCAAGGGTTGATATTGAGGTTCGTTTGAACTTATAATGTTATTATATAAATATTTTTTGTTTATTCAGAAAAAACAGCTTGATTAATGAACGTTAAAAATTATTAATAATATAAAGAGGATCTTTATATGGGAGGTGTATGCCTTACTTGGTAAGGCAAATCATTGACAACCATTAATCTTATCATCTTTACTATTTTAATTGTCTTAACAGCATTTTTTGTTGCGACTGAATTTGCAATAGTGAAGATTAGATCATCAAAAATTGATCAACTCATATTAGAGGGAAAAAAAGGTGCTGTATCAGCCAAAAAGGTCATTACTCATTTGGACGAATATTTATCAGCCTGTCAATTAGGGATCACGGTTACAGCGTTAGGAATTGGTTGGGTTGGAGAATCGACTTTTGAAGTGATTTTGCACCCCTTATTTGCTCATTTTCATGTAAGTGAAGCAGTTTCACATGTATTGATCTTAGTGATTGCTTTTGTTATGGCGACTTTTTTGCATGTTGTAGTTGGTGAGCTTGCTCCTAAAACACTCGCTATCCAAAAAGCTGAAACCATCACTCTTTTGACTGCAAAGCCAATTATTTGGTTTTACCGCATCTTGTTCCCTTTTATATGGTTTTTAAATGGTTCAGCCCGGTTTATAGTCGGACTCTTCGGTTTGAAACCTGCATCAGAACATGAGCTTGCCCATTCTGAAGAAGAACTGCGCATCTTATTGTCTGAAAGCTATAAGAGCGGTGAAATTAATAAAAATGAGTTGAAATATGTAAATAATATTTTTGAATTTGATGAAAGAATTGCTAAAGAAATTATGATTCCAAGAAGAGAGATAGTAGCGATTTCAATCGACGATTCTTATGAAACTATTGTTAAAACCATTAAGACAGAGAGCTATACAAGGTACCCTGTTCTAAATGGAGATAAAGATACAATTATAGGTTTTATCAATGCTAAAGAGTTCTTGTCAGCCTATATTGACACAGATCAGAAAATAAAAGAGAATTTCAAGTTAGAAAATCATATCAACCCTGTTATACATGTCATTGAATCCGTTCCAATTCATGATTTATTGGTAAAAATGCAAAAAGAGCGTACCCATATTGCTATTCTTGTTGATGAATATGGTGGTACTTCAGGTTTAGTCACTGTTGAAGATATTCTTGAAGAAATTGTTGGAGAAATCAGAGATGAATTTGATGAAGATGAAGTACCTGATATTAGAAAAGTAAAAGACAATCATTATATCTTAGATTCGAAAGTGCTCATTGAGGTTGTAAATGATTTATTGGGAACGACGTTAGTGAGTGACGAAGTGGATACGATAGGCGGCTGGTTTATGACTCAAAATATAGACGCTGCAGTTGGATCTGTTTTAGAAGCTGAAGGTTATATTTTCAAAGTGCACAAAATAGTTGGGCGACATATTAACTATTTAGAAGTTGTCCGAAAAAAAGAATAACATCTATATAAAATGAAGTGAATTTTTTTCTTATGAGATCATAAAGCCTGAGATGAATTGGATTTTTCATCCAGGCTTTTTTTCTGCTTTTATACTTATGAAAATCCCCTCATTCGTACAAACAGCTATAACATAGCTTTACCCAAGGGGTAATGCATTTTAATCATCATTGAGAGACTATTGAATAAATAAATGATGAGTCAGCTTCCGGTAATAAAGGTTCAAACGTTTCTTAGCAAATGAAGGGAGGCTTGGAAACAGAACCTATAGCTCTTTTACCATTACTTTTTCGCCATTAAAATCGAGTTCACCATTAAATTGAAAACCAAACCTTTGATAAAGGCGAAGAGCATGACTATTATTTTCAAATATACTTAAATAGATCCTCTTACTTTCATATAGCTCAGCAAGGTGCTGAATGAGAGTTTTAAGCATTTTCTTTCCTAATCCTTTTCCTTGATAGTGTGCGTCAATAAAGAATCGATCAAGCCAGACTCTTCCATTTTTATTATCTTCATCATACTCAGGAAACAATCCATACATTGCAAAACCGACTAGATCTCCTTCATAGTAAAGTCCGACAGGTTTATAATAATGACATTCTTTTGCATCCTCTAAACATACTCTCGCTGATTCAATATATGATGTTTGATTCTCGCTGACATGAAGAGCAAGAATTGCAGCACGATTATCATCAGTTACTGCTTTTATTTTTATACTCATTCTACATACTCCTTATGTTTCTAATTCCAAAAAGGATAATTTTCAATGGATGATCATAAATAATGTTGTTGTACCTCGGGCTAACGGAAATGCAAGCAATATACGTCCGAGAAATATAGGAAGAGGACAGGTATCAATAAAATCAGGCTTCTGCTTAGGGTGATGGCAGAGATAAACTATATTCACCTCAAGAAACATGTAGCCGATCAAATAAAGATGACCTTTCCTTTTTGTGCCTATTCAGAGGCATTTCCTGCTATCCAAATGTCAAGAGAATAAAGTTAATTCAAGGCTGAAGCATCATTCCATTTTTCTTTCCAAACCATTGTAAGGCCAAGGCCGACAGTCATAACGAAACCTGCAAAAAGGAACGGATAATGAATGTTAAGATCAAATAGTATACCGCCTAGAGCAGGACCAAATATATTTCCTAGGCTGGTGTATGTGGAGTTCATGCCTGCTACGAAACCCTGCTGGTTACCAGCCATATTGGATAAATGAGTAGTTAAGGCCGGTCGCAGCAAATCGAACGCCAGAAAAATAAAACAAGTGACAAGCAAAACAGTTAAAAATCCAGACACAATAGTAGACACAAAAGCTAAGATCGCTCCGGTTATTAAGCACAGCTGAATCATTCTTTTTTCTCCAAGTTTGTTGACCAATTTCCCGAATAGTAAAACTTGAATAACTACCGCAACAATGGAACTGATCGTAATAATGGTTGCAATATCTTTTGGTGTGAAACCAAATTTATGATCAGAAAACAAGCTGAATACCGTTTCATAAGCTGATAAACCGAAAGCCATTACAAAGACGATAATAAATGCAATAAAATAGACAGGATGAATGGACCTCTTCAAGTCTTTAAAAAAACTTGATTCCTTAATATGAGATGAGAGTTGATGGCGTTCTTCTAGTGACAATGACTCTTTTAGAATAAAAACGGAAGATACAGCTGCTATCAATGCTATGGCGGAAGCGAAGAAAAACGGCATGCGGATACCAAAGCCGGCAATAAACCCGCCCGCACCAGGTCCAATAATAAAGCCAGTGCTAATTGCAGCAGAAACATACCCCATAGCCTTTGACCTTTCCTCTAGGGTTGTCATATCAGCTACATATGCTGTTACAGCGGGCATGATAAAGGCTGCACTTATACCACCCAATATCCTCGAAAAATAAAATATTGAAACATGGGTCCCTAATCCGAAAATCAACTCTGATAAACTGAATATAAGCAAACCGAGAACAATCATTTTTTTTCGCCCGAAACGGTCAACCCACCTTCCTGCAAAAGGTGAAGTAATTAACTGAGATATGGCAAAAGCCGCAACAAGATAACCCATAGTGCTTCCAGATAAATTCATGATTTTCATAAAAGAAGGCATAACTGGAATAATTAAACCGATACCAAGAAAGGCTACGAAGATGTTGCTTAATAGTATAATGAATATCGTTTTTTGGTCATTTATAGATTTTTTCATCTGAAGTCCCCTTTACTAAAATTGAAACCTTCTTTGTCTATCCTTTTCTTTGTAGATTAAAGATCTTTTCAAGTACAATCAAATCATAAGGTATATGGTTACCGTATAGTCAAGGAGGTTTTTATGAGCGAAGATGTTAGGAAGTATTTCACAACAGGTGAGTTTTCGAAGCTCTGCCGTGTAAAAAAACAAACCTTATTTCATTATGATGAGCTTGGTCTTTTCTCGCCGGAAATAAAAAAAGAAAATGGGTATAGATATTATTCCTATCATCAATTTGAGATTTTTCAAGTCATCAGTCTGTTTAAAGAGCTTGGGGTTCCTTTAAAAGAAATAAAGTGTCTAATAAAAGGAAAAACACCAGACAAGATCCTGCATGTTCTAAAAGAAAAGTCCATTGAGATTGATAAAAAAATAAATGAGCTTAAGCAGTTGCAAGCGATCTTACAAACAAAAGTGGCTCTTACTGAACAAGCACTTGAAACTGATTTTTCCTCGATTTCTTTTGAATATTTACATGAAGAAAAATTCATGTTAAGCCGAAAAACATTAAACTTGCCGGAACGAAAATATGTGGCTGCCATTTCAGAACTCATTCATGAAGTTCAACAATATGAGTTAGATGAAGGGTATCCGATAGGCGGAATCTTTGCACGGGAACAAATATTAGAAAAAGACTTCTACAATTACAGTTACTTTTATATAAAAGTAAAAGGTGGGATAGAGAAAATAAATTATCATATTCGGCCAAAGGGCCTGTATGCAGTTGGGTATGAAATAGGCGGAAACACTGAAGAGGCTTACCGCAGAATCATTGAGTTCATTGAAAAGAATGGAATGCAAATAGGGGACAATGCATATGAGGAATATATGCTGGATGAGATGGTAGTTGACGGATATGAAAATACATATGCAAAAATCCTCCTGCAAGTTAAGGAGGGGTAACGTTGATTTTAAGATCGACAATATAACAAGTTACTGTGATTTTGATTTCAAGATATTTATACTCTTGAAAATCTCCTTATTAGAACAAACATTCTTTACATTACATTCATTACCTAAGGGGTGATGCATTTTATGAAGGAGATAATCATCGAAGGGCCG
This sequence comes from Bacillus rugosus, assembly GCF_023238245.1. Taxonomy (NCBI): domain Bacteria; kingdom Bacillati; phylum Bacillota; class Bacilli; order Caryophanales; family Bacillaceae; genus Bacillus; species Bacillus rugosus. Next base: position 2,618,066 of record NZ_CP096590.1, on the reverse strand, counting down.
AAAAGCTGACAAATGCATTAACGATTGCTATCTTTAAAACTTTATAGGCAGGACATCTAGATGCTAGCGATATATGTAAGGGTGTCAGCCGAGGAACAATCGATAAAGGGATCGAGCATTGACAGTCAGATTGAGGCCTGTATAAAGAAGCGGGGACTAAGGATGTGCTGAAGTATACGTCCGGCTTTGAATCGTTTGAGGGAGGATGCAAGTAAAGGGCGGACTAGTAAGGTTATTTGGTACGACCCAGACCGGCTTATCTTGGAGAGCTATCAGTGATGACAAAAAATGATTTTCATAAATCTTTTTCTATTTCAATGAAAAGAAACCTTTAAATGAATAGAGAAAGCCGGAATATGAGATCCGGCCTCTTCTGCGTTATTTCCCCTTCGCTTTCTTCCGCTTTTCCTTCTCCGCCCGGTAAAACTCATGAAACATCTTCATCAGCGCCCGCTTTTCAATCCGTGATACATAGCTGCGCGAGATACCGAGTTCTTTGGCAATCTCACGCTGCGTTTTTTCCTTCTTCAAATCAAGCCCAAACCGCCCGACAATCACTTCTTTCTCACGATCATCTAAAATGTCAATGTATTGTTTCACTTTTTCAAGCTCCATATTGAGTTGGATCGTATCTATCACGTCTTCGTTTTCTGATTTCAAAACGTCAATCAGGCTTATTTCATTCCCTTCCTTATCCTGCCCGATCGGATCATGAAGGGAAACGTCTTTTTTTGTTTTTTTCAATGCGCGCAAATGCATGAGGATTTCATTATTCATTACAAAAGGGGGGTGCACAGATTTCCCGTGTTTGATTAAATAAATGTTGAGTCAGTTTTCTGTAATAAATGCTTAAACGTTTCTTAGCGAACGAAGGGGATACTTTAAAAAGCCAAGCTGCATTTTCAATTGCATGTGTTTGTATGTACGAAAGGTTGATGTCACGCAACATGAAAGTTGGAATGCAAAAGTGATATGTAAAATAATTGGACTGCCACTCTAAATAATCAGTCCAGGTTGCTGGCATTGTTTTTTTATCGCCTTCGTGTCTATATATATGGCAAAATTCATGAGCGAAATCATACCATTGTTCAATTCGGGTTTTTCGGCTGTCCAAACATATATTATAAATCCCGCTGTGCTTTAGTGCGAAGCCTGAAGCAGGTGTAAACAAAAGCCTGATATCTAAAGCCTCGGCAATCCGTTCAAAATTAATTTGTTCAGGTTCTGTCATATCAATCTTCCTGTATAAGTTTTCAATCCAATCCTCTGAATGACTGTTTGTACACCTCAAGATGAAAAACCTCCTTAAAGACGACAATCTAAAAATTGGATTCGTTAAATATTATAGGGAAGACACAACTTTTTTAGGAAAAACGTCCAAAAGATTCAGGATTATCCAAATGAAATGGATTGTTAAACGGAGTTTTCTTGTTGGAGGGGTTTAATATCAATCAATTGAAAGTTGCTTACGCAGAGGTATATAAAAAATTTTAGTTTATGTCGAGAACGATGTTCACCTTCACTGCCTGGTTAATTAGAGGAAGTGATTCTTCCTTAAGGGAGATCACTTTTTCTTGTTCGACTAAAGCAGCAGTTTAGCGGAAGAAGGAGAAAAATCAGTTGACTTACTTGAATACTAAATAGGTGTAAAAAGTGGTTATGAATACGAAGGATTGAAAAAGAAGAACACGCAGCAGATTCACTTGCTCTTGTTGGGGGGCAAGTGTTGACAACCCTATTACTGGTTTAATTAAAGAAGGAGTATAAAACCTGTATCAATGATGTTACTAGATATCTACGACACAGGTTTTATATTTAGGTAACTAATATTCTTATATATTTAACATTGCATTTATTTATTATGCAATAGTTCACTCTATTTCAGCTTTCAATTTTTCGAACCACTCTAAATTAACTAAGTGATGTGAACGGGAATTTTCGTTCATACGGCGAAAGTAATTGATTGTGCCGGGAATTTCTTGAGTGATGGACAGGTATTCATCAAGGAGCTCGATTCGTGTTTTAGTCTGATCGATTTGTGATTGGATCAGATCCAGTAATTTATTTTTGTCGAATTCATCGGCAAAGAGTAACGCCCCATAAAATTGCAGGTTCACATATTCCGATTTGGTGCCGTATTTGATCATTAATTTTTCGAATTCTGCCCTTCCCGATTCTGTGACTTTAAAGTTACGGATTTCACGCCCACTGGTTGAGGGTTTATGCTGAATCTGTTCAATAAAACACTTTTCTTCAAGTTGCTGCAGATTGTAATAAAATGAACCTTTTGTGAAGTTAACAATGTATTTGTAATGACGTTTTTCCATTAAGGCCAGAAGTTCATAGCCGTGAGCTCCGGGGTTTTGGATTAGCAAGCCAAGGATAAGTAAAGGAATTATGGTTTCATCACCTTCGCCATCCGCGCCTCAAATTCCGCGTACGTGATTTTCCCCGAAGCCAAATCCATACTATGAAGGTAAATCTGTTCTGTTTTAGAATAGTCACCATTCACTTTCAGTGATTGCTCCTCTCCCGAAATGGGTTTTAGGATATGGTACTTTTTCGAAAAAGCCTCGAAATAGCGGTAACCGAATTTGCGTTGTGAAGCTGCGTCTAAATGAATGCCATCAGGATTCGCAGCCAAACCTGATGCAGTAACAAAGTAACAATTCTGTTGTTCATTAGCAAAACGCAGCAATTGTTCATTAACCTGTCGAAATTCAGTCGCGTGCTGTCCAAAACCGGTCTTCCCAAGAAAGTCACCAAGCCCTCCAATAATCAACGGTATCTCATCAAGTTTCAACTCGTTTCTTAGCGTCTCGATGATAAGAGTTAATTTCTCGTAATAAGTTTCATGTAGCGACTGATAACTGTCACTCTCACCCTGGTGCCAAAGGATTCCGCAAATTTGACTGGACCGGAGGGCGAAGCGGGCTTCGGACAAAGCATGCTGAAAAAGGATGCCTTCCGGATGCCAGTCATTCAATGAACTGCCACCTTCCGCACAAGGGATCAAGCCAATTTCTTCATCGGGATGAGCTTTCGACCATGCATCTGCAAAAGATGCCGCCAGGCCAACGCCGGAAACCGGACGGTCGTAATTAATCGGCTCTGTCATCATCTGCCACTGTCCATTGCGCAGCATTTTTATTTTTTCATTATAGATAGGGTCTACTTCATTCAAAAATCCACGCCCCGCCATATTCGACTGCCCCAACATTAAAAAAGACTTTATCATCTCATTTTTCACTTCTTTACATCAATATTTTAGTCTAATTAGACTATAGTCAATTCAGTTTGTCTTGTAAAGTTTTAATAAGGTTTTACTTTTATTATTAGTATGTATGAACAACAAACTAACATTGAAAATTTGGTGGATGTATTTGAGAAATAGCAAGTTCTTTTGCTTTTTCTTATCCAACTATCGGTGGCTTTCGTTCAATAACGATCTTCCACAATCGGGCGCGATTATTGAACAAAAACTAAAGGAGTGATACATATTAGTCATGTATAATATGTATCACTCCTTATTTTTTATGGCTTTTTTTGATTTAGGTCTTGATAAACAATGAAAAAACAACAAAAAACCTGTCTTGTAAGGGTTTCTATGAGGTTCAAAATCATTTTTCATAGGAAATACGTTCAATGATGGGGGTGTATCCCAAATGAAATGGATTGTTAAAAAGGGAGGGCTATGTTGAAGGGGTTAAATATTAATAAAAAATTATTTAAAAGGTTAACGATTGTACCAATTCTATTCATTTGTTATGTTTTATTTTTAAATCCTGAAGTTATACTTGAAGAGCAATGTCCTAATAAGCCTTATAGTTTAACAATCGTAAAGCACGGGACAGGTATATTCGATAAGAAAATTGTTTTAATATATTACAAGATCAACGGAAAAACAGTAGCTGTTGGGAATTTGGTGTTTTTTGAGAATTTTGACAGAGATATCGATGTTACTTGGGATACTAATACTGATGATGGAACTTGGTGGATAGATAAAAGCGTACATTTAACCATGACCTATGCTAAACATTTTAAGGGGGATTTAGACAAGAAAGATATTGATTTTGATTATGGTACTGTCCAATAATAATGAAGCAGTTTATTTAATATAGGAATATACACTAAAAGAACCGCCAGTCGCGGTTCTTTTATGTTCAGGTTCAAACTGATTTAGGAGCGATTTTTTCTTTCCTTACAAATACCATGATTCCAGGGATGATCATAAGTATAGCCGGTATTAAGTAGAACCAGTCAGTGTATATAAGTCCTCCAATCCCTGAAATAAAAAGTAAAACACTGCTCAACTTTGATTTGAATAAGACAACAATTGAAGCGGTAAAACCAACGCAATCTCTTCATTGGTTGTTAAAGCAAATACACTTGGTGAGACTGCATGGATTCATTTAACTAAACGCTATTTCCGTTTCAGATATGTAAATGGTAACCTACAGCAATCTGAATTTTTACTATAACAGTCACTGGGCGCAGGTGAAGAGGATATAAACATTAACCACACTGTTCCTATTACAGCAGTTGCTCCGTTGTCAGTTCAGTTAGATAAAAACGGTTTAACTAATGATGGTCGTTTAAAAGTTCAAACTGAAGGCTTGAACCTTAGCTCATTAGACACTCAAGCAAAAACAATGGATATTGTCTTTCACGATAAAACAGAAACCATAGGTGAGGGTAACCCATTCACCGTTGGATCATTCAAAACGTTACTCATTGAGGTTTATGGGACGGCTGAGACAAGTGAATTGAAGTTCTGGGGTAAATCCTTATCGGGAACAAAAAGAGCCCTTAGAGGGCAGAAAGTAGATGACGGAACATTTGCCACTAGCACCAAAGGGAAATCAGAAGCTTGGTCTTTTAACATTACTGGCTTTAAAGAAATTGTTATGGAGCTTACAGCTTTAACAAATGGAAACTTTTCAGTTAGAGGGACGGCCGTCTCATAAGATCCGGCTGTCCTTTTTTATTTGCCTCGGAGGAGGTGATTAGAATGGAGGAGACAAGTTTGTTTATCAATTTTGAAACATTAGATTTAGCAAGAGTATATTTATTTGGAGGGGTGAAGTACCTTGATTTACTTCTAGTACTTAGCATAATTGACGTTTTAACAGGAGTAATCAAGGCATGGAAATTCAAAAAACTGCGAAGCCGAAGCGCATGGTTTGGCTATGTCCGCAAGCTACTCAATTTCTTTGCGGTCATTTTAGCAAACGTGATTGATACAGTACTCAATTTGAACGGTGTCTTAACCTTTGGTACCGTTCTTTTTTATATCGCTAATGAAGGTTTGTCAATAACTGAAAACTTAGCACAGATCGGTGTTAAAATACCATCATCAATAACAGATCGATTACAAACAATTGAGAACGAAAAAGAACAGAGTAAGAATAACGCAGACAAAGCTGCTGGCTAAGCCAGTGGCTTTTTTTATTACACAGACAGAAGGAGAGAGGATATATGGCCATTAAAGTTGTAAAGAATCTAGTCTCCAAATCAAAGTATGGATTGAAATGTCCTAACCCTATGAAAGCTGAATACATCACTATTCACAACACTGCAAATGATGCTTCAGCAGCCAATGAAATTTCATATATGAAGAATAACTCTAGCTCAACGAGCTTTCACTTTGCAGTAGACGATAAGCAAGTCATTCAAGGTATTCCAACGAATCGTAACGCTTGGCACACAGGAGATGGAACAAACGGTACAGGGAATCGTAAGTCGATTGGTGTCGAAATTTGTTATAGCAAATCAGGAGGGGCACGATATAAGGCAGCGGAAAAACTCGCTATTAAGTTTGTAGCTCAACTACTGAAAGAACGCGGATGGGGTGTTGATCGAGTCCGCAAGCACCAAGACTGGAACGGCAAGTATTGCCCACACCGTATTTTGTCAGAGGGAAGATGGAATCAAGTTAAGGTTGCCATTGAAGCAGAATTGAAAAAGTTGGGCGGGAAAACAAGCTCAAGCAAAAAAAGCTCAGCAAAAAAGAAAACAACAAACTCAAACAGTAAAAAATCGTCCTACCAGCTCCCGCCCGGTATTTTCAAAGTGAAGAGCCCAATGATGAGAGGGGAAAAGGTAACTCAGATTCAGAAAGCACTGGCAGCACTATACTTCTACCCGGATAAAGGAGCGAAGAATAATGGTATTGACGGCGTATACGGTCCGAAAACAGCAGATGCAGTTAGACGATTCCAGTTAATGCATGGCCTTTCTGCTGATGGAATTTATGGACCTAAGACTAGAGAGAAAATTGAAGCGTTAATGAAATAAAAAAGGCTCTCTTTTCAAGAGGCCTTTTTTATAATATTAATCCTCAATATTTTCGATTACCTGTCTAACCATCTCATGTATTTGGTCAAACTGCCATTCTATATCACCTATTACTAAATGTAACTGTAGTAATTCAGAAGTTAGTTTTTCTTTATCTTCAATTTGACTTAAATTAGCTAAAATTTTATTCATTCTTTCATCTATTTGCGGAAGTTCTTTAATATTTTCCTCTTCCTCTAAAAGTTCTTCTGTTGAAATTAATGTACTATTATATTTTTCATTTAATTCTTTTAAAGCACTAAAGATTTTATCAATATTTTTCATCTATTATAACCACCTATTTTAATTTTCTTCCAATGGCATTCTTAGTCTTAACTTCGTTCAATGTTCCATCCAAATTCAACACTGCTCTTAAATTTCCTCTTTTATCGAAAACTTCTAAATGATCCTTGTGCAAATTATCTAAATAAAATCTATCTCCTTTTTTCAGATACGGATTATCCAATTTTTTATTAACTTCATAGATTGATTGGCCTTGGAATTGATTTTTTGTTTTTGTAACATTGTTTTTTATACTTTTTCCAAATCCATCATTAAAAAATTCTTTCATATTCGGTACTGATTTAGCTTCACTGGTAACCTTACTACTATTAGCATTCCCCTTAGAATCATGATCAACATCAAAAGACTTTTTAATTTGTTGAATTGTATCTTGTCCAGATTTTTGTAAGTTTAGCACATTTATAGGAACATCACTAGCTAACAGAAGTTTCTTAGCAAAAGGATTTGGTATTGAATCTAAACCTTTTTTTAAAAGTTCCCCAAAATCTTTGGTGTCTTTTATTACTTTTTTTGATGCAGACTTACCAACATTTCCGGCGCTGTTTACCCCTTTTTTACCCGACTTGCTGATTCCCTTCTCTGCGACTCTCCCGACTTTTGAAACGACGGATCCACTCTTTGTAACAGCACCACCGCCACCTGATATGAATAAGCTGGCTACATTTAAAGTGAAATATGTGGTGTAGTGCGATTGTGAATACATATCTCCGTGTACAAAGTTTTTATCCCAGCTTTCTTTTACCTCATTCCAAGTAGAATCCCAGGCTTTTTTATAGTCGAATTCAAAAACGGACTTTATCGTTCCTTTTGGATCTAAACCAAGATCGATCCCGAATTTTACAATTCCTAAGAGCCCTTCACCAGTTTCTTTCGAAAAATCATAATATGCCATTTGTTTGCCTTTATAGTATTCATATACTGGACCTAGATATTTTTTACCCGCCGCATCTATAGGGGCTAAATATTCTTTAACTGTCTTCTCTGTATCATCTATACCGGCTAATAAACCTTCATATACACCGTCAATCTGTTCTTTCAAAATATCCTTGGTCGCTCGAAGAGGATTATCCCAAAACTCGAGGGATTTAACATACTCCTGTTGTTCAGTGGTGAGGTTGTCGTATCCAATCTCTTTAGCAACTTTTAGATACTCGTCAGGATCATCAACCAACGTATTGAGCTTTTTCTGTAATTCTTTGATTTCCCGTTCTTTTTCTTCTTTCTTTTTAATCGTCAAATAAGCTTCCGTTCGCTTCTCAATATCACCTTTTTTCTTATGTATATCACTCTCACGGTACGCCTTGGCGTTGTAGTGAATGGGCGTAGCGTTTTTGCCTTTGCCCGTTGCTTCTTGGAGCTTTTGGAAGTCTGACTTGATGAATTGTTCATTAGGTACTGACATAGCATATTCTGTCAGTAAATCTTCGTCAAGATCACCTAGTTTTTCAATTGTTTTTTTACGTTTATCATTGGCATCTGCAAGCTCATCTTTGAAGGTTTCTGTTGAAAACAAGTCGAGCGGGAGGATGTCGTCGATATCGTTTAGAATATCTTTCATGGCTTTTTTCTGTTCAGACATGATGGATTTGGATTTTTTATGGGCGTTAGCCAGTTCATGTTCTAAAAAAGACTCTTCAATATAAGCATCAGAGAGGCCCTTGTCCTCGACAGCTCCGGCAATGCTGTTAAAAAATGCGATCTTCATGTCAATGTAGTCGATCCATTGATCAGTGACACCAACATGATCGTGATAGAATGCTTTAATGTTATTAGCGCCTTTACCTGAGAATTCGCTGTCGTCAAGTTCAGCGACGCTTTGTAAGGCTTTTCTCAAGTTGACCATTTGCGTCCTTAGTTCTTTATATTCTTTGGCTCGGTCTGTAGCTTCAGACATAAGTGTTTTAGCTTCAAAGACTTTCATAATCATACCCTCTCATTTAATCATATAACAAAATATTACCATGGAAGAATGATGAAACTAACTGTTATGTGGATCAAAGGGTGGAAATGAATCGTTAGATCTGTGTCATTTTACCTATTTGCTAATCGTTTCCAAGAAAGGGCACTTTCCAATTGTAACATCGCCATCATGGAAAAATTCGATAACGTAGCCGGATTCACTAAACATAAAAGTATCTGAACCAACGGCAGTTACATCATCAATTACGTTTAATGCATGTTCAAGACTAGTTTTTAATGCTGGCTGTTCTCCGTAACCCCATAGAATGATAATGTTTCTATCTTTAAAATGGTGTTTAGCTAGCCAATCGTAAATCTCTTCCTCGTAATCTATAGATTGGTGACAACAAACTTCTTCCCACTTGATTCGTCCCCAAGATGTAAAGGGAAAACTGTTTGAAAGTAGTTCATAATATTTTGCCGTTAATTCTTCTGATAAGATTTCTTTGTTTTTTCCTAGAGCTTCTAAGCATTCATCAAATAAGTCCAAAATGTTCACCTCAAAAGCTTTATGTATGATGGATTTTTTCAGTATTAGAAATAAGAAAAAGCCGTTATGAAACGGCTAAAGGGAATCAGAACTAATGTTGTTTATCGAATCAAACAAGGAATTTATGAGTAGGTGCTAGAGTTACATTCCGGGATGCTTCCTTCATTTCGCCATTAGACATAGATCCGAAAAAGGCAAGTCCAATTAAAACGGCGGATAAACTGATAAACAATTTAGATTTCATACATGCATTCCCCTTTCGATATTTGCTTTTTAGTATATACACTATTTTAGGGGAATGATAGTCTATTGCTATTCGTCCTGCGCATATCATGCTACACCTTTTATGATGAAAACAATTTCAGAATGTTTGTGAAAAGTATTATACTATAAATAATTCTTTAATGAGGATTATCATAGTAAGGTGCAACGGATAAAATACGTAAAAAGCCCATATCATAAAAATACTTGAATAACTTTCTTTACCGTTATACAGGAGAAAGAACGGATAGAGTCCTTACAAAAAAGCAGGCATAATGCCTGCTTTTTTATTATGAACAAACCGAATAAAAAAGTTTGCGGTTTTTTTGCGGTCCAAACACTTTTTGGAAATGTTAGAATATTACATAAAAAGACATAAAAGGAGGGGTCCTGTGAATCCGGTTTTATCATCGTCAGAAGTTGGCGTAAAGATCAATGAATGGTATAAAATGATACGTCAATTTAGTGTCCCGGATGCAGAGATTTTAAAGGCTGAGGTGGAACAAGAGATCAATCAGATGGAGGAAGATGAGTATTTACTTATTTACTTCTCTCTAATGAAATTCCGTCATCAGCTTATGTTAGATTATTTGGAACCAGTTACAACAAGAATCAGGCCAACTATTGATGAACTGCTTGAAAAAATAGAAGCATCCAATAAGGGGATAACTGGTCTGTTGTCTTACTACTCTCTGTTTTTTCGTGGAATGTATGAGTTTGATAAGAGGGAATATGTCAAAGCAATTGGTTTTTATCGAGAAGCAGAAAAACACCTTACTCATGTTAATGATGATATTGAGAAGGCGGAATTTCATTTTAAGTTGGCTGAAGCTTACTATATTATGAAGCAAAATCATATCTCGATGCACCATGTTAAACAAGCGATGGACATTTATAATCAATATGAACTTTATAAAGTGCGAAAAATACAATGTCATTTCGTGATATCTGGAAATTACGTTGATTTTAAACATTTCGAGAAAAGCTTGCCGCACCTTGAAAAAGCCTTAGAGTTGTCCAAACAATTAGAGCGCAATGAAAGGCTGCTTAGCTCGGCTTACTACAATCTCGGAAAGAATTACGCAGATTTAGGAATAAATGATAAAGCAGATCATTTCTTAAATGAGGCTGCCAAGGTATCAGAAAGTGCTAAGTTGAGCAATTTACCACATTCACTGTTTACATACGCTAAATTTCTTTTTAAGCAAGGGAAAACAAGTGAAGCAATAAAAATGAGTAAAAAGGGTTTATCCGCTGCAATATCCCAAGGTGATAAACTTTTTGTGTCCTTGCAAAAGTATTTGGAAGCACTTTATATTAATGCAGTAGATCAAGTGGGAATCAAAAAAACGATTGATTACTTAGAAAGAAATAAGAATTATGCGTATGTGGAAGATATCGCAATTGATACGGCTGAAGTTTTTGCAAAATCAAAGGAATTTGAAACATCATATGTTTATCATCAAAAAATGCTTGAAACGCAAAAACAAATTCAGAGGGGAGAATGCCTGTATGAATTTTAAAAAGGGCGTAATCATTATTCTTACTGCAGTAACTTTAAGTTTAGGTCTCGTTACTACTTTTACTGTTGAGCAAGATATTGCATATCACCAACTTTCTGACCGCAATCAAACATGAAAACAGATCAGATTAAACCCTCTTAATAGAGGGGTTTTTTATTGATGTATTGGGTTTAAACTTGCTAATTGAGTCAAAGGAAATCCACTTTTAAATCCTTTACGTTTAATTTTAGTTTTAAGGAGAGATAAAAAGATAATAAGACACGATAATTACAATTCAATTTTCAGTGAGACCGCAATAACTTTTTTATTTACAACTACTTGTTGAGTGCCTTATCTTTTTGTTTTAGAGTGATTCAATTTCTCTAGAGTACCTATGACGTGGCATCAAATACAAGTCAATGAAGGTGCACCTCCATCAAATGCACAATTAGTCGCAAGTTTCATAGTGGTAATTTAAAAAGCAGCGAGCGACATTTAATCACTTTCATTAGCGAAAAGAGTACGAGCTGTTTGGATAAAGACATCTGTTGCTTTAGAGATATCTTTCATATCTGGAACAGCTATACCGATTTCTCTAAACGTGTTTGGCTTTAATTCACGAAAAACAACATTTTCCGGTAGTGATAGAATGTTTTTTTTCGTTGTAATTGTAATTCCTAATCCTTCTTGTACCATACATAATGCTGTGTCTATATAATCAATGACAAACCGTACTTTAGGCTTCAATTTAAAATCTTTAAATAAAGAGTGAATTTGTACCTCATAACCGCCTCTTCCAATTATTATATCCTCATCTTGTAAGTCGGGAATACCTATTGTTTCTTTCTGATATAAAGGATTACTGGAGTGCATAATGACAATCAATTGATCTTTCGTTAAGGGCACGATATCGAAATCTTCTACAGGAGGAATAATCATTCCTACATCAACAGATTTAGAACGTAACCATTCTTTGACTTGATCTACACTTCCTTCCGAAATCTTGACTTCAAGACCTGGATACTTATCTTCCATTGTCCGTATAATTTTGGGAATAAACCTAGTGCATGCAGTTGGGTAAGCTCCAATATGAACCTTGCCTATTTCTAATCCTTGTTCAGCTGCAATTAATTCATCTACTTTCTGTAATTCACCCAGGATATTTCTAAAATTAATTAAGACACGCTCTCCTACATCAGTAAAAAACAATCCGTTCTTCTTATTTCTCTTAATTAACTTCGTCCCTAATTGCGATTCAATCGTTGCTACGGCACGACTTACCGCAGGCTGTGTCATGTGTAGCTCTTCACCAGCTTTTGTAAAACTTCCTGTTTCCGATATCTTAACAATCAGTTGAATTTGTGATCTATTCATATCGTTCTTGTTATCTCCTATATGATTAATATGCATTTTATTTATGATGAAATCTAATGTACCATAAAAGAGAATAAAGCTTCAAGATAATAACAATAACCGTAGACAAGCAGAAGACATTCAACAAAAGCTGGATAAGAATCACAAGGAATTCTAGAATATGTGATCCGTATTTGAGATGTATTCCAAACTATGTTCGACCGAAAAGGTTCCTAGTTTTTTGTTATCACTATTTAACTCAACCTTAAAAAGGAGAGAAGTATGATGAATACTAGTGAAAAAAAAAGAGCGGGGTTTTGTTCGCAATGCGTTTCAAAATGTGGGGTTATATCCATTACGGAAAATGATCGGTTAAAAAAGGTGATTCCAGATAAAAGTCATCCGAATGGGGGAATCTGCCCAAAAGGAGCGTCAGCCCCTCAAATAGTCAATCATCCTGATCGTATTCTATTCCCTTTAAAAAGAACTAACTCAAAGGGACAAGAACCGATATGGGAAAGAATCACATGGGAAGAAGCCATACAAACCATTACTGATAAGTTAAAACAAATTCGTTCTGAAACAGGGGCAGAATCAGTGTCATACACTTTTCCAACTGTTGGTGCGAGCGGAAGTTTTAACTGGGGACCATACCTGCAGCGCTTGATGAATCTTTACGGCACTCCCAACTATATTTCCCATACAAATGTCTGCCAATGGGCAAGGGATGAGGGATCAAAATAAGGATAAAGAAATTATTGTTTACTGTTGGGATGTCTGGTGCAATACAGCTGCCAAAGTTGCTAAGTTTTTATTAGAACATGGATATAAAGTCAAAGAATTGACCGGTGGTATTGCAGCATGGAAAGAAATGAACTTTCCTGTCACAAACTCAGATCAAGTCTTGTGACTTAACGAATAAAACAGCAGAGAAAAGTTTGCGGTTTTTTTGCGGTTCAAACACTTTTTGGAAATGATCGTGATAGAATGCTTTAATGTTATTAGCGCCTTTACCTGAGAATTCGCCTTTGAATTTAACATTAGATCAACTTCGTTCTCAGCCTGCAGGGATATCAATCCCCTTACAAGTAAACTATTGTAAATATAGTGAAAAAATGAATGGAGAAGTCAGTGGCTTTTCCACCCCAACGCGGAAGTTGGAGATGTATTCCGAGTTTTTGTTACAGCATGGGTATGATCCGTTGCCCCAATTTGAAAAACCATTAACTGTTCTGTATTATCAGGATAATTGTTAGTGTGCATGGGATCATCTTCTTTCGTTTTTTTATAAATACAAAACTTAGCTGATTACTTAAAAGAGGGAGAAGGAAATATACTATAATGCTTAATTATGTTAATGGAGAAGACGCCGTCCTTTTCAATCTTCTTTTATTACAAAAAATTGAATAATTTTAGCTCTGTTGAAATTTGATATTGATAATTCCATAGTATATTAAGGGGAACCCATTATTTATGGATTCCCCTTTAGTTCAATAAGAAAAATAACTGTCGAGTGTTACCTTACAATGTATATTTTGGAGGGAAAATTTTTTTAGCCATTCCAATGATAAACGATCTGCACAACGCCAGAGGAAAATGTTCTTGTATTCACCATTTTTAAATTTATCCTCTGTTTTAAATCCATAAACAACGGTTTTCCTTCTCCCAAAACAACAGGGTGAATAGATAATCTAAATTCATCAACAAGCCCCAAATTTATAAAAGTTTTAATGAGACTCGCTCCACCATATAGCCAGATGTCTTTGCCAGGCTTTTTCTTCAATTTATTTACTTCTTCAAGAATATTATCATTTAAAAATATGGCTTGATTATCAATCTCATTTTGTGTTCTGGAAAAAACATATTTCTTTTTACTATGAACCAATTTCCAAATATCCTCTTCTGTATCAGAGTATTCATTTTTTGGAATATATTGTCCCCATAAATCGTAGCTTTTTCTACCATATAAAATAGTATCAATTTGATTTAAGAAATCAGTAAACCTCATATCAGGATCCATAATGCACCAATCAACTTCTCCATTTTTCCCTTCAATAAAACCATCTAAAGTAACTGCTAAATCTAAAATTATTTTTCTCTGTTTTAAGTTATTTGTCATAACTATTCATCCCTTTACATAAGAAGTTGGTAGAAATTCTTCTCCCACTCTCACACCAGATAGACTAAGTTGCGTTTATGGACAGAGTGAAGAACAATATCCTAAAATGAAAGTGCCCACTACTCTTCGCAGCTTGATTAGCAGGAACACTCTTTATCTTCACTTGGTTAAATGAAAGCTCTGCTCGATTAAGTTATAGATTTCGCCTTCTGGATCTGTCCGTTCTAAAACAATTGAAATCCAATGTTCCTTATCCATATGATATCCGGGTAAGATATTTTCCCCGTTTCTTAAGCTATCACTTATTTCAGGGGGAAATTTTAGATTCTGAATATCTATTTCGCCATGACCATCCAACCCTAATTTTTCTGGGAGAACATTCATGAGAAGACCGTACCATTTTTTGTTTGATGTATGTCTCAAAGAAGCATAGTTTGGGTATTTCTCCCACGGGTAATCAGGCGATGTACCGTATTTTTCTTTGACGTGTTTAAAGATATCTTCTCTTGTTAACATACTCAATCACTCCTTTATTCACTCTAATTTCTTCTTGGAAAAGTCAAAGAGCGATCCTTGGTTGTCCTTTGGATACTTCAATAGAGATGTCACCAGTGACACGTGGGTATAGCTACCCGAGCTAGCTATACCCAATAGATACGAGAACAGGTTTGTTTTCGCGTTTCGCTTTTTCAAATGCTTCTTCTCCCCAAGGCAACCAATTCACAGGGTTATGAGCATGTTGAAGTAAATATGGAGACTTCTCAGCATTAGTCTATTGAGTTTATTGTGACAAGGTGGGTTCCTATTTATTTGAGCTTTGTTTGCCCATAACGAAACTCCAGACTAGGAGCCACATTTATAATGTACGATGAATAAGCGTTTTCATATCATTAAGACTGTGTAAGCTGCATGGGGAGGATCCTCCTTATATTTTTGCATTAACATAAAGTAAGGTATAATAAGTAAAGGAATTCCTGTTGAGAATCCCTTTACTAGCCCTTTAAGACATTGTTTCATCTTTAGCAACTGGATGAGTTCTGATGAATAATCATACGATATTTACAATCGTTCTCCCTCTTACTTGTCCTTCCAATATTTCAGGAAGAACGTTAGGAAGTTGATCTAAAGTAATTTCTTGTGAAATAAATTCCTCTAAATTAGATGGTTTAAAATCTGTTGCTACACGATGCCATGTTTTTAACCGTGTTTCCATTGGACAATATACAGAATCAATCCCAAGTAAATTAACACCTCTTAAGATGAATGGAAAAACAGTAGTTGGCAGTTTTGTTCCAGCTGTTAATCCACTAACAGCAACGGAACCTCCATATTTAATTTGACTTAAAATAGAAGCAAGAGGTTCCCCGCCTACAGGATCAACAGCTGCCGCCCATTTTTGTGATCCTAAGGCTTTAACATTCCCTCCATAGGTCATATCCCGTGAAATAATTGTACTAGCTCCAAGATTTCGTAAGTAATCATATTCTGACTCTTTACCTGTACTAGCTTCTACTTGATAACCGAGAGAGTTAAGGAATGAAACAGCAAAACTACCAACGCCACCTGTTGCTCCTGTTACCAGAACTTTTCCTTTTTCAGGAGATAGGTTATTTTCTTCTAGACGTTGAATAGATAGTGCTGCTGTGAAGCCAGCTGTTCCTACTATCATCGCTTCTTTGAGGGTCAAATTATCAGGTAAAGGTACAATCCAGTCTCCTGAGAGGCTTGCATATTCGCTAAAACCGCCAAAATGAGAAACACCTATATCATAACTTGTGGCAATCACCTTATCCCCCTCGTGAAAGCGAGGATCATTAGAAGAAATGACTATACCTGCTAAGTCTATACCCGGTATAAATGGGTACTTTCTTACGATTTTCCCATCGGGGATCCCTGCAAGTCCATCTTTGTAATTAATTCCAGAGTAGTGTACTTGGATGTGGACATCACTTTCTGGTAAAAACGCTGGAGAAACATTCTTTACTTTAATTGAAAATTCATCATCAACTTTGTTTACAACTAGAGCCTTGAATTCGTCTTTCATTTTATAAATCCTCCAATATGCTATCTTGATGTGAAACCACTTTTAGTATACCGAATTATTCTGACCGGTCAAACTATTTTGTCTGGTCAGAATAATTTTGTGTGGATTTCATGAACTGTTGTATACTAATTGAAGGTTTAGCTTTCTGGAGGTTTATTATGAAGAAAAAAGCAGAAGAAAGAAAGAATCAAATATTAAGGGCAGCTTTCCAAGCTGTGTCAACACAAGGTTATAATTCAGTTACACTACAAAGTATTGCAGATCACGCAGGAGTTAGTAAGGGCGTCGTGCATTATTACTTTGATAATAAGGAAGATACCCTTTCTCAACTACTTGAGTGGCTTACAAATAAAATTTATAAACATGAATTGGAAGCAGTGGATTCGGAATCTACGCCACTGGATAAGTTGAAAGCTTATGTAAATTCAATATTTGTCTCTCCCGAGGAAAATGAAAAGTTTTATAAGGTTTATTTAGATTTCTTGTCTCAGGCAACCCGAAATGAAACGTACAGGAAAATTAACCATAGCTTTTATCAACAGTGCTGGGGCATCACATCTAACATTATTATTTTTGGACAGGAAACAGGCGTATTTGACCAAAGTATAGATGTTGAAAATGCTTCAAAAACAATGCGATCTATTGCAGATGGATTGCTCATTCAATGGCTAATGAGTGAAGATATAAATTCACATGAATATTATAAAGAGATTTGTTATCAGAGCTTTTTGAAGCATTTAAAGCTCACTTAATTCTATTGGTTTATCTCCATTCTTTACGTAACAGAAAAAGACATAACGAATCTAAAAACAGAATATGTCCCTTAATTAAGAAGTTAAATATAACAAGCGTTGATGAAGTAAGAAGGGGGCTAGAGTGTTATCTTTACAACCATATAATGAATGACTTCAGTGCTTCAAATAAAAGTTTTTTGTAATTATGATAAGCATCCACTTTATTGAGGGACTCAAACTAATAAAGAAGATACCAAACTGTATTGATATCCCTTTTGTTTTGGGAGTTTTATTAAATCTCCTTTATGAGTTCATGAATTGGCATCATTGACACATGCAATGTCATAAAAATATTCAGTGGTTTACATTTATTGAGGTACTTGAAGAATGAGGATACTAAATGAACAGGTTGGTATCTTTATCGTTTTAGCTCACCATTTTTTAACCATATTTCATATAAACGTATAGAAATGATGGCAAATAAATATAAGGAGTGTAGTGAAAATAAGCTTTCATAACTAATGATATGAATTTACTATGTTGAGGGCCTAGTCGATGTCGAAAAACCGATCGTTTTAACTATCGGTTTTTAAATGCTTTTTTCACACTCATTGAAAATGATTTCATTAGGACAAACAGTTATTACATAGCATTACCCAAGGGGTGATGCATTTTATGAAAGTGATAATCATCGAGGGACCGCAAGCTGACAAATGCATGAACGATTGCTATCTGGTTAGTGAATTTTAACTTCCAGAAACGATTATAGAGTCGGTGATAAATTATTCATCCGAATCAAATGGTGATCGAACAAAACGTTACTTAGAAGTAGATATTATAGAAGCATCTAGTGCAAATAAATCAGGGGTTATGAATATAAGTGATATGAGAATTCGGAAAGGGACATACAAAGAGGTCTTTTTAAATAATACATTTTACTTTAATTAAGAACGTCTATTTTTGTGTTAAATATAAATTTTCTTGATTTAGTAACACTCCCTTAATAAATGCATAGGATACTATCACAAAAATTTATAATTGTGGGGATCAAAATATGTACTATATACCTTTTTCGCCTCAATGTTATTATTATGTGACCGTACCGATGTATAACGATGGAAGATCTGTTTATTGGACTATTCCAAATGAGATGGAGCACGTACACAGATGTGCCGATTTGCGCTCTTCTTATGAAGATAGAAACCGTCTCTTAAAGGATTATGGACCAAAGCCATTTGTTGTAAATATCAATAGAGCCACAAAACAAAACAAAACGTTCCGTACTGCCTTATGGACAGGAAAACATTTTCAAGTAACTTTGATGAGTATTGGTATTGGAGAAGATATTGGTTTGGAAATGCATTCAAACGTCGATCAGTTCTTACGGATTGAGCAGGGTCGAGGGATCGTTAAAATGGGGAAGAGCAAAGATAATTTAAATTTTCAAAGAAATGTCTATGATGATTCTGCCATTGTTATACCTGCTGGCACTTGGCACAATGTGATTAATACAGGTAATACGCCGTTAAAACTATACTCAATTTATGCTCCTCCAAACCATCCATTTGGTACAGTTCATAAAACCAAAGCAGATGCAGCCGCTGCGGAAAGATTAGCATAATATTCTGCAGAATTCTGAGTAAGTCGAGTCACATCCGGCATGAAACATAGGGAACCAGTACCTACAAATTGTTCTTATACAAATGAAACTCAATTTAATATCCAAGCAGCGGAGGATTGCATGCTGTGCAGCGTATTAAAAATAGTTGCTGAGCAGATGAACATTTTAAAAGTAACTGATTAAACAAGTCGATTTAAATTAAAATCAGCTTGTTTCTTTATTCGAGTTACTATTAGTCGAATTGGCATTAGCGAAATGTAAGCACTTTTTCAAACTTTAGAGATTAAAATTAATCTAACAGTTCAAAGAAATTAACTTTCACACTTGACTATATACCTGCGGGGGTATATAGTTATTTTGTGAATAACATAGAGTTAATAAGGTGGTGTAGGTATCAATTATTTAGTTATTGCTTTCCTGATTATTTTTGTTATTACCATTGCCACGTATAGACGTTATTATCCTATAGTCGGAATCTCTTGTATTCATAAAGATAAATTAGAGGCTATGGACATGACAATATTAGATATTCGCCATTATAACGATGTACCCAATTTTTCGGATGATATTATTTTAAACATCCCATATGCGTATCTAAAACGTTTTTATTTAGAGATTCCTCGTGATAAAATACACATAATAGCTCGTGATCGGGTAGAATTAAATTTAGGAGTGCGTTTTCTAAAGCGCAAAGGTATCCATGTAAACAGTTATGAACTGGCAGCATGTAAATGTAAAAATAAATGAAAGAAAGGATTTCATTGATATATGGAGTATGATCAAAAGATTAAAAACCGCTTACGACGGATTGAAGGACAAATTAAAGGTGTATTGACTATGATGGAACAAGGAAAAGACTGTAGAGAAGTTGTGACTCAATTGGCAGCATCACGCAATGCTATCGACCGAGCATTAGGTGTTATAGTTAGTACAAATCTTGAACATTGTGTTCGTGAAAGCATAGAACAGGGAGAAGACACAGCAAACTTAGTAAAAGAGGCAGTAGACTTATTAGTAAAGAGTCGATAAAAAATTCATCAACCTATAATCTTTAAGGTTGACGAATTTTTATTTGTGTAATAATATACCCATACGGGTATATAGTTTTAACGGATTGCGTAATTGTATATCTTTCATTCAAAAATTTTTAGAATTTGAAATACCCATGGGGGTAATTTAGTTTAGGAGGAGAAACATGCCAGAACAAACAAAACGCACAACGATTGTCTTATTTAGCGGAGACTATGATAAAGCGATGGCAGCCTATATTATTGCAAATGGAGCTGCTGCCTATGACCATGAAGTGACCATCTTCCATACGTTTTGGGGATTAAACGCTTTACGTAAAGAAGAGATGATTCCAGTGAAAAAAGGATTTCTTGAAAACATGTTTGGAAAGATGATGCCTCGTGGTGCTGATAAGTTGGGTTTATCTAAAATGAACTTTGCAGGTATGGGTCCTAAAATGATTAAAAATGTGATGAAAAAGCATAATGCACTTACATTGCCTCAGTTGATTGAGATGGCTCAAGAACAGGGTGTAAAGCTCGTAGCTTGTACGATGACAATGGATCTGCTTGGTTTGCAGGAAAAAGAACTATTAGATGAAATCGACTATGCTGGTGTAGCAGCCTATTTGGCAGATGCTGAAGAAGGCAATGTCAACTTATTTATCTAATGTTATCCATTGCAAATTGATTGTAAATTGAATAAATGAAGGGAGGTTATATAACACTATGGATAGCGGCGTAATTATCAATACTTTACTCATTTTATTTTTACTTTGGATTGTATTTCGACGTTTTTTACCATTGCAAGGTGTTAAACAAATAACAACTGCTGATTTAAAGTCAGAGCTGAAAAATAAAGACATACAGTTTATAGATGTGCGAACACCTTATGAGTTTCGTACAAGGCATATTAAAGGGTTCAAAAATATTCCCTTGACTAACTTGCCTCGTTTAACTAATCAGCTTTCGAAAGACAAAGAAGTTTTTGTTATCTGTCAAAGCGGAATGAGAAGTTTAAAGGCAAGTAAAATATTGAAGAAACAAGGATTTAAAAACATCACAAATATAAAAGGGGGTATGAATACATGGTATTAACTGCTGCTTTTTGTATATTTATATACCCCCACCCCTATATGAGAAAAGGAGGAAAAAATGATGAAAGCAAATATTGTACTAGACGCTAAAGGTTTGGCGTGTCCAATGCCTATCGTAAAAACGAAGAAGAGAATGAAGGATTTAAAAGCTGGTGAAGTATTGGAAATTCAAGCAACAGATAAAGGTTCTACAGCAGATCTGGAAGCATGGGCAAAAAGTACAGGCCATGAATATCTAGGTACTGAAGCAGAGGGGAAAATACTTCGTCATTTTCTTCGAAAAGGAGGAAAGCATTCAGCAGAAAATGCATCTTCAATTCCTGAGATTTCATTAGAAGCTTTCAAACAGAAAGTGGATAGTGACGAGTCTCTTAACATTTTAGATGTACGAGAGATAGAGGAGTATGAAAAAGCTCATATCCCTGGAGTTGTGCATATCCCTCTTGGTGAAGTGGAAAAGCGCTCTAACGAATTAAACAAAAATGATGAAATTTATATTATCTGCCATTCGGGAAGAAGAAGTGAAATGGCGGCCCACACTATGAAAAAACAAGGTTTTAAAAAGGTTATTAATGTTGTTCCCGGTATGCGGGATTGGACAGGTAAAACAGAATAAATAAGAAAAGGATGATAACAAATGAGTACTAGAGTAGCAATTATTGCGGCAAATGGTGGTCTATTTGATGCTTATAAAGTATTTAATATTGCGACTGCGGCAGCAACAAGTGATCAAGAAGTATCTATCTTCTTTACATTCGAAGGATTAAATCTGATTCATAAGCAAGTACATCAAGAATTAGAAATGCCGCAAGGAAAAGAACACTTTGCGGAAGGATTTAAGAAAGCAAACGTGCCGTCTATTCCTGAACTGATTGAAATGGCACAAGAGATGGGTGTTAGATTTATTGGTTGTCAAATGACGATGGACGTTATGGATTTAACAAAAGAAGATTTTGTAGAAGGAATTGAAGTAGGCGGGGCTGTTACCTTCTTAGATTTTGCTAAAGATGCAGATGTATCTTTAACATTTTAGTCTACTTAATAAGATTTTGATATGGGAGGAAATTAAACATGACCTTGCAAGCACTTACCGCAAAAGAAGTCACACAAAAAATCTTTAACAAAGAACCTTTATTTATTCTGGATGTACGTAATGAAAATGATTTTAGCGATTGGAAGATTGAAGGGCATTATTTTGACCATTTAAATGTACCATATTTCGATCTTTTAGATGGCGTAGAAGATATCTTGGAGAAAATTCCTTCTGATAAAGAAGTGCTGGTCGTTTGTGCTAAAGAAGGTTCATCTGTCATGGTATCCGAAATGCTTTCTGAAGCAGGTCTTTCTGTATCCTACCTTAAGGGTGGGATGAAAGCATGGAGCGAACATTTAGAGCCGGTAAAAGTCGGGGATTTAAAGGATGGCGGCGAGATGTATCAGTTTGTTCGAATCGGGAAAGGCTGCCTGTCATACATGGTCATTTCCAATGGTGAAGCAGCGATTATTGATGCGACACGTATGGCGGATATTTTTATAGACTTTGCGAAAGAGAAGGGTGCGGAGATTACTCACGTATTTGATACACATCTTCACGCGGACCATATTTCAGGCGGCAGAGTCATTGCTGAAAAAACAAAAGCAACCTACTGGTTACCGCCTAAAGATGCTGAAGAAGTGGTATTCGATTATCAGCCGTTGGAAGAAGGAAATGACATGATTATTGGAAATACAAAGATTAAAATTCAACCGATTTATTCTCCGGGGCACACGATTGGCTCCACTTCTTTCATTGTCGATGATCTGTATCTTCTTTCAGGTGATATTTTGTTTATTGATTCAATTGGCAGACCAGACTTAGCCGGTATGGCAGAAGATTGGGTAGGAGATTTAAGAAAAACACTTTATAGCCGTTACAAAGCGTTATCAAAGGATTTAATTGTATTACCGGCACACTTTATGATCATTGACGAGCTAAATGAGAATGGAAGTGTTGGTAAAAAACTAAGTACATTATTTAGCGAGAACCATGGTTTGAACATTGCGGATGAAACAGAATTTAGACACCTAGTAACAGATCATTTGCCTCCGCAACCAAATGCATACCAAGAGATTCGAGAAACAAACATGGGGAAAATCAACCCAGATGAAGAAAAACAGCGTGAAATGGAGATTGGTCCAAACCGCTGTGCAATACGGTAACACAAAGTTTCTATTAAAAAGAGGAGAGATGAACATGAAATCAGATAAAGTATTAGACGCAAAAGGCCTGGCATGCCCAATGCCAATCGTCAGGACAAAAAAAGCGATGAATGAACTGCAATCAGGTCAAATATTAGAAGTGCATGCAACAGATAAGGGAGCTAAAAGTGATCTTGCAGCTTGGTCTAAATCAGGCGGGCATGACCTTTTAGAGCAAACTGATGAAGGTGATGTATTGAAATTCTGGATTAAAAAAGGCTAATAATGTGAAAGGGTATCGAACTAAAAAGATACCCTTTTCCTTTGAAAGGAGGAAACCAAAGTGGATATTGCCTTTATCACAACTCTTTTCATTATAGGGTTTATTGGTGCCTTTATTTCCGGAATGATTGGTATTGGCGGAGCAGTTATTAATTATCCAATGCTATTGTACATTCCTTCTTTAGTGGGAGTGATGTCATTAACTGCCCATGAAGTTTCAGGGATAGGGGCTATTCAAGTTTTCTTTGCGACACTCGGCGGTGTTTGGGCTTATCGTAAGAGTGGTCTTCTAAATAAAGCATTAATGATTTACATGGGAAGCAGCATCCTTGCAGGGAGTGTATTGGGGAGTTACTTTTCTCATTACATGTCTGAAAAAGGAATTAACTTTATATACGGAATTCTGGCTATTTTAGCAGTTATTTTAATGTTTATACCTAAAAAAGGACAAGAACATAGCGAAGACAAAGAAGTGATATTTAATAAATGGTTGGCTTCGTCCCTAGCGTTTATCATTGGTGGCGTATCAGGTATTTTAGGAGCTGGCGGCGCCTTTATCCTGGTCCCCATTATGTTATCGATTTTAAATATTCCTGTTAGAATCACAGTCGCTTCATCTCTTGCGATTACATTTCTTTCATCTATTGGCGCAACAGTTGGAAAAGTAATCACGGACCAGGTTCTTTTTATACCGGCTCTTGTTCTTATTATTGCTAGTTTAATTGCATCTCCTATAGGTGCAATAGTTGGACAAAAAGCAAATACAAAATTCCTGCAATGGATTTTGGCGCTATTAATATCAGCGACAGCCATTAAAATTTGGTTAGAGATCCTTTAATATGAGTCAGCTGTATGAAAGGTCAACAAGTTCATCAATCGTTGGTCTCCTATTTATGTTATGACACTTGGTCACGTTCAATAAATGTAATAAGGTTTCGAAGGCATTATCGGTATTCTCTTGGTAGTGCCAGTTCCCCTAAGGATTATGTGGAAATACAAAAAGATAGACCTTTGAGATTATGACAATCTTAAATTTGGTAAAAAGCTTTGTTTCTACCCCTACAAATTGAACTTTTCTTTTTGTAATGTTGATTTTAGAAGTTTTAGTCTAATCTCTCAAGACCTCTTCGGAAAGCCTCTAAATGATTTAATGATGCGTTGAGTAATGAAGTAAAAACTGTTCTTGCATCTGATGGAAGATCAAAAGTTAGAAACTTGTTATACATGGAGATGTTATCAATTTCTCCTTGGACTCCAGCAGCATATGCATCCTTAAGGGTTACTGGTGTAGTGACATATAATTGTGAGGTGTCTTTAGGTATCTGTACTTGGTATCGTTCAAAAAGAGAAAGTAATGCATTGATATGACGTAATTCTGCTTCTTTAATTTGTACAAAGGTTCGGATATCCCCGAAGTTTCTTAGAATTGCATTGTACCTTGCTTGAGCTAAGTACTCATCCTGAATGGCAAAGGTAAGCATTTGTGGTAAGGTGAGTCTACCGGCATTTAAAGCCCCCTTTGCCCCATAATTAACTTGACGGGTTTGTTGTGTAGACCGAGGGTTTAAAAAAAATAGAAACCATACTGCATGATTTTGTTCATCAGCGGCAGCACGCTGAAAAATCTTTTTAATTGACTTATCTTGTATTCGATCTGCTAAATCTAAATAAAAATCCACTGTCTCCTGCTCATCTTTAAAAGCAGACTCTAGGCTTGTTCTAAAACTTTTAGGGCATTCTTCCGTAATTTTTGGAATTGATTTTCTGCCTGTAAGATTAGTGTAAATCGTGCTGAATTCTTCAAAATGCCGTTGTTCATCTTGTCTAATTTCAAGTATTTGTTTTCTTATTTCTTCTTTGGGGGCTTGTGTGGCTATTTGCTTATAACAGAGAATGGCGCTATACTCTCCGTTAATTGCCTTGTGGATGTCATTAATTAGTATCCTGTCAGTAGACATACGAAATGTATCGCTTATATAAGGGTTATAAATAAAATAAGGGTACACAATTTCACCGTCCTATTTGCGGAATTTACTAATGTAGCATATGTCTGATACAACAATGAGTGCATGTATATATTGATTAAGAATCGTTCTAGTATATATAAGATCTCTTTTGTCTATGATGTTTTTAGAAAATACAATAAGTTGGTGAGATCTATGAGTGAACATGTTGAAGTAATCCTTCGATCGATTCTTGCCTTTAGCATTTTATTGGTAGGGTCAAGATTATTGGGAAAACAAACAATTTCACAAATGAATATCTTTGATTTTATTGCTTCAATTACATTAGGAGCAATTACTGCAAACCTGGCTTTTAATACTTCACTTAAAATTCATCACATGGTACTTGCTTTCTCTATATTTGTATTTGTTATCTTAGCAACTGCCTACCTATCCCTTTGGAATCAAAAAGCTCGGAAATTCTTTGCTGGAGATCCAACTGTTGTGATTGAAAATGGGAAAATTCTTGAACACAACATGCGCAAGATGCGATATACAATTGACTATTTAAATCAACAATTAAGAGAAAAAGATGTATTCAAAATTGAAGAAGTGCTATATGCGATCATTGAAACAAACGGGACATTAACAGTATTAAAAAAACCTCAATTTCAAAATGTGACAAAAAAGGATTTATGGGTTGCCACTGCACAAGAAGGGAAGCTCCCAATTGAGTTAATCATGGATGGGAAAATGAAAGAGGAAAACTTAAAAGAAAATCAACTCACTCGGGCATGGTTGCAATCCGAGTTGAAAAAGCGAGGTCTATCGGCGGATGAAATTTTTTATGCAGTATTTTCACCTGGCGGAAATATTTATATAGATACATATGAAGACCTTATAAATTATTCTATTGATAAAGAATAAATGTAAAACTTGCTGGCAACTAAAAAATTTATATTAATTGGATTCCCAGTAGGTAGTTGGGTGATTCGATTAATGCAAGTAACTTTCTGCTTATAGATACTCTTTAATTTTTGTTGTGGTTAATTACAAGAAAAACTTCACCATCACAAATTAAAGAGCAGATACAGAGGCTACGGATGATGAGTTTTGATACTCTACATAAGTTTGAGCAATCTAAAATTCCGCATGGTATGAAATACGGAGAACCAGAATTGGTTCTTAAATGAAAATCAATTTGATATGTTCAAAGTAGACATTAGGGAATATAACACTTTTGGGAAATGTTGTTTGGTACTGTAAGTCATGAAGTAGCTAAACATGTGAACCGTCCTGTGATTACTTTAAAAGAATTGAGTCGATTTAAAATATTATGTTAGTAGACATGGCACAAGTGGTATGTTATGCTTGGTTATAAAAAACTCTTTATTGGAGACTTAGGAAAGTCAGATAAAAACCGATAGTTTGAAACCATCGGTTTTTTTATAATGTTTTCATACTCATTGAAAATCTCCTCATTAGGACAAACCGCCTTTACATAGCATTACCCAAGGGGTGATGCATTTTATGAAGGTAATAATCATCGAGGGACCTCAAGCTGACAAATGCATTAACGATGGCTATCATTATTTAATAAAACTTTATAGGAAGGAGATCCAGGGTGATAGCAATATATGTAAGGGTATCGACCGAGGAACAAGCGATCAAGGGATCGAGCGTCGACAGCCAAATCGAGGCCTGTATAAAGAAAGCAGGTGCTAGGGTGTGCTGAAGTATGCCGATGAAGGGTTTTCTGGAGAGCTTTTAGAACGTCCAGCTTTGAATCGCTTGAGGGAGGATGCAAGTAAAGGGCTTATTATAAGACAAGTCATGTGCCTTTCTTGGAGAGTTTATTAGCGATTAAAAAATGATGTTCATAACTCTTTTATATTTTTTCTCTATTTCTTTTAAAAAGTAATAGAGAAAGCCGGAATGTGAGATCCGGCCTGTTCTACATCATTTCCCCTTAGCTTTCTTCCGCTTCTCCTTCTCCGCCCGGTAAAACTCATGAAACATCTTCATCAGCGCCCGCTTTTCAATCCGTGATACATAGCTGCGCGAGATACCGAGTTCTTTGGCAATCTCACGCTGTGTTTTTTCCTTCTTCAAATCAAGCCCAAACCGCCCGACAATCACTTCCTTTTCACGGTCATCTAAAATGTCAATGTATTGCTTCACTTTTTCAAGCTCCATATTGAGCTGAATCGTATCAATCACGTCTTCATTTTCTGATTTTAGTACATCGATCAGGCTTATTTCATTCCCTTCCTTATCCTGCCCGATTGGATCATGAAGGGAGACGTCTTTTTTTGTTTTTTTCAATGCGCGCAAATGCATGAGGATTTCATTATTAATTACAAAAGGGGGGTGCATAAATTTTCCGTAACAGTTTGACTAAATAACTGTTGGGTCAGTTTCCTGTAATAAATGCTCAAACGTTTCTTAGCGAATGAAGGGGATACCTTAAATAACCAAGCTACATTTTCAATTGCATGTGAGTGTATGTACGAAAGATTAATATTACGCAACATGAAAGTTGGAATGCAAAAGTGATATGTAAAATAATTGGACTGCCACTCTAAATAATCGGTCCAAGTGGTCGGCATTGTTTTTTTATCGCCTTCATGTCTATATATATGGCAAAATTCATGAGCGAAATCATACCATTGTTCAATTCGACTTTTTCGGCTGTCCAAGCATATGTTATAAATTCCGCTGTGTTTAAGTGCGAAGCTTGTAACAGGTTTAAATGAAAGCCTGATATCTAATGACTCGGCAATACGTTCAAAATTAATTTGTTCAGGTTCTGTAATATCAATCTTCCTGTATAAGTTTTCAATCCAATCCTCTAAATGACTGTTTGTATACCTCAAGATGAAAAACCTCCTTAAAGACGACAATCTAAAAATTGGATTCGTTAAATATTATAGGGAAAACTAAGACTTTTTTCATAGGAAAATGCATCTAAGATAGGGGTGGTGTTTATTGAGGAGCTGCTAAGTATTTAATGACAATAATTGATAATGAAAAGTGTTTGTTTCATAATTAGAGCAATATTCAGTTTTAGAGTTAGAGGTATATAGGCTCCAAAAAGAAAAGGTGCGAAACGGAGGAATACATGCAATGCGAAGTGAACAGGTAATGATGGACATTTTTTTAGACTTTGCTTTGAATGATGAAAGAATCCGATTGGTTACTTTGGAAGGATCACGTACAAACAGAAATATTCTCCCTGACAACTTCCAAGACTATGACATTTCTTATTTTGTAACTGATATGGAATCTTTTAAAGAAAATGATCGGTGGCTTGAATTATTTGGTACTCGGATTATGATGCAAAAACCCGAAGATATGGAGCTTTTTCCTCCCGAATTAGGTAACTGGTTTTCATACATCATTCTTTTTGAGGATGGTAACAAATTAGATCTAACCCTTATTCCAATCAGTGAAGTAGAAGATTATTTTGCTAAGAACGATGGTTTGGTTGAGGTCCTGCTTGATAAGGATAATTTAATTAAAAATAATGTAATCCCAAATGACCGTCAATATTGGATTAAAAAGCCTTCTGCAAGGGAATTTGATGATTGCTGTAATGAGTTCTGGATGGTTTCGACTTACGTAGTAAAAGGATTAGCAAGAAAAGAAATACTTTTTGCAATTGACCATTTAAATGAGATTGTACGTCCTAATTTATTGAGAATGATGGCTTGGCATATTGCATCCCAGCAAGGGTATACATTTAGTATTGGGAAGAACTATAAATTTATTAAACGTTACCTTTCAAATAAAGAATGGGAAGAGCTAATGTCTACATATTCTATGAATGAGTATCAAGAAATGTGGAAGTCGTTATTTACTTGCTATGAATTATTTAGGAAATATTCAAAAGTTGTATCAGAAAGTCTTAGATATAAGTATCCAGATTATGATAAAGGCATCACAAAATATACGGAAAGTATTTATAACTCATTAAAATGAATGCATAAACCCGCCTCCTTAGCGGGAGGTTTCTTGTGTACAAAGAAGAAATTAAACTAATGAAAAAAGAAGAGTCTATCATAATACTCTTCTCTAAATTCTTTCAGTCTTCATTTTTCCTTTCCTTACAAATACCATGATTGCGGGGATGATCATAAGTATAGCTGGTATTAAGTAGAACCAATCAATACATATAAGTCCTCCCCCTGAGACAAATAGTAGAACACTGCTCAACTTTGGCTTAAATAAGACAACAATTGAAGCTGTAAACCCAATACATGAAAGGATCAAAGATACCCATGCCTCAACAAGAAGGTCGCTTGTCATTTCAAAGTATCTAATTAAATGAAAAAATAAATCAAGATAGGCGATAACTAAAGCTAAAATTGATGCTACAACACCCAATAGGCTCCCTGTCAAACTTAAAAAAAACTCAATGGTTCTCTTCACAATAAACGCTCCTTATGTAATCAGGCCACTTCATTTTTATATATGAAAATGTAAAAGAAACATAAATGAAAATATAAATGAGAAAAACAACAAAAACCCTTGCCACGTAAGGGTTTGTAAGGGATTCAAAAATCACTTTATAAATGAGGATATGATTGAGATATAAATGAGAATCTAAATCTTATTAGTAAACAGAATTAAACATAATAAACAGAAATAAATAATAATAAACTAACTGCGTTTATTTATCTGATTTCCGTCTTTCCTTTAATTGCTCCGTTATAATCTCCAAAGCAGCCTGTAAGATCTCATCTGTTACCTCACCGTCTTTTGCTGCAAGGAACGTTTCAGGATCGTTTAACACTTTTTTTGCATCGTCAGTGATTATATTGGATGATTTATCTTTTCCTCTTAAAAGGTAGTCTGTAGATACATCAAAAAAGTCGGCTATTTTGATTAATGTTTCGTAATCAGGTTCGCGAGTGCCTTGTTCATAATTAGCAAGTTTTCCTCTTGAAAAGCCTAATCTGTCTGCGAGTTCATATTGGCTTAGACCTTTTTCTTTTCTTAAAGCTGCTATCCTTTTACCTAACATATACACTCACTCCTTGTTATTAATTATAACTTGGAAACTAAGCGTTTCTACATTTAGAAACAAAAAGTTTCTAAAAACACTTGACGGACACGTTTTGTGTCCTGTATATTATAAATCGTAAAAGGAAACAAAACGTTTCTAAGGGGGTGTTATAAGTGGAAAGGGAAGTTTTGTTTTCCTTACGTGGAAACACGTCAAGAACAGTTGTTGCTAATGACTTAAACATAACTCCACAGATGCTAGGGGCAATTGAAAGAGGGGATAGAACTCCCTCCTTAAGTCTGGCCAAAAAGATTGCAGACTATTATGGAACAACTGTAGATGAAATTTTTTTTACTCAAAGTGGACACGAAACGTGTCTTAAATATAAGACAAGTACAGATAAGGGGGCTTAATTATGAAAGTCATCTTGAAAAAAGGACCGCTGTTTGAACAGGCAGAGGCCAAAGCTTACAAATACCTCAGTGGCATACTTGTTCAGCGAATGAATGAACATCAAGAGAAGCTTGCGCAACAAAATAAAAAGGAATCAGCCTAAGGCATTTATAAACAGCATGGTCTTTTAACTTTAATTTTAAAACTAAAAACTCAA
Source organism: Bacillus rugosus (assembly GCF_023238245.1). Taxonomy (NCBI): domain Bacteria; kingdom Bacillati; phylum Bacillota; class Bacilli; order Caryophanales; family Bacillaceae; genus Bacillus; species Bacillus rugosus. The sequence goes on along the minus strand of NZ_CP096590.1, from coordinate 2,587,219 downwards.
TATATCAGGAGGCAAACATATGGAGAACAACCCATACAACATGCGGAATTTACCGCAGATTATGCGTAGTGCCCGTAAGGCTGCAGGTCTTTCCCAATACCAAATCGGCAAATTAATCGGAGGTAAGGATCAAAGGTATGTTTCTGATGTTGAAAATGGACTTGCCAAGCTCACTCCAGAGTTATGTATCAAGTGGTTTGAGAAGTGCGATGCCTATGAACATATTGATCTTGTCCATTACTTATTTAAACTTCATCCCACAGCCGCTGCTCCTATTGATCCGGCACTTAATGAATGTGCAAGTAATGCGGTGATTAATATGGTTCACCAATTGGAAGAAGCACTGCAATCCACCAAACATTTAGCCCGTTGGCTTACGGATAATAGACCAGGTAAAACTGAAGAACTGCCTATGGCTGATATTAAACAGATTTTTGATTTGATTGCGGCTAACAAAACATTAATTTACTCGCTTGTTCGTACTCACGGATTGAAAATGCAGGAGCTAGCCGACAGGTGGACGCGGAAAGCACTAGTTGATCAAGTGGCTATGGCGAAACAAGAAGGAAGGCAGGCGGTTTCAATATGAATACTAATCATTTCTTGAAGTCAGATGTTCCTATCGCAAAAAGAAAAATTGAATCAGCAGAAAAGCTATCAATCATGCTGTCAGAGGCATTACGTGATGGTGATTATGAAGAAGCTATTAGTCTTGCTGGAAGTATCAAGGTTCTTACTGAGGATATTAGCCGACTTGCAAACAAAGGACGTCTTTATGAAACGGCATTAAAAATGCAACAGCAAGGTATCAACTTAACTGTAGTGAGCAGGTGTATAGGATAATGGTTCATTTTGTTCATAAACCGGCAACTGCTCTGGAAGTTCGTAAATGGTGTGCGATGATTCGTAACAATAGTGAATTCCATCTGTTATGGGATAGACGTGCAGACAAATTCAGAGAGGAGAATATGAATGGTCGAAAACCCAATGGTCATAAACAACTGGCACGATAAGCTAACTGAAACGGATGTGCAAATAGATTTTTACGGTGATGAAGTAACACCAGTTGATGATTATGTAATTGATGGCGGCGAAATCATTCTCAGAGAGAACTTGGAAAGATATCTAAGGGAGCAACTTGGTTTTGAATTTAAAAATGCGCAATAAAAAAGCCCACTCGGCAAAGTGGACTTCTTTAAAGGCTATCAATAAAAACTCATGTGCAAATATTTTATCAGATAGCCTCAATAAAAACAATGGGGGTTAGGGTTATGACAAGAAGAGCTGAGGTTCTTGCTAAGACTTCTGAAATGAGCCGTGATGAATGGCTTATTGAAAGAAGAAAAGGAATTGGCGGCTCAGATGCATCCATTATCTTGGGGTTAAACAAGTGGAAGACACCTTTTGAGTTATGGTTAGACAAAACAGGACAGGTCCCTATAAGTGAATCGCAAAGTGAAGCTGCTTACTTTGGATCATTGCTAGAAGACATTGTTGCAAAAGAATTTGAGATTCGTAGTGGCAAGAAGGTTAGACGTAAAAAAGCAATACTTAGACATCCAGAACATGATTTCATTTTGGCTAATGTAGACCGAATGATCGTTGGTGAAAAAGCGATCCTTGAATGTAAAACAACCTCTGCCTACAACTTAAAAGAATGGGAAGACGAAGAAATCCCCGAGAGCTATATCGTGCAGGTCCAGCATTATCTGGGTGTGCTTGGACCTGAATATCAGAAAGCCTACTTTGCTGTGCTGATCGGCGGAAACAAATTTGTCTGGAAAGAGATTGAGAGAGACGACGAGTTAATTGACATGATCTTTGAAGCAGAGATTGAGTTCTGGAATGACAAGGTCTTAGGCGGACAAGCTCCTACTTTAGATGGTTCAAGTGCGGCGGAGGAATATCTCAAAAAACGATATGCCGAATCGGAAAATAACAAAGCTATTGATTTAACAGGGGCTAATCGAGAACGTATTCAACAATATTTGTGCCTAAAAGAACAGATCACAGAGCTTCAAAGCCAGGCAAAAGAATTAGAAAATCAGATCAAACATGAAATGAAGGATGCAGAGTATGGGTTTATTGGAAACTATCAAGCTTGTTGGAAGCCAGTTGTCTCAAATCGAGTTGACACGAAAAAGCTCAAAGAGCAGTTTCCGGATATTTACGAAAAGGTCAAAAAGGAAACTCATTTCAGACGTTTTGGAATCAAGGAGGTTAGCTGATTATGGCTACTAATCAATCAATTAAAAACAACATCCAAAAGAAACAAAAAAACGCACCTGTGCAACAACAAGGAGCAACCATGAAAGGGCTACTTTCCTCACCATCTGTTATTAAACGATTTGAGGAAGTGTTAGGGAAGAGGGCTACACAGTTTACTGCTTCTATCTTAAGCCTTTATAACAGCGAGCAGATGCTACAGAAAACAGATCCTATGAGCGTTATTTCATCTGCAATGGTGGCAGCTACACTCGACCTGCCTATAGATAAAAACTTAGGGTATGCCTGGATTGTACCTTACGGAGGAAAGGCTCAATTCCAGCTAGGATACAAAGGATATATACAGCTAGCCTTACGAACAGGCCAATATAAATCCATCAATTGCATACCGATTCACGAAGGCGAATTGCAGAAGTGGAATCCGTTGACTGAGGAGATCGAGATTGATTTTGAAAAACGAGAATCAGACGCGGTAATTGGTTATGCAGCTTATTTTGAGTTGATAAATGGCTTCCGAAAAACAGTGTACTGGACAAAGGCACAAGTGGAGAAACACAAAACGAAATTCAGTAAGTCTGATTTTGGATGGAAAAATGACTGGGATGCGATGGCACTTAAGACTGTATTAAAAGCAGTTTTGAGCAAGTGGGGGATTCTCTCTGTTGAAATGCAAAAAGCAGTTATTGAGGAAGATGAAACAAGGGAACGGATTGACATTACCAATGAGGCAGACAGTTCAGAAATTATCAATTCCGAGCCTTCAAACAAAGAAGAAACAGAAAAATTAAGCGCGCAAGAATCCGATCCTTTTGACGGTAAGCCTGTAGATATAAAAGACGATGAACTTCCGTTTGATTGAGGTCGAATCTGTGACATAACTGAACTCTGTGAAAGGAAGTAGGTGAGTGACTTGGACATAAAAGCAATGGGGTATGTGGTCATACCCCGACTACCATTCAAAGAGTTTAGGGATGAAAAAATTTATGACCACTTGTTCAAAAGAGCTGAATACAGGCCAAATCAAGAGCTAGAACTTGGGCAGACCATTATCAAAGTTGTGGAACTTGCAAAAGATTTTAACTGGTCAGCTGCACAGATCAAATACTCACTAGACCGAATGGAGAAACAGGGATATATCAAATTGCACCGTCTTCCGCAAAAAAGAGGATTCATCGTCACTATACTTCATTATGCAGACTACATACAGCTAGGAAATTACATGAAGAAAAAAGCTTTGGAACCAGCTGAGATTGAACATCAGGAGGTCGATGACAAAATGAAAAATGCCTTTGAGCTATATGAAAACAAAGTTGCTCGGTCAGTCGGCCCGATTGAGGCACAGCGAATTGGATACATGGTCGACGATTATGGTGAAGAAAAAGTGATGGAGGCTATCAAGACAGCGTTTCAATTAAAGGGGAAAGCTGCAAGTTTGTCATACGTTCAAGCCATCTTATCAAATCCATTCACTCAAAAGAGAAAGGAGAAACAATATGGCTATAAACAAAGCAGTCAGTATAGACACCGCATTTCAAACGATCATGCAGGAGCTTCGGGAAAAGTCAGCCCACTTTTTGGTAACAAAACAGGCCGCATCCGAAGAAAAGGCTGAATTTGATTGTCCTTATTGTAAGGATCGTGGAATTGTCGTTTATCGGGTCCATAAAGATACTCCTTGGCATTTGGATGAACAGTTAGATCTTATGGTTCCAGATGATATGGTATCGGAGGATGATTTTCTTTTGGGAAAGGTTTGCACGCCGGACAAAGCTAGTGAATGGAAAGATACTTATTCAAAGCAGTGCGAGTGTGTGAGACGAAAGAAAATAGCCAGACTCATGGCAGCTAGTGGCATTACAGAAGAGTTTGAAAAGCTTCTCTTTGGTAACTTCATCACGGATGGTAAACCTGACATGATCAAGGACGCTTATGAGTGTGCAGTGGAATACTATAAAGATTTTCAAAAGATCAAAGGAGAAAGGCAAAACAGTATCGCATTACTTGGACAGCCAGGCAGTGGCAAAACTCATTTGCTCACGGCGATTATGAATAATCTGATCAAGAAAAAATCAGTACACTGTATGTATTTCCCTTACGTAGAGGGCATGGGTGATTTGAAAGCTAACTTTGATAACTTAGAAGCGAAACTCGATGCCATGAGAAAGATCGAAGTTCTATTCATTGATGACTTATTTAAACCAATAAACGGTCAACCAAGGGCAACTGACTGGCAGGTTGAACAAATTCAGTCAGTCTTAAACTACCGATATTTAAATCACAAGCCTTTGCTGATTTCTTCGGAGTTAACAATCGATGAAATTTTGAACATTGACGAGGCTCTTGGTTCACGAATTCACCAGATGTGCCGTGATTACATAGTGATTATTAAAGGCGATCGAATGCAATTAAATCATAGGTTAGGTGATTGGGAATGAAAAAGAAAACGAATATAAAAGCAGCTGATGGACTTTATATATTTGGACCTCTAAGTCCTACAGAAGGTAAAGATCTTACGCCAACTATCCGTTTACTTGAGGAAAAAATAAAGCAAATGGAGCGAATGCTGAGTGCTTAAAGCAGTTGTGTCTCTGCTGACAATTTTACTCTCCGCACCGAGAATAGAAAAAGAAATTCAGCTATGGGAACAGCTTGACGGGAGGTAAGAACAGTTGGATTGCATTAAGTTCACTGTTTATGGTGAGCCAGTCACACAAGGACGGCCGCGTGGATCAATACGAAATGGGAAGGTTCATATGCGTGATCCAGCGAAATCAAAGTATTTCAAACAGTATGTAGCTTTGGTTGCGTCTCAGCATCGACCAGAAACAATTATTACTGGTCCTGTCTCAATGGATGTCAAAGTGTACAGACCAATGCCAAAATCAGTTTCAAACTCATCAAAGAAGAAAGAAAAAGCTGAAAAGGGTCTTCTGCGGCCTACTACAAAGCCTGATGTTGATAACTATGTAAAGGGTGTAAAAGATGCCCTGAATCATCTTATTTACAAAGATGATAGCCAAGTAGTGGACCTGAAAGTTAGCAAGTTTTATAGCGAAGAGCCAAGGGTGGAGATCAAGATAAAAGAGGTTTCTGCCTAAAAATAAAAAACACCGAAGCGCTTAGCCTCAGTGTTCTTGATATGAACTGGTACTTCTATCATAACATAGGGGGCGCTTTGAGTGTACAATCCAAGAGAAATAAACATCAAAAAAGACTTAACTATTCAGCAGAAGATTGACCCGGGGAAAGTTCAAATCATTGTCTTAGATGGGAATCAAGGTACGGCCCATGTCTTAGATGCTCCGGAGCACGGTAAAACTGTGATCCAAACTGTGAAGGGGAGCTTTGCGCGGGTTGATCATGAGATAGGGTTTAAGGTGAGATAATAAATTAAGGAAACATAACTATTAACATAAATAAGCATAAAACTGATTGGGAGCTAACAATTAACCGGTTAGAAGTTGGGATTATTAGAACTCTATATGTTTTTTTAATAAGTGAATGTAAATAAAAGCCTCTATAAAGAGGCTTTTAGATCCTATTTTCTAACTGTAACATAAAGGGCGCCTAATAAAGCACCGTTTGATTTATACATCCAAACTTCTGCTTTATTACTACCTGAGTCTTTCAAACCTACAATTTCACGACCAGATACTTCGACATACTGAGATCCCTTAACAACGACAGCCCAAGAAGCATTATCATCGATTGGATAAGAATTGCCTACGTTAATAGTTACGCTTCTAGCCATCGTTTTAAAAGGGGCATCTTCTGATAATGAATTCAAATGCATGGGTTGGTTAGATTGAACTGGTTCTTGAGCAGATGCTATACCACCAATAGAGAAGGATAAAGCAGAGACCGCAAGCAGGGATGCTACAGATTTTCTTAATTTCATTCTAAACACTCCTTTAATTTTCTTGTGTGCATTAGAATAGTTCACCATTAGTTAAGTTTTCCCTTGTAAATAAGTGTTAATTATTTGTGAACGGTTACTCTGTGATATGGATTGTGATTGTATACCACATTTCGGTATTAAGCTTAGGATTTAAATAATCAGTAAAGTGAGTAAAATAAGTTGAAGGAATGGAATGATAGTGTGAAAATTGAAATAAAATGGAACTCCGATTATAATCATGAATAAAAGGGAGTTTTTAGAATGAGGCCGATTACTGTACCCCAAAAAGCATATAAATTTATGAAACCATGTTTTTTAAGAAAATTGGAAACAACAAAGAAGATTTTTGTTAATCATTTAAATAACTATCCTGAAAGTCGACATGGAAGTGTGATTGGAGATGATTTAGAGGGACATGCTTCAAAGAACGTCACTCTTAATTCACATATATTTACCGAAAATGATTTGAATACACCTCTTGGTGCTCATTTGAGTCAATTTTTTAATTTTGAAGGAGTAAGTAATATCCAACTCACAGGAGGTAATTTTATTACTAAAGAGGTAGATGATAACTGTTACGTCTATTGTCTTTGTGAGGAGTATGATGATTATGTTAAAAAAGAGTTTGGAGGATCATGCCTTATTATAGAAAACTTCCCTCAATTTTTAACCGAACTAAACAAATGCATGTTAAGGAAAAAGAAATTTTTATTGACTGCTGCTAAATGTACATATTTAACTGATCGAGAACAAAAATTCGATGCTAAAGATCCTAATTTTAATATTATCCCAGGTCTGATTAAAGATATAAGATATAGAAATCAAAAAGAATATAGAGTGTTATGGAAAAATATCGATAATTCTCTTATAGATAAACCATTAGAAATTTATTGTCCTTCAGCATTAAAATATTGCAGGTTTGAGTATTAGTTTTGCAATAGATTTGAATGGTTGTTTATATGAATTTTTATATCAATTAAATGGGAGTGACTTTTTTAATGAATTCAGCTTTAGAAGCAGGGTTAATAAATGCATTAATAAATGCTTCTGCTACAATATTAGTGGGCTTTGGTGTTTATTACTTTGGAGCAAAAAAATTAGAAGCTATTAAATCAGAATTAAGCATAGTATCACAACAACGTTTAGAGATGCTTAAACGTAAAAGGGAGATATACGAAGATTTGTGCAAGGGACTTCAATTCTTTATTACAGATAGAGTGGAAGATGCAGATAAATCAAAGGTGAAAGCGCTAGCTTTAGAGACTTATGATAAATTGTCACTTTGGGGATCAGATAAGGTATGTGATGCAGCAGATAATTTTTTTAAAGCAGTTAAAAGTCCAGGGAAGGATTCTGAGGAAGAATATAAATTGTTGTTGTCTGCTATGCGAGAAGACTTAAACCAAAATGATTCTACCGAGTATAAAAGAGATTACCAAATTGTTTCCTAGTCCAAGATGGAAAGCCTGCGGACACTGAACTTACAGCATTTACGCTGTTTGTTTGGTGTCCGTTTTTTATTTACTTAAAAAGGGAGGACACTATCATGAATCGAAAAGACATTGAAAATCTAATCAATAGCTATCACTGGATGGTGAAAGAGGTTCATCGATTGCAGAAGGTACTCTATGGTTCGGTAATTCCAATGAAAAATTGGGGTGTTGCTCAATATGGACTAGAAGCAGCTATGCCTAAAGGAAGTCCCGGGAAGAGTCAGGCTGAATTGCGGCAAATGGATATGAGAGAGGAACGTCTTTTCAAACGTCTTAAGTATTATGAAGAACGAGTATATGCGGTGGAGTTAGGGGCAGAAAAGCTCAAAGGAGAGCAACATAAAGTCATTTATGATTGCATGATGGAGGGGATGAGTTACCGTGCTATTGGTCTTCACCTTGGCATTTCAAGGGAAACTGTACGGAAAATGAAAGACGAGTTGATCAGCCAATTATGCCAAGATTGCCACTTTGAGCGTTTGTTGAATATGAAAAAATCTGTGGTGTAAAATGGGAGGTAGGTCGGCGCGGCAGTAATTTTATTGAGCCACCTAAACCATATAGTACACAGGATAATAAATCATTCGACAAATTCTGCAAAGTGTTCCTTTGTTCTCTTTGTTCACCGATAATAAGGTGGGGGAGGAGACAAATGAAAAAGATTTGTTTGTTATTTATGTTAGTTGGCATTGTGGCGGTAATTGGTGCATGTTCTTCAGAAGATCCGACTGACGATACATCGGTAAACTCTGTCGATTCATCAACAGATGATTTAACGGATGATACATCTGATGAATTAGATACAGATAATGGTGAATCTGATAGCTCAATTTATACTGAAGAAGAATTAGAGAGTGATCCAAAAGCACCTTTTTCAGATCCAAATGATTACAATGATGATGGAGAGTATGTACCAGAGAATGGGGTTTCAGATAATCCAGCTGATTATAATGCCAACGGAGAATATAAACCAGTTGAAGGCATGACTCAAGAAGAGATTGAAAAAGAATTGGAAAGTATGATTGGAGATAGCATAAATCAATAATTTTTTCATTAGGCACCTTATTAGGTGTCTTTTTTATGTTCAATCGTTCGACAAATTTTGCGAAGGGTTTTTTGCCGAGATCTCTTGCCGATATAAAAAAGGTAGGGGGGTGAAAAACATGACAAGATCAATAAATGTTAATCAGCAACATTTGCTTGAACAACTAGCAGGCGGATCGGTAAACCGTCAATGTACAATAGAAGCTCTAATTGATATTCTCATCGATAAAAAGGTGTTTACTGAAGAAGAATTCGTTAAATACCAAATGCATCATTTAGAACATTCAGCAGATGAGTATTCTGCGGAGCTTTTAGGAATTAGCAAGGAGGATTATATTAATAACAAAAAATAAATAGGAATACATATTAACTTAAATGTCACATTGTGACTTGTTTATACTGTATTAAAAGCTGGGTAGACATATTCAAACAAACTGAAAATTCCTTGTGAAAACTAAATGCCTAATAATATTTAAAACGTATGTTCATTTTATTTGCGTTAATGATTATAATAAACAAGGAATGTTTAATTACACTAAAGGTGTGTTGTGAATATGATTACATATGTAAAACAAGATATTTTTGAAAGTCCTGCTCAAGTCTTAGTTAACACAGTTAATACTGTGGGAGTAATGGGGAAGGGTATAGCAAAAAGATTCAAACAAATATACCCAGAAATGTTTGAGCAATACCAATATTTTTGCGAAACAAAAAACTTAGACATAGGTAAATTATGGATATATAAATCGAATCATAAATGGATATTGAATTTTCCAACAAAAAAACATTGGAGATCCCCATCAAAAATTGAATATATTGAGGAGGGATTAAAAAAGTTTGTGGAAACATATGAAGAGAAAGGGATAAATTCTATTTCCTTTCCTTTGTTAGGATGCGGTAATGGAGGACTAGATTGGGAAAAGGAAGTTAAACCTTTGATGGAAAAGTATCTTAGACCTTTACCAATAGAGGTTTTTATACATCTAAATGGAAATAATACCAAACCAGAGCATAAGGAGATAAATTCAACAAAAAAGTGGTTAAGATCCATGCCTAATTTTCTAAGTTTTAGTGAGGTATGGGAAGATCTACAGCTTAAAATCCCATTTGAAAACACAATTAATTCAAAAGGTGAAGAATGGGAAGTATTAATTGATGAAATTGAGATTTTAACTGAAGATAATATAGAAGAAAAAGTTCTAGTTATACAATTTAGACAAGAAGGATTCGTAATAAATCTAACAATTAACCAGCTTAATGAAGTATGGCGGTACCTTAGAAAAGTTGGTTTTTGTACAAAGAAAGATCTTCCTGAAGACCTTCAAAGGTTTAGCGGTTTAGTTTTTAATCTCTTGAATAAATTAGATTATATAGAACCGGTACAGTTAGCTGTTAAATATAATAATGATAGTGATTTTGAAAATGGTATTAGAGTCTTACCATATAAAATGAATGCTTCTTTTCAGGAAAAAGAGGGGGAAATAGTAATTGAGCCAGAAAAATAAGGAGAAATTCAGGGAAATTATTGATGATTTGATAAGTGGCAAAATTGAGACCGGACTTCCTCCTCAAAAAAGATGGATACCTAAATACGTCTATCATTTTACAGACATACTTAACGCAAAAAATATACTTTCTACCGGATATATATATAGTCGGAAATCAGCCAATGAATTAGAATATATGCAGGTAGATAATGCCAGTCAAGAAGTAATAAATCACACAGAAGAAAAATGTAAGGCTTATGCGAGGTTTTATTTCAGGCCGAAAACACCTACACAATTTTGGAATGAGGGAATACGGAGTGCCCAGCAGATTAACAGTGAATTAAACGCCCACTGTCCAGTCCCTGTGTTTTTTTTATTTGACAGTTATTCCATGTTAACCTTAGAAAATTCACAATTTACATACGGGAATTTAGCTACTAAGAATACAGCTCTATATAATGATGATGTATCATTTAAAGAGATGCCTTTTTCATATGTTTATCATGAGGGTTCCTTTGATTCAAGTCTTAAATCTCAAATTATCTATAACAGACATGCTGAGTTAATTGTTCCTGAAAAAACTTCCTTAAAATACTTAAAAATGATAGTTTGTAGGAGTAATGCTGAGAAAGAGACTTTTATAAACTTATTAGATGCTCAAGAAAAAGAGTATTATAAGAGTATAATTGTTGTGGACACACGAAATGCTTTTTTTAATGGATGTTTTACTTATGTGGAGGATGCCAACTTAACTAGCGAAAAAATCGTTCTTACTTTTAATCAGAGCAGGGGACATTCTGTATTTAAAGCATACCTTCAGATTTTAGAAGAGTCCACAAAAAAGAGATACACTTGGGAAAAAAGCAATTATCCAGCAACGCCATTACAGGAATTTAACCTTTCAAACTTAGAAGATCCTAATTCATACATTGTAGAGTTCTATTTGGACAAGCATTTAGCATATAAAGGTGTATACAGGAAAAAAGATTCTTTGCCTTTTTAGTAATAAATTTACTCCTCCTCATTTTGAGGAGTTTTTTTTTCGAAACAACACGAATCAGAAGGAGGTGGCAGTAAATGTAGATGGTTGAAAAGCACATAAAGGCGTATAGGGATTACGTCAAAGGCATGAAATACAAGGACCTTGCCGAGAAATACGGGGTGTCAGTGAACACCATTAAATCATGGAAACAACGGCATGGTTGGAAAAGAAAGAAGTGTGCACCCATTTCAAAAAGTGTGCACACAAAAAAAGGTGGGCAGCCAGGTAACAAAAATGCTTTAGGGAATAAGGGCGGCGCACCAAAGGGAAATCAAAACGCTGTGACTCATGGATTCTTCTCAAAGTTCCTGCCAGAAGAGACACTATCAATCATGGAAGAGATCCAGGAGCGATCCCCTGTCGATATGATATGGGATCAGATACAGATCCAATATGCTGCAATTATAAGAGCACAAAAAATCATGTTCGTTTCTGATAAGCAGGAAATGATTAAGGAACTGAAAAAGAAAAAATCGGTTTTATCTGAGACAAACGAAGTCGAAGAGGAAGAATACGAATTCCAATTTTCTTGGGATCGTCATGCAACGTTCTTGAATGCTCAATCTAGGGCAATGGCAGAGCTCAGGAACCTTATAAAGCAGTTTGATGAATTAGCCCATTCGGAAGACGAACGACGCCTTAAATTGGAGCATATGCGCTTAAATATCAACAAGAAAAAATTAGAGATTGAAGAACTTATAGAAGAAGATAAACCTTTTGAGATCACCATTGTGAACAAAGGTGATGACAGTGATTAAACAAGTAAATCCCCATTTTAAAGAATTTCTCTTTGACTGGAATCAAAAGTTTCAGTTTCTCGTTGGTGGTTATGGATCATCCAAAAGCTATCATGTTGCTTTGAAGATTGTTCTGAAATTGCTCAAAGAAAAGCGTACTGCACTCGTTATCAGAGAGGTATACGACACACATAGGGACTCCACATTTTCTCTTTTTGATGAACTTGTAAGTGATCTGAAATTAGATCATATTATTAGGTGTGTATCTTCTCCGATGCAGATTCGTTTTTCAAATGGCAGCCGAATTATCTTTAAAGGGATGGATAAGCCAGCCAAATTAAAATCAATCAATAATATTTCACTCATTTGGATTGAGGAATGTTCTGAAGTGAAGTATGAGGGATTCAAGGAGCTGTTAGGACGTCTTCGTCACCCGACATTGCCGCTTCACATGATACTTTCGACAAATCCAGTCGGAGAGGACAATTGGACCTTTAAACATTTCTTTAAAGATGATAGAGAAAAGCGCTTTGTACTGGATGATAAGGAACTTTATGAAAAGCGGATAATCGTTAGCAACGACACCTATTATCATCACTCAACGGCAGATGATAATCTTTTTCTGCCAGAAAGCTATGTCCAGCAACTTGAAGAATTGAAGACATACGATCCAGACCTTTACCGAATTGCGCGGAAAGGTCATTTTGGCGTGAATGGAATTCGGGTACTACCGCAGTTTGAAGAACGGCCACATGAAGAGGTTATGACTGCAATCTCTAATATTAACCGCCCGCTTAAACGAGTTGGCATGGACTTTGGTTTTGTTGAGTCGTATAACGCCGTTGTTAGAGTTGCTGTGGATCATGAAAAGAAATATCTCTATATCTACTGGGAGTATTACAAGAATGGGCTGACGGATGATAAAACAGCCGAAGAACTCAAGGAATTTGCAGAGACTAAAGAATTAATCAAAGCGGATTCTGCAGAGCCTAAGACAATCCGATATTTTCAACAGCATGGTTTTAAAATGGTGGGTGCCCGTAAGCATCAGGGTTCACGCCTCCAATACACAAAGAAGATCAAACGGTTCAAGAAGATCATTTGCTCTGAGCGTTGCGAGAACACGATTTATGAGCTTAAGCCGCTCACTTATGCTACTGATAAGCTGGGGAACATCATAGAAGACGAGTTTACTATAGACCCGCATACACTATCAGCTATCTGGTACGCTCTCGATGACTATGAGGTAACCGATTTGAAAGAAGAATCAAAAGGAAGACCGCAAAGAATAAGACCAGGAAGGAGGTAAAGCATGTCAAAACAATCTGTTAAAGCACGAGTGATCAAAGCTTCTCCGCCTACTGAATCAACAAAACAGATTTATGAAGATGAATTTGCGGACAGTTATGACAGCAATATTTTGCCGCCTCCGTATAACCTAAAAGAATTAAAGATGATTGCTGAGTATTCAACGATCTTACAGCAATGCGTTGATGCCTACAGGACAAATATTGTGGGCTTTGGGTTTGATTTTGAGTACTCGTTTGATGTGAATTCGCCAAATGTGACAAACAAAGAAAAAAATGAAGCTGAAAGTGAATGGACAAAGCTTGAAGAGTTCGTTAAATATCTTCACTTTGATGAGTCAGCTGAGACTTTACTCGGCTTTGTTATTGAAGACCGAGAAAAGACCGGTAATGGATTTATTGAGGTTATCCGAAACGGTGAAAATAAGCCAGCTGGCATTGAATACATGGACGTTCAAAATGTTCGAGTTTGCAAACTGTCTGAACCAATCGAAGTTGATTTTACATACTTCGAACAAGGACAAATGAAATCAATCAAAAGAGAGAAACGATTTCGAAAGTATGTTCAGATGATTGACGGGCGAATGGTTTACTTTAAGGAATACGGTGATCCGCGAGTCTTAAATTTAGAGACAGGTCAATACGATGAACAAACACCTTTCGAAAAACGAGCCAATGAGGTAGTTCACCTCAAAATCGGAAGCGGTACTTATGGAAAGCCCCGCTGGATTGGCCACATTGTTAATTTGTATGGTGCTCGTAAAGCTGAAGAGCTGAACTTCATGTACTTCAAGCAAGGTAGACATATTCCCGCTGCCATTACTATTGAAAACGGAATGTTGTCAGAGGACTCATATACACAATTGCAGGATTACATGAATGGGCTTGAAGGGGTGGAGAACGCACATAAGTTTCTATTACTTGAAGCGGAAGGCATAGCGAAGGGCAAAAACATTCATGGCGATGAAGAGATTGCACCAGTGAAAGTTGATATTAAGTCACTTGCTGAAATCCTTCAAGAAGATGCTTTGTTTCTTGAATATGACCAAAAGAGCCGAGATAAAATTAGATCGGCTTTTCGTTTGCCTCCACTTTATACAGGTGAAGCTCAAGATTACAACAGAGCGACAGCTGACACAGCAAGAAAGATTACTGAGGAACAAGTCTTTCAGCCTGAACGAAAGTTAATCACTGGTAAACTGAACGCTTTATTTCTAAATGATCTTGAGATTCATAAGGTTCGTCTTCAGCTAAAGGGACCTGACTTTAGAGATCCACTTGAGATTGCTAAGGTTCTAACACCGTTTATAACAGCTGGTGCAGTTTCTCCGAATGATCTACGTGATCTGGCTGGACGGGTGCTCGGTAAGACGCTTGAAGAATGGCCAGAAGAAGAATACAACCGGCCGCTTGGTAAGAATAGCACTGAGTCCGTTTCTGATCCTTTGGCTACGCTGTTTAAATCTAAGAACGGTACTCCTGATATGATCGGGTTATTAAAAGATATGCGGGATGTTCTGGAGGATTTGAAGAGATGAACAAAACGGATAAGCTATTGGACAGTCTGAACGCATTTATTCAAAAAGCCGAGGAAAATCAGTATAAGCAATTGGGGGAGATGGTACCTGACTTTCCTGGCAAATCTAATATACCCAAGTATGTGGAGGAATATGAAAAAGGCATCGCTAGATTACTCAGGCGCCAGCGTAAGAAGTTTTTAGATGGTCTTAAAGGTTTTGTAAGCAAAGAATCAAAAGAGACGTTAGAAGCCCTTTTAGTGTTTTTTACTCAGAACCTATTTGCGGAGGATGATTTCGAGGAAAAATTTCAGGAACTTACCGAGGGATTTCTACAGCAGACCATTGAAGAGCTGGCCGAAGTCATCATGGACTCTATAGATCCAGAAGTGCCTTTTAAAGTCTTATCTAACCGTACGATTAATTGGATTAAAGGTTGGTCTGAGAAACTGACTAAGATCATGAAGCTGAATACTCATGAAGCGGTCGAGAACGTACTAACTAATGCAATCGAGAACGGTTCTACAATCCAAGACATTGAGTTGACTCTCAAAGAAATACCGCAGTTTGATAGGGAACGTGCACGGACAACGGCCATCACTGAAGTGCTTGCCGCTTCCTCAGCCGCACAGCATGAATCATATTCACAATCGCCGGCAGTAAAGAAAAAGAAGTGGCGGCACAGCGGCGGGAAGAAGAACAACCCACGTGAGAATCATATCGATCTTGATGGCACAGTCATTGGAGTGGATGAAGAATTTCAGATGCCAGGTAGTGGAGAGACCTGTATGTTCCCGAGAGATCCTAAACTTTCTGCTGGGGAGCGGATAAATTGCCATTGTGTTCTATCGCCTGTAGTAGATAGCAAGATTTTGGGTTTGTCTGCTGAGGAAAAAGAAAAGATTAGAAGAGAAGCCTTAGCAAACATGGAATAAAATAGTATAATTTCCTCATTACTTTAAGAAATGAGGGAAAGAGATGAATTTGTTCGAATTTTTATCTTCATTAGCATGGCCTGTAGTTGTTTTTATAGCAATTTTAAAGCTACAGAATCCTTTATCTAACTTAATTAGTACACTGGCTAAAATTAAGTATAAAGATTGGGAATTTGAATTCCTATTGGATAGGAAAATAGATGAAATTGAGAAAGTTGTAGATTCTAATATCGCAGTAACAGAAAAAAAGGTATCTATTCCTGTGGTTAATAACAAAGTAAAGCAAAGAGAGAAAAAATGGTTTAATTTTATGACACGAAAAGATCGATATATTTCTATATACAAATGTGAAGAAGAACTGTTTTCTGCTGTGTACAAATTATTCAAAATGGCGAATATAGATGAATCGAATGATAATCTTAATGAGGATCTTAATATACAACATATGATTAATAACCTGATTAGTAAGGAATTTATTTCAAAAGATTTAGGGCAAGCTATATTAAATGCCCAGAGCATGCTCCCTACTTTATCTATTGCAAATGAAGTTCCTGGCTTTTTACTGAACAAATATCTTGAGAATTTTAAGGGGATTATATCTATATTAGAAAATAAAATTGCAGGATTAGAAGCAAAAGAGTCTTCTTAATAATAGATGCTTTTTGAAAGGAGGTGAATAATGCAATGCCTCGAGAATTACTAAACGCAAAAATCACGCATGTTTCTTATGTAGATAAGGCTGCTAATCAAAAGCAGTTCTTTTTTATGAAGTCAGAAGAAAAGCCGGTATTTCAAAAAGAAGTCAAGGTTCTTACCAAAGAAGCGGACGAGCAAAAACTCGTTTATGGAATCGTATATGAACCGGACACAGTGGACGCACATGGGGATTTCATGACAGCTGCAGAAATTGAAAAGGCCGCTCATGGATTCTTGAAAGATGCCCGTGAAATTGATAAGCAGCATGACTTTCAGGGCGGTGTCGGGGCAGTGGTAGAATCCTATGTTGCACCTGCTGACTTTGAAATGAATGGGGAAACCATCAAAAAGGGCTCATGGGTCCTTGTCACAAAGGCTTCAGAAGAAATATGGGAGCAAATCAAAAAAGGTGAAATTACAGGTTATTCAATGGCAGGGACTGCTGAGACAATTGAAAAACAAGAAGAAAAGCCAGTTTCTCAAGAGAAAACAGACGAGAAAGGGCTTTTTAATTTGCTTAAAAGCTTTTTTATGGGAAAGCATCAGCAGTCATATGATGAGCCAGTTGAAAAGGCGGGCAGAAAGTTTTCCGCTTCAAACCTACAAGAAATTAAAAATGCTCATACTGCTCTCGGTAACTTGCTGAGTCAGGTTGAGACAGAAGAGGAGGAAAAAGAAATGACTTCGGAGGAAGTAAAGAAATCAATTCAAGCCGTTTTAGAGCCAATTGAGAAGCGGCTGGCAGATCTAGAAAAAGAAGAAGATCCTAAAAAGAAAGATAAAGAAAAAACAGAAGAAGAGGCTGAAAAAGAAGCTGAGAAGTTGAAAAAAGCTATTACTGATGCTGTTCAACCGCTCGCTGATCGTATTGAAGCTATCGAAAAAAGCCGGGGAACATCTAAGCAAACTGAAGCATCGGGTTCTGAACAAGTTCAAAAATCAATCTGGTCAGGGTTGTTTTAATGTATAAGGAGGATACGAATGAGAAATCAAGAGGTTATAAATAAAGCAGAAATGACGCTTTCTACTTTAGAAAGCGGCGGGATTATGAATCCTACTCAAGCTTCAACTTTTATTCGAATGGTTCAAGATACGCCAACTATTTTAAGAGATGCGCGTGTTATTCAAATGGACCATGACACACAGAAAATCGAGAAGATCGGTTTTGGTCAGCGTATTTTAAGGGCAGCCCAAGAGGGAGTTGCGTTAACTAAAGATCAAAAATCAGTTCCATCAACTAGCACAGTTAACTTAAGCACAAAAGAAGTTATTGCTGAAGTTAACATTACCTATGACACACTTGAAAACAACATCGAAAAAGATGGTCTTCAAAATACAATTATGCAAATGATAGCTGAGCGTGCTGCGGTTGATATTGAAGAGTTGCTTGTAAATGGAGATACATCTTCATCCGACTCATATCTTGCACAATTAGATGGCATCAGAAAACAAGCTACATCTCACATTGTTGATGCTGCAGGTGAGGAACTGACACGCCAAACGTTCAAGCGAGGATACAAAGCTGTACCTCCAAAATATTTGCGAATTCCACAGGAGTTCCGTTTCTATACATCGCCTGGTATTGAGGTTGAATGGAAAGATCGCGTAGCTGATCGTCAAACAAATTTAGGGGATGCAGCTGTTCAAGGTGGCCTTTCTTCTGCTTTTGGTGTTCCGATCAAAGGTATTGCAAATTTACAACCTTATACGATTGGAGAAGGAGATACAGCCACTGATGTTTCTGATATCATCCTTACTCATCCGAAGAATATTATTCTTGGGTTCTCCCGTAACATTCGGATTGAAGTAGATAAAGACATCCGTCGCCGTATGTTTATCATTGTTTTGACAGCAAAATTGGATAGTGTTTTTGAAGAAGAAGACGCAGTAGCCAAGATCGTGAAAGTGAAGGAGTAGGTGGTCTGGCGTGTATACTGCAAAGCTTATTAAAGGCAAAACATACAATGTTATGGGAATAACCTTTCGAGCAGGTGTCAGTCAAACAGTATCGAAAAAGCTCTATGAGTATTTAAATGAAAATCCATATTTTGTAATAACCCAAGAGCTTAATAATCAAAAGGGTGATCCGATAAATTATACTGAATCGGAATTGAAAGGTATGAATAAAGCAGAGCATGAATCCATTATTTCTAATCTTGGTGGCAATCCGTCTGACTTCAAAAACGCAGATGAAAGAATTGCCTACATCCTTAACCAAATAGATAACAAAGGGGAGTGACCTTATGCTGTTAATCACTCCTGATGAATTAAAGAGTTATTCAGTTTTTGAGTCTGTAAAGACCAGGCCTGACGAGTTGTTAAAACAGGATATCCTTGAGGCAACTGCCGATATCATTCTTAAAGTTGGACATGATTTTTCTGATGCAGAGTATATTCCTTTGCCAGAAACGGTTCGACTGGCCCTATTAAAGTTGTCTCAGTTTTATGCTCTTATAAATGGCGACGAGTCAATTATTAAAGGATATACAACTGAAAAAATTGGTGATTATTCTTATACTCTAGGGGATGGCAGTTCTCTTCAAAAACCTGATGTGTATGCATTAATAAAAGATTATGTGAAACCGGCTAACCCTGATTTAGAAGGGATTGAAGCGAAAGTGCGGATGAGATCAATATGAGTTATCAATCCTTATTGACTGACAGATGTGACATTTACCATCTGCAGGAGAAAAAAGAAAATAGAAAGCAAAAATTCGGGGTGCCGGTTGAAGATGTTCAACCGGTTTTTTCGTACCCTGATGAGCCGGACATAGAAAATCAGCCGTGTTATTTTACAGAAAAGAGTCAGTCCATTATCCAACAAGAACCGAATGTAGCTATTTATCAATCATTCCTTGTGCATTTTCCTGCTAGTGCTGATATTCGAGTAAATGACAGGGCGGTTTGGGATGGTACTGCTTATAAATTACAGAAGCCCCGCAAAGTCAGGAATCATCATTGGGAAGTTACGGCAGTACAGGAGGTTGAATATTTGTGAAGATCAAAGGTCTTGATCAGTTCATTCAGTCATTAAACCGTGCTTCTCGTGGAGAATTGAAAGGGAGATACGAGGAATGGCTTGAAGCTATGGGTTTTGAGTTCCTAGACATTATTCAAGATGAAATTATCAGGACGAAGACGGTAGACACACGCCGCTTGCTTAATTCCTTTCAGAAAGGTGACCAGGATAATATCTTTTCAATGACAAAAGGCAGCTTAAAGTTGGATATTGGAACAAATCTAGAATACGCCTCATATGTGAATGACGGGCACTTTACGATCTTTCCGTCTAAAAATCAGGATAGACGGTGGGTCCCAGGGCGGTGGAAAGGCGACCGTTTCGAGTATGACCCTGCTGAAAGAAAAACCGGAATGCTGCTGAAGTTCCAATGGGTCGACGGTTCTGGCTTTTGGGATAACGCCATGGCTATATTTCAGTTGATGTTTGAGAGAAGCCTTGAGCGGAAGCTGCAACAATGGATCGATGAAGAATTTTAAGGCGGTGCTGCCATGAATCAAGAAGTAGGTTCAATTATGGGCTATCTATACAAACTGTATCCTGTTCAAGTGTATGAAGAAGAAATACCGCAGGACTTTGCTGTTCCGTCTCTTTATTTTCCACCGGCTTCCACGGTCGATGGGGTGGACACAGTATCCACGTTTCAGAAAGCCTATATTTTAAACGTAAAACTCTTTCACGAAAACGCACAGAAGGCTCATAACGAAGCGGAACGAATTGCGGATACACTTAGAAGCAGAAGGGGCATAATTCCGCTCATACAGGAATCTGGCGAGGATACGGGGGATTTTATTCGCCTATCTCGAATAGAAACGCGGGTATCAGATGATTACGCGACCATTGTCTTAAACTGGACGAGCCGCTATTGGTATGAGCGGGAAGAACAGCGTTCAATGGATGGTTTTAAATTTAAAAGTGGGGTGAAATGATGGCCACTAAAAAAGAGAAAGCAGAAAATGCTTTTTATATTAAGAATTTGCGAGAGCACAGTCGAGAGCTCTTTGGGGTAAAACCCGAGGTGTTTGATGGTGCTCTTTTTCATGTTCATAAAACGAGTATTACAAAATCGGAAGCGAAGAAGTTGATTACTCAGTTTCTTCAAAAGGAGGTCAAATAGATGAATGGCGGAACATTCACACCCGGCAAGGAAAAAGAGCGTGCCGGTATTTACTTTAACTTTAAAACGACCGCGGAAAACCGAGTTTCTGCCGGAGAACGCGGGACAGTTGCGCTGCCGATAGCATCCAGCTGGGGTGAAGTTAAGAAATTCATTTCTATCTCTTCAATCGAGGACTTGAATAAAAAAGTAGGATTAAATATCGATGATCCGTCTCTTTTGCTTTTACGTGAGGCAATGAAAAAGGCAAGTACAGTCTTGCTTTATCGTCTGACGGAAGGTCTTCGTGCTTCAGCAGACATTAGTGAAGGTGTAAAAGCTACTGCTCTTTATGGCGGCACTAAAGGAAATGACATCATTATCAGCATCACGGAGAACGTTATTGACTCTTCGAAAGTTGATGTCACTACCTACCTTGATCAGTCAGAAGTTGATAAACAAACAGTTTCTAAAGCTGAAGAGCTTAAACCAAATAACTATGTCACGTTTACAGGGAAAGGGGATTTAACAGTCACTATTCCGTTAACCGGTACGGCCCCTGAAGACGTCAGCGGTGCTCTTCCGGCAACTTCCGGAACCCGCTTGTCAGGTGGAACAGACAAAACACCGACAAATGCCGATTATACAGCTTTCTTGGAAGCGGCTGAAACGGAATACTTTGACACGATCGCACTGCCTGTAGAGGATAACGAGCAATTAAAAGCGACTTTTGTTGCGTTTATTAAGCGACTGAGAGACAACCAAGGACAAAAGGTTCAAGGTGTTCTTTCAAATTATAAGGGAGACCATGAGGGTATTATCAATGTAACTGGTGGTGTCCTACTTGAAGATGGAACGGAGATCACTCCTGAAAAAGCTACGGCTTGGGTTGCCGGTGCAAGTGCGGGGGCTACATTTAATCAATCACTTACATTTGTAGAATACGAGGGTGCTGTAGATGTCCTTAACCGAATTGACAACGACGAAATCGTTGAACGATTGTCAAATGGGGAATTCTTGTTTACTTATGATTCTCGTGATAAATCAGTATCGGTTGAAAAGGACATTAATTCACTCACAAGCCTAACAGCAGAGAAAAATAAGATGTTCCAGAAAAACAAAATTGTCCGTGTACTTGATGCAATTAATAATGACCTGACATCTCAATTAAAAGCATTGATCAAGTCTCGCAAAGCAAGCGGCAGTGACGTTCCCGCTACAAATGACGGACTGCAGTTTGTAAAAACGCTGATTACTCAATACTTGAGTGTTCTTCAAGATAACGGGGGCATTACTGATTTTGATTCAGAGAATGACATTACAATTGCTCTGAATAATGATCGAGACGGCTTTCTAATTGATCTCGCCGTTCAACCAGTCGATGCAGCTGAAAAATTCTACTTTAACGTTGAGGTGAAATAAGAATGGCATTAAAAGCGCAAAACACCATTTCAGGTAAAGAGGGCAGGCTGTTTCTTGATGGAGAAGAAATGGCCCATATCAAAACCTTTGAAGCCAACGTGGAGAAAAACAAATCCGAGGTCAATATCATGGGCCGCCGAATGACGGGGCATAAAACAACCGGTGCAAATGGAACAGGGACAGCCACTTTTTATAAAGTGACATCTCAATTTGTTCTTATTATGATGGACTATGTGAAAAAGGGAAGCGATCCTTACTTCACTTTACAAGCTGTTCTGGATGACGCCTCTTCAGGTCGTGGTACTGAACGAGTCACCCTGTATGATGTGAACTTTGATTCTGCGAAAATCGCTGGGCTTGATGTGGACTCAGAAGCATTAGAGGAAGAGGTACCGTTTACTTTCGAAGACTTTGATGTTCCTGAAAAGTTGAAGGATACGTTTTAAGAATCAACTATAGCATTGATGTAATGCATTTCAATTCTCTATGCAAAATTTTAGACGGAACTCTTAGAATCTAGGGAAAGCTAGTGGAATCTAAGAAAATCTAGTACATTACCACTTGATAACGCTGTGGTAAAGTGGTTAAAATAGTAGTATAAATACTATTGATACTATTAATAGTACTGATACTATTGGCAAAGGTATTCACGAATACCAATGTAATGCATTTCTTTTTCTTGGATTTCTGTGTATTTCTTTCATGAGAAATGCATAAAATAAAAAAGACCCGGTTGCCGCCGGGTCGGTATAAATGTTGGCCCATCAAGAGGGCTGGCTTAACAACTTCATGAAAGTATTTAGGATAGACTTTACCCTTTAACTTTGCCGAGCTCAAGGGGTGGGTCTATTTCTTCTTTATATAAGTCAACAGGGCAATTATAAATGACCCGAAAGCAAGCATAAGCATTAATGCTTGAAATGTTGACAAGTGCATCACCCCCTTTCATGAGGGAGTGAGCCAGACCGCCCTTGAGATGTTGAAAGCCAATATTCATTTATACTAAACCATATTGTACCATAACACTTTCAAAATCCTGGGAGTTTTTCATAAAAGAAATAGGGTGAAGGCTTTTAATAATGAGGACATTTTGAGATCAGAGATAAAAAAAGTAACGAATAAAAGATACAAATAATTATATAATCAATATATATTCATGTTATAATGGTGCCAAGCAAAAGTATTGCAACTACTGGCGTAAGCTGATAGTTGGTACCACATTACCACAATACAACTTGTTAATGTGTGTTACTTTCATGAGAAATGCATAAAATATAAAAGCCAGAGTGTTGCAGCACTCTAGCTTTTAAAGAAGAAACTACCCTTTAATAGGAGGGTCCTCGTGTAGACACTTTTCCTTTACAGTAATGTAAATAGGATGAGTGTCTTTTTTTCTAAGCATGAATAATAATGTTAAAAGAGATAGTACCCATGTCATAATCCCGCCTATTAAATTGGCAAAGCCAATCATGACCATTAAAGATTCATAGGTCGACATAATTTCACCTCCTTTCATATTCGGAGGATAAGCTAAGGTAGCTTCAAGAATCTATTATACATGAATTATATGGAAAGCACATTCAAAAAGAATGAATGTGCTTTTTTTATTGTCCAAAACTAAAAAGTAAAAGGAGCTAATAAACATGCGTGAAAAACAAAATGAAAAAGTATACGATCTTTCATTCTTTATGCCAGGACAAACAATTGAAGCGGAAGAAGTAAAAGTACCGATTTCTAAACGATTTGTAGACAAAGATGGCAATGTTGTTCCATTCATTTTCAAAGCAATTACGACTGAACGAATTGACGAGCTGGAGAAAGAGAATACGACTTACAGAAATGTAAAAGGCCGCGGTCGCGTAAAGGAGTTGGACAGCCAACGCTTTTATGCTCGTATTGCGGTTGAAACGACTGTTTATCCAAACTTTAAAGCTAAGGAACTACGTGAAGCTTATAAAACAGAAGATCCGGTGGAAGTTGCAAAACGTGTTCTTTCAGTCGGCGGTGAGTATGCGAACTGGCTAAACAAAGCAATTGAAATCAACGGTTTTGATGATGATCTCGAAGACCTTGAAGAAGCAGCAAAAAACTAGTAAAAGACGGGGACAAAGAGGCTGTATATCTTTACTATGCTATGCATGAGCTCAAATACGCCCCGTCAGAATTAAGAGAACTATATGAGGCTCCGAAAGAATTCAAGGCGCTCTTATATGGGTTAATCGGTTA
The DNA here is from genome assembly GCF_023238245.1 of Bacillus rugosus. NCBI lineage: Bacteria > Bacillati > Bacillota > Bacilli > Caryophanales > Bacillaceae > Bacillus > Bacillus rugosus. The sequence goes on along the minus strand of NZ_CP096590.1, from coordinate 2,563,074 downwards.
TAAGCTTGAGCTGTTAGAAAAAGAAGCGAAGAAGGGAGGTAATTAACTATGGCTAAACTAACAGCCACGTTTGAATTACATGATAAGATTTCCCGCAAGCTTAGAATGATACAAGGCAATGCAGAAAGACTTAAGAGGGCTGCTAATGGCCCTCTTATTTTTGATGCTGAAGACCGGACTGAAAGAGTTATGCGGCGAATTGACCGATCAGCCAACCGTTTGACCGGTCGGGCTCGATCGATTGAAGTGGATTTAGATGATCGAGCTTCAAATGGCTTACATTCTTTACGCCAGCAAGCTGAGGATCTTACCGAGAGCCGCCATGAGGTGACGGTTTCCGTAAATGATCAAGCTACACCGCGTTTTCGCTTAATCCGTGGAGGTCTTTCTGATTTGAACGACTCAAGCGCTGAACCATCTGTATCTGTTCGTGATCATGCTTCAAACCAATTAGATGAGATCCGTCGTCATGTGTCCGATGTAGACAGCGAACATGCTGAGCCAACTGTCTCTATTAAGGATAGAGCTTCAGCGGCTCTGGATGCTATTGAAGCGAAAATAGACAGCTTGAAGGATGCTACCATTACTCTGGCAGTTGCAGGTGGTTTTTCTACAGGTTCAATTATGGGTTCTGGTAAAAGCACAATGTCTCAGGATGCTTATGTGTCAGCAACTTCAAACGTTAATAAAAAAGATGTTGCAAGAATGACGGATCAGATCTATTTCAATAATAAAGCGGGCAGTTCTCGGGAAGAAGTCAGTGTATCTTTGAGAAACTTATCGCAACAGACAGGGGCATCTAAAAAAGCTCTGGCTGATTTGACTGAGTCGTCAAGTAAGATTGCCCAGCTGATGAATGCTGATCAGGCAGAGGTAGATCGTGCTTTTAGTTCGATGTATAACAACTTGAAATTGTCTGGGAAACAAAGCGGAGACTTAATTGCTTATGTATATCGGAATGCCGGTGACCAAGCTGACGATTTATTGGACACGATGAATGAATACAGTTCCACCTTTAAAGACTTGAAGCTCACAGGCGGCCAAATTGCAAACGCCATGATAAAAGGAACAAAGGGTGGCGCCAGAAACTTCGATAACCTTGCCGATAGTATGCGTGAGTTTAACATCCGCCGAACCGAAATGTCTGATAGCCAAGTGGACGCATTTAAAAAGCTGTTCGGAGCCAAGGAAACTAAGAAAATGTTCAAGGGCTTCAAAGATGGTTCAGTAAGCGGAGAGGAAAGTTTATTTAGGGTGGCAAAAGCCCTTTCTAAAGTGAAAGATAAAACAAAGCGGGCTGCTATTGCAACTGAGCTTATTGGAACACAATACGAAGACCTTAAACAGCCGATTTTAGATATGGCTGAGGGTATTGGTACAAGTGCCAAAACAAGCGGTGAATTAGAACGAAGCTTTACGAAACTTCGGGATAATAATCCGATGACACCGGTTAATGATGCCATAAGAGATTTTGAAAGCATATCTAAGGATATGGGAACTTCTCTGCTAACTGGATTAGGGCCGGCCTTTGATAAAATCAGCTCGTACATTAACAGTAAAGAAGGTCAGGAAAAACTTAAAGAGATCAAAAAAGATATTGCCGATCTTGGAGAGGAGATAGGTGATAAGTTAAACGTAGCCATTGAGTGGAGCGTCAACCATTGGGATGATTTGAAAACAGCGATTAAAGTTGTGATCCCTTCTTTAATTGGGTTGATTGGTTATTTGAAAATACTACGTCCGTTGTTAAAAGGCATAGGTACTGTCGGAAGTGATGCAGCAGGCGTAATTCGAAAATTAATTCCAAAACGTACTCCTAAAGCTGGCACTAATACACAAAGTGAAAGGAGGAACAGAAACAGTAATCGTAATGCCAGCACAAGGGGCAGAGAATCCAAAACTGCCACAGGTCCAACGAGTTTACCTCGAAGCGGCAGCTTAACATGTTGCTGTTGTAGCGATGGAGGTAAAAATGATCGCATTCGTAGAAGACGAGGGAAAAGAGTTTTAGGACCACGCGGTAATCTAAACCGAATGAACCCTTCTGACAGTTCAATTGTTGTGTCATCTGAACGGTTGGAGAGAAGGCGTTCCGGTAGAACTGTAGGTACTAATCCAACCAGAGGATTAAGACCAGCAATAACCACTACGAGATCGGAGCTATACTCAGCTGGTAGAGCTGCAGGCGGTACATCGAAGTTCGGAAAAGTCTTAAGTCCTCTGAAAAGTGTTGGCAAGTTTGCAAAGGGAATCCCTCTATTAGGAACAGCGTTAGCAGCAACCGATTTAATTGGGATGAATAAAGATAATGCTGGTGAAAAAATTGGATCAGCTGGCGGTGGCCTTGCTGGAGCGGCTACAGGAGCAGCTATTGGCAGTGTTATTCCAGGAGTGGGAACAGCCATTGGTGGAGCAGTTGGTGGTATAGCAGGCACCATGGGCGGTTCAAGTTTAGGTAAAGCGTTTGATGGTTCAGAAGTAAAAAAGAAACTAGACAGTACATTATTCGATCAAAAATGGTGGTCTGAAAAATGGTCAGGCATTAAGAGTAATGCGAAGACTTCTCTCAATGGGTTAAGTGATACATGGTCTCATGTAAAAGAAAAGGTAAAGTCCACTTTATTTAATAGTGAATGGTGGTCTGAAAAGTGGTCTGGTGTTAAAAGCTGGGCACAGGACAAATGGAATAGTGCATCATCTGTTTGGGAGTCCGTAAAGGGAAAAATAAAATCCACTTTATTTAGTGAGAAGTGGTGGTCAGGAAAGTGGGAAGGCGTAAAAGGTTGGGCTCAAAGTAAATGGGACAGCGCGTCTTCTGTTTGGCAATCTGTTAAAGGAAAGCTGAAATCCACTTTATTTAGCGAGAAATGGTGGTCAGGAAAATGGGAAAGTGTAAAGAGCTGGTCAAAAAATAAATGGGACAATGCTAAATCAATATGGAAAAGTGTTAAGAGTTCCATCTCAGAAACCCTTTTTAGTAAGAAGTGGTGGTCTGAAAAGTGGCAAAGTGTAAAGGAATTGGGAAGCAGTATTTTAAGTGGAGTAAAAGAAGTCGGTGGGAAAGTAGCTTCAAGTGCGAAAAAAACTGCTGGTAAAGCGTGGGGCTATGTGAAGAGTGGCGTAAATTATTTATTTGGTACGGGAAAAGAAAAGCCTAAGAAACATGCTACTGGTGGTTACATTACGAAGCCAACGATATCTTGGATTGGTGAAGCTGGTAAAGAGTTTGTTATTCCTGTTGAGAATAATAAAGGTCGCGGCAAAATGCTCCTTTCTCAAGCTGCTTCGAAATTAGGGATGAGTGTTGTTGATGATATAACATCTGCTTCATCTGCAGGAGGTGAACCGGCAACTTCCCCGCTAGTCCGTAGTGCGGTGATGGCTGCTTCTGTATCTCCTATTATTGACACATCCAGTCTTGATGAACAAGCAACATCATTTGGTCAACAGTTCACGAAGAGCTTTGATCAAGGAATTAGAGATAATGTTGTTTCTATGGAAGTATGGAAACAGAAAAACGTTGGACAGCCAATGAACAATTTAATCTCTTATTCTCCGAATTACGGAAAGCAAGTGGTCAATGGTTATGCTAAAGGTCAAAACAGCACTTCTACCGGTACAGATGGCTTCTTGCAGACGAAGGTTAAAACACCATTTCAGAACACCGTAAATAAATCCTCTTCATGGGGAAGTGGAACGGTCAAAGGTTTTGCTTCCGGACAAAATAGTTCACAAACTGGTACTGATCAATACGTCAGCACTCATATTAACAAGCCGTTTATCCGCTCTAAAGAATCATCAAACGGATGGGGCAGCGGTATGATCGGTAATTTTGTTTCAGGCATGACTTCTAAGGCAAGTGAAGTCCATGAGGCTGCCAAGGAGCTGGCGAAAAAAGTTGAGAAGGCATTTCGTGAAGAGCTTGATATTCATTCACCTTCACGTGTCATGATGAGTCTCGGTCGTTTTGCCTCTATTGGTATTGTAAAAGGTCTGGATTCTGTCGATGTAAAAAAGTTTGCTGAAAAACAAGCAGGTTCACTAGCTGCTGCTTATTCCGGAATGGGAGCAGTTAGCGGAAATGTGAAGCAATGGCTTATGGCAGCTATCATGGCCACAAAGACACCAATGAGCTGGCTTCCAGGGCTGATGACAATTGCTCAGCATGAGTCAGGGGGTAATCCGAAGGCAATTAACTTATGGGATAGTAATGCGAAAGCAGGACATCCATCTCAGGGGCTCATGCAGACAATCCCAAGTACCTTCAACGCACACAAATTGCCGGGAATGAATAACATTCTTAACCCGATTCACAACGCTGCTGCTGCGATTGGCTATATCAAAAGCAGATATGGATCAATTAATAATGTACCAGGCATTAGAAGCATGAGACACGGAGGTCCATATGTTGGCTACGCTAACGGCGGACTTATTACCAAAGAGCAGATTGCACGTGTCGGTGAAGGAAACAAAAGGGAATGGATCATTCCGGAGGAGCGAGGCATCCGTGGACGTTATTTATTAGCCCAAGCAGCTAAGGCACTCGGAATGGAAGTCACAGACCCATCTCGAAAAGGTCAAACTGAATTATCTTCCGGTCAGGTAACAGCAGCTACAACAGGTAGTCAGCAAACAACTGTTACAGCATCAGGAGGTAAAGAGGTTATTATTCAGTTTAATGGCGATCAGCATTTTCACAATGATCAAGACATGAACAGTCTTGTAGCTAAGATTAAGCACGCCCTTGTCGATGAGCTTGAACAGGATATCAACATTGGAACGAAGGGAGTCGTTGCTTTTGACTAAATCCATATATGAATTCTGGATTTCACAAGGGAAGGATAAGCTACGGCTTCCTGTCCTTCCTGAACAAATTGATATTTCAAACACAATTCAAAATGAATCAGTAAAAGTGGCTAGTTTTGGAGAGATCACTTTTATTGATAAACCGGGAGCGAAAGAAATTTCGTTCTCTTCTTTTTTTTCAAAGAAACATAGCCCGCTTGCTGAGTATAAGGGATTTCCTTCTCCTGAAAATGCTATTGCAAAGATCGAGAAATGGGTGAAATCTAAAAAGCCGGTTCAATTCTTAATTACTGGAACGAAAATTAATTTAACTTGCAGTATCGAGGTTTTTTCTTATAGCGAGGGCCAAAAAGATATAGGTGATCGTGATTATGAAATAAAGCTGAAGGAATACAAAACCGCATCGCCGCGGAAGATCAAGCAGAAGAAAAAGACAAAGAAGAAACGGCCATCTAAATCAGCTCCTAAAACATACACCGTTAAGAAAGGTGATACACTGTGGGACCTTGCAGGCAAATTTTATGGAGACAGCACAAAATGGCGCAAGATCTGGAACGTCAATAAAAAGGCTATGATTAAGCGAAGCAAACGGAATATCAGGCAGCCAGGGCACTGGATCTTTCCTGGTCAAAAATTAAAGATACCGCAATAAGCAGGTGATGACATGATAGAACTTTTCGTCATTAAAGAAACGGAATGGCTTGAGCTGGTAACTGAAAGTGTTTCACTCGAGGGACAACGGTATCAGGCGCCGCGATCGATCACAGCAAAGATCGTAACGAAACAAGGAACCCATTCATATTACAGCGTATCAGAAGGAGATACGGTTCTGTTTAAGTGGAAAGGGAAAGAGCTGTTTCGAGGTATTGTGTTTTCTCGCAATCCGGAAGAACATGGGCTGACCTTTACGGCTTATGACATGCTGCAATATCTGGTTAAGAACAAAGATGTTTATGTGTTCTCCAATAAACGTGCAGACGAGATTATTAAGCGCCTGGCAAGAGATTTTCAAATTCCAACGACATCCATTGCAAATACAGGTTACACCATTAAATCATTAGTGTTTAAAGATGATACGAGCCTTTATGACATGATTCTAAAAGCCTTGAAACAAACGAAAAGCCAAACCGGAAGGAATTATCAATTATATTCTGCGAAGGGGAAGCTTGGCCTTCGCGCTTGGCCAGATCCGTCAGAAGTATGGGTGTTGGAGACGGGTGTGAACATCACCGGCTATCAATACAGCACTTCAATTAATGACACGGCCACAAAAGTAAAGCTCCGCCGGCAGAAAGACAATAAAACATACACAGCCACCGCAAGTGACAGCTCAGGGATCAGTAAATATGGTGTGCTTCAGTATGTCGAAACGGTTTCTGATAACATTAACCAGGCACAGCTTCAGGAGCGTGCGAAAGTCAAACAGGCACAGAAAAAAGGTGTTAAAAAAGAACTCAAGAGTATTCAAGCGATTGGCATTCCGGATCTTCAGAGCGGCTTGCCCGTCTATATCTCAATTCCGGAAGTCGGGGTTAAGAAAACATACTGGATCGATACAGACAAACACGAATTTAAAGGATCGACACACACGATGACCATTGATGTGGTTGAGAAAAATTCTATCCCTGATGGTGTTTCCTCATGAGATTAAGTGAAGCAATCAAACATTTGGCTGTCCGTGCAGTTGATTCTGAGTCGCCAGTGGATATTCTACCGGCTGAAGTGGTTTCCGTTTCCCCTGTTGAAATAAGGCTTAATGAAAATGACAAATTAATAATACCTGCTGATTTGATTATTGTTCCAAAGCGGCTGCGGGCCGGTGAAGAAGAAGCATTAAATACAGGTGAGCGTGTGATGATTGTCTCCTTAAAAGGCGGGCAATCATTTTTTATTCTCGATAAAATATAGGAGGTGTTTGGAATGGCTTTGTCTCCGGAAATCGAGTTTGAGGATATAGAAGATGACAGCGAAATCATAGAGACCTCGCAAACCTACAAAATAGATTTTGAAAATGGCCGTATCACAAATGAAATCATCACAGGCCTTGAAGCGATCAAGCAGTTTGTATATTTGTCTCTCCATACTGAGCGATACGCATATTCTGTTTACAGTCATGACATTGGAAATGAGCTTCAAGACGTGCTAGCAGATAACGAAACAACAGACGGATATAAGAAAATGGAGATCCCTCGGCTGATAGAGGAAGCACTGATCTATGACGATCGGATTTCTGCTGTTACAGATTTTGAAATAAATAAACAAGGCGAATCATTCCATGTCTCCTTTACTGTCGAAACTGATGAGGGGATGTTGGAGATCGAGGAGGTGCTTGGCGAAGATGTTTGAAGATCAAACCTTTGAAGTGATTATGGATCGAATGTTAAACAGCATTTCAGCGGACATTGATACGAGGGAAGGCAGCGTGATTTTTAATGCCTTAGCTCCTGCAGCCGCAGAATTGGCTAAGTCTTATATTTGGATCGATACGGTGCTGGAACTTGTCTTCTCAGACACAGCACAAGGGGAATTTTTAGATCGTCGGGCTACTGAAGCAGGCATTGAGCGAACGGCTGCCACAAAAGCAGTCAGGGCAGGGGAGTTTACTGAAGGCGTGACCATTCCTGTAGGGTCTCGCTTTTATGTTGATAATCTTTATTTTCAATACACAGCTGACGGGACGTTGGAATGTGAAACAGCGGGGGAAGCAGGGAACGCAAACATATCCGGTCAAAATCTATTGTCATTAGACACAATACCAGGACTCCAAAAAGCGATCGTGAAAGAGATTCTAATCCCTGGCCGAGAAGAGGAGGATGATGACAGTTTAAGGGCTAGATATTTTACCCGCGTGCGTCGGGAAGCTGTCAGTGCCAATAAAGCACACTATAAACAATGGGCTGAGGAAGTAGACGGAGTGGGGAAGGCAAAGATCTTTCCGCTTTGGAACGGGGACGGCACAGTCAAAATTGTCGTGACCAATGCTAACTTGGAACCTGCTTCCGATATTTTAATATCAAAGGTGAAAAACTATATTGATCCTGAACCCGGACAAGGTGAAGGGCAAGCGCCAATAGGTGCCTTTGTCACGGTGGAGAGTGCGGTATGGAAAGAGGTTGAGATTTCAGCCGAGGTACTTCCCGAGGTCAATAGCTCTATCGATCAGGTAAAGCAAGAAATCGAATCAGGTGTATTAAATCTTTTTAAAAAGATTGCCTTTGAAGATAACGTCATCCGTTTATCGCAGATTAATAATATCGTCTACAATTCACCTTCAGTAAGTGATTACGCAGATATTAAAATCAACGGCGTGGCCGAAAATTTGGTTCTGAGTGCCGTCGAAATCCCTAAATTGGGGCAGGTGAACATCATTGAGCAAACTCGATGAAATGACTGCTTACCTGCCGCCGTTCCTTACCAAGTTAAAGGAAATGGCTGAACTTCTTAAAGCGGAAGCTCCGGAATTTGAGAAGCAAAATAACAGCATCTTTGATCTGACAGATCAGCTGTTTGTTACTACGGCAACCTGGGGGCTTGAACGATGGGAAAAGATTTTGAACGTACCGCGGGAATCAGGTGACACCGATGAGATCCGCCGATTGCGCCTAATCTCTAAAATGTCCAATATACCGCCGGCAACATATAAGGCTATTGAACAGGCATTAAATCGGTTCCTGAAAAATCCGTCTGCTCAGGTCAGGCTGCTTCAAGGACAGTACCGTTTTAATGTTGATATTGATATAGATGATATGCAGCATATGAGCGAGCTCATAGAAACATTGGAGAATATGAAGCCAGCTCATTTGGCATATACCTTGCGAGCTGCTTTAAATGAGCCACTCAAGATAAAAGATACTGTCATTTTGAATAACAGAAGGTATCGAAAAGCAAGTGAGCTAAAGGTAGGTTATTCCGTCACGCTCAATAATAACGAGGTGGTCCTTGTATGATTACACAGCTTTATAGAGAGCGAACAGCTGCAGATTTGAAAAATAGAATATCGAAGGTGCTGCTGAATGGAAATGAAACAAAAATTGTGGAACTCACCATTCAGGGTGCTGTTGTCAAGGTGCTTACTCAACGAGAGGAAGATATAAAGCATATTAAGAGTGTGCAGATCCTTGATGAACAAAACAACGTAATTACTGAAAGAACAACAGATTTAGACGTCAGTAATAACAGAACGCTAGATTTTAGGATTACTTTTGAGGTGGTGTAACAATGGCTTATGATGCAAAAACAGATTGGCTCCCGGACGATCCGATTAATGAAGATGATGTGAACCGTTGGGAGAAAGGTATTCAAGACGCGCATAAAGATTTAGCTGTACATAAAAATGACATGAACAACCCTCACAATACAACAAAGGCGCAAATCGGGCTAGGGAACGTTGATAATGTACAGCAAGCTTCGAAAAAAGAATTTGAAGAGCATCTTAATGATTCACAACGGCACATAACACCAGTAGAGCGGGAGAATTGGAATGCAAAAGAAACAACTGCCGGAGCTCAGGAAAAAGCTGATAAGGCTTTATTGGATGCAAAATATTACGTAGATACCAACTACAAAAATAACAATCTGACATTAATTACTGGTGACAATGCTATTCAAGATGCTAGAAAGGGAGGGGAAGAATATCCTTTAGGACTGACCTTAATGGACATTGGTCAGGGCAATACTACAGGGTACCCTTTGAGTTATGGCATTGTCAAAAATGAAAAATATAATAATTACCGATTTACGCAATACTTTTATGGGACAGGAAATGAGTCTGGGACTTACTACTACAGTACAGGAGTTTGGATTAGGCACTGGTGGAGTGGTTCAGGCTGGACAAAATGGGAGAAAATATCGGGTTTTGCTCATGCAAATGTGGGAACTACAGGCATTCAATACTTAAAAAAAGTTGACCATACTAAAATAGCTTTCAATAGAATAATCAAGGACAGTCACAATGCTTTTGACATTAAAAATAACAGGTTTATTGCACCGAATGATGGAATGTATTTGGTTGGTTCAGGAATTTATGTGATAAACTCTCCTTCTTATATTAACCTTCATTTAAAAGTTTATTTAAATGGAAAAAAATACAAAACGCTACATCATATTCGAGGGTATTATGAAAATAGAGATAATGAAATGTACCTTGGTTTAAATGGTAATGCAACTGTCCCAATGAACAAAGGTGATTACTTAGAAATCTGGTGTTATTGTAATTACGTAGGAAATGGTCAAAGGGGCGTGGACGATAAGGATGGATCGTTTAACTTTATTGACATACAGGAATTAGGCGGGAGAAATTATCCAAGATTTTAGGAGGTAACGATGAATATAGGTGAAGCTATTCTTTTTAAATACCCAACAGCTGATCCCACAAAGGATTTTATTGTCCAGAATAATGGTGACGGAACTCCCTCATATATAGCAGAGTGGAATATTAGGGCACCTATACCAACGGAAGCAGAGTTAAAAACTTGGTGGGAAGAGCTTCAGAGTACATCTGCATATGAACCACCAGTTCAAGTGGATCTACTTGCAAGAGAGTTATCTCAGGAGAAGCTAGCCCGTAAACAGTTTGAAGAATTAAACCAAACTTTGGGAAGCGAGCTCTCAAAAATAAAGTTGCAACTGCTTACTCTACAAGGAGGGAAAGATTCATGAATTATTGGATTTGGGCTTTACATTATGACTGGGCTACTCCTGAAATGGTGAAACAGGCAATTCATTATAAAGATTGCTCGCCTGAGGATTTACAAAAAGGAGTGGAGAAAAAACTCATTACAGCTGAACAGTATAAAGAGATCACAGGAGAAGCCATTTAGGGCTTTTTTATTTTTCCTTAAAGGAGGTGGTTCCGTTGTAAACCCATGCTCACCACTAATGATCTACAATAGCAAGGAGGATTTATAATGGCATCATATAGTTTTCAATTTCCAACAGATGCAACGGGTAAGCCAGGAGCGGCTAAACCGTACAGAGAAGGGAACCAGGATTTTATAGTGCCCGTGGCTACTATTTCAGGTAATGCGGAGCTGCTGACAAACGCAGTCTTAAAAGCGACCGAAGTGTACACGCAATATGGCCAAGATCGATTAGGTCAGATTTTAATTTCAAAGGTAAAAGGTCATGCTTATTCTGATCGTGAAGGTACCTTATTCATTGAAGAAAGTAACGATATGAATTCATGGACCACAGTCTCTTCGTTGGTTGTTAAAGCAAATACACTTGGCGAGACTGAATGGATTCATTTAACTAAACGCTATTTCCGTTTCAGATATGTAAATGGTAACCTACAGCAATCAGAATTCTTACTTTACCAGTCATTGGGCGCAGGTGAAGAGGATATAAACATTAAGCACACTGTTCCTATTACAGCAGTTGCTCCGTTCTCAGTCCAGTTAGATAAAAGCGGGTTAACTAATGATGGTCGTTTAAAAGTTCAAACTGAAGGCCTGAACCTTAGCTCATTAGACACTCAAGCAAAAACAATGGATGTTGTTTTTCATGATAAAACAGAAACAATCGGGGAAGGTACTTCGTTAACTGTTGGATCATTTAAAACGTTGCTCATTGAGGTTTATGGAACGGCTGAGACAAGTGAGTTGAAGTTCTGGGGTAAATCCTTATCGGGAACAAAAAGAGCCCTTAGAGGTCAGAAAGTGGATGACGGAATATTTGCCACTAGCACAAAAGGGAAATCAGAAGCCTGGTCTTTTGACATTACCGGTTTTAAAGAAATTGTTATGGAGCTTACAGCTTTAACAAATGGAAACTTTTCAGTTAGAGGGACAGCCGTCTCATAAGATCCGGCTGTCCTTTTTATTTGCCTCGGAGGAGGTGATTGAAATGGAGGAGACAAGTTTGTTTATCAATTTTGAAACATTAGATTTAGCAAGAGTATATTTATTTGGAGGGGTGAAGTATCTTGATTTACTTCTAGTTCTTAGCATAATAGACGTTTTAACAGGAGTAATTAAGGCATGGAAATTCAAGAAACTGCGGAGCCGAAGCGCATGGTTTGGCTATGTCCGCAAGCTGCTCAATTTCTTTGCGGTCATTTTAGCAAACGTTATTGATACAGTCCTCAATTTAAACGGTGTCCTAACATTTGGTACCGTTCTTTTTTATATCGCTAATGAAGGCTTGTCAATAACTGAAAACTTAGCACAGATCGGTGTTAAAATTCCTTCAACAATAACAGATCGATTACAAACAATTGAGAACGAAACAGAACAGAGTAAGGATAACGCAGACAAAGCTGCTGGCTAAGCCAGTGGCTTTTTTATTATGTAGACAGAAGGAGAGAGGATATATGCCAATCAAAGTTGTTAAAAATCTAGTCTCTAAATCAAAATATGGATTGAAATGTCCTAATCCAATGAAAGCTGAATACATCACTATTCACAACACTGCGAATGATGCTTCAGCAGCCAATGAGATTTCTTACATGAAGAATAACTCTAGCTCAACGAGTTTTCACTTTGCAGTAGACGATAAACAAGTTATTCAAGGAATTCCAACTAATCGAAATGCATGGCACACAGGAGATGGAACAAACGGTACAGGGAATCGTAAGTCGATTGGTGTCGAAATTTGTTATAGCAAGTCAGGAGGGGCACGATATAAGGCAGCGGAAAAGCTTGCTATTAAGTTTGTGGCGCAGTTACTGAAAGAACACGGATGGGGTGTTGATCGTGTCCGTAAGCACCAAGACTGGAACGGCAAGTATTGCCCGCATCGTATTTTGTTAGAAGGAAGATGGGACGAGGTTAAGGCTGCCATTGAAAAAGAGTTGAAGGAGCTGGGCGGGAAAACAAGCTCAAGCAAAACAAGCACAGCCAAAAAGAAAACAACAAGCTCAAGTAGCAAGAAAACGTCATATACGCTGCCTTCTGGCATCTATAAAGTGACAAGCCCGATGCGAAAAGGAGACGACGTAAGGCAAATTCAAAAAGCACTGTCTGCACTATACTTCTACCCGGATAAAGGAGCTAAGAATAATGGAATTGACGGTGTGTATGGCCCAAAAACAGCAGATGCCGTAAGACGGTTCCAGCTGATGAATGGACTAAATCCTGATGGCATTTATGGACCGAAAACGAAAGCAAAAATTAAAGGGCTTTTGAAGTAATAAAAGGTCCCTTGAATTTTCAAGGGACCTTTTATGGATTATAAAGTTTCAATATTCTTTTCTATTTTTTGAATAACTTGTTCGAGCCATACTAATGGAGATACTCCGTAACTACGAATGTCCACTCCGTCAGCAGCTTCATCGATAAAATCATTCTTTTCTTCATCCGAATAATCACTGTTAATAAAATCTTTTAATGCTACTATATCAGTTTCTTGCTCTTCTTTTGGAATCTCTTCTAAGTATTCGGCCAGTGCTGATTCTGGAGTTTCTATATCTTGATGAAAAATACCTCCTAGAAATTGAAAAACAGGTTCGGAAATGTTTGTATCTATCATGGTATCACCTCGTTGGGTAGCCAGTTAATATAAAGCTACCATCTTTGTTCTTTTTCAATATAATTTTAGCATTAGTTAAATCAGTAATTGTATCTTCTCCCTTTGGTATTCCTCTTCCTAAAACTTCATTCCCTTTATAAGAGAGTACTAAAGGCTTTTTCACATCACTATTTAACCATTTTTCTATTTTCGCTTTATTATTAGTGAGAGCACTATTAGCAACTCTTTCTGCAGTTGCTCTATCTTTAAATGATGATGAACCGGATATCTTCTTGTTACTCATTTTGCTCTTATCAAGTCTTTGAATTAGTTCTTCGTCGGTCTTCCCAACATGTCTTTCTATAAGATGCCCGCCTTTTGCCTCATGAGCAGCTAATCCTCCACCAGGTGCGAGAGGGGTACTATCACCTTGTTTGACATTACCTATACCCATGTTGTTAGAAGTCTCAGATTTTCTAAGTACACTCTCTTTTTTATCTTCAATAATACTTTTTAATAAAGGCGTATTCTTTATATTATATGTATTGTCGATGTCTTGGGCAATCCCGACAAGTGCAAGATCATTCTTATTTCTAATAATAGAATTGATGTAAGCTTTGCCTTTGTTTATCCCTTTATTGACATGAGCAGCAGCTGTTCCACTTTCAACCACTTTACCTACTTTAGAAAGCTTGGTTGTAGTTTGTACTGCGGCACCCGCACCTTTTGGCCCAACGATATTTCCTATCGCATAACTGATATAATGCCCTTTTTCGTATGCATCGCCATTTACCATTTTATCATTCCATGAGTCGACCAGGTTTGTCCAGATGATTTTTGAATAAGAGGGGACGTTTAATACTGTTGTTATTGTTTTTGTAAGTTTTAATTCGATAGGAAGCTGTGAATATTCCCAGGCGCCCACAACCAAGTCTTTGACGCCATATATCGTATCGTCAATCGCATCGTTAAGCCCATCATTAACTCCATCGATGAAATCAATTGCTGCCTTACCGGCATTGATCACACTTTCACCAACTTCTTCGAGCTGTTTTGCTTGTTCAAGCTGCACCACATATTGTAACTGTGCAGGCTCAAGGTTCTCATACCCGATCTTCTTGGCAATTTCTAAGTATTCATCCGGATCCGTCACTCCGTCAGCTAGCTTCTTCTTCAGCTCTTTGATTTCTCGCTCTTTAGCTTCCTCTTTCTTAATCGTCAAATAAGCTTCTGTACGTTTCTCAATATCGCCCTTTTTCTTATGTATACCACTCTCACGGTACGCCTTGGCGTTGTAGTGAAGAGGCGTAGCGTTTTTGCCTTTGCCAGTTGCTTCTTGGAGCTTTTGGAAATCTGACTTGATGAATTGTTCATTTGGTTCTGACATAGCATATTCTGTCAGTAAATCTTCGTCAAGATCACCTAGTTTTTCAATTGTTTTTTTGCGTTTATCATTGGCATCCGCAAGCTCATCCTTGAAGGTTTCTGTTGAAAACAGGTCGAGCGGGAGGATGTCGTCAATGTCATTTAGGATATCTTTCATGGCTTTTTTCTGTTCAGACATGATGGATTTTGATTTTTTATGGGCGTTAGCCAGTTCATGTTCTAAAAAAGATTCTTCAATATAAGCATCAGAGAGACCTTTGTCCTCGACAGCTCCGGCAATACTGTTAAAAAATGCGATTTTCATATCAATGTAGTCGATCCATTGATCGGTGACACCAACATGATCGTGATAGAATGCTTTAATGTTATTAGCGCCTTTACCTGAGAATTCGCTGTCGTCAAGTTCAGCGACGCTTTGTAAAGCTTTTCTCAAGTTGACCATTTGCGTCCTTAGTTCTTTATATTCTTTGGCGCGGTCTGTAGCTTCAGACATAAGTGTTTTAGCTTCAAAGACTTTCATATTCATACCCTCTCATTTAATTATATAACAAAATATTACCATGGAGGAATGATGAAACTAAGTGTTATGTGGATCAAAGGGTGGAAATGAATCATTCGATCTGTGTCTTTTGATCTAGTTTTTGGGGTTTGACCAGCTTTTGTGAAATGCTTTTCATGGCTAAAATAAGAAAAAGCCGTTATTCAACGGCTAAAGGGAATTAGAACTAATGTTGTTTATCGAATCAAACAAGGAATTCATGAGTAGGTGCTAGAGTTACATTCCGGGATGCTTCCTTCATTTCGCCATTAGACATAGATCCGAAAAAAACAAGTCCAATTAAAACGGCGGATAAACTGATAAACAATTTAGATTTCATACATGCATTCCCCTTTCGATATTTGCTTTTGAGCATATACCATCTTCTTGAAACAGATGATACTATCCTCTATTTTTCCATTATAATCGAAAAGGTTGCCTCCTAACAATGCCAGCTCTTCCAGATAAGGGTATCCTTTGCCATTCTCTAAACGAGAAAAAATGTTGAGAAGTTTAGGTGTATCGCCATTTCTTATATAAAGAACGTCTAATGCTTCAAATAAGTTCATAAAAAGTTCGTCTTTAAAATCTACAGCACTTCTGATTCCTTTGCGGAAGCAATCCATTGCTTGTTCTTTTTTGCCTTGTTTAAAATAAATCAACGATAGGTCATGATAAGCTTGCGGAAGTACGTCAGAGTTTATTTTTCTGTATTGAACCAAAGCTTGTTCGATGTAACGTGCAGCCTTATTTAGGTTGTCCATTTTGTGATAGCAGTTACCGAGATTGAAAAATGCGGTGGCATATATGTGAGTATTTTTACTTTTAAGCAGCTCAGCACCTTTTAAAGCTTCTTGAAGGTGGGGGAGAGCTTTTTCATGATTTTCAAGGTCATCGTAGTTGCCAGCAATAACAAAATGGCACTGAATACGCCTAACGGAATAAAGCTCATGTTTTTTATAGATGTTGTATGAAAGTTCAGCGTAGTGCATTGAGATGTGAGTCATTTTCATATGATAATAGACTTCGGATAACTTAAAATAAAACTCAGCTTTTTCAATCTTGTCGGAGATCGTTGGAATTTTGCGTTCAGCTTTTTTGTAATATGTAATGGCCTTTGTGTATTCACCGTTTCTAAACTCATACATCCCGCGGAAGAAGTTATAATAATACGCTCGCATATTGTCTAGTTTTTTCTTATGCCCTTCGATTTTCTTCAAATATTCTGAAAGTTCCATTCGGTTTTCATCAGATGGCAGTGTGTATTCCAACATGATCTTATGGCGAAAGGCCATTAGTTGATAATAAATAAGCAAATCTTGATCTTCTTCCATAACCTCTATATCACGTTCTATTTCAGCCTTTAACATTTCAGCATCAGTTACGTTGAATTTTTGAATATGCCTATGCCATTCATTAATTTTCATTCCCACTTCAGCTGATGTGATTGATATCAAGATATTCACCCTCCCCTTAACTCTACTAGTACTGTAAATATTAACAAGTTTTTGTTCGCAGAAAAAGGCAATAGGGCACCGCAATTTAAATTTTCGGTGAGACCGCAATAACTTTTTGGTTCTCATGGAAAATCTCTCAAGGGGGAGTGGTATTGGAGATTAGCTCGTGAAAAATCACTATGTAGATGAAGAAAGTTCGTCAAAAGATGATTTTTAAATTGTCCTAGATCTAGTTGGTACATAAAGAGGAAGGGATTAGACCTTCTTTTTTTGGTACTAATAATTGAATAAAACGGTGTTAATTGATGTAGAATGACTTCAAATACTTGAAATGACAGGGTTTTGTAACTGATAGTAAGCTTTCACTATTTTTAGGGCCTAGTGGGTGAATAACCTGTGAAGGTTCAAGTTCTCTCTGCCGCATCACAATATATCCTGGGTTTAATTACCTTTGGTATTATTTTTTATGCGGAAAATACAGTTGTGTAAGAAGGCTTGCTTACTTAAATTCACCAGCTACTTAAAGTTAGTATTACATATATAAATGAATGTTTAATTTGTTTAAAAAATTAGAGAGTGTTTTGCTCCTTACACTCTCTTTTTATGTCTCTTTTAGCCAGATGAAAAAGAAAGTTACAAATGATTAGTTGAGACGTATTTTAGGAAAGTTAAACTGAAACTAAAAGAATAGTTTTCATTTATGTGAATTAACATTTACCCTTTGGTGATAACTTAAACCCCATTCAGCCATTACATCTATAATTGGTCTTAATGTATTACCCAAATCACTGAGATAATACTCTACTCTTGGTGGAACCTCAGCATAAACTTTTCGCTCTATTATTCCATCACCCTCCATTGACCTCAAATTTTGTGTGAGCACTTTCTGGCTAATACCTGGTATACCACTTCTAAGTTCACCAAACCTTTTTGTGCCACTCAATAATTCACGAAGGATTAACAATTTCCATTTATTACCGATCAATCCAACTGTAGTTGCTACCGGACAAAAAGGCAATTCCGTTTTTGTTTCCATAACAGGACCTCCATTAGTTACTAAAAGGTTACTATACAACTTTTAGGTGCCTACTTCACAATAGTTACTAAGGTATTTATCATGATTTTAGGGTTACCGTAAAGCTATGTCAAATGTTCAAATTATCCGTTAAGTTAAAAATTAATAAATATCAACAAAAAATGTGATGAACTAGATCTTTGATAAGGGAATAAATATGGAGGACAATTTTAATATTCACATTGAAAAGGCAAAAAAAAGATTTTTTACAAAAGGAGTGAACGCAAAATGAAAGCAGTTGTACTGGAAAAACCTTGTAGCGCACAGGATCTAGCTGTTCGAGAGGTGCCTATTCCTAAAGTAAAACCAGGCTGGGTACTGGTGAAAATCAAAGCCTTTGGCATCAATAGGTCCGAAATCTTTACTAGACAGGGGGACTCTCCATCTGTAAGGCTGCCACGAATTATTGGGATAGAGTGTGTGGGGGAAATTGCCGACCCTTCTGATAGCACTTTTCAAGAAGGGCAGAGGGTGGTTTCTTTGATGGGCGGCCTTGGGCGTGAACTTGATGGGAGTTACGCGGAGTATGCCCTAATTCCTTCCAATCAGGTTTATCCGATTTGCAATGAGATGGATTGGGTGGAATTGGCGGCCATTCCAGAGATGTATTACACAGCCTACGCTTCACTTTTTGACACTCTGATGTTGAAAAAAGAGGATGCTTTCCTTATTCGCGGCGGTACCAGTTCTGTAGGGTTGGCCGCACTGCAGCTTGCTAAAAGCATTGGAGCGACGGTCATTTCAACGACTCGGGATAAAAATAAAATTGAACGATTAAAACAACATGGTGCTGATTTTGTGTTAGTGGATGATGGGGATATTCAATCACAGCTTTACTCCATGTTTCCACAAGGGGTAAATAAAATTTTAGAACTGGTAGGAACGGTCACTTTGAAAAATTCGTTGGGATTGCTTGCAGAAAAGGGGGTCCTATGCATGACTGGAATTTTAGGCGGCGAGTGGGTGTTAGAGAATTTTGAGCCTATGGTTCACATTCCTTCTGGTGCGTATTTTACCCAATTTGACAGCGGGAAAAATTTTAAAGAGAAATTGCTAAACGATTTATTTCATCATATAAGCAAGTATCAGATAGAAGTGCCTATTGCAAAGGTTTTTACTTTAGATGAGATCAGTCAATCTCATCTCTTAATGGAAAGCAACACTGCAAACGGGAAAATCGTTGTTGTGAATCCGTAAAAAATAGAAGGAGTATAAAAATGATTCGATTTGAAAATGTGTCTAAACAGTTTAATGATGGTACCACTGCGGTTAAGTCATTAAACCTCACGATTAATAAAGGAGAATTTTTTGTTCTAATTGGACCAAGCGGCAGCGGCAAAACCACAACCCTAAAAATGATTAATCGTCTGATCGAGATCTCTGAGGGGAGCATCTTCATTAATGGCAAAAAAATAAGTGAATATGATATCCATGAACTGCGCTGGAGTATCGGTTATGTACTTCAGCAAATTGCCCTATTTCCTCATATGTCTATTGAAGAAAATATAGCTGTTGTACCAGAAATGAAAAAATGGAGTAAGGAAAAAATCAAAAACAGAATAGACGACTTGCTTGATATGGTTGGATTAGACCCTGAAAAATATAGACATAGAAAGCCTAGCGAGCTGTCTGGCGGCCAGCAGCAAAGAATAGGGGTAGTAAGAGCTTTAGCTGCGGATCCGGAGATCGTTCTTATGGATGAACCTTTTAGTGCCTTGGATCCAATAAGCAGAGAGAAGCTGCAAGATGATATTTTAAACCTGCAAAAAACGATCAAGAAAACCATCGTTTTCGTTACTCATGATATGCAAGAAGCTCTTAAGTTAGGCGACCGAATCTCTATTATGAAAGATGGGGAAATTGTGCAAGTCGGTACCCCTAAAGAATTAATTTACCATCCAGTCAATGATTTTGTTAAAGAATTTATTGGAAAAGTGGATTATCACAATGATAAATTTAACCTAGAAACTGTCTTGTCACGAACCCATGATAAGAATCTTGATCTAGAAGGAATACCAGTTATACCGGTTACTAGTTCACTGGAGCAAACCTTAGAATCGTTATCTCAACAAGAGCAAATTGGTGCAGAAAAGGACGGAAAAGTAATTGGCCGTATAGATAGGCAGTCAATCATCCAGCATCTTTTAAACAACTTGAAAGAAGGTGAAAAGAGTGAATAATTTATATGATACCTTCTTAGCAAGAAAAGATGATTTGTTAAACGGGCTGATCCAGCATATTGAAATATCTTTTATTGCCCTCTTTCTAGCGTTGTTAATTGCCGTTCCTATTGGAGTTTACTTAACTAGAAAGAAAAAAGCTGCGGAGGTTGTCATTGGAATCACAGCTGTCTTCCAAACGATTCCGTCATTGGCACTGTTAGGTCTCCTGATACCACTTGTTGGTATCGGAACAATACCCTCTATTATCGCACTTGTCATTTATGCTTTACTGCCCATTTTAAGAAATATCTATACTGGAATAAAGGAAGTTGATCCGAGTTTAATCGAAGCTGCAAAAGGGTTAGGTATGAACAATCGAAGGCTGCTTCTTAAGGTAGAGCTTCCTCTTGCAATGCCTGTGATTATGGCTGGAATAAGAACAGCTATGGTTCTCATTATCGGTACTGCCACGATTGCTTCCCTCATTGGGGCTGGGGGATTAGGTGAATTAATTACGGTGGGGATCAGTAGAAATGATATGGACCTCATCTTATTAGGAGCCATTCCTGCAGCACTCTTAGCTTTGTTTTTTGACTTTTTATTGAGGAAACTTGAAAAATTATCATTTAAGAAAGCATTGGTTTCAATTGTTTCGGTTATTGTCGCAGCTTTCTTAGTCATCACGGTGTCTTCATTTACCCAACCTAAAAAAGCGGAGTTGATTATAGGTGGAAAAATGGGTGTTGAACCAGAGATTTTGATGAATATGTATAAACTATTAATTGAAGAGAATTCCTCCCTTACTGTTGAACTTAAACCGAATATGGGGGGAACAACGTTTGTCTATAATGCCTTAACATCTGGAAATATAGATATCTATCCAGAATTCACGGGAACCGCAATCGTTGACCTTATAAAAGAACAACCAAGAAGCACTGATAGCAGAGAAGTATATGAACAAGCCAGGGAGGGACTTTTAAACAAAAATTTAGTGATGCTTGAGCCAATGAAATATAATAATACCTATGCATTAGCTGTTCCTGCTTCACTGGCAAAACAGTATAATCTAAAGACTATTTCAGACTTAAAACCAATAGAAGGAATGATTGGGGCTGGCTTTACACCTGAGTTCCCAGAACGTGAAGACGGATACCTCGGTATACAAAAACTTTATGGGATCCAATTCTCGAAGATAAACACTATGCAGCCAGAGTTAAGATATGCTGCAGTAAAAAGAGGGGATATAAATTTAATAGATGCCTATTCAACTGATAGTGAGATCCAAAGATATAATCTTACCGTGTTAGAGGATGATAAGCATTTATTTCCTCCATACCAAGGGGCACCCTTGGTAAAAAAAGAGACATTAAAGAAATATCCAGAATTAGAAGAGATAATGAACAAACTAGCTGGTCAAATTACGGATGATGAAATGAGAAAAATGAATTACGAGGTATCTTTAGAGAAGAAAAATGCAAAAAGTGTGGCGAAAGAGTATTTAGAAAGAAATCATTTACTTGAGAAATCATAAAGCTTTCTAATCAAAAAACTCTCATAGGTGCTTTTCTCTAATTATTTTACTCAATCCAAAGAGAGGAGCGACATATATGGGTATTGAAATAAAAGAAGTTATTGCAAAGAAAATTCTTACTGAAGCAAAGGGGTATTTGGACGTTGGATTTACTCATTCGTTAAATCCCTATAGTGGATGTGCGTTTTCTTGCAGATACTGTTATGTAAGAGAAATGCCAATTCAAAAATTCAGAGAAATCCCTTGGGGAGAGTGGTTGGACATCAAAACAAATGCAGCAGAAAACTATCGAAACGAAGTGATAAAACTTCGGAAGAAAAACAAACGTGTGAATGTTTTTATGTCTTCTGCCACGGATCCTTATCAGCCAATCGAACGCAAAGCAAACATTACACGGGGGATAGTAGAAGAAATGATTGAACATCCCCCTGATTTTCTTCAAATTCAAACACGAAGCCCTCTCGTCACAAGGGATACGGATCTGTTAGCAAAACTAAAAGAAAAATGTGATGTTCTTGTATCCATGACCATTGAGACAGATAGAGAAGACATCAAACAACTATTTTCTCCATTTGCACCAGGAATTAAATTACGGGTAAAAGCTTTGAAGGCCATTCGTGAGGCTGGGATATCGACTCAAGCTTCGATTTCCCCTGTTTTACCGTTTACTCCTGAGTTTCCAAAAGTATTGAATGGAATCGTGGATTATATCTGGATCGATACGCTAAGTATTGGAGATGGCTCCATGGGTAAACGTTCAGCAAAATTAGGAATGCCAAAATTATTTAAAGAACATGAATTATCGAAATGGTATCGAAAAGACATACATGTAAAAGTGGAAAATTATTTTAATAAACACTTTCCTAGTGAAATGATAAGAGTTAGCAAAGCAGAAGCCTTCCCACAATAAAGACACTTTTCTACAAGTCAGTGAAAATAGCTGTGGGAAGCACTAACAGATACAAGCAGAGAAGGGAAGAAATAGTATGAATTCAAATCAATCTACAGCCCTGATCACGGGGGGAACAAGTGGTATTGGGCGAGCGGTTGCGGAACAGCTCGCCAAGCTTGGCGTCCATGTCGTAGTTGCAGGGCGAAATGCGGAACGTGGTGAGCAGACGGTTGCTGAAATCCGTGCAACAGGAGGGAAGGCCAATTTTGTACAGACGGATTTGCGGAACGCGCAGAGTACGCGTACTCTCGCAAAGCGTGCAGTCGAGCTTAGTGGCGGTCATGTCGACATCCTGATTAACAACGCTGGAATATATCCATATGGGTTGACGCATGAAACGAAGGAGGAAGATTTTGAACGTGTGTATGCACTAAACGTCAAGGCACCGTATTTCCTAGTCGCTGAATTGGCACCATTGATGGCGGAAAAAGGCAAAGGGGCGATTGTCAATGTATCAACAAATGCTGCCGAGCGTGGAATACGTGGTGTGAGCCTCTACAGCTCAAGTAAAGCGGCTCTCAACAACCTTACAAAGGTGTGGGCAGCTGAATACGGTCCTAGTGGTGTCCGCGTCAATACTGTCAGCCCGGGACCTACTTATACAGAAGGTAATGCTTCAATGAGTGAAACGCTTGCTGAGATGACCTCTCAGATGCCAGCAGGCCGCCCTGCTGCAGCTGCTGAG
Source organism: Bacillus rugosus (assembly GCF_023238245.1). Lineage (NCBI taxonomy): Bacteria > Bacillati > Bacillota > Bacilli > Caryophanales > Bacillaceae > Bacillus > Bacillus rugosus. The sequence continues at coordinate 2,540,037 of NZ_CP096590.1, read as the reverse complement.
ATTGCTGAGGCGATTGTCTTTCTCGCCACAGATCGTTCCAGCTTCGTATACGGTGCCAAACTTGCCGTAGACGGAGGGTTTACTGCAATCTAACTAAAGGATGTTATCTAAGTATCAAAACACATGAGTAGCGATCTACAAGTTAATTTACTTATATAAGGACTTTTTAATTTCATGCACTTTCTTTAACTCCTAATAATGCATTACACTCTGTCAATTATCTCTGGATAGAAGGATCCATGTAAATCACCTATCCGTAATAAATATAAAGGAGTATAGACATGACAGACAGTTACAAATTACCCGGTAAAGATGGATACTTTACTACAAGTGACGGTGTAAAATTACATTATGTTCGAAAAGGAATTGGTGAGCCCCTAATTATCATTCCAGGATGGGCAGGAAGCGCATATTCTTTCTACTACAATATTGACGATCTTAGTCAAAAGTTTTCAGTTTATATTCTTGAGTCGCGTGCCCATGGAGAATCCGAAGCTGTGGAACATGGGTATCGTCTATCGCGAATAGCCAAGGATGCCCGCGAGTTTTTTCTTTCGATTAATGTAAAAAAAGCTCATTGGATGGGGCACTCAATGGGATGTAGTGTACTGTGGATGTATATAGATTTATTTGGTCAAGATTCGATTGATCACTTAATTTTGGTAGACCAGCCGCCCTTCCTATTAGGTAATCCGGAAAATACGGAAGCAGAAATCAAAGAGCATGGCGGACAAAGAATTGATCTATGGCAAATCTATAACGCATTTCAACATAGTTGGGAGGAAGGTTTAAAAGTTTTTAGCCGTTTTTTTGATCTTGAATTATCCAACAAATATGAGAATCATGATAGAGAAGAAATTTTAGCAAGAGCTTTTGCATGTCATAAAACACACCGTATTCTTGGAAAGCTTCTATTGGATCATCTTACTCAGGACTGGCGTGATATTATCCCTCGTATTACAGTGCCGACCCTATATATAACTGGTGATGTCAGCCATGCCACAAACCTTGATTCAAGCATATGGATTGTTGATGCTATAGGAGATTGCAAATGGATAAGGTTTAGCTCAGAAGAATATGGTACACATTCCATGATGATCAATGCTCCAGAGAAATTTAATAGAGAAGTAATAAAGTTTCTTACAGAAAGTTGATAATTAAAGATTACAAAAGCATTTTTTATTAAGCCGCTTATAGGTCCGGCCTTTGTTGTAAACGCTCATAAAATAACCAGTTGATATGATAGCTTTTATAACAAGCAATACATTATCTTAAGTGGGAGTAGTACAAGTCCAAGAAAACACCGATAACTTCAAACTATCGGTGTTTTTTTATTTTTACTCATCCTCATTTAAAATCACCTCATTAGGACAAACAGTTATTACATAGCATTACCCAAGGGGTGATGCATTTTATGAAGGTGAAAATCATCGAGGGACCGCAAGCTGACAAATGCATTAACGATTGCTATCATTATTTAATAAAACTTTATAGGAAGGAGATCCAGGGTGATAGCAATATATGTAAGAGTATCGACCGAGGAACAAGCGATCAAGGGATCGAGCATCGACAGCCAGATCGAGGCCTGCATAAAGAAAGCAGGGACTAAGGATGTGTTGAAGTATGCCGATGAAGGATTTTCTGGTGAGCTTTTAGAACGTCCTGCTTTGAATCGCTTAAGGGAGGATGCAGGCAAGGGACTTATAAGTCAAGTCATTTGTTATGATCCAGACCGTCTTTCTCGGAAATTAATGAATCAGCTTATCATTGATGATGAACTCCGAAAGCGAAATATACCATTAATATTTGTAAATGGAGAATACGCCAATTCTCCAGAAGGTCAATTATTTTTCGCAATGCGCGGAGCAATCTCAGAATTCGAAAAAGCCAAAATCAAAGAACGGACATCAAGCGGCCGACTTCAAAAAATGAAAAAAGGCATGATCATTAAAGATTCCAAACTATATGGCTATAAATTTGTTAAAGAGAAAAGAACTCTTGAAATATTTGAAGAGGAAGCAAAAATTATTCGAATGATTTTCAACTATTTCACCGATCATAAAAGCCCTTTTTTCGGCAGAGTAAATGGTATTGCTCTACATTTAACTCAGATGGGGGTTAAAACAAAAAAAGGTGCCAAAGTCTGGCACAGGCAGGTTGTTCGACAGATATTAATGAACTCTTCTTATAAGGGTGAACATAAACAGTATAAATATGATACAGAGGGTTCCTATGTTTCAAAACAGGCAGGGAACAAATCTATAATTAAAATAAGACCTGAAGAAGAGCAAATCACTGTGGCAATTCCAGCAATTATTCCACCTGAACAATGGGATTACGCCCAAGAGCTTTTAGGCCAAAGCAAAAGAAAGCACTTGAGTATCAGTCCCCACAATTATTTGTTATCGGGTTTGGTTAGATGCGGGAAATGCGGAAATACCATGACAGGGAAGAAAAGAAAATCACATGGTAAAGACTACTATGTGTATACTTGCCGGAAAAATTATTCTGGCGCAAAGGATCGCGGCTGCGGAAAAGAAATGTCTGAGAATAAATTGAACCGGCATGTATGGGGTGAAATTTTTAAATTCATCACAAATTCTCAAAAGTATGCTTCTTTTAAAGAGATTGAACAATCAAATCACCTGTCTGATGAATTAGAACTTATTCAAAAAGAGATAGAGAAAACAAAAAAAGGCCGCAAGCGTCTTTTAACGCTAATCAGCCTAAGCGATGACGATGATTTAGATATTGATGAAATCAAAGCACAAATTATTGAGCTGCAAAAAAAGCAAAACCAGCTTACTGAAAAGTGTAACGAAATTCAATCAAAAATGAAAGTCCTGGATGATACAAGCTCAAGTGAAAATGCTCTAAAGAGAGCCATCAACTATTTTCAATCAATCGGTGCAGATAACTTAACTCTTGAAGATAAAAAAACAATTGTTAACTTTATCGTGAAAGAAGTTACTGTTGTGGATTCTGACACCGTATATATTGAAACGTATTAAAGAGGGGTGTATGCACCCCCCTTTTGTAATTACAATCTCATTTTCAATACACCGCGCGGCATACGTCGCCAGCTTTGTCCCTTTTCCGGCGGAATAGCTTTCAATTCCTTTGATCAGCCCGATTGTTCCGATGGAGATTAAGTCCTCTGCATCCTCACCTGTATTTTCGAACTTTTTCACAATATGGGCGACCAAGCGAAGATTATGCTCAATTAGCATGTTTCTGGCATGTTCATCCCCTTTAGCCATGAGCTCTAAGTATTTTTTTTCCTCGCTGCTTGAGAGCGGTTGTGGAAAGGCATTGTTTTTCACGTAAGATACTAAAAAGACAAGCTCTTTAACAACAAAGCCGAGCGCTGCGAAAACACCTGTCACCATCGTCACCTCCACAAAAGTATGTAGGCAAAAGCCTATATGTAAATGTATGTGAGCAGGAGGCTGTCTGTGTCTGTACCGGGAAATTTCTCGCAGGGGAGCCTGGCTTTCGTGAGCAGCAGGCCAACTTCAAATTTTAAAAATAATCTTTATCATGCGCCCATACATTGAAATGAACGATGTATGGGGGGATGGGAATGAAAAAATGGATGGCAGGCCTGCTTCTTGCTGCAGCAGTTTTTCTTTGTTTAGTGGTTCCGCAGCCGATCAAGAGCGCTTCTTTGTATGACAAAGTGTTGTATTTTCCGCTGTCTCGTTATCCGGAAACAGGGGATCATATTAGAGATGCGATTACAGAGGGACATTCTGATATTTGTACCATCGACAGGGATGGAGCGGACAAAAGGCGAGAGGAATCATTAAAAGGAATTCCGACGAAGCCGGGCTATGACCGGGATGAGTGGCCAATGGCGGTTTGCGAGGAAGGCGGCGCAGGAGCTGACGTCCGATATGTGACGCCTTCTGATAATCGCGGGGCCGGCTCGTGGGTAGGGAATCAAATGAGTGGTTATCCTGACGGCACCAGAGTGCTGTTTATTGTGCAGTAATCAAGAAGAGGCTCTTTCTTGAGCCTCTGTTGTTACGATCCTTCGCGATGCTGAATGTTCGGAGGATAGGTTTCTGCTTTTCGCCAATACTGGCGTGTGCCTTCGTCTCGAACAACGATGCCCAGCTGTGCAAGCTCGAGACGGAATTCTTCTACATCGTCTGTTTCCTCGTCTTTCAGCGCTTTGTGACGAGCCTTCAATAAAGCATGAGCGCCTTGAGAGAGGTCCGGTGCATCAGGTATCCACCGGCGAAATTGATCTTTAAACGGATCACCATCTGCTGCCCATTCGTAATGATGCTGTCTAAAGGCCTTCTCGACGTTTACTGGTTTTTTATCAATTTCTTCCCGTGCCAATTCATATCCAGCTGTTCCTAGGAGGACAAGCCGTTTGTGATCGATAAACACAAGAGCGATGTCCTTGGAACGAATCGTTTGCACTTTCTTTCCTTTGATTAATTCCACTGTGTCACCTGTTATCCTTACAGTCAGCAGTAATGAAATAACAGAGTGGGCGAACCAAATCCCCGCAGACATTGAGCAGCGCAGTGATAAATGCAGCTGCCTGAAAAGAGGTGACCAGCCTGAGCGGTCCTTCAAAAGGAATCCACGGAAGGGATAATGCCCATTTCGCAAACTGCGGGATCAAATACCCAATCGTAAGTCCGATGATTGCAAGTGCGGCGTATAAAAAGTATGCAGCGGTTTTCGTAACTCCAATGAGAGTGTGGGATTGATCGTGCAACGTGTCACCTTCTTTTAAAGAAATCGATCTCTTCCCATATTTTAACTCAAGCAGATGGTAAATTAGGATAAACTTGTGGTTTTCATAAAAGGAGAGTCGGTTATAGGGAGATAAAAACATAAGGTTTCCATAAGAAATGCACCTGATTTTGCAGTCGTGCAAGTAAAGCGGCTTATAGTACTTCGGAAAAAGAAAAGCTGATGGTGAACAACATACAAATCAAAATGAAGGGGCGCAGTGAAATTCTGTAAGACATTTGTTTTTTGCGTATCACAATACAATTCAAAGGGAACATAAAGATTATAGGCTTTTTAGCAAACCAGGAGGAACAGACATGAAAATCGGATTAATCGGCTTAGGGAAAATGGGCATTAACATAGGAAAGCAATTCATTGATCGCAATCATCAAGCGGTCGGGTATGATGTAAATCAAGCGGCTGTTGATGAACTGAAAGCATATGGGGCTAGAGGGACAACGAATCTAAAAGAGTTGGTTTCTTCATTAGACACGCCGCGTATACTATGGGTTATGGTGCCGCATGGCGTTGTCGATGCTGTTTTGCGTGATGTGACACCTTTATTAAACAAAGGCGATATTGTCATTGAAGCCGGAAACTCTCATTATAAAGAATCGATTCGCCGCTACAATCAAATGAAAGAAGCGGGTATCCATTATCTTGATGCCGGAACGTCGGGCGGAATGGAAGGCGCGCGCCATGGAGCCTGTTTTATGGTGGGAGGTAATCCCGAAGCATGGGATATTGTAGAGCCGCTGTTTCAGGATACTGCCGTCGAAAACGGATATCTATATGCGGGTGAACCGGGAAGCGGACATTTCTTGAAGATGATCCATAATGGCATTGAGTACGGAATAATGGCGGCGATCGGTGAAGGATTCGAAGTACTTGATAACAGCCAATTTGATTTTGACTACGAAAAAGTTGCGAGAGTGTGGAATCATGGCTCTGTCATTCGCTCTTGGCTCATGGGGCTGACTGAGCGAGCATTCTCTAAAGATGCAAAGCTGGATCAGATCAAAGGCATTATGCATTCCTCAGGTGAAGGGAAATGGACAGTGGAAACAGCACTTGAACTGCAAACGGCAACTCCGGTGATCGCCATGTCGCTGCTGATGAGATACCGTTCTTTAACAAACGATACGTTTACAGGAAAGGTTGTGGCTGCACTTCGGAATGAATTCGGTGGCCATGCAACAGAAAAAAAGTAAGGGGGCAAACAGGCCTCCTTATTTTTTTTGTGCCTTCAGCAGATGAGGGAACTTTTTATAAATGATCAGCATCATGATCAGAATGTAGGCTCCGTAAATACTGAAGGACAGTAATTTATTGCTGGTAAAATTAGCACCAGCAATGGTGACAACGATAATATTCGGGATTTTTCCTATTAAAGACGCGAAGAAAAAAACATGCCAGCGAACCTGACTCAGTCCACATATCACGTTCATGACAAGAGAAGGAATGACCGGAATAAGTCTTCCTAGTAAAACAGCGGCAAAAGCATTTTTGTGGAAGAGAGCCTCGTAGCTTTGGATGGCAGGATAGGCCTGAACTTTTTTTCTGGCCCAATCTCTAAAGCTGTACCTGGCGAGAAAAAACAGCATCATTGTACCAAGCATTGAGCCGGTTAATGTAATCCAAATCCCATTGGCCATTCCGAACACAGCGCCATTTAAAGCGGCAACCAAAGCAAACGGCACAATTGGGAAAAAAACATCGGCAGCAATCAGCAGCATACTGAATAAAACAGAAAACAGCCCTCCTGCTTTGATCGCATCAAGCCAAGCTTCTTTCTGAAAAAAAACGACTGCAATGATCGTAAACACCACGATGATACCTAGAATCTTTTTGAACATGTCTATGGTCACTCCCAACTAAGATGATGTCAGGAGCCAAAACCTCCGTCATCTAGGGTTAGTATAACTGGTGTCATTTCAACGGTTCAACTGAAAATCATGTTTGGGAACACAATTCTTTTTTATCTTGTAAAATAGGCTGTCCATCTCTCTGTTTGCTGCATTCTTTAATAGTAGGGAGGGATGTGAAATGGTAACGATAAAAAAGGATTTTATTCCGGCATCGAACGATAATCGTCCTGGCTATGCGATGACTCCTGCTTACATTACGGTGCATAATACGGCAAATACCGAAAAAGGCGCAGATGCGAAAATGCACGCCAATTATGTGAAAAATCCAAGCACATCTGTCAGCTGGCATTTTACAGTTGATGATTCAGTCATCTATCAGCATCTTCCGATAGATGAAAACGGCTGGCATGCGGGCGACGGCACAAATGGGACAGGGAACCGCAAATCGATCGGGATTGAAATCTGCGAAAATGCTGACGGCGATTTTGAAAAAGCAACAGCAAATGCCCAGTGGCTGATCCGAAAACTAATGAAGGAAAACAACATTCCGCTGAAACATGTGGTTCCCCACAAAAAATGGTCCGGAAAAGAATGTCCGCGCAAACTCTTGGATCACTGGAACTCTTTTATAAACGGAATTTCTTCCTCCGATACACCTCCAAAAGAGTCATCTCCAACATATCCGCTGCCGTCAGGAATTATCAAACTCACTTCGCCTTACCGAAAGGGCACGAAAGTCCTGCAGCTGCAAAAGGCTTTAGCCGCGCTTCATTTTTATCCTGATAAGGGTGCCAAAAATAATGGGATAGATGGGGTTTACGGACCAAAAACAGCGAATGCCGTCAAGCGTTTTCAGCTCATGAACGGATTAACTGCAGACGGTATCTATGGACCAAAAACTAAGGCCAAGCTTAAATCGAAGTTAAAGTGAATGCTGAATTCAAGGGATAACCTGTTTCCAGTGTGGATTCAGGTTATTTTCTATCCTATTCATTGCGTGTTTTTTCAATGGAGAAGAAGGGAATTTGAAAAGAATCACCTGATATGTCGCATTGAAAAGAATGATTTTCATTGAGGGGGACACGTTAACTATAGAAAAAACAGTGCACGAAAAACTCTTCGTTGAATGAAGGGAAACAGAGGTATAACATTAAGGTGAGGATTTTGGGGGTGTAAAGATGAAGCATTTTTTCATCCTTTTCCTGTTGCTGTTCGTTACAGCAGGATGCGAGGGAAGGGGATATGAAGATGTTGTAGCATTTGGTGACAGTAATACGCGAGGCTCTAATTGGGATTATCGTGATTATCCAAAAGCACAACAGTGGGTCAATATATTAAAAACGGCTGAACGAGGAAAGCTTGATATACTCAATGCGGGAATTGGCGGACAGACGACAGAGGATGCCCGTCTGCGGTTTCAGACAGATGTGCTGGATCAAAAACCGAAGTATTTGTTTATTATGTTCGGCACAAATGACGCCGCGATACTGACTGAGGGGAAACCGAGAGTGTCGAAGCAGCGTTTTAGAGAAAATCTGGTTTATTTTATTAAAGAAAGCAGAGAACACGAGATCAAGCCAATCCTAATGACATGTATCCCAATTATTGAAGGAAACGGGAAGCATCATCTGTTTTACTATTCGAGATATAAAGCAGCTGCTTTTGAACCGAAAGGCGGGGCGAGGAAATGGCACAACTCATACAACGATATTACAAGAGATGTGTCGAAGCGCCTGGATGTCCCTCTTGTAGACAACTGGAAGCATTTTATAGAAGCAGACGGCGGAAAAGCAACCGATGAAGCGCTTATCCAATCCGGTCTGATAGATCCTTCAGGCAATCATATGACACCTAAAGGGGCAAGGATTGTATATGAAGGAATACAAGATGGGCAGGTTTTGACGTACTGAGCCGGACAACGGCCTAAGCCGTTTTATTTCTCCTACATAGGCTGTTATAAACCTTATTTAAGGAGGCGCTTCACATGTATGGCGCAGGCAGAGCATATGGATACGCTTTTATTGTTGTTTTAGTTGTTGTTCTCCTAGTTGTGGGCGGCATATATTGGTTAGCGTAGGAACCGGCCCTTTAAAACACCTCTTTTAGGGGTGTTTTTTGCTGAAAACAGTAGTAAAGCCCGTAACTGAAGTGATATAATATCAGTCATCTGAGTAAAAAAAGGAAATACGCCCGGAAAAAATAGACAAATTCCTATTAAGAAGATACGGAAATAATATGTCCGAGCGATCTTCTTTTTATTTCGTTTTCAATTAACTCGATAAAGTCACGGTTTAAATTCATTTCGGTGGCTTTGAAATAAGATTCTATTAGTAATTCATCAGACAGTTTTCTCATGCTAGGAACCCAATTAATGGGAGAGACACCTCCTTAAAAGTTGGAATCATTCATGATTTTAACGCATACATTGATAAGTTGCGTTCATCTGTGGCTGAAGTTATCTTTAATCTACCATGAATTGCATATAAGAACAATCGTTCTGTTATCCACACCAGAAAGTGGATAACTTGTGAGTATCGTGTTTATAATTTGTCTAAAGAGTGATGTAATAAGAGTGGATAGTGTGTGTAATTTTATCCACACCTGGTGAAGAAACCCAATTTTTGTCGAAATTTTTTTGCTCAGTTTTTCTTTAGGCGCAAGTTCGATTTTTTTCGACAATCATTTTGAGAGAAAGAAAAGGGAAGGGTGCGGGTTTTGTTAAAAAAGTTTTTTTTACCTGACGAGTTTGTAAAAAATATTTTTCATATTACACCTGAGAAATTAAAAGAACGAAATGTAAAAGGAATTATTACCGACCTGGATAATACGCTTGTTGAGTGGGACAGACCAAACGCGACGCCGCGTTTGATCGAGTGGTTTGAAGAAATGAAGGAGCACGGCATTAAAGTGACGATTGTCTCTAATAATAATGAGAGAAGAGTAAAACTTTTCTCAGAACCGCTTGGAATCCCATTCATCTACAAAGCAAGAAAACCGATGGGCAAAGCCTTTAACAGAGCGGTGCGCAATATGGAGCTAAAAAAAGAGGACTGCGTTGTCATAGGAGACCAGCTGCTGACCGATGTACTCGGAGGAAACCGAAACGGCTACCATACAATTTTGGTCGTGCCTGTCGCTTCCTCTGATGGATTCATTACGCGCTTTAACCGCCAGGTCGAACGCAGAATACTGAGTGCTCTCAAACGAAAAGGGCACATTCAGTGGGAGGAGTAAGAAATGGAAAAGGTTGTTTGTATCGGCTGCGGAGTTACAATCCAAACCGAGGACAAAACAGGTCTGGGATACGCGCCGCCTGCATCGCTTACGAAAGAGAATGTGATTTGCCAGCGCTGCTTCAGACTGAAAAACTATAATGAAATACAAGATGTTTCCTTAACAGATGATGATTTCTTAAATATTCTTCATGGTATTGGGGAAACGGATTCTCTCGTTGTTAAAATTGTTGATATTTTTGATTTTAACGGCAGCTGGATCAATGGGCTGCAACGCTTGGTGGGAGGAAACCCTATCTTATTGGTTGGAAATAAAGCGGATATTTTGCCTAAGTCTTTGAAAAGAGAGCGTCTGATCCAGTGGATGAAGCGTGAAGCGAAAGAGCTTGGCTTAAAACCGGTTGACGTGTTTTTGGTCAGTGCGGGACGCGGCCAGGGGATCAGAGAAGTGATTGATGCGATTGAGCATTATCGCAACGGAAAAGACGTCTATGTTGTTGGATGTACCAATGTAGGGAAGTCAACCTTTATTAACCGGGTTATTAAAGAAGTGTCAGGTGAAGAAGATATTATTACGACATCCCAATTTCCTGGCACAACTCTTGATGCAATTGAAATCCCGCTGGACGACGGCTCAGCGCTTTATGATACACCGGGAATTATCAACCATCATCAAATGGCGCACTATGTCAATAAAAAGGATCTTAAAATCCTATCTCCTAAAAAGGAGCTGAAACCTCGCACATTTCAGCTTAACGATCAGCAAACACTGTATTTTGGCGGGCTTGCAAGGTTCGATTATGTGTCCGGAGAAAGGGCTCCTTTTATTTGCTATATGCCGAATGAGCTGATGATTCATAGGACAAAACTGGAAAATGCAGACGCGCTTTATGAAAAGCATGCAGGGGAATTGCTCACACCTCCGGGAAAAGATGAAATGGATGAGTTTCCGGAATTGGTCGCCCATACGTTTACGATAAAAGACAAAAAGACAGATATCGTTTTCTCAGGGTTAGGCTGGGTAACAGTGCATGACGCCGATAAAAAAGTAACTGCTTACGCGCCTAAAGGCGTTCACGTATTTGTTCGGCGCTCATTAATTTAATGAAAAGGGGAGAGGAGTATGAAAAAGCTGTACGGAGTTATCGGAAATCCGATTGGCCATTCCATGTCACCTGATATTCATAACGCATCATTGAAAGATCTCGGTCTAGACGGACATTACCATGCTTTCAAGGTAGAAGAGGATGATCTGGAAGATGCGGTAAAAGGAATAAAAGCACTTGGCGTACAAGGAATCAATGTGACTGTTCCGCATAAGGTTTCCATTATGGATTACCTGGATCATATTGATGATAGTGCAAAAGTGATCGGTGCCGTAAATACGGTCAGAAGAGAGGGAGACAAGCTTGTTGGATACAATACCGACGGGGAAGGCTTTGTGAAGTCATTAATGAAGGTATTGGATAAGCCCATCTCTGAACTGTCATTCTTAATGATCGGCGCGGGCGGAGCGGCAAGAGCCATTTTCACAACAATTGCCCGCAATGTTCCGATAAAGTTTGACATTTGCAACCGGACGTTGGAAAAAGCAAAGCAGCTTACAGAATCCACTCCCTCGTTTCACAATAAAGAAGTGTTAAGCATAAAAGAAGCAGAAGCAAGGCTTGAGCAGTATGATGTTATTATCCATACAACGTCTGTGGGCATGTATCCGAACGTGAACGATGTGCCGATTTCATTACAGCGTGCCGCAAGCAGTGCCGTCGTATGTGATATCGTGTATAATCCAATTCAGACGGCTCTTTTAAAAGAAGCAAACCAAAAAGGCCTGAAAACACTCGATGGAGTGGGCATGTTTGTTGAACAAGCAGCATTGTCTTTCCAACTGTGGACTGGACAAGAGCCTGATATTGAAAAAATGAGATCAATTGTCATAGGAAAATTAGGAGGAACAGAATGTTAACAGGTAAACAAAAACGTTTTTTGCGCTCAAAAGCGCATCATTTAACGCCGATTTTTCAAGTAGGTAAAGGCGGAGTAAACGACAACATGATTAAGCAAATTGCTGAGGCGCTTGAAGCGAGAGAGCTGATTAAAGTAAGTGTTCTTCAGAATTGCGAAGAGGATAAAAACGATGTAGCGGAAGCCCTAGTAAAAGGAAGCCGCTCTCAATTGGTGCAGACAATCGGCAATACGATTGTGTTATATAAGGAATCAAAGGAAAATAAACAAATCGAGCTTCCTTAAAGGTGGTTGAAATGAAGAAAATCGGAATTTTCGGAGGCACGTTTGATCCTCCGCATAACGGTCACCTCTTAATGGCCAATGAGGTGCTGTATCAAGCGGGGCTTGATGAAATTTGGTTTATGCCCAATCAAATTCCGCCGCATAAACAGGACGAAAACTATACGGACAGCTTTCATCGCGTGGAAATGCTGAAGCTTGCGATTCAGTCTAATCCGTCCTTTAAGTTGGAACTCGCTGAAATGGAAAGAGAAGGGCCTTCATATACCTTTGATACCGTTTCTTTACTGAAGCAGCGTTATCCGAATGATCAGTTGTTTTTTATTATCGGTGCCGATATGATTGAATATTTGCCGAAATGGTATAAGCTGGACGAGCTGCTGAACCTCATTCAATTTATTGGAGTAAAGCGCCCCGGTTTTCATGTTGAAACCCCTTATCCGCTTCTCTTTGCAGACGTTCCGGAATTTGAGGTATCATCAACTATGATAAGAGAACGGTTTAAAAGCAAGAAGCCCACTGACTACTTAATCCCTGACAAAGTGAAGAAGTATGTAGAGGAGAATGGTTTATATGAATCGTGAGGAGGCACTTGCATGCGTTAAGCAGCAATTGACCGAACACCGATATACCCACACTATTGGCGTGATGAACACGGCGATCGAACTTGCGGAGCGTTTTGGAGCCGACCCTAAAAAAGCGGAAACAGCAGCTATCTTTCATGATTACGCCAAATTCCGCCCGAAAGAAGAAATGAAACAAATTATTGCGCGAGAAAAAATGCCTTCACATTTATTGGATCATAATCCGGAGCTATGGCACGCTCCGGTCGGCGCTTATTTGGTCCAAAGAGAAGCTGGAGTTCAAGATGAAGACATTCTTGACGCCATCAGGTATCATACCTCTGGGCGGCCTGGCATGACACTTTTAGAAAAAGTCATTTACGTTGCCGATTACATTGAGCCCAACCGGGCATTTCCCGGTGTCGATGAGGTACGTAAACTTGCTGAGACAGATTTAAATCAAGCGCTGATTCAATCCATCAAAAATACAATGATGTTTCTTATGAAAAAAAATCAACCGGTTTTTCCAGACACATTTTCAACGTATAACTGGCTTGTGTCTGGCAACTGAACAGGAGGAATTTGTGAATGAACCAAAAGTCCATTTTAAAGATCGCAGCTGCGGCTTGCGATGATAAACGGGCAGAGGATATTTTAGCACTGGATATGGAAGGCATTTCTCTGGTTGCTGATTATTTTCTGATCTGCCACGGGAATTCAGATAAACAGGTGCAAGCGATTGCCCGTGAAATCAAAGATCAAGCTGAAGAAAACGGCATTCAAGTCAAAAAGATGGAAGGCTTCGATGAAGCAAGATGGGTGCTCGTTGATCTTGGTGATGTGATTGTCCATGTCTTCCACAAGGACGAAAGAAGCTACTACAACCTTGAAAAGCTGTGGGGGGACGCTCCGCTCGCAGATCTTGAGCTTGGATTGAACCAATGATTTACCAAGGCTTTGCAAGCGTGTATGACGAGTTAATGTCACACGCACCTTACGATCAATGGACAAAGTGGATTGAAACATCTCTCCCGGAAAAAGGCCGTATCCTCGATCTTGCATGCGGCACGGGAGAAATCTCAATCCGGCTTGCCGACAAAGGCTTCGAGGTCACGGGGATCGACCTCAGTGAGGAAATGCTTTCCTACGCCCAGCAAAAGGTCTCTAGTAACCAGCCTATTCTTTTTCTTCAGCAGGATATGAGAGAGATTACCGGCTTTGATGGCCAGTTTGACGCTGTTGCGATATGCTGTGACTCATTAAATTATTTAAAATCGAAAAATGATGTGATCGAAACCTTTAAAAGTGTATTTCGAGTGCTGAAGCCTGGAGGCATTTTGTTGTTTGATGTTCACTCATCTTATAAAATGGCCGAAGTCTTTCCGGATAGCACATTTGCTGACCAAGATGAAGATATCAGCTATATTTGGCAGAGCTTTGCCGGAAGTGAAGAGCTTTCTGTCATTCATGACATGTCTTTTTTTGTGTGGAACGGAGAGGCGTATGACCGCTTTGATGAGACGCACGAGCAAAGAACGTTCCCGGTGGATGAATACGAAGAGATGCTGAAGAGCTGCGGCTTTCAGCTTCATCGCGTGACAGCTGATTTTACGGATTCAGAGCCGTCAGCACAATCAGAACGCCTATTTTTCAAGGCGCAGAAATCAAAAACCATCGTTTCCTAAGACGATGGTTTTTTAAAACGCTTTTTTATGTTTTTGCAGTACAGACAAACATATGACATACTCGTCTACACATGAAACTGCTTCTTCACTGCGGATATATCCTCTTCGTATTTCAAATGAGTATTTTGAAATACCCGGTGAAACATATCCTGCACACCGCTTTCCAGCGCTTTAATGCCTTCTCCTGTCACACCGCCTTTAACGCAAACCTTTTCCTGTAATGCTGGCAGGCTATACAATTCGGTTTCTAACAGTTTTCCCATTCCGACAAGCATTTCCTTACACATTAGAATAGCGTCCTGTTTGGACACTGACGTTTCTGAAACTGCTGCATCTATAAACCGCTGAATCAGATAGCTCATAAAAGCGGGACCGCAGCTTACGATATCTGATGCCACTCTCGTGATGTCACTTTCAATTTGCAGCGGATGAGAGATATGCTTCATCAGCTCATTGATTTTCGCTTTTGCAGCTTCTCCGCAGCTTGTGCCGAAAGTGACGAGAGACACGCCCGCCAGCGCCCTGTTCGTAATACTTGGGATCACTCGCGCCACTTGACACGGCACATACTGTTCGAGCTGTTCGGTTTGAACTGGGCTTGTAATTGAAATGAGAATATGATCCTTTCTTAAATAAGGTAACGCTCTTGCGAGTAAAGGGTATATATCCAACGGCTTAACACAAATAAAAATCATCTCGTTTTCAGAAACAAGCCTTTCCAGACTTTCTGTTACGCTTATGCTGTTGTAGCGGTTTTTTATGTGCAACGCTTTTTCAATTGTGCGGTTTGTGATTGTTATGTTTGAGGGATCGGCTGCTTTTGATTCAATAAATGATTCTATAAGGATCGTACCCATATTTCCTGTGCCGATAAAGCCTATCTTCAATGGTTTCCCCTCCTTTTAGCTATTATCCTCTAAACCATATGTGTTATGAAAATAAAATATGACGAAAGCGAGGAACATGCACAATGAATTGGTTGAATCAGCATAAGAAAGCAATTGTTTTAGCTGCTTCTGCGGCTGTTTTCATAGCGGTTATTGTCTTCCTGGCCAGCGGAAAAAACAAAGAGCCGGTGAAGCACGCTGTATCAACTGAGACAGAAAATACGGAGGTAAAGCAGGAAGAAGTCAAAGACGAGTCAAACGAAACAATTGTGATTGACATCAAAGGTGCTGTTCAGCATCCTGGCGTTTATGAAATGCGAACAGGGGATAGAGTGTCTCAGGCAATTGAGAAAGCAGGCGGAACCAGTGAACAAGCAGACGAAATGCAAGTGAATTTGGCGGAGCTGCTGCAGGACGGGATAGTAGTGTACATCCCGAAAAGGGGGGAGGAGTCAGCGGTGCAGCAAGCAGCCGGAGGCGCTATCCAGAGCGATGGAGGGAAGGGGGCGCTGGTAAATATCAATACAGCAACCTTAGAGGAATTACAAGGCATCTCAGGGGTGGGGCCATCCAAAGCTGAAGCTATTATTGCATACCGGGAAGAAAACGGGCGTTTCCAGACAATTGAAGATATCACGAAGGTTTCAGGAATCGGTGAAAAGTCGTTTGAGAAAATAAAGTCCTCCATTACAGTAAAGTGATTTGACGGTCATGCATAATGATAGGTAAACTAAAGGTCAGGCAACACACAATTTGGAGGGAACAACGTGGAACGAATTTCATGGAATCAATACTTTATGGCTCAAAGCCATTTACTGGCGCTGCGCAGCACCTGCCCTAGATTGTCTGTCGGCGCTACTATAGTCAGAGACAAACGCATGATTGCAGGAGGCTATAACGGGTCAATCGCTGGCGGCGTGCATTGTGCAGATGAAGGATGCCTTATGATAGATGATCATTGCGCAAGAACGATTCACGCTGAAATGAATGCAATTCTTCAATGCTCTAAGTTCGGGGTGCCGACTGATGGAGCAGAGATCTATGTGACGCATTATCCGTGCATTCAATGCTGTAAATCTATCATACAGGCTGGTATCAAAACGGTTTATTATGCTGAGGATTACAAAACAAATCCTTATGCACAGGAATTATTTGAACAGGCGGATGTAACTGTTGAACAGGTTGAACTCGCTGAAATGATCGTCGATCTGAAAAACAGGGAAAAGCTTTCATTTGTAGCTGGTCTTTTAGAGAAACTGGCGGATGCTGGTCTGGCAGAGGAAGATTTGAAAAAGATACATGAACAGGCGAATACACTTTTCACGAGCTATGTGTGATTAATGCGTAATTCGCGTTTGTTATTGCCTTTGGCGGCAGCTTCGGCGACAGCTGGAATTACTGCCGCCGTTTATATCTCCGCTGTTTTTCTTTTCTTCCTCTTTTTCCTCATCATTTTAATCAAAACGAGACACGCTTTTCTCATTTTTGTTTGTTTCTTCTCTTTTATGTTATTTTTTGCACTTCATGCAGTCACAGATTCCCAGAATGTCTCTTTATATCAGCGGGGCACCTATCAAGTCAAGGCAGTGATTGACAGTATTCCTAAAATTGATGGTGACCGTATGTCTATGGTAGTTAAGACGCCTGATAGTGAAAAATGGGCCGCATCGTATCGCATTCAGTCTGCTGATGAAAAGGATCGGCTGTCATATGTAGAACCGGGAATGGCATGTGAATTAACTGGTTCATTGGAAGAACCGAAACATTCAACTGTGCCGGGTACATTTGATTATAACGAATATCTTTACCGACAGCATATTCACTGGAACTATTCTGTCACATCGATCCAAAATTGCAGCGAACCTGCAAATGTCAGGCATAAGCTGCTCAGTTTGAGAAAATACATCGTATCATTCACAAACGATTTGCTGCCTCCTGACTCGGCAGGAATCGTACAAGCACTTACAGTCGGTGACAGATTTTATGTGGAGGACGAAGTACTTAACGCGTATCAAAAGCTCGGTGTCGTCCATCTCTTGACGATTTCAGGACTTCACGTCGGCATTTTGACAGCTGGCTTGTTTTATATCATGATCCGTATTGGTATAACAAGAGAAAAGGCGTCAATCCTGTTGCTGTTATTTCTGCCGCTCTATGTGATATTGACTGGTGCTGCTCCTTCAGTGCTTCGCGCAGCGCTGATGTCAGGCATTTACTTAACTGGAAGTCTAGTGAAATGGCGTGTAGATTCAGTCGCTGCAATCTGCCTTTCATACATCGTCCTCTTGCTCTTCAATCCTTACCATCTCTTCGAAGCGGGTTTTCAGCTGTCATTCGCCGTCAGTTTTTCTTTGATACTTTCCTCTTCTATTTTTCAGCAAGTCAAAACCTTCTTAGGTCAGCTGATAATGGTATCGATGATCGCTCAGCTGGGCTCACTTCCTGTTCTCCTGTATCATTTCCAGCAGTTTTCTATGATCAGTATGCCGATGAACATCGTGCTTGTTCCTTTTTATACGTTCTATGTTTTGCCGGGCGCTATTGCAGGTGTTTTTCTATTAAGCCTTTCAGCATCGGCCGGTCAATTGTTCTTCCGCTGTTTTGATTTCTTGATGAGCTGGACCAACAAGCTGATTACAAAAATTGCAGAGATTGATGTATTCACGATCATCTTTGCACGTCCCGCACCTGCTCTGCTCTTTTTGTTCACGGCCACAATCATTCTATTGCTTATGGTGATTGAAAAACGCTCCGTTTCGCAGTTGATGGCAACTGGCGGTATGTGCTGCGCTGTGCTCTGTCTTCTCTTTATTTTTCCTCGTCTAAGTTCTGAAGGAGAGGTCGATATGATTGATATTGGGCAGGGTGACAGCATGTTTGTAGGTGCTCCTCATCAGCGTGGCCATGTCTTAATTGATACTGGCGGCACTTTGTCTTACTCGTCAGAGCCTTGGCGGGAAAAACAGCATCCTTTTTCACTGGGAGAAAAGGTGCTGATTCCGTTTTTAACTGCCAAAGGAATCAAACAGCTTGATGCCTTAATTTTAACGCACGCTGATCAAGATCATATCGGAGAGGCAGTGACTCTGTTGAAGCATCATAAAGTGAAGCGCCTCTTGATTCCGAAAGGGTTCGTCTCAGAACCTAAAGACGAAAAAGTGCTGCAGGCAGCCAGAGAGGAGGGAGTGCCAATTGAAGAGGTGAAGCGAGGGGATGTATTGCAAATAAAGGATTTGCAGTTTCATGTACTGTCACCGGAAACACCTGATCCGGCAAGCAAAAATAATTCTTCTCTCGTTCTGTGGATGAGAACGGGCAGTATGAGCTGGGTATTGACGGGTGATCTGGAGAAAGAAGGGGAACAGGAGGTAATGAACGTGTTTCCGAATATAAAAGCAGACGTTTTAAAGGTGGGGCACCATGGAAGCAAAGGCTCTACCGGTGAAGAATTCATCAAACAGCTTCAGCCGAAAACGGCCATTATCTCGGCCGGGGAAAACAATCGGTACCATCATCCCCATCAAGAAGTTCTTCAAATATTACAGAGACATTCCATCCGCGTGCTCCGCACCGATCAAAACGGAACGATCCAATATAGATATAAAAACAGAGTTGGAACCTTTTCTGTCTATCCTCCATATGATACATCAGATATAACAGAGACGAACTAAAAAAAGACTGCCGAGAAATCAGCAGCCCGGGCAGTCGCTGTTATGAACCAACCAGGTGAATAACCGTTGCCATAACAAACAAGAAGGCGAAAAATCCGAAGGACACAACAAAACCAACAGCTGAATCTACAGCATCATTTCGTTTGCTTTGAACGTTTTTTTCAAAATCATTCAACTTTATCCCTCCTGACTGATTTAAGTATAATGGAATCGTTTTGAAAAATCTAGAAGCTAAGGTAACGTTTTCTGTTCTGGTGATTATCGCCTTTTTACAAGCTGTCCCGGGGGCTTGCAAACTGGCGTTTAATATAAATGGGGAAGCAGCAGTCAGGCTTCCTCTTTACTATTTTGCAAACTCAATTTAGGATAGAAGGGGATGACGAAAGAGAGGAAGTCGTACAACAATGGTATTTGATGTGTGGAAAAGCCTGAAAAAAGGAGATGTCCATCCGGTTTATTGTTTATACGGAAAAGAGACGTATCTGCTGCAAGAAACCGTCAGCAGGATCAGACAGACAGTTATTGATCAGGAGACAAAGGATTTCAATCTATCCGTTTTTGATCTGGAAGAGGACCCGCTGGATCAAGCAATTGCAGATGCTGAAACGTTTCCGTTTATGGGGGAGCGGCGTCTTGTTATTGTGAAAAATCCCTATTTTTTAACAGGTGAAAAGAAAAAAGAAAAAATTGAGCACAACGTCAGTGCGCTTGAAACATATATACAATCACCTGCGCCATACACGGTCTTTGTCCTTCTTGCCCCGTATGAAAAGCTGGATGAGCGGAAAAAATTGACGAAAGCGTTAAAGAAGCACGCGTTTATGGTGGAGGCGAAGGAATTAAACGCAAAGGAGACGACAGATTTTACTGTCAACCTTGCAAAAACAGAGCAGAAAACAATCGGCACAGAAGCCGCGGAGCATTTGGTTCTGCTTGTGAATGGACATCTGTCATCGATTTTTCAGGAGATTCAAAAGCTCTGCACGTTTATTGGAGATCGTGAAGAAATTACGTTGGATGATGTGAAAATGCTTGTTGCGAGAAGCCTTGAACAAAATATTTTCGAGCTGATTAATAAAATCGTCAACCGGAAACGAACGGAGAGTCTGCAAATTTTTTATGATTTGCTCAAACAAAATGAAGAACCTATCAAAATTATGGCGCTTATTTCGAACCAGTTCCGGCTGATTCTGCAGACAAAGTACTTCGCGGAACAAGGATACGGGCAAAAGCAAATCGCTTCTAATTTAAAAGTTCATCCATTTCGGGTTAAGCTGGCGATGGATCAAGCAAGGCTTTTTTCAGAGGCCGAGCTCCGGTCAATTATTGAACAGCTTGCCGTCATGGACTATGAGATGAAAACAGGGAAAAAGGACAAGCAGCTTCTGCTCGAACTGTTCCTTTTACAGCTGTTAAAAAGAAATGAAAAAAACGATCCTCATTATTGAGGATCGTTTTTATATTATGCAGAAAGTCCGTTCACTTTTTTCGCTAGTCTTGATTTGTATCGAGCTGCGGTATTTTTGTGTACAAGACCTGTTTTCACTGCTTTATCAATACGTTTAGCTGCTTCAGTAAGAGCAGTTTTCGCTTTGTCAGCTTCGTTGTTGGCAACAGAAGCTTCAACTTGTTTGATTGCAGTACGCATAGCAGATTTGATTGTCGCGTTATGAACGCGGCGTTCGTTGTTTGTTTTTGTACGTTTAATCGCTGATTTAATGTTTGGCATGTGTTTCACCTCCTAAGATACAACCTGTAGCACAGTGTCTTAAGGTTAAATCTTCTTCACAATAGAACAAATTGTATTCTATCAAACACATCTTTAGATTGCAATATAAATGTAAAGTATTTTTCATTGAAGGATCTCTTTTTCGCATGATTCATTCAGCAAATGGCAACAATATAGGTACTTAATATGAAGGAGGCCCCCTGATGAAAAAGAGTGAGCTGGATGTTAATCAGTATTTGATACGTACCGATTTAGCAGTTGAAACGAAGGAAGCGATGGCCAATCAGCAGGCTGTGCCGACAAAAGAAATTAAAGGTTTTATTGAAAAAGAACGGGATCGCGGCGGAATTAAAATCCGCACTGTTGATATTACAAAGGAAGGCGCGGAGCTCTCGGGAAAAAAAGAAGGACGCTATTTAACACTTGAGGCGCAAGGCATCAGAGAGAATGATTCGGAAATGCAAGAAAAGGTCTCTGCTGTCTTTGCGGAGGAATTCTCAGCCTTTCTTGAAAGCCTTAATATCTCAAAAGATGCGAGCTGTTTGATCGTCGGGCTCGGTAACTGGAACGTGACACCTGATGCGCTGGGACCGATGGCTGTAGAAAATCTATTGGTAACAAGGCACTTGTTTAAGCTTCAGCCGGAAAACGTGCAGGAGGGCTACAGGCCTGTCAGTGCATTTGCCCCTGGTGTGATGGGGATAACGGGAATCGAAACAAGCGACATTATTAAAGGTGTGATTGAGCAATCGAAGCCTGATTTTGTCATTGCGATTGATGCATTGGCGGCGCGGGCGGTGGAAAGGGTCAACACAACCATTCAAATATCGGATACAGGCATTCACCCGGGATCAGGGGTGGGGAATAAAAGAAAAGATTTAAGCAAAGATACGCTTGGCGTACCGGTGATTGCCATCGGAGTTCCGACGGTCGTTGACGCTGTGACGATTGCCAGCGATACGGTGGACTACATATTAAAACATTTTGGCAGAGAAATGAAGGATAACAGGCCGTCAAGATCGCTTGTTCCGGCTGGCATGACGTTTGGGAAAAAGAAAGTGCTCACTGAAGAAGATCTTCCTGATCAAAAGCAGCGTCAATCGTTCCTCGGCATTGTCGGAACCCTTCAAGAAGATGAAAAACGACAGCTCATTCATGAGGTGCTTTCGCCTTTAGGCCACAACTTAATGGTTACGCCGAAGGAAGTTGATTCTTTTATCGACGATATGGCAAATGTGCTGGCGAATGGGTTAAACACAGCGCTACACGAAAAAGTGTCACAAGAAAACAAAGGCTCCTACAATCACTAAACAGTTCTACTTCCTCTAGCTTGTTCATAGAGTAATTACTAGACAAGCGCTGGAGGGATTTAATGAGAAATAAACGCAGAAACAGACAAATTGTTGTTGCGGTAAATGGCGGGAAAGCGGTAAAAGCCATCTTTCTATTTATCGCAAGCCTTATCGTGATTTTTGTTCTATCCGGTGTGCTGACGTCTCTCCGGCCGGAACTCAGGCCGTCGTCTGACTCTTTTTACGGGATTGCTGAAGAATTGCCGGGTGACGTGTTTGCACACTTGCTGCGGATGGAAAACCATTATTTCGCTTCTGATCTTTCTCAAACCGACAGCTCATTTCATCTTTCGCGTCTTTCTTTGAAGCTGGCGACAAGCATTAACCTCGAAGATCCGCGGAGCTTTCTAGGCCGGGAGCTGCCGGGGTTTGCACAATTTGATACCGAGATTCTGTTAGCTGGACAAGGCACGGACTATACGAATATGCCTGCGGAATCTCCGCCGCCGTCTAAGGTGATGGAGGAAGAAAGAGAAGCGAATTTGGCAGAGATTGAAAAACAGCAAACACAATCAGACAATGCACAAAAGGATCCGCCGAAACAAACAACCGGTGATAAAAAAGTTGTCTTTATCTATCACACGCACAATACAGAATCATATCTCCCTCTATTAAAAGGCGAGACCGATCCTGATATGGCGCGCCATTCTAAAGCCAACGTCACCCTTGTAGGGGATATGTTCGGAAAAGCGCTTGAATCCCAAGGCATCGGAGCCACAGTGAACAAAACGGATATACAGGCAATGCTGAACAAAAAAGGCTTAAACTATGCCAGATCCTATGATGAATCAAGGCCAGTCATCAAAGATGCGCTCGCCTCGAACAAAAATCTGCAATATATCATTGACATCCACAGAGACTCACGGCGCAAAAAAGATACGACGGCAACGATTAAGGGAAAAAGCTATGCCCGGGTAGCCTTTGTCGTCGGCAAAAAAAACAAAAACTTTGAAGAAAACTATAAAATTGCGAGCGAGCTTCATAAGCTGATGGAGAAAAAATACCCCGGACTCAGTACAGGTGTCTTTTCAAAAGGCTCGCCAGGCGATAATGGTGTTTACAACCAGGATTTAACCGACAGAGCGCTTTTGCTCGAATTTGGCGGAGTAGATAATAATCTCGAAGAGCTGCAGCGTGCGGCTGACGCAGCCGCAGACGTATTCAGCGAAATGTACTGGGATGCTGAAAAGGTCAACGCGGAGAGCGGCGAGACGAAAAAACAATAAGAAATAGGTGGTTGATTTGATTGCATACTTTGGGAAATGCTTGCTGCTAGTCACGATCATGTTTTTAGGCGTCCTGTTCGGCATGCAGCAGGCGAATAACGGGATGCTCAGTATGAAGGGCTATCATGACCCTTCACTTAAGGGAGCGTTTACGCTCACCGACGGAAAAAACAATGAAAAAGAAGCCTCGATCTTAGGAGAAACAGTCACAGCGAAAGATTTAGAAGAAAAACAAAAAGAGCTTGAAAAGGTGGAAACGTTCAATATGTTCTCTAAAGCCGGAAAAGCGCTTTCGGATACCGTAACCAACACTGCCCAGTCAATGTATGAATGGATACGGGATCTGAATCAATAGGTGCGTGAAAGAGAAAAGCAGCCCAGGTATGACAGGGAACTTTTCTCTTTCTTGTTTTACATTGAATCTTTACAATCCTATTGATATAATCTAAGCTAGTGTATTTTGCGTTTAATAGTAGGAGTGATAGATTGTGACAGATAAAGAAAAGCGTTTAGAGAGGCAGTCGAGAATACGGAACTTCTCTATCATTGCCCATATTGACCACGGAAAATCGACCTTAGCGGATCGTATTTTAGAAAAAACGTCGGCAATCACTCAACGAGAAATGAAAGAACAATTGCTCGATTCTATGGATCTTGAACGTGAACGGGGCATAACGATTAAGTTAAACTCTGTTCAGCTTAAATACAAAGCAAAAGACGGAGAGGAATACATTTTTCATCTGATTGATACGCCGGGACACGTCGACTTCACGTACGAAGTATCCCGAAGCCTAGCTGCCTGCGAAGGAGCGATTCTTGTCGTGGATGCAGCACAGGGGATTGAAGCGCAGACGCTCGCCAATGTCTACTTAGCGCTTGACAACGATCTTGAAATACTTCCAGTCATCAATAAAATCGATCTGCCGAGTGCCGAGCCGGAACGCGTGCGTCAAGAGGTAGAGGATGTCATCGGCCTTGACGCATCGGAAGCCGTGCTGGCTTCAGCAAAAGCCGGTATTGGGATTGAGGAGATTTTAGAACAGATCGTAGAAAAGGTGCCTGCTCCGACCGGAGACCCGGAGGCGCCGCTCAAAGCGCTGATCTTCGACTCACTTTATGACGCCTACCGCGGTGTCGTGGCGTATATCAGAGTCGTTGAAGGGACGGTAAAGCCGGGACAAAAAATCAAAATGATGGCAACCGGCAAAGAATTCGAAGTAACAGAAGTCGGCGTATTTACGCCGAAAGCGACTCCGACAAATGAACTGACGGTCGGTGATGTAGGCTTCCTGACTGCCTCAATCAAAAATGTCGGTGACACACGTGTCGGTGATACGATAACGAGCGCTGCCAATCCTGCAGACGAAGCTCTGCCGGGATACCGCAAGCTCAACCCGATGGTGTACTGTGGTTTGTATCCAATTGATACAGCGAAATATAATGATTTAAGAGAAGCCCTTGAAAAACTTGAGCTGAATGATTCCTCCCTTCAATATGAAGCGGAAACTTCACAAGCGCTTGGATTCGGGTTCCGCTGCGGATTTTTAGGCATGCTCCACATGGAGATCATTCAGGAGCGGATTGAGCGTGAGTTCAACATCGACCTGATTACGACAGCGCCAAGCGTTATCTATGACGTGTATATGACAGATGGCGAAAAGGTCGTTGTCGACAACCCGTCAAACATGCCGGACCCTCAAACGATCGAACGGATTGAGGAGCCGTACGTTAAAGCGACGATGATGGTGCCAAATGACTATGTCGGCGCTGTAATGGAGCTTTGCCAAGGCAAACGCGGCAATTTCATTGATATGCAGTATTTAGACGCAAACCGTGTCAGTATCATTTATGACATGCCGTTAGCAGAAATCGTATATGAGTTTTTTGACCAGCTGAAATCAAGCACAAAAGGCTATGCGTCCTTTGATTATGAATTGATCGGCTACAAACCGTCTAAGCTTGTGAAAATGGACATTATGCTTAACGGTGAAAAAATCGATGCTTTGTCCTTTATCGTGCATCGTGATTACGCATATGAACGCGGAAAAGTGATCGTTGAAAAACTGAAAGAGCTCATTCCGCGCCAGCAGTTTGAAGTTCCGGTACAAGCCGCAATCGGCCAGAAAATCGTGGCCCGCTCTACCATAAAAGCAATGCGTAAAAACGTATTGGCTAAATGTTACGGAGGGGACATCTCGCGTAAACGGAAACTTCTTGAAAAACAAAAAGAAGGAAAACGCCGAATGAAGCAGGTCGGCTCAGTTGAAGTGCCGCAAGAAGCATTCATGGCAGTTCTGAAAATGGACGACAGTCCGAAAAAACAATAGAAGCCGCCGCAGTCCTGTACTGCGGCTTCTTTCTGTAAAGAAGGTGAATTCGTTGAAATCAGCTTATATCCACATCCCGTTTTGTGAGCACATTTGCCACTACTGCGATTTCAATAAATATTTTATTCAAAGCCAGCCTGTTGACGAGTATTTAAACGCGCTCGAACAGGAAATGATAAATACAATAGCAAAAACAGGGCAGCCTGACCTTAAAACGATCTTCATCGGAGGAGGCACGCCAACATCTCTCTCTGTGGAACAGCTCAAAAAGCTGATGGACATGATCATCCGAGTGCTGAAGCCTTCAAGCGCCTTATCGGAATTTGCGGTTGAAGCGAATCCGGACGACTTGTCCGCAGAGAAATTAAAAGTATTAAAAGAAGCCGGCGTAAATCGCCTCAGCTTTGGTGTCCAAACGTTCGAAGACGATCTGTTAGAAAAAATCGGCCGGGTGCACAAACAAAAAGATGTATTTACTTCTTTTGAAAGGGCTCGGGAAATCGGTTTTGACAATATCAGTCTTGATTTAATGTTCGGGCTCCCGGGACAAACCCTTAAGCATCTGGATCATTCCTTAAACACTGCTTTATCGCTGGATGCCGAGCATTATTCCGTATATTCCCTCATTGTAGAGCCGAAAACGGTATTTTATAATTTGATGCAAAAAGGGCGGCTTCATCTGCCGCCGCAGGAGCAGGAAGCCGAAATGTATGAAATGGTAATGAGCCGCATGAAAGCTTATGGCATTCATCAATATGAAATCAGCAACTTTGCCAAGGCAGGTATGGAATCAGAGCACAATCTGACGTATTGGAGCAACGAAGAATATTTCGGCTTTGGAGCAGGGGCCCACGGATATATCGGCGGCACACGGACCGTGAACGTCGGGCCTGTTAAACATTACATTGACTTGATAGCCGAAAAAGGCTTTCCGTACAGAGATACACATGAAGTGACAACAGAAGAACAAATTGAAGAAGAAATGTTTTTAGGTTTGAGAAAAACAGCCGGTGTCAGCAAAAAACGATTCGCAGATAGATACGGTCGTTCACTGGATGAACTTTTTCCAAGCGTATTAGAAGACCTCACTGAAAAAGGGCTGATTCACAATTCGGAGTCTGCTGTTTGTTTGACTCATCAGGGGAAATTATTAGGTAATGAAGTTTTTGGCGCTTTTTTGGGTGAGTTATAATTGACATTTTTCTTGTGGTTTGATACTTTTGTTATAGAATTAGCACTCGCTTATTGAGAGTGCTAACAGAGGTGATGATGATGTTAACAAATCGTCAGCTGCTGATCCTTCAGGTCATAATCAACGATTTTATTAAATCGGCACAGCCGGTAGGATCAAGAACTCTTTCGAAAAAAGATGAAATCACATTTAGCTCTGCAACAATAAGAAACGAGATGGCTGACTTGGAAGAATTGGGCTTCATTGAAAAAACCCATTCATCCTCAGGACGTGTTCCGTCAGAAAAAGGGTACCGGTACTATGTTGACCATTTGCTGTCACCCGTCAAACTGACAAAAAGCGACCTGAACCAAATCCACTCGATCTTCAAAGAGAAAATTTTCGAGCTGGAGAAGACAGTTCAAAAATCAGCTCAAATTTTGTCCGATCTGACGAATTATACATCCATCGTACTCGGGCCGAAGCTGAGTGAGAATTACCTTAAACAGATTCAAATCATACCGATTCAGCCTGATATGGCGGTAGCAATTCTCGTTACCAATACGGGGCATGTGGAAAACAAAACGATTAATTTTCCAGCCAAAATGGATCTGTCTGATATTGAAAAACTGGTAAATATATTGAACGAGCGTTTAAGCGGCGTTCCAATGGATGAACTGAATGAGCGTATATTTAAGGAAGTCGTCATGTACTTAAGACAGCACATTAAGAACTATGACAATATACTTGACGCGCTTCGTTCAACCTTTCATTCCACAAATCACGTTGAAAAATTGTTTTTCGGCGGAAAAATCAATATGCTAAACCAGCCGGAGTTCCATGATATCACCAGAGTTCGGTCGCTGCTCTCATTAATCGAAAAAGAACAGGATGTTTTAAAGCTTGTTCAATCCCCGCACACGGGAATTTCGATTAAAATCGGGAAAGAAAATGATTATGAAGAGATGGAAAACTGCAGTCTGATTACGGCTTCTTATTCCGTTGATCAGAAGCAGATCGGCTCAATTGCGATCATCGGTCCGACACGCATGAATTATTCCAGGGTTGTCAGCCTGCTTCAGCATGTGACTTCGGACTTGTCAAAAGCATTAACAAGTTTGTATGATGAATAAGGGAATTTTGGCAAATTTTATCGAAGGGCAGAACCCGCCCTTCTCCTTACACTTTGAGGGAGGTGAACACAATGTCAGAAGAAAAACAAACCGTTGAAAAAGTTGAAGAAAACGAAACAGAAGAGCAAGAAGTCGTTGAAGAACAGCAGGAAGAAACAAATGAAAGCGATCTTCTTCAAAATCAAATTAATGAATTGCAAGGTTTGCTTGAGGAAAAAGAAAACAAACTTTTGCGTGTTCAAGCAGACTTTGAAAACTATAAACGACGCAGCCGTTTAGAGATGGAAGCGTCCCAAAAATACCGTTCTCAAAACATCGTGGCTGATTTGCTGCCGGCTCTTGACAGCTTTGAAAGAGCGCTTCAGGTTGAAGCCGACAATGAACAGACGAAAAGTTTGCTCCAGGGAATGGAAATGGTCCACCGTCAGCTCGTAGAAGCCTTGAAAAAAGAAGGCGTGGAAGCCATCGAAGCTGTAGGGCAGGAATTTGATCCTAATCTGCACCAAGCCGTAATGCAGGCTGAAGATGAAAATTATGGCTCCAACATTGTTGTTGAGGAAATGCAAAAAGGCTATAAGCTGAAGGATCGCGTCATTCGCCCTTCCATGGTTAAAGTGAATCAATAATTACATAGCAGGAGGTTATTCAAGTGAGTAAAGTTATCGGAATCGACTTAGGAACAACAAACTCATGTGTGGCAGTGCTCGAAGGCGGCGAGCCTAAAGTTATTGCTAACGCTGAAGGAAACCGCACAACGCCATCAGTTGTTGCATTCAAAAACGGCGAACGCCAGGTAGGGGAAGTGGCTAAGCGACAATCTATCACAAACCCTAACACAATCATGTCTGTTAAACGCCATATGGGTACTGATTATAAAGTTGAAATTGAAGGAAAAGATTACACTCCTCAAGAAGTGTCTGCTATCATCCTTCAACACCTTAAATCATACGCTGAAAGCTATCTTGGCGAAACAGTATCAAAAGCAGTTATCACAGTTCCTGCTTACTTTAACGATGCTGAGCGTCAAGCGACAAAAGACGCTGGTAAAATTGCAGGTCTTGAAGTAGAACGTATTATCAACGAGCCGACTGCAGCAGCGCTTGCATACGGACTTGATAAAACAGATGAAGATCAAACAATCCTAGTATACGACCTTGGCGGAGGTACATTCGACGTTTCTATCCTTGAACTTGGCGACGGTGTATTCGAAGTTCGCTCAACTGCCGGTGACAACCGTCTGGGCGGTGACGATTTTGACCAAGTCATCATCGATCACCTTGTGTCTGAATTCAAAAAAGAAAACGGCATTGACCTGTCAAAAGACAAAATGGCGCTTCAACGTTTGAAAGACGCAGCTGAAAAAGCGAAAAAAGATCTTTCCGGCGTATCTTCTACGCAAATTTCTTTACCGTTTATCACAGCTGGAGAAGCAGGACCGCTTCACCTTGAACTTACATTAACTCGCGCTAAATTCGAAGAGCTTTCTGCTCATTTAGTAGAGCGCACAATGGGTCCTGTCCGTCAAGCGCTGCAAGATGCAGGACTTTCTGCAAGCGAAATCGACAAAGTCATCCTTGTCGGCGGATCAACTCGTATCCCTGCCGTACAAGAAGCAATCAAAAAAGAAACTGGAAAAGAAGCGCATAAAGGCGTAAACCCAGATGAAGTTGTAGCGCTTGGTGCTGCGATTCAGGGCGGCGTTATCACTGGTGACGTAAAAGACGTAGTTCTTCTTGACGTTACACCGCTTTCTCTTGGTATCGAAACTATGGGCGGCGTGTTCACAAAACTGATCGACCGCAACACTACGATCCCGACAAGCAAATCTCAAGTGTTCTCAACTGCTGCTGATAACCAAACAGCTGTTGATATCCATGTTCTCCAAGGTGAGCGCCCAATGTCTGCCGACAACAAAACACTCGGCCGCTTCCAGCTTACTGATATTCCGCCAGCACCACGTGGCGTGCCTCAAATCGAAGTTTCTTTCGATATTGACAAAAACGGTATCGTAAACGTAAGAGCAAAAGACTTAGGCACAGGAAAAGAACAAAACATTACAATCAAATCTTCTTCAGGTCTTTCTGATGATGAGATCGAACGCATGGTAAAAGAAGCGGAAGAAAATGCTGACGCTGATGCGAAGAAAAAAGAAGAAATCGAAGTCCGCAACGAAGCAGATCAACTTGTTTTCCAAACTGAGAAAACATTAAAAGATCTAGAAGGCAAAGTGGACGAAGAACAAGTGAAAAAAGCCAACGATGCCAAAGACGCTTTAAAAGCAGCGATTGAGAAAAACGAATTTGAAGAGATCAAAGCGAAAAAAGATGAACTTCAAACAATCGTTCAAGAGCTTTCTATGAAGCTTTATGAAGAAGCTGCTAAAGCACAGCAAGCTCAAGGCGGAGAAAACGCTGAAGGTAAAGCGGATGACAACGTTGTCGACGCTGAATACGAAGAAGTAAACGACGATCAAAACAAAAAATAAGTTCTTTTTAGAGTCAGTCCCGCTTCTGGGGCTGACAATAAGAACACATTTCATAATCTGATTCAATGATTAGAAAGTCAAAGTCAGGCATCTCTTGGCTTTGACTTTTTTTCTTGCCCGGGATAAAAGGAATTGAAAAATCATAATTCAAAATGATACAATCTAATTTATGTGAGAAATTCGGGAGAGTGAAGCGAGATGAGTAAGCGTGATTACTATGAAGTGCTGGGAGTAAGTAAGAGCGCTTCAAAGGATGAAATTAAAAAAGCTTATCGGAAGCTGTCAAAAAAATATCATCCTGATATTAATAAAGAAGCCGGATCAGATGAAAAATTTAAAGAGGTAAAAGAAGCGTACGAAACGCTGTCAGATGACCAAAAACGTGCGCATTACGACCAATTTGGCCATACTGATCCTAATCAGGGCTTCGGCGGCGGAGGTTTTGGCGGCGGCGATTTCGGCGGTTTTGGTTTCGATGATATTTTCTCAAGTATTTTCGGCGGAGGCACAAGACGAAGAGATCCAAACGCACCGCGCCAAGGTGCCGATTTGCAGTATACGATGACCTTGTCATTTGAGGATGCCGCTTTCGGTAAAGAAACAACCATTGAAATTCCGCGCGAGGAAACGTGTGATACATGTAAAGGCTCAGGTGCGAAACCTGGAACAAACCCGGAAACGTGCTCGCACTGCGGAGGCTCCGGCCAGTTAAACGTGGAGCAAAATACGCCGTTTGGAAAAGTCGTGAACAGACGGGTCTGCCACCACTGTGAAGGTACGGGCAAAATCATTAAAGACAAATGTGCGGATTGCGGCGGCAAAGGAAAAATCAAAAAACGCAAAAAAATTAACGTGACAATTCCAGCCGGTGTAGATGACGGACAGCAGCTTCGTCTCGCAGGACAGGGTGAACCAGGCGTAAACGGTGGCCCAGCCGGAGATTTATTTGTCGTGTTCCACGTGCGCGCCCACGAGTTCTTCGAGCGTGACGGCGATGATATTTACTGTGAAATGCCGTTAACGTTTGTTCAGGCAGCTCTTGGAGATGAAGTGGAAGTTCCGACGCTGCATGGAAAAGTGAAATTAAAAATCCCTGCAGGTACACAAACAGGAACGAAATTCAGATTAAGAGGCAAAGGCGTTCAAAATGTCAGAGGCTATGGACAGGGTGACCAGCATATCGTCGTCCGCGTCGTTACGCCGACAAACCTGACAGACAAACAAAAAGACATTATACGCGAATTCGCCGAGGTCAGCGGAAACCTGCCTGACGAACAGGAAATGAGTTTCTTTGACAAGGTAAAACGCGCGTTTAAAGGCGATTAATTATTGGATGAGGAGTTGGTAGTTTTGAAATGGTCCGAATTAAGCATTCACACAACACATGAAGCGGTCGAACCTATCTCAAATATATTGCATGAAGCTGGTGCAAGTGGGGTTGTGATAGAGGACCCGCTTGATTTAATTAAAGAACGTGAGAATGTATACGGGGAAATCTACCAGCTCGACCCCAATGATTATCCAGACGAGGGTGTCATTGTTAAAGCATACCTGCCGGTTAACAGTTTTCTAGGCGAAACGGTGGAAGGCATTAAAGAAACGATTAATAATCTGCTTCTTTACGATATTGATTTGGGCAGAAATCACATCACTATTTCTGAAGTGAATGAAGAAGAGTGGGCGACTGCCTGGAAAAAGTATTATCATCCTGTGAAAATTTCTGAAAAGTTTACAATTGTGCCGACGTGGGAGGAATATACGCCGGTCCATACTGATGAACTGATTATTGAAATGGACCCGGGAATGGCCTTCGGCACAGGCACACATCCGACAACCGTACTCTGCATTCAGGCGCTTGAACGTATTGTGCAAAAAGGTGATAAGGTGATTGATGTCGGTACAGGTTCGGGAATTTTAAGTATTGCGGCTGCAATGCTTGAGGCTGAATCAGTCCATGCCTACGATCTTGATCCTGTAGCTGTAGAAAGTGCACGCCTCAATCTTAAGCTAAACAAAGTGAGCGATATTGCTCAAGTAAAGCAAAACAATTTGTTAGACGGGATTGACGGGGAACATGATGTGATCGTTGCCAACATTTTGGCTGAAGTCATTCTTCGTTTTACCTCACAAGCGTACGGCCTGTTAAAAGAAGGCGGCCATTTTATTACGTCAGGAATCATCGGGCATAAAAAACAAGAAGTAAAAGAAGCACTGGAACAAGCTGGCTTTACCATTGTAGAAATCCTTTCAATGGAAGATTGGGTCAGCATTATTGCGAAAAAATAACAGTTAGTAGGTGTCACAGCGTATGCAACGATATTTTATCGAGCTCACGAAGCAGCAAATGGAGGAAGCGCCGGCTTTTTCGATTACCGGCGAAGATGTTCATCATATTGTGAACGTTATGAGAATGAATGAGGGTGATCAGATTATCTGCTGCTCTCAGGACGGCTCCGAGGCAAAATGTGAACTTCAATCTGTTTCCAAAGATAATGTGTCCTGCCTTGTGGTAGAATGGACGAATGAAAACAGAGAGCTTCCGATAAAGGTCTATATTGCGAGCGGCCTCCCGAAAGGAGATAAGCTTGAATGGATTATCCAAAAGGGGACTGAGCTCGGAGCTCATGCCTATATTCCTTTTCAAGCCGCGCGTTCTGTTGTCAAGCTGGATGATAAAAAGGCAAAGAAAAAGCGGGAAAGATGGGCGAAAATTGCGAAGGAAGCGGCTGAACAATCGTACCGTAACGAAGTGCCGCAAGTGATGGATGTTCATTCTTTTCAGCAGCTTCTTCAAAGGATGCAGGATTTCGATAAATGTGTCGTTGCATACGAGGAGTCATCGAAGCAAGGGGAAATAAGCGCATTCAGCGCGGTTGTAAGCAGCCTTCCGAAAGGATCATCCCTTTTGATCGTATTTGGCCCTGAAGGTGGTTTAACAGATGCGGAGGTTGAACGGCTCACAGAGAAAGACGGTGTGCCGTGCGGCCTTGGACCGAGAATTTTAAGGACAGAAACCGCTCCGCTCTATGCGTTGAGTGCGATTTCTTATCAAACAGAGTTATTAAGAGGTGATCAGTAATGGCAACTGTTGCTTTCCATACGCTTGGCTGTAAAGTCAACCATTATGAAACAGAAGCAATCTGGCAGCTTTTTAAAGAAGCGGGCTATGAAAGAAGAGACTTTGAACAAACAGCTGATGTATATGTCATTAATACATGTACGGTAACAAATACGGGAGATAAAAAAAGCCGCCAAGTGATCAGACGCGCCATTCGTCAAAATCCTGACGGCGTCATCTGTGTCACAGGCTGCTATGCGCAAACCTCGCCTGCTGAGATTATGGCAATCCCTGGTGTCGATATTGTAGTCGGAACGCAGGACCGGGAAAAAATGCTTGGCTACATTGACCAATACCGTGAAGAACGCCAGCCAATTAACGGCGTCAGCAACATCATGAAAGCAAGAGTGTATGAAGAGCTTGATGTACCTGCTTTCACGGACCGGACAAGAGCGTCATTGAAAATACAGGAAGGCTGCAATAATTTCTGCACATTCTGTATCATTCCATGGGCGCGCGGCCTGCTCCGCTCCCGTGACCCTGAAGAAGTCATTAAACAAGCGCAGCAGCTTGTCGATGCCGGGTATAAAGAAATTGTTCTTACCGGTATTCATACAGGCGGCTACGGCGAAGATATGAAAGATTACAACTTCGCTAAGCTTTTGAGTGAATTAGACACTCGTGTTGAAGGCGTTAAACGAATCAGAATTTCTTCAATTGAAGCCAGCCAAATCACAGATGAAGTGATCGAGGTCTTAGACCGCTCAGATAAGATTGTAAATCATTTGCATATTCCTATCCAATCTGGATCAAACACAGTGCTTAAACGGATGAGACGTAAATATACGATGGAGTTTTTTGCAGACCGTTTAAACAAACTGAAAAAAGCACTGCCAGGCTTAGCTGTCACTTCTGATGTCATTGTAGGGTTCCCTGGCGAAACAGAAGAAGAATTTATGGAAACCTATAACTTTATTAAAGAACATAAATTCTCTGAGCTGCATGTTTTTCCTTATAGTAAACGTACAGGAACGCCAGCTGCGCGAATGGAAGACCAAGTGGATGAAAACGTAAAAAATGAACGTGTACACCGCCTGATTGCTCTTTCTGACCAGCTCGCGAAGGAATATGCTTCTCAGTATGAAAATGAAGTGCTTGAGATCATCCCTGAAGAAGCGTATAAGGAAACGGAAGAAGAGAACATGTTTGTCGGTTACACAGACAACTATATGAAGGTTGTTTTCAAAGGTACGGAAGATATGATCGGCAAAATCGTGAAAGTCAAAATTCTAAAAGCAGGCTACCCTTACAACAAAGGGCAATTTGTCCGTGTTGTTGAGGATGAAATAACTGAACACATGCGTTTGTCTTCTTAATCTAAAACCGGTGCATCTACATGTACCGGTTTTTTTATTTAGTTGGAATAATAAAGTGAATCAAGCGGTAAAACAAGTTTGTAAGCGGAAGAAATAAAAGAGCTGTCACCACATTAAATAAAAGGCTGAAATGCGCGATCCTTTGTGCGGGATCAGGTGATAACTGGTCTACAAAGCCGGTCGCTGCCGTCAGAAAAGGAAATACTAGAGCCACACCCAGCACGTTAAACACCACATGAGCATACGCTGTCTGTTTCGCCGCATATCCGCCGGATACAGCAGCCATGACAGCTGTAATGCATGTCCCGATATTGGATCCAAGCACGACGCTCATCGCCTGCGTCAGTCCGATAATGCCTTCATTCATAAAGCTCATCAAAATGCCGATACAGACAGAGCTTGAGTGAATGATAGCAGTTAAGACCATACCGATGAGCAAAGCGGACCAGTTTGAATCGTTAACGTGGTATAGAACTTCAGCTCCCGTTTTCAGCTTTGTAAGCGGCCCTGCAAGATGGCTGAACCCGCTGATGCAAAAAAAGATGATGCCGAGACCGAGGAGGCTTGTTCCCAGCTGTTTCAAGGGATACCTGCCAATCAGAAAAAACACTAACCCGCCTATCAAAAGAATCCAAATCAAAACATCCATTTTGATAGCAATAAATTCAGTTGTAAAAGTAGATCCGATATTTGTTCCCAGAATCATTGGTATCGTCCGCTTAAAAGAAAGAACGCCCGCACTGACAAAGCCGATGACAATGACCATAAAGGCTGAACTGCTCTGAAGAATGCCTGTAAATACAATACTAATCAGAAACGCTTTTAACGGATGATCTGTAAATAAAAGCAAACGTTCTTCAATTTTTGAGTACGCCATTGAAATTAAGCCTTTTCGAAGCATGTTCATGCCTGCGAGAAAGAATAATATAAGAGCAGTAAAGCTAATCAGAATTAACATCCTATTCACCAACCCCTTTCCATCATTATATAGACAGGCAGTCGTACTCATGACGGAAAAGTGAACTCACTTAGTTGACCTGACTCATGGCTTATATTATAATGTCAAAGTACATGTTTATATGTGTAACTTAAAGGTAGTCGATTGGTGTATTCGGAGGGAGGGAAAGAGAATGTCAAAAACGGTCGTTAGAAAAAACGAATCGCTTGAAGATGCTCTTCGTCGCTTCAAACGCAGTGTATCAAAGACAGGTACTTTGCAAGAAGCAAGAAAGCGCGAATTTTATGAAAAACCTAGCGTAAAGCGCAAGAAAAAGTCTGAAGCTGCTAGAAAACGCAAATTCTAAAAGAGGGTGGATTTATGAGTCTTCTTGAGCGTCTTAACCAGGATATGAAGCTATATATGAAAAACCGTGAGAAAGACAAACTAACTGTCGTTCGAATGGTTAAGGCTTCACTTCAAAATGAAGCAATTAAGCTTAAGAAAGACAGTTTGACCGAGGATGAGGAACTCACTGTCCTTTCTCGTGAACTTAAGCAACGTAAAGACTCCCTCCAGGAATTTTCAAACGCTAATCGTTTAGATTTAGTAGATAAAGTTCAAAAAGAGCTGGACATTTTAGAAGTTTATTTACCCGAGCAGCTGTCAGAAGAAGAACTGCTTACAATCGTAAATGAAACCATTGCTGAGGTTGGTGCGAGCTCAAAAGCGGACATGGGAAAAGTAATGGGTGCAATTATGCCTAAAGTAAAAGGTAAAGCTGACGGAAGCTTAATTAATAAGCTTGTCAGCAGTCAATTGTCTTAAATGGCGTAAAAAAGGACATCTTTCTAAGAGAGATGTCTTTTTTTATACATAAAAAAATGAAACCTTTGATACATTTGTTACGTATGAAGAGAAGGCACTTATTATAAATGGAAGGAGGGATACACCGCCCTTGCTTCAAATCAAAGGACTCCGTGCTGCTCTTTTGAGTATATTTTTACTTTCTTTATTAGGCGTACAGATGAGCGCCAAAGCAGAAAAACAAACGGTTTATGTGATCCCGGTTGAAAAAAATGTCGAACAGGGCCTCGCCTCGTTTTTATCCCGTTCATTACAGGATGCGAAAGAAGCGCATGCAGATCATATTATTCTTGATATCAATACGCCGGGAGGATTGGTCAAATCAGCTATTGATATAGCGGACTCGATAACCGAAAGCGAGATCCCCGTAACTGCATATGTAAACAAACGCGCGTTGTCGGCTGGTGCATATATAGCTCTGCAAGCCGATAACATTTATATGGCGCCTGGCGGAAAAATGGGAGCGGCCGCGATTATTGACGGTAAAGGCAATGCCGCTGACCAAAAAGCTGAATCACTTTGGCTGGCAGAGCTGGAAGATGCCGCATTGAAAAATAATCGCGATCCAAAATATGCACTCGCAATGGCTGACCCGGCTATAGATGCCAAGGAAGCTGGCGCGCCGAAGGGAGATCTGCTGACACTTAACGCCGATAAAGCAATTGATGTAGGTTATTCAGAAGGCACGGCTGACAATTTATCCGCGCTCGTAAAGAAGCTTGGGTTCGAAAAGGCGGAAACCATCTATTCAAAGGAAAGTTTTGCAGAAAAGACAGCAAGATGGCTGACAAACCCGGTCATTGTTCCTATTCTGCTGACAATCGCTTTTTTAGGTCTGACAGTAGAGCTTTTTTCACCGGGTGTCGGCATTCCTGGAACAGTTGGATTTATCGCTTTGTTGCTATTCTTTTACGGGCATCTCGCGGCTGGCTTTGCCGGATACGAGACGATTCTTCTCTTTATAGCAGGGGTGATCCTCATCCTGCTTGAGATTTTCCTTCCCGGAGGAATTATTGGATTACTGGGCTTAGGAGCGATTGTTACGAGCCTGTTTTTAGCCGCGGGGAGCTTCACTGTCATGGCGGTTTCTCTCTTGATCGCCTTAGCTGTTTCTATAACAGCTTTCATCTTACTGACAAGGGTGTTGGGAAAGCGTATGAAATTCTTTAAGAAATTTGTATTAAATGATTCTACAAATACGGAGAGCGGCTACGTTTCAAATCAAACGCGTACGGATTTAATAGGCAAAGTAGGAGTAACCTTTACACCGCTGCGTCCTGCTGGTACTGTCATTATTGATGATGAACGCCTAGACGTTGTGTCAGAGGGATCGTTTACAGAAAAAGATAAGAAAGTAAAAGTGGTTAAAGTGGAAGGATCACGCATCGTCGTGAGAGAAATTTAAACAGAAACGAGGAGAATAGATATGGATCCATCAACACTCATGATTCTGGCTATTATCGTAGTAGGGATCATTGTTTTAGCTGTATTTTTTACATTTGTGCCTGTTATGCTTTGGATTTCAGCATTAGCAGCCGGAGTGAGAATTAGCATTTTCACTCTAATCGGGATGAGGCTTCGCCGCGTTATACCAAACCGAGTGGTGAACCCATTGATTAAAGCCCATAAGGCTGGGCTTAATGTTGCTACCAATCAGCTTGAAAGCCATTATCTCGCCGGAGGAAACGTTGACAGAGTTGTCAACGCGCTGATCGCTGCTCAGCGTGCCAATATTGAACTCACATTCGAACGCTGTGCTGCTATTGATCTTGCCGGCCGTGACGTATTGGAAGCCGTTCAAATGAGCGTCAATCCTAAGGTGATTGAAACGCCGTTCATTGCCGGTGTTGCTATGGACGGGATTGAAGTAAAAGCGAAAGCGAGAATTACAGTAAGAGCAAATATCGAGCGTCTCGTTGGGGGAGCAGGGGAAGAAACCATTGTAGCCCGTGTCGGAGAAGGGATCGTCTCTACAATCGGTTCATCCGAAAGTCACAAAAAAGTGCTTGAAAACCCTGATATGATTTCTCAAACGGTACTTGGGAAAGGATTGGACTCAGGAACTGCGTTTGAAATTCTCTCGATCGATATTGCTGATGTTGACATTGGCAAAAACATTGGCGCGATTTTACAAACCGATCAGGCCGAGGCTGATAAAAACATCGCGCAGGCAAAAGCGGAAGAACGCCGTGCGATGGCTGTCGCTCAAGAACAGGAAATGCGCGCCCGCGTAGAGGAAATGCGCGCGAAAGTGGTAGAAGCCGAAGCGGAAGTGCCGCTTGCGATGGCAGAAGCCTTGCGTGAAGGGAATATTGGCGTCATGGACTACATGAATATCAAAAACATCGATGCTGACACAGAAATGCGTGATTCATTCGGCAAGCTGACGAAAGATTCGTCTGATGAAGACAGTAAATCATAATCTCTCTAAGAAGGGAGAACGCTGATGGAAGATATACTGACCAATCCGCTAATTATCGCAGCGGTTATCGGGATCATTTCTATGATTTTCGGTAAAAAGAGCAAAGAGGAAAAGAACAACAGCCAAAGCAGAAATAAACCTCAGCAGGTGCAAACTGCTTCTCCTCAAAAGAAGCAGTCAAAAGAAGAGGCTCCTGTACCTATTCCCAACCGCATGGAACAGGTAAAGCGGGAAGCGGAAGAAAGACGCAGAGAAACAGAAAGAAACCTGAAAGGGCTGGAACGTGACCTTACTGCAGTTAAACAAAAAGCAGTGTACACAAAACAAAAAATGCTCCAGGTTAATAAAGACACTGTGGTACAGGGGATCGTCTTAGGAGAGGTATTCGGGCCTCCTAGGGCGAAAAAACCTCACCATACGATGCGCTCGGTCCGTAAAAATTAAAGTGTTAGAACCTTCTTTCAAATCATACATATGAGATGAAAGGGGGTTCTTTTTGTATGGGGCAAAGAAAGAATCGTATGAAAGCTTGGCTGACAAGAGCATTGGAAATTCCCCCGGACGTTATGATGGATCTGCCGCGGATTACAATGGTTGGCAGACTTCATATCTACATAGAAAACCACAGAGGCCTATTGCTTTTCAGTGAGAATGAAGTGAGGCTGATGCTGAAGCAGGGCCAGTGCATCATATCAGGTAAAAATTTTGTCATCAAGGCAATTCTTCCGGAAGAAATTCTTTTGGAGGGTACGATTGATATCGTTCGATATGTTGAGTCATAAAGCCGAGGGGGAAATGTTGTGAAAAATAAATGGCTGTCTTTTTTTTCGGGTAAGGTCCAGCTTGAATTGACGGGAAGAGGGATCGAGCGGCTCCTTAATGAATGCACAAGACAGGGGATTCCGGTCTTTCATGTCAAAAAAAAGAAAGAAGCCGTATCGTTATATATACAGCTTCAGGATGTACATGCCTTTCGGCGGGTCAGAAGAAAATTTAAATGTAAAGCCCGATTTATCAATCGGAAGGGATTTCCTTTCCTGCTGCTGAAATCAAAGCTGAATATAGGGTTTACGATCGGTTTTTCAATGTTTTTCATCCTTTTGTTTTTGCTTTCCAATATGGTGTGGAAAATTGATGTGACAGGCGCTAAGCCTGAAACGGAACATCAAATGATGCAGCATCTTAATGAAATCGGCGTCAAAAAGGGGCGTCTGCAGTTTTTAATGATGTCCCCCGAAAAAATACAAAAATCGTTAACCAATGGAATAGACAATATCACCTGGGTCGGAGTTGATCTGAAGGGGACGACTATTCACATGAAAGTCGTGGAGAAAAATGAGCCTGAAAAAGAAAAGTATGTTAGCCCGCGCGATATTGTCGCCAAAAAGAAAGCAACCATTACAAGAATGTTTGTGCAAAAAGGACAGCCGATGGCCGCAATCCACGATCATGTGGAAAAGGGTCAGCTGCTTGTTTCGGGACTGATCGGCAGTGAAGAGCATCAGCAGGAAGTCGCCTCAAAAGCAGAAATTTACGGAGAAACTTGGTACAGATCTGAAGTGACGGTCCCGCTTGAAACATTATTTAACGTCTATACGGGCAAAGTAAGGACAAAGCACAAGCTTTCTTTTGGCTCTTTGGCAATCCCGATCTGGGGGATGACGTTTAAAAAAGAGGAATTGAAGCATCCAAAAACAGAACAAGAAAGGCATTCGCTGAATTTTCTCGGATTTAAGCTCCCTGTTTCCTATATCAAAGAGCAGACGAGAGAAAGTGAAGAGGCTTTGCGAAAATATACGAAAGAAGAAGCAGTTCAAGAAGGCATTAAATTGGGTAAACAGGATGTAGAGGATAAAATAGGCGAAAACGGCGAGGTGAAAAGTGAAAAAGTTTTGCACCAGACTGTTGAGAATGGTAAAGTAAAGTTGATTATTCTCTACCAAGTTATAGAAGATATCGTTCAAACCACACCTATTGTCAGGGAGACTGAAGAATGACAGAACATTTACTTGCGATGAATCAAAAACTGAAAAGCCCGGACGAGGCGCTTTCACTGTTCGGGAACCAAGATTCTTTTTTGAAATTGATGGAGAAAGATCTGAATGTAAATATCATTACGCGCGGCGAAACGATTTATGTCTCAGGCGATGAAGAATCGTTTCAGATTGCAGACAGGCTGCTGGGATCGCTCCTCGCTTTAATTCGCAAGGGGATAGAGATCTCTGAACGTGATGTGATTTACGCCGTCAAAATGGCAAAGAAGAATGAACTTGAATACTTTGAAAGCATGTATGAAGAAGAAATAACAAAAAACGCAAAAGGCAAACCAATCCGTGTAAAAACGATAGGACAGCGGGAATACGTGGCCGCAATGAAGCGGAATGACCTTGTATTCGGCATCGGCCCGGCGGGAACCGGGAAAACGTACCTGGCTGTCGTAAAAGCAGTCCATGCTTTAAAAAACGGACATATCAAAAAAATCATTTTAACAAGACCTGCCGTGGAAGCCGGTGAAAGCCTCGGTTTTCTCCCAGGTGACCTCAAAGAAAAAGTAGATCCTTATTTGCGCCCGCTGTATGACGCCCTTCATGATGTGCTTGGAGCAGATCATACAGAACGACTGATGGAAAGAGGCATCATTGAAATTGCTCCGCTTGCATATATGAGGGGACGGACGCTAGATGATGCTTATGTTATACTTGATGAAGCACAGAATACCACGCCTGCTCAAATGAAAATGTTTTTGACGAGACTGGGTTTTGGCTCTAAAATGATCATTACAGGTGACGTTAGTCAAATTGATCTGCCGAAAGGCGTCAAATCGGGACTTGCAGTAGCGAAGGAGATGCTGAGAGGAATAGACGGCATTTCTATGATTGAGCTAGACCAGACAGACGTGGTCAGACATCCGCTTGTTGCGAAAATTATTGAAGCATACGATAAGCAAAATTAATGCTGAATGACCCGATCGCGCGTTATCGGGTCATTTTTATGATGGCTTATGGGCTTGATGTTTCAAGAGGAGGTTCTTGTGTTGAAAAAGAAGGGGAAGACCAAAAGCAGCTCAAAAAAATGGAGAAGCTTTAAAAATGCCCGCTCCATGCATGTACTGCTGTATCTTCTGCTGGCTGCCATTATGTTTGCTTTGCTCTTTGTACATGTTAAGCCGGAAACACTTGATTTAGACCTATTTTCAGTCAGCGACAAGACCATTTATGCTCCGGCAACCGTGGAAGATCAAAAAGCCACAGAGGAAAAAAAGCAAGCCGCTGAGGACGCGGTTGAAGATCAATATACATTGAAAAAAGAATATACAGACAATCGGATTGACCTTGTGTCATCTATATTCGACAGTATCAGTGAAGTGAAAAAATCATCGGAAGAAGACAGCAAATCACCATCGGAAAAATCAATGGTTAAGTCTGTGAAGAACAAATTAACGTCAGATGTGAATGATGCCATCTCAGAGGATTCCATCAAGACATTGCTGAAAGCAGACAGTGAAGACTTTTCCTTTGTCAGAGATACGGTCATTACGGCAGTGAATACGGTCATGAGCAGTGAAATCTCATCAGATAAACTATCTGATGCAAAGGATAAAGTAGAAAAAGAGCTAAAGGGCAATTCGATCCCATCTAAATACTTGGGAGCTGCGACAGAAATCGGGCGTTTTGCTATTATTCCGAATTACGTCTTCGATCCGAAAGCGACAGAAGCAAAGCGGCAGGAAGCGTCAGACAATGTCCAGCAGGTTCAGATCAAACAGGGGCAGGTGCTCGTGGAAGAAAATGACCTCATTGATCGGGAAGTGTACCGAAAACTCGAGCTGACCGGGTTATTAAATAACTCAAATCTCTTTAAACCGATCAGCGGCCTATTGATAATGATCGGACTTTTCATTGCAACACTTGTATATTATTTTGAAAAACAGAAACAAAACCTGAAGTTTAAAAACCAATCCATCCTGCTGTTCTCCATTATCACAACGCTTTTGCTTGTTATTATGGAGGTTGTTAGTTTATTCCAAAAGATGGAATATAATAATATTGGCTATCTGGTTCCCATTGCTGCAGGCGCAATCTTAATCAAACTGCTGATGAATGAACGCATTGCCATTTTGGGAAGTATCATTCTTGCGATTTGCGGAAGTATGATGTTTAATCAGGGTGTGACAGGTACATTCAATTATGTCATAGGAATTTATTATTTGATCAGCGGGATTTCAGGGGTTTTATTTTTAGGAAAACACAATGCTAGATCAAAGATTCTGCAGACAGGGCTTTTCGTAGCGTTTATCAATATGGTTGTCGTTCTTTCCTTGTTATTGATCCAAAACACTGCGCTGTCAGGTCTTGAAATTGGCACGTTAATGCTGATGGGCGTTGTGTCAGGATTTGCTTCGTCCGTATTGATCATCGGCCTGATGCCGTTTTTTGAGACAGGCTTTGGCATTTTATCCACTATGCGGCTGCTTGAGCTGTCTAATCCTAACCATCCGTTGCTGCGCAAAATATTAACAGAAACACCAGGTACATATCATCACAGTGTAATGGTCGCCAATTTGTCAGAGGCAGCTTGTGAGGCGGTTGGAGCTAATGGTTTGCTTGCAAGAGTCGGCGCGTATTATCACGATCTCGGAAAAACAAAGCGTCCGCAATATTTTATTGAAAACCAAATGAATATTGACAATCCGCATGACAAGCTGTCTCCTCAGCTGAGTAAAAATATCATCATTTCTCATACAACTGACGGTGCGAATATGCTGAGAAGCTATAAGTTTCCGAAAGAGCTTGTCGACATTGCTGAGCAGCATCATGGAACCTCGCTTTTAAAGTTCTTTTATTATAAAGCGAAGGAAAAAGGAGACCAGATTACAGAAGAAGAGTTCCGTTATCCGGGACCGAAACCGCAGTCAAAGGAAGCTGCGATTATATCAGTGGCAGACAGTGTTGAAGCGGCAGTCAGATCCATGCATAATCCAAATCCTGAACGAATTGAAAAGCTTGTCCGGGGTATTATATCCGATAAGCTGCAGGACGGACAGTTCAGTGAATGTGATTTGACATTTAAAGAGCTGGATACAATCGCAAAAACGCTCTGTGCAACATTAAAAGGCATTTTCCACTCCCGGATCGAATATCCGGAGGCTACTAAGAAGGTGAAATAGATGAGTTTACTGATTGATATTGTTGATGAAACAGGGAGTGTCTCTGAAGAGATGCTCAAAGAAGTAGAAAATCTGCTTCAATTTGCCGCTGAGCGTGAAGGCGTTCAGGATCAGGCTGAAGTCTCTGTCACGATCGTTACTAATGAAGACATCCAGCAGATCAATAAAGAATACCGCGGAAAGGATACCCCAACAGATGTCATCTCATTTGCTCTTGAAGAAGAGGGAGAAGGCGAGGTTGAAATTGTCGGAGCCGAAATGCCGCCGGTTTTAGGCGATATTATTATCAGTGCGGATCGCACAAGGGAGCAGGCAGAGGAATATAATCATTCTTTTAAAAGAGAGCTCGGATTTCTTGCCGTGCACGGATTTCTGCATCTTTTAGGATATGACCATATGACGAAAGA
The DNA here is from genome assembly GCF_023238245.1 of Bacillus rugosus. Taxonomy (NCBI): domain Bacteria; kingdom Bacillati; phylum Bacillota; class Bacilli; order Caryophanales; family Bacillaceae; genus Bacillus; species Bacillus rugosus. The sequence continues at coordinate 2,495,471 of NZ_CP096590.1, read as the reverse complement.
GGAAGAAGAGGAGATGTTTACTAAGCAAAAGGATTTGCTGGACGCTTATGGACTCAAGAGATCATAGAAATGAGCTGAAGCGATTCTTCAAAAGCTTCGTGTATGCAGGCCGGGGCATCTGGGAAACAGCGCGGACGGAGCGGAATTTCCAATTTCATGCCGCAGCCGCCTGCGCTGTTCTCATTTGCGGCTTCCTCGTGGAGCTCAGCCCGATTGAGTGGGCGATAATTTTCCTTTTGATCGGAGGAATGTTTTCGCTGGAGCTTTTAAATACAGCCGTTGAACATACGGTTGATTTAATAACAGACAAACATCACCCTCTTGCTAAAGCGGCTAAGGACGCTGCCGCCGGGGCTGTTTGCGTTTTTGCCGTCATTTCGTGTATCATTGGTTTACTTATTTTTTTGCCAAAGCTGTAATGGCTGAAAATTCTTACATTTATTTTACATTTTTAGAAATGGGCGTGAAAAAAAGCGCGCGATTATGTAAAATATAAAGTGATAGCGGTACCATTAAAGGTAAGAGAGGAATGTACACATGAACAGACAGGAATTGATAACAGAAGCATTAAAAGCACGTGATATGGCATATGCGCCGTATTCCAAGTTTCAAGTAGGAGCCGCTCTTCTTACCAAGGATGGAAAAGTGTACAGAGGCTGCAACATCGAGAACGCGGCATACAGCATGTGCAATTGCGCTGAGCGTACCGCTTTATTCAAAGCTGTTTCTGAAGGGGATACAGAGTTTCAGATGCTGGCCGTCGCGGCTGACACCCCTGGACCGGTATCTCCGTGCGGAGCCTGCCGCCAGGTGATTTCTGAGCTTTGCACAAAGGACGTTATTGTCGTGCTGACTAATTTACAAGGACAAATAAAAGAAATGACTGTGGAAGAATTATTGCCAGGCGCATTTTCATCGGAGGATTTACATGACGAACGAAAGCTTTAAATCAGGATTTGTATCCATTATTGGAAGACCAAACGTAGGAAAGTCTACATTTTTGAACAGAGTCATTGGACAAAAAATCGCGATCATGAGCGATAAGCCCCAAACGACGAGAAACAAGGTGCAAGGAGTTTTGACGACAGGCACATCACAAACGATTTTCATTGACACACCAGGGATTCATAAGCCTAAGCATAAACTTGGGGACTTTATGATGAAAGTGGCGCAAAATACATTAAAAGAAGTCGATTTGATCCTGTTTATGATCAACGCTGAGGAAGGCTACGGGAAAGGCGACGAATTCATCATTGAGAAATTGCAGAAGATGTCTACGCCTGTATTTTTAATCGTAAACAAAATTGACAAAATTCATCCCGATCAATTGCTTCTGTTAATTGACGAATACCGCGGGCGCTATCCTTTTAAGGAAATTGTTCCGATTTCTGCTTTAGAAGGAAATAATATCGAAACGTTGCTCGCTCAGATTGAAGCGTATTTGCCGGAAGGGCCGCAATTCTATCCGAGTGATCAGGTAACCGACCACCCAGAGCGCTTTATCATTTCTGAATTAATTAGGGAAAAGGTGCTGCATCTGACAAGAGAAGAAATCCCGCACAGCATTGCGGTGGCCATCGAATCCATCAAAGGACAGGACAACGGTTCTGTGCACGTAGCGGCAACGATCGTGGTCGAACGGGATTCCCAGAAAGGCATTGTGATCGGGAAAAAAGGAAGCCTGCTAAAAGAAGTCGGAAAAAGAGCGAGAGCGGATATTGAAGCACTGTTAGGCTCCCGTGTCTACCTTGAATTGTGGGTCAAAGTGCAGAAAGACTGGCGTAATAAAATGTCCCAGCTTCGCGATTTTGGCTTTAAAGAGGACGAATATTAATATCTCTTGCTGTGTCATTATCTCACAGGAACAGGGATACATTAGCAAATTTTGTTTAACATGAAATGGAGGACATCTGGTCAAGATAAAGGTAAGAATTTGGAGTTTAGGTAAGCTAGTTTAACTACAGAAAGGTGGGTTTCTTGTGTTGAATTTTACCTGGAACGTATTTTCTCAAACAGGAAATGTTGATACGTATCTTCTTTTTAAAGAACTGGAAAAAGAGAACATGGAAAGACCCGAAGAACTAGAAGATGAGCTAGCCCGATTTGATTATCCAATTTTATAAACCTCTTGGCCGCTCCTGCTTTAGGAAGGTGCGGAAATGCTGACAAAATGTGAAGGAATCGTTCTTCGCACAAATGATTACGGAGAAACGAATAAAATCGTTACATTACTGACAAGAGAACACGGAAAAATAGGTGTTATGGCAAGAGGCGCCAAAAAACCGAACAGCCGTTTATCAGCAGTCAGCCAGCCCTTTTTGTATGGTTCATTCTTAATGCAAAAAACAACGGGCCTCGGAACGCTTCAGCAGGGTGAAATGATCCTCAGCATGAGAGGCATCAGGGAAGATTTGTTTTTAACAGCATATGCTGCGTATATTGCTGAGCTAGTCGACAAAGGCACAGAAGAAAAGAAGCCAAACCCTTATTTGTTTGAATTTATTTTAGAATCGTTTAAACAGCTGAATGAAGGAACAGACCCGGATGTTATCACCTTCATTGCTCAAATGAAGATGCTCGGTGTCATGGGGCTGTATCCTGAGCTGAATCACTGTGTGCATTGTAAAAGCCAGGACGGGACCTTTCATTTTTCTGTCCGTGAAAACGGTTTTATTTGCCACCGCTGTTTTGAAAAAGATCCTTACAGGGTTCCGATCAAACCGCAAACGGCAAGGCTTTTGAGACTGTTTTATTACTTTGATCTATCGAGGCTGGGCAATGTGTCCTTAAAGCAGGAAACGAAAGCTGAATTAAAGCAAGTGATTGATTTATATTATGAAGAATATTCAGGGTTATATTTAAAATCGAAGCGCTTTTTAGATCAAATGGAAAGCATGAAACATCTTATGGATGAAAACAAAAGTTGACATCTGGTCCATCTTTTTATATGATCATTTATTATAAAATATGTTGCAGTGAGAGAAAGAAGTACTTGCGTTTACCTCATGAAAGCGACCTTAGGGCGGTGTAAGCTAAGGATGAGCACGCAACGAAAGGCATTCTTGAGCAATTTCAAAAAAAGAGGCTGGGATTTTGTTCTCAGCAACTAGGGTGGAACCGCGGGAGAACTCTCGTCCCTATGTTTGCGGCTGGCAAGCATAGAGACGGGAGTTTTTTGGTTGCTGCCGCAGTCATTTTATGAAGGAAAAGTGGAGGTGCTTGAAATGAATATTCAAGACATGATTCTAACCTTGCAAAAGCATTGGTCCAGTCAGGGCTGTGTGCTAATGCAGGCTTACGATGTAGAAAAAGGGGCCGGCACGATGAGCCCATATACATTTTTGCGCAGTATCGGCCCTGAGCCGTGGAAAGTGGCTTATGTAGAGCCTTCCAGACGCCCTGCAGACGGCCGCTACGGGGAAAACCCGAACAGACTGTATCAGCATCATCAGTTTCAGGTCATTATTAAACCGTCTCCTGATAACATTCAAGAGCTGTATTTAGATTCCTTGCGTGCTCTAGGAATTGATCCGCTTGAGCACGATATCCGTTTTGTTGAAGACAACTGGGAAAATCCGTCTTTAGGCTGCGCGGGTCTTGGATGGGAAGTATGGCTTGACGGAATGGAAATTACACAATTTACGTATTTCCAGCAGGTCGGGGGACTAGAGTGTAAACCGGTCTCTGTAGAGATTACGTACGGAATTGAGCGTCTCGCGTCTTATATCCAGGATAAAGAAAATGTTTTCGACTTGGAATGGACGTCAGGGTTTACAGTAAAAGATTTATTCATGATGGCGGAATACGAGCATTCCGTTTATACGTTTGAAACATCAGATGTCGATATGCTGTTCCAATTGTTCAGCACGTATGAAAAAGAAGCGATTAAGCAAATGGATAACGGACTTGTTCATCCAGCATATGATTATGTGCTGAAATGCTCGCACACTTTCAACCTGCTTGACGCCAAAGGTGCGATCTCTGTTACCGAGCGGACAGGCTATATCGCAAGAGTGCGGAATTTAGCGAGAAAAGTAGCAAAAACCTATTATGAGGAACGAGAAAAACTAGGGTTCCCAATGCTTAAAGGGGAGGGTTCTTCTCATGAGTAAACAGGATTTACTTTTAGAGATCGGTTTAGAGGAAATGCCGGCGCGCTTTTTAAATGATAGCATGGTTCAGCTTGGCGAAAAGCTGGCAAGCTGGCTTAAAGAAAAAAATATCACTCACGGTGAAGTGAAGCTCTTCAATACACCGAGACGTCTTGCTGTATTCGTAAAGGATGTAGCAGAAAAGCAGGATGATATAAAAGAAGAAGCGAAAGGGCCTGCGAAAAAAATTGCCCTTGATGCAGACGGCAACTGGACAAAAGCGGCAATCGGCTTTTCAAAAGGCCAAGGGGCTAATGTGGAAGACCTGTACATGAAAGAAGTGAAAGGCACAGAATATGTATTCGTGCAAAAATTCCAAGCCGGCCAAGAAACGAAATCGCTTCTGCCGGAACTGAGCGGCTTAGTTACAAGCTTGCATTTCCCGAAAAATATGCGCTGGGGAAATGAAGATTTGCGTTATATCCGGCCAATCAAATGGATTGTCGCTTTATTTGGACAGGATGTCATTCCATTTTCGATCACAAACGTTGAGTCTGGACGTACAACACAAGGACACCGTTTTCTTGGACATGAAGTGTCAATTGAATCACCTTCAGCTTATGAAGAGCAGCTGTTAGAACAGCACGTTATTGCAGATCCTAACCTTCGGAAACAAATGATTCAATCTCAGCTGGAAGCAATGGCTGCAGAAAACAATTGGAGTATTCCAGTTGACGAAGATCTACTTGATGAAGTGAATCATTTAGTAGAATACCCGACAGCTCTTTACGGTTCATTTGAATCTGAGTTTCTGTCAATTCCTGAGGAAGTGCTTGTCACGACAATGAAAGAGCATCAGCGCTACTTCCCTGTCAAAGACAAGAACGGTGATTTGCTGCCTCACTTTATCACAGTCCGAAACGGGAACAGCCACGCGATCGAAAATGTGGCCCGAGGCAATGAAAAAGTGCTGCGCGCGCGTCTATCTGATGCTTCATTCTTCTACAAGGAAGATCAGAAACTAAACATTGATGCAAACGTGAAGAAGCTTGAAAACATTGTTTTTCATGAAGAGCTTGGTTCTCTTGCTGATAAGGTTAGAAGAGTCACTTCAATCGCAGAAAAGCTTGCCGGCCGTCTTCAGGCTGATGAAGTTACATTAAAACATGTGAAGCGGGCTGCTGAGATTTCTAAATTTGATCTTGTCACGCATATGATATATGAATTCCCTGAGCTTCAAGGGATTATGGGCGAAAAATATGCGAGAATGCTTGGTGAAGATGAAGCTGTGGCTGCGGCAGTGAACGAACACTATATGCCTAGATCAGCGGGAGGAGAAACGCCTTCTACTTTCACTGGAGCTGTTGTAGCAATGGCGGATAAGCTTGATACAATCGTTTCATTCTTCTCTATCGGCGTTATTCCGACCGGTTCTCAGGATCCTTACGGGCTGCGCCGCCAAGCAAGCGGTATTGTTGCGATTCTTCTAGACCGCAACTGGGGAATTTCGTTTGAAGAGCTTCTTACTTTTGTACAAACGGATAAAGAAAATGAACTACTGGATTTCTTCACTCAGCGTCTGAAATATGTCTTGAATGCTGAACAGATCAGACACGATGTCATCGACGCCGTGCTAGAAAGCTCTGAGCTTGAGCCGTACTCAGCGCTGCACAAAGCACAAGTTCTGGAACAAAAGCTTGGTGCACCTGGCTTTAAGGAAACAGCTGAAGCATTAGGCCGAGTGATCTCTATCAGCAAAAAAGGAGTCCGCGGAGACATTCAGCCTGATCTGTTTGAAAATGAATACGAGGCAAAACTGTTTGTTGCCTACCAAACAGCGAAGCAAAATCTGCAGGAAAGCTTCAGCAAAAAAGATTACGAGGCGGCGCTTGCTTCACTTGCAGCCTTAAAAGAACCGATCGATGCTTACTTCGATCATACAATGGTTATAGCAGATAATGAGACATTAAAGGCAAACCGTTTGGCGCAAATGGTAAGCTTGGCGGATGAGATCAAGTCCTTTGCGAATATGAATGCCCTTATTGTAAAATAAAGAGAGAAAAGGCGGTTGCTGTGTGATCGGCAATCGTCTTTTCCCCATTTATGAGTTTTTTTGTTTGATTACAAGATATTTACGATATAATATGGATTATTATTTCTTTACATAGATATGAAGTGAAAAGGTGGTGAGTACGATCGAACTAAATAAACGGCAAGAACATATTTTGCAGATTGTAAAAGAAAACGGGCCGATTACAGGGGAGCATATTGCAGAAAAGCTGAACCTTACCAGGGCAACATTGCGTCCGGATTTAGCCATACTCACCATGTCAGGATTCCTCGAGGCGCGCCCGAGAGTCGGTTATTTCTACACTGGGAAAACCGGCACCCAGCTTTTGGCAGATAAACTCAAAAAGCTTCAGGTGAAAGACTTTCAATCTATCCCCGTCGTGATTCATGAAAATGTTTCTGTGTACGATGCGATTTGCACCATGTTTTTAGAAGATGTAGGTACTCTGTTTGTGGTGGACCGCGATGCTGTTTTAGTCGGGGTGCTTTCACGAAAAGACTTGCTGAGAGCGAGCATAGGCCAGCAGGAGCTTACATCTGTCCCAGTTCACATCATCATGACAAGGATGCCGAATATTACAGTGTGCAGACGCGAGGATTATGTAATGGACATTGCAAAGCACTTGATAGAAAAACAAATTGATGCACTGCCTGTCATCAAAGATACCGATAAAGGCTTTGAAGTAATCGGCAGAGTGACAAAAACAAATATGACAAAAATACTTGTCAGTTTATCTGAAAATGAAATCCTATAAGATCGCAAACTACGGGGGGATAATATGAATAACCGCATCATCTATGTTGTATCGGATTCCGTCGGTGAAACGGCTGAATTGGTAGTGAAAGCAGCGCTCAGCCAATTTAACGGTTCAGCGGACGATACACATGTAAGAAGAATACCTTATGTTGAAGATATAGGCACTATCAATGAAGTGATTTCACTTGCAAAGACAGACGGCGGCATTATTTGTTTTACACTCGTGGTGCCGGAAATCAGAGAATATTTGATTGCCGAAGCGGAAAAAGCAAATGTTTTATATTATGATATTATCGGCCCGTTAATTGATAAAATGGAAACAGCCTACGGTTTAACAGCGAAATACGAACCGGGGCGGGTGCGCCAGCTTGATGAAGACTATTTCAAAAAAGTGGAGGCCATCGAGTTTGCAGTTAAATACGATGATGGACGTGATCCTAGAGGGATTTTAAAAGCTGATATCGTTTTGATCGGCGTATCGAGAACGTCTAAAACACCGCTGTCGCAATACCTAGCCCACAAGCGCCTGAAGGTTGCCAATGTTCCGATTGTTCCCGAGGTGGACCCGCCGGAAGAACTCTTTAACGTTGATCCGAAAAAATGCATCGGCTTAAAGATTAGCCCGGATAAACTGAATCATATCAGAAAAGAACGGTTAAAATCACTCGGGCTTAATGACAAAGCAATCTATGCAAATATCAACAGAATCAAAGAGGAACTGGAATATTTCGAAAAGATTGTGGATCGGATCGGGTGCCAGGTTGTTGATGTTTCAAATAAAGCGGTTGAAGAAACAGCAAATATTATCCATCATCTCAAAACAAAAAACATGTAACTCAGGACGCTCTATCCTGGGTTTTTGGCTATGCCAAAAGGGAATAATGAAAAACAATAGCATCTTTGTGAAGTTTGTATTATAATAAAAAATTGTGATAAAATGATTAATTTTAGGTTTAAGGTTCGTGTGATACGAATAAACTATTATGGGTAAGATGTCAAGAATTTCTCCTGAAAATTTTTCGACAAATTCATATACGTCCGCAATGATAAAGGATGTGCGATTTTGCTTGCTTTTATGCAGGAGTTTAATGGAGGGATGGAGAATTACTCTTCTTAATGAACAAGAAAAGACGATTTTTGTCGATGCAGATGCTTGTCCGGTAAAAGATGAAATTTTACAAACAGCATCCGAGTATGAAGTTCAAGTTCTTTTTGTCGCTTCATTTGAACATTATCAGCTTTCCAGAAGCAATGAAGAAAAATGGAAGTATGTTGATCCTCATAAAGAAGCTGCTGATTTATATATCGCAAATCACGTAAAACCGGGAGATATTGTCGTGACGCAGGACATCGGATTAGCATCCCTGCTGTTGAACAGAAATGTCTCCGTCATGTCGGAAAGAGGGCGTCTTTACAAAGAAGGCACGATTGATTTTGCTCTTGAGAGCCGTCATTTTTCCGGTAAACAAAGGAGAAAAGGCATATACGCCAAAGGGCCTAAAAAATTGAATAAAGAAGATCGAGAACGATTTATTACACTGCTGCAAAAAATCCTGTCGAACGATGAAGGGATTTTGCACTAAAGCATCGAATAATGTACGACGGAGTGTTATAAGATGGGAAATCGGATACCAGATGAAATTGTAGATCAGGTGCAAAAGTCGGCAGATATCGTTGAAGTCATAGGTGATTATGTTCAATTAAAGAAGCAAGGCCGAAACTACTTTGGACTCTGTCCTTTTCATGGAGAAAGCACACCTTCGTTTTCCGTATCGCCCGACAAACAGATTTTTCATTGCTTCGGCTGCGGAGCGGGCGGCAATGTTTTCTCTTTTTTAAGGCAGATGGAAGGCTATTCATTTGCCGAGTCGGTTTCTCACCTTGCTGACAAATACCAAATTGATTTTCCAGATGATATAACAGTCCATTCCGGAGCCCGGCCAGAATCTTCTGGAGAACAAAAAATGGCTGAGGCTCATGAGCTCTTGAAGAAATTTTACCATCATTTGTTAATAAATACAAAAGAAGGTCAAGAGGCACTGGATTATCTGCTTTCCAGGGGCTTTACGAAAGAGCTGATTGATGAATTTCAGATCGGCTATGCTCTTGATTCTTGGGACTTCATCACAAAATTTCTCGTAAAGAGAGGCTTTAGCGAGGCGCAAATGGAAAAAGCGGGTCTCCTGATCAGACGCGAAGACGGAAGCGGATATTTTGACCGCTTCAGAAACCGCGTCATGTTTCCGATCCATGATCATCACGGGGCTGTTGTTGCTTTCTCAGGCAGGGCTCTTGGCAGCCAGCAGCCTAAGTATATGAACAGTCCTGAAACACCGCTCTTTCATAAAAGTAAACTGCTTTACAATTTTTATAAGGCCCGCCTTCATATCAGAAAGCAGGAAAGAGCAGTCTTATTTGAAGGATTTGCCGATGTCATATCGGCCGTAAGCTCGGGTGTAAAAGAAAGCATAGCCACGATGGGAACGTCTCTGACAGATGAGCATGTCAAGATCCTAAGAAGAAATGTCGAAGAAATCATTCTTTGCTATGACTCTGATAAAGCCGGTTATGAAGCCACCTTAAAAGCTTCAGAGCTTCTGCAAAATAAAGGCTGTAAAGTCAGAGTTGCAATGATTCCTGACGGATTGGACCCTGACGATTACATCAAAAAGTTCGGCGGGGAAAAATTTAAAAATGACATTATCGACGCCAGTGTTACCGTTATGGCGTTCAAGATGCAATATTTCCGAAAGGGAAAGAACCTGTCCGATGAAGGCGATCGCTTAGCTTACATTAAAGACGTACTGAAAGAAATCAGCACGCTTTCAGGGTCTCTTGAGCAGGAAGTGTATGTAAAACAGCTTGCTTCAGAGTTTTCGCTTTCACAGGAGTCTTTAACCGAGCAACTGTCTGTTTTCAGCAAGCAAAACAAACCTGCTGAAAATGGCGGTGAAACGAAAACGCGGCGAGCGCATCTGACGACAAAAGCAAGGCAAAAACGTCTGCGTCCGGCGTATGAAAATGCAGAAAGGCTGTTACTCGCCCACATGCTTCGAGATCGGAGCGTTATCAAAAAAGTGATTGACCGGGTAGGTTTTGAATTTAACGTTGATGAGCATCGCGCATTGGCCGCCTATCTATACGCTTTTTATGAAGAGGGTGCCGAGCTGACGCCTCAGCATCTGATGGCCAGGGTGACGGATGATCATATAAGCCAGCTCTTGTCTGATATATTAATGCTTCAAATTAATCAAGAGCTCAGCGAAGCCGAGTTATCAGATTATGTAAAAAAAGTGTTGAATCAAAGAAATTGGTCAATGATAAAAGAAAAAGAGGCGGAAAGAGCCGAAGCCGAAAGGCAAAAAGATTTTTTAAGAGCTGCTTCTCTAGCTCAAGAAATCGTTACATTGAACCGATCTTTAAAATAACTGGAAAACTGGTGAGAAGCATTTATTGGCAATGATTCCTTGCGGAGGAGCAAATAGATCGCTTAACCTCATCATGAATTGTCATTTCATTATTCGCACATTGTTAAAGGCAGTTCACATAGAAAACGCCTGAATGGACCGAATAAGAATCATACCGCTTATAGAATTCGTTGCAAGCTTTGGAAGGAGGGATCCATAATGGCTGATAAACAAACCCACGAGACAGAATTAACATTCGACCAAGTAAAAGAGCAATTAACAGAGTCTGGTAAAAAACGTGGTGTTTTGACATATGAAGAAATTGCAGAGCGTATGTCCAGCTTTGAAATTGAATCAGACCAAATGGATGAGTATTATGAATTTTTAGGTGAACAAGGTGTTGAATTAATTAGTGAGAATGAAGAAACAGAAGATCCTAATATTCAGCAGCTTGCCAAAGCCGAAGAAGAATTTGACCTTAATGACCTAAGTGTACCGCCTGGCGTCAAAATCAATGACCCAGTTCGTATGTATCTAAAGGAAATTGGCCGGGTTAACCTTCTTTCTGCAAAAGAAGAGATCGCCTACGCTCAAAAGATTGAAGAGGGTGACGAAGAATCTAAACGCAGATTGGCTGAAGCGAACCTGCGCCTTGTTGTCAGTATCGCAAAACGGTATGTCGGACGCGGTATGCTGTTCCTTGACCTGATCCAGGAAGGCAACATGGGTCTGATGAAAGCCGTTGAAAAATTTGATTACCGTAAAGGTTATAAATTCAGTACGTATGCCACGTGGTGGATCAGACAGGCGATTACCCGGGCCATTGCCGATCAGGCGAGAACGATACGGATTCCCGTTCATATGGTTGAAACCATTAATAAATTAATCCGTGTGCAGCGTCAATTACTGCAAGATTTAGGCAGAGAACCAACACCTGAAGAAATTGCGGAAGATATGGATTTAACACCTGAAAAAGTACGCGAAATCTTAAAGATTGCACAAGAGCCGGTATCGCTGGAAACACCGATCGGTGAAGAGGATGACTCGCATCTTGGTGATTTCATTGAAGACCAAGAAGCAACTTCACCTTCAGATCATGCCGCATATGAGCTATTGAAAGAGCAGCTGGAAGATGTACTTGATACGTTAACTGATCGTGAAGAAAATGTATTGCGTCTTCGATTCGGTCTTGATGACGGCCGTACAAGAACATTAGAAGAGGTCGGCAAGGTATTTGGAGTAACGAGAGAGCGTATTCGACAAATCGAAGCCAAAGCGTTGCGGAAACTGAGACATCCTAGCAGAAGTAAACGTTTGAAAGATTTCCTCGAATAGGATAGAACGGGTCTTGCAGATCCGTTCTTCTTTTTTTAAAAAGATATATGGATAATATGCCTTTATTTTACTGAAAAATGATGTCATTTGCAAATGGACATTGTGATGAAAAATTTAAAAATAAGATTCCATATTTTCTATTGTAAGCGTATACAATACATTATACAATAGAACAAAAAGGATATCAGAGAAATAGGCATGTTTCTATTCAATTTTGTATAAAGTGTGAATAAAAAACTTTTGTATAGCAATCCATTTACTTTTTGTTAAAATAAGTTAGAATTAGAAGTGTTTACATAGGGGAAAGGATCAAAAAGGGGGAAGGGAAATGAAATGGAACCCGCTTATTCCATTTTTACTGATCGCTGTTTTAGGAATTGCTCTAACTTTCTTTTTATCAGTAAAGGGGCTTGATGACTCTCGGGAGATTGCAAGCGGCGGAGAAAGCAAGTCTGCTGAAAAGGACGATGCAAACGCTTCACCAGAGGATATTTACAAGGCAAACTGCATCGCGTGCCACGGGGAAAATTATGAAGGTGTTTCAGGTCCGAGCTTAAAAGGTGTAGGGGATAAGAAAGATGTCGCAGAAATTAAAACAAAGATCGAAAAAGGCGGTAATGGAATGCCTTCCGGTCTTGTTCCGGCCGATAAGCTGGATGATATGGCAGAGTGGGTGTCAAAAATTAAATAAAAGATGCTATTTTTCTATTTTTCTCCTTATGCGTTCTCAGGCCGCCGAGATGTTCTCGACAGCCTTTTATTTTTGTCTGCCGTGTGTAGAGACGCATTAAAAGAAAATAAACTGAAAATCATTCGCTCAGCTTGGATTCCGGGCTGATTTTTTATATGATAGTAAAGGAAAAAATGATTGAGAAAAGTTGTGATGACAAGTGAACGAATTAAAATTATCTAAACGATTGCAAACAGTAGCGGAATACATACCGAATGGAGCGGTGATGGCCGATATCGGGTCTGACCACGCTTACCTTCCTTGTTATGCGGTGCTGAATCATAAAGCCAGCGGGGCAATTGCCGGAGAAATAACAGACGGCCCGTTTTTGTCTGCCAAGCGGCAGGTTGAAAAATCAGGCTTGAGCGCGCACATTTCTGTAAGGCAGGGAGACGGCCTGGAAGTCATACAAAAAGGTGAAGCCGATGCCATTACGATTGCCGGAATGGGCGGGTCTTTGATCGCTCACATTTTAGAAGCGGGTAAAGACAAATTAACGGGGAAGGAACGGCTTATTTTACAGCCGAATATTCATGCTGTTCATATCAGAGAGTGGCTTTATAAAGAAGGATATGCGCTGACAGATGAAGTGATCCTTGAAGAAGACGGAAAGTGCTATGAGGTGCTTGTCGCCGAAGCGGGAGACAGAGATGCGGCTTATGCCGGTATTTCTATATCAGCCGGGATGCTCGTCGGCCCTTTCTTGGCAAAAGAAAAGAATGCTGTCTTTTTGAAAAAATGGACACAAGAGCTTCAGCACACGCAAAACATTTATGAACAGATCAGCCGAGCTGCAAGTACAGAGCAAAATAAACAGAAATTAAAGGAGCTCGCAGATCGAATAGAGCTGCTAAAGGAGGTTATCGATCATGGCTAAAAGCGTAAATGGGCAGCAGATTATCCAGCTGTTTGAACAATTTTCCCCGAAAGCCTATGCGGTCGAAGGGGACAAAATCGGCCTGCAAATCGGCACCTTAAACAAACCGATTAAAAACGTGATGGTTACACTAGATGTGTTGGAGAGTGTTATCGATGAAGCGATTGAAAAAGAGGTTGATTTAATTATTGCACACCATCCGCCTATTTTCAGGCCGCTAAAACATATTTCAACAGATCAGCCTGCCGGTAGGTTAATTGAAAAGTGTTTAAAGCATGATATCGCTGTTTACGCAGCTCATACAAATTTAGACGTTGCGGACGGCGGCGTAAATGATTTGCTTGCTGAAGCATTAGAGCTGACTGAAACGGAGGTGATGGTGCCTACTTATACTGATCCTCTGAAAAAGCTGGCCGTGTACGTGCCGAAGGAATATGAAGAGCAGGTGAGAACAGCACTTGGAAATGCAGGAGCCGGCCATATCGGCGAATACAGCCATTGCGCATTTTCATCTGAAGGAATCGGCAGCTTTAAGCCGTTGGACGGCGCCAAGCCTTTTATCGGTGAAGTGGGAGAGCTTGAGCTTGTTCATGAAGTTAGGCTAGAGACTGTGTTTCCTAAAAGCATCGAAAAAGCCGTTATAAATGCAATGATAAAAAGCCATCCATATGAAGAAGTCGCTTACGACATCTATCCTGTCGAACAGTCTCCTGCCGAAAAAGGGCTTGGCCGTGTTGGAACACTTAAAAATGAGATGACACTGAAGGAATTCGCTTTATTTGTGAAAGACAAGCTTGAAATGAATGGTGTCAGAATGGTGGGTGAAGCTGACAGCATAGTGAAGAAGGTAGCTGTTCTTGGCGGAGATGGAAACAAGTATATTCATCATGCGAAACGAAAGGGCGCCGATGTTTACGTTACAGGAGATTTATACTTCCATGTGGCTCATGATGCGATGATGCTAGGCCTGAATGTTGTTGATCCAGGCCATTACGCGGAAAAAATCATGAAAGAAGGCGTCACAAAAAAACTGACAACAATGTGCAAGGATAACAAGCTGGACGTGAATATCTTTGCTTCTGAAGCAGATACAAATCCATTTACATTTCTATAAAAAAACTGAGGCTTACACAGCCTCAGTTTTTTGCTTTTACTTTCGGGAGTATTTTTTTGAGCGGTACATTGTGTTCCGTTGTCCAAGTTGATTGATCTTCATGCTCATACTGCTCCAAAAAACGAATGACTTCTTTTGTGATCGGTGTTGGTGTTGATGCCCCCGCAGTAACTGCAACGGTATTAACGCCTTTCAGCCATTCGAGCTTTAATTCGCTTAGGTCGCCGATTCGGTATGCTTTTGTGCCGGCTATTTCCTCTGACACTTGAGCGAGCCTATTGGAATTGTTGCTTTTCGGGTCGCCGACAACGATTGTTAAGTCCGCTTTTTTCGCCTGTTCTGATACAGCTTCCTGCCGTACTTGAGTAGCGAGGCAAATCTCTTGGTGATATTCAACATGAGGATATTTCTCTTTGACAAGCTCCATGATGTCGTGAACATCCCATTGAGACATCGTTGTTTGATTGGTCACGATTAATTTCTCTGCTTGGATATCAAGGTTTTTCACATCTTCTTCTGTTTCAACTAAGTGAACGATCTCAGGCGCTACGCCAACGGCTCCTTCAGGCTCCGGATGCCCTTTTTTGCCGACATAGATCACGTGATAACCTTTTTCTTTCATCTCTAGAATTAAATTGTGAGTTTTCGTCACATCCGGACATGTAGCATCAATTGCGACTAATCCTTTTTCCTCAGCGATTCTTCGGACTTCGGGAGAAACACCATGCGCAGTGAAAATAACAGTTCCTTTTTCAACCTGCTTCAGGATATCCAGACGATTAGCACCGTCTAAAGTAAAGATTCCTTCCTCTTCAAATGCATCAGTGACGTGTTTATTATGAACAATCATCCCGAGTATATAGATGGGTCTTGGCAAGCTTTTATCTAGTGCCGCGTTTTTGGCGATGACCATAGCATCAACAACGCCATAGCAATAGCCGCGCGGCGAAATTTTAATTACGTCCATTTTCGGTTATCCTCCAATACTGAAGTAGGTAAAGGCAATATAAAAAGCCGTAATCAAACGGCTCTATTCTTGCATTCTTCTGATCTCATTATAGCCAATCTCACTTCAGATATCAAAGAATGTTAAATATATAATCTCGGCTTTGAACTGCCTGATGTTCTTTTCGGAGAAGGAGAGGCAGCTTCATTTTTCTTCGGGGCAGATGTTTTTGATTTTTGTTCTTTCCTGTCAGATGTTTTTGATTGTTTGGGCAGAGAAGAACTTTTTGGTTGTTTTTTTTTGTTCCCATCTGAGGTTTTTGCTTCAGCCTCGTTCTCTGTTTCTGAGGTTTCTTCTGAATCTGTTTGATTTTCATTTTCCTCATTGCTCTCTGTATCATCACTTTTATTTAATTGGCTATACAGCTTCATCATTGCCGGCAGATTGCGGACTAATGGGCCGTACTGCTGGATCATAGGAGTGACTTGCTGCGCCATGCCGAGCACTTTTTGCACATTCCCGAGCATGCTGGATAAAGAAGCAGGATTGGCGATATTTTGAATGCCTTGCAGACCAGCTCCTCCACTCGCTGCTGCGCCTGCTCCTGGAGCTCCCGCGCCGCCAGCGCCTCCTCCGCCGGGTAAGAACCTTGAAAGCATCCCTTTTAAGCCTCCGCCCGCACCATTTCTCGCTCCGGCATTTGCCTGAGGAAGAAATTGTCCGGATTGCTGAAAACCCTGCTGCTGCGGTCCAAATGAAGGTCTTCGCATATTAGGCGGTCTTCTGCCCATCATTTGCTGATTTGGCATGGGGCGGGGCGGTCCGGGCTGCGGATAATTTCTCATCGGCTGCTGTGGTGAAAACATACTTGTACCTCCTTTCAGCTCTCTCTGCTATTAGAATATGCATGGGCTGCGGTATTTGCTTTATATAACTGAATAAAACAAACGCCTTGCAAACGTGGTGTTTTTATGCAAAATCGGGTATAATGTGATGATGGACACATAATGTGCCGCTTTAAGGAGCTGGGAAAAATGAAAGAAACCAAATTTGAACTTTATGAATTGAAACCGTTTATTATAGATGCAGTACATCGCCTTGGTTTTTACGAACCGACTGATATTCAGAAAAGGCTGATTCCTGCAGTGTTAAAAAAAGAAAGCGTCATTGGCCAATCCCAGACGGGAACCGGAAAGACGCACGCTTATTTACTGCCTTTATTAAACAAAATTGATCCTGCCAAGGATGTCGTTCAGGTTGTCATTACGGCTCCGACAAGAGAGCTTGCCAACCAGATTCATCAGGAAGCGCTTAAAATCACACAGGGTGAGGAAGGCAGCCAGATTCGCTCGAAATGTTTTATCGGGGGCACAGATAAACAAAAATCGATTGATAAACTGAAGATACAGCCGCATCTTGTTGTCGGTACGCCCGGACGGATTGCCGATTTAATCAAAGAACAGGCGTTAAGTGTTCATAAAGCGGAATCTCTCGTCATTGATGAAGCGGATTTAATGCTGGACATGGGATTTATTGCAGATGTAGATTACATTGGTTCCCGCATGCCTGAGGACCTGCAGATGCTTGTGTTCTCAGCGACGATTCCGGAAAAGCTGAAACCATTTTTGAAAAAATACATGGAAAATCCGAAGTACGCCCACGTAGAGCCAAAACAGGTGACAGCTGCGAAAATCGAGCATATTCTCATTCCTTCGAAACATCGTGACAAGGACAAGCTCCTTTTTGATATCATGTCTCATCTGAATCCATACTTGGGCATTGTGTTTGCTAATACGAAAAACACTGCTGACCATATCGCTCAATATCTAACTGGAAAAGGTATGAAAATCGGGCTGCTGCACGGCGGATTAACGCCTCGTGAACGGAAAAAAGTCATGAAGCAGATCAATGATTTGGAATTCACT
This sequence comes from Bacillus rugosus, assembly GCF_023238245.1. NCBI lineage: Bacteria > Bacillati > Bacillota > Bacilli > Caryophanales > Bacillaceae > Bacillus > Bacillus rugosus. The sequence continues at coordinate 2,478,219 of NZ_CP096590.1, read as the reverse complement.
TATGTCATTGCAACTGACCTTGCTGCAAGAGGCATTGATATTAAAGGTGTCAGTCATGTTATCAACTATGAGCTGCCGGATGATCTCGATTTCTATGTTCACCGTGTGGGCAGAACCGCTCGCGCCGGTTCATCGGGGCAAGCGATGACCATTTACGAGCTTTCTGATGAGGATGCTTTAGCCAGACTTGAGAAAATGGGCATCGAATTTGATTACTTAGAGCTTGAAAAGGGCGAGTGGAAAAAAGGCGATGACCGCCAGCGCCGAAAAAAACGCAAAAAAACGTCTAACGAAGCGGATGAAATTGCGCATCGTCTCGTGAAAAAGCCGAAGAAGGTTAAGCCTGGATATAAAAAGAAAATGAGCTACGAGATGGAGAAAATCAAGAAAAAACAGAGAAGAAACCAATCTAAAAAAAGAAAGTAGGGGAACCTGTTGTTGAGAATAGGCTCACACGTCTCGATGAGCGGAAAACATATGCTTCTTGCTGCTAGCCAGGAAGCAGTCTCTTATGGGGCGAACACGTTTATGATCTATACAGGCGCACCGCAAAATACGCGCCGAAAGAAAATTGAAGACTTAAATATAGAAGCGGGCCGGGCACACATGCAAGAAAACGGCATTGACGAAATTATCGTACACGCGCCTTATATTATTAATATTGGCAACACGACAAATCCGTCAACTTTTGAGCTTGGTGTCGATTTTCTTCGTTCTGAAATTGAACGGACAGCGGCCATCGGAGCGAAGCAAATTGTCCTTCACCCGGGCGCTCACGTAGGAGCGGGAGCTGAAGCAGGCATCAAAAAAATTATTGAAGGCTTAAATGAAGTGATTGATCCGAATCAAAATGTCCAGATTGCATTAGAAACAATGGCAGGAAAAGGGTCAGAATGCGGCAGAAGCTTTGATGAGCTTGCACAGATTATTGATGGCGTTACTCATAATGAGCATCTTTCAGTGTGCTTTGATACGTGCCATACACATGATGCTGGATATAACATTATCGAAGACTTTGACGGTGTGCTGAATGAGTTCGATAAAATCATCGGCATTGACCGTATTAAAGTGCTTCATATCAATGACAGCAAAAATGTCAAAGGCGCAAGAAAAGACCGCCATGAAAACATTGGCTTTGGTGAAATTGGATTTGACGCATTGCAATATGTTGTTCACCATGAGCAGTTGAAAGACATTCCAAAAATCCTTGAAACACCGTATGTCGGTGAAGATAAAAAGAATAAAAAACCGCCATACCGTTTTGAGATTGAAATGCTGAAAGAAAAACAATTTGATGACACATTGCTCGAAAAGATTTTACAGCAATAAAAAAATGGGGGATAATTCCCCCATTTTTTTAGGTTGTAAATTGTTTGAAAAGTTCGTTAACAGTTTGAGCTGTTTCTTTTGATGTAATTGCCTCTACTTGTTTTAGCAGCCGCATTCGTTCACTCTCATTAAAAATGTTCACATTTTTTCCGTATAATAGGTTTGCTACTTCAATGGCCTGCGGTCTTGTTAAACTGATTCCGTATTGTTTTGAGTACTTCAGCAAATCGTCAGCAGTAGCCTGATTAAGCCGCTGCAAAATAATTTTTTGAAATAAAATCATCGACCATTCCACCTCCAGACTTAATGTATGGGCAAATCAGTAAAATGTGTCAGTGTTTAATGGTAAAATAGATTTATAATGTATTTAAAATAGTTATTGCAGGAAAGGAGATTTTATGACCCCAACAAAACAACATAAGAGAGAAACATTTTCCCGCTTTATTTTCAGGGTCTTCATGATTCTGTCAGGAGCTGCATGTGCGGCTGTAAGTATCGAATTATTTTTAATCCCCAACGATTTTATTGATGGCGGGATCATCGGTGTATCACTTATATTAGACCACCTCTTTATGTCAACCCCAATTCTGAATTTCGCTTTATTTGTTGTCATGTTAAATATTCCTTTTATGATCTTCGGATATAAATATATCGGTAAGACCTTCCTTGTCTCTACGATGATTGGAATTGTGGGGCTTGCCGTTATTGAATCCTCGCTTCACCATGTAGAAGCCATTACAACTCAGCCTATATTGGCCACTGTGTTCGGAGGTCTTTTACTCGGCTTTGGCGTCGGCCTCGTTATTCGAAACGGAGGTTCGATGGATGGTACAGAAATTCTCGGTATTTTGCTGACGAAAAAGCTGCCGTTTTCAGTAGGTGAGTTTGTTATGCTCATCAATGTATTCATTTTCATTTGGGCTGTTTTTGTGTTTGGTCCTGAGCAAGCGATGTACTCTTTCATGACTTATTATATTGCGATGAAAACCATTGATGCTGTGATCCAGGGACTTGATGAAACAAAAGCTGTCATTATCGTGTCTGACCAGTATGATGAGATTTCCGACGCGATTTTGCACCGTCTCGGTCGCGGAACAACCAAGCTGAAGGGGAAAGGCGGATATACGGACGAAGAAAAGGACGTGATTTACGCGGTTGTCACAAGGCTGGAAGTGACTAAGCTAAAATCGATCGTGTTTGAAGTCGATCAAAATGCATTCATAACAATTATGAATACTCATGAAACGAGAGGCGGGAAATTCAAAAACGCAATCCACTAGGCTTTCATTTACTTTTATTCATTTTATGGGTATAATTTTACCTGCAGTAAAGAAAATGGCTTGCTGGGTCAGACAGCTCCATTTTCTTTTTCAATACATGTGTGTGATACGTTCTTAAGCAAAGCGAAAAGGGGGAACCTTCATGAACGTACAAGAAGCGCTGAACCTACTGAAAGAAAACGGATATAAATATACAAACAAACGGGAGGATATGCTGCAGCTTTTTGCTGATTCAGACAGATATCTTACCGCTAAAAACGTACTGTCTGCATTAAATGATGATTATCCCGGCTTAAGCTTTGATACAATCTACAGAAACCTTTCTTTATATGAAGAACTTGGTATTTTGGAAACAACCGAGCTGTCCGGTGAAAAGCTCTTCAGATTTAAGTGTTCATTTACCCATCATCACCATCACTTTATTTGTCTGGCGTGCGGTAAAACAAAGGAAATTGAATCATGTCCGATGGACAAGCTTTGTGATGATTTGGATGGTTATCAGGTTAGCGGGCATAAATTTGAGATTTACGGCACATGCCCTGATTGTACAGCGGAAAACCAAGAAAACACGACTGCATAATTGCATATATATGAGAAAAAGGAGCCCAATTTGGCTCCTTTTTCAGTTATTGACACGTATGAAGTGATATTTGTTGTTATTTATCCATTGAACGGCTTCTAGCCAGTTGTTTACTCTGATGATGTTTGAATCAATCGGAAGCTGATTATAAGGGGAATTGAACAAAATCACCGGGATACCAGCTTCTTTCGCGATCATCATCGCGTTTCCGTGATGATCTTCAAAAAACAAGTCGATGTTGTGATTTTTGACTGCCTCAACTTTATGATGGCCGCCAACAAGTTCGATGTGGTCGTAGTGAATATTTTGTCTGTCAAACCATTCATAGGTAATATCAGTTAAATGAGTCCGTCTTGCTGTAATATAAATTAGCTTGTGCTCCTCTTTGAGGAGGTCAAGTGACTGTTTTGCATGCTGTGCAAGCAATGCTTCCTTATATATGATTGCTTCATTTTGATTCATCCAATCCCAAAATTCTTCCTGCGTAATGTTTAACAGCTTTGTTAAATCATAATCCGTCATATCGTTTAATGAAATGGAAAGATTAAACGAGCGGTTTAAATAAGGGACGAATGTATCCTGAGCCGTAATTGTGCCGTCAATATCTATTCCTAAGCGTAACATGCCCACACTCCTTCAGTTTCATCCCTTCAAGTGTAACATAAACAATTGACATTAACAGAAAAGTTTAGCAAACATGAATCAGGCAAAATAGATCAAACTATAAAAGCTCCTTTAATAAAAACAGAAGGGGGAATTGAAGGTGGCAAACGATTACGAAAAACGTGATAACAACGGCTACTATGTTGATCATGGTTCTGAAGGAACAAATATAACCCGTGACAATGATGGTTTTTTTGAGGAAACGGCTGCTGAAATCGCAGAGCCTTACCGTGCTGCTGACCGCAGCAATGACCAAGACAATGACCGCAGCGGCGGCAATGTCAATGAAGGACGGGGAATAGGGTATATTGCTTTAGCCTTGTCCATTATTTCATTGTTTGTACTGCCTGTTTTATTGGGAGCTGCCGGTATTATTGTCGGCTATATCGCAAGAAGAAGAGGCGCTCAGGGCCTTGGAGCTTGGGCGATGGGTATCGGTATCGTCTCATTAGTGCTTGGAATATTTATTATTCCATTTTTCTAACACAAAAAGCTTGACGGGTTCCCGTCAAGCTTTTTGTGTCTCTTCTTTTGATTTTGCTTTTTCAGCTTCAAGTTTTGCATAGTGTTCCTCAGCAAGAATGTCGATTTCTTTCTTGAGTTCCTCTACCATTGTTTCCTCTGGAACCTTACGGACAATTTTCCCCTTCCGGAATAACAGCCCTTCACCGCGTGCTCCGGCGATACCAATATCAGCTTCTCTGGCTTCACCAGGTCCGTTTACTGCACAGCCGAGAACAGCGACTTTAATCGGCGCTTTAATTTTAGAAATATATTCTTCCACTTCATTGGCGATGCTGATCAAATCAATCTCAATACGGCCGCAAGTCGGACATGAGATGAGTGTGGCAGCATTGGAGGCTAAGCCGAAAGATTTCAGAAGCTCTCTTGCTACTTTTACCTCTTCCACAGGATCTGCGCTTAATGAAATACGCAAGGTGTTTCCGATGCCCTTGCTTAAAATCGCGCCTAGTCCTGCGGCGCTCTTAACTGTGCCGGCAAACAGCGTACCTGATTCTGTGATCCCGAGGTGTAGAGGGTAATCAAATGCTTTCGACGCTTTTTCATAGGCCTCGATCGCAAGGTTGACGTCAGATGCCTTCATGCTGACAATAATATCGTGAAAGTCAAGATCTTCAAGAATTTTAATGTGATGAAGTGCGCTTTCAACCATTCCGTCGGCTGTCGGATAACCGTATTTTTCTAAAATCCGTTTTTCAAGTGAACCAGCGTTAACTCCGATTCTGATCGGAATCCCTTTTTCTTTAGCCGCTTTAACGACCGCTTCGACTTTTTCGCGGCGGCCGATGTTGCCAGGGTTGATTCGGATTTTATCTGCGCCGCCTTCAATGGCTTTTAACGCAAGTTTATAATCGAAATGTATGTCAACAACGAGCGGAATGGAAATGCGTTTTTTAATATCCGCAATGGCGTTTGCTGCCCGTTCATCCGGACATGCTACCCGGACGATTTGGCATCCGGCTTCAGCCAAACGGTTAATTTCCGCAACCGTTGCTTCTACATCATGTGTTTTTGTTGTTGTCATGCTTTGGATGACAACTTCATTGTTGCCGCCTATTGTTAAAGGTCCCACTTTGACGGGACGCGTTTTTGTACGATGTGTGATTTCACTCACTTGCAATCGCTCCTTAATTGTAGTTGCCGCTTCTAGATATAACAATTCTAGTATGGTTTATGTGAATTTATTTTACAAATTACATTGTAACAGTGTCTTCGCCGAACTGACAAGAAATTAACGTTAATTAAGGATAGACCGGGAATTTGTACGCTGTTCCAGCTTGAATGGTGTTAGCTTTCACATTCGGATTCAGTGCTTCAAAATCCTTTACAATGTCGTCGGGAGAACCTGCTGATCCGACAATTGACATAACCGTGTCACCCGGCTTTACCTTCACCGTTTTATACGCTGGTTCTTGTACAGCCGTTTTTGCTGATGCTTCATAGACAGGGAGGTCCTCAATGGGTATCGTTCCAATTTTAAGATCATAAAAAAGAATAAATAGAATAAAAACAATGCTGCATACAAAAGTGAGACGCTTCATCGCTTTTCCTCCTGCATACTAAATTTATACCATAGTATGCTTGTCCAATTAGTTTCATGACAAAAGAAAAGAGACTGCGAAGGCAGTCTCGGGTTATACAGGAGCTTTTTTGGAAGGAATCTTTTCGTTTAAACATGGTCTTCAGAGAGAAAAAGTATAAATTTAGAACAAAAAGGGTCTTTTATAATATAAATGTTTATATTCCATTATTTACAATGAACGATGGTTTTGTTAGGATAATTAAGTATAGTTTAAAGGAGGATCCAAAAATGAAGCAAGGAAAATTTTCAGTGTTTTTAATTTTGCTACTCATGTTAACGTTGGTAGCGGTACCTAAAGAAAAGGCAGAGGCGGCAAGTAGTGGTTGGCAGCCAGTAAGCGGTATCTCTGGTTGTAAAATAAGAGTTATTACAGACGCTTATACATATACTAAGAGTGCCACATCTATTGATGCTTATGCTGAAACAAATGGTAAATGCGGTAAACTAAATTATAAGAACTTTGGTGTATCTATAGTTGAGGGTGGGAACATTGGTCCGCAATATTCAGGGTACTTTTCAAGTAGAACTCCAACCAAAAAGTTTTACTTCAGTAAATTACCAAAACCGACAGGAACACCTTGGGCAGTAGGTTTATCCGTATATAAGGGAAAAGCTAAGGGAGCTGCATTTGTATATATAAACCCACAAAAAAGATAATAATAGAATAGCGCTGATGATTATCAAGAAGAACGGAAGCCATTTCTAACTTGTTGGTAGTTTAAATTTAAAAAGCTAGGTGCCTATTGGCATCTAGCTTTTTAAATTGCAATTATTATCCTTCTCTTTAAGAATTCTATCCTTTTTTATTAAATACACTCTCTATTTAAAGGTTGAAAATTAATAATATTTTTCTAATTTTTATTAATTATTTTTTTCGAAGGAATCTCTTTTAAAACGAGAAACAGGATGACAAAGTTGACAAACCAGTTCAGCAAAAATTCACTTGGAACTGTCACTTCTACCGCACGCATGATTGTAAAGAATACAGTCGATAGGGTGATGGAATAGGCAGAAAGCTTCCAGAGCTGGTGATAGGACAGATGTTTTTTCTGTGAATTCTTAATGATTACTCCGATAAGCGCTAAGAATGATACTTCAATAAATTTTCCTGCGGCTGTTACGAGGAAAATGAGAGCTGAGAGAACAGTTACAATCATCGCTTTATTTTGATTTAAACCTGCAATGACATCTTTTTTCTTTAACTCAGATGGCATCATTGAGTAAGGCATCTCTTGGGCTTGTCCGTCAATGGCCAAAACAAATTTGTTCTGAAGGATGCCAATCGCGTTTTGCTTTGCTTCAATTTGTTCGGTACCGTAGGCGTCTGTCGGATCAAACACGATAACGAAACCATTTGCCTGTGATTCCGTGGCTTTTTTCTCCTCAGTTTGAAGTTTGCCGTTTGAAATTGTGAAATCAGGGAAATCTTTGTTTAAAACGGTTTTAAAGCCGTTCATTGATTTTACTGTCCCTGAGCTTACGTAATAAGCGGTTGGAATTGCAAAAAGGACAGAGAGCAAAAATACATAAAGAATCGCTTTTCCGATTCCTTGAAATCTTGTTTTTGCAATATCACGGGGAGAGTATGTACTTTTGATGAAAAGCTGAAATACATTCACTATCTTCACTTCCTAGCTATACTAATATATGTTGCTTATTGTATCGTTGCAAGCGTGTGAATACAAGGAAGACATGAAGAAGATGGATGTAAAAAGGGAGGATGGATGCTATGGATTTGTTGTATTGGCTGGTGATTGCGGCGGTATTTATCATCGCTTTTATCGGACTGGTGTACCCAGTTATTCCGAGTGTAGTATTTATTGTTGCCGGCTTTGTATTGTACGGATTTTTGTTTTCATTCAGTCCGTATTCTTATATGTTCTGGCTCGTTGAAGCTGTTTTTGCCGCAGTATTATTCGCCGCAGATTACGTGTCTAATCTGCTTGGAGTAAAAAGGTTCGGCGGAAGCAAAGCCGCCATATGGGGAAGCACGATCGGTTTATTAATCGGGCCTTTCGTCATTCCAGTTGCGGGGATCATATTAGGGCCGTTTATCGGGGCAGTTTGTGCAGAACTTATCGTCCATCAAAAGGACTTAAAGTCAGCGTTTAAAATCGGTCTTGGCTCGCTCATTGGCTTTTTAACAGGGGTTATTGCTAAGGGTATCATCCAGCTTTTGATGATCGGATATTTTTTGTGGACGGTCCTATAAGAATGTCGGGCAGCAGGTTTAATGGGGCGGATTATCGGTTAAAGTGAAATATGTCCGCTGAAATGAGCCAAAATGTGAGCATTTTCATTGATTACAAAGCATTCTTTTGTTACATTGAATGAAGAAAGGCTCGCTGTGAAGCGGCATTTCAGTACATATATATTAAGGAGGAATTATCATGGCTTACGAACTTCCAGAATTACCTTATGCGTACGATGCTTTAGAACCGCATATCGACAAGGAAACTATGACTATTCACCATACGAAACACCACAACACATACGTGACAAATTTAAACAAAGCGGTTGAAGGAAACACTGCTCTTGCAAACAAATCAGTTGAAGAGCTTGTTGCAGACCTTAATGCTGTTCCTGAAAACATCCGCACTGCAGTCCGCAACAACGGCGGTGGACACGCGAACCACAAATTATTCTGGACACTATTATCTCCAAACGGCGGAGGCGAGCCGACTGGCGCGCTTGCTGACGAGATCAACAGTGTATTTGGAAGCTTTGACAAATTCAAAGAGCAATTCGCAGCTGCAGCAGCTGGACGCTTCGGTTCTGGCTGGGCATGGCTTGTTGTGAACAACGGCAAACTTGAAATCACAAGCACGCCAAACCAAGATTCTCCGCTTTCTGAAGGCAAAACGCCTATCTTAGGTCTTGACGTTTGGGAGCATGCTTACTACCTTAACTATCAAAACCGCCGTCCTGACTACATTTCAGCGTTCTGGAATGTTGTGAACTGGGACGAAGTGGCTCGTCTATACAGCGAAGCAAAATAATGTCACAAACAAGGTCCTCAATATAGGGCCTTGTTTTTTTATGTCTTCTTTTTACATATCTCGGTTTGAGTGAGACAGACTAAGGGATAGTAAAGGGGAGTCAGTAATGAGCAAACTAAAAAAAGTGATTGGCGATGTAGAGGTAAACAAAGGATTACTCTTTCTGCTGACCATAGGCGGGCTTTACTCGCTGGGAATTGCACTGTCGAATACATTTGTTAATGTGTATCTTTGGAAGCAGTCAGGGAAATTTATTGATTTGGCGATATACAATTTATCCATTGTGACAATGCAGCCGATAACCTTTTATTTGGCTGGGCGGTTAGCCAAAAAAATAGACAGGGTGTTCATTTTAAGGTTCGGCGTCATTTTTTTAGCTGCCTTTTATTTAAGTGTGCTTTTAGCCGGAGAAACGGCGGCCAGCCGGCTCGTACTGATCGGCGCAGTGCTCGGGGTGGGGTATGGCTTTTATTGGCTTGCGTTTAACGTGCTGACTTTTGAAATAACAGAGCCGGAGACGCGAGACTTTTTCAACGGATTTATGGGCATTCTGTCTTCCTCTGCGGGAATGATCGGTCCGATTGTAGCGGGATTCGTTATCTCAAGGCTTGAAAATAATACGGGTTACACAGTGATTTTCAGTCTCTCCCTCAGTTTATTTGCCTTGGCTGTCGTAATGAGCTTTTTTTTAAAGCGGAGAGAATCAAAGGGCCGTTTTATGCTGAGCAAAGTGTTTGGAGAGCGCCATAGCAATATGAACTGGCGGAGAATTACGAATGCGCATTTTTTTCAGGGTTTGAGAGAAGGGATTTTTGTCTTTTTAATCAGTGTATTTGTATTTATTGAGACAAACAGCGAACTTGCCCTTGGCACATTTGGCCTCGTCAACTCAGCTGTTTCCTTCTTTGCCTACTACTTTGCATCGAGGCTGATAAAGAAAAAGGCAAGAAAAAAAGCGATTTTGCTGGGCGGGCTTATTCTATATGGGGCGATGTTTTTGATTCTGTTTCATATGAGCTTTACGACATTATTGACGTACGGCGTTTTTATTGCCATCGGCTATCCACTTTTGCTCGTGCCATATGTATCACTTACATATGATGTGATAGGCCGGGCGAGGCATGCCAGAAAAGCAAGAATTGAATATATCGTGCTGAGGGAAATGTTTTTAAATGCCGGCAGGATTGTCTCCATTTTATGCTTTCTCCTGATCGTGGCCCTTCTGAAAGAGGATGTGGGAATTCCTTTGTCACTTGCTATATTGGGCGTAGGACATCCGCTGATTTATTACTTTGTCAAGGATATCCGTTTTAAGGAGAAAGAAGAGGAAAATGAAACTATGGAAGAAGACGGCCAAAAACGGGTAACTGAACCGAATCTTTTAAAAGGCGAAAGATAATTTTTTGTCAAAAAGGGGTTATCTGTAGAAAAAAGTCGAAAAAACCTTTAAAATGAAAACTGGCACTCTTACTTGAGTGTCTTTTCTTTCTGTAAATAGAAAAAGGTGATGTTATGAGGAGAAATAAACCAAAAAAGCAAAATCATAAAGAGAAAAAGAAGTCGCTTCCGATCCGGCTGAATATTTTATTTTTGGCTGCCTTTGTCATATTTACCTGGATCATTGTGGAACTGGGCATCAAGCAGATTGTGCAAGGCGATGATTACAAAAATCAAGCTAATAAGCAGGAACAAAGTGAAGTTAGCTCGGCGGTGCCGCGCGGGAAAATTTATGATCGAAACTTTAACGCCATCGTGACAAATAAGGCTTTAAATGCAATCACATACACCAGATCTAAATCGACCACGCAAAAGCAACGTTTAAAGATCGCAAAAAAGCTGTCTGAAATGATTAAAGTTGACACAAAAAAAGTAACAGAACGGGATAAAAAAGATTATTGGATTTTGACTAGACCGAAAGAAGCGAAAAAGCTGATTACCTCTAAAGAAAGACAGCAGGTTGAAGACAAAAAATTATCCGATGACGATTTATATCAGCTTCAGCTAAAACGAATTACTGATAAGCAGCTGAATGAACTGACGGATAAAGACATGCAGATCCTCGCCATCAAAAGACAGATGGATTCAGGATATGCATTGACCCCTCAATATATCAAAAATGAAGATGTATCAGCGAAAGAAATGGCAGTAGTAAGTGAACATTTAGACGAACTGCCGGGGGTTGATGTCACGTCCGATTGGGAACGTGAATATCCGTATAAAAACCTTCTTCGCTCAGTGCTCGGAAGTGTTTCCAGCTCTGATGAAGGATTGCCGTCCAACTTGCTCGACCATTATCTGTCGCTTGGTTACAGCCGAAATGACAGGGTCGGAAAAAGCTATTTGGAATACCAATACGAAAGCCTTCTGCAGGGACAAAAAGCAAAGGTAGAAAATATCACAGATTCAAACGGCAATGTGACGGGAACAAAAACGGTTTCTGAAGGCAAAGCTGGTAAAGATCTTGTGCTTACGATTGATATTGATTTGCAAAAAGAAGTGGAAAAAATTATTGAGAAGAATCTAAAATCTGCTAAAGCACGAGCAAGCACTCAATTGTTAGACCGTGCTTTCGTTGTCATGATGGATCCTAGAAACGGTGAAGTGCTGACGATGGCGGGTAAGCAAATTAAACGAGAAAATGGAGCATACAAGTTTGATGATTACGCATTAGGAAATATGACTTCATCCTATGCCATGGGATCAGCCGTTAAAGGTGCAACTGTTTTGACCGGCCTGCAAACTGGTGCTATTAATTTGAATACGATTTTTAAGGATGAACCTTTGTATATCGGACAAGATAAAAAAGGGAAAAAGTCTTGGCAAAACATGGGGCCAGTTGATATTCAGACAGCATTACAGAAATCTTCTAACGTATTTATGTTTAAAACTGCGATCGCAATCGGAAAAGGTGAATATAAACCGCATCAAGCATTACCAATTGATACAACGGCCTTTGATACATTCCGGAATTACTTCAGCCAATTTGGTTTGGGTGTCAAAACTGGAATTGATCTTCCGAATGAAATGACAGGCTATAAAGGAACAAACAGATTAACGGGATTCTTGCTTGACTATGCGATCGGCCAGTACGATACGTATACACCGCTGGAACTGGCACAATACGTATCAACGATTGCAAACGGCGGCTACCGCTTGAAACCTCAGCTAGTAAAAGAAGTCAGAGAACCTAATGCTGAAAAAGGGATTGGTGCTGTCGTGCAATCCGTTCAGCCGGAAGTGCTGAATAAAATTGACATGAAGAGTGAATACATTAAAGAAGTACAGGCCGGATTCAGACGAGTGATGACAAAAGGGACAGCTGCCAGCCAATTTGCATCAGCTTCTTATCAGCCTGCGGGCAAAACAGGAACAGCACAATCGTTCTATGACGGGCCTGATAAATCAAAAACAGGAACAGCGACATATAATACGACACTTGTCGCTTATGCACCGGCTGATAATCCTGAAATTGCAATCTCAGTAGTAGTACCTTGGGCTTATATTGATTATGGCGCTAAATATACCATTACAAACGAAATTGGCAGAGAGGTAATGGATAAATATTTTGAGCTGAAATCGAAGCAGGACAAAGAAGATACTCAGCAAAAGAATAAAGATAAAATCGAAGAGAATGCAGAAAACACAACGTCTTCTGATAACTAAAAAGAAACGCTCACATGATGTGGGCGTTTTTTTTATACAAAAAAACGCATTGATTTACAAAACCTTAACATTCGATTCAAACCCTTTTTACACAGAACCTTTACTCTATACGTGTAGGACAAATTACACATTATACGCAGGGGGAATTCAGGAAATGAAAAAAAACAAATTGGTGCTTATGCTTCTGATGGCTGCTTTTATGATCATTGCAGCTGCATGCGGAAATGCAGGAGAAAGTGAAAAATCAAATAGCGATTCTGCAAAAGGAGAAGGAAAGGCATCAGGTTCTTTAACCATTTCTGGTTCATCGGCTATGCAGCCATTAGTACTTGCAGCAGCAGAAAAATTTATGGAAGAAAACCCTGATGCTGATATACAGGTACAAGCTGGCGGTTCTGGAACAGGACTTTCTCAAGTCTCTGAAGGAGCTGTTCAGATCGGGAATTCAGACGTTTTTGCTGAAGAAAAAGAAGGGATCGATGCAAAAGCGCTTGTCGATCATCAAGTCGCAGTAGTTGGTATGGCAGCAGCTGTAAACCCTGATGCTGGTGTGAAGGATATTTCAAAAGATGAACTAAAAAAAATCTTCACTGGCAAAATCAAAAACTGGAAAGAGCTTGGCGGCAAGGACCAAAAGATTACACTTGTAAACCGTCCTGATTCTTCTGGCACACGTGCTACATTTGTGAAATATGCGCTTGACGGAGAAGAACCTGCAGAAGGCATTACTGAAGATTCTTCCAACACAGTAAAAAAGATCATTGCTGACACTCCGGGAGCGATTGGATATCTTGCATTCTCATATTTAACAGATGACAAAGTAACTGCTTTATCTATTGACGGCGTAAAACCTGAAGCGAAAAATGTTGCAACTGGTGAGTATCCGATCTGGGCTTATCAGCATTCTTACACAAAAGGTGAAGCAGCAGATTTAGCTAAAGAATTTCTTGATTATCTAAAGAGTGAAGACATTCAAAAAAGCATTGTTACTGACCAAGGCTACATTCCGGTTACTGATATGAAAGTGACACGAGATGCCAACGGGAAACAAAGCTGATCTTAATAAAAAGAGGAGTGCGGACAACCGTTTCTCCTCTTAACACATTCATAGGAGTGTAAAACAATGATAAACAATAGAGAAAATATGTCTGTGAGCGAGCGTTTGATCAGCTCAAGGCAAAATCGGCAATTGGATGAAGTTCGAGGAAGAATGATTGTGACAGCTTGTGCGCTTATTATGATTGCGGCATCTGTTGCGATCACTATTTTCCTCGGCGTTAAGGGGCTGCAATCTTTTCTTGTAAATGGTGTAAGCCCAATTGAATTCTTAACGAGCCTAAATTGGAACCCTACAGATACTGATCCGAAATATGGAGTACTGCCATTTATTTTTGGATCATTTGCAGTAACGATTCTTTCTGCTCTCATTGCTGCACCGCTTGGCATTGCTGGTGCGATTTTTATGACAGAAATTGCGCCCAATTGGGGAAAGAAAGTGCTGCAGCCGGTAATTGAGCTTTTAGTCGGCATTCCATCTGTTGTTTATGGATTCATAGGTCTTACAGTATTGGTACCGTTTATCGCCCAGTTCAAATCGAGCGGAACAGGGCACAGTTTATTGGCGGGAACGATTGTCCTCTCTATCATGATTCTGCCGACCATCACATCGATCTCTGCTGATGCGATGGCTTCCCTTCCGAAGAGCTTAAGAGAAGGTTCTTACGCGTTAGGTGCGACTAGATGGCAGACGATCAGAAAAGTACTTGTGCCTGCAGCCTTTCCGACATTAATGACGGCTGTTGTGCTTGGAATGGCACGGGCGTTTGGTGAAGCTTTGGCTGTTCAGATGGTTATTGGAAATACAAGAGCATTGCCGGAAAGCCTGTTTGACACTGCCGGAACACTGACAACGATCATCACGCTGAATATGGGCCACACCACATATGGCAGCGTTGAAAACAATACGCTGTGGTCCATGGGGCTTGTGCTTCTGGTGATGTCATTCTTGTTCATCTTGCTTATTCGCTACTTGTCATCTAGGAGGAAAGTGTAATGAACCGCAAAATAACAGATAAACTGGCGACTGGAATGTTTGGTTTGTGCGCAGCCATTATCGCTGCAATTCTAGTTGGCTTGTTTTCCTATATTATTATAAACGGTGTTTCACAGCTCAGCTTCGATTTTATTACGACAAAATCGAGCGCCATTGCAGCTGGAGGAGGAATACGCGACCAGCTGTTTAACTCCTTTTATATTTTGTTTATTACGATGCTGATTACAATCCCGCTCGGTGTGGGCGGCGGAGTGTTCATGGCTGAGTATGCGCCTAATAACAAAGTCACTGATTTCATCAGAACATGCATAGAGGTGCTTTCATCTCTTCCGTCTATTGTCATCGGGATGTTTGGATTATTGATGTTTGTCAACTTAACAGGCTGGGGATATACGATCATAGGCGGGGCGCTTGCGTTAACTGTTTTTAACCTTCCTGTCATGGTGCGTGTGACAGAAGACGCGATCCGTTCAGTACCTAAAGATCTGAAGGAAGCCTCTCTCGCTTTAGGTGTATCACGCTGGCATACCGTAAAAACTGTTTTAATTCCAAGTGCGATTCCTTCTATCATCACAGGAGCAATTTTAGCGTCAGGAAGGGTGTTCGGGGAAGCGGCGGCATTATTATTTACAGCCGGTCTGACAACGCCGCGTCTTAACTTTACGGAGTGGAACCCGTTTTCTGAAACATCGCCGCTCAATATTTTCCGGCCCGCTGAAACACTTGCGGTCCACATTTGGAACGTAAATACGCAAGGAATCATTCCGGATGCAGAAGCGATTGCCAACGGAGGTTCTGCGGTGCTGGTGATTTCTGTTCTTGTGTTTAATCTCGCAGCAAGATGGCTTGGCACGATGATCTACAAAAAGCTTACGGCAAATTAGAACGGAAAGAGGCGAAAAAAACATGTCTGTACAAATGGTAAAAGAAAAGCCTGAGCGTTCTGTTTTCGTTCCAAAACAGCGCCACGTGCTCGAAGTGAAAGATCTGTCTATTTTTTACGGCACTAAACAAGCGGTACACCATGTGAATATGGATATTGAAAAGAATGCGGTGACTGCTTTGATTGGACCGTCAGGATGCGGAAAGTCGACTTTTTTGAGAAACATTAACCGAATGAATGACTTAATTCCTTCTGCAAGAGCTGAAGGTGAAATCCTTTATGAAGGTTTAAATATACTGGATGGCAATATTAACGTTGTCAGCTTAAGAAGAGAAATTGGAATGGTTTTCCAAAAACCGAATCCATTTCCGAAATCGATCTATGCGAATATCACACATGCATTGAAATATGCCGGAGAGCGGAATAAAGCTGTTTTAGATGAGATCGTGGAAGAAAGCTTAACAAAAGCTGCGCTCTGGGATGAGGTGAAGGATCGTTTGCATTCATCTGCACTCTCGTTATCAGGCGGCCAGCAGCAGCGTTTATGCATCGCGAGAACGCTTGCGATGAAGCCGGCTGTTCTTCTGCTGGATGAACCAGCTTCAGCACTAGATCCGATTTCAAATGCAAAAATAGAAGAATTAATTACAGAATTGAAAAGCGAATACTCGATTATTATTGTCACGCACAATATGCAGCAGGCTCTGCGGGTTTCTGACCGGACAGCATTCTTTTTAAACGGCGAGCTTGTAGAATACGGACAGACTGAACAGATTTTCACCAGTCCGAAGCAGCAAAAGACAGAGGATTATATTAACGGGAAATTCGGATAGGAGGGCGGCAATGAGTATTGCTACCGAAGCGGTAATGAAACAGGAAGTCTATCAAGTCAATGGTATGAATTTATGGTATGGACAGCATCATGCTTTAAAAAATATCAATTTGAGCATCCATGAAAACGAGGTCACGGCGATTATCGGGCCATCAGGATGCGGGAAATCGACCTTTATTAAAACTTTGAATTTAATGATTCAAATGACGCCGAATGTAAAACTTGCAGGTGAGCTGAACTATAATGGCAGCAACATTTTAAAGGGTAAAGTGGATATCGTGGATTTGCGAAAAAATATCGGTATGGTATTTCAAAAAGGGAATCCGTTTCCGCAATCTATATTTGATAATGTCGCTTACGGACCGAGAGTCCACGGCACCAAAAATAAAAAGAAGCTACAGGACATTGTGGAAAAGTCATTAAAAGATGTGGCGTTATGGGATGAGGTGAAGGATCGTTTGCATTCATCCGCTCTTTCGCTATCAGGAGGCCAGCAGCAGCGTCTTTGTATCGCCAGAGCCCTTGCGACAAATCCTGATATTTTGCTGATGGATGAACCGACATCTGCACTAGATCCAATTTCAACGAGAAAAATTGAAGAACTCATTCTTGAGCTGAAAAATAAATATACCATTGTCATTGTCACGCACAACATGCAGCAGGCAGCAAGGGTTTCTGATCAAACCGCCTTTTTCTATATGGGTGAGCTTGTTGAATGCGACAATACCAATAAAATGTTCTCTAACCCGCAGGATCAAAGAACCCTCGATTACATTACAGGAAAGTTTGGATAAAAAAACAGGCTGACAGTCAGCCTGTTTTTTTATCGTGTTAATGTTTTTACGATCTTTTTGAAACTCATGTCTGATTTTACTTTAAACTCACCGGCGCGGATTTCTTTGTGATAGCCGGCATCAATGACATAGTCATTAAAGTCTTGAGCCGAGGAGATGATGCCTTCTTTTTCAAGAATAGCTGATACATCTGCGGTGCTCATGCCGTCTTTAATGATGAGCTTGTATGTTTTGACTTTGTCTGTTTTTGCGTCTGAGCTGCTGTCATCGTTTAAGGATTTCTCTTTTGAATCGAGAAGTTTTTGATATTCATCACGGTTAACAGAAACCATTTTTTTAGAATCAAGGTAGTTGTTCACGTCTTGTTCGGTTACTGTTTTATTTTCTTTTACAGCAGCGGCCTGATCTTCGTCTGTCAGATAAAAAACAGCTGCAAGAACGGCTGTCGCTAAAATGATACCGCCAGCAAATGCCTGAATGCCCCGTTTTGTCATACGAGCACCTTCTCGTTATCTTTGATAATCGTATTTACGTCTTCCACTGATACATGCTCAGCTTTAGCAATGGCTTCAGCGGACATGCCGTTATTATATTTAGAAAGTATTTGTTTAGCGATTTTTTGATTGATATCGCTATGCTTTGATTTGCGGATGACAAGGTTTGTTTCCAGTAATTCTTCCTCAAGCACTGTCATTTTCTTTTTGAGCTTATAAATTTCTTGCATCGCAGAAAGCTGTAGCGTTTCGAGCTCCTGTTCTACATCTTTCATCGGATCTCTTTGAGAATATGAGAATGCAATTAGCGCTATACTGACGATAAACAACGCAATAATAGCAATTTCCACGTTTCATCACCTTCTATTCTTTTTTTATCCTTCTTTTTTATACCATAAAACCAATGGATTCTAAAGGAATTCGCGAAAAAAACGAGATTTTGTCGAGAAATCTTTCTTTGCTTCCTCTCTATGTAATGGTTTAATAGGAACACTGAGTGAACGATAGGAAAGGAGAATGTTAGAAGTCCATGGATAAATACCCATTTCCCTATAATATACGACATAAGCTTTCTTTTTTTAGGGACACATTCGACATGATCATTCAAAACGCTCACACCTTGACCGTGCGATGGGAAATACCGGAAGAAACAATGCGGCTGGCTGAAGCGGTGCTTTTCGAAAAGCCGCAGGATATGATAAAAGAATTGCGCATTGTCCTCAAAAGAAAAGGCATTGAAGCTGTCAGGACAAAGCGCACAACGTATCATAAAGGGGAATGGACAATTGGACGGGCGGCAGGTGATGCTGTATATCGGGCTGAATATAGAATTGTTAACTCAATGAACGTCTCTCTCAAGCTCGCAGATACAGAGGACATCTATCTTGCGGAAAATGGGATTAGTGATATAAACAGCTTTCAGAATGAGGACGTGTTCACCTCGTGGGAGAAGCAATTTTCTGCCTATACGTGTTATGGGAGAGGAGAAAAAGAACGATGAACATTCTCATGCTTTCACTCGAACTTCCTCATGAACCGAAAAGCGGGCTCGGTGTCCATTTAAATCGTCTCATTTCCTATTTAAAACCGCATATCAACATTACGGTTTGTACTCCAAGCAGGAGGCTGTTTTCATATGCGCAGTTTGAAGATTTTATAGCTGATGCCAACTTTACAATGATTCAGGATGTGTTATCTTGCAATGAACGCTTTGATCTAATTCACGCCCATGACGACATGACAGCCCCTGCTGCCCATGATTTGAAAAAGCGTCTTGGTCTTCCGCTTGCTGCGACAATCCACGGTCTTGAAAGCGAAAGAAAGAAGGTGTGCCAAGAAGCACCGCACCCATACAGACTTCAGACCGAACGGCTCCTTATAAATTCCGCTGATGAACTGATTGTATTAAGCACCTTTATGAAACGGGCTCTTGATAAGATTGCACGTAAAAAACCAACTGTTATCCCGAGTCCTGCATCTATGGAGGAAGAAAAGAGGCAAGTTCCACGGAGTATGAATAAAAGGTTTCTATTTTCATTTGGCAGGTTTGTTCCTGAAAAAGGTTTTTCTCAGCTGTTAAAGGTGTTTGCTATCTTGAGACAGCGCCAGCCTGACCTGCATTTAGTACTGGCTGGGGAAGGGCCGTCTCTGTCCTCCTATGAGAAATTGGCTGCGGAATTGAACGTAGAGGACCGTGTTATGTTCCTGCCGTTTATGCATAGAAGGGACATCAGAGCATTTCTGTCTCGCTGTGAAATGGCTGTTTTCCCTAGTTTTTATGAAGCGTTTGGGCTAGCCGCGCAAGAAAGCATGGAACAAGGTGTACTGACTGCCGTTTCTCAGTCGGGTGGCTTTTGTGACTATGCCGTTCATGACAAAACGGCAATCGCCATTGAATTTACGCGTGTACAGGAAGCTGCTGATCTGCTGAACAGGTTATTAATAGATCGGGAAAAGGCCTGCCGGATAAAAGAAGCCGGCAGACAACAAGTGATCAAACTCCACCATCCCCGGCTCATTACGGAATCATATTTGCAGCTTTATAAGCGTATCATCAATAATTCAGCAATTCATTGAAAAACAGCCTAGCATTCCGTCCATTATAGTGGTATTATATATAAGTCTGAATAAGTAAATGATTTTAGTTTGGAGGGAAAATAATGCGCGTTAATATTACTTTGGCTTGCACTGAATGTGGTGAGCGTAACTATATTTCTAAAAAGAACAAACGCAACAATCCAGACCGCGTTGAATTTAAAAAATATTGCCCACGTGATAAAAAATCTACGTTACACCGTGAAACAAAATAACAGCCTAGCTGTTTGAGGTGTGAGAAAAAAGCCAGAGCTTTGAAAAAGGTTCTGGCTTTTTTTCTATTCCGAGGGGGATGAGAGATGAAATCACAATTAAGAAAAAAGACGATGGAGGCACTATCTGCTGTATCAAGTGAAGATCTTATTCAAAAAACAGCACGTATGTACAAACTTTTGTTTTCACTGCCGGAGTGGCAAAATGCCAGGACCATTGCCGTCACCATATCCAGAGGGGTGGAAATACCGACGCGTTCCGTCATTGAGCAGGCTTGGAAAGAAGGGAAACAAGTTTGTATTCCAAAATGCGACCCGGGCACGAAGAAAATGCAATTCCGCACATATCAGACTGAGGCTCAGCTCGAAACCGTTTACGCCGGACTTCTTGAGCCGGTGATCGAAAAAACAAAAGAAGTGAAACCATCACAAATTGACTTGATAATCGTTCCAGGTGTTTGTTTCGATACTGATGGGTTTAGGATTGGCTTTGGCGGCGGCTATTATGACCGTTATTTAAGCGATTATAAAGGGAAGACAGCCTCATTACTTTTGGAATGCCAGCTGTTTGTACACGTTCCCCGTCTGCCGCACGACATCCCAGTACATAAGCTGATAACGGAGGATCAGATCATTTCTTGTTTTTCATAACTTTCCTGCTCCTTATTCAAGAATAAATAAGAAAGAATGACAAACCCTATTGGCAGGAGGGATATAATGAAAAAACTTATGATTTATGCTATTTTTGCTGTTTCTGCCGTCATGTTTTATCAAAATCGCTACCGTCTTATGAATACCGTACTCAGCCAGCCGGGAATCAGACGGTCTTTTATCCATCTCTTTTTAAGAATTCCATTTATCCGTAATAAGTTTATACAGCAAGCTTTCTAAAATCCCGTGAAAAACGGGATTTTTTGCTTTCAGTAGGCGTTCGGAGCGCCAGCTGTTATAATGAGAAAAAACCATTGGAGCGGTAAACATGTATTTGCTAGAGTATACATATTGGAAAATCGCGGCGCACCTAGTGAAAAACGGGTATGGCGTCATACAAGCCGGTGAGTCAGATGAAATATGGCTGGAAGCACCGGACAAGTCCTCTCATGATCTGATTCGCCTTTACAAGCATGACCTTGATTTCCGTCAAGAAATGGCAAGAGATATCGAAGAACAGGCTGAACGAGTAGAACAAGTCAGAAAGCAACTTGGCAGACGCAAGATGAAGTTGCTGAATGTATTTTTTTCAGCGGAAGCTCCTGTTGATGACTGGGAAGAGATTGCAGAAAAGCCTTTTGAGAACGGAACCGTGTCGGTTGAACCGGCGATCGTGAGGGGAACGATGCTTCGTGATGATCTTCAAGCTGCTTTTCCATCATTTCATGCAGAAGATTGCACAGAAGCCCGTAATTCGTTTGAAGACGTGCAAATGGCGAGAGAACGCTTCCTTTCGCTAGTGCTGAAACAAGAAGAACAGAGGAAAAATGAAGCGGCGGTTTTTCAAAATGGAAAACCAATCTTTACATATTTATTCATCGCGCTTCAGGTCTTGATGTTTTTTTTGCTTGAACTAAACGGGGGCAGTACAAATACGGAGACACTGGTCGCTTTTGGAGCAAAGGAAAATAGCCTGATTGCAGCGGGAGAATGGTGGCGGCTTCTGACTCCGATTGTGCTTCACATCGGGGTTGCGCATTTAGCGTTTAACACGCTGGCTTTATGGTCGGTCGGTACAGCGGTTGAGCGCATGTACGGATCGGGCAGATTTCTGTTGATTTATCTGGCCGCTGGCATTACGGGTTCGATTGCAAGCTTTGTGTTCAGCCCGTACCCTTCAGCAGGCGCTTCAGGAGCCATATTCGGATGCTTAGGCGCACTGCTGTATGTAGCTTTGTCAAATCGGAAAATGTTTTTAAGAACCATTGGAACCAATATTATTGTCATTATTATCATCAACCTGGGCTTTGGTTTTGCGGTTTCGAATATTGACAATTCGGGACATATCGGCGGCTTGATTGGCGGCTTTTTCGCAGCTGCCGCACTGGGATTTCCCAAAGCCCGAGCCTTGGGAAAAAGAGTGTTGTCAGCAGTTATACTGATTGCTTTGGCGGCCGGATTTTTATATTACGGGCTGCATTCCCCTTCCCATCAGGAGGCAGCGCTGATTCAGCAGGCAAACGAGCTGTATCAGGATGGAAAGTATGAAGAAGTAACGGATCTGCTCAACGGAGAAGCGGAGCGAAAAGATGCCTCAGGCGATCTATTAAAAATCCTGGCTGTTTCTGATATTCAACTCGGCGAATATGATCAGGCGGTTTCCCTTTTGGAAAGAGCGGTAAAAAAAGACCCTAAAGACCATGCCTCATATTATTATTTAGCCTTATTGTATGCGGAAAAAAATGAGCTTGGTCAAGCCGAAAAGGCTATCAAGTCGGCTGTAAAACTGAAGCCGAAGAAGCAGCGCTACACAGAGCTGCAGCAGCAAATTGAAAACAATAAAGAATGATAAGGAAGGATGCCAAGGAGGGGGGCTGGCTTTTTTGTCAGCGTTTTCTTCTTGACTGGCCGCTTCCATATGAATACGCTAATGATAGTTAAGATCAAGAATGGTGAGGAAAATGAATACTTTTTATGATGTGCAGCAGCTATTAAAAACGTTTGGCCACATTATTTACTTTGGGGACAGAGAGCTTGAAATTGAGTTTATGCTAGATGAATTAAAGGAATTATACATGAACCACATGATCGAGAAGGAGCAGTGGGCCGAAGCGGCAGCGGTCCTTCGAAAAGAATTGGAACAAACAAAAAAACGGAAGAGATTTATGTAAAGGCTAAGGTGATAAAAATGGACGAGATATGGTTTGCGGGCATTGATCTGGGAGGAACGACGATTAAACTCGCTTTTATTAATCAATATGGTGAAATTCAGCATAAGTGGGAAGTCCCAACTGATAAAACCGGCGACACCATTACAGTTACAATCGCAAAAACAATCGACAGCAAACTGGATGAGCTGCAAAAACCGAAGAATATCATCAAATACATCGGAATGGGCGCACCAGGACCTGTAGATATGGCAGCAGGAGTTGTTTATGAAACGGTAAATCTGGGGTGGAAAAACTATGCTTTAAAGAACCATCTGGAGACAGAAACCGGCATCCCGGCTGTGATAGAAAACGACGCGAATATTGCTGCGCTCGGGGAAATGTGGAAGGGAGCGGGTGACGGCGCGAAAGACGTCATTCTCGTGACACTTGGCACAGGAGTTGGCGGCGGCATCATTGTAAATGGCGAAATTGTACATGGCATAAATGGCGCCGGCGGGGAAATCGGCCATATTTGCAGCATTCCTGAAGGTGGGGCGCCTTGCAACTGCGGCAAAACGGGCTGTATTGAAACGATTGCGTCGGCAACGGGAATTGTAAGAATTGCAAAAGAGAAAATGGCAAATGCTAAGCAGACGACACGTTTAAAAGCAACTGAACAATTGTCAGCGCGGGATGTATTTGAAGCAGCGGGTGAAAATGACGAAATGGCCCTTGAAGTGGTTGATTATGTGGCCAAGCATCTTGGTTTGGTGCTGGGAAATTTGGCAAGCTCGCTTAATCCGTCAAAAATCGTTATTGGCGGCGGCGTATCGAGAGCAGGAGAACTGCTGAGATCAAAAGTCGAGAAAACATTCCGCAAATGCGCATTTCCGCGGGCAGCCGAAGCTGCTGATATTTCAATCGCAGCACTTGGGAATGATGCCGGCGTAATCGGAGGCGCTTGGATCGCTAAAAATGAATGGCTGAAACACCAAAATTGTTAAAATTGTGTAAATGAAATTGATTTTTTGTTATGTTCAGGTTAAGATTTAATTTGATGTGTTAATGAGAATGTTGGGAATAGACTGATTTTTTAAGCGTGCTGCATAGGAGGTTGAAATGCGAAAAACGTTTTTTTCGAAGATTTCATTTATGCTAATTGCCATTTTTTTGATGTGGCTGAAAACGTATGCTGTTTACAAAACCAGTTTTCATATTAAAATCGACAATCTAACGCAGGAATTTATTCTGTTTATCAACCCGTTGAGCTTTTTGCTGCTCATCTTTGGATTCAGCCTGTTTTTAAAAGGCAAAAACAGAAATCGCTACATTATTGCGATGAGCTGTCTTGTCACGTTTGTATTGCTGGCTAATATGGTTTTTTACCGTTTTTACAATGATTTCTTAACAATCCCTGTCCTTTTTCAAACGAGCAACATGGGTGATCTCGGAAGCAGCATCGGAACTCTTCTTGAGCCGACAGACCTTTTATTGGCTGTAGATATTGCGGTTTTAATATGGCTTCACATCCGGCAAAAAGCTTTTCAATCGGACATTCCCTCGACGAAAAATGAACGGGCGGCATATTTTCTGTTTGTTGCTTCTGTTTATTTCTTCAATTTAGGCTTGTCTGAAGCGGAAAGACCTCAGCTATTGACACGCTCATTTGACAGGGAAATGCTTGTTAAAAACATCAGCCTGTTCAATTTTCATATTTACGATGGTGTTCTTCAGTCAAAGCAGTCTGCACAAAGGGCATTGGCTGACAGTAACAGCCTGACGGAAATTGAAAACTATGTAAGCGCTAATGCGAAAGATGCCAACAAAAGCTTATTCGGCGCTGCAAAAGGAAGAAACGTCATTCTCGTATCTTTAGAGTCGACGCAAAGCTTTGTGATTAATGAAAAGGTGAATGGAGAAGAAATCACACCTTTTCTGAATGATTTTATAAAACAGAGCTACAACTTCAATAATGTATACCACCAAACCGGCCAGGGGAAAACATCAGATTCTGAATTTATCGTGGATAATTCACTGTATCCGCTTGGACGAGGTGCCGTGTTTTTTACAAATGCGGGCAATCAATACATGGCCGCACCTGAAATTTTGAAAAACAGCGGTTATTATTCAGCAGTGCTTCACGCTAATAATAAAAGCTTTTGGAATCGTGATTTAATGTACGACTCATTTGGATATGATTCGTTTTTTGATATTAACTCGTATGACGTAACTGATAAAAATTCAGTCGGCTGGGGACTGAAGGATAAAGAATTTTTTGAGCAGTCTTCAGAGCTGATGAAAAATCTGCCTCAGCCGTTTTACTCGAGGCTGATCACGCTGACGAACCACTTCCCGTTTGATCTTGATGAAGAGGATCAATTGATTGATGAATATGATTCAAGCAGCCAGACGCTAAATAAATATTTCCCGACTGTGCGCTATCAGGATGAGGCGCTGAAACGGTTTATCGAAAAGCTGAAAGAAGACGGGTTATACGACAACTCTATTATCGTATTATACGGTGACCATTATGGGATATCGGAAAACCATAATGAAGCGATGGGACAGTTTTTAGGGAAAGAGATTACACCATTTGAAGAAGTGCAGCTCCAAAAAGTGCCGCTTGTCATTCATATTCCCGGTATTACCGATAAAAAGCCGCAAACTATTGAAACAGTAGGAGGGCAGATTGATATCAGGCCGACACTGATGAATCTTTTAGGAATTGATACGAAAGATCACATTCAATTTGGAAACGATCTGCTTTCAGATGAAAAACTGGACTTTACGGTACTACGGGACGGGAGCTTTATTACGGATCAGATCGTTTATACAGATGGTGCTTGTTATGACAAAGAGACCGGAAAGCCGCTAAAAGAGGCAAAACAATGTGAAGCATTTGCTGATAAAGCAAAACAGGAGCTATCACTTTCTGATGAAATCATTTATGGGGATTTGTTACGATTTTATGATCAGAAAAGGCTGGACAACTCGCCAAAACGAAAAGAAGTACAAATGCTTGATCAGGCATCGTAATCACAATGTCTCCCGCATCAAAGTGAGCGGGAGGCTTTCTTTTTTTAAACACGCTGTCATATAGTAACAAAAAGGGGGATGATGATGGCGTTTATTACGGTAAAACCTGAGATCAAGCACAATTTGTCCAGAGTGGCGAGAGAGTTGAAGATAGACGAGGATTTGCTTAGAACTGCAAATCGCTCGGCACAGAAACATCAATTGTATTGTCCTGGTTATATGATTGAAGAGCGTAACGATAAGGAGTTTCAAACTATCCAGGACATAAAGAGCTTTTTACAGCATCGGCAGCTGGACCTTTCTGATAACTGGGTCGAGCAAGAAAAAATTTATGATGATACAGCTGTTGAAAAGGAAATAAAGAAGATCATTGATGTGTTTCCGTTTGTCTCATGCCGGGAAATCGGCCGTTCAGTACTCGGCAGGCCAATCTGGGAGCTGAAGACTGGTGGGGACCATGCCGAAAAAAAGGTCCATATGAACGCCTCATTTCATGCGAATGAGTGGATCACAACGTCTGTCCTGCTGAAATGGTTTAAGGAATACTGTATATCATTATGCTGCAACTCGCCTTTATTCGGCTACTCTCCCATGAAGCTGTTCAGCAGCACATCCTTGTCTCTCGTACCTCTTGTTAATCCTGATGGTGTTGATCTTGTCTTGAACGGATCAGAAGGCATGGAAGCCAGGAAAGATGAACTTGAAAGGCTAAATGAACATCGTCCGAATTTTAATGAATGGAAGGCGAACATAAACGGGGTCGATTTAAATAAACAATTTCCGTCGTTATGGGAAATTGAAAAATACCGCAAACCGGCAGCACCCAGCTACCGCGATTTTCCGGGAATCTCTCCGCTTACGGAGCCGGAATCCATTGCGATGTACCGGTTGATAACGGAGAATCCGCCTGACAGACTGCTGGCTCTCCATACTCAGGGAGAAGAAATTTATTGGGGCTATAAAGGCCTTGAGCCAGAAGAATCTGCTGCTGTCATAAAGGATTTTGAGAAGTTAAGCGGGAACATTTATAAAGGAATAAGGGATATAGACAGCTATGCGGGATTTCGCGATTGGTTTATTCACCATTATTTTAAAGAAGGGTATACGGTGGAACTTGGAAAAGGCCAAAATCCTTTACCGTTTCAGCAGTTTTCACATATTTATAACGCCACAAACGGCATTTTGTGGAGGGCGTTATTTTTTCATGAGTAACTGAAACTTTTTCTTTTTTCTGCCGAAACAAATATGAGACAATAGAGATGATCGGAGGGGAAGCTGATGAGATCAGTTTGTTTCATTCTGCTGTCGGCATTGCTGTTTAGTTTATCGGCATGCGAACCATCTCATCAGCAGCGAAAACAGGCATCGGCGGCAAAAGATGAGGAAAAGGACATCATACCGCTTTCCGCGGAAAAAGCAGACGGGGCAGAAGGATGGCTTAATAACAGCACAATTTTATATACCGCGTCTGATCCGACGAAAACGGAGCTTTTTGCATACCGCATCTTTAGCGGTACAGCGAAAAAGCTCTATCAAACGGATGGTCAAATCGTTGATGTTCAAATCAATCCGAGGAAGCAGATGATTCTGCTGCAAATCACGCACAGCCAAAAGACGACAGTGGTTTTGCTTAATGCAAAAGGAGAGACGCTTTACCAAAAAGATTACGAAACGTATGAGCTTGAGGCTGCTTGGAATCAATATGATCCTTATCAAATAATGGTCACGGTATTCACTGAAAACTGGGATTTTCATACATATCAGGTGGATGCTAAAAAAGACGAGTCTTCCTTAAGTCCGGTGCAGGTTCCGTTTATTCACTGGACATCCAAAAACACGTTTGATTATGTAAAAGAGGGAAGAGACGATAAGTCAGGGCCTTTATATACGTTCGATACAGTATCCAAAGCGGAACAGAAGCTCGAGGACGACGTTCTTTTCTTGGATTCTTTCCATCAAATGAGTTTTAGCGTCAAATCAGCTTCCGGAGATAAAGGGACGTATCAGTTTAAAACGCCACAAACAAAATCGCCAGTTACAGCGGAATGGCCGCTCCAAACGAAATATACAAGTTTGGCTCCGATGGAGTATGACTATGATGAAGCAAAAGGCCTGTTTTATACGTTTAAAGAAAGCGGC
This sequence comes from Bacillus rugosus, assembly GCF_023238245.1. Lineage (NCBI taxonomy): Bacteria > Bacillati > Bacillota > Bacilli > Caryophanales > Bacillaceae > Bacillus > Bacillus rugosus. The sequence goes on along the minus strand of NZ_CP096590.1, from coordinate 2,450,263 downwards.
GATGCATATATGCTTGCAGCTGTCAATACGGCATCGGGAAAGGCAAAAGATCTTTTCTCTCTGCCGGAAATGGAGCCGATTCAAATATCTCCAAACGGTAAATATGCATTATACGGCTTTCATTTTGAGCAGTTCATTTTTTTGAAATCACATGAAATGAAGCAACTCATCATTGATCAAAAGGAGATGGAATAACGATGGCTATCGCAGATGTAACCATTATCCCAATCGGTACCGAAACACCTAGTGTAAGTGCTTACGTGGCCGATGTGCAAAAGATTTTAGAAGAGTATAAAGCTGAAGGGAAAATCAAATATCAGCTGACACCGATGAATACGCTCATCGAGGGAGAGCTCAGTGACCTTTTCACAGTCATTCAGGCAATTCACGAATCGCCGTTTCAAAAAGGGCTGCACAGAGTGGCGACCAATATCCGCATCGATGACAGGCGTGACAAAAAAACGACGCTTGAAAGCAAAATAGAAAGTGTCAATAAACATTTACAGCAATAAAAACAAACCTGTATCCGATCGGATACAGGTTTTAATGTGCGGTTGGATAGCCGCTGTTTATCACGGTCATCACGGTAAACCAGCCAAAGACAAATAAGGTGGCTCCGGCCAATAAAAATCCAAGTATATTTCTATTTTTAACAGAACGCAAGACTCCCCATAAAGCGAAAAGAGCGACAAGGCCGAAAATCACGACAAGTAACATTACGCAGCCCCCTTTACATTGAAAAACCTGCAATTCTTTCCATTTTTATTCTACCTGTTTTTTATAGGTTTGTCGATAGCGTTTTCATTGTGATTGTTTGAATCTTTTTTCAAAAACCTTCATAATAAAAGCATAAAAAAGAAAGAGGTGATATAAGTGAAATGGAGACGGATGCCAGTAGGGCCGATTCAAGCGAACGCATATTTTCTCATCAATGATGATCAATGCCTGATTTTTGATCCGGGCGGCGAAGGAAATAAAATCAATCAATACATAAAAGAAAAAGGGCTGACGCCTTTAGCCATTTTGCTTACACATGCCCATTTTGACCATATAGGGGCGCTTGATGAAGTGAGAGAAAAATGGGATATCCCTGTTTACCTACATCAGAATGAAAAGAATTGGCTTACGGATGCCTCTTTAAACGGCTCCGGCATGCTGCGAGGGATAGAAGTCACAGCTAAGCCTGCAGATCATCTGATTGAAGGAGACGGTGAGCTGAATATCGGACCGTTTCATTTGGAAACATTATTTACGCCGGGACATTCGCCAGGCAGTGTTTCTTACTACGTGAAGGATGCAGACTTGGTGATCTCCGGAGATGTCCTGTTTCAAGGCGGCATAGGGCGTACGGATTTGATAGGCGGCGATCAAGAGACGCTGCTGACCTCCATTCATGAAAAACTGCTTACGCTGCCGGAGCACACGCTAGTGTTAAGCGGCCATGGCCCTGAAACAGACGTGCAGACAGAGCAGGATCAAAATCCGTTTTTAAATGGGTTTTCATTGTAAAAAAAGAGACAAACCGATAAGGTTTGTCTCTTTTTGCATTTAATGCCCTCCGCCGCCGGGCACCATAATAAAAATCGAGTAATATGTAAAGCCGGCGAAGAAAATCGTTAAATATGCCCCGAAAATATAAATATACATGCGTTCAGTTAAGTTCAAATACGATAGGAATACAAATAAGATCGTCTGTCCAAAAAATAAAAGGGAAGCATCTTTCATATCACCTAAATAAAACATGACTGCAAAAATTCCCGTCCAAAATCCCAGCACCCGGAACATGCGATTCATTTTTATCCCCTCCCGAGAGTCCCTCTGACTGTTATTATAATAGATCACACCTATAAATGTAAACATTTTCATTATTGATATACAAATGGAATTTGTTCCTTTGATTGCGTTTTCTATTATATGAATGGTTTTTAAAAATAATCCGAAAAAAAGTTCTGTAAATGGTTTAAAGAAAAAATGATCCGGGTAGTTATTCTACAAAGAGATGGTTAACTGAGGAGGAAAAAAACGAATGGAACAATTAATTTTTTACTCATATCCGAGCTGCACGTCATGCCGAAAAACAAAACATTGGCTCAAAGCGCATCAAATCGAATTTAACGAACGGCACTTATTCAGAGAAACCCCGACAGTGGAAGAATTAAGGTACATTTTATCATTAACGACAGAAGGAATTGATGAAATTTTAGCGACAAGAAGCCAAACCTTCAAAAATTTAAATCTAAACATCGAAGAGATGACGGTAAATGAGGTGCTGGAACTTTTAATCGAGAAGCCGAAGCTTTTGCGACGTCCGATTCTTGTAGACAACAAAAAGCTGGTAATCGGTTATAATCCGGGAGAGCTGTTGAAGTTATCGAAGAAGAAAACAGTTCATCAATCTGCATGATGATGAAAAACCGAAGATCCGCTGATTTTATACGAATCAGCTTATCTTCGGTTTTTCACCTGTTCAGAAACTGGGCTAGCTGGATTCGAACCAACGATCACGGAGTCAAAGTCCATTGCCTTACCGCTTGGCTATAGCCCATTGAATGTAAACATAGTATGTGTAGAGGCAGACGCGTTATACATATGAAGCATAAATTTTTTCAAAAGAACAGGAGGTAGCTCATTAAGATGATAGCTCTTGATCAGCATGTTACAGAGCACAAAGAAGATATTATGAAACAATGGCTGGAAACTTGTACGTCAAAAGGAAGCTGGCTGCATAACGCTAAAGACCAGCAAAAATTAGAACAAAAGTTAAAAGAGCAGCACGAATCATTAGTGACCATCGTGGCGAAATCCCTTAAAAAAGCAGATGACGTAAAGGATGAGCTCAATCGATGGTCTCTTCAATGTGCGAGAGACCGTGTCGTTCATGAAGTGACTGTAACAGAAAGTGTCGGCCAATTTAACACCTTCAGACACATCATGTTTGAATGGATTCAGAAGTTCAGCGAAGCCTCATCTCAAGAAATCAGCATTCAGGACATTTGTGAGTGGAGCCAGATTTTGAATCAAACCATTGATGAGATCATCGAAGTGTTTACTGAAGAATACTACCAGGTCACCATGATACAATTAAACGCGCAAAAAGAAATGATTAATGAATTGAGTGCGCCGATTATGCCGATTTCTGAGGGAATAGGGATTCTTCCGCTTGTCGGTGAAATTGATACGTACAGAGCGAGGACGATTTTGGAGTCGGTGCTACAGCAGTGTTCAGCGTTAAAGCTCTCGTATTTATTTTTAGATATTTCGGGCGTTCCAATCGTCGATACAATGGTGGCCTATCAAATTTTTAAAGTGATTGACAGCACTAAACTGCTTGGCATTGAGACAATTATTTCAGGTATCAGACCTGAAATTGCCCAAACCGTGGTGAAGCTGGGGCTGGATTTTTCGAATGTAAAAACCGAGCAAAGTCTTGCTAAAGCCTTGGCCAATAAAGGATTTAAAATAGAAGAGTGTTGATGTATCACCATGTTCATCCTGAAGTAAAGCAGCTGAACAGCCTCCCTCGGGCTATTCAGCTTTTTTTACTTCTATAAATAAAATGTGATGGCTGTCGATGTCTTTTACCTTAAATGAGTAGCCGTCATATTCAATGACACTTTCAGGCTCGGCGTCTATGTTTTGTGTCAGAAACCAGCCGCCCAAGGTGTCCACTTCTGCGTCTGATAAATCCGTTCCAAGCAGATTGTTTACATCGCTGATTAATAATTTTGCATTTAATAAGTAGTGATCCTTTCCGAGCTCGCGGATATGAGGCACTTCATCTGCATCAAATTCATCGCGGATTTCTCCTACAATTTCTTCTATAATATCCTCGACAGTGACCAAACCGGAAGTCCCGCCATATTCATCAATGAGGATCGCCATATGAGTGCGTTCCTTTTGCATTTTAAGCAGTAATTTATAAATAGGAATGGTCTCAATAACGTGGATAACAGGCTGAATGAAAGGTTTAATTTGCTGCTTTTTAAGTGAAAAATCTTTCGACAGCATTGAAAACAGCACTTCTTTCATATTGATTACGCCAATGACATTATCTTTATCCTCTCTGACAACTGGGTACCGGGTATATTTTGTTTGCTTCACTGTTTCCTGCAGATTTGGGATGGCATCTTCATCAAGTGACAAACTGACCATTTCATTTCGCGGCACCATGATTTCCTTTGCCATTCGTTTATCAAAGGTAAAGACATTATTCATGTATTTTAATTCACTTTTTTTGATTTCACCGCTTTTATAGCTTTCAGCCAAAAGAACCCGCAGCTCTTCCTCCGTATACGCCAGCTCATGCTCTGATGCCGGCTTCAGCCCAAACGCCCCTGTAATCAACCGGGCAGAGTGGTTCAGCAGCCAAATGAATGGAAACATGATCTTATAAAACCAAATAAGCGGTTTGGCGAGCATCAATGTAATGCTTTCTGCTTTTTGAATGGCGAAACTCTTAGGCGCCAGCTCCCCGATGACGACGTTTAAATATGTCACCGTTAAAAAGGCGATGACAAGTGAAAGAAGGTGGGTCAGAGATTCATTTAAGCCTGCTTTATGAAAAAGCGGCCGAAGCAGAGTTTGCACAGTCGGTTCCCCAAGCCAGCCCAGTCCTAAAGCTGCGACTGTGATACCCAGCTGACAGGCTGATAAATATTCATCAAGGTGAGTGATGACATGCTTTGCCGCTTTAGCACCTTTCTTTCCTTTTGCGACAAGCTGATCAATTCTGGATCGCCGCACTTTTACAATTGAAAATTCTGCGGCAACAAAAAATCCTGTTAACAAAATAAGAATAGCGACTGCTAGTAAATTGATAAATTCCAAAACAATTGCCTTCTCCAAGGAAGGCATGCACCTCCCTTTTCCGATGTCTTTCTACATTCCATACCACCTGAAATTATTCGCAAAACATGCGTAGAAGCGGCTGCATGGTTTAGTGATGCCTTTATTGGGCAATTAAAGAATAAAAGAACAAAAGTTTGGAGGAGCTTGACATGAAGGCACATACGGGAAAGGATTGGTTTTGGTACCAAATGGGCCCCCAGGAAAGAAATAAGGCGAGAGATCTGATCCATTTTTCTCACTGGCCTCAGTGTGAAAAGTGGTTTGAAAATAACCATCATATTAATTTTTTGCGCGTAGACACGACTGAAAGGGAAAATGAAGCGGTGTTTGGCTCGATTGTATATGATCAAGGGCTGGGTGAGGAAAAAGACCATACCGTTTTTCACTTTTATATAACTAGGCAATATTTTTTCACAATTAACTTTGACTTTTCGATTTTGAAGGGGATTAAGGGAAAACAAGTTGTCCAGCAAATGGAAAGAGCGGATAGTACCATGGAGGGATTTTTGATCCTTCTCGGCGAGTTAATGAATGTGTATCTAATCGGTTTAGATGAATTTGAAGTAAAGCTGAGAAAGCTCAGGTGGCAAATCAAAGACGATAATAGCAAAAGCATTTTAAATCGTGTCCATCTCCTGCACCATGAGCTGATGGTCTGGAAAAACTTAATCCTAAGCACTAAAAAAATTGAAATGGCATTGAAAGAAACCTTTTTGCCCCAAAATGAAGGGAAAAAGGTTTATCAACGGATACAACTCAAAATTGACAGGGGGTTTACATACATTAGTGAATTTGAAGGGGAGCTTAATAGTCTGTTGCATTCAGAGGAAGTCATTACCTCTCACAGGGGAAATGAAATATTCAAAGCGCTGACCATTTTCACGACGCTTTTTACGCCGGTTACAGCACTCGGTGCCCTCTGGGGGATGAACTTTTCAGTGATGCCTGAGCTGAATTGGAAATACGGATATCTCTTTTCTCTCTTATTGATTTTCACGTCTACAGTCCTGATCTACCTATACTTGAAGAAGAAAGGCTGGACGGGAGATATGCTGCAGGAGCGGAAGAAGAAATCTCGAAAAAGGCGGACACTGTAGGAGGTTTCATTTTTTGTGCAGCGGATAAAGAATAAATAGAATACGGTAAAGGAGGAATGGAAATGAAAATAAGAGACATCATGACAAAGAATGTAGAATGCTGTGAACTAACCGCTTCAATCACGGAACTAGCGAAAAAGATGAGAGACTCCAATGTCGGTTCTATTCCTATCTGTGAAAATGGCACACTTCAGGGGATTGTTTCTGATCGGGATATTGTGACGAGATGCTTAGCTGAAAGTCAGATGGATGCAAATGCAAGTGACATCATGAGCACTGACATCGTATCCGGCCATCCTGATATGTCTGCTGAAGAAGCGGGGCAGCTTATGGCAGAGCACCAAATCCGCCGTTTACCGATTATTGAGAACGAACGAATTGCCGGTATTGTTGCATTAGGCGATCTTTCAGTTGAGAAGGATACTGATCAAAAAGCCGGAGAAGCATTAAGTGAAATTTCAAAATCAGCATAATGAAAGATGGAGTGAACAGGCATGATGATTATCATGCCTGCTTTTTTATTGAGAAAATAATGAAATCAATGAGGTACATTCAGCTGAAACAATCGTTTCTGCCAGCAGGAATTGATTTTTCTACATATAACATCTCAAGAAATCACTTTTTCCCTGTTTGATTACCGGTCCTTCTTTTTCTACAATACGCATTGAAAGGAGAGGGAAACAAATTGGATTCAATAGAAAAGATAAGCAGAACCTTGATTAAAGAGGCATATATAACAAAGGCTTCTGATATTCACATTGTACCGAGGGAGCGGGACGCCATCATTCATTTTCGGGTTGATCATGCCCTACTGAAAAAAAGGAACATGAAAAAAGAAGAGTGCGTAAGATTGATTTCACATTTTAAATTTCTCTCAGCGATGGATATAGGGGAAAGGCGAAAGCCACAAAATGGGTCGCTTACGCTAAAGCTTGAAGAGGGAAATGTTCATTTAAGAATGTCAACGCTCCCCACAATTAATGAAGAAAGCCTCGTGATCAGAGTGATGCCTCAATACCATATCCCTTCGATTGATAAACTGTCGTTATTTCCGAAGACTGGAGCCACTTTACTATCATTTTTAAAACATTCCCATGGCATGCTCATTTTTACCGGGCCGACTGGTTCAGGGAAGACCACCACATTATACTCTCTTGTTCAATATGCAAAAAAACACTTTAATCGAAATATTGTCACACTGGAGGATCCTGTTGAAACAAGGGACGAGGATGTTCTTCAAGTGCAGGTGAATGAAAAAGCCGGTGTGACATATTCCGCAGGGCTGAAGGCTATTTTGCGTCATGACCCGGATATGATTATTTTAGGTGAGATTAGAGACGCGGAAACAGCTAAAATTGCGGTTCGGGCAGCGATGACGGGGCATCTGGTGCTGACGAGCCTTCATACGAGAGATGCGAAGGGTGCGATTTACAGACTGCTTGAATTCGGTGTGAATATGAATGAAATCGAACAGACTGTGATTGCAATAGCGGCTCAGCGCTTGGTTGATTTGGCTTGCCCGTTTTGTGAAAACAGATGTTCATCAGTGTATTGCCGCCAGTCACGAAACACCAGGAGAGCAAGCGTGTATGAGCTCCTTTACGGAAAAAATCTTCAACAATGTATTCAGGAGGCAAAAGGAAATCATGCAAATTACCAATATCAAACGCTACGTCAAATTATCAGAAAAGGAATTGCACTCGGCTACTTGACGACAAACAACTATGACCGGTGGGTTTATCATGAAACAGATTAGAAAAACCTGGCCGTTAAAGGATCAAGCCCAGTTATTGAAGCGGCTCGGTGAAATGACGGCGGGCGGATATACGCTTCTGGATGGAATACGCCTGATGGAACTTCAGATGAATAAGAAGCAGGCGGCTGACTTGACTGACGCGATCACTCGTTTGAGAGAAGGAGCTCCGTTTTATCAAGTATTAAAGAGTTTGTCATTTCATAAGGAAGCCGTAGGTATTTGTTATTTTGCTGAAACACATGGTGAACTGCCTGCTTCCATGATCCAGAGCGGAGAGCTGCTTGAACGAAAAATTGCACAGGCAGACCAGCTGAAAAGGGTGCTGCGATATCCGCTTTTCCTCATCTTCACAGTCGCTGTCATGTTTTATATGTTACAGTCTATCATTATTCCTCAGTTTTCCGGTATTTATCAATCGATGAATATGGAAACCACACGTTCCACTGACATGCTTTTTGCTATTTTTCAGCATATTGATCTTGTAATCATTTTGTTGGCTCTTTTTGCAGCAGGTTTCGGGCTTTATTATTGGCTTGTGTTTAAGAAAAAATCACCTGTCCGGCAAATGCTTATTTGTGTCAGAATTCCTTTGGTTGGAAACCTTGTCAGGCTGTTTAACAGTTACTTTTTTTCTTTGCAGCTAAGCAGCCTTTTACAATCAGGTCTCTCAATTTATGACAGCCTTAACGCATTTAAACATCAAACGTTTCTTCCTTTTTACCGTTGCGAGGCTGAACAAGTGATTGAACGGCTAAAAGCTGGTGAATCAATTGAAACCGCAATTTGTGAAAGCCCTTTTTATGAAACTGATTTTTCAAAAGTGATATCTCACGGCCAGCTGAGCGGCCGCCTCGATCGGGAGCTTTTCACATACAGCCAGTTCATATTGCAGCGGCTGGAGCACAAGACCCAAAAATGGACAGGCATCCTTCAGCCTATGATTTATGGATTTGTTGCAGCGATGATCTTAATTGTGTATTTATCCATGCTTTTACCTATGTATCAGATGATGAATCAAATGTGAAAGGAAGAGGCCGATGAATGAGAAAGGATTTACACTTGTTGAAATGTTAATTGTGCTCTTTATTATTTCGATCTTGCTTTTAATTACGATACCGAACGTCACGAAACATAATCAAACCATTCAAAAGAAGGGGTGTGAAGGCCTGCAAAACATGATTAAGGCACAAATGACTGCATTTGAGCTTGATCATGAAGGACAGACACCGAGTCTCGCTGATTTACAATCAGAGGGCTATGTGAAAAAGGATGCAGTTTGTCCAAATGGAAAGCACATTATCATCACTGGCGGGGAAGTTAAGGTTGAACAGTAAATTAAACGAGGAGGAGGGATTTACCCTTTTAGAAAGTTTGCTTGTGTTAAGCCTCGCCTCTATCCTCTTGATTGCCGTGTTTACCACACTTCCTCCTGCTTATGACAACACAGCTGTCCGTCAGGCAGCATGGCAGCTGAAAAACGATATTATGCTTGCACAGCAAACTGCAATTTCCAGTCATCAAAGAACAAAAATTCTCTTTCAGAGAAAAGAATATCAATTAGTTATGGGGGATACGGTAATTGAACGTCCGTATGCCACGGGACTTTCTATAGAACCGCAGACATTAAAAGACCGTTTGGAATTTAATGAGAAAGGACACCCGAATGCAGGCGGGAAAATACGAGTAAAAGGGCATGCCGCTTATGACATAACAGTTTATTTAGGGAGCGGGAGAGTCAATGTGGAGAGAAAATAAAGGTTTTTCAACAATAGAAACAATGTCTGCGCTAAGTCTATGGCTGTTTCTGCTGCTGACAGTCGTTCCATTGTGGAACAAGCTGATAGCTGATGAAAATATGGCGGAATCTCGAGAAATAGGCTACCAGATGATGAATGAAAGCATTAGCAAATATATGATGACAGGTGAAGGAACTGAGGAAAAAACGGTTACGACTAACAATAATAACTATACGCTAAAGTGGGAGGAGGAGCGGGAATATCAAAACGTATGCATCTCAGCAGCAGCTTATAAAGAAAAACCATTTTGCCTCAGCATTCTGCGGACAGACTGGCTATACGCTTCTTAACGTATTATTTTCACTTTCCGTCTTTTTGCTCATATCAGGATCGTTAGCTACGATCTTCCATCTTTTTTTGTCACGGCAGCAGGAACATGACGCTTTCACACAGCAGGAATGGATGATTTCGGTGGAACAAATGATGAACGAGTGCAAGCAGTCACACGCAGTCAAGACAGCTGAGCATGGGAGCGTGTTGATCTGTACCAATCCTTCTGGGCAAGACATCCGTTTTGAAACCTATCAATCGATGATAAGAAAAAGGGTAGATGGCAAAGGCCATGTTCCGATTCTAGATCATATTACAGCCATGAGAGCCGATATTAAAAATGGTGCTGTTTTGCTGAAAATTGAGAGTGAAAGCCAAAAAGTGTATCAAACTGCTTTTCCGATTTATACATCTTTAGGAGGAGGATAAATGTACCGTTCGAAAGGGTTTATTTATCCAGCTGTTCTTTTTGTGTCTGCGCTGGTGCTGCTGATCGTAAACTTTACTGCTGCTCAATATGTTTCACGCTGCATGTTTGAAAAGGAAACAAAAGAGTTTTACACAGGAGAGAATTTGCTTCAGAATGGCGCGCTTCTATCAATTCGGCATGTTCTTGAGCAACGGAGAGGCCAAAAGGGTTCGCAGCAGTTTCCATATGGACAGGTTTCTTATTACATTCACGATACATCGATAAAAGAGCAAAAAGAAATCAACCTAAAAGCGTTGACGGAGTCTGGAACAGAAAGATCTGTACAGATCGTGTTTGATCAAAAACAGAAAAAGCTGCTGAGGTGGACAGAATAAAGCAGAGAATAGGTATAAAAAAAGTCATGTGAGCCAACACTTCATAATAATTGAATGATGAGGTGATCACGTGAAAACGAATGATTATGTCAAATATATGACTCAGCAATTTGTCAAATATATAGATACTCCGAAAGATGAGCGAAAAGAACGAAAAGAGGTGCGGAGAGAAACTAAAACTCCCGCTTCACAGCATTGGTTCGGTATTTTACCTTATGGTTTCAGGCTATGGATGAAACGGAAAAAATAATAGCAAATGTAACGAATAAGGTCCTTCAAAAAATGGAGGACCTTATTGATATTCTTCTAATATGGCAATTTTATTGACCTTTTGGCTATAGGGATCAAATGAAATCGTCACAAATACGCCGAATTCCTTTGACCCTTCCCTCAGAGTTAAATGGTATTGCTTCACTGCTTCATCTTTTCTTTTGCGGTCCCATACTTTTTGTTTGAACAGTACCTGAGCGAGCGGGTACCTTTTTTTTGCTTCTTTGACTGCAAGCTCTTCCCATTTGGACATGTGTCGGGCGGTCACAAGCGGTGCTTCTTCTGCGTGAACGGCAGAGTTACCGAAAACGAGAAGAGAAAGACAAATCACACATTGTTTGATCATTATGCTGTCACCCTTTCTTTGTGTATTATTACCAAATCATAATTGGCTATGCATTTAATTTCTCACATAACAATCCCAAAAATTTCAAAAAATCAAAAAGGTGAGCAATACTGAGTAAGACTTTGTAATATGATGAAAACATTCTTTTAAACGAACAAAATGAATGTTTTTGGTGTTTTTCAATCGATTAAACGTTGATTATACTCTATTTGTGTGGTTCTTTAAAAAGAACGATCGTTATATCAAGTGACAGTGTTTTACAGGAGGTAAGATATGTTTCGATTGTTTCGCAATCAGCAGAAGGCGAAGACGAAACTGAAAGTTCTGCTCATTTTTCAGCTTTCAGTCATTTTCAGTCTGACTGCCGCGATATGCCTGCAATTTTCCGGTGATACAAGCGCTGCTTTTCATGATATTGAAACATTTGATGTCTCGCTTCAAACGTGTACAGACTTTCAGCATACAGATAAAAACTGCCATTATGATAAACGATGGGATCAGAGTGATTTGCACCTGTCAGATCAAACGAATACGAAAGGTACTGTATGCTCACCTGTCGCTCTATTTGCTGAGCTCGAAAATACAGGCGAGAAACTTAGGACATCAAAGTGGGAGTGGGAGCTTCATAAGCTGGAAAATGCCCGCAAACCGTTAAAGGATGGGAACGTGATCGAAAAAGGGTTCGTTTCCAAACAAATCGGCGATTCACTTTATAAAATCGAAACGAAGAAAAAAATGAAACCGGGCATTTTTGCATTTAAAATTTACAAACCGGCCGGCTATCCGGCAGACGGCCGTACATTTGAGTGGTCAGAGCCTATGACGCTTGCAAAATGCGATGAAAAACCGACGGTTCCGAAAAAAGAAACAAAGCCGGCCGTCAAAAAGGAGAAGGAAACATCACAAAAGGATCAAGATAAATCAAATAAAGAAGATACATCTCAAGAAGCGGCAACAGAAGAAAAAGAAACTCAATCAGTTCAGAAAGAAAGCGGGGAAGAGGATGAAAAAAGCAATGAAGCTGATCAGTAATATTCTCTACGTGATCATCTTTACTCTCATTATTGTGCTGACACTTGTCGTGATATCAACGCGTTCATCCGGGGGAGAGCCGGCAGTGTTTGGATACACGCTAAAATCAGTATTGTCAGGTTCAATGGAGCCGGAGTTCAACACAGGTTCCTTAATATTGGTCAAAGAGATCACTGATAAGAAGGAGCTCCAAAAGGGTGACGTCATTACATTTATGCAGGATGCAAATACGGCGGTCACCCACAGGATTGTTGACATAACGAAGCAAGGAGACCATTTGTTATTTAAAACAAAAGGGGACAATAATGCAGCAGCTGATTCAGCGCTTGTATCGGATGAAAATGTCCGCGCGCAATATACAGGTTTTCAGCTTCCATATGCCGGCTATATGCTTCATTTTGCCAGTCAGCCGATCGGAACTGCTGTTTTACTGATTGTTCCCGGCGTGATGCTGCTGGTGTACGCTTTTGTGACGATCAGCAGTGCTATTAGAGAAATTGAAAGAAAGACAAAAGCCTTGGAAACAGATGCAAAGGACAGCACCATGTCCACTTAACATCAGTTGTAAACCTGGCAACAGGTTTCGATATAATATCATTCAATAAAAGGGGAGTTTGCCATGGGTATGAAAAAGAAATTAAGTTTAGGAGTTGCTTCTGCGGCACTAGGATTAGCTTTAGTTGGCGGAGGAACATGGGCAGCATTTAACGACATTAAATCAACGGATGCTACTTTTGCGTCAGGTACGCTTGATTTATCTGCTAAAGAAAATTCAGCGAGTGTTAACCTGTCAAATCTAAAGCCGGGAGACAAATTGACGAAAGACTTCCATTTTGAAAATAACGGCTCACTTGCGATCAAAGAAGTATTAATGGCACTGAATTACGGTGAATTTAAAGCAAACGGCGGCAGCAATACATCTGCAGAAGATTTTCTCAGCCAGTTTGAAGTGACTCTATTGACAGTTGGAAAAGAGGGCGGCAATGGATACCCGAAAAATATTATTTTAGATGATGCCAATCTCAAGGACTTGTATTTGATGTCCGCTAAGAATGATGCAGCGGCTACTGAAAAAATCAAAAAACAAATTGACCCTAAATTCTTAAATGCAAGCGGTAAAGTCAATGTAGCAACAATTGACGGTAAAACCGCTCCTGAATATGATGGTATTCCAAAAACACCGACTGATTTCGATCAAGTTCAAATGGAAATCCAATTCAAAGACGACAAAACAAAAGATGAAAACGGTCTAATGGTTCAAAATAAATATCAAGGCAACTCCATTCAGCTTCAGTTCTCATTTGAAGCGACACAATGGAATGGCTTGACAATCAAAAAGGAACATACTGATAAAGACGGTTACGTGAAAGAAAATGAAAAGGCGCACAGTGAGGATAAAAATTAATAGCAGCAAAAAAAAGATGGCCCAGTATATCATGTACTGGGCCGTTTCTATGTTGATTGACAAAAGAGGAGTCAGTGCCTCTGCTCAGGCACTACTCCTCTTTTTGGGATTTTCTCCATTTTTGATAATCTAAAAATTCACGAAATTGTTTTTTCGATACCCCGGATGTCATTGCATCGCGAACCAATTTCTCCCATTCACTATCTAATTGACCATCGTATTCGGATTCATGTTTCTCATCGAGCAAAGTATGAACCGAGACGTCCAGAACAGCGGAGACTTTTTCGAGAAATTGAATGGAGGGGTTCGTTTGTAGATTTCGTTCTATTGAGCTTAAATAAGACTTCGCTACCCCAGCTTTTTCAGCTAGTTCTGATAGTGAGTAGCCTTTTTCTTTACGGTATTGTTTAATACGCTGGCCAATCAATGTCATCACCTTCCTTGTGATATTATAGCACATTCAGAAAGGATTTACGGTATGACTTCTGGCTGCCGGACCAGGATGAGCAGACTTTTTGTTTAAAAGTAAATATTTTCGTATTTCTTCCGGGCTGATATTTGCCTCTTTGGCTTTCATCATTAATTCAACCCATTCTTGATCTAATTCGAAGTACTCTTGTTTTGCATTTTTCATGCAGATTCTCCTCCTAAAATACTTGTTTATGTATTTCAGCCAGTCCGGCCATGACTCATTGTATGCTTCATTGGTCTCTGGAAGTCATTTGCCATTGAAATTGCCAGAATTTTTTTCCAATATACCTTTATTATAATCGCATTTTTTCAAAAAAAACGAGAACGATGTCGAATGGTAAAAAAAGTTAGATTGAAATATTATTTTGCAGATAAAATAATCCGCCATTTTCAATTTCAACTGATATCTTTGGTTGATACAAGGCTTTCAGTGCCTGTTTTTCTAGATGATACTCTTCTGGTTTTTCTTCTATATGCTCATAAAATTTGTCAAGCAATGACATATCATTTTTCCACCTGCTTACCGCCTGTTCTGCCCAGTCTGACGGCTCCTGCATGGCGGATTTTGCAATATAGTTTTCCATCCGCTTAAGGCCGCTTTCTGGTTTGATCATAGGCGATATGGTGAAGCAATAGTCACATATTTGAGACGTCAGTGGTAGCTGTGTCAGCTTGCTGTGAAAATCTTCAATTATGGTTCCAGAGACTAGGTGAAGGCCTAGTGACAATAGCTTATCCTTTTTCATGTCGGACTGGTATGAAATCGTGACATTTATACCAAGCCAAGGCTGAAGTGGAACTTTGGCTCCGGCTGATTCAATTTTCTCATACATTCTGGTAAATCTCCCATTTTGTTTAACAGCTTTGAACATTTGAAAAAGGCGCGGCGCCCCAAAATAAATAAATTCGCCGTCTAGGTCTTTTGGAGCAGTTTCTTTATCTGTAATAAAAGTGATTTTCATCGGATTTGGATCGCCGCCTGTTTTCTCGCGCCAGTGCCAGTAGAAAGGGCGGTTCATGATTTGTTTGTCCATTTCAACTGTAAGCTGCACGGTCATATAGCCTGAACCTTGATCAACGATTGGGCAGCTGTTTGCTTGAAAAAAACGCAGCAGAAAATCGTGAACCTCTTGCTGTCTCACTTATAAAACCTCCTTACAGGCTAAGATCCTCTTTTTTCAGCAGGCTGCTGTTTTTTATAAGACAAAAATGAGGTTAAGTTATCCATTTTTATTTTCATTTCTTCTTCAGTTGCTGAATGGTACAAAATATCGTGCAGGTGCTCTTCAAAATTGTTCACTTGAATTTTCGTTAAAATATCATCAAGTTCGCCGACCACTTTTTCAAATAAATGAATTTTTTCATATAGCAGCTTTAAAATATGCTCTTCCACTGTATGTTTTGTTGCCATGTTGTAAATGTGCACGTCACGCTCCTGCCCGAGCCTGTGAATTCTTCCGATTCTTTGCTCAAGACGCATCGGATTCCATGGCAGGTCATAGTTGATCATGTGATTGCAAAATTGCAGGTTGATCCCTTCACCGCCTGCTTCAGTTGCAATCAGGACTTGAACCTTTCCGCGGAAGAGATCCTTCATCCAATCTTTTTTCCCGCGTTTAAATCCTCCTCTGAATGGCACAGAACTGATGCCGTTTTGCTGAAGAAACCATTGCAGGTAAATCTGGGTGGCCCGGTATTCTGTGAAAATGATGACCTTATCGTCTATCTTTTTGATCAGGTCAACCACTTGAAGCGCTTTAGAGTTTTGTGTCACTTGATTGATTCGATCTATTAAAACCGAAATGGTATGCTCGTCAATGGCCGGTGCTTGTTTCTCTTTTTGATCAAGCATTTTTTTCAGCGTCATATACACCGCTTCCCTGCTCGAACAGCATTCTCTTTGCAAGGTCATAATTGAGAACATGCTGGCCGGCTTATTGATGCCCTCCTTCAGGCTGGAAATTTCATCGTAAAGCACCTGCTCTGATGGAGAAAATTCTATCGGCACTGTTTCAACATGGCGCTGTTTCCAATTCAGCCCGGTGTCATGCCGCCTGTTGCGGATCATGACTTTATTCACAAGATCTTTTAAATGCTCATGTGCTTCTATACTGGATTTCTTCTTGGCAAACTCTTCCTGGAAGTGATTCTGGCTGCCTAAATGGCCAGGCTTTAATAAGGACACCAAGTTGAAAATTTCTTCGATACGGTTTTGAATTGGCGTTGCGGTAAGAAGCAGGCAATATTTTTTTACGAGATTCCGGACAAATTCATAGTTCTTCGTTTTGCTATTTTTCAGTTTGTGTGCCTCATCAATAATGACGAGATCATATGGGATGGACAGCACAATTTCCCGGTGGGGCGAGCGCTTTGCGGTGTCGATTGATGAGACGACAATATCGCATTGCTCCCACACGTAGCTTTTCTTTTGTTCAACAGCCGGGATCAAAAATTTTTCCTGAAGCTCTTTGACCCACTGAGATACAAGGGAAGCGGGCACAAGGATCAAAATTTTTTTGGCTAAACCGCGAATCATATATTCTTTTAGAATCAGTCCGGCTTCAACCGTTTTCCCGAGACCCACCTCATCTGCTAAAATCGCTTTCCCATTCATTTTTTCTACCACTTTTTGCGCCACCTCAAGCTGGTGGGGGAGCGGTGTAAAGGAAGGCAGGTATAAAGGGGCCCGTAAGCCTTCAAATTCAGGAATGGCTAATGTTTTCTGGATTTCTGCAGAGAGCTTGTACAGTTCCCAGTTCGCCCATGGGCCATCGTTTTTCAGTCTTTCAGCGAATTCTTCAGGCCATTTTGCATCGTAGATCATTTCTGCGTTCATGCTTGTAACCGCCTTTCTTATTCTTCGATTCTTAAAATGAACAATATAAGAAAAATCTGCCCAAATTGCTGTTGCCCAGCATATAGTGATGATGGTAGGATATGAGTATGTATTTGATGTAAGATATTGCTATAGTATGTCCATAACAGCATGAAAATATGAGCGAATGACAGCAAGGGGAGAGACCTGACCGAGAACCTCGGGATACAGGCGCCGAAGGAGCAAACTGCGGAGTGAATCTCTCAGGCAAAAGAACTCTTGCTCGACGCAACTCTGGAGAGTGTTTGTGCGGATGCGCAAGCCACCAAAGGGGACGTCTTTGCAAATGCAAAGTAAACTTTCAGGTGCCAGGACAGAGAACCTTCATTTTACATGAGGTGTTTCTCTGTCCTTTTTTGTATGTGTTTTTAGCTGCGCCGTTGAAAAAGGGGAGGAATTCGATGCTGAAAAGAACGCCGTTATTTAAACTGTATAAGGAATATGGAGGGAAAACGATTGATTTTGGGGGCTGGGAGCTTCCTGTTCAATTTTCTTCCATAAAAAAGGAACACGAGGCTGTCCGAACTGCGGCCGGGCTGTTTGATGTGTCTCATATGGGAGAAGTCGAAGTGTCCGGAAACGATAGTTTGCCTTTTTTGCAAAGGCTGATGACAAATGATGTTTCCTTATTAGCGCCAGGCCGTGCGCAATATACGGCGATGTGCTACCCGGATGGCGGAACCGTCGATGATTTGCTTGTCTACCAAAAAGGAGAAAACCGCTATCTGCTTGTCATTAACGCTTCTAATATAGATAAAGACCTGGCTTGGATGAAGGAACATGCAGCAGGTGATGTTCAGATTGACAATCAGTCAGATCAAATCGCGCTCTTGGCTGTACAGGGGCCGAAAGCAGAAACCATCTTAAAAAATCTGACAGATTCAGATGTGTCTGCATTAAAGCCGTTTGCATTTATTGATGAAGCTGATATCAGCGGCTGCAAAGCACTTATTTCGCGCACCGGCTATACGGGTGAGGACGGGTTTGAAATTTACTGCCGCACGGATGATGCGGCGTATATTTGGAAACAAATCATTGATGCAGGGGCAGCATACGGACTGATTCCATGCGGACTCGGCGCACGTGATACGCTCCGGTTTGAAGCGAAGCTCCCGCTCTACGGCCAGGAGCTGACCCGGGATATTACACCGATTGAAGCAGGTATTGGCTTTGCTGTAAAGCACAAAAAAGAGTCTGACTTTTTTGGTAAGTCGGTATTGAGCGAACAAAAAGAAAACGGGGCGAAACGAAAGCTTGTCGGTCTTGAAATGATTGAAAAAGGGATACCGCGGCATGGATATGAAGTGTTCCAAAATGGCAAGTCCGTTGGAAAGGTGACAACCGGCACGCAGTCACCGACATTAGGGAAAAACGTCGGCCTTGCCCTAATTGCTGCGGAAGCAAGTGAAATGGGGACAGTTGTAGAGGTGGAGATTCGCAAAAAATTAGTGAAAGCAAAGGTTGTTAGAACACCATTTTATAAACGCTAATATTTTTTCTTGGGGAGAGGAGTCAACACATGAAGCACCGTTATTTGCCCGCAACAGAAGAGGATAAACAGGAAATGCTTGCCGCTATCGGCGTAAGCGGCATCGATGAATTATTTGCTGATATACCGGAAAACGTCAGATATAAAAAAGAGTATCAAATTAAAAAAGCGAAGTCAGAAACGGAATTAACAAGAGAACTGACAAAGCTGGCCTCTAAAAATCGTGATACGGTACAACATGCGTCTTTCTTAGGAGCAGGCGTATATGATCACTATCAGCCTGTCATTGTGGATCATGTCATTTCACGCTCTGAGTTTTATACGGCGTATACGCCGTATCAGCCGGAAATTTCACAAGGGGAACTTCAGGCCATTTTTGAATTCCAAACGATGATTTGTGAACTGACTGGCATGGATATCGCCAACTCCTCTATGTATGATGGCGGAACAGCCTTGGCGGAAGCGGCAATGCTTGCTTCAGGCCACACGAAAAAGAAAAAAATCGTTGTATCAAAAACCGTGCACCCTGAATCGAGAGAAGTGCTGAAGACGTACGCAAAAGGTCAGTATATTGAAGTCGTTGAAGTCCCCGCTGCAGATGGCGTTACCGATCTTGATGCTTTGCGCCAAACTGTTTGCGAGGACACAGCCGCAGTGATCGTTCAGTACCCGAATTTTTTTGGCCGGGTAGAGCCGTTAAAGGATATTGAGCCTATCGCTCATCAAGGGAAATCCATGTTTATTGTATCATCCAACCCGCTTGCGCTAGGACTCCTCACTCCGCCTGGAAAGTTCCAGTCTGATATCGTCGTCGGTGATGCGCAGCCTTTCGGCATTCCTTCAGCATACGGCGGCCCGCATTGCGGTTTTTTTGCGGTCACCAAAAAATTAATGAGAAAGGTGCCGGGCCGTCTCGTCGGACAAACGGAAGACGAAAACGGAAAAAGAGGCTTTGTGCTTACTTTACAAGCCAGAGAGCAGCATATCCGCCGGGATAAAGCGACATCAAATATATGCTCGAACCAAGCTTTAAATGCGCTGGCAGCTTCTGTCGCCATGACTGCTCTCGGGAAAAACGGCGTGAAAGAAATCGCCCGCCAAAATCTCTTAAAAGCCAACTATGCAAAGCAAGAAGCAAAAAAAGCAGGCCTTACCGTTATGTTTGACGGACCGATGTTTAATGAATTTGTCATCAAACTGGATGAACCGGTGAAAGCTGTGAACCAGCGTTTGCTGGCAAAAGGCATCATCGGTGGATATGATCTTGGACTGACGTATCCGGAGCTGGAATGTCATATGCTGATTGCTGTAACGGAGCTGAGAACAAAAGAAGAAATCGACGCACTCATTCAGGAAGTGGGGGATCGCCATGAGTAATCAGGATCAGGCACTTATTTTTGAGCTTTCCAGAGAAGGCCGTATCGGCTACAGTCTGCCAGAACTCGACGTACCGGAAATCGAGTTGGAGGATCTATTATCAGACACTTATATTCGTGACGAGGACGCTGAGCTGCCGGAGGTGTCCGAGCTGGATATTATGCGCCATTATACAGCGCTGTCCAAACGTAATCACGGGGTGGATTCCGGCTTTTACCCGCTCGGTTCTTGCACAATGAAATACAATCCGAAAATAAATGAAAAAATCGCGCGAATCCCCGGTTTTGCTGCGATTCATCCCCTTCAAGATGAAGACACGGTGCAAGGCGCTTTAGAGCTTTTATATGATTTAAGCAAGCACCTTGAGGAAATAACGGGAATGGACGAGGTCACTCTTCAGCCCGCTGCCGGGGCGCATGGCGAATGGACGGGGCTGATGATGATCCGCGCCTATCACGAAGCGCGCGGGGATTTCAAGCGGACGAAGGTCATTGTTCCTGATTCCGCGCATGGGACGAATCCTGCTTCAGCGACAGTAGCAGGCTTTGAAACGGTGACGGTGAAATCAAATGAAAATGGGCTTGTCGATCTGGAGGATTTAAAAAGAGCGGTGAATGAAGAAACTGCTGCTCTTATGCTGACGAATCCGAACACGCTCGGCTTGTTTGAGGAACAGATTACCGAGATGGCAGAAATTGTTCACCAAGCAGGGGGGAAACTGTATTACGACGGCGCTAATTTAAATGCGGTTTTAAGCAAAGCGAGACCGGGAGATATGGGATTTGACGTGGTGCACCTAAACCTGCATAAAACATTCACTGGCCCTCATGGCGGCGGGGGTCCCGGCTCAGGCCCTGTCGGCGTAAAAAAAGATATGATTCCTTATTTGCCAAAACCAGTTTTAATCAAAAAAGAAGGACACTTTACATTTGATTATGACCGCCCTCACTCGATCGGGCGCGTGAAGCCGTATTACGGCAATTTTGGCATTAATGTCAGAGCGTATACGTACATTCGCTCCATGGGGCCAGACGGGCTAAATGCTGTTACTGAGAACGCAGTGTTAAACGCGAACTATATGATGAGAAAGCTCGCGCCTTATTACGATCTTCCATTTGACCGTCATTGCAAGCATGAATTTGTATTGTCAGGGAAGCGGCAGAAAAAGCTGGGAGTGCGTACGCTTGATATTGCAAAACGGCTGCTCGATTTCGGCTATCATCCGCCTACGATTTATTTCCCGCTTAATGTTGAAGAATGTATCATGATTGAGCCGACAGAGACGGAATCAAAGGAAACACTGGATGCGTTTATCGACGCTATGATTCAAATTGCAAGGGAAGCAGAGGAAACTCCGGAACTCGTCCAGGAGGCGCCGCATACGACGATTGTAAAAAGAATGGACGAAACAAAAGCTGCGAGACACCCGGTGCTCAGATATGAGAAGGAAGAAAGATAAATAAAAACAGCTGTCTGTAATAGACAGCTGTTTTGCTTTATTTCTTCGCTTTAATCTTTCCGCCCCATTTTTTAAAGCCGCCTTTTAGGTTGTAAATCTCAGTGCAGCCGTTTTTGCGCAGGGTTTGTGCCGCGCGTCCGCTGCGGACACTGTTTTGGCAGTACAGATAGACAGGCTTGTCCGGACGGATTTCATTTTTTCTCTGTTTTAGCTGGGACAGCGGGATGTTGCGGGCCCCTAAAATATGTCCGCCTTCAAACTCATTCGGTTCACGAACGTCAACGAGCTGCGCTTTGCGGTAACCCGCGCGGAATTCTTCTTCCGTAAGTGTTTTCATAATTCGCTGCTGATAAACATATGAAGCAATCATATAGACGATAAACACAGCAAAAATAATCAGAACGATCATATTAGACAATGTGATTCTACTCCTTTAGCATATAAAATCAAAACCCTGCTGCATAAAACAAGGCCATAGAGCTGTTTTCGACAAATACTATTATAGTAAAGCACAGCGCGATTGTCATCCATAATGGAACGAAAATATTTTCATTTTCCCGGCAGTTTGATAAACTGATTCTATTAAAACGGTAAGGAAGGTCTCAAAATGGAAAAAGAAACTTGGCGGTTTATAGACTCAGGCAATGCAAGTCCTGCATTCAATATGGCGCTTGATGAAGCGCTATTATATTGGCACAGCGAAAAGAAAATTCCCCCGGTTATCCGTTTTTACGGCTGGAATCCGGCGACTCTTTCTGTAGGGTATTTTCAAAATATTAAAAAGGAAATCAATTTTGAAGCAGTACATAAGTATAATCTCGGATTCGTCAGACGCCCGACCGGCGGGAGAGGTGTTCTGCACGATCAGGAATTGACATACAGTGTGATTGTTTCAGAAGAACATCCCGAAATGCCGGCGACGGTCACTGAGGCATACCGGGTCATTTCAGAAGGCATACTCCAAGGCTTTAGAAATCTTGGTCTGGACGCTTACTTTGCGATCCCGAGAACCGAGAAAGAAAAAGAAAGCTTAAAAAATCCGCGGTCATCCGTTTGTTTCGACGCGCCTTCATGGTATGAGCTGGTGGTCGAGGGACGCAAGGTGGCAGGAAGCGCGCAAACAAGACAAAAAGGCGTGATTCTTCAGCACGGCTCCATTCTGCTTGATTTGGATGAGGACAAGCTGTTCGATCTGTTCTTATATCCAAGTGAAAGAGTCAGAGAGCGGATGCAGCGCAATTTCAAAAATAAAGCGGTTGCCATTAATGAACTCACCGATAAGCGGGTTACGATGGATGAGGCCCGTATAGCCTTTAAAGAAGGGTTTGAAACAGGCCTTAACATTCATTTGGAGCCGTACGAACTGTCCCAGGAAGAGCTTGATTTTGTTCATCACTTGGCAGAAACAAAATACGCCTCAGATGAATGGAATTATAAGCGGTAAACAGGGCTTTTGTCCCGCGAAGCATCCTTGTTTTTTCAAGTTCATTAGTGTAAACTTGTAATGGTTTATAAAGTTAAGGTGCTTTTTGGGAGGGTTTCGATGACAACACCAAGTATGGAAGATTATATTGAACAGATTTATATGCTGATTGAAGAAAAAGGATATGCACGGGTTTCCGATATCGCGGAAGCATTGGCAGTCCATCCCTCCTCTGTAACAAAAATGGTTCAAAAACTAGATAAAGACGAATATTTAATTTATGAAAAATATCGCGGTCTCGTGTTAACGTCTAAAGGGAAAAAAATAGGCAAACGGCTGGTATACAGACATGAATTGCTTGAGCAGTTTTTAAGAATCATTGGTGTTGATGAAGAGAAAATATATAACGATGTCGAAGGAATCGAACATCATTTAAGCTGGAACAGCATTGATCGCATCGGAGATCTTGTTCAATATTTTGAAGAAGATGATGCCCGTAAAAAAGATCTGAAATCAGTCCAAAAGAAAACAGAACATCATAATCAGTAAAAAGGCGGTCTCAAAGGAGGCCGTCTTTTTTGATTCACTGCGCACAGCGTCATTCGTTGGTCTATTTCTTCGCGTATTTTCTTAAAATGGTAATAAACGATTGGATGGAGGGGGAGGGGAATGAGATGTATATTGACGGTGTGTTTTCCGGCGGAGGAGTAAAAGGCATTGCGCTGGCAGGCGCTTATGAAGCACTTGAGGAAAAAGGCTTCCGGTTTAAAAGGGTTGCGGGTACAAGCGCGGGCGCAATTATTGCCGCTTTCATTGCCTCAGGTTACACCAGTAAGGAAATCCACGCTTTGATTGAAGAAGTGGACGGAGAGAAATTGCTGGACCAGAGATACTCATTTCTCCCCTTAAAGATGCTCCAGTGGGTGTCCATCTACTGGCGTCTCGGCTTATACAAAGGCGACACGATAGAAAAATGGATTGCTGATCTGTTAAGAGCGAAAGGCATAAGGGTTTTCGGTGATTTGCAGAAAGGGTCTCTGCGCCTTATCGCTTCTGATCTGACAAACGGCACCATGATTGTTTTGCCAGACGATTTGGTACGTTACGGGCTAAATCCCGATATGTTTCCTGTTGCCAGAGCAGTAAGAATGAGCTGCAGCATTCCGTATTTCTTTGAACCGATAAAATTAAAAACGGACACAGGCACCGCCACGGTAGTTGATGGAGGGGTGTTAAGCAATTTTCCAATCTGGCTGTTTTCAAAGGAAAAAAAACGCCCTGTAATCGGTGTAACGCTTGCGCCGCGGGAAAGAGAGCGTCCGAAAAAAAATATCCGCAACGCTTTCGAACTGTTTGGCGCCCTGTTTGAAACGATGAAGGATGCACATGACGCAAGGCATATTGCGTCACGCTATGAACAAAACATCATTTTTCTGCCCGTTGACGACGTAATGGCAACCGATTTTCATTTAACACAACAAAAAAAACTAGCCCTGATTGAGCTAGGTAAAAGACAAACAGAGCAGTTTTTAAAACAGTGGACCTATTAAAAAAGCGCTCTGTTTTTCTTTTTATTTTTTTTCCCTTCTATAACAGTCAGCTGAGTCTGGCTTTTTTTCTTGAGAATCATCGGCTTAGGCTTGCTGGCGCTCGGAACGCTTCGCAGGTGGCTGACACGTCCCTTATGTCCGGCGCGGTGCTTTGCTTTTTGTTCTTTCATCCGGCGCCGCGATTGTTTCGCCGCTTTTTTGAAGGCCGCTCCTTCGCTGCCCGCATTTCGATTCATTACATATTTCACAATAAAATAAATAATGACACCTGCCACGATGACGGTTACCGCCATTTTTGCCATTTCTCCGGGATTGGTTACCAGCACATAGAGGAAACCGAATGCTCCCAGCGCAATTAATACAGCAATAATAGGTTGTACACGATGATTCATAACTGTCCACCTCCGAAAGTAATAGCAGGGCAACGGATACTAGATGACGTTGTGAGAAGGCTTCTGATTTTGTTCAGACATTTCTTCGAGTTTGAGAAGCTCGTTAAAGCTTTCGATGGCAACTTCAACCTGGTCATCCTTAGGTTCTTTTGTTGTTAACAGCTGAAGCCAGAGACCCGGGTAGCCAAGGAATTTCAGTCCGGGAATATCACGAACTTTGTTTGTCAGCTGCAGAACTTCAAAGGATATGCCGAGTACGACAGGTATCAGTGCAACACGATCTATAACACGCAGCCAAAGCGGATCTGTCGGAACAAGCAAATAGACAAACATGCCGACAATAATCGTAAATAAAATAAAGCTGGATCCGCAGCGGTAATGAAGCCGGGATTGGTTTTGAACATTCTCCACTGTAATTGGCAAATTCTGTTCATAACAGTTTATGACTTTATGTTCGGCTCCATGATATTGAAACACTCTTTTAATAAGCGGTGTCATGGACAAAAAATAAATGTAACCGAGCAGCAAAATCAACTTAAACAGGCTTTCAACCGCAATTTGCGCTATGTCCGATGAAAAAATCGGCCTTGTCAGTTCAGCTAAGAAAACAGGTACCAATGTAAATACGAACTTACTGAACAAAAATGATAAGACGCCGATTACCGCGAGGCTGAGATACATAGACAGCCCGGAGGCTTTTTTTTCTTCCTGCTCAAGTGTCTCGTCTTCAGATGGATCGAGCCCGTAACGTTCGCTCGAAAAATTCAAATGCTTTGTGCCGTTTGCGCTCGCTTCAATAATGGCCGCGATCCCCCGTAAAAACGGTATCTTTTTAACGATGTTCAGTTTCGGATTGTGTTTGCGTGGAAGCTTAAAGAAGTCAATGCTCCCATTCGTTCTTCTGATAGCCGTAACGTAATGATGCTTTCCGCCAAACATAACGCCTTCCACAACTGCTTGCCCGCCGTAAGCGGGCGGAATTTTATGTTTTGACATATTATCAACCTGCCTATTTCTTTAGGATTGCTAACCATTTCCTTTCACTCTATTGTACAGGAAACAGCGCTAAACCTCTAGATTGACAGGTTGAAAAATTGCCATAGCCATGCTTTTTCTACATGCATTATACCCGTTATTTTCAAATTTTACTCTCTGCTGTCAAAAAGTGTGAGCTTTTTTATTGACATTTTATTTTTTGGGCACACTTTAACTGGAGGTGCCATGATGACAAGCGAAAAAGATACAGAACAAGATCAACAACTGAATGAGAAGCAAGGGCCGCCTGTTCCAATGGCCGGAAGGGTGGCGGCAACAGGTTTTTGCGGAGGCGTGTTATGGAGTTTCATTGCTTATATTGCATATTTGTTTCATTTTTCTGAAATCAGTCCGAATATGATTTTGCAGCCGTTTGTGCTCGGAGAGTGGAAAAAACATGGACTGGGAACCGTAATCAGCATCATTTTGATCGGCATTCTTTCAATTGGCGCAGCGTTTCTTTATTATCTTCTATTGAAACGTTTAAAAACAATGTGGCCGGGTGTTTTATATGGCTTGCTGCTTTGGCTGCTCGTGTTTTTTGTTTTTAATCCGATTTTTCCTGATGTTCGCGCGGTGACCGAACTGAAAGCAGATACAGTTATTACAACTATTTGCATCTATTTGCTTTACGGGCTGTTTGTCGGTTATTCTATTTCATTTGAATACAATGAGCTGAATTCGGAAAAGCTGGCACGTGCGCTGGGAACGCATAGAGAATAGTGTATTATCCTTTTTCAGTATGATAAAATGTTCACGAGAAGTGAACATTTTTTACATGAGAAACCCTCGCGAAAAGGAGAGATTCATGTGCCTCATTTTTTAATTTTGAACGGGCCGAATGTCAATCGGCTGGGGAAGCGTGAGCCGGAGGTATTCGGCCGCCAGACACTGACCGATATTGAAACAGATCTTTTTCAATTTGCAGAAGCCTTACATATCCAGCTCACTTTCTTCCAGTCTAATCACGAAGGTGATTTGATAGATGCGATACATGAGGCTGAGGAGCAATACGGCGGGATTGTTCTGAACCCCGGCGCCCTGACTCATTACAGCTATGCGATCAGGGATGCTATTTCAAGTATCAGTCTTCCTGTAGTTGAGGTGCATTTATCAAACTTATACGCCAGGGAGGAGTTCAGGCATCAGTCGGTTATCGCTCCGGTTGCGAAAGGGCAGATTGTCGGTCTTGGAGCTGAAGGCTACAAGCTTGCTGTTCGCTACTTATTAAGCCAGCAAGGGGGAGAATAAAGATGAAGCTAGAGAAAATAAGAAATCTGTTTGGACAGCTGGGGATTGACGGAATGCTGATTACAAGCAGCACAAATGTACGCTATATGACAGGATTTACAGGTTCGGCGGGCCTGGCTGTTATATCAGGTGACAGGGCAGCGTTTATTACGGATTTTCGTTATACAGAGCAGGCGAAGGTGCAGGTAAAGGGCTTTGAGATCATTGAACATGGCGGCAGCTTGATTCAGACCACTGCCGACACGGTTGAAGCGTTCGGCATCAAGCGCCTTGGCTTTGAACAGAACAGCATGACATACGGCACATACGCTTCGTACAGCGCGGTTGTCAGTGAGGCTGAATTAGTGCCTGTGGCTGAATCGGTAGAAAAGTTGCGCTTGATTAAGTCTAGTGAAGAGATTAAGATATTAGAGGAAGCTGCGAAGATTGCAGATGATGCCTTCAGACATATCTTGACGTTTATGAAACCCGGCATTTCTGAAATCGCTGTTGCTAATGAGCTGGAGTTTTATATGAGAAGCCAGGGAGCTGACAGCTCTTCTTTTGATATGATTGTCGCCTCGGGCCTTCGGTCAAGCCTTCCGCACGGTGTGGCCAGTGACAAACTGATTGAAAGTGGAGACCTTGTTACGCTTGATTTCGGCGCTTATTATAAAGGATATTGTTCTGATATTACCCGTACGGTCGCTGTAGGTCAGCCCAGTGATCAATTGAAGGAGATTTATCAGGTCGTATTTGATGCTCAGGCGCTTGGCGTCGCACATATTAAGCCGGGGATGACAGGAAAAGAGGCTGATGCCCTTACAAGGGATCACATTGCTGCAAAAGGCTACGGTGAATATTTCGGCCATTCAACCGGGCACGGGCTCGGCATGGAAGTTCATGAATCGCCGGGATTGTCCGTCAGATCTTCAGCTATCCTTGAACCGGGCATGGTGGTCACAGTGGAGCCGGGCATTTACATACCAGAAACAGGCGGTGTCCGCATAGAAGATGACATCGTGATTACAGAAAACGGCAACCGGACAATCACCCATTCCCCAAAAGAACTTATTATTTTGTGATTGGAATATAGGAGGACATTAAACATGATTTCAGTTAACGATTTCCGTACAGGATTAACAATCGAAGTAGATGGCGGCATTTGGCGCGTCGTTGACTTCCAGCACGTAAAACCTGGTAAAGGTGCGGCGTTTGTCCGCTCTAAACTCCGCAACCTTCGTACTGGCGCGATTCAGGAAAAAACATTCCGCGCTGGTGAAAAAGTAGCGAAAGCGCAAATCGAAACAAAAACAATGCAATACCTATATGCAAACGGAGATCAGCACGTATTTATGGATACTTCTTCTTATGAGCAGCTTGAACTAAGCGCGACTCAAATCGAAGAGGAGTTAAAATACCTGCTTGAAAACATGTCTGTGCATATCATGATGTACCAAGATGAAACGCTAGGTATTGAGCTTCCGAACACAGTTGAGCTGAAAGTTGTTGAGACTGAACCTGGCATTAAAGGCGATACAGCATCAGGCGGTACAAAACCTGCGAAAACTGAAACAGGCCTTGTTGTCAACGTGCCGTTCTTTGTGAATGAAGGCGACACACTTGTTGTCAATACATCAGACGGTTCTTACGTTTCAAGAGCGTAGAAAGAAAAAAGAAGTCTGTTCCCAAATGGGAGCAGGCTTTTTTTTTGCCCAAAAACTGAATCTTTCTTTTATACGAAAATGACAAGACTACTTCCGCTAGCTAGAGCATATCATATAAAAAAATGGGAGGTTGGGAGAGTGCTATGAAATTTTTACTTGGAAATATTAATTCTACTGTTTTAACAATGGCTGGATTGCGAGTTTTATCCTCTATGATTGAGCTGACGGCAGCGATTATCATGCTTGTGACAAATGATGTCCGGAAGGCGGTTGTGGTTAACAGCATTCTTGCTATTGTCGGTCCGCTGATTTTTATCATCACCATGACTGTCGGAATCTATCAAATTGCCGGGCAGCTGTCGTATGCAAAGCTGATTCTGATTTTTACGGGTGTTGTTTTGATTTTGGCGGGTGTTCATAAATAAAGAGAGGCTTGTCATAAAGTCTGCCTCACGTCATACATTTTAAAGAAGCCAATCGGTAGAAAGGAGGAGGCTCTGTTGAATGAAATTGCTGAGGTTCTCCCTGAATCCATGAAAAACGCCCTTTCTGAAATACCGGAACATCAATGGCTGGAAATCGAAGAAGTCAGAATTCGGGTCAACCGCCCTGTTGAATTGATTCGAAAAGGACAACCTGTTTTTTTGTCCTATGCCGGCACGGCTGAGGATGCCCATCTGATTCTCAGCCGGCTCAGCAACTATAGCATGTATACGCTCGAAGAAGAGCTGAAGAAAGGGTATGTCACCATCAGAGGCGGCCACAGAGTCGGACTGGCAGGCAGAGTCATCACGGAAAACGGAGGTGTGAAAGGCCTCCGTGACATCACATCTTTTAATATACGAATTGCCAGGCAAAAGCTGGGGATTGCGGAGCCGCTGCTTCCATTCTTATATCGAGACAGCTGGCTGAATACGCTGATTATCGGTCCGCCGCAAACCGGTAAAACAACACTTCTTCGGGATCTTGCGAGACTCTCGAGCACCGGCAAAACCCACATGTTGCCCGTAAAGACAGGAATCGTCGACGAACGGTCAGAAATTGCCGGATGCCTGCGGGGCATTCCGCAGCATCAATTTGGACAGAGGATTGATGTATTAGACGCCTGTCCAAAGGCTGAGGGGCTGATGATGATGATTCGATCCATGAGCCCTGAGGTGATCATTGTCGATGAAATCGGGCGCATTGAAGATACAGATGCACTTCTTGAGGCCCTGCATGCAGGTGTTTCAGTAATCGTCTCGGCGCATGGCTGGAGCATATCCGATCTGATGAAGCGGCCTTCATTGAAGCGTTTGTGGGAAGAAAGAGCCTTTGACCGCTATTTGGAATTATCGAGAGCGAAGGGGCCTGGGACAGTAAGCCGCATTTATGACAAAGACGGTAATGTGCTGTCTGGAACGATGGGAGTGAAGACATGCTGAAGCTGCTGGGCGCTGTATTCATTGTGGTAGCGACAACATGGACAGGTTTTGAGATGGCGAAGATTTACACAGAACGGCCGAGGCAAATCCGCCAGCTGCGTGCGGCGCTCCAATCCCTCGAGGCTGAAATCATGTACGGCCATACACCGCTTCATACCGCTTCACAGCAGATCGCCAAGCAGCTGGCACAGCCTGTTTCAGCTCTTTTTATTACGTTCAGTGATCAGCTGGACAAGGGAAGTGATTCCGCGAAAACGGCGTGGGAGCAAAGCTTAAAGAAGGTGTGGGACACCATGTCTTTGAAAAAAAGCGAATATGAAGTGCTGAAGCAATTTGGCGAGACGCTCGGGATTCATGATCGCATCTCTCAGCAAAAGCACATCAAGCTGGCGCTGACACATTTGGAAGCCTCGGAAGCGGATGCTGAGCAGGCACAAGCGAAAAATGAAAAAATGATAAAAAGTTTGGGCTTTTTAGCGGGCTTGTTACTCATTCTTCTATTGATGTAAACGTGAGGGGAGCAAAAATAAAATGGGAGTAGACGTGAATGTCATATTTCAGATCGCTGGAGTGGGAATCGTGGTCGCATTTTTACACACGATTTTGGATCAGATGGGCAAAAAAGAATACGCGCAGTGGGTGACGCTGTTAGGTTTTATCTATATTTTATTTATGGTCGCCACGATTGTAGATGACCTTTTTAAAAAGATAAAAGCTGTGTTTTTATTCCAAGGATAGGGGGGCTTGCAGATTGACATTGTTCAAATTGTAGGTTTAGGGCTGATCGCCACCTTCCTTTCTTTGATTGTAAAAGAACAAAAGCCGACTTTTGCGTTTTTAATTGTCGTGTTTGCCGGATGTGCCATTTTTCTTTATTTGGTAGACCAGATCTACGCCATTATTCGAATGATAGAAAAAATCGCGATTAATGCAAATGTCAACATGGTCTATGTTGAAACCATTTTAAAGATTATCGGAATTGCCTATATTGCTGAATTCGGGGCGCAGCTCACAAAAGATGCCGGTCAAGGGGCCATCGCCTCGAAAATAGAATTGGCTGGGAAAATTTTAATTCTCGTTATGGCTGTTCCCATTTTAACCGTCATTATCGAAACGATTCTCGGACTTATACCTTCTATGTCATAACCGAAAGGAGGCGGTAGATTGAAGCGTTTTCAATTGGCTTTGCTTCTGGCCGTGCTGATCATAGCAGGCCGTGCAGAAGTTGTACAAGCAGCCGGTGACGCCGAACAAACGGAAGACCATGCTGAAACGGCTGAGCAATTAGCAGAAAGGACAGCGGCCTCGCTTGAAACAGACAAGATCGGTGAATTTTGGAATGACATTATGACAGAGTACGGCGGACTGCTGCCGGAAAGCCAAAAAGGCAGCTTAATTGAGTTTATCAATGGCGATAAAACATTTTCACCGCAAGAATGGCTTAAAGCTCTCTTTTCATATTTGTTTCATGAAGTGCTTGCCAACGGAAAGCTGCTTGGCACATTGATTTTGCTCACGATATTTTGCGTCATCCTGCAGCTTCTGCAAAATGCATTTCAACAAAGCACCGTCAGTAAGGTCGCTTACTCAATTGTATACATGGTGCTGATTATCCTTGCGCTGAACAGTTTTCATGTGGCAATCAATTATGCGACAGAGGCCATTCAGACGATGACCAGCTTTATACTGGCGCTCATTCCGCTCCTTTTGGCGCTTTTGGCTTCCTCAGGCGGAGCTGTATCTGCAGCCTTCTTTCATCCTGTTATCCTCTTTCTGATGAACACGAGCGGTCTCTTGATTCAGAATATTGTCATGCCGCTCATTTTCTTATCAGCAATTCTGAGCATTGTCAGCACAATGACCGAACAATACAAAGTGACGCAGCTGGCCAACCTGCTCAGAAATATTGCCATCGGGGCGCTCGCCGTCTTTCTCACCATCTTTCTCGGCGTCATCTCTGTTCAGGGAGCCTCAGCTGCAGTGACAGACGGCATTACGCTCAGGACGGCAAAATTTATAACCGGTAACTTTATTCCTGTGCTTGGCCGAATGTTTACAGACGCAACAGATACTGTGATCAGCGCTTCCTTACTTTTGAAAAATACAGTAGGAATTCTCGGAGTCGCTATTTTGATCTGTATTGCGGCTTTTCCAGCAATCAAAGTGCTTTCCCTCGCTTTTATTTATAAGCTGGCGGCCGCGATTCTTCAGCCGCTTGGAGGCGGGCCAGTCATTACCTGCCTCGACGTCATCAGCAAAAGCGTCATTTATATTTTTGCAGCTCTCGCCATTGTGTCTCTCATGTTTTTTCTAAGCCTTACCGTCATAATCACAGCCGGAAACCTCACGATGATGATGAAATAAAGGAGGCTGGCGGATGAGTTTTTTAACTGAATGGCTTACCACCATCGTGTTGTTTATCCTATTTGCAACTGTGATTGATATGCTGCTGCCAAGCTCCAGCATGCAAAAGTACGCAAAAATGGTAGTCAGCCTGCTCTTGATTGTCGTCATGCTTACGCCA
This sequence comes from Bacillus rugosus, assembly GCF_023238245.1. Taxonomy (NCBI): domain Bacteria; kingdom Bacillati; phylum Bacillota; class Bacilli; order Caryophanales; family Bacillaceae; genus Bacillus; species Bacillus rugosus. The sequence goes on along the minus strand of NZ_CP096590.1, from coordinate 2,417,723 downwards.
ATTTTTAAGATTTTCAACACAGACCCTGCAGTCATCTTTGAATACCTCACAAAAAACGGGCAGTCAGAGTCTGCCAACATAAAAAATCAAATCAATTCAAAAAAAATAGAAATACAAGCTTCCCAACGCGCATATATTTTAGAAGAAATGGCTGTCCAACTAAAAAAGAAAGCGGAGGAGAGATTCAGTCATGATGAATACAAAGTAGACAACATCAAACTCACGGCAGGAGAAAAGGTAGATTCAGAAGAGGATATTAAAACAATCAGCGTGTATATGGCCCCGTCTTCTGAAAAAACGGTCCAAACGGTCGCGCCGGTTCACATTGATACAGACCATGCATACGTAACGAAAGAAGCAGCCGAACAAAAAGAAGCCAAACAGATCAAGTCACAGCTTGCGGACATTTGGGAAATCGGAAGTGAGAAAATTACGGTTCATATGGAAGGCGGGGAGAGTGTCGGCAATGAATAAAAACGGATTATGGAATGTATTGAAAAAGCAGTTTCTTCCGGGGCAAACGAAGGACGGTGAAAAGCCGAAGCTGACCAAATATCATTACTTTCTATTCGTTTTTGTTCTCGGAGTTTCCTTTATGCTTGTCAGCCATCTGTTTTCGTCACCTGAGAAAATAGAAAACGCCAAAACGATAACGGCAGTATCATCACAAGATACTAAAGACAGCAAAGAGAAAACAGCCGAAGTGTTTAAAGCCTCGAAATCTGATGAACCTAAGAGCTCGATCGATGATTATGAAAAAGAATACGAAAATCAGCTGAAAGAAATTCTTGAAACGATTATAGGTGTGGACGATGTCTCTGTTGTCGTGAATGTTGATGCAACGTCGCTGAAAGTATACGAAAAAAACAAATCAAACAAAAATACAACAACTGAAGAAACAGACAAAGAAGGCGGAACAAGAAGCGTTACAGACCAGACATCAGAAGAAGAAATTGTCATGATCAAAAACGGCGATAAGGAAACACCCGTCGTCGTTCAAACGAAAAAGCCTGATATACGCGGTGTACTCGTTGTTGCTCAAGGAGTGGACAACGTTCAAATAAAACAAACCATTATTGAAGCGGTGACACGGGTCCTGGATGTTCCAAGCCACCGGGTTGCGGTTGCCCCTAAAAAAATAAAGGAGGATTCATAAATGCTCAAAAAACAAACCGTTTGGCTATTAACAATGCTCAGTCTTGTCGTGGTGTTAAGCGTCTACTATATCATGTCGCCGGAAAGCAAAAATGCCGTTCAAATGCAAAGTGAAAAAAGCGCGTCTGACAGCGGAGAGGTCGCAACTGAAAAAACGCCTCCAAAGCAAGACACAAAGGAAAAAAACGGTACAGAAACTGAAAAAGATAAAGAAGATGGAACAAAGGGCACAAAAGATTCATCAGCAGACAAGGAAACATCAGCTGAAGCTAGTGAAAAAGGAACTGTTGTAACAGAAACAGCTGATGATGATCTGTTCACGACGTACCGCCTTGATTTAGAAGATGCCAGAAGCAAAGAAAGAGAAGAGCTGAATGCCATTGTGTCAAGCGATGATGCAACAGCAAAGGAAAAGAGCGAAGCATATGATAAAATGACAGCACTCAGTGAAGTGGAAGGAACAGAAAAACAGCTGGAAACGCTTATTAAAACACAAGGCTACGAAGACGCGCTCGTGAATGCTGAAGGAGATAAAATCAACATTACAGTCAAATCAGACAAACACTCCAAATCGAAGGCGACAGCCATTATAGACCTTGTGGCAAAAGAAATCAAAACAATGAAAGACGTCGCTGTCACATTTGAACCATCCAAGTAAAAAAGAGGAAATGCACGCCCGCTTAAACAGCGGGCTTTTTGGCGTGCCAATCATATTAGAGTTGAATTCAAAAGTCCGCTCCTGTAAGATGAACATAGTATGTACTTTTAGTAGTAACCTATAAAAAAGAAATTTCATACATAGGAGTGCGATTGAATGTTAAATATTAAAGAAATCCACGAGCTGATTAAAGCAATTGATGAGTCTACAATTGACGAATTCGTATATGAAAATGAAGGTGTATCCTTAAAACTGAAAAAACATGAAGCAGGCACTGTTCAAGTCATGCAGCAGGCGCCGGCAGCACCTGTACAGGCGCAGGCTCCGCAGGCAATTCAGCCGCAAGCGCAGCAAGCAGCGCCGGCACCTGCCCAAGAAGAACCTAAGCAAGATGAGAATCTGCATAAAATTACTTCACCAATGGTCGGAACATTTTATGCCTCTTCTTCTCCGGAAGCTGGCCCGTATGTGACAGCTGGTTCAAAAGTAAATGAAAACACAGTTGTCTGCATTGTAGAAGCGATGAAGCTTTTCAACGAAATCGAAGCGGAAGTAAAAGGCGAAATCGTTGAAGTATTAGTAGAAAACGGCCAGCTGGTCGAATACGGACAACCTCTATTTCTTGTAAAAGCAGAGTAAGGAGACTTAACATGATTAAAAAGCTATTGATCGCCAACCGAGGAGAAATTGCTGTCAGAATCATCAGAGCCTGCAAAGAGCTCGGAATTGAGACTGTCGCTGTTTATTCAGAAGCTGATAAAGATGCCCTTCATGTTCAAATGGCCGATGAAGCTTTTTGTATCGGACCGAAAGCATCAAAAGACAGCTATTTAAACGTTACAAATATTGTGAGTGTTGCGAAGCTGACGGGTACGGACGCTATTCATCCGGGATATGGATTTTTAGCTGAAAATGCTGATTTTGCGGAATTATGCGAAGAAGTTAACGTCACGTTTGTCGGCCCGAGCGCTGATGCCATTTCTAAAATGGGAACAAAAGACGTCGCGCGGGAAACGATGAAACAGGCTGGCGTGCCGATCGTGCCAGGTTCACAAGGAATTATAGAAAATGTGGAAGAAGCGGTTTCGCTTGCTAATGAAATTGGGTATCCTGTAATTATAAAAGCCACTGCAGGCGGAGGCGGAAAAGGAATCAGGGTTGCTCGCACCGAAGAGGAACTGATAAACGGCATTAAGATTACACAGCAGGAAGCCGCAACAGCATTCGGAAATCCAGGTGTTTACATCGAAAAATACATAGAAGATTTTCGTCATGTTGAGATCCAAGTGCTTGCCGATAACTATGGAAATACCATTCATTTAGGAGAACGCGACTGCTCGATCCAAAGACGTCTGCAAAAGCTTTTGGAAGAATCACCATCTCCTGCGCTTGATTCAGAAATCAGGGAGCAGATGGGCGATGCCGCGGTAAAGGCTGCAAAAGCGGTTGGCTATACAGGTGCTGGAACAGTTGAATTTATATATGACTACAATGAACAGCGCTATTACTTCATGGAAATGAACACGAGAATTCAGGTAGAGCACCCAGTCACAGAAATGGTGACGGGAACTGACCTGATTAAGGAACAAATCAAAGTGGCATCAGGAATGGAACTGAGCCTCAAGCAAGAAGATGTTGTATTTGAAGGCTGGGCTATCGAATGCCGTATCAACGCAGAAAACCCAAGTAAAAATTTCATGCCGTCACCTGGTGAAATTAAAATGTACCTGCCTCCTGGCGGTTTGGGTGTTCGTGTCGATTCAGCTGCGTATCCGGGCTATTCCATCCCACCGTACTATGACAGCATGATTGCAAAAGTGATCACATACGGAAAAACGAGAGATGAAGCGATTTCCCGCATGAAACGCGCATTGAGCGAATTTGTCATCGAAGGCATTGAGACAACGATCCCGTTCCATTTAAAACTGCTTGAACACGAAACATTTGTGAGCGGAGAGTTTAATACGAAATTTTTAGAAACATATGATGTAATGGGCTCATAATTTTTACGGAGGTGAATTGAATGAAAGACAACAGCTTGCTTAAAATGGATCAAGAAGATACGCATTTGGGTAAGGTTGAGATTGCACCAGAAGTCATTGAGGTCATTGCCGGCATAGCAGCTTCAGAAGTTGACGGTGTTGCCGAAATGCGCGGAAACTTTGCGACTGGCGTCGTTGAGCGCTTCGGTAAAGTGAATCATGGCAAGGGTGTCAAAGTCGACCTGGTGGATGACGGAATTACGATCGATGTATACTGTGTCGTAACATTCGGTGTTTCGATTCCGAAAGTTGCAGCATCCGTTCAGGAAAACATTCGTCAAACCTTATTAAATATGACGTCTCTTTCGATTAATGAGATCAATATTCACATCGTCGGCATTCAATTTGACACAAAAGCCCAAGAAGTCCAAATCGACGAAGAAATGTAAATGGCTTAACACGAAACCAAGGGGAGGGCGGCCCTTTGGTTTTTTTACACGTTACCCTTTATTTCAAAGCATGAAGAAAGCCGGCTCAAGGCAGCCGAGTTTCTTCATGAACGTGAAACCCGAATGATCATATTAAGGTGTGTGAAAATATTCGGCAATAGGGTGAAAAAACCTTGATTTCAATATGCGGATACGAAAAAAATATGTTATGATCTCTTTGTGGCTTAACGACAAGCGGATAAAGAGGATCAAAGGAGAAAGAAAATGAAAAGAAGAACAGCAAGAGAAAAAGCTTTGCAGGCACTATTTCAAATTGATGTCAGCGATATTGCAGTGAATGAAGCCATAGAACATGCACTGGATGAAGAAAAAACAGATCCTTTCTTTGAACAGCTTGTATACGGGGTATTGGAACATCAAATCCAGCTGGATGAAATGATCTCCAAACATCTGGTGAATTGGAAGCTCGATCGGATTGCCAATGTTGACCGCGCAATTTTGCGTCTGGCAGCATACGAAATGGCATATGTCGAAGACATTCCGGTGAATGTCTCCATGAACGAAGCGATTGAGCTGGCAAAACGGTTTGGTGATGACAAAGCGACAAAGTTTGTAAACGGGGTTCTTTCTAACATTAAATCTGATATTGAACAATCATAGGAGGAAAGACAATGACTGCAACAATCATCGACGGAAAAGAAACGGCTAGAGAAAAACGCGAACAATTGGCAAAAGAGGTAGAAGAGCTTAAAAAGCAAGGCGTCACTCCCGGACTGGCGGTTATTTTGATTGGAGATGATCCTGCTTCTCACTCTTACGTGCGAGGAAAGAAAAAAGCGGCTGAAACAATGGGAATGAATTTCAAGCTCGATCAATTTGACAGCAGCCTCACAGAAGCTGAACTGCTTTCCATTATCGATCAATACAATCAAGACCCTGAGTTTCACGGCATTCTCGTTCAGCTTCCGCTTCCAGACCATATTTCTGAAAAAGCGGTAATCGAACGTATCTCTCCTGATAAAGATGTAGACGGTTTTCATCCGCTAAACGTAGGGAAAATGCTGCTTGGCGAAGATACGTTTCTTCCTTGCACGCCTCACGGAATTGTTGAGCTTTTGAAGAAAACCAATATCGACCTTTCCGGTAAAGAGGTTGTTGTAGTCGGCCGAAGCAATATTGTCGGCAAACCTGTCGGCCAGCTTTTACTTAATGAAAACGCAACAGTTACTTACTGTCATTCAAGAACAGAAAATATTACCGAACATACGAAAAAAGCGGACATCCTGGTGGTTGCAGTCGGCAGAGCCAACTTCATCAATGCAGACCAGATTAAAGAAGGTGCTGTTGTCATTGACGTAGGCGTTAACCGTCTGGAAAGCGGAAAGCTTTGCGGAGACGTTGAATTTGAAGGGGCAAAGGAAAAAGCCTCCTTCATCACGCCAGTTCCGGGCGGAGTAGGTCCGATGACCATCACGATGCTTGCGCATAATACTGTTAAATCTGCGAAACGTACGTTATCATAGATAATTGGAGATATTCACAGGCGAGAGATTTTGCCCGCTGTGAATATGAGCACGATACCCGCTTCTTCAGGCTCCTAAAGCCAGGGCGGGTTTTCTTTAGTTATGGTGCAGGAATGCTTATGAGAGGAGTTTGAGACATGGGCGAAACAGCGTTTGTTACCGTCTCAGCGCTGACGAAGTATATAAAACGAAAATTCGATGTAGATCCTCACCTTGAAAATATTTGGATTAAAGGCGAATTATCGAATGTAAAAATACACACAAGAGGCCACATTTATTTCACACTGAAAGACGAAAACGCCAGAATGCAGTCGGTGATGTTCGCGAGACAGAGCGAGCGTCTGCCTTTTAAACCTGAAAACGGCATGAAGGTGCTGGTCAGAGGCGGAATTTCCGTATATGAACCGAGCGGAAACTACCAATTATATGCCAAAGAAATGCAGCCTGACGGGGTCGGAGCGCTTTATTTAGCGTACGAAGAATTAAAAAAGAAGCTTGCCGGAGAAGGTTTATTTGACGAACGTTTTAAAAAACAAATCCCCGCATTTCCAGCCACAATCGGGGTTGTGACATCTCCAACCGGTGCCGCTGTCAGAGACGTCATTACAACTCTCAAAAGAAGATATCCCCTTGTAAAAGTCATTGTTCTTCCAGCGCTCGTACAAGGCGAAAATGCGAGCAGATCCATTGTTACGCGCATTGAAGAGGCAAACGAAAAAAAGGTTTGCGACGTATTAATTGTCGGAAGAGGCGGCGGTTCGATAGAGGAACTGTGGGCATTTAATGAAGAAATTGTAGCACGCGCGATCTTTGCTTCTAACATTCCGATTATATCGGCAGTCGGGCACGAGACGGACTTTACGATCAGTGATTTTGTCGCTGATATCAGAGCCGCAACGCCGACAGGAGCAGCTGAAATTGCCGTGCCACATACCACTGATTTAATCGAACGGACAAAAACAGCGGAAGTCAGAATGACAAGAGCGATGCAGCAGCATCTCGGCCAGAAAAAAGAACGGATTCAAACGCTGCAGTCCTCGTATGCCTTTCGTTTTCCCAAGCGTTTGTATGCGCAAAAAGAGCAGCAGTTTGACCTTGCCTATCAGCAGTTTCAAGCACAGCTTACCGCTCTTTTAGACCGAAAAAACAGACAGCTGGAGCGTGAAACGTACAGATTAGAGGCGCTGCATCCTCATGAACAGCTGAAGCAAGCGAGAACACGATACGAGGAACAAACAAATCAGCTGAGAAAAAATATGAATATCCAAATGAAGCATTTGCATTCCCAATTTCAAACTGTTCTTGGCAAGCTGAATGCGTTAAGTCCTCTTCAAGTGATGGAAAGAGGATACAGCTTGGCTTATAAAGAAGAGGAACTCATTAAAAGTGTCAGTCAAATAGAAGAGAAGGACCAGGTTGAGGTCAAACTGAAGGATGGCGTGCTGACCTGTGAAGTATTAGAAAAGAGAGGGGAAGAAAAATGACAGACGTGAAAAAAAATGAAAACATGACATTTGAAGAAGCGATGAAAGGGCTTGAGAGCATTGTGTCAAAGCTTGAAGAGGGCGATGTGCCTTTAGAGCAAGCAATTAACTATTTCCAAGAAGGCATGGCTCTTTCAAAGATGTGTCATGAAAAGCTGCAAAAAGTCGAAAAACAAATGGACTTCATTTTAAAAGAAGATGGCGAACTGGCACCTTTCAGTGTTCAGGAGGAAGACGAAGGTGACAAATAAATTAACGAGCTTTTTGGCGGAGCGGAAAAAAACGATTGAAAATCAGCTTTCTGTCTATACAGAAAAGCTGGATATGCCGGACTCATTAAAAAAATCTATGCTGTATTCCCTTGAGGCTGGCGGAAAGAGGCTGCGTCCCCTCATTGTACTGGCCGTTTTAAACGCATACGGGAAAAGTGAAAAGGACGGCATTCCGATCGGGTGTGCTGTCGAAATGATTCACACGTATTCGTTAATTCATGATGACCTTCCTTGTATGGATGATGACGATTTGCGCCGCGGGAAGCCGACAAACCATAAAGTGTTCGGTGAAGCCACAGCAGTATTAGCTGGTGACGGCCTGCTGACGGAGAGCTTTAAGCTAATCACCTCCCATGTATCAGACGAGGTGTCAGCAGAAAAGCGCCTTCGGCTTGTGAATGAACTGATTTCAGCGGCAGGCACTGAAGGCATGGTCGGGGGGCAAGTAGCTGATATGGAAGCGGAAAACCGCCAAATCACGCTTGAAGAACTTGAATCCATTCATGAACGGAAAACCGCCAAGCTCCTCGGTTTTTGCGTAATTGCTGGTGCTATTTTGGCGGATGCGCCTGAAGAAGACATCGAAACGCTGCGTACCTTCAGTAGCCACATTGGAATCGGTTTTCAAATCAGAGACGATATTTTAGATTTAGAAGGCAGTGAAGAGAAAATCGGCAAACGTGTCGGCTCGGATACAACAAACGACAAATCGACCTACCCGTCACTTCTTTCACTGGAAGGAGCCAAACATAAATTGGATGTTCATATAAAAGAGGCGAAGCGTTTGATCGGCGGACTCTCTCTTCAAAAAGATCTTTTATATGAGCTTTGTGATTTAATTGCGGCAAGAGATCACTAAACCGATCCTAATTTGAAGCGGCTGCACGAGATATGGTAAAATGTAAGCAGTTTATATGAAAAACGAAAAGGAAAAGCGCGTTTGTCTTTTTTTATGTCTGAGATTGGCTATTGTCAAGCTCGGCATGCGGAAGACATGTATCATTGCAGAAATTCATGCTGAAAGTGAGTTGATCCGCTTTGGATCTTTTATCAATACAGGACCCGTCGTTTTTAAAAAACATGTCCATTGATGAATTAGAGAAATTAAGTGATGAAATCCGTCAATTTTTAATTACAACTTTATCCGCTTCCGGCGGCCACATTGGCCCAAACTTAGGTGTTGTAGAGCTTACTGTTGCGCTGCATAAGGAATTTAACAGCCCGAAAGACAAATTTTTATGGGATGTAGGCCATCAGTCGTATGTCCACAAGCTCCTGACAGGACGCGGAAAAGATTTTGCGACGCTTCGCCAGTACAAAGGGCTTTGCGGATTTCCAAAGCGGAGTGAAAGCGAGCATGATGTTTGGGAAACCGGGCACAGCTCAACTTCTCTGTCAGGCGCGATGGGAATGGCAGCTGCGCGTGATATTAAAGGAACGGATGAATTTATTATACCGATTATTGGTGACGGCGCGCTGACCGGCGGAATGGCGCTTGAAGCCTTGAACCACATCGGCGACGAGAAAAAAGACATGATTGTCATCCTAAATGATAATGAAATGAGTATTGCACCGAATGTCGGTGCCATTCATTCTATGCTCGGACGGCTGCGCACTGCCGGGAAATACCAGTGGGTTAAAGACGAGCTCGAGTATTTGTTTAAAAAGATTCCGGCAGTGGGGGGCAAACTTGCCGCTACGGCGGAACGAGTCAAAGACAGCCTGAAATATATGCTCGTCTCCGGAATGTTTTTTGAGGAGCTTGGTTTTACGTATTTAGGCCCGGTGGACGGACATTCTTATCATGAGCTGATTGAGAATCTTCAATACGCCAAAAAAACAAAAGGCCCTGTTCTCTTGCATGTCATTACGAAAAAAGGGAAGGGGTACAAACCGGCTGAGACCGATACGATCGGAACATGGCACGGTACCGGACCTTATAAAATCAATACCGGTGACTTTGTAAAACCGAAAGCAGCAGCTCCTTCATGGAGCGGCCTAGTCAGCGGCACTGTGCAGAGAATGGCACGTGAGGACGGACGCATTGTAGCCATTACGCCGGCTATGCCTGTCGGCTCAAAGCTAGAAGGCTTTGCAAAGGAATTCCCTGACCGCATGTTCGACGTAGGAATCGCAGAACAGCATGCCGCAACGATGGCTGCAGCTATGGCAATGCAGGGGATGAAGCCGTTTTTGGCGATTTATTCAACCTTCCTGCAAAGGGCATATGATCAAGTGGTTCATGACATCTGCCGTCAAAACGCCAATGTGTTTATTGGAATTGACCGTGCAGGACTCGTAGGTGCTGACGGAGAGACACATCAAGGTGTGTTTGATATAGCGTTTATGCGCCACATTCCAAACATGGTCTTAATGATGCCGAAAGATGAAAATGAAGGACAGCATATGGTTCATACAGCACTCAGCTATGACGAAGGCCCGATTGCGATGCGTTTTCCGCGGGGAAACGGACTTGGCGTAAAAATGGATGAACAGCTGAAAACGATTCCGATCGGCACGTGGGAAGTGCTGCGTCCGGGGAACGATGCTGTCATCTTAACATTTGGAACAACAATCGAAATGGCACTTGAAGCAGCTGAAGAGCTGCAAAAAGAAGGCCTTTCCGTGCGCGTTGTGAATGCGCGTTTTATTAAGCCGATTGATGAAAAAATGATGAAGGGTATCCTAAAAGAAGGCTTGCCAATTTTAACGATTGAAGAAGCGGTCTTAGAAGGCGGTTTTGGAAGCTCGATTTTAGAATTCGCACATGATCAAGGTGAATATCATACACCAATTGACAGAATGGGTATACCGGATCGATTTATCGAACACGGAAGCGTAACGGCGCTTCTAGAAGAGATTGGACTAACAAAACAGCAAGCGGCAAACCGTATTAGATTATTGATGCCGCCGAAGACACACAAAGGAATTGGATCATGACGTCAAAGAAAGAACGATTAGATGTATTACTAGTAGAAAGAGGGCTGGCGGAAACGCGGGAAAAAGCCAAGAGAGCCGTTATGGCGGGCATCGTCTATTCAAACGAAAACCGTTTGGACAAGCCTGGGGAAAAAATTGACCGCGACCTACCGTTAACCGTCAAAGGAAACCCGCTGAAATATGTGAGCAGAGGCGGCTTAAAGCTTGAAAAAGCACTGGAGGAGTTTCCTGTCTCTGTTAAAGATAAAATCATGATTGATATCGGCTCATCCACCGGCGGTTTTACGGACTGCGCTCTGCAAAACGGAGCTAAACAGTCATACGCGGTGGATGTAGGCTACAACCAGCTCGCATGGAAGCTCAGACAGGATGAACGTGTCGTCGTGATGGAACGGACTAACTTCCGTTACGCGACACCGGCAGACTTTACAAAGGGCATGCCGGAGTTTGCCACAATTGATGTGTCCTTTATTTCACTGCGGCTCATCCTGCCTGTCCTCAAAACATTGCTTGTACCGTGCAGTGACTGCATGGCTCTTGTAAAGCCGCAGTTTGAAGCGGGACGTGAATCCGTCGGCAAAAAAGGGATTGTCAGAGATCCTAAAGTGCATGCTAATGTTCTCAAGCGAATGATCAGTTTTTCTGCTGCAGAAGGCTATATTTGCAAAGGCCTGTCATTTTCTCCAATCACGGGAGGAGACGGAAATATTGAATTTCTCCTTCATTTGCATTGGCCGGGAGAGGGACAGGAAGGACAGGAGCTGCCGGAAGAAGAGATCATCCGCGTTGTAGAAGAGGCACATGCGACGTTAAAAGAAAAAAAAGCAGATGTACCGGAATAATAGGGCGCTATTATTCCTTTTTTCTGCATTCATGTACAATTTGCAGAGAATCATATAACATAATAGAACAGATAAGCTGGAAATAGAGGTGCTTACATGAACAAAGGCCAGAGGCATATTAAAATCAGAGAGATCATTACAAGCAATGAAATCGAAACGCAAGATGAATTGGTCGACATGCTGAAGCAGGATGGATACAAAGTAACACAAGCCACGGTTTCACGAGATATCAAAGAACTTCACCTTGTAAAAGTGCCTACGAATAACGGCTCTTACAAATACAGTCTTCCGGCAGACCAGCGTTTCAATCCGCTATCCAAGCTGAAGCGGGCATTGATGGATGCATTTGTGAAAATAGATTCAGCAAGCCATATGATTGTGCTGAAAACGATGCCGGGCAACGCCCAGGCAATCGGGGCGCTGATGGACAATCTGGACTGGGATGAAATGATGGGGACCATTTGCGGAGATGACACAATTTTAATTATTTGCCGGACTCCTGAAGATACAGACGGCGTAAAAAACAGGCTGCTTGAGCTGCTGTAACAGAAATCTAACATAGATAAGAGGTGTAATGCTGTTTGTTAGCTGAACTATCGATTAAAAACTTTGCCATTATTGAGGAACTGACGGTTTCTTTTGAACGCGGGCTCACGGTTTTAACAGGAGAAACCGGAGCCGGCAAATCCATCATCATTGACGCCATTTCTCTTTTAGTCGGAGGCCGCGGATCATCTGAATTTGTCAGATATGGAGAGACAAAAGCCGAGCTTGAAGGGCTGTTTCTGCTGGACAGCGGCCATCCCGTTTTTGACGTATGCACTGAGCAGGGAATCGACGTTTCAGACGAAATGATCGTTATGAGAAGGGATATCAGCACGAGCGGAAAAAGCGTTTGCCGTGTTAATGGAAAGCTTGTCACGATTGCTTCACTAAGAGAGATCGGCAGACTTTTATTAGATATTCACGGGCAGCACGATAACCAGCTGTTAATGGAGGACGAAAATCATCTCCAGCTTTTGGACAAGTTCGCCGGAGCCGAAGTAGAAAGCGCACTTCAAGCGTATCAGGAAGGGTATCATCGGTATATGAAGCTGCTTAAAAAGCTAAAGCAGCTTTCTGAAAGTGAACAGGAAATGGCCCACCGCCTTGACCTCATTCAATTTCAGCTCGAAGAAATAGAATCGGCAAAGCTCGAGCTTAATGAAGATGAACAGCTTCAAGAAGAGCGCCAGCAAATTTCAAACTTTGAAAAGATATATGAATCGCTACAAAATGCATATAACGCGCTTCGCAGTGAGCAGGGCGGACTGGACTGGGTCGGAATGGCATCAGCGCAGCTTGACGATGTATCTGATATTAACGAATCGCTGAAAAAACTGTCTGAAGGTGTATCGAACTCCTACTATCTTCTGGAGGACGCTACATTTCAGATGAGAAATATGCTGGATGAGCTTGAATATGATCCGGAACGCCTGAACTATATTGAGACGCGACTTAATGAAATCAAACAGCTGAAACGAAAATACGGTGCAACTGTTGAGGATATTTTGGAATACGCTTCTAAAATTGAAGAAGAGATTGACCAAATTGAAAACAGGGACAGCCATCTTCAAAGCGTGAAAAAGGAGCTTGACTCAGTCGGCAAAGATGTCGCAGTAGAAGCGGCAAATGTTTCGCAAATCCGGAAAGCATGGGCGAAAAAGCTGGCCGATGAGATTCATCGCGAATTAAAAAGCTTGTATATGGAAAAATCAACTTTTGATACAGAATTTAAGGTTAGAACAGCGTCCCGCGATGAGGAGGCGCCGATTGTAAATGGCCAGCCTGTTCAGTTGTCTGAACAAGGGATTGATCTGGTGAAGTTTTTAATTTCAACCAATACAGGCGAACCGCTGAAATCCCTTTCGAAAGTCGCTTCCGGGGGAGAGCTGTCACGGGTGATGCTTGCCTTAAAAAGCATTTTTTCTTCACAACAGGATGTAACGTCCATTATTTTCGATGAGGTCGATACCGGTGTAAGCGGCAGAGTCGCACAGGCAATCGCTGAAAAGATCCATAAAGTGTCGATAGGATCACAAGTGCTATGTATTACACACTTGCCTCAGGTGGCTGCCATGGCAGATACGCATCTTTATATTGCGAAGGAATTAAAAGACGGCAGAACGACCACTCGTGTCAAGCCGCTGTCTAAGCAGGAAAAGGTGGCGGAAATCGGGCGCATGATTGCCGGAGTCGAAGTAACAGACTTAACGAAACGCCATGCGAAAGAACTTTTAAAACAAGCGGATCAAGTCAAAACAACTGGGTAAGCTGCGCGAGAAGCGCGGCTTATTTTTTTTGCTCACATCCATTCGTTCATCAGTATATCCAATGTTTTTCTTTATATGACAGTTATAAATAAGCCGTCAGAAGGCAAAATTAAATGATGTAGCAGCAAGTCATAAAGAAGGTGTGGGATAGGAGCGAGGAGAGTGAAGTAGTGAATGCCCGATAACATCAGAAAAGCAGTAGGTTTAATTCTCCTTGTTTCATTATTAAGTGTAGGTTTATGCAAACCGCTAAAAGAGTATTTACTGATTCCAACGCAAATGAGAGTATTTGAAACCCAAACACAAGCGATTGAAACGGGCCTATCGGTAAACGCTCATGCACAAGAAACATCAGAAGCGTTTACAGTAAAGAAAGACCCGCATGAAATCAAGGTGACAGGCAAAAAATCAGGTGAGTCAGAGTTAGTATACGATCTTGCCGGATTTCCAATCAAAAAAACAAAAGTGCAAGTTCTTCCTGATTTAAAGGTCATACCTGGCGGACAATCAATTGGGGTAAAACTTCATTCCGTCGGTGTTCTTGTCGTCGGATTTCATCAAATCAACACAAGTGAAGGCAAGAAATCTCCGGGAGAAACGGCCGGCATTGAAGCAGGCGACATCATTATTGAGATGAATGGACAGAAAATTGAAAAAATGAATGATGTAGCCCCATTTATTCAGAAAGCCGGTAAAACCGGAGAATCTCTAGATTTGCTCATTAAACGTGACAAACAAAAAATCAAAACAAAGCTCATCCCGGAAAAGGATGAAGCAGAGGGCAAGTACAGAATTGGTTTATACATCAGGGATTCTGCTGCTGGCATCGGCACCATGACCTTTTATGAACCGAAAACAAAAAAATACGGGGCACTTGGCCACGTGATTTCTGATATGGACACAAAGAAACCAATCGTAGTGGAGAATGGAGAAATTGTTAAATCAACTGTAACATCCATTGAAAAAGGGACAGGCGGAAATCCGGGAGAAAAACTGGCGCGATTTTCCTCAGAACGCAAAACGATCGGGGACATTAACAGAAACAGCCCATTTGGCATTTTCGGCACACTGCATCAGCCGATTCAAAACAACATTTCAGATCAAGCACTGCCGGTTGCGTTTTCTACTGAAGTCAAAAAAGGGCCTGCTGAAATTTTAACGGTCATTGATGATGACAAGGTAGAAAAATTTGATATTGAAATTGTCAGCACGACGCCGCAAAAATTCCCGGCGACAAAAGGAATGGTCTTAAAAATAACCGATCCGAGGCTGTTGAAAGAAACAGGCGGCATCGTACAGGGGATGAGCGGGAGCCCGATCATTCAAAATGGAAAAGTGATCGGCGCTGTCACCCATGTGTTTGTAAATGACCCGACAAGCGGCTACGGCGTTCATATTGAATGGATGCTGTCAGAAGCAGGAATCGATATTTACGGAAAAGAAAAAGCAAGCTGACTGCCGGAATTTCCGGCAGTTTTTTTGTTTTGATCCCCCTTCACTTCTCAGAATACATACGGTAAAATATACAAAAGAAGATTTTTCGACAAATTCACGTTTCCTTGTTTGTCAAATTTCATTTTTAGTCGAAAAACGGAGAAAAACATAGAATAACAAAGATATGCCACTAATATTGGTTATTATGATTTTTTTTAGAGGGTATATAGCGGTTTTGTCGAATGTAAACATGTAGCAAGGGTGAATCCTGTTAACTACATTTGGGGAGGAAGAAACGTGGAGAAAATTAAAGTTTGTGTTGCTGACGATAATCGAGAGCTGGTAAGCCTGTTGAGTGAATATATAGAAGGACAGGAAGACATGGAAGTGATCGGTGTTGCTTATAACGGACAGGAATGCCTGTCGTTGTTTAAAGAAAAAGATCCCGATGTCCTCGTTTTGGATATTATTATGCCGCATTTAGACGGACTTGCGGTTTTAGAGCGGCTGAGGGAATCAGATCTGAAAAAACAGCCGAATGTCATTATGCTGACAGCCTTTGGACAAGAAGATGTCACGAAAAAGGCCGTCGATTTAGGCGCGTCCTACTTTATTCTCAAACCGTTTGATATGGAAAACCTTGTCGGCCATATCCGCCAGGTCAGCGGAAATGCCAGCAGCGTGACGCATCGTGCGCCTTCATCGCAAAGCAGCATTATACGCAGCAGCCAGCCTGAACCAAAGAAGAAAAATCTCGACGCGAGCATCACAAGCATTATCCATGAAATCGGCGTCCCGGCCCATATTAAAGGTTATCTTTATCTGCGCGAAGCAATCTCAATGGTATACAATGACATTGAATTACTCGGCAGCATTACAAAAGTCCTCTATCCGGACATCGCCAAAAAATTCAACACAACCGCAAGCCGTGTAGAAAGAGCGATCCGCCATGCGATCGAAGTGGCATGGAGCAGAGGTAACATTGATTCCATTTCCTCGTTGTTCGGCTATACTGTCAGCATGACAAAAGCTAAACCGACAAATTCAGAATTCATTGCAATGGTTGCGGATAAGCTGAGATTAGAGCATAAGGCTTCTTAAGCATGAATATATTAACCGATGATTAAATCAAACGTCTTTTATTTATTAGTTTGCGCTGATAAATAGGAGGCGTTTTGTTTTGGGGACGTTTATTTGAAGGGTGATGAATATGAAGGATCTATTTTTCGCAAGGAGGATGTTTGAAAAGTACGGAGTGCCGAGGGCATTATTTAGCCGGGCGCTTTGCGTCCATTCGTACATCATTACTGACACACACATACTAGGCGCACCCCTGATTGACTTTACCTCATTTGCAGTCATGGTTTTATGTGTTTTCGCTACTGGGTGCATAAAAAACAAACAATCAAGATCAACTTGAAACCTTTTCCCTGTAAAATCGTAAGTAAGGAAGCATTCATGAACAAAGGAGACGTACGAATGAAAAAGAAAAAAGCCAGAAAGCGTGACGGGCTTCTCCTAGATTTGCTTCCCGAAGCAGCTGGCGAGCTCCTTCTCTTGCTGTTTAGATGTTTACATAAATTATTTATTTAAAATTGAAAAAAGACTGCCGAAGTGTTTCGGCAGTCTCAACACATTAGTCTTTATAAGGCACCCAGCCAGGCGTGTTCACAATTGCTTGCCATAGCGGTTCAGGCAAGTGATATTTTTCTTTATCTGTGCCTTTAATTACGGTTTCGATTTGTTTTTCCCGGCCTTCTTTTACTTTCACTGTCCAGTCAGGATCAACTAAAATTTCGCGTCCCATTGCGACTAGCGGAATGCCGTTTTCGATCACAGCCAGCGCGTCATCTGCGGAATGAATGGAACCGACGGCGATCAGCGGCACTTTGTTTCCGACACGTTCATTCAATAAGTCCATGCGTGTGCGAGTCGGATCTGCACCGCGGCGCGCGTTTGAGTTCACGTCCATCAGTGAGATATGAAGGTAATCCAATTCTTTATCCCCTAAAGCATCAACAAGCGTAAAGGTTTCAGCCATTGTCAATCCTGGTGTCTCAGGTTCTTCCGGAGACAGGCGGTAGCCGACTAAGAACGCACCCTTCGCATGTTCTGCAGCTGCTTTTTTCACTTCATCGACAATAGCAAGCGGGAAGGCTAACCGTTTTTCGTCGCTTCCTCCCCAGCGGTCTGTGCGCTGATTGGTTTTCGGAGAATAAAACTGCTGAATCAAGTAGCCGTTAGCACCGTGAATTTCAACACCGTCAAAGCCTGCTTCAATGGCGCGTCTTGTCGCATCTCCAAAAGCCCTCACAATGTTTTCCGTTTCTTCTTCTGTTAAGGCACGGGCAATTTGCTTGCCGTTATCAAATACGTCACTTGGCGCTACAACATCTTGTTGCGGAACAAGCTCAGACGGGCATTCAATGCCGCCATGATGAATTTGCACAACAGCTTTAGCACCTTGCGCCTGAATGGCTTGTGCTAATTTTTTTAAACCTGGAATGTTGGAATCATCATGGATGGCCGGCTGGCCGGGAAATGCTTTTCCGTCTGGCGTGACGTTTGCGCAGGCTGTAATCACCATTCCCATCTCTTTTGAGCGGGGGATGATGTAGTCAAGCTCTGCTTCAGATATCGTACCGTCTTCATTAGAAGCGTAATGAGTCATTGGCGCTACTGTGATCCGGTTGTCGATTGTAACGCCGCTTTTAAATGTAAATGGTTCAAACAGCGGTTTATACTTAGGGTTCATTTGATCATCTTCTTTCGTTTGGATTCGCACATATTCTAGCCTATATGTAAAAATTAATGCAATTGATCTGCTTTACCGGCTGAATATCTTGAGTGCAGAGTGATGTTTTCTGCGCTCTTTTTCGGAGGCTTTTCAGCCGCTAATTTGGTGGCCGATGATGCAAGTGATGATCGCTGCAGTAAGCAACATAACGAACTTTTTCTTGGCTGTATACTTCTTTCTGTAAAGTAAATATCCTTTAAAAGGTTGCGCCTGGCTGATCCACCCGTCAAACGATTTGCTCACCTCATTCTGCAAATTTTTCAAAATGAATAAAAAGTTGCTTCTTTCCGTTAATTTTTTCTAATATGTGCCTCAATTAGAGCGATCCTCATAGACAAATGAGATTGTTTTCTTTCTAACAACAGGAAAAGATCAGGTCGGATAGCCCTTTTGAAAAACTTGGAACTTCATCGCCTGCTTTCACAACATCTTTACAAAACTGCCATTCTGGTCAAAGATAAAAGCCAAACATCAGGAAGAGGTGATCATGTGAAACAAACGGCTCTTTTGCTGTTTACTGTGCTGTTTCTCTCGGGTTGCAGTATTGCAAGTGCAGATGACTCCGCCCCAAGGTTTACCGAAGAGGGAAAATACATTGGCTCGGCTGATCCTCATACAATCGCGGTTTCTCTGAATGGAGAAGAAACCATGATACAAGTTCCGAGGGATAAACGTGATGAATGTGAATCACTGCCAGATCACACAAATGTCCTGGTGAAATATATAAAAAAGGATAATGGAACTTTACAGCTGCAAGATATTCAGCTGCAGAAGAACTCGTCATAAAAAGACCGGAGGGAGAAAGTTGAGAATGTTATGGAGGAGCTTAGCCCTATGCGGATTGGCTTTGACGCTCGCGCCTTGTGCACAGGCCGCAGAGCCGATAGAAGGGAAAACAGTATACATTGATGCTGGACACGGCGGTGAAGACAGCGGAGCAGTCGGGAATGGGCTCTTTGAAAAGGATATTAATGTAGCAGTATCCGAACATGTGACGGACAAGCTGAAAGCGGAAGGAGCCAATCCTGTTGCATCCAGGTCTGACGATCATTTTCTGACCTTAGAGGACAGAGTGGCAAAGGCAAGTGCCAATCACGCCGATCTTTTTGTCAGCATTCATGTGAATTCCGGGGTTGCTTCAGCTTCAGGAACAGAAACGTATTTTCAATCTGATTATGAAGGGGAGAACAGCCGGCGTCTGGCATCCGATATTCAGTCACAGCTCGTCTCATCCTTACAGACGAGAGACAGGGGCGTGAAAGAATCAGACTTTTACGTCATTACATATTCACAAATGCCGAGTGTGCTGGCGGAGCTTGGGTTTATTACTAACAGCTCTGACGCGGACAAGCTTGGAAGCGAAGAATACCAGCAAAAAGCCGCGGATGCGATTGTCACCGGCATTGATTCTTATTACGATCAGTAGATTAATACAGCCTTAATCCTAGAGTGGAACCGCCAAAATCAGTATAATGGAGAAAACTTTAGGGCTTGAGGTGAAACAATGACAAAGATTTTTGCCCATCGGGGGGCGTCAGGGCAATTTCCCGAAAATACAATGCTTGCATTTGAAAAAGGAATTGAAGCCGGGGCGGACGGAATTGAGCTTGATGTACAGCTGACAAAAGATGGACGCATTGTTGTGATCCATGATGAAAGACTCGACGGGACGACATCGCTCAAAGGATTCGTGAAGGATACAGCGTATGATATAATAAAAACTGCGAATGCGGCAGCAAATCACAATCAAACCTACAGTGATATCAAAGTGCCGCTGCTTGAAGGCGTGCTTTCATGGGCAGAAAAAAAGAATTTTCTCATCAACATTGAATTGAAAAACAGCGTGATCCGTTATGAGGGATTGGAAGAAAAAGTGCTGGAAGCAGTGAAGCGATTCAATATAGAGGAGAGAATCATCCTGTCCACATTTAACCATGAAAGCTTGGCGCTATGCGCCCGGCTTGCGCCCCATATCGAACGAGCGGCATTGACTTCAGATGTGCTTTATCAGGCTGATCGGTATATCACATCAATTCCGGCTTCCGGCTATCACCCGAAGCTGAACAGCCCGGGGGCCTCGGATGAAGTACTGAAGAAAATGAGGAACAGTTCGATCGAGGTAAGGCCGTATACAGTCAA
Source organism: Bacillus rugosus (assembly GCF_023238245.1). Taxonomy (NCBI): domain Bacteria; kingdom Bacillati; phylum Bacillota; class Bacilli; order Caryophanales; family Bacillaceae; genus Bacillus; species Bacillus rugosus. Next base: position 2,397,736 of record NZ_CP096590.1, on the reverse strand, counting down.
TCGGCCGGAAGATATGAAGCGCCTCTTTGAAGCGGGGGCAGATGGCATTTTCACCGATTTTCCTGCAAAGGCTTTGGCATTGTTAAAAAATAAATAGTTGTTTTAGAAGGAGGCTGTTGGCGCAGCCTTCTTTTTTCATTCATTCCTGCCCGTTTCAAAGCATACATTCATAGAAGACAACTAGAAATTGTAAGCGCTGTCTATCTTCTGAATGAGGTGAAACCATGAGGAAAACAGTCATTGTAAGTGCCGCAAGAACTCCATTTGGCAAATTCGGCGGAGCGTTGAAAGAGGTGAAAGCTGCCGAGCTTGGGGGCATAGCGATGAAGGAGGCGTTACATCGCGCTGGAGTCTCTGGAGATGAGACGGAAGGTAATGTCATGGGCATGGTTGTCCAAGCTGGCTCAGGGCAGATACCTTCCCGCCAAGCTGCTCGTCTGGCTGGAATGCCTTGGAGTGTGCCGTCAGAAACGCTGAACAAAGTCTGCGCATCCGGACTGCGCGCTGTCACCTTGTGTGATCAAATGATTCGAGCGTATGATGCGGATATTCTTGTTGCCGGAGGAATGGAAAGCATGAGCAATATTCCGTATGCCGTTCCCGCCGGGCGCTGGGGAGCGCGGATGGGAGACGGTGAGCTTAGGGACTTAATGGTCTATGACGGATTAACGTGCGCGTTTGACAAGGTGCATATGGCTGTTCACGGAAATGCAGCCGCCAAGGAATATGAAATCTCACGCAGGGAGCAGGATGAATGGGCGTTAAGAAGTCATGCGCGGGCAGCTAAGGCATCCGATGAAGGAAAGTTTCAGGAAGAAATCGTTCCTGTTAGCTGGACCAACCGAAAAGGAAAAACAAATATTTTTGACAAAGATGAAGCGATTCGGCGTGAAACAAGTCTGGATCAGCTTGCAAAACTTTCACCGATTTATACAAGTAACGGTTCTATTACAGCCGGCAATGCTCCCGGGGTTAATGACGGAGCCGGCGCGTTCGTGCTGATGTCTGAGGATAAAGCTGCTGAGCTTGGCAAGCGGCCTTTGGCTACAATTCTTGGTTTTTCAACTATGGGAATGCAAGCACACGAACTAGCGGCTGCACCCGGGTTTGCAATCAACAAGCTCCTGAAAAAGAACGGTTTAACCGTCCAAGATATTGACTTGTTTGAAGTAAATGAAGCGTTTGCTTCTGTTGTTTTAACATGTAAAAAAATCGTCGGTTACGATCTTGAAAAAGTAAATGTAAACGGCGGTGCGATCGCGCTCGGCCACCCGATTGGCGCAAGCGGGGCGAGAATTCTCATGACGCTTGTTTATGAACTAAAGCGCCGGGGAGGGGGACTGGGAGTTGCCGCCATTTGCAGCGGTGCGGCTCAGGGAGATGCCGTCTTAGTGCAGGTTCATTAAAACAATGACGAAAAAGGGGATTTAAATGGAGATTAAACATATCATGGTGGCCGGTGCAGGACAGATGGGAAGCGGAATCGCTCTAACAGCTGCCGAAGCAGGTTTTTATGTGCGGATGTACGATGTGAACCCGGAGGCTGCTGAGGCAGGATTGAAGCGGTTGAAGAAACAGCTCACCCGTGATGCTGAGAAAGGAAGAAAGACCGAAGCGGAAGTGAAGGATGTGATCAGCCGCATTTCGCTCTCTCAAACGCTAGAGGAGGCAAAGCATGCGGACATTGTGATTGAGGCTATTGCAGAAAACATGACGGCGAAAACCGAGATGTTTAACACACTTGATCATATTTGCCCGCCTCATACGATTTTGGCCAGCAATACATCTTCCTTGCCTATTACAGAAATCGCTGCTGTGACAAACCGGCCTGAACGAGTCATTGGCATGCATTTTATGAATCCTGTCCCTGTGATGAAGCTTGTTGAAGTGATTCGCGGCTTGGCTACATCAGAAGAAACGGCCTTAGTTGTTATGGAAATAGCGGAAAAGATGGGGAAAACACCGGTGGAAGTCAATGATTTTCCGGGGTTTGTTTCCAATCGCGTTCTTCTTCCGATGATTAATGAAGCCATTTATTGCGTATATGAGGGGGTGGCGAAGCCGGATGCAATAGACGAGGTGATGAAATTGGGCATGAACCATCCGATGGGCCCGCTGACATTAGCGGATTTTATCGGGCTGGATACGTGCTTATCAATTATGGAAGTCCTTTATTCCGGTCTTGGCGATTCCAAATACCGTCCTTGCCCGCTGCTCCGCAAATATGTCAAAGCGGGCTGGCTTGGCAAAAAGAGCGGACGCGGCTTTTATCAATATGAGGAGAGGACTTCCTGAAGTCAATTCCATCCGGGGGTGGCCGAGTTGCATTTAACCCAAGAGCAAGTCATGATGCGAAAAATGGTGCGTGATTTTGCCCGAAAAGAAATTGCTCCCGCTGCAGAAATCATGGAGAAAACGGACGAATTTCCGTTTCAGCTAATCAAAAAAATGGGAGAACACGGCTTGATGGGAATACCGGTGCCGGAACAATACGGCGGCGCAGGGGCGGATGTTGTTTCTTATATTTTGGCGATTCATGAGATTTCTAGAATCAGCGCGGCGGTCGGTGTCATTCTTTCCGTTCATACCTCGGTCGGCACAAATCCGATCCTGTACTTCGGCAACGAAGAACAGAAGATGAAATATATACCGAAGCTCGCTTCAGGAGACCATTTGGGCGCATTTGCACTGACAGAGCCACACTCAGGGTCAGATGCTGGAAGCCTCCGCACAACTGCCATCAAAAAGAATGGCAAATACCTATTAAACGGATCGAAAATATTCATTACGAACGGCGGAGCCGCCGATATCTATATCACCTTTGCTTTAACAGCTCAAGATCAAGGCAGGCACGGGATTTCGGCTTTTATCGTTGAAAAAAACACACCTGGTTTTACCGTTGGAAAAAAAGAAAGAAAGCTGGGGCTCTATGGCTCCAATACGACGGAACTGATTTTTGATAATGCAGAAGTGCCGGAAGAAAATTTGCTTGGTAAAGAGGGTGACGGCTTTCACATTGCCATGGCGAATTTAAATGTCGGCCGCATCGGCATTGCGGCTCAAGCGCTCGGCATTACAGAGGCGGCTCTCGAGCATGCAATTGGTTACGCGAAACAGCGGGTGCAATTTGGGAGGCCTATCGCAGCCAATCAAGGCATATCATTTAAGCTGGCTGACATGGCGACAAGGGCTGAGGCGGCAAGGCATCTTGTCTACCACGCCGCAGACCTTCATAACCGCGGTTTGGCCTGCGGAAAAGAAGCGTCTATGGCAAAACAGTTTGCTTCCGATTCCGCGGTGAAGGCGGCGTTAGACGCCGTGCAAATTTACGGGGGATATGGCTATATGAAGGATTATCCGGTCGAGCGGCTGCTTCGCGATGCAAAGGTGACGCAAATCTATGAAGGGACGAACGAAATTCAAAGACTGATTATTTCCAAGCATCTGCTTGGCGGAACCTGATAAACAAAAAACGTAAAACGGAGGTTGAGGATATGGAGGAGAAACAGCGTTATTCTCCGGGTTTGGATGGTGTGATTGCGGCAGAAACTCATATTTCTTATCTTGACACGCAGTACAGCCAAATTTTGATACGAGGCTATGATTTAATAGATCTTTCTAAAACAAAAAGCTTTCTGGAGCTTGTCCATCTATTGCTGGAGGGCAGGCTGCCGGAAGAAAGTGAAATGGAAGAGCTTGAAAGAAACATAAACAGCGTATCAAGCCTGCCTGCTGATCTTCTCCGTCTGCTTGAGCTGCTCCCTGAGCACACTCATCCGATGGATAGCCTGCGTACCGGCCTGTCGGCACTTGCCGGCTATGATCGGCAAATAGATGATCGGTCTCCTTCTGCAAACAAAGAACGCGCCTATCAGCTTCTCAGGAAAATGCCTGCCCTCACTGCTGCCAGCTACAGGATCATCAATAAGAAAGAGCCGATTCTTCCGCTTCAAACCCTATCCTACAGTGCAAATTTTCTATACATGATGACAGGGAAATTGCCGTCCTCACTGGAAGAACGGATTTTTGACCGGTCCCTTGTCCTGTACAGTGAGCATGAGATGCCGAATTCAACTTTTGCGGCAAGGGTCATCGCTTCTACACATTCGGATCTTTATGGCGCTTTGACAGGAGCTGTCGCCTCCCTGAAAGGGAATCTTCACGGCGGGGCAAATGAAGCTGTGATGTATATGCTTTTGGAGGCGAAAACAACGGCCGATTTTGAGCAGCTTTTGCAAACAAAACTGAAAAGAAAAGAAAAAATTATGGGGTTCGGCCACCGGGTGTATATGAAAAAAATGGACCCAAGAGCACTCATGATGAAAGAGGCACTGCAGCAATTATGCGATAAAGCCGGTGACCATCGTTTATACGAGATGTGTGAAGCGGGTGAGCGGCTGATGGAGAAAGAAAAAGGGCTATACCCGAATTTGGATTACTATGCTGCCCCGGTGTATTGGATGCTCGGCATACCAATTCCTTTGTATACGCCTGTCTTTTTCAGTGCGAGAACGTCCGGTTTATGCGCCCATGTGATCGAACAGCATTCCAATAACCGTCTCTTCCGTCCCCGTGTCAGCTATATGGGCCCGCGCCATCAGGGTGAATCATAAATCATGAAAGGAACTGGTAGAATGCTGAAAACGGATCATGTCATTGAAAAAATTGCAGACTATGTGCTTGAGAAAGAGATTACAAGTTCCGAGGCGTATACAACAGCGGGGCATGTGTTACTGGATACGCTGGGCTGCGGGATTTTGTCGCTCCGGTATCCTGAATGCACAAAGCTGCTCGGCCCGATTGTTCCTGGGACGATTGTCCCAAATGGAAGCAAAGTGCCGGGAACATCATATGTTCTCGATCCGGTGAGAGCAGCGTTTAATATCGGCTGCATGATCCGCTGGCTCGATTACAACGACACGTGGCTTGCTGCGGAGTGGGGACATCCGTCTGATAATCTGGGAGGAATCCTTGCCGCCGCTGATTTTGTATCGAGAGTAAGGCTGTCTGAAGGAAAAGAGCCTTTAACGGTACGCGACGTACTTGAAATGATGATCAAGGCACACGAAATTCAAGGCGTACTTGCGTTAGAAAACAGCTTAAACCGAGTTGGCCTTGATCATGTGCTGTTTGTCAAAGTGGCGACAACCGCTGTAGCAGCAAAGCTGTTGGGCGGCGGAAGAGAAGAAATCAAAAATGCGCTTTCGAATGCATGGATTGACAATGCAGCCTTGAGGACATACCGTCATTCACCGAATACCGGCTCGCGCAAATCGTGGGCGGCAGGAGATGCAACGAGCAGAGGTGTTCATTTGGCGCTGATGTCGTTAAAAGGGGAAATGGGTTACCCGACAGCTTTAAGTGCACCGGGATGGGGGTTCCAAGATGTTTTATTCAATGAACAAGAGATCAAACTCGCCCGCCCGCTCAACTCTTATGTTATGGAAAATGTGTTATTTAAAGTGTCTTATCCTGCGGAATTTCACGCCCAGACAGCGGCAGAGTGCGCCGTCATACTTCACCCTCAGGTAAAGGGCCGGATTGATGAGATTGACCGTGTAGTCATCAATACGCACGAATCCGCTATCCGAATCATTGATAAAAAAGGCCCGCTTCATAATCCGGCAGACCGTGATCACTGCCTCCAGTACATCACAGCAATCGGTTTGCTTTTTGGTGATATCACCGCGCAGCATTATGAGGCTGAGACAGCGAGTGATCCGAGAATAGATAGACTACGTGATAAAATGGAAGTGACTGAAAACAAAACATATACCGAGGATTACCTGAAACCCGACAAGCGTTCCATTTCAAATGCCGTTCAAGTTCATTTTAAAGACGGAACGAGCACGGAAATGGTGGAATGTGAATTTCCGCTCGGCCATCGTTTTCGGAGAGACGAGGCAGTGCCGAAACTGCTGGAAAAGTTTTCTGCCAATCTCAAAACTCATTATGCTGACAAACAGTACAAACATATTTATGAGCGCTGTACCAGCTATGAGACATTACAAACGATGCGCGTAAATGAATTCGTAGATATGTTCTGCATGTAAAAGAAGGAGGACTTGCGTCATGTCGTGGATCGTCAATAAGCAATCGTCACAAGAGGAGCTTGCCGGGCATTTCCGCAAGCTGATGTCAGCGCCGGACATTCTGCAAATTCCCGGCGCCCATGACGGAATGGCAGCCTTGCTTGCAAAGGAGGCCGGTTTTTCTGCTATTTATTTGTCTGGTGCGGCTTATACAGCCAGCAGGGGGCTTCCTGATTTAGGGATCATCACGTCGACAGAAATGGCTGATCGGGCCAAAGATCTTGTGCGTGCAGTTGACCTGCCTTTGCTGGTTGATATAGATACGGGATTTGGCGGTGTGTTAAATGCCGCCCGAACCGCCCGTGAGATGCTTGAAGCCAGGGTAGCCGCCGTTCAAATAGAAGATCAGCAGCTCCCGAAAAAATGCGGACATTTAAATGGCAAACAGCTTGTCCCAATAAAAGAAATGGCACAAAAAATAAAAGCGATCAAACAAGCGGCGCCTTCCCTTGTCGTTGTTGCTCGTACTGATGCCAGGGCGCAGGAAGGACTTAAGGCCGCAATGAAACGGTCAGCGGCTTACATTGAGGCTGGAGCGGACGCGATATTTCCGGAAGCGCTCCAGGCGGAGAACGAATTCAGACAGTTTGCTGAGCACATCTCCGTTCCGCTCCTTGCGAATATGACCGAGTTTGGGAAAACGCCGTATTATCGCGCCGATGAATTTGAAGATATGGGGTTTCGCATGGTGATTTATCCTGTCACATCGCTTCGAGCGGCGGCAAAAGCTTATGAACGGATGTTTGGTTTGATGAAGGAGCGCGGCTCACAAAAAGAAGGACTTCATCATATGCAGACAAGAAAAGAACTGTACGATACGATTTCTTATTATGACTATGAAGCGTTAGATAAAACGATTGCCAAGACCGTTTTGCCTGACGAATAGTTTCGATCAAAAAAGCCGGAGCATTCTCCGGCTTTTTTGCAGCTATCGTTTTCTGAATCGCGGGCTGACTTGATTGCGTTTTCTGTCTCTGTAAAAAATGAACCCGGCCAGCACATAAAGGCCGAACGCAAAAAAGATAAATCCTGACAAACCTTGGAGCCAAAGAGCTGCAAATGGCTTTATCGCATGGCCGAAAAGCGTATCCCTCATCAGTTTAATGCCTAAAGCGGAAATGGCGCCGGGGATGACTAATATCAAAAGCGCAAGAAGTCGGCTCATCCTCAGAAAACTCCTTTATCTTTTCATTTCCTTTATTGTCCAGCGGAAAAAATATTTTGTCAAGAGAAGAAAACGTGGTAACATAAGGTTGTGCAAATTATTGCAACGGAATAAATAGGTGTGCAAATTTTTTCATACAAAGGGGTAGCGGGATGCAAAAGGTACTGATTGTAGGTGCCGGGAAAAGGGGAACGGCGTTATTACATATTCTGATCAAAACAGCCATCATTGAGATCATTGCCGTGGTTGACAAAGACCCCGAGGCGCCGGGATTGAAAGAAGCAGAACAGTATGGGATTGCCGTTTCATCTGATTGGAAACCTTACATACAACTAAAACCGGATATCGTCATTCATACCACCGGCGATCAAGCCGTGTTTGACGGACTCCTTCAGGAAAAGCATGAAGAGACTATTGTTATGCCAGGGAAAATGGCGTACATCGTTTTTCAGCTGATGGAAGAAAAGCAGCACCTGATTCAAATGCTGAAAGAGCAAACATACAAACACGACCGAATTTTTAATTCCACCCATGACGGGATGATTTTTATTGATATCAATGAAGAAATCATTCTCTTTAACCATATGGCCGAAAAAATGGTCGGGAAAAAAAGAGAGGAAGTCATTGGGTGCCCGATAAAAGAAGTCATTCCGAGCACGAAGTTGCCGCGGATTTTAAAAACAAGAGTGCCTGAATACAACCAGAAGCAGCTTTTAGGCGATCATTTGCAAATTGTGACGACAAGGCTGCCGATAATCGATGAAGGCGGACGTCTGCTCGGAGCGCTCTGTGTGTTTAAAGATATTACCGATGCGGTCGAGCTGGCAGAGGAAGTGACCAACTTAAAGCAGGTCCGTACGATGCTGGAGGCGATTATTCAATCCTCCGATGAGGCGATTTCTGTCGTCGATGAAAATGGCATCGGACTCCTGATCAATAAAGCATATACAAAAATGACGGGGCTATCTGAAAAAGAAGTCATCGGCAAGCCTGCAAACACTGATATTTCTGAAGGCGAAAGCATGCATTTAAAGGTGCTAGAAACAAGACGGCCTGTCCGCGGTGTCAGAATGAAGGTCGGCCCGAATGAAAAAGAGGTCATCGTCAATGTAGCGCCGGTGATTGTAGACGGGATTTTGAAAGGCAGTGTCGGTGTGATTCACGACGTGTCCGAAATTAAAATGCTGACAGTGGAGCTGAACCGCGCCAGGCAAATCATTCGGACGCTTGAAGCGAAATACACTTTTGACGACATTATCGGCAAAAGCGAGCAAATGCTGGTTGCGCTTGAGCAGGCGAAGCTCGGGGCGAAAACGCCAGCAACCATTTTGCTGCGCGGGGAGTCAGGAACAGGAAAAGAACTGTTCGCCCATGCCATCCATAACGAAAGCGACCGGAAATATAATAAATTTATTCGCGTGAATTGTGCAGCCCTTTCTGAAAACCTGCTTGAATCAGAATTGTTCGGCTATGAGGATGGTGCGTTTTCAGGTGCGAAGCGCGGCGGTAAAAAGGGCTTATTCGAAGAAGCCAATAATGGCAGCATTTTCTTAGATGAAATCGGTGAGCTGACACAAAATATGCAGGCGAAATTGCTCCGCGTCCTTCAAGAAAAGGAAATCGTCAGAGTGGGCGGCACGAAAGCGATCCCTGTTAATGTCAGAGTGATCGCGGCGACAAATGTAAATATTGAAAAGGCGATGGCGGATGGAACATTCCGCGAAGACCTATATTACAGGATCAACCGCTATCCAATCTCAATCCCGCCTTTGCGGCAGCGGCTGGAAGACATTGAAGCATTAAGCGTCAGGCTTATTCAAAAAATCAACCGGGATTATGGCAGGAATGTAAAGGGGCTCTCGCAGCAAGCCTTGCGTGCCTTATCCGCTTACCATTGGCCTGGGAATGTCCGTGAGTTGGAAAATGTCCTTGGACGAGCCATGATTTTTCTGAATCCGCATATGGAATGGATTGAAAAAGATCACTTGCCTGTATTCGAACTTGAGCAAAAAGAAAGTGACACAGAACAAGGTGCAGGGTTTGATTTCCCGGATATTGAAGGAGAAAAGCTGTCTGTCGCAGTAGAAAAGTTTGAAGCGCATTTGATCCAGCAAACGCTCGAAAAGCATCATTTTAACCGGACAAAAACAGCGAAAGCCCTCGGTGTCAGCATTCGGAATTTATATTACAAAATGGATAAATATGGCCTTGCAAATGAAGGCATGCAATAATTTGCAGAATGAACGCAAACATCTGCACGGATTTTTCAATACATCCGTTATGACAGCGTGGCAATAAGCTGGCATGGAACTTGCATAATAAAAGGCGGAGTCGAAACAAGGAAGGTGGTAACAGATGAAGCTGAAAGATTTGATCGGCAAAGCATCGATGTACAAAAACAAAACCATTGCGGTTGCCCATGCTGAGGATGAGGAAGTGATCCGGGCTGTAAAGCTGGCAGCCGAGCACCTATCCGCCCGTTTTTTGTTAGTGGGTGACAGCAAAAAACTGAACGATTTGACGTCATCTATGCAAGGGCATCAAGTGGAAATCGTTCATGCCGATACGCCTGAGGAATCGGCAAAATTAGCAGTTCGTGCTGTGCATCACAAAACAGCGGACGTTTTAATGAAAGGGAATGTGCCGACTTCTGTTTTGCTTAAAGCGGTACTGAACAGACAGGAGGGGCTTAGATCATCCAGTGTCCTTTCCCACGTGGCTGTGTTTGATATACCGGACTTTGACAGATTGATGTTTGTGACAGATTCGGCTATGAATATTGCCCCATCACTGGAAGAGCTTCGGCAGATTTTGCAAAATGCCGTTCATGTGGCCCATGCAGTAGGGAACAATATGCCAAAAGCAGCTGCTCTGGCAGCTGTCGAAACGGTGAACCCGAAAATGGAAGCGACAGTGAATGCAGCTGCTCTTGCTCAAATGTACAAGAGAGGCCAGATCAAAGGCTGCATTGTTGATGGACCGCTTGCTTTGGATAACGCAGTATCACAAATTGCCGCAGCCCAGAAAAAGATTTCGGGAAATGTTGCGGGCAGCGCTGATATCCTTCTCGTCCCAACAATTGAGGCCGGCAATATTTTATATAAATCATTGATTTATTTTGCGAAGGCCAGCGTGGCGGCTGTGATTACAGGAGCGAAAGCACCGATTGCCTTAACGAGCAGAGCGGATTCCGCTGAAAATAAACTGTATTCCATTGCGCTGGCGATATGCGCATCTGAAGAATACACACATTAGGAGGAACGAACATGGAACTTTTTAAATATATGGAGAAATACGATTACGAACAATTGGTATTCTGCCAAGATGAACAATCTGGCTTAAAAGCAATTATCGCAATTCACGATACCACGCTCGGCCCGGCGCTTGGCGGAACGAGAATGTGGACGTATGAAAATGAAGAAGCGGCAATTGAAGACGCGCTCAGGCTGGCAAGAGGCATGACCTATAAAAACGCGGCGGCAGGCTTGAACCTTGGCGGCGGAAAAACAGTGATAATCGGCGATCCGCGCAAAGACAAAAATGAAGAAATGTTCCGCGCGTTTGGCCGCTATATTCAAGGGCTGAACGGCAGATACATTACAGCTGAAGATGTGGGCACAACGGTTGAGGATATGGACATCATTCATGATGAAACAGACTATGTCACAGGGATTTCTCCTGCTTTTGGATCTTCTGGAAATCCATCCCCAGTTACGGCTTACGGGGTGTACAGAGGAATGAAAGCAGCAGCTAAAGCTGCTTTCGGAACCGACTCTCTTGAAGGGAAAACCATCGCTGTGCAGGGTGTAGGAAACGTGGCATACAACCTATGCCGCCACCTGCATGAAGAAGGGGCAAACTTAATCGTTACGGATATCAACAAACAATCAGTACAACGCGCAGTTGAAGACTTTGGCGCTCGTGCGGTTGATCCGGAAGAGATTTATTCACAAGACTGTGATATTTATGCGCCGTGTGCCCTTGGTGCGACAATTAACGACGACACCATTAAACAGCTGAAGGCGAAAGTCATCGCTGGTGCAGCGAACAACCAATTAAAAGAAACACGCCATGGCGATCAAATTCACGAAATGGGCATCGTTTACGCGCCGGATTATGTCATTAACGCGGGCGGCGTCATCAACGTAGCAGATGAGCTTTACGGCTATAATGCGGAACGTGCATTGAAGAAAGTTGAAGGCATTTACGGAAATATTGAGCGTGTACTCGAAATTTCTCAGCGTGACGGCATTCCGACGTATTTAGCGGCTGACCGCTTGGCAGAGGAACGGATTGAACGCATGCACCGCTCAAGAAGCCAGTTTTTGCAAAACGGCCACAGTGTATTAAGCAGACGTTAAGAAATTGATCTGGAGGTTATGAAAGTGCTACATGATGAAAAACGCATTCTCACAATTAATCCAGGCTCAACTTCAACGAAAATCGGTGTTTTTCATAACGAACGAAGTATTTTTGAAAAAACATTGAGACACAACATAGAAGAGCTGCAGCGATTTAACCATATTATTGATCAGTATGAATTTCGCAAAAACCATATACTTGAAACGCTTCATGAACAGGGAATCAATATTTCAAAATTTGATGCAGTCTGCGCCAGAGGCGGGCTTCTCCGGCCAATTGAAGGCGGAACTTACGAAGTGAGCGATGATATGATTGAGGATTTGAAAAGCGGCTATGCAGGCCAGCATGCTTCTAATCTTGGCGGCATTATCGCGCGAGAAATCGCTGACGGCTTAAATATTCCTTCGTACATCGTCGATCCTGTTGTTGTAGACGAAATGTCAGTGCTTGCAAAAATCTCAGGCATGCCTGAGATTGAACGGAAAAGCATTTTCCATGCGTTAAATCAAAAAGCTGTCGCCCGTAAGGCGGCAGCCTCTCTTGGCAAACGATATGAGAATATGAAAATGATTATTACCCATATGGGCGGAGGTATTACAATTGGCGTCCATGACCACGGGCGAGTGGTGGACGTCAATAACGGCCTTCACGGAGAGGGGCCATTCAGCCCTGAACGTGCAGGAACAGTGCCTGCGGGAGATCTTGTCGATCTATGTTTTTCAGGACAGTATACAAAAGAAGAAATTATGAAAAAACTGGTGGGCACCGGCGGGCTTTTAGGCTATCTAGGAACGAATGACGCAGTAAAAGTGGAACAGATGATTCAGGAGGGCGATGAAAAAGCCCGTTTCATTTTTGATGCCATGGCGTATCAGATAGCAAAGGAAATCGGGGCAGCCAGCGCGGCATTAAAAGGCGAAGTTGAAGCGATTGTGCTGACGGGAGGCCTTGCGTACGGCAAAAGCTTTGTTTCCAGTATCAGATCATACATAGATTGGATTTCAGACGTTTTAGTCTATCCGGGAGAAAATGAACTGCAGTCTCTGGCCCAAGGGGCGCTCAGGGTATTACTGGGCGAGGAGCAATCCAAACAATATCGTATTGAATAGACAGACTAGGAGTGAGTCACCATGGCAACTGAGTATGACGTAGTCATTCTGGGCGGCGGTACCGGCGGTTATGTTGCGGCCATCAGAGCCGCTCAGCTCGGCTTAAAAACAGCCGTTGTGGAAAAGGAAAAGCTCGGAGGAACATGTCTGCATAAAGGCTGTATCCCGAGTAAAGCGCTGCTTAGAAGCGCAGAGGTATACCGGACAGCTCGTGAAGCAGATCAATTCGGAGTGGAAACGGCTGGCGTTTCCCTCAATTTTGAAAAAGTGCAGCAACGTAAGCAAGCTGTTGTTGATAAACTTGCAGCCGGTGTGAATCATTTAATGAAAAAAGGAAAAATCGACGTATTCAACGGATATGGCCGTATCCTCGGACCGTCAATCTTCTCTCCGCTGCCGGGAACGATTTCTGTTGAACGGGGAAATGGCGAAGAAAATGACATGCTGATCCCGAAGCAAGTCATCATTGCAACAGGATCAAGACCGAGAATGCTTCCGGGCCTTGAAGCGGACGGCAAGCATGTATTGACTTCGGATGAGGCTCTTCAAATGGAGGAGCTGCCAAAATCCATCATCATCGTCGGCGGAGGCGTTATTGGTATCGAATGGGCGTCTATGCTTCATGATTTCGGCGTGAAGGTAACGGTTATTGAATACGCGGACCGCATATTGCCGACTGAGGATCAAGACATTTCAAAAGAAATGGAAAGCCTTCTTAAGAAAAAAGGCATTCAGTTCGTTACAGGGGCAAAAGTGCTGCCTGACACAATGACAAAAACGTCAGACGACCTCACCATACAAGCAGAAAAAGACGGAGAAACCGTTACTTACTCTGCTGAAAAAATGCTCGTTTCCATCGGCAGACAGGCAAATATCGAAGGCATCGGCATTGAAAACACCGATATTGTCACTGAAAAAGGCTTTATTTCAGTTAATGAAAGCTGCCAAACGAAGGAATCTCATATTTATGCAATCGGAGACGTAATCGGTGGCCTTCAGTTAGCTCACGTTGCATCGCATGAAGGAATCATTGCCGTTGAGCATTTTGCAGGTCTCAATCCGCATCCGCTTGATCCAACGCTTGTACCGAAGTGCATCTACTCAAGCCCTGAAGCTGCCAGTGTCGGCTTAACAGAAGATGAAGCAAAGGCGAATGGGCACAATGTCAAGATCGGCAAGTTCCCATTTATGGCAATTGGAAAAGCGCTTGTATACGGAGAAAGCGACGGATTTGTCAAAATCGTGGCGGATCGTGATACGGATGATATCCTCGGCGTGCATATGATCGGCCCTCATGTCACCGACATGATTTCAGAAGCGGGTCTTGCCAAAGTACTGGACGCGACGCCGTGGGAGGTCGGACAAACGATCCATCCGCATCCGACGCTTTCTGAAGCGATTGGAGAAGCAGCGCTTGCCGCAGACGGCAAAGCCATTCATTTTTAAAAGCACAAAGGAGGGGCTTGAATGAGTACAAAACGACATCAAGCACTAGGGCTAACTGATCAGGAAGCCGTTGATATGTATAGAACCATGCTGTTAGCAAGAAAAATCGATGAAAGAATGTGGCTGTTAAACCGCTCTGGTAAAATTCCGTTCGTGATCTCTTGTCAAGGACAGGAAGCAGCGCAGGTAGGAGCGGCTTTCGCTCTTGACCGTGAAATGGATTATGTACTGCCGTACTACAGAGACATGGGCGTCGTGCTGGCGTTTGGCATGACAGCAAAGGACTTAATGATGTCCGGGTTTGCCAAAGCTGCAGACCCGAATTCAGGAGGCCGCCAAATGCCGGGGCATTTCGGACAAAAGAAAAACCGCATCGTGACAGGATCGTCTCCAGTAACAACGCAGGTTCCGCACGCAGTTGGCATTGCGCTGGCGGGACGTATGGAGAAAAAGGATATCGCAGCCTTTGTTACTTTTGGTGAAGGCTCTTCAAACCAAGGCGATTTCCATGAAGGAGCAAACTTTGCCGCTGTCCATAAGCTGCCGGTGATTTTCATGTGTGAAAACAACAAATACGCAATCTCAGTGCCTTATGATAAGCAAGTCGCATGTGAGAACATTTCCGATCGTGCCGTAGGCTATGGAATGCCTGGCGTAACCGTGAATGGAAATGATCCGCTGGAAGTCTATCAAGCGGTCAAAGAAGCACGTGAACGGGCGCGCAGAGGAGAAGGCCCGACATTAATTGAAACAATTTCTTACCGCCTTACACCGCATTCCAGTGATGACGATGACAGCAGCTACAGAGGCCGTGAAGAAGTAGAGGAAGCGAAAAAAAGTGATCCCCTGCTTACTTACCGATCTTACTTAAAGGAAACAGGCCTGCTGTCCGATGAGATAGAACAAACCATGCTGGATGAAATCATGGCAATCATAAACGAAGCGACGGATGAAGCGGAGAACGCCCCTTATGCAGCCCCTGAGTCAGCGCTTGATTATGTGTATGCGAAGTAGGGAGGAAGAACAAATGTCAGTAATGTCATATATTGATTCGATTAATTTGGCGATGAAAGAAGAAATGGAACGAGATTCTCGCGTTTTCGTTCTTGGGGAAGATGTAGGAAAAAAAGGCGGTGTGTTTAAAGCCACAGCCGGACTCTACGACCAATTCGGAGAAGAGCGTGTTATGGATACGCCTCTTGCTGAATCAGCGATCGCCGGAGTCGGTATCGGAGCGGCTATGTACGGCATGAGACCGATTGCCGAAATGCAGTTTGCTGATTTTATTATGCCGGCGGTCAACCAAATCATTTCTGAAGCGGCTAAAATCCGCTACCGCAGCAACAATGACTGGAGCTGTCCGATTGTCGTCAGAGCGCCATACGGCGGAGGCGTACACGGGGCCCTTTATCATTCTCAATCAGTAGAAGCGATTTTTGCTAATCAGCCCGGACTGAAAATTGTGATGCCTTCGACGCCATATGACGCGAAAGGACTCTTAAAAGCCGCAGTTCGTGATGAAGATCCGGTGCTGTTTTTTGAGCACAAGCGCGCGTACCGCCTGATAAAAGGAGAGGTTCCGGCAGATGATTATGTCCTGCCAATCGGAAAGGCTGATGTAAAACGGGAAGGCGACGACATCACGGTAATCACATATGGCCTGTGTGTCCACTTCGCGTTACAGGCTGCAGAACGTCTCGAAAAAGATGGCATTTCAGTACATGTGGTGGATTTAAGAACGGTTTACCCGCTTGATAAAGAAGCAATCATCGAAGCTGCATCCAAAACCGGTAAGGTCCTTTTAGTCACAGAAGATACAAAAGAAGGCAGCATCATGAGTGAGGTGGCTGCGATTATATCCGAGCATTGTCTCTTCGATTTAGACGCGCCGATCAAACGGCTTGCAGGTCCTGATATTCCGGCTATGCCTTATGCGCCGACAATGGAAAAATACTTTATGGTCAATCCTGATAAAGTGGAAGCGGCGATGAGAGAATTAGCGGAGTTTTAAAGACGTAAGGAGGATACAATCATGGCAATTGAACAAATGACGATGCCGCAGCTTGGAGAAAGCGTAACAGAGGGGACGATCAGCAAATGGCTTGTCTCCCCCGGTGATAAAGTGAACAAATACGATCCGATCGTGGAAGTCATGACAGATAAAGTAAATGCAGAGGTTCCGTCTTCTTTTACCGGTACGATAACAGAGCTTGTGGGTGAAGAAGGCCAAACCCTGCAAGTCGGGGAAATCATTTGCAAAATCGAAACAGAAGGCGCCAATCCGGCTGAACAAAAAAAAGAGCAGCCGGAGGAGTCATCAGCTGCTGAGACGCCTGCCGCAGAAAACCGCGCAGAAGCAGCCAGTCAGCCTAATAAAAAGCGTTACTCGCCAGCTGTACTCCGTTTGGCCGGAGAGCACGGCATAGATCTTGATCAAGTGACAGGAACAGGTGCCGGCGGCCGCATTACGCGAAAAGATATTCAGCGTATCATTGAGACAGGCGGCGTGCAAGAACGACCTGAGGAGCCGAAAACAGAGGCTCCTGCACCTGCCACTTCACCAAAACCGGAGCCGAAGAAGGAAGAGGTTTCATATCCTGTATCAGCAGCGGGAGATAAAGAAATCCCTGTCACAGGCGTAAGAAAAGCAATTGCTTCCAATATGAAACGAAGCAAAACAGAAATTCCGCATGCTTGGACGATGATGGAAGTCGATGTCACAAATATGGTGGCATACCGCAACAGTATAAAAGATTCCTTTAAGAAGACAGAAGGGTTTAATTTAACGTTCTTCGCCTTCTTCGTTAAAGCTGTTGCTCAGGCGTTAAAAGAATTCCCGCAAATGAATAGCATGTGGGCGGGCGACAAAATCATCCAGAAAAAGGATATCAATATTTCAATCGCGGTTGCGACAGAGGATTCTTTATTTGTTCCGGTAATTAAAAACGCTGATGAAAAAACAATTAAAGGCATTGCGAGAGAAATTACCGACCTTGCCAAAAAAGTAAGAGACGGAAAACTCTCAGCAGATGATATGCAGGGGGGAACGTTTACAGTTAACAACACAGGTTCGTTCGGATCTGTTCAGTCGATGGGCATCATCAACTACCCTCAGGCTGCGATTCTTCAAGTGGAATCCATTGTCAAACGCCCTGTTGTCATGGATCATGGCATGATTGCTGTCAGAGATATGGTCAATCTGTGCCTGTCCTTGGATCACAGAGTGCTTGACGGCCTTGTTTGCGGACGATTCCTTGGACGCGTGAAACAAATTTTAGAATCGATTGACGAGAAAACATCTGTTTACTAATAAGAAAAAGAGCATTTTTTGAAACATAACTTCAAAAAATGCTCTTTTTTTATGCATCATGATTCTGCGATTCGGATTTTCATTTCGACCCGATATTCTTCTTGTTTTTTCGGTGAGTAATGAATCGGTATAATTAACTCGTACACATCACTAGCAACTGTTAATTGGTGGTCTGCGATATACTTAATAAGCTTCTGTAAGTTGAAAAAATAATGCTCGGGTGAAAAATTATACGCGATACAAACATATCTGCCTTTAGGGATCGTTGTGATTTCCATATCCGGCGTAATAGCAGAAATTTGTTTATTCGTCAATACAGGAGTAAAGATATGACGGTAGGTCATTTCATCAATGCTGGCGTACGGCTGAAACGAGAAAGTGGCGCCGTAGCTATTATTCGTAAAACCATCTGCTGATTCGATAAATTTTTTTAATTTGCTGTAGGAGGCGTTGAGCACGTTTTCAGGTCCGATTCCCTCTGCCTCTGTCTGGATGATGCGTGTTTCTTCTTCATCTAAAACAAACACCTCGCCGAGCGCAGGGTATTCCATCTGCCGTTTCATCCGCTTTTTCACCAGTGAAATGGTTTGCTCCAATGCTGATAAAAAGTCTAGTTTCTCCCTGATTTGCCTCTCCTGCTCTGTATAAAAAGCAAACAGTTCTTCCATCTCTAAGTCCTGTGCCTTTTTCATCTCTTCTAAAGGTGTGCCGATATATTTTAATGATTTGATCAAATCCAGAAGAATGAGCTGAGAATCTGTATAATAGCGGTAGCTGGTATTCGGATCGACATAGGCGGGTTTAAATAAATCAATTTTATCGTAATAACGGAGCGCTTTAATCGACACGTTTGCCAATTTTGAAACTTCCCCAATTGAGTAATACGACTCCTTCATGCCATCACTCCTTATATGATCAGTATAATAAAGAAGCGCATTCTTTGCAGTACGCAAAGAATACGCTTTTTATCACGTGCTGGCTTTAAGATGTGCAGGTGCTTTCCAAGCAATGGTCAGCGCAATGCCTATCGCTAAAGCTACCGTTGCAAAGTAGAATGGATAGTTTACATCGATATCGAACAGCATTCCGCCGATAATAGGCCCGAATACATTGCCGATACTTGTAAACATTGAATTCATACCGCCGGCAAACCCCTGTTCATTTCCCGCAATCTTTGACAGATAAGTCGTTACCGCCGGCCGCATGAGATCAAATCCGACAAATACGGTGACTGTAACCAGCAGAATTGAAACATAAGAATTCACGATTGTCATCAAGAATACAAGACTCGTCGAGAGAATTAAGCTATACCGAATTAAATGGATTTCGCCAAACCACCTTGTAAAGCGGTCGAATAAGACGACTTGCGTAATGGCGCCAACAATCGCTCCTCCTGTAATCAAAATGGCAATGTCGCTGGCCGTAAATCCGAATTTATGGTCAACGAATAACGCAAATAGAGATTCAAATGAAGCTAAACCAAAAGACGAAATCAAGATGATGAGAAAAGCAATGAAATACATGGGTGCAAAAATACGTTTGAAGCCTGTCTTCTGTCCTGTTATGTCTTGGTTTTCAGGATTTCGTTCCGGCTCGCGCAGTGTGAACATAGATAAAATGGCTGCCAGCAACGCAAAGGCTGCCGCAAAGAAAAAAGGCAGACGGGAATAGATTTCCGCTAAAAATCCCCCGATACCGGGACCGATAATAAAGCCTGTTGAAATAGCAGCTGACATATAACCTAGCGCTTTCGGCCGCGTTTTAATGGTCGTGATATCCGCGATAAAAGCCGTGACTCCAGGCATAATAAAGGCAGCGCTGATACCGCCAAGCATACGGGAGATAAATAACATCTCAACTGTTTTTCCGATGCCGAATAAAAACTCTGAAATACTAAAGAACAACAGTCCGATCACGATCATGATCTTGCGTCCGAAGCGGTCAACCCATCGTCCGCCTATTGGTGAAATAATGAGCTGTGTAACAGCGAAGCAGGCAACCATATAGCCGACCGCGGTACCCGATAAATGCAATTCATTCATAATGGTAGGCGTTACAGGAATGACAAGGCCGATCCCCAAAAACGCAATAAATAAATTGGTTAATAATATTGTTAAGGTAATATTTTGTTTCTCCATGTAACTTCCCCTTTTTCGAAAGTGTATCCCTTATACTCTAAGGCCTCCTCTTAGGGGAGAGTCAACGGATTTACACCTTCTTTCTAACAGTATTCGATCTTTATTCATTGCACGGGACTAGCATATCAATGTGCTGCGGCAGCACCTGGATCACCGCGGGCGTATGAGTATAGACTTCTCCATCTGTATCAGCCTTTTTGACAGTATCAGTTTCAATTTCGATACGGGAGGCTTGGATATAGGACAGCTCTCCGGTAAACCGATCAATTGTGCCCTGCTCCATGCTCATCAGCTCCCTCAATGCGGAGAGGTTGGTGCCGCGGCAAATGAGGATATCGAGTAAGCCGTCATTTATACTGGCATCCGGCAGGGGAATTCGGTTCGTTCCAATGTATTGTCCGTTCATGACAAGCAGCATTACGGCTTCTTCTTTAATTTCTTTTCCGTCAATTTTTAATGTCATCGGAAACGATCCCGCAGATGAGACTGTTCGGAGTGCACTTGTAAAATAGCTGATTTTTCCCAGCAATGCTTTTGAGGTCTCGTTGATTTGATTTGACGTTTCTGTAATCAGGCCGATCCCCCAGAAATTTAAAAAATAACGCTCGTTCATCCGACATACATCTACACTTGTTTTTTTTCCTGACACAAGTGCTTCCGCCGCCTTTGCGAGATTTTGAGGGATGCCCAGCACTCTTGAAAAGTCATTGCACGTGCCGCCGGGCAAAATTCCGACCGCGGGCTTTCTTTCTAATGTGCTGAGGCCATTAATGCATTGATGGACTGTGCCGTCGCCGCCGAGAATAAAGACGGTGTCGACAGAATCATCAATGGATTGGCAAAAATGATACGCATCGTCTTTTTTCTTTGTCTGTCTAATGATCACCTCATCTAAAGCTTGTGATAATACCGGCACCACAGCCCCTAATGCTTTTTCTATATTTTTGTTGCCGGCATTTCCGTTATGAATCAGTAATGCTTTCCGGTGGCTCATACAAAACTGCTCCTTTATATTACATCTGGTTATATAATCCCCTTTTTCTGTAAGCTGTAAACAGAGAGCAAAAAAAGTGTACGGCCAAGCAATGTGATTTGCCGTTATGGACGTTTCCTTGCTATCATAAGAAGAGATGATGAAAAAGGAGAGGTCTTCATTGAACATGGACTTTAATTTATTTATGAATGATATTGTCCGCCAAGCGAGACAAGAAATTGCTGCTGCCGGATACACTGAGCTAAAAACCGCTGAAGAGGTGGATGAGGCACTTACGAAAAAAGGAACGACGTTAGTCATGGTAAACTCTGTTTGCGGATGCGCCGGAGGAATTGCAAGACCGGCTGCATACCATTCCGTTCACTATGATAAAAGACCTGATCAGCTCGTTACCGTCTTTGCCGGACAGGATAAAGAAGCGACAGCGCGAGCGCGTGACTATTTTGAAGGGTATCCGCCATCTTCTCCGTCCTTTGCGATTTTGAAAGACGGAAAAATCATGAAAATGGTAGAACGCCATGAAATTGAAGGCCATGAGCCGATGGCAGTAGTGGCGAAGCTGCAAGAAGCCTTTGAAGAATACTGTGAAGAAGTATAAGACGAAAAACCCGGGTGCCTAAGCGGCTCCGGGTTTTTTTATGCATAAAATCCCAGAGAGGTATGAATAAATATTAAGAGATTATTCAATCCGATTGTACAATGAATCTATATTTATCTAGTGATATACCGTTGGAAAAATAAGCTTGAAGATAATTTTTAAAAATAGTATTGCATAAAAATAAGAAACTGTTTAAAATACAAATTAACGAATAAATATTCAAACACACGAAAAGTAATGAATATGGGGGAAATGGATCATGAAAAAATGGCTCTTATTACTTGTGGCTGCCTGCATCACTTTAGCACTATCGGCTTGCGGGTCAAGCAATTCAGGTTCTGAAGGCGGAAAGAAAAAGTTAATTATGGGTACTTCGGCGGATTACAAACCGTTTGAATATAAAGAAGGCGATAATATTGTCGGCTTTGATGTAGATTTGGCAAAAGCGCTTGCGAAGAAGACTGGCTACGAAATTGAAGTGCAGGACATGGACTTCAACAGCTTAATTACAGCGCTGAAATCAAAACAGGTGGATTTGGTTCTGTCAGGAATGACACCAACGCCTGAACGTAAAAAACAAGTTGATTTTTCCGATGTGTACTACACAGCGAATCATATGATTGTCAGCAAAAAAGACAGCGGCATTACATCTCTGAAAGACCTGAAAGGAAAAACAGTCGGCGTTCAGCTTGGCTCTATTCAAGAAGAGAAGGGGAAAGAACTTTCTCCGGAATATGGTTTTAAAACAGAAGACCGCAACAGAATTTCTGATTTGGTGCAGGAAATTAAATCTGACCGCTTTGATGCCGCGATTATCGAAGACATGGTGGCAGAAGGGTATTTCAAATCAAATGACGACCTGCAAGGCTTCGTGATTCCGGATGCGAAAGCGGAGGAAGCCGGTTCAGCGATCGCTTTCAGAAAGGACAGTGAACTGACAGACAAATTCAATAAAGCGCTCAAGGAAATGGAAGATAACGGAGAGCTCGAGAAATTGAAGAAGAAATGGTTCACTGGCGAGAAGTAAAAAAAGCGGCTCAACTTTTTCGTTGAGCCTTTTTATTGAATAGGAAATCTTTTTTCCTGTAAGAAAAGGAGACAAAGACTATGAATTTGGATTTTTCAGCAACGATCCCCCAAATTCCTTTTATATTAGAAGGCTTGGCAATTACTTTGAAAATTGTCATCGTATCAGCGATTATCGGACTTATACTCGGTATTGTGCTAAGCTTATGCAAGATCAGCACGTTCCGACCGCTTATATGGATAGCTGATTTTTATACATCAGTGTTCCGCGGTACGCCTTTAGTGCTGCAGCTTATGATTGTCTATTTCGGGCTTCCTCAGCTGCTCGGCTTTCAAATTGACCAGTTTTGGGCTGCGGTTGTCGCATTGTCATTGAATTCCGCCGCTTATGTATCGGAAATTATCAGAGCCGGAATCAATGCCATTGATAAAGGGCAAAAAGAGGCGGCTGTCGCACTGGGTGTCCCGTACGGCAAAATGATGAAGGATCTGCTGTTGCCGCAGGCCTTCAAAAATATATCACCGGCAATTGTGAATGAATTAATTACGTTAACAAAAGAATCGGCGATCGTCACCGTCATCGGCCTTGGTGATGTCATGAGACGCGCATATCAAGCTGGCGCTGCCACTTACAATTACCTTGAGCCGCTCATTATCGCCGGATTGATTTATTATGTGCTTGTCCTGATTTTAACGTTTATCGGCAAGGCTGTAGAAAGGAAGCTGAAATCCAATGATTAAGGTTGAAAAGCTGTCAAAATCATTTGGGAAACACGAAGTATTAAAAAACATTTCAACAACAATCGCTGAAGGTGAGGTTGTTGCCGTAATTGGCCCTTCAGGCTCAGGCAAATCAACGTTCCTTCGCTGTTTAAACCTGTTGGAAAAACCTAACGGCGGAACCATTACAATCAAAGACAACGAGATCACGAAGGCGAAAACCAACACATTAAAGGTCCGGGAAAACATCGGGATGGTTTTTCAGCATTTTCATCTCTTTCCGCACAAAACGGTTCTCGAAAATATCATGTACGCGCCTGTTAATGTCAAAAAAGAATCAAAACAGGCTGCACAGGAGAAAGCCGAAGAGCTGCTCCGCAAAGTCGGTTTGTTTGAAAAGAGAAATGACTATCCAAACCGCCTATCAGGCGGGCAAAAACAGCGTGTCGCTATTGCCCGGGCTCTTGCGATGAATCCGGAAATCATGCTGTTTGACGAACCGACCTCTGCACTTGATCCGGAGATGGTAAAAGAAGTTCTCCAGGTTATGAAAGAGCTGGTCGAAACCGGTATGACTATGGTGATTGTCACGCATGAAATGGGCTTCGCAAAAGAAGTGGCTGACCGCGTGTTATTTATGGATCAAGGAATGATTGTCGAGGACGGCAATCCGAAAGAATTTTTTCTTTCGCCAAAATCCAAAAGAGCGCAGGACTTTTTAGAGAAAATATTATAGAATATAGAAAAAAAGAAGAAGGCGTATCGCTTCTTCTTTTTTATTGAGAAACAAATAGAAATGGAGTCCGACATGTTTAAAATTGGTTACCGCACAATAAAGACCGCGCTTGGTACAGCTTTGGCTATTTATTTAAGCCAGCTATTGCATTTGCAAAACTTCGCATCAGCAGGAATCATCACCATTTTGTGCATTCAAATCACACAAAAACGGTCGCTTCAGGCATCGTGGGCCCGTTTTGCGGCATGCTGTCTGGCAATTCTTTTTTCTTATCTCTTTTTCGAGCTGATTGGCTATCATCCGTTTGTTATCGGAGCACTTCTCTTGATATTCATTCCGATAACGGTCCTGTTAAAAATTAACGAGGGAATCGTCACCAGTTCCGTTATTATCCTTCATTTATACATGTCCGGCGGCATTACGCCTGCTTTCATTTGGAATGAGGTTCAGTTGATTACGGTTGGTATCGGTGTCGCTCTATTGATGAACTTGTATATGCCGAGCCTTGACCGGAAGCTGATTGCCTATCGCAAAAAGATAGAGGATAACTTTGCTGTCATTTTCGCAGAAATAGAGAGGTATTTGTTAACTGGTGAGCAAGATTGGACTGGAAAAGAAATTCCGGAAACACACCAGCTCATTGCGGAGGCGAAAAACCTGGCATACCGAGATGTGCAAAACCACATTCTGCGCTACGAAAATCTGCATTATCATTACTTTAAAATGAGAGAAAAGCAATTTGAAATTATCGAACGCCTTCTCCCTAAAGTGACTTCTATCTCCATTACGGTAGATCAGGGAAAAATGATCGCTGAATTTATTCACGATTTGCGGGAAGCGATACACCCGGGAAATACGGCGTACAAATTTCTGAAAAGACTTGCTGATATGAGAAAAGAATTTGAGGAGATGCCGCTCCCGGCGACGAGAGAGGAATTTGAAGCAAGAGCAGCTCTCTTCCATCTTCTCGGGGAAATGGAACAATATTTAGTCATCAAAAGTTATTTTAAAGGAATAAAAGCACAAAAATCACTCGCATAATTCGCATGAGCTCTTCCTTCATTGGTCAACCTAATGAAAAAGGAGGAGCTTATGCGTTTTTTCTTATGTTCGATTTTTATGATGATGATTTCTCCGATTTGGCCTCTCGGCGAAAATCCGCTGCCGGGCGATCCGTATGTCATTGTCAACAAGAGAACAAACGAACTTGCTGTCATCCTCGACAATAAAATAGAAGGCGTGTACAGTGTGGCGACCGGAAAAACAGACGATCTGACGCCAGAGGGAGAATTTTCGATAACAGTTAAAGCGGTGAATCCTTACTACAGAAAGAAAAATATTGAAGGGGGATCTCCAGACAATCCGCTTGGGGCAAGATGGATCGGATTTGACGCGAAAGGAACAGACGGACGGATTTACGGAATTCATGGGACAAACCGGGAAGAATCAATAGGAAAATTTGTGTCTAACGGCTGTATACGTATGCATAACGATGAGGTCGTTCGTCTGTTTCAAACGATTCCGGTGGGAACGAGAGTGCTGATTACAGACGACACCCGTTCTTTTGAGGAGATTGCCGTTGAGCATAAAGCTCTGATAAAAAAGCAGGATGTTCCCATTCAATAAGGCCGCCTGCTTTTTTATCGTTATAAAAACATGATGATTCCTGAGAGTACAGTTGAAAGAATAAAAACTCCCAAAATCACAATCAAAACGCTTTTCATCAGTTTTTGAGACATGATTTCACTCCTTAGACAATCTGTCTATATTTTAGCGTGTTTTGAATGGGCGGACAAGCGATATCTATTGGCGGAAGGCAGGGATTGAGATGAATAGGCTTGACCATATCGCGATAGCCGTTTTTTCGATAGAAGAAGCGCGACACTTTTATGAAGATGTATTGGGGCTTGCGTTTCTTCATCAGGAAATGGTTGAAGAGCAAAAGGTGAATGTTGCTTTTTTTCAAGCGGGAAGCATCAAGCTGGAGCTGATTGAGCCGTTGACACCTGACAGCCCCGTTCGTTTCTTTTTGGAGAAGAAAGGGCAGGGACTGCATCATATTGCGTTTTTGTGCAACAACCTATCTGAAAAGCTTCAGGTATTGTCTGACCGGCAAGTTCAATTGATTGACAAGTACCCAAGACAGGGAGCAAACGGGAAAAAAATCGCATTTCTTTCTCCGCGGGAAACAAACGGCGTTCTTGTAGAGCTCTGCGAACCGAAGGGAGACCAAACCAATGAACATGAATGAGCATATTAATCATTTATTCACGAGACGCAGGCAGGCAGAACAAGGCGGAGGAGATGAAAAGCTGGCCCAGCAGCGGAAAAAGGGAAAGCTCACCGCTCGGGAAAGGATCACGTTTCTTCTTGATCAGGACAGCTTTTTCGAATTACATCCCTTCATGGAAAGTCAAGTATTAACAAGAGAACAGCGCGTGTTAGGGGATGGGGTCGTGACAGGATACGGGACGATTGATGGCCGCTCTGTATATGTATTTGCGCAGGACTTCACAGTGTTCGGCGGGGCACTTGGCGAAACCCATGCCCAAAAAATCTGCGCTCTGATGGATATGGCAGCAAAAAATAAGGCGCCGATTATCGGGCTGAATGACTCAGGTGGTGCGAGAATTCAAGAGGGTGTGGTATCATTAGATGGATACGGTCACATATTTTACCGAAACGTCTTATATTCAGGAGTCATTCCGCAAATATCGGTTATTTTAGGGCCGTGCGCTGGAGGCGCTGTGTATTCTCCGGCACTCACAGATTTTATATTTATGGCTGAACAGACAGGCCGGATGTTTATTACCGGGCCGAAGGTGATTGAAAAAGTGACAGGAGAACAGGTTGATGCGGAGAGCTTAGGTGGAGCGGGGATACATAATGCCGTCAGCGGAAACGCCCATTTTTCCGGACATACGGAGAAGGAGGTTCTGACAGGAGTGAAAAAACTGCTGTCTTATTTGCCGCTGAATGGCCAGACAGCAGCACCGCTACCTGAGAAAGAGGCATCCAGACCGTTATTAAACCGTCTTGTGCCCGCTGATACGACAAAGCCGTATGATGTTCGGACGGTGATTAAGGAGCTGGCTGATCCGCAGTCTTTTTTTGAGATTCAGCCGTTTTTTGCGAAAAACATTGTCGTCGGGTTTGCAAGGCTGGGTGAAAAAACGGTCGGCATCGTGGCGAGCCAGCCAAAGCACCTGGCGGGCAGCCTGACGATTGACGCTGCTGATAAAGCAGCGAGGTTCATCCGTTTTTGCGACGCCTTTGACATACCGTTGTTAACTGTCGAGGATGTTCCGGGGTTTCTGCCCGGTGTTCAGCAGGAGCATAACGGAATTATCAGGCACGGAGCAAAAATATTGTTTGCCTATGCAGAAGCGACCGTCCCAAAAGTCACGCTCATTATCAGAAAAGCGTATGGCGGCGCCTATGTCGCTATGAACAGCAAAGCAATCGGAGCGGACCTTGTGTTTGCATGGCCGAATGCTGAAATCGCAGTGATGGGATCAGAAGGTGCGGTATCAATTTTGTATGAAAAGGAAATAAAAGCTTCAGCCGACCCGCAAAAGACAAAACGCGAAAAAACAGCTGAATACAAAAAGCAAAACGCCGGCCCATACAAAGCGGCGGCCTGCGGAATGGTCGATGACATTATTTTGCCGGAAGAATCAAGGAAAAGACTGATTCAAGCTTTTCACATGCTTGCACATAAGACAGAAGAGAGACCGAAAAAAAAGCACGGTAACATACCGCTTTAACATGGAGGGACTTACAAATGGTGAATGAAAAACGCCTGCTGGAAGAATTTTTAGAGCTTGTCCAAATTGACTCAGAAACAAAACACGAAGCAGAAATCTGCAAAGTGCTGAAACAAAAATTTTCTGATTTAGGTGTGGACGTAAAAGAAGACGATACAATGGACATCACTGGCCACGGAGCCGGAAACCTGATCTGCACATTAAAAGGAACAAAACAAACAGATACCATTTATTTTACATCCCATATGGACACAGTGGTACCTGGAAACGGCGTAAAACCGGTTGTAGAGAACGGTTATGTCAAAACAGACGGCACTACAATATTAGGCGCTGATGATAAAGCGGGGCTGGCTGCAATGTTTGAAGCGATAAAAGTGCTAAAAGAAGAAAACATTGAACATGGTACAATTGAATTCATTATCACAGTAGGCGAGGAGTCAGGACTGATCGGAGCGAAGGCGCTTGACCGTTCTATGATCACAGCCTCTTACGGCTATGCCCTTGACTCAGACGGGAAAGTCGGAAATATCATTGTGGCCGCGCCGACACAGGCAAAGGTAAGAGCGGCAATTTACGGGAAAACCGCACACGCCGGGGTTGAACCTGAAAAAGGCATTTCAGCCATTACAATCGCTAGCAAAGCCATTTCAAAAATGCCATTGGGCCGTATCGATGAAGAAACAACAGCAAACATTGGCCGGTTTGAAGGCGGCACACAAACAAACATTGTGTGCGACGAAGTCCATATTCTTGCTGAAGCACGTTCTTTAGTTCCTGAGAAGATGGAAGTTCAGGTTCAAAAAATGAAAGCTGCTTTTGAAGAGGCCGCTGCCGATATGGGCGGACGCGCAGAAGTCGAAATTGAAGTTATGTATCCGGGCTTCAAATACCAAGACGGCGACCAAGTTGTTGAAATCGCGAAAAAAGCGGCTGCTAAAATCGGACGTCCGAGCGAGCTGCAAACAAGCGGCGGCGGAAGCGACGCGAACGTTATTGCAGGTCATGGCATCCCGACGGTCAACCTTGCTGTCGGTTACGAGCAAATTCATACAAAGAATGAAAAAATGCCGATCGAAGAACTCGTTAAAACGGCAGAAATGGTTGTTGCCATTATTGAAGAGGCGGCAAAATAAAAATAGAAAACCCGAGTGCGCTTGCGCGCATCGGGTTTTTTCTTGCATTCAGCGCCATTGCCTAAGCGGCCAAAATAACACGTCCTGTTTTTTAGCGTAATGAAGCAAAGGGTCTGACTCTTGAAGTGTAATGCCGTGAGCATCAGCCACCGTATTGACGGAACACTCGGCCTCGGCATTTTGCAGCAGCCAAGGATGATGATGAATGTCTTCGTAATAGAGCTTGTTTCGATAGGTGGTGTAGAGTCTGTATCGTTCCGTCAGCCAATAATCGAGTGAATCCTCTTCCGCTGTAAAAGGAGCTGAAATAGGCCGGTATGCGCAGCGGAATGCCGCTTCTCCGCCGTCTCTCCGCTTGCTGACATACTCAATGCCATCACCGTTTTTTTCAGCTTTCATATCAGCGTGAAAATAAGGCAAATGAAAGAACGTGCGAGCGCCCAGAACCGCCAGCCGATGATCAGCATCTAAGCTGAAAAAGTAAATGCCGGGTTTGCTTTTATAAGTGACATAGGTGCGGAGGTTAAGCTCAGGAAACGCACGCGCACCGGGAATGGCAGGGAGAAAACGCGCCCTCAGGTTCGTGAGCATAAAGGGAAGCATGCTGATCCAAGCTTGTCCGTTATATGTATCTAATTCTAAAACCGGCGGTACTAAAGCGCGAAGGATAGTAACATCAACTGGCCAGTGGGCAAATAAGACATCATTCCAGGTTTGTCTCATGATCCAGCTTCCTTCAGGTACAGAAATGTTTTTTTGCTGAGAGCGTTCCGTCACATACATGCGCTCCTTTCAGTTAGATGTGAGTATAAGGTATTCCCTGTTTCCTTCTTTTTAAACGATACGGCTGTTTTTTAGGTTTGCCATTTTCGCCTCTGCCATGACCGAAAAAGGGTGCGGGTGAAACAAAAAACAACCCCGGCTTTTCGCTCGGGGTTGTTACGCTATTTTACCGTCTCAGTAAGAGCAGCGGCGTTTTTACTTTTATGATGCGTCATCTGAAGGACGATGTTTTGTACTGTCAGGAACAGCCCGCTTGTGAACCAGTACAGCGGAAGGGCTGCCGGAACATTAAGCGAGAAAATCGTCATCATCACAGGGAAGATGAACACCATCAGTTTTGCAGATTGCTGTGCCGCCGGGTTTTGCGGGACAGCGGAATATTTCGCGCTCAGTTTTTGAGCGACATAGGCCTGGATAAAGTACATTGCTCCCGCACTAAGAGACACGAGAATGTCAGATTGTCCTAAACTGAACCATAAAAACGAGTGTGACGCAATTTCAGGTGTAGAGCGAATCGCGTAATAAAACCCAATCACAATAGGAAACTGAATCAGCATTGGGAGACACCCCATGGCAAGCGGATTGATATTGTGCTCTTGATAAAGCTTCATCATTTCCGTTTGCAGTTCTTTTTGCTTTTCCGGGTCCTTCGTTTTTTTCAATTTGGCCTGAATGCTGTCAACCTGAGGTTTAATAACTGCCATTTTCTCTTGGAATATGCGCTGTTTTTTAAACTGATTGACAAACAAAGGCAGTACAACGACACGCACAATAATGGTGACAAGAATAATAGACAGTCCGTATTCTCCGTGAAACAGCCCGGCAACACCCTTAAGCAGAGCGGAAAACGGTTCGATTAAATAATCGTGGAAAAAACCGACGTTGCTGAGGCCTCCCACCTGATTAGTCGCCGCAAACGCAGCATTGCCCGAGCATAATACGATCAAAAAGATACCCATAGCCAAAAGTTTTTGATATGTTTTTAACAATTTTGTTCTCCTCCTTTTTATAAATGCGGTTTATAAAAGAAGGGAACTGACGTCTTCATCATCATTTACAGGCGAATTCATGCGGAAGACTTTACGTATCCATGTTGTAATGCGATGATATATAATAATAAGAAAGTCTGTTCGGTTAATTTGAAAGACCGTCTGGTGTTCATCTGTTCGTTTTGATTTCCATTGCTCGCCGGCACGGCACTCTCGTAAGAGAAACGCAATCCCGATTGCCGTCAGGGTCGGAAGAATAATTGTGAAAAAATCGACTAAGAATAAAACGTCATTTATCGATTCCACAAACATTATAATCACATCCATTCAATACCTTCATTTTACTATATGTACAAGCCGTTGTCTAATAACGAAAAGGAGTTTTATTTATGCCGGGAAATGGCCGAATTATTTTCCATATTGATATGAATAGCTTCTATGCATCGGTGGAAATGGCATATGACCCGGCCCTCCGGGGGAAGCCGGTCGCAGTTGCCGGAAACGTAAAGGAGCGAAAGGGCATCGTGGTGACATGCAGCTACGAAGCAAGAGCGCGCGGCGTTAAAACAACGATGCCGGTTTGGGAAGCGAAGCGCAATTGTCCTGAGCTCATCGTTCTTCCGCCGAACTTTGACCGCTATAGAAGCTCTTCAAGAGCAATGTTTAACATCCTCCGTGAATATACTGACCTGGTGGAGCCAGTCTCCATCGACGAAGGCTATATGGACATGACCGATACACCATACAGCAGCCGTGCACTTGAGACTGCAAAAGAAATCCAAAGCAGGCTGCAAAAAGAGCTGCTGCTTCCGTCAAGCATAGGGATCGCGCCGAATAAATTTCTCGCTAAGATGGCGTCTGATATGAAAAAACCGCTTGGCATCACGATTTTAAGAAAGAGACAAGTGCCTGATATCCTTTGGCCGCTTCCTGTTGGAGAGATGCACGGAGTTGGCAAAAAGACAGCGGAAAAGCTGAAGGGACTCGGCATTCATACGATTGGAGAGTTAGCTGCAGCTGATGAACATTCGCTGAAGCGCCTGCTTGGCATCAATGGGCCGCGCCTTAAAAATAAAGCAAATGGCATTCACCATGCGCCAGTTGACCCGGAGCGCATTTACGAATTTAAAAGCGTCGGCAACTCATCGACGCTTTCACATGATTCCAGTGATGAAGAAGAGCTGTTAGGCGTTTTCAGAAAACTGGCCGCTTCCGTCAGTGACCGCTTACAGCGCAAGGAAGTCATGGCTTCGAAGCTATTTATTATGATTAGATATGCAGATTGGAAAACCATCACCAGAAGCATCACGCTGAAAAATCCGATCGATCAAAAAAATGAAATTATGAAAGAAGCAGAGCACCTCTTTTTTAAACATTGGAATAAAAATCCTGTCAGGCTGCTTGGCATTACCGGAACGGATTTAGTAGAAAAAGAACAGGCCTATAAACAGCTCGACTTGTTCAGCTTTAATGAAGATGCGAAGGATGAGCCCATTCAGCAGACGATGGAAAAGCTAAATGAAAAGTACGGCTCCAAGCTGATCAGAAAAGGGGCAAGGATAAAAAAAGAGGAGAGCAAAACGAAAGGAACAAGCTTTAATAAAGATTTTTTTCAGGATGAAAAGAAAAGTTGAATAGCTTGAAAAAAGGGGGAGAAGTATGGTAATTTCTTTATTATAAATATCATTTTATTTTAATTTAAATTTTAAAATGATTAAACGTTTGCAGAAGGGACGTTAGAATATGTCAAAACAACAAATCGGCGTTATCGGACTTGCGGTCATGGGTAAAAATCTGGCTTTAAATATCGAAAGCCGGGGATTTTCTGTTTCTGTTTACAACAGATCAAGCAGTAAAACTGAGGAGTTTCTGCAGGAGGCAAAAGGTAAAAATGTTGTTGGCACATACAGCATTGAAGAGTTTGTTCAATCCTTGGAAACACCGCGCAAAATCTTATTAATGGTTAAAGCGGGAACTGCAACAGATGCGACAATTCAATCTCTTCTTCCTCATCTAGAGAAGGATGATATTTTAATTGACGGCGGAAATACATACTATAAAGACACACAGCGCCGTAACAAAGAACTCGCTGAAAGCGGCATTCATTTTATCGGAACAGGCGTTTCCGGCGGAGAAGAAGGAGCGCTTAAAGGGCCTTCTATCATGCCTGGCGGCCAAAAAGAAGCACATGAGCTTGTGAAACCGATTCTTGAAGCGATTTCTGCAAAAGTTGACGGAGAACCTTGTACGACATATATCGGTCCAGACGGTGCAGGCCATTATGTGAAAATGGTGCACAACGGTATTGAGTACGGAGATATGCAGCTGATCTCTGAATCTTACTTCATTTTGAAACAGGTGCTCGGCCTTTCAGCTGATGAGCTTCATGAAGTTTTCGCTGAATGGAATAAAGGCGAGCTTGACAGTTATCTAATTGAGATTACGGCTGACATCTTTACAAAAAAAGACGAAGAGACAGGCAAACCGCTTGTTGATGTGATTCTTGATAAAGCAGGACAAAAAGGAACAGGAAAATGGACAAGCCAAAGCGCGCTTGACTTAGGTGTTCCGCTTCCGATTATTACTGAGTCTGTATTCGCACGCTTTATCTCAGCTATGAAGGAAGAGCGTGTGAAAGCGAGCGGACTTCTTTCAGGACCAGAAGTGAAGCCTGTGACAGAAAATAAAGAAGAGCTGATTGAAGCGGTCAGAAAAGCGCTGTTTATGAGTAAAATCTGTTCTTACGCGCAAGGATTTGCCCAAATGAAAGCTGCTTCTGAAGAATATAACTGGGATCTGAAATATGGCGAAATCGCTATGATCTTCCGCGGGGGCTGCATCATCCGCGCGGCATTCCTTCAGAAGATCAAAGAAGCTTATGATCGCGAACCTGAGCTTGACAACCTGCTTCTTGACAGCTACTTCAAAAATATTGTAGAAAGCTACCAAGGATCGCTTCGCCAAGTGATTTCACTTGCCGTTGCCCAAGGTGTGCCGGTCCCATCATTCTCAAGCGCATTAGCTTACTATGACAGCTACCGCACAGCTGTACTGCCTGCAAACTTAATTCAAGCGCAGCGTGACTACTTTGGCGCTCATACCTATGAGCGTACAGATAAAGAAGGTATCTTCCACACTGAATGGATGAAGTAATCAATAAAAACCCCCAAAACCTAAGGGCTTTGGGGGTTTTTTGCTGGAATGCCTTAAGGGATATGGCGGTCTTGACAACCGCAAAAAAGCGGAAAATGCTTGTGAGCATTTTCCGCTTTTTTCGTTTTATATATTCCACCAGTTCAAGCCGTCTTTCGCCAAAAGATCATCTGATTCTTTCGGTCCCATAGAGCCTGATTCGTAGTTAGGAGATAAGGTTTTGTTTGCTGCCCATGTTTCAGAAATGGAATCGACAAAGCTCCAAGAAAGGGCAACTTCATCCCAGTGTGCAAAGTTTGTTGCATCGCCAAGAAGACAATCATGAATAAGTTTTTCATACGCTTCAGGGGTGTTCAACTCGTCATTGCAATTGCTGCAATAATCCAGCTTGATTGGCTGTGCGTGTGCTGCTCCGCCAAGCTTTTTAGCGTTTAAGTAAAGCGTAATGCCTTCGTCAGGCTGAATATGGATGACGAGCAAGTTTGGATTCATATTGTTTTCATTGCCGTAGTACAGGTTCATCGGAATGTCCTTAAATTGAACGACGATTTTTGTGGACTTTTCTTTCATTCGTTTTCCGGTGCGGATATAGAATGGAACGCCAGCCCATCTGAAGTTGTCGATCAAGAGCTTGCCTGCAACAAAGGTTTCTGTATTGGAGTCAGGAGCGACATTATCTTCATCTGTATAAGCAGGAACCTGCACACCATCAATTTCACCGGCTTGATATTGTCCGCGCACAAAATACTCATCCACTTCGTCTTTGGCAATAGGGCGCAGCGCTCTCAGCACCTTCACTTTTTCGCTGCGGATTTCTTCTGTGTTCAATTTGATCGGCGGCTCCATTGCAAGAAGGGCAACCATCTGCATAATATGGTTTTGCACCATGTCGCGCAGGGCGCCTGATTTTTCGTAATACCTAGCACGATCTTCAACGCCAAGTGATTCGCTTGATGTAATTTGAATATTTGAGATGTATCGGTTTGTCCAAAGCGGTTCGAAAATCGCATTGGCAAATCGAATCACTTCAATGTTCTGAACCATTTGTTTGCCTAGATAATGGTCGATTCTGTAAATTTGATCTTCCGTAAATGCTTCGCGAATTTCTTTGTTCAGTGCCTGTGCGCTTGGCAGATCATGGCCGAACGGCTTTTCAATGACAAGGCGGGACCAGCCTGTTGTTGCTGTAACACCTTCTGATTTTAATGTTTTTGCAATTGTTCCGAAGAATTCAGGAGCCATTGCCAAGTAGAACATTCTATTGTTCGGAATTTGATATGTATCCTCCAGCTGGTTAAGCAATACGTTAAGCTCTTGATAAGAGCCAGGGTTTGTCACGTCAAACGGGTGATAGTAAAAATGAGACGTGAAATCATCTATATGTTTATCTGCAGATGAGGAAATGGATGTTTTAACGGTTTGGCGAAGATCCTCATTAGACCAAGGTCTTCTTCCAACTCCTACAACTGCAAATTCTTCTCCGATTTGTCCGTTTTGATATAAACGGTGAATAGACGGATACAGTTTTCGTTTTGCTAAATCCCCAGTTGCGCCGAATATGACAATTACTGCTTTTGGTTGTTGGTTTGTTTTCACTAAAAGTACCTCACTTTATTCGAAGCTTTATTTTAGTACACCCCGTATATTTCCTTCATTTTAAATCTAAAATTCAACGAAAGCAAACATTTAAGTCCTTTTTTTGCAGAATGCCGTAAAAATGTTTCTAGAACGAAAGGATTGTTCCTTTTAGAGGCAAGATTCACATTTTGCGCCTGATCCTGTATTCTTGTAGGTAACTAGTTCTAGTAGGAGGAAGGAAATGTGGAATTACTTTTTTTAGGGACGGGAGCAGGCATTCCTGCTAAGGCGAGAAACGTAACGTCGATGGCATTAAAATTGCTTGAAGAAAGGCGTTCGGTATGGCTGTTTGACTGCGGGGAAGCCACGCAGCACCAAATTTTACATACAACGATTAAACCTCGTAAAATAGAAAAAATCTTCATCACCCATATGCACGGCGATCATGTATACGGGCTTCCGGGTCTTCTGGGGAGCCGTTCCTTTCAAGGGGGAGAGGACGAGCTGACGGTGTACGGGCCTAAAGGGATCAAAGCATTTATTGAAACAAGCCTTGCCGTCACGAAAACCCATTTGACATATCCGCTTGTGATCAAGGAAATTGCAGAAGGAATCGTGTTTGAAGACGATCAGTTTATTGTCACAGCAGTATCTGTTATTCATGGAGTAGAAGCCTTCGGGTACCGTGTACAGGAAAAAGATGTACCAGGTTCCTTAAAGGCGGATGTATTAAAAGAAATGAACATCCCACCCGGACCTGTGTACCAAAGAATCAAAAAAGGCGAAACGGTAACGCTTGAAGACGGGCGCATCATCAATGGGAATGATTTTTTGGAGCCTCCTAAAAAGGGCAGGGCTGTGGTGTTTTCCGGAGATACGAGAGTAAGTGATAAGCTAAAAGAGCTTGCAAGGGATTGTGATGTTCTTGTTCATGAAGCAACATTCGCTAAGGAAGATCGGAAACTTGCTTATGATTATTACCACAGTACAACGGAACAAGCGGCTGTAACAGCGAAAGAAGCTGGGGCGAAGAAGCTCATTTTAACCCATATCAGCGCCAGATATCAGGGAGATGCCTCTCTGGAGCTTCAAAAAGAAGCTGCTGACGTTTTCCCTAACAGCGTGGCGGCATATGATTTCTTAGAGGTAAACGTCCAGCGGGGGTGAAGGAATCGTTTTTATTTGACAATCTTTAATTACATTGTATAATAAAACGTAATCATTACGCTTTATAAGGAGATGTTAATATGAGAGTCAATGTTACTTTAGCTTGCACTGAAACGGGAGACCGTAATTACATCACAACAAAAAATAAACGCACCAACCCAGACCGTTTAGAGCTGAAAAAATATTCACCGCGTTTAAAGAAATATACCCTTCATCGTGAAACAAAATAACAAAGAAAGACCGGGCGTCTTACGGCCCGGTCTTCTTTTATGTTAATTGACTGCCTGGTAAAGAGGAACGGCCTGCTGGCACGCTGCGCACCATACGTCATAAATGGCCAAATGAACAATATGAGGTTCATCATGATGGATGTTATGCGAGCTGTTTTTAGCTTGGATCCAGCCGCTTTGATTAGATAGAGATAATATGCCGCTGTGCATGTTTTGCCACTCCTGTTCAGCAGAGAATTTCTCAGTCCGTTCACCTGATGACAACACAAGGAGAGGCATGTTGCCTAAATGGACTTGCTGTTGTTTGAGTACCTGCAGGCTTTTTGAAAATTCTGCATGTGTGCCCTCAAGCATCATCTTTCTTGTGTATGCTTTGTGCATTTCTTCAGGAATAAAGGAGAAGCTTGTGCAATCTCCTAAAGCTGGATCAAGGAGGACCATGCCGATAATATCGCGCCTGTTTTTGCAGGCCCATAAACCGGTGATCACAGCTCCGTATGAGTGAGAAACAGCCAAATAAGGAGGTTTTACATCTGCTGCTTTAAGCAAACTCTCCAATTCTTTCACCTGTTGTTCAGCTGTTCGTTTAGTGCTGCTTTGTCCGCTTTTCCCTATTCCTGCCCGGTCATATGTGAAAATGCCAAATTCATCATCAATGTCCGCCATTAATGGTTCCCACGTCTCAGAAGAAGTACCGTAGCCGGCCTCAAAGACAATCGTTACACCGCTTGATCCTCTCCGGTGTTGTGTATGAAACGCACATCCGTCAATTGTATATGTCTTTTCCATCCAAGCTGAGTTCATTGGAGTCATCTCCTCTAATTGGTTCTACTAGGGAGACGGAGAACCTGAGCTGATCGTTTCTCTAAAAAATAAAAAAAGAGATATCCGGTTGAGGATATCTCTTTTGGACATTACCAGCCTCTTTCGTATTGAACAGGGGCCGGAATCTCTGTATTAAGCTGTTTTGCAGCAGTTCTTGCAAAGAATGGATCTCGCAGAAGCTCTCTGCCGATAAAGATAAGGTCGGCACGTCCGTTTTGCAGAATTTCTTCAGCCATTGAACCGTCTGTAATCATGCCGACAGCACCAGTTGCCATGTCAGCCTGTTCACGGATTTTCTCAGCGAAGCTGACCTGATAGCCTGGGAATACATTAATGTCTGCATGAACAAGGGCGCCTGAGCTGCAGTCAATTAAGTCAACACCTTGCTCCTTCATCCATTTTGCAAAACCGATGTGATCGGCGATGTCTAAGCCTTTGTCTGTATAGTCAGAAGCAGATACACGGACAAATAAAGGGCCGTCCCATACTTGTTTGACTTCATCGATGATTTCTCTTAAGAAACGATAGCGGTTTTCTGGTGAGCCGCCGTATTCATCTGTACGATGGTTGGATAGCGGAGATAGAAATTCGTGAATTAAGTATCCGTGCGCCGCATGAATTTCAATCACATCAAAGCCGGCTTCTTTTGCGCGGGCTGCCGCTTGTTTGAATTCCTGGATCGTTTCTTTTACTTTTTCTGCTGACATTTCTACAGGTGTTGCTGATTGTTCGTCAAACGCAATCGCAGATGGAGCGAAAATATCTCCTTCAAGCTCTGCTTTACGTCCGGCATGGGCAAGCTGAATGCCGATTTTTGCCCCCTGTTCTTTGACCTGCTCAGTCAGTTTGGCAAAGCCTTCGATATGCTCGTCGCTCCAAATCCCTAAGTCTTGGTCTGTAATTCGTCCTTGAGGGTTAACCGCTGATGCCTCCACAATAATCAGCCCGACCTGGCCGACTGCGCGTGATATGTAATGTGCCATGTGGAACGGCGTCAATTTTCCGTCCTTTTCATGAGAAGAATACATGCACATTGGCGACATGACAATGCGGTTTTTTAACGTCATATCTTTAATTGTAATAGGTGTGAATAATTTTCTGGCCATTTCTTTCGCCTCCCGTAAGGTTTTTAGAGATTGATTATATCAAGTCAATTCTTTCCCGTCATATAAACTGCTCAAAAGATCCGTTTTTGTCAAACATTTCTGTATAATAGACAGGGAGTCATTTTATTTTTCAGTTTAGAAGCGTTTTTATACATAGGAGGGGCGGAGATCGATGAATTGGCAGACGAAGGACGAATTGCTGACCCTTTTAACTTCTCTTGTGCAATACGAAAGCATCACCGGTTCGAAGGGAGAGGCAGCACTTGCAGAATATCTTTATTTTATTTTGAAGGACAAGCCTTATTTTCAAAAACATCCTGATGATGTAACACTTCATCCGATGGACGACGGCAGATCCTTTCTAACGGCTCTTGTCAAAAAGAAGAATGTCAAAAAGACAGTGCTTTTGCTGAGCCATTTTGATGTCGTGGACATAGAGGATTTCGGAGAATTCAAACATATGGCCTGTAAGCCTGCTGAGCTTTTGAGCTCTTTTCTAGAGAAAAAAGAGCTGCTTCCGGAACGTGTGAGAATAGACGCTGAAAGCGGAGACTGGCTGTTCGGAAGAGGGACGATGGATATGAAAGCGGGCCTTGCCGTTCAGCTGTCGATGCTGGAGCGGGCAATGAACGGCCAATTTGAGGGGAATTTGCTGTTGATTACCGTTCCTGACGAGGAAGTGAATTCAAGAGGCATGATTGAAGCGGTTCCTGTACTGAAGGAAATGGAGAAAAAGCGTGATATCACAATAACCGCTTGCTTGAATGCTGAACCGATGTTCGAAAAATATCCCGGCGATCAGCAGCAATATATTTATACAGGAAGCATTGGCAAGGTGCTTGCGGGATTTTTCTGCAAAGGGATTGAAACCCATGTCGGAGAGCCGTTTTCAGGCATAAACGCAAATTTAATGGTATCTGAGATTAACCGCTTGCTCGAACTGAATGCGGATTATTGCGAAAAGGTTGATGGTGAAGTCACTCCGCCGCCGGTAAACTTAATGCAAAAGGACTTGAAAGAGGCGTACTCAGTTCAGACACCGCATACGGCTGTCACGTTATTTAATGTGCTGTCAATGAAACGCTCTGCCAGTAAGCTGCATCAGATGCTGCTTAAAACAGCAGAACAGGCGGCGGAGGAAATAGCCGCGAATATTCGGAAGAAAACACAGGATTTTCAGCAATTTGAGTCATTTCAGCCGATTGAAAGGGCCGTCACTGTTTTGACATTTGATGAGCTGGTCGCGCGTGCCAAAAAGCGTGCTGGAACCTCGGAAACAGAGCGGGCTATTAATTATGTCTTTGCCAACAGGGGAGATCTTGGAGACAGGGATTTTTCGACCCAAATTGTATCTGAGCTTGCTTCGCTATGTAAAGAGGATGCGCCGCTCATTGTTCTTTTTTACAGCCCGCCGTTTTATCCGGCGGTTTCATCAAAGGACGATCAATTGATCAGAAATACAGCTGATCAGCTTATGCATTATGCGGCTGACAGATACGGCATAGCGCTACGGGAGGTGCAGTATTTTCCTGGACTTTCAGACTTAAGCTATCTACAGCTGGAAAAGCAGGAGGTTGATGCGTACACAAGCAATATGCCGCTCTTTAACAGAGGATATTCACTGCCAAGCGGCAAAGATCAGGCTTTATATGTCCCTGTTTTGAACGTTGGTCCGGCTGGAAAAGACCCGCACAAATGGACGGAAAGACTGTATATGCCTTATTCCTTTGAAGTGCTTCCAGACTTGCTTTCATTTACGATCTCCTCGCTATTAAAACAATCAGAAACTGCCGGCCAGCTGTTTTAGGAAAAACAAAAGAGAGAAGGCACTGTGCGGCTTCTCTCTTTGTGTTTTCATCTATGAATGCCTCTCTAAGGCGGCACCGGCAAACTGCTCTTTGATTTCAGCGCTGCGTTTAGCGGTTTCTTCAATACAGTAAATAATCGCTTCTTCAAAGCGGGAGTCCTGTAAAGCACGAAGACCTGCCTCTGTTGTACCCCCTGGACTCGTGATTTCCTTGCGCAGCTGTGCAGGTTGTTTGCCGCTTTGAAGGAGCATATCTGTTGCCCCTGCCATTGTCTGCAAAATGAGTGCTTTTGCGGTTTCCTTATCCAAACCTACTTTTTGCGCCGCTTTTTCCATTGCCTCGATATAACGGTACAAGTAGGCCGGACCACTGCCGGCAATCGCCGTGACAGCGTCAAGATGCCGTTCCTCAACCAGTGTGGCATCACCGATTGTTTCCAAGAGAGCTTTTGCGGCAGCCATATCATCCTGGCTTGTTTCAACGCTTGCGGAAAATCCGGTTGCTGATTTTCCGATCGCTGCTGATGTATTAGGCATGACACGAATGACTGCGAGCTTTCTGCCAAAATAGTGCTGAATGGTTTCGATTGTAAGGCCTGCAAGCACTGAAATCACGAGCTGATCCTTGAGATACGAACGGATGCTGTCGATGCTTTCCGCCGCGTCCTTCGGTTTAAAAGCGAGGATGATGATATCGGTTTGAGTAAAAAACTCATTTTTATCTCTGCATGGACGCACTCCGTACGTTTCCTTTAATTCGATCAGTCGCTCGTCGTTTGAGCGGTTTGTGATATAGATATGTTCTGGTTTTGTGATGCCGCTTTGCAAAATACCGTTAATCATTGCTTCTGCCATAGACCCGGCGCCGACAAATCCTATCTTTTTCATTGATATCCTCCTTTTATCAGAACAACAAAAAACCTTTTCATCACGTAAAGGACGAAAAGGTTCGCGGTACCACCCTCATTAGCACAGAATGTGCTCAGCTCAAATCCCGTAACGCGGGAAACGTTTAGGTTTTCCTAACCGCTCTGAGGGCAGGTTCTACAAACAAGCGGGCTGCAATACCTTTCAGCCGGGGGTATCGCTCTCTTTGGCCATTGCCTTGTATACTATTCCTCGTCATAGCGTTCCAATGGTTCTCGTTTTAGTTTGTTGTTCATTATGCAATGGCGGACAAGCTAATGTCAATAGCTTTTTCAAAAAGGGCCTTTCTCATTCGGCAATAATGACACAAGACCGAGAAAAAGCTAAAATATGAATGATGAATGAAGACAAGGAGCAATAGGATGACAATTGAAGATGTAATTGCAATCCGCGTTCCGACACCGTTTGCTGTCGGCGATGTTATCGTTTACCTCGTAAAAGGTGAAGCGCTGACACTGATCGATGCCGGGCCGAATACAAAAGAGGCTGTTAGAGCCCTTCAAGAACAGCTTGCCGCTGTAAATGTGAAAATGTCAGATATCGAGCAGGTTGTACTGACTCACCATCACGCTGATCATGCAGGCTTGCTTGATGTCTTTTCTGATGAAATCGAAGTGATTGGGCATCCGTTCAACGAACCTTATATCAGCCAAAATCAAGCTTTTATGGATTGGCAAAAATGTTTTTTTCAAAAGCTGCTGCCTGAATTAGGCGTTCCGTTTAATACGGGAAAGGCAGAAAAGCTGATTCGGTCAGCGTACGCATTTTCCTGTACAAGATCCCTGACGAAAACTGTCAGAGAAGGGATGAGTATTGATGGACTTGAGGGCTGGTCTGTTTTGGAGATGCCTGGACATGCTGAGTCGCATATCGTTCTATTCCATGAAAAAAGCGGGAAGATGCTTGGCGGCGATCTTCTGCTGGCTAACAGCTCGTCTAATCCGATTTTGGAAGCCCCGAAAACGGGAGACATAAGGTCAAAGCCTTTAGTCGATTATCAGAGGTCTTTGCGAAGGCTGTCTGAACTTGATCCAACAATCGTATACCCAGGTCACGGTGAAACGATTACCAGCGTACAGGCGCTGATTGAGAAGCGTTTTGACAAGCAGAGAAACAGGACGGAGGATGTGCGGCGCATGCTGGAT
This sequence comes from Bacillus rugosus, assembly GCF_023238245.1. Taxonomy (NCBI): domain Bacteria; kingdom Bacillati; phylum Bacillota; class Bacilli; order Caryophanales; family Bacillaceae; genus Bacillus; species Bacillus rugosus. The sequence continues at coordinate 2,355,430 of NZ_CP096590.1, read as the reverse complement.
GAAAAACCGATGACAGCTTTTCAGGTTTGTCAGCAGCTTTTTCCTGCTGTGTATGAAAAGGAATTATTTTTAACGATGTCAGAAACGGCAGGGCATCTTGATGTGTTGGCGGCAGAAGAATCCATCACGTCATATTGGGAAGGAAATACTGCATACTTTAGAACAATGAAGAGGTGAAATGGGTGAAACATATAGCGGGAAAGCGGATTTGGATAACCGGCGCTTCAGGAGGGCTCGGTGAAAGAATCGCATATTTATGCGCTGCTGAAGGAGCCCATGTCCTGCTGTCGGCAAGACGTGAGGATCGTTTGATAGAAATCAAAAGGAAGATAACTGAGGAATGGAGCGGACAGTGTGAGATATTCCCTCTGGATGTCGGCCGCCTAGAGGATATCGCCCTTGTCCGCGAGCAGATCGGCTCGGTTGATGTACTGATCAACAATGCAGGCTTTGGTATATTTGAAACGGTTTTAGACTCGACACTGGATGACATGAAAGCGATGTTTGATGTGAATGTCTTCGGCTTGATCGCCTGTACAAAAGCGGTGCTTCCGCAAATGCTTGAGCAAAAAAAGGGTCATATCATCAATATCGCTTCTCAAGCGGGGAAGATTGCAACACCAAAGTCGAGCCTTTATTCCGCGACAAAACATGCCGTGCTCGGCTACTCAAACGCTTTGCGGATGGAGCTGGCGGGAACCGGCATTTATGTGACAACAGTTAATCCGGGTCCGATTCAGACGAACTTTTTTTCCATTGCCGATAAAGGCGGGGACTATGTCAAAAATGTCGGCCGCTGGATGCTTGATCCTGATGACGTGGCAGCTCAAATTACAGCTGCTATATTCACGAACAAACGGGAGATCAACCTTCCGCGTATAATGAGTGCCGGCACCAAGCTGTATCAGCTGTTTCCAGCTCTCGTTGAAAAGCTGGCAGGACGTGTGCTCATGAAAAAATAGATGGACCTGCCTGTAGTGAGAGGCTTGTTGGCATGATCACAGGCAGTTTTTTATAGAGGAAGGGAGAAATATTGAATGTCAATCAATCAAGAAGCCCTTCACGTTCTGCTCAAAGATCCGTTTATTCAGAAACTGATTGAGGCAGAGCCTGTATTCTGGGCAAATTCGGGCAAGAAAGAGGGCCCGTTATTTCATGCAGATGAGTGGGAAAGTGAGATAGAAGAGGCGAAAAAAAGGCTACGGCGGTTTGCTCCTTATATTGCCGAGGTGTTTCCTGAGACGAAAGATGCCAAAGGGATGATCGAGTCTCCGCTTTTTGAGATGCAACATATGAAAGAAAAGGTGGAAGCGGCATATCAGCAGCCATTTCCGGGAAGATGGCTTTTAAAGTGCGACCATGAGCTTCCGATTTCAGGTTCGATTAAAGCGCGGGGCGGAATTTATGAAGTATTGAAGCATGCTGAAAAGCTGGCGCTTCAAGAAGGAATGCTTCAGGAAACGGATGATTACCGCATTTTACAGGAAGACCGGTTTACCGCGTTTTTCTCCCGCTATTCGATTGCTGTCGGTTCGACAGGAAATCTAGGATTAAGCATCGGCATCATCGGTGCCACACTCGGATTTCGCGTGACAGTGCATATGTCCGCCGATGCTAAGCAGTGGAAAAAGGATCTCCTTCGCCAAAAGGGTGTCACTGTCATGGAGTATGAATCAGATTACAGTGAAGCAGTGAAAGAAGGGAGACGGCAGGCGGAACAAGATCCATTCTGTTATTTCATTGATGATGAACATTCCCGCCAGCTGTTTTTAGGATATGCTGTTGCCGCCAGCCGATTAAAAAACCAGCTTGACTGTATGAATATACAACCAAGTCTTGAGACGCCGCTGTTTGTTTATCTGCCGTGCGGTGTCGGCGGAGGGCCGGGCGGTGTTGCATTTGGGCTGAAGCTTTTATATGGAGACCATGTTCATGTGTTTTTCGCAGAACCGACTCATTCACCGTGTATGCTGTTAGGGCTTTATTCCGGCCTTCACGAGAAGATTTCTGTCCAGGATATCGGCCTGGATAATCGGACGGCTGCTGACGGGCTTGCCGTAGGGAGGCCGTCAGGATTTGTCGGCAAGCTGATTGAACCGCTGCTGAGCGGCTGTTATACAGTAGAGGACGATACGCTTTATACCTTGCTTCATATGCTGGCTGTATCTGAAAATAAATATTTAGAGCCCTCTGCTCTTGCCGGCATGTTTGGGCCTGTTCAGCTTTTTTCGACAGAAGAAGGAAGAAGCTTTAGTCAGCAACATAATATGGAACATGCCGTACATGTCGTCTGGGGAACAGGAGGAAGCATGGTTCCAAAAGAAGAAATGGCTGCGTATAACCGGATTGGTGCGGATTTGCTGAAAAACGAAATGAAAAAATAAGCAGACAGTGAAAGGGTTTTCCGTTACAATCTTTGTAAGGGTTTTAACCTTCAGAGAGTCAGGTGTAAACAGTGAAAAATAAAGAGCTTAACTTACATACTTTATATACAAAGCACAATCGTGAGTCTTGGTCTGGTTTTGGGGGACATTTGTCGATTGCTGTTTCTGAAGAAGAGGCAAAAGCCGTGGAAGGGCTGAATGATTATCTATCTGTTGAAGAAGTGGAAACGATCTATATTCCGCTTGTTCGCCTGCTTCATTTGCATGTTAAGTCTGCGGCCGAACGCAATAAGCATGTCAATGTTTTTTTAAAGCACCCTCATTCAGCCAAGATTCCGTTTATTATCGGCATCGCCGGCAGTGTGGCAGTCGGGAAAAGCACGACGGCGCGGATATTGCAAAAGCTGCTTTCGCGTTTGCCGGACCGTCCTAAAGTGAGCCTTATCACGACAGATGGTTTTTTATTTCCTACAGCCGAGCTGGAAAAGAAAAATATGATGTCACGAAAAGGGTTTCCCGAAAGCTATGACGTAAAGGCGCTGCTCGAATTCTTGAATGACTTAAAATCAGGAAAAGACAGAGTAAAGGCCCCGGTGTATTCCCATCTCACCTATGACCGGGAGGAAGGTGTGTTCGAGGTTGTAGAACAGGCCGATATTGTGATTATTGAAGGCATTAATGTTCTTCAGTCGCCCACCTTGGAGGATGACCGGGAAAATCCGCGTATTTTTGTTTCCGATTTCTTTGATTTTTCGATTTATGTGGATGCGGAAGAAAGCCGGATTTTCACTTGGTATTTAGAGCGTTTTCGCCTGCTTCGGGAAACAGCTTTTCAAAATCCCGATTCTTATTTTCATAAATTCAAAGACTTGTCTGATCAGGAGGCTGATGAGATGGCGGCCTCGATTTGGGAGAGTGTCAACCGGCCGAATTTATATGAAAATATCTTGCCGACTAAATTCAGGTCAGATCTCATTTTGCGTAAGGGAGACGGGCATAAGGTCGAGGAAGTGCTGGTAAGGAGGGTATGAAATTGTGCATCATATCGAACTGTATGTCTCTGATTTGGAGGCGTCTAGGCGGTTTTGGGGCTGGTTCTTAAAAGAACTTGGCTATAAAGGGTATCAAAAATGGAGCTCAGGCATCAGCTGGAAGAAAGATCGTTTTTACCTAGTGATTGTGCAGGCGAAAGAGCCATTTCTAGAGCCGAAATACCATAGATGCCGAGTCGGTCTGAACCATCTCGCATTTCATGCTGAATCCAAGCTTCAAGTCGATCAGATGACTGAAAAATTGACGGCAAAAGGTTATCGTGTGTTGTACCGAGACAGGCATCCTTTTGCCGGAGGAGACGGGCATTATGCAGTCTTTTGTGAGGATCCAGACCGGATTAAGGTAGAGCTCGTTGCCCCAAGCTGTTAATCGTGATCTTCGGACAGGCTGTTCAGCTTTTTCTCAATGCGATCCAGCTGCGCTTTTCGGTTTTTCGCATACTTGAAGCCTGTAACAGCCGCAAAGATGACAGCGGCAAATATAATAAATACAAACAGCTGAAACATTATATCACCTATATTCATGTTCATCACCTCATTGTTGCGGGAGAGATTGGTTCTCTCCCGTTTTTTTATTTAAAGCGGCTTTTCCAGCCTGGATTGGTGTTTTGTGATTTCCATTTTCATTTGCCGATAGGCGAACGCTAAAAATGGCAGGCCGAGCAGGGTGATGCCGCTCAGGACAGAAAAAACAAAAATCGGCCGGCCAGCGCCAAATAGGTCTATACATATACCCCCGACCCAGGGGCCGATGACGTTTCCGAGCTGTGAAAAACCGATTGCCCCAAAATAAGTGCCTTTTAATCCTGGTTTTGCAATCTGGTCTACAAACAAATCCATCATAGAGAATAAAAGAACTTCGCCGATTGTAAATGTCACCACAATCATCACAAGTGATGAAACACCGTGTGATATGGTGAAAATGGCCAAGCTGATACTAACCATCACATTACCGAGCATCAGGGAGCAAAGCGGCGAAAAACGTTTTGCAAAATGGACGATGGGAAATTGCGTTGCCAACACAACGATTGCGTTTAATGTCAGCATCAACCCATACAGCTTCGTTCCATTGCCGATCAAGGGGTTCTGCGCCATGTACTGCGGGAATGTGGAACTGAATTGTGAGTAGCCGAAGGTGCATAGTGTAATGCCGATCAAAGCAATTGTAAAAAGATGATCCTTTTGCGTTACCATAAACGCTTCCCGCACGCTCATATTTTGGGGTTGGCTTGATGCTGACAAGGATGGATGTTTTTTAAATTGGATGGCAAGCACGAGGCCGTATAGTCCGTAAATGACTGCGGGCACCAAAAAGGGTGCGGTCGATTGCGATGAGCCGAAATACAGGCCGAGCACCGGTCCGAAGACAACACCGATATTAATAGCTGCATAGCGTAAATTAAAAACAAGCAGTCTCGTTTTTTCTTCTGTCATATCAGACAGCAAGGCCTTTGAAGCAGGCTCGAACAGTGATTTGCATAGACCGTTTAATGCGTTTACCACAAAAAACACCCAGAGATGAGATGCCGCCGCAAAGCCTGCAAATACCAGCATCCATCCGAAAATCGATACAAGCATCATGTTTTTTCTGCCGAATTTATCTGAGATATATCCGCCGTAAAAGCTTGCGAGGATGCCGACTGATGAGCTTGCGGCAATGACCAGCCCTGCATAGGAAGCAGATGCGCCTTGAACGGCCGTTAAATAAATCGCTAAAAAAGGAATGCTCATCGATGTTGCCATTCTGCCGAAAATGGTTCCGATGATAATTGTCCAGCTGATGGAGTGGATATCTTTCCATTTCTTCATGAATCGTATCTCTCCTGTATTGTAAGATCTTTTTCTATCATATATGAAAAAATTCCCTTCTCCAATGGGGAATTCAAAATATTTTGTTATTGGCATTTATAAAACATGTCCTACTTTATGGATTGCAATATACCATGTGTGGAGGATGCACATGGCTGACGTTACATTGTTGAAATTGAGGTTAAAGCATTCGGAAGGAAATGACGTTATGTCCGGCGTTTATCTGTGGTAAAAGCGTAATATTAATTGATGCTGAATGCGGGGGCATTTTAAAGTCGTTCGGCAGGACATGGAAGCAAAGGGATGTCCGTTTGAAACATTAAAGGCCGTAATTTTAACCCATCAGGGTGTGGATCAAGTTTCGTAAATGCTAGTGATGCCGGAGATGAGATCAAAATTTACGCTAAAAACCGACATGAACTGGAGGACAAAAGAAGATGCCGCGTTTCTTCCGAATGAATCAAAGTAGATTTCGAAAATTAAGTGTATGACACGGCTTGAGGAATGGGCAGTTATCCCGTTTTGAAGGGTATTCGGGTGATTTTTTTGTCAGGCATATCAATCTACGGAGTGTGAGAAATTCCTGCTTTGCTTTCTTCACAAGCCTTTTTGCCGTATGACATTGAGACTGTTTTCTGCATCACGGCGGTGTTTTCAAAGGGAAGACGCATTAGCGGCTGACGGTGTGACCTGCGCTTAAGAGAACAGCCCTTGGTTTGTGACATAGTCATAAATGATATCTTCTATATGCGCATGCAGATCCTCATCAGGTTCTTCATTCCGTCTCTCTTCTAAGGCTGCTTTCAGGCTTTGTTTTTCATACGGGCTTAACGGATCTATGGCAACATTTCTGCCGTATTGACGCAGTGCCTGCCCCATCATTTTTTCGACAAATTTCTCCATTATGACTCTCCTATCTTTATGCTTCGCTTTCATTCTACTAAATGTTTCTCTTCTCTCAAACCCTTGGATCATATTTTCTGTCAGACAAGAATCATTTACCAGTATAAATCGAACATACTTTCGCATATAATAGAAAAACGAACATAAGTTCTTTTTAGAGGTGTGTATGATGAAAGAAAAAGTGATTTTTCTCGTTGACATGCAATCGTTTTATGCATCTGTAGAGAAAGCGGAAAATCCACATTTGAAAAATAAGCCCGTCATTGTTTCAGGTGATCCTGAAAAAAGGGGCGGAGTCGTATTGGCTGCCTGTCCGCTGGCGAAACAAAAGGGTGTGGCGAATGCTTCGCGGCTGTGGGAGGCGCAGGAAAAGTGCCCTGAAGCTGTTGTGCTCCGGCCCCGTATGCAGCGGTATATTGATGTATCACTGCAAATTACCGCCATTCTAGAGGAATATACAGACCTTGTAGAGCCGTATTCCATTGACGAACAGTTCATGGACATTACAGGCAGTCAGAAGCTGTTTGGGACGCCGGAAGAGATTGCAAAAAGCATTCAGGGCAGAATCATGCGGGAGATCGGCGTTTATGCGCGGGTCGGAATCGGTCCTAATAAAGCGCTAGCCAAAATCGCGTGCGACAATTTTGCCAAAAAGAATAAGAACGGTATTTTTACCTTAACGAAAGAAAATATGAAAACTGAAATGTGGCCGCTTCCGGTGGGCAGCATGTTTGGCGTCGGGAGCCGCATGAAGCATCATTTAAACCGGATGGGCATCAGCACGATCGGCGGGCTTGCGGCTTTTCCGCTCGATCTTTTAAAAAAGAAATGGGGCATTAACGGCCATGTGCTGTGGATGACGGCGAACGGGATCGACTATTCCCCTGTATCTACTTCATCTCTGGACGGACAAAAGGCGATTGGCCATGGAATGACTCTCCCGAGAGACTACGAACACTTTGACAAAGAAATCAAAGTCGTACTGCTGGAGCTGAGTGAAGAAGTGTGCAGGCGAAGCCGAAACGCCGGAGTAATGGGGCAGACGGTATCAGTGAGCTGCCGGGGTGCTGATTTTGATTGGCCGACGGGCTTCAACCGGCAAGTGAAGCTGGCGGAGCCGACTAATTCTACCCAGGATGTATATGAGGCTGTATGCCGGCTGTTTCTTACGTTTTGGGACGGGAAGCCTGTCCGCCGTCTCGGGGTCAATCTGTCCCAGCTCTCATCTGATGACATATGGCAGCTCAATTTATTTCAGGATTATGCAAAGAAAATGAGCCTTGGCTATGTGATGGATGGCATTAAAAACCGGTTCGGCGATACAGCCATCATCAGGGCGGCGTCACTGACAGCGGCAGGCCAGGCATTTGAACGTGCGGCTAAAATAGGAGGGCACTATAAATGAATGACTATTTAAAAAGAGGCAACCTGCTGTGGGAAGGAAGCAGGATGTTTCTGCCGGAGCATAAACAAAGCCTGCTTGAGAGAAAGCGCCATAAACAGAAGCTGCAAAAGCCGATCCTTGATCCTGATAAGCTGGAGGAAATGAATCAAACGCTTTGCGCCGCGATGGAGTTTGCCCAGAATATCACTGTCAGCTGCTTTCAGGATGGTGAAATTGTCCGCTGTACCGGGAAGATCTGCCGGTATGAAGAGTTTGAAAAAACAGTATGGATAAAAGGAGACGAAGATCAGCTTTATAAGCTGAAACTTGATCAGGTGCTTGATATTGTGCTGTAAAGTTTCTCCCTCCTGCATTGGGGGGAGAAATATGTGTAAAAATATCTAACATTGTTCCCTCGGCAAACTGCAAACGTATGATACAGGAAAGAAGGCATTTACAATTCCAGTCAGGCAAAATATAATTTTTATATTGTGAGAAAAAAAGAGCTGACATTCGTTTTGCCAGACGGAGGGAGATCAAATCGTAATGGATATTCGAACAATCACGTCTTCAGATTATGAAATGGTAACGTCTGTAATGAATGAATGGTGGGGCGGCAGACAGCTGAAAGAAAAATTGCCGAGACTATTTTTTGAGCATTTTCAGGACACAAGCTTTATTACATCTGAACATAGCAGCATGACCGGATTTTTAATCGGGTTTCAATCACAATCGGATCCTGAAACGGCATACATCCATTTTTCCGGTGTGCATCCAGATTTCAGAAAAATGCAAATTGGAAAACAATTATACGATGTCTTTATTGAAACAGTAAAACAACGAGGCTGCACCCGGGTAAAGTGCGTCACTTCACCGGTGAATAAGGTGTCAATCGCGTATCACACAAAATTGGGATTTAACATTGAAAAGGGCACCAAAACGGTAAATGGCATCTCAGTGTTTGCAAACTATGATGGCCCCGGCCAAGATAAGGTACTGTTTGTCAAAAACATATGAGGGGGAAATATGATGGATTTTTTATCAAAAACACCTGAGCCTCCTTACTATGCAGTCATTTTTTCATCTGTCAGAAGCGAAAATGACCCAGGATATGGAGAAACAGCGGAGCGGATGGTATCGCTTGCGGCGGATCAGCCTGGATTTTTAGGCGTCGAAAGCGTTCGTGAAGCGGGTGGAAGGGGCATAACGGTTTCCTATTGGGACAGTATGGATGCCATTAACCACTGGAAGCATCACACTGAACATCAAGCAGCAAAAGAAAAAGGAAAAAGCATGTGGTACGAGTCGTATGCAGTCCGCATCGCAAAAGTCGAGAGGCAGCGGCTGTTTTCAGGAGAAGAGAAATGATTGAATATCTTCAGCATACGGAAGAGATCACAGCGCGTGAGATTATTGCCGTGCAGCAGCCAGCCTACATAAAAGAAGCGGAGCTTATCGGTTTTGACGGTATTCCCGCCTTACAGGAGAAGCCAAAGGATATTCAAGCCTCTCATGAACAGTTTGCGGGATATCGGAAAGAAGGTAAACTGATCGGTGTCATTTCATATGAGAAAAACATGCATCATCTCACCATTTGCAGGCTTGTTGTGCATCCCGACGGTTTCAGAAAAGGGATTGGACGAGCACTTTTGCAATTTGTCATCGATCAAAACGAAGACGCTGAGAAAATCGAAGTAGTCACAGCTGAGGAAAATACACCGGCCGTGTCGCTCTATGCAAAGGCGGGATTTCAAAAGGCAGAAACCATTAAAGCCGCGGAGGGTCTATTGCTGTCTGTCTTTCATTTGTATCCGGAACGAAAAGTTGAGGTCGTTCCCTACAATGAAAAATGGGCGGAATATTTCAATGAAGAAAAAGAACGGCTGAAGCTTGTGCTCGGACCGGAGATCGTTGCTGTCCATCATATCGGAAGCACATCAATTTCAAACATGGCAGCAAAGCCAATTATTGATATATTAATTGAAGTCAAAACCATTGAAGCTGTGAGCCAATATGATACACAAATGAAGGCTATCGGCTATACACCGAAAGGAGAAAACGGCATAGCTGGCAGGCGTTATTTCCAAAAAGGCGGTAATAAACGTACTCATCATGTCCATGTGTACGAAAAGGGAAACCCTGCTATTGAAAGGCATCTGTTATTCAGAGATTATCTCAGAGCCCATCCAAAAATAGCGGAGGAATACGCCGTTCTCAAAAAACGACTGGCTGCCCAGCATCCGGACTGCATCAATCAGTACATACAAGGGAAAGATGGTTGGATCAAGACTGCAGAAAAAAATGCGAAGCGGTGGAAAGAAGGCAGAAACAATGCGGATGGAAGCGTTGTATGCTACAATAGCGAAAATGATGAAAACGGGGGTCTCACCTTATGAACATACATGTGACAGATGCAGCAAAACAGGCACTGCAGCAGGCGTTTGACGCCAACCCGGGAAAAAAAGCCCAGCTTCGTTACGATGCAGAAGGATGCGGCTGCGCGGTAAGCGGTGTACCGACAATCTGGCTGGCAGAAGAATTAACGGGACAGTGCGAGCAGCTGGAAACGAACGGTATCCCGCTGTATATCCAGTCGTCACAAAAGGTGTTTTTTGACGATCAAATGACGATCGATTACAATGAAAAAGCCAAAACACTGGCGCTGAAAAGCCCGGCTGAAATGCTCAGCCCTAGAATGAGCATATTAGTAAAGTAGGGAGACACGAAACGTGGAACAAAAGCTGAAGGCAATGAAGAACACAGCACAGAATAAAACGTGGGTATCCTTCCTGAATCAAAACCATCCCTATACTTTGCTCCACTGGTCAATTGGAGGAGCAGAATCCGTCAAGAAAGATGTTTGGCTATTGCAGGATGAAATGACCTTCGAAACGCAGGAGTTTACAACGATAGATCTTGCGATTGAATGGATTAGAGAAAATATGGATGGCATTACCGACGTTTTATGAAATGGAAAAGCGAAAGAGCCGAAGGGGGCCTTTCGCTTTTTTATTATGAAAGAAAACCTGGTATTTTTGGTTTGCCAACCAAAAGATCTGCAGGAAAAGTTAGGATGCCAAAAAGACAGTAATCGTTTTAGCGCAAACAACTTGGACAGGAGGCAAGTTGTTAATGGAAATAGGACAAATACTAAATATTTTTAGTGTAAGAAAAAGTGCAAAGGCCACATCCATATGTTAATGGGCACTTCACTGAAAGAAAAAATCATTGGAGTATCGTAAGAAAACTAAGAGGGTTTTTGACGTGATAGAAAACGGAGTGAGAGTTCTAGCTCACTCTTTTTTTGTTTAATTGTCAACGACTTGAAAGTAGAAAAAACAAGGTGTCTCGGGATACTTCGGTTATTCGTTGACATTTTGACAACGATTATATATCATTATACCGTCTTAGTCTTTAGGCTGATAGATTGATAAATTTTTAATGTGAAAGGAGAACAAATCGTGGATGAAAAAAAGAAAAATCAGCTAGGAGCGCTGCTAAAAGAGCATTTGCAAAAAAATTCTTTATCTTTAAGAGAATTGAGCGAACGCACACAAATTGATAAAGCGACTATTTCGAGAATCATCAATGGCAAAAGAAAGGCCAACCTGAACCATTTACAAAGGTTTTCAGACAGTCTTGGCGTTTCTTTTGATGAGCTGATGACAGCTGCCGGCTATACAATGGAGAAGAAGCAGGACAACGGCCGTCCGGATATTCACTCATCAATGGACGAAATTGAAGACGTTTTGCAAACCTCAAATGTCTATGACCGGTCTTTTACAATGGAAGAGTTGAGTAGCAAATTGACTGAGTATCAGCAATATTCTCAGACAGAGGAAGGGAAGCGTACGATTCAGGACGAGTTTGAAGATAAAGTCGAGAAAGTCAGCGGCATCGGTCCTTTCCTGACCCGTCTGAACGACATGTATTTCCGATTTACCTCTGGTCGCGGGACGCCGCGTGAATTGCTGCTGATAGGCGGTGCTTTGTTGTATTTCATTGCTCCTGTTGATGTTATACCGGATTATATTTTTCCGATTGGCTATATCGATGACGCCGCAGCGATTCAACTTGTCTTCACCCAATTGTCACCTAAATCATAATGGAGCATGTTAAAGATGAAACAAAAACAAACCAACATTGACATCAGTCTTCTGCTCATTTTATTTAGTCTGTTTTGCATCAGTTTACTGGCTGTTTACAGCGGATCGGGGCAGTATGAAACACAGGACCCTTTTTATTTTGCTAAACGGCAGGTCATTTGGTATCTTGTCGGATTTGGCATCATGGCCGGGACAGCTTATATCGATTACGAGCTGCTCGAACGATTGGCGCTCAGGTTATTTGTAGGAGCTGTTTTTCTCCTCATTCTCGTTCATTTTTTTGGAACTTATAAAAATGGTTCACAAAGGTGGATAAGCTTGGGGGTGTTAGAAATCCAGCCTACAGAATTTATGAAGATTATTTTGATTCTTCTGTTGGCTTCGGTCCTTAATCAATATCAGCATAAAAGGTTTTCTTTCACAGAGAGCATCATTCCGACGGGTAAAATCATGGTGTACACACTGATTCCGTTTTTCTTCATATTGATTCAGCCTGATTTAGGCTCTGCATTGGTGATATTGTCGATTGCATTCACGTTAATGCTGGTCTCGGGGATTTCGGGCAGAATGATCATGTCCCTGTCACTTGGATTCATAGCATTAATCGCCTTTTTGACGTTTTTGCACAATTATTACTTTGAGATATTTTCTAAGATCATTAAACCCCATCAGCTTGACAGGATATACGGCTGGCTCAGCCCTCATCAACATGCGTCTACATATGGTTACCAGCTGACACAGTCGTTATTGGCGATAGGATCAGGTCAGCTGACAGGAAGCGGCTTTACTCATGGAGTCCAAGTTCAAGGAGGGAAAATTCCGGAGGCTCATACCGATTTTATATTCGCCGTGATTGGTGAAGAGTTCGGTTTTTTTGGTGCCGTAACATTAATCTGTCTGTATTTTCTGATGATCTACAGAATTATTAGGATTGCGATGCGGTCCAACAGTCTGTTCGGTGTTTATATATCTGCGGGGGTTGCAGGCTTAATTATATTTCAAGTGTTTCAAAATATCGGGATGACGATCGGTTTAATGCCGGTGACAGGGCTCGCTCTTCCGTTTATCAGCTATGGCGGCAGCGCGCTATTGACCAATATGATTGCTTTAGGTCTCGTTTTCAGTGTGAATATCAGATCTAAGCATTATATGTTTGGCAGGGGGTGGGATTGAAGTGCTTAAGGTGATTCTTTCCCATCTAAAGAAGCTGGATTATGTCTTGATCGCATTGGTTCTGATTTTATCCTCGCTTGGTTTGCTGATGGTTTACAGCGCCGGCTACCCCCTCGGATATATAAAGTATGGTAATGGCAGCTATTTTTTTATGAAGCAGCTGCAATGGCTGCTCATTGGTTTGACCTTTTTTTCGGCTGCCGTCTTTTTCCCTTACAAAGCTTACGGCAAACTCATCCGGTTTTTAGTAAAGCTTTCTTTTTTGATGCTGCTTCTCGTTTTGCTGCCGGGGATTGGGGTGGAGAAAAACAATTCCCAAAGGTGGATTCATTTCGGTTCGCTCATCATTCAGCCGTCTGAGGCTGTGAAGCTTGTGATGATTATTTATTTTGCTTACGTGTATGCAAAAAAGCAGAGATATATCGCCAATTTTGGAAAGGGCGTCATGCCCCCGCTGCTCATCTTGGCGGCCGTGTTTTTTCTAATTTTAAAGCAGCCGGACTTGGGCACCGCCGTTTCGATCCTGTTAAGCTGCGGAGCTGTTCTGTTGTGCGCCGGCATCAGAAAACGGCACTTATTGCTTCTCGGGACAATGGCCGGGGCCGGCATCGCATATTTTGCTATGACGGCGCCGTACCGGTTAAGAAGGCTGACATCGTTCAGGAATCCTTTTCAGGATGAAAACGGAGACGGCTACCAGTTAATCAATTCCTACCTCGCCATCGATTCGGGCGGGTTCTGGGGAAATGGATTGGGAAACAGTGTTCAAAAGCTGGGATTTCTTCCTGAAGCCCATACGGACTTTATTATGGCGGTTATTACCGAGGAACTCGGCGGGGTCGGGCTGTTGATGATCATCGGGGCCTACCTGTTAATGATGTTCAGAGGTGTTCGGATCGCTGTGCAAATCAATGATCCTTTTGGAAAGCTGCTGGCGATCGGCCTTACCTTCCAGATCATGATTCAATCGTTATTTAACCTGGGCGCTGTTTTAGGTCTTCTCCCCATTACCGGAATTCCTCTTCCGTTTGTCAGCTATGGTGGTTCTTCGTTAATGTTCATGCTGATTTCAGCCGGGATATTGGTCAATCTCTCATCACACGTTAAGAAGAGTAAAATAAGAGAGGCCTATCTTTTATAGAAAGGCCTCTCTTATGGTTGAAAAAAAACTAGGGCAGGGCTTAAGGTTTCGAGGTTTCTATTTTCTCTAAAAACTCCTGCACCGTTTTTCGGTATGTGTCCCGGTTTTTCGTATATGACATGGCATGTTCGCCGTTATCTGCAATATACAGCGCCTTCGGTCCGGGTTTCTTTTCATAAAGCCGCTCGGTAGAAGAAACGGGAATATAATCATCATCTTTACTGTGAATAAAGAGGACCGGTTTTTCGATTTTATCAATGACAGCAAGCGGAGATACGTCGCGTGCCCGATAGCCGCCCCTTAGCTTCAAAAAGAAGTCGGCGATGGGGAGCAGCGGCCAAGCCGGGAGCCTGTACTCCGCTTTCAGCCGATGGGCAAGCTGTTCATCAAAACGTGCGAATGGGCAATCAGCGATATAAAAATCAGCACCATCATCACAATGTTCACCAGCGTAAAGCAGGGCAGTCGCAGCTCCCATTGATTCACCGTGAATACCGATTAATCCGCGATGGCCTGTTTTGTTCTTGACCCAGCTGACAACCTCACTGAGATCATCCTTTTCATAAAACCCGTAGCTAGTCGTCTTTCCGCCGCTTTGTCCGTGCCGGCGATGGTCATAAACAATCACATTCCAGCCAAGATCAAGAAATAACTGCATATATTTAAGAGAATTCAGCACATTCATCGTCACCCCGTGGCAGATGATGATGGTGTTAGGTGTGTCATGCTGTGCGACATGGTATCCTTTTATATCATACCCGTAACCCGATGGTATAACAAAAGCGGTTTTCTCCATTCGTTCAAATGATTCAAACACATCATGTCCGTCGACTGTCTCTCTTTTGATAATATCTTCATCTGTTTTTTTCCTGATAAACAGAATGATATTTGAAAAAACAATTCCGATTGCGATTACAGCGGTTAAGACAGCGCCAATGGCCAAAAGGATTTTCTTCAAAAGTCACAGCACCTTTCAACTAAATACAGGAAATTTATACTTGAAATCATTATACCTAAACAGTGCTGTGTTGATCAAAAAAGTTTTCAGAAGAGAGTCCGCTTGTTCAGTCTGTATGCTCCGTGATAAACTGGCCTCAAAACAAATCACGGGGGAAGCGTACATGAAAAAACAAAAATCCGCTGACAAACACCAGTTAAAAGACGACCTTCAATCTGACATCAAAGCAAAGCTTATGGAGATGAAGAGCCAATTGAAGGAAGAGGATGAAAAGAGGCAGGAAAGAGAAAAAGCAGAACAGATCAGAAAGAAAAAAGAGATCGAAAAAAACAAAAGCTTTGAAGAACTCCTTAATGAAAACCAAATGGATTGGCATCAATATAAATAAACCAGCACCCGTACAGTGCTGGTTTTTCTGTTATGAGCGGTGCGCTTCGTAAACGTCTTGTTTCGTATGAGATTGGAGCGCTTTGATTTCCTCTTCGCTTAAACGCCGTGCGTTTGCAGCCTGAACGTTTTCCCGTAACTGCTCAATCTTACTGGCGCCTGTAATCACTGAGGCGACAGCCGGCTGTGCTAACAGATACTGCAGAGACTTTTCTGTCATGGAAAGATCGGGCGCGACATTCTCCATCGCTCTGCGGGCATTTGTCAATTCCTCAAACGAATAGGATAAGTACCCGTTTTGTTTGATGCTGTCCGCCACTTGTTCAAGCGGTTTTTCAGTTAACAGCCCTTTTGCAACCGGACCCCTGGTGACTACGCTGATTTGATGTTCCTCTAAAAGCGGAAGCCATTCCTCGGGGCGTCTGTCAAACAGGCTGAATTGCATCATAATACTGACGATGTTGGATTTTTTCACATATTCTTTTATCACATTCGGACGAATGGAAGAAATGCCGTAGTAACGGATCACACCTTCTTGTTTTAACTCCTCAAACGCTTCAATGGTTTCATCAATGTTGTCCTCTATCGTGCCGCCGTGAAGCTGATAAAGATCAATATAATCCGTTTTCAGCCGCGCAAGGCTCTTTTTTACGGCTTCTTTTATATAAGCTTTTGAAGGATCCCAATACCAGCCTTCGCTTTCTTCATTCCAGCGGTTTCCCGCTTTCGTTGCCAAAATAATATCCTGGCGTCTGTTTTGGATCGCATCACCGACGATTTCTTCGTTGCGTCCGCGGTCATACAAATCCGCTGTGTCCAAATAATTGATGCCCAGCTCGATCGCTTCATCCAGAATGGACAAGGCTTTGTTTTTTTCAGTTCCAAGAGACATACAGCCGAGTCCGACTTCGCTTATTTCTAAATCAGAAGTACCCAGTTTGCGCTTTCTCATGTGCACACTCCTTTTTTAGGCTTTGTATTGACCGTAATATAAAGGAGCTGAAGTTTCAACTTTTACGGCTTAGAGACCCAATCTTTCACATATTGGAATGTGCGTCCGTACTCCTTTAACTTTGCCCGAATCTCCCATGCTTTTCCGACTAAGACAACACCTTTGGGCATGCGGTGCACTTTCACGAAGAAGCCCCCTTTTTTCTAGTATGATAAAATGTATGGGGCATCATATAGAGACAGAACGGGAGATGAAGAAATGAAATCATTAGAAGAAAAAACAATTGCCAAAGAACAGATCTTTTCAGGGAAAGTCATTGATCTTTATGTAGAGGACGTTGAGCTGCCAAACGGAAAAACGAGTAAACGCGAAATTGTGAAACACCCTGGAGCTGTAGCCATATTAGCTGTCACAGATGAAGGGAAAATCATCATGGTGAAACAATTCCGCAAGCCTCTTGAGCGGACGATCGTTGAAATCCCGGCAGGAAAGCTTGAGAAAGGGGAGGAGCCTGAGTACACGGCACTTCGGGAGCTTGAAGAGGAAACGGGGTATACAGCGAAAAAACTGACAAAAATCACTGCGTTTTATACATCGCCCGGCTTTGCTGATGAAATTGTTCACGTGTTTCTTGCTGAAGAGCTTTCTGTACTCGAAGAAAAACGGGAGCTTGATGAGGACGAGTTTGTTGAAGTGATGGAGGTGACGCTTGTAGATGCGCTAAAGCTGGTTGAATCGCATGAAGTATATGATGCTAAAACAGCATATGCGATTCAGTATCTTCAGCTGAAAGAAGCGCTCCAAGCACAAAAATGAAAAAGATTTACGCGGATTTGCACATTCATATCGGCCGGACCTTTACAGGAAGGGCTGTCAAAATAACAGGCGCCAAAACGCTGACGCTGGACCGAATTTTGGTTGAAGCCAGTGAACATAAAGGAATTGAACTTCTTGGCATTATTGATTGTCATTCTCCGGAAGTTATCCTGGAGCTTGAGGAAGGCATTTCATCTGGAAGATATCACGAGCTTGCCGGCGGGGGGATTCGTTATCGCAGCACGACTCTTTTATTTGGAAGCGAGCTGGAGATTTATGATGAAGCCTGCAGCGGACCGATCCATGTGCTCGTCTTTATGCCGACGCTGGCTGATATGAAGCAGTTTTCAAACTGGCTGTCAGCGCGGTTGAAAAATATTCACTTAAGCTCACAGCGGATTTATGAAACGGGCTTGAATCTGCAAAAAAAAGTGAAGGAAATGGGCGGGCTGTTTATCCCCGCCCATATCTTTACACCGCATAAAAGCTTATATGGAAAAGGGGTTAAATTAAGCTTAACCGAGGTTTTTGATCCCTCTATGATAGATGCGGTGGAGCTTGGGTTAAGTTGTGATACAGACATGGCTTCTCACGTATCTGAATTGAATCAGTATACTTTTTTAACAAATTCTGATGCGCATTCGTTAGGAAAAATCGGCAGAGAATATAATGAACTATATGTACAGTCAGTTGATTTTACTGAATTTGCACTTGCATTAAGGGGACAGGGTGATAGGAAAATTACCGCAAATTACGGCTTGGACCCTCTATTGGGAAAATATTATCAGACGGCTTGCGAGGCGTGCGGAGAACCTGCTGTGAGCGGGGAAACGGCGTGCGCGAATTGCGGAAATGCCAGGTTTACCAAGGGAGTCAGTGAAAGATTGCGTGAATTGAGTGATCAGACTGAAGTTCGCGTCCCGCGTCCGCGATATATTCATCAGATTCCGCTGCAATTTGTTCCGGGTGTCGGTCCGAAAACACTGGACAAACTAAAAAAAGCCTTCGGAACAGAAATGGCTGTTCTTCATGAGGCTGCAGAAGAGGATTTGGCTCGAGTTGTCCCGCCGAAAACCGCGGCTCTTATTGTAAAAGCTAGATCCGGAAAGCTGGAATTGAAAGCCGGAGGAGGAGGAACCTACGGGAAAATTAAACGGTGAGTTAAAGATTAACTCAGTTCCTCCTGTACTTTTCTTTTTGTCCGGATAAAAGTGATCAGCTGGATGATTTCGTCTTCACTTAGCGGCTTGCTATCAACAGAAATGGTAAAGTCAAGGCTGCTCCACGTGGTCAATTCAATGGTCTGAGGAGCAGTCTGCTTTTGTTTCTCGCGGCCCAAAAGTTCATCGCAGGTTGTGTCAAAGAGGTCAGCCAGCATGGCAAGTGCCTCAAGCGAAGGCCGGCGGTAGCCTGACTCGTAGCCGGCATATGTGCTTTTTGCGATACCCAGAAGGTCAGCTGTATATTGAAGTGACCAATTTTTCTTTTTTCTCAACTCAGTTAAACGATCTAGATTCATGAACTTCCGCTCCTTTTTCACGTTGAGCTGATTATATCATATAGGTATTAGGAAGTGTACGCGAATTGAATAATAATGTCTTGCGTATTTTATTTTCCGTGTCTATAATTGCATTAAAAGTATGCGAAAAGCGAATGCCTTCTCGCAACCCATCTTTAGATATAGTGAAGAGGTGCATGGTATGAAAAAATTATTGATGTTGACAACTGGGGGAACGATTGCTTCAGTTGAAGGGGAAAACGGGCTGGCTCCCGGGGTCAAGGCTGATGAATTATTAAGTTACGTATCAAAACTTGATAACGATTACACGATGGAAACTCAGTCGCTTATGAATATAGACAGCACCAATATGCAGCCTGAATACTGGGTTGAAATAGCAGAAGCCGTTAAGGAGAATTATGATGCCTATGATGGATTTGTTATTACACACGGTACAGATACAATGGCCTATACATCTGCCGCACTATCATATATGCTGCAGCATGCCAAAAAGCCGATTGTCATCACTGGTTCGCAGATCCCGATCACGTTCCAAAAAACCGACGCCAAAAAAAATATTACAGACGCGATTCGCTTTGCCTGTGAAGGCGTGGGCGGCGTTTATGTTGTGTTTGACGGCAGAGTTATCCAAGGAACGCGAGCGATCAAATTAAGAACGAAAAGCTACGACGCATTTGAAAGCATCAATTATCCATATATCGCTTTTATCAATGAAGACGGGATCGAATACAACAAACAAGTAACGGAACCTGAGAACGACACCTTCACAGTTGATACTTCACTATGCACTGATGTATGTCTTCTGAAGCTGCATCCAGGCTTAAAGCCAGAAATGTTTGATGCCCTGAAAAGCATGTACAGAGGAGTTGTCATTGAGAGTTATGGCAGCGGGGGCGTGCCGTTTGAAGGCAGAGACATTTTGTCAAAAGTGAATGAGCTAATCGAAAGCGGCATTGTCGTCGTGATCACAACTCAATGTCTGGAAGAAGGCGAAGACATGAGCATTTACGAGGTCGGCCGCAGAGTAAACCAAGACTTAATTATCCGATCAAGAAATATGAACACAGAAGCAATCGTGCCAAAATTGATGTGGGCACTCGGCCAGTCTTCGGATCTTCCAGTCGTCAAGCGTATTATGGAAACTCCGATTGCCGATGACGTTGTCCTGTAAAATCACAGAAACGATGATCAACAAAGAGAAAGTAGGTTAAAGAAATGTTAAACGGCCAAAAAGAATACCGCGTGGAAAAAGACTTCCTTGGAGAAAAACAAATTGAAGCTAATGTTTATTACGGAATCCAGACGCTCCGTGCTTCTGAAAACTTCCCGATTACGGGATACAAGATCCATGAAGAAATGATTAACGCGCTTGCGATTGTTAAAAAAGCTGCAGCTCTTGCCAACATGGACGTGAAACGGCTGTATGAAGGAATTGGCCAAGCTATCGTACAAGCTGCTGACGAGATTCTGGAAGGCAAATGGCACGATCAGTTTATCGTCGATCCGATTCAGGGCGGTGCCGGAACTTCTATGAACATGAATGCGAATGAGGTTATCGGAAACCGGGCGCTTGAAATCATGGGACATAAAAAGGGAGACTACATCCATTTAAGCCCAAACACACATGTGAATATGTCACAGTCTACAAACGATGTGTTCCCGACCGCTATTCATATTTCCACATTGAAGCTGTTGGAAAAACTGCTGAAAACAATGGAAGATATGCATAGTGTGTTCAAACAAAAAGCACAGGAGTTTGATTCTGTTATTAAAATGGGCCGGACACACCTGCAAGACGCTGTTCCGATTCGTTTAGGCCAGGAATTCGAAGCGTACAGCCGCGTCCTGGAGCGTGATATCAAACGGATCAAGCAATCACGCCAGCACCTGTATGAAGTCAACATGGGCGCAACAGCTGTCGGTACGGGCCTGAACGCAGATCCTGAATATATCAAACAGGTTGTGAAGCACCTTGCTGATATCAGCGGTCTTCCCCTTGTCGGTGCTGATCATCTCGTTGATGCGACACAAAATACAGATGCCTATACAGAGGTATCGGCTTCATTAAAAGTCTGCATGATGAACATGTCGAAGATCGCAAACGACCTTCGCTTAATGGCATCAGGCCCGCGCGCCGGACTTGCAGAAATTTCTCTGCCGGCACGTCAGCCGGGGTCATCCATTATGCCGGGAAAAGTCAATCCGGTTATGGCTGAGCTAATCAACCAAATTGCATTCCAGGTTATTGGAAACGACAATACAATCTGCCTTGCTTCAGAAGCCGGCCAGCTTGAATTGAACGTCATGGAGCCAGTGCTTGTCTTTAACTTGCTTCAATCCATCAGCATCATGAACAATGGCTTCCGTTCGTTCACTGACTATTGCTTAAAAGGCATCGAAGCCAACGAACAACGCTTGAAACAATACGTGGAAAAAAGTGCGGGAGTGATCACTGCAGTCAATCCGCACCTTGGGTATGAAGCGGCAGCCCGAATTGCCCGGGAAGCAATTATGACAGGCCAATCAGTCCGTGATCTATGCCTGCAGCATGATGTGCTGACAGAAGAAGAGTTGGATATCATTTTAAACCCATATGAGATGACAAAACCAGGTATTGCAGGGAAAGAACTATTAGAAAAATAAAATTTAAACAAAACACAGCTTATTCATCTCCGTATAGTCGGATGAATAAGCTGTTTACAACATAGGGATGAGGAAGTATAGTATACGTGTTGCACTATTTATTGAAAGCGTTTTAGCTTTTTACATGAAGGGGGACTTCTTTTGAAGGATGTAAGACTGCCAACACTATTCGAAATTATTATTGTACTAGGATCATTTTTAGCACTTGTCATGTCGTTTACAGTCTTTTTAGACTTGCCGATACAGCTCGCGCTCTTCATTTCCTGGTTTATCGCAATGATTCTCGGAATCAGACTCGGTTATTCTTATAAAGATATGCAAAATGCCATCCTGAATGGAATATCAAACGGTCTTGAAGCCGTTCTGATTCTTGTTTCAGTAGGAGCACTTATTGGAACTTGGATCGCCGGGGGGATTGTACCGACTCTGATTTACTATGGTTTAGAATTTATTCACCCTAGCATCTTTTTACTTGCAACGCTAATTATTTGTTCAATTATGTCTGTAGCAACAGGAACGTCATGGGGAACAGTCGGAACTGCCGGCATTGCCATGATCGCAATTGGAGAGGGATTAGGCCTTCCGCTTCCTCTTGTAGCGGGAGCTATTCTTTCAGGCGCTTATTTCGGGGACAAGCTGTCTCCTCTGTCTGACAGCACAGTTCTTGCTTCTTCACTATCTAAAGTGGATGTGTTAGATCACGTCAGAGCAATGCTCTTTTTATCTGTGCCAGCATATGTGATTACCGCAATTTTATTTACAATTACCGGTTTTATGTACGGCGGGAAAAATATTGATCTTGATAAAGTTGAATTCTTGAAATCATCTTTGCAAAATACGTTTGACATTCATATTTGGATGCTGATCCCGGCTGTTGTCGTGATTATCTTATTGGCGCTGAAAAAGCCGTCAATGCCGGTTATCGTAATTGGCGCATTGCTTGGCGCTGTCTGGGCTGTTGTTTTCCAAGGCATGAATCCAGCGGATGCTGTTGCAACTGCCTACAACGGATTCTCTATTAAAACAGATGTGGAATTCTTGAACGGCCTGTTAAATCGCGGAGGCATCGTCGGAATGCTCGGTTCCCTTGTCGTCATTATCTTTGGTCTCGGATTTGGAGGCCTGCTTGAAAAGCTTGGCGTCTTAAAAGTGATTGTCTCTATGTTTGAAAAGAAATTAACATCACCGGGCAACGTCACTTTATCTACGCTGATTGTAGCGTTTTTAGCGAACATCTTCGGCTGTGCGATGTATGTATCTCTTATTTTGACTCCGAAGATTATGGAAAACAGCTATGATCGATTGAATCTCGATAGAAGAGTGCTATCCCGTAACTCAGAGGTCGGAGGTACATTAACTTCAGGTATGGTGCCTTGGTCTGATAACGGTATTTACATGGCGGGAATACTAGGAGTTTCTACCTTCTCTTATTTGCCGTTTATGTGGCTGAGTTTTGTTGCAATAGGTCTTGCCGTTATCTATGGTTATACAGGAAAATTTATATGGTATACGAAAAACAATACAGTTAAAGAAGAAAAACTAGGCTAATAGGGGAGGATCACTGAATGATAGCGAAACACATGATTCGGACACTGATGATTGAAACGCCTTCGGTTCCCGGAAATCTTGGAAGGGTGGCTACGGCAATCGGCCTCCTGGGCGGGGATATTGGTGAAGTGGAGACGGTAAAAGTAGGACCCAATTACACAATGCGGAATATTACCGTTCAAGTGGAGAATGAAGAACAGCTTCAGGAAGTGATCGCGGCTGTACAGGCCTTGGGAGAAGGGATTAGGCTTCACACCGTATCTGATGAGGTCCTGTCCGCACATGAAGGCGGAAAAATCCAAATGAAAAGCAAAATGCCGATCCGCTCGCTGGCAGAGCTCGGACGTGTCTATACACCAGGTGTAGCAGACGTGTGCAGGCTGATCGAAAAAGAGCCTGAAAAAGCGTCTATTTATACAACGATCAGCAATTCTGTCGCGATAGTAACGGATGGAACGGCAATCCTCGGTCTTGGGAATATTGGCTCTGTGGCAGGCATGCCTGTCATGGAAGGAAAGGCTGCTCTGTTTGATCAGTTGGCGGGTATTAGCGGCATTCCGATATTGCTTGATACGAGTGATCCTGAAGAAATCATCAAAACAGTAAAGCATATTTCTCCGGGTTTTAACGGCATCCTGCTTGAAGATATCGGCTCGCCGCATTGCTTCGAAATTGAGGACCGCCTAAAAGAAGAGCTGAACATACCTGTTATGCACGATGATCAGCACGGTACAGCTGTTGTGACGCTGGCAGCTGCCATCTCGGCATGCAGAAGCGCGGGGGTTGACCTGAAAGAAGCGAAAGTGGGGCAAATCGGCCTGGGCGCAGCAGGTGTTGCCATCTGCCGGATGTTTATGGCCTACGGCGTGAAAGCTGTGTACGGAACAGACAAATCAGAGGAAGCAATGAACCGTCTCGAACAATACGGCGGACAGGCAGTTGCCAGCATTGAGGAGCTCATGGAAACATGTGATATTGTCATTGCCACAACGGGCGTTCCGGGGTTAATTAAACCAGCATTTGTACGTTCTGGTCAGGTAATTTTGGCTTTATCGAATCCGAAGCCGGAAATTGAGCCGGAGGCCGCGCTGCAGGCTGGCGCCGCATATGCAGCGGACGGACGTTCTGTTAATAATGTGCTCGGTTTCCCGGGGATTTTCAGAGGGGCGCTTAATGCGAAAAGCAAAGAGATTAATCATAATATGCTTGTCGCAGCAGCAGAGGCCATCGCAGCCTGCACAAAACAAGGCGATGTGGTCCCGCAGCCGCTTGATTCAAAAGTCCATCAAGAGGTAGCAGCTGCGGTTGAGCACGCAGCACTTACAGCAGTAAAATAAATGAAGTAAAACAGCACCTGGCATAAACAGGTGCTGTTTTTTCTCGTATCATATAATGATCTGCTATAATTGCTGTGAAAATAAATAAGGGAGTGATCAGCATGGCAAAAAGCCGGGCGAAAAAGAAGCGGGATCATCTGCTTAGAAATGGCGGGCGTGACGTCTTATTATCAAGAGGCATTATATCGTCGTTCAGCACACATGAAAGAATGACAAAAAGCAAAAAAGAAATTTTTAATAAACGGAAGCATAAGAATCCTTATGATCATACGGCAGTTGATGATAAGGATTTTTTTGTGTCCAAAAAAGCCGCCTAGCATTCTTCTCTATCGTTTCTTTTTTGAAAAAGGGCATGTTTTTCCGTTTCTTTCATACAATCTATTAAATCAAATCACTAGAGCGGGCGGGAGGAAACGGTATGCGAAAAATCTCTTATAAGGACATGTTTCTCCGACATGTCAAAGATCATCTCTCTCTTTATATATTTGTCTCAGTGCTGTTTTTCATGGGTGTCATCTTTGGCGCGATTATTGTCAACAGCATGACCATCAGTCAGAAAGAAGATTTATACTATTATTTAAGCCAATTTTTCGGACAGCTTTCGGATGGAAAACAGGCAAGTTCATCTGATATGTTTGGGCAAAGTATCTTTCATAATGCAAAGTATTTAGGGTTGATGTGGATATTGGGAATTTCCGTCATTGGGATGCCGATTATTTTTATCATGATCTTTCTGAAAGGCATCGTCGTCGGCTTTACTGTCGGGTTTCTTGTCAATCAGATGGGAGTCAGCGGTTTTTTCTTATCATTTGTCTCCGTATTGCCGCAAAATGTTCTGCTGATTCCGGCTTATCTGATTATGGGCACATGTGCGATTGCGTTTTCTTTAAAGTTAATCAGGCAGCTGTTCGTGAAACGCAGCCTTCATGACGCGCCGATCCAGTGGTTCGGGCGGTATGCCTTTGTGCTTCTGGTCATTCTGATGTTAGCACTGATCTCATCCCTCTTTGAAGCATATTTATCTCCTGTCTTAATGGAACAGCTTACTTCGAGACTTTTTTAAAATAATTATTAAAAGAAAATCGTTTTATTTATCAGTTTATAATAATTATAGTTGGAACTCTGCGCGTATTTTGTTATAATGAGTCATGGAATGCGGCGTAGGAGGGAAAGACATGGAAAACCGTATTGATCGAATTAAGAAACAACTGCACTCATCCAGCTACAAACTTACGCCTCAGCGTGAAGCGACAGTAAGAGTGCTGCTTGAAAACGAAGAAGACCATTTAAGCGCAGAAGATGTATACCTCCTCGTAAAAGAGAAATCTCCTGAAATCGGTCTCGCAACAGTATACCGTACGCTTGAATTATTAACTGAATTAAAAGTTGTTGATAAAATTAACTTTGGAGACGGCGTATCCCGTTACGACCTTCGGAAAGAGGGCGCAGCTCACTTTCATCACCACTTGGTGTGCATGGAGTGCGGAGCCGTTGATGAAATTGAAGAAGATTTGCTTGAAGACGTGGAAGAAATCATTGAACGTGATTGGAAATTTAAGATTAAAGATCATAGATTGACGTTTCACGGCATTTGCCACCGCTGTAACGGAAAAGAAACTGAATAGACGGTGCCGAGCGCGAACCTTTTCTCATGGGGAAAGGGTTTTTTGCTGTTTCTATGTATAAAACCTTTCTGATTTGGCATATGGTTTAAATAACTGGAACCATAGGGAAAGGATCGATTAGGACATGGGAAGATTCCTAAAAACAGCTCTAGATGCATTGAAAGTTTTCATCCTGTTTACCGGTTTTACCGCTCTGTTCTATTATGCTATGATATGGGTGAATCAAGAGTATGAAAACTATCATCGGTACGATAAACCGGAAGGCTCCGCTGTAAAAGTTGTTGAAATGGATCAGGATGAAAAAGGCGGATGGTTCGACCGGTTGATCTTTTTTTACCAAAACGGGGAGTAGATCATGAGTGAAAGATCAAATAAAGGATTTCATCCACTATGTCATGGTAGAGAGAGGGCTTTCCCAAAACACGGTGGTATCCTATGAACGTGACCTGAAAAGCTATTCTCTCTATTTAACAGAAACCCTTCAAGTTACAGATTGGAATCACGTAACCCGCATACATATTATCCAATATTTAAAGCACTTGAAGGACTCGGGGAAATCCGGCAAGACATCGGCGCGGCATTTGGCATCCATTCGCTCTTTTCACCAATTTCTGCTCAGGGAAAAGGTGACAGACAAGGATCCTTCCGTTCATATCGAAACACAAAAGACCGAACGGGCGCTTCCGAAGGTGCTTGCGCTCAATGAGGTCGAGCGATTATTGGACACGCCTAAGCTGACGAGCCCTTTTGGCTACCGGGATAAAGCGATGCTGGAGCTGCTTTACGCGACAGGCATACGAGTCAGTGAGATGATTGAATTGAAAACGGCAGATGTTCATTTATCCATGGGTTTTGTCCGCTGCTTCGGAAAAGGAAGAAAAGAACGGATTGTGCCAATCGGTGAAGCCGCCGCTTCCGCCATTGAGGAATATATGACAAAAGCCAGGGGAAAACTGTTAAAGAACAATGTGTCTGACGCTCTCTTTTTAAATCATCACGGCAAACAAATCAGCCGGCAGGGATTTTGGAAAAACCTGAAGAAAATCGCGCTGGAAGCTGGGATTAAAAAAGAGCTGACCCCGCATACGCTCAGGCATTCCTTTGCGACCCACCTGCTTGAGAACGGGGCTGATCTTAGAGCGGTACAGGAAATGCTCGGCCACGCGGATATATCCACGACGCAAATTTATACGCATGTGACAAAAACAAGGCTGAAGGATGTGTACAAGCAGTTTCATCCGCGCGCCTAGCCGCAGGTGGCTGCGGCTTTTTTGTTTAGAGTGCCAGAAAATATCGAAGTTTCTCATTATTTCCGAATGCATTGTCAATGGGAATGTAAACGGTTTATACTTGAGTTGTCTGACCTCTAAGCGATACAATAGACGTATAGAAAAAAAGGAGGCTTTCAAGATGCCTGCATACAAATATAATCGTGTGTTTTTAATTGTAATGGACTCAGTCGGAATCGGTGAAGCGCCGGATGCTGCTGACTTTAATGACGAAGGCGCCAATACGCTTGGGCATATTGCCGAACATATGGATGGATTACATATGCCGAATATGGCAAAACTGGGCCTTGGTCTCATCGGAGATATCAAAGGTGTAGAAAAAACAGAACATCCGCTTGCGTATTATGGAAAAATGCAAGAAGCGTCAAACGGCAAAGATACCATGACCGGCCATTGGGAGATCATGGGCTTGTATATTGATAAACCGTTTAAAGTGTTCCCGGAAGGCTTTCCTGATGAACTGCTTCAGGAGCTGGAAAAGAGATCTGGACGCAAAATTATCGGCAACAAGCCGGCTTCCGGCACAGCGATTTTGGATGAACTTGGCCAGGAGCACATGGAGACAGGGGCTTTAATTGTATACACATCTGCTGACTCGGTTCTGCAAATTGCCGCGCACGAAGAGGTTGTGCCGCTTGAAGAGCTGTACCGCATTTGTGAAACAGCGAGAGAGCTGACGCTTGATCCGAAGTATATGGTAGGCCGCATTATCGCACGCCCGTTCGTCGGAGAGCCGGGACAATTCAAACGGACACCAAACCGTCATGACTATGCACTTAAGCCGTTTGACCGCACTGTCATGAATGAATTGAAAGACAGCGGTTTAGATGTGATTTCAATTGGGAAAATCTCTGATATTTATGACGGAGAAGGCATTACTTCTTCACGGAGAACGGTTTCCAATATGGACGGAGTGGACAAGGTGATCGATACGCTGGGAGAAGACTTTACTGGTCTGAGCTTTGCGAACCTTGTTGATTTTGACGCTTTATTCGGACATCGCCGTGACCCGGAAGGCTACGGACGCGCGCTTGAAGAATTTGATGCACGTCTTCCAGAAGTGTTTGAGAAAATGAAAGAAGACGATCTGTTAATCATTACAGCCGACCACGGCAATGATCCGATTCATCATGGAACCGACCATACACGCGAATACGTGCCGATTCTCGCTTACAGCAAAAAACATAAGAAAGCGCAAATGCTGCCGCTTGCAGATACATTTGCTGATATCGGCGCAACGATCGCTGATAATTTCCAAACGAATAAACCGAAATACGGAAAAAGCTTTTTATCTTTATTACAATAGGGGGACTATTTCTTGAAAGACAGAATTGAACGCGCAGCCGCTTTTATTAAGCAAAACCTGCCGGAATCTCCGAAGATCGGCCTTATTTTAGGCTCAGGTCTTGGTATTTTGGCGGATGAAATCGAAAATCCGGTCAAGCTGAAATATGAAGACATACCTGAATTCCCGGTATCTACTGTTGAGGGACATGCCGGCCAGCTTGTGCTTGGCACCCTTGAAGGAGTTTCCGTCATAGCTATGCAGGGCCGTTTTCATTTTTATGAAGGCTATTCAATGGAGAAAGTCACTTTCCCTGTACGCGTGATGAAAGCGCTCGGCGTGGAAACATTGATCGTGACAAATGCCGCTGGCGGTGTCAACACTGAATTCCGTGCGGGAGACTTAATGATCATTACTGACCATATCAACTTTATGGGAACAAACCCGCTGATCGGGCCAAATGAAGCTGATTTCGGCGCTAGATTTCCTGATATGTCTTCAGCCTATGACAAAGATCTATCCAGCCTGGCTGAAAAGATTGCGAAAGACCTTAACATTCCAATTCAAAAAGGTGTGTATACCGCTGTGACAGGACCATCTTACGAAACACCGGCAGAAGTCCGTTTTTTAAGAACAATGGGCTCTGATGCAGTCGGCATGTCTACTGTTCCGGAAGTCATTGTGGCAAATCATGCAGGAATGCGTGTCCTTGGCATTTCCTGCATCTCCAACGCGGCAGCCGGAATTCTGGATCAGCCTTTAAGTCACGATGAAGTAATGGAAGTGACGGAAAAAGTAAAAGCAGGATTCTTGCAGCTTGTTAAAGCGGTCGTCGCTCAATACGAATAAAAAATGAATGATAGCAAGATCAAAAGACAGCTGTGTCTGATATGACGCAGCTGTCTTTTTTTATGCCTAAAAAAGATACGAAACATTTTCCATCAATGGTGTATAAAACCATCCGGCTTGGAAAAAATAAAAAGGATTATGAAATGGAGGGCTTTTAAGATGAAACGTCTTTTATCCACTTTGTTGATTGGTATAATGCTGCTTACATTTGCACCGTCTGCATTTGCAAAACAAGACGGAAAAGGCACATCGGAGCTTGCTCATGAAGCGAAGTCTGCGGTGCTGATAGAACGTGACACGGGAAAAGTGCTTTACAACAAGAACAGTAATGAGAGACTGGCACCTGCAAGTATGACAAAAATTATGACGATGCTTTTAATTATGGAAGCTTTAGATGAAGGCAAAATCAAAATGAGTGATAAGGTCCGTACGAGCGAGCACGCTGCTTCTATGGGCGGCTCACAGATTTTCCTTGAACCCGGTGAGGAAATGACTGTCAAAGAAATGCTGAAAGGCATCGCGATCGCATCGGGAAATGACGCTTCCGTAGCGATGGCTGAATTCATTTCCGGCTCTGAAGAAGAGTTTGTTAGGAAAATGAATAAAAAAGCAAAAGAGCTTGGCTTGAAAAATACATCTTTCAAAAACCCGACCGGATTGACCGAGGAAGGGCATTACAGCTCTGCTTATGACATGGCAATCATGGCTAAGGAATTATTGAAATACGAATCAATAACGAAGTTTACCGGCACGTATGAAGACTATCTGCGCGAAAATACAGATAAAAAGTTTTGGCTTGTGAATACGAATCGGCTGATCAAGTTTTATCCTGGCGTAGACGGCGTAAAAACAGGCTATACAGGTGAAGCGAAATATTGTCTGACAGCTTCGGCTAAAAAAGGAAACATGCGGGCCATTGCGGTTGTGTTCGGAGCGAGCACACCTAAAGATAGAAACGCGCAAGTGACAAAGATGCTTGATTTCGCTTTTAGTCAATATGAAACACATCCTTTATATAAAAGAAATGAAATAGTAGCAAAAGTAAAGGTCAAAAAAGGCAAACAAAAATTTATCGAACTCACTACTTCTGAGCCGATTTCAATATTGACGAAAAAAGGCGAGGATATGAAAAATGTGAAAAAAGAAATCAAATTGAATGACAATGTGAGTGCTCCTGTTCAAAAAGGCCAAGAGCTTGGGACACTCGTTCTGAAAAAGGATGGAGAAGTACTCGCTGAAAGTCCTGTTGCTGCTAAAGAAGATATGAAGAAAGCCGGGTTCATAACATTCTTGAAGCGAACGATGGGAGACTGGACAAAATTTAAGTAATTATGCCGAATGACCACTAGTTTTGTCACGGTGAAGGAATTCATTCCGTCGAAATCGAAACACTCATTATCCGATCATATCAAGGAGGAATGAGCATGAGCCTTGGAATTGACATGCATGTCAAAGAATCTGTGCTTTGTATTCGATTAACAGGCGAACTCGATCACCATACGGCTGAAACCCTGAAACAAAAAGTGACTCAATCATTGGAGAAGGATGATATTCGCCATATCGTGCTGAACCTGGAGGACCTTTCCTTTATGGACAGCTCGGGGCTTGGCGTCATTTTAGGAAGATACAAGCAAATTAAGCAAATTGGCGGGGAAATGGTCGTTTGCGCTATCTCTCCTGCGGTGAAGCGGCTGTTTGATATGTCGGGTCTGTTTAAAATTATCCGATTTGAACAATCTGAGCAGCAGGCGCTGCTGACGCTGGGGGTGGCATCATGAAAAATGAAATGCATATTGAATTTTCTGCCCTCAGCCAGAATGAATCGTTCGCCCGTGTCACAGTTGCTTCGTTTATTGCCCAGCTTGACCCGACAATGGACGAACTGACCGAAATCAAAACAGTCGTGTCAGAGGCTGTAACGAATGCTATTATCCATGGGTATGAAGAGAACTGTGACGGAAAAGTTTACATTTCAGTGACGCTGGAAGATCATGTCGTATATATGACCATTCGTGATGAAGGCAGGGGCATTACAGATCTTGAAGAAGCCCGCCAGCCTTTATTCACGACTAAGCCTGAGCTTGAGCGCTCCGGAATGGGCTTTACCATTATGGAAAATTTCATGGATGATGTCAGTATCGATTCATCACCTGAGATGGGCACAACGATTCGCTTAACAAAGCACTTATCAAAAAGCAAAGCGCTTTGTAATTAAGGAGATTTGTTATGGATGTGGAGGTTAAGAAAAACGGCAAAAACGCTCAGCTGAAGGATCATGAAGTAAAGGAATTAATCAAACAAAGCCAAAATGGCGACCAGCAGGCAAGAGACCTCCTCATAGAAAAAAACATGCGTCTTGTTTGGTCTGTCGTACAGCGGTTTTTAAACAGAGGTTACGAGCCTGACGATCTCTTCCAGATCGGCTGCATCGGGCTGTTAAAATCTGTTGACAAATTTGATTTAACCTATGATGTGCGTTTTTCAACGTATGCAGTGCCAATGATTATCGGTGAAATCCAGCGTTTTATCCGTGATGACGGAACCGTAAAGGTGTCAAGGTCATTAAAAGAGCTCGGAAACAAAATCCGGCGCGCGAAGGATGAGCTTTCAAAAACACTGGGCAGAGTGCCGACGGTGCAGGAGATCGCCGACCATTTGGAAATTGAAGCAGAAGATGTCGTACTTGCTCAAGAGGCGGTAAGGGCTCCGTCTTCGATTCACGAAACCGTTTATGAGAATGACGGAGATCCGATTACTCTGCTTGATCAAATCGCTGACAACTCAGAAGAAAAATGGTTTGACAAGATTGCGCTGAAAGAAGCGATCAGCGATTTGGAGGAAAGGGAAAAACTAATCGTCTATCTCAGATATTATAAAGATCAGACACAGTCCGAAGTGGCTGAGCGGCTTGGGATCTCTCAAGTTCAAGTTTCAAGGCTTGAAAAGAAAATATTAAAACAGATCAAGGTTCAAATGGATCATACGGATAGCTAGTCTGCGATGCAGGCTAGCTTTTTTGTGTGCAAAAGCGTGGTAATTTATGGTCTTTTCGAGCGGATGAATGAGAACAAAATCGAACCACATACTACATATATAACCACCGAAAGATGGTGATCAATGATGGAACGACGTATATTTATCCGACTTCGCCACAGGGTGCTGGCCCATCCGGGAGATATTATCACGGTTGGAGATGCCGCGCAAATTGAAGGACAGCTTCAGCTGAAAAAGAAACTGTCGGCTATGCCGCTTTATCAGGTGAGCGAAAAAGATAAAAATATCGTAATCCTGGATATCATACAAGTCCTCAGAGCCATTCATTTACAAGATCCGACTCTTGATGTTCAAACGGTAGGCGGAGCAGAAACCATTGTTGAAATTCAGTATCGGAAACGGCAATTATCAACGGTTCTGTTTATCGGTGTCTGGCTGCTTCTGTTTATCGGATCGTGTCTAGCCATTATGAACTTTCATGAGGATGTAAGCATGAGAGATGTTCATATTGCACTATATGAAATCATAACCGGAGAGAGGAATGACTATCCATATTTGCTTCAAATCCCATACAGCATCGGTTTGGGACTGGGGATGATCGTGTTTTTTAACCACATATTTAAAAAGCGCCTTAATGAAGAGCCCAGCCCGCTGGAGGTTGAGATGTTTAACTATCAGCTTGATCTCGATCAATATGTGGCCATGCATGAGAATCAAGAAACAATAAAGGACCTGCATGATCGTTAGTGTATTGTTCATTATTTTTGTCGGGCTCGGCGGAGGCATCACGGTGGGGGCTGGCTTCGTTGCTTTTTTAACCGTAATGGGAATCATTCCGCGGCTGATGCAGCTCACCAAAACAATGAGATTTGTTCAGGCTTATGAAGCGGCTGTTATTCTTGGCGCTGTTTGCGGGGGATGGGAGACGCTTCATATGAACCATCTTTTTTTAACAAAATGGATTGCCGTGCCGGTCGGGCTGCTGGCAGGTGTGTTTGTCGGGATGCTTGCAGCTGCCCTTACAGAGGTTTTAAATGTATTGCCGATTTTAGCAAAGCGAATCGGGCTCAGAAGTAAAATCATTATTCTGTTAATGGCCATCGTGATTGGGAAAATCGCGGGATCTTTATTTCACTGGCTGTATTTTATTGATCATTCATAAGGAGGTTTCCAAGATGACAAACATAAAAGAAAACTACAAATCAAAAGTGAAAACATATCAGCCTAAGCCGCCTTACGTCTGGAACTGTGTAAAAGCCTTTCTGGTAGGCGGTCTGATCTGTGCGATCGGGCAAGGTCTGCAGAATTTTTATATCCATTTTTTTGATTTTAATGAAAAAACAGCAGGGAATCCAACGGCAGCAACACTGATATTGATTTCAGCCCTGTTGACCGGGTTCGGCATCTATGACAGAATCGGACAGTTTGCAGGCGCCGGTTCAGCTGTGCCGGTCACAGGTTTTGCCAACAGTATGGCAAGTGCGGCTCTTGAATATAAAAGCGAAGGGTTTGTTCTTGGAGTAGCGACAAATATGTTTAAACTGGCGGGAAATGTCATTGTTTTTGGAGTTGTGGCTGCTTACATCGTTGGAATGATTCGGTTTGCTTTTGAGAAACTGATGTCATAGGAGGAGAAGAAAATGAAATTAACAGGAAAGCAAACCTGGGTATTTGAACATCCCTTATTTGTCAACTCGGCGGGAACGGCAGCCGGACCAAAGGAAAAAGACGGGCCGCTCGGCTCTTTATATGATAAAACCTATGATGAGATGCACTGTAATCAAAAAAGCTGGGAAATGGCTGAACGCCAGCTGATGGAAGATGCTATTACTTCAGCGCTTCAAAAAAATAATCTGACAAAAGATGATATTGATCTATTGCTGGCAGGCGACTTGCTGAATCAAAACGTGACGGCCAACTATGTAGCAAGACACTTGAACATTCCGTTTCTATGTATGTTTGGCGCCTGTTCAACATCAATGGAAACAGTGGCTGTCGCATCTGCCTTAGTTGACGGCGGGTTTGCCAAGAGGGCGATCGCTGCCACCAGCAGTCATAATGCTACAGCGGAAAGACAGTTTCGTTATCCGACGGAATACGGAGGCCAAAAACCGGACACTGCCACCTCTACTGTCACAGGAAGCGGAGCAGTTGTGATCAGTCAGACACCGGGTGATATCCAAATCACAAGCGCGACTGTCGGGAAGGTTTCTGACTTAGGAATTACAGATCCGTTTGATATGGGATCGGCTATGGCTCCGGCTGCAGCTGATACGATTAAGCAGCATTTTAAAGATCTCAACAGAACGGCGGATGATTATGATCTCATTCTGACAGGTGACCTGTCCGGCGTTGGATCTCCCATCGTAAAAGACATCTTAAAAGAAGATGGCTATCCGGTCGGCACAAAGCATGATGATTGCGGGCTTCTGATTTACACTCCGGATCAGCAGGTCTTTGCCGGAGGGAGCGGCTGCGCTTGTTCAGCGGTTGTCACCTACTCTCACATTTTTAAGCAGCTGAGAGAAGGAAAATTAAACCGTGTATTTGTCGTGGCGACCGGGGCGCTGTTAAGCCCGACGATGATTCAGCAAAAAGAAACCATACCGACCATCGCCCACGGGGTTGTATTTGAGCGTGCAGGAGGTGCATCTTAACATGGACTACCTTTTGGCTTTTGTATGCGGCGGGGCCATTTGTATTGTCGGCCAGCTGCTCTTGGATATTTTTAAATTGACGCCAGCCCACGTCATGACATCATTTGTTGTGACCGGCGCGATCTTAGATGGTTTCGGCATTTACGATAAATTTATTGAATTTGCCGGAGGAGGCGCCACCGTTCCGATCGTAAGCTTCGGCCACAGTCTTCTGCACGGTGCCATGCACCAAGCGCATATACACGGATTTATCGGAATCGGCATGGGGATTTTTGAGCTGACCTCTGCCGGTATCTCAGCCGCCATTCTCTTCGCCTTTCTTGTAGCTGTTATTTTCAAACCGAAAGGATAATGCTGACATGACGACAAAACGCAAGGTCATACTGGTAACAGACGGAGATGTGTACGCCGCTAAAACAATTGAATACGCCGCAAGCCAAGTGGGAGGGCGATGTATTTCACAATCAAAAGGCAACCCTTCCATCCGCAGCGGCGCAGAGCTAGTCAAGCTGATCGCCTCTGCACCATATGATCCTGTTTTTGTTATGTTTGACGACTCCGGCCTCCAAGGAGAAGGTCCGGGAGAATCCGCTCTGACCTATGTTGCCACACATCCCTCTATTGAAGTGCTTGGAGTGATTGCGGTCGCGTCAAAAACCCATCAGGCTGAATGGACCAGAGTTGATGTAAGCATTGACCGCAATGGAGAAATAACAGAATACGGCGTGGATAAAGTCGGAGAAAGGGAATTTGATGAGCACAGAATGAGCGGAGATACAGTCTATTGCCTTGATAAACTTGATCTCCCGCTTATTGTCGGTATCGGGGATATCGGCAAAATGGGCAGAAAAGACGATATCTCAAAAGGGTCGCCAATCACCATGAAAGCGGTCGAGTTTATTTTAGAAAGGAGCGGGTATCATGCCGGATCACAAGGAAGAGAAAATCCGGGTTTATCGAGATCCAGCCAAAAATGAAGCGTATTTTAAAAATCGGGTCGGAATGGGAACTAGCTATGATGTAGGGGTTCGCAAGCTTAATATTTTAGACAAGGAAATACAGCTTTACTATCTGAATGGATTATCTGACACCGCTTTTATCATTCATTTAATGAGAGAACTTGTTTTCATTAACAATCGGGATGAGGATCCAGATAATCTAATTGATATTGTCGAAAACAGGCTTCTTAATGCCCAGGTTGAAAAAGTAAAAACACTCGATGAAGCAACTGACCAAGTGCTGTCCGGTTTAGTTGCAGTCATTGTTGAAGACGCAGGCTTCGCATTTATTATTGATGTCAGAAGCTATCCGGGCAGAAATCCGGAAGAGCCTGATACAGAAAAGGTGGTCAGGGGAGCCAGAGACGGATTTGTTGAGAACATCGTCGTCAATACGGCGCTTCTCAGACGGCGGATCAGAGACGAACGGCTTCGCATCAAGATGACAAAGGTTGGCGAGCGATCAAAAACGGACCTGAGCATTTGTTATATAGAAGATATTGCAGATCCGGATCTGGTTGCCATCGTGGAAAAAGAAATTGCTGCCATTGATGTCGATGGATTAACAATGGCTGACAAAACCGTAGAGGAATTCATCATTAAACAAAGCTACAACCCGTATCCGCTCGTCCGCTATACAGAAAGGCCGGATGTGGCGGCCAATCATGTGCTTGAAGGCCATGTCATCATTATGGTTGATACATCGCCAAGTGTAATTATCACCCCGACGACTTTGTTCCATCATGTCCAGCATGCTGAAGAATACAGGCAGGCGCCTGCAGTCGGTACTTTTTTAAGATGGGTAAGATTTTTCGGTATCATTGCTTCCACTAT
Organism: Bacillus rugosus; assembly: GCF_023238245.1. NCBI lineage: Bacteria > Bacillati > Bacillota > Bacilli > Caryophanales > Bacillaceae > Bacillus > Bacillus rugosus. Next base: position 2,318,787 of record NZ_CP096590.1, on the reverse strand, counting down.
ATTTCTCCCGATCTGGTTTCTATTTGTGCTGCAGCCGGACCTGCTGCCCGACAATATGAAATTTATCGGTTTAAATAAAGATACGCATATCCCGATCATCCTGCAGATATTCTTAGCTGACTTAGGAATCGAGTTTCTCAGAATGGCTGCCATTCATACCCCGACCGCTTTATCGACAGCAATGGGATTAATTGCCGCTGTGCTGATCGGACAGATTGCCATTGATGTCGGCCTGTTTTCACCAGAGGTGATTCTATACGTCTCACTTGCAGCGATCGGAACCTTTACGACGCCTAGTTATGAATTAAGTTTGGCAAATAAAATGAGCCGACTTTCCCTCATGATACTCGTTGCCTTATTTCATGTAAAAGGGCTTGTTATCGGATTCACAGTGCTAATTATTGCCATGGCCAGCATCAAATCCCTCCAAACACCGTACTTATGGCCGCTGATGCCTTTTAACGGCAAGGCGCTGTGGCAGGTACTGGTTCGGACAGCGAAACCTGGTGCAAAAGTAAGACCAAGTATCGTTCACCCAAGAAATCGCTTAAGACAACCTACCAATTCATAATCGCATTGAAACTGACTGAAGAGTATGATAATGTATGTCTTAATTATGAAGGGACAGTTCATAAAACTGTCCTTTTCACCCATAAGCGGAGAAAGAGGGAATGACATTGTTCTTACATGGCACGAGCAGACAAAATCAACATGGGCATTTAGAAATCGGAGGTGTGGACGCTCTCTATTTAGCGGAAAAATACGGCACACCTCTTTACGTATATGATGTGGCTTTAATACGTGAGCGTGCTAAAAGCTTTAAGCAGGCATTTATTACTGCAGGGCTGAAAGCACAGGTGGCATATGCGAGCAAAGCGTTCTCATCAGTCGCAATGATTCAGCTCGCTGAGGAAGAGGGACTATCTTTAGATGTCGTGTCCGGTGGAGAGCTTTATACAGCTGTTGCGGCGGGCTTCCCGGCAGAACGCATTCACTTTCATGGAAATAACAAGAGCAGGGAAGAACTCAGGATGGCACTTGAGCATCGCATTGGCTGCATTGTGGTGGATAATTTCTATGAAATCTCGCTTCTGGAAGACTTGTGCCAAGAAACGGGACACTCCATCGATGTTCTTCTTCGAATCACGCCCGGAGTAGAAGCGCATACGCATGACTACATTACAACTGGTCAGGAGGATTCAAAGTTTGGTTTCGATCTTCATAACGGACAAACTGAACGGGCGATTGAGCAAGTATTGCAATCAGAACACATTCAGCTGCTGGGTGTTCATTGCCATATTGGCTCGCAAATTTTTGATACGGCCGGTTTTGTGTTAGCTACGGAAAAAATCTTCAAAAAACTGAACGAGTGGAGAGAATCATATTCGTTTGTATCCAAGGTGTTGAATCTTGGAGGGGGTTTCGGCATCCGTTATACGGAAGACGATGAACCGCTTCACGCTACTGAATACGTGGAAAAAATTATCGAAGCTGTGAAAGAAAATGCTGCCCGTTACGGTTTTAACATTCCTGAAATTTGGATCGAACCGGGCCGTTCTCTCGTTGGAGACGCGGGCACAACCCTTTATACGGTTGGCTCTCAAAAAGAAGTGCCGGGTGTCCGCCAGTATGTGGCTGTAGATGGAGGTATGAACGACAATATTCGTCCTGCACTCTACCAGGCTAAATATGAAGCAGCGACAGCCAACCGTATCAATGAAGCGCATGACAAAACGGTGTCGATTGCCGGAAAGTGCTGTGAAAGCGGTGATATGCTGATTTGGGATATTGACCTGCCTGATGTAAAAGAAGGCGATCTTCTTGCCGTTTTTTGTACGGGCGCTTACGGATACAGCATGGCCAACAATTACAATCGAATCCCGAGGCCTGCCGTTGTATTTGTAGAAAACGGGGAGGATCACTTAGTCGTAAAGCGAGAAACATACGAGGACATTGTGAAACTTGACCTTCCCTATAAAACGAGTGTAAAGCAATAAAAAAAGCGCCGATTTTTCGGCGCTTTTTCTTATTTGAATATAGAAACAATCGCATTCCAGATAGATACGAAGAAATCAATCACTTTTTGAATGAAGTTTTTCCCCTCATCTGATTCTATGAATTTCGTAATCTTATCTTTCGCTTTATCAAGCTGGTCACCGACCTGTCCCCAGTCGATGTCAACGTTTTTCATTTTATTGAAGAGGGAGACAAGCTGATCTTTTTGGCTGTCTGTAAGTGTGACATTTAAATCAGAAGCTGCATCATCCACTTGTTTTTCAATGTCAGCTTTATTGTCAGGCACACCGTTTTTAGCAAACTCTTCTTTGATTTTTGCAATTAGCGCAGCCGCATTTTCGTTACCGATTTTGTCTCCAAGCTCTGATGTCGTAACAAGCTCTTGGTTGGCTACTTGCTTCACATCCTCCGAGATCGCTTCATCAGAAGAAACTTCATACGCCTTAATCAATCCAGTTAAAGCCGCAGTCCCGGATACTTCAAATGGTGCTGTAACATACACCTTGGCATCTTTTACACCGGCTGTCATCAGGGCATTCAAGTACATTTCATCTGTAATGCCGCTGATATTATGTGTCTCAACATTCAGGCCAGAGCCTTTTTTGGCAATGGTGATCGACGATGATGAAATCGCTCTTGATCCAATTTGAGCATTCGATATATATTTACCTAAATATTCATGTTCTTCCTTATTGGTCACAGTTACCGTTGTGGCATTATCAGGGACATTCATTTCATCAAGCACTTTTTGTTTATCAGATTCTGACAAATCAGCACCCAGTGTTACAATGACATCTCCAACTGCGGCATCCGCTAGACTGACTTTCGGAACCGTCAGCAGCAAAACAGCCGCTGCCAGCATTCCAATCCATATTTTTTTCAAAGCAGTTTGACCTCCTTCAATTTCACAAGCAGCTGGATAGAGCTGCTTTGCGAGGACCTGAATCATGATGAAAATACAGTTCCGTTAGGTTAGACGGAGATAAAGACATCTAGGTTTCATTTTTATTTTTAGTAAAGCCCGGAGATTCGTTTTCCCCCGAAAGGTGTGGTATAATAGCCGCGACAAGGAGAGACAGGCTATAACCTATCATACATAATCTCCTTTGAAAATTAAAATAAAGAAAGTAGGCATACAATTGAAAACAGGTTACTTTTTATTAGAAGACGGTAACAAAATTGAATTTGAACTTTACCCTGAAGCTGCACCGGGCACTGTCGCAAACTTTGAAAAGCTTGCGAACGAAGGCTTTTATGACGGTCTTACATTCCACCGAGTGATTCCAGGCTTCGTCAGCCAAGGCGGATGCCCGCACGGAACTGGCACAGGCGGTCCGGGATACACAATCAAATGTGAAACAGAAGGAAACCCGCATACACATGAAGCGGGTGCACTTTCTATGGCACACGCTGGAAAAGACACAGGCGGCAGCCAATTTTTCATCGTTCATGAGCCACAGCCTCATTTGAACGGTGTTCACACTGTATTCGGAAAAGTAACAAGCGGACTAGAATTCGCGAAAAACATGTCTAACGGCGACGTCATGAAAGAAGTTCGTGTAGAAGGCTAACAGACAGACGAAAAGCTTCCTCGTATCGGGGAAGCTTTTTTATTTGCGAAAAATATACCAATAAAAAAACGCCCGAGTGCTGGAGGCGGAAACAAACAGGTATTTATTAGGTTGAAGTGAAGACAATGCGGCGAGTGTTTCCTTGACTTTTCAATTGATGAAGAAATGAGATTAAAATGTTTTGGTCACGTTCTGATCAGTAAATTGATGGTTAATCATTTTAGCCTGGCTTATAAAGTTGTTTTCTATGACAATTCCCGTATTCAAGCCGCCCGAACCGAAAACAGATTTAGACACAGTTAATGGACTGATCACAAAAACGCCGCCTACGTTCACTACGCTGTTCCCGGAAATGTTGTTTATATTGATAGGATAATCAATCACACTATCGAGTCTCCTTTCATAGTATTCTATTTTTTATATGTATTAGTGCTAGAACTCATAAGCGTAAACTTATTGGTAAAAACATTTATCTTTTATATGATGCCGTGCAAAGGTGATCGATTCTTCAATTATTCCGTCCATTTTAGCCAGTCATATGTATTCGTTCCAATTCAAGCTGGTATAATCGAATTTTTTCTAAGGTGTTCATATGTAAAATTAAGAAAACTTTAAAGTTACATGATTCATCGAAAATGGAATTTTGTAGTAAAATGAATCAAAACAAACGAGATGTTTTGAAAAGGAGTTTGGCATTATGAACAACAAAGGCTGTATAAAATGCGGAAGTACTGAAGCGGGACAAAAAGAAATAGCCACAACCGGCACGGGATTATCGAAGTTGTTTGACGTGCAGCACAACCGTTTTCTTGTGGTGTACTGTAAGAATTGCGGATATTCAGAGTTTTATAATAAAGAATCTTCTACCGCCGGCAATATATTGGATTTGTTTTTTGGAGGCTGATCCATGTTTTCGAGCTTCAATGGGTTTAAACATGTCATGAAAGCAAAACGGGATGCCGGTTATGTCACCTGTGATATAGGCTGCCGCAAACATTCCAGTAACCTTCGCGACGTAAATCAGTTTGTCAAGCAATATGGGTATCATGGACTGGGCGATCAATGGAATGCATAGATGAACAGAGTGCCTGTAATCTCATGACTTATATATGATCTAAAGATTTAGCATACGAGCACTCTCTTTCTTCCGAGCACATTGCTTCTGAATGATGCGATTATTTCTTTCGTTATTTTTCGGATGTCCCTGTGTACGATACGAATGCTGATGTTGATGTTCAGTCCGGCAATGTTGAACTAAGCAGATGGAGTCCAATTTCCCAAGCGATATTTGATGCAGGACAGGTTGTAATCGACAAGAAAAAGATAGGCATGATTTGGGTAGAAGATGAAGATTAACAGATTGTAAAATCACTTCAATGGTCCTGATAGGATTTCTTTTCGTTTCGTGATAACATAAATTGAAGATCGTTGTTTATTGGAGGAAATCAGTTGAAATCAGAAAATGTGTCCAAGAAAAATACAATGTTAGAATGGGCAAAAGCAATTGTGATTGCTGTCGTTCTCGCTTTGCTTATCCGCAATTTTATTTTTGCGCCATATGTCGTTGATGGTGACTCTATGTATCCTACACTTCATGACAGGGAAAGGGTTTTTGTCAATATGACAGTCAAATACATCGGTGAGTTTGATAGAGGAGACATCGTCGTATTAAACGGGGATGATGTTCACTATGTCAAACGGATTATCGGCCTGCCTGGGGATACGGTTGAAATGAAGAACGACCAGCTCTATATCAACGGGAAAAAGGTGGCCGAGCCTTATTTGGCAGCCAATAAAAAGAGAGCGAAGCAGGACGGTTATGACCATTTGACCGATGATTTCGGTCCGGTGAAAGTGCCTGATGACAAGTATTTTGTGATGGGTGACAACCGGCGGAACTCTATGGACAGCCGAAACGGGCTTGGCCTCTTCACGAAAAAACAAATTGCGGGCAAGTCTAAGTTTGTTTTTTTCCCGTTTAACGAAATGCGTAAAACAAATTAGGATTAAGCAGCTTCCTGAACAGGAGGCTGTTTTTTATTTCTTTTTTTCGTTCATCCCCCAAAACCAGAACATAAATTCGTATAACTATAGAAAAGAATTTTTTGCAGAAATGTGAAACATATTCCCGTTATGCATCGTTATATTAATAATTTACGAGACTTTACGGTTTTTTATTCATGAAAAAAAGGAATAACTCATATGAATGAATAGATTCATATTGGCTGGAGGTTTAAAAATGGGAAGAATAAAAACCAAGATTACCATTCTGTTAGTGCTTTTGCTTTTACTTGCAGGCGGTTATATGTACATAAATGATGTTGAGCTGAAGGATGTTCCGACAGCGATTGGACAAACTTTGTCCTCGGAAGAAGAGGAATACACCATCCAGGAATATAAAGTGACGGAAATTGACGGCTCAGAGTATCATGGAGAAGCAGAAAACGGCACCAAAATCATTTTCAACGGTAAAAAATTAAATCAGGATTTGTCTGATATAAAAGAAGGCGACAAGATTAAGGCATACTTCAGCAAATCAAAGCGGATCGATGGACTAATCAAGGTTGCCAAAGTGAATGATTAACAAAACATCACCTTTCGGATCGAAGGGTGATGTTTTGTTTTTCTCAAATTGTAAGTTTATTTCATTGCGTACTTTAAGAAGGATCGCTATAATAGCCAATAAGGACAAATGAATATAGATTGTATCCTTCGGGGCAGGGTGGAAATCCCGACCGGCGGTAGTAAAGCGAATTCGCTTTAGAGCCCGTGACCCGTGTGCATAAGCGCGCGGTGGATTCAGTTTAAGCTGAAGCCGACAGTGAAAGTCTGGATGGGAGAAGGATGTTGAGCCGCTATGCAATTGGTTCAAAAATGCATAGTGTTATTTCCTATTGCGTAAAATACCTAAAGCCCCGGATTTTTTATAAATTCGGGGCTTTTTTGACGGTAAATAACAAAAGAGGGGAGGGAAACAAATGGAAGAGTATTATATGAAGCTGGCATTAGATCTTGCGAAGCAGGGCGAAGGACAGACTGAATCTAATCCGCTCGTCGGCGCTGTTGTGGTAAAGGACGGACAAATTGTCGGAATGGGCGCCCATTTAAAATATGGTGAAGCTCATGCAGAAGTTCATGCCATCCATATGGCCGGATCCCATGTAAAGGGTGCGGATATTTACGTTACACTCGAACCGTGCAGCCATTACGGAAAAACACCGCCATGTGCAGAACTGATCATCAACTCTGGCATCAAAAGAGTGTTCGTGGCAATGAGAGATCCTAACCCGCTTGTGGCCGGAAGAGGGGTCAGCATGATTGAAAAAGCCGGTATTGAAGTTAAGGAAGGCATCCTGGCTGACCAGGCGGAGAAGCTGAATGAAAAATTTCTGCACTTCATGAGGACAGGCCTCCCTTACGTCACACTAAAAGCTGCTGCAAGCCTTGACGGAAAGACAGCTACCAGTACGGGCGACAGCAAATGGATCACGTCAGAGGCTGCAAGACAGGATGCTCAGCAATACAGGAAAACACACCAAAGCATTTTAGTCGGAGTTGGCACGGTGAAAGCCGACGATCCAAGCTTAACCTGCAGGCTGCCCGATGTGGCAAAACAGCCGGTTCGGGTGATACTTGATACTGAACTCTCGATTCCTGAGGACGCCCAAGTGATTTGCGATCAGGCAGCGCCGACATGGATTTTTACAACAGCGCACGCAGACGAGGAAAAGAAAAAACGGCTTTCAGCTTTCGGTGTGAACATATTTACGCTTGAAACCGAGCGCATTCAAGTTCCTGATGTTTTGAAAATCCTTGCGGAAGAAGGCATCATGTCGGTGTACGTGGAAGGCGGTTCAGCTGTTCACGGAAGCTTTGTCAAAGAAGGCTGTTTTCAAGAAATCATCTTCTATTTTGCCCCTAAACTAATCGGAGGAACGCATGCTCCCAGCTTAATCTCCGGTGAAGGTTTTCAATCAATGAAAGATGTCCCCTTATTACAATTCACTGATATAACCCAAATTGGCCGTGATATTAAACTGACGGCAAAACCGATAAACGAGTAGGATGGTGACCATGTTTACAGGAATTATTGAAGAAACAGGCACAATCGAATCCATGAAAAAAGCAGGGCATTCAATGGCCTTAACAATCAAATGCTCAAAGATTCTAGAGGATGTTCATCTGGGCGATAGCATTGCAGTGAACGGCATTTGTCTGACTGTCACTGATTTTACAAAAAATCAATTCACAGTGGATGTTATGCCTGAAACAGTCAAAGCTACGTCATTAAATGATTTATCAAAAGGAAGCAAAGTAAACCTTGAAAGAGCGATGGCGGCAAACGGCCGTTTCGGAGGCCATTTCGTTTCTGGCCATGTCGACGGAACTGCTGAAATTACACGAATTGAAGAGAAAAGCAACGCTGTTTACTATGATTTAAAGATGGACCCTTCTTTAACAAAAACACTGGTCTTAAAGGGATCAATTACCGTGGACGGCGTGAGCTTAACCATATTTGGCCTGACAGAAGACACAGTGACAATTTCTTTAATACCGCATACGATCAGCGAAACAATTTTTTCGGAAAAAACGATCGGCTCTAAAGTGAATATCGAATGCGATATGATCGGAAAATATATGTATCGATTTTTGCATAAAGCTAATGAAAATAAGAACCAACAAACCATTACAAAAGCCTTCTTAAGCGAAAACGGCTTTTAGAGAGGAAGATTTGCATGTTTCATCCGATAGAAGAAGCACTAGACGCTTTAAAAAAAGGCGAAGTCATCATAGTTGTAGATGATGAAGACAGAGAAAATGAAGGGGACTTTGTGGCTCTAGCCGAGCATGCGACGCCAGAAGTCATTAACTTTATGGCGACACACGGAAGAGGGCTGATTTGTACGCCGCTCAGTGAGGAAATCGCAGACAAGCTGGATCTTCACCCTATGGTTGAGCATAATACAGATTCTCACCATACTGCATTTACGGTAAGCATTGACCACCGTAAAACGAAAACGGGTATCAGCGCTCAAGAAAGATCTTTTACCGTTCAAGCATTGCTGGACAGCAAATCCGTGCCGTCTGATTTTCAGCGTCCCGGGCACATTTTTCCGCTGATTGCGAAAAAAGGAGGTGTCCTGAAAAGAGCGGGTCATACAGAAGCTGCTGTAGATCTTGCTGAAGCCTGCGGATCTCAAGGAGCCGGCGTCATTTGTGAAATTATGAATGAAGATGGATCAATGGCAAGAGTGCCTGAGCTCATTGAAATTGCAAAAAAACATCAATTAAAAATGATTACTATTAAAGATTTGATTCAATACCGTTACAATCTAACAACACTAGTCGAGCGTGAAGTCGACATTACGCTGCCTACTGATTTTGGCACATTTAAGGTTTACGGATACACAAATGAGGTAGATGGAAAAGAGCATGTCGCATTTGTGATGGGAGATGTGCCCTTCGGTGAAGAACCGGTGTTGGTCCGGGTGCATTCAGAATGTCTCACAGGTGACGTGTTTGGATCTCATCGCTGTGACTGCGGCCCGCAGCTGCACGCCGCGCTGACGCAAATTGCTGCAGAAGGCCGGGGAGTGCTCTTGTATTTGCGCCAAGAAGGCCGGGGCATCGGTTTAATCAATAAATTAAAAGCTTATAAGCTTCAGGAACAAGGCTATGACACCGTAGAAGCCAACGAGGCGCTTGGATTCTTGCCTGACCTTCGCAACTATGGCATCGGTGCACAAATGTTACGCGATCTCGGTGTGCGGAATATGAAGCTTTTGACGAATAATCCGCGAAAAATCGCAGGCCTTGAAGGTTATGGACTCAGTATTTCAGAAAGAGTGCCGCTTCAAATGGAGGCGAAAGAGCACAATAAAAAATATTTGCAAACCAAAATGAACAAGCTGGGTCATTTACTTCATTTCTAATCACAAATATCACAAAAAAAGGATGGGAATCATATGAATATCATACAAGGAAATTTAGTTGGTACAGGTCTTAAAATCGGAATCGTAGTAGGAAGATTTAATGATTTTATTACAAGCAAGCTATTGAGCGGTGCAGAAGATGCGTTGCTCAGACACGGCGTAGACACAAACGATATCGATGTGGCTTGGGTTCCAGGCGCATTTGAAATTCCGTTTGCCGCGAAAAAAATGGCGGAAACAAAAAAATATGACGCCGTCATCACATTGGGCACTGTAATCAGAGGCGCGACAACACATTACGATTATGTCTGCAATGAAGCTGCCAAAGGCATCGCGCAAGCAGCAAACACTACTGGTGTGCCTGTCATCTTTGGAATTGTGACAACTGAAAACATCGAACAGGCAATTGAGCGTGCCGGCACAAAAGCCGGTAACAAAGGTGTAGATTGTGCCGTTTCTGCCATAGAAATGGCAAATTTAAACCGTTCATTTGAATAATTTGCTGAAAACAGTTTAAAAATATGGCGAAAATGATATAATGTGAGAAAACGGATCACCTATTCGTATCCGTTAATAGCAGACTGGACATTTTGGATATAGAGGGGTTTTTATGTTAATTCGTTATAAAAAATCGTTTGAAAAGATTGCGATGGGACTTCTTTCGTTCATGCCGAATGAAAAAGACCTTAAGCAGCTTCAGCAGACAATTAAGGACTACGAAACGGATACAGACCGCCAGCTCTTTCTTTGGAAAGAGGACGAGGATATCGTCGGAGCAATCGGAGTCGAAAAAAAGGATTCTGAGGTTGAAATCCGGCATATCAGTGTGAATCCTTCTCATCGCCATCAAGGAATCGGAAAACAGATGATGGATGCCTTAAAGCATTTATTCAAAACGCAGGTACTGGTTCCGAATGAATTAACGCAGAGCTTTTTCGAACGTTGTCAAGGTCAGCAGGATCAAGACATTTCATACAATAATTAAACAGAGGCTGTTATAGCCTCTGTTTCAGATTGGTGGCAAAATCCTAAAACAGTTTTCGTTTTAGGATTTTGCCATCCTTTTCTATCGTGATTAATGCCCTTGAAGTCTAGGAAAGCTGAGCATTAGAGCGGAGCGAATGTTTTAATTCGTGAGCGCCAACGCACAGGCTTGACAACGAATGCGAGGGTTTGTCGACACGCTGAGCAGAGGCTGAAATCAGCCTCTGCTTTTTTTTCTGCGTTCTATTTCTTTTTCACGTTCAAGGATGACGTCAGTCCGATCCCGCAAACGGTGCTTGTCGATAAGAAATGAATCGGTGAGTGTGCTGGGCTGCCCCCATGTGTAGCCTTTTTTCTTGCATTCGATGCGGCATGCTTCCTCCAGCTTCTCATCTTTGATGGGCAGCATAATGCTTTGATAGGAAGAGCCTGTTTCGATTTGTTCGTAAACCGATTGCATAAGCTGGAGTAAACGGATATGATCAAGTCCCAAGTCTTCGACCGCTTGTCTTTCTGCTTGAAGAATCCTTATGCTGTTCGTCATCAATCTTTTTGCCCCGGCAGTATTCTGCCTTCTATAATGATACAAAGCAACCGCAAGCTGAATAAAGCCGACCCAATAAACTTTTCGTTTATTTGGAGGATCTTTCTTCCAATATTCTTCTAATATTTCATGGCATTCAAAATAATCCCGTGTCGCGTGAAATTCAACGAGATAATCGATATAAGCTTTCGGGTACAAGATGCTTCCTCCTTTAATCTGCCTTTAGTGTAACACAGGAAGGATAAAAGGAAAAAAGAACGCTAAGCCCTGATTGCTTCTTTTTAGCACGGTAATGGAAGGGGATCCGTCGCTAAGGCTTTTCCTCCTTTGTTATAGTCAAATCGAATGTCTTTGTTGTTTTGAATATTCTGTACAAACTGCTTCAAAACGGGAAATGAAATAGTATTGGACGAGAGCTTTTTGGTGGCTTATACTAAAGGGTAGCCAGTTTATTTGGCAATGAGAGTGATACTTGAAAATGGTGAGATGATGGAAGAATATCAAGTGAAAATTGATACGTTTGAGGGCCCATTGGACCTGCTGCTTCATTTAATCAATCGTCTTGAAATTGACATATATGATATACCTGTGGCGAAGATCACTGAACAATATTTATTATATGTACATACGATGCGTGTGCTTGAGCTCGATATTGCCAGCGAGTATTTGGTCATGGCTGCCACGCTGCTCAGCATTAAAAGCAGAATGCTGCTCCCGAAGCAAGAGGAGGAGCTTTTTGAAGATGAATTACTTGAAGAAGAAGATCCGCGGGAAGAATTGATTGAAAAGCTTATTGAGTATAGAAAATATAAAGATGCGGCGAAGGATTTAAAAGAACGGGAAGAAGAAAGACAAAAATCGTTCACGAAACCGCCGAGTGATTTGAGTGAATATGCCAAAGAAGTAAAACAATCGGAGCAAAAGCTCTCTGTCACGGTCTATGATATGATCGGGGCTTTTCAAAAAGTGCTGAAACGCAAAAAAATAACAAGGCCGATGGAAACAACAATTTCCAGGCAGGACATACCAATCGAAGACAGAATGAACGAAATCGTGCATAGCCTAAAATCAAGAGGAACGAGAATCAACTTTATGGACCTGTTTCCGTATGAGCAAAAAGACCATTTGGTTGTGACTTTCCTAGCCGTTCTCGAGCTGATGAAAAATCAGCTCGTTCTCATTGAACAGGAGCACAATTTTTCAGATATTTACATTACGGGGAGTGAATCCATTCATGGGGCTTGATATCGTGAATTGGAAAGCTATAGTGGAAGCCCTTCTTTATGCGGCAGGCGATGAAGGGCTCACAAAAAAGCAGCTGTTAACAGTGCTTGAAATCGAAGAGCCTGAACTGAACACCATCATGGCGGAAGTGGCGGACGAATACCGGGGGGAGACAAGGGGCATTGAACTTATTGAATATGCAGATACGTACATGCTCTCTACCAAAAAAGACTTTGCGCCTTATTTGAAAAAACTGATTGAAGTGCCGTCAAAGGGCCTTTCTCAAGCATCTTTAGAAGTGCTGGCCATTGTTTCATATAAACAGCCGATTACGAGAGCAGAAATTGAAGAAATCAGAGGCGTGAAATCAGAGCGGATTTTACACAGTCTTGTCGCGAAGGCGCTACTGTGTGAAGTCGGACGGGCTGACGGTCCGGGACGGGCTATTTTATACGGCACAACGCCGACTTTTCTTGAACAATTTGGTCTAAAAACGCTGGACGAGCTTCCGCCGCTGCCTGAAAATGCGGAAGAAGACGTTCTTCAAGAAGAAGCAGATTTATTTTTTGAAAACTTTAACCAAACCTTCGAAGATATAAAATAGAAGTTTAATGAATCGCGCTTTTTCATCATCATAAGATATAAGGAAGAAGCTATCATGAAAGAAGCAAAATGTGAGAGACAAAGACATGAGGGGAAGATACCAAACGAAATGGGACATTCGATTGTGCGAGCGCAGACTCAAAAAACAGGCGAATTCTTATCAATGGTTGTCAATACCGTTAACGATTACCTAAATCAAACGACGCTGGAGTCCTTACAGGCTGAATTGCCTACTGAGAAAGGGTATTGCTGTGATGTGCTGAGCACTCTGAGAAGAATGACAGTATTTTGTGAAGGAGGCGCAGAAGCGTGCCGCCGTCTCCTGACGCAGGAGCCTTTTCAGGAAGCCAGGGCGGAAAAAACACTTTATAATGTATATCACCAATGCATTGAAGAGTTCTTTATGCCGAAAAAAGACACGTGGTGTGAAAATAGCCGGGCATCTTATACCGGGGTCAGCGCAATTGAGTTTTACCATGCTGTTCCTGCATCCCTTGAGCAATTATTATTGCCGCTGAGCGCAGCCTTTCTGAAGATGAGGGAAGAGCTGGCTCATTACGAGGCGTCCGGATCAAGCATGGCGCCAATCAGATAATTTTTACTCTCCCTTTTTCAGGGAGAGTTTTTTTATGTTTGCCTGCAGATCCATATTTGTTATTCATAACTGGTGGACATGCGCATAAACTTGTACAAACCACCACAAGGACGTGAGAGCAAACATGCGCATTTTCAAAAAAACAGTATTTATGGTCATGATTTTATTTCTGATTGCAAATGTAAATGTGAACACAGCACATGCTGCTATAGATGTCAGTGCAAAAAGCGCGATCGTTATTGACGGAGCGTCAGGCAGAGTGTTATTTGCCAAAGATGAGCATCAGAAAAGGCGGATTGCAAGCATCACAAAAATCATGACGGCCGTTCTCGCCATCGAATCCGGCAAAATGGATGAAACGGTGACGGTTTCGTCAAATGCTGTCAGAACAGAAGGCTCTGCCATTTATTTAACAGAAGGTCAAAAAGTGAAATTAAAAGATCTTGTGTATGGCCTCATGCTGAGATCAGGAAACGACGCCGCTGTCGCAATTGCTGAACATGTCGGTGGAAGCCTCGATGGATTTGTTTATATGATGAATCAAAAAGCCGAGCAGCTTGGCATGGAGAATACCCGTTTTCAAAATCCGCATGGATTGGACGACCATGAAAATCATTACTCAACAGCTTATGACATGGCCATATTAACCAAATACGCTATGAAGCTGAAAGACTATCAAAAGATTTCCGGTACGAAAATATACAAAGCAGAATCGATGGAAAGCGTCTGGAAAAACAAAAATAAACTGCTGACTATGCTTTATCGATACAGTACAGGAGGAAAAACAGGCTATACAAAACTTGCAAAACGGACACTGGTCTCAACGGCTTCAAAGGACGGCATAGATCTGATAGCCGTCACCATAAATGACCCTAACGATTGGGATGATCATATGAAGATGTTTAACTATGTATTTGATCATTATCAAACCTATTTAATTGCGAAAAAAGGGGACATTCCAAAGCTGAAAGGCACATTTTATGAATCGAAGGCATTTATCAAACGTGACATCACCTATTTGCTAACCGAAGAGGAAAAAGAAGATGTTAACATTCAAACCACGCTCCTTAAGCCGAAGAAAACATGGGAAAAAGACGCCTCGAAAATTCCCGACATCGTAGGGCATATGAAGATCATGTTCAACGATGAAACCATCGCAAAAGTGCCGATCTACTATGAAAATGAACGACATCAAAAACCGAAGAAACGATTTTTTGAAACGTTTAAATCAATCTTTTTGAATGCGGCTGGCGGGGCAAAATGGTCAATATAATTTGGGTCAGCTTAACTGTGATCGGACTTGTTTTTGCGATGTGCAACGGAACTCTGCAAGATGTAAATGAAGCCGTATTTAAGGGTGCAAAGGAAGCCGTTACAATTTCATTCGGACTGATGAGCGTACTTGTTTTCTGGCTTGGTTTAATGAAAATAGCCGAGCAATCAGGGCTTTTGGATATTTTCAGCCGGATGTGCAGGCCTTTTATATCTAAGCTGTTCCCTGATATACCGCCGGATCACCCGGCAATGGGCTACATTTTATCTAATCTCATGGCGAACTTCTTCGGTCTCGGGAATGCAGCAACTCCGCTTGGCATTAAAGCAATGGAGCAAATGAAAAAGCTAAATGGGAACCGAACGGAAGCAAGCCGGTCGATGATTACTTTTTTAGCGGTGAATACGTCCTGCATCACCCTCATTCCGACAACCGTAATCGCTGTTCGAATGGCTTATTCCTCCAAAACGCCGACGGATATCGTCGGACCTAGTATTTTAGCGACACTTATTTCCGGAATCGGCGCCATTATCATTGACCGGTATTTTTATTACCGCCGCAAAAAGAAGGGAAGGTGAGCGGATGGAAATCATCAACTGGCTGTCTTTAGCCATGATTCCGATCATAATTGCCGGAATTCTTCTTTATGGAACTATTAAAAAGGTTCCCACATATGAATCGTTCGTCGAAGGCGGAAAAGAAGGGATAGAAATCGCTTTTTCCATTATCCCCTACTTAGTCGGAATGCTTGTCGCCATAACTGTTTTCAGATCATCAGGCGCGCTTGATTTTATAATGGACCTTTTAAAACCAGTTTTCTCTGCTATCGGCATCCCCGCTGAGGTAGTGCCGCTTGCGCTGATCCGTCCGATCTCCGGTACGGCTGCACTTGGCATGACGACAGACTTAATTGCAGTATACGGACCTGATTCCTTTATCGGCAGGCTGGCTTCGGTCATGCAGGGATCAACAGATACAACGCTTTACGTACTGACTGTGTATTTTGGAGCGGTCGGCATTAAAAAAATGGGTGATGCATTAAAGGTGGGACTTCTTGCAGATTTAATCGGCGTAGTTGCATCTATCATCATCGTTACGTTATTATTTGGGAGCGCCTGAAAACGGCGTTTTTTTTTAGATTTGGCATAGGAATTTGAAAAAGCTTGTTTGTTAGGGTTGAAAAAAGTAAGATAATACTTGAGGTGAAAGACATGGAAAGACTGCAAAAAGTGATTGCTCATGCCGGAGTTGCATCGCGCAGAAAGGCAGAAGAGCTGATTAAAGAAGGAAAAGTAAAGGTGAATGGCAAAGTAGTAACAGAGCTTGGTGTAAAAGTTACCGGTTCTGATCAGATTGAGGTAAACGGGTTAAAGGTTGAACGTGAAGAGCCGGTTTACTTTCTCTTATATAAACCAAGAGGCGTTATTTCTGCAGCCCAAGATGACAAAGGGCGCAAAGTCGTGACGGACTTTTTTAAAGAAGTCCCGCAGCGCATTTACCCGATTGGGCGTCTGGATTATGATACGAGCGGTCTTTTGCTTTTAACCAATGACGGCGAGTTTGCCAATAAGCTGATGCACCCTAAGTATGAAATCAACAAAACATACGTGGCGAAGGTGAAAGGGATCCCGCCTAAAGAGCTGCTCAGAAAGCTGGAGCGCGGCATCAGGCTTGAAGAAGGCAAAACGGCGCCTGCGAAAGCGAAGCTGCTGTCTTTGGATAAGAAGAAGCAAACAAGCATTATTCAGCTGACGATTCATGAAGGACGCAACAGACAGGTGCGCCGGATGTTCGAAGCGATCGGGCATGAGGTAATCAAGCTGAAGCGTGAAGAATACGCGTTTTTAAACCTGCGAGGCTTGCACACGGGAGATGCCAGAGAGCTAACACCGCATGAAGTCAAAAGGCTCAGAGCGCTGGCGGATCATGGTAAAAACGCTTTCTAAATTTCACATAACCTTCAAAAAGTAAGAAATGTGAAATGAACGTGCAATGATATAATTGAATGGATCTGCAATAGGGGAAGGGGGCAGTGGACAATGAAGAAGAAAAGGCGTTTATTCATTCGGACCGGCATCCTTCTCGTTTTAATCTGTGCACTTGGCTATACCATTTACAACGCTGTATTTGCCGGTAAAGAGAGTATATCCGAAGGGTCCGATGCACCTAATTTTGTCCTTGAAGATACGAATGGGGAACGTATCAAGCTGAGTGACTTAAAAGGAAAAGGTGTTTTTTTGAACTTCTGGGGTACATGGTGTGAACCGTGCAAAAAAGAATTCCCTTATATGGCGAACCAATATAAGCATTTTAAAGACCAAGGTGTCGAAATTGTCGCGGTAAATGTTGGGGAGTCAAAGATAGCAGTACATAATTTTATGAAATCCTACGGAGTCAATTTCCCGGTTGTTCTGGATACAGATCGCCAAGTGCTTGATGCCTATGACGTATCTCCGCTTCCGACAACCTTTTTAATCAATCCGGAAGGAAAAGTTGTCAAGGTGGTGACCGGCACTATGACAGAAAGCATGATACATGACTATATGAATCTAATAAAACCCGGAGAGACTTCGGGATGAAACAAGTCAAATGTGAATGCGGACATGTAAACCCGGTCGGAACCGTTCTATGTGAATCGTGCGGCAGAGCTCTCCAAGAAACTCAGCCTCCGCTTGCTGATATGAGATATGACGGAAGTGCAAGACGTTCACAAACCTATAACAAAACGATCATCGATAAAATTTGGAATTTCTTTTCTTCGGTTAAGGTGGGAATTTGGCTTATCGTCATAACCCTTGCCGCATCAGCGTTCGGCACCATTTTTCCCCAAGAAGCTTATTTGCCTCCGGGCGCACAGGCTGATACTTATTACAAAGAGCAGTACGGTACGTTCGGCCAGCTTTATTATTTGCTCGGGTTTCACCATTTATATGGATCTTGGTGGTATTTGCTGCTCATTGCATCGATCGGCATTTCACTTGTGATTTGCAGCCTCGACCGGGTCATTCCATTGTATAGAGCGTTAAAAAACCAAGGTGTCAGAAGGAGTCCTGCTTTTTTAAGAAGGCAGCGCTTGTTCAGTGAAACGGATACTGTACTGGACGGGGAAGCAAAAGAAAAGATTGCTGCTCTCTTAAAGAAAAAGCATTATAGGATCAGAGAAAAAGAGGGCAGTCTTCTTGCCGAAAAAGGGCGTTTTTCACGCTGGGGCCCGTATGTCAACCACATTGGATTGATTATCTTTCTGATAGGTGCGATGCTGAGATTTGTTCCTGGCATGTACGTCGATGAAACGCTTTGGGTCAGAGAAGGCGAAACTGCAGCAATTCCGGGAACAGAAGGAAAATATTATTTGAAAAACAATCAATTCAGCGTAGAGACCTATAACAGCAAAACAGAAAAAAAGGTATTCGCAGATGCCATTGACAGAGTCGGGGACGGCAGAGTTGCAAAGAACTTCCAAACAGATGCCGTACTCTACAAGAGAGAAGGAAAAATTGTTTATGGCGAGAAACCAAAGCTGAAAAAAGTAACAGAAAAGGACATTCGTGTCAATCAGCCACTGCGTTTTGATTCCTTTTCCGTTTACCAGGTGGATTATAAAGAGAATCAGCTTGATCAGATGGTGTTCCAACTAATAGATAAAAAAACCAAAAAATCCTTTGGGAGCTTGAAGATCAACCTTCTGGATCCAGATTCGGTTTATGATCTTGGTAACGGTTACAAAGTTGAAGTTGCCAGCTATCTGCCAGATTTCTATTTTAATCAGGATGGAGAGCCGAGTACAAAAACAAAAATCCCTAACAACCCGGCTTTTGTTTTTAATATCATAACGCCGGACAAACCGAAGGGTGAAAAAAGCTTTGTTGCCATCCAAGAAACAATCGAAGGCTCAGGCAGCAATAAATACAAGCTGAAATTTGACCATGTCGAGACGAAAAACATTACCGGACTCACAGTCAGAAAGGATTTGACGCTCTGGGTGCTTGCCGTCGGCGGAGCCATTTTTATGATCGGTGTCATTCAAGGTATGTACTGGCAGCACCGAAGAATCTGGCTGCACTCGCAGGATGGCACAGTCATGGTGGCGGGGCATACGAATAAAAACTGGTATGGCCTGAAGAAGGATTTAGCCTTTGTATTGGCTGATTCCGGATTGACTGAACCGGAGGACCAAAAAGAATTAATCAAAACACAGAAATAGGCGAAAAGGGAGTGATGTCATGGCAGAGCTGAGCGGAAATTTTCTTTATGCGGCCTTTCTTGTGTATTTAATCGCTGTCCCGATTTTCGGCGGGGCCATACGCGGAAATAAAGATAAAAAGGGCAAGCCAAACCGATGGGCCAACATAGGAATTACCCTTTCTATTATTGGTTTTCTCTGCCACTTGGGATATTTCATCACAAGGTGGGCTGCCAGCGGCCATGCGCCTGTCAGCAATATGTTTGAATTCACCACTGCCTTTGGCATGATGCTTGTTTTGGCGTTTATTATTTTATATTTCATCTATAGATTGCCTTCGTTGGGCCTGTTTACGCTGTCAATCGCTTTATTGCTGATCGCTTATGCAAGCATGTTTCCGACGGATATCTCACCCTTAATTCCGTCACTGCAGAGCAATTGGCTGTATATTCACGTAACAACAGCCGCGCTTGGGCAAGCTATACTTGCCATCAGCTTCGTCGCAGGTGTCATCTTTCTATTGAAGCACGTAGACCAGACAAAACCAAGCAAAAAAACGTTCTGGCTTGAAGCGATTATGTTTATCCTGGTCACAAATGTCGCCTTTATTGCGATCACATCAGCTTTTCGTATCGCAGGCTATGAAGCGGAGTTTAACTGGGTGGATAAAAATAAAGAAAAAAGCGTGATGGTGTACGAAATGCCTGCGCTTGTCGGCCCGCATCAGGGGGAGCTTTTGACCGAGGGGAGAATGGAGCCGCTTGCTGAGCTTCCTGCCCATTTCTCAGGGAGAAAGGTGAACACAGTGATTTGGTCATTTGGAGCAGGGCTTGTTTTGTATGGCGCGCTTCGTCTGATCATCAGAAAAAGAATTAGCGCTCTGTTACATCCGCTTGTAAAAAACGTCAATCTTGATCTGGTGGATGAGGTTGGGTACAGGGCCGTTTCCATCGGGTTTCCAATCTTTACGCTCGGCGCGCTGATCTTTGCGATGATTTGGGCTCAGCTCGCGTGGACCAGATTTTGGGGCTGGGACCCGAAGGAAGTATGGGCGCTGATCACGTTTTTGTTCTATGCCGCTTACTTGCACTTAAGACTGTCAAGAGGCTGGCACGGTGAGAAGTCAGCATGGCTGGCCGTAATCGGTTTTGCTATTATTATGTTTAATTTAATATTCGTAAATCTAGTGCTTGCCGGACTTCATTCTTATGCATAGTCCTTAGAAAGCGACACAGTTCTCAAACTTTCTCATGATTTGATAAAATGAAAGTAACAGAAGGAAAGCAGGGGGAAAACGATGGACCAAACGAACGAAACCAAAATATTAGTAGTTGATGACGAAGCCAGAATTCGCCGCCTTTTAAGAATGTACCTTGAACGTGAAAATTATGTCATAGACGAAGCGGAAAATGGTGATGAAGCCATTGCCAAAGGGCTTGAAGCCAATTATGACTTAATTTTGCTTGATCTGATGATGCCGGGGACTGACGGAATTGAAGTGTGCCGGCAAGTTCGGGAGAAAAAAGCGACACCAATCATCATGCTGACTGCAAAAGGAGAAGAAGCAAACCGGGTGCAGGGATTTGAAGCGGGAACAGATGATTATATTGTCAAGCCGTTCAGCCCGAGAGAAGTCGTGCTGCGGGTAAAAGCCCTTTTGAGAAGAGCATCCCAAACCTCTTATTTGAATGCCAATACACCGACGAAAAATGTACTCGTGTTTTCACATCTGTCCATTGACCATGATGCCCATCGCGTAATGGCTGATGGAACAGAAGTAAGCCTGACGCCGAAAGAGTATGAGCTCCTATACTTCTTAGCGAAAACACCTGATAAAGTGTATGATCGGGAAAAGTTGCTGAAAGAAGTGTGGCAATATGAGTTTTTTGGTGATCTGCGGACAGTAGACACTCACGTTAAACGCTTGAGAGAGAAGCTGAACAAGGTATCTCCGGAAGCTGCGAAAAAAATTGTCACCGTATGGGGTGTAGGCTATAAATTTGAGGTAGGCGCTGAATGAAATTTTGGAAAAGCGTAGTAGGCAAGCTGTGGTTTACGATCCTTTCACTCGTCTTGATCGTATTATTCATTTTGACGGTTCTTTTGCTAGAATTTATTGAGAATTACCATGTGGAAGAAGCCGAGAATGATTTAACACAGCTTGCGAATAAAGTTGCTGTCATCATAGAAAATCACGAGGACCAGGCACTGGCAAGATCAATTACTTGGGAGCTCGCTGATAACTTAACAAGCATTGCCATCGTTCAGGATGAGAAAAAGTATTGGTATTCTCCGAATGATAAAAATCGGCTGTCGTCCATTACGGTTGAGCAAATACAGCATGACAAAGACTTAAATAGAGCTCTCCAAGACCATAAAAAAGTAAGCAAACGAACGGGGCTGAGCAATACAGACACGGATAATGAACGCCTGATTGTAGGTGTCCCGTATGAAAAAGACGGAAAGAAAGGCATGGTCTTTTTATCCCAGTCTTTGCTTGCCGTTAAAGATACAACCAAACACACGACCCGCTATATTTTTCTTGCCGCGGGGATTGCGATTGTACTGACGACGTTTTTCGCTTTCTTTTTATCAAGCAGGGTCACGTACCCGCTCCGAAAAATGAGAGAAGGCGCACAGGATTTGGCGAAGGGCAAGTTCGATACAAAAATCCCGATTTTAACCCAAGATGAAATCGGTGAACTGGCAACCGCTTTTAATCAAATGGGCCGGCAGCTTAACTTTCATATTAATGCGCTCAATCAAGAAAAAGAGCAGCTTTCTAATATTTTAAGCAGTATGGCTGACGGCGTCATTACTATTAATATCGATGGTACAATTCTTGTGACAAACCCTCCGGCTGAACGGTTTCTTCAGGCGTGGTATTATGAGCAGAATATGAATATCAAAGAAGGCGATAACCTTCCGCCTGAAGCAAAAGAGCTGTTCCAAAACGCTGTCAGCACTGAAAAAGAACAAATGATTGAGATGACGCTGCAAGGCAGATCATGGGTGCTCTTGATGTCGCCGCTTTATGCGGAATCGCATGTCAGAGGAGCGGTTGCTGTGCTTCGTGACATGACTGAAGAGCGGCGCCTTGATAAGCTGCGGGAGGACTTTATCGCAAATGTCAGCCATGAGTTGAGAACACCGATCTCTATGCTTCAGGGGTACAGTGAAGCAATTGTCGATGACATTGCAAGTTCAGAAGAAGACCGGAAAGAAATTGCTCAAATCATTTATGACGAATCGTTGCGAATGGGCCGTCTAGTCAATGATTTGCTTGATTTAGCCCGAATGGAGTCAGGCCATACAGGCTTGCATTATGAAAAAATCAATGTTGATGAATTTTTAGAGAAGATCATTCGGAAATTTTCCGGTGTTGCTAAAGAAAAAAATATTACTTTACATCAAGACATTTCTCTCACAGAAGAGGAATTTATGTTTGATGAAGACAAGATGGAGCAGGTATTTACCAATTTGATCGATAATGCGCTGCGGCATACTTCATCCGGCGGCAGTGTTTCCATTGAAGTCCATACTGTGAAGGATGGATTGAAAATTGATATCAAAGACTCTGGATCTGGCATTCCGGAAGAAGATCTGCCATTTATCTTTGAGCGGTTCTACAAGGCAGATAAAGCGCGAACAAGAGGCAGAGCAGGAACCGGTCTTGGGCTAGCTATCGTAAAAAATATCGTGGAAGCCCACAACGGATCGATTACGGTGCACAGTCGAATGGATAAAGGAACGACATTTACATTTTATATTCCGACAAAACCATAAAATCGAGTCTGAATTTGCCGAAGAATCTTGTTCCATAAGAAACACCCGCTAATCGAGCGGGTGTTTTTTTAAGAGCCAATATTAATAAAATTTAAGGATATGTTAATATAAATTCCCTTCCAAATTCCAGTTTCTCGTAATATAGTTGTAATGTAACTTTTCAAGCTATTAATACGACAAAAAAGTGAACGGAGGGGTTTCAAATGGAAGAAACCTTTCAATTGTTATATGACACATATCATCAAGATTTGTATCAATTTTTATTTTATATGGTAAAGGATAAAAGCCAGGCAGAAGATCTTCTGCAGGAGGTTTATATTCGGGTATTAAATTCTTATCATACGTTTGAAGGAAGAAGCAGTGAAAAAACATGGCTTTTGTCAATCGCACGCCATGTTGCGATAGACTGGTTCCGTAAACAGCAGACGATCAGACAGCGTATACTCGGCACATTTGATTGGGATACACAGGATGTCAGAGATCAGCAATTGCTTCCGGACGAACTTGCGGTTCAACATGAAAATGTCCGGGAAATTTATGCTGCGCTTGATCAATGCACGATCGATCAAAGAGCTGTGATTATCTTGCGGTTTATTCATGGATATTCAATTCAGGAAACAGCCAATGCTCTGCGCTTCTCGGAAAGCAAAGTCAAAACGACCCAACACAGAGGGCTCAAAGTACTTCGGAAACATATGGAGCTTTTGAGGGAGGAGCTAATGGATGATGAAGTCAGAATGGAACGAAGAACAGATAAAGGAGTTGTTAAGTCAACTTCCGGCAGTTAAAGACCATCGTTCGCCACAGGATATTTACAAGCGGCTGACGATGGCAAAAAGCAAAAAAAAGCCTGCTGTTAGGTGGATTGGCCCCGCATGTGCCGCTGCAATTGCGGTTTATATCGCCTTCATTATAACTCCTCATTTCTTTGACCAGGCACAGCCTCAACAAAAAGAAGCGTCCCAAGAGAACACTGTGACAAAAACAGAGACAGCAGACAGCCCAAAAGCTGGATCATCCCTGGATCAGAATTCATTTGTTGTTCCTGAAAAGGAACAGAACAATTACATCACTGTAGCAATTGCTGATGCCAAAACATCCGCAATCATACCCATCAGCATCAAAAAAACAAACGAAGACCAAACGATACAGGATATGCTGTTTGAAAGTGGTGAACTGGGTATCCTTGATCATGCCATTACGATCCCATCCTTCATAGATGAAGTGGAGGTAAAGGAAAATCAAAGGCAAAAGGAATTAAGTGTACGAGTCCATCAGCCCATTGAGGCTTTTTCTGTAAAAGATGATACACTGTTAAAAAAATTGCTGAAAGAATCCCTAAAATGGAGTCCTTATGAAAAAATCAAATTTTTATCGGATCAAAATGAGGGCGGTGCCATTATTGGCTCATATGGAGCTTTTACAGAAATTCGTATTCCAAAACAGTCGAAAAGAGCCTACTACTTGTACCAAAATAAACAAGGACAAGACTTTCTCGTTCCGTCAGAAAATACATTTGATACAGTAAAAGAAGCGATTAAGGATATGGAATCGAGCAGCCAAAAAGGTACAATACCCCTAATTCAAGCGGGTGCAGTCAAATCTGTAACGAAGAAACAGAAACACTTATATATCCGCTTCTCAAAAGACTCAGAAGTTGAGGATTCTATTGCCGGTATCTTAATGCTTGAAGGACTTCTTTTAACGGCAAAAGAGTTTGGCTTTAATGAAGTGACCTTTACGGAAACCAGAACAAAAAAAATCGGCAGATATAATGTATCAGATGCAATTCCGGTACCCGCTGCTCCAAATCCGATTTCCTTAAACTAAAAAGGGCCTTTCAGGCTCTTTTTTAGTTGCTGTTCATATAATAGAAATTTTCAAAAAAATAGTTGTACGTGTATAATAAAACAAGGTAACGATTGAAAGGATTTGAGACGAGTGAACGTGTTAACAATCAAAGGAGTTTCTATCGGAGAAGGGATGCCGAAAATCATCGTTCCGCTGATGGGAAAAACGGAAAAACAAATTTTGAACGAAGCAGAAGCTGTAAAAGTACTCAAACCGGACATTGTGGAGTGGCGAGTCGACGTATTTGAAAAAGCAAATGACAAAGAAGCCGTCACGAAGATGATTTCAAAACTTCGGGAGTCTTTAGCAGACAAGCTGTTTCTATTTACATTCAGAACCCATAAAGAAGGCGGGAACATGGAAATGGATGAAAGCTCCTATATTGCTTTGCTGGAAGCGGCAGTCCAAACAAAAGACATCGATCTTATTGACGTTGAATTATTTTCAGGAGATGCAAATGTGAAAGCGTTAGTGTCGCTGGCGGAAGAAAACAATGTCTATGTGGTGATGTCAAATCATGATTTTGAGAAAACGCCTGCGAAAGATGAGATTCTTTCAAGGCTTCGAAAAATGCAGGATTTAGGAGCGCATATTCCAAAAATGGCTGTCATGCCGAATGATACAGCAGATCTCTTAACACTGCTGGATGCGACGCATACAATGAAAACAAGATATGCAGACCGTCCGATTATTACAATGTCAATGGCTGCAACAGGGCTGATCAGCAGGCTGAGCGGTGAAGTTTTTGGATCAGCTTGTACTTTTGGCGCGGGAGAAGAGGCATCGGCACCTGGTCAAATACCTGTTTCTGAGCTGAGGCATGTCTTAGAGATTTTGCACAAAAACACATGAAAATAGAACAATAAAAAAACTCAAGCTTTATAGCTTGAGTTTTTTTAGATTATGGAAGATCAATGAGCTTCACAGACACAATATCAGGAACATCTGTTAGTTCTTTCACAATTTTATCTTCAAGATGTCTGTCAAAGGAAAGCATCATGATGGCCTCTCCGCCTTTTTCTTTACGGCCAACCTGCATGGTTGCAATGTTAATATCGTTATCTCCGAGAATACGTCCTACTCGGCCGATGACACCTGTTGTATCCTGATGCTGGATATATACCAGGTGACCCGTCGGATAAAAATCGATATTAAATCCGTTGATCTCGACAATACGTTCTCCGAAATGAGGAATATACGTAGCTGTCACAGTAAAGGTGCTGCGGTCTCCTGTCACTTTTACGCTGATGCAGTTATCGTATCCAGATTCAGAAGAGGAAATTTTTTCACTGAAGCTGATGCCGCGTTCTTTTGCGACACCCCCGGCATTGACTTCGTTAACAGTTGAGTCAACGCGCGGTTTTAAAAAGCCTGACAGAAGGCTTTTTGTAATGAACGATGTTTCAAGTTTGGCAATTGTACCTTCGTATTGAATGGCAACATCCTGTACGGGTTCTTTCATGCATTGGGATACTAGGCTGCCAATTTTTCCAGCGATTTGATGGTAAGGCTTAATCTTAGCGAATTCATCTTTTGTCATGGCAGGCAGGTTGATAGCTGACATAACAGGGAGACCTTTTGCGAACTGCAGAACTTCTTCTGACACTTGAGCCGCGACATTTAGCTGAGCTTCTTTAGTCGATGCTCCTAAGTGAGGAGTGGCAATGACTAATGGATGATCAACGAGTTTATTGTCAACTGGCGGTTCAACTTCAAAAACGTCAAGCGCCGCTCCGGCAACATGCCCGCTTTCCAAAGCTTCGAGAAGCGCTGCTTCATCGATAATACCGCCTCGCGCGCAGTTAATTAAGCGAACACCTTTTTTCGTTTTTGCAATCGTTTCTTTATTCAATAATCCTTTTGTTTCTTTAGTTAAAGGCGTGTGAACGGTAATAATATCCGCGCTTTCAAGCACTTCTTCAAATGAACGGCTGTTTACGCCGATTTTTTTCGCTCTTTCTTCAGTTAAGAAAGGATCAAAAACGTGAACGGTCATACCGAATGCTCTCGCACGCTGTGCAATTTCGCTTCCGATTCGGCCTAATCCTACAATCCCAAGCGTTTTACCATAAAGCTCTGAACCGACGTAAGCTGTGCGGTTCCACTCTCTGGATTTTACTGAGATATTAGCCTGAGGAATGTGCCTCATTAATGAAGAGATCATCGCAAATGTATGCTCAGCTGTCGAAATGGTGTTGCCGTTTGGAGCGTTAATCACGATAACCCCGTGTTTAGTCGCCTCGTCAATATCGATATTATCTACACCGACACCGGCTCTTCCGACAATTTTTAAAGAGGTCATTTTTTTAAAAAGGTCTTCTGTTACTTTTGTCGCACTTCGCACCAAAAGAGCATCAAAAGTATGTAATTCATCTTCTGCATCTGCTGCGTTTTTTTGAACTATTTCAATAAAATCTGATTCAATAAGTGGCTGTAAGCCGTCGTTGCTCATTTTGTCTGAGACCAATACTCGAAACATCGTTAGATTTCCTCCTAAATTGACAAACTAAATATCTGATAATTTAACATATTCTCAATAGAGTGTCAACGTGTATTGACGCAGTAAAGGATAAAAGGAAAGCTTAAAAATCAATGTTTTTATAGCTTTCAGGTATTATATATAATTTGAAGCAATTCTCTATACAGCCAACCAGTTATCGTTTATAATGGAACTAAATTCATATGATCAATCTTCGGGGCAGGGTGAAATTCCCTACCGGCGGTGATGAGCCGATGGCTCTAAGCCCGCGAGCTGTTTTTACAGCAGGATTCGGTGAGATTCCGGAGCCGACAGTACAGTCTGGATGGGAGAAGATGGAGGTTCATAAGCGTTTTGAAATTGGATTTTCAAACGTTTCTTTGCCTAGCCTAATTTTCAAAACCCCGCTTTTATACATGAAGCGGGGTTTTTATTGGCTGGAAAAGAACCTTTCCGTTTTCGAGTAAGATGTGATCGAAAAGGAGAGAGTGAAGTGAAAGTAAAAAAATTAGTTGTGATCAGTATGCTGAGCAGCATTGCATTTGTTTTGATGCTGTTGAATTTCCCGTTTCCGGGTCTACCGGATTATTTGAAAATTGATTTTAGCGACGTGCCCGCTATTATTGCTATTCTCATTTACGGGCCTTTAGCGGGTATTGCCGTAGAAGCGATAAAAAACGTTCTTCAATATATCATTCAGGGAAGCATGGCCGGGGTTCCTGTAGGGCAAATTGCGAATTTTATCGCAGGAACACTCTTTATATTGCCGACTGCTTTCTTATTTAAAAAGCTGAATTCAACAAAGGGCTTAGCTGTCAGCCTGCTTTTAGGTACTGCAGCAATGACCATTTTGATGAGTATTTTAAATTATGTTCTGATTCTTCCGGCATACACGTGGTTTTTACATTCGCCGGCATTATCTGACAGCGCGCTGAAAACAGCGGTCGTCGCTGGCATCCTTCCTTTTAACATTATAAAAGGCATTGTGATTACGATTGTATTCTCACTGATTTTCATCAAGCTTAAGCCATGGATTGAACAGCAGCGAAGCGCACATATCCATTAAATAAAAAAAGCTCCCGCAGGGGAGCTTTTTTGTTTCTTCTATTCAAATTTAAGCGGGTCGCCTTCAAATGGCTCATCCGCCACTTTGATGGAATCAGTAGGACATCCTTCAAATGCATCAATCATATCTTCTTCCAGTACCTCAGGAACTTCGACAACGCCTTTGTTTTCATCAAGCGTTACGAACGCGATGCCTTCATCATCGTAATCGTAAATGTCTGGTGCAGCAGCTCCGCAAGCGCCGCATGCAATACATGTATCTTTGTCTACGATTGTGTACTTTGCCATGAATAAAACCTCCCAGATTGTTCTTGGTGGAACAAATGGATCAATCTTTTTATTTAATCAATTTAACACCTATTCCTCTTACTTATTGTAATGATGTTGCTGCCACATTTCAACAGAAAAATGATTGAGAATGCTTATCACATAAGGGGTTATCTACATAACATCCCCCTTAATGATGACTTTAAACGTCGATTTCTGCTTAAAATCTGTTAAAATAAAGAGAGTAAATCAACGATTTTTGTCAGGAAGAATGTGGGTGGATAGGTTGTCGTTAAATTACTTCGATATTATGGTTCTCGATTGCCTTTGGAAAATAAACGGAGAACGGTCGGGAAGCGCTGTTTTTCACCTATTCAAAGGCAAAAGATCGTCACAAACCATTCAAGATGCCGGCTTATTTCAGACTGCAAAGTATTTTGGAATGGCGGCGCAATGTTCGAGAAGCGATATTTCAGCGTCACTCACCAAGCTCGAACAGCATTCATATCTCGAATCAATGTCTGAAACAGATACATACAAAGTGACATCCAGCGGCGCAGCAGCATTAAGGCAAGCCCTTTGTGAACGGCCTTGGCCCGAACATTGCCACGGCGCTTATTATCAGCCTGCTGCCGGCGTGCTTTGGAAAAGGCTTTCGCTGCTTGTGCAGGTCTTATCTCATAAACTGCAAGGGAGCAGGCAGTATATCCCTGTCACAAAGGATTATAAGACACTTCATTGGGTAAAGAAATACCTGTCCCGGCATACGGATCATATAGAGATGGCAAGCAGTCTTTTTGCCATGCTGGAGTCTCATTTACATAAGGTTGATGACAAAGCAGCGCAAATTTTTGTCTACTCCTTAACCTCTTACGATAGGATCGGTTATACGAGCAGGCAGCTTGCTGACACGCTGAAAGAAGATGAATGGTATGTTTATATCATGTTTTGGGCTTCGGTACATTATTTTATTCATTCTCTTCCGGAGTGTGAAGATACTTTGTTAAAGGATCTCCTTTCTGATGTACATTTAGATAATGCCCTGACAGAGTCAACGAGGAAAACATGGCAGATGATCAAACAAGGGATTCCGATACATCGTATTGCTGAAATCAGAAAGCTGAAAACAGCGACCATCGAAGACCATATTGTCGAGATTTCTCTTCACGAGCCTGCGTTTATGATTGATGACTATGTATCAGCGGAAGACCAGCTCCAAATTGCAGAGTTTGCCAAACGGATGCGGACGAACAAAATCAAACAAATTAGAGACGGGCTGGAGCAGCGGTTCAGCTACTTTCAAATCAGATTGGCATTAACAAAGCAGGTGCAGCAATATGACTAAATTACAGCAAACGTTACATCAATTTTTTGGTTTTACTTCCTTTAAAAGCGGGCAGGAGGACATTATTAGAAGCATACTCAGCGGGAAGGATACCATTGCGATGCTTCCGACTGGGGGAGGAAAATCGCTTTGCTACCAGCTCCCTGGCTATATGCTTGACGGCATGGTATTAATCGTTTCTCCATTGCTTTCTTTAATGGAGGATCAGGTACAGCAGCTAAAAGCACGGGGGGAAAAACGTGCTGCCGCTTTGAACAGCATGCTTAGCAGACAGGAAAGACAATTCGTTTTGGAGCATATTCACCGCTATAAATTTTTGTACTTGTCTCCCGAGGCTTTGCAGTCGCCATATGTATTGGGAAAATTGAAAACCGTCCCCATCAGCCTATTCGTTATTGATGAAGCACATTGCATATCTGAATGGGGGCATGATTTCAGGCCTGACTATTCAAAGCTTGGACAGCTGAGAAAAAAACTTGGGCACCCTCCGGTTCTTGCATTGACCGCTACAGCTACAAAGGATACGCTGCAAGATGTCATGAACCTGCTAGAACTGCAGCATGCCGAACGGCATCTCAACTCAGTCAATCGACCAAACATCGCGCTCAGGGTGGAAAATGCGGCGGATACTGCCGAAAAAATAAATAGGGTCATTCAGCTGGTTGAAAACCTGCAAGGTCCGGGAATTGTTTATTGCCCGACACGGAAATGGGCTGAGGAATTAGCGGGTGAAATTAAAAGCAAAACGAGCAGCAGAGCCGACTTTTACCATGGCGGTATGGAGTCTGGCGACAGGATTTTAATTCAGCAGCAGTTTATTCATAATCAGCTTGATGTGATATGTTGTACGAATGCGTTTGGAATGGGTGTCGATAAACCTGATATCAGATATGTGATTCATTTTCACCTCCCGCAGACGGCTGAAGCTTTTATGCAGGAAATCGGCAGAGCGGGACGCGATGGAAAACCTAGTGTCAGCATTTTGCTGCGGGCGCCAGGGGATTTTGAATTGCAGGAGCAGATTATCCAAATGGAGAGTGTTACAGATGAAGAAATCGCCAATGTGATCCGTGTGCTTGAGGAGACGGAGGAGCGGGATGAGAGAAGGCTGCGTGATGTATTAATGCAGTATGGTGTCGGAGAGACACAAGCCCGTATGATGATTCATCTCTTTATGCAGGGGAAAACATCAATTGAACTGATAAAGCGGGAGATTTCATATCGCATGGAGCTGAAGCTGGAAAAAATGCGCCGCGTATCTTTTCTGCTTCAGCGTGATGGCTGTTTAAGGCAATCTATGTTAACCTATTTTGATGAATCATACGAGCCTGATGACGGAAACCTCCCGTGCTGTTCACATTGCGGTTTTGATCTATCCTTGTATGAACAAAAAGGAGAACGGAGTAAAAAGGCGCCATTAGACAGCTGGAGTTCGGAATTGCAACGGATATTCAGCTTGCAGACTGTAGGTGAGCTGAACTGAAACAGCAAAAGGATTTCATTCAGTATATGTCTGACCGTGATATGCTGAAGCAGTTATATTTGACGCAGCTTTTGATCATCATCGTCGCAACTGGAGCTGGATTGTTCTTTTTTACGGATGCAAGGGACGTACTAAAGCTCTGGGATATTCGCGATATGCGAATCATATGGTATGGTGTTTCTGTTGCGGTTATTGTTATTTTAGCCGATATGGCAGTAATGAAATGGTGTCCGCCTCATTTATATGATGACGGCGGAATCAATAAAAAAATATTCAGTAAGAGGTCAATCCCTCATATTATATTTTTAACGCTTCTGATTGCTTTCGCGGAAGAAATGTTATTCAGAGGAGTGCTTCAGACTCATATCGGTTTATGGGCTGCCAGCATTGTATTTGCCGTTCTGCACTTTCGATATTTGTCAAAATGGCTGTTATTTATCATGGTGACAGCAATCAGCTTTTTGCTCGGTCTGATATATGAATGGACCGGTAACTTATTTGTTCCGGTGACGGCACATTTTATCATTGATGCTGTGTTTGCCTGTCAGATTCGTTTTGAACATGTGAGGAGGGATATACATGACGAACATGTCGAGAGTAGAGAGAAGAAAAGCCCAGAATCTTTATGAAGATCAAAACGCCGCCGCATTGGCGGACGATTATGTCGATGATGATGGAGAAAGCCTTCCGACAAGACAATCTGTAAAAAAACAAAGAGAACAGAAAAAAAAGCAAGGCAAAACAAAAACGCCATTATTCACTGTACTCGCTGTATTATTTGTATTTGTGCCGGTTATCGTGTTAGTCACCTTATTTTATCTAAAAAGCCACCCGGATAATCATAACGATTATGAAGATGTTTTTATCGACAGCAGCCAAAGCAAATATGAGGTTGTGCCGAAACCAGAGGATAAAAATGATACCGCAGATAACAAAGAGGCCCAAGAGTCCAAAGAGACCGCACTGCAGCAAGAGTCAAAAAAAAAGTCTGAGGATACAAAGGCAAAAGAGCCTGCAAAAACAACAACTGATAAGAAACAGCCTGCTGTAGCGGAAAAAGAACATTCAGCAGATAAGGAGGAAGCAACCGCAGCGGCTGCTTCCTCTCCCCAACAAGAAGCAGCATCGGAAGTACAGCAGTCCGCTGAACCAGTTCAATATGAGCCGAAACGCGTTGTCAAGCACACCGTCCAAAAGAAAGAAACGTTGTACCGCATTTCTATGAAGTATTATAAAAGCCGGTCGGGAGAAGAAAAAATTCGTGTGTATAATCATCTGAACGGAAATGATGTTTACACCGGACAAGTTTTGGACATCCCCTTAATGGATGAATAGGGCATTTTTTTTATTTTCCGCTCATATATTGTAGCAATGAAAATGGACAAGGTGTGAAGCGTATGGAAACCTTATGGAATCAGATGGATCAGTATACAGACGCGCCGACCAAACAGATGCTCCAAGCGCTGGTGAAACGAAAACAAAAATTTGAAAATTATGCAACGCAATGTCGCAGATGGCGATGGACTTCACTCATCTGTTTAGGCTTATTGTGTATTATGATTATGATCAAAAGCCCGGCGCCTCAGCTCGTTCTTCAAGAAATGCTTAGCCATACCTTTTATTTATTTTGGATGATGGCAACCGCTTTTGCATACTGCACTTCATATTATTTTAAGAAAAAGGAAGAAAAAGCTGAGGGCGATTTTCATAAACTGAGATGCGAAATTATTCAGAAAAGCACTGATCTTTGGCCGCAGCCGGATAAATGGAAGGCGAGAGAATCTGTTTTTCAAATGATGAAGCACAAATATGACATTAATCTATATTTTGAAAGTAAATAAAATCGGGCGTTTTCTCAAACGATAGAAACGTCTTTTTTTATTGCCCGTCTTATTGATAAGTTCTAAAAGAATGGAGAGTTTTTATGAAGCTATCAGTAAAAATTGCCGGTGTGCTAACTGTGGCGGCAGCGGCAATGACGGCAAAAATGTATTCAACAGCAAAAGGCAACCATTTGAAAACACATACGTTTTCTTTATCAAAAATGAAGGGCAAGCCGCCTCTTACAATCTTTTTTATTTCGGACATTCACAAACGTCTCATCGATGAAGACCTTTTAGAAAAAGCGCGATGCCATGCCCCTCACCTGGTTATCATCGGCGGTGATTTAGCCGAGGGCGGAGTGCCCAGTATGAGAATCGAGGAGAACATCAAAAGGCTCGCGGCTTTCGGGGTTCCTGTCGTGTTTGTATGGGGGAATAATGATTATGAAGTCAGGCAGCATAAGCTGTATTCCATTTTCAAAGCGCACGGTGTCATCACTCTGAGGAATGAGTCAGTTCCGTTTTCGTACAACGGCCATACCATTGCGATTGCCGGAGTTGATGATATCAGGATGGAGATGGATCATTATGAGGAAGCCATTAAAGAACTCGACAAAAGCCAGCTGAATATTCTGGTTTGTCATAACCCGGAGATTCATGAACAAATTAATGAAGCTGACGGTATTGATGCGATATTCAGCGGACATACCCACGGAGGTCAGATCAGGTTTGGAAAATTCGGCCCGTATGAACTCGGGAGAACAGGCATTGTTAAAAATGCAGCGTATCTCATCAGCAACGGATATGGCACAACAAAAGTGCCTCTTCGTTTAGGTGCTGAGCCGGAAACACACATTGTGACTCTTTGTGCGCCAGAATAACTTCTCAAAAGCAAAAATCCATATGGGCAATAAAAACTGCATTGTGCTTGTCTTACTAGTGAACTCAGTGTAAACTGATAACAATTAAGAACCTATGACTCATCATCTCATATAATGTGTTATATGATTTGTGTGCAAGTAGAGGCAGGAGGGAACGTTATGCGGCTTGAGCGTCTGAATTATAATAAGATCAAAATCTTTTTGACCCTCGATGATTTGACAGACCGGGGATTGACAAAAGAAGACCTCTGGAAGGACTCATTTAAAGTCCACCAGTTATTTAAAGATATGATGAATGAAGCTAATACAGAGCTCGGCTTTGAAGCGAATGGACCGATTGCAGTGGAAGTGTATTCTCTCCAAGCACAAGGGATGGTTGTGATCGTAACAAAGAACCAAGACGCCGATTCAGAAGACGATGAGTATGATGATGATTACATCGAAATGCAAGTCAAGCTTGATGAAAGTGCGGACATCATTTATCAATTCCATTCCTTTGAAGATATCATTCAGCTTTCAGAAAGCTTACAGCGAATCGGTATCAATGGGGGAACTGTCTACCACTATGACGGACAGTACTTTTTAAGCCTTGAAGATCTGGGATCGCATACGGCTGAAGGGGTTGTGGCGGTTCTGGCGGAATACGGCAATCCGACAACTTTAACGATTTATCGCTTGCAAGAGTATGGTAAGCTCATTATGGACGGTAATGCCGTTGAGACGATACAGACTCATTTCTCATAAGAATGCAACGGAAGACTGCTGATTTCACAGCAGTTTTTTTTCGTTAAAAACATGGAAAAACATAACGTTTATTCTATGCATAGATCATATGAAGGTGTATACTATTCTCTGAAAGGGAGCATGTGAGAAACAGAAGATTCTAGGAGGTTAACTCAAATGGCAGCCGATCGAAACACCGGTCATACAGAAGAGGACAAACTTGATGTATTAAAATCAACCCAAACCGTAATACATAAGGCTCTGGAAAAATTGGGATATCCAGAAGAAGTATACGAACTGTTAAAAGAGCCGATGAGATTATTAACGGTAAAAATACCTGTTCGTATGGACGACGGTTCAGTAAAGATTTTTACAGGTTACCGTGCGCAGCATAATGACTCTGTCGGTCCGACGAAAGGCGGGATACGTTTTCACCCGAACGTAACAGAAAAAGAGGTGAAGGCGCTTTCTATTTGGATGAGTTTAAAATGCGGCATAATTGATCTTCCATATGGCGGTGGTAAAGGCGGAATTGTTTGTGATCCAAGGGATATGTCGTTTAGAGAGCTGGAGCGTCTGAGCAGAGGGTATGTCAGAGCAATCAGCCAAATTGTCGGCCCGACAAAAGACGTGCCGGCGCCGGATGTATTTACAAACTCACAAATCATGGCTTGGATGATGGATGAGTATTCAAGAATTGATGAATTTAATTCGCCTGGATTTATTACAGGCAAGCCGCTTGTGCTTGGCGGATCTCATGGGAGAGAATCTGCGACAGCAAAAGGTGTAACCATCTGTATTAAAGAAGCGGCTAAGAAAAAAGGCATAGATATTAAAGGTGCCCGTGTCGTTGTCCAAGGCTTCGGAAACGCGGGAAGCTATTTGGCGAAATTTATGCATGATGCAGGAGCAAAGGTTGTCGGTATCTCAGATGCGTATGGCGGACTTTATGATCCTGAGGGCCTCGATATTGATTACTTACTCGACCGCCGCGACAGCTTCGGTACCGTAACAAAGCTTTTCAACGATACCATTACGAACCAAGAGCTGCTGGAGCTGGATTGTGATATCCTCGTTCCTGCTGCGATCGAAAATCAAATAACAGAAGAAAATGCCCATAATATCCAGGCTAAAATTGTCGTTGAAGCGGCAAATGGGCCAACAACGCTTGAAGGAACAAAAATTCTTTCGGACCGGGACATTTTGCTTGTACCAGACGTGCTTGCAAGTGCCGGGGGCGTAACAGTTTCTTACTTTGAATGGGTTCAGAATAACCAAGGCTTCTACTGGAGTGAAGAAGAGGTAGAAGAAAAATTAGAAAAAATGATGATCAAATCATTTAACAATATTTATGAAATGGCTAAAAACCGAAGAATTGACATGAGACTCGCTGCTTATATGGTCGGCGTTCGCAAAATGGCTGAAGCTTCGCGTTTTAGAGGCTGGATATAAGTTGATGATTTGCATAAAAATAAAAAATCTCCTATGATAAAATAGGAGATTTTTTTATTCGGAAATAGAAAAATATGAAGTGAATTGCCAATCGCAGGAGTTGACGGAAATGATTCATGAAAAAGCAATAATTATAGGCGGAGGACCTTGCGGACTATCTGCTGCCATTCACCTAAAACAAATTGGCATTGATGCCCTCGTCATCGAAAAAGGAAATGTCGTTAACAGTATTTACAATTATCCGACGCATCAAACCTTTTTCAGCTCAAGTGAAAAGCTTGAAATCGGAGACGTGGCATTTATTACGGAAAACAGAAAGCCTGTCAGAATTCAGGCGCTGTCGTATTACCGGGAAGTCGTCAAAAGGAAAAACATCCGTGTAAATGCGTTTGAGATGGTGCATAAAGTAACGAAAGCGGAAAACAATACATTCGTTATAGAGACGTCAAAAGGAACCTACACGACGTCATATTGTATTATTGCAACAGGCTACTATGATCATCCAAACTATATGAATGTACCCGGTGAGGATTTGCCGAAAGTATTTCATTATTTTAAAGAAGGCCATCCATACTTTGATAAAGATGTTGTCGTCATCGGCGGGAAAAATTCAAGTGTAGACGCTGCCCTTGAACTCGTAAAATCTGGAGCGCGTGTCACAGTTTTATACAGGGGCAAGGAGTATTCGCCAAGCATTAAGCCATGGATTCTGCCTGAATTTGAATCACTCGTCAGAAACGGTACAATCCGTATGGAATTTGGCGCTAGTGTCGAAAAAATCACCGAGGATGAAGTTGTATTCCGTTCCGGCGAAAAGGAACTCATCACCATTAAAAATGATTTTGTATTTGCGATGACAGGCTATCATCCCGACCATCAATTTCTTGAAAAAATGGGTGTTAAAATTGATGAAGAAACAGGACGCCCGTTTTTCAATGAAGAAACGATGGAAACGAACGTTAAAGGTATTTTTATTGCAGGGGTCATTGCTGCAGGGAACAATGCAAATGAAATATTTATTGAAAACGGCAGATTTCACGGAGGACATATCGCAGCGGAAATCGCAAAAAGAGAAAATCATTAAAGAAGGGGAGCATATGATGAAATCGTATGCTCTTTTTGTTTTTTTAAGTTCAGACAGATGTAAAATCATAAACAACATGGTAGGATAGATTTAGGAATATAAAGGAAAGAGGTTGCCTGATGTTTGCAATCATCTCTGCAGGAATTGCTCCCGGCATCGCGCTGTTAAGTTATTTTTATTTAAAAGATCAGTATGATAACGAACCTGTACATATGGTGCTTCGGTCGTTTTTTCTAGGGGTTGTTCTTGTATTTCCCACAATGTTTATCCAGTACGTGCTTGAAAAAGAGAATGTGGGAGGCGGAAGCTTTTTCGTTTCTTTTTTAACTTCAGGGTTTTTGGAAGAATCATTAAAATGGTTTATTCTGATGGTCAGTGTTTACCCTCACGCCCACTTTGATGAGCATTATGACGGGATTGTATACGGGGCAAGTGTATCGCTCGGTTTTGCTACCCTCGAAAATATTCTTTATTTAATTGGCCACGGTGTGGAGCATGCGTTCGTAAGGGCGCTCCTGCCTGTTTCGTGCCATGCCTTAATAGGCGTTATTATGGGATTTTACCTTGGGAAAGCCCGTTTTTCCACTGATAAGGCGCGTGTGAAGTGGCTTGTTCTTTCTTTAGCTCTCCCGTCACTTTTGCATGGATCGTATGATTTTATCCTGACAGCACTCAGCAATTGGATTTATTATATGTTTCCATTTATGTTATTTTTATGGTGGTTTGGTTTGCGAAAAGCGAAAAAAGCCCGTTCCGTTAATATGATGCAAGTATAGAAGCCGCACAGTAATCGTGCGGCTTTTTTGTGTGTCGATTTATCAAAAGAGATTTTATGTTCTGAGGGATAACAAGGAAAGGGTGTATAAAAATAACCTCTTTACAGAAAATACGATTACACTTAAAAATTTGCTGTAGGAGGCTTGAAAAGATGAAGTCCAAAGGATCGATTATGGCATGTCTCATCCTTTTTTCCTTTACAATAACGACGTTTATCAATACTGAAACCATCTCTGCCTTTTCGAATCAGGTCATTCAAAGAGGGGCAACAGGGGATGACGTGGTCGAACTCCAGGCGCGCCTTCAGTACAACGGATACTACAACGGAAAAATTGACGGGGTTTATGGATGGGGAACGTACTGGGCAGTTCGAAACTTTCAGGATCAATTCGGGTTAAAAGAGGTTGACGGCCTTGTCGGGGCTAAAACAAAGCAAACCTTAATATCTAAATCAAAATACTATCGTGAATATGTCATGGAACAGCTTAATAAAGGGAATACCTTTACGCAT
Source organism: Bacillus rugosus (assembly GCF_023238245.1). NCBI lineage: Bacteria > Bacillati > Bacillota > Bacilli > Caryophanales > Bacillaceae > Bacillus > Bacillus rugosus. The sequence goes on along the minus strand of NZ_CP096590.1, from coordinate 2,280,334 downwards.
TACGGAAAAATTCCGCTGAAATACCAGACGAAACCATCAAAAACTGCAACACAAAAGGCAAGACAACAAGCAGAAGCAAGGCAGAAACAGCCTGCGGAAAAAACAACGCAGCAACCTAAAGCGGATAAACAACAGCAAAACAATACACCTGCAAAAGCAAGAAAACAGGATGCGGTCGCAGCTAACATGCCTGGCGGATTTTCCAACAATGATATCAGGCTCCTTTCTCAGGCAGTTTATGGTGAAGCCCGGGGCGAGCCGTACGAGGGACAGGTTGCCATTGCAGCAGTCATTTTGAACCGATTGAACAGTCCGTTATTTCCGAATTCTGTAGCGGGGGTTATTTTTGAGCCGCTAGCCTTCACAGCAGTAGCCGACGGGCAAATTTACATGCAGCCGAATGAAACGGCCAGAGAAGCAGTGCTGGATGCCATCAATGGATGGGACCCATCAGAGGAAGCGCTGTATTACTTTAACCCTGATACGGCTACAAGTGCTTGGATTTGGGGACGTCCGCAGATTAAAAGAATCGGTAAACACATTTTCTGTGAGTAGCAGGACATGAGAAAGCATAAAAAGAGGTGTGATAAATGATCAGAGGAATTTTAATCGCCGTGCTTGGTATTGCAATAGTCGGTACAGGCTACTGGGGATACAAAGAGCACCAGGAAAAAGACGCAGTTCTTCTTCATGCTGAAAATAACTATCAGCGGGCGTTTCATGAACTTACCTATCAAATGGATCAGCTTCATGATAAAATCGGAACAACTCTTGCCATGAACAGCAAAAAATCACTGTCACCTGCATTGATAGACGTGTGGAGGATTACATCTGAAGCTCATAACAGCGTCAGCCAGCTGCCGCTTACATTAATGCCATTTAACAAAACAGAAGAGCTATTATCAAAGATCGGGGATTTCAGTTATAAAACGTCAGTCAGGGATTTGGATCAAAAACCGCTTGATAAAAACGAGTATACATCACTAAATAAGTTATATCAGCAGTCCGAAGATATACAAAATGAACTGCGTCACGTTCAGCACCTTGTCATGAGCAAAAACCTTCGCTGGATGGACGTAGAGATGGCGCTGGCTTCTGATGAAAAACAAAGTGATAATACGATTATCAACAGTTTTAAAACTGTTGAAAAAAATGTTGGTGCATTCTCCACGGGAACAGATCTTGGCCCGAGTTTCACCAGCACCAAAAAAGAAGAGAAAGGTTTCGACCATCTGAAAGGAAAACAAATTTCTGAACAGGAAGCAAAACAAATTGCTGAGCGCTTTGCCCCGGATGACAATTATTCCATTAAAGTGGTAAAGAGCGGAAAAAAAACAAATCGCGACGTTTATAGCATCAGCATGAAAGATCCAGACCATAAAGCAGCGATTTATATGGATATTACGAAAAAGGGCGGGCATCCGGTATATTTGATCCAAAACAGAGAAGTGAAAGATCAGAAAATCAGTTTGAATGACGGATCGAACCGTGCACTCGCCTTTTTAAAGAAAAATGGATATGAGACAGATGATTTGGAAATTGATGAAAGTGCCCAATATGATAAAATCGGCGTATTTTCATATGTTCCTGTTGAAAATAAAGTCCGGATGTATCCGGAAGCGATTCGTATGAAAGTGGCCTTGGATGACGGTGAGGTTGTAGGCTTTTCAGCAAGAGATTTCCTAACAGCCCATAGAAAAAGAGATATACCTAAGCCGGCTATTACTGAAGCAGAAGCAAAATCTAAATTAAATAAAAATGTACAAGTGAGAGAGACAAGGCTCGCTTTGATTACAAATGAACTTGGCCAAGAAGTGTTATGCTATGAACTGCTCGGAACAATTGAAAATGACACATTCAGAATGTATATAAATGCCAAGGACGGATCGGAAGAAAAGGTTGAAAAACTAAAAAATGCAGAACCTATATATAAAGACCTATAAAAAACAGGAGGAAAGGACTAAATGTCTTTTCCTTTTTTTCATTACGTGCTTTAATAAAAAAGCGAGTATATTGAATACGAAAGAGTGAAGTCAATGATAGAGATTGGAGAAAATGTACTTTTAGAATATATAGAAGGAAATGAATTGAAAAAAGCAAAGAGCAAGGCAGTCAGCATGGAAAACAATGAGCTTTTGATTGCGTATCCGGTTGATATAGTGACAGGGCGAACTGTGATTTTACATAACGATATGGAAGTAATGGTAGAGTTTGTAGGCAAAGACGAAGTTCCTTATCGTTTTACAAGCCATATAAAAGGTAAAGTGAAGGACAAACTACAAATGATCTGTCTTGAAGTGCCACCCCGTGATAAAATGAAACGAATCCAGCGCCGCCAGTATGTAAGATCTGATGCGGTATTGGATGTGCACATTCAGCCGGCAAATAAAGAAGAGTTCCGCACTCTTTCCTATAACATCAGCGCAGGCGGCATCGCCGTGATTTTAGCTGATGGCATTTCTTTTCAATCCGGGGAATCATTGCGACTTATCATCAGTCTGTCTGAAGAGGAGAACACGCGTCAAATAGAAACAGAAGCCGTTGTCAGACGAATCTTTGATGACCCGAAATCAGGGAAACGTAAAATGACCCTTGAGTATACAGGAATCGCAGCAAGTGACCAGCAGTTCCTGCTTCAATATTGCATCCGGCGTCAGTTAAATAAGAGAAGAAAGGCAAGGGTGGAATAAACATCGGCAAAGACTTCCATACTATTTGTGATGGAGGTGCTCCGATGAAAACATTTGAACGGATGCTGATTAAATTATTGTTCATTCAGGCCATCATTTTACTTGGTGTACAGATTCTTTTTCACTATGAGCATATTGAACCTTATGTATCAAAAGTGATTCAATATGAAGGGGTGGATAAAATGGAGGAGAACAATAGGATTGAAACCTTCAAACCTTAATTATTCATCAATTTTTCACCCTTTTTCATAAAGTTCGTGATACAATCCATAGAGGAGAAAAGAGCAAGGAGAGGAATTATGGAAAAGAAATTATCTATTGCAATTGACGGCCCGGCAGCTGCGGGGAAAAGCACCGTTGCCAAAATTGTGGCTGGGAAAAAATCGTACATATATATTGATACAGGAGCAATGTATCGGGCGATAACGTACACGGCTTTACAAGAAAACGTTGACCTGACAAATGAAGAAAAACTGGCTGAACTGCTAAAGCGGACGGACATTGAACTGGTTACAACAAAAGAAGGACAAAAAGTGCTTGTTAACGGCACCGATGTAACTGAGGCGATCAGAACAGACGAAGTCAGCAACCAAGTTTCAATAGCAGCTAAGCATAGAAGCGTCAGGGAAGAAATGGTGAAGCGCCAGCAGCAGCTTGGGGAAAAAGGCGGCGTCGTTATGGATGGACGTGATATCGGGACTCACGTGCTGCCAAATGCAGAAGTGAAAATTTTTCTTTTGGCATCTGTTGAAGAGAGAGCGAAACGCCGTTATGAAGAAAATGTGAAAAAAGGCTACGATGTCAACTATGAAACATTGATTGAGGAAATTGCAAGAAGAGACAAGCTTGATTCAGAGCGCGAAGTATCTCCTCTGCGCAAAGCAGAAGACGCTTTGGAAATCGACACGACATCACTTTCCATTCAAGAGGTAGCTGATAAAATCCTTGAGGCAGTGGAGCAAAAGTCCCACTGATAATGGCGAATGCACTTTTTTTGAATTTTTCAACGAAGAAAGAATGTTATTGCTTGACAAACCTGTCCTTTTATTAGAAGTTAATACTAATAAAACTTTTTATTGATCATTCAAAAAACTTTCAAAAACTTTTTTGGATGATTCTTTAATACATATTCGGCTAAAAAGCGGGCATGTTTATATGTTCAGCTTTCAAACCGTTTTAATTAAGCTGTGTAGGTTTGGACCAAGGAGGTTATTCAAATGACAGAGGAAATGAATCAAATTGATGTTCAAGTGCCAGAGGTTGGAGATGTAGTTAAAGGGATTGTGACAAAGGTAGAGGACAAACATGTGGATGTTGAAATTATCAATGTCAAACAGTCTGGCATTATTCCAATCAGTGAATTATCAAGTCTTCATGTAGAGAAAGCATCGGATGTTGTTAAAGTAGACGACGAGCTTGACCTGAAAGTAACAAAAGTGGAAGACGATGCTTTGATTTTATCTAAACGTGCTGTTGATGCAGACCGCGCTTGGGAAGACCTTGAGAAAAAGTTTGAAACAAAAGAAGTGTTTGAAGCTGAAGTGAAAGATGTCGTGAAAGGCGGCCTTGTCGTTGATATCGGCGTTCGCGGTTTTATTCCAGCATCACTTGTGGAAGCGCATTTCGTTGAAGATTTCACTGACTATAAAGGAAAAACACTGTCTCTGCTCGTTGTAGAGCTTGACCGTGACAAAAACCGTGTCATCCTTTCACACCGTGCTGTTGTTGAAAGTGAACAAGCAAATAAAAAACAAGAACTTCTTCAGTCTCTTGAAGTTGGAAGTGTACTTGATGGCAAAGTGCAGCGCCTGACTGATTTTGGCGCATTTGTTGATATCGGCGGTATCGACGGACTTGTACACATTTCACAGCTCTCACACTCCCATGTAGAGAAGCCGTCTGATGTTGTTGAAGAGGGACAAGAAGTAAAAGTAAAAGTATTATCGGTAGACCGTGATAATGAACGTATTTCTTTGTCTATCAAAGATACACTTCCTGGACCGTGGAGCCAAATCGGCGAGAAAGTGAAGCCTGGCGATGTGCTTGAAGGAACTGTGCAGCGACTTGTCAGCTTCGGTGCCTTTGTTGAAATCCTTCCAGGTGTTGAAGGTCTCGTTCATATTTCTCAAATTTCCAATAAACACATCGGCACGCCGCATGAAGTTCTTGAAGAAGGACAGACTGTAAAAGTGAAGGTTCTTGATGTGAATGAAAATGAGGAGCGCATTTCATTAAGCATGCGTGAACTTGAAGAAGCACCTAAAGCCGATCAAGAGGATTACCGTCAATATCAGGCGAAGGAAGAAACAAGCACTGGCTTCCAGCTTGGAGACCTGATCGGAGATAAGCTGAATAAACTAAAATAATTGGTGATAAACGTGACTCGAGCAGAACGGAAAAGACAACACATCAATCATGCCCTGTCCACCGGCCAAAAGCGTGAAACAGGTCTTGATGATATTACGTTTGTTCATGTCAGTCTGCCCGATCTTGCATTAGAACAAGTAGATATTTCCACAAAAATCGGCGAACTTTCAAGCAGTTCGCCGATTTTTATCAATGCAATGACTGGCGGCGGCGGACAACTTACATATGAAATTAATAAATCTCTTGCACGAGCGGCTCGTCAAGCTGGAATACCTCTTGCTGTCGGATCACAGATGTCAGCATTAAAAGATCCCTCAGAGCGTGTTTCGTATGAAATCGTTCGAAAGGAAAACCCAAACGGACTGATTTTTGCCAATCTGGGAAGCGAGGCGACAGCTGATCAGGCAAAGGAAGCAGTTGATATGATTAAAGCAGATGCGCTGCAGATTCACTTGAATGTGATTCAGGAAATTGTGATGCCTGAAGGGGACAGAAGCTTTAGCGGCGCACTGGACCGCATTGAGCAAATTTGCAGCCAGGTCAGTGTGCCAGTCATTGTGAAAGAAGTCGGCTTTGGCATGAGCAAAGAATCAGCAGGGAAGCTGTATGAAGCTGGTGCTGCAGCTGTTGATATTGGCGGCTACGGGGGGACGAATTTTTCGAAAATCGAAAATCTCCGAAGACAGCGGGAAATCTCCTTTTTTAACTCGTGGGGTATTTCGACAGCTGCAAGTTTGGCGGAAATTCGCTCTGCGTTTCCCGCAAATACAATGATTGCCTCCGGCGGCCTGCAGGATGCGCTTGATGTGGCAAAGGCAATTGCGCTAGGGGCCTCTTGCACCGGAATGGCAGGACACTTTTTAAAGGCGCTGACAAATAGCGGTGAGGAAGGACTGCTTGAGGAGATTCAGCTGATCCTTGAGGAGTTAAAGATGATTATGACCGTGCTGGGCGCCAGAACGATTGCTGATTTGCAAAAGGCGCCTCTTGTGATTAAAGGTGAAACCCATCACTGGCTCACAGAGAGAGGGATCGATACGTCCAGCTATAGTGTGAGATAAATGATAAAAGCCCAAAACCTAATGAGTTTTGGGCTTTTTGTATTATGATTTCCGCTTTTTAAATCTTCCGTTTTGTTCAAGGCTTGTCGCTCCGTCATAGTGAATGGACTGGTCCCGGTCTGATTCGACTCTGCCCGAAGCTTTGAGTTTTTTCTCCTGTCTGTCTTTTCCCATGATCATACTCCTTAATGTTGAGATGGATTGTTTAAAAAATGCGCCTGAACTCCATACTGGGAGTAGGAGGAAGCAAAATGGAACAATTTTATTACTATTGGTCAATGTGGTTTCTGTGGGTTCTGACAACCTTTATTTTTGCGAAGACGAAAAGACGATTTGCCGTCTCTGTCTTTATTTTAACTAATATTATTTTAAGCATACATGACATCACTTTATATTTTTCCCTGAATGCTGCTTATATGATGTTTTTCGTCTGCGGGTGTATCTATGCCGGGTATTTGGGAATGTATCGTTTTCGTTATCTCATGGTCTATTTGACGCTTGTTGCCGGATATGCGTTTGTTTATCTTTTTGCATTATATGATCCGGTTTGGTTCATCATAAAACCTGAGTGGGCTTCCGTTATTTTAATAGTGCTTTTGGCAGCTTCAGTTGAAAGGGATTTCGAGAAGCAGCTTGCCTTATTTGTCCTAGGGATGTGCCAAGGTGAACTAGTGTATTCATTTGTGATTCAAAAGTTCGCCGGGGCTTTGGCTGTCGGCGGCTTTCAATGGCTGAATGCGTGTTCTGCGGGCATGATATTGCTGTTTGGCATATCCAAATATGAACAGCTCGCAAGTCAGATTGGTCAAAAAAGCAAAAGATCAAACAAAGGAGCTACCAAAATGTCATGAGTGATTACATCTATCCGATTATTGCCGGGGTCATTGCCGGAGTCGCGACAAGGCTTTATATGCTCAAAACGGATTACCGCCAGTATCCGACCTATGTTCATGGGAAAGTGATTCACATCGCACTAGGGCTGATAGCTGCTGGGTTAGGGGCAATTATTATGCCGGCGCTTTTGCAGGAGGAATTTACGGCCATCACATTTTTAACGTTAGCAGCGACACAATTTAGAGATGTCCGAAACATGGAGCGGAACACGCTGACGCAAATGGATTCGTATGAACTTGTCTCAAGGGGAAGCACATATATTGAGGGAATTGCTATTGCGTTTGAAAGCAGAAATTATATCGTGATCTTTACAGCGCTTTTAACAACCTCTGCGTATGTGTTTTTATCCATTTGGGCTGCAGTCATAGCGGCTATTGTTTGTTTTTTGCTGGCAATGAAATTTATGTCGGGCAGTGTGCTGAAGGATATTGTAGACATCGAGTACATAAAGCCTCACTTTGACGGTCCGGGACTGTTTGTTGATAATATTTATATGATGAATATCGGGCTTCCGGAGAAACAAGAGCTGATTTTAAAGCATGGTATGGGGTTTATTTTAACGCCGAAAAACTTTAATTCAGCAGCGACGATCGCCAATTTAGGGCAGCGTCAGGCGATTTTATTTGATGTATCCAATGTGCTCGGGGTTTATCGGGATTCAGGCGAGCCGTCTTTGACACCCATCGCAAAACGTGATTTAAATGATGGGAGAGTGGCAGTCTTTGTACTGCCGCAAATTAACCACCCCGAAACGGCTGTTCAGATCATCAGCAATGTTCCAACCTTGGAAAACGCGATCAGAATGCCGACAGAATTTATCAAGAAACAGGATAAGGTGATAGGATGAGCGAATCTCTCACAAAAGTGATTTTGTCTGTGATCACGACGAACCGAAACCGGGCTGCGGGGGGAGCGCCTGTCTTTTTTTGCAATGACCAAAAGGAGATGGAGCTTTTCGCTAAAAATCTTGAGGCGATCCTTGATGGAATAGCGCATAGAATTGGAGATGACGTGTATTTGATCGTGAAACATTTCTAAGAATAGTTGTGATCCCAGTAAAAACTGATATAATAAATGAGTTAAGCCCTTCCTCTGAAGGGTTTCTTTTCATAAAAGTGAATGAAATGATTTTAATAACCGGTTGAAAATTTATGTAAAAATGAAAGCGGCTGGATCGAAAGGAAGGGTACTATGGGTAAACCTGTCGTAGCCATTGTCGGGAGACCAAATGTAGGAAAATCCACAATCTTTAACCGGATTGCGGGAGAAAGAATTTCAATAGTAGAAGATACCCCTGGAGTGACAAGGGATCGGATATACAGCTCGGCTGAATGGCTGAATTATGATTTTAATTTGATTGATACTGGCGGTATTGATATCGGTGATGAGCCGTTCTTAGCGCAAATTCGCCAGCAGGCTGAAATCGCCATGGATGAAGCGGACGTCATTATTTTTATGGTGAATGGCCGTGAAGGCGTAACAGCTGCTGATGAAGAAGTAGCAAAAATTTTGTACCGCACGAAAAAGCCTGTTGTTTTGGCAGTTAATAAACTGGATAACACAGAAATGAGAGCGAATGTTTATGATTTTTATTCGCTTGGCTTTGGCGAGCCGTATCCAATTTCGGGAACACACGGACTCGGACTGGGTGATTTACTGGATGCCGTTGCAGAGCATTTTAAAAACATTCCCGAAACGAAATATGATGAAGAAGTTGTTCAATTTTGCCTGATCGGACGCCCGAATGTCGGAAAGTCCTCACTTGTGAACGCGATGCTCGGCGAGGAACGCGTCATTGTGAGCAATGTGGCGGGAACGACAAGAGATGCTGTTGATACGGCATTTACGTACAACCAGCAGGAGTTTGTCATTGTCGATACTGCCGGTATGCGAAAAAAAGGAAAAGTCTATGAAACGACTGAAAAGTACAGTGTGCTGCGGGCTCTGAAAGCAATTGACCGCTCTGAAGTCGTCGCGGTTGTGCTGGATGGCGAAGAAGGCATTATTGAACAGGACAAGCGTATCGCCGGTTATGCACACGAAGCGGGCAAGGCCGTCGTGATCGTCGTAAACAAATGGGATGCTGTTGACAAAGATGAAAGCACGATGAAAGAATTTGAAGAAAATATCCGTGATCATTTTCAATTTCTTGATTATGCGCCAATCCTATTCATGTCAGCCTTAACGACAAAGCGGATTCATACGCTCATGCCTGCGATTATCAAAGCAAGCGAAAACCATTCGCTTCGAGTTCAAACGAATGTCTTGAATGATGTCATTATGGATGCTGTGGCAATGAACCCGACGCCGACTCATAACGGTTCCCGCTTGAAGATTTATTACGCAACTCAAGTGTCGGTGAAGCCGCCGAGTTTCGTTGTGTTTGTAAACGATCCGGAATTGATGCATTTTTCGTACGAACGCTTTTTGGAAAACCGAATCAGAGATGCGTTCGGTTTTGAGGGGACACCAATCAAAATATTTGCAAGAGCTAGAAAATAAAAAGGTGTGAAGCAAATATGAAAAGAGTCACTATGCTCGGAGCGGGAAGCTGGGGGACGGCATTGGCTTTAGTGTTAGCCGATAATCATCACGATGTAACCATGTGGGGGCACCGTGCAGATCTGATTCATCAAATCAATGATCAGCATGAAAATAAGGATTATTTGCCGAACGTCAAGCTTCCAGAATCATTAGAGGCAACAACGGATATAGGGAAAGCTGTTTCGGACGCAGATTTCATAATCGTTGCGGTTCCGACAAAAGCGATTCGGGAAGTGTTGAGACAGGCTGTGCCTTTTATAACGAAAAAGGCAGTCTTTGTTCATGTCAGCAAGGGCATAGAGCCGGATTCACTCCTGCGCATTTCTGAGATTATGGAAATTGAGCTCCCTGGCGATGTCAGAAAAGATATTGTTGTCCTTTCCGGACCAAGCCATGCGGAAGAAGTGGGACTACGGCATCCGACGACAGTTACTGCATCTTCAAAGAGCATGCGGGCAGCAGAAGAGGTGCAGGATTTATTTATTAATCACAATTTCCGGGTTTACACAAACCCTGACGTTATCGGAGTTGAAATCGGGGGGGCTTTAAAAAATATTATTGCCCTCGCCGCAGGAATCACAGACGGTTTAGGGTATGGTGACAATGCCAAAGCTGCTTTGATTACTCGCGGACTTGCCGAAATCGCGAGACTTGGAACGAAAATGGGCGGGAATCCCCTGACGTTTTCTGGATTGACAGGAGTAGGCGATCTGATTGTGACGTGCACAAGTGTTCATTCCAGAAACTGGCGTGCCGGCAATTTGCTCGGAAAAGGGTACAAGCTTGAAGACGTTCTTGAAGAGATGGGAATGGTAGTCGAAGGCGTCCGCACGACAAAAGCGGCTTACCAGCTTTCGAAGAAATATGATGTGAAAATGCCGATTACAGAAGCACTCCATCAAGTACTATTTAACGGACAAAAAGTGGAAACTGCTGTTGAATCTTTAATGGCAAGAGGGAAAACCCACGAGATGGAGGATCTTGTCAATACGTTTGAAAATCAAGTGAAGTAAAAGTGTCAATCGTATAGGAGATCGCATATCTTATTTGAACGAAAGCCCGAAAAACAGAAGGACACCCAGGTCTTGGGATATCCTGAAACATTTTGCCGATTTAGGCAATAGAGGATGCATCTGTATGCCAAGTCGCATACTATAGCATCGAAGTCCAAGAGAGTGTTTCTTAAACGTGCAGGTGAATATAGTCAAGTTGACTGAAGCGAAGGTCCCCCTCTTTGCTTCAGTTTTTTTGTTCTATCAAAGGATGGAAAATCTGGTTGATCTTTTCCCGGGCTGTATATTAAAATTAAAATATAACGCTTACATCATACATATTAGGGAGGCGCAGGTCATTGAGTCTGGCATTGATGAAAATGTGGTTTGCACTAGGGTCCATGGGTCTGATGTTTCTGGCTGTAGCTTCCATCTATTTAAGCCGTTTTAAGTGCCAAAACCGTTTTCTGAAGATTGCGGTTTCGTCATTCGCTTTCATGTGTATGCTCATATCTGGAATTATTGTGTTTGTCGTGGTATTCAGCGGCCCTGTCAATGAATAAAGCTGTAAAAGGAAGTGCTGTATGGGTAAACTGAAGTGCGCTATGATTTTTGCGGCAGTCGTGTTTTTATCAGGCTGTTTATATCCAAATGAGCGGAAAAGCAGTGTACATGCCATTCCTTATCAGGACCAGCTAAAGCAGGTCCAGTCTGCTGTTGATGAATTTCAAAAGGCAAATGGAGGGCTGCTTCCCATTCAAACAAAAGATATGTCGACACCGCTATATCAAAAGTATCCGATAGACTTTAACCGTTTAGCGCCGAGATATATGGCCGAACCTCCAAGCACGGCATATGAAAGCGGGGGAGACTATCAATACGTGCTTGTTGACGTAGAGAACGATCCAACTGTTAAATTGATTGATCTAAAGATGGCTGAAAAAATCCGCGACGTAAAAATGCGTGTCCAAATGTACCGCCAGGAGCATCAATATCCGCCTTACAAGGATGTGCTATCACGTGATTTATTTACACTTGATGAGAAGAAGCTGGGAGATGGAAGCTCTCTTACAGTGACAAGCCCAATCTCAGGGAATTCTCTGCCGCTTATGATTGACGGAGACGGAGAAATATATGCCGATTACCGGACTGAGCTGGCTTCTTGCCTCAAAAAAAGCAAAAAAACGTTTAAACCCGGGTCTGAAATCCAGGATATGATTTGGCAAGAAACCCCCTTTGTCCCCGCGTTTTCTGTGAAATATACGGTAAATGACAAACAGGAACCTGTTTTTTTAGAAAATGATATGAAATAGGAATGAACCTTTTTCCCGTGCATACAAATAGGGAGAAAGGTTTTTTTATACTTTAATAGATTGAGGATGGGAAATTTTCTAAAGTTGTCATATTGAAATAGGACAACGTCATACACATATAGTGTCCTGTGTTTGATTGAAAGAGCTTAATAAAATTGATAAGGATAGGAAGTCCGGGAGGGGATCACTTGGAAAAGGTCGATATTTTCAAGGATATCGCTGAACGAACAGGAGGCGATATATACTTAGGAGTCGTAGGTGCTGTCCGTACAGGAAAATCCACGTTCATTAAAAAATTTATGGAGCTTGTGGTGCTCCCGAATATCAGTAACGAAGCAGACCGGGCCCGTGCGCAGGATGAACTTCCGCAGAGCGCAGCCGGCAAGACGATTATGACTACCGAGCCTAAATTTGTTCCGAATCAGGCGATGTCTGTTCACGTGTCAGACGGACTCGATGTCAATATAAGATTAGTAGATTGTGTAGGTTACACAGTGCCCGGCGCAAAAGGATATGAAGATGAAAACGGGCCGCGGATGATCAACACGCCATGGTACGAAGAACCGATCCCATTTCATGAGGCTGCTGAAATCGGCACACGAAAAGTCATTCAAGAACACTCGACCATCGGAGTTGTCATTACGACTGACGGCACCATTGGAGATATCGCCAGAAGTGACTATATAGAGGCTGAAGAAAGAGTTATTGAAGAGCTGAAAGAGGTTGGCAAACCCTTTATTATGGTCATCAATTCAGTCAGGCCGTATCACCCGGAAACAGAAGCCATGCGTCAGGATTTAAGCGAAAAATATGATATCCCGGTATTGGCAATGAGCGTTGAAAGCATGCGGGAATCAGATGTGCTGAATGTGCTCAGAGAGGCCCTCTACGAGTTTCCAGTGCTTGAAGTGAATGTCAATCTCCCAAGCTGGGTAATGGTGCTGAAAGAAAACCATTGGCTGCGTGAAAGCTATCAGGAATCCGTAAAGGAAACTGTTAAGGATATTAAGCGTCTCCGGGATGTAGACAGGGTTGTCGGCCAATTCAGCGAGTTTGAGTTCATTGAAAGTGCGGGATTAGCCGGAATCGAGCTGGGCCAAGGGGTAGCTGAAATTGATTTGTATGCGCCGGACCAATTATATGATCAAATCCTGAAAGAAGTGGTTGGTGTTGAAATCAGAGGAAGAGACCATCTCCTTGAGCTCATGCAAGACTTTTCTCATGCGAAAACAGAATATGATCAAGTGTCCGATGCCTTAAAAATGGTCAAACAGACGGGATACGGCATTGCAGCGCCTGCTTTAGCTGATATGAGTCTCGATGAGCCGGAAATTATACGGCAGGGCTCACGATTCGGTGTGAGGCTGAAGGCTGTCGCTCCGTCGATCCATATGATTAAAGTAGACGTCGAAAGCGAATTCGCGCCGATTATCGGAACGGAAAAACAAAGCGAAGAGCTTGTACGCTATTTAATGCAGGACTTTGAGGATGATCCGCTCTCCATCTGGAACTCCGATATCTTCGGAAGATCACTGAGCTCAATTGTGAGAGAAGGGATTCAGGCAAAGCTGTCATTAATGCCTGAAAACGCACGGTACAAATTAAAAGAAACGTTAGAAAGAATTATAAACGAAGGTTCAGGCGGCTTAATCGCCATCATCCTGTAATACCGGAAGGCCTCTTTATTGAATGGGAGGTCTTTTTTCTTTTCTCTTAATAATGGAAAAGGATCAAGGAATAGGATGAAAAAAGGAAAAAAAGGAATATTTGTTCGATAAATCACGTTAAATCCTTGACGAGCAAGGGATTGACGCTTTAAAATGCTTGATATGGCTTTTTATATGTGTTACTCTACATACAGAAATTCTTCACTTTGTTGGACAAACATTCCTCAGAGTGCAGTTTTTCTTAAAAAGCCGTTTAATTGTCTTTCTCTTGCCTGCTCTGATTTTTTTCTGAGACAGGTTTAGAATCAGACTGAACTGTGAAGAAATGATAATAAACGAACTGAATGTATTCCTTTTGGGAGGAGGTGAAAGGCATGAACAAAACAGAACTTATCAATGCGGTTGCTGAAGCAAGCGAATTGTCTAAAAAGGACGCTACAAAAGCAGTTGACTCTGTTTTTGATACGATCTTAGATGCACTTAAAAACGGTGATAAAATCCAACTGATCGGTTTTGGTAACTTCGAGGTGCGCGAACGTTCTGCACGTAAAGGACGCAACCCTCAAACAGGTGAAGAAATCGAAATTCCAGCAAGCAAAGTACCTGCTTTCAAACCAGGTAAAGCGCTTAAAGATGCAGTTGCCGGAAAATAATTGTGAATATAGATCGTGTATGCATCTAGCTTACATACACTTTATTTCTTCACAGAAAAGCCCCTTTCTAAGGGGCTTTTCATATTTCCAAGAGCATGGGCTTCCTGACAGGGCATTCACTTTGCTTTTAGCGGGGCATGTGTGCTAGAATCGAAATTAAATGTATTCATTGGTGGAGGACATAGAACATGAAAGAAGTTAATAAAGAGCAAATCGAACAAGCTGTTCGTCAAATTTTAGAAGCGATCGGAGAAGACCCGAATAGAGAAGGGCTTCTTGATACTCCGAAAAGAGTCGCAAAGATGTACGCCGAAGTATTCTCCGGCTTAAATGAAGATCCAAAAGAACATTTCCAGACTATCTTCGGTGAAAACCATGAGGAGCTTGTTCTTGTAAAAGATATCGCGTTTCATTCTATGTGTGAGCATCACCTTGTTCCCTTTTATGGAAAAGCACACGTTGCATATATACCGCGAGGCGGAAAGGTCACAGGGCTCAGCAAACTGGCACGTGCCGTTGAAGCCGTTGCAAAGCGTCCGCAGCTTCAGGAACGCATCACGTCTACAATTGCGGAAAGCATCGTAGAAACGCTTGATCCGTACGGCGTAATGGTAGTGGTTGAAGCAGAACACATGTGCATGACGATGCGCGGTGTAAGAAAACCGGGTGCAAAAACTGTCACTTCAGCAGTCAGAGGCGTTTTCAAAGATGATGCTGCTGCCCGCGCTGAAGTATTGGAACATATTAAACGCCAGGACTAATAAAGATAGAGGGTGCTATAAATGAACCAAAAGCATTCAAGTGACTTTGTCGTCATTAAAGCGGTTGAGGACGGAGTGAATGTGATCGGCCTGACAAGAGGAACAGACACAAAGTTTCACCATTCCGAAAAACTCGACAAGGGAGAGGTAATCATCGCTCAGTTCACAGAGCATACTTCTGCCATTAAAGTCAGAGGAGAGGCACTCATCCAAACCGCATATGGAGAAATGAAAAGCGAAAAAAAATAAGCTGGCTGTCCCCGCTGTTAAAAGCAAATGTTCGCAAACAGCGGGAGGATACAGCCAATTTCTTTTTTTTATGCTATAATGATACCTGCGTAAGTGAATGAAAAAATAAAACTCATACATAGATTAAGAAATAAATGTGAATTTGGGGACAAGGGTGATATTTTTGCAAGACATCTACGGAACTTTAGCCAATCTGAACACGAAATTAAAACAAAAGCTGTCTCATCCTTATTTAGCGAAGCATATTTCTGCGCCAAAAATTGATGAGGATAAGCTTCTTCTTTTTCATGCTTTATTTGAAGAAGCTGACATAAAAAACAATGACAGAGAAAATTATATTGTAACAGCGATGCTTGTACAAAGCGCCCTTGATACCCATGATGAAGTGACGACAGCCAGAGTCATAAAACGAGACGAAAACAAAAACCGCCAATTGACTGTACTCGCAGGCGATTATTTCAGCGGGCTGTACTACTCTTTACTATCTGAAATGAAGGATATCTATATGATTCGGACGCTTGCTACAGCCATCAAAGAAATCAATGAACATAAAATTCGTCTATATGACCGTTCTTTCAAGGACGAACATGATTTTTTCGAAAGTGTCGGCATCGTTGAATCAGCTTTATTCCATCGGGTGGCGGAACACTTTAACCTCCCGCGCTGGAAAAAGCTGTCGAGTGATTTTTTTGTATTTAAGCGGCTGATGAACGGAAATGATACATTTCTGGATGTGATCGGCAGTTTTATACAGCTGGGAAAAACAAAAGAAGAGATATTAGAAGATTGTTTTAAAAAAGCGAAAAACAGCATTGAGTCACTTTTGCCTCTAAATTCACCTATTCAGCACATTTTATTAAACCGTCTGAAGACAATCAGCCAAGATCAAACCTATCATCAGAAAGTGGAAGAAGGGTAAACCATTATGCAAGAATCAAAAGAACAGCGCGTTCATGGAGTATTTGAAAAAATATCTAAAAACTACGACCAAATGAACTCTGTCATCAGTTTTCAGCAGCATAAAAAATGGCGCGAAAAAACGATGCGCATCATGGATGTAAAAGAAGGCGCCAAAGCGCTTGATGTCTGTTGCGGAACGGCTGACTGGACGATCGCTCTTGCAAAAGCAGCCGGGAAAAGCGGCGAGATCAAGGGCTTGGATTTCAGTGAAAATATGCTGAGTGTCGGACAGCAGAAAGTAAAAAACGGCGGATTCAGTCAAATTGAATTGCTGCACGGAAATGCGATGGAGCTTCCTTTTGAAGATGATACATTTGATTATGTCACGATTGGTTTCGGACTTCGCAATGTCCCTGATTACTTGACCGTATTGAAAGAGATGAGACGTGTGGTAAAGCCGGGCGGCCAAGTAGTATGCCTGGAAACGTCCCAGCCGGAAATGTTTGGGTTCAGACAGGCTTACTTTATGTACTTTAAGTATATTATGCCGTTTTTCGGGAAACTGTTTGCGAAGAGCTATAAAGAATATTCTTGGCTTCAAGAATCAGCCAGAGAATTCCCTGGAATGAAGGAATTGGCAGGCCTGTTTGAAGAGGCGGGCCTGAAAAATGTCAAATATCATTCGTTTACTGGCGGAGTCGCTGCCACGCATATCGGATGGAAATGAAAACACAGATGTTTGGGTGAATGATATGAAATTTAAAATGGCCTACTCTTTTTTAAATGACGATATTGATGTAATCGAAAGAGAACTTGAACAAACCGTACGTTCCGATTACCCGCTTTTAAGCGAGGCGGGTCTTCACCTGCTGCAGGCCGGAGGGAAACGTATTCGGCCCGTTTTCGTGCTGCTTTCCGGCATGTTTGGCGATTACGATATTAATAAGATTAAATATGTCGCCGTCACTCTGGAAATGATTCACATGGCATCTTTAGTTCATGATGATGTCATTGATGATGCGGAGCTTCGCAGAGGAAAGCCGACAATCAAAGCAAAATGGGATAATCGCATTGCGATGTACACAGGCGATTATATGCTTGCGGGATCTCTTGAAATGATGACGAGAATTAATGAACCGAAAGCCCATAGGATTTTGTCACAAACAATCGTTGAAGTTTGTCTGGGGGAAATCGAACAGATCAAAGACAAATACAACATGGAACAAAATCTCCGAACGTATCTCCGCCGCATCAAAAGAAAAACGGCTCTCCTGATCGCGGTCAGCTGCCAGCTCGGTGCCATTGCGTCCGGAGCTGATGAAAAGATTCATAAGGCGCTGTACTGGTTTGGGTATTACGTCGGCATGTCTTATCAAATCATCGATGATATCCTTGACTTTACTTCAACAGAAGAAGAGCTGGGCAAACCCGTTGGAGGAGATTTGCTTCAAGGGAATGTCACATTGCCAGTGCTGTATGCTCTGAAAAATCCAGCATTAAAGAATCAGCTTAAATTGATTAACAGCGAGACAACACAGGAACAACTTGAACCAATCATTGAGGAAATCAAAAAAACAGATGCGATTGAAGCTTCTATGGCAGTAAGCGAAATGTATCTGCAGAAAGCTTTCCAGAAATTAAACACGCTTCCGAGAGGGCGTGCACGTTCGTCTCTTGCGGCTATCGCAAAATATATCGGTAAAAGAAAATTTTAATTTTTGTAGATATTATTAAATTTCTCCGCCCCGGATTGATTAATTATCAGAAAGATGTTACGATTTCGGTGTGCAGTGTGAAAGCCTATACATACATAATGATGGGGTGGAGAATGTGATGGAAAAGACTTTTATCATGGTGAAACCAGACGGTGTCCAACGTCAGCTCATTGGGGATATTTTATCCAGATTCGAACGTAAGGGCTTACAATTAGCTGGTGCCAAGTTAATGAGAGTGACTGAACCAATGGCTGAGAAACATTACGCCGAACATCAAGGGAAGCCTTTCTTCGGAGAACTCGTTGAGTTTATTACTTCAGGACCTGTATTCGCAATGGTTTGGGAAGGCGAGAATGTCATAGAGGTAACGAGACAGCTGATCGGAAAGACCAATCCTAAAGAAGCTTTGCCTGGTACGATTCGGGGAGATTATGGCATGTTTGTCGGAAAAAACATCATCCACGGCTCTGATTCTCTCGAAAGTGCAGAACGCGAGATTAACATTTTCTTTAAGAATGAAGAATTAGTATCATATCAACAGCTCATGGCAGGCTGGATCTATTAATCTTTGTGAAAATAAGTAACAGAGCCGGCATCAAGTAACGCCGCCGGTTTTTGATTTATTTTGTAAAGGTTTACATTAAAGTGAATAAAGGGTTTAATGGCAGGTTGCATCAGACTTCTGTCTTTCCCGACGATCTAAAATCAGCTGCAAAGCTGATTTTTTTATTGAAACAATACAATTTACTGATAAAACAAGCTATACTAGGACAAAAAGACAGCGAGACTGGGAGAGTAGAGATGGATACATACAGCGTATTTACAACGAAATGGAAACAATTAACCGGAGTCGATTTGACATTATATAAAGAAGCGCAAATGAAAAGAAGACTGACGTCGCTTTATGAGAAAAAGGGGTTTCAAAGCTTTAAGGACTTTGCGGAGGCATTGGAAAAAGATCAAGTCCTCTTAAATGAAACATTGGACAGAATGACGATCAATGTTTCAGAATTTTATCGTAATTATAAAAGATGGGAAGTTCTGGAGACTGCTATTCTGCCGTTAATCAAGAACTCTAAGCCATTAAAGATATGGAGTGCCGCCTGCTCAACGGGTGAGGAGCCTTACACGCTTGCCATGCTTTTGGATCAGCAAAAAGGTCTTCCTGGCTTTCAGATCTTGGCGACTGATATTGATGAAAAAGCATTGGAGAAAGCGAAAAAAGGCGTCTATCAGGAGAGGTCTTTACAGGAAGTGCCTCCATCTGTGAAGGATCGTTATTTTAATCAAAACGAAAATAGAAATTATGAAGTAAAACCGGAAATCAAAAAGAATATTACATTCAAAAAGCACAATCTGCTGGCTGATCGTTATGAACAAGATTTTGACTTAATCGTGTGCCGCAATGTATTTATTTATTTTACAGAAAGCGCGAAGGAAGAGCTTTATTTAAAAATGGCACGAAGCTTGAAAAAGAATGGAGTTCTTTTTGTCGGCAGCACCGAGCAAATTTTCAATCCGGAGAAATTTGGTCTGGCTCCAGCCGATACATTCTTTTATCAAAAAAGATAGACTGACTTTTTGCTGAAAAATATGTTATAGTAGTTTTACTTAAAAGCGTTAATGCGATGAAGGGAGAAGAAGTCATGAGATATTTAACAGCCGGAGAATCACACGGCCCCCAACTGACAACCATTATTGAAGGTGTGCCTGCCGGGCTTTACATAACGGAGGAAGATATCAATTTTGAGCTTGCCAGACGCCAAAAAGGCCACGGCCGCGGGCGCCGCATGCAGATTGAAAAAGACCAGGCCAAAATTATGAGCGGGGTGCGCCATGCACGTACACTCGGTTCACCAATTGCTCTCGTAGTTGAAAATAACGATTGGAAGCATTGGACTAAAATCATGGGCGCCGCTCCGATTACAGAAGATGAAGAAAAGGAAATGAAGCGCCAAATCTCCAGACCAAGACCTGGGCACGCTGACTTAAACGGTGCGATTAAATATAATCACCGTGATATGAGAAATGTGCTTGAGCGCTCTTCAGCAAGGGAAACAACTGTCAGAGTGGCGGCAGGAGCTGTCGCTAAAAAGATTCTTTCTGAGCTTGGCATTAAGGTGGCAGGTCACGTATTGCAAATAGGCGCAGTTAAAGCTGAAAAAACAGAATATACGTCAATTGAAGACCTGCAGCGTGTAACGGAGGAGTCTCCAGTAAGATGCTACGATGAAGAAGCGGGCAAAAAAATGATGGCTGCCATCGATGAAGCGAAGGCAAACGGCGATTCCATCGGCGGAATTGTAGAAGTCGTTGTCGAGGGAATGCCGGTAGGCGTGGGCAGCTACGTCCATTATGACCGCAAGCTGGACAGCAAGCTTGCTGCTGCTGTGCTGTCAATTAACGCATTTAAAGGTGTGGAATTCGGCATCGGCTTTGAAGCAGCCGGAAGAAATGGAAGCGAAGTCCATGACGAGATCATTTGGGACGAGGAAAAGGGATATACCCGCGCTACAAACAGACTCGGAGGACTGGAAGGCGGCATGACGACAGGAATGCCGATTGTTGTTCGCGGAGTCATGAAGCCGATTCCGACTTTGTATAAACCGCTGAAAAGTGTGGATATTGAAACGAAAGAACCGTTTTCTGCCAGCATTGAACGTTCAGACAGCTGTGCCGTGCCTGCGGCAAGTGTAGTAGCTGAAGCGGCTGTCGCATGGGAAATTGCGAACGCAGTCGTTGAACAATTCGGCTTAGATCAAATCGACCGCATTAGAGAAAATGTGGAGAATATGAGAAAACTGTCGAGGGAATTTTAATGAAAACACTGGATGTTCAAACCGCTTCCTCGTCGTATCCTGTTTTTATCGGACAAGGCATCAGAAAAGAGGCTTGCGAACTATTAAACTCTCTAAACAGGCCTTTAACGCGGATTATGCTTGTCACGGATGAAGAGGTAGACCGCCTGTATGGTGATGAAATGCTTCATTTGCTGCAAGAAAAATGGCCTGTGAAAAAAGTGACGGTGCCGAGCGGAGAGCAGGCGAAGTCCATGGACATGTACACAAAACTGCAGAGTGAAGCGATTCGTTTTCATATGGATCGCTCCTCATGCATCATCGCGTTCGGTGGCGGTGTTGTAGGAGATCTTGCCGGTTTTGTGGCTGCCACTTTTATGCGTGGCATTGATTTCATCCAAATGCCTACAACGCTTTTGGCGCATGACAGCGCAGTCGGAGGAAAAGTAGCTGTGAACCATCCGCTCGGAAAAAATTTAATTGGTGCGTTTTATCAGCCGAAGGCCGTGCTCTACGATACAGACTTCCTGCGTTCTCTGCCCGAAAAAGAGCTTCGGTCCGGAATGGCAGAAGTGATTAAACACGCTTTTATCTATGACAGAGCGTTTCTGGAAGAGCTGCTGAATACCCGCTCACTGCGCGATATCACCAGTGATCAGCTGAATGACATGATTTTTAAAGGCATTGCAATTAAAGCGTCTGTCGTTCAGCAGGATGAAAAAGAAGCGGGGATCAGAGCTTACTTAAACTTCGGACATACGCTCGGTCATGCCGTTGAGGCGGAATATGGATACGGACAGATCACCCACGGTGATGCCGTGGCCCTCGGGATGCAGTTTGCTTTATATATAAGCGAAAAGACAGCGGGCTGTAAAATGGACAGGAAACGTTTGGTCAGCTGGCTAAAAAGTCTCGGCTATCCAAGTCGAATTAAAAAAGAGACGGAAACATCGGTTCTATTGGACCGTATGATGAATGATAAGAAAACCCGCGGCGGAAAGATTCAATTTATCGTGCTTAAAGAATTAGGAAAAGTTGCTGATCACACATTTTCCAGAAATGAACTTGAGAGCTGGCTGAACAAATGGCGATTGGAGGAGACATCATGATGATTCGCGGAATTCGCGGAGCAACTACAGTTGAAAGGGATACTGAAGAAGAAATTTTACAAAAAACAAAACAGCTGTTAGAGAAAATCATAGAAGAAAACAAAACAAAACCTGAAGATGTTGTTCAAATGCTTCTCTCGGCGACACCTGATTTGCACTCCGTTTTCCCGGCAAAAGCCGTTCGTGAGCTTTCAGGGTGGCAGTATGTGCCGGTAACCTGTATGCAGGAAATGGATGTAACCGGCGGCCTGAAAAAGTGCATCAGAGTGATGATGACTGTCCAAACTGATGTTCCTCAGGATCAGATCAGACATGTATACCTAGAAAAAGCCGTAGTATTAAGACCTGATTTATCATTGACAAAAAATACTGAATTGTAATACGATGAGAACAGCTTAGAAATACACAAGAGTGTGTATAAAGCGATTGAATGAGTTGAGTTAGAGAATAGGGTAGCAGAGAATGAGTGTAGTTGAGCTGAGACATGTATGTTTATTCTACCCAAAAGAAGCCTTTCTTTTGGGTTTATTTGTTATATAATGTTTTATCCTCTCATGCCATCTTCTCATTCTCCTTGCCATAAGGAGTGAGAGCAATGAATTTCCAATCCAACATTTCTGCGTTTTTACAGGACAGCTTGTCCTACCACACCATACCGATTGTGGAGACCTTCACAGTCGATACGATGACACCCATTCAAATGATAGAGAAGCTCGACAGGGAGATTACGTATCTTCTTGAAAGCAAGGATGATACATCCAATTGGTCAAGATATTCGTTTATCGGCCTAAATCCATTCCTTACGATTAAAGAAGAGCAGAGCCGTTTTACAGCTACAGATCAGGCTGGCAGATCTCTTTACACAGGAAATGAACTTAAAGAAGTTCTGAATTGGATGAATACCATGTACAACATCAAAACGCCAGAGCTAGACATTCCTTTTGTCGGCGGAGCTGTCGGGTACTTAAGCTATGATATGATCCCGCTGATTGAGCCTTCTGTTCCTCCGCATACAAAAGAAACAGGAATGGAAAAGTGTATGCTGTTTGTTTGCCGGACATTAATTGCGTACGATCATGAAACCAAAAACGTCCACTTTATCCAATATGCAAGGCTCAATGGACAGGAGACCGAAAACGAAAAAAACGATGTGTTTCATCAAAATCATCAAGAACTTCAAGATATCATTGAAAAAATGATGGGTCAAAAAAACATAAAAGAGTTGTTTCTCTCTGCTGATTCATATAAGACACCCAGCTTTGAGACAGTATCTTCTAATTATGAAAAATCCGCTTTTATGGCTGATGTAGAAAAAATCAAAGAATATATAAAAGCGGGCGATATCTTCCAAGGCGTTCTGTCACAAAAATTTGAGATCCCGATAAAATCAGATGCCTTTGAGTTATACCGAGTGCTTAGGATCGTCAATCCTTCTCCTTATATGTATTATATGAAACTCCAAGACAGAGAAATAGTCGGCAGTTCTCCGGAACGGTTAATTCACGTTAAGGACGGTCACTTGGAAATCCATCCAATTGCGGGTACGAGAAAACGAGGCGCAGACAAAGAGGAGGATGAAAAACTCAAAGTTGAGCTGATGAAGGATGAAAAAGAAAAAGCGGAGCACTACATGCTCGTTGATCTTGCCCGGAACGATATCGGCAGAGTAGCAGAGTATGGATCTGTTTCTGTGCCGGAGTTCACAAAAATTGTCTCCTTTTCGCATGTCATGCACATTATTTCGGTGGTTACAGGCCGATTGCAGGAAGGGGTTCATCCTGTCGATGCACTGATGTCCGCTTTCCCGGCGGGAACTTTAACAGGTGCTCCCAAAATCCGTGCCATGCAGCTTTTGCAAGAGCTCGAGCCAACACCGAGAGAGACATACGGCGGCTGTATCGCCTACATCGGATTTGACGGTAATATCGACTCTTGTATTACGATTCGCACGATGAGCGTAAAGGACGGTGTTGCATCGATACAGGCAGGTGCTGGAATTGTTGCGGATTCTGTTCCGGAAGCCGAATACGAAGAAAGCTGTAATAAAGCCGGTGCGCTGCTGAAAACGATTCATATTGCAGAAGACATGTTCCATAGCAAGGAGGATAAAGGCGATGAACAAATTTCTACAATTGTGCGTTGACGGAAAAACACTCACTGCCAGAGAGGCAGAAGCGCTGATGAATATGATGATGACAGCGGAAATGGCTCCTTCTGAAATGGGCGGTATATTGTCTATTCTTGCTCATCGGGGGGAGACGCCAGAAGAGCTTGCGGGCTTTGTGAAGGCGATGCGGGCGCGCGCTCTTACAGTAGATGGACTTCCTGATGTTGTAGATACATGCGGAACCGGAGGAGACGGTATTTCCACTTTTAATATCTCAACGGCATCTGCAATTGTTGCCTCAGCAGCCGGTGCGAAAATTGCTAAGCACGGCAATCGCTCTGTCTCTTCTAAAAGCGGAAGCGCTGATGTTTTAGAGGAGCTAGAGGTTCCAATTCAAACCACTCCCGAAAAGGTCAAAAGCAGCATTGAAACAAACAACATGGGATTTCTTTTTGCGCCGCTTTATCATTCGTCTATGAAACATGTAGCGGCTACTAGAAAGGAACTAGGCTTCAGAACGGTATTTAATCTGCTCGGACCGCTCAGCAATCCTTTGCAGGCGAAGCGTCAGGTGATCGGGGTCTATTCCGCTGAAAAAGCGGGACTGATGGCAAGCGCACTGGAAACGTTTCAGCCGAAGCATGTCCTGTTCGTATCCAGCCGCGACGGTTTAGATGAGCTTTCAATTACAGCACCAACTGATGTGATTGAATTAAAGGGCGGAGAGCGCAGGGAATACACCGTTTCACCCGAAGATTTCGGTTTTACAAATGGCAGAATTGAAGATTTACAAGTGCAGTCACCGAAAGAGAGTGCCTGTCTCATTCAGAATATTTTTGAAAATAAAAGCAGCAGTTCCGCTTTATCTATTACTGCTTTTAATGCAGGGGCTGCGATATACACGGCGGGGATAACCGCCTCACTGAAGGAAGGTACGGAGCTCGCGTTAGAGACGATTACAAGCGGAGGCGCTGCTGCGCAGCTTGAACGACTAAAGCAGAAAGAGGAAGAGATCTATGCTTGAAAATATCATCAAACAAAAGAAAGAAGAAGTAAAAACACTGGTACTGCCGGAAGAGCAGCCTTTCGAAAAACGTTCATTTAAAGAGGCACTGTCAAGTCCGAATCGGTTTATCGGATTGATTGCCGAAGTGAAGAAAGCGTCACCGTCAAAAGGGCTTATTAAAGAGGATTTTGTCCCTGTGCAGATTGCAAAAGACTATGAAACTGCGCAGGCAGATGCGCTTTCCGTTTTAACAGACACCCCGTTTTTTCAAGGGAAAAACAGCTATTTATCAGACGTGAAATGCGCTGTTTCGATCCCTGTACTCAGAAAAGATTTTATTATTGATTCTCTTCAAGTGGAGGAATCGAAAAGAATCGGAGCTGATGCCATATTGTTAATCGGCGAAGTGCTAGATCCCTTACATCTTCATGAATTATATCTTGAAGCAGGTGAAAAGGAGATGGACGTGTTAGTAGAGGTTCATGATCCAACAACGCTTGAACAAATTTTGAAAGTATTTACGCCTGCTATTCTCGGCATAAACAATCGAAACCTAAAAACATTTGAAACCTCTATCAAACAGACAGAACAAATCGCTTCTCTTGCTCCAAAAGAATCACTGCTTGTCAGCGAAAGCGGAATCGGTTCTTTAGAACATTTAACATTTGTCAAAGAACATGGAGCACGAGCTGTGCTTATCGGTGAATCATTGATGAGACAAACATCACAGCAAAAAGCAATCCATGCTTTGTTTGGAGAGTGAGGATGTGAAGAAGCCGGCATTAAAATATTGCGGCATACGGTCACTGCAGGATTTGCAGCTTGCAGCGGACTCACAGGCTGATTATCTGGGCTTTATTTTTGCTGAAAGCAAACGAAAAGTATCTCCGCAAAATGTGAAAAAGTGGCTGAGTCAAGTTCGTGTCGAAAAACAGGTTGCAGGGGTTTTTGTTAATGAATCGATAGAGACGATCTCACGCATTGCCGAAGACTTGAATCTCGACGTCATTCAGCTTCACGGTGATGAGGAACCTGCGGATGCCGATGCGCTTCGCATGCTGACAGATTGTGAAATATGGAAGGCGCTTCACCATCATGAGAACACAACTCGAGAAATAGCCCACTTTAAAGATAATGTGGACGGCTTTGTGATTGATTCGTCTGTAAAAGGAGCAAGAGGCGGCACTGGTGTTTCTTTTTCTTGGGACTGTGTGCCGGAATACCAGCAGGCTGCTATAGGCAAACGTTTTTTTATCGCAGGCGGCGTGAATCCCGACACTGTCACAGACCTATTGAAATATCAGCCGGCAGGAATTGACCTTGCCAGCGGAATCGAAAAACACGGGAAAAAAGATCAGAATCTGATGAGGCTTTTAGAAGAAAGGATGAACCGATATGTATCCATATCCGAATGAAATAGGCAGGTACGGCGATTTTGGCGGGAAGTTTGTTCCGGAAACACTGATGCAGCCGTTAGAAGAAATTGAAACCGCATTTAAAGAGATCAAAGATGATCCTGTTTTTCGTAATGAATATTACAAGCTGTTAAATGATTATTCCGGCAGGCCGACTGCACTCACATTCGCTGATCGAGTTACTGAGTATTTCGGCGGCGCGAAAATTTATTTGAAACGGGAAGATTTGAACCATACAGGGTCTCATAAAATCAATAATGCGTTAGGTCAAGCGCTGCTCGCTAAGAAAATGGGAAAAACGAAAATCATTGCTGAAACCGGTGCAGGTCAACACGGCGTTGCTGCTGCGACAGTCGCAGCCAAATTCGGCTTTTCCTGTACCGTGTTTATGGGCGAGGAGGATGTTGCCCGCCAGTCTCTGAACGTTTTCCGCATGAAGCTTCTTGGAGCGGAAGTTGTGCCTGTAACGAGCGGAAACGGCACGTTGAAGGATGCCACAAATGAAGCGATTCGGTATTGGGTTCAACATTGCGAGGATCATTTTTACATGATTGGATCAGTTGTCGGACCGCACCCTTATCCGCAAGTGGTTCGTGAATTTCAAAAAATGATCGGAGAGGAAGCAAAGAATCAGCTGAAAAGCATTAATGGCGCTCTGCCTGATAAAGTAGTGGCGTGTGTAGGCGGAGGAAGCAATGCGATGGGCATGTTTCAGGCGTTTTTAGATGAAGATGTTGAACTGATCGGCGCTGAAGCAGCCGGAAAAGGAATTGATACTCCTCTTCATGCCGCTACTATTACGAAAGGAACCGTAGGCGTTATTCACGGTTCATTGACTTATCTCATTCAAGATGAGTTCGGGCAAATTATTGAGCCTTACTCCATTTCAGCAGGACTCGACTATCCTGGAATCGGTCCGGAGCACGCTTATTTGCATAAGAGCGGCCGTGTCACTTATGACAGTATTACAGATGAAGAAGCGGTGGATGCATTAAAACTCTTGTCAGAAAAAGAGGGGATTTTGCCGGCAATCGAATCTGCCCATGCGTTAGCAAAAGCATTCAAACTCGCTAAAGAGATGGATCGCGATCAAACCATTCTTGTCTGTTTATCAGGACGGGGAGATAAGGATGTCAACACATTAATGAATGTATTGGAAGAAGAGGTGAAAGCGCATGTTTAAATTAGATCTTCAACCATCAGAAAAATTGTTTATCCCATTTATTACGGCGGGAGATCCATCGCCTGAGGTTTCGGTTAAACTAGCGAAGTCTCTCCAAAAAGCAGGCGCCACGGCACTGGAGCTTGGTGTCGCATACTCAGACCCGCTTGCAGATGGTCCGGTGATCCAGCGGGCTTCAAAGCGGGCACTTGATCATGGAATGAATATCGTAAAGGCAATCGAATTAGGCGGAGAAATGAAAAAAAACGGCGTGAATATTCCGATTATCCTCTTTACGTATTATAATCCTGTGTTACAATTGAACAAAGAATACTTTTTCGCTTTACTGCGGGAAAATCATATTGACGGTCTGCTTGTGCCGGATTTGCCGTTAGAAGAAAGCGCCAGCCTTCAAGCGGAATGCAAAAGCCATGAAGTGACGTATATTTCTTTGGTTGCGCCGACAAGCGAAAGCCGTTTGAAAACCATTATTGAACAAGCCGAGGGCTTCGTCTACTGTGTATCTTCTCTAGGTGTGACCGGTGTCCGCCATGAGTTCAATTCATCCGTGTACCCGTTCATCCGGACAGTGAAGGATCTCAGCACTGTTCCGGTTGCTGTAGGGTTCGGTATATCAAACCGCGAACAGGTCATGAAGATGAATGAAATTTGTGACGGTGTCGTAGTGGGAAGTGCGCTCGTCAGAAAAATAGAAGAGCTAAAGGACCGGCTCATCAGCGCTGAAACGAGAGATCGAGCGCTGCAGGAGTTTAAAGATTACGCAACGGCGTTTGGCGGCTTGTACAGTTTAAAATGAGGTGACTGGATTTGCGTATCAAAGAACATTTAAAACAGCTGAAGCCTTATCAGCCTGGAAAGCCGATCGAAGCAGTGAAATTAGAATATGGCTTGGATAAAGTTGTGAAGCTTGCTTCAAATGAGAATCCGTACGGCTGTTCAGAAGCTGCAAAAGAGGCGCTTCATCATGAGATTCAACAGCTTGCCCTTTACCCGGACGGGTATAGCGCTGCTTTGCGGACAAGGCTCAGTGAGCACCTCAATGTCAGCGAAACATCACTTATTTTCGGAAACGGATCAGATGAAATCATTCAGATCATCTGCCGGGCATTTTTAAACGATAAAACCAACACGATTACTGCTGCCCCCACTTTTCCGCAATATAAACACAATGCGGTCATTGAAGGCGCTGAAGTTCGTGAAATTGCACTTCGTCCTGACGGCTCACATGATTTAGACGCCATGCTCGAAGCAATCGACGAACAGACACAAGTTGTTTGGATATGCAGCCCGAATAACCCGACTGGCACTTATACATCAGAAGGGGAATTACTCGCATTTCTGGAACGAGTTCCTTCTGGTGTCCTTGTTGTTCTTGACGAAGCATATTATGAATATGTAACAGCAGAGGATTATCCGGAAACCGTGCCGCTCTTAAACAAGTATTCCAATCTGATGATTTTGCGCACATTTTCAAAGGCTTACGGTCTGGCAGCGCTCAGAGTCGGATACGGAATTGCTGACGAGAACCTGATTCGCCAGATTGAGCCGGCAAGAGAGCCATTTAACACGAGTCGTCTAGGTCAGGCTGCGGCGATTGCAGCGCTCGATGATCAAGCGTTTATTGCTTCCTGTGTCGAGCAAAATAATGCAGGCCTTCAGCAATATTATGATTTTGCGAAGACTCATGGTTTAAAGTGCTACCCTTCACAGACAAACTTTGTGTTAATTGACTTTAACCGTCCGGCCGATGAACTGTTTCAGGCTCTGCTGGAAAAAGGCTATATTGTCCGGTCGGGAAATGCATTGGGTTTCCCGACATCACTCCGGATTACGATCGGAACAAAAGAGCAAAATGAAGAAATTCTTGCAATTTTAGCTGAAATTTTATAAGAGGTGATCAAATATCACCTCTTTAGTCTATAAACCAGGTGATGACGTATGAATCGAATGAAAGATACAATATTGCTCGCCGGTCTCGGATTGATAGGCGGTTCAATTGCGTTAGCGATCAAAAAAGAGCATCCCGGCAAACGGATTATCGGAATCGACATCTCTGATGAACAGATAGTAGCCGCATTAAAGTTAGGTGTGATAGACGAGCGTGCTGATTCGTTTATTAGCGGTGCAAAAGAGGCAGCTACAGTAATCATTGCAACACCTGTCGAGCAAACCCTGCTTATGCTTGATGAGCTGGCTCATTCAGGAATTGAACATGAGCTTTTGATTACCGATGTAGGAAGCACAAAGCAAAAAGTGGTTCAGTACGCTGAGCAAGTGCTGCCTGGCCGCTATCAATTTGTCGGAGGGCATCCGATGGCGGGTTCACATAAATCAGGAGTGGCCGCTGCGAAGGAATTCCTGTTTGAAAATGCATTTTATATTTTAACACCGGGCCAGAAAACAGACAGACAAGCGGTAGAACAATTGAAAAACCTGCTGAAAGGGACGAATGCCCATTTTGTTGAAATGTCACCAGAAGAGCATGATGGCGTTACAAGCGTGATCAGCCATTTTCCGCATATTGTCGCAGCAAGCCTTGTTCATCAAACCCATCATTCGGAAGAGCTTTATCCGCTTGTTAAGCGTTTTGCTGCGGGCGGGTTCAGGGATATTACAAGGATTGCATCGAGCAGCCCGGCAATGTGGCGGGATATTCTATTACATAATAAAGATAAAATCTTGGACCGTTTTGATGAGTGGATTCATGAAATTGAAACGATCCGGACATATGTAGAACAAGAAGATGCGGAAAATCTATTTCGTTATTTTAAAATGGCCAAGGATTATCGCGATGGGCTGCCGCTTCGGCAGAAGGGCGCGATACCTGCATTTTACGATTTATACGTGGATGTTCCCGATCATCCGGGTGTGATTTCCGAGATAACAGCTATCTTAGCTGCGGAGCGCATCAGTATCACGAATATCCGCATTATTGAAACACGAGAAGATATTAATGGGATTTTAAGGATCAGTTTTCAGTCTGATGCCGACCGCAAACGGGCAGAACAATGTATTGAAGCCCGGGCGGAATATGAAACTTTTTATGCTGATTGAGGTGGAAAATAATGAAAAGAGAAAAGGTGCAGGCCTTAAACGGAGAAATACACATTCCCGGCGATAAATCCATTTCCCATCGCTCCGTCATGTTTGGCGCGCTAGCGAAAGGCACAACAACTGTTAAAAACTTTTTGCCGGGAGCGGATTGTCTGAGCACAATCGATTGCTTTAGAAAAATGGGTGTTCAAATTGAGCAAAATGGCAGCGATGTAGTGATTCACGGAAAAGGAATCGATTCCCTGAGTGAGCCAGAAAGCCTTTTAGATGTCGGAAATTCAGGTACAACGATTCGCCTCATGCTCGGCATTTTGGCGGGCCGTCCTTTTTACAGCGCGGTAGCCGGAGATGAGAGCATTGCGAAGCGCCCAATGAAACGTGTAACTGAGCCTTTGAAGCAAATGGGGGCTAAAATCGACGGCAGAGCCGGCGGAGAATTTACACCGCTGTCAGTGAGCGGCGCTTCATTAAAAGGGATTGATTATGTATCACCTGTTGCAAGTGCGCAAATTAAATCTGCTGTTTTGCTGGCTGGATTACAGGCTGAGGGCACAACAACCGTCACAGAGCCTCATAAATCTCGGGACCATACTGAGCGGATGCTTTCTGCTTTTGGCGTTAAGCTTTCTGAAGATCAAACAAGCGTTTCCATTGTAGGAGGCCAGAAACTGACCGCTGCAGATATTTTTGTGCCTGGAGATATTTCTTCAGCGGCGTTTTTCCTTGCTGCGGGTGCAATGGTTCCAAACAGCAAGATTGTATTAAAAAACGTAGGTTTAAATCCGACTCGGACCGGTATCATTGACGTCCTTCAAAACATGGGGGCAAAACTTGAAGTCAAACCGTCTGCTGACAGCAGTGCAGAGCCTTATGGAGATTTGGTCATAGAAACGTCATCTCTAAAAGCGATTGAAATCGGAGGAGATATCATTCCGCGTTTAATTGATGAAATCCCTATCATTGCGCTTCTTGCGACTCAGGCGGAAGGAACCACCGTTATTAAGGATGCGGCTGAGCTGAAAGTAAAAGAAACAAACCGCATTGACACCGTGGTTTCTGAGCTTCGTAAGCTAGGTGCTGAGATTGAACCGACAGCAGATGGAATGAAGGTTTATGGCAAGCAAACACTGAAAGGCGGCGCAACAGTGTTCAGTCATGGGGATCATCGGATCGGAATGATGCTTGGTATCGCTTCCTGTATAACGGAGGAGCCAATTAAAATAGAGCAGACAGAGGCTATTCACGTTTCTTATCCGACCTTCTTCGAGCATTTAAATAAGCTATCAAACAAATCCTGAAGTTTTTGCTTCAGGATTTTTTGTGCAGATTGCCCGTGAGAATCATAATCTAAGACAAGAAAACATAGCTTGTCTTATAGAGGGAAAAGAAAAACGAAAAGGGGGGGATGCGCTTGGCAGGTCAAAGAGCTGCTTTACTGTACAGAGGGCGATCTTCCTTTTTTTCATTTTCTATCTCAAGAACTTTTGGTAAACTAATAAGACTCAATAATTCCCTGCCGTACAGCAAGCATCTTATTTGCCGGGGGCTTTCGTCTGAATTATGATAAGATTAACCCGAACAAATAAAGCTTTTTTGTATGGTTGATGTTGTATAGGAAAAGAAAGGACCGGTCCGATTTGAATACATTGATTCAAGAAGCCATAAAATTAGTTGAAGCAGGTGAAACAGAAAAAGGCCTCAACACTCTCTCGAAAGCTGAAAAACAGCTCCATGACGAAGACAAAGCCATTGCAGCCCAGCTTTATTACGAGTGGGGCAATGTAGAAAAAGCGATTTCGCTGATCAGTGATTTACATGATTTATATCCAAATGAAACAGAACTGACGAATTTTTACGCTGAACTTTTAATAGATATTGACGAAGAAGAAAAAGCCCTCGCTGTGCTTGAAACTATTCCGGAAACAGATCCATCCTATCCGGAAAGTTTGCTGCTTATGGCAGATCTTTATCAGATGCAGGGGTTATTCGAAGTCAGTGAACAAAAGCTTTTACAAGCAAAGTCCATTCTGGACAATGAACCCATTATTGATTTTGCACTGGGGGAGCTTTACTTTACACAGGGAGCTTATGCAAAAGCGGTTCAATATTTTAAAGCAACGGCTAAGGAGCAGAGTGAGATCGGAGGGGTTAATGTCCATCAAAGGCTGGCCGAATCGTTAAGTGCCTCAGGTGAATTTGAGGATGCCATTCCGTGGTACGAGAAAGCTGTTGATGAGAATCCTGATCCTAATACGATTTTTGGCTATGGGTTTACAGCCTTACAGGCGGGGCTTGTTAAAACAGCCATTAAGCAGCTGTCTGATTTAAAAGAACTTGATCCATCTTATTCTTCACTTTATATGCCGCTTTCGAAAAGCTATGAAGCTGAAGGGATATATGAAGAGGCATTAAAAACGGCAAAAGAGGGTATCAGATATGATGAATATAACAAAGAGCTTTTCCTCTATGCTGCAAAAATGGCCTTGAAAATCGGGAAGTCGGAAGATGGGAAAAAGCTGCTTCAGGAGGCGCTTGCACTTGATCCGGGCTTCGTCGAGGCACTTCATACACTTCTTGCCGTGTATCATAAAGAAGAGGATTATGAACAGATCATTGATCTTATTCAAGAGGTGCGCGGCTATGGGGAAGAAGACCCGAAATACAATTGGTATCTTGCGAGCGCATATACCGAATTAGAGCAATACGGGAAAGCAAAACAATCCTTTGAGGCTGCCTTTCTTCACTACCGGGAGGACAGAGATTTCTTATATGAATACGCAAGCTTCCTATTAGAAGAAGGCCTGCAAAAAGAAGCGTTGCCGCTTTTGAAAAAGGTTCTTGAAATTGACGGGGCCAATGAAGAGCTGGAAGAAACGATTTTGCGAATCGAGGATGAATTTTCTAGATAAGCAGGAATGTTTACCATTCATGTGGAACATATAAGTATATAGATTATACGAACGATAGAGGAGGGAATTACATGCAGACCCCTGTTTCTGTCAATGAGAAAAAGGATTTTATCCGTTGGTTTTTAAACCATTATCAGTTAAAGCGCCGAGAGTGCGTTTGGATCCTGAACTACTTAATGAGCCATGATTCTCTCATGGAAAAGGTTCATTTTGTAGAGCAGGCAGAATTTTGCCCGAGAGGCATTATAATGTCAACACATTGTGTTGAAGAAGTTCCGTTTCGGTTCTATAAAGAGAATGTCATGACAACCGACGCGGAAAAATCTTTTCATGATATTAGATTAAATAAACAGCAGGATTTGTTTATCCAGCTTAATTTCCGTTCAGCTTACAGCTCACCTGAGTATGCTGCAGTACTGGAATCCAACCCTCATATTCCGAAGGATCTATATGAGAACAAAAAAGATCAGGGGTTGGCTGAACAAATTTTGGAGCACGCTATTTCCACATTCCAAAGAGAAAAGTTATTAAAAGATATTGACGATGCGTTAGATCGTCATGATAAAGAAGCATTTGAACAATTATCGCGCCAATTGAATCAGCTCACATAATTTGACCAGCCTTGCAGCGTATTGCAAGGCTTGTTGTCGTAAGGGGGAGAACGATGAGGTGGAGAATTACTGATGCCAAGGACTATTTACAAGCTAAGGATTACATTGATACCGCTGTCATCCCATTAATTAACATAAAGGTAGGCGGCCATTTCAAAATGGCGGCGGAGAAAGGCGAATTCACGCAGCTTCTGTCAGAAGAACTGGAAAGGCAGTTAAAGGGACGGGTATATTTACTGCCCCCTTATACATATGTTGATAGAAACGAAATAACCGTTCAAGGACTTAAGGATTTACGGGAAGAGCTTATATCAGAATTTCAGCATGTTGTGCTGCTCACGTCTGACGAAAATTGGAAAAGTGAGGATGCGTTAGGCAAAATCATTGTTACACCGTCTGTTCCGTTAGAGCATTTAAATGACTCTTTAAAAAGAAAAATATTGGATGAACGCACTGCTGAAATTTTGAACGTTTTGTTACAGTTGTGGAGCACTCCATAAAAACACTTACATTTCCTCATAAACAATATTTTGGGCTATATTGACCTTGCTGAGAGATTCATATATTATGAGGGTGTCTAGAGTTATTGCAATATTTTCTATATTAGTCAGTTTGCAGGGGTGACCTAGAGGGGGGAGAAGTTATGGGCGGAAAACATGATATATCCAGACGTCAATTTTTGAATTATACGCTCACAGGCGTAGGGGGCTTTATGGCGGCTAGTATGCTCATGCCTATGGTTCGCTTTGCACTCGACCCGGTATTAAAATCGACAGGGAAGCAGGACATGGTTCAGGTTGTCAGCGTAGATGAGCTGACAAAAGAGCCGCAGCGCTTTGATTTCAAAATTAATCAAGTCGATGCCTGGTATGAGTCAGAAGAGTCAAGATCAGCCTGGGTCTTCAAAAGCGGGGATGAAATTGTAGCACTTTCGCCAATTTGTAAGCATTTAGGGTGTACGGTGAACTGGAATAGTGATCCTAAAAATCCGAATAAATTCTTTTGTCCATGCCATTACGGACTCTATGAAAAAGACGGCACCAATGTCCCGGGCACGCCGCCGCTTGCGCCTCTTGATCATTATGAGCAAGAAGTAAAAGACGGCTTCCTGTATCTTGGAAAAGCAAAGCCTAAGGGGGAAGGGTGACATGCTGAACAAAATTTATGACTGGGTAGATGAGCGGCTTGATATTACACCGATGTGGAGGGATATTGCCGATCACGAAGTACCGGAACATGTGAATCCCGCCCATCATTTCTCTGCGTTTGTGTATTGCTTTGGGGGACTGACGTTTTTTGTAACCGTTATCCAAGTGTTATCTGGAATGTTTTTAACGATGTACTATGTGCCTGATATCAAAAATGCCTGGGAATCAGTATATTATTTGCAAAATGAAGTGGCATTCGGCCAGATTGTCAGGGGAATGCACCACTGGGGTGCGAGCCTGGTCATTGTGATGATGTTTTTACATACGCTGAGGGTCTTTTTCCAGGGGGCGTATAAAAAGCCGCGCGAGCTGAACTGGATTGTAGGTGTGCTGATCTTTTTTGTCATGCTTGGGCTTGGCTTTACAGGCTACTTGCTTCCATGGGACATGAAGGCTCTATTTGCAACAAAAGTCGGGCTGCAGATCGCTGAAGCCACGCCTTTGATCGGGACGCAAGTCAAAACACTCCTTGCGGGGCACCCGGATATTGTAGGCGCCCAAACGCTGACTAGGTTTTTTGCGATCCATGTATTCTTTCTTCCTGCCGCATTGTTCGGGCTGATGGCTGCACATTTTATTATGATCCGGAAGCAGGGGATTTCAGGACCGCTTTAAACTCTTGATCTGCGAATAAAAGGGAGGGGATGACATGCACCGGGGCAAAGGGATGAAATTTGTAGGCGACTCAAGGATACCGGCTGAAAAAAAGCCGAATATACCGAAGGATTATTCGGAGTATCCTGGTAAAACAGAGGCTTTCTGGCCGAATTTCTTGTTGAAGGAATGGATGGTTGGGGCTGTCTTTCTGATCGGTTTTCTTGTTTTGACGATTGTGCATCAGCCGCCTTTGGAGCGGATGGCGGACCCGACTGATACAGGTTATATTCCGCTGCCGGATTGGTATTTTCTTTTCTTATACCAGTTGTTGAAGTATGAATACGCCGCTGGAAGTTTTACAGTGGTCGGTGCCATGATTATGCCGGGACTCGCTTTTGGCGCCCTGCTTTTGGCGCCGTTCCTTGACAGAGGAACAGAAAGAAGGCCGTGGAAGCGTCCTGTTGCTGTCGGTATGATGCTTCTTGCCATTTCCGCTGCTGTATTTTTAACATGGCAGTCAGTTGCTACTCACGACTGGGCCAAGGCAGAAGAACAGGGGAAAATCACAAAAGAAGCCGACATTGACACCAATGCA
Source organism: Bacillus rugosus (assembly GCF_023238245.1). NCBI lineage: Bacteria > Bacillati > Bacillota > Bacilli > Caryophanales > Bacillaceae > Bacillus > Bacillus rugosus. Next base: position 2,243,936 of record NZ_CP096590.1, on the reverse strand, counting down.
GAAGGATATAAGGTTTTTAAGGAGCAGGGCTGTATTTCTTGCCATGGGGATAACCTCCAAGGGGGAGCGGCCGGGCCTTCATTGGTTGACAGTGGACTGAAGCCGGACGAAATCAAAAAAATAGCTGTTGAAGGGAAAGGCAAAATGCCGGCGGGCGTGTTCAAAGGGAATGATAAGCAGCTTGAAGAACTTGCAAAATTTATTTCTGAAACAACCGCAAAATAACGTGTTGTGAATTGTGAAATGGAAGGATATACTTTTATTATCAAAAGCTGACTCGGCGTCAGCTTTTTTATATGGACACATTATTTTTACAGACTGAGAGTTGATTTGATGTGAAATGGTTTCAATATGTATTAGGACTGCGGCCGATGCTTATTCTTGTCTTAGCCATCAATTTTCTGGGAACAGTTTACGGATACTATTGGTACTTGCCGCAGCTTCTGGAGACACCGGCCCGTTTCCTGATTTTTGTGCCGGACAGTCCGACAGCAACGTTTTTCTTTCTGTTTGTGCTGCTCGCCTTTATCATGAAACGGAATGCTCCGCTCTTTGAGGCCCTTGCGCTAGTCACCCTCGTAAAGTATGGCCTATGGGCGGTCGCTATGAATTTTCTTGTGCTGGCTGTAGAAGGTGACTTGCCGTGGGAGGGCTATATGCTGATTGCCTCGCATTTTGCCATGGCAGTCCAAGGCGTGTTGTACAGTCCGTATTTTCGTTTTTCTTTTTGGCATCTTGCAATTGCTGCAGTCTGGACGCTGCACAACGATGTCATTGATTACTTGTTTGACATGATGCCGCAATACTCTATGCTTTCTGATTATATGACTGATATAGGGTACGGAACATTTTGGCTGAGCATTTTTTCAATTGGGCTAGCTTACTTTCTTGTGGTCTCGAAAAAGCAAACAAAGCTTGAGCTGATGTAAAGACAATGTTGGTCTATCCTTGTCCCTTTCTTCATATTCTGTAAGGAGAGAGAGTGGGAGGGACCTGCATGAAACGAAAGCTGACGATCTGTTTGTTGATTGCTCTTATTTTTTATAATGGAAATGCCAAGGCTGCAGAGCGGGGAAGTCTCGAAGAATTGAACGATTTATCCGATACGGTCTTTCAAATGACCCGCCAGTCAAAATATGAAGAGGCGCTGCAAGTCCTTGCTTATTTTGAAAAAACATTAAAATCCGCTGAGAAAAAAAAGCAAGACACCATGCTAACTGGAGCCCAAATCCGCCAAATCACACTGGGCTATAATGATATGGTACGGAGTTTAAAGCAGGCTGATACATCAGATACACAAAAACTCAGAGCAGCCGCGCAGTTCAGAATGCTGATGGACGCAGTTGACAATCGGTCTGATCCGCTTTGGGGCTCACTGGAAAAACCGATTATGGAAGCCTTTGCTGAACTGAAGCAGGATGTCCAAAAGAATGAAAGTACGAGTTTTCATGAAAAATGGAATGAATTTATCAGTCTATATGATTTGATTTACCCCAGTCTCACAATCGATGTATCAGAGGATCAGCTTGAAACAGTCGGAAAACATATAGATGTCATTGAGCAAGAGGAATTTCAGCAAATGACCGAGAGCACGAAGCTTGAACGGCTTTCTCTTCTTCAGCATGATCTGAAAAATGTTTTTGACAGGGTGGAGGAGGATGATGCCGACCCGTCCTTACTCTGGGTGATCATCACAACCGGCAGTATCATCATTGCAGCTCTGACCTATGTCGGCTACAGAAAGTACAAAGCGGAGAAAAACAAGCTGAAAAAACGGGACTACCCTAAGTAAGTTTGAGGGGCGGCGGCAGCCGCCTTTTTTCTATCAAATGTCAGCGCGGAAGCGGATTTTTATTTTCATCAAGCGTAAATCCTTCTCCGAGCACATCGTGGACATCGCTTACCGCCACAAAGGCATGAGGATCAACGGAGTTAATCACACTTTTCAGCATCACCAATTCGTTTTTCGGCACAACACAATAAAGCACATCTATATCTTCTTTTGTATAGGAACCCTGTCCTTTCAAAATGGTGACGCCCCGTTCCATTTCTTCAAGAACCTTTTTCTGAATCAGATCGTTTTTCGAAGAGATAATCGTAGCGCCTTTAGCAGCGTATCCGCCTTCCTGAATAAAATCAATTAATCTTGCAGCTACAAATACAGCCACAAGGGTATACATCGCTTCTTTATAGGAGAGATAAGTAAGCAAAGACAAAATGATGACGCAGGCATCGAAAGCAAACATCGTTCTGCCCATCGGAATCCCAAAATATTTATTGGCCAAACGGGCGATGATATCAACTCCGCCTGTCGTACCGCCGAACTTAAAAATAATTCCTAGTCCGGCTCCGATAAACACGCCGGCAAATAAAGCAGCGAGCGCTAAGTCGTGCTGAAGAGGCATATGTATTTCATATCGCTGAAAGATGCTGAGGAACAAAGACAAGGCTACAGTGCCGACAAGGGTGTAAACAAACATTGTTCTGCCAAGCAGACGCCAGCCGATAAAAAAGATCGGAATGTTCAACACCAGGTTCGAGATAGAGGGGCTGATGTGGAAAAGAGCATAAAGCAAAAGTGTAATACCTGTAAAACCGCCCTCAGCCAGATTGTTCTGCATATTGAAATGAACCAAGCCAAAAGAAAAAATTGCCGCTCCGATTAAAATGAAAAATATGTTTTTTAATCTAATTTCTCCAAGCATCACATAAAACCCCTTTTCCTTCCATTAGATAGCGTTTATATTATAGTGGATGAAAAAGAAAACAGCAAACGTGCTTAAACATTTGTCAAACGTATCTGAATTAGCTAACATGTAAGAGGATGATAGGAGGTTTCGTTTAGTGAGTGATAAAACAATGAAAGACATACAGGCTGAAGTAGACCGTTACATCGGCCAATTTAAAGAAGGATATTTCAGCCCGCTTGCCATGATGGCGAGGCTGACCGAAGAACTGGGCGAGCTTGCCAGAGAAGTGAATCACCGCTATGGAGAAAAACCAAAAAAAGCGACTGAAGATGATAAAAGCATGGAAGAGGAAATGGGCGATGTGCTGTTTGTATTGGTTTGCTTAGCCAACTCTCTTGATATCTCTTTAGAGGAAGCCCACGACCGAGTCATGCATAAATTTAATACTAGAGATAAAGATCGCTGGACCAGAAAAGAAGAAGGAAAGTAGAGGAGATCGAGATGTCAAACGAAACAATTAAAGTAGTCATTGCAGGACCGCGTGGAAGAATGGGGCAGGAAGCTGTTAAATTGACGGAACGAACACCTCATTTTAACCTTGTCGGGGCCATAGACCATACATACGACCAGCAAAAATTATCTGATGTGATGTCTGTTGAGTCAGATGCCCTCATTTACACAGATATCCGTGCATGTTTTACCGAAACACAGCCGGATGTATTAATTGATTTAACAACGCCTGAAATCGGGAAAGTACATACAAAAATTGCAGTAGAGCACGGAGTTCGCCCGGTTGTCGGAACAACCGGTTTCTCAGAAGCTGATTTAAAAGAGCTTACATCTTTAACAGAAGAGAAGGGAATCGGAGCCATCATCGCACCAAACTTTGCGCTTGGTGCAGTGCTGATGATGAAATTTTCGAAAATGGCTGCCAACTACTTTGAGGATGTTGAGATTATTGAGCTTCACCATGACCAGAAGCTTGACGCACCAAGCGGAACGGCGCTTAAAACAGCGGAAATGATTTCAGAAGTTCGTAAAGAAAAACAGCAAGGGCATCCGGATGAAAAAGAAATTCTCCCAGGAGCAAGAGGAGCGGAGCAAAACGGTATCCGCCTGCACAGCGTCCGTCTTCCGGGATTGATCGCACATCAGGAAGTCATGTTCGGCATGGATGGGCAAACGCTTCAGATCCGCCACGATTCCTATAATCGCGCTTCTTTCATGTCAGGTGTTAAACTTTCAGTCGAACAAGTCATGAAGATTGATCAGCTTGTGTACGGATTAGAAAATATCATTGATTAGACAGGGGGATAAATGATGAAAATTGCTTTAATCGCGCATGACAAGAAAAAACAGGATATGGTTCAATTTACGACTGCCTATCGTGATATTTTGAGGCATCATGATCTATACGCAACCGGCACAACAGGGCTGAAAATTCAAGAGGCGACAGGTCTTCAAATTGAACGTTTTCAATCCGGCCCTTTAGGGGGAGATCAGCAAATCGGCGCACTGATCGCGGCCAATGCACTTGATCTTGTCATCTTTCTGCGCGACCCGCTGACCGCGCAGCCGCATGAACCGGATGTCTCGGCATTAATCCGGTTATGTGATGTGTATTCCATTCCGCTCGCTACAAATATGGGTACTGCGGAGATTCTTGTCCGCACACTTGATGAAGGTGTTTTCGAATTCCGCGACCTTCTTCGGGGAGAAGAGCCGAATGTATAATGCTGACGTTCTTGCGTTTGGCGCTCACAGTGATGATGTCGAGATCGGAATGGGCGGCACAATCGCGAAGTTTGTCAAACAGGGAAAAAAAGTAATGATATGCGATTTGACTGAAGCGGAACTCTCTTCAAACGGAACGGTCAGTTTACGTAAAGAAGAAGCTGCTGAAGCAGCTCGTATATTAGGTGCAGAAAAAAGAATTCAGCTGACGCTTCCGGACCGCGGCCTGATGATGAGTGATCAGGCAATACGGGTGATTGTCAGTGTCATCAGAACGTACCGGCCAAAAGCAGTCTTTATGCCGTATAAAAAGGATCGCCATCCGGATCACGGCAATGCAGCTGCACTGGTGGAAGAGGCAATTTTTTCCGCAGGAATCCACAAATATAAAGACGAAAAAAGCCTTCCCGCGCATAAAGTAAGCAAGGTTTACTACTATATGATAAATGGTTTTCATCAGCCTGATTTTGTCATTGATATCTCGGATACAATAGAGGCCAAAAAACAGAGCCTCAATGCCTACAAAAGCCAGTTTATACCGTCAAAGGATTCAGTTTCAACTCCTCTGACGAATGGCTATATCGAAATCGTTGAAGCGAGAGAAAAGCTTTACGGTAAAGAAGCGGGTGTGAAGTATGCCGAGGGTTTCTTTTCCAAACGGATGCTGATGCTCGATCATGATGTGCTTGGGGGCGAACAATGAAAAAACTAAAAATAGGGATCACATGCTATCCGAGCGTCGGAGGCTCAGGTATCATTGCGACAGAACTGGGGAAGCAGCTTGCTGAAAAGGGACATGAAATCCATTTTATCACGTCAAGCATTCCGTTTAGACTAAATACATATCACCCCAATATTCACTTTCATGAAGTTGAGGTTAATCAATATGCTGTTTTTAAGTATCCTCCGTATGATTTGACATTGGCAAGCAAAATCGCTGAGGTGGCAGAACGGGAGAATTTAGACATTATCCATGCTCACTACGCTCTCCCGCATGCCGTTTGCGCCTATCTTGCAAAGCAGATGCTGAAACGCAATATCGGCATTGTAACAACTTTGCACGGCACGGATATCACGGTGTTAGGCTATGACCCGTCTCTCAAAGACCTTATCCGTTTTGCCATTGAGGCATCAGACAGGGTGACCGCTGTCTCCTCAGCGCTTGCAGCTGAAACGTATGATTTAATTAAACCGGAGAAAAAAATCGAAACGATTTATAACTTTATAGATGAGCGCGTGTATCTGAAGAAAAACACTGCCGCGATTAAAGAGAAACATGGTATTTTACCAGACGAAAAAGTCGTCATCCATGTGTCCAACTTTAGAAAAGTCAAACGCGTGCAGGACGTCATCCGTGTGTTCCGCAATATCGCCGGCAAAACGAAAGCGAAGCTGCTTTTAGTTGGAGACGGTCCAGAGAAATCGACAGCCTGTGAGCTAGTCAGAAAATATGGATTGGAAAACCAAGTTTTAATGCTTGGAAATCAAGATCGTGTTGAGGAACTTTATTCCATTAGCGATTTGAAGCTGCTGCTGTCTGAAAAAGAAAGCTTCGGCCTTGTCCTGCTTGAGGCGATGGCTTGCGGGGTGCCTTGTATCGGAACAAACATTGGCGGTATCCCGGAGGTTATTAAGAACAATGTGAGCGGGTTTTTGGTGGATGTCGGCGATGTTGCAGCCGCAACAGCCCGCGCGATGAGTATTTTAGAAGATGAACAGCTAAGCAAGCGTTTTACAAAGGCGGCAATGGAGATGCTCAAAAATGAATTTTCTTCACAAAAAATTGTCAGCCAGTATGAACAGATTTATGCCGATTTAGCAGAACCGGAGTGATAACATGGAACAAGTTTTTATCAAAGCACTTCCCGTGCTCCGCACCTTAATCGAAGCGGGCCACCAGGCTTATTTTGTCGGAGGCGCAGTTCGTGACAGCTATATGAAACGAACGGTCGGAGATGTCGATATCGCAACTGATGCAGCACCAGAACAAGTAGAACAGCTGTTTCAGCGGACGGTTGATGTAGGCAAAGAGCACGGGACGATTATTGTGCTCTGGGAAGATGAAACCTACGAAGTCACTACATTCCGGACTGAATCAGAGTATGAAGATTATAGAAGGCCGTCAGACGTGCAATTTATCACATCATTAGAAGAGGATTTAAAACGCAGAGATTTGACGATTAATGCGATGGCCATGACAACGGATGGGAAGGTGCTTGATTACTTTGGCGGCAAGAAAGATATTGATCAGAAACTAATTCGAACCGTCGGAAAGCCTGAGGACAGATTTCAAGAGGATGCGCTTCGTATGCTGAGAGCTGTACGCTTTATGAGCCAGCTTGGCTTTACGCTTTCACTAGAAACAGAAGAAGCCATCACGAAAGAAAAATCACTCCTATCCCATGTTTCAGTTGAACGAAAGACAATAGAGTTTGAGAAACTGCTGCATGGAAGAGCGTCCCGCCAGGCGCTTCAAACGCTTATTCAAACGGGACTGTACGAGGAACTGCCTGGTTTTTATCATAAACGAGAGAACCTGCTTGCAGCGAGTGAGTTTCCGTTTCACTCTTTAACATCCCGTGAAGAGCTTTGGGCTGCGCTTTTAATTGATCTTGAAGTAGATTTGAAAGATGCGCCGCTTTTCCTGAAAGCATGGAAGCTCCCGGGAAAAGTGATGAAGGAAGCCGTTCACATTGCCCATACGTTTGGCCAGAGACTTGACGCTATGTCAATGTACAAAGCAGGGGGGAAATCACTTCTTTCAGCGGCCAAAATATCGCAGCTTCGGCAAAACGAAAAACTGGATGAAGAAAAACTGAAAGACATTCAATACGCTTATCAAAGCCTGCCGATCAAAAGCCTTAAGGATCTTGATATCACGGGTAAGGATTTGCTTGCGCTTCGAAACCGGCCTGCCGGGAAATGGGTGTCGGAAGAATTACAGCGGATCGAGCAGGCTGTTGTGACAGGAAAGCTCTCCAATCAAAAGAAACACATAGAGGAGTGGCTGAAGACATGCGGTCAACATTAAGAAAAGACCTTATTGAATTATTTTCTCAGGCCGGAAATGAATTTATTTCCGGCCAAAAAATCAGTGATGCCCTCGGCTGTTCCCGAACTGCCGTGTGGAAGCATATTGAAGAGCTTCGGAAAGAGGGCTATGAAGTAGAAGCCGTTAGAAGAAAAGGATATCGGCTCATCAAAAAGCCCGGGAAACTCAGTGAAAGTGAAATTCGCTTCGGTTTGAAAACGGAAGTAATGGGCCAGCATCTAATTTATCAAGACGTTATATCAAGCACGCAAAAAAAGGCGCATGAGCTTGCGAATAATAACGCACCGGAAGGAACTCTCGTGGTGGCTGACAAACAAACAGCCGGCAGAGGCCGAATGTCTAGGGTATGGCATTCTCAAGAGGGAAACGGCATTTGGATGAGCCTCATTTTGCGGCCTGACATTCCGCTCCAAAAAACACCGCAGCTCACATTACTGGCTGCAGTAGCTGTTGTGCAGGGAATAGAAGAGGCAGCAGGCATCCAAACGGATATTAAATGGCCTAATGATATTTTGATTAACGGAAAAAAAACAGTCGGCATCTTAACAGAAATGCAGGCCGAGGAAGATCGCGTACGTTCAGTCATTATCGGGATCGGAATTAACGTGAACCAGCAGTCTGATGATTTTCCAGATGAACTGAAGGACATCGCGACAAGCCTCAGCCAAGCTGCCGGAGAAAAAATTGACCGGGCCGGCGTCATCCAGCATATTTTACTTTGCTTTGAAAAACGGTACCGGGATTATATGACACACGGTTTTACACCAATTAAGCTTTTATGGGAAAGCTATGCGTTGGGAATCGGCACTCATATGAGAGCCAGAACGTTAAACGGAACCTTTTACGGGAAGGCGTTAGGTATAGATGATGAAGGCGTTCTTCTTTTAGAAACGCAGAAAGGCATTAAAAAAATCTATTCTGCCGATATTGAATTGGGTTAATGTATTGGTACAAGCCCGTTGATTTTGGTATACTTCCATTGGGCAGTATCGCCTGCGAACTGCACCTATTATAAAAATAGATAGACATTGCAGCAGTCTGCCTTGATCCAAAAAAGGACTGGGACAGAGGGATGAAACTCGCCGAACTTTAGAAAGTGAAGAATCCTTCTCGTTAAACGGAAGGTTTTTTGGCTTGTATAAGAAAACGGCAGCTCATCTCCTCTAAACATGAGGAGGAGAAAACATGAAAACAAAACTCGATTTTCTAAAAATGAAGGAGACTGAAGAACCGATCGTGATGCTGACCGCTTATGATTATCCGTCAGCTAAGCTTGCTGAACAAGCGGGAGTGGACATGATTTTAGTCGGTGATTCACTCGGAATGGTCGTCCTCGGCCTTGATTCAACTGTCGGTGTGACAGTTGCGGACATGATCCATCATACAAAAGCTGTTAAAAGGGGCGCGCCGAATACTTTTATTGTGACAGATATGCCGTTTATGTCTTATCACCTGTCCAAGGAAGATACACTGAAAAATGCTACGGCTATCGTTCAGGAAAGCGGAGCTGACGCCCTTAAGCTTGAGGGCGGAGAAGGTGTGTTTGAATCTATTCGCGCATTGACGCTCGGAGGCATTCCGGTAGTCAGTCACTTAGGCCTGACACCGCAGTCAGTCGGTGTATTGGGTGGATATAAAGTACAAGGAAAAGACGAACAAAGCGCCAAAAAATTAATAGAAGACAGTATAAAATGCGAAGAAGCAGGAGCTATGATGCTTGTCCTGGAATGTGTGCCTGCAGAACTCACAGCCAAAATTGCCGAGGTGCTAAGCATACCGGTCATCGGAATCGGGGCTGGTGTGAAAGCAGACGGGCAAGTTCTCGTTTATCATGATATTATCGGCCACGGTGTTGAGAGAACACCTAAATTTGTAAAGCAATATACGCAAATTGACGAAACAATCGAAACAGCAATCAGCGGATATGTTCAGGATGTAAGACATCGTGCTTTCCCTGAACAAAAGCATTCCTTTCAAATGAATCAGACAGTGCTGGACGGCTTGTACGGAGGAAAATAAGATGAGACAGATTACAGATATTTCACAGCTGAAAGAAGCCATAAGACAATATCAGTCAGAGGGGAAGTCAATCGGATTTGTTCCGACGATGGGCTTTCTGCATGAGGGGCATTTAACCTTGGCAGACAAAGCAAGACAAGAAAATGACGCAGTCGTTATGAGTATTTTTGTGAATCCCGCGCAATTCGGTCCTAATGAAGACTTTGAAGCATATCCGCGTGATATTGATCGGGATGCGGCTCTTGCACAAAACGCCGGAGTCGATATTCTTTTTACGCCTGATGCTCATGATATGTATCCCGGTGAAAAGAATGTCGCGATTCACGTCGAAAAACGTACAGGCGTTTTATGCGGACGCTCAAGAGAAGGACATTTTGACGGTGTTGCAATTGTACTGACGAAGCTGTTCAATCTTGTGCAGCCGACCCGCGCCTATTTCGGTTTAAAGGATGCACAGCAGGTAGCAGTTGTTGACGGCTTAATCAGCGATTTCTTCATGGATATTGAATTGGTTGCAGTCGATACGGTCAGAGAGAAAGACGGCTTAGCCAAAAGCTCCCGCAACGTATATTTAACAGCTGACGAAAGAAAAGAAGCGCCTAAACTGTATCGGGCCCTTCAAACAAGTGCAGAGCTGATCAGAGCCGGCGAAAGAGACCCTGAAGCGGTGATAAAAGCTGCGAAAGAAATCATTGAAACGACAAGCGGCACCATTGACTATGTGGAGCTTTATTCCTATCCGGAACTCGAGTCTGTGAACAAAATTGAAGGGAAAATCATTTTGGCTGTTGCAGTTGCTTTTTCAAAAGCGCGTTTAATAGATAATATCATTATTGATATTCGAGAAATGGAGAGAATATAATATGTATCGCACGATGATGAGCGGCAAGCTTCACAGGGCAACCGTTACGGAAGCAAACCTGAATTATGTGGGAAGCATTACAATTGATGAAGATCTCATTGATGCTGTGGGAATGCTTCCTAATGAAAAAGTGCAAATTGTGAATAATAATAATGGAGCACGTCTGGAAACGTATATTATTCCTGGTAAACGAGGAAGCGGCGTCATCTGCTTAAACGGTGCAGCCGCACGCCTTGTGCAGGAAGGAGATAAGGTCATTATTATTTCCTACAAAATGATGTCTGATCAAGAAGCGGCAAGTCACGAGCCGAAAGTGGCTGTTCTGAATGATCAAAACAAAATTGAACAAATGCTGGGGAACGAACCAGCTCGTACAATTTTGTAGGAGAAAAGCCCCCTTTATCGGGGGTTTTCTTTTAAGATTTTGAGAGTAAAACGGTTTTGCCGCTCCATTATCGTACAAAACGTGTTACACTTTTGTCGTATGCAAGAATTGAGGTGTCCATTTTAATGAATAAGCAACGGTTCGTTGTTATAGATGTTGAAACAACAGGGAATTCGCCAAAGAAAGGCGATAAGATCATACAAATCGCAGCGGTTGTAATTGAAAATGGACAAATTACTGAGCGGTTTTCAAAATACATTAATCCAAATAAATCCATACCTGCTTTTATTGAGCAGCTTACTGGAATCTCTAATCAAATGGTAGAGCATGAACAGCCGTTTGAGGCTGTCGCTGAAGAAGTGTTCCATTTGCTTGACGGCGCTTATTTTGTCGCCCACAATATCCATTTTGATCTTGGATTTGTCAAGTATGAGTTACATAAGGCGGGCTTTCAGCTTCCGGATTGTGAAGTGCTGGATACTGTCGAGCTCTCCCGTATTGTTTTTCCGGGATTTGAGGGATATAAGCTGACTGAATTAAGCGAGGAGCTTCAGCTGCGGCATGATCAGCCGCATCGGGCTGACAGCGACGCTGAAGTGACAGGGCTTATTTTTTTGGAAATCCTTGAAAAGCTGCGGCAGCTTCCTTATCCGACATTAAAGCAGTTAAGAAGGCTTTCGCAGCATTTCATCAGTGATCTGACACATTTGTTGGATATGTTCATTTATGAAAACAGACATACCGAAATGCCGGGATATGTGCGCTTTTCCTCTTTTTCTGTCAGAGAACCCCAATCAATCGATGAACGTGTCAATGAAGACGGGAACTTCTCATTTGAGATCGAAAATTGGGAGGCGGGAAATGAAAAAGCGCTGTCAGAGTTAATGCCAAGGTATGAAAAAAGAGAAGGCCAAATGATGATGATGAAAGAAGTAGCTGAAGCGTTTGCCAATCGTGAGCACGCGTTGATTGAAGCTCCTCCTGGAATCGGAAAAACGATTGGCTACCTCATTCCGGCTGCGCTTTTTGCCAAGAAATCAAAAAAGCCGGTCATTATCAGTACGTATTCAACGCTTTTACAGCAGCAGATTCTGACAAAGGATTTGCCGATTGTCCAAGATCTGTTTCCATTTCCGGTAACAGCGGCGATTTTAAAAGGGCAATCGCATTATTTATGCCTGTATAAATTCGAGCAGGTGCTTCACGAAGACGATGATAATTATGATGCCGTACTGACAAAGGCACAGCTCCTCGTTTGGCTGACAGAGACTGACACAGGAGATGTAGCTGAACTGAATTTGCCTTCAGGCGGAAAATTGCTGTGGGACAGATTGGCTTATGACGATGACTCATATAAAAAAAGTCGCAATGAGAATGTGACCGGCTTTTATGAGCGGGCCAAACAGATTGCTATGCGTTCCGATTTGGTGATCACCAACCATTCTCTTTTGCTGACCGATGAAGGCAGCCAGAAAAAAAGGCTCCCTGAAAGCGGCACATTTATTATCGATGAAGCACATCATTTTGAACGTGCGGCAAGCGAACATTTAGGAAAAAGAGCCACGTACATAGAATTGCATACTAAATTGAGCAGAATCGGCACTCTGAAAGAACAGGGACTTCTAAAAAAGATGAGACAGCTATTCCAGCGAAACAGCCTGCCGGTTGATTCCTTCTTCGAATTAGAAGAGTGGATTCAGCACATTCAAGCAGAAAGTGATGCTTTCTTCAGCTCGGTACATTCTTTTGTCAAACGAAGAAAACCTAAAGAGGACTTAAACCGTCTAGTTTTTAAGGTGAACAAAGAAAGCCAAGATAAAAGCTGGCCGATTTTAACTGATGGAGCGGAGAGGCTTTGTTCCATGCTGACACATTTGCAGCAGCTTTTTGAGGCACAGTCGGCCCTGATGGAAAAACACCTGACGAGTATGAAGAGAAAAACCGTCTTTTTAGCCGATGAATATCAAAGAAGCATGAAAGGCTTGCAGCATTACTGTCAGACGTTGCAGAAGCTGTTCTTTGAGTCTGAAGATGATGAAGCGGTTTGGGTTGAAATAGACGCAAAGGGAGCGAAAAATGCGGTGGCCATTTACGCACAGCCGCTTGAACCTGGTGAACTTCTGGCTGATCAGTTTTTCGCGCGCAAAAACAGTGTGGTGCTAACATCTGCAACCCTTACAGTCGAAGATTCTTTTCAATTTATGATTGAGCGATTGGGGCTGGGTGACTTTTTCCCGCGGACAATGAGAATTGAGTCGCCTTTTTCTTACGATGAGCGCATGCGGGTGATGATACCAAAAGAAATGAAATCAATCCAAGATACGGGGCAAGCTGAATTTATACAGGATACTGCCCGTTATATCGAACTGATGGCAAAGGAAAAACAGCCTAAAATCCTTGTGCTGTTAACATCCCATGATATGCTGAAAAAGGTTCATCAGGAACTCAAGCACGTGATGAGCGCTTCTGGCATTCAGCTCTTGGCGCAAGGAATTACAGGCGGAAGTCCTGGCAAACTGATGAAGACTTTTAAAACAGCCAATCAGGCGATCCTGCTTGGCACGAATCACTTTTGGGAAGGCGTTGATTTTCCTGGTGATGAGCTGACAACAGTAATGATCGTGAGGCTTCCATTCCGGTCCCCTGATCATCCGCTTCATGCTGCGAAATGTGAGCTTGCCCGCAAAAAAGGGCGGAATCCGTTTCAAACAGTATCACTTCCCGAGGCTGTGCTGACCTTCAGACAAGGAATCGGCCGCTTGCTGCGGACGGCGGGAGACAAAGGGACGATTGTCATATTGGACAGACGGATAAAAACGGCTGGTTACGGCCGACTGTTTCTTGATGCCCTGCCGACAACCTCTGTATCTGAAATGACTGACAGCGAGCTTGAGGCTTACGTTGCAGGGAAAAATGAATAAAAGCCGCATAAAGCGGCTTTCCGGTGTGGGAGTAGGATGGTGTTTTATTTAAAAGCGGTTTTGCCGCTCTGTGATACTAGTATGCCGTGTCCTGAAATGGAGTATGACTAACAATATTTGTTCAAACTGGAGGATGAAAAAATGGAAAGCAAAATCGAAATTCTTTCAACAATTAATGTAGAGCATTCTGATGACCTGTATAAAATTGTAGACACACTGAATCGGACACTGAAAAGAGACAATCTGATGTTCGGCCTTGCGCTGGATGAAGAAAACAAAAACCAAGCCGTTTTTACCATTTATCGTACGTAGGTGAGAAGATGAGAAAAAAAGCATTAATATTTACCGCCATTTTTGGTATTATTTTTTTAGCAGTACTTCTTGTCTCGGCAAGCATTTATAAATCAGCCATGGCACAAAAGGAAGAGGGGCACGAAGCAGCAGCTGCTGAAGCTAAAAAAGAAACCGATCTCGCCAACGTTGATCAAGTCGAAACATTTGTCGGAAAAGAAAAATATTATGTCGTAAAGGGAACGAACAAAAAAGGCACTACATTATATGTCTGGGTTCCTACGGATAAAAAAGCAAAAATTCTCTCAAAAGAAGCAAAAGAGGGGATCTCGGAAGACAAAGCGGCAAAAATCATACAGGATGAAGGGCTGGTTTCAAAGCAAAAAGAGGTTCACCTGGCAAGAGAAGGAAATGTCCTGCTTTGGGAAGTAACGTACTTAGACAAAGAAGGTCAATACAGTTTAAGTTATGTGGACTTTACAACTGGAAAGATTCTCAAAAATATCACGCCTTAAGACGAATTAGGGGGAGTTCAAGTTGAAACTGGCAAAAAGAGTATCCGCATTAACACCATCTACCACACTGGCAATCACAGCGAAAGCGAAAGAACTGAAAGCGGCAGGCCATGATGTCATCGGCTTAGGAGCAGGCGAACCTGACTTCAATACACCTCAGCACATTATTGATGCCGCTGTACGTTCAATGAACGAAGGTCATACGAAATACACGCCTTCAGGTGGTCTGGCTGAACTGAAAAACAGCATTGCAGAGAAATTTAAACGTGACCAGAATATTGAATACAAACCATCTCAAATTATTGTCTGCACTGGTGCCAAACATGCTCTGTACACCCTTTTCCAAGTGATTTTGGATGAAGGAGATGAAGTCATTATTCCAACGCCTTACTGGGTAAGCTATCCGGAGCAGGTGAAACTCGCTGGCGGAGAGCCTGTTTATGTAGAAGGGCTTGAGGAAAATCATTTCAAGATTACTCCTGAGCAGCTGAAAAATGCGATCACGGATAAAACAAAAGCGATCGTCATTAATTCTCCAAGCAACCCAACTGGTGTTATGTATACGGAAGAAGAACTGTCAGCGCTTGGTGAAGTTTGCCTTGAACATGACATCCTGATTGTGTCTGATGAAATTTATGAAAAACTTACATATGGCGGAAAGAAACACGTTTCCATTGCACAGCTGTCTGACAGTCTGAAAGAGCAAACGGTTATTATTAACGGCGTGTCGAAGTCACACAGCATGACGGGATGGAGAATTGGTTATGCCGCAGGGTCTGAGGACATTATTAAAGCGATGACGAACCTTGCAAGCCACAGTACGTCAAATCCAACATCAATCGCACAGTACGGAGCAATTGCTGCCTATAACGGGCCTTCTGAGCCATTGGAAGAAATGAGAGAAGCATTTGAACATAGATTAAACACAATCTATGCAAAGCTCGTAGAAATCCCTGGGTTCAGCTGTGTGAAGCCGGAAGGTGCTTTTTACTTGTTTCCGAATGCAAAAGAAGCAGCTCAATCCTGCGGTTTCAAAGATGTAGATGAATTTGTTAAAGCGCTTCTTGAGGAGGAAAAAGTTGCGATTGTTCCTGGGTCAGGATTCGGCTCTCCTGATAATGTCCGTCTGTCTTACGCAACATCGTTAGATCTTCTTGAAAAAGCGGTTGAAAGAATCAAGCGTTTTGTAGAAAAACATAGCTAACAGATTAAAAAGCGGCTGACAGAAAAGCCGCTTTTTATCTGCATTGACCCGGTTAGTTAAGTGCGGGTATAATAAAGTGATGATAATAGAGTTCGGGCCAATGGGCTTCCGAATGTCTTTCTTGTTTTGGAGGGAAATATGTTGAAAACAACAATCAACCAAGTGTACAAGCACGTAGGTGAGGAAGTAACGATCGGAGCTTGGGTCGCTAATAAGCGCTCAAGCGGGAAAATCGCGTTTTTACAGCTGCGGGACGGTACCGGATTTATTCAAGGTGTCGTAGTAAAAGCGGAGGTGGAAGAAAGCATTTTCCAAACAGCTAAATCTGTGACGCAGGAAACGTCACTCTATATAAAAGGGATTGTCAAAGAGGACGAGCGTTCTCCTCTTGGGTATGAATTAGCTGTGACAGGTATTGAAGTGATTCACGAAGCGACTGACTATCCAATTACGCCAAAAGAACACGGCACAGAATTCTTGATGGATCACAGACATTTATGGCTGCGTTCAAAACGCCAGCATGCGATCATGAAAATCCGTAATGAAATCATTCGCGCGACTTACGAATTCTTTAATAACGAAGGCTTCGTAAAAGTGGATCCGCCGATTCTGACTGGAAGCGCACCTGAAGGAACAACAGAGCTCTTCGCGACAAAATACTTTGATGAAGATGCTTACTTGTCTCAAAGCGGTCAGCTTTACATGGAAGCTGCGGCAATGGCTTTAGGAAAAGTTTTCTCCTTTGGGCCGACATTCAGAGCGGAAAAGTCTAAAACAAAGCGCCACTTGATCGAATTCTGGATGATCGAACCTGAAATGGCGTTTGTAGAATTTGAAGAAAACCTTCAGGTACAGGAAAATTACGTTTCTTTCATCGTGCAATCAGTTCTTAAGAATTGCAAGATTGAATTAAACACATTAGGAAGAGACACGTCAAAACTTGAACAAATCAAAGCTCCGTTCCCAAGAATCACGTATGACGAAGCGATTGATTTTCTGAAAGAAAAAGGCTTTGATGATATCGAGTGGGGAGATGACTTCGGAGCACCTCATGAAACAGCAATTGCCGAACACTATGACAAACCGGTGTTCATCACTCGCTACCCGACGTCCTTAAAACCGTTCTACATGCAGCCTGCTTCTGACCGTGATGATGTCGTGCTTTGTGCTGACCTGATTGCGCCGGAAGGCTATGGAGAAATTATCGGCGGATCTGAACGGATTCACGATATGGAACTTTTGGAAGCGCGTCTTAAAGAACATGGACTGGATTCTGACGCATATAAATGGTATGCTGAACTTAGAAAATATGGATCAGTCCCTCATTCCGGCTTTGGCCTTGGACTAGAGCGGACAGTAGCTTGGATCAGCGGAGCGCCTCACGTTCGTGAAACCATTCCGTTCCCAAGACTGTTAAACCGTCTGTATCCGTAATACATTCAAATGAAACAAGAAAAAGAGTCTCCTGCAAGGGAGACTTTTTACAGTAAAGGGGAAATCATGATCCTTTACAGTAAGAGGTGTGACGATGAAAAAACATCAATTTATTGACATGCAGGAGCAGGGAACATCAACAATCCCCAATCTTCTGCTCACGCATTATAAACAGCTCGGGCTTAATGAAACAGAACTTATCCTGCTGTTAAAAATCAAAATGCATTTAGAAAAAGGCTCTTATTTTCCTACACCGAATCAGCTGCAGGAAGGTATGTCAATTTCTGTTGAGGAATGCACAAACAGATTGCGGATGTTCATTCAAAAAGGTTTTCTGTTTATAGAAGAATGCGAAGACCAAAACGGCATCAAATTTGAGAAATATTCTCTTCAGCCTTTATGGGGTAAGCTGTACGAATATATGCAGCTTGCACAGAATCAAACTCAGGAAAGAAAAGCAGAAGGGGAACAAAAAAGCCTTTATACCATTTTTGAGGAAGAGTTTGCAAGGCCGTTATCACCTTTGGAGTGTGAAACACTGGCTATTTGGCAGGATCAAGACCAGCATGACGCACAGCTGATCAAACACGCATTAAAAGAGGCTGTACTATCAGGAAAACTCAGCTTCCGCTACATTGACCGGATTTTGTTTGAATGGAAGAAAAACGGACTGAAAACTGTGGAACAGGCAAAAGTCCACAGCCAAAAATTCCGGCGGGTGCAAACAAAGCAGAATGAACCGCAAAAAGAGTATAAAAGGCAGGTTCCTTTTTACAATTGGCTTGAACAATAAAGTGAAAAGGTGACAATCGTGTTAAATCTAAAACAAATTGAATTCTGTTTAGACAAGATAGGCGACATGTTTCCCCACGCGGAGTGTGAACTGGTTCATTCCAATCCTTTTGAATTAGTGGTGGCAGTTGCTTTATCGGCGCAATGTACAGATGCACTAGTAAACAGAGTGACCAAAACATTATTTCAAAAATATAAGCGGCCTGAAGACTATTTGGCTGTTTCGCTGGAAGAGCTTCAGCAGGATATTAAATCAATCGGTTTGTACCGTAATAAAGCGAAAAATATCCAAAAACTGAGTAAAATGATTATTGAAGATTACGGCGGAGAAGTGCCGAGAGACCGTGATGAGCTTGTCAAACTGCCAGGTGTCGGAAGAAAGACTGCCAACGTCGTGGTATCCGTTGCCTTTGGCGTGCCAGCCATTGCTGTAGATACCCATGTGGAGAGAGTCAGCAAACGTTTGGGATTCTGCCGATGGAAGGACTCGGTGCTGGAAGTGGAAAAGACGCTGATGCGCAAGGTTCCAAAAGAAGACTGGTCCGTTACGCATCACCGGCTTATTTTCTTCGGCAGATACCACTGTAAGGCCCAGTCGCCGCGCTGTGCAGAATGCCCGTTGCTTTCTTTGTGCAGAGAAGGGCAGAAGAGAGATAAAAAAGGGCTGGTGAAACGATGACGCAAGCGAAAGAAGTGTTGGCTTCCTATGAGCAATACTTACGCAGTCTTGGCCAGATGAGCTTCTCAGATATGAAAGAAGCCTTGTGGATGAATCCAGTGTATTTTGATTTCTGCACGGAATCTCAAGGCGTTTTGCCATGGGAGGACAGCGGCAACTATGTTCCGCTTTTATTTAATGTATGGGAAGACATTAAAGAATCACTTCTTCCAGTCTTTCGAACACGAAAATCGAGATGTGACCAAAACGACATGCTGAAGGGCATTGTGTGTTTGTTGGCTTCGCTTCACTGGACAGCAGGTGAGCGGGTGAAATCACTCGATTGGCTAGAACTAACAAAGAAATCATTTCCCGCAAAGCCGATCAATTGGGCTGAACGAGTAGAATTTATTCTTCTAAAGCCGACCCAATATCATTGCTTTATTCAGCTTGATGAGCTGTTTACTGAAATGAAAAAGCATTTTTATAAATACCATGCGATGAATCGATAAAACCTTCCCAAAATAGGGGAGGTTTTATCATGAAGAAAAGCCATCACCTTTTGGGTGATGGCTTTTTGTTTAATTTGTTTTTTCAGTTGATGATGAGTTCGTTTGTACTTTGTCAGATGTGTCTGTTTTGTTTTTATTTGTATCAGAGCCTGATGAATCATTCTTATCTGAGTTCGAATCACCATCCGACGTATCCTGGTTGTTGCTGTTATTGTTGCTGTTATCGTTAGGTTTGTCTTGGTTACCGTTGTCGGGCGGATTGGTGTTCGTGTTATCTTGTTTATTGTCTTGGTCGTTTGTTGAATCATCTGTCTGATCTTGATCTGTCTGACTGTCATCTGTTTGAGAATCATCAGTTTGTGTGTCATCCTGAGTCTTCTCATCATCTTGATTTTCATCATCGGTTTGTTGCTGGTCTTCTTTATCTTTTTCGTCTTCATCTTTCGGTACTTCATAAGATGTGGAAGCTGTGCTTTTGCCATCATCACTGACGGCTGTTACTTCGAATTTGTATACAGACCCTGGCTGCACGCCCGAAATGACTGCCTCTTTTGCGGAGCTGTTTTGAATTTCTGAGTAGCTGCCGCCATCAACAGATTGCTTAACAGCAAAGGTCGCATCTCCGTCGTACTTCCAGCTTAATGTCAAAGATTGATTGTCTTTATCATATTTCACGCTTAAACCAGATAGTTTTTCTGTTTCTTCTTTTTCTTCTTTCTCATATGTTTTAGAAACAGTAGAAGGAGCTGTGCCTTTTACAAAGTACTCTGTGAGCTTTTTATCGCTTGGCGTATTTGGCCCTGCCAGTTTTGCCGGGTTAGAGCCTTTTTCTACAGTGGCTTCCACTACGCTGTCAGGCTTCTCAAATGATCCGCTTCCGTCATCGACTTCGGCAATGAGTTGGGCGAATAGCCGTTTTGCGACCTGTTGTTCTGTGTGATTTAAAGATTTTTTTCCTATCTTATTTTGAGAATCTACACCTGTCCACACGGCAGCGGTATATTGAGGTGTATACCCCACAAACCATGAATCTGGTACACCGCCTGATGCGATATTGTATTTTTGCATTGTCGCTTCGTCAAAGTTTGTTGTACCTGTTTTACCCGCGACTTCCACTCCTGGTACTTGAGCGAGCTGTCCAGTACCTGTCTTAACAGCAGTTTTTAGCATATCTGTAATCATGAACGCAGTATAATCGCTCATTGCTGATTTTGATTTTGGTGTTAAATCAAGCTTCGTACCATCGTTAAATTCAATGGATTTCACAAAATGCGGTTCATTATACGTTCCATTATTTCCGAACGCGCTGTATGCTCCAGCCATAGTTAGAGAAGAGACACCCGGATTATCATCCCCGAATCCTCCGATAGAATATGATTCATACACTTTTTCTTTATTTAATCCGAGCCCCAATCCATTAGCAAAATCCACTGCTGCATCTTTTCCGACTGCTTGGAATGCTTTTAAGGCCGGGATGTTACGAGATTGAGCAAGGGCGTAACGCATAGAAATTTGCCCTAGATATTTACGATCCCAGTCACGAATTGGATCCCCATTAGAATACGTGTAAGCCGAGTCGTCTATTTGCTCGTAAGTAGACCATTTTTTGTTTTCAATAACTGGTCCATAGTCTAAAATCGGTTTAATAGTAGAACCAGGCTGAGTTTTTCCTTGAGTAGCATAGTTGAAGCCTCCAACCGTAGAATTTCTTCCGGCACCAATCGCGCTTACTTCTCCAGTTTTTGTATCGAGAAGTGTTACGCCGCCCTGCATGCCTTCAGTAAATCCAACAGTGTCTCCGTCCATTAATTCATCTAGTTTGTCTTGTGCTTTTGTATCTAATGTCGTATAAATCTTTAATCCGTCAGTACCTGGATTGACATCAGATTTTTCTTCAATTTCTTTCATGACTTCTTCAACAAACGCGCTGTACTTGTTTGAATTGTTTTTTTCATATTCTTTTTGTGAAACAACGCCTTCATCTTTCATCGCCACTTTTTTGGCTTTATTATATTCAGAATCAGAAATGAATCCTTGCTTTTTCATGAGACTGAGTACGATGTTCCGTCTTTTTTCCGCTTTATCCGGGTTTTTAACGGGATTGTACGCTGTCGGGCTTTGCGGCATACCCGCAAGAGTCGCAGCTTGTTCCACAGTCAATTTGCTTAAATCTGTGACGCCGAAAAATTCTTCCGCCGCTTTTCCGATTCCGTATGCTCTAGGAGAAAAATAAATCCGGTTTAAATACATTTCTAAAATTTCATCTTTAGAGTAATTGCGCTCCAGCTGAAGTGAAAGCCATACTTCCTGCACCTTCCGTTTCAGCGTCTTCTGATGTGAAAGAAGGGAGTTCTTGACGACCTGCTGTGTGATCGTACTGCCGCCTTCAGCTCCGAAGCCGTCTGTAAAGTTGGCAACTAAGGCGCCGCCGATACGGACAGGATCAATCCCGTGGTGCTCATAAAATCGGGCGTCCTCTGTCGCAATAAAGGCTTCTTTTACAACATCGGGAATTTCATCTATCGAGACGTAGGTCCGCTTTTCGGAGCCATATTCAGCGATTTCTTTACCATTTTTATCGTAAATTGTCGATGAATAAGGCGTCTTCAATTTGTTTTCGTCTAGTGATGGCGCATCTGAAACCATGACGGCAAATGTTACGGCACCGCCGACTACGCCTAAAACAAACAGAATGAGTAAAGTGAAAAGAGTCTTTTTAAACAATCCGCCTTTTTTTCGTTTCTTGCCTTTTTTCGGTGAAGGACTCGATTTGCTGTTCGCTTTTCGTCGAGCTTCACGGCTGTTAAATTGATCTGACATAACATCTCAACCTTTCGTTAATCAACCTTTCGCACTAGATGATGATGGCGAAAAATAAAGCTGTTCAATAATACTAATATAATCAATTCTAGGTGCGTATCCAAGAGAAATCGGATACGCTGCTTCCTCTAACTCATCTTTTCGAATTGATTTTCTGCCGTTTTTTTCTTTTCTGTCCCAGAAATAAAACAGCTTATCGGCTTCCAAAAAATAAACTTGGTCGAAAGCGGATATAATAACAAAACAAATACCGTCTTGAGCCTTTACCTGCTTCATATGCTCGATTTGATGGTCATGGAAATTCTGCAGGGGGAAAGAGGTCTTGTTTTTCGTTTCTTTCGCCTCAAAATCAATATACCGCCCTTTGTAAATCCCGTTATAATCTGTTGTCGACGATTGTTTAAAGTAAGCTTCTTTAATCACTGCGGCGCTTCTTTTTGGATAATGGACATTTACAATTTGAACAGGTGTCGGCTTTTTGTGTATGACGGCAATTTGGTTTGTCAGATAATACTTATTCGTTTCGTTTAAGTCATCTTCGAGGGTCATTCCGCGATTACTGTAAGACGGGGCCCTTTTCTGACTGTTTTGGGATGAAACCGAATGTTTCGGCTGGAACGTTTTTCCGTTAGGATACCGAATCACTTTCTCATCCTCCTTATTAAACTATTCATGACGGAAGTGAATGAACGTGCAAGAACAACATACCAACAGAAAGCTTCTGAGCCGGATTGAGCGGCAGACAAAAGCAAAAAACGCAGATAACATCTCAAGAACGAACGCGTATAAAGCGTTTTATGACCGTCATCCGGAAATCAAATGGTCGCTTTTGGCATCTTTCGTTTCCCGCAATGCCGGCTGGTCAATGACTGACTTAAAAGGCAGTCTGTTTCAGCTTGGACTCCGTGAGAGACAGCAAAAGTGGTTCTTCTTAGCCTATGAAAGAGCGAACTGGCTTATTTTTTCGGATGCCTATCCGCAGCTTCTTTTGTACCACTGGTCAAAAAAAATCGGGAAACCGTTGTTTCATCACCTGCATGTGTTTGGCGTCTCGCAATTTATGACGGAAGAGTGGGCCCGATTTTGGCATGAGCGAAACACGGAGCGGCTGATGTATGCCCTCATTATAAATGAACAAAACACTATCCAAACACCTATTATACAAAATCCTTCGTTTAAAAAGAACGTTTTTGACACGATTCCTTTTTATTTAAGTGATTGGTTTCATTTTAACACGGTTATTTTTCCTTCTTCAGACGGGTTTCTTTATGGCATTTCAGTGAAGCGCTTTTCAAAAACAGAGGAAAGAGTAAGGCTGGGAAAGCAGCTGTCTCAATTGCTGTTCAGTCCAGAATTGTTCCCCTCTTTTTATCGCTTTTTGCACACAGTGCCGCACACAGGCTCCCGTTTTGATATGGAAAAAATGATTGGGATCACAAAAAGAACATCTCCTATGCTAAGGACATGCTATCCTGAGTTAATCCACTCATTAGACGGAGAGAAAACAGATTGGTTTCATGGAAAGATTAAGAAAACGTTCTTTAGGCGTGAGGAATTGCCGAAGCAGATTGAATTGACAGACTGGTATTTACATAAAAAACGCCAGCTTCATGCGCTTTTTGCGGTGGAGCATTGGCTGAAAAAATAAAGAAGCAAGGAATTTCCTTGCTTCTTACGTAGAAGGGCGGTTCGGGCCGCCTAGTTTTTTATCTAAAGAATCGATTGCTTTTGATTCAGTCTTTTTTTGCTGGCCGGCTTTTTTCGGTCTTGTTTTCATACGGCACCTCCTCACAAGTATCGTTTGCATTAAGGGAGAGGATCATACAATTTTTGCGGGTGTTTTTGTCGAAAACTTCAGCTTTTCGTGGAATACCTGTTTGTTTGGCGATTTGCTTCTAGTTTTGTCATGAGGAAGGAAAGAGCCTGAAGAGCAAAGAATTTTAACCGGGAGAGACAAGGAAAGGGAGGTACACGAATGTCCGGTTATGTAAGCAAAACAGATATTCTCCGTATGCTTTCTGATATAGAAGATGAATTAACACGAGCTGAGCAAAGCCTGAATCTTTCTTTACATGCATTTGAGGCTGAGATGCGGGAAACGGAAAACGATCGCCTGAGTGTGCTTGAAGAAGAACTCATGGACCTTCATATTTGTATAAATGAACTGTATCAATCGCCTCAACACAGGTATGCGTTTGAAAAGGTATACCGCATCGGCTGAATTTGCGAGTGAAATTTGGTACGATATGCATTGAGGTGAAGGGTATTGCAATCACAAACGTTGCTGGAAATGACCGAACAAATGATTGAAGCTGCTGAAAAAGGTGCTGATCGATATCTAGAAGGAAAAGACAGTGATCATTCTTATGATTTTTTTGAGACGATAAAGCCTGCAGTTGAGGAGAATGATGATCTGGCGGCTCGCTGGGCGCAAGGAGCGCTTGAATTGATAAAAGCCCGCCGTCCGAAATATGTGCATAAAGAGCAAATCGAGACCGTAAAGGATAATTTCCTAGAATTGGTCCTTCAATCATATGTTCATCATATTCATAAAAAACGATTTAAGGACATCACTGAGTCAGTCCTTTATACATTGCACGCAGTAAAGGATGAAATTGCAAGAGAAGACAGCCGGTAAAGGCTGTCTTCTTTTAAGTTTGTTATAGGGGGCCGGACATTAATTCAACTCATATGCCGGGCTTTCTGCTCCATTTGCTTCGAGAACCTTCATACTGTTACGAAACTCAGTTGTGCTGAGATGTCCTTGAATATAGAGGAACTTGGCAAAGTCCATCAGTTTATTCATACAGTCTGTTTCATATTTCTTCATTTCTGCAAAACGTTTGCTTAAGTATGATACGTTCATTATGGTGCATCCCCTCTCATCTGTATTGAAAATATGGTACCATAATGATTCGACTTTTTTCTGTTTTTGAAAAATTTAAACTTTCGACACAATTAGACAAATGCGAATCAGGACCTGTGACACAAACAATAGATTTTATTCATACATATATAGAAGAGAAACATGTTGAGTTTAGGGGGAATCGCAATGAACAGGAGTTCTCAAAGCTATCCTCGGCAAATGGGCTATTATTATCCGCAGCAAATGCAAGGATATTATCAGCAGGCTTCGCCAGGCCAATACTTGCCGCAGCAGCATTATGGGCAGCAGGATTATTACCAGCCGTACGTTCCAATCCAGTCAATGCCTATGCAGCCGCCTGTATTTTCTAACCCTTATCCAATTCCAAGGCCTAATCAGCAGCAGCCCACACAATTTCAAAGTATTATGTTGCAGTTCAAAAAAGCCAACGGGCAGTTTGATTTTAATAAAATGATGGATACGACAGGTCAAGTGATGAGTGCAATGAATCAGGTCGGATCTTTAATAAAAGGATTTACCAGCTTTTTTAAATGATAGAAGCATGAATGACTCGTTCATTCATGCTTATTTTTTGGAAAGAAAAGTGTCATTGTCTGCTCGTTCCAAGAGGTTTCCATATCTTCTTGGTGCACTTCATAAGGCAGCTGAACTGTTCTCGTCATGCTTGTAAAAGTGGCCTCATTGTACTGTTTCTGTTTCTCTTGAAGTGTTACATGCAGGTACCTCGATTTAATATCAACGACGATCTCGCCATCTCGAAACGTTGCCGGAATTGTAATATCGACATACAGCCCGGTATCTCTTTCTCTTACATGTATGGTCGTCTGTATATCCTTTAAACTCGAGTTAATCAGGTTTTGAAATCCGTTTAATAGATTGCCGAATGCTGAGGATTGAAAAAGATGGTCCATTGCCTCCGTGATGATATCTTCTTTCTTTTGCAGTTCTTTCTTCTTGTCATCATGGAATTCCAAATCTGCCACCGCCTTTTTTAACCAGATTATGCGTCTATGCCAGATGTTGTTATAAATTGAAGCAAAATTGAAAGTGTGGTTAAATAGTGGTGAATGAAGGGATAACGGTTGGAAGCGAATGAGAAGGGAGAAAACACATTGCTGAAAAAATTATTCGGAATGGGCAAAACTCAGGAAAAAACGACAGAAGAGGTTATTTATTCGCCGGCAGACGGTACGGTAATGGACCTGACAGATGTGCCGGACCCTGTTTTTTCACAGAAAATGATGGGGGAAGGAATAGCAGTGGAACCTTCAAACGGTGAAATCGTTTCACCTGCTGAAGGTGAAGTGATTCAGATTTTCCACACCAAACACGCCGTTGGTATTCGAACTCGCTCGGGAATTGAACTGTTAATTCATGTCGGGCTGGAAACGGTCAATATGAACGGAGAAGGGTTTACTGCCCACATTAAAGAAGGGGACAAAGTGAAGGTCGGTGACCCGCTGATTACGTGTGATTTAGAATTAATAAAAGAAAAAGCGAGCAGCACAGTCATCCCGATCGTTATTATGAATGGTGAGGCTGTAGGGTCAATTGTGCCGGCAGGCGAAAAGGCTGCCCACAAAGGCGAAACAAAGCTTCTCACAATAAAAGCGAAATAAGCAGGGCGTATGCCTTGCTTTTTTTGTTCGATTGTATAAAATTTGCACCTAGCCATGCAAACAAATATTCGGTAAACTGTACTTGACAAAGAGGTGTAAAGAATGAAAAAGAAATCACTGACTGAGCTCATTTCTGAATTAAAGGGAAATGAAAACGTTGTGAATTGGCATGAAATTGAGCCTCGTGAAGCAAGAACTAGGCCGATGCCTGAAAGTATAGACGAAAGAATAAAAGCGGCCCTTTCGAAAAGGGGCATTGATGAACTATATACCCACCAATTTTCCGCTTTTCAATATGTGCAAAAAGGAGAAAGCATCGTTACGGTAACGCCAACTGCATCAGGAAAAACGTTATGCTATAACCTCCCAGTCCTGCAGTCCATCGCCCAAGACGAAACAAACCGGGCGCTGTATTTATTTCCGACTAAAGCGCTGGCACAAGATCAAAAGAGCGAGCTAAATGAAATCATTGATGAAATGGGCATTGATATTAAAAGCTTTACATATGACGGGGATACGTCCCCGGCAATCAGACAAAAGGTGAGAAAAGCCGGTCATATAGTCATTACAAACCCCGATATGCTGCATTCTGCCATTCTTCCGCATCATACGAAATGGGTCAGTTTGTTTGAAAACCTTAAGTATATCGTCATCGATGAGCTTCATACGTATCGCGGTGTTTTTGGGAGCCATGTGGCGAATGTGATCCGGCGGCTAAAGCGGATCTGCCGGTTTTATGGAAGTGATCCGGTTTTTATTTGTACTTCCGCAACGATTGCCAACCCGAAGGAATTGGGGGAGCAGCTGACCGGACAACCGATGCGGCTGGTCGATGATAACGGTGCCCCGAGCGGACGGAAGCACTTCGTGTTTTATAATCCGCCAATTGTGAACAAACCGCTTAATATTCGAAAGAGCGCAACAGCAGAAGTGAACGAACTGGCGAAAGAGTTTCTGAAAAACAAAGTGCAGACCATTGTTTTTGCCAGAAGCAGAGTCAGGGTGGAAATTATTTTAAGCCATATTCAGGAGCTTGTAAAAAAAGAGATTGGGACAAAGTCAATCAGAGGCTATCGGGGAGGCTATCTTCCGAAAGAGAGAAGAGATATCGAAAGAGGCCTGAGAGAAGGCGAAATTTTAGGAGTGGTCAGTACGAATGCCTTAGAGCTTGGTGTTGATATCGGCCAGCTGCAAGTGTGTGTGATGACGGGTTATCCTGGAAGTGTGGCAAGCGCATGGCAGCAGGCGGGCCGGGCCGGCAGAAGACACGGTGAGTCTTTGATTATCATGGTCGCCAATTCAACGCCGATTGACCAATATATTGTACGTCATCCTGAATACTTCTTTAACCGTTCGCCGGAATCTGCAAGAATCAATCCGGAGAATTTGATTATTTTAGTTGACCACTTAAAATGTGCGGCTTATGAGCTTCCTTTCAGAGCTGATGAAGAGTTTGGGCCGATGGATGTACGTGATATTCTAGAGTACCTTCAGGAAGAGGCCGTTCTTCACCGGAACGGCGAACGGTATCATTGGGCAAATGAATCATTCCCTGCATCAAATATCAGTTTGCGTTCCGCCTCACAGGAAAATGTCGTTATTGTTGATCAGTCAGATATTGCAAATGTAAGGATTATCGGTGAAATGGATCGTTTTAGCGCGATGACGCTTTTGCATGATGAGGCGATTTATTTGCATGAGGGCGTTCAATATCAAGTAGAGAAGCTCGATTGGGACCATAAAAAGGCTTATGTCAGAAAAGTTGATGTCGAATATTACACGGATGCCAATCTGGCAGTTCAGCTAAAAGTATTAGAAATTGATAAAACGAAAGAAAAAAGCCGTACATCATTGCACTATGGTGACGTCACTGTCAATGCCCTGCCGACCATTTTTAAAAAAATTAAAATGACCACTTTTGAAAATATCGGGTCTGGTCCTATTCATTTGCCGGAAGAAGAACTTCATACAAGTGCAGCTTGGCTCGAAATTAAAACAACAGACGAAGACATCGGGGAAAAGACGCTGGAACAGCTGCTTCTTGGCATCTCAAATGTGCTGCAGCATATTGTCCCTGTGTATATCATGTGTGACCGAAGCGATGTGCATGTCGTTTCTCAAATCAAAGCAGCCCATACCGGATTGCCGACTATATTTTTATATGATCATTATCCGGGCGGTATCGGTTTGGCGGAGGAAGTCTTCAAACGGTTTGCAGATATTAATGAAGCTGCGAAACAGCTGATTAAACAATGTCCCTGCCATGACGGCTGTCCGTCTTGTATAGGTACCGAAATAGAAGGGATAAAAGCAAAGGAAAGAATTTTGCAGCTGTTGGATCAAATGTCGTAAGGAGGGAGGTTAGATATGTCATTAAAAGGGAAACTCCAGCGAATGAAAAAGCATATGGTGCTCGACGAAGGAGAACATAAAATAGAAGCAGGCAAACAAGAAAACAATTTCGCTGACATCCATACTGAAATCCCGTTTTTAAAAGAATGGGAGGCTTTTGGCATTAAGCCTTTTTTCTTCGAAGATGAATATTGCCTCATCAGAGAAGTCGAATATCCGCTTTCTCACCGCCATGGGCTATACAGTTTTTCTGAGCTTGATGAAGTGATTACACTCTGGAATCAAAGCAGCCTGTCGCATACGTTGTCAGCAAAAGGGTATAACAAAAACAATCTCTTTTTCTTTGATACAGAAACAACTGGTCTTGGAGGCGGAACCGGAAATACCATTTTTTTGCTTGGGCATGCGAGAGTATATGAAGACCGAGTGACAGTCAAACAGCATCTTTTGCCCAAACCGGGGAATGAAGTCGCCTTGTATCAAAGCTTTTTAAGCGAGGTTGACATTACATCACTTGTAACCTACAACGGAAAAGCCTTTGATTGGCCGCAGGTGAAAACAAGGCACACATTGATCCGTGACAGACTTCCGAAGCTCCCGGAGTTTGGCCATTTTGACCTTCTGCATGGGGCAAGACGCTTGTGGAAACACAAAATGGACCGCGTATCACTTGGCACGGTTGAAAAAGAGGAGCTCGGTATTCGCAGACAAGAAGACACACCGGGCTACTTGGCGCCAATGCTTTACTTTCATTTTGTCAAGGCGCAAGAGCCTGATCTTCTAAAAGGTGTCCTGCATCATAATGAAATGGATGTGCTATCACTCATTTCACTGTACATTCATATGTCTAAAAAAATTCTTTCAGCATCTTATGAGCCAAAAGAGTACATTGAGCACAGTGAAGCTTATGCCATGGCGAAATGGTTTATGGCCCATAAAGAAACGGATCAAGCGGTCAAACAGCTGGAAAGGCTTAAAGAAAAGTCGTTTGAGGATCAGGACAGAGCCCAGCTGGATTTATCGCTTCTGTACAAAAAACAAAACCGGCTGGAAGAAGCAGTGCCGCTTTGGGAAAAGCTGTCCTGCTCCAAAAATCAGAAGTGCAAATACGCTGCTACGATAGAGCTCGCGAAATATTACGAGCATAAGAAAAAAGAGTTCGGGAAAGCATTGTATATAGCAGAACAATTACTTAGCGATGCGGCATTCTTATCAGAAAAAGAATCAGAAAAACTGCAAGTAAGAATTGCCCGGCTGAAGAGGAAATATTCCTCTTAAATATTCCCCGGGAAAGCGCAAAAGGCGACTTGTTTCGCCATGAATTTTTTTTGCTGAATTCACATTGATTTTGTTGTAGAATAGCGCCGAATCCTGTAAAATGACGTTAGTTATTTTTAAAGGGAGAGTTGGTATGTATAAGGGTGTTTTTTACTTGTTCTTTGTTGTGGTATTTTTGATTGCTTTTGTGTTTTCAAATTTTAAAGACAGTTTAATTGTACACTTTTAAAATAGGTCTTTGTATTAGAACATGTACCCCTTATTTTTCATAGCTTAGTAATGTAATAAAGTTTATGGAAAGGGGATTTAATCATGCATCACTGCAGACCGCACATGATGGCGCCGATTGTCCATCCTACTCATTGCTGTGAACACCATACGTTTTCAAATACTATCGTGCCGCACATTCACCCACAGCACACAACAAACGTAAATCACCAGCATTTTCAGCACGTTCACTACTTTCCACACACTTTCTCAAATGTTGATCCGGCAACGCATCAGCATTTTCAAGCAGGAAGACCTTGCTGCGACTAGTATGGAAACGTGCAGCTTGATGGTGTAAACAAACAGCACATCAAAATGGGGCCCAATGGGAGCCCCATTTTTTAAAGCAGGTGAAGTAATGAAAGTATTGGCAGTAACAGGATACAAGCCGTTTGAACTCGGGATTTTTAAACAGGATGATAAGGCACTGTATTACATAAAAAAAGCGATCAAAAACCGGCTGATCGGATTTTTAGATGAGGGCTTAGAATGGATTTTAATATCGGGCCAGCTTGGAGCGGAACTGTGGGCGGCTGAAGCTGCATATGATCTGCAGGAGGAATACCCTGATTTAAAGGTAGCTGTGATTACCCCTTTTTACGATCAGGAAAAGAACTGGAAAGATCCTAATAAAGAGCTTTATGAAGCTGTTCTGGCACAGGCTGACTATGAAGAAAGCCTAACTCACAGGCCGTATGAAAGCCCGCTTCAGTTTAAACAAAAAAATCAGTTCTTCATAGAAAAATCAGACGCGCTGATGCTTTTATATGATCCTGAGATGGAAGGATCTCCAAAGTACATGCTTGAGACGGCTGAAAAGAGACGCGAACAGGATGGCTACCCCATTTACTTTATCACAATGGATGACTTAAGAGTGACAGTAGAGGAAGACAGCTACTCATAGCAATAAGAGAAATTTGACAACCGTACAGATTTCTGAAAAAATATATGTAATGATTCACGATACGAGGTGAAAAAGATGCTTGCTGATAAAGTTAAGCTTTCTGCGAAAGAAATTTTGGAAAAAGAATTTAAAACAGGCGTTAGAGGCTACAAGCAAGAAGACGTTGACAAATTTTTAGATATGATTATTAAGGATTATGAAACCTTCCATCAAGAAATTGAAGAACTGCAGCAGGAAAATCTGCAGCTGAAAAAACAGCTTGAAGAAGCCAGCAAAAAACAGCCTGTGCAATCTAACACAACGAACTTTGATATTTTAAAACGGCTGTCCAACTTAGAAAAACACGTTTTTGGCAGCAAGCTTTATGATTGATCGCGCTTGAAAAAAATGGTGCTTGTAAATTGCAAACAGTTGTTATATAATAATTCTTGTTCTTAACGTTCGGGTAATCGCTGCAGATCTTGAATCTGTAGAGGAAAGTCCATGCTCGCACGGTGCTGAGATGCCCGTAGTGTTCGTGCCTAGCGAAGTCATAAGCTAGGGCAGCCTTGATAGGCTGACGGCAGGAAAAAAGCCTACGTCCTTTGGATATGGCTGAGTATCCTTGAAAGTGCCACAGTGACGAAGTCTCACTAGAAATGGTGAGAGTGGAACGCGGTAAACCCCTCGAGCGAGAAACCCAAATTTTGGTAGGGGAACCTTCTTAACGGAATTCAACGGAGAGAAGGACAGAATGCTTTCTGTAGATAGATGATTGCCGCCTGAGTACGAGGTGATGAGCCGTTTGCAGTACGACGGAACAAAACATGGCTTACAGAACGTTAGACCACTTACATTTAAAATGATGAAAACAAGCTCTCCCGTATAAGGAGAGCTTTTATCTTGAAAAGAAAAGTTTTAAAAGACAGGGTGATACGATGAAGAAGTATACACTAATTGCAACGGCGCCGATGGGCATTGAAGCTGTTGTCGCAAAGGAAGTACGAGATTTAGGATACGAATGCAAGGTTGATAACGGAAAAGTTATTTTTGAAGGCGATGCGCTTGCTATTTGCCGTGCAAACCTTTGGCTTAGAACAGCCGACCGTATAAAGGTCCAGGTTGCTTCTTTTAAAGCGAAGACATTTGATGAACTGTTTGAAAAAACGAAAGCGATTAACTGGCGCTCATTTATACCTGAAAACGGGAAATTCCCTGTCATCGGGAAATCGGTAAAATCAACACTTGCAAGCGTTCCCGACTGTCAGCGGATTGTCAAAAAAGCGATAGTCGAAAAGCTCAAGCTGCAGTCCGGCAAAGCCAATGACTGGATTGAAGAAACAGGTGCCGAGTATAAGGTGGAAATTTCTTTATTGAAAGATCAAGCGGTTATTACGCTGGATTCTTCCGGGACAGGCCTCCACAAACGAGGATACCGTGTCGACCAAGGCGGTGCGCCGATTAAAGAAACACTTGCTGCCGCTTTAGTGCAATTAACCAATTGGACCCCGGACCGTCCATTTGTCGATCCTTTCTGCGGTTCCGGAACGATCGCGATTGAAGCCGCGTTAATCGGCCAAAATATCGCCCCGGGCTTTAACCGCGATTTTGTCTCAGAGGACTGGGGATGGATTGGTAAAGAGCTGTGGGACAAAGCACGCCTTGAAGTCGAAGAAAAGGCGAACTATGACCAGCCGCTTACGATATTTGCAAGCGACATCGACCACCGCATGGTTCAAATCGCAAAAGAAAATGCAGAGGAAGCAGGCTTGGGAGATTTAATCGAATTTAAGCAGATGCAGGTCAAAGACTTCACGACAACTTGGGATTTTGGCGTGATTGTCGGCAATCCGCCATACGGAGAGCGTCTTGGTGAGAAAAAAGCCGTTGAGCAGATGTACAAAGAAATGGGACAGGCGTTCGAACCTCTTGATACCTGGTCTGTGTATATGCTGACTTCGAATGAGAATTTTGAGGAAGCATACGGCAGAAAAGCGACGAAGAAACGAAAGCTCTTTAACGGATTTATTAAAACGGATTATTATCAATACTGGTCAAGAGTAAGACCGCAGCGCAAGAAAACAGAAAACGCATAAAAAGAAGACGCTCTGCATGCGTCTTCTTTCATCTTTCAGCCATATTCTATCGTTACCAACGGTGCGCTTTCGCATTGCTTCTCAATATAATGTTGGTTTGGGACATTTCAGTGTGACCGTTTACTTGAGACTTAGAACGTTTAGGCCGCGTCCAATTGTGATGAAACAGTTCAGAATGCTGATCTAATCGATTTCTATAACTCATGTCAACATCACTCCCTGATAGAATATTGTTGATAAGACGGATAATCCGGTTACGGAATATCGAATGTAGTTTGTGCATGTTTCGGCGATAACATGCGGAAAGCATGTATATAAAATGAAAAGTTCGCATACAATGATGATTATTTCCATCAGAGGTGATCTCATGCTGAACAGCGAACATATTAATCTTATTCAAAGGGCGCTTGACGCAACAGCCAACGAGCTGAAGGAGCTCGGGGCTGATTTGTCTCCGTCTGTGATGTCGCATGCGCAAAATGATTTAGAAAAAGCGGTGGAACATATTTTTTCAACAGACCATCCTTTTTTATCATCGCATGTGATCAATCGAAAGTAAGTAGCAAAAAACTTGGCTTTGCCAAGTTTTTTTATTGTATTCATCAGTAGGAAATGATATTATTGGTGGTCTGAATGTTGAATAGTTGGGGGTTGGAACTAGGTGACAACATCACGTTTGCCTTTTTCTTTAACGAAAACAAAGAATTTTTATGAAGAATTGAACAATTGGATTGGTGACGTGTTTTACGATATCCTTCCCGAAAAAGGGTTTGATCTTCGGGATGAGCAAGTATTTATGGCTTTTCAGCTGGAGCGGGCGTTTAAAGAGAAAAAAGTCATGTTTGCCGAAGCTGGAGTGGGAACGGGGAAAACGCTGGTTTATCTTCTTTTCGCGATCAGCTATGCAAGATATGTCGGCAAACCTGCCATTATCGCTTGTGCTGATGAAACATTAATCGAACAGCTAGTAAAAAAAGAGGGCGATATTTCAAAGCTGGCTGAGCATCTCGATCTGAAAATTGATACAAGGCTGTCGAAGTCACATGAGCAATATTTATGCTTAAAGAAGCTTGAAAAAACGATGCAGCGATCTGATGATGATAAATGGCTGGATCTTTATGAGTCGTTACCGTCATTTGTCCATGAATCACAGGCGATGCAGCGCTTTTATCCGTATGGCGACCGTAAGCAGTACGCTAATCTATCGAATGAAGAATGGTCTGAAGTAAGCTACGACTCGTTTCAGGATTGTCTGACTTGTGATATGAGACACAGATGCGGTTTGACGCTTTCCAGAGATTATTACCGTAAGTCAACCGACTTGATCATTTGTTCTCATGATTTTTATATGGAGCATGTATGGACGGAAGAATCGCGCAAACGAGAGGGCCAGCTGCCGCTCTTGCCTGATCACAGTGCAGTTGTATTTGATGAAGGGCATCTGTTAGAGTTTGCTGCACAAAAAGCATTAACCTACAGAGTGAAGCAGTCTACTCTTGAATTGTTTTTGGAACGTTTGCTTCAAAATGACATCAGAGAAGAGTTTGCTGAACTGATTGAAGATGCGCTTGCTGCAAACGATGAATTTTTCTATGTTCTCTCTGAAGAATCAAAAGAAGTAGCTGGTTCACACCGTTTAGAAATAAAAAATGACCAGCGTGTCAAAAAGGCGGCGGACGAGCTTTGCCGTTTGCTTGATAAAATCGGTGAGGCTCTCGTGTTCGAGTCTGAGATGTACACGATTGATCAATACGAGCTGTCAGTTGTGGAAGAATATGTTGAACAAATGGCGTATTCATTATCTCTATATCAAAAGGATGCGATCAGCTGGCTGGAGAAAAAGGAAGCAGAATCAACCTTTGTTGTAATGCCGAGAACGGTAGCGGAAGTGCTGGGCGAAAAAGTGTTTTCTAAGAAAATTCCTTATATCTTTTCTTCTGCTACGCTGTCAGAAGGCGGTTCGTTTGATTATATTGCTGACAGTCTGGGGATTCACGATTATTTGTCGTTAACCGTTGATTCTCCTTATGATTATGACGAGCAAATGACCGTTAATCTATATGCAAAAACAGAGATGACGGCTGAACAAAAAACGGCTGAAACAATTAAAACAATCAAGCGTTATAAAGGCAGAACGCTAGTGCTTTTCCCTTCTTTTGAGGAATTAAACGAATTTAAGAAGCTGTCGGCGGCTTGGGAGCTGCCGTATCCGATTTTCTTTGAAGGTGATGAAGAAATCAGCAGCTTAGTGGAGAAGTTCCAAGAGGAAGAGGAAACAGTACTTTGTTCGGTTCACTTATGGGAAGGACTCGATATTCCTGGTGACGCATTGAAGAATGTTACCATTTGGTCATTGCCATTCCCGCCTCATGATCCTGTATTTACAGCGAAACGCAACGGGGCGAAAAAAGATCCGTTTGAAGAAGTTGATCTGCCATATATGTTATTACGCGTACGGCAGGGCATCGGGCGTCTGATTCGTTCGAATCAAGACAGTGGCTCGATTCACATTTACGCTGGCGGAGAAAATGAACGCATCATGAACGAGGTCAGCAAGGTCTTGCCTGTTGAACCGCATATGATGTAATAGAAAAAAGCTGACGATCGTGTTCGTCAGCTTTTTTGATTTGTCAGCGGGATAACCAGCCGCCGTCAACTGCTAATATATGCCCATTTACATAATCTGAAGCACGCGATGCCAAAAAGACTGCAGTCCCGCCGATATCATCCGCTTTGCCCCAGCGGCCGGCAGGGATTCTCTTTAAAATGTCCTCATTCCGCTTTTCATCATCCCGAATAGGCTGTGTATTCGCTGTAGAAATATAGCCAGGGGCGATGGCGTTAACCTGAACACCGGACGCTGCCCACTCATTTGCAAATGATTTTGTCAAACCGGCAACCGCGTGTTTGCTCGCTGTATAAGCGGGAACGAGGATACCGCCTTGAAAAGACAGGAGAGAGGCGATATTAATAATCTTTCCATAACCTCTTTTCAGCATGTGGCTGCCTGCCAGCTGTGTCAGAATAAACAAGCTGTTTAGATTGACATTCAGTACGTGATGCCAGTTCTCTTCTGCAAAATGTTCCGCTTTTTCCCGGTGAATAATGCCGGCATTATTGACAAGGATGTCGATCTGCCGGTTTTCAAACAGCTCAGCTGCAGAATCCTTTATTGCTTCTGGCTTGCTCATATCCAATGTAAAAGATGTAAACGTTCGGCCTTCCTGTTCTACAAGCTGCTGTGTTTCAGACAGACTGCTTTTATGTGATGTGCCGATAATATCAGCGCCAGCTCCGGCCAGCGCTTTGGCAATTCCTTGACCGATTCCCGTTCCCGGCCCTGTTACCAGTGCTGTTTTTCCTTCTAATGAAAAGGCGTCATGTAGATAACTCATTCTATTTCAGCCCATCCATCGGAACGACATCCATGTCCGTGAATGTGTAGTTTTCTCCAGCCATCGCCCACACAAAGCTGTAGTTTGATGTTCCTGCACCAGAGTGAATAGACCAGGCAGGAGAAAGGACAGCCTGCTCATTTCCGACAACTAGATGGCGTGTTTCGTCCGGCTGGCCCATGAAGTGAAACACCTTCGAATCCTTCTCAAGATCAAGGTAAAGATAAGCCTCCATCCGGCGGTCATGGACATGTGCAGGCATGGTGTTCCAGTTGTTGTTTGGATCTAGCATCGTAATTCCCATCATAAGCTGACAGCTTTTAATGCCATCTTGATGAATGACTTTGTACAGGCTTCTGACATTAGACGCTGCATCATCGCCTAGGCGGTCCGGTGTCAGTTCAGAAAGTGCGGCTTTTTGCGTCGGATAGCTTTGATGCGCACAAGCGGAGACGAAGTAAAATTTAGCTTGTTCTCCGTTCAGACTTGTAAATGCTACATCTTGATTGCCCATTCCGATATAGAGAAAATCCTTTGTCTGGAGCACATATTCATCATCACCGACCCTAACAGCGCCAGGCTGGCCGACATTAATAATCCCGATTTCACGCCGTTCCAGAAAAAAGTCTGTTTTAAGGAAATCTCCGGCGTCAAGCTTCAGTTCACTTTGCCCTGGAGCCGCACCGCCGATGACAACCCGGTCTTCATGCGAGTAATACATCGTCAGTTTGTTTTCCGTAAATAAAGTATCCATTAAGAAATGACTGCGAAGCTCCTCTGTTGTAAAGCGCTTTACTTGTTCAGGGTGTACAGAATAACGATTTTCCATTATATTTCCCCCTTGGTTAGGATTTCGGCCTCACTTGAATGAAAATATTTTGGTAACGGTTTCAAAGAAAATTTTAGGATAAATAGCGAAAAGAGTCAACGGGAAAATTGTGAATAAGCACATTATTAAAAAAACTCTTTCCTATTTTAAAAAATATGGTATTCTTTTGTTGTAACGGTTTTGAAATCGGTTTCAAATATATGAGATACAGGAGCACTTGAATGAAAAAGAAAACAACAGGCCATACGACCATCAAAGACGTAGCTGAATATGCAGGAGTTTCGAAATCGACAGTTTCCCGCTATATCAACGGAAAAATTGATGCGATTTCTCCTGAAAAAGTGAAAAACATTAAAAAGGCAATTGCAGAATTGAATTATCGGCCAAGTAAAATGGCGCAAGGTTTGAAAATAAAAAAAAGCAAATTAATCGGTTTTGTTGTAGCTGACATTACAAATCCTTTTTCGGTTGCGGCTTTCAGGGGAGTCGAAGAGGTTTGTGATCAATTTGGCTACAGCATTATGGTGTGCAACACAGATAACAGTCCTGAAAAAGAGCGGGAAATGCTCTTAAAGCTTGAAGCCCATTCGGTTGAAGGGCTCATTTTAAACGCAACCGGAGAAAACAAGGATGTACTGCACGCCTTTTCTGAACAGCAAATTCCAACGATATTAATTGACCGGAAACTCCCGGATCTGAAACTGGATACGGTAACGACTGACAATAGAAGGATTACAAAAGAGATTCTTCAGAAGATTTACAGTAAAGGGTACACTGATGTCGCGCTGTTTACCGAACCAATTTCATCAATCAGCCCTCGTGCAGAAAGAGCAGCTGTGTACCAGGAAATGGCTTCGGCCCAAAATACGAACGGGCTTGTCAGAATGTATGAAATTGACGTGAAAAACAAGGAGCAGCTTAAGGCGGCGCTTCGTTCTTTTCACAAGGAGATGCCGGGGCAAAAAAAAGCGATTCTGGCTTTGAACGGCTTAATTATGCTGAAAATCATCAGCTGTATGGAAGAGCTTGGTCTGCGCATCCCTCAAGATATAGGGATTGCTGGGTTCGATGATACGGAATGGTATAAACTGATCGGTCCGGGCATTACAACGATCGCCCAGCCGTCACATGATATGGGCAGGACGGCGATGGAACGTGTATTAAAAAGGATTGAAGGTGACAAGGGAGCGCCTCAAACCATTGAATTAGAGGCAGAAGTCATCATGAGACAGTCACTTTAATCCTAGGTGCCCTCAACTAAGAGGAGGTTGGGAAGAAATGAAGCTTGATGCGGTGACATTCGGGGAATCGATGGCCATGTTTTACGCAAATGAGTATGGAGGCCTTCATGAAGTATCCACTTTTTCTAAAGGGCTGGCCGGAGCAGAAAGCAATGTCGCTTGCGGCCTGGCCAGACTCGGATTTCAGATGGGATGGATGAGCAAGGTTGGAAATGATCAGCTCGGAACATTTATTTTACAGGAGCTTAAAAAAGAGGGAGTGGATGTGTCCCGTGTGATCCGCTCGCAGGACGGAAATCCAACCGGTCTGCTGCTGAAGTCAAAAGTGAAAGAAGGAGATCCGCAAGTTACCTATTACAGAAAAAACTCAGCTGCAAGCACATTAACTTCTGCTGAATATCCGAGAGATTATTTTCAATCCGCTGGCCATTTGCATGTCACAGGCATTCCGCCTGCTTTGTCAGCCGATATGAAAGACTTCACGTATCATGTAATGAACGACATGAGAAACGCCGGGAGGACGATTTCAATCGATCCCAATTTGAGGCCATCGCTTTGGCCTGATCAAGCAACAATGGTACACACAATCAATGATTTGGCTGGGCTTGCAGATTGGTTTTTCCCCGGGATCGCAGAGGGAGAGCTATTGACCGGAGAAAAAACACCTGAAGGCATTGCCAACTATTATCTGAAAAAAGGTGTAAGCTTTGTCGCTATTAAACTCGGAAAAGAAGGTGCTTACTTTAAAACGAGAACAAGTGAAGGATTTGCAGAAGGCTTCCGGGTCGATCGGGTGGTTGATACAGTCGGTGCCGGAGACGGATTTGCAGTCGGGGTGATCAGCGGAATCCTTGACGGATTGTCGTACAAGGATGCGGTGCAACGGGGAAATGCGATTGGCGCTTTGCAAGTTCAGGCACCGGGGGATATGGACGGCCTGCCAACCAGGGAGAAATTAGCTGCGTTTTTATCTGCTCAAAGAACGGTTTACCAAAAGAAAGGGGATTATTAATATGGAGTCTAAAATCGTTGAAAACCGTCTGAAAGAAGCAAGGCTGATTGCAGTCATTCGCTCAAAGGATACACAGGAGGCCTGTCAGCAGATTGAGAGTTTACTAGACAAAGGGATTCGTGCGGTTGAAGTGACTTATACGACGCCTGGGGCATCAGATATTATCAAATCCTTCAGTAATAGAGAAGATATCTTGATCGGCGCGGGCACGGTCATCACTGCGCAGCAAGCGGGAGAAGCTGCTGAGGCTGGCGCGCAGTTTATTGTCAGTCCGGGTTTTTCACCTGACCTAGCTGAACATCTTTCTTTTTTAAAAACACATTATATCCCCGGCGTATTGACTCCGAGCGAAATTATGGAAGCGCTGACATGCGGTTTTACTACATTGAAGCTATTCCCAAGCGGTGTGTTTGGCATCCCGTTTATGAAAAATTTAGCGGGTCCTTTCCCGCAGGTGACCTTTATTCCGACAGGCGGGATACATCCGTCTGAAGTGCCGGATTGGCTCAAAGCCGGAGCTGGTGCCGTTGGTGTCGGAAGCCAGCTGGGCAGCTGTTCAAAAGAGGATTTGCAGGCTGTTTTCCAAGTGTAAGGGATCATGTTTTTTCATAACCGGAGGATGGGAGAATCCACATATGAAAATCAAAGCGACAATTGAACGGGTACCTGGCGGAATGATGATTATTCCGCTGTTTCTGGGAGCGGCGCTCAATACGTTTGCACCTGGAACAGCGGAGTTCTTTGGAGGTTTTACGGGTGCTTTGATTACCGGAACGCTGCCGATACTGGGTGTTTTTATCTTTTGCGTAGGAGCGACGATTGATTTTCGTTCTTCAGGCTACATTGCAAGGAAAGGAATCACATTATTATTGGGGAAGGTCGGATTTGCGGCGCTGCTCGGCGTGATCGCAGCGCAATTTATACCTGATGAAGGCATACAATCCGGC
Organism: Bacillus rugosus; assembly: GCF_023238245.1. Taxonomy (NCBI): domain Bacteria; kingdom Bacillati; phylum Bacillota; class Bacilli; order Caryophanales; family Bacillaceae; genus Bacillus; species Bacillus rugosus. The sequence continues at coordinate 2,203,241 of NZ_CP096590.1, read as the reverse complement.
TTTTTTGCAGGTCTTTCTGTTTTAGCCATTGTCGCGGTAATGAATGAAACGAACGGCGGCCTGTATTTGGCGCTCATGAACCATATGGGAAGAAAAGAGGATGCGGGCGCTTTCGCATTTATCAGTACAGAATCAGGTCCTTTTATGACCATGGTGACGTTTGGTGTGACAGGACTTGCCGCTTTCCCATGGGAAACGCTGGCAGCGACCGTCATCCCATTTTTACTCGGCTGTATACTTGGAAATCTTGATCATGATCTCAGAGACTTATTCAGCAAGGTTGTGCCGGCGATCATCCCGTTTTTTGCCTTTTCGCTCGGCAACACCTTGAATTTTGGAATGCTGATCCAATCAGGGCTGCTTGGGATTTTTATCGGTGTTTCTGTCGTCATCTTATCGGGCAGCTCCTTATTTTTGCTTGATCGTTTTGTCGCGCGGGGAGACGGTGTGGCGGGTGTGGCGGCTTCTTCTACGGCGGGGGCGGCTGTAGCTGTGCCATACGCATTAGCAGAAGCGAATGCTTCGTTTGCACCAATTGCTGAATCGGCAACTGCAATCATAGCGACAAGCGTTATTGTTACCTCGCTATTAACCCCGCTTGCAACAGTGTGGGTGGATAAAAAAATCAATGATAAAAAGCGGAAAACACCGCCGCCAAAAAATCAAATGACAATCAACTGAACCCACAGAAGGCTGCCGTCCAAAATACCGGCAGCCTCTTATACAAACAATTTGACTTTCATACCCCCTTCCATTAGCCTGTAATGGAACGGCTAGAATAGGGAGGGAATGGATATGGAGATACATACATATGAAAAGGAATTTTTTGATCTTTTAAAAAGAATCTCACATTACAGTGAAGCAGTTGCTTTAATGCACTGGGACTCCAGAACAGGTGCGCCAAAAAACGGCTCAGAGGACCGTGCCGAAAGCATCGGCCAGCTTTCAACAGATATATTCAACATCCAGACGTCGGATCGGATGAAGGAGCTAATCGATGCTCTGTATGATCGATTTGATGACTTGTCTGAAGATACGAAAAAGGCAGTGGAGCTGGCGAAAAAAGAGTATGAAGAGAATAAAAAAATTCCTGAAGCTGAATACAAGGAATACGTAATTCTGTGTTCCAAGGCAGAAACTGCGTGGGAAGAAGCGAAAGGAAAATCTGATTTCAGCTTGTTTTCCCCTTATTTAGAACAGCTGATTGAATTCAATAAACGTTTTATTACGTATTGGGGTTATCAAGAACATCCTTATGATGCATTGCTTGATTTGTTTGAGCCGGGTGTTACGGTAAAGGTGCTTGATCAGCTGTTTTCCGAGCTCAAGGAAGCGATTATTCCTCTTGTTAAACAGGTGACAGCTTCAGAAAATAAACCAGATACAAGCTTTATCACAAAAGCGTTCCCGAAAGAAAAGCAAAAAGAGCTTAGTCTGTATTTTTTACAGGAGCTTGGCTACGATTTTGATGGCGGACGGCTTGATGAAACTGTTCATCCATTTGCGACCACGATGAACCGCGGAGACGTTCGGGTCACGACGAGATACGATGAAAAAGATTTTCGTACGGCGATCTTTGGCACCATTCATGAGTGCGGTCACGCGGTATACGAGCAAAATATTGACGAGGCACTGAGCGGGACGAACTTATCAGACGGTGCATCAATGGGAATCCATGAATCTCAATCATTATTTTACGAGAATTTTATCGGCCGCAACAAGCATTTTTGGACACCGTACTATAAGAAGATTCAAGAAGCATCACCTGAACAGTTCAAGGACATCTCTCTGGATGATTTTGTCCGGGCAATCAATGAATCAAAACCTTCATTTATCAGGGTTGAAGCGGATGAATTAACGTATCCTCTTCATATTATCATCCGATATGAAATTGAAAAAGCGATTTTCAGCAATGAAGTGTCAGTGGAAGAACTGCCATCGCTTTGGAATCAAAAATACCAGGATTATTTAGGGATTACACCGCAGACAGACGCAGAGGGAATTTTACAGGACGTCCATTGGGCAGGAGGAGATTTCGGCTACTTCCCATCCTATGCGCTCGGTTACATGTATGCAGCTCAGCTGAAACAAAAAATGCTTGAGGATCTTCCTGAATTTGACACTCTCTTGGAAAGAGGGGAATTTCATCCGATAAAGCAGTGGCTGACGGAAAAGGTGCACATTCACGGAAAACGGAAAAAGCCGTTAGACATTATTAAAGATGCAACAGGAGAAGAGCTGAATGTACGCTATTTGATCGACTATTTGTCAAGCAAATATTCAAATCTCTATCTGTCGTAATCAAAAGCCTGGCGGCCCGTCCGTCAGGCTCTTTTAGATTGGAATCCCTTGAAAGACGAATGATGTTTCGGAAAATGAAAATAAAGTTCGGGAATTTTCATTTTCCGTCTATGCAAGAGATGAGAATCTTGATATAATTTATTACAATATCATAGGAACACTCATATAATCGCGTGGATATGGCACGCAAGTTTCTACCGGGCACCGTAAATGTCCGACTATGAGTGAGCAATGAGACCGCATCTGTACGGTTTTTTGTTATATCAGCATTGCTTGCTCTTTTTTTGAGCGGGCAATGCTTTTTTTATTCTCATAACGGAGGTAAGACAGGATGGAAGCACTGAAACGGAAAATAGAGGAAGAAGGCGTCGTATTATCTGATCAGGTATTGAAAGTGGATTCTTTTTTGAATCACCAAATTGATCCATTGCTGATGCAGAAAGTCGGCGACGAATTTGCGGCCAGATTTGCAAAAGACGGTATTACTAAAATTGTGACAATCGAATCATCTGGAATCGCTCCCGCTGTGATGACAGGCTTGAAGCTGGGGGTGCCTGTTGTCTTTGCGAGAAAACATAAATCATTAACTCTCACCGACAACTTGCTGACAGCGTCTGTTTATTCCTTTACAAAGCAAACAGAAAGCCAAATCGCAGTCTCAGGAACCCACCTGTCGGATCAGGATCATGTACTGATTATCGATGATTTTTTGGCAAATGGACAAGCAGCACACGGACTCGTGTCGATTGTGAAGCAGGCGGGTGCGTCTATTGCGGGACTTGGCATTGTCATTGAAAAGTCTTTTCAGCCGGGAAGAGATGAACTTGTGAAGCTGGGCTATCGGGTGGAATCTTTGGCAAGAATTCAATCCCTGGAAGAAGGAAAAGTGTCCTTCGTACAGGAGGTTCATTCATGAAAAACGGATTTGGCAAAACGCTGTCTTTAGGGATACAGCATGTGCTCGCTATGTATGCCGGTGCCATTGTCGTTCCTTTGATTGTCGGAAAAGCAATGGGCCTTACTGTCGAACAGCTGACCTACTTGGTATCAATTGATATTTTTATGTGCGGTGTGGCAACACTTCTGCAAGTGTGGAGCAACCGATTTTTCGGGATTGGGCTTCCGGTTGTGCTTGGCTGTACATTTACAGCTGTATCGCCGATGATTGCAATTGGATCTGAATACGGGGTTTCAGCGGTTTACGGAAGTATTATCGCTTCAGGCATTCTTGTCATTCTGATTTCATTTTTCTTTGGAAAGCTCGTATCGTTTTTTCCGCCGGTCGTGACAGGCTCAGTTGTTACGATTATCGGTATTACACTGATGCCGGTAGCCATGAATAACATGGCCGGCGGTGAAGGAAGTGCAGATTTCGGAGATCTTTCCAATCTTGCTCTCGCCTTTATCGTTTTGAGTATCATTGTGCTTCTATACCGTTTTACGAAAGGCTTTATTAAGTCCATCTCGATATTGATCGGTATTTTGATTGGGACTTTTATTGCTTATTTTATGGGAAAAGTCCAATTTGATAACGTTTCGGACGCGGCAGTTGTTCAAATGATTCAGCCGTTTTACTTCGGAGCGCCGTCTTTTCATACAGCGCCTATTATTACGATGTCCATCGTTGCGATTGTCAGCCTTGTAGAATCAACGGGTGTTTACTTTGCCTTAGGTGACCTGACGAACCGCCGTCTGACAGAGAAGGATTTGTCTAAAGGCTATCGCGCTGAAGGGCTGGCTGTGCTGCTGGGCGGTATTTTTAACGCTTTTCCTTACACGGCATTTTCTCAAAATGTCGGACTTGTGCAGCTCACAGGAATAAAGAAAAATGCCGTCATTGTTGTCACGGGTGTGATCTTAATGGCATTTGGACTATTTCCGAAGATCGCTGCTTTCACGACCATTATTCCATCTGCTGTTTTGGGCGGGGCAATGGTGGCGATGTTTGGAATGGTGATCGCTTACGGAATCAAAATGCTAAGCCGCATTGATTTTGCAAAACAGGAAAATCTGCTGATCGTTGCCTGCTCAGTGGGTCTAGGTCTCGGTGTGACAGTTGTGCCGGATATTTTTAAGCAGCTTCCAAGCGCCTTAACGCTACTTACGACAAACGGAATTGTTGCCGGCAGCTTTACTGCAGTAGTCTTGAATATTGTATATAACGTATTCTCTAAAGCCAAAAAAACAGAACAAAAAGCTGACATCACTGAGCGAAAAACAGCAGTCTAACTCCGCCGCGGCGGAGTTTTTTGCATATAAAAAAGATCGTTGCGGCACAATGTATCAAAGAGGTGATCGCATGGCATTTATTTTATCCATCGGAACAAGTCTTCCTGCGTACGATGTAAACCAAGAGAAAGCGGCTGAGTTCGCCCGCAATATGTTTCAGTACTCCTTTAAGGATATTGACCGGCTGTTAACCTCCTTTAAAAACGGGCAAATCCACTCGAGACAATTTGTTAAGCCGATTGAATGGTATAAAGAGGATCACAGCTTTGAAGAAAAAAATCAAATATATATAGAAGAAACGCTTAAGCATAGCAGAGAGGCTGTTCGGGAGTGCCTCTCTCATCCTGAATTTCTTCAAGAAGCCATTCCTTATGAGAAAGTGGATGCTGTTTTTTTCGTCTCCAGCACGGGCCTTTCCACACCGAGCATCGAGGCGCGGCTCATGAATGAACTTCCGTTTTCTCCATATACAAAGCGGATTCCGCTTTGGGGGCTCGGCTGTGCAGGAGGAGCAAGCGGACTTGCGCGCGCAGCCGAATACTGCAAAGCGTATCCTGAAGCTTTCGTGCTCGTCATTGCTGCTGAGCTGTGCAGCCTGACTTTCCAACCGGAAGATAAAACGAAAAGCAATCTGATCGGCACCTCGCTTTTTGGCGACGGCATTGCTGCAGCATTATTATGCGGAGAGAAGGCGGACCGCAGGATGTCAAAACAGAAGCTTGTGCCGAAAATAACGGATTCCCAATCTGTTTTGATGAAACAATCAGAAGATGTCATGGGCTGGGATTTTACTGATCAAGGATTCAAAGTCATTTTCTCAAGAGATATTCCGACTTTGGTGGAAAAATGGCTCAAAACAAATGTACAGGTTTTTTTGGACAAACATCAGCTGTCATTCAGTGATATCAGTGTTTTTTTAGCGCATCCAGGCGGAAAAAAAGTGATCGATGCCTACATCAAAAGTCTTGAGCTGTCACCAGAAAAGCTTTCATCTGCACAAAGCATATTGCAAAAGCACGGAAATATGTCTTCAGCCACAATATTGTATGTGATCAAAGAACATCTGCTGGACGGACATAAAAAGGAAGCAGAACGGGGACTGATTGGCGCATTAGGGCCGGGATTTTCATCAGAGCTGCTGTTATTCAGCTGGGGAAAGGGGGCTTGATTCATGTTTTGGTTTTTGATCGTCATTCTCATTACTCAAAGAGTGGCTGAAATGGCAGTAGCCAGACAAAACGAACAAAAAGTAAAGAAACAAGGGGCGATTGAATTCGGCGAGAGCCACTATCCGTATATCATCATCATGCATATCCTTTTTTTCTTGTCTTTAATTGCGGAAGTGCTGCTGATGAACAAACAGCCGTCAAGCTGGTGGATTGGTATCGCTGCTGCTATTTTATGCGTGCAAGCAGTACGGTATTGGGCACTTTGTTCCTTAGGAGCATATTGGAATACGAAAATTCTTGTCGTTCCAGGGGCAGAGCTTGTAAAAAAAGGCCCTTATAAATGGATAAAGCATCCAAACTATACCGTTGTTATATTAGAAATCTTATTGATTCCGCTGCTGTATCAAGCCTACGTCACCATGTGTCTGTTTTCCCTTGTCAATGCCGTGTTGTTAACTGTCAGGATACGTACAGAAGACAAGGCATTAGAGGAATACAGTATAAAATAGAGATTGAAAATCATTCTCACCCATGTTAAAATGAATTTGAAAAAGATTCTCAATCAGGATGGTGAAGCAAATGACAATGCTATTTTTGCTTGGGGCGGTTTGTACATATAGTATACTAATTGGTTTTGTATTAAAAGGAATTTCAAATAAATCTGTTTAATCAATCTGGAACTTGTCAAAGTTGCAGATTTTCTTTTATAAAGGCTGCCATATGGCGGCTTTTTTCTATTATCTTAAAGAAATTTGGATCATTCTTGTGTAAAATGAAAGAGAATGTATTCAGATCTTTCGAAAAAGATTCACAATTGAAACGGCACAAAGGGGTTCAGATTTATGACAGAACATAACAGAGAAGAGCTTTTACACAAAACAGGGGAACTTTATAAGCGGTTGATCGAGAATCAAGATGAACAAAGAGCTGCTAAACTGGCTGCAGTCATGAAAAAAGCGGCAGATGAAGAGGTTTATATCGCGTTTACCGGGCATTATTCAGCGGGAAAATCATCACTGCTGAACTGCCTGTTAATGGAGAATATATTGCCGACAAGCCCGATCCCAACAAGTGCTAACCTTGTTGTGATCAGAAACGGGGAAAAGCATGTTCGGCTCCATACAACAGACGGAGCATGCGCTGAGCTGGAGGGGGCTTATCAGAAAGACAAGGTGCAGCAATATTGCAAAGATGGAGAGCAAATTGAAAGCATTGAAATTTTTGACCGGTATACTGAGATCGATTCAGGGGTTGCGTATATTGATACCCCTGGGATTGATTCAACAGATGATGCCCATTTTCTATCGGCGGCGTCTATCCTCCATCAGGCGGATGCGCTGTTTTACGTCGTTCACTATAATCATGTGCACTCAGAGGAAAATGTAAAGTTCCTCAGATCGATAAAAGAAAGCATTCCGAATGTGTATTTTATCGTCAATCAAATTGACCGCCACGATGAGACGGAGACACACTTTAAAGACTATAAAGCACAGGTAGAGGAGATGCTTTGCAATGAAGGCATTTCAAAGGGAGCGCTCTATTTTACGTCAGTGACAGAGCCGAACCACCCGTTTAATCAGCTTGAGATCTTGAGAGAAGAATTAAAAAGAATAGAACAGCAATCAAAAAGCAATATGCAGGCTTTAACAAAACAAAAAGTCCGCAATCTGCTGAAGGAACATACGGAAATGCTTTTGAAAGACGAAACAGATGGTCCAAGCTTCGCTGAACAGCTTGACACACAAACTGAACGGGTCCAATCGCTCCATGATCAATTGGATGAGGCGGCGAAACAAGCGACAAAGGCAGAAAACAGGATGCAGGAAGAAATCAATCGCATTTTAAAAAACGCCAACCTGACGCCCTTTGAAATGCGTGAGCTGGCATCTGCATTCCTAGAATCGCGAGAGCCTTCTTTTAAAACCGGTTTTTTCTTTTCTAAAGCAAAAACTGCACAGGAAAGAGATAGAAGAAAGAATGCTTTTTTCTCTGATGTGAAAAAACGAACAGAGGCCGAAGCGGATTGGCACATAATAGACTCGTTCCATAAACTCGCCAAGGCATTTGATATTCATACAGCTGAAAGTGAAAAGCTGATTCAGGCCTATCACACTCCGCTTGAAATTGACATCATTGAGCACGCAGTCAAGCATGGGGCAGCTTTTTCCTCAGAATATGTATTGCAATATACAAAAGACTTGGCAGAGCTCATCCGCAAAGAGGCGAAAAGGAAAGCGGCAGATATCATAAAGGAGCTTACCGAGATGGTGAAAGCGTGTGTTTCCAAAGACTTGCAAACGATCAATGGCCGGCTCATACAGGAAACAGAAAAACTCGCCCTTCTCGAAGAACAGGCCCGTTTAGAGAATAATGCCCGCGAGAAAGCTGATCGCATATGGGCTGTTTGGGAAGAGGAGTCCGCATGCCCAATGCACATAGACACCGACTGGTTTAAAATGAAGAAAAAAACAGTGGCGGCTCCGGAACAGAAACGAAGCCAAGGCCAGCAGACGCAGCAGATGATGCGGAAACCAGAAACCAAAATGGAGCAAGAACTGCCGCTTCAAGACCAGATCGAACGCTTTCACACTTTGTCTGACCTTTTAGGTGAATACAGCATGTTGTCAAAGCAAACTTCAGCCTTTCGGGAAAGGATTAAAAGGCTAGAGGAACGGAAGTTTACACTTGCTCTTTTTGGAGGCTTCAGCTCGGGGAAATCATCATTTGCCAATGCGCTTGTCGGTGAAAGGGTGCTGCCGTCCTCGCCAACGCCAACCACAGCCACAATTAACAAAATCACAAAACCAACCAATGGCAACATCAACAAAACAGCGGATGTGGTATTTAAGACGGAGGAAGACATAACGGCTGACATTATGCAGCTCACCGGAATACAAAAAGAACCAGCAGGCCGTTCTTTCACAGAGAAGTGGGAAAAGGCAGTCAAAAAAAGCCGGCTGCAGGAAGAACACATCAAATTTATCAGCAACTTCCTGTTTGCATACGAAAAGTATAAGCAATATATACAGGAACAAAAGAAATTAACGATTCCGCTGTCTGAATTAAAACCGTATGTGGCAGAAGAGTCAACAGCCTGCGCTGTGAAAGAGGTAACAGTCTATTATGCATGCCAGCTTACTGAAAAAGGGATTACAATCGTTGATACGCCTGGTGCGAGCAGTATGAATAAACGGCATACAGAGCTGGCATACCAATATATTAAAGATGCCGACGCGTTTTTTTATATGACCTATTACCAGCATTCCTTTTCGAAAGGTGACCGTTCATTTTTGCGAAAGCTCGGGCTTGTAAAAGAATCACTCAGCATGGATAAAATGTTTTTCGTCATTAATGCAGCGGACCTTGCGAAAGATAAGACAGAGCTCGAAACAGTGAGCGATTATGTCAGCGCAGAGCTTGTAAAAGAAGGGATCCATGATCCGCAGATCTTTACCGTATCTAGTAAGGAGGAACTGCTGAGAAAACCGGAATCATTTTATAACCAGTTCCCGAAAGTAAGAAAACACTTAGACCGGTTTATAGATGTGGATGTAAAAAAAGCGTCAGCTGCACAGCTCAGTTCGGAAGCAGACAAACTATGCGAAACGGTTTTCCAGCTTCACCAATCCCAGCATCAGTCTAAGGAAGAAAAGGAAGCGGAGAAACAGCGCATTATGCTGTCATTTGAGCGGACAGCAGCTGAGATCGAGAAGCGGCGGAACTCAGAAACCATCATTGAGAAAGTAAAAAAAGACACAAAAGAACAGCTTTATCACATTACACAGCGATTATCCTTCTTTGCAAATGATTTATTAAAATCGGCATTTCATCCCGGCCTTCAGAACGGGGAATGGAAAAAGAACGTCGGCAATGCGATGACAACCGCCTTACATGAATATCAGTTTGAATATGTTCAGGAAATCAAAACGCTTGATGTTCGCATGAGCGGTTTCATCGAGCGACATATTGCCGAAGAGTGGCTGGAAAGCTTTCAAAAAACATTAAATGAGGATGGTTATTTTTCCATTTATGCAGGTGAGCAGCATTCGAACGGCATACAGCTTAAGGAAGTTGAACCTGAATTAGATGAACGTGCCTTTGAGCAGGAACAAAAAGAGATCAAATCACCGAAGCAGTTTTTTGAACAGAAAGGAAAAGCGGCCTTCATCGAAGCTGTACGGATGAAACTCACGAAAATCACCGAGGCTTGGGTGAAAAATGAAGAAGAAAGCCTTATCTCTCATTACACAGATCATCTCAGGCGTTTACAGGAGGATATGGCTGAAAAAGCAATTGAACAAATAAAGGATCAAAAAGATACGTATATAGGAGGATATGGGGAAGGGGAACATGCGAATGAGGTTGAAAAGGCATATCAAGCATGTATCTTCTGGCAAAGATCAGACAATACAATAAAAACGTAAAATTCAGTTGGCTTGTATTTCAAGTCGTGATAGACTAAATAGAAAAAAGCGAGATGAACGATTCATGTCAGAGGTACATAAAGCAATTTCAGCACATTCATCAAAACAGCACGAGCATATCAAAGCATTTATGCGTCTTGAAAACATGCGTGAAATGGCCATTGAAGAAGCGGTTTCAAAATGCAAAAACGATGAGCCTTTTACTACAGATGCAATTAATGAAATTACCGAGCAGATCAATCAGCTCGCCAAAAAAGGCATCGTCCCGACAAGACGCCTTGTATCAAAAGAAATGGTCAAAGAATACGTAAGCCGTATGTAAGCTGGATGATCCTGTCGCGAGTGAATCTCCTGCCGGAAGCATATACTATATGTATCCGACGTAAGGGGGGATTCATGTTGGGCAGAACAAAACTGGGAAACAGAAATGCACAGGCGAATAACAATGCCAAAAAGAAAAACGGATTTCAAACCCATTTTGACTCTTACGCAGGACGCGAAGCTGAAAAGCTGATCGCCAGCAACAAAAGACACAACGACTGATGTTATTAAAACAGTATCTCTAATCGAAGAGATGCTGTTTTTTATTTTTCCGCTGCTTTATGGTAAAATAGAAAGAATGAAAGAAAAGGGAGTTAACTTATGAATAATAATAATAAACTATTGCTAGTTGACGGCATGGCTCTTTTATTCCGGGCGTTTTTTGCCACGGCCGTGCATCGTAACTTTATGATAAATGACAGCGGGGTGCCGACGAACGGCGTCAACGGATTTTTAAAGCATTTGATCACAGCTGTTGAAACATTCCAGCCGACACACGTCGTCTGCTGCTGGGACATGGGAAGCAAAACGTACCGAAATGACCTGTTCCAAGATTATAAGGCGAACCGCAGCGCACCGCCTGTGGAGCTGATCCCGCAGTTTGATTTGGCAAAGGAAGCGGCTGATGAGCTCGGTATCATGAATATCGGCTTTGCCGGGTATGAGGCGGATGATTGTATCGGAACCCTTGCCGCTTTGTTTGCGAATGAAGCTGACATTACGATTGTAACAGGGGACAGAGATTTACTTCAGCTGTTAACGGATAAAGTAAGCGTGGCTCTGCTCCAAAAAGGAATTGGAAATTATAAAGTCTATACAACAGAGACTTTTTATGAAGAAACAGGCGTCCTGCCGAAGGCTTTAATAGATATTAAAGCGCTTATGGGTGATTCCAGTGATAACTATCCTGGTGTCAAAGGAATTGGAGAAAAAACAGCCTACAAACTGATTCGTGAATACGAAACGATTGACCGGTTATTAGAAAATCTTTCTCTTCTTCCGAAGGGACAGCAGGGGAAAATTCAGCAAGGTTTGAGCGATTTGGAGATGTCGAGGAAGCTTGCGGAAATTCATTGCTCCGTGCCGCTGGTCTGCACATTAAAAGACGCTCTATTTACCCTGAAAATGGAGCAGGCGGCTGACATGCTTCGCCGCCACCAAATCAAAGGAATTGAGCGTATGCTCGAAAAACTGAACGCTAGAGAGATCGTGTAGATCTTCTCTAGCGTTTTGTGTTGCTTTTTTTGGCTCTTTCCTCAAGCTCTGTTTTAGGGTCGTTATGTGTATTGCCTTCCAGGTCGCCTTGCGGAGTCACACCGCCGGTCAGCCGGCCTTTATCTTTCTTTTTCATGTTTGTTCACCTCGTCATTAGGATGACCATTGATCGAGATTTAATTCTTATCATTCAGCCGAACTGCTTCTTTTGCCAGATGGTCGGCTTTTTGGTTTTGCTTGCCCGGTATCCATTTGATGAAAAAAAGAGGGAAGGCCGCTTTTAATCGGATGATTTCTTCCACATACGGGTGAAACGTTTTATTTTTAACCATTTCAAACTCAGCGGCCCGTTCCACAATATCTGAATCGGTTCGAAAGGAAACAGATTGATACCCGCGCTTTGCACATAGCTTCATCCCTTCAATTAACGCAATAAATTCCGCTTCCTGGTTTGTATGCATTCCGATTGGAATAGAGAAAGATTCTGCTTTTCCTTCATGTTTGATAAAAATGCCGATACCGGAAGGCCCGGGATTACCGGCACTTGCGCCGTCTACATATATTTCTGTAGGCATTATGAACCCCTTTCGTCATTCGGTATCATTTTTTTTGCTGCATAGGCATAAGGCAATGAAATCAAAGATACCGCAAACTTAATCAAATATGTAGAAATAAAAATATGAAGCCAAACGCCTGCAGGATAAATGCCGAAAAAAGCGACTCCAGTAAATATAAATGTATCAAACAGCTGGCTGACAGCTGTACTGCCGCCATTTCTGAGCCATAAAAGCCGATCAGAAGGAAATATCCTTCTAATTGCCGAATATACATAAACATCCAGCGTTTGGCTGAAGATAAAGGCAAGCAGACTTCCTAGCGCGACGCGTGGAAGGAATCCGAAAATCGTTTCCAGCGCTGTTTGTGATATGTCGCTGGAAGCCGGTTCGAAAAGCAGCACGCCCTGCATGACAAATGTCAGCGTCAGGAGTGTTGAGAATCCGAGCCATACCGCTTTTTTGGCTTCAGCCGGTCCGTATTTTTCATTCAGCACATCTGTCGCAAAAAAGATTGTGCCGTACATCACATTTCCGAGTGTTGCTGTTAAGCCAAACAGTTCGACTGTTTTGACGACTTGAAGGTTGGCGCAGACTGTCGCAAAACCGATCCAAACAAATAGTCCCATTTTGCCAAATCCTTTATAAAATAAAAGAACAATGATAAAATGAATGATCGCAAAAATGATCCAAAACGAATTATTAAACAAAATGAAAAAGCTTCCTTTCCGGGGTAAGAGTGGTTTGATTATAGCACAAGCCCGGCAACTAATGAATGGTAAGGTGATCGTAATGAAGCTCAGACCGCATATGAAAATAGAAGCAAAAGGGACGGGATCCGTCTCATTTTTGGGCGAAGACTGGCTGACAGCTCAGCAAGCACGTATGCTCGCCAGAGAACTTGGCCGTTTTCCATACATGAAAGAACTCGAGTTCGAAGACGAGAAAGGCGGCAGCTGGTCGCTGAAGGAATTAGAAAAGCTGACAGAGGAACTTGCTCAAGAGCCTGATGACATTACTGTTTACTTTGACGGCAGTTTCGATAAGGAGAGCGAACTGGCCGGACTCGGAATCGTCGTTTATTATTCATTGGGAGGAATCCGGCATCGCTTGAGAAAAAATAAAAGCTTCCGGCTGAAAACCAATAATGAAGCTGAATACGCGGCGCTTTATGAAGCAATAAGAGAAGTAAGAGAGCTTGGGGCAAGCAGAAATTCAATTACGATCAAAGGGGACTCACTTGTTGTGCTGAATCAGCTTGACGGCAGCTGGCCTTGCTATGATCCGTCTCATAATGAATGGCTGGACAAAATAGAGGCACTCCTTGAATCGCTGAAGCTTACTCCAACCTACGAAACCATACAGCGGAAAGACAACCAGGAAGCTGACGGCCTCGCTAAAAAAATTCTATCTCATCAATTCGTAGAAAGCCACACGAAATTAGACCGTAACGGAGATGACGAAATTGGATAAGAAAATGATTTTTAAAGAACTGACAGAACTGCACGATGAATATTGCAAGGACTGTTTTATTAAGAAGCAGTTTCGCAAAGAATTTGGCAAAACCTATGCGCATTCATTTTGTATTAATAAATGTACGGTTGGTGAAAAGCTGAAAGCATATGGAGATGTCTTAACCAACCACTAAAGAATAAAAACCGCAGAAGCTGCGGTTTTTATTCTTTGAATTCATCAAGCTGGTGCTGGCTGTCATCCAGCAGCTGCTGTTGCTGCTGTACAAATTCAGGATCATCGAGAGCTGCCAGCTCTTCAGTTTGTGACAGTTCTCTTGCATCGTCAATGGCTTGGTATGCGGAATCGACTAAAGTTGTGCTTTGGCCTCTCGTCGCAGCTCCTGTCGTTTTCTGCGCTGTTTCCACCGCTAGTTCCAGCTGCCGCTTATCCGTAAAGCCAGTTTGATCCTCATCATGAAATTCTGAAGTCACAAAAAACACCTCCGCAATTATTTTGCAGAGTTTTTTAAAATATATGTACCAAAATAGAAAATAAAATGAAAATAAGCCGATATAACTATTGAACCAGAAAAAATAGGACTGTTTTACTATTTGAGGTATCTTGGCAGAGAAGGGGAGCAGCTATGGATGATAAAGACTTAAAGTCGATCCTTCACAAAACATTTATAGAAATATACAGTGATTTAGAAGAACTGGCGGATATCGCGAAAAAAGGGAAGCCGTCAATGGAAAAACATGTTGAAGAGATTGAACAGAGGTGCAAGCAAAATATTTTGGCGATTGAGATCCAGATGAAAATCAAATAGGAGAGGCAAATGCCTCTCCTCTATTTGTCATCTCATCATCATGTACTGAGTTTAGAGTTTTACAACATTAGAAGCTTGAGGTCCACGATTACCTTCGACAATTTCAAAAGAAACTTCTTGTCCTTCTTCTAATGATTTGTATCCATCTCCTTCGATAGCTGTGAAGTGAACAAATACATCGTCTCCGCCTTCAACTTCAATGAAGCCGAATCCTTTTTCGTTGTTGAACCATTTTACTTTACCGTTTTGCATATTGCTTAATTCCTCCTAGTACTGTAGCACCCGTGTGCTAAAAAAAATTTTGTCACCATTTAACAACGTTGATTCATTGTTAAATGATGGTTCAACTATACACCATCTGGGAGCACCCGTCAAGTTGTGAAACTGCTTATTTTTCAAAAGAAGGGCAAGTTTCACAAAAAAATGTAACCGCTTTTATAAAAATTGAATATAAATAAAAAGAGCACACGAATTTCATGTGCTCTCCAAAACAACATTAAGATAGCGCTTTGGCTTTTTGTTTGGCTGTCATCATTTCTGATTCCTTCAGGATATCCTCTAAAATCACTTCAGATGAGTTTGCTAAATGAAGGTCCTTAATGTTTTTCTTCATGCGCTGTAACGTATCTTCATCTGCGAGAAGGGAAGTGACTGACTCGAGAATCTCTTCATGACGGTTCACGACGATGGCAGCTCCCCGATCTTCAAAGAAGTTTGCATTTTCTTTTTCCTGGCCAGGCACTGGTTTGTACAGAATGACAGGCACACCGATGGCAGTCGCTTCCGTCAAAGTAATGCCTCCAGGTTTTGTAATCATGCAATCTGTGATCCGGAACAGCTCATCAATGCGCTCCACATAGCCAAGAACTTTTAATTTGTCACCGTTTTCTGCTTCAAGCGCACTTAAAGATTCTTTTAAAGCCGTGTTTTTTCCGCATACGACAACCACTTGCACATGGTCATCTTTGACAAGGTTTTCGCACAGCTCTTTTACATTCTTTAATACTCCGTGGGCGCCAGCCATGATCAGAAGCACTTTTTTGTTTGGTGAAAGATTGTATTTTTTATATATCGGCTCCACTGGCATGGATTCTTCAAATTGCGGCCTGATTGGAATCCCGGTGATTTTCACATTGCTTGGATGAGTGCCGATCTCCAACAGTTTTTCCTTCACATAATCTGTCGCCACATAATATTTATCCACGTTTTCGTGAACCCAAATTTTATGAAGGCAAAAATCAGTCATAACGTTGAAGGTAGGGATGACTCTTCCTGTTCGGCGTCTGTATTCCGGCACGACGATCATCGGAAATGTATTAATAATAATATCGGGCTGATGTTCCTCGACAAGTTCGCCCAATCGTTTATTACCCATTTTAAAGTAAATATTGAATTTACGTTTATTATAGATTTTGTCAACTCCGTAATAAAACAAACGATAAAACTGTTTCCCGATTGAGAAGCTTTTTAAATAAAGGTACTGAGTTACCTCTGAAACAATCGGATTTGACTCTTGGTACAAATTAGAAACTGTTACATGCTGAAAGCCGAGACGTACACATTGCTCATAAAGCGTTTTGGCTACCTGCACATGTCCATTTCCGTAATTTGCAGTCAAAATTAATACTCTTTTATTGGTATTCAAGTAAATTCACCTCAATGTAATCAACAACAAGCAAGCTTCATGCATCGTAAGGAGTTATTGTCTATACATAAACATAACACAAATACATAATCGAATTATTAATGCAGTGAAAAAATTAAGCTAATTTTAAAAGATTTGATTCCAGTATTTTAAAATTTTGTTATACGCAGACTGAATCAGATGTATTTTATCATATTTTTTGCTCAGCGTATCACTAAAAAAAGAAAAATTAGTCCCATTCATAAGGAGTTTCTTGGTAAACGTAATAATTCAGCCAGTTCATAAACAATAATGTCGCATGCGCTTTCCAGCGATTCACCGGCTCCTTGCTGTCTTCTGCAAAATAATGTTTAGGCGCCTCGACAGTAGAAAGGTTTCGTTCCAGATCTCTTTCATACTCTTGAAGAAGCGTATTTGTATCATATTCGGGGTGCCCTGTTAAAAAGACTTGTTTTTCGTCTTTAGACACAATTAAGCAAACCCCAGCTTCCTTAGATGCGGTAAGAATATTTAACTCGGGCACTGCTTGAAGCTGCTCCATATTTATATCTGTATGCCGGGAATGCGGCACGTAGTATAGCTCGTCAAAACCTCTGACCAATCTCTCGTGTTTTGAAAGAACTGTATGTTCGAACACACCGAAGATTTTTTTCGGCGTTTGAATTTTTTCTACACCGTAATGGTAATACAAACCTGCTTGAGCGCCCCAGCAAATATGCAAGGTTGAAGTGACATTTGTTTTGCTCCACTCCATGATCTCTTTGAGCTCTTCCCAATATGAAACATCTTCAAACGCCAAATGCTCGATCGGCGCACCGGTGATAATCATACCGTCAAACTTCTTGTGACGGATATTGGAAAAAGTCGTGTAAAATTCGTCAAGGTGTTCTCTTGCAGTATTTTTCGGCGTATGTGTGCTTGGGATCAAAAATGTAAAATGAACCTGTAAAGGCGAATTTCCAAGCAATCTGAGAAGCTGGGTCTCTGTTTGGATTTTTTTCGGCATCAAATTCAATATGATAATTTTTTGCGGCCGGATATCCTGATGAAATGCTCTACTTTCATCCATTACAAATATATGTTCACTCTCAAGCACCTGTTTTGCCGGCAGGTGTGTTGGTATATTAATAGGCAACGTGCCACCTCCATCATTTCCCCGTTTGATTTTCTTCATTATAGGAATTTTCACGCCAATTTTCAATCTATCTATAAGTGTTGAAGGGGAAACAACAGAAAACTCTTTAAATAAAACGCATAGATACGCCTTTTGGTTTCACAGTAAAATGATTTTTCATGATGTATCTCAGAAGGGAATTGTATTATTTTATAGAATGATAAGATAAAAAATGAGCCGCATGAATTTATAATGAGCAGATGTTCACAGCTTATTTGATTCATTTCTTAAGAGTTCTGATAAATGATGTTTGCATTTTGAATTGAGCTATAAAAAAGGTAAAATAATCAGCAGCAGGGACATAGGAGGGACTTACATGTCTATATATGATATGAAGGTACGTACAATAACAGGGAAAGACATGACACTTCAGCCTTTTGCCGGAAAGATATTGATGATCGTGAATACAGCGAGTAAATGCGGCTTTACTCCCCAATTGAAGCAGCTTCAGGAGTTATATGATACATATCAGCAGGAAGGCCTGGAGATCTTAGGGTTCCCCTGCAATCAATTTATGAACCAAGAGCCTGGTGACGAGGCAGGCATAAAGGATTTTTGTGAAACAAATTACGGTGTTACGTTTCCTATGTTTTCAAAAGTGGAAGTAAACGGGAAAAACGCCCACCCGCTGTTTGTGTATTTGACAGAGCATGCGAAAGGGATGCTGGGAACTAAGGCGATCAAGTGGAATTTCACGAAGTTTATAGTGGACAGAAACGGAGAAATCGTTGGCCGCTATTCACCAAATACAAATCCGAAAGAGCTGGAAGATGTTATCGTAAAACTATTAGGGCAATAAAAAGGGTGTTTTTATGAAGGAATTGAAGCAGGCAGAACAAATCAGGACATGGGTTCAATCTGTCCTAACTGGCGAAAGTTCTGGACATGATTGGTTTCATATATCAAGAGTTGCGGATCTTGCTTTGTATATTGGAGAAAAGGAAAACGCGGATTTGTTCATTATTGAAACAGCAGCGTTGGTTCATGATTTAATTGATATCAAACTCCCTGATGCGGTCAGGCTTTCTGTGAGCGAAGTATATGATCAGCTCGTTTCTTTCGGAATTGGGAAAAAGGATGCTGACAGAGTGATTCACATTATCACAAGGATGTCCTTTCGGGACAGGGGAAAGCTTGAGGAGGAGCCGCTCTCAACTGAGGGAAAAGTCGTACAGGATGCTGACAGGCTTGATGCGATCGGTGCTGTCGGCATTGTGAGAGCTTTCATGTTTGCGGGCGCAAAAGGGCATGGCCTTTATGGAGATGATCAAAGCGCCTACGCTCATTTTTTTCAAAAGCTGCTGCGGCTGAAAGGTATGATGAATACAGACACCGCACGGGAACTGGCAGAAGAAAGGCACGATTTTATGCTTCAGTTTGTCCGCCAATTAGAAAAAGACATACCCGGGATTGATACCAAAACATCGTAATAGAAGGCTTGAAGCGACTATGATAGAATAAGTCACAGATATGCTATAGGAGGACGATCATGAAGATAAAATCAATTGAACCTACGCCAAGCCCGAATACAATGAAGGTCATCTTAACAGAAGAGCTTCCGGCGGGCAAAAGCAATAACTATAAACCGGATCAAGCAGAAGGCGCACCGCCTGTTATAGCGGAAATCCTTAAAATAGAAGGGGTAAAAGGGGTATATCACGTCGCTGATTTTCTTGCTGTTGAACGGAACGCAAGATACGACTGGAAAGACATTTTACCGCAAGTCCGCACTGCATTTGGGATGGAAAGTGCTGAAAGCAAAGAAGAAAACCGCTCTGATCAAGAGTCTTTTGGAGAGGTGAAAGTTTTTGTGCAAATGTTCAGCGGCATTCCTATGCAGGTCAAGTTGACGGATGGGGAGCGGGAAGAGCGCTTCGGCTTACCTGAACGCTTTCAGCAGGCGATCTTAAAACTCAGATCTGAAGCTTCAAATGTTGTGTTTGAGCGGGCCTGGAAAGAACAAGGTGTCAGATTCGGCGACTTCAATGAAATCGGTCATGACGTGACAGAAGAGCTTCAGGCCGCATACAGTGATGAACGGCTGAAACGGCTGACAGAAGCAGCCGCTCAAGGAAAGGGAGAAGCAAAACAAGCTGTACAGCGCAAAGCATATAAAGTAACGCTTGACATGCTGGATGATGAGGACTGGAAAAAGCGTTATGCACATCTGGAACAGATGGATCCGAAAGAGGAGGATATCCCGGTTTTACAGAAGGCATTGGATGATCCCAAGGTGTCCATCAGAAGACAGGCTGTTGTGTACTTAGGAATGATTGAAACACCAGGTGTTCTTCCTCTATTGTATAAAGCACTTGAGGACAAAGCAGTCTCAGTCAGAAGAACGGCTGGAGACTGCCTGTCTGATATCGGGGACCCTCAAGCCATTCCTGCTATGATCAAGTCGTTAAGCGACTCCAGCAAGCTTGTCCGCTGGCGTGCGGCTATGTTCCTGTACGAAGTCGGCGATGAAAGTGCAATTGAAGCTTTGCGTGCTGCCGAAGACGACCCCGAATTTGAGGTCAGCCTTCAAGTGAAAATGGCGCTAGAACGTATTGAGCATGGGGAAGAAGCAAAAGGCTCTGTGTGGAAACAAATGACGGAGAGCAGAAAAAAAGGTGAATAAAGAATAAAAAGGGTGCAGATCATGCACCTTTTTTATGTGAATTCACTTTTTATAAAAATTATTTCGAATATTGTTGAAAAATATCCGAAAACTATTTATAGTAAGTAACAATATTAATAGTTGGAGGGTTCACATCGACAGAAAGCTATATAAATATAAAAACATGAAGGAAACAATCAAGGCGAGGGCGGCCTGAATTTTATCTTTTAGCAAAAACAGCCCACAAATAAACTGAAAATTGTTAAAATAAAATCCAGTCTAACAATTGAAAGAATTTAGGGGGATCACCATGGCAGAATTACGCAGTAACATGATCACACAAGGAATCGATAGAGCTCCGCACCGCAGTTTGCTTCGTGCAGCAGGTGTAAAAGAAGAAGATTTCGGCAAGCCGTTTATTGCGGTTTGTAATTCATACATTGATATCGTTCCCGGTCATGTTCACTTGCAGGAGTTTGGGAAAATCGTAAAAGAAGCAATCAGAGAAGCTGGGGGCGTACCGTTTGAATTTAATACCATCGGAGTAGATGACGGCATCGCGATGGGGCATATCGGCATGAGATATTCGCTGCCGAGCCGTGAAATCATTGCTGACTCTGTGGAAACGGTTGTATCCGCACACTGGTTTGACGGAATGGTCTGTATTCCGAACTGTGACAAAATCACGCCGGGAATGCTTATGGCGGCAATGCGCATTAACATTCCTACGATTTTTGTCAGCGGCGGGCCGATGGCGGCAGGAAGAACTAGTGACGGGCGAAAAATCTCCCTTTCCTCAGTATTCGAAGGGGTAGGCGCTTACCAAGCAGGAAAAATTAACGAAAACGAACTTCAAGAACTAGAGCAGTTCGGATGCCCAACATGCGGATCTTGCTCCGGCATGTTTACGGCAAACTCAATGAACTGCCTGTCTGAGGCACTTGGACTTGCTTTGCCAGGTAACGGAACCATTCTTGCGACAGCACCGGAACGCAAAGAGTTTGTCAGAAAGTCGGCTGCGCAATTAATGGAAACCATTCGCAAAGATATCAAACCGCGTGATATCGTCACTGTAAAAGCGATTGATAACGCGTTTGCACTCGATATGGCGCTCGGCGGTTCAACAAATACCGTTCTTCATACGCTTGCCCTTGCAAACGAAGCCGGCGTTGAATATTCTTTAGAACGCATTAACGAAGTCGCTGAACGCGTGCCGCACTTGGCTAAGCTGGCGCCTGCATCAGATGTGTTTATTGAAGATCTTCATGAAGCGGGCGGCGTGTCAGCGGCGCTGAATGAGCTTTCCAAGAAAGAAGGAGCGCTCCATTTGGACGCGCTGACTGTTACAGGAAAAACACTTGGAGAAACCATTGCCGGACATGAAGTAAAGGACTATGACGTCATCCATCCGCTGGATCAACCATTCACTGAAAAGGGAGGTCTCGCTGTTTTATTCGGTAGTCTGGCTCCGGATGGCGCTATCATTAAAACAGGCGGCGTACAAAACGGAATCACGAGACACGAAGGGCCGGCTGTTGTATTTGATTCTCAGGATGAGGCGCTTGACGGCATTATCAACCGGAAAGTAAAAGAAGGCGACGTTGTCATCATTCGATACGAAGGGCCAAAAGGCGGACCTGGCATGCCGGAAATGCTTGCGCCTACTTCTCAAATCGTTGGAATGGGACTAGGACCAAAAGTAGCATTGATTACTGATGGACGTTTTTCCGGAGCCTCCCGAGGACTCTCAATCGGCCACGTATCACCAGAGGCCGCAGAGGGAGGGCCGCTAGCCTTTGTTGAAAACGGAGACCATATCATTGTTGATATTGAAAAACGTATCTTGGATGTACAAGTGCCAGAGGAAGAATGGGAAAAACGGAAAGCGAACTGGAAAGGTTTTGAACCAAAAGTGAAAACCGGCTACTTGGCACGTTATTCTAAACTTGTGACAAGCGCCAACACTGGCGGTATCATGAAAATCTAGGCAGCGGGGAACTCTTTCTCCTATTTTAAGGCGTGAACATTTGAAATCCGGTCCCCTCTATAGTATCCTTTACTTCAGATGAAGGATACTAGAGGGGGCTTTTATTATGTCAATGGCTTATGAAGAATATATGCGCCAGCTTGTCGTACCGATGCGCCGCGAGCTGACTGGAGCAGGTTTTGATGAATTAACAACAGCGGAAGAAGTAGAAAAATTTATGGAAAAGGCAGAGGGCACAACTCTTGTAGTCGTTAACTCTGTGTGCGGCTGTGCAGCTGGCCTAGCGCGTCCTGCGGCAACACAGGCAGTCCTCCAGAATGACAAAACACCTGACAATACGGTGACTGTATTTGCAGGCCAAGATAAAGAAGCTACTGCAAAAATGCGTGAGTATTTTACTGGTCAGGAGCCTTCTTCACCGTCAATGGCTCTATTGAAAGGCAAAGAAGTCGTACATTTTATTCCACGTCATGAAATTGAGGGACACGATATGGAAGAGATTATGAAAAATTTGACCGCAGCCTTTGATGCACACTGCTAAATGCCCGTTTTCCGGGCATTTTCTTTTTGGGAGTACAGAAGATGATAACAACAAGCTATAGACCGTCTGAACACACCATAAAAACCGCAAAGAAGCTTTCTAAAGAGCTGAATATGCCATATTGCAGCCGAAATAAACAAACGGTTGAAAACCTGCTGAAGTCAGCTGAACGTGATGTGCTTGTGGTCGGCAAAGAGCGGTTTGAGCTTTATACGAAACAAGGTGCCAAATTCTTTTTTCACCCGAATACAGCGATGTTCAGAGCCAAACGCTTCATACGAGGTGAACAGGAGCCGATGCTTCAGGCAGCTGGTTTATCGGAAGGGGATACGTTTTTAGATTGCACACTCGGGCTGGGTTCGGATGCCATTATCGCAAGTATGGCAGTAGGCGATACGGGTTCTGTGATTGGGATTGAAAAAAGCCATCTTGTTTCCGTTCTGGTGAGGATGGGACTGCAATCATGGGAAACGGGCATAGAAGAGCTTCAAGCTGCAATGAGAAGAATCCACGTGAAGAATGGGGATAGCTTTGAATACATCAAGCAGCTTCCTGACAACTCTGTTGATGTGGTTTATTTTGATCCAATGTTTCATGAGCCTGTAGAGACGTCTGACGGTATCGCGCCTTTACGGGATTTGGCAGAGGATTCCGTTTTGCACGAAGGGTATATCAAAGAAGCGGTGCGCGCTGCCAGAAAAAGTGTTGTGCTAAAAGACCACTGGAAGAGCCCGCGATTTGAACAGTTTGGTTTTACCGTCATGAAAAGAAAAACAGCATTATTCCATTATGGCGTTATTCAAGCCGCAAGCAAAACAAGCCCGTGATTGCTATCACGGGCTTTCTGTTAATCGGTGACTTCCATGACGACAAAGTATAACAATGTTAAGAGTGAAACTGTGGCAAACAAAGCGTCAATCATGCGGAAGGCCTCCTTTCACAGAATATTGTAAGCGTTTTTACACAAACCGCAAAGCAACGAATCTCCTAATTTGCATATCAGTTTCATATCATACATGACTTGCATGTTTCGGGTGTGCTAAAATAAGAGAAACATGACAATAAAATAGAGAGGAATAAGCAGTCATGAAATTGTGGATGAGGAAGACTCTTGTAGTTTTATTTACCATCGTAACGTTCGGGCTCGTATCTCCTCCGGCTGCTCTTATGGCGGACAAGCCCTCCGGACAGCCGAGCAGTCTTGAGCAGAATGATTACACCGCTTTTTATGATGAGCATGACCTGTACGATGATGCTGAGTCGGAAGACAGGCAAGACCCTGATCTGCTTTTTCAATCGTACAAGGAACAGCTCCTTGACAGTGCTGAGGATCAGTCCTTTTTGAAATTCGGCAGCAAAATCGCTCCGGTCATTGAGGATGACTATCGGAAAGAGATCCTGCCGCAAATTGAAAACGTGATTAGTGATTATTTAGCAACATTGCAAGATGATGAGGCATATCAAGATGTTGTGATTTCAAGCATGCCTTCAGCGGGCAAAACGGAAAAAATTTTCAACGTTTACAATCGGACGACTGGAGAAGATCTTCTCAGATTTCACGTGCGAAGAGACCACCCGCCTCACGATGGCTACTGGTTTAATTTTCACTATCATACAGCAGAGGATGGATTTCAATCACATCATGAGCTTGGGAGCATTTACTGGGACCGCAACACGCCTCCCAACTGGATGAGTGCGTAAAGGAGATGCCATTAGACATGAAAAAGTACACAATGAATGAAATGGTCGATATAACAAAAGATATGCTAAATAAACGGGGCGTTATGATAGAAGATATTGCGCAGATTGTTCAAAAACTTCAGGAAAAATACAATCCAAATCTGCCGCTCAGTGTATGCATGGAGAATGTAGAAAAAGTGCTGAACAAACGTGAAATTATTCATGCTGTTTTAACAGGCCTTGCACTTGATCAGCTCGCTGAACAGAAACTTCTTCCGGAGCCGCTGCAGCACCTTGTTGAAACGGATGAACCGCTTTACGGCATAGATGAAATTATCCCTCTTTCAATCGTTAATGTGTACGGATCGATCGGCTTGACCAACTTTGGTTATTTGGATAAAGAGAAGATTGGTATTATTAAGGAACTCGATGAAAGTCCGGACGGTATTCATACCTTTTTAGATGATATTGTGGCAGCCCTTGCAGCAGCAGCGGCGAGCAGGATTGCCCATACTCATCAGGATCTGCAAGATGAAGAGAAAGAACAGGATGAAAAGCCTGTCATTAGCTGACTATAAAAAAATCATTTCTGGGTTCAGAAGTGATTTTTTATTGTGTTACACTACTAGAAGACTACTTTTAAAGGATGAAAAAAATGAAACAGTATAAGGATTTATGCAGACATGTCTTAGAGCATGGCGAAAAAAAAGGAGACCGGACAGGGACCGGAACAATCAGCACCTTCGGTTATCAAATGAGATTTAATTTAGAAGAAGGCTTTCCGATGCTGACCACAAAAAAACTCCACTTTAAATCAATTGCGCATGAGCTGCTTTGGTTTTTAAAAGGGGATACCAATGTGCGCTATCTGCAGGAAAACGGAGTGCGGATCTGGAATGAGTGGGCTGATGAAAACGGTGAACTCGGACCTGTATACGGTTCCCAATGGCGTTCTTGGCGGGGAGCTGACGGAGAAACCGTTGATCAAATTTCCCGTCTTATTGAAGAAATTAAGACAAATCCAAACTCCAGACGATTAATCGTCAGTGCATGGAATGTTGGTGAAATTGATAAAATGGCGTTGCCGCCGTGCCATTGCCTGTTCCAATTCTATGTGTCTGACGGCAAGCTGTCCTGTCAGTTATATCAGCGCTCTGCTGATGTTTTCCTCGGTGTGCCGTTTAATATTGCTTCTTATGCCTTGTTAACCATGATGATTGCTCATGTGACTGGGCTTGAACCGGGCGAGTTTATTCATACATTTGGCGATGTTCATATTTATCAAAATCATATTGAACAGGTCAATTTGCAGCTGAAAAGAGATGTTCGTCCGCTGCCGAAGCTTCGTTTCGCCAGAGAGGTTGATTCTATTTTCAACTTTGCATTTGAAGACTTTATCATCAAGGATTATGATCCGCATCCTCATATAAAAGGAGCGGTCAGCGTATGATTTCGTTCATTTTTGCGATGGATGCCAACAGGCTGATCGGCAAGGACAATGATTTGCCGTGGCATTTGCCCAATGATCTAGCGTACTTTAAAAAAGTAACATCGGGCCATTCAATCATTATGGGCCGGAAAACATTTGAATCAATTGGACGTCCGCTTCCAAACCGGAAAAATATTGTCGTTACATCAGCGCCGGCTTCAAAATTTCCGGGATGCACGGTTATCAGTTCGGTAAAGGATGTTTTGGACATTTGTTCAGGCTCTGAGGAATGCTTTGTGATCGGAGGGGCTCAGCTCTACACAGCGCTGTTCCCTTATGCGGACAGATTGTATATGACGAAAATTCATCACGAGTTTGAGGGTGACCGCCACTTCCCTGAATTTGATGAAACCAATTGGAAGCTGGTTTCTTCTAAGCGGGGGATCAAGGACGAAAAAAACCCGTACGATTACGATTTTCTGATGTATGAAAAAAAGAATTCTTCTGAAGCGGGAGGATTTTAATTGGTTCGCTACAGCTTGCTAGTGGTTTATATTGTGTATATGCTGTTAAAAAATATGAAACAATTATTTAATCAAAGGATGCTTGACCCCCGTCTGTCATACAAAAAACAGATGACGCTTGTCTACAAGCAGCCAAAGGCATTTTTCGAAGGCTGTATCGGCATCACCGGTTCAGTTATAACGATCCATCAGCCTGAGCCGATACCGAGCGGTCCTGTTTTGTATGTGCATCCCCGTTTGCGTTTGGCTGAACTGGCTTTAATTGCTGGATATATTGAGGAACCGGCCGGCTTTATTGCCAAATCAAAAGTATTTCGCTTGCCTTTTATCGGGCAATGGCTAGATCGGATGGATGTGATTTCAGACGGGGATTCAGAAAAGGTATATGAAGATGTGACGATCCAGCTGGAAAAAGGACAAAGCCTGATTCTTTCATTAGATGGTTCTATAGATCCTGTAGAGCTTGCGGTCCGCTATCATCTTCCGTTGGTGATGGTGGAAACGAAAGGAACAGATGACCTGCAAAAGGGATCGTTCTTTAAACGTTTAAAACCAGCAGACATTGAATTGTCCTTTTCAAAAGCTTATATACCTGCAAATGAAAAACAATTACGAGCATGAAAAAGCGCAGTCTTAAAGACTGCGCTTTTCTGTTACGAAATGAAAGGCACCTTCACACAATAAAACAGCACACAGAAAAACATCGCAGCGCTTCCGCCTAATACAAAGCTATGCCAAATGGCATGATGGAAGGGGATCTTTTTCCAAATGTAAAAAATGGTTCCGACAGAGTATAAAATGCCGCCGAGAAAAAGAAGGCTGAATCCCGCTCCGCTCAGCGAAGCATATAAAGGTTTAACTGCGATAATCATCAGCCACCCCATAATTAAATATACTAAGGTTGATAATAGGATAAAGCGTTTCACGAAGAAAATTTTAAAAACGATTCCGCCTAGGGCAAGAGACCATACGATAATCAGCAGGGTGAAGCCGAGTGTGCCTTTCAGCGGCCCAAGCAAAAAAGGCGTATAGGTCCCGGCGATTAGTACATAAATGGCGCTATGATCAATAATCTCCAAAATATCCTTCGTCTTTTTATGTGTGATGCTGTGAAGCAGTGTTGAGCTTAAATATAACAGCAGCATAGAAACACCGAATATTGAAAAGCTGACAATGTCCCATGCGGACCCGTAATGAGCCGCAAATATGATCAAAAACACTAATGCCGGTATGGATAAGAGGACACCAATGCCGTGTGTAATCGCATTGGCGATCTCTTCTTTGATTGTAAACAAGTGCATTCTCCTTTCGATCGCTAGATCATTTGATTTTTTAGCGTTTCTAAAAAGGTCAAGCCCTCTAAAGTAATTTTAGTGCCGGCGCGTCCACGGCTTTTTGTGACATAATCTTTTTTCTCCAGATAATCGAGACGGCTTCTGACCTGCTGCGGAGTTAACGAGGTTTGGCTGTTTTTGCTATGTTCAGAAATGATTCTTCTGCTGGCAGGTTCTCCTTTTTCGTTTAACGCTTTTATTGTTTCCAAAATAAACAAAAACTCGGCTTTTTCCATTAAAGTCAGCAGCTTTGCTTTTTTCTTCGATGCTTTTCCGTCTATTGCGCCTCTTATATATGGAGGCACGTCATATGGATGAATCGTTCCCCCGTTTGAGACTGCCGCCATATAATCTGTGGCGTTTTTTAATTCCCTGACATTTCCTTCAAATGTGTGCTGCTCAAGCAGCGGAAAGACTGAGGGATCAATTAACAATTGCTGACCGGAATTTGAGAGAAAATACTGTGTCAAAAGCGGTATATCGCTTTTTCGTTCAGACAATTCCGGCAGTGTGAGCGTTAAAATATTCAGCCTGTAAAATAAGTCTTGCCTGAATGTATGTTCCGCGCTTCCGCTTGCAGAAGCACAGATGATTCGCGGTTTCTCCGTGTCTGAATCAAGCGCTTTTAGCAGCTGAGCTTGTACAGAAGGAGGCATGTGCCATACTTCATCAAGAAAAAGGGTTCCTCGAGCCGTTTTTTGAAACGCGCCTGAGTGTCCATTAGGGCCAAAAAGCTCACGCATAAGGCTTTCTTCCGAATGGGTACTGCAATTGACGCTAATAAAGGGCTCGCTGTATCTCGAAGATCCCTGGTGTATGGCTTGTGCAAAATGATCTTTTCCTGTGCCGATTTTTCCTGTTATCAGGACAGGATGCTCAGATAGTGAGAACTGCTTGGCGATTCGTTTCGCTTCCAGGAATGTTTGATGTTCTCCGATTAGATGTTGAAATGGTTTAGGTTTAATTATTGGTGCGGTATTCATCAATTGGCTCCTTTTGGTTCTAATTGGTTTTATTATATCATGCTTTTTGGCTGAAAACACCTCTTATTTACGATCATCTTTTTTCTTAGGCCCCCAGGATACTGGTGAAGCAGGTGTTACGCCAAGATGTAGTGAATGTTGTCTGTATTTTTTTAATTATTAAATATAAATAATTGTCTTATTTTTTGAATATTCGTGTTATAATGGCATATTAAATAGGGATTTAAAACAAGAAAGGAATCTGTACATGAAACCGTTGCTTAAAGAAAACTCTCTCATCCAAGTGAAAGACATTTTGAAGGCTCACCAAAACGTGAAGGACGTTGTAATTCACACACCTTTGCAAAGGAATGACAGACTTTCTGAGAGATATGAATGCAATATTTATTTGAAACGTGAAGACTTGCAAGTTGTCAGATCTTTTAAGCTCAGAGGGGCTTATCATAAAATCAAACAACTTTCCAGCGAGCAGACTGAAAACGGAGTTGTGTGTGCAAGTGCCGGAAACCACGCTCAAGGGGTGGCGTTCTCGTGTAAACATCTTGGCATTCACGGGAAAATTTTTATGCCGTCTACAACACCGAGACAAAAAGTATCTCAAGTTGAACTATTCGGTAAAGGATTTATCGATATTATTTTGACAGGTGATACGTTTGACGATGCGTATAAAAGCGCAGTTGAATGCTGTGAGGAGGAATCCCGGACGTTTATCCATCCGTTCGATGATCCGGATGTGATGGCGGGACAAGGAACATTGGCGGTCGAGATTTTAAACGACATTGATACAGAACCGCATTTTCTTTTTGCAAGTGTCGGAGGAGGCGGCCTTCTCTCAGGAGTAGGTACATATTTGAAAAACGTGTCTCCTGATACAAAGGTAATTGCTGTTGAGCCGGAGGGAGCGGCATCCTACTTTGAATCAAACAAAGCTGGGCATGTCGTTACACTTGATAAAATTGATAAGTTTGTAGATGGAGCAGCTGTTAAAAAAATTGGGGAGGAAACGTTCCAAACGCTGGAATCTGTCGTTGATGACATTCTCCTTGTGCCTGAAGGGAAAGTATGTACATCCATTCTTGAATTATATAACGAATGTGCGATTGTTGCTGAACCGGCTGGAGCTCTTTCTGTTGCAGTACTTGATTTGTACAAGGATGAAATTAAAGGAAAAAATGTGGTTTGTGTGGTCAGCGGGGGCAATAACGATATCGGAAGGATGCAGGAAATGAAGGAGCGATCCTTGATCTTTGAAGGACTTCAGCATTATTTTATCGTCAATTTTCCGCAAAGAGCGGGAGCGCTCCGCGAATTTCTTGACGAAGTCCTCGGGCCTAATGATGACATTACAAGATTCGAATATACGAAGAAAAATAATAAAAGCAACGGACCTGCTCTTGTCGGCATCGAGCTGCAGAACAAGGCCGACTATGGGCCGCTGATTGAACGGATGAACAGAAAACCGTTTCACTATGTAGAAGTGAATAAGGATGAGGACTTGTTCCATTTGCTAATCTAATTTTTTAACACAACCGCGTAAAATGACAGACAGCCCGGCTCGCATTGTATATAATAGAAGAAAAACACAAAAAGAGGATTGATAGCTTGTTACTCAAAAGCCTAGAGTTCAAACGCAGAGACGGGATTCAGGTGAAAGTGACAGAAATACCTGTATTAAAGGAAGGTGAGCACTATTTCTTTATGTTACATCACCATTTGCAATTCTACTTAAAAGAAGTGTTTTCATCAAACAGCAGGACAAAAGTGTATTCTTTCCGACATTATATGAAGCGCCGGATGAAATGGGCAGATTATCAGGCCGTTTTTCATCAAGAGGTGTTAAAGCACAACGCGTAATATGCCGTTTATACCTGTATGCCCCCTTTCTAATCGTTGATTGGGAGCATGCAGGATTTTTTTTGCCCGGTATCGAATACAAACATGGAATACAGCAGGCAAGGCCGATTTTGGAAAGCGCTTTTATGCTGGCTGGAAAGGGTGAATGTCATGAAGGTTATCAAGAGTTTAACGGCAGGTCTGCTTTTTCTGCTATTATGTGCCTGCGGAGGACAACAGATTAAAGATCCACTCAATTACGAGGTGGAGCCTTTTACATTTCAAAACCAAGACGGCAAGGACGTTTCTTTAGAAAGTTTAAAAGGAGAAGTATGGCTGGCGGATTTTATTTTTACCAATTGTGAAACTGTTTGTCCGCCGATGACCGCTCATATGACCGATCTGCAAAAAAAATTGAAAGCTGAGGATATAGATGTCCGCATTGTATCTTTTAGTGTCGACCCAGAAAACGATAAGCCGAAACAGCTGAAAAAATTTGCCGCAAATTATCCATTATCTTTTGATAACTGGGATTTCCTCACGGGATACAGTCAGAGTGACATTGAGGCGTTCGCGCTTAAGAGCTTTAAAGCGATTGTAAAGAAACCGGAGGGAGAGGACCAAGTCATTCATCAATCTTCTTTTTATTTGGTAGGCCCGGACGGCAAGGTGCTGAAAGATTACAATGGAGTGGAAAATACTCCGTACGATGACATTATCGCTGATGTGAAGTCAGCCAGAACACTCAAGTAAGCTAGAAGACTAGGCATTTTCAAATCTTCTAAAACATGATACACTTTCCACTAGTAGAATGGGAAGGAGCAACAAGATTGAAGCTGCGCATTTTTTCACTCATGGCCAGTTTGATTTTGCTTCTTACTGCTTGTACGGGGATACGTACAGCATCTGAGGGAAAACAAAAAGCTCATGAACCGAAAACGAAAGAGCACATTGTCATTGCGGCTGTCGGAGATTCGCTGACAGAAGGAGTCGGAGATCCAGACGGAGAGGGCTATGTCGGCAAGGTTGCGGATTCCATCCGATCAGATAAACAAGTTAAAACGGTAGACGTAAAAAATTATGCCGTGAAAGGGAACCGTTCGGATGAGTTATTAGAGAAACTACAAGATAAAAAGGTTCAAAAAGGCATAAAGGACGCAGATTATGTCTTTTTTACCATTGGCGGTAATGATTTGATGAAAGTCCTTCATCAAAACTTTCTGCAATTAACCGTTGAACCGTTTCAGGAAGCGGAAAAGCCGTACGAAAAGCGTTTTGAAAAAATCATTTCAGAAATTCGGGAGCTGAATGATCACGCTGAGCTGATTTATGTCAGCATGTATAATCCGTTTACGTTTACATTATCTGAATTAAATGAAATAAACGGAGTCGTCACTGATTGGAACCAAATTGCTGCAAAAGAGCTAAAAAAAGATAAACATGCGAAAATCATTCGTATTGAAGACTTGTTCAATGAAAAAAGTGACAGCAGCCGAATTTCTGAGGAAGATGATTTTCATCCTAATGGTACGGGTTATTCCCTTATCGCGAAGCGCGTCTATCAAGCCATAAAAAAAGAAGGATTACCGAAAGAGTAGGGTGACATCATGAATATGTGGAAACGACTGTTTTTTATATTGCTTGCAATCAATATGATCCTTGCCGTTGGGTTTATGGCATTTGTTATGCTGCCGGGAGAACAAGCTCAGGTAAAGGATTCAGCTGAGAGCGAGTATGGATTTCAAGTGACAAGCACAAAAGAATCATTAGCTGCGTTTGTCAACTCATATTTAAACGACAAAGCATCAAACAAGCTTGATTACAAAGTAGAGATAGATGATGATGTTCATGTCGCAGGGAAAATCAAGGCTTTTTCCACGTCCATTGATGCGTTTGTCGCTTTTGAACCGACCGTGAAAAAAAATGGTGATGTGGAGCTGAATGTTACGAAGTTTTCGTTAGGGAAATTGAGTATACCGATTAGCTTTGTGTTAAATTATATGGACAGCTTTTACGAATTGCCATCATTTGTCCACGTTCATCCCGGCGATAAAAGCATTGAAGTGCGTCTGTCAGAAATGCCTTTAACGAATGGAATGTATGTCAAAGCGGATAAAATAAATTTAGAAAAAGATGAAATTGAGTTTTCCTATTACCATCCCAAACAATAGAGGTGACTGAAAATGAACCGGATTTACCAGTATTTCAGTTTATTATCCTTTACATTTTCTCTGTATTTTGGCTGGCTTGCATATCATCATCTAGCCGCTGAAGATATGGACCAAATGTACTTGAACATTTCCTATTGTGCCTTGTTCCTAAGTGTGATGGTGTTTACATTCGGTATGAGAGACCGGAAAAAAACCGATAAATCATGAAAAAAGAGACATGAAACAACGTCTCTTTTTTCGTGCGGTCTGACGAAAATTTGAGAACATAAGGAGAAAAAATGAAAGCATACGATTTTACACAGGGGAATGTGCTGAAACAGCTTGTGCTGTTTTCAACGCCTATTATGCTCGGAAACGCATTGCAGGTTTCCTTTCAATTTATAGACAGTTTGTGGATCGGCAATTTACTGGGGGCACAGGCTCTAGGGGCAGCAGCAGTATCAAGCACGATTGTTATAACCGTGCTGTCTTTTATTTTGGGCCTTAACAATGCGACGTTAACAATATTGTCACAGCAAAAGGGAAAAGATGATGAAAAAGGAATGGCGTCGTATATTAACGCTTTTGTCGTTTTATTAACAGGTTTAAGCATCGGATTCGGCGCGGCCGGTTTTTTTCTGTCAGAGCACTTGCTTCGTCTTCTGAAAACGCCGGAGTCGATGATACCGCTTGCTGAGACCTATTTACAGATTCAATTTATCGGCATTTTATTTTTGTTTGGCTATAACTTTATCAGTACTGTGCTTCGGGCGCTCGGCGACAGCAAGACACCTCTCCGGTTTATTGCGTTTGCCGTTGTGCTGAATACAGTGTTGGCACCGCTCTTTATTTCTGTGTTCCGCATGGGGATAGCGGGAGCTGCTTATTCGACGATTTTGTCACAGGGTATTGCGTTTCTATATGGATTGTTCTATGTCATCAAACACAAGCTTGTGCCGTTCTCTATTCCGCGAGTGCCCAAGTGGGAAGAGTCCGCGCTGATTTTGAAACTTGGGATTCCAGCCGGTCTGCAGATGATGGTGATCACAGGGGGAATGATGGCGATTATTAGTGTTGTCAACTCATACGGGGAGCAAGTGGTGTCAGGCTTCGGAGCGGTGCAGCGGCTCGATAGCATCATTACGCTACCAGCAATGGCTGCCGGTACGGCGGTTAACAGTATGGCAGGGCAAAATATCGGAATCGGAAACTATAAAAGAGTGGGGACGATTGCAAGGCTAGGTGTGATGGCTGTTATTTCTTGCATGCTGGTGATTGCAGTTGTGATTTGGGTATTTGGTAAATACCTTATGAGGTTATTTATCAGCGAGCCCGATGCGGTAGCGTTTGGTGAACAATATTTGCGATGGATTGCGTTTTTCTATCCTTTTATCGGGATTAACTTTGTACTGAACGGAATTGTCAGAGCTGCGGGAGCGATGCTGCAGGTTCTTGTTTTAAATTTGATATCGTTTTGGGTTTTGAGATATCCTTTCACAGCTCTATTTTCAGCTTGGCTTGGACAGAAAGGAATCGGGCTCGGCATCGGAATGAGTTTTTTATTAAGCAGCTGTGCGGCGTTTTTGTATTACAGATACGGCCGTTGGAAAACAATGAAATTGCTCACTGGAAAATAAGTGAAGCGCTTCAAAAAGCACATACCCATATGTAGCGGTATGTGCTTTTTTTTACCGTTTTTTATCTAGTTTGCTGAAGAGCTCAATTAGTGAGGCAAGTTCGGCATCACTGTAGCAGTCAAAGCGTTTAAAGAAATATTCCGTTTTTTTCTCGTTGAAATGCTGGAGGACTTTTTCGCCCGCTTCAGTGATATGAATGCGGATGATGCGTCTGTCTTCCTTCGATCTGATTCTCGTAATCCATTCCTTTTCTACTAACGCATCAGTCACGGCTGTAATGTGGCTTGCCGATACCTCTAAAATAGGCGCAAATTCGGTGACTTTTTTAGGCCCTTGTTCACTGAGGATCCGCAGAATGGTGAATTCATTCCGTGACAGCTCTTTATCTAGAATCTCATTGATTTCATTGCGTATTTGTTTAAAGACTTTACGGAGTAAAGTTTCCATATCGTACATCATCTGTGTTCTTACTTTCAAATTTGTGAACCTCCATTACATAAGCATATTGCTTAAAACCTATAGATTTTATTGAAAAGCAGAATCATTTTCATTCTATTTTTACATGCTATAATATAATAATACCACGTATTAACAAAGGAGGCACCAGTATGTCTGAAAAAAAAGAAATCGCCACATTTGCAGGAGGCTGTTTTTGGTGTATGGTTAAACCTTTTGACGAACAGCCGGGAATTGAAAAAGTGGTGTCCGGGTATACAGGCGGCCATACTGAAAACCCTACGTATGAAGAGGTGTGCAGTGAAACGACAGGACATCGTGAAGCCGTTCAAATCACGTTTCATCCTGATGTGTTCCCTTATGAAAAACTGCTTGAATTATTTTGGCAGCAAATCGACCCGACAGATGCCGGCGGCCAGTTTGCTGATCGCGGCAGTTCCTACCGTGCAGCCATTTTTTATCATAATGATAAACAAAAGGAGCTTGCGGAAGCTTCCAAGCAGCGCTTGGCGGAAAGCGGGATCTTCAAAGATCCGATTGTAACAGACATTTTAAAAGCTGAACCATTCTATGAAGCGGAAGGCTACCATCAGCATTTTTATAAAAAGAATCCAGGACATTATCAGCGCTACCGGACAGGTTCTGGACGTGCCGGATTTATCAGCGAGCATTGGGGGGCGAAATAAATGGCGTACAATAAAGAAGAAAAAATTAAGTCACTAAATCGCATGCAATATGAGGTGACGCAAAATAACGGCACGGAGCCGCCGTTTCAAAATGAATATTGGGATCATAAAGAAGAAGGGCTGTATGTAGACATTGTGTCAGGCAAGCCGTTGTTTACATCAAAGGATAAATTTGATTCCCACTGCGGCTGGCCAAGCTTTACAAAGCCAATTGAAGAAGAAGAAGTGGAAGAAAAACTAGACACGAGCCACGGCATGATTCGCACAGAAGTGAGAAGCCGTACCGCTGATTCTCATCTTGGCCATGTATTTAATGACGGACCGGGTCCAAGCAGGCTTCGTTACTGCATAAATTCAGCGGCGCTGCGGTTTGTGCCGAAAGATAAGCTGAAAGAAGAAGGATACGAAAGTTATCTGCATCTCTTTGATAAATAAAACACAAAAAACAAGCCTGCCTAATGGATAGACAGGCTTGTTTTTATGCCTTTTTTTCTTGATGCAATTCTTCAATAATCTGGGCAATTCTGTCTTTTGTAATGAGAGGGGCTTGATTTGATTGATACCCAGGCAGATTGACTTTGCGAAAATCAGGATGTTTTTCAGGTTCTGGAAGGATCGCATAAAGATTGCCCCATTCATACAGTAATTCAATTTCATGAGGAGATGTTAATTCTTCGTGAAGCTTTTCACCTGGACGTTTGCCGACTTCTACTGCAGCCGGCCGCGGAAGCCCGTGCTGCGATGCATATTCTTCAAACCCATGAATCAGTTCTTCAAGTTTCAGTGATTCCATTTTAAAAATAAAGGTTTCTCCGCCTTTTGTAATAGCAGCTGATTGCAATGTCAGGGTAGCCGCATCGTCTATTGACATGAAAAATCTGGTCATGTTCTTGTCTGTGATGGTCAGCGGTTCACCCTCCATCATTTGTTCAAATAAAATAGGGATGACCGAACCCCTTGAGCCGAGAACATTTCCGAAGCGGACTGAACAAAACACGGTTCCTCTGTTTTGAACGTGGCGGTTTGCTTGATGAAACAGCTTTTCGGATAACAGCTTGGTGGCACCCATTGTGTTCACAGGAGATACAGCTTTATCTGTGCTGATATTGATGACATGCTGCACTCGGTGTAAAAGGGCAGCCTCCACCACATTCTGTCCGCCGATAAGATTGGTCTGGATCGCTTCAAATGGATGGTCTTCACATGTCGGAACCTGTTTCAGCGCAGCCGCGTGAAAGACGATATCAACGCCTTTCATCACCTGATTCACCCTTCTGTAATCGCGCACATCTCCGAGTACAAATAAAAGCCGCTTATCCTCCGCATACTTTTGGCTCATGACATACTGTTTACTGTCGTCTTTGCTGAACACAATCACTTGTTTAGGTGTAAGCAGCAAAAGGCGTTTGACAATTTGACTCCCGATTGAACCCGTTCCGCCAGTGACTAAAACTGTTTTGTTATGGAAAAATGGTTCCAGCTCTGCTGTTTGCTGTTTAGGCATGGCTTATCCTCCAACTCTCGTTTCTCTACCATGCATCATATGTTCAACTTTGTAATCGAGTTAATGAAAGCAACCAATAAAACAAAATTTAGGGGAATGATCATGTCACAAAGTGTTCTTTTTTAAAAGAAAATGGAAAAATAGACGCAGCTAGAGGATAAAATAACTAAATAAACAATGTACTAAATTTTCAATGTTATTGTATTTCGCGCCGCAAAAGCCAATCTGACCGATTCATTTCACGTACCTCGTAGGCAAAAGTGGTTTATGAGTCAGAAACACTATAAAAAAAGGTTCATTTTCCTCACAGTTAAACACCTGTATATATTTTACAATAGAAGTGATAGTGATAAAGAGGAGGGTACCAAATGAAGGTTTCAAAAACAATGCTGCTAAGCACTGCTGCGGGATTATTGCTTATCCTGACAGCAAACTCGGTGTCGGCTCATCATGTAAATGCGGAACATCATTTTAAAGTGACAGCGCAAACCGAGACAGATCCTGTCGCTTCTGGCGATGACGCAGCAGATGACCCGGCCATTTGGGTTCATGAAAAACATCCGGAAAAAAGCAAGCTGATCACGACAAATAAGAAGTCAGGGCTCGTCGTGTATGATGTAGACGGCAAGCAGCTTCATTCTTACGAATTTGGCAAGCTCAATAATGTCGATCTGCGCTATGGTTTTCCATTGAACGGCGAAAAAATTGATATTGCTGCCGCCTCCAATCGGTCTGAAGGAAAGAATACAATCGAAGTATATGCAATTGACGGGGATAAAGGAAAATTGAAAAGCATTACAGATCCGAAACATCCTATTTCTACTGATATTTCTGAGGTATACGGCTTCAGCCTGTATCACAGCCAGAAAACAGGAGCATTTTACGCATTAGTGACAGGCAAACAAGGAGAATTTGAGCAATATGAAATTGCTGATAATGGAAAGGGTTATGTAACAGGAAAAAAAGTGCGCGAATTTAAATTGAATTCTCAGACTGAAGGCCTTGTTGCAGATGATGAATATGGGAACCTGTATATAGCAGAGGAAGATGAGGCCATTTGGAAATTTCATGCTGAGCCAGGCGGAGGATCAAAGGGGCAGGTTATCGACCGTGCGACAGGAGAACATTTGACAGCTGATATAGAAGGACTGACGATCTATTATGCACCAAACGGCAAAGGATATCTCATGGCCTCAAGTCAGGGAAATAACAGCTATGCAATGTATGAACGGCAGGGAAGCAATCGCTATGTAGCCAACTTTGACATCACAGATGGCGAGAAGATAGACGGTACTAGTGATACGGACGGTATTGATGTTCTCGGTTTCGGACTTGGCCCAAAATATCCTTACGGGATTTTTGTGGCGCAGGACGGCGAAAATATCGACAACGGACAAGCCGTCAATCAAAACTTCAAAATTGTGTCGTGGGAACAGATTGCACAGCATCTTGGCGGAAAGCCTGATCTTCATAAACAGGTGAATCCGAGGAAGCTAAAGGACCGTTCCGATGGTTAGAAAAAAAGCAGCTGAAAAAGCTGCTTTTTTCTGTGAATGAAAAAATCGTTCATTGCTATGAACGATTTTTTTAAGAAAGCGCCAGATGAATCGCCTTTAGTTTTTCAGGAAGCTCATCATACGTATTTGCGGGTACGGTCTCTTTGTAATTGGATGCCGCAACTTTATGCCGTTCTTCAGGATGGTTGAGATAGAAAGCGGCTTTTTCCTTAAAATCGTTGAAGTTGTGATAAGAAATAAAGGATGAAAAAGGATGGGCCGCGGGTAAATCTGTTAATTGAAATGCTTCGCATGCAGCGATATCAAACGTTCGGTTATTAAAACTGGCATTTTTGATGCGAATGTTATTTTTGTTGAAAGCAAAATGATAAGGCCGATGCGTATTGATCACGATGTCTGCCCCGTTATAATAATGAACGGCCTGTTCGGGTGGAATCCATGTGCTGACGACATCAATATGAGGCTGTTTGAGCACTTTTTTAGGCAGATATTTTCTCCATTCCTTTCCGATTACTCGAACCGTGAAAGGCAGATGTACCGCTTCTTTCATTAGCTGAACCCGATTAGGGTAAGGGTAGCCGATGATAAGCAGATTTGAATGAAAGGAATGTTCGGTGTCCATTTTTTTAAACAGCCGATGATTAACTGGAATCGGAACATAATAGACGTGCTGGAAGCCAAGCCCCCGATAATAGAGAGCGGCATTTTGTTCAATCGTTAATATGGCGTCAGCATGTTTAATCACCTGAAGACTGATATCAATATAAAATGGGTCTTCGGTTAGCCAAATATACACGGGAATACCCTTACCCTTTAACCAGGTCAGCCAGTCGTGAGGAACGCGGTCTCCAACCATCATAAGTGCGAAGTCTGGCTGAAACGTTTCGATCTTCACCAGAGATTCTGTTTCTGGTGTATCTGCTGACATATACTCTGTATGAGTATTCCGAAAACATTCTTCAGCCCAGCGATCAAAATAACTGTATATTCCTCCGTATCCCGACTGGATATACAAGACTTTCATCAGATGTTATGAAAAGAACGTAACGCTTTCTACTTTGTCTACATCAATTAATGTTGTAGCTTGACCTGCCGGAGTGACGGAGCTTTCCTGTGTTACAAATACGATACCGTGAACTTGATCGAAAGCAACAAAGACAACCGGGCCGATCATGTCACCGGAATCAGTCACAATGCTGATTGTCGTGCCTGGCGTAACTCTGGCAAAAATCCATCTTGCCGGAAGGGAAGGATCTAAAAGAGATTCAGCCGTAACGGTTTCGCTTTCATCTACTTTTTGATCAATGGCAGCTTCAAGCATATCTTTAAGATTATTATCCACGTTTACTCCTCCTTCTGTTGAGAATAAAGGGCTTAAAAGGGTTTTAATCAAATCCTTTTTTAACTGTGCATTTTCAGAGCTCATTACACACACCTCCTATCCAATAGTGAACTCACGTTAATCATATTCTTCTAATTGCCAATTGGTATGAGTCGAACGCCGTAC
The DNA here is from genome assembly GCF_023238245.1 of Bacillus rugosus. Lineage (NCBI taxonomy): Bacteria > Bacillati > Bacillota > Bacilli > Caryophanales > Bacillaceae > Bacillus > Bacillus rugosus. The sequence goes on along the minus strand of NZ_CP096590.1, from coordinate 2,163,558 downwards.
CTGATCTATTTTTCAATATATTTAAGCAAAATGCTGAATTTTTAAAAGAGTGGACATAGCCTATACCATAAATTGAAGTCTTTCATATTGTGAAACAGAGTATAAGGAAAAGGGAGAGGGATTGTTTGGATTTAGAACACGTGAATCAAGAAGAAAATCAAGATGAACTTCATTTTATTCTGCTTTTGCTGATTCTGCTCATACGTCAATCATCTTCTGAAGGAAATCCATCTGATCTCAGACGACAGCTCGTATTTGCAAAAGAGCTTGGCGTACCGATTTCAACAGTTCATCTGTCGAATGGAGATACGCTTCAAAACGTCATCGTAAAAGAGGTTCTGACTGATTTGGTTATTTTTCAAAACCCGTTAAATAACACGAGATCGAATGTCGCACTCTCAAGTATTGTAAGCTGGGGTGCTTTTTAAATGATGACAGAGGCTCTGCTTGCTGCGGAGCCGTTTTTATGTTTGACGATAGGGGGCTGTATAGATGGGAGAAAAAGTGTCTATTATTTTAACAAGTTACAACAAACCTGATTATCTGCAAAAAGCGATTGAAAGCGTCCTGAAGCAAACGTATGATCACTGGGAGCTTTTTATTATGGATGATCATTCTAATGAAGAAACAACAGCGGTGATTCACAAGTACCTTCATGACCAGCGCATTCGTTATCAAAACAGTTTCATACATCCTGCAGAACGATTAAAAACAACCCGTTATGCCACATTAATTAACGCAGCACTCCCATTTGCCGACGGCGATTACATTTCCTATCTCACCGATGACACTGTTTATCATCCTGAGCGGCTGAGTCGTATGGTGCAGACGTTTTTAGATAAGCCTGAAGCACAGGTTGTCTATTCAAAACAAAAAGTTGTACATGTAAACGAACGGGGAGAGGAAATCTCACATTTCTATAGAAATGCCAATGCAGTGCTAGATCAGGCCGCTTTTCAAGTCGATCATTGCTCAGTTATGCATCGCCGTTCGTTACTTGATCGTATTCAACATAAATATGGAAGCTATTGGGATGACGATATGAAGCATTGGAATCATGGCGACTCAATTTTTTGGGCCAGGATCAACAACTTTGCTCCATTTCTGCCGATAAATGAAGTATTAGATACAACCTATAAAACCCCCGATTCATTTCAAAATGCGTATCGGTTTCTGCCCGCCGATTTAATTGACGGCTCTTTTGTAAAAGGATCAGATCAAAATGTGTATTTTCTTGATCGGGGTGTAAGACATCCTGTCGGAGAAAGGTGGAGTTCGTTGTATCTAAATCGGACTGTGGCTGTTCCAGACCCGTATATATTCCAATATGGGATTGGAAAAATTTTAAACATTCCGAATTATATTTTGGTAAAGGAAGCTGATCATCCTGCAATATTTTATATCGAAGCCGGAAAAATAAGGAGGATTGTAGGTCAGTATGCTTTTCAGTTTTATCAATTTAAAAGAAGAGACATACTGACAATTGAAAAAGAAGAACTAAAGGCGCTGCCGGAAGGGCTGCCGATTACGTGGGAACGATCTGGATTAATCGAAAATCCGCCTGGGCGAAGGCTGTTTTTCATAGAACGCGAACCGTTTTTGTTTCTAAACGGAGTCTTTCACCCGATTAGTGAACAAGTAATAAGGAAGTTCTTTTTACATCAGAAGCCCATATCCGCTTCTTTCCGAAATATTCAGCAATTTCCAATTGGAAAGCCGTTTTATCCGGTGTACGATGAGATTATAAAGAAATTGAATATTGCAACTGAATAAAGGGATAGGTCATTAAAAGGAGACGTTCATGACAGGACATTATTCAAAAACGGAACATCAATATATATTGTTAACGTCTGAATCGGCATCGTTTGATCATTACAGCGTTTACAGAGATCCGAAGCTTCCGCAAATTTTTTCTCATAACTTTGTTCAGCTCCATGATACGTTTCCATTGGAGCGGTTACTGGACTTTTTGCCCTCCGTTCCAAAGCTGCTTGATGCGAATTATCTCCATTTAAAAGTGTCGCCGCTGCATGTTTTTCCGCTCGGTTTGAAGCAATCACTTGTCAAAAGCGGGTTTGTCGTCGAGGATGAGCTGTTATATGACATGAAGCTTAGTGACTGGAAGGGGCAGATGGGGCATCCGTTAACGGCGTGGGGGACGGCAAAAAGCCTTAGCGATGGATCTTCTATTATGAAAATTTATGATTCCATTTATATTGGAGAAGCGATCGCTGAACAAAAATTAAAAAGAAAATATCCTTTTTACGAATCGGGTGCAATCATCCTTGTTGTTTGTTACAGCGACCAAGCACAGAAGATTCCGATTGGCTGTGGCGAGTTGTTCATTCATCGGAAAGAGAAAACGGCTAAAATCGAAGAAGTGGCCATTTTGGATCAGTTTCAAAGGAAGGGCTATGGTAGTATCTTAGTAAAAGAAATGCTGTCCATCGCCAAATCATTAGGAATGGAAGCAGCCTATTTAGTGGCTACAAGCACTGACGGCGCAACCCATTTTTACGAAAAGCTGACGTTTAAAAAATATGAGCGGGTGCATACTGTTTTTCATTATTTCCTGACATGAAATAGGCGTTTGCACAAACCATTTGGGACTTGGCCCGCATAAAATGCCGTATATCGTGATAAGAAAGGATGAAAACAACATGTATAGATATTCTGGATACGGTTACGGATTTGGCTGCGGGACCAATACGTTTGTATTGATTGTTGTCTTGTTCATTTTATTAATTATTGTCGGAGCCGCTTTCATTTGCTAGATGATGAAATTTCAAAAGGAGCCTTTCCGTTCAGGAAGGCTTTTTTTGTGTGAAAAAGATTTTGCGGGGAACGTCATGCCGCAAATTGAACACTCATATAATTTATCAAATGGGTTTTTGAGGTGGGAGCATGAGCAGTTATTTGATTAAGCCGGAGCTTGGTTCGGCCTATCCGGTTGTCAGTTATGCAAAGGGTTCATATGTTTATGATCAAACTGGAAAAAGATATCTTGACGGCTCATCAGGTGCGGTGACATGCAATATCGGCCACGGGGTTTCTGATGTGACTGAGAAGCTGAAAGAACAGCTTGATCAAGTGTCTTTTGCTTACCGATCACAGTTTACGAGCGAGCCTGCCGAGCAATTAGCCGCTCTCTTGGCGCAGGAGCTGCCGGGAGATGTGAATTGGTCTTTTTTTGTCAACAGTGGATCAGAAGCGATAGAAACAGCTATGAAAATCGCCGTACAGTATTGGCAGGAAAAAAAGCAAACACAAAAATCCATCTTTTTGTCGCGGTGGAGCAGTTACCACGGAATAACTTTGGGAGCGCTTTCATTATCTGGTTTTTATGAAAGGAGATATCGATTCACCCATCTCGTTGAACGATATCCCGCTATTTCAGCTCCTCATGTTTATCGGCGGAATCATGGAACGGAAGAAGACTTTGTTCAGGCTGCAGCTGATGAACTGGAAACGGCCATCAAAAGAATCGGAAGCCAATTTATCGCCGGCTTTGTGGCTGAGCCTATTATTGGTGCCGCAGGAGCAGCGATTACTCCGCCTCCGGGATATTATGAGAGATTAATGGAAGTATGCCGCACACACGAAGTGCTCTTTATTGCAGACGAAGTGATGACAGGGCTTGGGAGAACAGGAAGGATGCTCGCGACAGAGCATTGGCACACCGTTCCTGATATAGCTGTACTGGGGAAGGGTCTCGGTGCCGGGTATGCGCCTATTGCCGCTGCTGTTGTATCTGATTCTATTATTGAAACGATAAAAGAAGGTTCAGGTGTGATTATGAGCGGCCACACATATAGTGCACATCCCTATTCAGCCAAAGCCGCTCTTGAAGTTTTGCGGTATGTGTTAAAGCAAGACTTGATCAAACAATCAGAAAAAAAGGGGGCTGTACTGAAAAAGAAGCTTGATGAAAGAGCGTCTCAAAGCGGAATCATAGGTGATGTGCGCGGAAAAGGTCTGCTATTAGGTGTTGAATTTGTAGCGGACAAGAAAACGAAGAACGTTTTCCCGCCAGAGCAGGCGGTTACCCAGCGTATTGTCGGCGAGGCGAAAAAACGCGGGCTGATTGTTTATCCTGCCAAAGCGGGAATAGACAGCGGGGAAGGAGATGCTGTCATTATTGCTCCTCCTTTTACCATTTCAGAAGGTGAAGTAGAAGAGCTGACATCAATTTTTTCAGAAACAGTTGCAGCGGTCGAAAAAATACTGAAAAAGGATTGAAATCAAATGGCGCCATTTCAAAAAACAATCAGCATCGAAACAGCAATTGCAGATGTTCAGGACGGATCGGTCCTGATGTTTGGCGGTTTTGGGGGAGTCGGCTCGCCTCCTTCATTGATTGAAGCTATATTGGATAGCGGCGTAACGGATTTAACCGTCATTTGCAATGATGCCGGGTTCCCGGAAATAGGGATCGGCCCGCTTATTGTCAATAAACGAGTCAAAACCCTGATCGCATCGCATATCGGTTCCAATCCTGTAGCCGGAAAACAGATGACAGACGGGACGTTAGAGGTTCAATTTTCACCGCAGGGAACGCTCGCAGAACGGATTCGCGCGGGCGGATCAGGACTCGGCGGCATTTTAACAGACGTCGGTATTGATAATCAAATGGTTTGTGAGGAAAAGGACATCGTGTCCGTGGCTGGCAAGCGATACTTGGTTGAAGAGGCGCTGACGGCTGATTTTGCTTTCATCAATGCGCACATTGCCGATGAATTCGGCAATTTAACGTATGACAAAACAGCACGCAATATGAATCCGCTTATGGCAATGGCCGCCAGGAGAACCTTTGCCGAGGCTAAACATATTGTTACGATGGGAGAGATCTCCGAAGAAATGATTGTCACACCGGGGGTTTTTGTCGAGGGGGTTGTGAGAAGCGAAGGAGTGAAGTGGAAATGGGCTTGGGAGTAGCAGAGAGAGAGCAGATCGCAAAGCGGGCCGCGTCTGAAATCAAGCCGGGCATGATTGTAAATCTCGGTATCGGCATCCCATCCTTGGTGCCGAACTTTTTGCCGCCTGACATGCAGGTCATGCTGCAGGCGGAAAACGGAGTGCTCGGCATTGGCGAAAGCCCCGGAAAGGGTGAAGAGGATGAACATTTATGCAACGCTGCGGGTTATCCTGTCCGCGCTGTAAAAGGGGCGTCTTATTTTGATACAACAATGTCTTTTGCGATGATTAGAAGAGGCAAAATTGACATTACGATTTTAGGAGCCCTGCAGGTGAGCCAGTCAGGTGATTTGGCAAATTGGCTTGTCCCGGGAAAAAAGGTGCCGGGCATGGGCGGAGCGATGGAACTGGCCCAAAAAGCGAAAAAAGTGGTTGTCGTCATGAGTCATACAGATCAAAAGGGAAGGCCTAAATTAACAGAAACATGCACGCTTCCGTTAACTGCAGCAGGCTGTGTAGATTTGATCATTACTGAAAAAGCTGTTCTTGAGGTCGGAGCCCATCATTTCATTTTAAAAGAGCTGATGAATGGCTCGACAATCGACGAGGTAACAAGGCTGACTGACGCTGAAATCAAAATAGATATGCCTTTTTCTTAAAAGGGGGAATGAGGATGCAAGACATTGAGAGAAAAGTAACCGGGTGGCTTGATCAGCATTCTGCCAAAGCCATTCGTCTTCTCAAAAGGCTGATTGGAGAAAAAAGCACTTTGGGCTCTGAGTTTCATGCCCAAGCTGTTGTGCTTGAAAAGCTGCGGCAATTTCACATGGACATTGACGTGTGGGAGCCAAGCCTAAAGCAATTAAAACAGCATCCCTACTTTAAATCAGACCGTTCCGATTTTCATGAAAGCCCGAATATCGTTGCAAAAAAAACGGGAGCGGGCGGGGGCCGGTCGCTGATCTTAAACGGTCATATCGATGTTGTGCCTGAAGGAAGCGTAAAGGATTGGAAGTATGAACCGTATCAAGCTTTCGAAGAAGACGGTAAAATATACGGCCGCGGCTCAACGGATATGAAGGGAGGCAATACAGCCCTTCTTTTTGCTTTAGAAGCCCTGCACGCCTGCGATGTTAAATTGAAGGGAGATGTATTGTTTCAAAGTGTTGTAGATGAAGAGTGCGGCGGTGCGGGAACACTGTCTGCCATCATGAGAGGCTATCGTGCTGACGGGGCACTGATCCCAGAACCGACAAATATGAAACTATTTATAAAGCAGCAGGGCTCAATGTGGTTTCGGATCACAGTGAAGGGGTTAGCGGCACATGGGGGCACACGCTATGAGGGTGTAAGTGCGATTGAAAAAAGCATGCACGTTATCACAGCCATACAAGAGCTGGAGAAAGTCCGCAATGCGAGAATTTCAGATCCGCTGTATGACAATGTCCCAATACCGGTACCAGTGAATATCGGCACCATCTCAGGGGGTGCATGGCCTTCTTCAGTTGCAGACCGTGTCGTTATAGAAGGAAGATGCGGAATTGCTCCCCATGAAAAACCAGAAGCAGTAAAACTTGAATTGGAAAACTGGCTGAAGGATTTAGAATACCATGACGAATGGTTTAAACGCCATCCGGTAACAGTAGAATGGTTCGGCGCTCAATGGCTGCCGAATGATTTACCTGATGATCACCCTTTAATTTCAGTGCTTCAATCAGCCTATCAAAAAACGAAACAGACAGAGCCAATCATCGAAGCTTCGCCATGGGGAACGGACGGAGGGCTTTTATACCATGCAGGAGATACGCCAGTGATTGTCTTCGGGCCTGGGGAAACAAAAACAGCTCATCAGGCAAATGAATACATTGAGATTGAAGCCATGATAGAATCTGCTAAAATCATTGCACTTTTTGTTATGGATTGGTGCGGACTTCATACAGACGGGGAGGATGCGGATGCTCAAGTCGATAAAGAGTAACGGTGTTACAGCGGTTCTGGACCTCGACGGCTTTAATAAACGAATCAGAGTGGTTCGTTATGACGGAGCCATTGAGAAGGCTCTGCCTGATATCGTGGCAGCGGCAAAAGAAGAGGATGCGGAAAAAATCATCGTCTATACGAAACAGCATGATGAGGCAGTGCTAGCCCAACATTTGTTTGTGCCGGAGGGTTTTCTCAAGGGCTATTATCTCGGCCACCCGGCTTGTGTCATGGTCCGTTACCTCACAGAAAACCGGAGACAAACAGATTCTTATATACAGGAACAGGAAACGATCGAAGCTTTATATCGCTCAGCACCTCGCTTCCGCAGCGATAATACACCCGCCTTTACGATGAGAAAAGCAGAAATGAACGACATGTATCAGCTATCGATGCTGTATAAAAAAGTATTCCGTACGTACCCGACCCCGGTATTTGACCCTGCTTATATTGAAAAGACGATGAATACAAATACGATGTATTATGTCATGCTTGACGATGACCGCCTGATCAGCGCAGCAAGCGCGGAAATCAATCCAGAGCTGGGGCATGCAGAAATAACCGACTGCGCTGTGCTTCCGGAATATCGAGGCCATTCGCTGACAAGCTTTTTAATCGAGGCATTAGAAAAAGATATGGCTGAAGAGAATATCTTTCATGTATTTTCTCTCGCCCGCGCTGCGTCTTTTGGGATGAATGCTGTGTTGTACCATTCCGGTTATCAGTACGGAGGAAGGCTGATCAATAATTGCTATATAGCGGAAGGTCTTGAAAACATGAATATTTGGTGCAAGCACCTGTAAGTCAAAAAATGATGCACAAGGAGGAATTCATTTGGAAAACAAATGGTACAAACCGAAACGGCATTGGAAGGAGATAGAGTTATGGAAGGACGTTCCGGAAGAGAAATGGAACGATTGGCTTTGGCAGCTGACACATACGGTAAGAACGTTAGATGATTTAAAAAAAGTCATTAACTTGACCGAAGATGAAGAGGAAGGCGTCAGAATTTCAACCAAAACGATCCCCTTAAATATTACACCTTACTATGCTTCTTTAATGGACCCCGATAACCCAAGATGCCCGGTCCGCATGCAGTCTGTACCGCTTTCTGAAGAAATGCACAAAACAAAATACGATCTGGAAGACCCGCTACATGAGGATGAAGATTCACCAGTACCCGGTCTGACGCACCGTTATCCCGACCGCGTGCTGTTTCTTGTCACCAATCAATGTTCCATGTACTGCCGCTACTGCACAAGAAGACGTTTTTCCGGACAAATCGGAATGGGAGTTCCTAAAAAACAGCTTGATGCTGCAATTGCTTATATCCGGGAAACACCCGAAATCCGCGATTGTTTAATTTCAGGCGGTGACGGACTGCTAATCAATGACCAAATTTTAGAATACATTTTAAAAGAGCTGCGCAGCATTCCGCATCTGGAAGTAATCAGAATCGGAACAAGGGCGCCGGTCGTCTTTCCGCAGCGCATCACCGATGAGCTGTGCGAGATTTTGAAAAAATATCATCCGGTCTGGCTGAACACCCATTTCAATACAAGCATCGAAATGACAGAGGAATCCGTTGAGGCCTGTGAAAAACTGGTGAACGCAGGAGTGCCGGTTGGAAATCAGGCCGTCGTGTTAGCCGGTATTAATGATTCCGTTCCAATCATGAAAAAGCTCATGCACGACTTGGTAAAAATCAGAGTCCGTCCGTATTATATTTATCAATGTGATCTTTCAGAAGGCATCGGGCATTTCAGAGCTCCTGTTTCCAAAGGTTTGGAGATTATTGAAGGGCTGCGAGGCCATACCTCAGGCTATGCCGTTCCTACCTTTGTCGTTGATGCACCAGGCGGCGGGGGGAAAATCGCCCTGCAGCCAAACTATGTACTGTCGCAAAGCCCTGACAAAGTCATCTTAAGAAATTTTGAAGGTGTGATTACGTCATATCCGGAACCGGAGAATTATATCCCTAACCAGGCCGACGCCTATTTCGAGTCCGTTTTCCCTGAAATCGCTGACAAAAAGGAGCCGATCGGGCTCAGTGCTATTTTTGCTGACAAAGAGGTGTCTTTTACACCAGAAAATGTAGCCAGAATCAAAAGGAGAGAGGCATACACATCGAATCCGGAGCATGAAACATTAAAAGACCGGCGTGAGAAAAGAGACCAGCTAAAAGAAAAGAAATTTTTGGCGCAGCAGAAAAAACTGAAAGAGGCTGAAAGCGGGGGCGATTCTTCATGAAAATATGCGAATGGTGCGGCGAACTTGAAGCGGTCTCTGGCAAGAACAGAGTGTACTGGGAGCTCCCTGACGGAACTAGAGCCATAGAACTGACAGACACTCCCGCCATGGTGTGTGCTTCCTGCGGAATGACCTATCAAGAGGAAACCACGATTAAGGAGATTGAGGATCAGCTGCTTTTGATTCAAACAAAAAAACTGCCTGAAAGCCTGACATATCAGCAGCTCATGGAGAAAGAAAGGATTTTGAAACGCAACTATTTTGACTTCTCCTGAATGATGTTTCGGTATTCTTTTGTTGTAATTTTACACTTGAACTGTATAATAGAACAACAAAAGACAGACACCAGGAGGGGAAACCCATGAAATCCTTTTATCACTATTTATTGAAATACAGACACCCGAAGCCGCAGGACAGCATCAGTGAATTTGCCAATCAGGCGTATGAGGACCACAGCTTTCCGAAAACCTCAACCGATTATCATGAAATCAGTTCATATTTGGAACTAAACGCTGATTACCTTCACACGATGGCGACGTTTGATGAAGCTTGGGATTTATACGAGGCTGAGGTGCACGGCAGATAATATTTGTTTCATCCGCAGATCACTGCGGATTTTTTTATGTCCTCACCCATACCATAATTGGATATTTCCTTTGGTTTTCATGCCCATGCGAATTGGCGTCACCCGGCATACGATAGCGTATGAGAAATGTTGCGGCGAGGGGGAGACACCATGAAGCAAAATAAACCGAAATTCCAAGTAGGGGATATCGTAGTCGTCATTATGTATGGAACAGTCGGCACCATCACAAAAGTACACCAAATTGATAAACATTATCTTTATGAAGTGAATCATAATGAAGTCTTATACTTTGAATCGTCCATTCAGCTTTATAAAGATTATGAGGGTGTCATTGTCGACATGGAAAAGCTTGATATTGAGTATGAATTCCTTATTGGGGACGTCGTTTATGTCAAAGATTATGGAAAAGAACTCTTTCGCATTATTGGCCATAGAACAGAAATTTGGAGATATTTAGAAGATGGCTGGGAAGATATTATTTATGAGCTGACCCGTTTAAAGGATGGAGAGTGGCTTGAAACGGAGGAAGAGGATCTCACGCTGGTGCTGAGAAAATATGAAATGGACCAGTTTGTACACCAGCTTTTGTTTGTCCACTATGTCGGAGAAACTGGCCATGAGATCGGCGAAGATATCGCATCGTCTGCTCTTCTTCAGTTTGAAGGCGATGATGAAGATCAAGATACCCTTCACATCCTTGCTGTATCAATTGTTGATGAGCTTCTGGATATTTACAATGACTACAAAATTCTGTATGAAATGTTTCGAGATGAAGAATATAAAGATATGATGATGTTTGTTCTGGAAAGTTTAAAAGAACATTTCAGTTAGTTTGTGAACATACGGATCAAGACATATAAAAAATAAGGCAGACAGCCCCAAATCATCACATGCGTCATTCCTTTGAGCGTTTTTTCCATTATGATATCAAATCTTTCTCCGTCCAATGCTTCCATCATTTTAGCAATCATTGCGTCAGCCTCCCATGGCTAGTTTTTTATTCAATGTATATGACTGAAAGAATTGTTTAGAACACAGGGTATAATTCAGCCTGTTTTTTCATAAAACATAAAAAAGGAGGCGGTACGGAGATGAAAGAAATAGATCTTGTGATTGATACGGAAGAAATCGCTGAATTTTTTTACAGAGAGCTTGCAAGACGGGGCTACATACCGAGTGAGGATGAGCTGTTTGAAATCGCTGATATTACCTTTGATTATTTGATAGAAAAATGTATGATAGATGAAGAGCTGGATGAAGATGATTGAGGTTCAAAAACCGGAGCGATCAGCTCCGGTTTTATTATTTGTGATTTATGACTTCTGTGAAATCGAGGTGGTTAAATTGTTGTACAAGCCCGTTAGTCTGTTTCTTTTCTTTCTTTTACTAGCTGCGGCCATTCATACAAATGCTGTTCAATCAGCGGATGAAGCGATAAGCAAGGCAGCTGTTTTGATCCGTCAGCCATGGCTTAATGATGTCATGACAGGGATTACGCATCTTGGTGCTTCTTCTTTTCTGCTCCCTCTTATCGTGATCATTGGAGCTGGTCTGTTTTTTTACAGAAAAACATGGGACGGCCTTTTGATGCTCTTGGTATTTGGTGCAGATCGGCTGTTAAACAAAGTCTTAAAAGAATGGATCGAACGAGTGAGGCCTGATTTTGCACCGCTGGTTCATGAATCATCTTTCAGCTTTCCGAGCGGCCACTCTATGAACGCTGCCTGTGTCTATCCTGTCATTGCCTACTTTTTAGTGAAACATCTCCCGTTTTTGTCCAAACATAAAAAAATAGTATATACAATAGCTGGTTTGATCACAGTTTTGGTCGGCATAAGCAGAGTCTACCTGGGGGTTCATTTTGTAACCGACGTGTTAGGAGGCTTTAGTCTTGGTTTGCTTCTGTTTTTCCTTGTAAAAGGTTTTGACGAAAAGATGAAGCGGTTTCGACAAAAATAGAGAGAGGAAAACGTGACAAAAACGCCAATATGTTAAAGAAATAAAAGGGAGGGGATCTTGATGATGTTATCCGTGTTTAAAAAGAAGTCTTGTTCCTATGACGTGACAATATTTCAGACACCCCGGTTTGGCGAAAAAAAGGGCTACAGAGCCGTCTATCGAACTGAACTCAACGGGAGCGATCATCAAGACGTGCTGAAAAGAGCATTCTCTTTATTTAATGTATTTGACACCGTTCCAAGTGATTATGATGCGAGATTTATGGCCACAGGGGACGTGATTCTGATTGATGAAGGCAGAAAAGGGAAAACATATTACAAACTGCTTCCCGCCGGATGGAGAAAAATTAATCGTCTGATTGTACAAACGACATAACGAAAAGAAAACTGCGGATTTCCGCAGTTTTCTGCAGTTTAAGGCTTGCGTTTGGCAGCGGAATACTCTTTCCCGTGTGCCTCTTCAGCTGCAATTACGTCCTTTGCAGGTATGTGGTTGTTCTTTTTTTGTCCGGTGATCCGGTTGCGCTGTTTTTTACCCATGTCCTATCCCTCCTTCCTGCGGTTAGGTTTTCAAATAAACACGCCGATTATCCCGTTTTTCTCAGGAAGTGCCCAAACGGCCTCGGAACATTTCTTTTTTTGCCATATTCCTTTATAATCAATGCTGAAGTTTGTCTCATCATGATGTTCGTTGTAAAATGAACGGACTGGATGATAATTTAGATTTACAGGAGGATATGAGATGAGTGTACATATAGGTGCTGAAAAAGGACAGGTTGCGGATACAGTGCTTTTGCCGGGAGACCCTCTCAGAGCAAAATTTATTGCTGAAACGTATCTTGAAAATGTAGAATGCTACAATGAAGTGAGAGGCATGTATGGATTTACGGGTACATATAAAGGCAAAAAAATCTCCGTGCAAGGCACGGGAATGGGCGTTCCGTCTATTTCAATTTATGTGAATGAATTAATTCAAAGCTACGACGTGCAAAATCTAATAAGAGTAGGTTCTTGCGGCGCTATCCGTAAAGATGTCAAAGTGCGGGACGTCATTTTGGCTATGACCTCCTCAACTGATTCACAAATGAACAGAGTCGCTTTCGGAAGCATCGATTTTGCGCCTTGCGCAGATTTCGGGCTTTTAAAAAATGCCTATGATGCTGCAAAGGATAAAGACGTGCCGGTGACGGTAGGAAGCGTATTTACAGCTGATCAGTTCTACAATGACGATTCGCAAATCGAAAAGCTTGCAAAGTATGGTGTGCTGGGTGTTGAGATGGAAACAACTGCGTTGTATACATTAGCAGCGAAGCACGGAAGAAAAGCGCTGTCAATTCTCACCGTGAGTGACCACGTTTTAACAGGAGAAGAAACGACAGCGGAAGAGCGTCAAACTACATTTCATGATATGATAGAAGTGGCTTTACATTCCGTATCACAATAAAATAAATCAAGAGGCGTGCTGGGTGCCGGCAGCCTCTTCTTTGTGAATGCGGAAATGATTGATAAAAGGAAGGTAATGTAATATGAAAAAGTCCGGTAAATGGTTCTCACTGGCTGCCGCTTTGAGTGTAACGGCAATAGTCGGAGCCGGCTGCAGCATGTCGAATGGAGATGCTCAAAAGGATACGAAAACCACAGCAGAAACAAAGCAAACAGAACAAAAAACAGCTGACAGCAAAAAAACAAACACTCAAGACAATGAGTTTTCATTGGAAAGCAAATATTTCAATAACACTAAAAAAGTAGACGGTCTGGAAACCATTCAAAATCCAGAAAATATACTCGCGCTTGTCAATAAACAATACGCACTGCCCGGAAACTATGAACCTAGCGATCTAGTCATACCTGATGTAGAGTTTTCTTTTGAAGAAAAGATTCAAAAACGTTACATCAGAAAAGAAGCGGCCGATGCATTAAAAACGATGTTCGATGCTGCGAAAAAGGAAGGCTATGAACTGGCAGCTGTCTCGGGCTATCGTTCGTATGACAGACAGAAAGTCATTTTTGACAATGAAGTAAGCCTAAAAGGGGAAAAGAAGGCGAAGGAAGCGGTCGCTTACCCGGGTGAGAGCGAGCATCAAACAGGCCTTGCGATGGACATTTCGAGCCGGAGCAATGGCTTTGAGCTAAATGAAGCGTTCGGAAGCACGGCAGACGGAAAATGGGTACAGGACAATGCTTATAAATATGGCTTTATCATTCGTTATCCGAAAAATAAAGAAGATATCACGAAATATGAATATGAGCCATGGCATCTGCGTTATGTAGGCAAAAAGGCTGCAAAGGTCATCCAAGATAATGATTTAACGCTCGAAGAATACTTTGAAAAAGTGAAGAAAATCTAAAAGAGAAAGCCCGCTTACAATTGATAAGCGGGCTTCATTGTGTCTAGTGAATCTAGCATTAAATAGATAGTTATTCTATGCTTACCAGAAGAATAAACCAGCCAGAGCCACTCCTGTAATTAAACCGAGGGAAATACCGTAAGCCGCTCCATATCCCCAATAACCGCCCCAATATCCGTAACCGAAGCCTCTTGGCCCTGCGCCGGCCGGAGCTATATATACTTTGTCTCTTGTGACACGGGTAATTCTGCCGACGTGAACTCTTCCGCCTCTCTCTGTAATTCTGACGACTTTACCTTGATGGTTTCGGCAAAGATGGTAATATCTTTCCAATATTGTGTCCCTCCTAAACTGACTTTCTACCAGCATATGATAGATAGGAGAAAAAGGTTGGACGAAAACAGGGGGCGATACGCCGTTTTACTTATACGCGATAAAGATACAATGACCCATATACTCGCTATATATCTGCATGAGTTCATAATGTGTTTGAAGCGTATCGTAATAAATAGGAGCAATCGTTTGCGATAAATCCATTTCTGTGGTTGGCTCAAATTCCATGTCGTCCGGAAGAAGTGTTATCGCTTTAGTACTTTGAAAGCCATAAGACTTTAAGATTTTATGCCACTCGGTTTCTTCATGTAGGCAAGTAAAACCGTAGAAATCTATCATTCGCTCTTTTTCTGCAGGGGGCATCGGTTTTTTTAAAGCTGCTTCTATACCAATCAGCATCCCGCCGGGCTTCAATACTCTTGAAATTTCTTGAAGGGAGGATGTGAGATGGGAAAAACTGAGAACCGATTCTGACAGGACGCAGGAAAAGGACTCAGAAGAAAAGGGGAGGTGTTCCAGCTCCGCTTGATATGCAGGGATGGCAAGCCCTTCATTTGCAAATCTTTTTTTCGCTTTCTCAAGCATGATAGGATCTTTATCAACGACTGTTACAGGATACAGTAAATGTCCTAAGTAAGCCGCAGTTTGGCCTGTTCCGCATCCGGCATCAAGTATCGGCTGATTCGGGGAGGGTGCAGCCTTTTGCAATACCGCTTTTGAAAAAGCAAGCCCGCCTGGATGCGCGCCCGCGACACCGAATAAGGACAGCATTTCTAAATATCGGCTCAATATCAAATCCTCCTTTTTCTTTATCATATGTCGTATAAAGACATAGGTTTATGAAATGCGAAAGAAGGGCGTTTCTCTTTCATTTCTGCTCCGAGTTGACGAATAAGTATTCGTCCATGATAATATTGTAAGAAGAAAAAGGTGGTGTTTAATTGAAACGGCAATTTAAACTGTTTTTGATTGTGCTGATCACTGCGGTTGTCGCTTCAGCGCTTACTTTATTTATTACGGGCAATTCCAGTATCCTGGGCCAGAAATCAGCAAGCACGGGAGACAGCAAGTTCGACAAATTAAATAAAGCGTATGAGCAAATCAAAAGTGATTATTACCAAAAAACAGATGATGACAAATTAGTAGACGGAGCAATTAAAGGAATGATTCAATCTCTGGATGATCCGTATTCCACATACATGGATCAAGAGGAAGCAAAATCATTCGACGAGACGATTTCTGCATCCTTTGAAGGCATCGGAGCCCAAGTAGAGGAGAAAGACGGTGAAATCCTTATTGTGTCGCCAATTAAAGGTTCACCTGCTGAAAAAGCCGGAATCAAACCGAAGGACCAAATCCTGAAGGTGAACGGGAAAAGCGTTAAAGGCATGAATGTAAATCAAGCCGTCGCTTTAATCCGCGGCAAAAAGGGCACAAAAGTGAAGCTTGAGCTGAACAGGGCGGGAGTCGGAAATATCGATCTTTCCATTAAACGCGATACCATTCCTGTAGAGACCGTCTATTCCGAGATGAAAGACAACAACATCGGCGAAATCCAAATCACTTCTTTCTCTGAAACAACTGCTAAAGAGCTGACAGATGCGATTGACAGTTTAGAGAAAAAAGGCGCCAAAGGCTATATTTTAGACTTGAGGAGCAACCCGGGCGGCTTAATGGATCAGGCGATTACGATGAGCAACCTGTTTATCGATAAGGGTAAGAACATCATGCAGGTTGAATACAAAAACGGTTCAAAAGAAGTCATGAAGGCCGAAAAAGAACGAAAAGTGACCAAGCCGACCGTCGTTTTAGTAAATGACGGCACAGCCAGCGCTGCGGAAATTATGGCAGCTGCCCTTCATGAGTCGTCAGGCATACCGTTAATCGGCGAAACGACATTTGGCAAAGGCACAGTGCAAACAGCAAAAGAATATGAAGATGGCTCTACCGTCAAACTGACAATCGCCAAATGGCTGACTGCCGACGGTGAATGGATTCACAAAAAAGGCGTCAAGCCTCAAGTGAAAGCAGAGCTGCCTGATTACGCGAAGCTGCCGTATTTGGACGCGGATAAAACGTATAAATCAGGTGATTCAGGCACAAACGTCAAAGTAGCTCAGCAAATGTTCAAAGCACTTGGCTACAAGGTAAAGGTTAACAGTACGTACGACCAGGATTTTGTATCTGTGGTTAAACAGTTCCAGAAAAAAGAGAAGCTGAAAGAAACAGGTGTACTGACTGGCGATACAACAATGAAATTAATGACAGAACTTCAAAAGAAGCTGTCAAATAATGATACGCAAATGGAAAAAGCAATTGGAACACTGAAAAAAGAAATGTAAAAACCATACGCGGTTTCCGCGTATGGTTTTTTTATGCACCCTTTTGATTCGGGTTAGCGTCTTGTTTTTTACCAAATAAACCTTCAATGACAGGATTGGACCCTGCCTTTTTGACGAACAGCGGATTCAGAATAACCACCGCGATGATGTTGGCGGCCAATCCCCAGAACCCTTCATAAATGCCATGTGCGGATTGAGTGGCATATACAATAAACGTTACCGCAAGGCCGACTAATAATCCGATAACCGTCGCTTCTTTGGTTTGATGCTTCCAGAATAGACTGACAGCAATCGCCGGGAAGATTTGCACCATGCCAGATACACCTAATAGCTGAAGTGTCACTAAGGCAGTCGGGAACAGCATTCCAAACAGAAGCGCAAGGCCGATGACAACAAACACCATTGAACGTGTGATGAGGGTCAGCTTGCTTTGAGACACATTCGGATGAATCAAATCCCGATATAGGTTATTGGCGAATAAATTTGATGCCCCGATTGCCATGATGGAACAAGGAATCAATGAAGCAAGTGCAATAGTGGCATATGCAAAACCTTGTGTCACGCCGCCATAAGATGTTTGAATCAAATGCAGCAGCGCCAGTCTTGGGTTTGTATCTTCCGGCAGGACAAGAAAGGCGATAAAGCCAAGAAAAATGACCAAAATTAACACAATATTATAAAGAGGCAAAAACATACTGTTTTTTCTTACTGCATCGGCGCTTTTCGCTGTGAAAACTCCTGTAGCGGCATGTGCCCACATAAATAGTGCCAGTGCTGAAACAATAGATGCTGTGATAAACCAAGGAATGCCTTTTGGCCCTTCTGTCGGTATCGTCAGCATATGCGGCGCTTCCTTCACTAACGTGTCAATCATTGGCGTCCAGCCGTTAAAATGAATAAGAGGGAGGGACACCACCATAAACAGCATAATGACCCATACTAAAATGTCTTTAATGATAGCCGTAAATGTAGGCCCTTTAATCCCGCTGAAGAATGTGTAAAGAGCAACAAGAATAAATGAGATGATCACAACGAATTTTACGTTAATATACCCGGTGCCGGCAACTTGGAGCGTATCTTGAATGCCGCTCAGCTGAAGACATATGTATGGAATAAGCATGAGTACACCGACGATGGCAACAAGGCTTGCTAAAAGCTTACTGTCAAAACGTTCCCGTGCATAATCTGCAAGTGTCGTTAATTTATGAATTTTCGCAACTTTCCAAAGTTTAGGCAGGAAGAAGTAGGCGATAAAGTAGGCCAAAACAGAATAAGGAATAGCAAAAAATGCTACACTTCCGCCTGTAAAAGCAGTACTGGTTAACCCTAAGAAAGTATAGGCCGTATAGAGGTCAGCGCCTACTAAAAACCAGACGAGAAGACCGCCAAAACGTCTGCCGCCGACAGACCATTCTTCCACCGAGGCGCGTGAGGATTTGTCTCTTCCGGCGAGAAATCCGATACAGACAACGGTTAAAACGATAATAGCTGTAATGAGAAGTGCAGTCAGATTCCCTTGCATTATTCAAGTCCTCCATCTTTTTTTTGCATCTGATAAATGCCAAACGAGCATAACGGCGTAATGATAATCCACATTAGCAGCCAAAAGTGGAAAAACGGAAGGCCGAAAATAATGGGTTCAATTCGATTCACAAGCGGCAATAGCGCAAGCTGAGCGAATGGTAAAAGAATGAGAATAACAATAAGTGCTTTTTTAACCATTTACTTTCCTCCTGAACCATGATAATGCTCACTATAATAGCAGTTGTAAGAAAAGATCACAAGATAATTATTAGAAAAAAGTGATTTTTTCAATTATTTAATCAAAACACATGGTTTGCATCTTCTTCAATAAAGGTTTAAAATAATAAATATCTTGAATTCGAGATAAGCAGGAGTGGGAAAATGAAAACAGAAGGATTGCACCATGTCACAGCATTCGCCAGAAATCCGCAAGAAAACTTGCGATTTTATACAGAAGTGCTCGGGCTGCGGCTTGTTAAAAAAACAGTAAACTTTGATGATCCAGGAACGTATCATTTTTACTTTGGGAATCAAATTGGAGATCCCGGTACAATTATGACCTTTTTCCCGTTCCAAGGAAGCGGACAGGGAACGGTGGGCAAAGGCCAAGCGGGCCGGGTTTATTTTTCAGTTCCTAAAGGCTCCATGTCTTTTTGGAAGGAACGTCTTGAGAAAAACGGGCTGAACCTAGAGGAGAAAACGTTATTCGGTGAAAAGGGTCTTATTTTTGATGATACGGAAGACCTTCCGCTAGCGATCATTGAGGATGCGAAAAGCGGCAAAAGCGAGTGGACGCCTGACGGCATTTCAAAACATGAAGCGATTACGGGAATGAAAGGCGTGCTGCTGTATTCCTATGACCCGCAGGCGACTATTCAATTGTTAACGGAAAGCTTTGGATACACTAAAGCGGCGGAAGAAGCCCAGATTATCAGACTGACATCCTCAGCGGCTATCGGCGGCGTCATTGACATACATTTACACCCTGAAAAAAGAGGGGTGGGAGGTTATGGCACGGTACACCATGTAGCGTTTCGGACAACAAAAGAGGAACAGGCGAATTGGCTGCCGATTATTGCGAAAAACCTTCTTCCTTCGTCAGAAATCCTTGACAGAGAATACTTTACATCCGTTTATTTCAGGGAGAAAGGCGGTATCTTATTTGAAATCGCCACAGATGAACCTGGCTTTATGACAGATGAAACGTTTGATGAGCTAGGAACCTCATTAAAACTGCCTAAATGGCTGGAGAAACATAGACAGCAAATTACAGACATTTTGCCTGAACTTTAAAAGGGGGACTTTACGATGAAGCATATTTATGAAAAAGGGACATCTGACAACGTACTTTTGCTGTTACATGGCACCGGAGGAAATGAACACGATTTGCTTTCATTGGGACGGTTTATAGACCCTCATGCCCATTTGCTTGGTGTCAGAGGATCGGTACTTGAAAATGGAATGCCGCGATTTTTCAAACGACTGAGTGAAGGTGTCTTTGATGAAAAGGACCTCGTGGAGCGGACAAGAGAATTGAAAAACTTTATCGACGAGGCTGCTGAAACGCATCAATTTGACCGCAGCCGAGTGATCGCGGTCGGTTATTCAAACGGCGCAAATATTGCGGCAAGCCTGCTTTTCCATTATAAAGATGTCCTAAAAGGGGCTATTCTGCATCATCCGATGGTTCCGATCCGCGGTATACAGCTGCCTGATATGACAGGACTCCCTGTTTTTATCGGTGCCGGGAAATACGACCCTCTCTGCACGAAGGAAGAATCAGAAGAGCTTCACCGCTATTTACGTGACAGCGGGGCATCAGCCTCCGTTTTTTGGCAGGATGGGGACCATCAGCTGACTCAGCATGAAGCTGAACAGGCTCGTGAATGGTACAAAGCTGCGATTGTATAAAAAAACCTTAGTCCGTATTTCGGACTAAGGTTTTTCATATCCTTACAGCCAAGTTGACACTTTTGAAAGCGGTAAGCGATTGCTTTGATGAGCAGGTTTCACTGCTTTTCCGATTGAAATAAGCATAACCGGAACAAAACGCTCACTGATATCAAATTGCTTTTGGAACTGCTCTTTGTTAAATCCGCCGATTGCGCAAGTGTCATAACCCTTTGCTTTTGCGGCAATCATAAGCTGCATAGCGGCTAAAGAAGCATTTAAGAAAGCGGAATCACGTGCGAATTGCTCGCTTTGGTAGGCGCCGTTAATTTGGCCAAGCAATGTTTGTTTGATTTCATCTGTAATATAGCCTTGGCTTGCTAATTCAGCGTAAACTTCTTCACCATTTTCGTTTGCTTTTAAATCGCCTAAAATAGCAACAACAGCAGAAGACTCAACGATTTGTTTTTGGTTATACGCTACAGGAAGAAGCGCCGCTTTTGATTCATCGCTGTGGAATACTGTGAAATGCCAATGCTGAAGGTTCCAAGCTGAAGGCGCTTTAGCCGCAAGGTCCAATAGCTCAGTCAGCTCCTCCTTAGAGATCGGAGCATTTGTATCATATTCCTTTACAGATGCACGTGCTTTTAAAACATCCAGAGTATTCGTCATAGTGTTTCCTCCTTCGGATAAACGTGGTATGATAATAGAAAAGTTAGAAGCTTACTAAATGTAACTTGAAAGATTATTGTAATGGATCATTGAATACATGTCAATCAATAGATGAAGGGATGAGGACTTGTGGGAAATACAATGTGCCCTAAAATGGAATCCGCTTTCTCATTGCTGGGAAAACGATGGAACGGTCTGATCATCCATGTGCTTATGGATGGGCCGAAACGGTTTAAAGAGATAACGGAAACAATACCGATGATCAGCCAAAAAATGCTGGCAGAGCGCCTTAAGGAGCTTGAACAAAACGAGATTGTCGAACGGCAGGTTCTCCCTGAAACGCCGGTCAAAGTCATCTACACGCTGACTGAAAAAGGAACAGCGCTTCAAACTGTATTCCAAGAGATGCAGGCATGGGCCGATCAATTTTGCGAGCCCGGTGACACAGTGTGCGAAGAAGAGAAATAGGGAAAGAGGCGTTCCGGGAAAGGGCCTTTGATAAAGTCATGTAAGGGGGGTTCATACCGTTTACATGACTTTTTATATTCGCCAGTAAGAGTCTAAGCCGGCGTTTCTTTTACAGATTTGCAAAAGTAATGTTAATATGAAGCGAATATACAAAAATAGGAAAGGGTCAATCTGTGAAAAAATTATTAGCAGCTAACCTTTTGTTAATGGGGATCATCATTTATCTCGTTATGCAAGTCGGCAAAACGGAACTCTATCTGCCTGAATTTTATAGTTACGGCCAAAACCCAGTCAGCTTCTATTGGAATTACATTGACATCGAAACTGGATTTAAAAAAGGAGATCCAGGCTCTATCCACCAAATTTGGATCACTCCGTTATACCTCGTTTTGCTGGCAGTTTTCGTTCTGATGATTGCCGCTTTTATCAAAAAGAAATAAGAGAATAAAAGAGAGAGCCTCTGATGAAGCTCTCTTTTTTTACTATGTTTCATTACTTTATAGTTTTCCATTCAAAAACTGCGCCTCACCGAGACCGAAACTCCAGTCTGCGTCACCATTCTCGGTGATGGAAACCATTAGGTCTTCTGGGGAAACACCGCATTCTGCTTCTAGCTTTTCAGCCAGCAGGGCATACAATTTTTTCTTTTGGCTTTCTGTTCTAGTTTTGCTTGTCATACTAATGATGACTAGATCTTTGCTTCGTTGAAACCCTAATCCTGTATCCTGGATCATTAGTTCGTTTTCCGGATGCTGATGGACAATTTGATAACGGTCTCTTTTCGGAACACCAAACGCTTCGACCATCGCTTGGTGGGCAGTATCTAATAACAATTGCAGTGATTTTTCATCACGGCCTTCAATTAAATCAAAACGTAATAATGGCATGTGAATTCCTCCTCTTGAGAAGTTGTAATCCGTCTGTTTTCACATCGTTAGATTGCTTCCAGACAATGGATAGATAAAAAGAGTGGCTGTTTACTTGATAAAAAACATAACATATAACCAAAAGTTAATCAACATATAACTAAAAATCATTTAGGTAGGCAATAGGCAATCGTGAAAAATCCATAAAACAATTGACAGTCATTGATTATGAGATTAGTATGAATATACTAGTTAACCAAGAGATGACAATGATATAACCAAGATGTTTTTAGTTATTGTTGAAAGCGTTTTCTTTTTTGAGGTACTGAAATATTGTCATCGTATCATTTTTAAAATACATATGGAGGGGTATCATGCCGATTTTTATCGTTGCTGTCGGAGTACTGATTCTGTTATTTCTCATTATTAAAGTAAAATTAAATACCTTTGTCTCACTTATTGTCGTTTCATTTTTAGTAGCCATCGGACTTGGGATGGATATCAATAAAATTGTTCTTTCAATTGAAGCGGGAATCGGCGGGCAGCTTGGGCATTTAGCTTTAGTGTTTGGACTTGGCGCGATGCTCGGAAGGCTTGTCTCAGATGCTGGGGGCGGCTATCGGATTGCCATTACGCTGATTGACAAATTCGAAAAGAAACGAATACAGGCCGCGGTGGTTATTGCCTCGTTTATCATCGGCATTGCCCTGTTTTTTGAAGTCGGTCTTGTTCTGTTGATTCCGATTGTGTATGCGATAGCGAAAGAATTAAAAATGCCTTTTCTCTATCTGGGAATCCCGATGGCAGCCGCCTTAAATGTTACTCACGGATTTTTGCCTCCGCATCCTGCGCCAACTGCCATCTCAGTCGCATACGGGGCCCATATTGGCCAGGTGCTGCTTTTGGGAATCATCATCGCTGTTCCGACAACTGTGATTGCCGGGCCTTTATTCAATAAATTTGCAATGAAGCGGTTTCCCGGTGCGTATCAAAAACGCGGAAATTTATCGGCGTTAGGGCCGAGGAAAGAATTTCAGCTGGATGAAACACCAGGCTTTGCGATCAGTGTTGTCACGTCTTTATTTCCGGTTATCTTTATGGCGATTGCGACTGTTTTTTCTTTATTATTGAAAGAACATTCAAAAGGAAAAGACATTATAGAATTTATCGGCACACCGGGGACGGCAATGGTAATTTCGCTTTTGCTTGCGCTCTTTACGATGGGATATGCGCGTAAAATACCTATGAAGGAGATCAGCAAATCATTATCAGAATCAATTTCGCAAATCGCGATGATGCTGCTCATCATAGGTGGGGGAGGGGCGTTTAAACAAGTGCTGATTGACGGCGGGGTCGGTGATTATGTTGCTGATCTTTTCAGTCAAACAAACATGTCGCCGCTGCTTGTTGCATGGATCATTGCTGCTGTTCTGCGCCTATGTTTGGGCTCTGCTACCGTGGCTGCGCTTACCACTGCGGGAATGGCAGCTCCGCTTATGCAGGCGGGCAGTGTAAACCCGGCATTAATGGTACTGGCAACCGGAGCGGGAAGTGTCATCGCTTGTCATGTGAATGATGCAGGATTTTGGATGGTAAAGGAATTTTTCGGCTTGAGCATGAAAGAAACATTTCAAACTTGGACGCTGCTTACAACAGTTCTCTCAGTAACCGGGCTCGGCTGTGTGTTATTGGCAGGGCTTGTGATGTAACACCCATAGATTCAGTCCATAGCCCAATCGTTTTTCTTCCTTGTTGAATACCTTACGTATAGGCAGACATAAAGGAGGAAAAATCATGTACCCTCATCATTCGTATTATCGCGGGAACCCAGATCCAGCCGGATACCCGGCGCGTAATCCTTTCTTGTTTGGTGCTCCTTTAGTCGGTGGTTTATTAGGCGGTTTTCTCGGGAGTGCTCTGTTTAACTATCCCCGTCCCTATGCTTATCCGCCTGGCCCTTACGGATACGGAGGCGCACCGTACGGTTTTGGTGCCGGCTCGCCATACGGGGGTTATCCCGGCTTCTATTAATAAAAACGGCCTGCATCGGTGCAGGCCGTTTTTTATCGGATGATTTCTACCTCGGACATATTGTAGTCTTGCTGCTTCTGAAACATGACTTCCAGAAGGCCATCCTTATAGACGGCTTTTGTTCCTTTGCGTTTGACTAAACAAGGAAGGTTTACTTTTTTTGGATGATCTGAGTTTGGAAAGTTTTCTAACAATAATTCGTGAGATGTGTGTTTGATTCTCACCTGTTCCAGCTGCTCTTCATTGATTGGTACCTTTACAAACACATGGTCTGCTGTTTCGAATGTATCAATATCAGATTTGGCATCAGGTTTGGCGGGCTTTTCTTTTTGGGGGAGTGGATCGCGGAAAGGAAATTGAGCCGCATAGTCACTGCCGAACACACTTTCCATCACACGATTTACATACGTTTCAACTTCTTTTGGATCAGCTTTTTTTAATGCTTCCTTGGAAAATTGATTGTGGAAAGGAAAGTACTTGTTCCACTCAAACATCGTCATCACACCCTTTCTTCATGGACAAAATAGTATATGCCCGGCAGATCTTTCACGTGATATAATATAAGATGCTCTAAAGAAAGGCAGGGATTTACATGCAATATTCAGAGACAAAAAAAGGCGTTCTTTACACAGCCGTTTCCTTTACCATGTGGGGACTGTTTCCGCTCTATTGGAAGCTTCTCGAACAGCTGCCGGCTCTTGATATTTTGGCTCACCGTATTATATGGTCTTTTGTTTTTATGTGTATCGTACTTTTTTTCTTGCGGGAATGGAAAGCAGGGTGGCAGGAGCTGCGCTCTTTGAAAAAGAACGGAGGCATCCTTTCTTTATTTCTCGCTTCTATCTTGATTTCGATTAACTGGTTTGTATACATATGGGCGGTCAACCATGGGTTTTTGCTTGAAGCCAGTCTTGGCTATTACATTAATCCGCTTGTATCAGTCCTACTTGGTATTTTATTTTTAAAGGAAAAACTGAATCGCCTGCAACTGGTGGCGGTTTCGATTGCGGCGGCCGGCGTCATCATCTCAGCATTCCAATATGGCTCCATTCCTTATGTAGCGCTTCTGCTCGCATTCAGCTTCGGGCTGTACGGGCTAAGCAAAAAAAGAACAAGACTGCCGAGCGCTATCGGTTTAACGCTGGAAACATTCATGATTATGCCGATTGCTTTGGGATATTTGCTGTTGAGCGGCCATGTTCAGCCAGCGGGTGCAGAAAGCGGGGGCACGTGGATGCTTCTCTTTTTTGCTGGTGTGTTTACGGCTTTGCCGCTATTATTGTTTGCGGAAGGAGCGAAACGGCTGCCGCTGTATCAAGTCGGTATCTTGCAATATATTGCACCGACTATTACCTTGCTGATCGGGCTGTTTGTTTACCATGAGCCATTTTCAAGCTCGAAGGCTTTTACATTCAGCTGTATATGGGCTGCACTGCTCTTGTTTACGTTTTCACAAGTAAAGTGGAAACGGGCGTCAAAAAGCCATTGAGGCCTTTGGCTTTTCAGTTGAAGCATATATTATGTATAATCATTTCATGTATGTAAGACATAAAGGAGCAAGACGATGGACAATGATAAAGAGATAGTAAAAGCCTACGCCTCACTTTGGAACAACAGATCTCTCGCAAGTGATGAGGCGGAAGCGGTAGCAGAGGCGATTGATCTTGAGCTTTTGGATAAACGAACACATCCGAGGCTCCGAAAACCGATGCTGGAAAAATATTTTGCCGCGATCCAGCGCATTGTGAATTCACAGCTCGAACCGGCTGTGAAATATCAGCTGGTCAAATTACATACAGAACGTGTAGAGCATCTAAAAGAAGAAAGAGGGGAGCAATCATGAAAGCAATCATAAAAGAAGATGTGCAAGCATCTTTGGAACGATATGCGGACCGCCCTGTATATATCCATTTAGAAACCACAACCGGTTCTTATTCAGCACACTTAAATGAAAAAAACATGACGGTTGTTGCATACATCCGCAATGCAAAAGTCACCTATCATCAGGCAAAAATCAAAGGAAGCGGACCTTACCGTGTGGGCTTAAAAACAGAAGAAGGCTGGATTTATGCTGAAGGTTTGACTGAATACACGATAGATGAAGAAAACCGTTTATTAATGGCGGGACACCTGCCGGGCGGTAAACTGGCTATTTCTCTGCAAATCAGTGAAAAACCGTTCACAGTTTAAAGAAAAGGGTGAAAAATAATGAAAGAACACGTACTTGTAATCCTGCCTCACCCTGATGACGAATCATATGGAGTGGCAGGCCTGATAGCCTTAAACAGAAAAAAAGACATTCCCGTTACTTACGCCTGCGCCACTTTAGGTGAAATGGGCAGAAATATGGGGGATCCGTTTTTTGCCAATCGGGAAACATTGCCGTTATTGAGAAAACAAGAGCTTATTAACGCTTGCAAGGAAATGGATATCAATGATCTTCGAATGCTTGGGCTCCGTGACAAAACGCTCGAATTTGAAGACGATGAGTATTTAGCTGATATCATGGAAGAGATCATAGATGATGTAAAACCAAGTTTAATTGTCACATTTTATCCTGGACACGGCGTGCACCCTGACCATGATGCATGCGGGGAAGCGGTTATTCGTGCATTGTACCGCAAAAAGAAAGAAGACCGTCCGCGCACGCTCTGCATGGCCATTACACGCAACAGAGAAGAGGTTCTCGGCGAAGCTGATGTCGTACTGGATATTAAAGAAGTAGCTGATATTAAAATGAATGCGTTAAGAGCTCACCGCACTCAAACAGAAGGCATGCTTAGAGAGCTTGAAGAAAAATTGAAAAACAATGAACCTGTTATGGCAACATGGTTTGAGGAAGAAGTATATTGGACATATCAATGGAATGATTAATCAAAAAGGTATAAGGCCTTTAAGCCTTATACCTTTTTTAATTTCAAGTCAGATGCAATCGCTGAAGCGAGGGTGGACCTCAAGGAAATATCTTCGAAAGACAACCCTAACTGAACCGCTGTTTGCGCGATTTCTGGACGGATTCCCGACAAAGTTGAAGAAACGCCGATTAAACGAAGCGCTTCAATCAAACTGAACAGCTGATGGGCAACCATCGTATCAATCACAGCTACTCCTGATAAATCAATATACAGTTGTGTCACCTTTTTCTCCGCACATTGATGCAGGGTGTTTTCCATAATCAGTTTGGCACGGACTGTATCAATATCTCCGATTAAAGGCAGCAGTCCGACGCTGTGAAACAGCACGATGACCGGCGCGCTCAATTCAGTAATCATATCTTTTTGTGCCTGAAGCTGAAGGCTTGTGTTTTTGTACATTTCTTCTATAAAAATATGGATCACAAGATCAAACGCTTTTATAAGGGAATGATAAAGGTCTTCGGCTTCTTCGCCTCCCACAGTGTCCTGATTGAGATGGACAAATTCTTTCACATAGGAAACATATAAATCTCTTACTCTAACAAACTCCCGGATAATATAGTGGATGGGAGTCTTTAAATGCTCTTGATCCTGTGTCACTTCAAAGGCCCATTCTTTCAGTATAGGCAGGTATACCTCCTCATCATCTATAAAAATGCGATTTATCTTATAATTGAAGGCAAGATTCTGGCTCTTTATATTGTGAATAACAGCAGGGTCTGTTGACGCATAAATGGAATTCGGATCAGTCTCCTCGATTGTTTCATACCATGTTGAACTGATGGTCTCCGCATGCTGAGAAAGATATTCGTATAATTCCTTATTTTTTGCCATGATGATCACCTCTTTTAAATGTATTGTTTTTGCGAATAACGTTTTTGCAGTTTAGCCAGCCTGAAAAACAGTCCAACTGCTCCGGCGGCGAGTCCTGCAATTAATCCAATCCAATAGCCAAACGCGCCTAGGCTTGTAAACGTACCGACCACATAACCGACCGGAAGGCCAATGACCCAGTAAGAGACAAATGCGGCCGCAAGCGTATAGTTCACATCTTTGTATCCCCTGAGTGCTCCCTGGATCGGTGCTGCAACAGCATCGGATAGCTGAAAAAACAGCGCATAAATTAAAAAGTGTTGTGTCAAGCGGAGCACATCGGGGTCAGAAGTGTACATGCCGGCAATTTGCTCTCTGAATAAAAGGATACAGGCTGCTGTCAACAAAGAAAAACCGATCGCCATCATGATGCCAATTAAGCTATATGAGCGCGCATCCTTAAAACGGGCTGCACCGGCTTCAAAACCGACAACAATTGTTAAAGCCATGGACACGCTGAGCGGCAGCATATATAAAAGTGAAGCAAAGTTCATGGCTGCCTGGTGGGACGCGATGGTCACTGTATTAAAATGGCTCATCAGGAGCGTGACAGCTGCAAAAATGCTCGTTTCAAAAAATACGGCGAACCCAATAGGCAGCCCGATTTTGAGCATGTTTTTGCATGCTTTCCAAGAGAACTTATGCATTGTAAGGAAAATCCCGTATTCGGAAAACGGCGAGGATTTATGAATAATGAAAAAACTGATGATGCAGATACACCAATATGTAAGCGCGGACGCTAGACCGGCACCGACGCCGCCAAGTGCCGGCATTCCGAATTTCCCAAAGATGAATACATAATTCAATGCAAAATTGATCGGAAGTGAACTGAGTGTAATCATCATTGTGACTCTCGTTTTTCCTAATGAGTCAATGAATGATCTCAAAACGGTGTAAACAAATAAAGGGAAAATTCCCAGTGACAAAAAGCCTAAAAAGTGTTTGGCAATCTGATGCACGTGAGTCTCAAGGTGCAACCGGCCAAGAATAAGGTCAACTGCAGCATATCCAATCGCTAAAACGGCGATGCTAAGAAGCGCGGCCACGTATACTGCCTGTAAAACAGTAAAGGGAATCTTCTGTTTTTTTTCAGCGCCTAATAACTGAGCGACAATCGGGGTGACCGCCATTAATATACCTGCAAGTCCTGTATAAACAGGGGTCCAAAGGCTTGAGCCAATGGCGACACCGGCTAAATCAGCGGGGCTGACTTTCCCTGACATCACTGTATCTAAAAAAGTCATAAGAGAAAGTCCCGCCTGGGTAATTAATATCGGAATTAAAATGTGTAAAAGCTGTTTGATCTTTTGCCTGGCGTTTCGAGTTTCTTTCATACATTGATCTCCGTTTCTTTTTCATAACGAGAGAAATTATAACATTTTATGTATAAAAAGCAATGAACGCCGAACCTATTCTTTTTTTGTCGGTTTCGTTTTTCTAAACATTTGGGCATAAATAAAAGAAAGCGAAATCACGCCTAAAAAGGTGCAAACATACTGAATGATTCTTTCGATTTCCATTCTTTACATCCCTCCTTTACCAATAGAATGTGCATCAATAAGATTAGCATGCGTGAAAAGTTGGAAATTTGAAAAGGAGTTGAAGGTCTATGCGTTATGAACAGATATCCGAAAATGCATTTAAGGGAAAAATACAAGTGTATTTAGAGCAAATATTAGGTGATGTGTCGCTAATCTTAAAAACGCTTCACGATAAAGACCAGTGCCTTCTTTGTGAATTGGATGAATTGGGGCACATTTTTCAGGACATGCAAGGCATCGCATCATCCTTTTATTTGCAATCATACATTGAGGAATTTACGCCGGCATTTATCGAGCTTGCCAAGGCAATTAAAACCCTATCGGAACATAAGCATGGTGCTTTAATTGTCATTGAAAGAGCGGACCCTGTTGAACATTTTATTCAAAAAGGAACATCCCTTCATGCGGAGATCAGCGCTTCATTAATTGAGAGCATCTTTTTCCCCGGAAATCCTCTACATGACGGCGCATTATTGGTAAGGGAAAATAAACTTGTCTCAGCAGCCAATGTCCTTCCGCTGACAACAAAGGAAGTGGATGTCCATTTGGGAACCAGGCACCGCGCTGCCCTTGGAATGTCGGGGTATACGGATGCGCTTGTGCTCGTTGTTTCAGAGGAGACAGGGAAGATGTCGTTTGCAAAAGACGGTGTTTTATATCCGTTAATTTCGCCAAGAACGTAAAAATAAATAAAAGGGCCTGATAATGAATCCTATCATGAGACAAAACGACTGAATTCGGACCTTTTTTTAAGCATTCACTTCAAGCTGAATGCTTTTTGTCTTGAAGACAGGAAATATAAACTGGTAGAAAAGTTATATTATATGAATATTAATTAAGTTAAATACTTTACCTGATTATGTATTTATAGTACCGTATAAAATATTACATAAATTTTAAAGGAAGGGTGTTTCTGCATGGCTCATGTATTAATGATCGGTTTTCCCGGTGAAGGGCATATTAATCCGTCTATCGGTGTAATGAAGGAACTGAAATCACGGGGAGAACATATTACCTACTACGCAGTGAAGGAATACAAAGAAAAAATTGCAGCTCTTGATATTGAGTTTCGTGAGTACCATGATTTTCGGGAAGATTACTTCGGAAAAAACGCAACCGGAGATGAAGAAAGAGATTTCGCAGAATTGATCTGCGCCTTTTTGAAAGGCTGTAAGGATATTGCGACACATATTTATGATGAAGTCAAACACGAATCGTATGATTATGTCATATATGATCACCATCTTTTGGCAGGTAAAATCATTGCCAACCTGCTGAAGCTGCCGAGGTTT
The DNA here is from genome assembly GCF_023238245.1 of Bacillus rugosus. Classification (NCBI taxonomy): domain Bacteria; kingdom Bacillati; phylum Bacillota; class Bacilli; order Caryophanales; family Bacillaceae; genus Bacillus; species Bacillus rugosus. Next base: position 2,132,775 of record NZ_CP096590.1, on the reverse strand, counting down.
TCATTGTGTACAACCTTTGCAATGAATGAGGAATTTGTAAAGGAAATGATGGGGGCTTACATGAAAGGATCAATTGAAGATTCACCTCATTATGATTCTTACCAGCAGCTTGTAAAAACATTAAATGCTGATTTTCAAACAGAGATCAAGAAGCCATTTGATGTTTTGTCTTCAGATGGGGACTTGACGATTGTCTTCACATCAAGGGAATTTCAGCCAATGGCTGAGCAATTCGGTGAACGGTATGTATTTGTCGGTCCTTCCATTACAGAAAGAGCCGGAAACAGCGATTTCCCATTTGATCAGATTGACAATGAAAATATGCTGTTTATTTCGATGGGAACGATTTTTAACAATCAAAAGCAGTTTTTTAATCAATGTCTCGAGGTGTGTAAAGACTTTGACGGTAAAGTTGTGCTTTCCATTGGCAAACAAATTAAAGCAAGTGAGTTAAACGACATTCCGGAGAATTTCATTGTACGCCCGTATGTCCCTCAGCTTGAAATTCTAAAAAGAGCCAGCTTATTTGTGACCCACGGCGGAATGAACAGCACAAGTGAAGGTTTGTATTTTGAAACCCCGCTCGTAGTCATTCCGATGGGAGCTGACCAATTTGCCGTCGGAAATCAAGTAGAAAAAATCGGCGCAGGAAAAGTGCTGAAAAAAGAACAATTATCTGAAAGCCTTCTAAAAGAAACGATTCAAGAAGTAATGAACAATCCTGTATTTGCTGAAAAGGCGAAAGACATTGGACAATCACTGAAAGCGGCAGGCGGCTCTAAAAAAGCGGCCGACAGCATTCTTGAAGTTGTAAAACACAAAACTCAATCAGCCAACGCATAGTATAAAAGCCTGTTCTTATCAAAAGGACAGGCATTTTGGCATTTTCGTAAGAAAGCAGAGGAAGGGATTTGACACGCCAATAGAGAATTGATAAGAAAAACAGACAAGAAAGGAGGAAAATCTGCTTCGTTCATCAATAGAAAACCATCATTTTTGCCCCCGCTTAAATAGTTCCTTAGACTTTCGAAAAACATATGCAGGTTATGTAAAATGTTAGGTGTTTATTTGAAGGTTTAAAGGTCGAACGATGCTGAAATTGCTGCCAAAAGTTTGAAAAGGGTGTAACTTGCTGAAAAAGTGACGATAAAACTGATGTGTGCCATTTTTGGAAATAAAATACTAGATGTTTTTTGCGCTATAAACAGTTTAGGAGGTTGAATGAATGAAAAAGAAGATTGTAGCCGGCTTGGCTGTTTCCGCAGTTGTCGGGTCATCGATGGCCACAGCACCCGCGGAAGCAAAAACGATAAAAGTAAAAAGCGGTGACTCTCTTTGGAAGCTTTCCCGCCAATATGATACGACAATATCAGCTCTGAAATCCGAAAACAAATTGAAATCAACGGTTCTTTATGTCGGACAAAGCCTTAAGATTCCTGAAAGCAGCAAAAAAAGCACGACATCCTCATCAAACTCAAACAAAACGTCAACATATACAGTTGCATATGGTGATTCGCTATGGATGATTGCTAAAAATCATAAAATGAGTGTTTCTGAGCTTAAAAGCTTAAACAGCCTGACCAGCGACCTAATTCGTCCCGGACAAAAGCTTACGATCAAAGGGACAAGCAATTCAAGCGGTTCAAACGGATCGAAGAAGAACAGCGGTTCCAATTCTTCAGGCTCTTCGAAAAGTACATACACGGTTAAGCTTGGTGACTCACTGTGGAAAATCGCAAACAGCTTAAATATGACTGTAGCTGAATTGAAAACCTTAAATGGTTTAACATCAGATACGCTTTATCCTAAACAGGTACTCAAAATAAAAGGAAGCAGCTCACCCAAGAGCGGAAACAGCGGTTCCAAGAAGCCGTCAAACTCTAATTCCTCAAAAACAACTACATACAAGGTGAAAGCAGGAGATTCGCTGTGGAAAATCGCGAATCAGCTCGGAGTCACTGTGCAAAGCATCCGAGATAAAAACAATTTATCATCTGATGTCTTGCAAATCGGACAGGTGCTGACCATTTCGGGAACAACAAAGTCTAACAATTCAAATCAGACAAAGCCAAAGGACAACTCAGGATCAAACATTCAAATAGGTTCGAAGATTGACAGAATGATAACAGAAGCGAAAAAATATGTCGGGGTACCATACCGCTGGGGCGGAAACACGCCTGCTGGTTTTGATTGCAGCGGCTTCATTTATTACCTCATTAATAATGTATCATCGATATCGAGATTGAGTACGGCAGGATATTGGAATGTCATGCAAAAAGTCAGCCAGCCGTCAGTTGGAGACTTTGTATTCTTTACCACATATAAATCCGGCCCGTCTCACATGGGGATATATCTTGGCGGCGGAGACTTTATTCATGCAAGCTCTTCGGGCGTCGACATTTCCAATCTCAGCAATTCATATTGGAAACAGCGCTACTTGGGCGCAAGAAGCTATTTTTAAAAATGAGTATGACAAAAAGCCTTTTTATAGGCTTTTTTGTTTATATCAGACAATGATTGACCACACTGTTAGAAAAAACAAGGGGGAGACAGTATGTACCGTCTCTTGCTGTTGATGATGGTGACGGCACTGGGAGCTGCGGGATGCGGACAAAAAAACCCTCATGATCCTCCTAAGCGGGTACCGGAAAAAGAGGCAGTTGAAACGTCAGCGTTTGGTCATCATGTCCAGCTGGTTAATCGTGAAGGCAAAGTTGTCGGTTTTATAGAAATCAAAGAATCAGAAGACGAAGGACTCGACATTCATATTTCCGCAAAGAGCCTGCGTCCCGGCGCTTCACTCGGTTTTCATATCCATGAGAAAGGTTCATGTGTCAGGCCGGATTTCGAATCAGCAGGAGGTCACTTTAATCCGCTGAACAAAGAACACGGCTTCAACAATCCGATGGGGCATCATGCCGGAGATCTGCCGAACCTTGAGGTCGGTGCTGATGGAAAAGTAGATGTCATTATGAATGCGCCGGACACCTCACTGAAAAAAGGAAGTAAACTAAATATTCTCGACCAGGACGGTAGTGCGTTTATTATTCATGAACATGCCGACGATTATTTGACGAATCCAAGCGGTAATTCAGGTGCGCGTATCGTCTGCGGAGCCCTTTCCGGCAATAACGAGAAGCAGTAAAATCATCCAAGCCCTTTTGTATTGAGCATACAGGGGCTTTTTTAGTATACTCGTTAATGGAATACGAATAGGAAAGGGAACCTGTCTATGACAACTCAATTACAGCACTTAACATTGCCGGAAGATATACAACAAAAGCTATTATCATATCAAGATCAGCCGATTTCCCCAGAGTTCCAGTCGCTCATCGGGACGTCAGGCTATGAGGCGGAGGATGAAGCGATTTTATTCGACGCTATAATCGCATTAGCCATGGGAAAAAATGTCCTGCTGAAAGGGCCTACAGGCTCGGGAAAAACAAAGCTGGCAGAAACACTGTCCAGCTATTTTCATAAACCGATGCACAGTGTCAACTGTTCAGTTGACTTGGACGCAGAAGCTCTGGTCGGCTATAAAACGATTGAAAATCAATCTGGCCAGGCGACGATCGAGTTTGTTTCAGGGCCTGTCACAAAAGCTATGAAAGAAGGCCATTTTCTTTATATAGATGAAATTAATATGGCAAAGCCGGAAACACTGCCTATTTTAAACGGTGTATTAGATTACAGAAAAATGATGACAAATCCGTTTACAGGCGAGGTCATTCGGGCTAAAGGCGGCTTTGGAGTCATTGCGGCCATCAATGAAGGCTATGTCGGGACTGTTCCGCTGAATGAAGCATTGAAAAACCGTTTTGTCATCATCGATGTGCCTTATATTAAAGGCGAGCTGCTGAAACAAGTGCTCATGTCTCAGTCAGCCCTGCAAGATGAGAAATTGATTGACCGGTTTATCACACTTTCCTCCGACCTGATCGTTCAGGCCAATAACGGACAGGTGTCTGAAGAAGCGGCATCCATCAGAGCTTTAATCGATACATGTGATTTAGCCGCTTATATTCCGCCGCGTCGTGCCATCGAGCGGGGAATTGTAGAGAAGCTTGATGATGACCGGGAAAAGGCGGCCGTCCGAAATATCGCAGAAACTCTGTTTGAATGAGGGAGCTGCGATGAAATTTATCAAATTTAACGACAGCACAATTGATTCGTTTTTATTTATGATGTTGACTGATTTGGCCAAAACACTCACCAAGAGTGAAGCGGTAGAAGTGGAGTATGGCGTTCAGTCCTATTACAATCCATTTGAAAAGAAAATCTATATGAGCCACTTTTGGAAAGACAGGGCAGCGGAGGACATGGAAGCGGGTCTGAAAAGCGACGTCTACCTGCGTTCGGTCGGAATGAGATATAGCTCGCTGCACGAGTTTGCAAACTTTTTGGATGATATCCATCGGCATCTTACATTCAAAAGCTTTGCCAAGCAGCTGTTTATGCTGCTTGAGGACATTAGGATCGAGGAATGCATCAAACACGATCGTCCGGGTACGAAACATGTATTTGCGAAGCGAAAAGACATGTACAGAAAACACTTCTCCACCCAGCTGACCTTGAATTTGGAACGAAGCATTTTTACGGATGCCCTCTTTTGCGCAATCTATGTCAAGCTAACAACGGAATCACCGCTCGAGACTCTTCCGTCTATGCGTGATGATATCGATCTGATGCGTCCGTTTATTGAGCAGCAGCTCTTGCGTGTATATGAAGCAGATTCGACACGGCAGGTTCTTAAAATTGTTGAAGACCTTATGGACGGACTTGAAGAGGTGCTCGATAAAGACATGCTGAACACCTACTTCTTTTTGCCTGAGCTAGATTACGCAAAAGCTGCAGAGCAACCGTTATTTGAAGAAGAGAAAAAAGCGCCGAAGCTGAGTGATGACATCACGCTTCCAAAAAAATCTGACGGTGATGAGGATATCCATGAAGAAGAAATGCCGACATGGCACCGGGAAACAGAAGCGCCGTCTAAAAGCTTCCTTCAATTTGATATTGAACACGGCGCAAAATCAGATTTAGGAAAAGACGCTTCAAGGGAAGGCGACGATGGAGATCAAGCCCTTGGCTCTGTCCAAGGATCTGCCAGACAAACAAAACGGAAAGACTATTCCAAGCTGGAAGCGCTGGAGTCCCAAAAAGACCAGCCGAACGGAGCAGGTATGGCTGACGGCAAAGAAAATAAATACGCATTTCCGATTTACAAAGAACCGCAGCCGGCAACAAGTGAAGAAGAGCTTTCTTATAAACAGCAGGCAAAAACAATTGAATCGTATCAAAAGCGTTTAAAACAAATGATTCAAAAAACGCTGGAGCATAAAAAAACATTGCCAAGAACAGACCTTCATGCTGGACGGCTGAACAATAAGCTTCTCCGTTACTTCACTGAGCGAAATCCGCGTCTATTCTACAAAAAACAAGAGCCATCATCAGAAATTGACGCGGTTTTTACATTGCTGGTCGATTGTTCTGCCAGCATGTTCGACAAAATGGACGAAACAAAGCGGGGAATCGTGCTGTTTCACGAAGCGTTGAAATCGGTAGCGGTTCCGCATCAGATTGTCGGCTTTTGGGAGGACACAAACGATGCGACCGAAACAAGCCAGCCAAACTATTTCAATACAGTTATTCCCTTCCAATCATCATTAAGACAAGACGCTGGACCTGCAATTATGCAGCTTGAGCCTGAGGAAGATAACCGTGACGGCTATGCGATCCGGCAAATGACGAAAAAAATGCTGCAGCGCAGCGAGGCGCAAAAGTTCTTGATCGTTTTTTCAGATGGAGAGCCGGCCGCGTTTGGCTATGAACAAAACGGGATTGTCGATACAAGTGAAGCGGTTATTGAAGCCCGAAAGAGAGGAATAGAAGTGATAAATGTTTTTCTCTCCAACTCAGAAATAGAAGAATCGCAAATGAAGACCATCCAGGATATGTACGGAAAATTCAGTATATTTGTCCCAGATGTTGATCAGCTTCCGGATGTTCTGTATCCGCTGCTGAAAAAACTGCTCCATAAAAGCATAGGATAGCCCTTTATCCTATGCTTTTTGGTGTTTCTTTTTTCAAATGATTAAATTTTTTGTTTTTTATAAAGGTTTTTTACTATTTTGTGAACAATCAAGGTAGAATCAAATTGCAAACAGTGGTAAAATATCGTTGGAAGCGTTTTTATTACATAATTTTGGACACAGCGTTCGAAAGTTATTTTAAGATAGTGAATCATTCACTTGATTATCTAAGTTGGGGGTAATATTCAAATGTTTCAAAATAGTATGAAACAACGAATGAATTGGGAAGATTTTTACGGTCCGAACCTCGGCTATGCGCTGGAGCTTTACGATCAGTATACCCAGGATCCGAACAGCATCGATCCGGATCTAAAGGAAATGTTCGACGAGCTCGGTGCTCCGCCAAGCGATATAAAAGAGGCCTCGGGAACAAAAGAAAAGGGACGTGTTACAGCCGATCTGATTCAAAAGATCGCATCCGCAGTCAGACTTGCAGAAGATATCCGAACCTATGGCCATTTAAACGCTTCCGTCAATCCGCTCAGAAAGGATGGGAAAAAGAGTGAACTCTTTCCATTATCCGATTACGGGCTAACAGAAGAAGAAATAAAAGCAATACCTGCGTCAGTGATTTGCAAAGACGCTCCTAAAAACATTACGAACGGTTTAGAAGCCATTCAGTATTTACGAAATACGTATAAAAGGACCATTTCATTTGAATTTGACCATGTGCATGACTTTAAAGAGCGCGAGTGGTTGACGAAAATGATTGAATCCGGCGAGCTGTTCCAGAAGAACTCAGCTGAAAAGCTGTCGGCTGTTCTGGAAAGACTGACAGAAGTAGAAGGCTTCGAGCAATTTTTGCACCGCACATTCGTCGGACAGAAGCGCTTTTCCATTGAGGGTTTAGATGCTCTAGTTCCAGTGCTCGATGACATTATTGCACAATCTGTCAAATCCGGCACGACGAGTGTCAACATCGGGATGGCGCACAGGGGGCGCCTGAATGTCTTGGCACACGTGCTCGGCAAACCGTATGAAATCATTTTCTCTGAATTCCAGCATGCGCCGAACAAAGATCTTGTCCCGTCTGAGGGATCAATCGGAATCAGCTACGGATGGACAGGGGATGTCAAATACCATCTCGGGGCGAATCGGGAGCTTCAAGACGCTGAAACAAGATCAGCGCGCATTACGTTAGCAAACAACCCGAGCCACTTGGAATTTATCAATCCGATTGTTGAAGGCAGCACGAGAGCGGCACAGGAAACGAGAACACAAAGCGGATACCCGGTGCAAGATGAAACAAAATCGCTTGCCATTTTAATTCATGGAGACGCTGCATTCCCTGGGGAAGGAATCGTCGCTGAAACATTGAATTTAAGCTCTTTAAAAGGGTATCAAGTAGGCGGTGCGATTCATATTATCGCCAATAACATGATCGGATTCACAACAGAAAGCGCCGAATCTAGATCGACAAACTATGCCAGTGACCTTGCGAAGGGCTATGAAATTCCAATTGTTCACGTTAATGCGGACGATCCTGAAGCTTGTCTTTCTGCTGTTAAGTTTGCGGTCGAATACCGAAAAACATTCAACAAGGACTTTCTGATTGACTTGATCGGGTACAGACGCTACGGACATAACGAGATGGATGAGCCGTCTACTACTCAGCCGATGCTATATGATGCTGTCAGAAAACATCCGACCGTCAAACAAATTTTTGCCGAAAAGCTCGTAAATGAAGGCGTGCTTACCGAGGAAGTTGTTCAAAACATTGAAAAATCGGTAACGAAGCGCATTGAGGATGCTTATCAGAAAGTGCCGGCTAAAAAGGAACATACCGTCTGTGAAATTGAACTTCCAGAGCCTGTTTCAAACGGTTTCCCTGATGTGGACACATCCATTGATTTTGATGTGCTCCGCAAGCTGAATGGCGAATTAATCAACTGGCCGGAGTCATTTAACGTTTTCGGCAAGCTTAAGCGCATTTTAGAAAGACGCGCCAAGGCGTTCGATGATGACAGAAAAGTGGAATGGTCTTTGGCTGAATCACTTGCGTTTGCTTCTATTTTGAAAGACGAAACACCGATTCGTTTAACAGGACAGGATTCTGAGCGCGGAACGTTTGCCCAAAGAAACCTTGTGCTTCATGACAGTGAGACGGGTGAAGAATTTGTGCCGCTTCATCACTTATCTGACTGCAGTACATCTTTTGCTGTTCATAACAGCCCGCTGTCTGAAGGATCGGTTCTCGGCTTTGAATACGGCTATAATGTGCATTCACCGGAAACGCTTGTATTATGGGAAGCGCAATACGGAGATTTTGCCAACGCTGCTCAAGTGTATTTTGACCAATTCATTTCTGCCGGCCGCGCGAAATGGGGCCAAAAATCCGGATTAGTCATGCTGCTTCCGCACGGTTACGAAGGGCAGGGTCCTGAGCACTCAAGCGGAAGAATCGAGCGGTTCCTGCAGCTTGCCGCGGAAAACAACTGGACGGTTGCCAACCTGACAAGCGCCGCACAATATTTCCATATTTTAAGAAGACAGGCTAAAATGCTGCTTCGTGAAGAAATTAGGCCGCTCGTCATTATGACACCGAAGAGCCTTCTTCGTAATCCGAATACGGTTTCCGAAGTGCAGGAGCTCAGCGAAAGCCGCTTCCAGCCTGTTTACGAACAGTCCGGACTTTCTCATGACTATGAAAAAGTAACCAGACTTGTATTGTCCAGCGGTAAAGTGTCCATAGACATCAGCGACCATTTCAATAAGCTAGAAGACGGTAAAGAATGGCTTCACATTGCGAGAATTGAACAGCTGTATCCATTCCCTGCAAAAGGAGTCAAAGAATTATTTGCAAAACTTCCGAACCTGAAAGAAATTGTTTGGGTACAGGAAGAGCCGCAGAACATGGGGGCCTGGAGTTATATCAGCCCGTATTTGACAGAGATTGCACCACAGGGAGTAAGCGTTCAATATATTGGACGAAGAAGACGATCCAGCCCTGCAGAGGGAGATCCGACAGTTCATAAAAAAGAACAGGAACGTATTGTATCTGATAGCTTGACTCGCAAAAACTAAGGGGGAAATGAAAAAATGGCGGAAATTAAGGTACCTGAATTAGCAGAATCAATCTCAGAAGGAACAATAGCCCAATGGTTGAAGCAGCCTGGTGATTATGTAGAACAGGGTGAATATCTGCTTGAACTAGAAACGGACAAAGTAAATGTTGAATTGACAGCAGAAGAATCGGGTGTACTTCAAGAGGTATTGAAAGATTCGGGTGATACCGTCCAAGTTGGAGAAATTATCGGTACGATTTCAGAAGGCGCGGGTGAAAGTTCTGCCCCTGCACCTTCAGAGAAAGCTGAAAGCAAAGATAGCGAGAAAGAAGAGAAGCAGGCTGAACCAGCTGCACAAGAGGTGAGCGAGGAAGCGCAAACTGAAGCAAAATCAAGAACGATCGCTTCTCCTTCAGCCCGTAAGCTGGCAAGAGAGAAAGGAATTGACCTGTCTCAGGTTCCTACGGGAGATCCGTTAGGAAGAGTGCGCAAGCAGGATGTCGAAGCGTACGAAAAACCAGCGTCAAAACCGGCTCCTCAGAAACAACAGCAGCCTCAGGCTCAAAAAGCACAGCAAAGCTTTGACAAACCTGTCGAAGTGCAAAAAATGTCACGCCGCAGACAAACGATTGCAAAACGCCTTGTAGAGGTACAGCAAACATCAGCGATGCTGACTACATTTAATGAAGTAGACATGACGGCTGTCATGAATCTGAGAAAACGCCGCAAAGATCAATTCTTTGAGCAAAACGAAGTGAAGCTTGGCTTTATGTCTTTCTTTACGAAAGCGGTCGTTGCCGCATTGAAGAAATATCCGCTGCTGAATGCGGAAATTCATGGCGATGAGCTGATCGTTAAGAAATTCTACGATATCGGGATTGCTGTTGCAGCTGATGAAGGCCTTGTCGTTCCGGTTGTACGGGATGCGGACCGTCTGACATTTGCAGGAATCGAAAAAGAAATCGGCGAGCTTGCGAAAAAAGCAAGAAACAATAAATTAACCCTTGGCGAGCTTCAGGGCGGTTCCTTCACCATTACAAACGGAGGGACTTTCGGTTCACTGATGTCGACTCCGATTTTAAACAGCCCTCAAGTCGGTATACTGGGTATGCATAAGATTCAGCTGCGCCCTGTGGCTATTGATGAAGAACGTTTCGAAAACCGTCCGATGATGTATATCGCTTTATCTTATGATCACCGGATTGTAGACGGTAAAGAAGCGGTTGGTTTCCTAGTGACAATCAAAAATTTACTCGAAGATCCTGAACAGCTTTTATTAGAGGGCTAATAAAAAAAGGTACATCACTTTATCGTGATGTACCTTTTTTGATGCGTATTTAAAGAGACAGATCGCTGCTGTTGGCTGCTGTTTGTTTCTTTTTCGCTTTTTTTGACCAGTATGTTGCAAGCATTGATCCAGAAAGGTTATGCCACACACTAAATATCGCGCTTGGTACGGCAGATAGCGGTGAGAAATGAGCGGTGGCGAGTGCAGCCCCAAGCCCTGAATTCTGCATGCCAACTTCGATTGCAATTGCTTTTTGAGACGGATAACCCATTCTTAAAAGTTTTGCGCAAAGAAATCCAAGCAAATAACCGATACCGTTATGCAGGATGACAACAGAAAAAATGAGAAATCCTGATTGAAGCAGATTTTCCCGGTTGCCGCTGACGACAGCTGAGACAATTGCAACGATGCCAATAACAGAAATAAGCGGCAGGGCATGTACGGCTTTTGCCACTTGTTTTCTGAAAAACATTTTGACGATCACGCCTGCAATAATCGGAAATAAAACAGCCTGTAAGATTGAAATAAATAAAGACCCTGGCGAGACAGGAAGCCATTCCTTGGCAAACAGCATAATCAAAAGCGGTGTTAAAACAGGCGCCAACAAGGTAGAAATTGTTGTAACAGCAACAGAAAGGGCCGTATTTCCTTTTGCCAAAAATGTCATGACATTAGAAGCTGTGCCACCAGGACAGCAGCCGACAAGAATAACACCCACTGCGATTTCAGCTGGAAGGTGCAGTCCAACTGCCAGACCGAAAGCTACGAGCGGCATGATGGTATACTGAACTATCACCCCAATAATGACATGCCAAGGTTTTCTGATCAGCTCCTTGAAATCATCGGCTTGCAGTGTAAGACCCATTCCAAACATGATAATGCCAAGAAAAATCGTAATATAAGAACTGATCCACGTAAAAAAAGACGGGAAAGAAAATCCCAGGACGGCAAAAACAATGACCCATATGCCAAAGGTTTGTCCCGCGAAATGACTTATTCTTCTAATGATGTCCATCAAAACACTCCTTACACACATTTATCAAGAACTTCAGCAGAAATTCTCACAGATTTTGAAGCATTCTCTTATTATAATTAATTTTCTGAATAATTCAATATTAATAGATGAATTAACTTTTGATAGATAACAATAAATATATTATGTAAACTAAATAAAATGTTCTTGACTATATAGGAAGATATTCTTACAATGAATCTTTATAATGGTTAGATAAAATAGGAGTGATAGGGTGAAGGAAGCGAATCAATGGTCTTCGAAGCTCGGCTTTATTTTAGCCGCGGCAGGATCAGCTATCGGGCTTGGCGCGATATGGAAATTTCCATATGTAGCGGGAACCAGCGGAGGAGGCGCATTTTTACTTATTTTTATTTTGTTTACGGTTTTAATCGGACTGCCTTTATTGTTAGGTGAATTTATCATAGGCAGAAAAACACAGAAAGATGCCGTACAGTCCTATAAAACACTTGCTCCGGGAACGAAGTGGCATTGGATCGGTTATTTAGGCATGGCGACGTGCTTTATTCTTTTATCTTTTTACAGTGTCGTCGGCGGATGGATTTTAATTTATATTACAAAAGGCCTCACTGGCGGTTTATCGCAAACATCTGGTTTTGATACGATATTTGCAAATACGATTTCAAATCCTTATCTGGCTGTAGGAGGCCAGCTGCTCTTTATGGTGGTGACAATATTAGTTGTTGCAAAAGGGGTTAGCAGCGGAATTGAAAAAGCAAGTCAAGTATTAATGCCGGCGCTTTTTATATTATTTGTTATTTTAATGGTGCGTTCCGTTACACTTGATGGCGCGATGGAAGGGCTCAAGTTTTTCCTGATGCCTGATTTAACTGCGATTGATGCCAATACGATTTTATATGCGATGGGCCAATCCTTTTTCTTATTAAGTGTCGGTGTATCTGTCATGGTAACGTATAGCTCTTATTTAGAAAAACAGGAAAATCTTGTGCAGTCCGCTGTATCAGTAACTGTATTGAACATGCTTGTTGCCGTAATGGCAGGAATTGCGATTTTTCCAGCTGTATTTTCATTCGGCCTCAAACCAGACCAAGGGCCGGTACTGTTATTTAACGTACTGCCGACTGTGTTTAATCAAATGCCGTTCGGAATTATCTTTTTATTAGCATTTTTAATTCTATTTTTATTTGCGGCATTGACATCCGCTTTCTCAATGCTGGAAATTTTGGTCGCAGTGCTTTCAAAAGGCGATGTCAATAAGAGAAAACGATTCGCCTGGTTAGGCGGAATTGCTATTTTTATTGTCGGTGTGCCATCTGCATTATCATACGGGGTCTTAAGTGACGTCTCTCTATTTCACTTGTCTATTTTTGATGCGGCCGACTACCTTGTGAGCAATATTTTAATGCCGTTAGGCGCGTTATTGATTTCTATTTTTGTTCCGCTAAAAATACCGAAACAGGATTTGTTTGATGAGCTGAAAAGCGGTTCCAATCTCAAACGAAAGTGGTTTGCGGTTTGGCTGTTGCTCATTCGTTATCTATCTCCTGTTGCTATTATCATCGTATTTTTGCATGTGGTAGGCATTTTTTAAAACATGAAGCCCCCCCGGAAAAGGGGGCTTTTTTTAATAGAGTTTCCAAACAACTTCTTTTGCCTGCTCGAAACGTTTTTCTGCCTCGCGCCAATCCACGACATTCCACCAATGATCGACATAGCTTGCCCGGTCATTTTTATATTGCAAATAGTAGGCATGTTCCCATACGTCAAGCGGTAAAAGAGGGATCACATCCCATTGGCTTAAATGCTGGTGCTTTTCTGCCGTTAAAATCTCCAGCCGTCCCGATCGAGGTGCCCAGACCAAAATGGCCCAGCCGACACCTTCTACTTTTTTAGCGGCCTGCGTAAAATGTTCTTTAAAAGCGGAATAGCTTCCAAATGAAAGATCAATCATTTGGAACAATGCCCCTGTAGGACGCCTTTTTCCGTTTGGATGCATCGAAAACCAAAAAATACTGTGCAAATAATGGCCTGCTCCATGGAATGCAAGCTCTCTTTCCCAATGAGTGACCAAATCAAAATTTTTTGATGCTCTCGCTTTCTTAAGCTCTAATTCTGCTTTGTTCAGACCGTCAACATAGCTTTGATGATGCTTCGTATGATGGAGGACCATAATCTCGCGTGAAATATAAGGCTCTAAGGCGGAATATTTGTACGGAAGCTTTGGCAGCACATGTTTTCCTATAGGGACATAAGCGCGTCTTTCACTTGTATCCTCTGATTCTGTAATATCCCGATATAGGGCAGCAGCCTGATTATACCAATCTTCTTCTGTTGTTTGATCATCTTCCAGTGCTTCAATCATCTTGTCGATTTGATCTTCAAACTGATCAAGCTGTCCTCGTTTTTGAATCTGATCCTTCAGGGCTTCACACCAATTGAACATCTCCGTTTGATAAGATTCACGTTTCATTTGCTGTCTCCTTTTCGATAGAATTCAAATACTTCCCGACAGCCAGCAAAGAGAATACATATGGATAACTGTGATAGCGGATATAAAATTGCTTTGGCAATCCGATTCCGGCGGGATAGGCAAAGCTATCGGCGCCATGAGAACTGCTGTCAGTAAGGTATTGCATACCTTTCATAACAGATGGGTGTTCAGAATTTTCGTATGTGAGCAAAGCGTCTAAAGCCCAGGCCGTTTGTACAATGGTTCCTTTATGAAGCGGGACGTACGTTTTGACTTCGGCACTTTTACAGGATTCTCCCCAACTGCCGTCATCATGCTGTATGGATTTGAGCCAGCGCAAGGCCTTTTGTATAGCAGGGTGCTTTCGGTCAACCCCGCAGGCATGCATACCCGTAAGAGCAGCCCATGTGCCGTAAATGTAGCAAACACCCCATCTTCCGTACCAAGACCCATTTTGTTCTTGATGTTCAAAGAGCCAGTTCATGGCGCGCTGAATATGTTGATGTTTCTCAGTGAAACCAGCTTTCTCGCCTAAAAAGTGCAGTACACGTCCGGTAAGGTCGGCGGTTGAAGGATCAACTGCCGCATCCTCGGCGGATTCAAGCGGGAGAAGGCGAATCAGAGGATGGTTCACATTTTTTTCAAAAGCAGAAAATCCGCCGTCATTGTTTTGCATCGATAAAAGCCAAGACACCCCTCGTTCCCAAGCTGAAGGAGAATAACTGCGGGGAAGCGCTTTTAATACGGCTGCAGTATCGTCACAGTCAGGGTTATTTGTATTGATGTTTGAAAATCCCCAGCCGCCGGGGGCGGCACTCGGATTTTTGACAGACCAATCTGCTATTTTCGTATGCTGGCGTTCTAGCAAAAAGGCAGCTGCTTTTGTAATAGAGCCGTCTGTTTCGTGCACACCGTTTTTTTGGAGTGCATAGCTGATCAGAGCTGTATCCCAAACAGTTGAAGTAGAGTTTTCAAGATAAGGAATTTCGTTGCACTTTGTCACCAGTGATTTGATGCCGTTAATAGCCCTCCTGATAACAGGAGAGTAGCGTGACACACCAAGTGACAGAAGGCTGTAAACCATAAATATGGTTGCGCTCGCATAGCTGTATAATGTTCCGTCTTTTTCGATCCGGTCCAGCATATATGTTTTAGCCGTCTGTAAGCCTAGCTGCTGAAAAGCAAAGGGTGCATGAAAAATGCGCTTCCAATGTGACCAAATAGGCGTGAGATCTCTTTCTTCAAAAGCATCAGATCGAAGCCATGTAAAAGGGTTTTTTGTCATGTGCGGATCGAGATGGCGAAGAGATGGAATATTGCGGTTTTTAAGAACGAATCGCTGATTGAGTGTTACGGCCATAGGAGCAAAATGAATTCGGGCATATGTGCTGAACTGATAGAAATGAACCGGTAATGTTGGGGGGAGCGCCATGAGCGATAATGGTAAATACAAAACAGGCCAAGGATACAGCCCGTTCACGGCAAGCATCCATTTTGTCATGAAATGAACATGTCTCAAACCGCCATGTGAGATGATAAATTGTTCAGCTTTCCTCATGTGCGGGTCAGATCTGTGAAAACATCCTGAAGCCAGCATCCCGACATATCCTTGGACGGTAGCTGTTATATTTCCACTCGTTTCATCAGGATAATTGATGAATGTGCCGTCGGGCTGCTGTTTTTCGCGAATGCCGGCTGCAAGCGCTGATATCAGTTCTTTTTCATTGTCGCCTTCATCTAGTGAGGTGAGGAGCAAAATAAAAAAGGAATTTGTCATGATTGGTCCTTCAAAGCAAAATGTCCACGAACCGTTAGTATTTTGCCTGTCTTTTAACTCTGCAATGGTTTTCTTTTGATAACGCCTCACTTTCTCCTGAAGTGTGCCCATCACGCTCAACTCCTTCAGAAGCATATATATTCAGCGTCTTTTACCGCCATTACAGAAAGAAAAAAACTGCTGGCAGGCAGCAGTTTTTTGACATACATGTCAGTCTTCGAGATTTATCCATACACTTTTAACTTCTGTGTAGTTATTTAAGGCATATGATCCCATTTCTCGTCCGAGTCCTGACTGTTTATAACCTCCGAACGGAGATGCTGCGTCAAATACATTATAGCAGTTCACCCAGACGGTTCCGGCTTGAAGACGGTCCGCGATATAGTGGGCATGCTTGACGTTCTCTGTCCATAGTCCGGCCGCGAGTCCATATTCTGAATGATTCGCTCGTTCAATGACTTCATCGACTGTTTCGTACGGAATGGCAGTCAGTACCGGTCCGAAAATTTCTTCTTTTGCGATGGTCATCTCGTCTTCAACATTGGCAAACACAGTCGGTGCGACAAAATATCCTTGTTCAAAAGGACAGCTTCCGCCAGTCACTGCTTTTGCTCCTTCGTCTTTTCCCTTTTGAATATAGGAAAGAACGCGTTCGTGCTGTTCCTTGCTCACGAGAGGCCCGATTTGTGTATCCTTATGAAGTCCCGCTCCTTGGCGGAGTGATTCAGCATAAGAGACCATCTCATTGACGACTTCATCATACTGGTCTTTATGAATGAAAACACGCGAGCCCGCACAGCAGACTTGGCCCTGGTTAAACATCACACCGTTTAAAGCGCCTGGGATCGCTTTTTTCAAATTCGCATCAGGCAGAAGAATATTAGGTGATTTTCCGCCAAGCTCCAAGGTAACACGCTTAATGCTTTTCGCAGCGGTGGACATGATTTTCTTTCCGATTTCAGTGGAACCGGTAAAGGCTATTTTATCAACCGCTTCATGGTTCGTCAGCGCTTCTCCCGCATCTTCACCGAATCCCGGAATGATATTGATGACACCATCCGGGAAGCCGGCTTGGTCAATTAATTCTGCCAAATAAAGAGCTGAAAGCGGTGTTTGTTCAGCTGGTTTAAGCACGATTGTACAGCCTGTTGCCAGAGCCGCGCCCATTTTCCACATCGCCATCAGGAGCGGGAAGTTCCATGGAATGATCTGACCGACGACGCCTACAGGTTCATGGCGCGTATAATTAAAATAAGCGCCGGAAACCGGAATTGTCTGTCCTGTTATTTTTGTACACCAGCCGGCGTAATAGCGCATATGCTCAATAGCCAGCGGTATATCTCCATTAGTCGTTTCGTTTATCGGTTTCCCGTTATCAAGCGTTTCAAGCTGAGCAAGCTCAGTTTTATGCTCTTCCATTAAGTCTGCCAGCTTATACATCAGTCTGCTTCTTGAAGCTGGAGACATTGTTCTCCATTCGCCTTGGTCAAAGGCTTTCCGGGCAGCTTTAACCGCTTTGTCCACATCCGCAGCCTGGGCTTCATACAGCGTCATTAAGGTTTCGCCGGTTGCCGGGTTGGGCGTGTCAAAGGTTGCCCCTGAGGCACTCGGAACAAACTTTCCATCAATATAAAGCTTCTTTGTTCCCTGTAAAAATGTCTCCAGCCTTTTCGTCACTTGCATCGTTAAAGAACTCATCCGTAACAAACCTCCAGTCAATTTTTATGGTCTGTTTTGAGATTCTTGGTGATAGCACATTAATTCCTTGATTGAATGGCAGAAATAAGCTGTGTTATTTGCTGTAAGAGTAAGCGTATACAAACATTCTATAATAGAAAACAAGGCAAAATCAATGAATAACCGATATTGCAATTTGTAAAAGAAAAAAGCTACAATAAGCGTATAGATATGTAAAGGAGATTTCGTTTATGATTCATAACAATTGGTTTGAAAAAGAAACAATCAAAAAGGTAAAATGTGTGCAGACAAACGCAAAAAAATATATCGTGAACCGCGTTTTAACTCCGGGAAAAGAATATGAAGTGAAAAATGAAACAGAGGAGTTTCTCTTTGTGATCGACAATACGAATAAAGTCGGCGGCTATTATAAAGAATACTTCGAAGAGATCTAATACCTGAATAAAGCAGAGAGTATATAAAACCGCAGCCGAGCTGCGGTTTTTTCTGTAAAACAGGAAAAATAAAACAAAACCAATGGAAACTTTAAAACCACTTTTTTAAAAACATTGCTGAATATTGAAACTTTTTTCTCGATACGAGCGTATTACTTGATGACAACAGCACAATAGACGAAAAACAAATCAAAAATTTGAAAAATGTAATCTGTTCGTAATGGTTTAAATGTCTTCTATGTCGTATTCTTATATAGGGATAAAGGACTTATTTTTATGTAGTGAATGATAAAACAAATAGATAAATGCAGAAAGAGGGGTTCTTCATTGGGTATTTTTTCTGTTAGCAGATCAACGGATGCAAAGAAGCTTGAAGCTTTGCTCGTTGAAGGGGAAAGAATAGAATCGATTTATAAGCTCCGGGTGGACCAAATTTGCTTTACAAATAAGCGGATTATTTTCTTTGACAATAAAATGTTTTCTAAAAAGAAGGTTCGTGTATTTCTTCCATATAAAACAATTGAAAGCTTTGCGATCCAAGAAGCGGGCATGTTTGACCCGGACACTGGGCTCTTATTGATGACAAGAAGCAAAACGTTCGAATTAGAATTTGCGAAAGACACCGATTTAAGCGAAGTTCAAGCGGTGCTGACAAAGCACTTGTGCAGCTGAATATTTGATGGGCCAGCCGTTCAAAAAATGGTTAGGCTTTTTTTTTATATAAAAAGCAAAGCAGAGCAGAGCTCACATGCTCTGTTCTGTTTACGCCACTTACATGCCGTCAGAAGAGTAGGACAAAAAGTGCCAAAGAAAATCCGAAGCATCAACGCCAGCGGTCAAGATCCGTTCAAAAAGGCAGTAGCTCATCTTTCCATCAATGTCCCATGTTTGACAGGAGGCGAAACGGGAAACAGGATAGAAAGGAGAGGATATACATGGCACTGACAAAAGAACAAACACAGCATCTCTATCATAAATTGCTCGATATGCAAAAAGAATTGTCTGGCGAGAAAAAGGAAACAGAATCAATGACTGAAGAAGTTGGGGAGCTTTCCAATGGGGTTGACAACCACATGGCAGACCACGGCACGCTCGTCACAGACCGGATGACAGACCAAACGGTGAGAGAGATTGACCGGGAGCTGTTAGAGGAGGTCAACCATGCATTACAAAAAATGAAAGATGGAACGTACGGAGTGTGTGAAAAAACTGGCCAAGACATTCCTTATGAAAGGCTTGAAGCTGTTCCCTATGCAAGAATGACAGTGGAGGCCCAAGCTGATATGGAGGATGATTTAGAGACAGACGCTCCATCATTTGAAAGAGAGTTTCACGAGCAGGTAAAAGATCTATCCAATAAAGAAACCATTGATCAAAAAAGCTCTCAGACGTATGAGATTTTGGACCGTGAACAAGATTCGAAGTGAAAATGGCAAGCAAGTACACCGATATTAGATGTACTTGCTTTTTTTTGAAAAAAAATCTCATATTCAAAATAAAGTGATTGACTTCGAGTAAAAAAGAAAGTAACATACTATTTGTAAGTAAATATAAAAAGTTTACCGGGAGGAATACAAATGTCTACAGTATTATTTGTAAAATCGAGCGACCGTACAGCTGAAGAAGGCGTATCAACTAAACTTTACGAAGCTTTCTTAGCTGCTTATAAAGAAAACAACCCTGCTGATGAAGTGGTTGAATTAGATCTTCATAAAGAGAACCTTCCTTACCTTGGAAGAGATATGATTAACGGAACATTTAAAGCTGGTCAAGGAATGGAAATGACAGAAGAAGAGAAAAAACAAGCAGCAATTGCTGACAAATATCTGAATCAGTTTGTAAAAGCTGACAAAGTTGTTTTCGCATTCCCGCTTTGGAACTTCACAGTGCCAGCAGTTCTTCATACTTATGTTGATTACCTGTCTCGTGCAGGCGTTACATTCAAATACACACAAGAAGGACCAGTTGGTTTAATGGGCGACAAAAAAGTTGCACTTCTTAACGCGCGCGGCGGCATTTACTCTGAAGGACCAATGGCTGCACTTGAAATGTCATTAAACTTCATGAAAACAGTTCTTGGTTTCTGGGGTGTTCAAGACTTGCACACAGTTGTCATCGAAGGACATAACGCAGCGCCTGATCAAGCACAAGAAATTGTTGAAAAAGGTTTACAAGAAGCGACAGATCTTGCTGCAAAATTCTAATTTTAAACAAAAACTTCTATCATTGCGATAGGAGTTTTTTTGTATACATATTATATAGAAGAAAGTGATCTCTCGCTCTTGGCGAAAACCCGCTGCTTTTTATTGTAATATATTTTTTGATTGTCGAAACGTCAGATATAATAGCGAAAAATCGCTTTTAATCACTGGAAAAAGTTTTTCTAAACAATTGTTCTGACCTCTTGATAAAAAGCAACTGATGGTGTACTATATTAAAGAAGCTACTTTGTGCGTATTGTTAATTAAGTTTTAACCTTTAAGCTGTAATAGGGAGTTTTATATCGAAGCTGGAATGTCATGCCTCCATTGCAGAGGACGACAGGAACGTTTCTGCAAACACCCACTTTGAGGAGTGGTGGTTTAAAACTTTCTTACTTGCATACGGCAAGACGTAGCGAAAGCCATTTCCTTTTTGGAAATGGCTTTTTATTTTATCTAAAAAAGATAGGTATAGTGAAAATTCAATTTCTGTGTGAAAGAAATGAAGGCCGCTTTTTTATGATATGATGGGAGAAATTCAAGGAAAAGCGAGGTTTACACGTTATGTTACATAGAGCCCAATCCCTTCTGGCCCATTACTTCGGTTATGAAAAGCTTCGCAGCGGCCAAGAAGAAGCGATCCGCTCGGTGACGGAAGCGAGGCAAAATACGGCCTGCATTATGCCGACGGGAGGAGGCAAATCGATTTGCTATCAAATTCCGGCATTGATGTTTGAAGGGACAACGATCGTCATTTCGCCGTTGATTTCCTTGATGAAGGATCAAGTCGATGCGTTAGAAGAAGCGGGGATTAACGCCGCCTACATTAACAGCACACAATCCAATCAGGAAATATATGAGAGGCTGAACGGGCTCAAAGAAGGGGCTTATAAGCTTTTTTACATTACACCGGAGCGACTAACATCCACGGAGTTTATACGGATTTTGCAGGGCATTGATGTTCCTTTAGTCGCAATAGACGAGGCGCACTGTATTTCTCAATGGGGCCACGATTTCAGGCCAAGCTACAGAAATATTGAAATCTTGTTCCGTGAATTACATGACAAGCCTGTTATCATGGCATTAACAGCAACGGCCACACCAGAGGTCCATGAGGATATTTGCAAACAGCTGCATATTCAAAAAGAAAACACGGTACATACCGGATTTTCCCGAGACAATTTAACCTTTAAAGTAGCAAAAGGGGAAAATAAGGATCGTTTTATTGATGAATATGTGCAAAACAACAAACATGAAGCTGGGATTGTCTACACAGCGACTAGAAAAGAAGCTGATCGGATTTATGAGAGATTGAAACGAAATCAGATCAGTGCAGGCCGATATCACGGGGGCTTGGCTGATGACGTGAGAAAAGAGCAGCAGGAAAGGTTTCTTAATGATGAGCTGCAAGTGATGGTGGCAACCTCTGCTTTTGGAATGGGCATTGATAAATCAAATATCAGATTTGTCCTGCATGCACAAATTCCGAAAGATATGGAAAGCTACTATCAAGAGGCTGGTAGAGCTGGACGAGACGGTCTTGCCAGCGAATGTGTTCTCTTGTTTTCACCGCAGGATATTATGGTGCAGCGTTTCTTAATTGAACAATCCGAGCATGAAGAGAAACAAAAGCAGGATTTAAAAAAGCTGAGACAAATGGTCGACTATTGTCACACGGAAGATTGTCTGCAGCGATTTATCCTTATGTATTTCGGAGAAAAGGAGCCTGATGCGTGCGGACAGTGCGGAAACTGCACTGATACAAGGACGGCCCATGACGTAACACGGGAGGCGCAAATGGTCTTATCGTGTATCATTCGCATGAAAGAACGGTTTGGCAAGACGATGGTTGCCCAGGTGCTCGCCGGCTCTAAAAATAAAAAAGTTCTTGAAAACGGCTTTTCCGATCTCTCAACATACGGGATATTAAAACACCAATCAGTAGGGGAAATCAGTGATTTTATCGAATTTCTTATTTCTGACGATTTCATCAGGATGTCAGACGGAACGTTTCCGACTCTTTTTGTCAGCAGTAAAGGAAGGGATGTGCTGAGAGGAGAATTCTCAGTAACGAGAAAAGAAGCGTTAAAAGCGGCAGCGATTACTGAAAATGACGAGCTGTTTGAACGATTGCGCATGGTTCGAAAAGAAATTGCGGCAGAGCAGGGTGTTCCTCCTTTTGTCGTTTTCTCTGATCAAACGTTAAAAGAAATGTCAGGAAAACAGCCCGTAAATGATGAGGAACTTCTGTCTATAAAAGGAGTTGGAGAACAAAAAAGAGCAAAATACGGCGGCTTTTTTTACAAGAAATACAAGCTTATGCAGGGGTGACAGACTAAAAAAACAGTAAATCAACCTTTTTTTCTATAAAAAACACATTTTATTTTCTCTTTTTTT
This sequence comes from Bacillus rugosus, assembly GCF_023238245.1. NCBI lineage: Bacteria > Bacillati > Bacillota > Bacilli > Caryophanales > Bacillaceae > Bacillus > Bacillus rugosus. The sequence goes on along the minus strand of NZ_CP096590.1, from coordinate 2,110,422 downwards.
CCTCAAAATAAAAAGACTTGCGAAGCCTATTATATCAAGGGTTCAGCAAGTCTTTCCAACAGAGAGAAATCCTTCATGTAAAGGAACTGTAATCTAAATCATATCTTTTTGTTATTGATTTGACATTTACGTGTGTTACGATATCACCTGTTAGCCGCCAATAAAAAGCTAACAAGGGAGGATTTACTTATGAAGAAGACGATTATGTCCTTTGTAGCAGTTGCTGCACTTTCATCAACTGCATTCGGAGCTCACGCTTCTGCAAAAGAAATCACGGTGCAAAAGGGTGATACGCTCTGGGGAATCTCTCAGAAAAACGGAGTGAACCTAAAGGACCTAAAAGAATGGAACAAGTTAACTTCTGATAAAATCATTGCAGGAGAAAAACTGACCATTTCTTCAGAAGAAACAACCACTACTGGGCAATATACAATTAAAGCGGGAGATACGCTTTCTAAGATTGCTCAACAATTCGGTACGACAGTCAATAACCTGAAAGTTTGGAATAACCTAAGCTCTGACATGATCTATGCTGGATCTACGCTTTCAGTGAAAGGTCAGGCAACAGCAGCAAACACAGTTACTGAGAATACGCAAACAAGCGCACCTCAAACTGAAACAAAACAAGAAGCTGTGCTAAAAGAGCAACCTAAACAAGAAACAGTTCAACAACAACCAAAACAAGAAACAAAGGCTGCAGCAGAAACTTCTGTTCCAACAGAAGAAAAGGCTGTTCAATCAAATACAAATAATCAAGAAGCTTCAAAAGAACTAACAGTTACTGCTACTGCTTACACTGCTAACGACGGCGGCATTTCCGGCGTTACAGCAACAGGCGTTGACTTAAATAAGAACCCAAATGCGAAAGTTATTGCGGTTGATCCTAATGTGATTCCGCTAGGTTCTAAAGTCTATGTTGAAGGTTACGGTGAAGCAACAGCAGCAGACACTGGCGGCGCTATTAAAGGAAATAAAATCGACGTATTTGTACCCAATAAAAGTGATGCATCTAATTGGGGCGTCAAAACTGTAAGTGTAAAAATCTTAAACTAATCATATAGATTGTGATAAAAGACGTGAGCAATTGGCTTGCGTCTTTTTCCGTATGTTTAGGGATGTATATATGTATCATATGCTGATAAAAGAAAAGCGGTTCCAATGTTTTTCACGTGTGAAAAATGGGTAGATGGTAAATGCCCCTATCATCTAACTATTTACAGAAGGAGTTGCTGGCTGTTGCTTTGGATCATTGTATCTTTTCTGGTTATCAATATCGGGATATTTCTATTTTCATGGCGGAGAACAAAGGAGGTTAACTTGCAATCGTCCGATGGATATTTTCTCGGAGGAAGAACCCTTACTGCGCTATATATCGGGAGCTCTCTGCTGTTAACCAATTTATCAACCGAGCAGATGGTCGGGTTAAATGGGCAAAGCTATGCAGGGTCTATGACAGCGATGTCATGGGAAGCGAGTGCACCGCTCGCGTTGATTTTCCTGGCCCTTGTCTTTTTGCCCCGTTATTTGAAAACGGGAATTACCACGATACCTGATTTTCTAGAACAGCGGTTTGATCAAAGTACAAGACAGATCGTTTCTGTTCTGCTCATCATCGGCTACGCTGTTTCATTCCTGCCGACAGTATTGTATTCAGGGGCTCTCGTGTTGAATCAAGTATTCCGCATTACAGAGACGTTTGGCATCAGCACATTTATGGCAGTTTTATTGATATCCTTGATCATTGGCGTAACGAGCTGCTGTTATATCTTTTTTGGCGGATTGAAAGCCGCTGCATCAGCAGATGCCATATACGGAATCGGATTAATTTTCGGCGGTTTTTTTATCGTGATATTAGGCATTCTTGCAGTCGGACAAGGCAACTTTGGGGTCGGAGTTGCTCAACTGACGGCTTTACATACTGAAAAACTCAATTCAATTGATATCAGCAATTCGGCAGATGTACCGTGGCCGACAATTTTAACAGGGCTATTAGTGAATAATCTCTTTTATTGGGCTGTTAACCAAGCGATCGTTCAGCGTGCATTAGGAGCGAAAAACTTGGCTGAAGGACAAAAGGGCGCTCTTTTAGCAGGCTTCTTTAAACTTATCGGCGTTTTTTATTTAGTCGTCCCTGGAGTGATTGCCTTTCATTTATATGGGGGCGGAATTGAAAATGCTGACAGTGTATATCCCCGGCTGATCGTCGATCTATTGCCGGCATCGCTTACCGGTGTATTCGCCGCTATTTTATTCGGAGCGATTTTGAGCTCGTTTAACGGCTCTCTGAACAGTACCATTACGTTGTTTACGCTGGACATATACAAACCGTTATGTAAGCCTCATGCAGATGAAGCTGATCTCGTCAAAACAGGAAGGATTTTCGTCGCAGTTCTCGGGATTGTATCGATTGTCATCGCACCCTTTATTTTATATGCGCCATCAGGGCTGTACAGCTATCTTCAAGAGATGTTCGGATTTTTTAATGTACCGATATTAGCAGCGATCGTCGTAGGTTTTTTCACAAAAAAAGTGCCGGCTTTAGCTGTGAAAATAGCGATACCAGCCCATATAGTTTTATACGGCTTATCAAAAATCTATTTAGGGCACATTCATTTTCTGTACATCCTAGCCGTACTCTTTCCATTTTCAGTGGCTGTTATGCTTCTGACAGGAAAGCTGTATCCGAGGAAAACAGAATATAAGCTCGAGCACAATCCGCAAGTGGATGTAACACCCTGGAAACACGTAAAGCTGGTGTCGTGTATCATTATCCTTCTAGTTGCGGCGACGTACCTTTTGTTTTCCCCATGGGGAATTGCGGACTAACAAAAAGGATCTTGGCACCTGCCAAGATCCTTTTTTATTTAAACCAGCCTTTTTCCTTTGATCGGGTAATGGCTTCTATTCGGTTTTTCACTTCAAGTTTGTCTAGAATCATTGAGATGTAATTTCTCACCGTCCCGCTTTTGATACTGAGTTCCTGAGCGATTTCTTTTGTATTTTTACCGTCAGCCACAAGTTCAAGCACTTCTTTTTCTCTGTCTGTAAGCGGGTTAGCCTCGCTGTATATGTCCTCCATCAGTTCAGGTGCATAGATGCGTTTTCCGTTCATGACGCTTCGAATGGCACTCGCGAGCTCTTCGCTCGGGCTATCTTTTAACAAATAGCCCTTAACGCCTGCTTTAATGGCTCTCTGAAAGTAGCCGGGTCTGGTAAAAGTGGTTAAGATAATAATTTTGCAGCCTGTATCCTTTAACTCCTCAGCAGCCTCAAGCCCCGTTTTTCCGGGCATTTCAATGTCCATAATGCATACGTCAGGCTGATGTTTTTTAACAAAATCAACAGCATCTTGACCGTTTGTACCTTTGCCTACGACTTCCATATCGTCTTCTAAGTTTAGAAGTGATCCTAAAGCGCCCAAGAGCATTTGCTGATCTTCCGCAATAAATATACTAATCATGTTAGCCATCCTTTTTTGTTTATTTTGAGTTATTAGGAATTGACATGGTAAGCTTGGTGCCGTTTTTTGTATCGATGTGAAGGCTCCCGTTTGCAAACTCAAGCCGTTCTCTCATGCCAAGCAGGCCATGTCCTTTTGAAAAGTATTTCTCTTCACCTTGAAATGTTCCATCGTCAGTCACTGTAATGACAACTTCCTCCCAGAGCTGCTGAATGTCGACTCGGCAGGTCTTAGCCTGACTGTGTTTGACGACATTAGTGACAGCTTCCTTTAAGCACATACTCAATATGTTTTCATTAAGCAATGAGATATTTTCAGGTAATTTCTCTTCTTCATAGATAAACGTAATGCCGGCTGCTTCAAGAATTTGTTTGATGTTTATGATTTCATCCTTGAGCCGGATGCCTTTCATGGAGGATACGATTTTTCTGACTTCATTTAAAGACGTTCTCGCAGTTTGCTGAACGCTTTTCAGTTCACGTGTTGCTTGTTCAGGATCTTTGTAAATCAATTTTCTCGCCAAGTCGCTTTTTAAACCGATTAGAGAAAGCTTTTGCCCAAGTGTATCGTGGAGGTCACGGGCAATTCGCTGCCGCTCTTCTAATTTTACCAGCTCAGCAATCCGTTCATTTGCATCCTCGAGTTTTTCTTCCAGCCGTTCGCGCTCCTTGCGGCTTCTTATGCTAAAGGGCAATAAAATCGCGCTAATGAGTGTAATGACGACAAAAGGAATTTGAGTCAGAAAAAATTCCTTTTTTAATACGAGACTGAAATTAGCTGCAACGGCTGCGCTTATTAAATGGACGTAATATAAAATATGAAAGGGGACGCGTTCCTTTATGTTTCCAATAAAATATGCGATAAAAAAAGCAAAATAAATATAACTGAACATAGTAATAGAGGCGGTTGAAATGCCGATTAACAAAAACGCCCACAAATAAATGGCCCAGCCTTTTGAGACAAATGCAAATCTATATACCGAAAAAAATAAAAGCGTCAATATGATGCCGACAATGATAACAACTGTAGATGATGATTTCCATATAAAGTAGAAGGGGAGGATGAAAAATATCGTCCATATATAGGGCGTAATCCCGCTAAGTTTTTGAAATGTAAAATGTTTTTTAATCATGATATTACCTCATTTTCAGCTTTTCATCTTACATGTAACTTTATCATTGCGAAAGCCAGAATGCACCCTCAAACAATAAAAAGGAAGCCTTCTAAAAGAAGACCTCCTTCATCATCAGGCGTTCTTCCGCAGTTTCTGTTTTTCTGTTGAATCAGGCGGAAGGCTGGAAGGTATATGTTTGATATCCCGAAATGATACAAATTGTTTTGTATCTTCATCCCAAAGGCGGAATGCAAGTGACTGCAGACTTGTTTTTAAGGTAATTGTCGGTACGTTTTTTAATGGTTCATGATGTTCATGAGCAACTTCAAGCTTATAGTTAGGCACCTTTGGGCTCAAATGGTGAACGTGGTGGTACCCGATATTGCCTGTCAGCCATTGAAGCAGTTTCGGGAGTTTATAAAATGAACTGCCTTCCACTGCTGCCTGGACGTAGCTCCAGTTTTCATCTTCTTCAAAATAAGAATCTTCAAATGTATGCTGCACATAAAACAGCCATACACCGATTGAACCTGAGATCAGAAAAATAGGGCCTTGCACCAGTAAAAACGATTGCCAGCCAAAGATTAGACAGCAAGCAGCAGCCAACGCCACAATCGCCAGATTCGTAAGGTGTGTGTTCACACGCTCCTTACGTCTTGCACCTTTTTTGTTAAAACGGTTGGTGATCAGAAAAACATAAATCGGTCCGAGAATAAACATGATAAACGGATTTCTATAAAGTCTATATGCAAGTTTTGTTCGTCTGGATGCAGCTTTATATTCGTTTACAGTTAACATCCAGATGTCTCCTGTGCCGCGTTTATCCAGATTGCTGCTTGTCGCATGATGAATTGAATGGCTGTGCTGCCATTGAAGATACGGGAATAAAGTCAGAACACCTGTTACAAAACCGAGAATATGGTTATAGCGCTTTTGTTTGAAAAATGATTGATGGCAGCAGTCATGGAAGATGATAAAAATTCTTGTCAAAAATCCTGCGGCAATCACTGTTAATGCTAACGTAAGGAGATAGGAGACATTGAGGCTGAGATAAGCCAGAAACCATAGTCCAAAGAAGGGAATAAACGTGTTCAAAAGCTGAATCAGGCTGTTTTTTGTTTCGGGCTGAGCAAAAGTAGCAACTTGCTTTGTCAGCTGTTTTTGTTTATGCGCAATGGTTTGTTCAGTCATAGTAAGTATCCTCTCATTGTGTGTCTCCGTTCAGTATACGCGAATGAGAGAAGTCCTTTGTAGTAGCACACATCATGCATCAGATATGACATTTGTCATACCTCCTCGTGCTTGCACAAATGTTTGCGTTAAAAAAGCTTGTAAAAAGAAATTTACAAGCTGATTAATGTTTATCAATCCATATTCGTGAGGTGCCTGAAACAGCTTCAATCCTGCATGTTCCCCCTATAGGAAACGTGGCAATTGGTGAGGTGTGTCCGGCATTTACATTTGCGATGATTGGGAGACCGGATAATTCTTTTTTTGTGCCAATGATGGCTTTAACAAGATCCATTGATACGTTTGATGCTTTTTGAAATCTGCCGATCAAAATCGCCTTTACATGAGAAAAAGCGGGGAGGTGGATGAGTGATTGCAGATCGCGGTCAAACATGTGGATGTCTGACATATCATCATCTTCAATCAATAAAATGGTATGTTCTGTTTCAGGAAAATACTCTGTTCCCTGCAACAAATTAAGTGTGCATAGATTGCCGCCAATTAAAGTGCCTTCCGCATAACCTTCTTGGATTACAACAGGGCCGTTATTAGGATAAAAACGCCTGTTTTCTTGATCCATAAACAAGCGGTCATCGCTCCACTCACTTGAAGGAAGAATTTCAAACGAGTCGTCCGAAGCGCAGCAAGAAAGAAAATACTCTTGTGTATAATCAAGCCCTTTTTTCATTGCAAATGTTGAAAAGTGGGGGCCTGAATAAGTAACAAGGCCCGTTTTTTGATAAATGGCGTTGCAAAGAGCTGTTATATCGGAATATCCGCACAGAATTTTAGGATGCTGTTTGATTTTCTCGTAATCAAGATAACGCAGCAGCTGATTTGAATTGAAACCGCCGAGTGTCGTTAAAATTGCTTTGACTCCGGGGCAAAAAAAGCAGTGTGCAGGTCATGGACTCTTGACTCGATAGAGGATGAATCAAATTCGTTACATTCATTGGCATGTTCAGCGATGGTTACCCGATAACCTAAGCGTTCTAACGCAGTTTTTGCTTGCATTTTTGCTTCATTCGATAATATAGACATGCTGGTCGCGGGAGACACGATCCGAATTTCGTCTCCCTTTTTCAGTTTTGAGGCGTACATAGAGCCCTCCATTAATGGTTTTACACCATTACAGCACATCTTGGCTCATTCTTCCAGAATTTTTTACAAATCAACCCACTTAATGCAGCCTGATTGTGTATCATGATCGACGGATACTTTGAATTGATGTTTTTCATAAAAATGAATCAGCCGGTCTACGTGATTCCAGTCCCGTTTGGCAATGTCACCGGTGACTTTCGGTATGTTGTGGTCTCTGGCGATATCTTTTAAATATTTCATGCAAATGGAACCAAAGCCGTGATTCGGAGGGCCTTTTATGTCGCCGATATGAATGGCATCGTCCTTGTAAGATGCTACAAGTGAAAAGCAGCCTTTTCCTCTATAAGCCGTTTTACAATCGGTAAGCATAATTTTGCATGTTTGGCCATCATCAATCGAGGAAACGATCATCCACTCTTCATGTTTCGATTGATCAATACCAAGCACTTTGGCATCTTTAGATAGGTCCTTCATATTCTCTTGCATGCGGTAAATTTGAAATTCTAAATCAAGTAGTTCTTCCTCAAGTTCTTGACGATTTTTTTCTTTAACAGTAAACAAGATCAATCTCCTTTCAAAAAACAGCTTAGAAACACAGTTACCAATTGTATTAGATGAGAGGGGCATTGTAAATAACAAATCCATTATTACTAGAAATTGCGAAAAGGAAGGTTTGATCGTTTTTAAGAGAGGAAAAAGGAAACTAACCTGTGAAAAAGGAGGAATCGGAATGGCGATTGATTCATTGATTAACAAATTACAGTATGTCCAATTGGAACCGCCGGATAAAATTCTCTCCCTATATCTTAATACAGACATGAGAGATCCAGAGCAGCAGGGGGGAGAATGGAAAATTGCGCTAAAATCAGGCTTCGGCCGATTAAAGGAGTATTTGGCAGCAAGTGATCCAGGGGAAGAGAAGTGTCTTGATGGAATCAGAACGAAAATTGATCAATACCTTAATGAAATGGGAAAAGACATGCCCCGCAGTCTCGTATTTTTTGTTTCCGACAGCGGTATATGGGAACCAATTAAGCTTCAAATCCCTGTAGAAACAAGATTTTACTGGGAAGAAACAGCCGTTCTGGATCAGTTGAAGGATTTGCGCCAAACGTACCCAAGTACGGCGTTTATTTTAACTCAGCAGCATGAAGTGAAAATTATTGAAACCGTTTTAGGAAAGATTGAGGCGGTTGAGCATTATGAGTACAATATCATCAATGAGTCTTGGGAGAATTTCCATTCCTCTGCAAAAAAAACGGTGCCATTGGAAGAGAACCGAATGAGGGAACATGTGACGGAGAACCAAACGAGACTGTATAAGCGGCTGGCTGCCAATCTAGATCAAAAAGCGGCCGCGAAAAGATGGGAACGAATGGTCATCGCCGGTGATAAAGAAACGGCGGATATCTTGGATCAGCATATGAATAAACCCATTCATTCGAAAATCCAAAAGAACCTGCTGAATGAAAATGAACATAAGGCTGTTGAGCATTTGATCAAAGAGGCGTAAATCTAACAGGGCCGGGGCTAAAAGCCGCCGGCCTTTGAAGTGTGTCTAATTTCTGACGAAGCAATCGAAAACGTTGACATCTTCTTTGAATTTGCATACGATTTGGATAGCCAGTACAAATTAGGAGAGGTCACCAAATGAATCAAACAGAAAATAAACCGAAAAATTATACGGGGATTGTCCTTACGCTGACAGTTCTGATTAACGGTTTAATCGCAGTGCTGTTTTTTATGCCTAAATTAGATCAGTTCAGCCATGCGAATATTCACATTTTGCCCATGCTGAATGCGATATTCAACAGCTTTACGTTTATCTTCTTATTGGCCGCGCTGATTATGATTAAACAGAAAAATATCAAAGCTCATAAACGCTTTATTTTAGCAGCATTCACAACAACATTACTATTCTTGATTTGCTATGTTGTTTACCACTCGATTGCTGAGAATACGCTGTATGGCGGAGAAGGTATTATGCGCACGATTTACTTCTTTATTTTAATTACGCATATCTGCCTTTCTGCAATCATTGTGCCGCTTGCGCTGTTTACGCTGATCAGAGGCTTCAGCATGCAGGTGGAACGCCATAAAAAAATAGCCAGATGGACAATGCCGCTGTGGCTGTATGTAAGCCTTACAGGCGTTATTGTATATCTGATGATATCACCTTATTATTAAAAGCCATACTCTGTATGGCTTTTTTAAAGTTTTTAAACATGGCAAAAGCCCAAATCTGTTTTGGGCTTTTGTCAGTAAATTGATAGACTCCTATTTATGAGCCTTTGATTCCATGGTTTCAAGTGTTGCAACCTGCAAAGATTCTTCAACAGTTTTTGTTTTTTCTTTTACTTTTTCTGCATACGTGTAATCACCGTAGCAATACGGATAGCGGAAATTGTTCACATTTCCCCCGCAAGTATACAGATCGGGATTTTTTTTGACTTGCTGCTCGGAGTATTGTTTTGCCAATTCCTCAGTATGCGTTCCTCCATGTTCAGCTACAAAATCAATGTAACCTGCCCCCATGTTGTAGCTTTGAATAATGGTATCCAAATCCACACCTTTTTCCTTACCGGTCTTGTACATGAGGGTAAATTGCTTGATGCCTTGTTTAACACTGAGTTGAGGGTCTGTTATCTCATTGCGTTTTAACCCCAGAGATTCAGAGGACTGCATGGGATCATTGCCTTTTCCTTTTGACTCCTGATACATCATGCCAAGAATGAGCGATGTATAATTTGAGAGTCCTTGGTTTTCAAGCTCGTCTTCCACCAGCGGTTTATAATCTGTTAAACGTTCCAAAACAATCGTTTTCGTATCGATCGGAAGTTTTTTGATTAAATCCCGGTTAAAAAAAAGCAAGACCAATAAAAAAGAGGCGATGACAAAGACAAAAATCATCATAAAACCCGCAGCAGCGAAACAGCCTTTTCTCTTTTTCTTCACTGTGTTTCACCCTCAATGTTTGGAGCAGTATGACCATTTTATTATGACATAGAACGATATATCAGACCAAGTAAAAACCTGATTTGAAACATAAATTTAAACTATGAGATTGAATTGGAACACAAGCAGGCTGGTTTGCACCCAAGCGCATTTGTTATAAGATAAAACTATGAATAAAGAAAGGTGATACAGATGACTGAATTTAGAGAAACGGACCGGACGGCTGCTGATCTGGATGAGGAAACCTTGTTTCTAGTCGCGCAAACATTCAAAGCGCTTTCTGATCCTACCAGAATCAGAATTCTCCATTTATTATCTCAGGGTGAACATGCAGTAAACGGAATTGCAGAAAAGCTGAATTTATTGCAATCCACAGTTTCCCACCAGCTCAGATTCTTAAAAAATCTCCGGCTTGTCAAATCGCGCAGAGAAGGAACATCCATTTATTATTCACCGGAGGATGAACACGTTTTAGATGTTCTTCAGCAAATGATCCACCATACACAACATGATTAAAAAAGACATCCTTGCTTAATCGCTGTTAGCGGGCAAGGATGTCTTTTTCTTTATTGTGTCCGTTCTGATCGAGTTCGTTTCTGCTGAGCTTGATGACAAAAGAAGAAAAACCGATATAATAAACAGCTATCAGAAAAAAGACGCCAATTGTCAGAGGATCCGTTCCAATTGACTGACTGTAAGATCCAATGCTGTTTAGATCAGGCGAAGTAAGATAAAGCTCTGTCACTCGATACAGAAATCTTGATAGAAACAAGGTTAAGAGAATCATTTCTACCCAAATATGAGTCCGAAAATAAATTTTTCCTCTGCGTTTTTCAAAGGAGATGTTTTTCTTTGCGAAAACGACAAGGAGCCATCCGCCAAGAATGCCGAAAATGAGATATCCATATAGAAAAGGGTGAATGACGCTGAATATTGAAAGACCAAAAGCAAACAGCGAGAAAAGAATCATACGGGTGAACAGCCAGCGAGGCTTCAGCGGCTGATATCCGATGGACCTTTTAATTTTTTTATACAGAAAAAAGATGATAATCATGGCAGGATAAACGCTTTGAAGTGTTAGATGCATGATGTGAAATCCCCTCCGTTGAGAAGTGTATGCTTATCCGGTTCGAAATAGTAGCTGAAATCAATACTGAACACAAAAAAGAAGGGGAAACCCCTGTTTTCATAACATATGCAAGGGGTATTTGGGCCGAATAATAGATATGCCCAAGCTTTATAAAAATGTTATGATTGTAAAATAAAAGAAGAAAAGGTGCACAGAATGAAACTGGAACGTTTGTTAGCGATGGTTGTGTTATTAATCAGCAAAAAACAAGTGCAGGCCGCCGAACTTGCTGAGCTGTTTGAAGTGTCCGTCAGAACAATCTACCGTGATATTGAGACGATCAATAGAGCTGGTATTCCGATTGTAACCTCACAGGGCTCCGGGGGCGGGATTGGCATTATGGAGACATATCGGCTTGAGAGAGAATGGCTGAAAGAGGAAGAGCTGTTTGCGATCGCTTCCGCTTTGCAGAGTGTCTCATCTATGTATGAACCTGTTTCTCACAGCACAGCTTATCAAAAAATCAAGCACCTCATACCGGAGCAGTCTGCTGAAGCATTTAAGCACCAAACTGAAAAATGGTTTATTGACATGACGGCTTGGGGCCAGACTGAGGATCAAAAGGAGCTTCGTGAGAAAATCAGCGCCGCCATCGATCGATTGTCAACGATATTATTTACATATACAAACGCAAGCGGGGAAACACTTCAACGGGAAACGGAACCTTACACATTGGTTTGCAAGGCGGGGCACTGGTATTTATATGCCTATTGTCTGGTTAGAAACGATTTTCGCTTTTTTAAACTTAACCGAATGAAAGATCTGACCATTTTACATCATTCCTATATCAGAAAAGACATTCAGCTGGATTCCTTGCCGTGGGATAGGTGCTGGTACCAAAAGGACCGTTTAACTGAACTGATTATTCTTGTTCAGCCGCCTGCACGTCAGCGCATACGTGAATGGTTCGGAAATGAAGTGCTTCATTGTGATGAAAGTGAAAACTGCCGGGCAGTGATTTCTCTTCCCGAAGATCAATGGCTGATCGGTTTTTTGCTGCAGTTCGGAAAGGATATTGAGGTTTTGCAACCTCTTCATATAAGGGATAAAGTAAAAGAAACCATTCATCAAATGCAAAAAGTATATGAAACCTGACACACTGCTGTCAGGTTTCTTTTTTTATAATCTAGGTAAAAAGGAGGGATCGTATGAGTTTTTCACATATGACACACTTAGAACAGAAATGGTTTACCGGACTGTCACAGCGGACCAGCAACGCATTGGAAATGACGGAAGTAAGACGGATCCCGGCACTGTGGGACCAATTCTGGAAGCAGGATAGGAGTGTTCTTTTTTCACAGGCAAAAGATCAGAGCATTATCGCCTTGTATTCCAATTACGAACAGGAGACGAAAGGGTTTTACACGTTTTCAGTCGGAACGTTTCAAGAGGACAGCACCCTTCTGGAATCATATGAAAGCATTGATTTGCCAGCTTCCGCTTATGCTGTATTCACTTCCAGAATCGGCCCTATTGAAGAGATTGTGCTTGAAACATGGAAGGAAATTTGGACTTGGGATAAGCGTCATCTGCGTACTTATACAGGTGACTTTGAGATATATGATCAAAGTGCAGCAGTACCACAACGGGCGCAAGTGAATATATATGTCGCCATAAAAAGTTAATAAACGCTTGAAAAACTAATGGTGTTAGTTAATAATAAAACTAACGCCATTAGTTTTTGTTAGGAGGAATAAAAAATGAGAGTTACCCAGTATCAAACGGTTTGGCAGCTGACTTTTTTTCCGGTCTTGTTTCCGGTCAATTGCTATTTAGTAGAGGAAGAAAACGAAGTCACCCTTATTGATGCCGCACTGCCAAGCAGCTATAAAGGAATTATTCAAGCTGTAAATCAGCTGGGAAAACCGGTTCAGCATATTTTACTGACCCATGCACATGGGGATCATGTCGGATCACTTGATGCATTGACACAAGCGTTTCCTCATGCAAAGGTGATGATCTCAGAACGGGATTCTTTCCTTCTGCAAGGTGATACATCCTTGCGTCATGATGAGCCGCAGACACCTATAAAAGGAGGTATTCCGAAACACGTTCAAACAAAGCCGCACCATCTGCTGACGGGCGGTGAAACAATTGGTTCTCTGCTTGCAATTTCTACACCAGGCCATACACCGGGCAGCATGTCATTTCTTGATACAAGGAACGGCACTATAATAGCAGGAGATGCATTTCAATTACGCGGAGGAATCGCTGTATCAGGCCAGGTAAAATGGACGTTTCCTTTTCCTGCCTTCGCCACATGGAATAAGGAGGAGGCCATCAAAAGCGCACAATTGCTCGCCGACAAGGCGCCTTCCTGTCTCGCAGTCGGACATGGGAATTTTCTGAGATCACCCTCAGAGCGGATGAAACAGGCGATACAAAAAGCAAAGAAAGGATGATAGCATGTCACCCAGAATAGGATTGAACCAAAACATGATTGTAGACGCGGCAGCGGAGATTGCCGATCAGGAAGGTTTGAATAGTGTCACGCTTGCCGCACTGTCTAAAAAAATGAATGTTCGCCCTCCATCGCTGTATAATCATGTCAACGGGCTGCAAGCAATCAAAACAGAGCTTGCTGTCAGCGGACTGACAAGGCTTTATGATCAAATGGCCGACTCCGTAACCGAACAAAAGGGAGATATCGCTATGCTCTCTTTAGCTCATGCATATGTAGATTTTGCAGTTCAAAATCCCGGATATTATGAGGCGGCTTTGCTTAAGGTTCAGGACAAAAGGGCGGAAATCGTCTCAGAACAAATTGTTCAGCTTGTCACGCAGCTGCTCATTGAAAACGGCTATGCAAGCGAAGAGACTGCCATTCATGCGACAAGGGGGCTCAGAAGTTTGCTGCATGGCTTTACTGCTTTAATCGCAAAAGAAGCATTTGAACGTGAAGAGGATATTTCAGAAAGCCTGTCATTTTCAATTCAGACATTTTTGTCAGGATTATTAATAAACAATAAAAATATTATGTAAACTAATAAATAGATGTCTTATATTTCTGAATATTGTATAATGTCATGGTAGTATACATAGGGGAGAGACAGGCTATGGGTGACATTCACAAAATAGAGCGGTTAGCGGCAGTTTCATGGCCGTCTTATATTCAGAAAAGGATGGGACAATGGCTTCTCAGAGCGAACTTTGGCGTAACCAAAAGGGCGAACAGTGTGTGGACCTCTGCGGTTACACCTGAAGGAGATTACCAGCAAGCGGCCGAGCATTTTTATAAAAACTTAGGCTTGCCTGTTTGTTTTCATATCAGCAATGCATCTCCGAATGGGCTTGATGACGCATTGGCAGACAGCGGATATGAAAAGGCAGACGAGTGCTTTCAAATGACAGCATTGTGCCGGGACATTATGAGCCATACTGATGACAACAGCCGATTTACATACAAGCGGGAACAGGAGCCGTCGTCTGTTTGGATTGATGATTTTATACGATTGGAAGGATTTTCGCCGGAGCGGCACCGAGGCTACACAAACATTTTTGAACGCATGCCGCCGTGTAAAGCCTTTTTCACGATGTATGACCAAGAGAGTCTGACAGCAGTTGGAACGGCTTCTGTCATTGATGGCTACGGGGGACTCAGCAACATCGTTGTAGCCAAGCAGCATAGAGGAAAAGGAGCAGGAACTCAAATAATTAGGGCGTTGACTGAATGGGCAATCAATAACGGAGCGAAGTACATGTATTTGCAAGTGCTGAAAGAAAATCTGGCGGCAATTTCTTTATATAAAAAAAACGGATTTTCGACTATATCGGAACATCATTATCGGATCAAAAAATGACCAAAGGAAGGGGTTTGCTGATGGACTCGCTTCAAGAGATTATTTGCGAAAAACGGACATATACACGACTTTATCATTCACATAAGCACGAATACAGTCAATTTCTTTTTCCGCTTGAAGGGAGTATTGATCTTGAGACAGAAGGGCGCCAGGTAAAATTAAGACCGGATCATTTTTTATATATCCCGCCGGAGTGTGAGCATCGTTTCCGTTCAATCGGCCGAAATGAATGTCTTGTACTGGACGTTCCGCTTTATGCGATGAAAATTGACGAATATCATGCAGGATCGGGAATTGAAGCTGCGCTTGATCCTTTCTGGTCTTCAATCAGGTACTTGCTGACAGAGGAAGCAAAGGCCGGCACAGCAAACTCGCTTCATATGCTTGTTCAATACATAAAAGAAAAGCTGCAATCCCATACCTACGCCTCAATTGCATACATTCACAGCCATTTATCTGAGCAGCTGACGATTAAGAAGCTGGCAGAAATAGAGCATTACCACCCAGCTTACTATTCAAGCTGGTTCAAAAAGCAGACGGGTAAGTCCCCGCAGAACTATATCGCTGATCTTCGCCTTGAGGAAGCGAAACGAATGGTGATGGAGAAAAATGAAACCCTTACTGTCGTGAGCGAGGCTCTGGGCTTTCAAAATCTATCTTCATTTACTAGATGGTTCACGAAAAGTACAGGCATGCCGCCCCGGCTATATCGAAACACCTTATATTCGGATAAAAAATGATGGTTCTTTGGTTAAACGAACCTTGGATATCTCTTTTATAATAAAAGAAAAAGGAGTTATTGATATGGCGGCCATTGAGGACTTTGAGAAATTAGATATCAGAACAGGCACTATTGTAAAAGCGGAGGAATTTCCTGAGGCAAGAGTCCCGGCGATTAAACTGTTGATTGATTTTGGAGCAGAAATCGGCATGAAACAATCGAGCGCGCAAATCACGAAGCGTTACCAGCCGGAAAATCTCATCAACAAGCAAATCATAGCAGTTGTCAACTTTCCGCCGCGCCGGATCGCGGGATTTAAATCAGAAGTGCTGGTTCTCGGCGGCATTCCCGGCCAGGGCGATGTCGTCCTACTGCAGCCGGATCAGCCCGTTCCAAACGGCACAAAAATCGGATAACACAAAAAAGACGTTTGCCTAAGGCAAACGTCTTTGCGTATTGAGGCGATGCACCACACGCCACATTCGTGTGTGCCGCAAAGGGCATGTACATCGGCTTACACAATTCAGCTCATCGCTATATGAATATAGCATGGTGGGTGAAAGATTGCAAGGGTTACTTTGTTATTGAATGAATTTGTCATCTGATCATGATCTGACTATATGAAATATTTGCTACATAACGAGCTTTAGCATAAGAGGTAAGCAAGATCTAAGGTAAACGACTGATTTCATAAGCGGCACGGATTCCAGATTCAATCGCGCCTTGCATCCACGCATGAGTGAGTGAGACATGTTCTCCTGCGAAATGTATTCTTCCCTCAGGGACAGGAATATAAGGATACAGCTCTAATTCTTGTCCTGGTTCGAAAGCTGTAAAGGCCCCCGCCGAATAAGGGTTCTGACTCCAGCTAAAAGAGGCGCCGGACACAAATTCAGACCATACAATATCGCCATATATTTCAGATAAATTCAGTAACGTATACTGAATACGTTCACCTTCTGAAAGACTGTCCCACATCAGTGCCTCGTCTGCCCATGTATAACTCGCCAGAACAACAGCATGTCCATTTGCTCCAATACCAGTGCTTGGATAATACGAAAATCGAATCGGAAGATCAGTAATAGATTTCCCGCCGCGCTGCCCGGCTTTTTCCCAAAATCGGCTTTTAAACTCTATGCCGATTTTTGTTGCGCTCATATAGTTCAGTTCGCGAATTGCCCTCCGTTTATAGTAGGAAAAAGAATGGTATGGTTCGACTTTCACAAATCGCAATGTTGAAAAAGGAATGGTTACAATAGCGAGATCAGCTGTGAACGTTGTATGTTCTGCTGTTTGTTGATGCTGACAATGGATCGTAACGTTGTTCTCATTTTGAGAAATTCCCATCATTTTTTGATGGTATAGAATATTTGTTTTCAGTTGAGGAAGAAACGCGTAAGGAAGCCGATCCATACCGCCTGTTATCTCATAGAAATGAGAAGGCGATGAAAAAAAGATGGATTCTCGTAACACTTCAACAAGAGACATCCCCATATACGCTTCCATATCCAGAAGTATACCAATCATATCGATCGCGCCATATGAAAAGAAAGTGCTTAAGAAAGAGCTTAATGAATAATTCTTGTATTGGTTTTCAACAATCTGCCAATTTCTTGCAGGGTTTTGATTAATAAAGTTTAATATAGGCTGCAATACAGAAAGCAATAGTTCTTCAGCCGATTTCCCTTTTTCGTTCGGTGCAACGGGGTATCTTAATATCTGAGGATTTCGTTCAAAAATATGGAGACGTGTTTTGATTCCATTCGTATATATGATATCCATGGGGGTTCTGTTGATAAATACATTTGTTGGCAGTCTGAATTTCTTTATATATTCTAAGGTTAGCAAATGGTTATTCGGTATACGCATCGGACCAACATTTAAATACAATCCATCACTAAAGGGAGACCTCAAAGTGCAGACACGGCCGCCTGGTCTGCCGCTCGCTTCGAGAATCGTTACTCTATGACCGGCATTTTTTAGCAAAGATGCTGATACAAGCCCGGCCAATCCAGCTCCCACTACAATAATATGCTTTGGATGATGCGAAGCGCTAAGGCCGTTTCTAATGATCTTCATCATGTCTTCATCCATTAGAGAATTCACTTTTGGGAGGCACCTCTTTTTTAAATTTATTGCATTATATTCAGTAAAAAGGGCGTCTATCACGATTTGTTCATATCTTTTGAAATTTGTATGCCAAATGGGACGTTTATTCTCGTTACAAGAACAATAATGGGGTGAGGTATTTGACTATTGTTTTGTTCTGAGGGATATATCATGGAGTTCCTTGTTACATTTTCAAAGGACAAAGCAATCATGATGACATTCAAAGTTTTGAAGCTAAACACCAGATTACCCTTCCAGCTGATTATCAGAAGTTTATTACACTACATAATGGTGCGAGAATTTTTCAGATACTTGCTGACGGGGAGAATATAGGTGGAGGACTTCAGCTATTTAGCCTTGAAGAGATTGAAGAGGAACTAAAATATGAGGATTTGTTTGAAGGTATCAATGGTATCCCAATTGGCTACTTATTGGAAGAATGCCATTTAATGATCGATAAAGATAAATTGGATAAAGGGGATCCCAACTATCTTTTTATATTAGAAATAGGGGAGTATACACCATTAAATTTAAATTTTGAGATATTTCTAGACCGGTATATACTCTCCAATGGGGAAGCTTTTTGGGAATGGCGCTATTATACCGCAGAAAATTATTATTGAACAAGATAATGCGATGTATAAGGCAGTCAGATTTGGCTGTCTTTTTCTGTTATTGAAATAGTTGATTATGGTAAAATTTACATGGAATGAAAGTAGGGTACGAGAATCTTGAACCGGCTCAGGTGCAGCTTGCAGTGCAAATTGAACAGGCCAAACAGCTAGAAAGCGCAGGAGAAATCACCTGGGATATCGTAAAAGGTGTAATGCTCTTTACTAAGTTTTACTCGGGTAAAACAGTGAGAAGTATCTCAGTTACGTTATCAAATATTGAGGAAGATGTTAATCAGCAGCTGAGTTTATTTGAAGTGGATAATGAAAAGAGAAGGAAACTCGGGTTTGTAATGGATGGGATTAGTAGTAAATAACCGCTCAAAAGCGATTCTGAGAGCAGTTTCTTATACACTTGCAGGGAAGCACTTCACAGAGCTGGGCTTACTGGTGGACATAAATCAAAAAAATACGATGATAAATCTACAATGTTAATTTGCTGCTTTAATAGAGAAACATAACGTATTTTGTCACCAACACTTTTGGTTCTGCTGAATACAGAAAACATCATTTATTATACCATTAGACACATTACAGATTACTTATTTTTACTTAAATCGTTGGAAGTGGTTTTTCATCTGAGATAATAAAAATATAACTTTTCTCAATAAACGAGGTGAAAATCAATGAATGGTATAGAATTTTTAGAATCTGTGTCGCAACTTGGACAAATAATTTTATTGTTCTCCGGCTACGCCCTTTATTGGAGATTGAGTAAAATAAAAAGAGAACGAAGACTTACAAAATATGAAACTTTTCTTAGGTTCTTTGTAATGTTCGGGATATTAGCATGGGCGCTTTCGTTTCTTACTTTGCATTTGTGGTAACAAACTTTCCATTAAAATTTTATTTTGATGACAAAAGACCACACTGACTGTATTTTACAGTGCGGTCTTTTGAATTTAATTAGCAAATGATTAATCAAGAGTTGACAAATTAGTAACACCCATTGCTCAATAATGTTTCTAATGCGTTAAACATTAAACAAAAAATTATTTCCGCAAAATCTTCTCCATCGCTTTTCCCTTTGCTAACTCATCGATCAGCTTATCCAAATAACGAATTTCCTGCATAGTTGGTTCTTCGATGTCTTCCACTCGGACACCGCAGACCACACCTTTGATCAAAGCTCGTGAAGGATTCAGTTGGGGGGCTTCCGCAAAGAAGGTCTCGAAGTCTGTCTGTTTTTCCAGTTGCGCTTCTAACTCTTCCTGGCTATATCCTGTTAACCAACGGATGATTTCATCTACTTCTGTTTTCGTACGTCCTTTTTTCTCCACCTTCGTAACATAAAGGGGATAGACCCTTGCGATACTCATTGTATAGATCTGATGTTTGGTCATGATTTCTCCTCGCTTGTATGGTTTTCTTTAATATATCACGAAATATATTGAGTACAAACAAAGTAGCCGTTTGTAAGTGTCAAGATTCCCTCGCATAGTTATAGAAGTACCCTAGTTCTAAAAGACCCCTTTAGTCAATTATCAAACAATTCCATTCGGTTGACGGCATTTACAAGTAAACTTGTTCCAAGGGGATTTAGAAAATGAAGAAGAGAATTACATATGTACTGCTTGTTTCTTCTAGCAGTAGTAGCTTTCGCTTTCATTGATTCACCAAAAACCATAGCAGGAGAAGCGTCACCACCTTTATCATGTGCAAATTACGGGAAAAATATCTGAAGGAAACGATTTTGTTTGGGATGTCATTAACTTTAATCAAACCAAAGCTCCGAGCATTTAGCATTGCGTTCAGGCACTTTATTTACAGCTAAAAATTGATTTTGAAAGAGAGTGAACAAGGTGATTAGCACATCTAATTATGATGTAACCAAAGATCCGAAATTCTTAGCATTCTGCAGCTGCTACAGAAGGGTATGGAGGAAATAATTCAGCTCTCAGAAAAAATGAGGTAGTTGAGCCCGAGAATAAAAAAAGCTCACTTGACCTTAATAAGTCTTTAGATTATTGGAAATCGAGATTAAATGGTGGAGGTAGCCTTTATGCAATGGATTCGCAGGTATTAGATATTATCAGAAAAGCTTACAACTTAGAGGCATGGTTAACAAAGATAATATGCTGTTGCGAAAAACAAAGCTATAAAGGCTTATAAAAATTTAATATCGAAACAATACCCAAAATAAAAGTTGGATGTTGAATATGGATCGGAACTTATTATTCGAAATAAAAGTATATCCAGGCTGTATATTTTAAACACTATGAGTCTCAAATAAATAGAACTTCCTTATACAAAAACTAATTCAGGATTTCTTTAGGGGATTATGCAGTAACGGAGTCGGCTCGAACAAAGTTTTTTTATGTACTAATGGTAGCGGGAAATGAAGAAAGAACCTGGTGAAATTGCCCAGGTTCTTTTTGTATTGCACAAAAACAGACACGGTGATATAATCAGACCGCGTGCGCTTTCTGTGTAAAAAGTTATAAATACCCATCTTATATTTTTATTATATCATGCTGGAAAGCTCTCGTCAATTTTTTTTGAAGGGGAGATGTAGAATGAATTCTTTGGTTCTTGATTTTCACGAAATGGAAAAAACACAGCTTTTGCTCGTTGGGGGAAAAGGGTTAAATTTAGGGGAATTATCAAAAATTCAAGGGATACAAGTACCGGAAGGATTTTGTGTTACAACAGTGGGATACCAAAAAGCCATCGAACAAAACGAAATGTATCATGTTTTGTTGGATCGACTAACCATGCTAAAAGCAGAGGATCGAGACCAAATTGGTGAAATCAGCAGGAAGATACGGCAAATCATTATGGAAGTGGAAATTCCTTCTGACGTTGTAAAAGCAGTTACTCATTATCTCTCTCTGTTAGGCGAGGAACATGCCTACGCAGTGCGGTCCAGTGCGACGGCTGAGGATTTACCACATGCCTCTTTCGCCGGTCAGCAAGACACCTATCTAAATATTATCGGCAAAGATGAGATCTTGCAGCATATCAGCAAATGTTGGGCTTCACTGTTTACGGACCGCGCGGTCATCTACCGTATGCAGAATGGTTTCGATCACAGGCAAGTTTATTTATCAGTTATCGTTCAAAAGATGGTTTTTCCGCAGGCTTCAGGGATTTTATTCACCTCTGATCCAATTACCTCCAACCGAAAGCTGCTATCCATTGATGCCGGTTTTGGACTTGGAGAAGCGTTGGTCTCCGGTTTGGTATCTGCCGATAATTATAAAGTCCGCGATGAGGAAATCGTCGAGAGGAGGATAGCAACCAAAAAATTGGCTATCTATGGACGTAAAGAGGGCGGAACAGAGAGAAGGCAGATTGATCCTGATCAACAAATGACTCAAACCCTTACTGAAGAACAAATTTTACAATTAGCATGCATCGGAAGACAGATCGAAGCTTATTTCGGTCAGCCGCAAGATATCGAATGGTGTTTGGCTGATGATACATTTTATATTGTCCAGAGTCGGCCAGTCACGACTTTATACCCTATCCCTGAAACCGGCGATCAAGAAAATCACGTCTATATTTCTGTTGGTCATCAGCAAATGATGACAGATCCCATAAAACCATTGGGGTTGTCTTTTTACCTGTTAATTACTCCTGCACCTATGCGTATAGCCGGCGGGAGGTTGTTTGTTGATGTTGCACATTGGCTGGCTACAACTGTCGGCCGGGAAACTTTATTAAATACCATGGAATCCGATCCGCTCATAAAAGGCGCACTCATGACCATAATAGAGCGGGACTTTATAAAATTGTTACCAAATGATAAAAAAGAACAGAATCTCGGTCAAAGCCGTAAAGGTATTCCGTTTGCGGGTGCTCAAGCACAAATCGAAAACGATCCGGCCATCGTCTCTGATTTGATGAAGCGCAGTCAAACATCGATAGAAGAGTTAAAACAAACTATCCAAACGAAATCGGGAGCCGATTTATTTAATTTTATCCTGGAAGATCTCAAGCAATTAAAGAAGATTTTATTTGATCCGCAAAGTTCGGCTGTGATTAAAGCCGCTATGGATGCTTCAAGTTGGGTCAATGAACATATGAACAAGTGGTTGGGTGAAAAAAACGCAGCAGATACGCTTTCTCAATCTGTACCGGGCAATATTACTTCGGAAATGGGTTTGGCGTTAATGGATGTCGCAGATGTGATTCGTCCTTATCCGGAAGTCATTAATTATTTACAGCATATAAAAGAGGATGACTGTTTGGATGAACTGCTTCAACTGGAGGGTGGACAGGAGGCTCTGGACGCTATCTATGATTATCTCAGTAAATATGGAATGCGATGTGCCGGAGAAATCGACATTTCCAGAGCTCGTTGGAGCGAAAAACCAACTACACTTGTCCCCATGATTCTGAATAATATCAAAAACTTTGAGCCTAATGCCAGCCATCAGAAATTTGAGCAAGGGCGGCAGGAGGCTTTGAAGAAAGAACAAGAGTTATTAGACCGATTGAAGCAATTACCGGATGGTGAACAAAAAGCCAAAGAAACCAAACGAATGATCGACATCATCCGGAATTTCAGCGGTTACCGGGAGTATCCAAAATACGGCATGGTTCATCGCTACTTCGTTTATAAGCAGGCTTTACTGAAAGAAGCCGAACGACTCGTACAAGCGGGTCTTATCCATGAAAAAGAAGACATATTTGATCTCACGTTTGAAGAACTTCACCAAGCTGTACGCACCAATCAACTAGATTACCAGATCATCAGCAAACGAAAAGAGGAGTACAAATTATATGAAAAACTAACTCCACCGCGTGTGATTACCTCTGACGGTGAAATCATTACAGGGCAGTATAATCGGGAAAATCTCCCAGCCGATGCTATTGCAGGCCTGGCTGTTTCTTCCGGAGTTATAGAGGGGCGGGCACGTGTCATCTTAAACATGAAAGACGCTGTTCTAGAGGATGGAGATATATTAGTCACCTCCTATACTGATCCTAGCTGGACACCATTGTTTGTATCCATAAAAGGCCTAGTCACCGAAGTTGGCGGACTGATGACCCATGGAGCAGTTATCGCGCGTGAATATGGCTTACCAGCAGTTGTCGGAGTGGAGAATGCTACCCAACTGATAAAAGATGGGCAACGAATTCGTGTGCATGGAACAGAAGGCTATATCGAAATATTGTAATTGCTGTCTATTGCTCAAAGGAGAATGAGAGTTGAGCAACACTAAAGTACGTTGAAATCATCAATAGCCTTATTCAACAAACGAAAGACGATGGACAACGAACATAATGCAGTTGGTACATTTATCAATTATAAAAGAACTCTCTAGATTCGGAGGGTTCTTACATTATGGTTCTTAAAGAAAAGAGTATTGTCAAATGAAATACAGAGAAACCAGTTGTTGTCGATGCTATTCAGTGGACGGGTGAAAATTATACAGATATTGAAGAGTTTCTGGGCGATCCATTGCCCTCTGATGAATATGATGGACTTTTGATTGATACTTTAGAGGGAAATATGATTGTAGGTAAAGATGATTACACCATAAAAAAGTGAGTATGGGAAACTTTATGTTTGTACGTCTACAGATTTTGAGAATGTAAACTGAAAAAAATTTAATTGAAAGATAGTTTTAATTAAGGTGTGGAGGGTGAATATATATTGTCCTTGTTCTGGTTTAAGGATAATTCAAACATTCAAGTTGACACCTAGTATAGCAAGGATTTCATGAATATCTGCTAGTGTTGTAATGTTGCTTATAGTGCCAATAAATTGAGTATCCATGTTACCAACTCTCATCAAAAAAAGTCACAAAAAGAGGAACAAGTAAAGCGAACAATTTCTTTGCTGGTGTCGCAGCTGCGGAAATCCGCCTTCTGTGTTTGAAAGGAAATTATACCTTGGTTTTCCATATGGGATGAAAAATGAGTGGTAGATGAGGCTGATTAATAGGCTTGTTAGACCAATCAAGGTATTAATTTTAATAGTATGGCTAGCGAGCGATGGAGTGGCAAAGGCTATACTATATAATAATGCAACATTTCGTGAGCGGATTGAAACACTCCGTCACAGCAGATAAAAAGCCCTTCTGCAAAGCAGGTTTAGTATGATGAAAATAATAAAGACGAGATTATCCGAATTATTAAAGCGGTAAGTGAAACAATTAGAGCAGGAGAACAAGATTTAGACCAATTAAATGTGTGCGTATGCAGAAGTTACAAGAAGATATAGCTGAGGCAACCTCCCCTTTGTTGTTCAAGTAAGGGCCAGATTGTTGAATAAGGATAGTATTTAAAGAGGTTATTGTTGTCTTAATATCGAATAAAGATTAAGTTGAAGTATTTTTGATGGGAGCTACTTTATAATGTATATAACAACAAAAAGGTTATTGATACGTGAATTTGAATTCAAAGACTGGCAAGCTGTATATGAGTATACATCAGATATTCATGTTATGAAGTATATACCAGAAGGGGTTTTTACTGAAGAGGATGCAAAAGAATTTGTAAATAAAAACAAAGGTGATAAGGCTGAAAAATTTCCTGTAGTACTAATAGATGAAGATTGTCTTATAGGCCATATTGTTTTTTATAAGTATTTTGGTGAACATACATATGAGATCGGGTGGGTGTTTAATCCAAATTATCAAAATAGAGGGTATGCTTCTGAAGCAGCACAAGCTATCTTGGAATATGGATTTACAGAAATGAACTTACATAGGATTATAGCTACGTGTCAACCTGAGAATATTCCATCATACCGAGTTATGGAGAAAATTGGAATGAGAAGAGAAGGCTTTTTTAAAAAGTGTATTCCTAAAGGCAATGAATGGTGGGATGAATATTATTACGCAATTTTAAAGGAAGAGTGGAAATGAACTATTAAGAGCTTTTAAGTCTTACCTCTTCCTAAAAGGTTCCATTATTGAATACAGCAACATTGGCGATACAAAATATTGAGAGATGAAGCGCATCTGCAGCAAGCAGAGCGCTTTTTTTATGAGGAATCTCAATAAAAAGAGACATGAGCAATATGGATAAAATAAGTTAATGTCAAATAAAGTGTAAACAATGTGAAAAGCCGATCTCAACGAAAACGATAGAAGTCGAATATAGTCACCTAATCCTGGTCACGCAAGCAATATTAGTTAGTCTAAGTTTGGAATAAAACTTAATCAAATTTATGTTATTAACAATATTGATAAATGAACAAAAAGGAAAGAACATGTTTTGAAAAAAGATTGATCAAAACATGTTTTTATAATGTAATAGGTTAACATCTTATTAATCACTTGATTTACATTTGCGGGGGTTCCAAACCAAATTTTGTCCATTCCTCTTTTGCTGGACCATAAATACCTGGAACGCTTAACCCTGCTTGTCTCATAAGAACAGTCATTTGTCCTCGATGGTGATTTTGATGTTGAATTAAAAACATCAAAAGTGAGCCATTTGGCAATTGTTGACCAATAAAGTTGATACGTTCTTGAAGTGTATGGTCAGTCCATTGGGTTTTTAATGCTTGTACAAATGCATTACTGGCTTGATGATAACTATCTGCTATAAACTGGGCCGAAGAAGGAACTGGATAATCTTCAGCTGGAGCGTGAAACGTTAAGTCTGTGTTTGAGGTAATGATACGAATGGCAGCAACAGTATGCCAAGCAATGCGGCCTAAAGTCCAATTTTGTGAAGTTATTTCCTGTTTAAGTGATTCATCAGTTAGACAATTTAGTATTCTTTGTGTTGCATCGGCTTCGAACTCCCAAGATTTAAAAAAATGATTTAAGGTTTGAAACACAAAAATCCTCCTTATAATTTTTTGTTTTCTTTCTATAAACCTGTAGTTCAATTATAATGTCACGTTTAGATAAAAAGAACAGAACTTTAAAAGGCATTACGACATTCTTATAATCGTCACAACTTTAATTCAAAGCTACATTCAAAACCAACCTAAATGATAAGGAAGTCAAATAAGATTTGTTTGATGTTGAAAAATTCCTTTTTTACAAGGGTTCTGAATAAAACAACTGTTTTAAAGAGAAAGGGGAACAGCCTTACTTCTAATTAGAGACAATTCAGGAGAAGTACATAACAAGTAAAGAACCCAGCTGCAGTTTTTGATTCAGGGTTGCAGTGTTTTATTAATAATAGGTGTAGAAGAATCCATACAAGAATACCTTGAGAATATGCAGAACACATATCAAGCGCAGGGTTAAATGATATTGCAGATGATTTGTGTTTTATAGAGTTCCCAAAAGATCAAGAAGAGATTGATAGGGTGTTCGTATCTGTGACTAAAATGGAAAGCTATATGCAAAGAGTGTTTGTCAATAAGCTGAAGAACAAAGGAGCTGGGGAACGTGAAATTCTTTAAATTTCACGTGATCAAAAATAAAGAAGGAGATTACAACACATGTAATGAATTATTATAGTAGGAAAGAGAAAAATTTTACAACAAAGGGAGGAATGAGTTAGTAATGAAGGGTTTTATCAAGGGTGCTGTTCTAACTGCTGTTCTAGGTGTTGGTGGTACTTTATTTGCAGGTGATGTATCTGCACACGGGTATATAAAAGAACCGGCTAGTCGAGCGTACATGGGGTCATTAGAAAAACAAATAATTGGTTGGACGGCGGCTGCACAAAAATATGGTTCCGTAATTGATAGTCCTCAATCGGTAGAAGGGCCAAAAGGGTTTCCATCTGCGGGTCCACCAGATGGGAAAATTGCATCAGCAAATGGAGGCTCGGGGCAAATTGACTTTGGATTAGACAGGCAGACTGCAGATTATTGGGTAAAACAAAACATGCGCGGGGGCCTAAACACCTTTACTTGGCACTATACTGCTCCTCACGCAACATCAAAGTGGCACTATTATATAACCAAGAAAGGTTGGAATCCCAATAAACCTTTAACTAGAGATGAGTTTGAATTAATTGGAACTGTAGATCACGATGGTTCAAAGGCTGATACTAATCTTTCTCATAAGATTTATGTACCAACTGATCGCAGTGGTTATCATGTCATTCTAGGGGTGTGGGATGTTGCGGATACTTCTAATGCCTTTTATAACGTAATTGATGTAAACATCTTACGGTGATGTTGAACCTCTACGGTTTTAATAGCTAACACCAGTTATGACTATATGGAGAAAGCGGTTAGTGTATCGGTTAGTGAAGTGTTGACTGTAATAACAAAGAAAAATGTAACGGAACCGGGAGAACACAGATTGTTTGAGTATGGGAGTTCCACAATCAAATGGGAAGCTGTAAAGCTTCTAAGGGAGCTATAGATCGGTTTGATGTTCGTGCATCTGCCGATCTTTTTTAACCCTAATAGAAATGTACTCCAAAAGTATTTTGGTATATGCTTCATTTAGACCTCTCAATTACCTCTTAGAATCTTTTATATGGTGAAATTTAGTAGGGTAATTTAAATGGAGGAGCTTTATGGAAGAAGGAAATGTAGTTCACATGACACTCAATGGTATTAAGAAAGCCGTTTTTAATTGTGGTACATTCCCTAATGATTATAAAGCGTTTTTGTTACTACATAATAGGATGGAAATGTTTGATGGTATTGAATTACTTAGCAAAGAAGGAATGATTGGTCACAATGAAGTCCAAGATTTCCCCGAGGGATACGTCCTAATTAGATATCATTTAGTATTATAAACTGGTTTCAGAATAAGAAGACTCCAAAAAGGAGTCTTCAGCTACTATTTGAGATCGTTAAGGACGATTTTTGCTGCCTCAGCGATAAGAGCATTATCATAACTAGCATCTTTCGTAAATCGGTTAGATAGGATTGCCAAAACAATAGGAGCTCTATTAGGCGGCCAAACGATAGCAATGTCGTTTCGTGTTCCGTAACTTCCGGCTCCGGATTTATCGCCGACTTCCCATCCTATAGGAGCGCCTGCCCGAATCAGTTCGTCACCAGTAGCGTTCCCCCGCATCCAATCAGTTAAGATCGTGCGCTTATCAGCCGTGAGAGTGTTATCCACAGTGAAAGCTTTAAGGTCGGTTGCTAGTGCTTTTGCGGTGCTTGTGTCACGAATATCTCCAGGAATGGCAGAGTTTAGATCTGTCTCGAATCGATTAGCTTTGGTTACATGATCCCCAATCTGTTTCAGTGACTTTTCGAAACCTTTAGGGCCGCCAAGTTGTTGCAACAATATGTTCCCAGCAGTATTATCGCTGTAACGGATAGCAGCCTCTGAAATTTCCTTCAGGCTCATGCCTGTATCTACGTGTTTTTCTGTGATTGGAGAATATGTAACTAGATCGTCTTTGCTATAGTGGATGACTTCATTAAGTTTATCAATTGGGTTTTTCTTTAGGACAGCAGCTGCGGCTAAAACTTTATAGGTTGATGCGTAAGCAAACCGTTCATTCGGCCGATAGGTGATAGTCTTGTTTGTGCCTGTGTCAATTGCATAAACGCCAAGCCTGGCATCAAATTTTTTCTCAAGCTGAACAAATTTTTTACTAGTTATACGGCTTGTCATTTTTGTGTCTCCTATGGCTTTTGCTTCAGCATGCGTTGAACCGTCAAAGGGTTTGAAACCAGTAAGGCTTAAACATAAAAGTCCAATACATAATCCAAGTTTTAATGTCGCTTTATTTTTCAAATGAATCAAGGCCCCCTAAGTTGATTTTGTATTCACCTTCTATTAATACCACAAAAATAGGAGCAAAATCGATATATTTCCAATGAATCTTAGACAAAACCGTATCATTTATCTCGTTTTCTAATGTCTAATATGTTAAGAGAACAGGGGCGATGAGGGAAAAAGGAAGGAACAAGAAAATAGATGAAAACGAATTTTAAAGGTGAACATCATGTGAAATCTTACATCACTGATAATAGGGCAGGTGTAGTAAGGGATTTTTATAATCGTTCCTATTGCCACCCATATGGCATTATTTAAAAGGATGGGCACGAATTCATCCTAATGGGCTTTATCAATTATGATTGGAGTGTTATGGATGCAAAGAAAAAACGTTTATCTTTATGTATTTCATACAATGTCAGACTGGGAATATGGATATTTAATTGCAGAACTTCATTCAGGGAGATACTTTAGAAAAGGTGTAGCACCATTAAAAGTAGTTACAGTAGGAGTTAATAAAGAAATGATTACGACGATGGGAGGGCTAAGCATAAAACCAGATATTTCTCTTGATGAGTGTACTCTTGAGAATAAAGATCTTTTGATTTTACCCGGAGGGAATACTTGGGGAGAAGAGATTCATCAACCGATCTTGAAAAAGGTAGGCGAAGCTTTAGAGCTTGGCACGATTGTAGCTGCAATTTGTGGTGCAACCGAGGGTCTCGCGAATTATGGCTATTTAGATTCGAGAAAGCATACAAGCAATGATTTAGAGTATATGAAAATGGTCTGTCCTATTTATAAAGGAGAAACATTTTACGAGATGAGACCGGCAGTATCTGATGAAAATTTGGTAACTGCATCGGGAATAGCTCCCTTGGAATTTGCGATGGAAGTACTGAAAAAACTAGATGTATTTGCACCAGATACATTGCATTTATGGTATAAGCTGAATAAGACCCATAAACCTGAATACTTCTTCGAGTTAATGAATACAATAAATTGATAGAATCATTACCATTTGCCCCTGAAATGAAGGGGCATTTTTTTGTTAAAGTCTAAATAATCTTGAATGACGGAATATGTCTATTTATTGGAAAGAAAGCGCGTAACCGAAGGGGAGTAGGGTGAAACAAAAATTTGAAACAATAACAGCATGTAGCACGTATCGATAATAAAGTTTAAATATAAGTTGCATAATTTGCTTTTTTGTTTAGGCTGATATAACTGATGGAAAGGGGTATCCACATGCAACTTCATCATACACAAAGCGGAAAACAAAACAATCATCTTAAATGGTCGGTAACTATTTTGCTCAGTTGGGGAACGTTCGTTTTTGCTTTGTTTTTTGCTACTTTAATTGGTACAATGGCCCGCCAATCAGGGGCTTCCAAGCTTTTGCAGCAAGGTATCCAAGCAGGTTTAGTAACATTAATTACTGTCCCGTTGCTCTACATTCTTCTTAAACGGTTTTCTAGTAGTTCATTCTACTCTATCGGACTTTCTGGATGGCGGGAAGCCATACCAAAAGCCATTATGGGAGCAATGTATGTAATTGTCCTATCCGGATCTGGATTTGCTATCGCCCATTTATTGGGCTGGATCAAAATTACACAATTTCACTTCTCTGGCCAATTAGTTACAGTATTGCTCTTAAACATGATGATCGCTTTCTTTTATGAAGCTTTTCCTGAGGAATTAACTTTTCGTGGGGCGGTGTACTATGCTCTAAACAGGCGATTTAATTGTTTCATAGCCTTGCTCCTACAGCCGATCTTATTTGTGCTTGCACCATTAACAGTAAGTGGTTTGCAATATATAGCAGGAATTGAATCACCTGCTATCACATTAGATTATATTGTTTTATTGTTGTTTTTTGGATTCATCCTTCAACTCCTGCGTATTGTAACAAAAAGCTTATGGACGTCTATAGCCTTTCATCTAGCCTTTCTCGGAAATTCACGGTTCTTCGTCCTGCAGGGGGATCAACGTTTTATTACCTATGAAGAAATTATTCCAGGAATAGGAGCGCTGTTTGTGATCTTTTTTATGTTGCTTATTGTCGGTACTCTACTGCTAATACCTGCAATAGTAGCTCGCTGGCAGCGTAGAAATAAGAGAAATGGCCAAGATGATTAATATCTGAATGAAACGGAAGTTTTATACACAAAAGTATAGAATTGTTTACTGTGAAAATGGTAACCTTTATGAATGAGAATATATTATGTGAAAAAGTTTTTTTCATTTGATACTGTTTACAGGACTTTCAAACATTATAAAATCGAATTATCATGCGACCATAATGGATACTGGGATTATTTTGTAATGGGTTGAATGGAAAGAGAATGCTGATTCAAGAGTAAGGGCTGAAGGGTTTATACGGGGTGTTATTCCGGAAAATATATGTAAAAATGGTTAAAGTAGATGAACGAAAAAATTTTTGAAAAGGGGTGACAGGTCATTAAAAAACTAGTTTTGCTTTCCAGCTTTATGGGAATCCTGTTATCAATCGTTGGACAATTATTTGGGATCTTATCTGATTTCTTTATTCCGGGAAATGCTCGGTTTATAGGTGTTATAGCGGGAGTTCTTATGTTACTTAGTTTGAAGGCAAGAAGTGTAGCAGTGCAATCATTTATCGTAGGATCAAGTACGGTGATAGG
Source organism: Bacillus rugosus (assembly GCF_023238245.1). Classification (NCBI taxonomy): domain Bacteria; kingdom Bacillati; phylum Bacillota; class Bacilli; order Caryophanales; family Bacillaceae; genus Bacillus; species Bacillus rugosus. The sequence continues at coordinate 2,078,910 of NZ_CP096590.1, read as the reverse complement.
AATTATGGGTGCAGGAATTTTATATTTTCCAGCTGCAGTTATCAATATCCTTATTGGTTTCGAACTTAACAAAAAGATGAGAGAAGGAAACACTAAAGAGTATGTCTGAATAGATTGCTTTTTGTTTAAGAATGTAGAGAAGAATTGTGGCATAAAAGTAAAGTAATAATCGTTTTATTCAGAGTGAGGTTTATATGGAATTAAAATTTTACAGGCCACTTAGAACAAATGAAGTCGAGTTTTTTCAGGTAATACAAATAGAAACTTCAGATATTTATGGTTATATCTTAATTGTTGATTCAAAAAGAAAAGAAAAGCTGTGTGATAATCCAGTTTTAATTGGTATAGAGGATGAAAATGAATACGAGGGTTCCTCCAACTTTCTTCAGGTCATTGCATTCACTGAAGAAAGATATCTTGATGACTTTACAGCTGATACCTTTTCTTTTATAGATGGCCTGTTAAACATGAAACCAGATTGTCACTTCTTTATTAAAGAACACGTATATAAAACCAATTCTGAGTTGCTGGACTTTGATTTTCCTTTTGATATGACACCTATTATGGACTTCATTAAACCATATGCACTAGAGATAAACAAAGACATCAAGCTTAACAATATTAGCAACAGTGATTTCAATTACCTTTCACAAAAATAATTGAAAAAAATGAAGGTGAAAGATGATAATTGATTTTTACTAATTCAGAATTGCTTGGCTTTACTTTGAAGGGAGTCGAGTAAGATGGATAAGAAAAAGGATGAAATACAAAGAAAATATAGGGAACAAATGAGAGAGAAGACTGAACAAGAAAAAGAAGATAGCAGTTCACATACTTTTGAGATTGTTATTGTACTAGCCATCATTATCTTAATGTTTTTCTTTAATTCAGTATTTAAGGCTTTTTAGATAAAAAAATCCTCTTTGGTCAGCTGGAAAAATTCAAGGTGGAAAAAATTGATCATACATAAGCAATTATTATTTGAATTTTGCCGAAATATAAGCACTATACAATTGTATTACAAAAGCACCTCGGAAGTAGCTTGCTCATCAACCTAAACGCCAGCCATTAAAGCTAATGTCTCACATGCAGACATTAGCTTTTTCATTGTTTAATAGACTGCCGTCAGGATCCTAGAAGACGCATTCTTAAGCCGTCTCCTGTCATACGAGGCCAACATCGACAAGGAAAAAGTTAGCTTTAAAAATTCACACTTTCTGTCGTGAAAATCTAAATGTATTCATAAAAATGCCGCAGCATATCAGCAGTGCGCCGATGATGATGTTTACGGTGATTTGTTCGTGCAATTGCAACCATCCAAAGAATAGAGCCAAAACGGGAACGAACATTAATGCCATGGATGCTTTTGACGCTTCGATTTGATTGAGCACCCAAAACCATACGACAAATGTAAAGCCTGTAGAAAGCAAACCATTAAACAGCAATGACCAAACCGCCTGATATGACCACTTGGCTGAATGGACCGGCTCCAATATAAAGGAAAACACCAACAACATGACGGCTCCCATCAGAAGGTGCCAGGCATTCATATGAATGATATCGATATGCTTGAATTGAAGCTTGCTAAACACATTCGCAATTCCCCAGCTAAGCGCTGCCGCAAGGACGCACAGTTCTCCAAATAAAGCGCTTTGATCGACATTCAGCATTTCTTTTCCAAATATGAATAAAAGTCCGAAGAAGCCGCTTATCAGCCCGATCGTTTTATATACATTCATTTTCTCGTTTAATGTAAAATGGCTGATCACCGTAACAAATATAGGCATCGTATATACCAAAACAGAGGTTTTCCCTGAATCGACAAACTGCATTCCATACGTTAAGATCCCCATATAGCCCAGGCCCATCAGCAGGCTCATGATGATATAGCTTTTGACATATTGTTTTCCAATTGAAAGTTTTTTTCTTTGAATGAAGAGAATGAGAAATAAAGGAATCGCCCCGATGAACAGACGCAATGCAGAAAACAAAAGCGGAGGAATGTCATGAATTCCCACTTTCATCGCAACCCAAGTATAGCCCCAAATAAGTGTGACAGATATGATTCCCAGCATGACTTTTACCATTAATAAGCCGCCTTTCTTGTTTAAATATCGTGCTGGTTTCTATCATATGTTACATTTATATATAACTGAAATACATTTTTATTATCGGGGGTATAACCAAATGGTTATGAATATGAACCATCTTCACATATTTATAAAAGTCGGGGAGAAATTGAACATTACAGAAGCGGCAAAAGAATTGTTCATCTCTCAGCCGGCAGTAAGCAAAGCGATAAAAAACCTCGAAAACTCGCTCCAGCTCAAATTATTGATCAGGGATAAACATCATGGTTTAGTGCTGACTGACGTCGGAAAGGAAATTTTGCTGCTGGCGAGGCAAATGAAGGGGATTGAAAGCAAAATATATCAAGTAGCCAACAGGGAAAACAAGCTGTTAAGCGGGAAGGTGAAAATCGGTTCATTTCCTGCTGTTTCAACAAATATCATGCCGCAGGCGATTGCGGCATTCAGATCAAACTACCCGCTGATCCGCATAGAATTGGTCGAGGGGACCTCTGATCAAATCAAAGGATGGGTCGAGGATCGGACGGTTGATATTGGGATCGCGGCATCTCCATTTGAACCGTTTGACTATAAACTATTATGTAACGACTATATGGTGGCCGTCATCCCTCCGCAAGATGAGGAATTAAAACAGGAAAAGCATGTCGACCTCAATACATATCAAGATGACCTTATTTTTTGCAAAGGCGGTCATGAAATTGCAATGTCAAACACGTTTCAGCAGCACCATATTGAATTAAAGGAAAGCTTGACTGTGCAAAATGCCGAAACCTTGATCAATATGGTCAAAAATAACTTGGGCATAGGCATTATTTCAAACTTTACACTTTCATCTGTTCCGCATCAATTGATCAAAAAAGACATCATTCCCAGGATTACCCGTGATATTGGCGTCATCGCGCACTCATTTGATGAAATAACGCCGGCGGCGCATGAGTTTATCAAGGTATTGAAAGCTGTCGTCATCTGAATCCGTAGTCGTAATAAGGTGGCTCTAGTCAAGAAGAGGAGCGTAAAAACTCCTAGTTTAAGACGTTTTATAAAAAGAGTTCGAAGACTTTATTAATGTTCTTAGAGGATGGCCAAAGACGGTGAGCAAACCCTAGAGGAAAATGAATACTCATCGGTAGAGTTACAAAAAAGAAAAAAGCAACAATTCGAACGTTGCTTTTTCATTTTATTTGGTACTTTATACGCTAGGAGAACTTCAACCTAAAAAAGGTTCATCAATCTCTGTCTTTGTGGGATTCTGTTCCTTAACTTGTTTTAACGTCGCTACTATAAGAAAGCTGACAATTACTAATAAGAGCCATGAACTCACCTTTCCTAGATGAACAAGACTCCATGCCTCGGTTTGATTTGGGTATTTCCAAGCCCCAAAAAATGTTGCGATATTTTCTGCTATCCATATAAAAAATCCGATAAGCACAAAAGAAAGTGCGAGTGGCATACGGTAACGGGTTCCATTTACCTCGTATATGACCCATGTTTGCCAAAAGACAATGATGACAAGTCCAGATAACCACCAGCGAACGTCAATTGAATAATGATGGGTGAAAAAATTTAAATAAATTGCAGCAGCAAGCAGAACAACTGCAAAAAACGGCGGCCACTTAACCAATTCAACCTTAAGTCTCCTCCACGCCTGGCATAGATAACTGGCTACACTTGCGTACATGAAGCCGCTATACAAAGGGACCCCGGAAATTTTGGAATATCCTTCTTCTGGATAAGACCAGGAGCCCATGTGTACTTTGAAAAGTTCAAGAGCAAGTCCAATAAGGTGGAACAATGTAATCACCTTTAATTCATCCCGTGTTTCTAGACCGGAACGCACCATCCACCACTGCATGAGAACACAGATGATGAGCAGCCAGTCATACCGTGGCAAAAAAGGAAGAGGGATGAGTTGTGTAATAGCCAAAGAGGCAAAAATAACGACAGGAAACAAACATGAAAGTGCCTGTTCCCAACCAAAACGAACGAGTTGTTTTAAGGCTCTCATGATGTGCGATTCCTCCAAAGGGTTTTTCTGAATATATGTAAGGAACGCTTCGTATAGCAGCTAAATGGAGATAGGGTTACGTCCATAGAATCACCACCAAATCACTTTGTTTTTTTATGTGTCTTCTTCACTTTGGTATTCCAAAATATCTCCGGGCTGACATTCTAGAGCCTTACAAATTGCTTCTAAGGTTGATAATCGAATGGCCTTTGCTTTTCCGTTTTTTAGTATGGAAAGATTAGCCATTGTGATGCCGACTCTCTCCGAAAGTTCTGTTACGCTCATTTTCCTTTTAGCAAGCATTACATCAATATTGATAATAATTGCCATGTTCATCACCTCAGACTGTTAAGTCATTTTCTGATTTTATATCAATTGCTTCTTTTAAGAGTTTTTGAAGAACAGCAGCAAAGACCGCAATCACCATTGAAGCAAAAATAATGACCAATCCGATGACTATGATACCCGGGGCGTCGTCTATCTCGGCCATCAGATAAAAGACCGGCAGGCCTGCTGCAAATAAGATACTGATTGTGACCGCACAGTGTTTTATATTCCTTAAAGCTTTTACGGAAATTTTAGAGAAAGCTTTGTTCTTGTCAATATAGCTTAAAAGTTTGAAAGCTTGATAAAGAGCAAAGTAAAAGGGTATCGCCGTCATATACAAATAGATGAAAATAAGATATTTCATATAAACGATAGTAGGAAATAATTCTGCTGCATAATTGGCTATCTTAGGCACCACAAAAATGCACAAAGCCAGAATCGGAATTCCAATAAGAATAACGGAAATCTTTAAAAATAGTGTTGAGACTCGATTCATAAAAAGCACCTCACTGATTTGTTGTCATTCTGAATGTAACACGATATTTATCGTTTTACAATAAAAAAGTATTGAAATGAATTATATTATTGTTGTTATAAGGGATCTTTTTCATTTTAGGATAAGACAAAAAAAGCATTTCTCATTCCAGGGAGATGCTCTATCATGTTTAAACCTGTGCAAACGAATTGAACCATGTGCTTCAGTCAGCTCGGGGAATTGGTGTGAACTTGATCTTGAAGGGTTTTTTTATTGCTCAAAAATAAGTGAATCTACATATTCAAACAAACGATGGAAAGAAATACATCAAAGGATAAGCTGCTGTTCATACTAATGGTCGGGAGGTAAACCGACTTATGATACAAATTTGGATCACTGGTCTTTTATTATTGGCTCAACCGAGCGGGCCGCCTGACAGCTTAACGGTCACACAGCAAGGAAGGACGATTGCTACTGTTAACCGTGAAAATTTCACAATGCCTCTTCCCGGTACCCCGATGATTGACCATGAAAAGTACCGTAAATTCATCGAACAGCTGGATCGGCAAATTTACCGGGAGCCGAAAAATGCTGTGCTTAACGAACAGGGAAGCATCGTCCCGGGCAGGGTTGGTTACAAACTGTATCAACAGGCATTTATGGCAAAGTTTTATGCTTATTTCTATGGCCAAGGCCCCTCCAAGGTAGAAGTGCCGGAATTGAACATTTATCCGAAAGTGGACAGCGAAATGCTTGCTCACATCAGTACCCAGCGGCTCGGTCAGTACGTAACATATTTTAATTCGAATAATAAAAGCCGTTCACATAATATTTCTCTTTCTGCCAAAGCGATTGACAATCATGTTGTGTTCCCTAATGAGACATTTTCATTTAACCAGGTTGTCGGAATGAGAACTCGGGACAAAGGATACAAGAGTGCGCCCATTATCGTAAAAGGTGAGTTGTCTGAAGGTGTAGGCGGAGGAATTTGCCAGGTATCATCTACACTATTTAATGCAGTCGATCGCGCAGGGCTGCGAATCGTTCAGCGCTATTCTCATACAAGAAGCGTGCCGTATGTTCCGCCTGGACGTGATGCTACAGTAAGCTGGGGAGGTCCTGACTTTCGCTTTGAAAATCAATATAACCAGCCAATTCTAATCCGGGCAAAGCAGCATGGGGGAAGTATGGTTGTTACACTATACTCTTCTGATGTGGTCAATAACCAACTGAGAAAAGTTCCTAAAGCCCCATCTCAAATACCGAAAGAAATAAATGCCGAGCGGCAATAGGATACCATTATTGGACAAGTGAATGAAAAAGAAAGGAGGGATAAATGAAGTGAAGAAGGTATTATTTTTCTTATATGTAATATTATTTGCGTTTACTTTTGTTCAATCAAAAGCGCACGCCCTTACTTTTACGGTGTTGCCCATTACACAGAAAACAGAACAGTGGTCAGTAGAAGTAAGTGAAGCAAAAAATGCAAAGGAATTTGCGGCACCTAAGAAAGGGAAATATAATGTTTATTCCTTGGAAGTCAGAAATATTGGGAAAGAAGCAGCTACGGTGGATGTGCAATTGTATAGAAATGATCCTGATTCAATCACAAGGTTTTCACTTTTTGGATGCCCCGATGAAAATTGTGTAAAACATAAAGAGGATGCTAAAACGTTAGCTGAAAGTTTAAACGATGGCTCGCCGTTGAGGTTCAAGCATTTTATGCTGGCAGATAAAGCCTCTGAATTAGAAGTTGTTATTATATGGACGCAAAAGGGGCAAGAAGGACGCCATTTAAAACAGACATTTAAATTCACTGAAGATGGCGTTAATTAGGCGTTATAAATTTGCCAGTCCTAGAAATAAAATATTCATATTTCTTATATAGATGAGATGAATCACCATTAAGCATACTGCAAAGAAAGGGAAGAGGGAGAGTAAAACTGATAAGATGGGATGGTTTTGATGATTAGATCCATTACTTTGCCAGAGGAAAAAACGAAAATAACAGTTGGAAAACCAATCAAAGATGAGTCAAACGTCAAAGTTACTGCAATTTTTGACTATAGAGAAGAACCAGAAGAAGCTTTTTGGATACACTTATCTGATGGAAGTGAAATGTTTGTCGACGATCACAAAGTCTTTATTGAATACGAATAGAGAAGTATTGAATTGAACAAGCAGTTGAATCACTTCCTGCGCATTTTAGCCTGACATTGTAAAGATAAAGACTGTTACACCTTTGAAAAAGCAAAAAAAGCACCCCAGTTATTCATTAAAGCCGTTAATTTCAAAATTCTCTATGTCGAGATTTAGGTTTTTCAATTGTTTCAACAGAACTTCAAATTTTAAACAACCCCCATTTTTTAATTCTTCTAGTATATTTTCAGGATGAGCAATTTTCATCCCGGACTCAATCCATTGTTTGCGATACAATTGAAATACCGCCTCAATTAAATGATCCGGAGTGAAAATAACCTATTCTTACATCACGATCCCCATTGTAGCCAAACTCAAAATCGCAACTTCTGAAGCAATCTTGCTCATCTAAACCTCTCTGTCTCCAAATTCATCTCACAAAGATATTATCACAGTCATAGGGTATTTTTGTTAAAGAATGTAATCATTTTGAAGGTAATTGACTCAATGAAACAAAACATGCATTAAAGAGCATGTTATAAGTTTTAATCTTGTCCCTGTAACGCTTTAATTTAAGTTCTCTATCAGTAACATTTTGACCCCATTTTCCTACTAAGTATGAGGGAAGTGAGGAAAATCATGAGAAAAAAGAACAACATTAAATGGAAGTTGATAATTGCTGTATTGTTAATCATCTGCATCGTAGCAATCATTGTAATGATCTCAGGAAACAAAGTGAAATATGAGGGCAGCGGAAGAAGCGGACTGTGGGTTTCTAACCTTGAAAAATCAGACAAGACGTCAATTGGACCTAATTACTTTCTAAATTTGTATTGGCAGGGGAGTAAGAAAGACGAGAAAAGGACTGTTGTTGAAAGAATTACTCTGTATGTAGATGGCAAAAAATATCAAGATGACAACATAAATGAGTACGACTTATCAGAATACACTGGTGAAGAAATGCCAGGTGGAGGACACATGGAGGACCACATCGCTACCTCTGATTATATGCCTGAAGATGAAGTGATAGGACATGATGTATTAGTGAAAGTAGAGTGGAAGACAGGTCAGAAAAAACAGACAGAAGAAATCATATTACATAAGAAGCCATGGTATAAAAGATAGCTTATTTGCTGAATTCTAGGCACAACCATATAAGATCATGCATAGGCTGGAATAAAGTCTTGTTCATTTCTAAAGAGGTGCTTGCTATTGGAAAAACAACCAATCAATCATGAAGACAGAAACGTGCCGCAGCCTATTCGAAGTGATGGAGCTGGAGCTATTGATGCGGGTCCGCGAAATATGATGCGGGATATTCAAAATCCAAATATACTTGTTCCGCCTGTTACAGACGAAGGTATGATTCCTAATTTGAGATTTTCATTCTCAGATGCTCCCATGAAATTAGATCACGGCGGCTGGTCACGAGAAATCACCGTCAGGCAGCTTCCGATTTCAACTGCAATTGCAGGAGTAAATATGAGCTTAACTGCGGGAGGAGTACGCGAACTTCATTGGCATAAACAAGCGGAATGGGCTTATATGCTTTTGGGACGGGCTCGTATCACCGCTGTTGACCAAGAGGGGCGAAATTTCATTGCTGATGTTGGCCCTGGCGATCTATGGTACTTTCCCGCAGGAATTCCGCATTCTATTCAAGGGTTGGAACACTGCGAATTTCTCCTCGTTTTTGATGATGGAAACTTTTCTGAGTTTTCAACGTTAACCATTTCAGATTGGTTTGCACACACGCCGCTCTCTTCCTTCAGAACAAGTCTATATCTATCAAGGGAATGTGCCAGGACCAATAGACAGTGAAGACATTCAGTCACCCCACGGGAAAGTCCCCTTGCCCTTCAAATATGAGTTGTTGAATCAAACCCCCATTCAAACGCCGGGTGGGAGCGTACGAATTGTAGACTCTTCTAACTTCCCGATTTCTAAAAACATAGCGGCAGCACTTGTTCAGATTGAGCCTGGCGCGATGAGAGAGCTTCATTGGCACCCCAATAGCGATGAGTGGCAGTATTATCTGACAGGACAGGGACGCATGACAGTATTTATCGGGAATGGGACTGCCCGCACATTTGATTATAGAGCAGGCGACGTTGGATACGTGCCTTCTAATGCTGGACATTATATACAAAACACTGGTACAGAAACGTTATGGTTTTTAGAAATGTTCAAAAGTGACCGCTATGCAGATGTGTCACTTAACCAGTGGATGGCATTGACGCCTAAAGAATTAGTGCAAAGTAACTTGAATGCAGGATCAGTATTGCTCGATTCTCTGCGTAAGAAGAAGGTCCCTGTTGTCAAATATCCCGGCACGTAAAGAAGGTAACCGATCAAACAACAGCTTTCATATTATTAAGATAAAAACTGTAATAAGGAAGAATTTGGTCATGCGTATTTCATGAATACAATAAACAGTAATTTAATCCCTATGTATACGTTATGTAGGGTTTTTCTGCTTGCGTAGTATAGTGATGAGCTTTAAAATGTTTGTGTGGAAATGATAACCATTCTAGTTGGTCATTTATAGCAATTTTCAAAATTCGATTTTGCTATAACAAAAAATCTCATAGCCTATCTTTATCTATTCAATCAGTTGATTACGTAAAATGAGATTGGCTTTAATACGGGGGGCGGGAATGAAAGCACTCACTTTCATATCCAGTTTTACTGCTATTGGAACCTCAATATTGGGGCAATGGCTAGGAGTGCTGGATGATTCTTATGCTGTTGGTAATGCTTGGTTTATAGGTGTTTTAGCTGGATTGATTACACTTCTCATTTTGATTGACAGTCAAGTTATGACAAAAAGTTTCATAGTAAGCTTAAGCACAATTTCAGGCATTATGGGAGTAGGATTTTTATATCTCCCAGCTGCAATCATCAACATTTTTATAGGTATTAAACTTGAAAAGAAAAAGAAAGAAGAAGACCTTAATTGAAGGCAAAATCATAATGTATTTCTTAGGCGGTGAAGTGTATGAATTTACCCACATGGACTTATATCATATCTACAATCATAGGTGCTGCAGGCTTCATAAGTTTAATGTGTTTCAGCTCTTTTTACGATAAAACTGAAAAGTAAAGCGATTTTCATTCTAGATGTTACAAAACACTTTGCTTTTTCTGCAAAGGATTAAGATGTAATAAGAAATGTAAACCCTATCATCTGAAGGAGTTTACATTTCTTATATATAGTTTACATAATATTATTATTTTAAATCCGCCGCATAAAACGACCTAATTGATCTATGTACTAAATATTCATTATAACTAGAGTGGATTTGCACTAAGAAACAAAGCTTTTTACATAATCTTATTATAGTAGCTTCATCACTACACACGATTCTGTACATCAAGAAGCGCAGGTGAATTATTCTTAGGTGAGTTCACTAAAGGTGAAACCTGATATGCTTCCATGTCATCAGCATCATAAGGCAGCAGTAAGCTTTGCAGATCATCAGAATCTGTATTTAGAGGATTCAGCCACTCTTTTTCTTGATCATGAGTCAATATAACCGGCATTCGGTCGTGTATATCTTTCATGAGTTCATTAGGCGTAGTTGTGATGATTGTACAGGTGTAAAGAGGGTCCCCTTGATGTGTTTTCCACTTTTCATATAAGCCGGCAAACGCAAAAAGAGCGGATGATTTCAGTTTGATCCGCATCGGAATTTTGGTTTTGGGATCAAGCCGTTTCCATTCATAAAAACTGTCGGCTGGAATGATGCAGCGTTTGCTGACAAGCGGTTTCCGAAAGGCCTGTTTCTCGGTTATTGTTTCAGCTCGAGCGTTGATCATTTTATAGCCGATCTTTTCATCTTTGGCCCAGGGAGGAATAAGACCCCATCTAAGTTTGCCGAGGCGATTATTTGCTCCATCATTGATGATTGCCAGGATGTTTTGTGATGGTGCGACATTATAACTTGGATGGTATTCGTCCTTAGGCAAAAATTGATCGATGTCAAACTGGTCAATAATATCTTCAAATGTAGAGAATAAAGTAAACCTGCCGCACATGTTCATCATCCTTTTTTTGGGTTATTTGAATATTGTACAGGCTGGATACATGAAAATCAAAAATGCGAAATGGTCGATGGGAAAGAAGGAATGCGGGACGAACGTTTATTCAATAGAGTGTCAGAACAATTGTACAAATTATGTTTATTGATTTTAAGATTCTGTAAACTTGATTGAATGGATATTCCATTATTTGTATAATAACTTTATAGCATAGATTTTACAACACTAATGCGATAAGGAGGAAAGTGAAATGAAGAAAATTGGGTTTGCTGTTTTGATATCATTTTTCGTTTTTATCAGCTTAGTTCCAACAGTTGATGCTGCTGTCATTGATCATGACAAAGTAGTAGGGTTCAATGAAGTTACCCCAACCACTATTTCTCAAAAAGCCGCGAAACGGTTCCAGCCGTATTTGAAGGTTTATAGCGGCTGTGTACCCTTTCCGGCAGTAGATGCACAAGGCAATACGAGTGGCGGGTTAGAGCCGACTGGAGCGCCTGAAGGGCATTGCAGCAAACATACTGGACAAGTTTATTCACGTTCAACCTGGTACAACGATGTGTGGGCAATGATGTATGCTTGGTATTTTCCGAAGGATGAGGCTTCCCCAAGATTGGGGCATAGACATGACTGGGAAGGAATCGTAGTTTGGATCGACAATCCGGCTAATCAAAATCCTAAAGTTTTGTCAATTGCATACTCTGGACACGGAAAGTTTACAAATGTTCAACCAAATGAAAGGAATATGAAGGATACACATCCTTTAATTGCCTACGATAACACATGGCCATTAAATCATGCATTACATATTAGTGATCAAGTAGGGGGCACTCAGCCATTAATTGGGTGGGAAGACTTAACTCCGGCAGCGAGGAATGCTTTAAATACAACGGATTTCGATAAAGCGAATGTCCCTTTTAATGATCCTAATTTCATGAATCATTTAGAAAAGGCATGGTTTAGATAATTCATGAAGTATGGTGCTGGATCAGTCATTAGATTGGTTCAGCGTTATCATGACAGGATGCAGGAACTGACCCCAAAGACTTATTTATTAAAGTTTATATTGATCAAAGTTCCCAATTCCAATATATTGAAATAAAAAGGCTGGAGGAAACAAAATGAAAAAGTTTTTAATGTTAATCTTAGCTTTGTTTTTGATGACAATCCATGCAGGGAATGCTTCAGCAGCTATTGTGAAAAATGAGGAAAAAGTAAGTTTTACGATGACAGAAAATCAAAAAGAGTTCATGATGTCCGATGAGTCAAATCCAAATAGGTTTCCGTCTCAGTTCGGATATCGATTCACAATTTTTGATGCAGAAGGATGCACGCTTCATGCTAGAATATTTCGCCTGTCTCTATCAGGAAATGAAATCACGCTAAGTGAGAAAGATTTCACAGGCAACCATTTCGATTTCAGTGCAACTGATCAAGCAGAAGCGATGCCGTACAAAAATCATTATTTAGAGTTAACGAAAGGTCAGAACTGTGGAGAAGTTAAAGTTAAAGGTTTATACGGTTATCAGTTTGATAATGTATACGAATATTGATAAAAGTTTGAATGTGAAGGCCGATCAAAAACGGGGCCTTTTTTTACTGTCTAAAGATAAGAATGAAAAGGGCATTGATCAATTGTTTTTTATGCGTAGAAAACTCTGATATGGGTATCTATGGCGGGGGCAAAAAAATTTAGAGCCAAGCTTTCTTTTCTTTTGTCTCTGCAGTTTAAATGATGTAGAGAAAAGATGATTTGTTAAAATAAATATATAGTCACGATAACTCATTGCGAGAGGGGAATGTTTATGTCCAAGACAGCGATAGTTACGGGTTCTGCAGGAGGATTAGGAAGGGGCATCGCAGAGAGATTATGTAAAGATGGTTTTCGTGTAGTGCTGCATGATATCAATGAAGCAATGCTGCAGGAAACTGTTTCAGATTTCAAAAAGAAACACGTTCATGTGATTGGAGTGAAAGGTGATGTATCGAAACGTGATGACCAATTCAATTTGGTGAAAGAAGCAGTAGAGCAATTTGGTCATTTGGATGTTTTTGTAAACAATGCGGGTATTGAAGCTGTTTCACCATTTTTGGAGATAACCGAAGAACAGTTGAATAGATTATTTCAGGTTAACGTGAATGGAGTTGTCTTTGGCACTCAAGCAGCCGCTGACCAGTTTATGAAACAAAAAACTAACGGCAAAATCATTAACGCATGCAGTATAGCTGGTCACGAATCATTTGAAATGCTTGGCACATATTCAGCGACGAAGCATGCGGTAAAGTCTTTTACACATTCAGCTGCTAAAGAGCTGGCGAAGTATAAAATAACAGTGAATGCATATTGTCCCGGAGTCGCAAAAACGAAAATGTGGGACAGAATTGATGAAGAAATGGTAAAACACAGTGATGATTTACAGCCAGGGGAAGCTTTTGAAAAATTTTCTTCCGAAATAGCCCTTAAAAGATATCAAACACCTGACGATGTTGCTAATTTGGTATCATTTTTAGCTTCAGATGCCTCAGATTACATTACCGGTCAAGCGATATTAACTGATGGCGGTCTAGTTTATAGATGATAAAAACAAATGACATTCAAAAAGAAGAATCTATTTTGTTGAATGTCATATGGATTCATTTTAGTTGCGAAAAACTGGTATAATAAGAAAACAGGTTGAAAAGTTATTGTGAAAAAGAAAATACGCTTTTGGTAAGAATGATTTGACTGGCCCTTGACTTGATGGAGTATAATAAGGTCGCTTAAAAATAGCCTATAAGTATAAAAAGAGGCTCGGCGTTTTTTACGCAGGCCTCTTTTGTGTCAGTAGCCAAATACAAGAGTTGTACTTTGTGATCCGGCATATTTTGTGACAAATTCTTTTGTATACTCCGGCGTTTGGACACGGTAGCTGTAATTAGATCCGGGATTCCAGGAAGTCAGCGGAGAGGTTTGCTTGTTGAGAGACGGGTAACTGCCTATATCTTTAAAATAACCAGTGCCCTTGTCATCGAGGATTCCGCCTTTTTCACTGCCTTTCCCAAAGTAATTATATTCGGAATATATTTTTGCTTTTGTAGCAATCGTAATCGCCTGATTAAAATTGTTGCTGTAATTGTTTTTAACATGAAAGTATCCGTATCTCATGAGACCCGGGCCTCTTACATACAAGTTCTCAAAATAATTGTTGGCGATTGTCATGTGGGGATAGCCGTCATATTGATGCTGCGAATCATCTGGGTATCCTAAAATCAAACCGTATTTATGATTTGCGAATTTTGAGTTGCTGATGGTAATATAATCTGCTGCTTTTCCGATATACAGGAGTTTGTCCAAATCACTACCGCTTGCACTATAGCTGTGGCCTGAGAATGTGACGTGGTCAATCCAATAGTTGATGCCGGAATCTAAATAAAGCTGGATATCATTATTTCCATTAATCTGCGGACTGTGTTCAAATGTCAGATTTTGAAAAATGACGTTTCCAGAGGCAGATGAAGTGGTTAAATAAATATTTTTCAGCGTTTTTTTCGCGTAAGAGCCTACGAGTGTTTTATTTGAGCCAATGGTAACTGTTGTTTTCGAAGATGCGGAAAGATCATTTTGAAGCACTAAAATTTTCGGAGTGGATCCTCCTAGATGGGTTTTTAAATCATTTACGCTTTGAATGTAAACAATCTGACCGTTTTTCCCCCCAGTTGTGCTCGCTTTAGAAATGCTTTTTTCATTTTTAGCATTTCCAGCGAATCCTAAAAGGCCATTCGTTGAGGTATTTGGAAAATCGACAGCTCCAAACGCTTTACCAGGCAAGAGAACCAATAACAAACTGAACACAGCGAACCATAAACAAAATCGTTTCATTGCATGCTTCCTTTCAAATGTAATAGTTTCCTCGTAAGGATTATTATTACAGTAAATAAAAAGGAATGATAGGTTCAATCTTCCTAATTAATGCTGGATTATTTAAAATACAGATTGCGCTAAAAGACACACTAACAATCAGAAAGGGTTGATGCACCGTTGACTGCAGCAGCTTATCGAAACACCTTGCTTTCACTTCTATGTTTAACAGCTGGAATCGTGGATGTAATCGGGTATTTAAGCCTGGGACATGTGTTCACAGCGAATATGACTGGAAATATTGTATTATTTGGGTTAGCGATCGGCAAATCTCTTCAAGTCACAGTTTTTAATTCTTTGACTGCGCTAATCGGATTTATATGCGGCGTAATGATTTCAACACTGATGGTCGGAAAGGCAGAAAATACCCTTTGGCCTTCTGCTGTGACAAAAGCGCTGGCACTTGAAGCATTCATTTTGTTCGTCTTTGCTTGTCTTTCTTTTTATTCAGTTTTTGTTCCTGTATACATCCTTATTATTCTCTTGAGCATTTCCATGGGGATTCAAACAATAGCAGCCAAAAAGCTCGGGGTCGCAGGTATTTCTTCAACTGTGTTGACAGGAACATTGGCTTCTCTTTTAGAGGATTTGTCCGGCCGTTTGTTTTTTAAGAAGCAGACGAAGACATTCTTAAGAGATGCTGTGTTAAGGGCGCTGGCTATTATCTTATATTGTGTGGGGGCCATTATTGTAGCTTTAGCTGAGCCTGATTTTTATGACATCATCATTTGGGTTCCGATTGTGCTGATATTTGGCATCATGATGACAGCTAAGTTGAAACTGAGCGGGAAAAAATAAATGTCTCCTGCTTAGCTGTTACGAGGTTTATTGCGATGTGAAAAAATAGCTCAGCATAAACAAGTAATTCGGCTGATGTGCATACTCATTCATTTGTATTGGCTTTTTCATAAAAACCCTTCCTTTGATATATGAATAATAGTGAATCTGTCTTAAAATCATCTATGAATCTATTTCCTCTTTCAAACCAGATGGATTGAGTCTTACAATGATAATGATTCTCATTTGAAGTCTGGGTGAAGGAGGACATGTATGAAAAAAAATATCAGTGCAATTGTTGGTGTGGTTTTGTTGATGATCCTTTGTTTTTCCCCGCAAGCTTCGGCAGCATATGACGACCTGCATGAAGGCTATGCAACGTATACAGGGTCAGGTTATTCAGGGGGAGCTTTTCTGCTGGATCCCATACCTTCCGACATGGAGATTACGGCAATAAATCCCGCAGATCTCAATTACGGGGGAGTGAAAGCGGCACTTGCAGGCTCTTACTTGGAAGTCGAAGGGCCAAAAGGAAAAACAATTGTCTACGTTACCGATCTGTATCCTGAAGGCGCTCGGGGAGCTCTTGATCTGTCACCTAATGCCTTTCGTAAAATCGGTAATATGAAAGACGGAAAAATTAATATTAAATGGCGTGTTGTCAAAGCACCTATCGCCGGAAATTTCACGTACCGGATCAAAGAAGGCAGCAGCAGGTGGTGGGCTGCAATCCAAATCAGAAATCACAAGTATCCTGTTATGAAAATGGAATATGAAAAGGATGGTAAGTGGATTAACATGGAGAAAATGGACTATAACCATTTTGTCAGCACTAATGTAGGGACAAGCTCTCTGAAAGTCAGAATGACTGACATCCGCGGTAAAGTTGTGAAAGACACCATTCCGAAGCTTCCTGAAAGCGGAACGTCCAATGCATATACAGTGCCGGGCCATGTACAGTTTCCCGAATGAAAAATACGAAACAGCGGACCTTTTCCCGCTGTTTTTTCATTTCGTTATATGAATAGATTAGATATCAATCATTACTATCTGCATGTAAAAACGCTTTAATCATGTTCACTTGCTGCTGCTTTGGATAACTGGTGTACAGCCTGCTGGAAATCCGAATAGGATCTCCGAAAAAGTATCTTTCGTAGTGAGTTTGCCTTGTGCCGAATGAACTCATTGTTAAATCCCACGCCAAACGGAAAATTTTCACACGCTCTTCAGCGTTTGTATTAGTTGCTTGGAGGTATTGGTCAAGATCTTCCCGTATCTCTGAGTCAAACGCATTTTCTGTCGGCAGCGTCACCATTCCGCTAGCGCCAATTAATTGTATGATTTCAGTAAATCGCGGATATAGAGTAGGAATGATCGTACTGATGACTTGAAGAGGAATCAAACTGGGACGCATATAGCCGAATTCATCTAACTGAGCGTCATTTTCTGATTTGTCAATGAGTGCTTTGATTGTTTCCAATCCAACAATAATTTCAGAGAGCTTTTCTTGTATGTGCTGGTATTCAGAAACATTAATGGTGTCGACCAAAAGTTGTGCAACACCTAATAGAAATTCAATTTTAATCATTTGCCTAATGACGACCTGATGAAAGGTAAAGGCATGAAAAGAGCTTTTTGTCATGAAATCTTTTGCTGCTTCAACATTATCGTAAAAAAACACCCGATCCCATGGCACTAACACTTGATCGAAAACAACAATTGAATCCATTTCTTCATACCTTGAGCTTAAGGGATGATTAAAGGCCGACTCGCTTAATACAAATGATTCTCTAGTGATAAATTTGATGCCTTTTGTATTAGAGGGAATCGAAAAAGCAAAGGCTTCATCCGTTTCAAAGAAAAATTTAGGTGCTGAAAAAACTAAGATTTCATCCGTTAATCCGCCTTGGGTAGCTAGCAGACGCGCGCCATGTACAATTAATCCTTTTTCGGTCCTATCAATGACTTTAGCAGATATCGGTTTTTCACTGAAGCCAAAATAGGATTGTGACCGGTTCACTTGGGGGGTAATGAATGTATGGGTAAAGGAAAGATCACGCTTAGAAGCTTGCTTATACACGTCTAGTATATGTTCCGGAAAACATTTATCTCGATCTCTAAAAAGCTCTGCTGACGATGCAAAGCTCATCATCACCGTATTCATGTAATCCGGACTTCTTCCCATCATTCCATGGGTATGTTTAGCCCAATGTTCAATCATGTTCCTTCTTTTTTTCAAATCGCTCTTGGTTTTAGGTTGGAGATAGGACAGACCGATTCGATCATGATCTCCAGGAAGGCGATAAGTCAATTCATTCATTAACTCATCCTTCGTTTGCAAATCATAAAGCGAGCTTTTCGTTTTGAGTATTCCTTTAAATGCAGGATGGTCAGAAATATGACCCTGTATTTTCTCGCCATCATACCATATTTCGTTTTCTAGTTTATTCAATCGCTCAATGAATTCTTTTCCATTGATGATCCCCATTTGACATTTCGCTCCTTCGAATCATGCTGCGTATTGTTATTATATTTTCGAAAGAACAGCCTGTTCAGCCAATTTGAGATAGGAAAAGCCTTTTTTAGTATCCCATATAGAAAAAACGAAAAGGAGAATTTAAAATACAGAAGTGGAATCATCACAGGAACAGCTTAATTTAATAGAGGAAATCTCAAGAATCTCTATTCCAGTTGGCGGAAGAACTTCAAACCGCCATTCATCGTTTCAGATATTAATTAGGTTACATCACGTTAAAACCCCATCTTATTCGGTGGGGT
This sequence comes from Bacillus rugosus, assembly GCF_023238245.1. Classification (NCBI taxonomy): domain Bacteria; kingdom Bacillati; phylum Bacillota; class Bacilli; order Caryophanales; family Bacillaceae; genus Bacillus; species Bacillus rugosus. The sequence goes on along the minus strand of NZ_CP096590.1, from coordinate 2,060,380 downwards.
TTTTACAACATCGTTACAGTGGTTGTTTCTAAAAATCGGAACTAACTTCTTTCAAGTTAGCTCCGTTTGAATGACTAGTCCAAATTTTGATCAATAGTCCCTTCAAAATAATCATCGCTCACCTGTTCATGAGTTTCAGCCAATCCTTTTTCCAATTGCGTGGATCCTTTATAATCTGAGGGGTCGAAATATTTTCCAGCCACATCTGTGGTGTCATTTATGTTTTCTTTATTATGATTTTGAGTTTCAGCGTTTGCATTTTCTGTCTTACCACTTTCATTTACAGTCTGCTGAAAATCATATTCCTTGTCAATTGAAGAAAATCTTTTGTAGTCATCCGGTCTGTCTGCTCCATTTTTTTGAGTCACTTTACTCACTCCAGATTATTGAAATTTAATTGTGTCATATCAAATTAAGGTAAAAAAGTTTATTTGTTTCTTTTAGGATCAGAACCATGTTTTTTAGGGTCATCTACTTTAAAAGCTGTTTCAGTCTCATGGTCATTTCTTATTTGCTCCATACTTGAATTTTGAATTCCTTTTTTACTCATTGGTGTCACCCCTTTACGAAAAGTGTTGAATATCAACTCTTCTTATTCTGTCTGTTAGGCAGGTATTCATTCGCTTTTTTTCACTGGTTCTTTCCATTAGGCAAGAGAGTAAGTTTCATGTCAGTCATATTATTTAATATGGGTAAAGGTCATTTTTGAAACCTTTTGTTAGCACACTGCGTATATCAAGAGGCTTTATAAAGGCTGAGAAAACACTGTACAAAACTTTTGGAAGAAAGCGCTTTATTCAATTGGTTATTGATTAAAAATTTAAAAATAGAGGTGTTGGGGATGAGTATTCACATTGCTGGTGCGCCTTGCTGCTGGGGTGTAGACGATCCGAAAAATCCATATCTTCCGCCATGGGAGAGAGTGCTGAAGGAAGCATCCCAAGCCGGTTATAAAGGGATCGAGCTGGGGCCGTACGGCTATATTCCGATTGATATCGAACGAGTTCAAGCTGAGCTTTCTAAGAGCAATTTGTCCATTGTTGCCGGTACCATTTTCGATGATTTAGTAACAGCGTCAAATTTGGAAGAATTGCTGCAGCAAGCAGACGATATATGTTCTTTTATGACAAACCTTCATTTCTCTTTTCAGGAAAAAAGGGGGCACTTTACACCGCCTTATTTGGTCCTGATTGATTGGGGACACGACAAAAGAGATTACAAGGCGGGGCACCCTGATCAAGCGCAACGGTTATCTAAAAAGGACTGGAACCGTATGATGTCTCATATTCGGACAATCGCGCAACGGGCATGGAAGCGATATGGTGTGCGGACCGTCATCCATCCTCATGCAGGGGGCTATATTGAGTTTGAGGATGAAATTCAGCGGATTATTAAAGGATATCCCATACGATATTGCGGGCCTTTGTCTTGATACAGGGCATTTGTATTATTCAAAGATGGATCCGGAACAATGGCTCAGAGACTGTGCGGACCGTATCGACTATATCCATTTTAAAGATATTGATGAAAATGTATATCAGCAGGTGATGGGGGAGCATATCCGCTTTTTTGATGCTTGCGCAAAAGGAGTCATGTGTCCGATTGGCCAAGGAATCATTAACTATGATTCAATTCATAAATTGCTGAAAGACATTCATTATGACGGCTACATTACGATCGAACAGGAACGTGATCCAGAAACTCTGATGCTAGTTTAAGAGATGTCAGTCAGAGTATTGCTTATTTAAAAAGTGTTGGTTACGAATGATGGGGGAACCCAGAATGAATAACGGTGAAAGACCGATAAGCTGGGCAATGGTTGGCGGTCGGGGAAGTCAGATTGAATACATTCATCGTTCAGCAGCAATTGCGTGATCATCACTTCCAATTAGTGCAGGCACATCTGATATCATTCCGGAACGGGGAAAAGAGTTCGGTCCTGAATTTACATGTTTCTACGGAACGCTGTTATTCAGATTTTCGGAACATGTTTGAAGAAGAAGCCAAACATGAAGACAGAATTGAGGCTTGAAGCGGGAGTGGAAGGTGTCCATTGGGTGGAATATTAATAACATGCTGAAAACGCTACGAAAGCATACGTTTATCAAGATCATAACGTTATCAATCAGCAGGAAAATAAAAAACAAATTGTGTGGAAAGGTCATTTTTAGCGTTTTGAGAAAAGAAAATTAATTGTGTTTTGATCGTTTTATCACCGCTTTATGGCCAAAAGTTTTGGTGGTGGTCAATCCATACAGCTAAACTGAGAAGAACGTGACAATGAATCTCGTTCTCCTCAGATTTGCTTTATTCACCCTGATGTTTCTCAACTAATGTGAATGTCCATTCTTTTAACAAATGTTTCTGTATATACCTTTTTCCGTTTATTTCTATGTAAGGAATGTCTTTCATGTCTCTGGCTAACTGTTTTGCCTCTGTTGTTGTTATTCCTAAAAAATGACCGATATAAAAGTAAATATCTCTTTCTTTTATAAGCAAGATATCACTCTGTTCATTACCTTTTGATTGGTTCATCTGCTTTAAGCCTTCTCCGATAAAATATCCAGCCAAAGCAACACCGATTCCTAAAAAAACGTCCATATGCATGCCTCCATTATGTCGATGTTATGTTATACGAGCTTGGCATACTCCGGGTTTCATTATTAACCAAAAAAACCGCCATAACGTGCTCTGGACGGCTTTTTCGTTCATGCTTTTTCAATCTTCACACGGCCAGAAAAAAAGGTGGCGCCGCCGCCCATATCGGACAAGCGATCTGGGGTAAGCGCGTTTACAAGCTGTTTTTTTCCTGGTTCATCCGCCCATAATCCTTGGCTGACTACGACACCGGGCAGCACTTGTTCTCCGACTGCAGCGGTCAGCTCGCATTCTCCCCGGCCGTTCCAAATTCGTACAGGATCCCCATCAACGATTCCATGTTCTTCAGCATCTTTTGTGTTGATAAAGAGCTTTGGCGTTTTCTCAAGCTTGATGTGCTTTGCATTGTTGGAAAACGTTGAGTTTAAGTAATTATGGTTTGGCCCCGGAACATACATAAACGGATGTTCGTCATCGCATGGAAGAGGCGTATGTGTCGGTAAAGCCGGGAAACCAGCTTGTTTCATTCTCTCTGAATATAATTCTATTTTTCCGCTTGGAGTTGGGAGTTCGCCTGGAAACAGCGGCTTTTCGCGTTGCGCTTTCATAAATGAATGCTTAGTAAGTGAATCGTAATCAATTTCCGCCAAATATGGGTTATCCGGATGGTCAAGTGCCTGGCGGATTAATTCTGCATCTGAATCTTTGAGCTCCTGGTCTGTGAATCCCATTGCTTCAGCAAGTAATCGGAACACCTCAGTGTTAGACTTGCTTTCTCCATATCTCTCAATCACCGGCAGCTGAAGCTGAATGTAATGGTGCCAGTAGGAGGTATAAAAATCAGTATTTTCAAAAGCGGATGTTGCAGGCAGTACAATGTCCGCATATGCAGCTGTTTCCGTTAAAAACAAATCATGAACCACAGTAAACAGGTCTTCCCGCAACAATCCCTGTCTGACTTTGTTCGCTTCTGGCGCGACAACGGCCGGATTCGTCCCGTAAATAAATAGAGAGCGAATTGGTGGATCTGTTTCCAAAAGCACTTTGCCCAGCTGATTCATATTAAACGATCTCGGTGTGCGCCCTTTCAGTAAGTCAGGCCGCTGCAAGGCACTTGTGTTATATTCTAAAATTCCGCTGTTATGCTTAATTGCACCGCCCCCTGTGTGCAGCCATTGGCCGGTGATCGCCGGAAGACAGGCAATCGTCCGTACAATCATCCCGCCGTTATCGTGGTGCTGGAGTCCGTTTCCGATTCTGATAAAAGAAGGGGAGGTTTCGCCGTACATTCTTGCCAGCTGATAAATATCTTCGGTACTGACACCAGTGATCAGTGATACCTTTTCCGGATCATACTGTTTCACGTGTTCACGGAGCTCTTCATAGCCGACCGTGTATTCAGACAGAAATGCTTTATCATGAAGGTTTTCTTTAAATAAGATGTGCATGATGCCAAGGGCAAGTGCGCTGTCAGTTCCGGGTTTTATGGGAATAAACCAATCTGCGAGACGTCCTGTCTGATTTTGATGAACATCAATGACGACAATTTTGGCACCTTGTTTTCGTGCTTTTTGGGCGATAGTAATTTGGTGCATATTTGTGCTGACTGCGTTGATTCCCCAAAAAATAAATAGTTTCGTATGAATGGTTTCCTCGGGATCGATTCCCGCACTTATACCCATCGTATATTTATAGCCCTCAGATCCCGCTTTGCTGCAAATCGTTCGTTCAAGCTGGCTTGAGCCCATGCGATAAAAGAATCGGCGGTCCATTCCTTCAGCTGTTAATTTGCCCATATTTCCGTAAAAACTGTATGGAAGTATGCTTTCAGCGCCCTCTTCATCAATTAGCTGTTTCCAGCGTGAGGTGATGGTATCGATCGCCTCTTCCCAAGAAATCGGTTCAAATATTGCCCGGCCTTTCGCCCCTGTCCGTTTGAGGGGTGTAGTCAGCCGCTTTTCATCATAAATGCGCTCCGTCATGTTTCGGACTTTGTTGCAAATGTTTCCGGCCGTGACTGGATGATCAGGATCACCTTGGACTTTCACAATTTTTCCGTCTTTTTTATGTATTAACAATCCGCACTGATCCGGGCAGTCAAGCGAGCAAACGGATTTAAAAATGCCGTTTTGTTGTGTGGCAAAAGATTTCATGGCCCAGTTCCTCTCTCTAGTTAGATATATTGTAAGAATTATAACATTTCGGATGATAACGTCAATTCTGAAAAAAGAGATTGACATCAATCTGAGACTTCTTTATGATAAACGTATTCTTCATTCCGAAAATTACATATTCAACGTTTTCTATCCAGAGAGGTGGAGGGACTGGCCCTATGAAACCTCGGCAACATTATTGTGCCAATTCCAGCAAGCGTCAGCTTGAAAGATAGGAAAGCAAGGTTTATACCGGCGTCTGTCAGTAAACAGGGCACGCTTATACATGAATCTCTTTCCATCTTCGGAAAGAGATTTTTTTATGAAAAAATATGATGAAAAGGATGTTTTGCACCATGACGGTTTTGGTTACAGCACCGTACAACGAAGAAGGAAGAAAAGAGCTTGAAGAATTGTTCGGCTCAGTTATTTATCATTCCTGGAAGGAACAAGGCCGGGCATACCGGGAAGATGAACTCATTCAACTACTAAAAGAATCACATGCGATAGGCTTGATTACTGAGCTTGATCAAGTAACAGACAACGTATTTGCATCTGTTTCAGGCCTTTCATTTGTGGGCGTGTGCAGAGGAATGCCCTCCAATGTGGATGTGGCTGCAGCGTCAAAAAGGGGCATACCCGTTTTCTATACACCTGGGCGGAATGCACAAGCCGTTGCTGAAATGTTTATCGGCAATGTGATTTCCTTTCTCCGCCATACCAGCACCTCTAATCAATGGCTGAAGGATGGAAAATGGGACAGCGATTACTTGCAGGCTTATGCCAAATTTAAAGGAAATGAATTAACGGGAAAAACGGTCGGCATGGTTGGGTTCGGCGCGGTAGGGCAAAGGATTGCAAAACTGCTGACAGCGTTCGGCTGTAAAATAAAGTATTACGATCCATACGTACAGGACGATCTTCCCCTATATGAAAAAGTATCTCTTAAAACGGTGTTTTCAGACAGTGATATCGTTTCTGTCCATCTGCCTCGTACCGAGGAAACACTAGGACTTATTGATCGGTCGTATTTTGATCTAATGAAAGAGAGTGCGATTTTCGTCAATACTTCGAGAGCAGTTGTGGTAAACCGTGAAGATCTTTTATCTGTATTAAAAGAACATAAAATCAGAGGGGCGATTTTAGACGTTTTTTATCATGAACCTCCAGAGGAATCAGATTACGAATTCATTTCATTGGCTAATGTTCTGGCAACACCGCACCTTGCTGGAGCAACCTTCGAAGTGGAGGATCATCACGTGACGATCTTGAACGGAGCTCTCAAAAAGTGGAAGGGTGAAAAAACTCTTAATATTCCGACATTGTATAACAAAGATGAACTAAAAACAGAAGTATAAGAAAGGAGGGTAACGCAATGAAAAAACAAAAAGGCTATCTCGTTTTTGATATCGGCACAGGGAATGCGAGAGTAGCGGTCGTGAGTGTTTCGGGAAATGTTCAAACAGTTGAACGGGAGGACATCGTGTATTCAACCGATACGCTTTACCCAGACAGCCGTTATTTTTCTCCTCAGTTGCTGTGGAAGCAAGTGATGAAACTGGCAAAACGTGCACTTTCTCGTTCTCGTGATATTGACATCATTGGTTTGACATCGACGAGTCAAAGACAGGGGATTGTGCTGATCGATCAAAACGGCGACTCTTTTCTCGGGCTGCCGAACATTGATAATCGCGGCCGTGAGTGGGAGGAGTGCATACCCAATCGAGAAGAGATATACAGCCGCACAGGCCGCCTTCCGACTGCACTTTTTTCTGCGCTCAAGCTTTATGGTTTAAAACAGCGTCAGCCTTCTTTATGGCAAAAGACTGCTAGCTTTACAAGCATCAGTGATTGGGTGACATACCAGCTGAGCGGAGTTTTGACATATGAACCTTCGCAGGCAACAGAAACCCTGCTGTTTGACGTAAAGCAAAACACTTGGTCAGAAGAGATGTGCGGCATATTCGGCTTTTCACCATCTATCCTTCCGCCTCTAGTAAGATCGGGAACAGCGGTTGGAACAATAACAAATGAGTATGCATCCGAATTAGGTCTTTCTAAAAATGCGAAGGTGATAGCAGGGGGCGGGGATACACAGCTGGCTGTGAAAAGCACCCGCGCTGCGCTTGAGGACATTGCCATCGTATCAGGGACAACAACGCCAATAACCAAAATTACTGCTGGCCATGGCGACACAAAACATAAAGCATGGCTGAATTGCCATACAGATCAAGGACATTGGCTTGTGGAAACGAACCCGGGAATTACCGGCCTGAATTATCAAAAATTAAAACAGATTTTTTATCCCAATGAATCGTACGAAGTAATGGAGGAAGAGATTTCTGCACTTGCTAAAGAAGACAATGCATGTGTGGCGGCTCTCGGTTCTTACTTATCGGCAGAAAAGAATGCGTTAACGAAAGGCGGTTTTCTTTTTGATGCCCCGCTTTCAGCAAATTTAAAGAGAGCACATTTTGTACGCGCGGCGCTGCAAGAAATCGCATTTTCGATCAAATGGAACTTTGACATATTAACAGAGGTGACTTCGTTTGAACGTGACTATGTTTGGGTGTGCGGAGGAGGATTCCAAAGCAAAGCGCTCACTCAATATACCGCGGACCTTCTTCAGAAGAAAATCTATGTCCAAGAGGGATATCATCAGGCCTCTGTCGTTGGGGCTGCAGTCATTTGCAATGAAACCTTTCAATTGACGGAAGAGATGGCAGCAAGTGTCCGGGTGATCAAACCGCAGGACTGTCAGGTCCAACTTGCTTTATATGAGGAATGGAAGCAAACACAGCGCTTTTTTTCAAGTTCAGACAAAGTGTTGATATAAGGGGGCATTTGCTGCTGTTTTGAGGAATTATCTAATTTTTGGCTTTAATGAGGTAATACGGTAATTGATGTTAGCATCTAAGGAGGAGACAGATATGTTGGATAAAATCGGAATACCAAAGCGGCTAGCTTGGGGGTTTTTAGGGGTTGTTTTGTTTATGATGGGAGACGGGCTTGAACAAGGGTGGCTCAGCCCTTTTCTGATCGAAAACGGGCTTACGGTTCAGCAATCCGCTTCAATTTTTAGTATATACGGGGTTGCACTTGCCATAGCTTCCTGGTTTTCGGGTGTATGTCTTGAAGCATTTGGCGCAAAACGGACGATGTTTATGGGGCTGTTGTTTTATGTGATCGGTACAGCTGCCTTTATCGTGTTTGGATTTGAACAGCTGAACCTTCCTGTGATGTATGTGACTTACTTCGTAAAAGGGTTAGGCTACCCGCTTTTTGCTTATTCTTTCTTGACATGGGTCATTTACAGAACACCGCAAAGCAAACTAAGCACTGCTGTCGGCTGGTTTTGGATTGCATATTGCCTGGGCATGTTTGTGTTCGGCGCTTGGTACTCAAGCTATGCGATCAAAGCGTTCGGTTATTTGAATACGCTTTGGAGCTCTATTTTCTGGGTATGTCTTGGTGCATTCTTCGCATTGTTTATCAATAAAGACCGTTTTGAAAAGAAGAAAAGAAAAAGATCAGAAACAGCCGAGGAGCTTTTAAAAGGGGTTACCATTCTTTTTACAAATCCGCGGGTGCTTACAGGCGGCATCATCAGAATCATCAACAGCATTGGTACATATGGTTTCCCAGTCTTTTTGCCGATGCACATGGCTCAGCATGGAATTTCAACCAATGTTTGGCTGCAGATATGGGGAACGATTTTTCTAGGGAACATTGTGTTCAACCTTATTTTTGGAATTGTCGGCGATAAGTTCGGCTGGAAAAATACTGTTATTTGGTTCGGGGGAGTCGGGTGCGGCATTTTCACGGTCCTATTATATTATGCACCTGTTTTCTCTGGTGGAAGTTTAGCAGTTGTCAGCGTGATCGGCTTTATTTGGGGAGGTTTGCTGGCAGGCTATGTGCCGATTGGTGCAATTGTGCCGACGGTAGCCGGAAAAGACAAAGGAGCGGCCATGTCTGTATTGAATTTGGCTGCAGGTTTATCAGCGTTTGTCGGTCCTGCGCTCGCTTGGCTGTTCATCGGTCTCATCGGTGCAGAAGGCGTTGTTTGGATCTTTGCGGTCCTTTATCTTGCGAGCGCGATCCTGACGAAATGCATTCATATACCTGAAGAAAAAGCAGTACAGGAGGAAACCTCTCCTCAATATGCATCTTAATTAGAAAGCGCCCTGTTTTAGGGTGCTTTTCATCTTTTGTCCAGTGATGTAAGGATTTCCATGCTTGCAACAGCATTCGCTATCTTTATGGCTTCTGTGATGGACCGAAACATCAGTTTGATGGCGAGCGGTATCAGTGTGGTCACTTGTGTATTGTCAGGCTGTTTTATTTCTTTTGCTCCACATCACCCATTATTGAATGCCCTTTGTGCGATACTGCCGCAAAAAGCATATATGACTTTCATTCATGGGGTAGAAATGGGGGATTCAATGTGGGAATACAAGACTCAGGTTGTCTATATTTTGATGTGGTCGGCTTTGTTTTGTTTCCTTGGGGTGTGTATTACAAGAAGAAGGACCAATAAAGGGATTTATGAATAGGGGGGAAAAGAACATGAGATGCATAGTGGTCTATGCATCTTTTTTTGTGCGTTATATGATCATAAGAGGTGAAAATCTTGAGGGAAGTGATCAAGAATCAAGATGTAATAGCTGGTGCAGGTTATGAATCTGACATTTTAAAGGGAAGGGGGATGTACGTGCAGAGCATACCGTTCATTCTCTTGATTTTAAAATAGAATATACATTTGTATCATAAGGAATTCCATCTTGATACATGTACTGTCGTAAGACGCCTTCTTTTTGGAATCCCATTTTTATGAGCAGTCGATTTGAGGCTTCATTTTGAGTAAAAACAACTGCACCAATACGCGTCAGTCCAAGAGCAGAAAATCCGTAGGATACAACCTCTGAAAGGGCTTCCAATGCAAATCCGTTTCGCCAATGCGCCGGAATGATTTCATAACCGATCTCTGCACGCCGATGCTTTTGAGCCAAAGCATGAAAGCCAATTGTTCCGATAAGTTCTTTGGTGTCTCTTCGTTCAATTCCCCACCGTATACCGCGTTTTTCTTGATAAAGGCCGGCAAACGTTTGAACCATTGAAATAGCCTTTTCTATAGATTCCATATTTTCAAGTCCGTAATAGCGTGTCATCGCATGGTCAGAAAAACAAGCAAAAATGGCTTCTGCATCTTGATCTTTGATTTGCCTAAGTGTAAGCCGATCCGTTTCTAATACAGGAAACATTCCACCACTCCCCAAGATTGTGTTTTGTTTATCATATCTCTTTCATTTCCTCTTTTCTATAGTGAAGTCAAACCTGAGGCAGCAAAGGAACGAATTTGTCTTTCTAGTTGCTCTTTATTTTTGTTGAACTGTTTCAACCGATGGCCGTTTGCGCCTGATGGGTGGGGAAAGCCGCGAAGGCAAAAAAAATTCCTGATGCAGTGATGGCTGATCAGTGTATCACACACTGTTTCGGCTGCTTTTCCTAACGGTATGAGAAGAGCCGGTCCTGTCAATTTATTAAGCTCAGCAGGGAAGTGCCCAAAAGCATAAATGCTTAGGATAGGTGAGCGAGTGATAGCTGGCCTGTAACCGGTATAGTTTTTTTTTTTGCTGAATGAAGACAGGATATTTGATAACGGAAGTTGTATGAAGCATATGCCGTAAGTCTCCAAAAAGCTGTGCGGCGCTTTGAATGCCTAAAGCCTGTGGCAGCCCGCAAAAATCCAGCATCGAGATCAGGTTATGCCTCATCGAACCGGAGAGACCTGCTGCTTTTTTCGTGTCTACTGCCATTTGCTCAACAGACCGGCCGCACCGCAGGCTTTCTGCGGCTGTTTCGTATGCTGTTTTCATCTGGGAAAAACCTGGCGTGATTCCGGCAATCACAATAGAGGCAGTCCGTTTGATATATTCATTATGAGGTGAATAGTAGATGGCAAGTTCGTTTTCTTGATGGAGACGAAATGGAGAAGCAAGCAAATCAGACCTTGTAAGAGAAGAAGGAAGAGAATGCAGTTTCTCTGCGAACTCATTTAAGCAGCTGCGGTTTACAATCATTCGTAAGCCTCCTCAAAAAAATAATATCCCATTGTCCATTCTGATCGTAACAATGGGATATCATACATCTTTATCTGCTATTTAAATGGCCTGCCTGCCACACCTCTTTGACTGCTTGAGGAACTTCTTTCACTTCAGCTGTTGTTTGTTGAAATACGTATTTTTTCATTTGGACATCCTGCTGAATCTTCTTTTGTTTCTGCGTCAGCAGCTGGGCTTCTGTTTTTAATCCTTCGACTTGTTTTTGCATAGCTTGGGTAACAGAGGTGAGCTCCTTTAGTGCGGGATCTATTTTTTTCTTGTTTTGAATCACATTAATCCCTAAATAAATGATAGAAATTGCCAATACTGCGAGACTGATATAAACAATAACCATATGTTCACTCCTTTTCTTATGTCATTACCCTGTTTCCGCTTTTTTAATCAGAAGAAATGATGTTTGTACAGTTCGTTTGATTTGCGTATTGGATTTATTGTACTTATAATGTGATATCGTACATATGTAAACAAAGAAAGGGTGCTTCAATTGCAAAGTTTACAAAATAAAACTGCTCTTATCACAGGCGGAGGTAGAGGGATAGGCCGCGCTACAGCTCTTGCGCTTGCGAAAGAAGGCGTGAATATTGGGTTAATCGGCCGGACTGCCGCAAATGTTGAAAAAGTGGCTGAAGAAGTCAAAGCGCTTGGTGTAAAGGCAGCATTTGCCGCTGCAGATGTAAAAGATGCCGAGCAGGTTAACCAAGCTGTAGCTCTAGTGAAGGAACAGCTCGGTGATATCGATATCCTCATTAATAACGCTGGCATCAGCAAATTTGGCGGTTTCTTAGATCTGTCAGCTGACGAGTGGGAAAATATTGTACAAGTCAACCTAATGGGTGTGTATCATGTGACTCGCGCGGTGCTTCCGGAAATGATCGAGCGCAAAGCCGGTGACATCATTAATATTTCTTCTACAGCGGGGCAAAGAGGAGCTGCTGCAACTAGTGCTTACAGCGCTTCTAAATTTGCGGTTCTCGGGTTAACAGAGTCTCTTATGCAAGAAGTGAGAAAGCATAATATCAGAGTCAGCGCGTTAACGCCGAGCACTGTTGCTAGTGATATGTCTATTGAATTGAACTTGACAGACGGTAATCCTGAGAAGGTTATGCAGCCAGAGGATCTTGCTGAATACATGGTGGCACAATTGAAATTAGATCCGCGAATTTTCATCAAAACAGCGGGACTATGGTCAACAAATCCGTAAAAATGAAAAGCCTGTCTTGGGGACTGACCCCATAAGATGAGACAAATAAAAACACCTTCAAGTTTGAAAACGGATGATTGTTATCCGAAATTAGACTTGGAGGTGTTTTTTCTATGGGGACAAGAGTGAGTTACTCTGTTGAAGTTAAACAGAAGGCTGTAGACATGAGGTTGGCAGGCGTGCCTATGAAAGAGATCATGCAGAAATTGAATATTAAGAATAAGACACAGGTTCAGACATGGGTTAGATGGCATAAGGCTGGGGATACACATCGATTCCCAGCAATCCCGCTGCTGGTCATAATGGACAGGGGGATACTGTCATAAATCGGTAAATGAAATAGCTGGTCTTTTTCGAAAGTATAATTCTTTCATGGAATTGAGGTTGGCGTAACGTTCTTCCTTAGAAGGGCGTGCAGCTTGATATATCATTCTATCATCTCCTTTCTTATAAGTTACCAAACCATGTTTTTTCAATTCAATGGACATAGATAGAATGAAGAAAAGGTAATTCGGACAATCGTTTTACATTGAAGATCATTGGAAAACCCGCTATAATAGAACTAAGTAAACTATGTACCAAATGTTCAATGTTTATTTTTTATTCCGCTACAATGATAAACAGCAAATATGAAAATTACTGCATTATCAGTCAATAATATAAAGAAGGAAAACAATAGAAGGAAATTGAATATTTAGTACATAGTGTTCTCAGTGATAGCGGAAGGAGTGCAAATAATGAAAGAAGAAAAAAGAAGTTCAACTGGCTTTTTAGTTAAACAGCGTGCATTTTTGAAACTTTATATGATAACGATGACAGAGCAAGAGAGGCTCTACGGATTAAAGCTGCTTGAAGTTCTTCGGTCTGAATTTAAAGAGATTGGATTTAAACCAAATCATACAGAAGTATACCGGTCTTTGCATGAGCTTCTTGATGACGGGATATTAAAGCAAATCAAAGTAAAAAAAGAAGGGGCTAAGCTCCAGGAAGTCGTCCTCTATCAATTTAAAGATTACGAGACTGCCAAACTATATAAAAAACAGCTGAAGGTTGAACTGGACCGCTGTAAAAAACTGATTGAAAAAGCGCTCTCAGATAATTTTTAATAGAAACAAACACCCGCGCAGCAGTGTGCATCGGGTGTTTTCTGCTTTACATTATACATATTTGTCGAAAAGATACAATACAAATCAATGATGACCTTCACACTTGACATCATTTCCTCACGTGGTAACATTTTAAACGTGTGAAAATGCGAACAAATAAGCGAACAAAGGAGATGTTACCGATCTTTGATCAAAAAAAAGTAGCCTTTATAGGAGCAGGATCTATGGCGGAAGGAATGATATCAGGTATCGTTCGTGCCAACAAAATCCCGAAACAAAACATCTGCGTTACAAACCGCAGCAATACAGAGCGATTAGCTGAACTTGAACTTCAATATGGAATTAAAGGCGCCTCACCGAACCAAATGTGTATTGAAGACATGGATGTGCTCATTTTGGCAATGAAGCCAAAAGACGCCGAAAGCGCTCTGTCATCATTAAAATCACGTATTCAACCCCATCAATTAATCTTGTCGGTCCTTGCCGGCATAACCACCTCTTTTATTGAACAATCATTGCTTAATCAACAGCCGGTTGTCAGAGTGATGCCCAACACCTCCAGTATGATCGGCGCTTCTGCAACTGCCATTGCGCTTGGCAAGTATGTGTCAGAAGACCTGCAAAAGCTGGCTGAAGCATTGCTCGGATGTATGGGTGAAGTCTATACAATCCAAGAAAACCAAATGGACATATTCACCGGAATTGCCGGCAGCGGCCCCGCGTATTTTTATTATTTAATGGAATTCATTGAAAAGACAGGCGAGGAAGCGGGCCTCGATAAACAGTTATCTCGAAGCATCGGCGCACAGACGCTTTTAGGTGCCGCAAAAATGCTCATGGAAACAGGAGAACAGCCTGAGGTTTTAAGAGACAATATCACGTCACCGAACGGAACAACTGCTGCCGGGCTGCAAGCCTTGAAAAAGAGCGGCGGCGGAGAAGCGATTTCTCAAGCGATTAAGCATGCGGCAAAGCGTTCAAAGGAAATCAGCGATGATATTGAAAAAACAGCGGCCCCGCTATCAGGAGTGATAAAGTGACGCCTGATACAAACATGAAAAGAGTTGTTGTGAAAATTGGAAGCAGTTCATTAACAAGCCTTCATGGAGAAATCAGCATTCGAAAATTAGAAGCGTTAGTCGACCAGGTCGTCAAACTCAAAGACGCCGGCTATGAAGTGATTTTGGTTTCCTCAGGCGCAGTGGCGGCGGGATATCGAAAGCTTGGATTTATCCGAAGACCAGAGAAGCTTCCGGAAAAACAAGCATCAGCCTCAATCGGCCAAGGCCTGCTGATGGAAGCTTATTCAAAGCTGTTTTTGGCACACGGCTATGTTGCATCCCAAATTTTAATTACAAGAAGCGATTTTTCTGATGAATATCGATATAACAATGTCCGGAATACAATGAATGTACTCCTCGAACGCGGTATTATCCCGATTATCAACGAAAATGATACAGTTACCGTCAATCGGCTCAAGTTTGGCGACAATGATACGTTAGCGGCAAAAGTCGCAGGATTAATTGATGCAGATATGCTTGTGATTTTATCAGATATCGACGGATTATATGACGGCAATCCGCGCACAAATACAGAAGCGAAAAGGATAGAGCGGGTAAGTGAGATAACGCCTGACATCGAAGCGTGTGCAGGTGACACTGGCAGCGGCGTCGGCACTGGCGGTATGCGTTCTAAGCTTGATGCGTTTAAAATCGTAATGGCATCTGGAATTAAAGGGTTTCTTGGTCAGGCAGATGCCGATGATATTTTATATCAAGCCGTTCATGAAGTAGCGGAAGGCACCTATTTTGAAGCAGAGGGGATGCTTCCGTTGAATCAAAAGGAGCAGTGGATCGCTTTTAATTCCGGCCCGGAAGGTGAAATGATTTTATCAGATGATTATTCACGTAAAATAACAAACGGGCAAACAAGTTTATATCTGGACGGTGTACAGGAGATTAAAGGAAAATTCAAAAGCGGATCAGTTGTTCGGCTGATGGATTCACAAGGGGCAGAAATCGGCCTCGGAATCGTCAATTATTCTTCTGTACAGCTTCAAGAATCGGAAAAGAAGGAAGAGCTGATAAATAAAGCTGTGATTGATCAGGAAGCATTTGTTTGCCATGTAGATTTATCTTTGCCTGTAAATTAATTTGCAGTAAAAAACCCGAAGCTTCTTTTATAGAAGCTCGGGTTCATTTTTTATTGATACTGCTCCAGCTTAGAGAAGAATTGAATGACAAACTCATAAAAGTCATTCGCAGACGGAGCAAGCTCTCTGTTTTTCGGTTTAATGATCCCGACAGTCCGTTTTACTTGAGGAAACTCAATCGGAATTTTCACAGTAAAACGAGGTGTCGTTTCAGCAAAAGTGCTTTCAGGCAGAAGAGTAACGCCCATTCCCGCTGACACCAATCCTTTGATGGCATCCAAATCCTCACCCTCCGTAGAAACGAGAGGAGCAAATCCGGCTTGTTTGCAAGCGTCAATTGCCATTTTTCTAAGCACAAATCCTTCTGGGAACAATACAAACTGGTCGTTGCGCAAATCGATTAAATGAACCGTTTTTTGTTTGGCAAGCGGATGATTTAATGGAACAAGCGCGTAAATTTTTTCTGTGAATAAAATTTTCCCTGCTATGTCAGGAAAATTCGTTGGCACCGGCCCTAATAAGGCCAAATCAATATCGCGGTTTCTGACAGCTTCAATCAGAAACTTATAGGAGCCTTGGCGCAGCAAAAACTCGACGTGCGGATATTCTTCTTTAAATGCTGAAATGACAGTCGGCAAAAGCTGGCTGGCGAGGCTTGTAGGAAAGCCGATCTTTACAGTTCCGCGATGCGGGTCGAGATACTCGTCAATTTGTTCTTTCGCATAATCGATGGCTTTCATAGCCGTTTTCACATGAATTAAAAACTCTTTTCCGATCGGCGTGAGTTTGATATTTCTCCCTTCACGCTCAAATAATGTCACATTTAATTCTTCTTCAAGATTTGCAATTTGTCTGCTGATTGCTGATTGGGCCACATGCAAATGATCAGCGGCTTCTGAAACGTGTTCTCTTTCGGCCACCTCCATAAAATAACGCAGTTGGCGCAGCTCCATGTTTGTCTCACATCCATCTATCTCATTTTGAGATTCTTTTGATCTAAATTATATATTGTTTATATCGTTTTGAAAACCTACAATGATTATAGAGTGTTAGATTTTATGACCGGTATTATCGGAAATTGATCGGGGGAGAGGAATTATGACGTACAATCAAATGCCAAAAGCTCAAGGTCTCTACCGTCCTGAATTTGAACATGATGCATGCGGAATCGGCCTATATGCACACTTAAAAGGCAAGCAGACTCACGACATCGTCAAACAAGGGCTTAAGATGCTTTGCCAACTAGACCACAGAGGAGGCCAAGGCAGTGATCCGGATACAGGAGACGGAGCCGGCTTACTGGTTCAAATCCCTGATGCTTTCTTTAGGAAAGAGTGCAAAGACATCAATCTGCCGGAAAAAGGGCGTTACGGGGTAGGAATGGTCTTTTTCTCACAGAAGGAAGAGGAAAGAATAAAAATCGAGAAGCAAATCAATGCACTGATTGAACAAGAAGGCCAAGCTGTTCTTGGATGGAGAACTGTACCTGTAAATGTCGGAAAAATCGGAACAGTAGCGCAAAAAAGCTGTCCGTTTGTCCGTCAGGTATTTATTGGGGCAAGTTCTGATCTGAAGGACAATTTGTCTTTTGAACGAAAATTGTATGTCATTCGTAAACAGGCTGAAAACTGGGGAGTAACGGAAGGTTTTGATTTTTATTTTGCCAGTCTTTCAAGCCAGACCATCGTATATAAAGGCCTTTTAACACCTGAACAAGTTGATGCGTTTTATTCTGATTTGCAAGATGAAGCATTCGTTTCTGCTTTTGCGCTTGTCCATTCACGCTTCAGCACCAACACATTCCCTACATGGGAAAGAGCGCATCCAAACCGCTATTTGGTTCACAATGGTGAAATCAACACCCTTCGCGGAAACATCAACTGGATGAGAGCACGTGAGCAGCAATTTGTATCTGAAAGTTTTGGTGAGGACTTAAACAAAATTCTGCCTATTTTGAATGCTGATGGCAGTGACTCTTCCATTTTGGATAATGCATTTGAGTTTTTTGTGATGGCTGGACGCCAACCGGCACATACAGCAATGATGCTCATTCCTGAGCCGTGGACGGAAAATACGCATATGTCTAAGGAAAAAAGAGCGTTCTACGAGTACCATAGTTCCCTGATGGAGCCCTGGGACGGACCGACAGCCATTTCATTTACTGACGGGAAACAAATCGGTGCGATCCTTGACCGGAATGGTCTCCGTCCGGCCCGTTATTATGTAACAAAAGATGATTATATTATTTTCTCATCTGAAGTAGGCGTTATTGAAGTTGAACAGGAGAACGTTTTATATAAAAACCGTCTCGAACCTGGAAAAATGCTTTTAATCGACCTGGAAGAAGGCCGCATTATCTCGGATGAAGAAGTCAAAACACAAATTGCAACTGAGTTCCCGTACCAGAAGTGGCTTGAAGAAGAGCTTGTGCAAGTAAATCCTGATCCGGAATCAAGAGAGGAAGAACAGTTTAAAGATCTTCTTACTCGCCAGAAGGCATTTGGATACACATATGAAGATATCCAAAAATATTTAATTCCTGTCATTAAAGAAGGCAAAGATCCTCTCGGTTCAATGGGAAATGACGCGCCGCTTGCTGTTCTGTCAGACCGCGCGCAATCACTGTTTAACTACTTTAAGCAGCTGTTTGCACAAGTAACGAACCCGCCAATCGACGCGATTCGTGAGCAGCTTGTGACATCTACGATGACCTGGCTAGGTGCAGAAGGCGATCTTCTTCACCCGAGTGAGCGAAACGTTCGCCGGATTAAACTGTATACACCTGTTTTATCAAATGAACAGTTTTACGCATTAAAAACGATTGTTCATCCTGATTTAAAAAGCCAAAAAATCGATGTGCTGTTTTCAGAGGATCTTGAACGCGGATTAAAGGATATGTTCACGCAGGCAGAGAAAGCCATCAGCCAAGGCGTAAGCCTGTTAATTTTATCAGATAAAAAGATGAATGAACGCTTGACACCAATACCGCCGCTTCTGGCAGTCAGCGCGCTGCATCAGCATTTAATCCGCAAAGGGCTGCGTACGAAAGTCAGCATCATTGTGGAATCAGGAGAAGCGCGTGAAGTACACCACTTTGCAGCATTAATCGGTTACGGCGCAGATGCAATTAATCCTTATCTCGCTTATGCGACCTACAAGCAGGAAATTGATGAAGGCCGTTTGGATATCAGCTATGAAGAAGCAGTCAGCAAATATGGAAAAAGCATTACTGAAGGTGTCGTAAAAGTCATGTCCAAGATGGGGATTTCAACTGTACAAAGCTACAGAGGCGCACAAATCTTTGAAGCGGTAGGAATCAGCCGTGATGTAATTGATCGCTATTTCACAGGGACTGCATCACAGCTCGGCGGCATCGACATAAAAACAATTGCAGAAGAGGCGCAGCGCCGCCACCGGGAAGCGTATCAGGATGATTACAGCAAAACGCTTGAACCAGGAAGTGACTTCCAATGGAGAAACGGCGGAGAGCATCACGCGTTTAACCCAAAAACGATTCATACCTTACAATGGGCGTGCCGCAGAAATGATTACAATCTGTTTAAACAATATACAAAAGCAGCAGATGAAGAACGTATCGGATTTTTACGGAACTTGTTCGGATTTGAAGAAAACCGCAAGCCTCTGAAATTGGAGGAGGTCGAATCCGCTGAATCGATTGTCAAACGCTTTAAAACGGGTGCGATGTCATTTGGATCCTTGAGTAAGGAAGCACACGAAGCCTTAGCAATCGCGATGAACCGTCTTGGCGGAAAAAGCAACAGCGGTGAGGGCGGAGAAGATCCAAAACGCTTTGTTCCAGATGAAAACGGCGATGACAGAAGAAGTGCAATCAAACAAATTGCATCCGGACGTTTCGGTGTCAAAAGCCATTACCTCGTCAATGCAGATGAGCTGCAGATAAAAATGGCGCAAGGCGCTAAGCCGGGTGAAGGCGGACAGCTGCCTGGCAATAAGGTATATCCTTGGGTTGCCGATGTCCGCGGATCAACTCCTGGTGTCGGATTAATCTCACCACCGCCGCACCATGATATTTATTCGATTGAGGATTTAGCCCAGCTGATCCACGATTTGAAAAATGCCAATCGTGACGCCAGAATCAGCGTGAAGCTGGTGTCAAAAGCAGGCGTAGGTACAATCGCTGCAGGTGTTGCGAAAGCGACTGCAGATGTCATTGTGATCAGCGGTTACGACGGAGGTACAGGCGCCTCTCCAAAAACCAGTATTAAACATACAGGTCTTCCGTGGGAGCTTGGTCTCGCAGAAGCACATCAAACGTTAATGCTGAACGGACTCCGCGACCGTGTTGTATTAGAAACAGACGGAAAGCTCATGACGGGCCGGGACGTTGTGATGGCTGCCTTGCTAGGAGCTGAAGAATTCGGTTTCGCAACGGCTCCGTTAGTTGTACTCGGTTGTGTCATGATGCGTGCCTGTCATTTGGATACATGTCCTGTCGGGGTAGCAACACAAAATCCTGAGCTTCGCAAAAAGTTCATGGGCGATCCTGATCATATTGTGAACTATATGCTGTTCATTGCTGAAGAAGTTCGTGAGTACATGGCTGCGTTAGGCTTCAAGACATTTGATGAAATGATCGGCCGCACTGACGTACTTAATGTGAGTGAGCGGGCGAAGGCGCATTGGAAGGCAAGCCAGCTCGATTTGTCTACACTTCTATATCAGCCCGAAGGCGTACGAACGTTCCAATCGCCGCAAAATCATAAAATTGATCAATCGCTTGATATCACAGCGATCCTCCCGGCCGTACAAGAAGCCATTGAGTCTGGAAAAGAAGCGGATGTTTCTATCCAAATCAACAATACAAACCGTGTAGCCGGAACGATAACAGGCAGTGAAATTTCAAAACGCTACGGAGAAGAAGGGCTTCCGGAAGATACGATCAAGCTGCAGTTTACCGGATCAGCCGGACAAAGCTTTGGAGCCTTCGTTCCTAAAGGGATGACACTTTATTTGGACGGAGACTCAAATGACTATGTCGGAAAAGGGCTTTCTGGAGGAAAAATCATCGTCAAGTCACCGGAAGGATTTAATTCTGCATCAGATGACAACGTCATAATCGGCAACGTAGCGTTCTACGGGGCGACAAGCGGAGAAGCATACATTAACGGACGTGCGGGTGAACGCTTTGCCGTTCGAAACAGCGGTGTGAACGTGGTTGTAGAAGGTATCGGCGACCACGGCTGTGAATACATGACTGGCGGCAGTGTTGTCGTACTCGGTGATGTAGGCAAAAACTTCGCTGCAGGTATGTCAGGCGGAATCGCTTATGTTCTCGCTGAAGATATAAAAGCGTTTAAACGCAAATGCAACCTTGAAATGATTTTATTTGAATCATTAGAGGATGAGAAAGAAATCGAACAAATCAAAACAATGCTTGAAAAGCATGCTGGGTATACAAACAGCCAAAAAGCTGCAGACCTGCTTAATCAGTGGGAAGACAGCGTGAAAAAATTCGTCAAAGTCATTCCGAAAAACTATAAACAAATGCTTGCAAGCATCGAAGAGCAAAAAGCTGCAGGCTTATCAGATGAAGAAGCGGTCATGTTCGCATTTGAAGCCAACACGAAGCCAAAGCAGAATACAGCAACATCGGGACAAAAACAAGCGGTAGTACAGTAAGGAAGGGGAGAGGAACATGGGGAAACCAACTGGATTTATGGAGATCAAACGAGAAAAACCTGCTGAGCGGGACCCTCTCACTCGCTTAAAGGATTGGAAAGAATATTCTGCTCCTTTTTCAGAAGAAGCATCGAAACGGCAGGGGGCACGGTGTATGGATTGCGGTACACCGTTTTGCCAGATCGGTGCAGACATTAACGGATTTACCTCTGGTTGTCCGATTTACAACTTAATTCCTGAATGGAATGATCTTGTCTACCGGGGCAGATGGAAAGAAGCATTGGAACGACTGTTGAAAACAAACAACTTTCCTGAATTCACAGGGCGGGTATGTCCCGCTCCTTGTGAAGGATCATGTACATTAGCGATTTCAGACCCGGCCGTATCAATTAAAAACATCGAGCGGACTATTATCGACAAAGGATTTGAGAACGGCTGGATTCAGCCTAGAATTCCTAAAAAACGAACTGGCAAAAAAGTGGCCATTGTCGGATCAGGCCCAGCCGGACTGGCGAGTGCAGACCAGCTGAATCAAGCAGGGCATTCCGTCACTGTTTTTGAGCGCTCAGACAGAGCGGGCGGCCTTTTAACATACGGCATTCCGAACATGAAGCTTGAGAAGGGCATTGTAGAACGCCGGGTTAAATTGCTGACGCAAGAAGGGATTGATTTTGTCACGAACACAGAGATCGGCGTTGACATTACAGCTGATGAGCTGAAGGAGCAATTTGACGCTGTAATTCTGTGCACAGGCGCTCAAAAACAGCGGGATCTACTAATCGAAGGGCGCGACTCAAAAGGAGTCCATTACGCGATGGACTACCTGACACTCGCAACAAAAAGCTATTTAGATTCTAACTTTAAAGACAAACAATTCATTGATGCCAAAGGGAAAGATGTCATCGTAATCGGAGGCGGAGATACAGGAGCTGACTGTGTCGCTACTGCTCTGCGGCAAAAAGCCAAAAGCGTACACCAATTTGGTAAACACCCGAAACTTCCGCCAGCCCGCACGAATGACAATATGTGGCCTGAACAGCCGCACGTCTTTACGCTTGAATATGCGTATGAAGAAGCAGAAGCAAAATTCGGAAGAGATCCGAGGGAATACTCTATTCAAACGAAAAAATTGGTTGCTGATAAAAATGGCAAACTGAAAGAGCTTCATACTATCCAAATGGAGAAAGTGAAAAATGAGCACGGAAAATACGAGTTCCGCGAGCTGCCTGGAACGGAAAAAGTATGGCCTGCTCAGCTTGTCTTCATCGCTATCGGCTTTGAAGGCACAGAACAGCCGCTGTTGAAACAGTTCGGTGTTGATTCTGAAAATAACAAAATCAGCGCAGCATATGGGGATTATCAAACAAATATCGATGGCGTATTCGCCGCAGGGGATGCAAGAAGAGGCCAAAGCTTAATCGTATGGGCGATTAATGAAGGCCGTGAAGTGGCGCGTGAAGTAGATCGATACTTGATGGGGAGTTCAGTTCTTCCGTAAATAAAGGGGAATATGATATAAAGGAAACCGGTCTGATTGCCAGCCGGTTTCTTTTTTACTCCATTACGATTCCGATGTTACCAAACTGTCTGCCTTCCTGCATTCTCGTATATGCTTTACATGCTTTTTCTAAAGGATATGTGCGGTCAATTACAGGTCGCAGCTTATGTTTTTCAATAAAAGCGAGCATATCATGAAATTCTTCACAGCTTCCCATTGAGGTTCCCAATACATTGATCTGAGGAAAGAATATAGAACGCACCGGAAAACAGAGATCGTCACCTGAGCTTGCCCCAAAGCTGACAATACGGCCGTTCGGTTTTACATGGCGGAAGTATTCCGAAAAAAGGGCAGGGCCTATGCTGTCAAGAATAACATCAGCCTTTTTTCCCTGCATCTGTTCATCCCAATTGCTGTAGCTGTCAATTGCGTAATCAGCACCTAATTGCAGCGCCTTTTTTCTTTTCTCCTCACTGCGGGAGGTCACACTTACCGTTGCTCCAATCGCTTTAGCCATAAACAAAGCGTAGGTTGCAACACCACTGCCGATGCCGGGTATCAATAGGTGCTCCTCTTTTTTCAATTGGGCTTTTGTAAACAAGGCCCGATATGCAGTTAAAGCGGATAAAGGTAAAACGCCTGCTTCTTCCCAGGATAAATAAGAAGGTTTTTTGATTGCATTTTGTGAAGGGATGATCACGTATTCAGCAAGCGTTCCGTCAGAAGGCCCTCCCAGAATCTCAGGTACAGCCGGTACGTTCTCTGTCAAATCCCAGTTCAATGTCGGGAAAATGATTACTTCTGTTTGAATAGCAACGTTTTTCACGCCTTCACCAACCTCTTCAATAATACCAGCGCCGTCAGACCCCAGTATCACATGAGGATCTCGTTCAGACTTGTTTTTCATAAGAAACAGGTCACGATGATTTAGGCCTGCAGATTTTAATTTGACTTTTACCTCTCCGTATCCGGGCTTTTTTGATGGAATGTCTTGAAATGATAATCCCTGCAGTCCGGTTTTTCCATTGTGAATTACAGCTTTCATACTGTCTGCCTCCTAATAGAATTGTATTTTCATATCTTTACATATTTTACATAGCGGTTTTCTTCAAGTAAAATGAACAAAAATGATAGCCGATATCACTTTTAATCATAGCAAGAAGGTGAGAGCCCATGGAAAGCGGAGATTTAAGGATTTTTCGTGCTGTTGCCCGCGAAGGAAGCACAACGAAAGCAGCCCAAATGCTGAATTATGTCCAGTCGAATGTGACAGCCAGAATACATAACCTTGAGGAAGATTTGAATATCAGGCTTTTTCATCGAACGAATCGGGGGATGAAGCTGACCGCTGCTGGAGAAAATCTTTTGCAATATGCTGATCAAGTATTATCGCTGTTAGAAGAAGCTGAAAAATCGGCACAGGTGAGCCAGCATCCGAAAGGGCCTTTGCGGATCGGATCGTTGGAAACAACGGCGGTAACGCATCTGCCCGAACATGCAGCCTCCTTTCTCAGACGTTTTCCTGAAGTAGATTTATCAGTGAACACAGCTGATACGCACAATTTGATTCAACAGGTTCTTGATCATAAAGTTGATGGCGCGTTTGTTTACGGGCCGGTTGAGCACACTGATGTCAGACAAATCCATGTTTCCCGTGATGAATTGGTTTTGATTTCATTTTGTGAAGGGACGGCAGAAGATATGCTTCGGCAACCGATGCTCTTTTTCGGAGCTGGCTGTTCTCATCGTTCCAGAATCAAAAGATTACTTGAGGAAGCAGGCATTCAAAATCAAAAAATCATAGAGTTTGGCACATTTGAAGCCATTATAAGAGGAGTATCCGCCGGGTTGGGTACGGCGCTCCTCCCGAAGTCCGCTGTCGACTGCTCCATTTATCGTAGGAATGTATGGGTTCATCAGCTTCCAGCAGCATATCAAGACTTAGAGATCGTATTTATATACAGGAAAGACTTCTTTATTACAAGTGCGTTTCAGAGGTTTATTGATGAGATAAGCGAAATAAAATGATGTATAAAAGAGCGTAGCCGATTGTCAAGACAGCCGGTATACAACAGAGTATCACCTAAACGCAAGTGAATATCAAAGTATGCATACAAAAAAACTGTACTCATTTGAAGCGAGTACAGTTTTTTCCTTTTTATTTCCGTTTTAAATTGATGCCGATCGCCGCGCCGTTTCTGCTTGAATCAGCTACGCCTTTAAAGGTGCCGTTTTCATGGTCGATAGAAATACTTTGTACGTTTCCGATTTCCACCGGGCTTTTGCCGAATTTATGGCCCATGCCGTTTAGTTTACTTAGGACGTCTTCAGGAACTCCGTCTTCGTATCGGTAGGAGCTCATGCTGTTTGTGTAAATTCTCGGCTCTTCAACAGCAGCTTTTAATTCCATGCCGTATTCGATGTGATAGAGAATGGTTTGCAAAACCGATGAAATAATGGTGGCCCCGCCAGGAGATCCGACGGTGAGGACAGGCTTGTCATCCTTAAATAAAATGGTCGGGGTCATACTGCTTAAAGGCCGTTTGTTTGGCTGTACTTCATTAGCTCCACCAGGAACCGCATCAAAATCTGTTAATTCATTGTTTAAAATGACGCCGTAATCAGGAACCATAATACCAGTTCCGAAAAGCTGTTCGATTGTCGTTGTATAGGAAACAACATTTCCCCAGCGGTCGGCAACTGTAAAGTGGGTTGTTTGGCCTTCTACTTTGTCTTTCGGCTGTTCGACTTGCTTATAGTTTGCCGATCCTTCTTGGTATTTCCAAGGATCACCGGCTTTCGGTTTTTTATTGACTTGATCTAAATTGATTAATTGCTGGCGTTCTTTAATATAATCGGGGTGAAGCAAACCTTTGAGAGGAACGTTTACAAATTCGGGATCACCTGCGTAAGACGCACGGTCGGCATAAGACAAATGCATCGTTTCAGCAAGCAGTTGATATTTTTCCCATGAGCGGACATCGTATTGTGAAAGGTTAAAATCATCAAGTATTTTCAGCATTTGCAATAAGAAAATACCGCCAGAGCTTGGAGGAGGAGTAGTTGCGATTTGATAGCCTTGATAGTCTCCCCAAATCGGTTCATCGATTGTAATATCATAATTTTCTAAATCTTTCTTCGTCATTGACCCGCCGAAATCCTGTACTGTGTCAGAAAGCGCTTTGGCAAATTTTCCTTCATAAAAAGCGTCAGTGCCTTTTGAGCGAATGAGCTTAAACGTTTTTGCCAAATCCTTTTGAATCAATGTATCGCCTTCTTTAAGCGGCTCGCCATTTGGCAAAAATACATCTTTTGCGGCAGTCCGTGACAGCTTTTCCTGATAATTCGAAATGGCATCTGCCAACACCGAATCAATCGGAAATCCTTTTTCAGCAAGTTTAATAGAAGGGGTGATTAATTGTTTCATCGAGCGGGTTCCCCATTTATCCAGAGCTTCCTCCAGTCCTTTCAGCGTACCTGGAACACCGACAGCAGTTCCTTTTGTCACACGCTCAGAGAAAGGAATGGCTTTGCCGTTTTCATCGAGAAACATATCGGGAGTTGCGCCTGCTGGAGCACGTTCACGACTGTCAATGATCGTTGTATCCTTTGTTTTTCCGTCATACACCATCATAAAACCGCCGCCGCCAATGCCTGACATCATCGGCTCTGTTACATTGAGTGCAAATTGAATGGCAACCGCCGCGTCAATGGCATTTCCTCCTTTTTTCAGCACATCAGCACCGATTTCCGAAGCGAGAGGATGTGCGGTGGCAACCATGCCGTCTTTCCCTACATCTACTTGTTTGTACTCATCGTAGCTTTTGGGCGGCTTTTTAGCTTCCGCGTGAAAAGGGACACTTCCAGCGACTAACAGAACACTAAGCAGAGCTGTTAAACAGACGTTCCACGTTCTTTTCATGTTCTCCCTCCTATATGAAGCTGTTATGTTACAATCTTAGCGTAAAAAACTTACAGCGTTTTCACAAGTGACAAATGGTATATTATATAGAACATTAACCCGTTTTTCTGTGCAAAATTGATTATATTGATATGAGCCATGTGCTATATTAGAATCAGAGCTACGGATTAAGAAAGGACTGCTATATGTATTTAACGATTAAAGAAACAGCAGAATATGCAAATCTTTCAGAGGATTATATTAAAAGCTTGGTGATCGAAGGAAAAATCAGGGCCGTTCATGATGGTGAGCAATTTTTAATTTATAAGGGGCAGTTCAAAACACATCTCGAACAGCTGGAAAATTACAAAGCGCTTGTGCAGGAAATATTAAATGAACCAATCCCGGAAGATATTGATGTAAAGGATGAAGATTAGGACACAATTTCAAATTGTGTCTTTTTTTGTATATCCTTTTAAAAACAACAGAAAAACCGAATCGTCAGATTTTGTTTTAAGAGGTTTTTTGATGTTTTATAGAGCAATGAGTATCAAATAGGTTAAAAGCTTTATATGAGGCTATAAAACGCATTTGCGAGGGAGGGGTTTTCGAAAGCCTCTGTTATTCGCTTATGTAACACTATGTATATTATGTTACATAAATGCCGCCGCACTTTGACATTCAACGTTTTTCAGCTATAATAGTAACATAGATCTCAAAACGTTACATAATGGTTTTTAAGGAGTTTTTTGATGCATATTGTACAGCCGATTCGCAGTTTAGAGAAAATCCAAGATGTAAAACAGTATTTGCTAAACAAAAATAAGCGGGATTATTTTTTGTTTATCTTCGGCATCAACAGTGCGCTCCGCATTTCTGATATTCTGCCGCTGCAAGTGAAGGACGTTAAAAATAAGGATCATTTATGGGCGACTGAAAGCAAAACGAAAAAGAAAAGGAAGATTTTGATTTTAGAATCGCTGAAACACGAAATATACGAGTATACGAAAGACATGAAAGAAAACGAATATCTTTTTAAATCTGTACGGACCAGGAAGCCGATTTCCCGCATTCAGGCCTACAGGATTTTAAGAGAAGCCGCCGCGGCGTGCGGACTTGAGGAGATAGGGACACATACGCTCCGGAAAACGTTCGGCTATCACTTTTACCAGCGGACAAAAGACATTGCAGAGCTGCAGAGAATACTGAATCATTCATCACCCTCGATTACAATGCGGTATATCGGTATTGATGAAGATACAACTAGGGCCGCGTATAAGGTTTTTGGAGGGCTTTAATACAAACCGCTTGAAAATATTGATCATCAGAGCTACTATATAAATACAAAAGCTCTAGTAGCACAGCGGATAGTGCAGCAGTTTCCTAAACTGCAGGTCGGGAGTTCGAATCTCTCCTAGAGCGTTATATTTACAAAAAGACAACAGGCTATTCGTCTGTTGTCTTTCTTTATGTCAAATAAAAAACGCCCGCTTATACCGGGCGTTTTTCTTATATAACTGCGTCAAATTGATTGACTTTCCATTTTTTATTCTCTTTTACAAATGTCACTTTCCGTTTCGCTGAAGGTGATCCGTCTAAAGTAGGAACAGTAAATTCGTATGTGACTGTGCTGCCTTTTTTAGATATCAGTATAGCGCTTGATTTTTTCCAATTTAAAAGGTTGTCTCCGTCACCGATTGGCACGGCAAGTTTACCTTTTGAAACAGTAAAATGATAGTCTTTAAAGCCTTTTTCGATTGCTGTTTTTGTGAAAATAGGAGTTAAGTAATTCACTGCTTTTGCTTTAGTGCCTAGATCACTGCACATATACACATATTGAAGATTTTGATACTCAAATGTGCCTGATGGGCAAACTGCTTTTTTCTCTTTTGGATTGTGGCCGCTCATTGTGTTCCAAAAGTGTTCTCTTGCTGATAATGCCAGCTGCAGAGCTTGTTTTTGTGATAAATCACCTGAAGTATTTTTAGCAAATGCATTTGTGCTTAATGACAGAATAAGTGCAATAGTTGTTAGAAATAGAAGACATTTTTTCATTATGGTTCACTCCTTCAAAATCTCTTTCTCTTATGTTACAAATGTTACAATAATTACGTATAGATTACAATACTTTTGCATAAATTATTTTTTATTCTTTTACTCACAAAGAAATAGGCTGTTACTTGCTAGTTTATTCTTCTTAAGCTAAAAAGATGTGTAAAATGAGAAGAATCGGGAAGGGTTTCATATGTAAAGTGATGAATAATAACATGTTGCATATCCTGTTTTTGTCAAAAGAATGGGAACATGTTTACAAACGAATTCAAACAAAGGAGCTTTCAATATGGAAACATCACAAGAACAACTTGTAACTCAGAAAAGCAATCCATCTGTCTGGCGGTCTATGTCACTCTTTTTAGTGCCGCTTCTGCTAAGCAATGTGCTGCAATCAGTCGGCCAGCTAGTCGGGATGATGGCTGTAGGCAGATGGCTTGGTGTTGATGCGGTTGCAGCTGTATCATCCTTTTTCCCGTTATTTTTTCTTTTAATCTCATTTACCATTGGAATCGGTTCAGGAAGTTCGATCCTGATCGGACAAGCCTACGGGGCGAAGAATGAGGAGCGGTTAAAGGCTGTTGTCGGAACGACGCTCACGTTTACATTTTTATTAGGGGTTGTGTTAGCCGTCATCGGCAGTATATTCACCTTGGATATCCTTCGTTTAATGGGCACGCCTGAAAATGTAATTCATGTCAGCGCCAGCTATGCACGCATTTTATTTTACGCTATGCCGTTTATGTTTTTATATTTTGCTTATACAACATTTTTGCGCGGAACAGGGGATTCGAAGACACCGTTTTATACGCTTATTGTGAGCACGGTCATTAACATAGCGCTTCTGCCTGTCTTAATCCTTGGCATGTTCGGTTTTCCGAAACTAGGCATATACGGCTCCGCATATGCAACCGTCATTTCCACAATTGCGACATTTCTCGTATTAATGGTGTACTTGCGAAAACGAAACCATCCACTGCAATTTGATAAAACGGTGCGGCGTTATTTGAAAATGGATAAGGAACTGCTGGCTCTCCTGCTGCGCCTCGGGATTCCATCAAGCATCAATATGATTCTCGTCTCATTATCAGAGATAGCGGTTATTTCATTCGTCAACCATTACGGTTCTAATGCGACAGCTGCATACGGCGTGGTCAACCAGGTAGCCAGCTATGTGCAGATGCCGGCCGTCAGCCTTGGCATTGCAGTATCTATTTTCGCTGCGCAATCGATCGGAGCGAACGAGTTTGACCGCTTAAAGCAGGTCATTCGTGTCGGGATTTGGCTGAATTATATCATTGGCGGCGTGCTGATCATTCTAATCTATGTTTTTTCACATCAGATTTTAGCGTTATTTTTAACCGAGAAAGACACACTTTACATCGCGCATCGTCTCTTGATGATTACATTGTGGAGCTATTTGCTCTTTGGAAATGCCCAAATTATTTCTGCGACGATGCGGGCAAGCGGAACGGTTTTATGGCCAACTGTTATCAGTATTTTCGCTATCTGGGGAGTAGAGGTGCCTGTCGCGTTCGTACTTTCCCACTACACAAAACTTGAGATACTCGGCGTCTGGGTTGGCTATCCGGCTGCGTTTGCTGTCAGCTTGCTGCTGATTTATGGATATTATCAATTTGTGTGGAAAAAGAAACAGATTACACGCCTCATTCAATAGCCTCCCGAATTACACCGTTCATCATTTGAACGGTGTTTTTTTATTTGATAGGGAAAACATAAAATGGAGGAAATATAGCACAGGACATTGAATTCTTATACAAGCAATGAATCAAGGAGAGGTTGAAGACACATGACTAACTATGTTGAGAAGATTACACATTTAGGAACACCTGCCATCAAAGCAGGCAACGAACATATAGAAATGATTGTCGTTCCCGAGTGGGGGAGCAACGTCATTTCTCTCGTGGACAAATCAACGAATATCCAGCTTTTGCGTGAACCGGAAACAGCAGAAAGCTTCCATGACACACCAACATTGTATGGCATTCCGATCTTGTTCCCGCCTAACCGGATAAGTGACGGTACATTCAGTTTCCGGGGCAGAACATATCATTTTGATATCAACGAAAAGGATAAACACAACCATCTTCATGGGTTTCTTTATCAGGAAAAATGGAACGCAGTGACCATGAAGCAAACTGACGAAGAAGTGATCGTCGAAACGGAAATTGATCTTTCAGAGATTCCTCATGTGTATAAACAATTCCCGCATCATGCAGTCGTTCGGATGACTTACACACTAAAGGAGAATACTCTATTTAAATATGCGACGGTCATGAACAAAGGAAAGGAAGCGTTTCCTTGGGGGATCGGTTATCATACTACATTTGTGTTTCCAGAAGAAAGCTCGTTATTCTCCCTCGCAGCAGATCAGCAATGGGAGTTGGATGAACGCCTGCTTCCGACCGGAAAGCTGACGGATGTACCATATAAAGAAGCCTTGCATGAAGGGATGGATTTACGCCACAAGCAGCTGGATGATGTCTTTTTATCTGCTTATCAGAAAAGAGGCGGAGAAAATCAAGCAGTCATTTATCATCAGCATGCACATATAAGCATTATTTATAAAGCAGATGAGCAATTTAAACATTGGGTTGTATACAATGCGGACGGAAAACAGGGGTATTTATGCCCTGAACCTTACACATGGGTAACAAACGCTGTGAATCTAGACTTGCCTTCATCACTCACTGGTTTACAAGTGCTTGAGCCGGGAGAAGAAACGACAGCCAAAAGCAGTATCACCATTGAACTGAATCATCAATAGCCAATGATGAGGCGCAGAGAGGCGGGGATAAAAAAATGAAAAAAAGCATAAAGCTTTATGTTGCTGTTTTGCTGCTTTTTGTCGTTGCATCGGTACCTTATATGCATCAGGCTGCGCAAGCGGCTGAAAAACAAGATGCACTTGCCGGGCAGATCGATAAGGTTTTAGCTGATCATCCTGCACTCGAAGGCGCAATGGCCGGCATCACTGTTCGCTCTGCGGATACAGGTGCTGTTCTATACGAACATTCAGGAGAAGTCCGGATGAGGCCCGCCTCTTCTCTGAAGCTTTTGACAGCTGCCGCGGCACTTTCTGTCCTTGGCGAGGACTATTCCTTTACAACCGAGGTCCGGACAGACGGCACACTTAAAGGGAAAAAGCTGAATGGAAACCTTTATTTGAGAGGAAAAGGAGATCCGACGCTTTTACCATCTGATTTTGAAGAAATGGCTGAGAAATTGAAACAGTCCGGCGTGAACGTGGTGAAAGGCAATCTAATCGGTGATGATACATGGTATGACGGCATCCGATTATCACCTGATATGCCATGGAGTGATGAATACACGTATTACGGTGCGCAAGTCTCCGCTTTAACAGCATCTCCGAATGAAGACTATGATGCAGGCACCGTGATTGTAGAGGTCACCCCGGGTAAAAAAGAAGGGGAAAAGCCTGCTGTATCTATATCTCCGAAGACGGATTATGTAACGATTAAGAACAATGCTGAAACAACTGCGGCCGGTCAAAAGAAAGACCTTACGATCGAAAGAGAGCATGGGAAAAACACGATTACAATTGAAGGGAGTGTACCAGCTGACGCAAGCAGGACAAAGGAATGGATTGCTGTCTGGGAACCGGCTGGATACGCCTTGGATTTATTTAAGCAGGCACTAAAAAAGCAAGGAATTACTGTAAAAGGGAATGTCAAGACGGGCGCTGCGCCCCGTTCGTCAGACATGTTAATCTCTCATCGCTCAATGCCTTTGTCAAAACTATTTGTGCCGTTTATGAAATTAAGCAATAACGGACATGCCGAGGTGCTCGTAAAAGAAATGGGGAAAGTGAAAAAAGAAGAGGGGAGCTGGGAAAAGGGACTCGAGGTATTAAACAGTACACTTCCGGAATTTGGTGTTGATCCCAAATCACTTGTCTTAAGGGATGGATCAGGAGTCTCTCATATTAATGCTGTATCCTCAGATCAACTCTCACAGCTGTTATATGACATTCAAGAAGAGAGTTGGTTTTCAACTTATCTTCATTCCTTACCTGTTGCGGGCAATAGTGACAGAATGATAGGCGGAACGCTGAGGAACCGTATGAAAGACACTCCTGCAAAAGGCAAAGTAAGGGCAAAAACCGGATCGCTTAGCACGGTCAGCTCTCTATCCGGGTACGCTGAAACCAAGAGCGGAAAAACCCTTGTTTTCTCTATTCTTCTAAACGGATTGATTGATGATGAGGATGGAAAAGATATTGAGGATCAAATCGCTGTCATCTTGGCAAATCAATACTAGCGTCAGACCTGTTTTCCAAGCGAAAACAGGTTGTTTTATGTCTTCAATAATATTCCGGTCGCATCTGCCAACAAATAGAAAGATTACGCGCAACAGCAAATTAGCACAATTGAAAAATTAGTGTGTAAGACCTGAATTAAAATGATACTTTTATCACTTTATGTTCAAATATTTGATGAAGATAGAAACCAAAACTAAAGAAATAATACTATATTCAAAAAAATGTTATAAAAATTTAATATTTTTTATTGTACTTTAAAAAATATCCGTTAATATAGTGCATATATGGATTATATAGTCATATAATTTCTTTTATTGTCATTTTTCTACTTTTTTCTTATCCTCTTATTATGAGAACTGGAGGGAATCCGTTGAGCCAACATACTTATTCTTTAACCCATGCCCAAAGGAGAGTGTGGTTTACCGAACTGCTGGAGCCAGGTACCAGCATTTGCAATCTTACGGCCTGTGTGAAATTCAGAGGCAATATTGATCTTGATGTTCTAGAGGGCGCGCTAAATCATTCCATCTCCCGCAACGACGCCATCAGGTTTCAGCTGCTAGAAGGAGAAGAGCTTGAGCCGCGATTGTGCCTTACTGAATATAAATATACTTCACTGGGAATAATAGATTTTTCAAACGTTGAAATGATAGAAATAGAGCAATGGATACAAAAACAAGCGAGAATCCCATTTAAACTATTCAACTCGCCTCTTTATCAATTTTATCTCCTTAGAATCCACAATCATGAGGTTTGGCTGTTTGCTAAATTCCATCATATTATAATGGACGGCATCTCCTTAAACGTGATGGGAAATCAAATTATAGATCTTTATCAAAAAATGAAAAAGCAAGATCCTTTACCCGATCAGCCTGAACCTTCTTACTTGAGCTACATCGAAAAAGAGAGTCAATATTTACAGTCTTCACGTTTTGCAAAAGACCGTTTATTTTGGACTCAAACCTTTCAGAATCCGCCGGAATACCACTCATTAGCCGGCCAGACGTCTTTACAAAAACAGAGCACATCCGCATCCAGAGATACCATCACCCTTTCACCTCATCTAGGGCAAACGATTCGGATCTTTTGTGAAGAACAAAAGATCAATATCATTTCCTTATTCATGGCTTCATTTTACATATGCATCAGCCGGATCACTTCTAAAAAAGACCTTGCCATCGGCACCTACTATGGCAACAGAGGGTCAAAGGCTGAAAAAGAGATGCTCGGCATGTTCGTCAGTTCTCTTCCCATCAGAATAACGGTTGATCCTGACGCGGACTTTCTATCCTTTGTCCGCAGAGTAGGCAGGGAACAGCTTTCCGTTATGCGTCACCAACGGTTTCCTTATAATTTGCTGGTAAATGAATTAAGAATAGAACAGAAGGATTTACACAACCTTATTGGTATATCTATGCAGTATCAACCGCTCCAATGGTACAATGCAGACGGTTTTGACTATGAAACGGCGCTTTATTTCAGCGGATACACCGCGAACGAGCTTTCTGTTCAAATACAGGAACGGACAGACACCGGAACTATTCAATTAAATTTCGACTATCAAAATACCTTGTTTTCTCTTGAGGATATTAAGCGAATACAAAACCATCTGCTTACGTTACTGGAAAACGCCCTTCAACATCCGCACAGTTTTATAAAAGAATTAGATATGACTAATATAAGAGAGAAACAAAAATTGTTGTATGAGTTTAATAAGACGGAAGCTGTTTCGCCTGAAGCCCCGACCCTGCACGGACTGTTTGAACGACAGGCGGCTGTCACACCGGAACGGCCGGCCATCCGCTTTTCCGGCGGTTCGCTGACATACGCTGAGCTTGACATGTACGCCAGCCGGCTGGCTGCGCACCTTGCGGCACGCGGCGTCACAAACGAAAGTATCGTCGGGATCCTGTCTGAACGCTCACCTGAAATGCTGATCGCTGTCCTTGCTGTATTGAAGGCAGGCGGGGCGTATTTGCCGCTTGATCCTGCATATCCAAAGGAACGGCTGAGCTACATGTTGAAAGACAGCGGGGTCGCGCTCTTGCTGACGCAGCCGGGATGTTCCGCACCGAACTTTTCCGGGGAGACGCTTGAAGTGGACACGGCATCTCTTGCGAGCGAAAAAGCAGAAAGTCATGTATTTGCTCCTGCTGACAGCGGCTCTCTCGCCTATATCATCTATACATCGGGCTCCACCGGGCAGCCAAAAGGGGTAGCCGTTGAGCACCGCCAGGCTGTTTCCTTTCTGGCTG
This sequence comes from Bacillus rugosus, assembly GCF_023238245.1. Classification (NCBI taxonomy): domain Bacteria; kingdom Bacillati; phylum Bacillota; class Bacilli; order Caryophanales; family Bacillaceae; genus Bacillus; species Bacillus rugosus. Next base: position 2,025,375 of record NZ_CP096590.1, on the reverse strand, counting down.
GCATGCAGTGTCAGTTTCCGCTTCAGGAAGATGACATTGTCATGGTGAAAACCTCTTTTTCCTTTGATGCGTCTGTGTGGCAGCTGTTTTGGTGGGCTCTTTCCGGTGCTTCGGCGTATCTGCTTCCGCCCGGCTGGGAAAAAGACCCCGCATTGATCATACAAGCCATTCATCAGGAAAAAGTGACAACGGCTCATTTTATTCCGGCTATGCTGAACAGCTTTCTCGATCAAGCGGAAATGTTAGCGCTCGGTGACGGGACAAGCCTGAAGCGTGTATTCGCCGGAGGTGAACCGCTTGCGCCGCGTACGGCAGCCCGTTTTGCTTCTGTATTGCCGCAGGTATCATTAATCCATGGTTACGGGCCGACAGAAGCCACGGTAGACGCGGCATTTTACGTGTTGGATCCAGAACGGGACAGGGACCGTTTGCGGATTCCGATTGGAAAGCCCGTACCCGCTGCGCGTTTGTATGTTTTAGATACGCATTTAGCCGTACAGCCTTGCGGTGTCGCCGGCGAACTGTACATTGCCGGAGCAGGTGTTGCCAGAGGCTATTTAAATCGGCCGACCTTAACAGAGGAGCGTTTTCTTGAGGACCCGTTTTACCCGGGTGAACGCATGTACAAAACAGGGGATGTGGCGCGCTGGCTTCCTGACGGGAATATTGAATTCCTCGGCCGCACGGATGATCAAGTGAAAATCCGCGGCTACCGGATTGAGCCTGGAGAAATTGAAGCAGCACTTAGAAGCATTGAAGGTGTCAGAGAGGCAGCCGTTACCGTACGGACTGACAGCGGCGAGCCGGAATTATGCGCCTATACAGAAGGACTAAGAAGAAACGAAGTGCGGACGCAGCTTGAAAGACTGCTGCCGAGCTACATGATCCCAGCTCATATGATAGAGATGGAACGGTGGCCGGTTACGCCAAGCGGAAAGCTGGACCGAAACGCCCTGCCAGCTCCTGACGGAGCGGCAGATGCAAAGACCTACACGGCGCCGAGAAATGTGACAGAGATGAAGCTTGCCCAGCTGTGGGAGGACGTGCTGAAAAACGGCCCTGTTGGGATTCACGACAACTTTTTCGACCGCGGAGGACATTCCTTAAAGGCAACGGCGCTTGTCTCCCGGATCTCAAAAGAATTCGATGTACAGGTGCCGCTGAAAGATGTGTTTGCCCATCCGACGGTAGAAGGGCTGTCTTCCGTTATCCGTGAAGGAACGGACAGTCCATATGAAGCGATGAAGCCCACTGAAAAGCGCGAGGACTATCCGGTTTCCTCCGCCCAAAAACGGATCTATGTCCTTCAGCAGCTGGAGGACGGAGGGACAGGCTACAATATGCCGGCTGTGTTAGAGCTGGAAGGGAAGCTGGACCCCGACAGGCTGGACAGGGCTTTCAAAGAGCTGATCAAGCGCCACGAGTCGCTTCGGACATCCTTTGAACAGGACGAAGCCGGCGAGCCGGTGCAGCGCATCCATGACGAGGTGCCGTTTACATTACAGACAGCAGTCCTCGGCGAACAAACCGAACAGGAAGCGGCAGCCGCGTTTATTCAGCCGTTTGATCTCAGCCAAGCGCCGCTGTTCCGTGCTCAAATCGTAAAGGTATCAGATGAGCGGCACCTGTTGCTGGTTGATATGCATCACATTATGTCAGACGGTGTTTCAGTCAACATTCTGATTCGGGAATTCGGGGAGCTTTACAACAACCGGACCCTTCCGGCGCTTCACATTCAATATAAAGACTATGCCGTATGGCAAGAAGGATTTAAAAAAGGAGACGCGTACCAGACGCAGGAGGCGTACTGGCTGAAGCAGCTCGAGGGCGAGCTGCCGGTCCTGGATCTCCCGGCTGATCATACCCGCCCGCCGGTGCGGAGCTTCGCGGGTGACAAGGTCTCATTTACGCTAGATCAAGAGGCCGCATCAGGCCTTCATAAACTGGCACGGGAAAACGGAAGCACACTGTACATGGTGCTCCTAGCGGCTTACACAGCGTTCTTGTCACGCTTAAGCGGACAGGAAGATATCATCGTCGGATCGCCAATTGCCGGCCGGCCGCACAAGGATCTTGAGCCGATACTCGGCATGTTTGTGAACACGCTGGCGCTTCGGACGCTCCCGGAGGGCGGGAAGCCATTTAAGCAGTATTTGCAGGAAGTGCGCGAGGCAGCATTGGGAGCCTTTGAGCATCAGGATTATCCGTTCGAAGAGCTTGTCGATAAGCTTGAATTGACGCGGGATATGAGCAGGAATCCAGTTTTTGATGCGATGTTTATCCTTCAAAATATGGAAAAGCAGGACATGGATTTGGAAGAGATAAAAGTTCGGCCCGCCAATTTCGCACATCACATTTCTTTATTCGATATCACACTAATAGCAACGGAAACAGATGGAGCCATTTGCTGCGAATTGGAATTTAGTACAGAAGTATTCATGAAAGCTACGATTGAGCGCTGGGCAGCTCATTTTATCGAATTTCTGCATGCGGCACTTTCTAATCCTGAAACAAACCTTTCACAAATAAACATTCTTAGTGATCAAGAAAAACAAAATATAGTCTTTGAATTCAACAAAACTCAAGTTGAATTTTCTCAAAAAGATGTTCCTTTTCATCGCATATTTGAAGCGAGAGCTGAAGAAACACCAGAACATATAGCTGTTATTGATGACGAAACACAGATTAGTTATCGGCTTCTAAACGAAAGAGCCAATCGTCTGGCACGGACATTGCAAAAAAGAAAAGGGACGAAGCCAACTGTGGCTGTTTTAGCCAAGCGGTCCATTGATGCAATTGTTGGAATCCTAGCAGTGATGAAAGCTGGAGGAGTGTATATCCCAATCGATTCACATTATCCAAAGGCTAGAATTGAACACCTTCTCCGTGATAGCGGAGCAGACATTCTTCTATTGCAGCAGGAGTTGAAGCATTTGATTTCAAACTCATCTGAATGTGATATATCTCACATCTGCCTTGATGATGAGAGCTCTTATGAAGAAAACAGCTGCAACCTTGACTTATCTCCTGCTCCTGAGGATGTAGCATATATCATTTATACGTCAGGAACTACGGGCGCGCCTAAAGGCGTTATTGTCACCTATCGGAACTTTACTCATGCAGCTCTTGCTTGGCGGCAAATTTATGAACTGGATCGGAAGCCTGTCAGACTGCTTCAAATGGCGAGCTTTTCATTTGATGTCTTTACAGGAGATTTAGCGAGAACATTGACCAACGGTGGGACTCTAATCGTTTGCCCAGATGAAAAGCGGCTGGAACCCTCTGAATTATATGGCATCATGAACTCTCGGCGAATCACGATAATGGAGTCAACACCGGCTCTCATTATCCCAATTATGGAGTATGTATACCGTAACAAGCTCAAGCTTCCTGACTTAGACATATTGATTCTTGGTTCCGACATGGTGAAAGCTCAAGATTTCAAAACATTGACAGAACGCTTTGGCCAAAGCATGCGCATCATCAATAGTTATGGCGTCACAGAAGCGACAATCGATTCCAGCTGCTATGAAACAAGGATGGGAGAAGAGTATACAGGAGATAACGTCCCAATTGGCAGTCCGCTACCGAATGTACACATGTACGTACTCAGCCAGACTGATCAAATTCAGCCAATTGGCGTTGCTGGCGAGTTATGCATCAGCGGGGCAGGTGTTGCGAAAGGCTATCATAATAAACCTGACTTAACACAATTGAAATTTACAGAAAATCCATTTATCTCCGGAGAAAGGCTGTACAGAACCGGTGATCGAGCCTGCTGGCTTCCAAACGGAACGATCAAGCTTCTTGGCCGTATGGATTATCAGGTGAAGATAAATGGATACAGAATTGAAACAGAAGAAATTGAAAGTGTTCTGCTTCAAACCGGGCTGGTCAGAGAAGCTGCTGTTGCCGTTCAGCATGATAAGAATGGACATGCTGGTTTAGCAGCATATATTGTGCCTTCAGACGTCAATACGAATACTCTCCGTGCTGCTTTAACAAAGGAGCTGCCGGCATATATGATTCCTGCGCATCTGATTCCTATAGAAAAACTGCCGCTGACCCTAAACGGAAAGCTGGATAAAAACGCCTTGCCGGCTCCAAATGATGTGTTCACACGTCCATATACTGCACCAGTTAACGACATACAAGAAACGATAGCGGAAATATGGGAAGATGTCCTGTCCATTGCTCGAGTCGGCATTCACGATTCCTTTTTTGAGCTTGGCGGAGACTCAATTAAAGCATTACAAGTGGCAGCACGGCTGGCCGCTGAAGGCTGGAGCATGACAATACGTGACTTATTCCGTTATCCAACGATTCAGGAGCTAAGCGGACATATCACACCATTGGTATCTCAAGCTGATCAGGGACCTGCGGAAGGTGAAGCTGATCTCGCCCCGATTCAGCGAAGATTTTTCGGACAGGTTCATGCTTTTCACTACCATTACAACCAGTCCGTCATACTTTTTAGTGAAAAAGGATTCAATACTAATGCGCTTTGTCGTGCGCTGCGTAAAATAACCGAGCATCACGATGCGATTCGCATGGTGTTTCAACGAAATCAAAACGGCCATGTCGTTCAGTATAATCGCGGAATGAATCACAACGATCGTGAACTGTTCGGCCTTCACATCGCAGACTGGACAAAAGAATCACTGGAAAGGACTCATCTTGATGAAAAACTAGCCGCTGAGGAAATCGGCATTCAAAGCAAAATGAATGTACAAAAAGGGCCTCTGCTACAAGCAGGTTTGTTTAAAACGGCAGAAGGGGACCATTTGCTGATTGCACTTCACCATCTAGTAATAGATGGCGTTTCTTGGAGAATACTGCTTGAGGATTTAGCTGCAGCATACCAGCAGGCTTTAGAAAAACATGAGATCCAGTTACCGCCAAAAACGGATTCTTATTTGTCCTACGCCAATGGTCTTGCCCAAATTGCTGAAAGCAAACAATTGCTTGCAGAAAAATCATATTGGCAATCAATTTTGGACGCTCACACTGCTTTTCTGCCTAAGGACACGGAAAATGTGCCAGGAAGACTGCAAATGAACAGCGATACATCGGCGTTTGTACTATCCGGGGACTGGACTGAAAGATTGCTGTTTGAAACCCAGCAAGCCTATGGCACTGATGTCAACGAACTTTTGCTTACTGCTTTAGGAATTGCGCTTTCTGAATGGACAGAGCACGACCAAATCGTGATCAGCACTGAGGGGCACGGAAGAGAAGGGTATGTGCCAAACATTGATATTTCACGTACAGTTGGATGGTTTACTTCCATTTATCCTATTCTGCTGGACATGAGTATTCCCGAGCCTTTCGAAGATCAGCTCGCTTACCGAATTAAGACGACAAAAGATATGCTGAGAAGAGTACCGAACAAAGGTACTGGTTACGGATTGTTAACACAGATAGGAGAACTGCAGTATAAAGAGCCTGAGGTCAGCTTTAATTATCTCGGCCAATTCAGCGAAGAGAAGGAAGCTGAAACGTTTCAATTATCATTTTACCAGCCTCGTTACGAAATAGCGGGTGACAGAGAACGAGAGTATGAGCTGGACATCAATGCTCTAATTACAGACGGACGGCTTCAAGTAAAAGCGGTATACACCCAAGTGTTCAACCAACACTCAATTGAGTGTTTTATGGATCGTTTTCACAGGCATCTTATCGAGATGATTGAGCATTGTTCGCAGAAAAAAGTACGCGAAAAAACGCTGAGTGATTTCAGCAATAAGGAATTAACGTTGTCTGCATTATCTAGCATCGAAGATCTCGTGAAAGATCTTTAACTTTTGAAAAGGTGTGTGGAATTGATGGCACAATCGGCACAGATTCAAGATATTTATCCGTTATCGCACATGCAGGAAGGAATGCTGTTTCATTCACTGATGGATTTCAGCTCAAAAGCCTATGTCGAACAGACATCGTTTACGATCACAGGGAATCTATGCATCGACTCGTTTCAAAAGAGCTTAAACCTTCTTGTTTCCCGGTATGATATTTTCAGAACGATTTTTATTAAAGAAGTCCAAGATCTTACAGGTCCGCAGCAGGTAGTCCTGTCAAACCGGGAATTGACAGTGTATCGAGAAGATTTTTCTCACCTGGCCGATCATGAACAGCAGGCTCTGATCGATGCTTTTATGACCAAGGATCGGGAAAAAGGATTTAATTTGCAAAAAGATCCGTTAATGCGTCTTGCCCTTTTTGATAGAGGCAACAGCCAATATACATGTGTATGGACACATCACCATATCATCATGGATGGTTGGTGTCTGGGCATTATTCTTAAAGAGTTTTTCAGCATGTATGATTCGCTCAAAAATAACTCACCTGTACGGCTTGGCAGCACGGTGCCGTACAGCCGCTATATTGAATGGCTCGGAGAACAAGATCAAGAAGAGACTGCTGCTTACTGGAGCGGATATTTGAAGGAGTACGGCAATACTGCATCTATCCCCCGGATAAAGCGCCGCCCGGCGGACGGGGATTATAAAGCCGACCAGATCAGCTTTTCTTTAGCACCGGAAATGGTTGAGAAACTGACTGAGGCCGCCCAAAATTGGGGAGTGACACTAAACACGTTGTTTATGAGTATGTGGGGCGTGCTTCTCCATCGATATACTGCCGCTGATGATGCAGTTTTTGGCTCCGTTATTTCAGGACGCCCGTCAGCGATTGACGGGATTGAATCAATGGTCGGCTTGTTTATTAATACTGTTCCAGTGCGAATTCGATCTGCGGAGGGCATGACGTTTTCTTCGCTGGCCAAAGCCGTGCAGGAGGATATTTTAGCATCTGAACAGCATGGGTATTATCCGCTTTATGAGATCCAAAACCATAGTCCATTGAAGCAAGGCTTGATCGATCATATTTTTGTCTTTGAAAATTATCCTGTACAGCTTCATCAGGCATTAAGCATCGAGAGTGAAAATGACGAAAGCGCACTGAAGCTGGGTGACATTTCAATGTCCGAACAAACCAATTACGACTTTAATATCGTTATTGTTCCGGGAGAATCATTTTATATCAAATTCAGCTACAACGCAGCCGTTTATGAACGTGAGGAGATGCTGCGGATTCAAGGCCATATAAAGCAAGCGCTAGATTGCATTTTGACACATCCCGATATTGCCGTCAGTGACATCAATATCGTGCCGCCGGAGGAGCAACAGGTTATCCAATTGTTTAACGAAACAGAGCGTCCTTATGTGAACAAAACGATATCCCAATTGTTCGAGGAACAAGCTCACAAAACACCTGAAGCTGCTGCATTGAAAATGGGAGACGAATGCTGGACCTATCACCAATTAAATGGAAGAGCCAATCAGATTGCGCACGCCCTGATAGAAAAAGGCGTTGGACCTGGAGATATCGTGGCTGTGATGATGGGCCGGTCAATGGAAATGCCCGCAGCTTTACTTGGGATTTGGAAAGCAGGATGCGCTTATATGCCGCTTGATCCAAATTTTCCAGAAGAACGTCTTTCTTTCCTGCTGAAGGACAGTCAAGCAGCCCAATTGCTGATAGAAGAAGACCTTATGTCATTCATCCCGCCGCACTATGAAGGAAATATGATACCGATAGAACGTACAGAAAGCTACCAATCAGCAGCTCCAGATGTGCCGCCTGGTGATCTTGCCTACTTGATTTATACCTCGGGAACGACAGGGCGGCCTAAAGGTGTTCTCGTTGATCATCATGGCATTGCCAATACATTGCAATGGAGACGGGAAGAGTATGGCATGACCGAACAGGATATATCCCTCCATTTGTTTTCATATGTGTTTGACGGTTGTGTGACGAGCTTGTTTACCCCGCTTTTATCCGGTGCGTGCGTACTGCTGACAACAGATGACGAAGCGAAGGATGTTCTAGCCCTTAAACGAAAAATAGCCCGTTATAAAGTCAGTCACATGATCATTGTTCCTTCCCTGTACCGGGTGTTATTGGAAGTGATGACTGCTGGCGATGCAAAAAGTCTTCGTATTGTGACATTTGCGGGTGAAGCGGTCACGCCTGATCTACTTGAGATGAGTGAAAAGATTTGTCCTTCTGCAGAATTGGCAAATGAATACGGGCCCACGGAAAATAGTGTGGCAACAACAATATTGCGACAACTGAATGAAAAAGGGAGGATCACGATCGGGCACCCGATTGCAAACACGAAAGTATTTGTTTTACACGGAAATCAAATGCAGCCGATCGGCGCGGCGGGCGAACTGTGTATTTCCGGCGAGGGTCTTGCAAAAGGATACTACAAACAGCCAGAGCTTACAGACAAAGCATTCTCCGATCACCCGTTCCTTGAAGGGGAGCGTTTATACAGAACAGGTGATGCAGGCCGCTTTTTGCCGGATGGAACGATTGAATATATAGGACGTTTTGATGATCAAGTGAAAATTAGGGGTTACCGCATTGAACTGAAAGAAATTGAAACGGTTCTTCGACAGGCGCCAGGAGTGAAGGAAGCAGCGGTACTGGCCCGCGATGTTTCTGCTGAGGAAAAAGAGCTCGTCGCTTATATCGTTCCGGAAAAGGGAAACAATCTCCCGAATTTGTATCGGCATCTAGCCGGGACATTGCCGCCCTATATGATTCCCGCAAGTATTACCAATATCAGCAGGATGCCATTAACATCCAGCGGGAAGCTTGACCGGTCAGCACTTCCTGAACCAGAAAACAATGCGAGCCTCACATATATGCCGCCCCGAACTTTAATCGAGGCTGATCTCGCACATATTTGGGGAGATGTGCTAAATAAACAGCAAATCGGCATTCGTGATGATTTCTTTCAATTAGGCGGACAGTCCTTAAAAGCGGCCGCACTGGTATCAAGAATACATAAAAAGCTTAATGTCGAGCTGCCGCTCAGTGAGGTGTTTTCTTATCCGACGGTTGAAAGCATGGCAGTCAAATTGACGGGCTTAAAAGAACATGCTTTTACACAGATTGAGCCTGCGGATCAAAGAGAAGTCTATCCGCTGTCTTTCTCGCAAAAACGATTATATGCTCTTCATCAGCTGGCAGATGACAGCACAGGCTATAACATGCCCGCTGTACTTGAATTACGCGGAAATCTGGATCGCCAGCGGTTGAGAAGCGTTCTCACAGAACTTGTGAATCGGCATGAAGCATTGCGGACTGTTTTTGTGCTTGACAGAGGAGAGCCCGTGCAGATCATATATCCAGAGATGGCTTTTGATCTGAAAGAGCTTGAAATGGAATCAGAACAAATGCTTGAGTCTGCAATCGAATCTTTTATCAAACCGTTTGATCTATCGTCCGGTCCGCTTTTTAGAGCATGTGTCATTACAATGGGCAATAATCGCGGCTTTTTGCTGCTCGATATGCACCATATTATTGCCGACGGTGTCTCGATGAGCAATCTTGTCCAAGAATTTACTGACTTGTATTGCGGAAAAGAGTTGCCAGCTTTAAACCTGCATTATAAGGATTTTGCTGTTTGGCAGCAAGAGAAGTACCCGAAAGAGCTATACAAAAAACAGGAGGCTTACTGGCTCGATCAGCTTGGCGGGAGTCTTCCTGTATTAGAATTACCGCTTGATAAAACAAGACCGCGTCTCCCTGATTTCAGCGGCGGAACAATCAAAGTAAACATTGATAAAGACACGGCAGATGAGCTGCACCGTTTAATGGTTGAAACGGGAACAACGTTGTATATGATTCTTCTGGCTGTCTATTCTATTTTGCTATCCAAGCTAAGCGGGCAAGAGGATATTGTCGTCGGCTCGCCTGCTGCCGGAAGACCGCACGCCGATCTGGAGCGCGTCATCGGGATGTTCGTAAATACTTTAGCGATGCGCAGCCAGCCCGAGGGCCACAAAACGTTCAGCTCGTATTTGCAGGACATTCGCCACCTGGCTCTGACGGCTTACGAGCATCAGGATTATCCTTTTGAGGAGCTGGCAGATAAGCTCGATACACATCGAGCGGTAAATCGCAACCCGCTGTTCGATGCGATGCTCGTGCTTCAAAGCAGTGAGGATTTCCAGTTCGAAGTGCCTGGTCTATCAATTTCGTCTGTCACTCCAAAACACGATATATCTAAATTCGATTTGACATTACACGCTGAGGAGCATTCGGGCGGGATTCACTGCCGGTTTGAATACAGCACCGCTCTTTTTGAAGAAGAGACCATTGCGCGATGGGCATCCCATTTTATTGAACTGGTGAAAAGTGTAACGGCTGATACCAAGATGAGAATTTCGGAAATACAATTGCTTCCTGCAACAGAGCGTAATTTGCTCCTTGAAAAAATGGGACAGTATGCCGCTTATCCAAGAAATGAAAACATTGTAAGCTTATTTGAAAAAAAAGCCGCTGAACATCCGGAGCATCTCGCAGTGGTGTGCGGTGACTCTCAGCTTACTTATCGAGACCTGAATGAAAAAGCTGAGCGGACAGCTGCTATGCTGATCAAACAAGGGATCAGAACTGGCGATATCGTCGGTCTGATGCTCGAACGGTCGCCTGATATAATCATTGGCATTTTATCGATTTTAAAAGCTGGAGGGGCCTACTTGCCGATTGATCCTGAATATCCTCAGGAACGTATCAGCTTTATGCTCAATGACAGCGGGGCAGAAATGTTGCTGACAGAGCGCGGTCAAAACAAACCTGCAGACTACAAGGGGCCTATTTTGTATATCAATGAAGTTGCAAATGATTCAATTCCGGCTGATTTTAAAATTCAAACCCTAGCAGATCAGCCGGCATACGTGATATACACATCCGGAACGACTGGCCAGCCCAAGGGCGTCATTGTCGAGCACCGCAATGTGATCAGCCTCTTAAAGCATCAAAACCTGCCTTTTGAATTTGGCCATGCAGACGTCTGGACGTTATTTCATTCATATTGCTTTGATTTCTCTGTATGGGAAATGTTCGGTGGGTTATTAAACGGAAGTACACTAGTCGTGGTCTCTAAAGAAACAGCCCGTGACCCCCATGCATTCCGATTATTGTTAAAAAAAGAACGCGTCACTGTACTCAATCAGACCCCGACAGCTTTTTACGGCCTGATGCATGAAGATCAAAACCATACGGATCGATTAAACATCCGATACGTAATTTTTGGCGGCGAAGCTTTACAGCCCGGCATGCTGAAAAGCTGGAATGAAAAATATCCTGATACTGATCTGATCAATATGTACGGTATTACAGAAACGACGGTACATGTAACATTCAAAAAATTGTCCGCAGCAGACATTGCAAAAAATAAAAGCAATATCGGACGGCCGCTTTCAACTCTGCAGGCATATGTAATGGATGCTCATATGAATCTGCAGCCGATCGGAGTTCCAGGGGAGATGTATATAGGCGGTGAAGGTGTGGCACGGGGATATCTCAACAGAGATGAGCTGACCGCTGACCGTTTTGTGCCTAATCCTTATCTTCCGGGGGACAGATTATACCGAACAGGAGATCTTGCTAAACGCCTGTCAAATGGCGAGCTGGAATACTTAGGCCGCATTGATGATCAGGTTAAAGTCAGAGGGCACCGTATTGAGTTAGGCGAAATCCAAGCGGCTCTTCTTCAGCTTCCAATTGTTAAAGAGGCGGCTGTCATCACAAGAACAGATGAGCAAGGGCAAGCAGTTGTATATGCTTACATGGTGACAAAAGATAAACAGGCAGCGAATGCATCAGACATCCGGGCTTCTCTTAAAACCATGCTGCCTGACTTTATGCTGCCGGCCCGTTTGATACAGGTTGACAGCATCCCGCTGACTGTTAATGGAAAACTTGATCAGAAAGCCCTGCCGGAACCTGATAAACACGATTATATTGCTGATGATATCAGCCCTAGAAATGAGATTGAAAAGGTGATGGCTGAAATTTGGGAGGAGCTTCTTGATGTAGATGAGCTGGGCGTAAACGCCAATTTCTTTGAACTGGGTGGAGATTCTATTAAAGCGCTGCAAGTTTGTGCCAGACTGAAGCAGCGCGGATTTGAAACGACAGTACGTGAGATGTTTGAACATCAGACTCTTGGTGAACTGTCCGCTCGTGTCCGAAAAGCCGTACGCGTCATTGACCAAAGTCCGGTCGAAGGCGAGATCACTTGGACACCTATCCAGCAATGGTTTTTCTCGCAATCTCTGGAAATCAATCATTTTAACCAGTCCGTTATGCTCTACCGGACTGAAAGATTTGACGAGATTGCGCTTAGAAAGGTGCTGAAAAGCCTGGTGACTCATCATGACGCACTAAGAATCGTATGCCGGTATGAAGATGGCAGGCCGGTACAGATAAACAGAGGGATAGATCTTCCAGATAAGGAGTTATATGCTCTTGAACTGTTTAATGTAAAGGATAACTTAACAGAAGCACGTAATCGGATTGAGGAAGTAGCCAGCCAGATACAAGAGCATATTCGTTTGGAAACCGGTCCATTGATTCACGCTGGATTGTTTAGAGCCGAGAATGGAGACCATTTGTTTCTGACGATTCATCACTTAGTTGTTGATGCAGTTTCATGGCGCATTTTGTTCGAGGATTTTTCAACGGCCTACAAACAGGCAGTCTCAGGAGAATCTATTAAACTGCCGCAAAAAACAGATTCATATTTAACGTATTCACAAAGAATAGCTGACTACTCTAAAAGCCGCCAGATGCAGCGAGAAGAAGCATATTGGAATGAGCGAGAGAACCGTCACATTCAACCTATTCCTAAAGACAATGAAGCAGCACCAAACACATTCAAAGATACAGAAGTGATTGATTTTAATCTGTCCCGCCATCACACAGAATTATTGTTAACGGCTGCAAATAAAGCATACAGCACGGAGATGAATGATATCCTTCTGACAGCTTTAGGCCTTGCTTTGCAGCAATGGACAGGCTATGACCAGTTTAAAATCAGCATGGAGGGCCATGGAAGGGAATCATATCTTGAGGATATTGACATTAGCAGAACAGTCGGCTGGTTCACCTCGATTTATCCTGTATGGCTTGATATGAGCAATTCTGATCATAAGAACAAAGATGAGCGGCTGGGCCACCTCATTAAACAGACAAAAGATATGCTGCACCGTATACCGCATAAGGGCGCAGGCTATGGTGTGCTGAAATATACCAACAAAAAATGGGGTTCTGAGAAAGGCAGCCCGGAAATCAGCTTTAATTATTTAGGTCAGTTTGATCAGGATATTCAATCAAAAGCCTTTGAGGTTTCTGACATCAAGCCAGGGAATGAGATCAGCCCAAACTGGGAGCGTCCTCATGCACTGGATATCAGCGGCGCCGTTTCTTCGGGGTGCCTAAACATGCACATGATTTATAACAGGCTTCAATTTGGGAATAAAACAATCCAAACTTTTGCCGGGCATTTTAAACAGACTCTGGAATACATCATTGAGCATTGTACGGGCAAAGAAAACCGAGAGTGGAGCGCATCTGATTTCACTGATGAAGATTTAACGCTTGATGAATTGAGTGAGATTATGGGAGCCGTCAACAAACTATAGGGAGAGGAGATTCACTGATGCCGCAGCAACCCGAAATACAAGATATATACCCTTTGTCATTTATGCAGGAAGGGATGCTTTTTCACTCACTGTATGATGAACAGTCAAGAGCTTATTTTGAACAGGCTTCTTTTACGATCTATGGACAGCTAGATTTGGAGCGTTTCCAGAAAAGTATGGATGCTGTTTTTGAAAGATACGAAATCTTCCGAACGGCGTTCATCTATAAAAATGTAGCCAAACCCCGTCAAGTCGTACTCAAGCATCGTCATTGCCATGTTCATTTTGAAGATATTTCTCATCTCAACGAAAGAGATAAAGAACATTGTACCGAGGCATTCAAAGAGCAGGATAAGTCCAAAGGCTTCGATCTCCAAACAGATGTACTGATGAGAATATCTATTTTAAAATGGGCGCCTGATCGTTATGTCTGTATCTGGAGCCACCATCATATTTTAATGGATGGCTGGTGTTTAGGCATCGTCATTAAGGATTTTCTCTACATTTATCAAGCGCTGGGAAAAGGTCGGCTTCCTGATTTGCCTCCCGTACAGCCGTACGGGACGTATATTAAATGGCTGATGCAGCAAGACCGAGAAGAAGCGGCTGAGTATTGGAAAAAGAGGCTTCAGCATTTCGAAAAAGCTACGCCTCTGCCAAAAAGAACAGATCAAATGCCGGATGGGACATTAGAGCAGATCACGTTCACCATTTCTGAAAAAGAAACCTCCGAATTACAGAAAATCGCAGCAGCTTCTGGTGCGACACTAAACACTGTTTTCCAAGCTTTATGGGGGATTATGCTCCAAAAGTTCAATCGCAGCAGCGATGCTGTGTTCGGATCCGTTATATCAGGCAGACCTTCTGAGCTAAAAGATGTGGAAAACATGGTCGGGCTTTTTATCAATACCATTCCTATTCGAGTCCAAAGTGATTCTCTTTCTTTTTCTGACTTAGTCAGCAGGATGCAAAAAGACATGACTGAAGCAGAAGCGTATAGTTACTTCCCTTTATATGACATTCAGGCGCAGAGTGCTCTCAAACAAGAGCTGATTGATCATATTATCGTCTTTGAAAATACACCTACCCAGCAAGAGATTGAAGAGCTGAATCAGGCTCGATCATTTGATTTCTCCGTGAAGGATTTTGAGATGGAAGAGGTGACCAATTATAGCTGCAGTGTCAAAGTGATCCCAGGCCGTACGTTGTACGTTCGGATTCATTTTCATACCGGCGCTTATCAACCAAACATGATGTCCGAGATAAAAGATTATTTACAGCACATGGTCTCTGACGTCATCTCTGATCCATCTCTTCCCGTGTCAAAGATGACATTGCTAGATGAGAACAAAACACGAAAAATCCTTTCTCAAAACAACGGGACAGTATCTGTTTCGCCTGAAGCCCCGACACTGCACGGTCTGTTTGAACGACAGGCGGCTGTCACACCGGAACGGCCGGCCATCCGCTTTTCCGGCGGTTCGCTGACATACGCTGAGCTTGACATGTACGCCAGCCGGCTGGCTGCGCACCTTGCGGCACGCGGCGTCACAAACGAAAGTATCGTCGGGATCCTGTCTGAACGCTCACCTGAAATGCTGATCGCTGTCCTTGCTGTCTTGAAGGCAGGAGGGGCCTATTTGCCGCTTGATCCTGCGTATCCAAAGGAGCGGCTGAGCTACATGCTGAAAGACAGCGGGGCATCACTCTTGCTGACGCAGCCGGGATGCTCCGCACCGAGCTTTTCCGGGGAGACGCTTGAAGTGGACACGGCATCTCTTGCGAGCGAAAAAGCAGAAAGTCATGTATTTGCTCCTGCTGACAGCGGCTCTCTCGCCTATATCATCTATACATCGGGCTCCACCGGGCAGCCAAAAGGGGTAGCCGTTGAGCACCGCCAGGCTGTTTCCTTTCTGGCTGGCATGCAGTGTCAGTTTCCGCTTCAGGAAGATGACATTGTCATGGTGAAAACCTCTTTTTCCTTTGATGCGTCTGTGTGGCAGCTGTTTTGGTGGGCTCTTTCCGGTGCTTCGGCGTATCTGCTTCCGCCCGGCTGGGAAAAAGACCCCGCATTGATCATACAAGCCATTCATCAGGAAAAAGTGACAACGGCTCATTTTATTCCGGCTATGCTGAACAGCTTTCTCGATCAAGCGGAAATGTTAGCGCTCGGTGACGGGACAAGCCTGAAGCGTGTATTCGCCGGAGGTGAACCGCTTGCGCCGCGTACGGCAGCCCGTTTTGCTTCTGTATTGCCGCAGGTATCATTAATCCATGGTTACGGGCCGACAGAAGCCACGGTAGACGCGGCATTTTACGTGTTGGATCCAGAACGGGACAGGGACCGTTTGCGGATTCCGATTGGAAAGCCCGTACCCGCTGCGCGTTTGTATGTTTTAGATACGCATTTAGCCGTACAGCCTTGCGGTGTCGCCGGCGAACTTTACATTGCCGGAGCAGGTGTTGCCAGAGGCTATTTAAATCGGCCGGCCTTAACAGAGGAGCGTTTTCTTGAGGACCCGTTTTACCCGGGTGAACGCATGTTCAAAACCGGGGATGTGGCGCGCTGGCTTCCTGACGGGAATATTGAATTCCTCGGCCGCACGGATGATCAAGTGAAAATCCGCGGCTACCGGATTGAGCCTGGAGAAATTGAAGCAGCGCTTAGAAGCATTGAAGGTGTCAGAGAGGCAGCCGTTACCGTACGGACTGACAGCGGCGAGCCGGAATTATGCGCCTATACAGAAGGACTAAGAAGAAACGAAGTGCGGACGCAGCTTGAAAGACTGCTGCCGAGCTACATGATCCCGGCTCATTTGATAGAGATGGAACACTGGCCGGTTACGCCAAGCGGAAAGCTGGACCGAAACGCCCTGCCAGCTCCTGACGGAGCGGCAGATGCAAAGACCTACACGGCGCCGAGAAATGTGACAGAGATGAAGCTTGCCCAGCTGTGGGAGGACGTGCTGAAAAACGGTCCTGTTGGGATTCACGACAACTTTTTCGACCGCGGAGGACATTCCTTAAAAGCAACGGCGCTTGTCTCGCGGATCTCAAAAGAATTCGATGTACAGGTGCCGCTGAAAGATGTGTTTGCCCATCCGACGGTAGAAGGGCTGGCTTCCGTTATCCGTGAAGGAACGGACAGTCCATATGAAGCGATGAAACCGGCTGAAAAGCGTGAGACCTATCCGGTTTCCTCCGCGCAAAAACGGATCTATGTCCTTCAGCAGCTGGAGGACGGAGGGACAGGCTACAATATGCCGGCTGTGTTAGAGCTGGAAGGGAAGCTTGACCCCGAAAGGCTGGACAGGGCTTTCAAAGAGCTGATCAAGCGCCACGAGTCGCTTCGGACATCCTTCGATCAGGACGAAGCCGGCGAGCCGGTGCAGCGCATCCATGACGAGGTGCCGTTTACATTACAGACAGCAGTCCTCGGCGAACAAACCGAACAGGAAGCCGCAGCCGCGTTTATCGAGCCGTTTGATCTCAGCCAAGCGCCGCTGTTCCGTGCCCAAATCGTAAAGGTGTCAGATGAGCGGCACCTGTTGCTGGTTGATATGCATCACATTATGTCAGACGGTGTTTCAGTCAACATTCTGATTCGGGAATTCGGGGAGCTTTACAACAACCGGACCCTTCCGGCGCTTCACATTCAATATAAAGACTATGCCGTATGGCAAGAAGGATTTAAAAAAGGAGACGCGTACCAGACGCAGGAGGCGTACTGGCTGAAGCAGCTCGAGGGCGAGCTGCCGGTCCTGGATCTCCCGGCTGATCATACCCGCCCGCCGGTGCGGAGCTTCGCGGGTGACAAGGTCTCATTTACGCTAGATCAAGAGGCCGCATCAGGCCTTCATAAACTGGCACGGGAAAACGGAAGCACACTGTACATGGTGCTCCTAGCGGCTTACACAGCGTTCTTGTCACGCTTAAGCGGACAGGAAGATATCGTCGTCGGATCGCCAATTGCCGGCCGGCCGCACAAGGATCTTGAGCCGATACTCGGCATGTTTGTGAACACGCTGGCGCTTCGGACACGCCCGGAGGGCGGGAAGCCGTTTGTGCAGCATTTGCAGGAAGTGCGCGAGACAGCATTGGAAGCCTTTGAGCACCAGGATTACCCGTTCGAAGAACTTGTTGATAAGCTTGAATTGACACGGGATATGAGCAGAAATCCTCTGTTTGACGTTATGTTTGTTCTTCAAAACATGGATCAGGAATCGTTGGAGCTGAATGAACTTTGTCTCAAATCTGCAGCAAACAATGGGCATCAAACGTCCAAATTTGATTTAACCCTATATACCCAGGAACAGCCCCGCGGTTTGCTGACGTTCCAAATGGAGTTTAGTACTGACTTATATAAGAAAAAAACGATAGAAAAGTGGCTTCAATACTTCATCAATATGTTACGCGCCATCATCCAAGACAACAAAGCCGCTCTCGGAACAATAAATATGCTAAATGAGGATGAGACCCATTACCTTATCCATGAGCTCAATCGTACAAAAATAGATTATCCAAGAAATGAAACCATCAGCAGGCTCTTTGAAATGCAGACTGAACAAACACCTAATGCCATTGCAATTGTCAGCGATACACAAGAGTTAACTTACGCGGATCTGAACAGCCGGGCAAATCAAATTGCTTCAGTTCTACAGAGAAAAGGAGTAGGGCCTGATCGTGTTGTAGCCTTGTTGACAGGACGAACGCCAGAACTCATAGCGGGAATGCTGGGTATTCTGAAAGCCGGGGGAGCCTACCTGCCTATCGCACCTGATCTGCCTGTTGAACGAATAGCTTATATGCTGTCAGACAGCGGTGCGGCATTACTCCTTCGATCTGAAAAAGCAGGAAAACGGCAATTAGACATTGCATGTGAACAATTCATAATCGAAGACATTCAAAAGCAAGGAGAAACAAAGAACATTGACTCGTCAGCAGGGCCGCATTCACTTGCATATATCATTTATACCTCTGGATCAACCGGTAAACCAAAGGGTGTCATGATTGAGCAGCGAAGTGTAATTCGTCTTGTTAAAAACAGCAATTATATTACATTTACACCTGCAGACCGTTTTCTCATGACATCATCAATCGGTTTTGATGTTGTGACATTTGAAATATTTGGACCGCTGCTAAATGGGGCAGCTTTGCATCTGTCCGATAAACAAGTATTTCTCGATTCCTATCAGCTTCAGAGATACATAGAACATCAAGGAATCACAACGATTTGGCTGACATCTTCTCTATTCAATCATTTGACAGAGCAAAATGAACAAACATTTTCACAGCTGAAACATTTGATTATAGGCGGAGAAGCTTTGTCGCCGAGCCATGTCAATAGAATCAGAAATGTCTGCCCTGAAGTATCTATATGGAATGGATATGGCCCTACCGAAAATACAACTTTTTCGACATGCCTTCACATTCAAAAAACATATGAACTTTCCATTCCGATCGGGCGGCCGGTTGGTAATTCCACCGCTTATATCTTAAATAAATGGGGAATGCTGCAGCCGATCGGAGCTGTTGGCGAACTTTGTGTCGGCGGAGATGGCGTCGCCAGAGGATATTTGGGCCGTCCTGATTTAACGAAAGAGAAATTTGTCCCAAATCCATTTGCGCCTGGCGATCGACTGTACCGCACAGGTGATCTGGCGCGCTGGCTTCCCGATGGCACAATTGAGTACGTTGGCCGTATTGATGATCAAGTAAAAGTCAGAGGCTATCGGGTAGAGCTTGGTGAGATCGAATCAGCACTTCGCCAAATAGACGGGGTCAAAGAAGCCGCTGTGTTGGCACGTACAGGCCAGACGGGGAGCAAAGAGCTGTTTGGCTACATCAGCGTAAATGCAGGCACGAATGCTGAACAAGTGCGTTCTCTTCTCGCGCGTTCACTGCCAAATTATATGATCCCGGCGTACATCATTGAAATGGAGACTCTTCCGCTCACATCAAACGGCAAATTGAACCGGAAAGCACTTCCTGAACCAGATTTCGCATCTAAACAAACGTACGTCCCGCCACGCGATGACCTTGAAGAACAGCTGGCATTGATCTGGCAGGAGGTTCTCGGCATCCAGAGGATCGGAATAGAGGATTCGTTTTTTGAATTGGGCGGAGATTCAATCAAAGCGCTTCAAGTTTCTGCACGCCTTGGGCGCCATGGGCTAAGCTTGCAGGTAAGTGATTTATTCCGGCATCCAAAGATAAAAGACTTATCACCATTTATCCGTAAGACAGAGAGAATCATAGAACAAGGCCCCATTCAGGGAGATGTTCCTTGGACGCCTGTTCAGCAATGGTTTCTTTCACAAGATATTGAAGAACGACACCATTTTAATCAGTCTGTCATGCTTTTCCATTCTGACCGTTTGTCTGAAGACGCCCTTAGAGCAGCCTTAAAAAAACTGGCGGAGCATCATGATGCGCTTCGGATGGTTTATCGTAACGATGACGGGCGATGGATTCAAATCAACCAAGGCATTCAGGAGTCACAGCTGTACAGTTTAAGAATATCTGATCTTTCACAGTCCGAAAGCGGTTGGGAAACGCAAATCAAACAAGAAGTTGCAGATCTTCAGCAACGCATCAATTTGCAAAAAGGACCATTGTTACATGCCGCGTGGTTTAAAACACTGACAGGAGATTACTTGTTCCTTGCGATCCATCATCTTGTCGTTGACGGTGTGGCATGGCGGATTTTGCTGGAGGATTTGTCAGCAGGGTACCAACAAGCATCTTCAGGCCAGGCGATTCAGCTTCCGCCTAAAACTGATTCCTACCAGGAATACGCAAGACGGATTCAGGAATATGCCCAAAGCAGCAGGCTGATTCGTGAAGAGGCGTATTGGCGAAGTGTGGAAGAACAGCAAGCTGCAGAACTGCCATATGAAATGCCGCTTTATGAGAACACAGACTGCAGCAGAAGGGATTCGATACGCTTTTCACTCTCTGAAGCAGACACTACCGTTTTGCTGCAAAACGTCAATCACGCCTATGGTACAGATACACAAGATATTCTGTTAACCGCAGCATCCTTGGCGATTTGTGAATGGACAGGCGGAAGCAAGCTCCGTATCGCTATGGAAGGACACGGGAGAGAACACATTCTGCCAGAGTTAGATATCAGCCGGACGGTCGGCTGGTTTACATCCATGTACCCGGCCCTCATAAGCTTTGAAAATCATAGGGATGAGCTCGGAACCGCAGTAAAAACCGTTAAAGATACACTGGGTCGGATACCAAACAAAGGGGTAGGTTACGGTATGCTGAAATACCTTACACACCCTGAAAACAAAAGCATTACGTTTTCAAAAACACCTGACATCAGCTTTAACTATTTGGGCCAGTTCAACGACATCGAAAGACAGGACAGCTTCCGTCCATCAAGTCTTGGGAGCGGAAAGGATATCACTCATACATGGAAGCGTGAGCAAATCATCGAGATGAGTGCAATGGCAGCAGATAACAAGCTCCATTTCAATCTTAGTTATCCGCCAGCCCGCTTTCATAGAAATACAATGGAGCAGCTTATCAACAGGATTGAACACTTTTTGCGGGACATTATGAAACATTGCGCCGGTAAACAGAAAGCAGAAAAGACGCTGAGCGATTTCAGCAGTCAATCATTAACGGCAGAGGATTTGGACAGTATATCCAGCTTGGTGGAAGAATTGTAGAAAATCGGACAGGGAGACATGAACATGACAAAAGCGAATTCAATTCAGGATATTTATCCGCTGTCTTACATGCAGGAAGGGATGCTTTTCCATTCCCTCCTGCAAAAAGATTCACAGGCATATGTTGAGCAAGCTTCTTTTACAATAGAAGGAAAAGTCAACTCGCAGTTTTTTCAAAACAGCATCAACGCTCTTGTAGCAAGACACGATATTTTCAGAACGATTTTTATCAGCCAAAATGTTTCCTCTCCCCAGCAGGTTGTCCTGAGAGAACGGAACATCATCGTACAGGAAAAAGACATTGCTCATTTAAACGAAGAGAAGCAAGCACAGTTTATCGAACAATTGAAAGAAAAAGACCGCGCCCAAGGGTTTCACTTGCAAAAGGATATGCTCATGCGCATCGCTCTGATTCAAACAGGAGAGAGCCAGTACACTTGTATTTGGACCTTTCATCACATCATGATGGACGGATGGTGCCTCAGCATTGTGCTAAAGGAGTTTCTCCATATTTACGCATCTTATGTAAATGCCACCCCTATATCATTGGAGCCGGTCCAGCCATACGGAAGCTATATCAAATGGCTGATGGAGCAAGACAAAGAGCAGGCAGTTTCATATTGGGAACATTATCTTTCCGGCCATGAACAGCAAACCATGCTCCCGAAGCAGAAAAAAACAAAGGGGAGAAGCAGGCAGGAACACGTTACGTTTTCATTCTCTAAGGAAGAAAGCAGCAGGCTTTCGGAGCTTGCGGCAAGAGAAGAAGTAACTCTCAGTACGATTTTCCATACCGTTTGGGGCATACTGCTTCAAAAGTATAATAATAACGATGACGCCGTATTCGGCTCTGTCATTTCAGGAAGACCCGCAGAAATCGAAGGCATTGAACATATGGTAGGTCTTTTCATTAACACGATTCCAGTTCGGGTGCAGGGGGCAAAAACACCATTTCTACAGCTCATAAAAGATATGCAAAAAGACCGTCTTGCTGCTGAAGCATACAGCTACCACCCTTTATATGAGATTCAGGCCCGTTCAGCTGTTAAACAAGGGCTGATTGATCATATTCTCGTATTTGAAAACTATCCGGTTCAGCAAGAGATTCAAATGCTGAACAAGCAGGAATATGCTTCTGATCTTTTTCAGATTCATAACTTCACTGTGGCGGATGAAACCAACTACAGCTTTTATCTTATGGTGGCGCCAGGAGAAGAAATCCATATTAAAATGAGCTATGATGCGGAGCAGCATGATCGATCTTTTGTGCTTTCTGTCAAGGAGCATCTTCTGAATGCTGTATCGCAAATCTTAAATAATCCGAATCTTCCGCCTGAAGAAATCGAGATCACGACAGATACTGAAAAGCGGCAGCTGATTGGGGAAATCGCGGATCGAACTCCAGTTTCCGAAACCATCCATGCTATGTTTGAAAAACAAGCGGAAAAGACACCGGACGCTTATGCTGTAATTGATCAAGCCTGCTCGTTAACATACAAAGAACTGAATAAATCGGCTAACAGATTGGCGCGGCATTTACGAATGAAGGGTGTTGTGAGACAGGAGCCCGTTGCCATTATGATGGAACGCTCTGCGGCGTTTATCACAGCTGTTCTTGGTATCTTGAAGGCGGGCGGCGCCATTGTTCCAGTTGATCCGCATTACCCGGCTGACAGAATCCGTTATATTCTGCATGACTGCGGCTGTTCGCATGTTGTTTCTCAAGCGCATCTATCCTCATCGTTAGAAAACAATTACATTATCACTCATGCAGAAGATATCGAAACCAAAGAAGATGGCAGTAACATGAAGTCAGTCAACAATGCTGACGATCTGCTGTATATCATTTATACGTCAGGTACAACAGGTAAACCAAAGGGGGTTCAATTTGAGCATCGAAACATGGCTAACTTGCTGAAGTTCGAATATACTCGCTCTGGAATTGACTTCGAAGCAGATGTTCTGCAATTTGCGACACCTGCCTTTGACGTCTGCTATCAAGAAATATTTTCTGCGCTTCTGAAAGGCGGCACCCTGCACATCGTGCCAGAAGCCATAAAAAGAGATGTGCCTCAGCTGTTTGCATTTATAAACAAGCATCAGACGAATATTGTGTTTCTCCCAACAGCTTTTATCAAAATGATGTTCAGCGAGCGGCAACTTGCGAACTCGTTTCCTTATGGCATCAAACACTTGATTGCAGCCGGGGAACAATTAATGATTTCAGACCTTTTCCAAGACGTGTTACGTGAACGCGGCATATACCTGCACAATCATTATGGGCCTTCAGAAACTCATGTGGTATCTACGTACACCATTCATCCGGGAGACCCTATTCCTGAGTTTCCGCCAATCGGTAAACCGATAGGCTGTACTGATCTATATATACTGAATCACCACAAACAGCTACAGCCATGCGGCGTACCAGGAGAACTCTATATTTCCGGCGCAAGTGTTGCCAGAGGATATGTCAATCACGATAAACTGACACGCGACAAATTTTTATCCGACCCATTCAGGCCTGGTGTGATCATGTATCGTACAGGTGATTTGGCCAGACGGCTTGAAGACGGCAACATCGAATATATAGGACGGGCAGACAATCAAGTGAAAATCAGAGGTTATCGAATCGAGCCGCAAGAAATCGAAGCTACGTTAATGAATCATCTGGACATTAAAGAGGCTGCCATTCTCATCAGACAAGATCAAAACGGTGAACATGAATTATGCGCTTACTATTGCAGTGTACAAAAGCTGAATGCAATAGATTTACGCAGCTATATGGCTAGTGAGCTACCAGAATACATGATTCCGGCGAAATGGATTTGGGTTGACAGCATACCTCTTACCCCAAACGGAAAAATAGATCAGGCAGCGCTTCCAGCCCCAGATGCTTCAATCAGCGGAAATCCATATGCTGCCCCTCGTAATCTGATAGAGGCAAAGCTTTCACAACTATTTGAAGACGTGCTGAAGAATGGCCCTATAGGCATCCAAGACAACTTTTTTGACCATGGAGGCCACTCTCTAAAAGCAACAGTTCTCATGTCACGGATCGCAAAGGAATTTCATGTGCAAGTTCCGCTTAAGGACATTTTTGCCCATCCGACTGTAGAAGGATTGGCTTTAATCATTCAAAATGCAGAGGAAAATCCGTATGCAGCAATTGAACCTGCAGAAGAAAGGGAGACATATCCTGTATCTTCAGCCCAAAAACGGATATATGTGCTTCAGCAGCTTGATGAGGGTGTCGCCTACAATATGCCTGCGGTCTTAGAACTGGAAGGGACACTGGATGTCGCTAAACTGTCTGCTGTATGTAAAGAACTGATCAGCCGGCATGAGCCTCTTCGCACTTCCTTTGTATCCGGGGCAGATGGCGAGCCTGTTCAGCGTATTCACACCGAAGTGCCGTTTACATTAAGTACAGAGACCGCTATCGAGGAATTTATACGCCCCTTTGATCTCAGCCAGGCGCCATTATTTAGAGCGGGCCTTATAAAAGTGACGAACGAGAAGCATGTATTGCTGGTGGATATGCACCATATCATTTCAGATGGCGTATCCGTTCAGCTTCTAATCCGAGAATTCACCGATCTTTATGCAAACCGGCAGCTTAAACCATTACGGATCCAGTATAAAGATTACGCCGTCTGGCAGCAGCAATTTAAAAAGGGAGACTCGTACCAAAAGCAAGAGACTTACTGGCAGAAGCAGTTTAGCGGGGATCTTCCTATACTGGAGCTTCCGACAGATAAACGCCGTCCGGCAGAACGGCAATTCACAGGCGGAAAAGTAACCTTTCAATTGGATAAAGAGATCACGGACCGCATAAAGCGGCTTGCCAATAAAAATAGAAGCACACTTTACATGACGCTTCTCGCTTTGTATTCAGCCTTTTTGTCGCGGTTAAGCGGTCAGGATGATATCGTGATTGGTTCACCTATAGCCGGACGGCCCCATGCCGACCTTGAAGCTGTTCTTGGGATGTTTGTCAATACATTGGCTCTCCGCACACGCCCAGCGGGTAATAAGACATTTGAGGAATTTCTGACAGAAGTCAGAAAGACTGCACTAGAAGCGTATGAGCATCAGGATTATCCGTTTGAAGAGCTTGTGGATAAACTCGGTGTGCAGCGGGAAATGAGCCGGAATCCATTGTTTGACACAACACTAGTCCTTCAGAATATGGAACAGCAAAAGCTGAAAATGAAAGATGTACAGCTTCGATGGAACGACTTGCAGCATCCAATATCGAAATTTGATATTTCGCTGTATGTAACAGAACACGATGCTGAGCTTTTCTGTCAGTTTGAATACAGTAAAGCTTTGTTTGAAAAAGAAACCGTCCAAAGATGGGCCGGCCTTTTCACCACGCTTGTGGAACATACAGCTCTCAGCCCTGAAACAGAATTGGACAATATTCCAATCTTAACAAAAGAAGAAGAGAGAGATTTCATTGAATCATGCCATCCGTTTCAGGAGACGGGCTATTCGATGAACCAAACTCTCCACTATGCACTCGAACAGCAGGCAGCAAAAACGCCTGATCAGACGGCCGTTATCCTTGAAGATGGAGCGATGACCTATAAAGAATTGAACGAACAGGCTAACCGTATCGCCTGGGAGCTGATCGGACGAGGAGTAAAATCTGAAACGACCGTAGCCATTATAGGAAAGCGTTCGCCTGAAATGCTGATTGGCATTTATGGCATTCTTAAAGCTGGCGGCGCTTATCTTCCTATTGACCCGGATTACCCGGAAGAACGAATCAGCTTTCTGCTGGAGGACAGCGGTACAGACATTCTCCTGCTTCAGTCTTCCGGCCTGCGTGTTCCGGCATTTGCAGGAGAGATTGTCTACCTCAATCAGGCAAATAGCGGACTGAAACATCGTTTGTCCAATCCGAATGTGGACGTACTCCCTAAATCTTTAGCCTATGTCATCTATACATCCGGCTCTACCGGGGTGCCTAAAGGTGTTGAAATTGAACATCGATCAGCGGTGAATTTTTTGAATTCCCTACAGTCCCGTTATCAGCTTAAGCATTCAGATGTGATCATGCACAAAACATCGTATTCATTCGATGCTTCAATATGGGAGCTGTTTTGGTGGCCTTATGCCGGTGCTTCTGTTTATCTGCTTCCTCAGGGAGGCGAAAAAGAGCCTGAAGTGATCGCGAAGGCCATAGAAGAACAAAAGATCACAGCTATGCATTTTGTACCTTCAATGCTCCATGCATTTTTAGAACATATAAAATATCGCTCTGTACCGGTTAAGACAAACGGACTCAAGCGAGTGTTTTCCGGGGGAGAACAGCTGGGGACCCATCTCGTCTCCCGATTTTGCGAGTTGCTTCCGAATGTTGGATTAACCAATTCCTATGGACCAACGGAGGCAACTGTAGAAGCTTCATTCTTTGATTGTCCGCTGCATGAAAAGCTTGAACGCGTTCCAATTGGAAAATCTGTTCATCATGTCAGATTGTATATCCTAAATCAGAGGCAGCGGATGCTGCCTGCCGGATGTATCGGCGAACTGTACATTGCCGGAGCAGGTGTTGCCAGAGGCTATTTAAATCGGCCGGCCTTAACAGAGGAGCGTTTTCTTGAGGACCCGTTTTACCCGGGTGAACGCATGTACAAAACCGGGGATGTGGCGCGCTGGCTCCCTGACGGGAATATTGAATTTCTCGGCCGCACGGACGATCAAGTGAAAATCCGCGGCTACCGGATTGAGCCCAGAGAAATTGAAGCAGCGCTTAGAAGCATTGAAGGTGTCAGAGAGGCAGCCGTTACCGTACGGACAGACAGCGGCGAGCCGGAATTATGCGCCTATACAGAAGGACTGAGAAGAAACGAAGTGCGGACGCAGCTTGAAAGACTGCTGCCGAGCTACATGATCCCGGCTCATTTGATAGAGATGGAACACTGGCCGGTTACGCCAAGCGGAAAGCTGGACCGAAACGCCCTGCCAGCTCCTGACGGAGCGGCAGATGCAAAGACCTACACGGCGCCGAGAAATGTGACAGAGATGAAGCTTGCCCAGCTGTGGGAGGACGTGCTGAAAAATGGCCCTGTCGGGATTCACGACAACTTTTTCGACCGCGGAGGACATTCCTTAAAGGCAACGGCGCTTGTCTCGCGGATCTCAAAAGAATTCGATGTACAGGTGCCGCTGAAAGATGTGTTTGCCCATCCGACGGTAGAAGGGCTGGCTTCCGTTATCCGTGAAGGAACGGACAGTCCATATGAAGCGATGAAACCGGCGGAACAGCGTGAGGCCTATCCGGTTTCCTCCGCCCAAAAACGGATCTATGTCCTTCAGCAGCTGGAGGACGGAGGGACAGGCTACAATATGCCGGCTGTGTTAGAGCTGGAAGGGAAGCTTGACCCCGAAAGGCTGGACAGGGCTTTCAAAGAGCTGATCAAGCGCCACGAGTCGCTTCGGACATCCTTCGATCAGGACGAAGCCGGCGAGCCGGTGCAGCGCATCCATGACGAGGTGCCGTTTACATTACAGAAAGCAGTCCTCGCCGAACAAACCGAACAGGAAGCTGCAGCCGCGTTTATCGAACCCTTTGATCTCAGCCAAGCGCCGCTGTTCCGCGCCCAAATTGTAAAGGTATCAGATGAGCGGCACCTGTTGCTGGTTGATATGCATCACATTATGTCAGACGGTGTTTCCGTCAACATTCTGATTCGGGAATTCGGGGAGCTTTACAACAACCGGACCCTTCCGGCGCTTCACATTCAATATAAAGACTATGCCGTATGGCAAGAAGGATTTAAAAAAGGAGACGCGTACCAGACGCAGGAGGCGTACTGGCTGAAGCAGCTCGAGGGCGAGCTGCCGGTCCTGGATTTCCCGGCTGATCATACCCGCCCGCCGGTGCGGAGCTTCGCGGGTGACAAGTTCTCATTTACGCTAGATCAAGAGGCCGCATCAGGCCTTCATAAACTGGCACGGGAAAACGGAAGCACACTGTACATGGTGCTCCTAGCGGCTTACACAGCGTTCTTGTCACTCTTAAGCGGACAGGAAGATATCGTCGTCGGATCGCCAATTGCCGGCCGGCCGCACAAGGATCTTGAGCCGATACTCGGCATGTTTGTGAACACGCTGGCGCTTCGGACACGCCCGGAGGGCGGGAAGCCGTTTGTGCAGCATTTGCAGGAAGTGCGCGAGACAGCATTGGAAGCGTATGAGCATCAGGATTATCCGTTCGAAGAGCTCGTCGATAAGCTCGGGGTGACGAGGGATATGAGCAGAAACCCGCTGTTTGATGCCATGTTAGTCGTTCAAAATAATGATCACCAGCCATTGCATCTGCATGATTTGCAAATGAAGCCGTCACAAGTTTCTCATCTCGTTTCTAAATTCGATTTGACATTACAAGCATCTGAGGGTGACGGGAACATTCATTTCCATTTTGAATATTCAACCGCACTGTTTGAAAAAACAACTATAGAACGCTGGGCATCGCATTTGACTAATGTACTTAACATTATCGTTAAAAACCCTGAGGTAACACTCAACCATATCGACATTTTGACTCAAGAAGAGCGGAATCAGCTGCTCAATGAGTTTAACACCGGGCAAGCGAATCAATACGAAGAACAAACAATTGACCGTTTGTTTGAGCAGCAAGCTGCACGAACACCAAAAGCTTCTGCACTTGTCAGCGGAGACAAAACACTGACATATCAAGAGTTGGACGAGTGGTCCAATGGAATCGCTCGTATATTGCGCAGCCGAGGTATTGAACCGGACACACCAGTAGGCATCATGATGCCTCGTTCGTTCAGCATGATAGCGGCCGTACTTGGTGTTTGGAAAGCAGGAGGCTGTTACGTTCCCATTGATCCGGAATACCCGGCGGAACGGAAACGCTATATCCTCAGCGACAGCGGAACGAAACTGCTGATGACAATAAATGAAACGGATTGGGGAGAGCTTGCTGATTTTGAAGGAGAGATCTTGACGATAGAGAGCGCGGAGGCATACGACAAATCGCCGCTGCCGAAAGTGTCGTATGCCCATCATATGGCTTATATCATTTATACGTCAGGAACGACGGGCCGTCCAAAAGGGGTGATGGTCGAGCATAAAAGCATTGCCAACACTCTTCAGTGGCGGCGTAACGCTTATGCTTTCAACGAGACAGACGCCATCCTGCAGCTCTTTTCTTT
The DNA here is from genome assembly GCF_023238245.1 of Bacillus rugosus. Lineage (NCBI taxonomy): Bacteria > Bacillati > Bacillota > Bacilli > Caryophanales > Bacillaceae > Bacillus > Bacillus rugosus. The sequence continues at coordinate 1,995,993 of NZ_CP096590.1, read as the reverse complement.
CTCATTTGACGGCTTTTTAACAAGTATGTTCACACCGCTTTTATCAGGTGCAAAAGCAGTTCTGCTTAAGGAAGAGGAAGCGAAGGACATTCTGGCCATCAAGCATCAGCTGTCTCCTCAACGGATTACACATATGATTATTGTGCCTGTTTTATATCGAGCGCTTTTGGATGTATTGCGGCCGGAAGATGTAAAGACGCTTAGAATCGTCACTCTGGCGGGAGAAGCAGCTGACCGCGAATTGATAAACCGTAGCCTGGCCATATGTCCGCACACCGAACTCGCCAACGAATATGGACCGACAGAAAACAGTGTGGCCACTACCGTCATGAGACATATGGAAAAGCAGAAATACGTAAGCATCGGCCAGCCGATTGACGGGACCCAAGTGCTTATTTTAAATGGCAATCATCAGCTTCAGCCAATTGGTGTTGCGGGAGAGCTTTGTATAGCAGGAACGGGGCTTGCAAGAGGGTATATCAACCTTCCGGAGCTGACAGAGAGAGCATTCATCCAGAACCCATACAAACCTGAAATGCGAATGTACCGAACAGGAGACGCCGCCAGATGGATGGCCGACGGAACACTCGAGTATCTGGGTAGAATTGATGAACAAGTCAAAATCAGAGGCTATCGTGTAGAAACAAAAGAAATTGAATCGGTCATCCGTTGTATAAACGGTGTAAAAGACGCCACCGTACTCGCTCATGTAACAGCATCAGGACAAACTGAATTAAGTGCTTATGTTGTGACCAAACCAGAATTGAGCACAGATACGATACGCTTAGAATTACAAAACAAGCTGCCGGTGTTCATGATTCCTGCGTTTATTGAAAAACTGGGCTCACTTCCATTGTCACCAAACGGTAAACTGGATCGCAGAGCACTTCCAAAACCTGTATTCAAGGGTGAAACTGAACGTCCATTCCGCACACCTGCCAGCAAGATGGAACAAATACTGGCTGATATATGGAAGGAAGTACTGGGGGCAGAAAAAATCGGAACAGCTGATTCATTCTTTGAGCTTGGAGGAGATTCGATCAAAGCGTTACAGGTTTCCGCACGGCTTCACCGGATAGGAAAACAAATGGCAGTGAAAGATTTGTTTAGCCATCCGACTATTCAAGAATTGGCAGCTTATATCCGTGATTCAGATACAAGTTCCAGCCAAGATCCGGTTGAGGGAGACGTACAATGGTCACCTGTTCAGAAATGGTTTCTTTCTCAAGATATAAAAGAAAGACACCATTTTAATCAGTCCGTTATGCTGCATCGAAGCACCTCTGTACATGAAGACGCACTTCGCAAAACTTTAAAAGCAATAACGTGTCATCATGATGCGCTGCGGATGGTGTTTACACAGAATGAACATGGAAAGTGGATTCAATATAATCGGCCGCTCAGTCCTTCGGACGATGCGCTATATGGCCTTCACATTGTTGATTTACAAAATCCAGACTGCACTGACGAGAATAAATCGTATGAGCCTCTTATCAAACGCCATGTACGTGATATTCAGCAGAAAATGGACCTGAAGAATGGCCCGCTGCTGCAAGCCGGTCTTTTCCGCACAACTGACGGTGATTTCTTATTTTTATCTGCTCATCACTTCGTCGTTGACGGCATCTCGTGGCGAGTTCTGCTTGAGGATTTGGCTTTAGGCTATCGCCAAGCTGCAGGCGGGGAAGATATCCAGCTTCCGCCTAAAACAAGCTCATTCAAAATGTACGCGAAAAAGCTCTCTGACTACGCCGGGAGCCAGCAGCTTATGAAACAGTTCAAGTATTGGCGTGAAACCGAGGAATTTGAAACAGAAGCACTGCCTTTTGATCAAATCGACGGAACCATAGCAAACGATAGTAAACGTTCCACGATTTCGTTTACCTTAAACGATAAAGAAACAGCTGCGCTCTTAAAAGATGCCAACAGCGCATATAAAACAGATACTCAGGATATGCTGCTTGCTTCTGTTATTCTTGCGCTGCGCCACTGGACCAATCAATCCGCCTTCAAACTATCATTAGAGAGCCACGGGCGAGAGGATGTATTAGACGGAATAGATGTGAGCCGTACGGTTGGATGGTTTACCGCCATTTATCCATTATTGGTTAAACTGAACTCAGACCTTCCTGATCCGGAAGAATACATGGTTCATGTACTAAAAACAACAAAAGATACACTGAGACGCGTACCGGACAAAGGATTCGGCTACGGTGTCATCAAATATTTGACTCCGCCTGGCAAAAAAGACATCGATTTCACAGGTTCGCCAGAAATCAGCTTCAATTATCTGGGTCAGTTTGAAAGCGGCAGCACAGCTGAAGTACCTGAGGAGGACGCCTTCTCTTTCTCTCCGCTGGGTGCCGGGGATGATATCAGCGCAACATGGAATCGTGAACAGTCGCTGGATATCAGCGCAATCGCCGCAGAAGGGAAAATGGCTGTCAACATGACTTATGACAATACCCGCTTTCAGCGCAAAACGATGGAACAGCTTAGCGAGTTTTGCCGTCAATTTTTATTACAGCTGATCGAACACTGCCAGAACAAAAGAGAAACTGAAAAGACGATTAGCGATTTTGATGATCAAGAACTGACCGAGGACGCGCTGCAAGAGATTGCTGATATGCTCAGTTTTCACTAATGAATCCGTGAAGAAAGGTGCAGACACTATGGATAACATCAAAAAAATCAAGAACATTTATCCTCTGAGTCATATGCAGGAGGGAATGCTGTTTCATTCCTTCCTTCGTAAAGAGGAGGGGGCGTATGTTGAGCAGTCGCTCTTCACCATCAAAGGAAGCCTAAGCTATGACTGGTTTCAGCGCAGTATTCAAGCCATCATCGACCGCCATGATATTTTCAGAACCGTATTTTTGCCGCACGTCCCGCATTTGTCGGGACCTCGGCAAGTCGTAATGACAGAACGCGAATTCCATTTGTACAGCGAAGACATTTCCCATCTGCAAATAAACGACCAGAATGAGTTTATTGATTGCTTTAAGGAGAAGGACAAGCAGAAAGGCTTTGATTTACAAAAAGACATGCTGATGCGGATTTCTCTATTCAAAACAGCTGAAGATGAGCATGTCTGTATCTGGAGTCATCATCACATTTTAATGGACGGCTGGTGCCTCGGCATCGTTCTGCAGGAATTTATGCAAATTTATCAATCTATCCATGCAGGAAAACCACTTTCTTTGGACCCTGTCCGTCCTTACAGCACCTATATTTCCTGGCTGACAAACCGAGACAAAGAAACAGCTGCGGAGTACTGGGGTTCGTATTTAAAAAACTACAGCACTCCATCACCTCTGCCTCGTGTGTCTGATGAAGAAAAAAAAGAAGGTTATCACCGTGAAGATTTGATATTTTCATTAAATAAACCACTGACAGACAAGCTGAAAGAGACTGCCAAACAACACGGCGTCACGCTTGCCACCCTTATTCAGGCAGTCTGGGGCGTGATGCTGCAGCAATATAACCGCACAGACGACGTTGTATTTGGCGCAGTTGTATCAGGCAGACCATCAGAAATTCCGGGCGTGGAGCAAATGATAGGGTTGTTTATCAATACCATTCCGGTTCGGATTAAAACACATCAAGACGAAACGTTTCAAGAGCTGCTCAAACGCTGCCAGAAAGAAATGCTGGAAGCTGAGCCGTTCACCTGCCAGCCTTTATTTGATATCCAGGCAAACACCGCTTTAAAACAGGAACTGATTGATCACATTATTGTATTTGAAAACTATCCGTTACAGCAGAAAATCGCCGATTCAGCTGATCGCGCAGATTCACCATTGCAAATCGATCAAGTTACGGTATCCGAGCAATCAGGATATAACTTTAACCTTGTCGTTGCTCCCGGGGAAGAACTTGTTATCAAGTTCAGCTATAATGCGTTCGTTTACGATGCTGCATGGATCAGCTGTATCAAAAGGCAATTTACGCAAGCACTAAGCACAGCGGCACATCTCCCTGATATTCCCATTGCTGATTTTTCTGTTCTTGATGAAACAGAAAAAGAGCAGATTGTCACCCAGTTCAACAATACAAAAACAGAGTATCCAAAGAATCATACAATTATAGATTTATTTCGTGAACAAACAGAAAAGACGCCAGACTATACCGCAATTGTGTATGATAATATGTCTTTTTCGTATGAAGAGCTTGATAAACGCTCTAATTCACTCGCCAGAGAGTTATATCAAAATGGGTTTCGGAAAAACGAGACAGCAGGAATATTGGCTGCTCATTCTCCTGAATTTATTATCAGTGTGCTTGCTGTTTTAAAAGCAGGGGGAGCATACCTCCCGCTTGATGCTGAGCTTCCGCCTGAACGGGTCAGCTTTATGCTCGAGGAAACGCAGGCAAAAATGCTGATTGTTCAAAAGGGGCTGGAGCAAAACGCTGCGTTCTCAGGAACATGTATTACTTCAGATTCACAGACATTGATGGAAGAAAGCCATATCCCTATCAACATCGTCTCCAGCCCGGATGATCTTGCATACATCATGTATACCTCAGGATCAACAGGCCGGCCGAAAGGCGTCATGATCACGAATCGCAATGTCGTGTCCCTTGTCAGCAATAGCAATTACACGTCTGCGTCCATTAATGATCGGTTTATTCTGACTGGATCTATCAGCTTTGACGCCGTCACCTTTGAAATGTTCGGGGCGCTTTTAAATGGGGCAAGCCTTCATATCATTGATAAATCGACAATGCTGTCACCTGATCGGTTTGGGACGTATTTGCTTGAAAATGACATCACAGTACTATTTTTAACAACGGCTCTTTTTAATCAGCTGGCTCAGGCTCAAGCAGACATGTTCCGCGGGCTCCATACGTTATATGTCGGCGGAGAAGCACTCTCGCCTGCCCTTATGAATGCTGTCAGACACGCCTGTCCAGATCTGGCACTTCATAATATTTACGGGCCTACGGAAAACACGACATTTTCAACCTTTTTTGAGATTAAAAGAGACTATGCGGGACCGATTCCGATCGGAAAACCAATCAGCAATAGCACCGCTTTCATCTTAGATGCAAAAGGGCGTCTTTTGCCAATAGGCGTTCCCGGCGAACTTTATGTCGGCGGCGATGGGGTCGCAAAAGGCTATTTGAACAGAGATGACTTGACAAATGCTGTTTTTTCTCCCCATCCTTTCTTGTCTGAAGAAAGAATATATCGTACTGGTGATTTGGCGCGCTGGCTGCCTGATGGAAACTTAGAATACATCAGCAGGATTGACAGGCAGATTAAAATCCGTGGAAAACGAATTGAGCCCGCCGAAATTGAAGCGCGCCTTTTAGAAATGGAAGGCGTTCAGGAAGCGGCAGTGACATTGAGAGAAAAAGATGGAGAGGCGCAGCTGTACACTCATTACGTTGGCGATGACCAAAGAAATGAAAAGGATATCCGCGCCGATTTGGCGCGTGTGCTCCCAGACTATATGATCCCGCAGCACTGGATGCGTGTGGACCGGATGCCCCTTACCGGAAACGGAAAAATAGACCGCAGCGCGCTGCCTTTTCCAGAAAATAAGAATGACAAACGACAGGACATCATATTGCCAAGAAACTTGGTTGAAGAAGAATTGGCAAACATTTGGAAGAATGTCCTCGGTGTCAGCACAATCAGTATTGATGATGACTTCTTTGCTCTTGGCGGACATTCACTAAAAGCGCTGCAGGTCATACACACACTGAAGCACCAGCAGCAAATTGACATACCGATTGATTTCTTGTTCGAACATCCGACAATCGCTCAGCTTGCCGAAAAACTTTATTCCAAACAGCTGACAGCGGCAGATGAACAGCATGTGATCAAACTGAACCAGCACGGCGCGCAAAACCTTTTCTGCTTCCCGCCGATATCAGGATTTGGCATTTATTTCAAAGACCTAGCTTTATTGCTGAATGATAAGGCAGCCGTCTATGGATTTCACTTTATTGAACATGACAACCGCATTGAACAATATGTTAATTGCATCACGGACATACAGCCTGAAGGCCCATACGTTTTATTAGGCTACTCTGCAGGCGGAAACCTAGCTTTTGAAGTGGCACAGTTTATGGAGCGCAAAGGATTGGAAGTCAGTGACTTCATTATCGTGGACGCTTATCTAAAAGTACAGCCTCTGCCTATTGATACCGAGAATGACGAATCTGCAGCATACCTGCCTGAAGCGGTCAGAGAAAAGGTGATGAAGAAAAAAAGAAACTATCAGGAATATTGGGCACAATTGCTGAATGAAGGGCACATCAAAGCAAACATTCATTTCATTGAAGCGGGAATTCAAACCGAAACCAATGGACATACCAGCCTAACGAAATGGGAAGGTGCCTGCGAAAACTACAGAAAGTACACGGGTTTTGGCGCTCATAAAGACATGCTGGAAGGCGCATATGCTGAAAAAAACGCTGACATCATTCTCGACATTTTAGACAAAATCACTTTAAATAACGAAATACTGCAAAAACGATAAGCGAGTTAGCGGACAGAGGCCATTCTCTGTCCGTCTTTCTTTTTGTATTAAGAATGGATAGAAGACACTTGGGAATGATAACATCATCCTTTTTCTTGGAGGCTTGTCATGGATCGTCTTTCTTTGCTTACTTTTATCATGTTGATTCTAGCCAGTTACAGGCTGACACATTTGATTGTATTCGACAAAATCACGGAATTTATCCGAAAACCTTTTATGAAAAAGAAAAGGATCGTTGATCAAAACGGGCATGTAGATGAAAAAAGTGTGCCGGCTTCTAACTTTGGATACATGCTCAATTGCTACTGGTGTGCCGGCGTTTGGTGCGCCATCTTGATTGGACTGGGATATCTCTTTTTGCCTCGTATTGCAATTCCAGTAATCTTTATTTTAGCCATCGCAGGAGCACAGGCGATTCTTGAAACAGCTGTCGGTGTCGGCGTAAAACTCATTGATGTGTTAAAGAGCCTGCAAACCATGATAGATGATAAAGAGTCCTAAAGCAGCGGAACAAAATGCTTCAGGACTTTTTTCATTTATCTGGTGACATAGACATAAATCCTGATTTCTTCAATCCGATTAAGCACCCTTTTACAGCCCGGGAATACCGTAATAGCGAATAGTGAAAGTGATGTAATGGGGGAGAAGAAACAGAATGAAGGTTTGTCAAAAGTCGATTGTCCGTTTCCTTGTCAGCTTGATCATCGGAACGTTTGTCATCTCCGTTCCATTTATGGCCAATGCGCAGCCGGACAGGGAACTGAGAGCCGTATGGATAGCTTCCGTATTAAACATTGATTGGCCGTCAAAAAAAGGGTTATCAGTGGCAGAGCAAAAGCAAGAGTATATCAAACTGCTGGACGATGTTCAAAAAATGGGGATGAATGCCGTTATTGTTCAGATTAAACCGACGGCAGATGCTTTTTATCCGTCAGCTTATGGACCGTGGTCTGAATACTTAACCGGTGTCCAAGGGAAAGACCCGGGCTATGATCCGCTTGCATTTATGATTGAAGAAACCCATAAACGAAATTTAGAATTTCACGCATGGTTTAATCCTTACCGCATTTCAATGAATCATACGGACCTTAATAAATTGTCTGAGGATCACCCGGCACGAAAGCATCCAAACTGGGTTGCCGCTTATGGAAACCAGCTTTATTATCATCCGGGCATTCCTGAGACGAGAGATTTTATCGTCAAAGGTATTGAAGAAGTGGTGAAACATTATGATATCGATGCCGTTCATATGGATGATTATTTCTACCCTTATAAAATAGCGGGACAGGAATTTCCTGATCAAGCACAGTATGAACAATACGGAAAAGGGGCTTTTTCCAATATTGATGACTGGCGGAGGAATAACGTGAACCAGCTTGTCAAACAAATCAACCAAACAATTAAATCTGCAAAGCCATACGTCAAATTCGGCATCAGTCCCTTTGGAGTATGGAGAAACGCGGCAGACGACCCAACCGGATCGAATACCAAAGCAGGCGTCAGGAACTATGACGACCTTTATGCAGATACGAGACATTGGATCCAAGAAGGCGACATCGATTATATTGCCCCGCAAATCTATTGGAGCATCGGCTTCAACGCAGCAGCTTACGATGTGCTGGCTGATTGGTGGAGCAATGAAGTGAAAAATAGGCCTGTTCATTTATATATTGGCCAGGCAGCCTATAAAATCAATAACAACTTTGATCCGCCATGGTCTGACCCCGAAGAGTATGTGAGACAAATCACCTTGAACCGTCAGCTTGAGCTTGTGAAAGGAAGCATGCATTTCAGCCTCAAAGACCTCAACAAAAATCCACTTGGAATCAAAGACAGGCTTGTCACCGAGCTTTACAGCAAACCAGCATTGGTTCCGCAAATGCCATGGCTTGACAGTACCGCACCAAAAAAACCGAAGCTTATGAAGGTCACCGAAGACAAAAACGGCAATCTTCTGCACATACAAGACCACCCATCAAATCAAAAAATGAAAGAAACAGCCTATTATGCGATATATAGAGCCGAAGGGAAAAAGCACAAAACATTGCTGGGAACCGCAAGAAAAACAAATGGACAGCAAACCTTCTTAGATGAAACGGCAGACCAAAACAAGAAGTATACGTATTATGTCACTTCAGCAGACCGGCTCCATAACGAAAGCAAGGCTTCCAAACGAAAGGCAAAATGAGAAATGAGAAGAGAAGGACGGCTTTCTAAGTCGTCTTTTTTCACAAGAGTTATTTTAGGAGGAAGGATACTTTTGGTGAACCGCTGAATTGTTAGAGAAAAGAACAAAGGGAGAGACTCATATGAATTTGGAAGCGGTTTTTGGACATTTCCCAGTATTGGAATCTGAGAATCTCGTACTAAGTAAAATCAAAGAGGTGCACGTACAGGATGTATTTTCAATCTACGATAATGACAAAGTATTTGAATACTGCGGCATCATTCCGAAACATAACATAAAAACAGTAGAGAAAATGATTAGCCATTTTGATAGAGATTACAACAAAAAAAGCAGAATTAAGTGGGGAATTTTTCTAAAGAGTCAAGAGAATACATTGGTTGGAATCATTGAAGCGATGGATTTTAACCAAAAAATAGACATGGTATCAATTGGATACTACTTAGCTGAAGAATACTGGGGGAAAGGTTTTGCCACTGAATCCGTCCGCATGCTTGCCTCATTTTTATTTGAGAAAGTCAATGTAAATAGAATTCAAGCTGAAGTCATGCCAGCTAACAGGGCTTCAAAAAACGTCCTCATAAAAAACAATTTTATGAAAGAAGGATTAGTCAGACAAGCTTCCTATTGGTCCGGTAAAGGAGTTGTCGATTTAGAAATATACGGCATTCTTAAGAACGAATACGTATAAGTCATTTCTTTTTCAGTAAAACCCCCTGAATAGAAAATTTAAAAAGTCAGTTATTGAACTAACTTATAGGGAGGAGCACCATGGCAAAACCAAATGTCATCTCCAAGGAAGCACTCATTCAATCTGCCAAAACATGTATCTCAGAAAACGGTTTAGAAAAACTAACGTTACAATCAGTTGCGAAACAAGCCAATGTCACTCAAGGAACGGTTTATTACCATTTCCGCACAAAAGAAAATCTCATGATGGAGGTCGTTCGCCACGTATGCGGCAGTTCTTGGGCGAACGTAAAGAACAGCCGGCTCCCGTCAAGCGAAAAGCTGAGAGAAGCATGGCTGTCAGCAAAATCACGAACAAAAGAAAATGCTGATTATCACCGGTTATGTTTATCACTTGTCGTATCAAGCTTTCAAAATGAACAAATCAAAGAGCAGCTAAGTCATCTGCTACAATCTGAAAATCAATGTCTGACAGAAGAGCTCACTCAATTGTGGGGCAAATCTCCAATTGATGGCGTTTCCTTAACAACCTGGGGAACGATGCTGAATGCTATAATTGACGGGCTTGCCATACAGTCTCTCGTTTTCGATGATTTTCCACTAGAAGGTGTTTATCAAGAGCTCGAATGGATCTTGGTGAAGCTGACTGAAAAAATGAGGTAACACGAAAGGAGATCAACCATGTTCACTCAAAAATTAGGTCTGGTCCTTACGTTTTCATTTCTCGTCTGGTTCGGTGCCACACTATTTTTTGTTCTGTTCGGAGACGCTGTGTTAACTGATCCGGCTGAAGAGCCTTTTTTGCTGAACTTTCTTCTTCTGGAAGCGGGCACTGCTCTCGTTTTATGCCTTGTGTTCTTTCTCTATCATAAACTCGATCGATCACAATACGCGGTGATCAAGCTGGGCGTATGGGGATCGGCGGTCGGTTTATTGATTGATACAGCTTCCCTTTGGAATCATCCCATCATCTTCCCGGCGCTATCAAAGGGGCAGGTCATTGCGTTTGCCATATGGATGGTATGCGCCTATAGCATGTATTTGCTCCTCCCATTGATGTTTTCACATAAAAACTGATCCAGTTTTAATTTTCTGACTTCTTTTGTCAGGGAATGATTACAGAACTCGCCTAATAGGATGTTACAAAGATGTGAAGGAGGAAATCAAGTGAATTTTGATCTGACAAAAGAACAACAAATGGTTCGTGAAATGGTAAAGGATTTTGCGAAAAAAGAAATTGCTCCTCACGCTGAACATGTAGATCAAACGGGTGAGTTCCCGATACAAACATTTAAAAAAATGGGTGAGCTCGGGCTGATGGGTATTCCATTTCCCGAAGAATACGGCGGATCGGGCGGCGATACGATTTCATATGCCTTAGCGGTTGAAGAAATCGGCAAAGCCTGCGGCAGTACTGGATTAAGCTATGCTGCAGCAGTCTCGCTCGGCGCAAGTCCTCTTTATTACTTCGGAACAGAAGAACAAAAACGGGCGCATTTGACTCCGCTGGCTTCGGGCAAAGCCCTTGGGTCATTCGGCCTGACGGAACCAAATGCCGGCTCAGATGCAGGAGGCACTCAAACGAAAGCCATTACAAATGGTGATGAGTATGTAATCAACGGCGAAAAGTGCTGGATCACGAATGCAAGCTACGCACGAACGGTGATTGTAACCGCAGTAACAGGCAAAAACAAAGACGGAAAAAACATCATTTCCGCCTTGATCGTGCCAACTGACACACCTGGACTTACGATTACGAGTCCGTACGATAAAATGGGCGTCCGTGGTTCAAATACAGCGGAAATTTTGCTTGAGGATGTGAGAGTGCCTGCGGGCAACTTACTCGGCGATCCAACAAAAGGGTTTAAGCAGTTTCTATACACGCTGGACGGCGGACGAATCTCAATCGCTGCTCTTGCAGTCGGCATCGCCCAAGCAGCACTTGAAGCATCATTGGCATATGCGAAAGAACGGAAGCAGTTCGGACAGCCGATTTCTTCCTTTCAGGCCATCCAATTTAAGCTTGCTGACATGGCGATGGAAATTGACCTTGCACGGCAAATGGTGTTAAAAGCCGCTTGGCTGAAAGACCATAACCGCCCGTTCACAAAAGAAGCGGCGTATGCCAAGCTGTTTGCATCTGAAATGGCGACAAGAGCTTGCAACCAAGCCATTCAAATTCATGGAGGTTCAGGCTACATGAAGGAATATGGGGTAGAGAGGATGCTGCGGGACGCAAAATTATTGGAAATCGGTGAAGGCACATCTGAAATTCAGCGTATCGTGATCGCCAGACAGCTTTTGAAATGAAATGTAAACGCTTTCTGATCACTTAGAAAGGAGGAACAATTCATGGCTGAACTCATCCATTCCACAATCGGCAGACTGCTGGAACAAACCGCTGAAACCTATCCTGATCAAGAAGCGGTTGTCTATCCAGACAGAAATATACGCTATACGTACGCCCAATTTGACAGTCTGTGCCGTCAAACCGCTAAAGGACTTATGCGGATGGGGATTGAAAAAGGAGACCACGTAGCCATATGGGCTTCAAATATTCCCGAATGGCTTGCCGTTCAGTTCGCCACCGCAAAAATCGGAGCCGTGCTCGTGACCGTCAATACGAATTATCAAGCACATGAGCTCGATTACTTGTTAAAGCAATCGGATGCTGCCGCTCTAATTGTCATGGATTCATACCGGGGCACTTCTTATACAGACATCGTGAAGAGCCTCATTCCAGAGCTGCAAGAAGCAGAGCCCGGCCAGCTGAAATCAGAACGATATCCCTTTTTAAAAACGCTGCTCTATATTGGCGATAAACGTTTGCCGGGCATGTATCATTGGGACGATACAGAGATACTGGCGAAAACAGTGACGGATGCTGAGCTGGAAGCAAGAATGAACAGCCTTGAAAAAGACGATGTGATTAACATGCAATACACATCAGGAACGACAGGGTTTCCTAAAGGAGTGATGCTGACCCATTTTAATGTCATCAACAACGCTGCCAATATCGCTGAATGTATGGCATTAACCTCTCGAGACCGCATGTGCATCCCGGTTCCGTTTTTTCATTGCTTTGGATGCGTGCTTGGGGTTTTGGCGTGTGTCTCCGTTGGGGCAGCCATGATCCCTGTACAAGAATTTGATCCCGTTACCGTCCTCAAAACGGTAGAAAAAGAGAAATGCACAGCGCTTCACGGTGTGCCGACCATGTTTATCGCCGAGCTGCATCATCCGGATTTTGATGCATATGATCTATCAACGCTCCGAACAGGCATCATGGCCGGCTCTCCCTGTCCAAGTGAAGTGATGAAAGCTGTTATTGAAAAGATGGGCATGAAAGACATTACGATCGCCTATGGACAAACTGAGGCTTCACCGGTCATTACGCAAACGAGGGCACATGATTCCTTCATAAGAAGAGTCGAAACAACCGGGCGCGCCCTGCCTCATGCAGAAGTGAAAATTGTAGAACCCGGGACATGTCAAGAAGTTCAAAGAGGCGTGCAGGGAGAGCTGTGCACCCGCGGCTATCACGTCATGAAAGGCTATTATAAAAACAAGGAAGCAACCAAAAAAGCAATCAATGCCGACGGATGGCTGTTTACCGGAGATCTTGCTGTCATGGATAAAGACGGGTACTGCCGCATCACCGGAAGATTAAAAGATATGCTCATCAGAGGCGGCGAGAACATTTATCCCCGGGAAATTGAAGAATTTTTATACCGGCATCCTGATATTTTAGATGTACAGGTCGTTGGTGTGCCTGACGCAAAATTCGGCGAGGAGGCCGCAGCCTGGATTAAGCTGAAAGACGGAAAAAGCGCTTCACCTGAAGAGCTTAAAGCCTATTGCAAAGGGAAAATCGCCCGCCACAAAATTCCGCGTTATGTTATTTTTACAGACGAGTACCCGATGACGGCTTCAGGCAAGATTCAAAAATATAAACTGCGTGAAAAAACGATTGAAATGTTCAACTTATCATCAAGTCAATGAGGTGAAGTCATGTTTACAAAAGTACTGATCGCCAATCGCGGAGAAATTGCAATGAGAATTATCCGAACGTGCAGCCGTCTCGGCATCAAAACGGTCGCGGTTTATTCAGAAGCAGACAGAGAAGCTCCCCATACAAAGGCGGCCACAGAGGCTTATTTGATCGGGGAATCAAGAGTCAGTGAAAGTTATTTAAATATAGAAAGAATCATAGAGACGGCGAAAAAAGCAAACGCTGACGCCATCCACCCGGGATACGGGTTATTATCAGAAAACAGCCGATTCGCTGAACGCTGCAAGCAAGAAAACATCGTGTTTATCGGTCCTGCACCCGATATCATTGCAAAGATGGGCAGCAAAATTGAAGCTCGTAAAGCAATGGAAGCGGCAGGTGTCCCTGTAGTTCCCGGTGTTTCTGAATCCCTCGGAGACATTCAGGCTGCCTGCCGCACTGCAAGTCAAATCGGCTATCCTGTCATGCTGAAAGCTTCAGCGGGCGGAGGAGGCATCGGCATGCAGCTTATTCAAAACGAGGAAACATTAAGAAAGGCGTACGAGGGAAACAAAAAGCGCGCAGCAGATTTTTTCGGTGATGGGTCAATGTATATGGAGAAGGTCATTGAACATGCCCGCCACATCGAAGTTCAACTTTTAGCCGATCAGCATGGCCATACAGTACACCTGTTTGAACGCGATTGCTCTGTTCAAAGGCGGCATCAAAAGGTTATTGAAGAAGCGCCGTCACCATTTTTAAACGATGAACAAAGAATGAAGATCGGGCAAACGGCCGTAAAAGCAGCGAAAGCGATCGGCTATACGAACGCAGGAACGATTGAATTTATAGTTGACCCGAATCAAAACTTTTATTTCCTCGAAATGAATACGAGATTGCAAGTTGAACACCCCGTGACTGAAGAAATAACAGGCCTGGACTTAGTAGAGCAGCAGCTGCGGATTGCTGCGGGCCATACACTCACATTCTCCCAGCAAGACATCAAACGAAACGGGCATGCGATAGAAGTTCGAATATACGCGGAAGATCCCAAGACCTTCTACCCGTCACCTGGTACGATCACCGCGTTTTCACTCCCTGGCCAAAAAGGAGTCAGACACGAATGTGCAGTAGCAAAAGACAGCACCGTCACTCCTTTTTATGACCCGATGATTGCCAAAATGATTGTCAAAGGCCAAAACAGAGCGGAGGCCATTGAAAAACTGGAGACAGCGCTCCGCGACTATCAAATAGAGGGAATCAAAACAAATCTTCCGCTTCTCATACAGGCTGCAGCTTCAAAAGCATTTAAAGAAGGAGATGTCACAACTGACTTTTTGAAACAACACCTATAAAGGAGGCAGATATCATGACGGTTATCATACAAATGGCGGGAAACCTGTGGAAAGTGCACGTCAAAGCCGGCGATCAAATTGAAAAGGGCCAGGAAGTTGCCATTTTGGAATCAATGAAAATGGAAATCCCGATCGTTGCAGACAGAAGCGGAACAGTTAAAGAAGTCAAAAAAAATGAAGGCGATTTTGTGAATGAAGGAGACGTGTTGCTTGAACTGAGCGATCACACTCAATAATTTGGAGGAAGACCATGTCATATCCTAAAAAAGTGACAATCAAAGAAGTCGGCCCGCGTGACGGCTTACAAAACGAGTCCGTATGGATACAAACAGAGGATAAAATCGCTTGGATCAACCAGCTTTCCCGGACAGGACTTTCGTATATTGAAATTACATCCTTTGTTCATCCGAAATGGATTCCGGCACTTCGAGATGCTATAGACGTGGCAAAAGGCATCGACCGTGTAAAAGGGGTAACGTACGCGGCACTTGTCCCGAATCAAAAGGGACTGGAGAATGCGCTTGAAGGAGGCATTGACGAGGCTTGCGTTTTTATGTCTGCCAGCGAGACGCACAATAGAAAAAACATCAACAAATCCACTACTGAAACTCTTCATATCCTCAAACAAGTAAACGATGACGCAAAAAAAGCAAACCTCTCAACAAGAGCTTACCTCTCTACCGTTTTCGGCTGTCCGTATGAGAAAGATGTCCCCATTGAACAGGTCATTCGCCTTTCTGACGCTCTATTTGAATTCGGGATTTCTGAACTGTCGCTTGGAGATACAATCGGAGCGGCAAATCCCGCCCAAGTAGAAACCGTGCTAGAAGCTCTTTTGGCACGATTCCCGGCCAATCAAATTGCCCTGCATTTTCATGATACGAGAGGAACAGCGCTGGCCAATATGGTCACAGCTCTCCAGATGGGCATCACTGTGTTTGATGGCTCGGCAGGCGGGCTTGGGGGCTGCCCATATGCCCCGGGTTCGTCCGGAAACGCCGCGACTGAGGATATCGTATACATGCTTGAACAGATGGACATCAAAACAAATGTAAGTCTCGATAAACTGCTATCAGCAGCCAAATGGATAGAAGAAAAAATGGGCAAACAGCTGCCAAGCCGAAATTTACAGGTATTTAAATCATCTTCATAAAAGAGAGGACAAATACCATGAGAGAATCAATTCTTTTTACTGTCCAAAATGAACATATTGCGTTGATCACCTTAAACAGGCCTCAGGCGGCAAATGCTCTTTCAGCGGAAATGCTTCGAAACCTGCAATTGATTCTTCAGGAAATTGAATTCAACTCTAACATCCGCTGCGTCATCCTCACAGGCGCCGGTGAAAAAGCGTTTTGCGCGGGGGCAGACCTGAAAGAACGGATAAAACTGAAAGAAGATCAGGTTCTGGAAAGTGTAACCCTCATTCAAAGAACGGCGGCTTTACTTGAAGCCTTGCCGCAGCCGGTCATAGCTGTGATAAACGGAAGCGCATTAGGCGGCGGGCTTGAATTGGCATTGGCATGCGACCTTCGAATCGCAGCTGACTCTGCCGTTCTGGGCCTTCCGGAAACAGGGTTAGCCATTATCCCAGGAGCCGGAGGAACCCAAAGGCTGCCGCGTCTGATTGGCAGAGGAAAAGCAAAAGAATTAATTTATACAGGCAGGAGAGTAACTGCACACGAAGCAAAAGTGATAGGCCTTGTAGAGCATGTCACGGCTCCCTGTGATCTCATGCCAAAAGCAGAAGAACTAGCCGCAGCCATTTCTGTCAATGGGCCAATCGCTGTCCGCCAAGCTAAATTCGCAATCAATAAAGGGTTGGAGACAGATCTCGCTACAGGTCTGGCGATTGAACAAAAAGCATATGAACATACCATTCCGACAAAAGACAGGAGAGAAGGGCTTCAGGCGTTTCAAGAAAAAAGACGGGCCGTATACAAGGGACTATAAAAGGGAGGTTATGCTCATGGATTATGAAAAGGAACGAACAGAACGGGCCGAACGGATCCGAAAAGGCGGGGCGGAAAAGTATCATCAGAGCAACCAAGAAAAAGGCAAGCTCTTTGTCAGAGAGCGGCTTGCTCGTTTGTTTGACGATGACATCGAGCTGGAAGACGCTTTCTTTGCGGAATGTATGTCAGACGGGCTTCCCGCTGATGGAGTGGTGACTGCTATCGGCAAAATCGGCGGCAAAACCGTTTGCGTCATGGCCAATGATTCAACAGTGAAAGCAGGGTCGTGGGGTGCAAAAACCGTTGAAAAAATCATCAGAATACAGGAAACAGCCGAAAAATTAAACTGCCCGCTCCTTTATTTAGTTGATTCCGCTGGCGCCAGAATCACCGACCAAATCAATGTGTTTCCAGGGAGGCGTGGTGCGGGAAGAATTTTTTACAATCAAGTCAAATTATCGGGGCGCATTCCGCAAATCTGTCTGCTTTTCGGACCGTCTGCGGCAGGGGGCGCTTATATCCCGGCCTTCTGTGACATTGTCGTCATGGTGGACGGTAACGCCTCTATGTATTTAGGCTCGCCGCGGATGGCGGAAATGGTCATTGGCGAAAAAGTGTCTCTCGAAGAAATGGGAGGGGCCCGTATGCATTGCTCAATCTCCGGCTGCGGAGATATTCTTGCAGAAACTGAAGAAGAAGCCATACGTCTGGCACGGACTTATTTATCGTACTTTCCGGCTAATTATCAAGAAAAAGCGCCTATGCAAGAGAAACGCCCGCCAAAACAATTCGACATCCCGCTTGCCGACGTCATTCCGCAAAACCAAAATGCGCCTTTTGATATGCAAGAGCTGATTGAGCGGGTCATTGATGAAGGCTCATTTTTAGAGATTAAAGCCTTATTTGCACCGGAAATATTGACGGGAATCGCACGAATTCACGGACAGCCTGTCGGCATTATCGCTAATCAGCCAAAGGTAAAAGGAGGCGTCTTATTCCACGATTCAGCAGACAAAGCGGCTAAATTTATTACCTTATGTGACGCGTTTCATATCCCATTGCTGTTCCTAGCAGATATCCCCGGCTTTATGATCGGCACAAAGGTAGAACAAGCGGGGATTATCAGGCACGGTGCAAAAATGATTTCAGCAATGTCGGAAGCAACTGTTCCAAAGCTCTCTGTCATTGTCCGAAAAGCATACGGAGCAGGGTTGTACGCAATGGCAGGGCCGGCATTTGAACCGGATTGCTGCTTAGCGCTCCCAACCGCCCAAATCGCCGTCATGGGCCCTGAAGCAGCTGTAAACGCTGTCTATGCTAAAAAAATCGCCGAGCTGCCGAAAGAAGAGAGGGCGCAATTTATCAACAGCAAACGGGAAGAATACAAGGAGGACATCAATATATACCGTCTGGCTTCAGAAATGATCATTGATGCCGTTATCCCGGCCAATTCGCTGCGTGATGAGCTGGCCAAACGGCTCAAAGCATACATGTCAAAGGAAATGACATTTACCAATCGAAAGCATCCGGTTTATCCTGTATAAAAAAGCCAAGGGCTTAGGGAGCGCAAAAAGCGCTCTTTTTATATATTTACAATAATAACATTATGTAAACTAATCAACTTTGCATAAAACGCTATGTTTTTTAGAATAGTAAATAAAGGCTGCCGCACCTCTAGCGGCAATTGTCAGTTCATCATAAAAAGGGGCCTACATTATGTATCATTTATATTCACATAACGACTTGGACGGAGTAGGATGCGGAATCGTAGCAAAATTGGCATTCGGGAAAGATGTTGAGGTCCGGTATAACTCTGTCAACGGCTTAAACGCTCAAGTACAGTACTTTTTAGAAAAAGCGAAGGAGAGCAACAGACAAGACGCGTTATTCATCACCGATCTCGCCGTTAACGAAGCAAACGAAGAGAGATTGAATGAGTATGTTCATGCGGGAGGAAAAGTAAAGCTGATTGACCATCATAAAACAGCCCTTCATTTGAATGAGCATGAATGGGGATTTGTCCAAGTGGAATACGACGATGGAAGGCTCTCATCTGCGACATCGCTTTTATATGGCTATCTCGTTGAAAATGGCTTCATGAAACCGACAAACGCATTAGATCAATTCACAGAGCTCGTCCGTCAATATGATACATGGGAATGGGAACAGTATGATCAAAAACAGGCGAAGCGGCTTAATGATCTTTTCTTTCTGCTGTCAATCGATGAATTTGAAGAAAAAATGATTCAGCGTCTTTCTGCGCATGATGAATTTTTCTTTGATGATTTTGAAGAGAAACTGCTTGATTTAGAAGACGCAAAAATCGAGCGCTATCTCCGCAGAAAGAAAAGGGAAATGGTGCAAACCTTTGTTCACGAACATTGTGTAGGCATTGTACACGCAGAATCGTACCATTCAGAGCTGGGAAACAGGCTCGGTAAAGAAAATCCGCACCTCGATTATATTGCGATTTTAAGCATGGGATCAAAACGAGTCAGCCTGCGCACCATTCATGATTACATCGATGTGTCAGAAGTCGCCGGTCGATACGGAGGCGGAGGGCATGCAAAGGCATCCGGCTGTTCAATAACCGACGAAGTATATGAATTGTTTGTTGCTGAAGCATTTCGGATTGATCCTGTCCGGCCAGATGCTTTCCGTAATATCTATAACCTAAAGGGATCGGCGAACGGATCATTATATGAAAATCGCGCACAAATGAGATTTTTCCTATTCCCTTTAGACAACGAGTGGAATATCCAAATTAACGGGGAAACACAGGATGAAACATTCGCAGCATTTGAAGAAGCAGAATGGTTTATTAAAAGAAATTATGCCGCATCGCTCGTGCGGGATGAAGTGTTTGTCGCATTTTTAGCGGAGCATTTGAAGCTCGCGAATCAGCATCGCAAATAAAAAATATGCATAGGGGAATGAACCATCCCTATGCATATCTGCTAACTACCGTTTAAATAGGGCTGTACGTTTTTTAATCACAAAATAAAGGGCAATAACGACAATAGCCAGTATCATAATCGGTGTTGTATAAGTACCTGCAATGTTCTCAACGTCATCCCACTGACTTCCGAGCTGAATGCCTAAATAAACAAACAGGATCGACCACGGAATGATAGCAAGTACAGTCAGTACCACAAATTTGAGAAACGGCATTTTGGCAATGCCCGCGGGAATTGATATCGCATGTCTGACAACCGGTATAAAACGGGCCGAGAAGACGACCCCAGCGCCGTACTTTTGAAACCAGTTTTCCGACATGTCAATATGATGCTTTTTAATCAATAAGTACTTCCCGTATTTGTCCAAAAACGGCCTGCCGCCATACCGACCGATCCAATAAATAAAGATCTGGGCAATGGTGCCCCCGATAACACCCGCAATAATTGCGCCAATAAATCCAATCGTGCCTTCCGAAACCATATAGCCGCCATAGGCCAATACAATTTCACTCGGAATGATCTCAATCATCAAGCCAATCGCAATGCCCGCATATCCCATATTCGTCAGCCATGTTAAAATTTCGCTTATCAAACTGCCCACATTCTTCACAACCTGTCCTAATCTTTTTCACTATTATATGACTGATTGACGAGCAAGATGGTTACAATTTTTTTACCGCAGCATTTCTTTCGTTTCCCGTTTGATCACACCTTCTAAATAAGCCAAAAGCTGAGATCTCATTTCGGGGCGCATTAAGCCGATTTCTGTGCTCGCTTTAAAACAGCCCAGCTTATCGCCAATGTCATATCGATTTCCTTCCAGCAGCCGTGCATGGATCGGCTGCTCACGGCAAACCTCACGAAGCGCATCTGTGAGCTGAATTTCGTTGCCCGCGCCTCTGCCAATGGACTTTAAAACGGGGAAGATCGATGAATTCAGCACATAACGTCCCATCACGGCGATTTCTGAAGGCGCTTCTTCAGGAGAAGGCTTTTCCACTAAATCTTTCACTTCAAATACATGCCCATGAGAGCCTGATGTATTGATAATACCATATTTGCTGACATCCTCAGAAGGAACTGACTGTACACCGACAACCTCTGTGCCATAAGCGTCGTATACGTCCATTAATTGCCGAAGAGCCGGTGTTTCAGACACCATAATATCGTCGCCTAAAAGGACGGCGAACGGTTCATCGCCAATAAAGTGCTCCGCGCACATCACCGCATGACCTAATCCGAGCGGTTCTTTCTGGCGGATGTAATGAATGTTGGCCAGATCGGCAATCTGCTGCATTTCCTTAAGCGTCTCCGTCTTGCCTTTTTCCCGCAGATTGAATTCCAATTCCGCCGACCGGTCAAAATGATCTTCAATCGAGCGTTTGTTTCTCCCTGTAATAATAAGTATATCTTCAATTCCTGACTCTGCGGCCTCTTCTACAATGTATTGGATTGCTGGTTTGTCGACGATCGAGAGCATTTCTTTCGGCTGGGCCTTTGTCGCCGGCAGAAACCTCGTTCCTAAACCCGCTGCGGGAATGACCGCTTTTCTCACTTTTTTTCTCATTCATCTTCACTCCTAACCCTGTATGTTTTCAGCGAATCTCCAAATACCCAGATTCGGTTTCCGATAAAATTCATCATCATTCCGCCAATAGTGGCGGCGAGCTTACTCATCAAAAGCGAACAGCCGCCTTTTTGAAACAAATAAAGCAGTAAAAAGGTAATCCCCGACGCGGCAATATTAATCATCAGAAAGCGCACGATCTCTTTCCCGTCAGCCTTACGTTTTACACGAAACGTCCAGTTTCGGTTCCACACATAGCTGTTGATGATGCCTGCCGAATAGGAGCATATCTGCGCCGGCAGATAAGGGACATGACAAGCGGTGAGAAGAAAGAAGACACCAAAATCTAACAGCGTATTGCCTACGCCCACAGTGCAAAAACGGCCTAATATTTTTATTTTTTCTTTCAGCATAACGGCACCCGGTTTTGACCTCCCTTCATAAAAGATGTGGGTGGCTGTCATATTTGTTGATATGAATTACTTTAGCGGACAGTGTTGAATAAACAATTACTAAAATATGAACAAAACATGAAACTTTTTTAAAAACAGATGTATTGAACGGCAGTTTTTTTAGAGCCTGAAAACTCACTTTATATAAGGCTGAGAAAATATGAAGAGAGGGGGAGGGCGGAATGATAACGAAATGTCTTACAAAGAAGAGAACAATGTAAACAAATCAGCAGAAAAAGCAGCCGGAATTCAATAGATTGAGATTCCCTATCAGCAGAGATATCTTGTCAATAGCTCTAAAACAACGAGAATCGAGGGAACGGAGTCGATAACAGTCGTCTATGTTAGCCCCAACTTATCAATGAATAAATGTAGCCAGTTCCTTTGTAGAATCGAACGAATTCCTCCAAAAGTATCTATACGCAATTTTTTAAATGATGTAGGATGTTAGATAGAGGGATATTTTGTATAAATATTCATATACTTCCAATGACATTAGAGAGGGCTCATGAACAATCCTGCCATTTTATTTTCTGGACAATGGTCGCTAGGAATGGGGGGGAGATTTTCTTGATTGATCTTGAAGAAGTAAGTGGTGCGATCTTTATGACCCGTTGTTAGCAAATTTCAAAATGCTCCCTTTTAAGGAAAAAAGGAGGATGAGAAGTGATGAGTAAAAAATGTAGCGTATGTTTATGGGTCCTAGCTTTGTTATTGTGTTGCTTCACTGGGAAGTCTGCGTATGCTGCCAGTACTACAATTGCAAAACATGCAGGGAATTCAAACCCGCTTATAGACCATCATTTGGGAGCAGATCCGTTTTCGCTGACCTATAACGGAAGAGTCTACATCTATATGTCAAGTGATGACTATGAATATAATAGCAACGGAACGATTAAGGATAATACATTTGCAAATTTGAATAAAATATTCGTCATATCTTCAGCGGATATGGTGAACTGGACAGACCACGGAGCCATTCCGGTAGCAGGTGCCAGTGGGGCTAATGGCGGCCGCGGGATTGCGAAATGGGCAGGTGCGTCCTGGGCACCTGCAATCGCAGTTAAAAAAATCAATGGCAAGGATAAATTCTTCCTTTTTTTCGCAAACGGCGGCGGAGGTATCGGGGTTCTCACCGCAGACAGTCCGACCGGGCCATGGACAGATCCGATCGGAAAAGCGCTGGTGACGCCAAATACACCAGGAATGTCCGGTGTTGTATGGCTTTTTGATCCCGCAGTATTTGTAGATGATGACGGTACCGGTTACCTGTATGCCGGCGGAGGCATCCCTGGCGGTTCAAATCCGACGCAGGAGCAATGGGCAAACCCTAAAACAGCAAGAGTCATGAAATTAGGGCCTGATATGACTAGTGTTATAGGAAGTGCATCTACGATTGATGCGCCTTTCATGTTTGAAGATTCAGGAATGCATAAGTATAACGGTAAATATTATTATTCTTACTGCATTAATTTCAGCGGCACGCACCCGGCTGATAAACCCCCAGGTGAGATCGGCTACATGACCAGCCCAAGTCCCATGGGTCCCTTTACGTATAGAGGGCACTTCTTGAAAAATCCGGGTGCGTTTTTCGGAGGCGGCGGAAACAACCACCATGCTGTTTTCAATTTTAAAAACGAGTGGTATGTGGTGTACCATGCTCAAACTGTCAGTTCCGCTCTGTTCGGGGCAGGCAAAGGATACCGTTCTCCCCATATTAATAAGCTGGTGCATAATGCAGATGGATCCATTCAAGAGGTTGCGGCAAATTATGCAGGCGTAACACAGCTTTCGAATTTGAATCCTTATAACCGGGTAGAAGCTGAAACGTTTGCTTGGAATGGACGGATTTTGACTGAGAAATCTTCAGCACCCAGCGGTCCGGTAAATAATCAACATGTAACAAGCATTCATAACGG
This sequence comes from Bacillus rugosus, assembly GCF_023238245.1. Classification (NCBI taxonomy): domain Bacteria; kingdom Bacillati; phylum Bacillota; class Bacilli; order Caryophanales; family Bacillaceae; genus Bacillus; species Bacillus rugosus. The sequence continues at coordinate 1,972,431 of NZ_CP096590.1, read as the reverse complement.
AGATTGGATTGCTGTGGGAAACGCAGACTTCGGGGCGGGCGGCGCCAAGACGTTTAAAGCAAATATAGCATCCACTATAGGTGGGAAAATAGAAGTGCGTCTCGATAGTGCAAACGGTAAGCTTGCAGGAACCCTGAATGTACCTTCCACAGGTGGAGTGCAAACCTGGAGAGAAATAGAAACTGCGGTAAGCGGTGTAACCGGCGTGCACAAAGTATTCTTTGTATTTACCGGAACAGGTACAGGAAACTTGTTTAATTTTGATTACTGGCAGTTTACGCAAAGATAGCACCTCGCTTAATTAAGAAACGAGAAGGGTGCAGAACTGACCAACGCCAGAGCAGCCCTCCATTGATCGGGTAAGTTAACTCTAATGCCCGTGCGACTTGGGCGAAAAAAAATGGTTCAGGTAATTATAACGGGTTTAGCAATGACAAGTTTGATATACCGCGTGAAAGCAAAGGGCTGTTTCAATAGAGGAGAAAATCATTCTGTTTGCAATATAAAAGGAGACAGATTAGATCTCCCTAATACTGTAAAATACATATAAAGGAGAGGAAAAAATGATGTCATGCTTAAAAAAACCAATTTGTGTAGTATTGGTATGTTTCACTATGCTGTCAGTCATGTTAGGGCCAGGCGCTACTGAAGTTTTGGCAGCCAGTGATGTAACAGTTAATGTATCTGCAGAGAAACAAGTGATTCGCGGTTTTGGAGGGATGAACCATCCAGCTTGGGCTGGGGATCTTACAGCAGCTCAAAGAGAAACCGCTTTTGGCAATGGACAGAATCAGTTAGGCTTTTCAATCTTAAGAATTCATGTAGATGAAAACCGAAATAATTGGTATAAAGAGGTGGAGACTGCCAAGAGTGCGGTCAAACATGGGGCAATCGTTTTTGCATCTCCCTGGAATCCTCCAAGTGATATGGTTGAGACCTTCAATCGGAATGGTGACACATCAGCTAAACGGCTGAAATACGATAAGTACGCCGCATACGCGCAGCATCTTAACGATTTTGTTACCTTCATGAAAAATAATGGTGTGAATCTTTATGCGATTTCGGTCCAAAACGAGCCTGATTACGCTCACGAGTGGACGTGGTGGACGCCGCAAGAAATACTTCGCTTTATGAGAGAAAACGCCGGCTCGATCAATGCCCGCGTCATTGCGCCTGAGTCATTTCAATACTTGAAGAATTTGTCGGACCCGATTTTGAATGATCCGCAGGCTCTTGGCAATATGGATATTCTCGGAACCCACCTGTACGGCACTCAGGTCAGCCAATTCCCTTATCCTCTTTTCAAACAAAAAGGAGGAGGGAAAGAGCTATGGATGACGGAAGTATACTATCCCAACAGTGACAACAATTCAGCGGATCGCTGGCCCGAGGCATTAGGCGTTTCAGAGCATATTCACCATTCAATGGTGGAGGGAGATTTTCAAGCTTATGTTTGGTGGTACATCCGCAGATCTTACGGTCCTATGAAAGAAGACGGTACGATCAGCAAACGCGGTTACAATATGGCTCATTTCTCGAAGTTTGTGCGTCCCGGCTATGTAAGGGTTGATGCAACGAAAAATCCTAATGCGAACGTTTACGTGTCAGCCTATAAAGGTGACAACAAGGTCGTTATTGTTGCCATCAATAAAAGCAACACAGGAGTCAACCAAAACTTTGTTTTGCAGAATGGATCTGCTTCAAACGTATCTAGATGGATCACGAGCAGCAGCAGTAATCTACAACCTGGAACGAATCTCACTGTATCAGGCAATCATTTTTGGGCCCATCTTCCAGCTCAAAGCGTGACAACATTTGTTGTAAATCGTTAAGAGCACAAAGACACACATAAATAATAGAGTGTCTGAATTGGCGATTTTCCGATTGGGAAATCGCTTTTTTATTTTGTTGCTGAATTACAGGAAGAAGAAAGGATGTACATAAAAACAGCAAAGCTTTAATCTTCATCTTTTCTAGTTTACATAATATATATTCTAGGAAGTAAACAAAATAAATGATTTTCTGTCTCAATATCAAAGTATACTTAAGTTAGTGAGACAGAAAATGAAATTTAACTGTTGAATTGTCCAAATCAAAAAAATGGCGTTGTCAATCCATAATAAACTGCTTCTAAATCGTCCAGCGTCATATCGCCATATGCACATTTGATAACCGAGTCAGCAAATACATCGTAGTCATAATCCGTTGAAAAACCTTGCTGCAGCTGTTTTTCGTAAGCTTCGATCTGTTCTTTTTGCTGTTGGATGTCTTTTTCCTTACCTGGATAGTCCGGACCATTTATCGCATGATTCATTTCTTTGAACAGCATCATATACTGCTTCAGTGTTTCATCCACAACGTAAACCTCCTTGTTTTGCTGTATAAGATGATGAAAACGGACATCATTGCTGATGCCCGCCAAAAACTAAACTATTTGGGTTCTGTTCCCCAAATCAGTTTACCGTGATTATATATTGTGATTTTTTTCGTTGTTTTAAACGTATTAGATTGGAAAAAGGAATAATCCCCGCTTTGTGCATAATTGCTCCAGTCGTCATTGTGAAGACGAAGCTGAATATCCCCTGTGCTTGCTCCTGGTGACAGCGTTCCGTTTTTAAACCCTAGTTCAAGATAGGTATCTGCACCCTGCTTAGGTTTATGTAACGTCACAAACTTGTTGGTCACATTGCCGCATCCGATCTGCGCGTAGTCACAGTCAAAGTTTTGATGTTTGTTTTTCGCCTTATACCAGTAACGGACAGTGACATCTTTTAAACCTACCGTGGTGTTGCCGTTATTTTTTATGTGAAGCTGCGGGCGAATTTGGTTTCCGTTCACACTTCCATCACCTGCTCTATATTGCACAGTGATGCTGTTTTTCTGTGCGGGTTGATCTTGTGTTGGCGTTTCAGGATTTTGCTTCGTCGAATCTTTGGTGCCGAGAATGTTTTCTCTTACGAATGTACCTGAAGCGGATAAATCTGATAACGGCCAGCCGCCTGTTTTAGATGCCCCTGGCTTTAAAGCTGAAGAAGATTCCTGCTTATCAGAAAGATTCCAGTTCACCCAGCTAATGTTCTTGCTGTTGAGATAATTCAGCCATTCCCGCGACTGGTTAAGATATACTCCTCCATTCCCGGAAGCATCGCTTGTCCCCCACTCCGTCACAAAAATAGGCGCTCCTTTACTGAGTGCATAGTTTGCTTTATCCCGTAAAAACTGGCCATGTGTGCCGGCATAAAAATGAAGCGCGTACATGACATTTGCATCCTTTAGCTGATCATCGGCAGCGTCATTCACATCCTGGCTCCATGTACCGGTACCGACAATGATGATGTTGTTGGGATCGTTTTCGCGGATAACTGAAATCACTTCTTTCGCATACGGTTTAATATCACGCTTCCAGTTCACATCGCCGTTTGGTTCGTTCGCAATTTCATAAATGACATTTGGCGTGCTTCCGTAAAGGGTTGACATTTCCCTGAAGAATTCTTTTGCCCGCTCTTTATTTTGATTTGGATTGCCGTCATTTAAGATATGCCAGTCTATGATGACATATATCCCAAGCTCTTTTGCCGCTTCAACCGCTTCTTTCACTTTGTTTTTCACAGACGGATTATCAACATAACCGCCGTCTGCCGTATACATTGCCGCTCGGAATACCGTAATGCCCCAATCGTCTCTCAGCCATTTTAAGCTGTCTTTATTGACAAAATCACCATACCATTGTAACCCATGTGAACTGATCCCCTTCAGCTGCACCGCCTTGCCGTCTTGATTGACTAGCTGTGTACCTTTTATGCTAAGCTGCCCATTTATGGATACCGGCGTTTTTGCCCCTGCTGCAGATGCTTTTGAAGCAGGCATGCAGCCGATTGCTAGTAATGCAATGAATAACCATACGATTAAGATAGAGACTGACCGTTTCATATTCTTTCCTCCTTCAAATCATTATGTGAAAAATGTGCCTAGTACCTCACCGCTCTCCTCCCTTTCGCTTTTTTAGCACGGACTCATTGTAAAAATCTTTCACATGGTTGTCTATCAACCTAATTTCTTGTTTTTAGGCGGCTTGAAAGCCTGTCTATTTGCTCTTTTTGTCTTGTTTCAGATACTGCTGACACATGTGGACTAAGCGCATAGGTGTTTAACCAGGACTTTACACGTTATTTTTTATCTAATCGAAACATTCTGCTTCTTTCCAGTAAATAAAAAGCTGCATTCAATGAATTGAATGCAGCCGTGTTCTTATGCTTCTTGTCTTTCATCTTCCCAAGTTTCAGTGTTTTTCAGACCTGGGATGTTTTTCGCTTTGAATACAGGATCAAGCCCTTGTTTACGTTGTTTCGCGTAATCCTTATACACTTTGTAAGCAACGTTTGACAGCAGCGTAATAACAATTAAGTTAATCAGCGCCATGATACCCATAAAGAGGTCCGCCATGTCCCAAACAATCTGGAATCCTGCTACACATCCAAAGATAACCATAGCAATAACCGCGATACGGTAAATGTTTAGCCATGTTTTGCTTGTTTTAATAAATTCAATGTTTGTTTCACCATAATAGTAGTTTCCGACAACTGAACTAAAGGCAAACAAGAACATTGCAATTGCTATAAAACCTGGCGCCCAGCCTCCAATATGGTGGCTCAGAGCAGTCTGTGTAACCTGGATGCCGTCACCTTTTGGTGTTACACTGTATAGTAAGATGATAAACGCTGTAGACGTACATACGATAAATGTATCGAAAAACACGCCTAATGTTTGAATAAAGCCCTGCTTTGCCGGATGCGAAACATGAGCTGTCGCAGCAGCATTAGGCGCACTACCCATTCCCGCTTCGTTAGAGAAAAGTCCGCGCTGTGCACCAATGACGATGATTGCTCCCAGTCCTCCGCCGACAACTTGTTCGAATCCCAAAGCATTTTTGACAATTGTCGCAATAACGCTTGGGAATGCAGAAATATTGGTGAATACAACATATAGAGCAATGAGAATATAAAGACCAGCCATGACCGGAACAATCAATTGTGTTACTGCGACTACACGTTTTAAACCGCCGAAAATAATAAAAGCCGTTAAAGCAGCAAGAACAATAGCCACAACTGTTTTGTTCACATGAAATGCGCCTTCTAACGCTCCTGCAATTGTATTGGATTGAACAGCGTTAAAGATTAAACCGAATGATACAGTAATCAAGACAGCGAATACGATGCCGAGCCATCTGATTCCAAGACCTTTTTGAATATAGTAGGCCGGTCCGCCGCGGAAATCGTTTCCGTCCTTCACTTTATAAAGCTGTGCTAACGTACTCTCAACAAAGCTTGAAGCCATGCCTACAGCAGCTACAACCCACATCCAAAATACAGCGCCCGGCCCGCCTGTCGCAATTGCTAAGGCAACACCAGTCAAATTCCCTGTACCGACTCGGGATGCGGCAGAAATAAAGAACGCCTGCATAGATGAAACACCTTTGTTTCCTTCAGGCTTCTCTCCCACTATTCTGAACATTTCAATAAAATAACGGAATTGGATAAAACCAAAACGAAGTGTAAAAAATAATCCAAGTCCTATTAAAATATAAAATAAATATTTCCAGATAAAATCACTTGGAATATTAATCAAACTGTTGAAAAAAGACTCCATATTTACCTCCCGTTTTCATCAATTCATTGTGAATTCATATTTGATGTTAGATTTTTTAACATACTGAGTCTTATTATATCACAATATGTCGAATTAGGAAGTTATTTCGGGAAGATTATTGTTCTAGATTGAAGTTCACGCCTTCGGTCCCCTCTCTATTATTTTCCTATGAATAAAAATATTTCTTGCAAGCTTGTAAAAAGTGTTCTCTTTTAATATGTAAGAATTGCTTTCCTGACCCTTCCCGTTTCCTTTGATACAGTCATAACTCCTAAACAACAAGCATATCTTTTAAAATGTGTTTTTATTCACACCTTAGACCGGGTATACATACACTAATAAAAGAAATTTCTCTTTCAAAAATAAGCAAAAAGATATATACTTAACAAAGTGAAATTTGTTTTTAAATTTAATAAATCAGGTTTACTTTTAGGATGTATTAGGGTATTATTATAAAAATATTCAGTAATATTAAAGGAGGGGGAGATCATTTGAAAAAAGTAACGATACTGAAAGCGTCCATCTTATTTTTGGCGATTGCCAGTTTTCATTTGTTCTCAATTCCCCACGCCTTTGATATCGGCCATCATTATAAAGCCGTAGCCGACCAGCAGGAAATGCATGAGATGAAAGCCGGCCAAAATGCTGATGATGAGAAGAAATCCATCACAGGGGCATTTGCGCTGACTGCTTTATGGGCAATGGCTGTTCTGCTTCTGACCGCTGAAAGCAAAAGTACGGGATATTCCCGCAGGCGCCAGCGGAAAAAAAGCTTTATACTGGCCAAATTTTATCAATCGTCTTATTTCGGCAAACTTCATGTTCAACATCACCCGATTATATAACGAAAATATGAGGAGGCTGTTAAACATGTTGTTTATCTTAAGAATGGTGATTTTAGGCTTATTTTCTTTCACAGCGCTGAATTTATTTGTATGGCAAGGAATCGAATTTGTTCATGCCTTTACAGATCTTTTCACCAGCCATGAAAGCTAATTGAAAAACGAAACCCGCTCATATCACATGAGCGGGTTTTTTATTATTGTTCTGTATGAAGGCGCCAGACAGCTATGACCTTGCCTGATTCCTCTTCATCAATAAAGAAAGAGCCATTGCTGTATCTGTCGTTTGTCCGCAGGTCTTTAGCCTGCAGTTCTTTTCTGTCGCCTTTTTCTGTTTCCACCATAAGTCGCTGTTCAAGACCGCAAGCGAACATTGCTACGACCCGATGAGGGTTCTTCTTCAGTTCCCTTAGCATCACGACACCGCGTTTTGCACGGGATGTTTTTTCAAACTCGGAAAGACTCATGCGTTTCACCGCTCCCCGCTGTGTGAACAATACAATTGAATCAGATTCTTGAAGGATCTCTCCAGAAACAACAAAGTCATCTTCTTTTAAGTTAATCCCTTTGACACCAGCGGCACGCGCGCCAACTACATTTACTTCGTCTTCTCCAAACCATAAGCCATATCCTAGGTGAGTGGCCATAAAGATCTGGCTATCCCCATTTGTTACATGCACATCAATCAGTTCGTCTTCACCCTTCAGATTTAGGGCCACAAGCGCTTTAGAATAACGCTGTGCTTTATAATGGGTGAGCTCTGTCTTTTTCACCATTCCGTTTCTCGTAAAGAACAAAAGATACGCCGACGGATCAAATTCTTTGATCGGTATAGCCTTTACAATCGTTTCATCACGGTCAATCGTGATCATATTTGAAAAATGCTGGCCCATGTCCTTCCATCTGATATCAGGCAGCTGATGAACCGGGCAATAGATGTAGCTTCCTTTGTTCGTAAAGAGCAGCAGCACATCCGTCGTATTCATTTCAAACTGATGCAGCATCCTGTCCGTATCTTTCATTCCGAAATCCTGGCCGTTGGAAGCGGCAAATGAGCGCTGGCTCGTCCGTTTTAGGTAACCATCCTTCGTAACGGTCACATATACATCCTCAGACGCTACCATAACTTCAAGGTTAATCTTAATTTCCTCAATTTTTTCTTCAATCACGGAGCGTCTTGTGTCTGCATATTTCTTTTTCAATGCTTTTAAGCTGTTTGTAATCACTTTTAACAGCTTTTTATCATTGCTCAGAATGGATTCGAGCTCTTCAATTTTTTTGCCGAGCTCTTCTGCCTCTTCCTTCAGTGCTGTGATATCTGTATTGGTTAAACGATATAGCTGCAATGACACGATGGCTTCAGCTTGAGGCTCTGTAAATTCATATTTCGCTATCAAGTTGTTTTTAGCGTCACGTTTATCGCTTGAAGAACGAATTGTAGCAATGACTTCATCCAAAATAGACAAAGCTTTCATGAGACCTTCTACGATGTGATGTCTATCTTTTGCTTTTTGAAGCTCATAAACGGACCGGTTTGTGACGACTTCCTTTTGGTGGCCGATATATGCATCCAAAATAGACGGCAGGCTCATCAGCATCGGACGGCGATTATGGATAGCCACCATATTAAAGTTATAGGTGATCTGCAAATCGGTATTTTTATATAAGAAATTCAAAATGCCTTTTGCATCCGCTTCTTTTTTCAGTTCAATGACCACTCTCAGACCAGTTCGATCCGTTTCATCGCGAACCTCTGAGATGCCCTCAACTTTTTTATCAATGCGGTACTCGTCCATTTTTTTCACTAAGTTTGCTTTGTTTACTTCAAATGGAATTTCCGTAATGACAATTTGTTCACGTCCGCCTCTGATTCCTTCAATTTCAGCTTTTCCGCGGATAATGATTTTTCCTTTTCCGGTTTCGTAGGCTTTTTTTATGCCGTCAACGCCTTGAATAATACCGCCTGTCGGAAAATCAGGCCCTTTAATGACTTCCATCAGTTCATCAACAGAGCAAGACGGCATTTGAATGCGTTTAATGACAGCATCAATGACTTCACCCAGATGATGAGGGGGAATGTCGGTTGCGTATCCTGCTGATATCCCGGTAGATCCGTTGACCAATAGGTTAGGAAACATCGCCGGGAGTACGACAGGTTCCTTGCTTGTATCATCGAAGTTCGGCACAAATTCAACCGTATTTTTATCAATATCCCGAAGAAGCTCAGATGCGATCGGAGATAATCTCGCTTCTGTATAACGCATGGCTGCCGGGGGATCTCCGTCGATACTTCCATTGTTCCCATGCATTTCAATTAATACATTTCGCACTTTCCAATCCTGGCTCATCCGCACCATTGCTTCATAAACCGAACTGTCACCATGCGGATGATAGTTACCGATGACATTACCGACCGTTTTGGCCGCTTTTCTGAAGTTTTTATCAAACGTGTTTCCATCTGTATGCATCGCATACAGGATTCTGCGCTGTACCGGCTTTAAGCCGTCTCTTGCATCTGGAAGCGCCCTGTCTTGAATAATATATTTACTATAGCGTCCAAAACGGTCGCCGATCACCTCTTCTAATGGTAAATCATGAAATAATTCTGGCTGTGACAACATTAAACCTCCTCAGCGACCGATAAGTTTTCATTTTCTAAAATATTGCTTTCTTCATCTAAGCCAAAAGCGACGTTTTTCTCAATCCACTTTCTGCGCGGCTCTACTTTGTCTCCCATTAATGTCGTGACACGTCTCTCTACACGTGCCGCATCATCGATTTTGACCCTAACAAGCGTACGGGACTCCGGATTCATCGTCGTTTCCCACAGCTGGTCTGCGTTCATCTCTCCAAGACCCTTATATCGTTGAATCGTATAGCCTTTGCCGACTTTTTTCAGGACATCATCCATCTCTTCATCAGACCATGCGTATTCAATGATTTCCTTTTTCCCGCTTCCTTTGCTGACCTTATATAAAGGAGGCAGTGCAATGAACACTTTGCCATGTTCAATGAGCGGCTTCATATAGCGATAGAAAAAGGTAAGAAGCAGCACTTGAATATGAGCGCCGTCCGTATCGGCATCGGTCATAATGATGATTTTGTCATAGTTGATATCATCGATTGAGAAATCTGCTCCGACTCCGCCGCCGATCGCATGAATGATTGTATTGATCTCTTCATTTTTAAAGATATCAGCAAGCTTAGCCTTTTCCGTATTAATGACTTTACCGCGTAAAGGCAGAACCGCTTGGAATCTGCGGTCTCTTCCCTGCTTTGCCGACCCGCCTGCTGAATCCCCCTCAACGAGATACAATTCATTTTTTGCCGGGTTTCTCGAACCCGCAGGCGTCAGCTTCCCGCTTAATGTCGCTTCTGATTTTTTTCGTTTTTTGCCGCTTCTTGCTTCTTCACGGGCTCTGCGTGCCGCTTCGCGTGCCTGGCTCGCTTTGATTGCTTTTTTGACAAGAAGCGTTGCAGTATCCCGGTTTTCCTCTAAAAAGTAAGCAAGCTGCTCTGAAACAATCGCATCAACTGCTGATCTCGCTTCACTAGTACCGAGCTTCCCTTTTGTTTGTCCTTCAAATTGAAGAAGCTCCTCAGGAATCCGAACAGAAATAATGGCTGAAAGCCCTTCCCTTATATCGGTGCCTTCCAGGTTTTTATCCTTTTCTTTCAGCAAAGCCACTTTTCGCGCATATTCATTAAAAGCACGTGTCATCGCTGTTTTTGCACCTGACTCATGAGTCCCGCCGTCTTTTGTTCTGACGTTGTTAACAAACGATAAAATGTTTTCAGAATAGCCGTCGTTGAACTGGAACGCAAAGTCCACTTCTATTGAATGATGCTCTCCCTCAAACGAAACCACTTCAGACAAGACGTCTTTTTCCTCATTTAAGTACGCGACAAACGCCTCTATGCCGTTCTCATAATAAAAGACCTCCTGCTGGTCATTGCGCTCGTCAATCAGCTCAATTTTTAATCCTTTTAACAAAAATGCAGATTCTCTTAAGCGCTCAGAAAGCGTTTCAAAATTATAAGTCGTTGTACTGAACATTGTTGGATCTGGCTTAAAGTGCGTTAGCGTTCCTGTCTTTTTTGTTTTGCCGATCTTTTCGAGAGATGTGACAGGTTTTCCTCCGTTTTCAAAACGCTGCTGATAGACGAAACCGTCCCGCTCAATGGTAACCGTCAGCCATTCAGATAAAGCATTCACAACTGATGCACCAACTCCGTGCAGCCCTCCGCTTGTCTTATATCCGCCTTGGCCGAACTTTCCTCCGGCATGAAGCACCGTTAAAATCACTTCAGGGGTTGGTTTGCCGAGCTTATGCATTCCGGTTGGCATGCCGCGGCCTCTATCCTGTACAGATATACTGTTGTCTTTATGTATTTTGACGATTATGTGATCTCCATGGCCGGCAAGCACCTCGTCGACAGAGTTATCTACAATTTCATAAACCAAGTGGTGCAAGCCTCGTGCGTCAGTAGAACCAATATACATACCGGGCCTTTTCCTGACAGCCTCAAGGCCTTCGAGCACCTGTATGGCATCTTCGTTGTAATCAAATTGCTGTTTTCTAGCCAAACGTACAAACCCCTTTCAAAAACTAACATTGTCTTTCTCTTTTCAGTGTTACACCATCAATTTGTATAAAGTATTTGTTATAAACCTCGCCTCGAGCCGGTACTGCCTTGGACTCCTCATTATAACCAATATGTTTGCAATCGCAACATAGAGCTAACGAATCAGTTCGCAAAACATCGGCTAGTGCTGTTTTCACACTATGAGAACGTATGTTTGTTTATTATATATAAAGCAGCAGACCTTCGCAAATCGAACGGCCGAACCCCAGCTAGACAAGGTATTCAAAAAAAGCTGTTCAAGCTTTATTGTATCTGTTTCACCGTAATACGCAAACAATATCTTAAAATTAAAAAGCAAAAATCCTTGAATTCACAAGGATTTTTGCAGTTCTGCACCTATTTTGTTACAGCGTGCGCCACTTTTATGCACAGATCCATGATAACCGTTCTGTCTTTTTCCTTTAGCATCTGGTAAGCTTCCTCGTTTACCAGCCCCTGCTGTGCCCAAAATACTGGAGCATCTGTCTCCAGAAACTCTTTCGCTACGCCTGGCAGCTGCTCTGAGCGCCGGAATACATTGACAATGTCAATCGGGCCGTCAATCTCTTTTAAAGATGAAACGGCTTTGACACCTAGCGCCTCATCAATTGTAGGATTGACGGGAATGATTTCATAGCCCGCATCCTGCATCGCTTTTGAAACCATATATGACGTTCTATCCGGGCGGTCTGAAAGCCCCACCACCGCGATTCGCTTGCTTTGATCAAGAATCTCTTTAATTTCCGTTTTGGATGGGTTTTGCATCATGTACCACTCCTTTTTTATTTATTCTACACGATCAAAATGAAAGAAATCAAAATATGATGCATGTTTGATTAGATTTGTAAGTAAACTTTATAAAAAACTTATCATCAGATCATGACATCTCATGTTAAAATAGAAAGAAGGGATTTTGAAAAAGGAGAAATGTAGATGTTAATTGCTTTATTGATTATTTTGGCCTACTTGATAGGCAGCATTCCATCTGGCTTAATTGTGGGCAAGCTTGCCAAGGGAATTGATATTCGGGAGCACGGAAGCGGCAACTTAGGCGCTACTAATGCATTCCGTACGCTGGGCGTAAAAGCTGGTTCGGTTGTCATAGCCGGAGATATTTTGAAAGGGACGCTGGCAACTGCATTGCCTTTCCTCATGCATGTTGATATTCACCCGCTACTAGCAGGGGTCTTTGCGGTCTTAGGCCATGTGTTTCCCATTTTCGCTAAATTTAAAGGCGGCAAAGCCGTGGCAACGTCCGGAGGCGTTTTGCTATTTTACGCACCTTTGTTATTTATCACGATGGTCGCGGTATTTTTCATCTTTTTATACTTGACTAAATTTGTTTCTCTGTCATCGATGTTAACAGGGATCTATACTGTTATATATAGTCTCTTTGTCCATGATAAGTATTTATTGGTTGTCGTTACCCTGCTCACTATTTTTGTGATATACAGACACCGGGCGAACATTAAACGAATTATCAATAAAACAGAACCTAAAGTGAAATGGTTATAAACCTTCTCTTTTGACACAGAATAGCCTAATACGTTTATAATAGAGAAAATTCAAATGAAGAACAAAGGGGTGTTCTGTTATGAATATGACAATTAACAAAGACGCACTGAACTGGTATAAGGAAGAGCTCGATTTAGAAAGCGGAGACCAGGTTCGCTTTTTCGTCCGCTACGGCGGCTGCAGCAACGTTCAAAAGGGATTTTCCCTCGGAGTGGCGAAAGACGCCCCGCAAGAGGCTGGAGCCACTACAGAAGCCGGCGGCATCACCTTCTTTATTGAAGAAAGTGATCTATGGTACTTCGATAACCACGACCTTCTAGTCAGCTATTCAGCAGACGCTGATGAACCGGTTTTTGAATACCAATAAAAAAAGAACGCACGTTATGTGCGTTCTTTTTTTATAGATGAAATCGGGCAAGATGATCTGTCAGGTTTTCTTGTTCCAAAATATATTTTTGCGTCTCACCCAGCAGATCAAAGTGAGGAAATTCACTTTTTTTATGTATCCATTCTTTTTTTAAACCATACGCCGCTCCCCACTGAATCAGCTTATCAATATCTGCACAGCCTGCTTTTGTCACAGTTTTTGCTTCCGGAAACCGGTCATCCAGCCAGTAATGTGTTAAAAATGCGATTTCTCCTCTTTTTACTGCTTGTTTCCACCGGTTGAGTTCCTCACGTTTCACTCCAAACGCCATATCTCGTTCACTTCCCTATTTTTTGGCCTTTTCATATGCTGCGTGCCAATCAGGGAAAGCTTTACGGAACTGTATAGGCTTAAAGCTTTCTTTATCTACACAAATATGAGATGAGGTGGCTTCGATGGAAAGCTCATCGGCCGGATTATAAATGTGATAACCATAGACGGTTTTAAAGCCGTTGTATTGCTCTATCCATGTGTGCACAACCGCAGTTTCTCCGTAATGAAGCGGCTTTTTATAGGAAATATTGATATCAACGACTGGAGACAGAACGCCTTTCTTTTCCATATCACTGTATAAAAAGCCTAAGTCCTTAATGAGGGCGGTTCTGCCGACCTCCATCCACACAAGATAATTTGCGTGATAGACAATCCCCATTTGATCTGTTTCTGCATAACGCACTTCTATTTCTGTTTTTGATACATGCAAGATTACTCTGCTCCCTTAACGTCAATTTAGCCCCATTTTACCATAATCAAATCAGAAAGAAAAAAACCAGGTTTCCCTGGTTTTTATGAACGGTATCCGTTTTGTCTCGCTGCGGATTCGTCTTGAATTTCATTACGAAACGCTTCGATACTCTGTTCGCGTCTTTCATTTTTTTCTTTGATACGCTGTTTATCTTCTCCTGAAGCAAACTCCATTGATGCTTCTGCTTCTTCTATGTTTTCAATTGTATTTTGAACCATATCCTGCAATTTTTCTACGTTATCAGAACGATCATCAGGATTAGGCTGTTGATATTGATTTTGATTCTTTGTCATTCGGATGTACCTCCTAGAAAAAATAAACTCGATTCGGCGTTACTCGCCTTTTGTCTGCATGATGATTGGCTGCTGTCCGGAAGTATCATGCATTTTTTCCCCTTTATTGGCTTTATATTTTACAGGCTTAGTACCCAAGTGGCTTGGAGCATATTGAGGCTGACCGTTTTTCTTGTTGTTTCCCATGTTTATCCCTCCTCAACAGATAGGATTCTCAAAAGGAGGGGTAAACATGAATACAAATTAAAGGTTATTTTTGCTTAAATCGCTGTTCAAGCTTTTCCTCAAGCTGATTTAAATACTCCGTATTGGTCATCAGCTCTTTTTTGTTTTCCATGACGAGCTCATGAAAAGAACGCTTTCTCATCTTCTTCACTCTTCTCACCTCCGCATATTCTTTTATTTTCTCCAATTCTGAAAACTTGTAAGCATATCTGAACATAAAAAAACTGAATCTAATCAAGATCCAGTTTTTGTTCCATTTCTTTTTTTGTCATGGTGCCAATGTGTATGTCTTGTATGACGCCTTTTTCATCTAAGATATACGTCGTTGGGTATGACAACACATTATAGTCAGCATTAATCCCTTTTTTATCAATCAGGATGGGAAACGTTAAGTCATACGTATCAGCAAACGCCTGAACCTGTTTTTCGCTTTTCTCTGCTGAAGTGAAATTAACCGCAACAACCGCAAGTTCGTCAGCGTGCTCTTTTTGCAGCTGTTCCATCGCAGGCATTTCCTGACGGCACGGTTTACACCAAGTTGCCCAAAAATTGAGCAGCACTTTTTTGCCTTTTGTGTCTTGCAAGGAACGTCCCTCTCCTGATAGCGTTTTCAAAGAAAAATCAGGTGCTTGCTGTCCCTCTTCAATCCCGATTTCTTTTTTGCTGTATGTTTGATACAAATTCCATCCCATATAACCGGCAAGCATGATAAGCAGGATCCCTGCGAGCCATTTTTTCAGCATATGCCACCTCCGCAGCACACTTTGTCATAAAAAGAAGAGAAAGCTTAATGCCTTCTCTTCATATTGATTCATCAGGACTGCTTCATTTTATCGCGAAGCACCATTTGCAGGATGCCGCCATGGCGGTAGTAATCAATTTCAACTTCACTATCAAAGCGGACAAGTGCTTCAAATGTTTTTGCATTTCCGTCTTCATCAATTGCTCTTACTGTAACGATATCACGAGGGCGTACGCTTTCATCAACATCTACCTCGATGACTTCTTTACCAGTTAAGCCGAGTGTTTCCGCATTTTCACCTTGTTTAAATTGAAGCGGCAGCACACCCATGAATACAAGGTTGCTTCTGTGAATTCTTTCAAAGCTCTCAGCAATTACCGTTCTGATGCCAAGAAGGTTTGTTCCTTTTGCAGCCCAGTCACGTGAAGAACCCATACCATAGTCTTTTCCAGCTAATACGACAAGACCTGTTTTATCTTCTTTGTATCTCATGCACGCATCATAGATGGACGTTACTTCACCAGTCGGCCAGTACGTTGTAAATCCGCCTTCTGTACCCGGTGCAATTTGGTTTTTGATGCGGATGTTTGCAAATGTTCCTCTCATCATAACTTCATGGTTTCCGCGGCGGGAACCGTAGGAGTTAAAGTCACGAGGAGAAACACCTTTCTCTTGCAAATACTTTCCGGCAGGCGTATCTTTTCCGATTGCTCCCGCAGGAGAAATATGGTCAGTTGTGACTGAATCGCCGAATTTACCGACAACACGCAGACCTTTTAAGGGCTCAACCTTACCTGGCTCAACGGACATTTCTTCGAAGAATGGCGGGTTTTGAATGTAAGTTGACTCGTTATCCCATTTATATAACGCTTCATCTGTTGTTTCAATCTCGTTCCAACGCTTGTTGTCATCAAATACTGTTTCATACTCTTTGCGGAAGAGCTCAGGCGTAACAGTTTGCTTAACAAGTGAATTGATTTCGTCCATTGAAGGCCAAATATCGTTAAAGTATACGTTTTTACCATCTTTGCCCACACCGATCGGATCGGTTTTCAGGTTAATGTTAACCGTTCCAGCAAGCGCATATGCCACAACTAGCGGCGGAGAAGCAAGATAGTTGCCCTTAACAAGCGGGTGAATACGCCCTTCAAAGTTACGGTTTCCGGAGAGAACAGACGTAATCAGAAGATCATTTTTTGCAACCGCTTCTTCGATTTCTGGGGAAAGCGGACCTGAGTTTCCGATACATGTTGTACATCCGTACCCAACGAGGTTAAAACCAAGTTCTTTCATGTATGGAAGAAGGCCTGAATTCACAAGATACCCTGTAACGACTTTAGAACCCGGTGCAAGTGACGTTTTTACGTAATTAGGCACTTTAAGCCCTAACTCAACCGCTTTTTTCGCTACAAGTCCGGCGCCGATCAGAACGTACGGGTTGGAAGTATTCGTACAGCTTGTAATCGCAGCAATGGCGATCGCACCCGTTTTCATAACTGTTTCTTCGCCGTTAAGGAGTTTAAACTTAATTTCTTTTTCTTCTTCATCAGCATTTAAACCGAATCCTTGGTTACCCGCAGGGCTGACCAAATGCTTTTTAAACGTTTCCTGCATAGCAGAAAGCGGAATCAAATCCTGAGGGCGTTTTGGACCTGATAAGTTTGCTTCAATTTGAGACAGGTCAATTTCAACCACATCAGTAAATTGAGGGTCTTCCGCATCTGGTGTGTAGAACAAGCCGTTGCTTCTGCAGTATGCTTCTACTACATCAATATGTTCAGGATCACGACCTGTCAGGCGCAGGTAGTTTAGCGCTTCTTCATCTACTGGGAAGAACCCGCATGTAGCACCGTATTCCGGAGCCATGTTCGCAATTGTTGCGCGATCTGCAAGCGGCAGTTCAGCAATTCCCGGTCCAAAGAACTCAACAAACTTGCCGACAACACCTTTTTCACGAAGCACCTGTGTCACTTTTAACGCCAAGTCAGTAGCGGTTGTTCCGTTTGGAAGCTTTCCGACAAGTTTCGCGCCGATTACCTCAGGAACCGGGAAGTAAGATGGCTGTCCAAGCATTCCCGCCTCAGCTTCAATTCCGCCGACACCCCAGCCGAGAACGCCAATACCGTTAATCATTGTGGTATGTGAGTCTGTTCCGACAAGCGTATCAGGATATGTTACAAGTTCGCCGTCTTCTTCAATGGCATGAACGACGCTTGCCAGGAACTCTAGGTTTACCTGGTGCACGATACCTGTTGCAGGCGGCACTGCCTGATAGTTATTAAACGCTTTCTTTGCCCAGCTTAAAAATTTGTAGCGCTCTGCATTTCTTTCGAATTCCAAGTCCATATTAATAGCTAACGCATCTTCTGTGCCCGCTTTATCAACCTGTACAGAGTGGTCGATAACGAGATCAACAGGAATTTCAGGGTTAATTTTATCAGGATCTCCGCCGACAGCTGCCATCGCTTTACGCAGTGAAGCAAGGTCTACTACTGCCGGAACCCCTGTGAAGTCTTGTAAAATAACACGAGACGGTTTAAATGGAACGTCGATTTCCTTTAATTCGGCAGTTCCCCATTTTGCCAAATTTTCCACGTGTTCTTTTTTGATAACGAATCCGTCAACTTGACGCAATACTGATTCTAAAAGAACTTTGATGGAATAAGGAAGTTTCGAAACCTTTCCGATACCTGAATCTTCTAACGCCTTTAAAGAGTAGTAATGATATGTTTTCCCATTAGTAGTAAACGTTTTTCTTGCTTGGAAAACGTCTTTTGCTGCAGTTTTTTGCTCGTTTGCCATTCTCCAAAATCCCCCTTCAGATCAGATCATTCTCAGATGAAGTAAATTCCATCACAATTTTCTCACAATTTCATATTAAAACAAAATCATACATAAGTAAATATCAATGTTTTTATTAAATACAATAAGTTCGGCTTATCGGACAAATGTACCGGTAATTATTACTGTTTATGCTCTCTCATATAACGCAACAAAAGGAGCCATATTATGATTGAGGTGATAATGATGGTCAAAAGAAAAGCAAATCACGTAATTAACGGGATGAATGACGCGAAAAGCCAAGGCAAAGGCGCTGGCTACGTCGAAAACGACCAGCTTGTACTGACTGAAGCTGAACGCCAAAATAATAAAAAAAGAAAAACCAATCAATAACCGGACTCTTTTAAGGAGGTTCTCATTTTATGACCAATAAAAATACAAGTAAAGATATGCATAAAAACGCCCCTAAAGGACACAATCCGGGTCAGCCGGAGCCTCTCAGCGGAAGCAAAAAAGTGAAAAACCGAAACCACACAAGACAGAAGCACAACTCAAGCCATGATATGTAAAAAAAAGCAGACCTTAGTGTCTGTTTTTTTATGCGTTCACCCATTTCTGATATTCCGCATATGATGTAAAGCAAGGTTGATATGTGGAGGAATGCTTCCATGACCCATTCAAAACGTAATGATGCTAATGATTTCGATAGTATGGATGAATGGCTTCGGCAATTTTTTGAAGACCCCTTCGCCTGGTACGACGAAACATTGCCTATTGATTTATATGAAACAAGTCAGCAGTATATTATTGAAGCAGATCTGACTTTTTTACAGCCGACACAAGTAACGGTTACCCTGTCTGGATGCGAGTTCATTTTAACAGTCAAATCGTCAGGGCAGACTTTTGAAAAACAAATGATGCTTCCTTTTTATTTTAATGACAAAACCATTCAAACCGAATGCGAAAATCAAATACTCACAGTTGCAGTGAATAAAGAAACAGAGAATGGTTCTTCTTTTTCTCTTCAATTCCCTCTTAGCTAACATAAAAAGTCACTTTCATCCCCTATTATGAAAGTGACTTTTTTTCCGTCCATTTATCGTCAAATACCCTCTAGTGACTCTCCCATGGCCAAATAGCAGATTCACTATACAATAGAATATGATCTACTATCTCTTTTGACTAGACGTCTATCACTTTTTCTATTCTTTTTTTACTGTGTTCTTCTAATCTTTCTTCGTATACAATATGGTTAGAATAAGGGGGGAATGATTGATGCTGAAAGGCTGGTTTTTGTGGTTTATTCTGTTTTGGGTAATCATGATGGTTGTCTTATTATCAATCGGCGGTTTTTTTATGTTTCGAAAGTTTTTAAAGCGTTTACCGAAAGAAGACGGCAGGTCAGAGCTTGATTGGCAGGATTACTATATTGAAAACAGCAGGCATTTGTGGAGCAATGAAAACAAACAATTTCTTAATGAATTGGTATCGCCGGTTCCGGAGCTGTTCAGAGATGCAGCAAAAGCGAAAATCGCAGGCAAAATCGGTGAACTTGCATTAGAAGAAAAGGTATCAAAGATTGATCAGCAACTGATGATCAGAGGCTACATTCTCGCAACTCCTAAAAGAGACCACACCTTCTTAAAAAGACATCTGCGGGACAAAAAAATTGATCTCGAGCCTTATCAGACTCTTCTTAAATAAAAAACCTTTCCTGATAGGAGGAAAGGTTTTTTAATTCATTTGAATATTAGCTGACTGCAGCTCGTTATGAAGTTTTCGATATGATAAATACATGGCGATTCTCCACGGGACGATCATACCGAATGCCAGAATCCAAAACATTCCACTCAGTGCGCCGTAGTCAATTGATGTGCTCAAGATCGATTTCATCGCGATTCTGATCACCAAAAGGCCGACTAATATAAATACGAATGCTTTAGAGCGTTTCATGTAAATTTCATTATTTTTAATTTCAAACTTAGAAGTTTTGATGAGAAAAATAGAGAAAATCACGCCTAAAGTGATTGATTCTAAAAACTCTGCACCAGTGACCCAAAATACCGGAAATAAAAACATTAACGCTCCCGTACTCATAAAAATCGGCGGAAGAATGATTTTTTTCGGTGAAACGGGCTTGTCAGAGGACTTTATTCTGACCACCATCACAGCTACAGCCATTAACACAGCAATAATCGATGAAACTATAATCATCATACTTATCATTCCTTTGTTTCTAGGAGTGTTGATACTATATACTATACTCCAAAACAATAAAAAAAACCATTTTGAAAAGAAATGACGTTAATATCCCATAACGCGGCTGACAGCTTCCAACACTTTTGTTTCCTCGAACGGCTTGACAATAAAGTCCTTTGCCCCCAGCTCAATCGCTTCCGTTACAATTCTTTGCTGGCGCATGGCGGTGCACATGATGACCTTCGCTTTAGGATCAAAGGTTAAGATATCACGTAGCGCCTTAATGCCGTTTTTCACTGGCATTGTAATATCCATTGTCACGATGTCTGGCCGCAGTTTTTTATACAGTTCCGCTGCTTGCTCACCGTCTGCCGCTTCGCCTGCGATTATGTAATTTGCCTCTTCCAAGATCTCTCTGATTTTCACCCTCATGAACTTGGCGTCGTCTACAACTAAAACTCTTGTCATATTCCCCTCCAACAATCGATTTCCACATATAATAGTCTTATTGTACCAAAAACAAAAGGACTAATAGTAGTACGAAAGTAATTTACCGTCAAAAACCAGTAAATCCTCCAAAAAGATCTGACAGCAAAATAATAATCAGGCTCATCCAATTAAAGAATAACAACACACCGATCACAATCATCAAAACGCCGCCTGCTTTCATGATCAAAAGCTGGTTCTTTCTTATCCACTTCAGCTTTGTGATGAAGAAAGACAATAATAGAAACGGGACAGCAAAACCAAGTACATATAACATCATGTACGGCACCGCTGAGCCTGGATTTGTGCTTGCAAGTGTGATCACAGCAGCCAATATCGGACCTGTACATGGCGTCCATCCCGCCGCAAATGCCATTCCGATTAAGACGGAGCCTAAAAATCCGCTTGGTTTATGTTTAAAATGGATTCTCCGCTCTTTCATCATGGCCTCAGGCCGGAACACACCAAGCGTAATGAAACCGAACAAAATAATAAGCAATGCGCCAATTTGCCGAATCGCATCGTGATAATCCCTAAACAGGCTGCCAATAAAAGATGTTCCATAGCCTAAAGCGATAAAAATGACTGAAAAGCCAAGCAAAAAACATAAAGTATGAAACAAGCTTCTTTTCTGCAGCAACAGCTTTTCTGTTTTCACATCATCCATACTGACTCCTGTAATATATGACAAGAAAGCTGGGTAGAGCGGCAGGCAGCAAGGCGAAATAAAGGATAAAAATCCCGCCCCGAATGTCAAAAAGTAATTCACGTCTCCCATGTCATCATCCCTTCATGATTTGACATTCCTTCAAGTTATGACAAAATCATTTCATTTTTTTAACACTTTCACTTGAAGGATTTCTATTTTCAAAAAAAACTTATATAATTTAATTTGACATTGAGATATTGTACTCCTTCTCATTTGAAAATTAGTATAAATATGGATATAATATAAACATTCACTTTGAAGATCTAATGTATGAAAGGATACATCCCTGTGATTAGAGAGCATCTATTAAATGAAATTGAAAAAAAAAGAGCAGAGCTGCTGCAAATTGTCATGGTGAACGGAATGACATCTCATATTACGATAGAGCTCAGTCAGGAGCTTGACCATCTTCTCATACAATATCAAAAGCAGCGCCTTCGAGCAGTAGCGGGTGATGAATGATTGCAAAATAAAAAACCCGTATAAGGGTTTTTTATTTTATAACCATGTTTCTCTATATCATAATCTTTACGTATTATTTCGTTTGATTATTCATGGCTTTCATCATTTGATTGATTTTCTTTTGAGAAGGTTTCATTCCCATTTGCATCATCATCATGCGTAACATTTGTTCATTAATAGGCGGATTCTTTTTAAGATAGCTCATCATATATTTACGAGCAATAAAAAACCCGAGTGCAACACCTATGAGCAATGCAACAACGCCCACTAGGATGCCAACCCATAAAGTCATTTTATTTCCTCCTTCATGTTGTCTAGTTTAAAGTGTACTAAACCAAAAGCTATTATACAACATTTACATCTCTTTTTCTTCGGTTTTAGACAAAATTTCTTTCTTTCACCGGATTTAGCCATCCATAACGCTTCGAATTGAAATCCATAGCCAGAAAGCAAGGGCTTACTTTTCTCAATACTTCAAAGAAAATCGTTTCTGCCTCGTAATCCCCCGAAGCCACTATTTCTATCATATGCTCCTTCATCATAAGCGTAGCGTGGCCTTTTGCTTTCGGCAAAGCTAATCTATAAATATAATCCAGCTGCCTGTAATCCGTATTGTTTAAATTCATTTTTAATCGCTGATGCATATGTAAAATCGGGATTGGCTGTGTAATATATTGAATCTGTTTCTCTGTCATTTGATACTGCTGCTTTGTCAGGCTAGTCCAATGATAGTCTTGAAACAGCTCAAACATAACCGATTCCCGCCCGAAATAGTGATTAGCAAACTCCTCTTTTATCAGGTGCGTATAGTAGTGACGTTCCATCTTTTCATCCCCTTTTCCAGCAGCATTTCATTTGCTCTCTATTATACAAAAGAAGAAAAGAAAGAATTGTCTATTACTGTTAAACAGCCAATACTATTTTTGTCGGATAAACAAGAAAAAGAGGATGATTTGACTCATCCTCTTTAAAAGACTCTTACTTATTGATTAATGCTTTAACTCGGCTCACTACGTTTGGAACTGAGAAGCCGTATTCATTGATGACGGTTTCACCAGGAGCAGATGCACCGAATCGGTCTATGCCGAGCACGTCTCCTTCAAGCCCTGTGTATTTGCCCCATCCAAATGATGCGCCCATCTCAATCGCAAGACGTTTTTTCACCTCTGCAGGAAGAACAGAGTTTTTGTATTCATCAGATTGTTTATCGAAACGGTCCATTGAAGGCATGCTGACAACAGAAACATCAATATTTTCTTTAGCCAATTCAGCCTGTGCTTCAATCGCAAGACCTACTTCAGAGCCAGAAGCGATAAGAAGAGCGTCAGGTGTTTCGTTTTTAGATTTAGAAACGACATATGCACCTTTTTCTACTCCTGCCAATGCTTCTTCAGCTGTTTGATCGATCGTAGGAAGGTTTTGGCGTGTCAATACTAACGCTGTTGGCTGATCAGTGCTTTGCACTGCAAGCTTCCATGCTGCCGCTGTCTCGTTGCCGTCTGCAGGACGCATCAAGGAAAGATTAGGCATCGCACGGAGTGAAGCAAGCTGCTCAACAGGCTCGTGAGTCGGGCCGTCTTCACCTACAGCAATACTGTCATGTGTGAAGACATAAGTGACAGGAAGACCCATTAATGCTGCAAGGCGAATCGCCGGACGCAGGTAATCAGAGAAGACAAAGAAAGTTCCGCCGAATACACGAAGTCCGCCATGAAGCGCCATACCATTTAAGGCTGCACCCATTGCAAATTCACGAACACCAAACCAGAAGTTTTTGCCTGAGTAATCAACCGCTGTAAAATCACCGGCATTTTTAATTGTCGTTTTGTTTGATCCCGCTAGGTCAGCAGATCCTCCGACAAAGAAAGGAATTTTTTTCGCAAGTCCGTTGAGAACTTCACCAGAAGATGCACGTGATGCCAGGCTGCTTCCTTTTTCATAAACAGGAACCTCTTGATCCCAGTCCTTTGGAAGCTCTCCTTTGATTGCAAGCTCAAGCTGTTCAGCAAGTTCAGGATAAACTTCTTTATATTTAGCGAATTGGGCTTTCCATTCCTGTTCCTTTTTCTCGCCTGATTCTTTAACCGCTGAAGCGAAATGCTCATATACTTCTGACGGAACGTAGAAATCTTCTTCATACGTCCACGCGTAAGCTTCTTTTGTTAACTTGCTTTCCTCTTTACCAAGCGGAGCACCGTGAACACCAGATGTGCCGGCACGGTTAGGTGAACCGAATCCGATTGTCGTTTTCACTTCAATTAATGTAGGTTTCTTTTCATTTTGGCGTGCTTTTTCGATAGCCGCTGTTAATTCTTCAATATTGTTTCCATCCTCAACATAAAGAACTTCCCAATTCATTGCTTCAAATCGCTGTTTCACGTTTTCAGAGAATGAACGGTCGAGATCTCCATCGAGAGAGATGTCATTAGAATCGTATAATACGATCAGACGGCCAAGCTGAAGATGGCCTGCGAGTGAAGCGGCTTCAGAAGAAATACCTTCCATTAAATCACCATCACCGCAAATACTGTATGTATAATGATCGACTACGTTAAATGAATCACGGTTGTAAGTTTCAGCTAAATGGCGTTCAGCGATAGCCATTCCGACTGCCATGGCAATTCCTTGGCCAAGCGGACCTGTTGTCGCATCAACACCGGCAGTATGTCCGAATTCCGGATGTCCAGGTGTTTTGCTGCCCCACTGGCGGAATCCCTTAAGATCTTCGATGCTAAGATCAAACCCGCTTAAATGAAGCATGCTGTATAAAAGTGCTGATCCGTGTCCAGCAGATAAAACAAAACGGTCACGGTTAAACCAGCCAGGGTTTGCTGGACTTACGTTCATAAATTTTGTCCACAGCGTGTATGCCATTGGAGCGGCCCCCATTGGCATCCCTGGGTGACCAGAATTTGCTTTTTCAATAGCGTCTATTGACAGTGTGCGAATGGTAGCAACTGATTTCTTTTCAATTGTATCCATAAAAATCCCCTTCCTTATGTGTTGTACCCTTACATCATAAATGTCTGACGACTTTTTCTCAACTGTTTCAGCTTAAATTTGAGAGAAACTTGTTGAATTTTGTCACATAAGAGTTTTGCTTATAGTATATGCAAAAGAGGAATACGATATTTCCGTATTCCTCTTATATTAGTGAAGTTTGTTATTTCTTTGTTCTTTTTTTAGCTTTTCTGGTGTTACATCATTGCCTTCAGGGTCAATGATTTTCACACTTTTTAATGTGTTTTTCATAGAAGAGCGAAAACCTTTCAGGTACTCTTGACGAAGCTTTTGCTGTTCGGCTTTTTCTTCTTCAGTCATAACGCCAGCTTTAGCTTTCGCAGCAAGTTCATTAATTCTGGCAATTTTTGCGTTTGAAATCATGTTAAACTCCTTTATTGCATTTTGTCTATATAGTACTAGATCAAAAAGAGTTTTACAACTGATTCACTCGGCTGTCTCGTCATTCTCTATGTATTCCTGAAACCGCCGGTGGACGGTCGCTTTAGACACATCATAGCCAAACCCTCTTAGCGTAGCCGCGATTTCTGCGAACGTCAGTTTATTCGCTCTTAGACGGACGATCTCTGAGATTGGGACCTCTATTCTTTCTTTTCCGCTGTTTTCATGTTGATTTTTCAGGTTTTTTTGCGGTTTAAAACCATTTTTTACTGCACGCTTCATTCCCCGCTTGATTTTCATGTTGTGAATTTTCCGCTGGTATTCCTCCACAATGCTGACGATCTCCAGCACCATCGAGTCAGCCTCCGATAGCTCCAGCTCACCTCTGTGAGCCGTTGTATAGACTTTCACACCTTCTCTGTAGATACAATGAAGCAATGCGATTTTTGCATTTCCCCGCCCGAGCCTTGTCTCATCCTGAACCAAAATGACATCAATTCCAGAATTTTTGATCTCATCAAGCAGTTCAAATACACCGTCCCGATCCATTTCGTATCCGCTGGCTTTTTCAGAAATCACTTTGAGGACTTCCATGCCGTTCTCGGCTGCAATGGCCGTAAGCTCCTCCTCCTGCCGCTTTAATGAAGTCTCCTGCTGTTCTTTATTTGTGCTTACGCGGGCATAAATGAGTGCTTTCATTTTTTCTATCTTTCCTCTCTATCTTACAGTTGCCAATTCATATGCATCCTGATGCTTCTTTTTCAACGGAATCACCAACTCATCTCCCGGCTGGATATCAGACGTCTGAAGATGATTGTTATCAGCTACCCATTCAATAAAATCATTTTTGTTTATCTTTTTTGTATCTGCTACCTGATCAGCAATTGACCAAAGTGTGTCGCCCTGCTGGACTTCTATTTTAACATACTGATTAAGCTCCTGACCGCTGCTTGTATATGATAGCAAAAGGATAACCGCGCTCAAAATCACTGTGAACAGACCGACAAAAATAATAGATTCTTTACTCATGATCATAACCTCCAACAGGAATGTTTGTTCGCTTTTTTATAATTTCAGTATATACGAACAAACGTTTCTGTCAATTGTTTTTTCGAACCTATGTTTGTACTGTAAGGAAAATCATGCTATAATCTACTTAAAATCGACGTTTTGAGGTGCGAAAAATGACGAAGCTATCAAAAAGGCAACTTGATATCCTCCGTTTTATTAAAGCAGAGGTTAAATCAAAAGGATATCCGCCTTCCGTGAGAGAAATCGGAGAGGCTGTCGGGCTTGCGTCCAGCTCAACTGTACACGGCCATTTGGCCCGTTTGGAAACAAAAGGGCTGATCAGACGGGATCCGACAAAACCTAGAGCAATAGAAATACTTGATGAAGAAGTAGACATTCCGCAAAGCCAGGTCGTAAATGTACCAGTCATTGGGAAAGTCACGGCGGGATCTCCTATTACAGCAGTAGAAAATATTGAAGAATATTTTCCTCTTCCTGACCGTATGGTTCCTCCTGACGAGCACGTGTTTATGCTGGAGATTATGGGAGACAGTATGATTGAAGCTGGTATTTTCGATAAGGATTATGTCATCGTTAAACAGCAAAATACAGCGAACAACGGGGAAATTGTAGTGGCGATGACAGAAGATGATGAAGCTACGGTAAAACGTTTCTATAAAGAGGATACTCACATTCGCTTACAGCCTGAAAACCCAACGATGGAACCTATCATCTTGCAGAATGTCAGCATTCTAGGGAAAGTGATTGGCGTGTTCAGAACCGTCCATTAACCTATTGATCTATCAGATGCATGAAAAACCCCCTCTTCCTTTACGGAGAGGGGGTTTATTGTACGAAAAAAGCAGGCTCGCCCTGACTTTTGGGTGCGAGCCTGAATAGGAGGAAAAAGAACATCATGTTTACACCATAATTATCCACTAAATAATTGTTGAAGTCAAGAAATTTTCTTTCCTTCAGGAAACTTTTATCATAATAATGTCCGTTTAAAACATTAGACGTTATCTCCTTAAAAATGTTTCATTTTCTTAGGTCGTGGAATGATGTTGCTTCATGTTTATGTAAGGAGCGCGGCAATTGAGTTTCAATGAAAATTTAGTACATTGTATAGTTGGTTCAACATTTTCCAAAAAAACAGCTCACTTCTCTTGATCAACGTGAGCTTCAATTAAAATGAAACATATTGTATACCATAACTGCCCTTTACCCGAACACTTGTACAGTCTTCTGAATGTTCTTCTGCAAATATACGGTAACGGTGAAATGAATCGATAGCAACCTTATCCTGAGCACTAAAATCAAACCAGCTGCCGCTGAATTGCCTCGTACTCAGTGTTGTATATTCTCCCATAAGCCCCATCCGCTGAAGTTTAACCTCAACTGAACAAGTATTGGCTCCCAATATGGTAAACTGATAGCCTAAAAATTAGTCGATCGCCGGAACATCACTGATATTTTCCAGAACAAACGTTTTTGTGCTGTCATTTAAAATAAAGTCTGTTTTGTAATCAAAATCTAAAGCTGACGCATGGGTACTGCTAATGCTAAAAAAACAATTCAAAACTGTTGTTAAGCCTAGGATTTATATTTTCAATCACATCCCTCCCTTACCATATTTTAACCATACATGATTTTTATGTATATGTTCTGTGTAGTAGCAAGAGGTCGTCTCAATCATAAAAATTCATATGCGTTTTTTGCTGTTTATAATAACGAAGCCTGTCTTGAAGGGTTCCGGTATGAAATTCAAATTTATGGCCGTCAGGGTCGGTAAAATAAATTGATTTTCGATCGCGTTCATCTCGTTCTCTGCCAGGCAGAATATTGACATGAAGCCTTTTTAATTTTGCTGACATTTCCGCAAACTCATGATCTTCAATAGTAAAAGCAATATGTGTATAAGACGCCTTAATGTCATTTCTCGGAATGTCAGATTCTTCATTAAGCGCAAGCCAGATGCCATTTAAATCAAAATATGCTGTTGTTCTTCCCTTTACCAGAAGCTTTGCATCAAACACTTTTTGATAAAAATCAATTGATGTATCCAGATGAGAAACTGAAAATAACAAGTGATTGATTCCTTTTATCTTCACAAATCATCCCCTCCTTGAAAGCTGATCATTCATTTGTACGACTTTTTTCCAAGAAAGTTTCATCCAGCCAGAAAAAAATACCAGTGTAAACAAAATCGGATTGTTTAAAATAATGACTGTACAGCGATGGCCTTTTATGGGTTCGATTTGAATAATTTGTTTACTGCCAAGGGTTTTCTTCAAAAATAACAATTTAGGTGGTCAAATGAAACATATCATTGCTCTTGCTTCAAAGGTTGCTTTTACTCTCGCCCTTTTATATGTGATTTTGGACAGATTCTATCACGCGCCCTTTTTAAGTGTGATGTTTATTGCACTTTTCTTAGGTTTTGTTTCCTATCTATCCGGTGACATACTCGTCCTTCCCAGAACAAACAATATTACAGCTTCATTGGCTGACTTTGGACTTTCATTCGTTATTCTTTGGGTCTTTGTTTTAACCCAAACAAGAAACGGTTTCTCACCATTTGCAGCTGCTCTGCTTTCCGCTGCCTGTCTAACTGTTTTTGAATACTTTTTTCATCGGTATTTGCTAAAAAATGTGCTGGATGAAACCTTCCGAAATGAACTGCCAGTCAGAGATAACACGCTGCAGTATCAAATAGAAGCCTCAGACGAGCTATTTCCTGACGTTACGAAAGAGCAGCATGAGGAATAGGAGGCTTAGTGCCTCCTATTTTTCAGTAGCTATTATTGATAAAACGGGACATTACCTCAGTAAAATCATAAAACCTTTCATTTTGAGTAACAGATCTGCTTCTTAAAGAAAAAATGCCAAACAAAGATCTTCTAAAACCTGTGCTCATTTCTAACTGGATGCTCAAACCTGTTTTTGATTTATTTGCAATGTTATTCGGACTTACACCTGCATGCGGATGGTCTGTACTGAGCAATACAGCTGGAAAACCCTCATTTTGCAGTTTTTCAACTAAATCTGCCGCTCTTATGCGATCTGTACCGCCGACTTCGATCTGCTGATCTTCTTCTGCATACCCATGCAATGAAATGACATATTCATGACTTCCTGTCATCTTCAGAGCCCGAGGCTCATCAAAATGCGTGCTTGTAATATGAAGCACTGAGTTTCCTGAAGATTTTAAGCCTTCAAATAAATACATTGAGTACTCTTTGCTGAGCTCTCTTGCTATTTCACTTGTCCCGCCTTCAATACCTCCTCCGTGAATCGCTAAAACAAGGA
Organism: Bacillus rugosus; assembly: GCF_023238245.1. NCBI lineage: Bacteria > Bacillati > Bacillota > Bacilli > Caryophanales > Bacillaceae > Bacillus > Bacillus rugosus. Next base: position 1,943,011 of record NZ_CP096590.1, on the reverse strand, counting down.
CAGGGCTGCCGGCTTCCTTCGTAACAATGCCGTAATCAGAAGGGTCTTCATTGTGTTTTAATTCCTCAAAATTCTGATATACATCTTCAGCATATATTGAAGAAATCGGAGTAAATACCATAAAAACAAACAATAATTTTACAATATTAAGAGTTGATGGAAAACGTTTGGCTATGTTACAATCAACATGCTTCAAGGAATGGAGCAAACGGCGGAGCAGGGATACTTTGGCCGGTTTCATCTACTCCGCCTCTAAGTCCATATCAACAGGATGTCGGTTTCTTTGAGGCTTTAGCACGAATTTCTCGTCCTCCTTGTTAAATTTTTGTTAAATTCACAATATTATATACCATTAGCCCGGGCGCTGTTCTTCCCATTTCTGAATTTATGAAAAGTAAGTTGGAACCACCTTCCTTTTTCCCTATTCTCATATCAAACCAAAAAACGCACCTGCCCTTTGGCCTGTGCATTTTTATTTTCTTTTCATTCTTCTTTTCTTTTCTTTATTCAGTTTCATGATGTTTTTTTCAATTTTCCTTATTTTTTGCCTTTGCGGGATTGTTTTCACTTCATAATAAACAGCGATAAACCCGCTTAATGTCACTGCTGCGATGTAAAGGACACGCTGATTGATCATCCGGTCAGCGCGCCCATGATTACCCGCTTCTTTTTCCAGTCTTTCGATCACGTCTTTATCGAACAGCTGATCGACATACACTTGTTTCATTCCCACTGTAAACCCCGCAGCTAGCCAAAGAATCAGAAAACAACTGATATAAAACATCATAATATCCTTCCTTTCCTGTCTAGATGCGCAGAATGGGAATGAGGCTGATCGATACGCAAACAGATGTCAGCCGGAGCCTCTTCTTTGTGTTAGGTTCTTTCATTTGGGCGGGCAATATGTGTAATACTGTAATGAACAGTTAGAAATTTTATTCCAAACAGCCACATATGATGAATAGCGGTTAATCTGTTGTCATACGCAGCTTCTATCAGAAAGGTTTCAGATAAAGGCAGCGGACAAGTTCCCGCTATTGTTTGCAGATAAATCCCCTCATCCCCGGCTCCGCTTTTTCTCCGCCTGCTTGTCAAAACCAGCCTCTCCTGATGATGATAAGGCTTTAAAATGCCTGTCATGCTGCTGAATGGAAGCGGGAGAGAGATGTTCATATACCCTTCTCCATTTGAACGATACACTGAATATAAAGCTGTAAAAATGGTTTCGTCTTTTTCATTTGTTCTGATCCAGGCACGCACTTTTTTTCTTCCGTCTTTTTTCGTTTCAACACCCTTTATCGAGCTGGACATCCTATACCAGTCAGGGTTCGTCGACAGATGTATTTGGCCGGTTCTTCTGCTGAACCATTCGTAAACAATTGCAAACGGCCGAAACCATGTGCTCCACGTCACTTTTGCCTTTACATTATAATCAATGGTTTGTTCATAAAACGATAGGATGAACGGCGCCAGATTTTCCGGTAAAAAATCTTTTGAACGAAGGCTTCCCATATCATCCACAAGCCCTCTGTACGGTACGTTATTTTCAGCTTGAATGTTAGCTAAAAAGTCTTTTCCAATCCTTCTTTTTCCGTAGATACGGCTGAATGCCTTTCCGCTGTCTGCATCAAAGGGCTTCGGATCTTCTATTCTCCATCCTATGAGAGCGGGCAATATAACAAAAAACGCGTTAACAAAACCGTGAATCCAAATCATCTGATTAATGGTTAGTGTAACGTCTTGCCGAAATACACCAAATGAATAAACCATCGAGAAAGTGATCGTTATCATTAGTACGGCAGAAGAAAGCCGAATAAGAAATTTCCCTGTCGTGCTTCGAAAAGCTGTGGTGAACACCAAAAATGTGTGAAGATAAAGCGCCGCCATATAGATGCCAACCGCAATGATATCAAGTGTTTTTGAATATGTGATGCCAAGCGCGATAAGAAGGGGCGAAATTAAAATCACCCATGTTATCCACCTGTACAATATCCGATTTTTTCTGGTGATTCTCCCGAGCAAGCCATTAAAGATCGGGATAAGAAAAGCTGAATAGTGAAAGTGGACAGCAGTCAGCAAAATGATGAGAGGGCCGAATTGCATGATCTGCAAATGTGCAGTATAAGCAAAAAACCAAAACCCTCCGCCCGCCAAATAGATAAGCCCGAACAGAACTGATGTCTCTTCGATTCTATGTATCTTTGTTTGCCAGAGGCGAAGAATCGCATATAACGCCATAAATACTGTGTACATCCACCAGATCAGCGCGAAACCCCCGATGTCTGTCACAAGAGCCAGCACCGCAAAGATAGCTGCTGCCGGATAGCACTTCATTAACGCAGATTCTAGAGATTGAGCAGCCCGAAACTGAGGTTGATGAAAGACAAAAGGAAAAATTCCCGGTACGAAAATAAGAATGGATAACAAAACAAGTGCCTCTGCCACTGAGATATGGGGTGTTTCCGCCGCAAGAAATCCTATAAAGCAAAGCGCACTGACCATGCCATTTCGTTTCAGCATGATTCTAACTCTTCTTCCTGAAACGTTCCTTTATAAAAGAAAAGAGTCCCGAGAATTGTATTTTGGACATGCACTTGAATGGTGAAGCAATTTTTGCTTTCGTCAAACGTTTCGCAAACAACGGATGTACCGGTCAGCCATTTTGGTAGCGGTATTCTTTTTCCGCATATCAATAGCCATTGCTTTCCCGAAGTAATCGTTAGAGAGCCGTCAGGAGATGCCTCGAATGCTAAAACAGACAGCAGAAGATGAGGTTTGCCGAAGAAATCAAGCATTCTATCTTCTTTTTCGTCGTATACCATGATCGCGTCAAAGAAACGTTTTTTGCCTGTAAAGAAAAATGTACGTTTCCATTCTATTCCGGTATGTTCCCGATTCAAAAGACAAGTTCTATTTTTTATCATAAATGGGATGTCTTTGCCTCTTTCTGAAAAGAAGCACCTGAAAAAAACACCCAGCTTTAACAGCATTCTGACCAGAAAAGAGCCTCCGCTTATTTCTGACATCGTTCCTGTCCCGCTGAATGTATGAGATTCGTCTAATTGATATCGTTTTTGCAGCTTGGGATGCAGCAAATGATAGTTCTTGATCGTTTTTTCATATATCGAACTCACAATGTCACTTCTTTCTCTTTCGTTTTGTATGCCGGGCACTGGGGAGCTGCAGACTAAGAATGCCGCTTGCCGCAGAAAAAACACTTAACAGAATCCATAATAATATCTCAGAACCTAGAAAAGCGAATCCAGCAAAAATACAAGCCTGGACAACATGAATGATCCACTTTCTCTTTAATGGAATCAGCCACAAAATACCGCATCCTATCTCAGCTGTTCCTACTAAAATGCTTGTTTCAAAACCTGTAAAACCTTGATAAATCCAAAACAGACTGAAAAACAGACACATTAACACATAGACGATAGCAGATCGAATGGAGTGTTTCGGATGTTTATTTTGCTCAATCCAAAGTCTTAAAGCATCGAAACTCCATGCAGTCGCCCAGCCAAGAAGCGGCCGAAATAATAAGCAATCGATCCATCTTCCCGGCACTCCGTAGGCTGTTTTGTATTGGTACTGTGTTAAAAACGTCATTTTCCCGTTGTCTCGTTGTATATACTTCCAGTACCCGCTGCCATGCTGAATCAGAGATAACGGATGATCAGAGCTAAAAGCCAGTGAGGAAACTCTTTCAGATGAACATTTGTCGAATACACCGACTGTTTCTCCTGTACCCGATACCTTTAAACCAAAGCCTATCCTTGTTTCGTAAAGAAACTGCTGCCTTTCGCAAGGCTGCTTATGCAAATACGTGATGTTTGAAAACCGGAGGTCCCACTCTTTATGCAACGATGGGTTTTGTGTATATTCCCAGAGCTTATCCAGATCAGATCTCATTTTGATTTCTACATAAATCGGTTTCTGTCTCATAGCCCCTCCTCCCTTCTATTTGAAGCAATTCCTATATTAGCATATTGATCGTTTTTAAAAATACATCTTCCTAAAAAAAGTATTTTAATCCTGAAAAATGCATAGAAAAAGAAGAGATATTCCCCTCTCTTCTTTTTAAGCATCTATTTATTTCATCACTGAGTTTTAACCGTTCCATAATGATTAATTGTGGCGTTTACGCTGTAAGTGATGTCAGCCTTACTGAAGGTGTCATCCCAGTTATTTTTCATCTTTTTCCATAAGCCCGGATGCTCAAGTCTTAAAGATTCATCAAAACCCGCAACATCTACTTTATATTCATGCTGGATTTTTTTTAATACATTATCGACTATTTTCTTTACTTCATTTTCAGTATTGGTTTCAATACGTTCTAAAAACTGAGTGTCCAACGTCTCTTTTGTGTTCCAGTTTTCAACCAAATCTCCTTCTGATTTTATATCGACATGGAATGAAATATCTGTTCCTTTTACTATCGGCTTGATTTTGCTTTTTATGTTATTGATATCATAAGCAATCACCTGTTGGCTCTTTTTATCATAGCTTTTGACAACTCCGCCTTTTCCCTCCCCGGCAATCCATGTAATCCCCTCCGTTTCATATTCATTTAAAGTGCCGATCATTTTTTTAGACTTCCCGTTGATTACCGCTGCTCCGGAAAACTTGACCGCTCCATTTGCCGAGACCACATTTTGCAATAAAAAACTGCTGCCGGAATGCAGTTTTCCGATTAGTTTCGCGAGTGTCACAGGGGGAAGAATTCGTGAAACTTTATGTTCATTTTCGCCTAATCCAATCAGCCGAAATGCAGGAATTTCACCGCTCTCTTTCAGCTGAAGGGCATCTCTCGCCTGCCCTTTTGCAGATAAAACAAGACAGCTCAGCCTGATTTCATTATCACGAAAAAGCTGATCTAGCATTTTGTCGATAGGATATGTACGCAGCACATCTTCACTCATGACCACAACTTTTAAATGCGGGCTAAATACTTCACGGTCCCTTCTTAACGCAACCTCACTTCCAATCTGCTGTAACGAATCCCCCGTTTCACTAATATTAATATACGCTTTTTGCGCCCCTTGTGCGCCACCGCCTCCTCCGCTTGTACCCGCGCCTGCCGCTTTTTCATTAACAAATTGATAGGTCAGCGTAATGTTGTCTTTTTTCGGATAGCTCCCGCCCTCTTCTTGTAACTCTTTTTCAGTGTTTGTTTCTCTTCCTTTATCAATTGCGATAGCGAATGTGAGACCCAGCTCTTCTATTTCCCGGCTGCTCCAGCATCCTGTTACGCAAACCATCAGCAGACATACTATGACAATAGCGGACACTGGATGTTTTATGTTACTTTTCACCTCTTTTCCTCCATTTCGATATGACTAAAAGCAAAATCGGCAAAGCGCCAAATATATACAAAGCCAAATGACTGACCATATCGCCCAAAATAAACACGTCATTTTCATTTTTTGGCATGCAAGAGAAGATATAAATAACAGGAAGCAGCCCAAACATACAAGAAAGTGGTTTCTTTTTGAAAACTTGCGAGACTCCCAAAGAAGCTGCATAAAAAGTGATAATAAATGTCGCAAAAAGCTGCATAATCCAAATGACAAGCAGAAATGATTCAAACCGTTCAAATATTAAACCAGGTATTTCAAAACTTCTCATCAGGTCAAGTCCCGGCCATGTTCTCGTCACAACTCCATCAACTGATAGTGCACCGATAACCATAATCAGCGTAATGATATAAAAACAGCTCACAACACCTGTCCCGAACACAACGGCTTTCATTGCATTCTTTGGTTTTTTCATAAACGCCACTAAAATGAGCATAATTTCCGAACATGTAAACGAAAGGGTCGTTGTCTTTACTCCTTTGAGAATCGGCATTATTCCATCCCCAAATACAGGGCGTAAATTGTTGATCTCAAATATCCCTATGCTCATGAGGGCTATCGTTAAAAAGATGATGACCGTAATCGGAAAGATCATTTCAAAAAGCCGGGCAATCGGATCAAGCCCTTGTGTAATCGAATAAAGCCCAATCCAAAGAACTATCATAATAATGGCCCAAGACGGTGTCCCTTCAAGGAGAAAAAACTCCACGATTTCGGACATGACTCTGACTTCAAATGCACCGAGCACCAAAAAATAAGCAATGAAAACGATACTGATCAAACCGCCGATCCATTTCCCTACAATATGTCTGGAATATTCATAAAATGTTTCCTTAGGATACTGCTGGCTTAATTTAACTATGATGATCCCGGCTATTACGGCGATGACCCCGCCTAATAAAACTGAAATCCATCCATCAGGAGATTTCGTTTGTTCTGTTACTGTCCGAGGGAGCGTAAGAACTCCGGCAGCAAGCATATAATTAATGATGATAATCGTTGCTTGAGCGGTTGTAATTTTACTGGTTGGGCTGAACATGAGACTTTATCACCATCCTGTTGAGTTCATCACTTCACCCGTTTTGTATTATCTGTATTCATCATTTTAGGCCGGCGCTTCATGACTAAAAGAGGCATTCTGATGACGAAATCTTTCCAATCTTTCAGGTGATAAGGCACTGCCGGACTTGCGTATGGGACACCAAAACTCTTTAGCTTTACGACATGGCTGCTTAGCAGGAGATAATACATAATGACACCAAATAATCCAAACACCGCCGCGCAAAACATTGCACCAAACCGAAGCATTCGAAGTGCTATCCCTGTACTGTAATGCGGGATGGCAAATGAAGAGATTGCTGTGAGCGCAACGACAATGACCATGATAGGACTGACAATCCCCGCTTGCACTGCTGCTTCCCCGATAATTAATCCGCCAACTATTCCTATTGCAGGTCCGATCGGTTTTGGCAGACGAAGCCCCGCTTCCCGTAAAATTTCGATCGCAATTTCCATAAATAAGGCTTCAATGAGGGATGGAAATGGAACACCCTGACGCGTCCCAGAAATTGAAATAGCCAGTTTGGTCGGAATTAACCCCGGATGAAAAGAAATAAATGATATATATAAAGCCGGCGCAAATAACGTTATGATTGCCGCAATGAACCTCAGCAATCTGATGAGCGAGCTTGGGAACCATCGTTCATAATAATCTTCAGGCGATTGAAGCACCATGCTGAAAGTAACCGGAACAAGCAAGGCAAACGGCGTGCCGTCAAGCAGAATGGCTACTCTTCCTTCCATTAATCCGCTTATGACTCGATCAGGCCGTTCTGTACTCTGTACTTGCGGGAATGGGCTCAAATAATTATCCTCAATTAGCTGTTCAACGTAGCCTGATTCCGGCAAATGATCGATCTCAATCCCTCTTACTCTTTTTTTTACTTCCTCGACCACTTTGGGATCTGCAATGTCATTCATATAAGCAATGATCAAATCCTTTTTTAGCCGTGTCCCTACTTCAAATTTCTGCAATGTTAATTGATCATTTTTTCCTTGCTGTCTTAAAAGAGCTGTATTCGTACTCAACTCTTCTGTAAAACCCGTGCGCGGCCCTCTGACAAGTGCTTCTGAAAGCGGCTCCTCGATACTTCTATTTTGTTTTTTTACTGTTCCCAGAAGAAAGGCCTGCGGCATTCCGTCAATAAGAAGCGCTGTTGAACCCATAAAAACATTCAGCACGATTTCACTGATTTTCTCTGATTCTATGACATCACCGATTGATCCGATTTGATTCTTTATATACTGCGAAGTCAATATACCTTTACCAGATTGGGAAATTTCGTCACTTACCTGATGAGGCTGATTCATGACTAACGCTGATAGTCCTTTATTGACCAAATCCTGATCAGACAGTCCATCAACAAAGATCAATGCTGCTTTCACATGTAAATGAGTGATCTCAAGTTCACGGAAATGAACGTCTCCGTTATGTCCGATTTTCCTTTTTAGATGCTCAATGTCATATCCGGCATTACCGGTTAACACATCATGATCCTGCTTTTCAGTGTTTGTATGATCTGATTCTTGATGCTGCTTCTGTGTTTTGTACTGATTGCTCCGCCACCTCATAATTGCACCTTCTTATATATGAATCCAAGTAAACACTTTATAGATTGCATATGGAATGAGAAATACAACTAACGCTTGAAACCACACAATCCAGTCAGTAAGTGTTGATATCATGTTATCCATCTGCCAATTCCCTTCTGTCTAATAGGATTATTTTTCCCGCACATCTACTTTTTATGTTCGTCTTTTTTTTCAATAAAAAAAAGCATGATGAACGTCTTCATCACGCTTTAAAGGAATCAAATTTATAGAAGGTTCAGAAGAAATCCGCCAATCACACCAGTGCTTACAATCACCCAAGGAGGCAGCTTCCAATAAGCAAGCATACTGAACAATATGGCCGCAAATGCAAAATCAATCGGATTCAAAATCGCACTTGTCCAAATTGGAAAATAAAAAGCTGAAATTAAAATTCCGACTACCGCTGCATTCACTCCTGCAAGAGCTCCCTTTAGGTTAGGATTTCTCCGCAAAACATCCCAATAGGGCAACGCACCTAAAATCAGCAAAAACGCAGGCAGGAAAATGGCGATAGCAGCTAACATTCCGCCCTGCCAGCCGCCCATGACTGCACCCAGATAGGCGGCAAATGTAAATAACGGACCCGGCACAGCTTGTGCTGCACCATATCCTGCTAAAAATGCTTCTTTGCTGATCATTCCGGATGGTACAAATTCCCGTTCCAATAACGGCAATACAACATGTCCCCCGCCAAAAACCAAGGAACCAGCCCTGTAAAAGCTGTCAAACATAGAAAGCCAGCGCAAATCCGCAGATTCTCGCAGAACAGGCAGGAGAACAAGCAAGACGAAGAATAATGAAAGACACACTGTTCCGAATGTCTTAGAAATAGGAAAATGGAATGCTGATTCTTTTTTGTCGATAGAGTCTTTAAACAGTAAAAAACCAATTGCTGCTGAGATGATTATAATACCTGCTTGGGCAAACGCGGTTTGCCCTAAAAGTGAAACAACCAATGCAAACAAAGCAATCGTTTTTCGCTTAACTTCAGGCGTCAGTTTTTGAGCCATTCCTGTTATAGCATGTGCAACAACTGCAACCGCCACGATTTTTAAACCATGAATCCAGCCGGCTTGCTCTATATCGGTACTTTTTAACAAAAGGGCGAATAAAATAAGTGCCAAAACAGAGGGTAGCGTAAAGCCAAGAAATGAAACGATACCGCCAAGTAACCCGCCACGCATAACACCAATCCCAACTTGGCTGCTCGCCGGTCCAGGCAGAAATTGGCATAAAGCAACCAAATCAGCATAGCTTTTTTCATCCAGCCATTTTCTTTTGCGAATATATTCTTCATAAAAGTAGCCCAGATGAGCAATGGGACCTCCGAATGATGTAAACCCAAGCCTTGTTGAAATAATTAAAATTTCTATCAGAGTTTTAAAGCTGTTGCGCTTATGTTTGTGCATTGCTCCCTCCCATGTTCTCAGCATTTTTAAAAAGCAGAAACACTCCACTTAAGTATAAAAAACTGAAACATGTTTGCAAGCGCTAGTTTGAAATGATAACGAATCTTAACTTTATTATCATAAAAAGGCTCAAATCGAGCTTTTTTTGCAGTCCGGAATAAACTAATATTCCAGTTTGAAGCTTTCTGCCTGATCTGACACTTCCACAGGTATTCCCATTATCGTTTTTGGTTTGGAAACGTAAACAAAGCGCATCTCTTTCTCTAGTTGCTGAAACGTTTTTTCACTAACTACGATTCTAGCCGGCTTTCCTGGACTGTTATCAATGGCTGCTTTGATTTTTCCAAGCATAAAAAACCTCCTGTTTTAGATTAATATAACCATTATGAAATTGATGACAGCTAAAACTCCTGAAACATAGCTATACGTTTATTCCTTCTCCAGAAAAACAGCACATTAGCTAATAAAACAAAACTGATGAACGCATCAAATCCGCGCAGAACGATTTGGCTGAACAGGATTTCCGGTTCAAAAATAACCATCGCCGCTGCACAAACAATCAGGAATGAAAAGACTAAGATGTACTCTCTCTCCGTATTTTCTTTCTCGTACACCCAGAACAACCCCTTTCACAGATCAAACTGGATGACTGAGACAATGTTCACCAACAGGCTCCAGCATAAATCATGCAGGCTATGGACATGATCTTATTAGTTATTATATGATTTAATTGAAAAAAACATCATATGCCAAGAGGTAAGCAGAATGAATCAAAAACACGAAAATACATTACCGGATATTACAAAAAATATGATCCTGGAGGCACCTATTCAGAAGGTCTGGGAAACAGTCTCCACTTCAGAAGGCATCGCCAAGTGGTTTATGCCCAATGACTTTCAGCTGAAAGAAGGACAAGAATTCCACTTACAATCACCGTTTGGGCCGTCTCCTTGTAAAGTTTTGACTGTTCAAGTTCCCACTGAACTTTCATTTGAATGGGATACAGATGGCTGGGTCGTTACCTTTCAATTAGAAGACTTGGGAGAAAAGACGAGGTTTACCCTTATTCACGGCGGCTGGAAGGAGCCAAATGAAGTGATCGGCAAAGCAAACGAGAAGAGCTCTATCATACGCGATAAGATGGATGGAGGCTGGACAGGTATTGTAAATGAACGACTTCGTAAGACTGTCGAAGAATAGACAAAGAGAGAGGTGTCTCTCTCTTTTGTTTTCAAAAGTCTAAGGCCATCAATCATAAAACGTAACGGTTTTTGATTTACCAGAGTAATCGGTAACAAAGAACTCGGCCTTGTTATTGCTCCCATCTACAAATTTTCCAATACTGCTAAAGGTATGGCATTCTCCGGGCGAAAAATAGTTTGACCCTACATAATCATCAGGATTGTCACCGCCATCATCCTCATATAAGTGCAGCGAAACAGAAAAAGGAGTGCTTCCTGAAAGGCATACTCTAAAATCTCCTCCGCTCGAATATACCGTCGGACTTGAATAAGTATATGTGTAAGTCCCTAGCTTATCCCACTCTCCAGCTCCTGCAGTCCCCGCTTGTTCTGCTTGTGCTGTTAATGGAAAAACCGCAGCGAATCCTAAAACAGACAGGAATCCAATTACCTTAGTAAATCGCATCATCCAAATCTCTCCTCTACTTCAATCATATCAAGTCATAGTACTATACGTATCATTTCTTTGAATTCGATTCTGATATGCCTTCCCGTATGGCCGATATGATCTCAATACTCCTTACCTTGTTCGTAAAACCTATAGATACTAGCCAGCGTCAACCACATTTAATCCAGCTCAACCCTCCCCGCTTTTTTTTGCAAATGGCATTGGACATTATATTCAGCTGCAGCAGTATTATGAATCCCGCATGTGATTTCGTTGCGCCAGCTGCCGGTTTTTAAAATGTTCAAAATAAACGCATTTTCATTTTAACCGTCATCTCTTATCATTTGTTTAGCTGGTTATTCTTCAGCAAGAGAGCATGGAATTAAACTGCACAAATTTACTCGTTATTTTATTTGTAAGGTTTTTCGTATTTGGACATGATAAACTGCCCGCGCTTGGCTGTTATGCAGGAAAAGCCTTATCAGAATGTAAACAAGTGACCAGCTGACTGACTAAGGATGTGAGAAAAAGTGATTTCAGAAAACAAAGAAGACAAACTAATATAAGATAAATGATTGGGCCGATGAAAAATCGGCTTTTATTTTGATTTGTTTCTGTGTCATCTGCCTCTTTTTCTATGATTTGGACAGCCCTTTTTTTCTTCTATGATTTTAACTGTCCAAGCCGCACAATCAATTCGCCATATAATAAAGCGTATCAACAATAAAGGAGGAGTAAATATGGGTTATTACAAAAAATATAAAGAAGAGTATTACACTGTCAAAAAAACGTATTATAAGAAGTATTACGAATATGATAAAAAATACGATCACCATGATAAAAAATATTACGACTGTGATTATGACAAAAAATATTATGACTATGATAAAAAATATTATGATCACGACAAAAAAGACTATGATTATGTTGTTGAGTATAAAAAGCGTAAGAAACATTACTAAACTCCATTAAACATCTCCTCGTTTTCACTTTTTCCCCGGCTAATGCCGGGTTTTTTTGTTTGACCTACTGTTGGTATAATCTGAAGTTTTCCTTAATGACTGAATCTAAATTCATGTTGAAAATTTAGTACATAGTTTAATTAGTTTATGTAAGTGCGATTGGTTCTGCTTCCAAGTATTGTTGTTATAAAGGAACTTTTGTAAGCTTTTTAAGGGTCATATATAAAATGAGAGATTCTTTGTCTAAAAACATAGCACTTTATCTCATGTTACTTTGCCTATTTATATCAATTGCCATGAAAAACTTTGATGTAATAAAAACGATTGCCAATGTTAGCTGCTTTGTATTCGTTTTGCTGTATGTTAAAGAGGAATTGAAAACATATACACGTAACTCGTTGGCGATCCTAAGTATTTGTTTTCTTTTTTTAGTCGGTATCTGTTCTTTTATGATTTTGCATGGACAAGCAGTTATTAAAGATCATCCCTTCTTTATCGGCTGGAAAACAATGGCGGTCATTCTTTTGATTATCATTTCTTTAAGCATTTGTGCTTTTATTTTGAGGAAGATTTCAAATCGGTTAAAACGATAGTGAGCTAATCATTTGATCTAATAAATGTATAAAGTTTCAGATTGGAAGAGCAGTTTCGCCATATATAAACAATCCAACATGAAATTTACTGGCAAATGAAATATTTTGTCGATTTATATACATAAACACAATTCCAAAATAAGGTATAATGAATAGCGAAACCACTATCAAAAGGGGGAATTTTGTTGAAAAAAGTATTGATTGCAGGTGCAGTAGGAACAGCAGTTCTTTTCGGAACACTTTCATCGGGTATTACAGGCTTGCCCGCGGCAGACACTCAAGTCGCAAAAGCAGCTTCTCAGCTGCCTAAAGGCATCGGCGGTCGCGCCTACCTGAACAGTACTGGCCAAGTTTTCACAGCTAAAATCAAGCTTCCGGACACGGTAAAACATGAAGACTCGGTCTCCACTCCTTATATTTATTCAGGATTTAGCGCAACTAATGGAACTGAGGCGGATATCGGGCTTCAGTACAGCAAACAATACAACGTCTGGAAGCCCCTCATGAAGGTGGGGTCCAAAAATGAAGAAACGTACATCGAAGGAAAGGACAAATTCACATACACTAAAGGCTTCCGTCCAGGAAGCACAGTCCAAATGACAATCTATAAAAATTTGAATGGCAATACACGCATGACCCTTTGGGGAACGAACAATGATGGTTATACCGGGCGGATTATCACAGAAATCCAAGGAACCAACATCGGCACGATTTCAAAATGGAAAACACTTGCTACCGCGGCGGTATCTTATGAAAGTCAGCGTAATTCCATCAAAACAACTTTTTCAACTGCTTTTAACAATATTACAATTGACAATAAAGCCGTCACACCTGTGGTAGATACACAGGATTCCGCAAAGGTTTCTGTTTCAGGAAATAACGTTACGATTTCTGTTAATAAATAAAGAAGCAGAAAAAGGCCGCCGGCATTGCCAGGCGGTATTATTAGGACAATTACACAAAAAATAGCATGCTGTTCATAGCTTGGTTTATTTTAGAAATAATCATCAGAATCTTCAGCTCATTTGTTTGTTATATCATATTTTAATTTAGGGTGGAAATTGTATGAAATATGGAAAGACAGGTCCTATTGGAATGCTTTTGGTTATTATAGCGCTTCTAATATCAATGTATTTTATGTTTAATACAAAAGCGTTGATACCTGCTGGATATGATCTCGCCATTCATGGAATTGTAATATCCAGAACCTTAATGATCGCTTTCACTTTGTATTTAGTTTCAAAATTAGGATATTTTCTTCTAAATAAAAAAGATTAACTTTAAAAGTTAATCTTTTTTATATGAGTCTTTAAAATATATATGTATTAATCTTTTTAACTTCTTCGATAATCCAATTTAATTCATCTTCCTGATGTCTTAGAAATAAAATTAAGATCGCCTACTACAATACAGTGATCAATAAAGAGGCAGCATTAAACTGCTACCTCAAATAAAAGCTTGTCCCCATGCTTATAGTTAATTAACTTGAAATCATCAATCGTAAAGTCATAAAAATCTTTGACTTCAGGATTGATCCATAATTCAGGTGCTTCAAACTGTTCTCTTTCCATTTGAATTTTCAAATTGTCGATATGACGTGTGTACACATGGCAATCACCAATGTTAAAGATATATTCACCAAGCTCATAACCCGTCACTTGAGCAATTATGCGCTGCAAAACATTATACTGGAATACATTAAATGGATTCCCCAATGCCATATCATTACTCCGTGCTCTTACCTCGAGATGGAGCTTACCTTGCTTAACATACCATTGAGTTTCGTATACACATGGTGTTAATGCCATTGCGTCTAGTTCATCAGGATTCCACAGCATTGTAATGTGTCTGCGTGAAGATGGATTGTTCTTCAATTGATGAAGGAGATGATCAACCTGATCCACTTTTTCTCCATTTAGATTTCTGTTTTTCTTCCCCAGCTGAAATCCATATGCATTTCCGATAGTGCCGTTTTCTTGTTTCCACTGATCCCAAATATGTACGCCCATTTTGTTTAATTCAGTAACATCGTTAGATTTTAACTGCCAAATCCAAAGCAATTCTTTAATAGCTGTTTTCCAGGCTACCTTTTTTGTCGTTAAAATAGGCACTTCTGAGTTGTCAAACCTCATTTGCTTACTGATGACGCTAAGTGTATGAGCCGGTGTTCCATCAGAGTCCCACTTGGTTCTGACATTGAATTCTTCATCTGAGATTCCATTATTCATAATGTCCTTTATGATTGAATTGTATTGTTTATCGAATTGAGTCATGACTATTCATATCCTTCTTTCATTTTCAGTTCCTTGGCATAATGTATTACGAAAACAATATTAACGCAAATACTAAGCACGTGCAGTGCATATAAATCGAGATTTTTATTCCAATCACTGTAAAAGAGGAGTTAGCCCCCTCTTTTACACCTGTATATCCTCATAGCACAGTCTGCCACATAGCTCATAGTTACCGCCTGTTTGATACATACACCGTTGATAACATTGTTGAGGATTATAAGAAATGATTTGATATTGAGGCACATGAAAATTTAAATAGTAAGGTGTTTGTGTATACCAAATTGGATATTGTCTAAACACATTATATCCTCCAATCGCTCCCTCTGTTTAATGCATTGTATTTTACCTCCATATCAATTGTCATTTGTCCATGTGCAATTGGGCTTTCTTTAAAACAAATTCCCTATCATTTTATTCATTTGATCATTGACCTTTCTTTTATGATATTCTGACCGGTTCTGCTGTTTGTTGAGGTCTAACATTAAATCTTTTTAAAGGCAGCATCAAAATAACATCATAGAGCTCTTGAATTTTCGAGACGTTCAAATATCCCTCTTTATGAATCTTCTGCATACACTTTATGATTTTATACTTATTTACAGTTATTGAGTCCTTTCGCCTTTTAATAAGCAGTTAATCTGTTTTGTTTTTCAGAAAGTTTTTTTAAACAGCCTCTTTTTACTATTATTATTTCATTTGACCATACCATATTATTTAAACCTCATAAATTAATTTCGAATGAAATAAAAGGAGGAATTTAATTGGGTTATTATAAAAAATATAAAGAAGAGTATTACACTTGGAAAAAAACGTATTACAAAAAGTATTACGACCATGATAAAAAGCATTATGATTGCGACAAAAAATATTATGATCATGATAAAAAACATTATGATTACGACAAAAAGTATTACGACCATGATAAAAAACATGATGATTGCGACAAAAAGTATTATGATGATCACGATTATCATTACGAAAAAAAGTATTATGATGACGATGAGCATTATTATGATTTTGTCGAATCGTATAAAAAACATCACTAAATCGCTTAAACATCTATTTATCCCCGGCGACATACCGGGGGTTTTTTTATGCTATTTTTCGACGATCGCAGATTTTTTTGTGAAGACTTGTGTCTCATTTCATCTTATATTTTGAACTTGACCCATAGCTGCTCTAAATTCAATTATTAATCAAAACATGTTATTTAACCTGGCTAATAATTAGCGTCATTATTTGTTTTTAGTTGCCTTCTCCTACCTATAAAAATCTAGATAAAAGTATTCTGTTATTTAATATCCCCCCTGCAACCTCTCCTAATATGTGTTAAATTTAAAATGACTGTTTATATAAGGAGTGTTATTTTTTGCTTAAACTTATTAAGATCTGTTGTTGCCTCATTCTTTTAATGTTATTAATCTATTCATTTTTCAACTATAACCCTAAATTTTTTTCTTATGTTCAACTGATTTTTGTTGCACTTTTTATTTACTTTGGGATTGATTCTTTTAGGAAAAAACAAAGATATCATGGAGCTCTTTATTTTATTATTGCGGGATGCAATTTTTACTTAAATATTGGAAATATAGTCTGAGCATAACATTTCGATTTATGCGTATGATGATATGTACCCTGGCTGAAACCTCCATTGTTCAGATCACAGCATGAATACAGCCAAGTTTTTATTATTTACTTTCTTCCAGTTGAACCGTGTCCGCCTCTATCTTGATTCCCTAAACGCCCAACTTCAATTAATTCAAGTGCAGGCATCTTTTTCATGATTCTGAACTGGCAGATCCGATCCCCTTTCTTAATCTCTGTGTCACGTAACGCATAAGCAGGAAAGAACCAGAAATCGTTGTCTCCCTTGTACGACTCATCGATAACACCCATTGAGTTTGTTTGAATAACGCCAAAGTTCTTATATGTACTTGAACGAGGAACGACATGAGCTTCGTAACCTTCAGGCAATTCCATTGCTACACCTAATGGGACAAGTTTAAATTCACCTTTTTTGATTGCTACATCTTCAGCAGCTCTAAGATCAATCCAATCCCCTTGCTCAATTTTGCTGATTCTTGTTTGTGTTTCATCTATATATTTGATTTTAATTTGCATTGTCATATGTATTACTCCTTTAACTTTATTGAATGATCATACGGTAAGGCCTGTTCTTGCGTCGTTTTCATCAGTTATAAATTGAACTTCCCCAAAATCATTCTTTATTGCATTGAAGTATAATTTTTCAATCGTATTTTTGTTTTTACAGTATATCGAAACATAACTGTTATCAGCTATCAATAGGACAAATTCGCAATCACTGTCAACAAACTCTTCATATGTCTTGACTAGATCAACTGTTTTTCCAAATGGAAATGCTTGCAGTTCAACAAAAATGGTATAGTACTGATTTGTTTTTAATCGATTCGCAAAGTCAGTCCCTTCTACAATGGCGTAATCATTAAAGAGCTCCTCATCACCTAGCTCTCCGTCTACAACAAAATAGGATTCTCCACTCGCTTGCCACAAATAATTAGCTATTTCAAATGGCTGCAGTATTCTCCATAGATAATTTCCATATTCATTCGGTATTTGAAAACTTACTCCCCTTTTCATGTATATCCCTCATTTAAATGATTCTCAATATGAATTTAATTATATACTCATATGTTCGATTTGTGGAACAGGACGTTTGATACCGATCTTCTTTTACGAATTTTCTCAGTCCTTCTTATTTAAAAAGTTCTTCCAATATTCAGTAACATAGGCATTCCCCTTTCTTTATCAAGAAGAATTAGCCCGGCCAGCACCTTCATATAAATGTCCTGCTTATTTTTCCCGAGCACTTCTACGCGGAAGATTTCCGGTTAATGGAATCTTTCCGGAAGACAGAACCGTTTCATGTTTGGGTTATAGATCACTGAAAGCAAGTTATTTATGTACAACTTCGGCATCGGTAACATCTTGTTTACCATAGATTGGCTGTTGAATGATTTCAAATGAAGTTGAATAAAATAAGATGGAAAGTATCCAACAATTAACATTTATGTTTGCGGCTAAATGCGGTTTTTACTATTCCATAAGAAGGAAGGAAGCGTTAATGACAAAGCTTTGCCGAGAAGTTTGGATCGAAGTCAATCTTGATGCCATAAAAAAAAATTTACGAGCGATTCGCCGTCATATTCCAAATAAGAGCAAAATTATGGCTGTCGTAAAAGCGAACGGTTATGGTCATGGGTCTGTAGAAGTGGCGCGTCATGCACTGGAACACGGGGCGAGTGAGCTCGCTGTTGCCAGCGTGGAGGAAGGAATCGTTTTACGAAAAGCGGGGATTACAGCACCTATCCTTGTGCTTGGTTTTACCTCCCTTAGTTGTGTGAAAAAGTCAGCAGCTTGGAACATAACATTATCAGCATTTCAGGTTGATTGGATAAAAGAAGCTAACGAGATATTGGAAAAAGAAGCGAGTACTGACCGGCTGGCTATTCATATTAACGTGGATACTGGCATGGGGCGATTAGGTGTACGCACAAAGGAAGAGCTATTAGCAGTAGTGAAAGCACTAAATGCAAGCAAATCCCTCAGGTGGGCAGGGATATTTACACATTTTTCAACCGCCGACGAAGCAGACACTACACTAACCAAGCTGCAGCACGAAAAGTTTATTAGTTTTCTCAGCTTTTTAAAACATCAGGGCATTGAACTGCCCACCGTGCACATGAACAACACGGCGGCAGCTATCGCTTTTCCGGAATTTAGTGCTGATATGATTCGTTTAGGCATAGGCTTATATGGTTTATATCCTTCAGCCTATATCAAACAACTAAACCTCGTGAAACTTGAACCTGCATTAAGTTTAAAGGCGCGTATCGCTTATGTGAAAACGATGCGGACAGAACCTCGAACCATTAGCTATGGTGCTACATACATTGCAGAACCCGACGAAGTAATTGCTACACTCCCGATCGGATATGCTGACGGTTATTCTCGCGCGCTTTCCAACCGCGGGTTTGTTCTTCATCGAGGGAAACGAGTGCCAGTGGCGGGAAGAGTGACTATGGATATGATTATGGTTAGTTTAGGAGAAGACGGTGAAGGTAAACAAGGAGAGGAAGTCGTGATTTACGGTCAGCAAAAAGGAGCTGAGATTTCAGTTGATGAAATTGCTGAAATGCTCAATACGATTAACTATGAAGTGGTGTCTACATTAAGCCGCCGCATCCCTCGTTTTTATATAAGAGATGGCGAATTTTTCAAGGTATCAACTCCAGTACTATACGTGTAGGTTTGTACTTGCAGTTTTTTATAAATACATTAAAATTCCTCTTTTATGCTGAATCAAAATTCCTCTACCGGAGGGATTTTGATTTTGTTTAAAAAGTTTATGATTTTCTCAATCAAACAAAAAAGCCTTCCTATAAGCAGAGAGAGAGATAGATAATTAAACCTCAATAACTGATTTTTCAGGGGTATCTTTATCGTGCTGAGATCGGAAGAGCTCTTCTAGTTCTTCAAGTGTACGCCCCTTTGTTTCCGGCATGAATTTATACACAAAACCGATTGCCAATACACCCAACGCGACGAATATAAAGAATGTAAAAGATAAACCTACAGAACTAAGCAATATCGGAAAAGCAAAGCCGATCATAAAGTTTAAAATCCACAGAAAAAAACACTTATTCCGGAACCAAGTCCTCCTTAATCTTTGAGGGAATATTTCCGCAATGACCAGCCAAGTCACAGGCCCTACGCATCCTTGCATAAAGGCAAGAAATAAAACGGTCAAAGAAAGTACAACATAAGGGAGTGCTGCAGATCCATCAAGCACGATTGAGAAAGTTGCTATTAATAAAAGTGCTGTAGTCGTTCCCGCCAAACCAATCAATAATATTGGACGCCGGCTCACTTTTCCGACCAGCCAAATCCCAAATATAACTGCTATAACCGATATCAACCCATTCCCAATATTAGCGATTAAAGCCGGTTTTGTACCAAAGCCAGATTCTTTAAGGATTTGAGTGCCATAATACATAATTGAATTAACACCTGTAATTTGATTCACGATAGCAATACCGATTCCAAGCAGTAAAAGACGGCGCAGCCATGGTGTAGAAAAGTACTTGAGTGATGCTTTCTCTAGGTCTGTATCTTTTTCTACCGCTGCTTTAATTTCCCTAAATTCAGCTTCTGCACGTTTATCTTCTCGAATTTGTTTAAGAACACGCAGCGCCTCACTTTTTTTGCCTTTGGAGGTTAGCCATCTTGGGCTTTCTGGTATCATGAGCATGCTCGCAAATAACATTAATGCCGGAACAGCACAAAGTACAAGCATGTATCTCCAAACATGTCCGGTATTTGCCATTGTAACACCAAGAACCGCATTAAAAACATATGCTAAAAATTGCCCGCCGACAATCATTAGCTCATTTTGGGTTATCATACGCCCTCTCTTCTCATGCGGTGCCATTTCTGCCAAAAAGGCCGGTACCATCGCTGAAGCTCCCCCAACAGCCAGCCCGAGCAAAAAACGAAAAACCGCCATCGGTGCACATAAGCTATTGTTATGTTGTAGTGATATTTTTGTCACATTATTGCCATTTCTGATATTATCATAATTCCAAAAGCATTTTCAGTCAAAATCATTTTCATAATCCTTTGTTTTTGTTATGTCATAAGTATATTTTAGTCACTTCAATGTGAAGTTTGCAATCTTACTGTAAGTATTTTCAGTGTATTTATCCTCCTTAGTGTAATGGACATTTTTCATTCACAAAAAATGTCCATATCGTTATAATGATGATGTTCAACCAATCAAAAGAGAGCATCATGAACTTACATTCTAAAGAGGGAATCCAATGAAAAAAGTATTGGTCAGTATGATTGCAGTTTTGAGTATTACTTTATCAGCTTGCGGATCAAATCACGCAGAGAAAAGCCATTCAGATTCTAATAAGACAGAGCAAGCCTCTCATGATACTTTATCTAATGAAAATAACCAGCCAGAGCAAAAGGATGGCAAATCTCATTTAAAAGATCACAAGAAATTGGTCGATGTTACATTAGATAAAGTAGTTGATGGGGATACGATTAAGGTTAGGTACAACGGAAATATAGACACAGTGCGCTACTTGCTCATAGACACACCTGAGACGAAGAAACCAGATTCATGTGTTCAACCATATGGCGAAGATGCATCTAAGCGTAACAAGGAGTTGGTTAGCAGCGGTAAGCTGCAGCTGGAATTTGATAAAGGCGATCGCAGAGATAAGTATGGAAGACTGTTAGCTTACGTTTATGCAGATGGCAAATCTGTTCAAGAGACATTATTGAAAGAAGGATTGGCCAGAATCGCGTTTGTATATGAGCCAAACACAAAATACATAGACCAATTTACGAAAGATGAGCAAGTAGCAAAATCAGAAAAACTTTTAATTTGGAGCAGGAATGGTTATGTGACTAACAGAGGATTCAAGGGTTGTGTGAAACAGACAAACATTTAGGTTGAAAAAGCATCAACGTATCTGAATGCATCCCCAAAGAATTGAGTGAAACTTCCAATGCAAATGAAAATGAAACCTCTTCTGCCCCTGCGTCAATTGGAGGATCTGGTTTCCATTCTGCTTATCAATCTAAAATAGATAGGGAAAAAAACGCCCCGTCACGTTAATGTGAGGGGTACTTTGCATGTAAACATTTATCGTAAATCAAGAATTTGGACTGATACCAAATCAGGATTTGACTCAAAAAAGGGTTATTTACTTTTCCCTCCAATAGTCAGTACATTTGTTGGCGGCCCCATGATCCTTCCACAATTCATAGTCATAGCCACTCTGGGAGCCAATTTGATTTGAGGTGATAGTCGTTATCGCCTGTGCTGACCATGTTGGTAATGTTAGCGCTAAACTAAATAAAACGGCTAAGAAAAACTTCATTTTTTTTGTTTCAACTGGCATTCCTTCTGTTTGATTGGATTGTATTTGGTCCTTACCGTACTGTCGTGATGTCATCAAAGGCCTTTGATGCCTTGTCGTTAATGTTTCTTTCGTTGATCTCCTGAACACACTCCTTACAAGCACTTATCATTAGTATTTTCGAAAGCTCTTCAACGCTGTATTTAAATCCTTTGTGTGAGTGTAAATTTTCTTATACAAATCAAATAGTGTTTTATATTTTTGAGCATTTTCTTCCTTTGGATAATATGCCGCAGTCTCACGAATGAACTGCTCTGCACATTCTTCAAGGGATTCAAACCACCTGCTTCCAAAAGCAGCCAGCATAGCAGCCCCCATGGCTGGGCCTTGTTCATTTTTCAACTTAATGATCTTCGCATTGAAAATATCAGCTTGCATTTGAAGCCACGGTTCATTTTTAGCTCCCCCACCAATAGAAACAACAGTATGAACTGATTTTCCCGCATCGCGGAATAGCTCAATTGATTCATGTAAAGAGAATGTGATGCCTTCCATTACTGCCCGCAAAACATGCTCTCTTTTGTGGGCTCCATCCATTCCGATCAAACTTCCCCGAATAGAAGAATCAGCATGCGGCGTTCTTTCACCAACCAAATAAGGAGTGTATAGCAGTCCATTTGCTCCTATCGGAATAGATTCCACCCCCTGCAATAATTGCTCAAACGATTCGTTTGGTGCAAACATTCTCCTAAACCAGTTTAGGCTGTATCCCGCAGCAAGCGTGACTCCCATCGTATAAAAAGAATCCTGTTTTCCATGATTAAAAAAGTGAACTTTCCCTTTAAAATCTCTTTCTTTTTCTTCTTCGTGGGAAAGTATGACCCCTGACGTCCCAATACTGCATAATGTTTTTTCGGAAGAAAGAATACCAGCTCCAATAGCACCGCAAGCATTATCCGCTCCCCCAGCGTACACTTTTGTTTTTTCCAACAGCCCTGTCTCCGCCGCAACGTTCGGAAGCAGCGATCCTGCACAATCATGAGATTCAACAAGCGGAGGACAAATATCTACAGGAATGCCAAATTGATTGCAAATCTCATCGCTCCACTCCTTGCGGGTAATATGTAAAAGTAAAGTTCCTGCTGCATCGGAGTATTCGGTGTGAATCGCACCAGTCATACGGAATCTCAAATAGTCTTTCGGAAGCAAAAAAACAGCAGTTTTTTTAAAAAGTTCAGGCTCATGTTCCTTCACCCATAACATTTTAGGTAGTGTAAACCCTTCCAGAACACGGTTTTTTGTGATATCAAGCAGATGATCGCCATATGTCTCGGTCATCCTGATACATTGAGGTGTCGTTCTGGTATCATTCCAAAGAATGGCATGACGTAACACCTGATGATCTTGGTCAAGCAGTACTAACCCGTGCATTTGGCCCGAATAGCTTATCCCGTCAATATCTTTGGCTTGCACATCGGAGATAGAAACCAATTCAGCCAATGCTTTAATTGTTTGCTGCACCCAATCTTCAGGATTTTGCTCACTATATCCCGCCTTCTTTTGAATGAGCGGATAACTTTTGGACGTCTCTGCACAAACCTTGCCGTTTTGGTTAACTAAAATGGTTTTAACAGCACTTGTTCCAAGATCTATTCCAATGACATACTTCATTTTTCCACTCCTCACCATCTAAATAAATCCCAATTCCCGTCATAACAACAAAGAAAAGGAATCATGACGGGTAATTCGGGAGAGAGACCTGGCTTTCCTGATATACTATTTTATAGCATCTTTCATCTGTTATACTTCTAAAATGTATTGATTCAATATAGCTTTTAATTGCTCCTGTCTTCCAGATTCATTTTTAATTTGTTTATTATTAAGCGCATATTGCTCAAGTGTTCTGAAATTAGCTCTTCCTTCTATAATTTCAAGACCAATCCCTTCAGTAAAGCTGCGATAACGATGTTGAATCACATCTTCAAACACACGGTCCTCGATTAATTTGTGGGCGACTTTCAATCCTCTTGCAAATGCATCCATCCCTGCAATATGGGCATATACTAAATCATCAGGCTCAAAAGAAGATCTTCTGACCTTCGCATCGAAGTTTAATCCCCCGCTTCCAAGGCCGCCATTTTGCAGGATTTCATACATTGCTAATGTCGTAGAATATAAATCTGTCGGAAATTCATCGGTATCCCAGCCTAAAAGGGGATGACCCTGATTTGCGTCAACAGAGCCAAGAAGGCCATGTACTCTTGCAACCCGTAATTCATGTTCAAATGTATGACCGGCTAATGTGGCATGATTGGCTTCGAGATTTAATTTAAAATGATTGTCTAAACCATATTGCTTCAAAAAGGCAATGGTTGTTGCTGCATCTGTATCATATTGATGAGTGGTCGGCTCTTTTGGTTTTGGTTCAATTAAAAACTGTCCTGTATACCCGATTTCCTTCGCATAATCCACTGCCATATGCAAAAATCTCGCTAAATTATCAAGCTCCAATTTTAAATCGGTATTTAACAATGTTTCGTATCCTTCACGGCCGCCCCAAAATACATAGTTCTCGGCGCCAAGCTCTTTTGCTGTTTCTAAGCCTTTTTTCACTTGTGCTGCAGCATACGCAAACACATCTGCATTGCAAGAAGTCGCAGCACCATGGACGAAACGGGGGTTCGTAAACATGTTTACGGTATTCCATAATAGCTTAACGTTGCTATTTCTCATGTAATCTTTAATCATGCCAATGATCATATCTAAATTCTGATTTGTCTCTTTTAACGTACTTCCTTCTGGTGCAATATCTCGGTCATGGAAAGCGAAGAATGGTACATCTAGTTTTTCAAACAACTCAAATGCTGCTTCTACTCTCACCCTCGCGAGATCCATGCCTTTATAATGATCCCATGGTCTTTGCATCGTAGCTGCTCCAAAAACGTCTGTGCCATCAGCGGTAAATGTATGCCAATAGGCAATAGAAAATCGCAAATGCTCTTTCATCGTTTTTCCGCTGATTACTTCTTGGGAATTATAATATTTAAATGCTAAAGGATTCGTGGAATCTTTCCCTTCGTAAACCACTTTGTTTACGCTTCCAAAATAGTTAACTGAATTAGAATGAGATTGAGCCATGTGATTTCCCCCTTAAAAATAAATTAAAAACATAATCCTTCAAAAGCAGGTGCATTTTTTGTAAGCTGATAAGTTAGTTTATTGCCCAAACAAACTAACTCATTTTCATCTTATATAACCTCATCAGTATTTTCAATATTTTTTTAGTTTTTCATAAACACATTAGATATAATAAAGGTAAGATTAGCTATATACTATGTCATATCTAAAAACAAAAAATAAACTTAATCTAAAGATGATACAAATGGAGTGGATGAAGTGGATAGCGCTGATCAAACCTTTGTCAAAAAAGTAAATCAAAAGTTGTTATTAAAAGAAATACTTAAGAATTCACCTATTTCTAGAGCAAAATTATCTGAAATGACTGGATTAAATAAATCAACTGTTTCATCACAGGTAAACACGTTAATGAAAGAAAATCTTGTATTTGAAATAGGTCAGGGACAATCAAGCGGCGGACGAAGACCTGTCATGCTTGTTTTTAATAAAAAGGCCGGATATTCCGTAGGAATAGATGTTGGTGTAGATTATATTAATGGCATTTTAACAGACCTTGAAGGCACGATCATTCTTGATCAACACCACCATTTGGAATGCAATTCTCCCGAAAGAACCAAAGACATTTTAATTGATATGATTCATCACTTTATTTCACATATGCCACAATCTCCGTATGGGCTTATAGGTATAGGCATATGCGTGCCTGGGCTTATTGATAAAAATCAAAAAATTGTTTTTACACCGAACTCCAACTGGAGAGATATTGACTTAAAATCATCCATACAAGAAAAGTTCGCTGTGACCGTTTTTATTGAAAATGAGGCAAATGCTGGCGCATATGGTGAAAAAGTATTTGGTGCGGCAAAAAATTACGATAACATTATTTATGCTAGTATCAGCACAGGGATAGGGATCGGCGTTATTATCAATAATCATTTATATAGAGGAGTAAGCGGCTTCTCTGGAGAAATGGGACATATGACAATTGACTTTAATGGCCCTAAATGCAGCTGCGGAAACCGAGGCTGCTGGGAATTGTATGCTTCAGAGAAGGCTTTATTAAAATCTCTTGAGACGAAAGATAAAAATGTGACCTATCAAGATATCATAGACCTTGCCCACCTGAATGATATCGGCACCTTAAATGCATTACAGAATTTTGGATTCTATTTAGGAATAGGCCTTACCAATATTCTAAATACTTTCAATCCACAAGCCGTCATTTTAAGAAACAACATAATTGAAGCGCATCCTATGGTTTTAAATTCAATTAGAAGTGAAGTGTCTTCCAGGGTCTATCCTCAATTAGGCAATAGCTATGAATTATTGCCTTCTTTCTTAGGAAAGAAGGCACCGGCATTAGGAATGTCCTCTATTGTTATTGAACAATTTCTGGACATGGTTACAATGTAATTTTTATTAAATGCACAACTCATCTTTAAAGATGAGTTTTTTGTTTTAGAAGTATGCACATAGGGCATCTTGTAATAGGAAAAAGGAGTTCCAAAAAAAGAATTCTCC
Organism: Bacillus rugosus; assembly: GCF_023238245.1. Lineage (NCBI taxonomy): Bacteria > Bacillati > Bacillota > Bacilli > Caryophanales > Bacillaceae > Bacillus > Bacillus rugosus. The sequence continues at coordinate 1,916,542 of NZ_CP096590.1, read as the reverse complement.
TTTTTCATGTGCACATTATTTTTCTTTATAACGAAAATATTTAAAGTCGGCCGGAATATGATTTCCACTAGTATCTTGACATTGCATCCCTACAAAGGCTCCCGTGAAGAACCCTCCACCACGTATGTAATCATCAGATAATTTTTTCGATTCCAATGTAATGTCAATTTTGTGCCAATTTTCCTTGTTAAAAGAATAAAAATAATAATACTTCTCCTGTTCAATATTTGCTCTTAAATATACATACTTTACTTCACGAGGAATAACAATTTTATTTTTTAATGGTTGTGAAAAAGCAAAGTTATCACATATTGTTAAATAAAGAATACGACCAAGTTCTTCATCATACGTGACTTGAAGAGCCGTCCAGTTCTCTGTATTGTAATAATTCACCAATCCAGCGGCTTGTTGAAAATTTTCCGGATAAAACTCAACAGCAGTTTCGGCTTCAAAATGGAGACTTTGCCAGCGTCTGGCTACAAATGCCTGAGTAAATGTCGAGGTTAATGATTCATGACCGAATAATCGTAAATGATTTGGCGCTTGAGTCAATGAACCTAATTCATTCGTGAATGGAATCCTTAAAGTTTGAAAATTTATATTTAATTTTGAATCCTCAAATTCATCAACTTCCGGGTACGTTGCTTCAAACATGGTTTCGGGTATAGAAGGTGCTTCTACCTCCAAGCTTCCTTCTTTTCCACCTTCTACATAGGGCCATTCATCTTTCCAGTAAAGTTTTTGAATAGCTGTTTCTCTGCCCAAAGGACAATATCCTCTCTGCTGAAAAATTGAATCATCGTCAGGGTGAATAGGACGTCCCGTTAAATGAGCTAAATACCACTCATCTGTATGTGTTTGAACAATGGATGCATGTCCACATTTTTGCAATGGATTTCCTGGGTCATGCCATGACGTTAAGATTGGATTATCGGGATGAACTTCATATGGTCCCTCAATATTTGTAGAACGGGCAATTGTAGCAGCATGTTCGAACCGTGTTCCTCCTTCTGCAGTTAATAAATAATAATAGTTCCCGATATGATAAAGGTGCGGAGCTTCTGTCAGTTTTCTATCAGTTCCTTCAAATATAACTTTTGGTTTACCGATTAATTTTTGCTCTTTATCAGAATATTCCTGTATAACAATTCCTCCAAATGAGTGCCGATCAATACGGTGATCCCATAACATATTTAATAAATATTTTTTTCCATCCGTATCATGGAACAAAGAAGCATCAAACCCCGAGCTATTTAATGTAATCGGCTCCCCCCAATCACCATTAATCGTTTCACAAGTAACTAAATAATTGTGACAATCTTTCCATGCGCCATCTACTACCTTAACATCCGTATAGATCAGCCAAAACTTCCCATCACTATAGCTTAAACATGGTGCCCAAACCCCACCTGAATTTGGATTTCCTTTCATGTCTAATTGTGAAACTCTCTGTAATGGATGTGCAACTAAGTGCCAATTTACTAAATCTTTTGAGTGGTGTATCTGGACTCCCGGAAACCACTCAAATGTAGATACAGCGATATAATAATCCTCTCCTACCCTACAAATACTTGGATCGGGATTGAATCCTTTAAGTACTGGATTGGTAATCTTCATTTGGGACTCCTCCTCAGTTTATTTTCTTTTTTAAGCTTTGAAATCATCAATATGATCCAAATAAACTTTGTCTCTTTTCTCTAATTCTCTAACCATGTTTCTATATTTTTGCTCATCTAAGTTATAAAAGTGAATATCAATTAAAGCTAGAGCCAGCAAGAACACGGGAATAATGGTTGTTGTAATTAAGATTCCAGTTAATGCCTCCGGAGTTTGTGCCTGATTTGCCACATATCCAAACTTATCTAGAACCAACCCCGGGACAATCCCTCCCAAGGCCATGCCAAATTTAAAGAAAAATCCGATAATAGCATATATGAGCCCACCCATTCTTTTCCCAGTCCTGTACTCCCCATATTCTATTGTTTCAGGAATGAGCGCCCACATATATCCGCCGGCAGTGAGACTTCCAGCAGCAGCGATTAACCGAAAGAAAAGTATGAGGTATACATGATTTGGCGGAACAAACAGTAAAGCTAAGAGGCCGATCATATTCAGTAATAATGCGTAGTTTAGTAATTTCTTCTTCCCCAATAATTGATGAAGCCTCGGAATAAACGGTAAAATGACCAAAGCGGGCAAACTTCCTATCAAACCGTACCACTTCACCAAATCCTCTCTTTCTAAATTATACGTTACGTAATAAATGCCCACCGAATTACTGATTGAATTCACTCCAAAAATAATAATAAAGAATATACTTAATACAACAAGTGGACGATTAACACGAAATTGCTCAAATATATCCGAAAATTTAATTTTCTCTTCAGATTTTTGAAGAGTGACACGCTCTTTTGTGCTTTTAAAACAAAAGATTAAAAGGCACCCGCCTATCATTCCCAAAATACCCATGGTTAGTTGCCAGCCAAGAGATTCGTTGCCGGAAGTATCGCTTAAATAAGCAGCCAGTAAGGGAACAAAAAATGCAACGACAAGTCCCCCAAGATTGGCAAATAACATACGCACAGATGTTATACTAACAACTTCTTGATTATTTCTGGTCATTGCAGAAGTTAACGCGCCATATGGAACGTTTATCGTTGTGTATGTAAGTGACAAGCCAACATAGGTCAAATAGGCATATATTAATTTCCCCATATCCGAAAAATCCGGGGTTGTAAAACAGAGTATTGCCAGTACGACAAATGGAAATGCTCCGAATAAGAGATACGGTCTAAAGCGCCCAAACCTGCTATTCGTTCTGTCAACTATTGTTCCAATAAAAGGATCAGCGAGAGCATCGATTATTCTAACCACTAAAAACATAGTACCAGCTGTTGCTGCCGGTAAACCAAATATATCTGTATAGAAGAACAAAAGATAAGTAGACACTGTTGCATAAATTAAATTGCATGCAAAATCTCCAGACGCATATCCAACTTTTTCAACCATGCTAATCTTCTTTACATTTTCACCGAGCATGATTTCTCCCCTTTTCAATCCTTTAATATGGAACAATGGGAAACGATATGAAAATTTCCTCAAACGCACAGGAAGAAAACGCTTTCAAAAAAGCGTAAAAGATTATAGTGGTTTACTTCCAAAGAGTATTTTCATCATTTAAATGATAATCAGCAAGCAGGAAATTCATCTTTTTTCGCCATACCTTATATGTCTGGAAAAATCAAGCCTCTCATCCCCCCTTTATCCATATTTGTTTAAGCCTAAATCTTATGGACAATAAAAGTTCATCCATTTAGTTTGTTGCTTAGACAAACTAACTTGACTTAATATTATATAATCCTTTTGACTATTTCAATACATTTTTTCAGAGAATTTAAACAAGGGGTAAAATAAATATTGATTTTTGACTTCTTTCTGTATACTCAGTGTGCCAATATTTAAGAATCAGAAATAACGCCCACTCCTTTTAATTTAGAGTAAGAATGGTGTGACTGATGAGAATTTAATAACTGTGATATTTATCTTTATAATAAATTAAATCCAAGCAAATTCCATGTTGTTATTTTCTTACACTTTGTTTTAAAAATGAACAAAAGAGAATACAGAAATTCATTCTGTATTAGTTTATTCAATATGCTAATTTTACTTTGATCTTTATGATTCTTCTTTATTCTTCTATAACCATCTAATAAAGACTATTATAAACTTAAGATAATCATCAATAGTTAGCAAATGATATTTCGCTCCATCATCCTCAATAGTCTACAATGCAAATGGCTTTAAATCTTCAAGCATTCTCATTTTAATACGACTCCATTAAATTTATAGGGAAAGTTATAAACCTGAGGGAGAATACCCTACCTCCAGCAATGCCAAGGCCGTTCGCCTAGTAGAAAACAACCTTTAACCATCACTAAGGCATATATTGGAATTTCAACTAAGAGACCGTCACCTCTTACTAACTCACAATTACAATGATTATTGATTTCTCAAGGATCAGCAACCCGTTAGCTACCCCTGATTAAAGATGATCTGTTACCACACTGTTACGTTAGAACTTCCACTACTTTGATATCCCTCTGTCGCTAAGACTTGGTAAGACCAATTACTACCCAGATTCATTCCATATCTCTTCCATGCGTTAACGTGATTACTGAAAGTGATTGTAGCGTTGCTTCCAGTTGGTCTCTTCGACTGGCGAACACTCCAGTACTGCGTAAAAGTAGTTTTATCGCCATCAATGGAAGGTGCATTATAACGTGTAGTTGTATATACGTCATATGTACCCCCATCACTGTAAACCGTACCTTTATACGTTCCAGTAGGTCTATAAGTCCCCCATGAATCCACTACATAATATTCTATGAGAGGTGATCGCGTCCAACCATATAAAGTCAAATATCCATTGCCATTCGGCGCCCAAACTCCGGCATTATAGTTTATTGTCCTGAATGGGGAACCTATAGTCCAACCTTTACCAACAACGAAATTTCCGGTATTAGACCAATTCACACTGTAATTCCCGCCAGACCCATTAACAGCGTTTACTGTTCCGCCTCCATCCGTCCAATTTTGCCAGTAGTCTGTGCTAGCTGCAGAGGCGGTTGCGGAAAACAAGCTAATACTCATTAAAGCTGCTGTTAACCCAACTAAGATATTCTTTTTAAACTTAAACATTTGTTACCTCCTATAATATTTTTTCTGACTTTGACATGAGGTAGCACTCGTATATATTTAAAACATTCTTAATTACTACCCCCCAAAGCTTTTGATCGTCCCCTTCAATATAATACCATGAGTTCACGAGTGAATATTACATATATTTGTAATTTAATTACAAGGACCCAAAAATTACATTATAGGTAATCTTGTTTCACTAACCTAATCCTTTTTTCGTAGAATCGTAATTCTTGTTTCTAAATCTGATGGAGTAATATCTGCGTTAATCCCCATTTGAACCATTCCATATAAAGGAGATATACATTAGAGAGTGTGAAGTCATTTTAGCTGCCCCAGGTGGCGCTCCTGACTTTGAAGCTGTAATGGAACGTTTCGTGTCCATAAAATCAGCTCATAAGGTTGTTTACTGTGTCTTCAAATGTTATCTATAAAGACGGTCAGTCAATAGCAGCTAAGCCGCTCGCTGAGCGTAAGACAGTTTTAAATTCACTTGAACTGAATCATCCAAATGTCTTTGTTATCGAAGGATTCAAGGAAACGAACACTAGCTTACTTTGCCTTGGCCAGCACAGTTTTAAGACTAAGCACGGTAAAAATCGCATGCCTTCCTTTGAATCCTGGAGAGTATAATCTCTCCGTTACATCACTCCTTAGTGCCAAGCAATTAAAACCAAATGAAAATTTAGTCCATGGATCAATTTGTTGCTCCCTGTTGAATCAATGTTTTATTTTGACAAATCTCATTTCACCTTTATTAATGAAAGCAGCCATATGAATGTCATATAAAAGAGAGTTCATTTTTCAGCTCCTTGAAATCTAAATAACATCACGATTTTAAGTTAAGTGAGTATCATCTTGAGAAACTCCCCTTTAATTGTGCAAGGGTTTTCAGTAAGTGGTTGGTTGACTCACGAGATTGCTATGGCTTGTCTATTTATATTTCTAATAATTTATAATTTTGAACATGCTAAGGATTTCTCTAAAAAATCTCTAATAGCATTAGGAGCAATCTTTATAACTCTAATGCTAGGTATTTATCAACTCCTTTCCTTGACCGGTGATTACTTTGATAGCCACAGCGTAAATAGTAAATAACGACAAAGGAAAATTAAATTCGATTCTAAATTATTTAGAATTAAAGTCAATGTTTTCAGACGCGGAGGATTTAGCAGCAGATGCAGCGAAGTATTACAATGAAAAAGAAGACCATAAAGTGGCTGTTGCTTATTATGAGAAAGTGCTTTATGCCCGCAACCAAATTCAGAGAGGGGATTGTCTTTATAAAACTTAAACATGCATCTGTCTTTATTTTAGCCATTGTTTTAATTGGATTTGTAAGCATTTATTTAACTAACACTCAAAAAGATGTCCAAGAAGCACGCAGAGGACATACAGCAAGTGTTGGTTATTTCACTGATGGACATTCATTTGAAATTGCTAGTAGAGGTCATACTTCTTAAATCTGTATCATTTCCCCTTCAAATTTTGAAGGGGGTTATTTTTATGATTTATGTCTCCCAGTAAGTCCGGCTCTGTGAAGCGCAGTTCCTGCAGGAGTATAAGAAACTGCTCTCAGAAGCGCTGTCGATTCGTATTTACTTCTAATTCCAACCATAACGAATCCAAGCTTTCTTTTTTCAAACAGGCTTATTTTCTGACTAGAGTCATCTTCAATAGAATCGTTATTATCATTATTTTGACCGATGTTCCCTTTTTAAAGAATCATGTATGATCGTTAAAGAATGCACTTTCAAAGGAGGGTATCGTATGAAACGAGTGTTGTTGCTTCTTGTCACTATATTGTTTATGAGTTTGTCTGCAGTCACTTCTACTGCCTCGGCTCAAACAGGTGGATCGTTTTTTGACCCTTATAACAGCTATAACTCCGGATTATGGCAAAAAGCAAATGGTTATTCTAATGGAAATATGTTTAACTGTACTTGGCGTGCGAATAACATATCAATGACGTCATTAGGTGAAATGCGTTTGGCGCTAACAAGTCCATCTTATAATAAGTTTGACTGCGGAGAAAACCGCTCTGTTCAAACATATCACTATGGACTTTATGAAGTCAGAATGAAACCAGCTAAAAACATAGGCATCGTTTCATCGTTCTTCACTTATACAGGTCCAACGGATGGAACTCCTTGGGATGAGATTGATATCGAATTTTTAGGAAAAGACACAACAAAGGTTCAATTTAACTATTATACAAATGGTGTAGGAAACCATGAGAAGATTGTGGATCTCGGATTTGATGCAGCCAATACCTATCATACGTATGCGTTCGATTGGCAGCCAAACTCTATTAAATGGTATGTCGATGGGCAATTAAAACATACTGCTACAAGCCAAATTCCGACAACACCAGGAAAAATCATGATGAACTTGTGGAATGGTACGGGTGTAGATGAATGGCTCGGTTCCTACAATGGTGTAACACCGCTATACACTCATTACGACTGGGTGCGTTATACAAAAAAATAATGTCAGATGTTAAGAGCCTGCTACCCCCGATATAGCCTGGCTCTTATGATTGTAATGTGAAGTTGTTGGCATTCCCTATAGTAAAACTGAAGAGCAAATTAAAGAAACAATTCTATTTTTAAATTTATTGAATTGGTTTCTTAACTAAATAATAACAAAAAACGATTATATTTTTAGTCGCTTTTTGTTATGACTTATTTTCACCAGTAAGGCCAGCTCTATATATTGCCGTCCCTGCAGGCGTATAAAAAGCAGCCCTTAATATCGCCTTTGAACCGTACTTATTTCTCATCCCGCCCATTACAAATCTAAGCTTTCTCTTTTTTTCATTGTCTTTTTCATACAGGCTTAACTGCTGATTAACATCCTCCTCAATATTGGATAAAGTAACTGAAATACTTCTCGCTGTTTTGTCTGTATAGAACTTATCAAACAGTATCAAGTAAAGTAATATTGATAAATATCCCAGATTCAGACACACCATCAAAGCCATTTAAAATAGGCATTATAAATCTTTCTATAGCCGAAGTTGATATTCTGTAATTCAGCCAAATGACGATGCATAATCACTTGACTCTAATAAGCAGGATGACGTTCACGCTGTTGTACTCAATATGAGCTCTAAAGATGTACCGTTTAATCCTAATCGGGCTGTTATTATTACAGATACAAAGGAACATCTAGTATCACAAATGTGAAACTAGGCCGGAGACTTTTTGGGAAAGGTTAATAGATTTTCTGGTTACTTAAATACAGCAAATATTAGTAGCATTCAGGTGATCATCCCCACCTTCTCGCTAAATTAAGGATTGAGAAAAGATTTGATCTAAAAATAATGAGTTTGAGTTTTAATAAAACTAAGAAAAAATACATGTACTAACCCAGGCTCTCTTCGGGCTTTCCTATTCACTAAAAACAGAACTTACATTGTATTTTCGTCATTTAAGATATCTCATCCAAATAAAAAAATCAGTAGTAGCAGTGTAAGGACAAAAGCTGTAACAGTAATTTGAAATCCCTTTGAAGCTTTCTTTTTATTTTTCAGATTGTTTGTCATATAGTAAATATATTAGCATCTCTTCAATTTCTTTCTCTAGATCATTGTTCTTTACATCAAATAATGTTCCCCTACCGGTTCCTTTAAATCCACCGTAGTAATACCATAAATCAATTGTAAAAGTGTCTAAATCTTCATCATAGGCTGTCACAGTTCCATAATTAATTGTTATTTGGGAACGGTATTCTTTTTCCAAGCACCTCTCAGCTGTTAAATCACTTAACACATCTCCATCTATGTCTCTACAAATTTTGATGCTTAGGTTACGTTTGCCCTGACTTCCAAAAACATCTGTGTATTTACGTTGCAGTTTTTCTGCTACTACTTCTCCTAAGCCTTCCAAGGCATATATGTTTTGTTTTAATTCTAGATTTATATCCTTCTCTAGAATATGCAAATAGCCATCAGCGATTGGTCTTTGATTTTTCTGTTTCTTGAATATAAGTCTTAAAGCTTTCCACACATGTTGTCCTCCTTACAGTTTAAAGCGAAACTAAACGCCAGAAAGAATGAACTCTCTGTCCTATGCTGGCTGTTATACCAACTATGTTATGTACAGGATATTTTATATTCGGGATGTATTCAAAACTGATTAGAAAGCGAGTTTTCAGGAATGCCAATACATAAAATCATTTTATGAAGATTAGGCTGGCATTGCTGACCAATCGATTGTTAAAATTGATTTTTTAACGAGTGTATTCCTGGTATCTCAGAGAAGGGCGACTTCTAAGATGCCTACATGGAAGCATCTTAGAACATTGCTACAAACATAAGTTTATTGTTGGAACAAAAGAGAATATTAGAAATTAATTCTGTATTAGTTTTTTCAATATGTTAATTTTACTTTGGTCTTTATGATTCTTCTTTGTTCTTCTATAGCCATCTAAAAAAGACTTATTATAAACCTTGAGGTAATCCTCAATAGTTAACAAATGATATTTCGCTCCACCATCTTCAAAAACCTCTAGGCTATTATAGTCTACATCTGCAAATGGTTTTAAATCCTCTATATAAGCTATGCCTAACTTAGTATTCGCTTTCCTAAATTCATGCTCGTGTAAATTAACCATTTTGTATCCTTGCAGTTCCATAAGTTTTTTTAGTTTTTCCCACTTTTCCCCTAAAAAGATTAAAGGAATAAGGATATCAATATCTTCTGGGGAAAAGTCCAAGCCAGTTACCTTTTCCAGACCTAAAGATCCATATAACAATGGAATAATGTCTAACTCTTTATTAAGAGTTTTAGCTATATTTATAAATTCATTATACAATTTCATTTTTGACATCCCCCATTATTGGTCAATAATGATTTAAGAATCAACTGCTCCTTGACGTTTCTTAATTTCTCAAATTCACCTTATAGTAAATATACCCCTACCCCTTTTTTCAATTATAATACGAATTGGAATTTAGAGGGTAGTTGTTTATTTAATAAGGGGAAGATGTTATGATGCTCATTTTACTTAAATTCAATTGCTGTCATTGCCTTGTCGAGAAAAACTGAGTCCCGGACCCAAAAGATTAAAGCAAACGAAATGCCAAATAAGTAAATTTCATATCCCATTACAAAGTTTAAGGTGTTCTTTGGAACAATAATTACAGCGAAGAATAGTCATACGAGTAACTGAACAGATGCAAAGGCCGTACTGATACGTTCATGTCACTATGACCAAGAAAGCTAGTTATATTTAAAACCCATCTATTTATATCTTCGTTCAATTTATACCTACTGGACTTTATCATCTATCTAACATTAATTCTTCCATTTAAATTTGTCTTCATTGTGTGTAAAATGGTTGTTTTTTAGATGACTAAGATGCCTCATCAAAAAAGCGCGCTGCTTTTTGCTACAGGTGCGCATTTTGGATGAGGGTATAGGTATTTATGACGAATTGAATGATTTATTAAACTATTTTCTATTTTCTTTGTCAGTTAAGCTTCTTAAGAATGGACAATTAGGTAGTTCAGTATCACTATCTCTTAGAAAATACTGTTTCCATTCGTGATTATCTACATTCCCGTAACTGTTTAAAGCAGGATGAATGGAAATGGTATCATATTTATTAATTCTTTTTCTTACTTGTTCTTTAATCTTTTTAGCGTATTTTTCGTTCTTATTAAATTCTTGAAGAACCCGACGTGAGGCTATCGTATGACAAACTTAATTAAAGGAATTGAAGCAGCTGCCCAAGCATGTCTTTTACCTTGGCAAAAGGATGCACTGAATGCTTTTAGTAACAAAATGAAAGATAAAGAACATCTTTTTCCATGTATTCCAGCTACTCAATCTTTTTCACTTGGGCACCTCAGGTATGGATTTGTAGATGTTAATCAGCAGTTGAGTTTATTTGAAGTGGATAATGAAAAGAGAAGGAAACTCGGATTTGTGATGGATGGGATTAGAAGTAAATATGGATCAAAAGCGATTCTGAGAGCAGTTTCTTATACATCTGCTGGTACTGCGCTTCACAGAAGTGTTACGGAACAGTGCCTAATTATTAACAGGACAAACACCTATACAACACTTTTGCGATAGTCTAATGATGCAAGTCCTCAATATTTGATAACGTGACTGAAATACTTCTCACAGTCTTACCCGAGTAATTAAAAAGCATCAAACAGCATCTATAAATATCCATCGTGATATTTGTAGGAAGATCAATTGTTTTGGATCGATAAAATCCGCCACCAAGCTCATCAACCAATTCCCAGGTTGATTGTCCGACCAAGTTGATATCCCCATTCGTTTCAGGTTTCTTTCCATCCTCCATCCTATCCCCCACATTTTAGACAAAGGGTAAATCTTCCAGAGTTTATTTGACACATCTTCATATCTCCAACGTGCAATACACTTTTCGTTATCTTACTCTCCAGGTCAAGTGCAAGCTTACTTAACAACATATTGTCTCCAATACCTACTGTGCACATCAAACCAAACTCTCTCCACATGCTGCTTTGAATTGCTTTGGACATTTCTTCAGGATTTTCTTTTCCTGCATCTAAAAAAGATTCATCAATTGAATACGTATGAATACATTTTCCAGGAACAAATCTGTAAAACAGCTTTGTAATCTCAGTTGAAACTCTGATGAAAAGTTTTGCGGATTTACAATGTGTATTCGTGGATCTTCAGGTATCTCGAATAGTCCCGACCCTGTTTTGATTCCAAAATCTTTTTTAAGTGCAGGAGATGCAGCTAACACTACACTTCCCTGTCTCTCCGTATTCCCTACAACAGCAAGATAGCATGTTAAAGGATTAAGCCCCATTGTTACAGCTGATACAGAAGCATAAAAGGATTTCATATCGACACAAAGTATATTCTTACGTGGAAATTGTGAGTAATCAATCATTGTATGTAACTTCTATTATGTTATTCATGTTGATATAAACTGTATTGTCATTCTGGTCTTTTACGTGAAGCTTTTGTTGTTCAAAATTAATGTAATGGACTCTGCCGGCGATATTTTTCACGAATTCATTGTTAAAGAGTTTGGATTGTTGCGGCCGAGAGGACTTGAATCTCACGTTATACACCCACTAAGCCCTCAACATTGTAGATGTGTATCATAATTATGAAAGACATTAATAAATAGGTACCATATGGTACCTATTTATTAACTTTATTTTGAATTTCTCGTGAATTTTGGCAGACCGAATATAATTGCTATGATGCCGCAGATCCCGATTAAAACAGGATAGTAAGAGTAATGGACGATGCTGACAGGTGATACTTGTCCAAACTTCCCTGCCGATAACATCTGCGCGCCATAAGGAATTAAGCCTTGTATTACGCAGGAAAAGATATCTAAGATACTTGCTGACTTTCTATTGTCGATTTTAAATTCATCAGAGATATTTTTGGCAATTGGCCCAGCTGCTATAATAGCAATTGTATTATTGGCAGTAGCTAGGTTAGTAACGCTGACCAATCCGGCAATACCAGCTTCAGCACCCTTTTTCGAATGGATTCTTTTGGAAATGAATCCCATTAAAAAGTCAATCCCTCCGTTATGTTTCATGACGCCGACCATTCCGCCAATTAACATTGAAAGGATGATAAGCTCAGACATTCCTGCAATCCCATCCGTAATTGCTTTAAAATAAGAATCAAGCGTCAAGCTGCCGCTTGCAAACCCTATTATTCCTGTTAAGATCAATCCGCAGAAAATGACAGCCACTACATTAAATCCAATTAACGCAAAGACTAACACGGCAACATAAGGAAGTACTTTAAACCAGCTATAAGATTCAGCTCCGGTATGTCCTACGTGTCCTGTCGGTATTAAAAATAATAAAATGACAGTTATGATAGCAGCGGGCAAAACAATCAAAAAATTTGTTTTAAATTTATCTATCATTTGTGTTTTTTGTGACCGTACTGCCGCGATGGTGGTGTCCGAAATAAAAGAAAGATTATCTCCAAACATAGCTCCGCCCACAACAGCTGCAATAGTAATTGCAGTGGGCAAGCCAATTTCTCCGCTCAAACTGGCGCTAATTGGAGTAACTGCCGCGATAGTTCCCGTTGATGTTCCCATCGAAACAGAAATAAAACAAGAAATGATAAAAAGCCCTGGCAGTATAAACTGATGCGGAATAATGCTCAAAGCAAGGTTGACGGTTGAATTTACCGCTCCCATCGCCTCAGCTGCAGAAGCAAAAGCCCCTGCTATTATAAAAATGATAACCATAATAATAATATCAGGTTGTCCCGCACCGGAAGCAAACCATTCTATTTTCTGATTGAGCGATTGCTTTTGGTTAAATAAAAGCGCGAAAGCTGATGCTATAATAGCCGCAATCAGTATCGGCAATTTATAGAAATCTCCAGTCATTACACCAGAGCCGACAAAAAGACCTACAAATAAAAATAGCGGCAATAGCGCCCAGGGATTTCCATTTTGTTTCATCTAAGTAGCCACCTCTAATTTCAGTATCAAAGTCGTTAAACATAGTCTAAGCAACATTCCATACTTTAAAAGGCTACAGTAAAAAAGTCAAGCGGAAAAAATAGTCTAGTAATTATTAAATTAATAACAGAAAAGAAAGAAGAATTTTTCAAGGAGAGAAAAAATACTCTCATTATTTGGAAGGTTACATATTCAAATAACACTTTCACAGTGAAATTTCAGAGAAATGAGAAGTATTTACAAAAAACACCTTTCAAATGCTAGTTTCACATTCTATCAAATCAAAAAATCCCTTGACACCAATAGTGACAAGGGATTGAAAGATTAATACTGAGACATATACTGTTCGCGTTCCCAAGGATGTACTTGCGTGCGGAACATATCCCATTCGATTTCTTTTGCTTCGATGAAGTGTTCGAATAGGTGCTCGCCTAGCGCTTTGACCATGACTTCGTTTGATTTGAATTCTTCTAGCGCTTCCGCAAGTGTTGCTGGAAGGTCAACGATTCCGTTTTCCATGCGCTCTTCTTTGCTCATGACGTAGATGTTGCGGTCGATTGGAGCTGGCGCTTCTAGTTTGTTTTTGATTCCGTCTAAGCCTGCAGCAAGCAATACGCTAAGTGCAAGGTACGGGTTAGCAGCTGGATCTACGCTCCGTACTTCAACACGTGTGCTGATGCCGCGGGAAGCCGGGATACGGATAAGCGGGCTTCTGTTTTGCGCACTCCATGCTACGTAGCAAGGTGCTTCATAGCCTGGAACAAGACGTTTGTAAGAGTTTACTGTCGGGTTTGTTACTGCTGTAAAGCTTGTTGCGTGTTTCACGATACCTGCAATGAAATGCTTCGCTGTTTCACTTAACTGAAGATCTGCGTTTTGGTCATAGAATGAGTTAACGCCATCTTTGAAGAGTGATAGATTGCAGTGCATACCGGAACCGTTCACACCGAACAACGGTTTTGGCATAAATGTCGCATGCAGACCGTGTTTGCGGGCAATTGTTTTGACAACCAGTTTAAACGTTTGGATGTCGTCACAAGAGCGGACCGCGCCAGCATATTTAAAGTCGATTTCGTGCTGGCCAGGCGCTACTTCGTGGTGAGACGCTTCGATTTCAAAGCCCATCTCTTCAAGCTCAAGAACGATATCACGGCGGCAGTTTTCTCCCAAGTCAGTTGGAGCTAAGTCGAAATATCCGCCTTTGTCGTTTAGTTCAAGCGTCGGCTCGCCTTTTTCGTCTAATTTGAATAAGAAGAATTCAGGCTCAGGCCCAAGGTTGAAATCACTGAAGCCGAGGTCTTCCATTTCTTTCAGAATCCGTTTTAAGTTGTTTCGCGGGTCACCTTCGAAAGGTGTGCCATCCGGATTGTAGATATCACAGATGAAACGTGCTACTTTACCTTTTTCAGCTGTCCATGGGAAGATAACAAATGTATTCAGATCTGGATACAGGTACATGTCTGACTCTTCGATGCGAACGAATCCTTCAATAGAAGAACCGTCAAACATGACTTTATTATCAAGCGCTTTTTCAAGCTGGCTTACAGGAATTTCAACATTCTTGATTGTTCCAAGAATGTCGGTAAATTGAAGACGGATATACTTCACGTTTTCTTCTTTTACTAATTTTACGATATCTTCTCTAGTGTACTTTGCCATTTCGTAAAACTCCTCCTCTAAAAGGTAAATGTATATAGCAAAACAGTTGCTAACGGATTAATGAAAGAAGCGGGACATATCGCCTTGACGGAATGTATTCCCTCTTTGAAAACGGCCGGCTTGCATGAGCTCGTTTTTCAGGAGCTGTCTCAGTTCGTCATCGGACAGATCATGTTTCATTGGTTTTTTCGTCTTCTCGTTTTGTTTTTGCTCCGGCTCGGCTTCCGCTTTCGCCAGAATTTGTTTAATTCCTGCCATGTTTACACCTTGTTCTATCAGGTGCTTGATTTCTAACAGTTTATCTACATCATGAAATGAAAATAATCGTCTATTCCCTTCGCTTCTGGCTGGAAATATCAGTCCATTCTCCTCATAATATCGAATTTGTCTTGCTGATAACTCAGTTAACTGCATGACAATTCCTATTGGAAATAAAGGCATTGAGCGGCGAATATTATCACTCATCTCAATTTCCTCCTTTTCTTAACTTAGTTTCATTATAGGTGATGTTATATTTTGTGTCAATACGATGTAAGGATTCTTAACATCAAATTCAGTGAAATTTTTAAAAAATTTAAATTAATTGCTTTTCCATTAGTAAATTCACCGCACTGCATATGGCATTCTTCACATGCGAATAGGTTAATCCACCTTGAACATACGCTACGTATGGTGGACGGATAGGGCCATCTGCTGATAATTCGATGCTTGCTCCTTGAATAAATGTGCCAGCCGCCATAATGACATCGTCTTCGTATCCCGGCATATAGGCCGGATAAGGCGTCACGTGCGCATTGATCGGCGATGCATATTGAATGGCCTGGCAAAAGGCAATCATCTTTTCCCTGTCAGAAAACTCAACGGATTGGATCAAATCTGTTCTTTTCGTATCCCATTTCGGGTTTGAAGTAAAGCCCAGTTTTTCAAGGAATCTTGCGGTAAACACCGCTCCTTTTAAGCTTTGTGACACAACGTGAGGCGCCAAAAAGAAGCCTTGATACATTTCTTGGAGCGAGTAAAGAGATGCTCCTGCTTCTCTGCCGATGCCAGGTGACGTCATACGATATGAGCAAGCTTCAATCCATTTCGCTTTTCCGACGAGATAGCCTCCTGTTTTCGCAAGACCGCCGCCGGGATTTTTAATGAGAGATCCCGCCATCAGATCGGCTCCGACATGGCAAGGTTCCAGCTCCTCCACAAATTCTCCGTAACAGTTGTCCACAAAGACGATCAGGTTTTCATTGATTTCTTTTACAAAACGGATCATTTCTTTTATTTCACTAATTAAGAAAGAAGGACGATTCGCATATCCTTTTGAGCGCTGAATGCCGATTACTTTCGTCTTCGGATTAATCGCAGCGGCGACTGCATCATAGTCTATTTTTCCGTCTTCCGTCAGATCAACGGCATTGTAGCCGATTTGAAAATCCTTTAATGATCCAGCGTTTTCTCCGCCTCTGACCCCTACAATTTCTTCTAGCGTATCGTATGGCTTGCCCGTTATATAAAGAAGCTCGTCCCCCGGTCTGAGTACACCGAACAAGGCAATCGAGATAGCATGCGTGCCCGAGATAATTTGCGGCCTTACAAGCCCTGCTTCTCCGCCAAACACATCCGCATAAATGCTTTCAAGCGTATCTCTTCCGATATCATCATAGCCGTATCCTGTAGACGGCGTGAAATGAGTGTCGCTTACTTTGTGTTTTCTATAGCTTTCAAGCACTCTCCATTCATTGCGTTCGCTGGTTACTTCTATTTTTTTATGAACGCCGGCAATATCCGCTTCCACTTCCATTGCCGTTTTTTTCAATAATTCTCCGTGTGTTAATGTGTCAAACATGCTTTATATTTCCTTCCTACATATACTTCTTTAATTCACCGATGATGCTTTGCTCTTCTTGTACATAACCTGATATGTCGTACCGTTCATTTTCTTCATTAAAATAGAAGCGGTCAACCATCGTTTCCGATTTGATTCTGGAAAGGAGCTTTCCTTCACTTGCCGGCACATGCGCTTCAAAAGACGTTAACAGCTCTTGGCGCAGATAGCGCTGAATCGCTTCTTTAAACGTATTAGCGTCTTCCTCAAATTTCGCACTGACCATGATGTGATCCCTTCCGGCGGACGGAATAAAATCAGGCAGCTTTTGATCACGCTTGTTGTAAGCCGTGAGCATCGGGATATCATCAGCTTCAAGCTCCTCTAGCAGCCGAAGCACCGTTTTTTCGTGTCCCGGGTAATCCTCATTTGAAGAATCAATCAAATGCAGGATCAAATCGGCTTCTTTGACTTCCTCAAGCGTTGACCGGAATGCAGCAATCAATGTCGTCGGAAGGTCCTGAATAAACCCTACTGTATCTGACAGGAGCACGCTGTAACCACTTGGCAGGACCATTTTTCTGGTCATTGGGTCCAGTGTGGCAAACAGGAGGTCTTCTTCATAGCTGTCAGCACTTGTAAGGCGATTGAACCATGTTGATTTCCCCGCGTTTGTATACCCGACAAGCGCAATTTGAAGCACACCATTTTTCTTTCTTCTTTCACGGTATCGGCTTCTATGGCGAATGACAGTCGAAAGCTGTGTGTTGATTTCATGAATGCGATTTCTGATATGGCGGCGGTCGGTTTCCAGTTTCGTTTCCCCGGGACCTCTCGCCCCAATTCCTCCGCCTTGCCGGGAAAGATTGATCCCTTGTCCAGTTAGACGCGGAAGTGCATATTGCAGCTGAGCCAGCTCAATCTGAAGTTTGCCTTCTCTCGTTCTCGCCCGCTTTGCGAAAATATCTAATATCAATTGCGTGCGGTCAATCATCTTTACTTCAATCGCTGTTGCCAATGACTTCAGCTGACTTGGCGACAGCTCATCATTAAAGATAAGGAGATCAGCTTCAAGTTCTTCCACCAGTGCCTTTAGCTCCTCTACCTTCCCTTTTCCTATATATGTAGCGGCGTCAGCCCTGTTCCTTTTTTGTGTGACGCTGGTCAATACTTTTCCGTCTGCTGTTTTTGTTAGAGATGCAAGCTCTTCCATAGAATTTTCAAAATGCTCATCCGTGATATGCGGCAGCTGACATCCGACTAAAATAGCTTTTTCTTGTCTTGTTTCTTGTTCGTTCAAATGGATGTTCCTTTCTTTTGCATATTGGGCAGTAGTATTATCATACCAAACCCTGCATGTGTATACCACAAATCGATTGCTTTGAAAAGTAAGAAATACAGCAAAAAACAGACCTCTCGAAAACTGAGAGGTCTATACAGAACCAGACGCTTCTTCTTTAATGGAAAGATCTTGGCTTTTAATGGTCATCAAATCGTTTTTTAAGTATTGATCGCCCATTAAAAGCCTCATGGCTTGCGCTCTGATCGATTTTTCGATCACATTCCTGACAAAACGGCCATTGCTGAATTTAATGGGACTTGTCGTGCTTTTGACTGTCATTAAGTAATCTTTCAATTTCCATTCCGCTTCTTGACTGAGCTGGTATTCCCTATCAGCGATCATGCGTTTCGCAATCTCCATGAGCTGGGTGACAGAATAATCCGGAAAATCAATGGAAATGGGAAATCTTGATTGGAGACCGGGATTTAATGAGAGAAAATGATCCATTTCCCGAGAATACCCGGCAAGGATCAAAATAAACTCATGCTGTTTGTCTTCCATATGCTTTACAAGTGTGTCGATCGCTTCTTTTCCAAAGTCCTTTTCGCCGCCTCTTGCCAGCGAGTAGGCTTCGTCTATAAACAAAATGCCGCCTAATGACTTTTTAATTAAATCTCTCGTCTTTTGGGCGGTGTGGCCGATATATTCGCCGACCAGATCAGCCCGCTCCGCTTCTATCAAGTGGCCTTTAGACAGGACATTCATTTCAAAGAACAGCCTGCCGATCAGCCGCGCAACCGTCGTTTTTCCTGTTCCCGGATTTCCTTTAAACATCATGTGCAGCGCTTGCTTTCCCACCTTCAAGCCTTGCTCCGCGCGTTTTTGGTTCACAAAAATCCAGGCGTATATTTCCTTGATGTTGCGTTTCATTTCCTCCATTCCAACCAGTGCGCTCATCTCTTTTTCGATTTCCTTCAAAATGCCGTGCTTTGCTTCGTTTTTTTGCAATGCAGCCTGATATTCCGCCTCTGCCTCAGCATTCGTCAGCACCTGCTTTTGCCCGTTAAGAATAATGTTGATCTGTCCGTTGTTTTTATATGTCACAGCGCGCTCCAACATTTTCACCTCTCTGTTCTCTCTATATGATATTCAAGCGGATGCCGTTTGTGACAAACGCCTATCATGTGTCGAAACAATTGCTAATTTCGGGAATGATAAGGAATCTTGCGCTTTCCCGAGAAATACTTTATTTCTAATTGTATTCAAGGACATGGGGTGGACAAACCAAGAGATTTTGTTTTTAACAATTTTGTAAGGAACACTGGAGCTATGCCTTTGACATATAAACCTCATTAATACTATTTTCTCAATATCAGAGGTCTATAATCCATTACCGACACTTCCTATATCGCTTTTAACAAATTAAACGAATCTCTCAGCGGAAGATCCCACCCGAAGCTGTGTTCTTTGCCCCCTGTTTGATATGATGCTTACGGCTTCGAACAGGAATCAGCGGACGGTCACTCCCGTCAGCATATTGACCACGGTCATTCGTTTAAAGATACATTTCTTTTTCTTCTATTATTAAAGAGATGTCTTCAACGACACGTTTCCCTTGCCTTTTATTTCTCAGCATATGAAAGGAGCTAAACGTATTAATTTACGTTCCAAATGCCTGACACAGAGCCGAAGACCTGACGGAATCAGTGGTGGAAATAGGGCCGAACCCGTAATATTCACATACAAATGACATATTCACATTTTTATTTCAGATAGAATCCGCTGTCGCTTTATGTTGAATTGTGCGCTTTCCCGAGAAATAATTTCCGTATATGAAAGGGTTATTTCCTCATTTTTCAGACGAATGATAATCGTACAAGCAGGAGCCGTGTTTTTTCATATCCTGTAATGAGGTGATGAAGAATGGTTAAGATTTTTATTGATCCTGGGCATGGCGGGTCTGATCCAGGCGCCGTAGGAAATGGACTTCAAGAAAAAACGTTAACCCTGCAAATCGCTTTAGCTTTGCGTACGATATTGACGAACGAGTATGAAGGGGTTTCTTTGCTGCTGAGCCGGACAAGCGACCAATATGTCAGCTTAAGCGACCGGACAAACGCGGCTAACAACTGGGGAGCAGATTTCTTTTTGTCCATTCACGTTAATTCCGGGGGTGGGACAGGTTTTGAAAGCTATATTTACCCGGGTGTGGGGGCCCCGACGACGACTTACCAATCGGCAATTCACTCTAATGTGATACAAGCTGTCGACTTTGCAGACCGCGGCAGAAAAACAGCAAACTTCCACGTCCTAAGGGAGTCGGCAATGCCTGCCTTATTGACCGAGAACGGCTTCATTGATACCGTTGCGGATGCAAATAAGCTGAAAACAAACAGCTTTATTCAAAGCTTAGCGAGAGGCCATGCAAACGGGCTGGAGCAAGCCTTTAGCCTTAAAAAGACATCCAACTCAGGGTTATATAAGGTTCAGATCGGCGCATTTAAAGTGAAAGCGAATGCGGACTCACTCGCAGGCAGCGCCGAAGCGAAAGGCTTTGACACGGTTGTCCTTTTAAAGGATGGATTATACAAAGTACAGATTGGCGCATTTTCATCCAAAGACAATGCAGACGCTCTTGCTGCCAGAGCGAGAAATGCCGGCTTTGACGCTATTGTGATTCTCGAATCATAGTCTAGACGTGGACGAGCGTCTTATAAAAAACCCGGCTCCTCATCACGAGAAACCGGGTTTTTTTATTCAAGAATATCAACAACAAATTGTGACCATGTTTCCAGACGGTTATAGATGTCGTCCTGTTTTAATTCAGAGACTTTCATCCATTTTCCAGCAATTTGTTCTTTCTCCTTCACTTCCACTTCTGAGCCTGGCTTTAATTGAAGTGCAGAAAGTATACCGATATGTACTTTACCGACACTGTTTTCATCATCATTGATGAGTCCCAGTGTGACAATCGCTTGTTTATCTTCTTCATTTATTTGCAGTTCTTCGTCAAGCTCACGGTCTGTGTTCAGCTTTAAGACTTCAGCAAATGAGGCTGCTCCTTCAATCGAGTTCATATGGCCTCCAAAGCCGAGAGAAAGCTTATTGTGCAGACGTGATTCTCCGCCGCCAGCCAGCCGCTCGTAAAGGAAAACTTCATCTTCGCGCTTAATGACGACATAAGGAATCGGCTGCTTGAAATTCGGATCTTCTTCTGCGTCCCCCCTTCTCATTTCATGATAGCCCGCTTCGATTTGAGCCATGATTTCTGTTACTCTGCTATCTTCGCTGCTCACACCCTGGAAGGTTAAGCTTTCTTTCTTAAACACGTCATCGCGCGGGGCGACCAAAATCATTTCGTCCATTTTTCCCATTGCTACTGCGTCCTCCTCATTTGAACCTTCAAGCCGAAAAGAGCAGATATTATATCTGCTCTTTTTCATCTCCAAAATAAAAGTCATCGTCTTTGAGTGGCTCAACTGTCGCCTTTTTATAACCGTTCCCCTTCATAGAGAAGAAGTCATGTGATTTTGTTTTTGTATTTAATCCATTTAAAACGATCGGATTAATATCTTCCTCTTCAAAGTATGGATCAAATCCAAGGTTCATCAGCGCTTTATTGGCATTGTAGCGGATGAATTTCTTTACATCGTGTGAGAGTCCGACTTGATCGTACAAGTCTTCTGTATACTCAAGCTCATTTTCATATAACTCATTCAGAAGGTCGATCGCAAATTCGCGAAGCTCTGCTTTTTTCTCTTCTGTCTGTTTATTGTAAATTTCCTGAGCAAGGAGACCCACATAAACGCCGTGAATCGCTTCATCACGAAGGATCAGGTTAATGATTTCACCGCTTTGCATCAGTTTTCCTTGTCCGTAGAAATATAACGGGTAATAGAAACCGCTGTAGAAAAGGAAGCTTTCCAGATAGACGGAAGCAACCATCGCCTTGAACAGTGAAATCTCGTCATCTTTTTGAATGGCTTTGTAAAGCCCGACGATGATTTGCGCTTTTTTCTGCAAATATTTATTTTGTTTCACCCATTCGAATACTTCATTAATCGTTTCAGTCGGTGCCAGGGTCATGAAAATATTAGAGTACGACTTCGCATGGACAGCGTTCTCCATCATCGCCATAAAGTTCAGCACCGCTTTCCGCTGGTGGCCTTCTACGTGTTCAGCCACGATCGGCATCCCCGTATTCCCTTGTTCTGTATCAAGAAGAGTCAGTCCGGCGAGTACCTTCATATAAGTGTCCTGCTCATTTTTTCCGAGATACTTCCATGTGAGGAGATCGCCGTTTAAAGCAATCTCTTCCGGAAGCCAGAACTGTTTCACATTTTGGTTATAGAACATTTGGGTAAAATCGTCTTCATGCTTTGACCAGTTTGCTGCGTCATAAATTTTTGTCACTATAAACTCTCCTTTAATCAAACAACACAAGAAAGGCAGCTGTCTTGCCCAGTATCTTTCGTTCTTGCATAGTAAATGGTTTTAATTCCTCTGTGATGTGCATACAGATCGATTCGGTTTAAATCACGAGTCGTCATTGTGTCTTTTAAGAACAATGTGAAGCTGATTCCCTGATCAATGTGCTGTTGGATAGTCGCGATCATATCTACAACCTTGAACATGTCCATATCGTAGGCTTCTTTATAGAAGAACCAGTTGTTAGATGCAAGCCCAGGCATTGGGTAGTACGTTTTTGAGTTGCCGTATGTTCTTTCTTCAATTCGTTCCATAATCGGCATAACAGACGCCGTGCTAGATTGAACGTATGAGATAGAGCCTGTCGGTGCAATGCATAATCTGTAGCTGTGATACATGCCGTGTTCAGCTACAAATGCTTTTAGCTTTTCCCAGTCCTCTGTCGTCGGGATATGCATGCCTTCAAACAAGTTAGCGATTTTTTCGTATTTCGGTGAGAAATCAGTTGAAACGTATTTGTCGAAGTATTCACCTGTCGCATAGGTTGATCCTTCATATTGATCAAATGTTTCGCCCTTCTCCTTTGCGATTTCCGCAGAACGCTGGATGGAGTAGAAGTTCACCATCATAAAGAACGTGTTTGCAAAGTCACGGGCTTCCGGACTTTCATACGCAATGCCGTTTTGCGCAAGGTAGCCGTGAAGGTTCATAGCGCCGAGACCGATTGATTTCATCGCTTTGTTTGCCCGTCTTACAGCAGGCGCATTGCGGATATCAGTCGTTTCAGACACGTGTGTTAAAGAGTCTGTCGCAAGCTTAACTGTCTTTTCGATTGATTTATGTTCCATGACGTTGAGAATGTTAAGCGAGCCTAGGTTGCAGGAAATATCCAAACCGATTTCATCTGCTTCATCATAGTCCGTGTATGAAGAAACCTGAGATGCCTGCAGGACTTCAGAGCAAAGGTTAGAAAATTTCACCTTGGAAATATGGTTATTCGCATGCACTTTATTGACGTTATCTTGGAACATGATGTATGGATAGCCTGATTCAGAACGAAGCATCGCCAGTTTTTCAAGCAATTTCCGAGGGTTGATTTTTTCCTTTTTCACCCGAGGGTTGTCTACAAACTTGTCGTACATTTCGTTCATGTCCATCTCATCCATGTGCTGGCCGTACTCTTTATAAATCGTGTGCGGATAAAATACGTAAGCCGCTTTGTCCTCACGCGCAAGCTCAACGAACTTATCCGGAATGACAACACCGATAGACAGCGTTTTGACGCGCACATCTTCATCGGCAGAAATCTTTTTCGTATCGAGAAAATCATTGATATCGCGGTGGAAAATGTTTAAGTACGCCGCGCCAGATCCTTGTCTTTGTCCCATTTGGTCAGCGTAACGGAACGCGTTATCAAGAAGCTTCATCACGCCTACTACGCCTTTTGTGGCATTTTCAACATCTTTAATGGCTTCACCTTTCGCGCGAAGCTTGGACAGGTTAAGAGAAACCCCGCCGCCCAGTTTAGAAAGCTGCATGGAAATATCGATCGCTCTTGAAATATCGTTTAAAGAATCATTGACTTCGAGCAAGAAGCAGCTTACAAGCTCACCGCGGCGTTTTCTGCCAGCGTTCAAAAATGTAGGTGTGCTCGGCTGATATTCCTGATTGATCATCAGGCGCACATATTCTTTTGCTTTTTCAGTGTCGCCGTTTGCGAAGAACAGCGCAACAATTGAGATCCGGTCCTCATAACGCTCGAGGATTTTTTTCTTGTCATTCGTTTTCAAAGCATAGTCATTATAGAATTTAAACGCACTCATGAAGGAAGGAAAACGAAACTTCTTAGCGTAAGCTGTCTTAAACACTTCTTTAATGTCTTCAAAAGAATAAAGGCTTAAGAATTCCTCTTCGTAGTATTGGTTTTCTATCAAATAATCCAGCTTCTCTTTTAAATCGTGAAAGAAAACTGTGTTTTGATTGATATAATCTACAAAATAGCTATGTACAGCCTCTTTATCCTTATCAAACTGGAATTTTCCATCTTTTTGGATCATGATTTCGTTATTTAACTGGATCCATTTTGGCACTTGATTTTGTGACAACTCTTTCTACCTCCTGAGTAAACAATTCAACGTCTTTAGATGTGCCGCTGAGTTCAAATTTGTGCAAGATCGGCACCTGATATTGTCTTGAAATGGTATCGGCGCTTTTTGCAAAGTTATCGCCCCATACTTTATTGCCGCTCGCAGCGACTCCTAATAAAAGATGGGCGTATTTTTCGAGAAATGATTGTGTTGATGCCGGTACCTGACCGAAGTTTGTCGTGTAGGTGACCAAAACAAACGGAGTGTCCAGGTGGTCAATTTCGTCCACCTTGCGTATCTGCTGAAAGCCTATTTTATTCACAAACCGCTGAACATTCCCTGTTTTCGAATCAAATATGATTTGTACCACGTTTTATCACGACCTATCAAAAAATATGAATCTCTCATCACTAACACTATATATAGTATACTATCCTCTGACAAAAACACAATATATAGATTTGTTTTTGTGAAAAATTCATATTTTGATCAAATCAGGCATACGGGCAGACTCATAAGGGCCCAAAAAAGAGAGCAGAACGAGAATCATCTCTCGTCCTACTCAGGGTGTCGTTTTTAAGCCGATGTATATCATAACATGAAAAAAAACTGCTTAGTAGTCTAGATTTTTTTTTCTTAAGCTATCACAGCATTTTTCGCTCTCTACTGTTTCTTCTATTTCAACATCCGCACCGATCTCTTCTAAAACCGCCTTCAAAGCGCTGATAATTGACGCTTCTCTGATTAATTCTTTTCCGTTCACAATGATGCTTGTTCCGTATTCATAGCAAGAATCATCTTCACAAATTTCTTCCCAATGATTCACGATCACTTTATGCTTCATTTTATTTCACCCTCTGTTTGATCTGTGTCTGTATTTAGTTTAGCGGGTAGCATCCGCTTTGTAAATTCGGATGCTTGTGAATTTTATTCAAGCTCATCATCCGAGTATTCTGTCTTCAGCTTTACCTCATTGCGGGACTCATTATACTCATAAATTTTGATATAGCCGTCCTCTACAACGCCAAAATGATTATGTTCAAGCGGGAACGAGGCTGGCTGTGGCGTTTCATAGCCTGAATTGCCGCTGTCTGTTTCAATGATGGTATCTTGATTCCCGCACGCTCCGAACAGCAAAAATACGGCTATCCACACAAGCGCAATCCTAATTCGTCTCAGTTCTTCACTTTCAAACAAGGTCGCGTCACTCCCAAATTCAGATTTTTACATGATATTCGAGTTAGTTTTGCATATGTTGATCTCATAAAAAAAGACCGTGCCTTGGCATGGTCAGCTTACTAAAATACAAAGCTTGGAATGAAAGTAGCTCAAGCTTAAAAAATGGCTGCCGGGATTCCCCCGACAGCCTCCCCATGCCTTGACATGGTATTTTTTGATCTATTCGAGTTCAAGCTGGACGTTTTTTTGCGGCGCAAACGTTGAGATCGCATGTTTATAGATAAGCTGCTGCTTACCTTCCGATTCCAGCAATACGGTAAAGTTATCAAAGCCTTTCACCTGGCCACGCAGCTGAAAGCCATTCAGCAAAAAAACAGTGACATACGTATTTTCTTTCCGGATTTGATTCAAAAACTGATCCTGAATATTAATCGGTTTCATGTTTCGTCCTCCTTGATTCTCTATATCATACAGTTTCGATTAAAGTTCGAGTTTTCCTGCTATATGTGTGAAAATTTCCTTTTTTTTCAGCTCCATATCAACGGGCGGTGTCATATCGAACCAGGTAACCTGCATTTTGTTGCGAAACCACGTCAGCTGCCGTTTCGCATACCGTCTTGAGTTCTGCTTTAGCTGATCGACGGCATCAGAAAGTGTCACAAAACCGTCAAAATATGCATATAACTCCTTATAGCCTATCGCCTGTATCGACTGACAGTCTCTCACGTTTTTGTCGTAGAGGCGTTTCACTTCGGGAAGAAGACCGGCCTCCATCATCATATCAACCCGCTGATTAATTCTTGCGTAAAGCGTGTCTCTATCCATTGTCAGTCCGATTAACACTGCATTGTACAGAAGTTCTCGTTTTTGCTCCTTCAAATGCTGTGACATCGTTTTTCCAGACGTGTGTAATATTTCCAGCGCACGAATAACTCTTCTCGTATTATTGGGATGAATCGCAGCTGCTGCCTCTGGATCTGCCGCAGCAAGTTTGGCATGAAGAAAGTCAGCGCCTTCCCGTTCAGCAGCCATTTGCAGGCTCTGTCGAAACACAGGATCGTTCGCCTCTTCCGTAAATGTATAATCGTAAAGCACAGATTGTATATAAAGCCCTGTACCGCCGACAATCATTGGAAGCTTTCCTCTTTTTGCAATCTCGCTGATTTTGTTTCTCACTAAGCCTTGATAATCGGCGGTGGAGAAGGAATCTTGGGGATCTAAAATATCAATCAGATGATGGGGTACTCCCTCCATCTCCTGTTCAGTGATTTTAGCTGTTCCAATATCCATTCCTTTATAAACCTGCATCGAATCTCCGCTGATAATTTCCGCATTCAAGGATTTAGCTAGCTGAATACTTAAATTTGTTTTCCCCACTGCCGTCGGTCCGACTAAAATGACAACGGGCTGCTTCGTATTATTCAATATGTATCACTCTCTTTTATAAATCTCCCCCCATTATAGCATTCATCATGTGCAACCACCTATCCATTTTGCCCTTTTTTTGCACCGGTAAACATCCTTCTACCACCCGAGCGGCTCATTGCCGACGATTTCTCTCGTCTTTCCTTTCAGGCCATGGCGATGCGTTTTTCTTCCGTCATCTTTCGGATCATACACAACGCCTCCGTACCGGATCTTAATCGGCTCGTTATAGGCCAGATACGTCGTTTCTTCGATTTCGTGATAATGGGTGCCGTCTGCTAAGGGAATCGCAGGCCCTGAGATTCCGTAATACCGGTGAAAGTGGCCGTTTTCAAAAGAAGTGATCCCTGTAAAGTGATGTGTATGCTGATCGGTATTCGATCCATTAGCTGGCTGAGTAAATCCTTCAATGAGATGATAATGTCCCTGTTCTCTCGTTGTTTTGACGTGATAAGCATGTGCATGAGGCGGCGCTTTTGACCAGTCAGACGGATACAGGCCCAATGTGATCACATCCCTTCTTTTTCATCAAACGCCCAATCAAATCTAGGTAGGCTGAATACACTGCATCATCTACAATTTATTACAGGAGGAAAGAAAAAATGAACGAGATAGAACATTTCACTGCTGAAGACACAAGGATATTTGGAAGACCTTTCGGATTCGGAAGACCTGGATTCGGCTACGGGTTTGGAAGACCTGGATTTGGGTTTGGCCGGCCATTCGGTTTTTACGGGGGACCTTTTTTCGGCGGACTAGTTGGCGGGCTTGTAGGAAGCGCTTTATTTAACCCTTATTTTTATGGCGGATACCCCTATCCGTACGCCCCATTCCCTTACTACTATTAAACACACAAGGCCTCTTCAAAAGGGGTCTTTTTAAGTGACTGAAAATGAATCGCTTGACTCATACATAGCCATACACTAATATTTTTCTAGCTGAAGAACTTTTCTAATCTAAAATTACAGTTCAAGTGAGGAGAATGTACGATGTTGGTAGGATATATATTCCTCACGATTGCCATATGCTCGGAATCGATAGGAGCGGCCATGCTGAAAGTGTCTGACGGCTTCAAAAAGTGGAAGCCAAGCGCTTTGGTCGTGATTGGCTATTCCCTCGCCTTTTATATGCTGTCGCTGACCTTAAACCATATCCCCCTCAGCCTCTCGTATGCGACTTGGAGCGGTGTGGGCACGGTGCTGACGGCAGTGATCGGAGTGAAATGGTTTAAGGAAGAATTGAATGGCAAAGGGCTTATCGGGATTCTTTTATTAATATCAGGGGTCGTGTTACTTAACTGGCAGTAAAGGAGTGATAATGATGAAAGGATTGCTTTATTTGGCTCTTGCCATTGTATCTGAGGTTTTCGGGAGCACAATGCTGAAGCTTTCAGAAGGATTTACACAAGCCTGGCCCATTGTTGGAGTCATTGCCGGATTTCTTTCTGCTTTTACCTTTCTAAGCTTTTCTTTAAAAACAATTGACTTATCAAGCGCGTATGCGACATGGTCTGGCGTTGGAACGGCGCTTACAGCCATTGTCGGGTTTTTGCTTTTTGGCGAAACCATCAGTTTAAAGGGCGTGTTCGGGCTCACGCTAGTCATTGCAGGCGTAGTCGTGTTAAATCAGTCGAAAGCCCCTGCTAAAGATAAAAAACAGACGGTCTGTGAGTGACCGTCTGTTTCATTATTCGCCAGCCAGTTTTACGGAGGCTTCAAGCTTTAGCTCGACATTTCCTTGAATGGCGCGTGAAATCATGCATGACGACTCCGCCTTTTCACAAAGCTTGTGCGCCAGTGCGACATCTTCTTGTGAGGCGTCATGTTTGAGCACAACGGAGGGACGGTGGATGATCTTTTTGTATGTAAAGACTCCTTTGGTGACGTCGACAATGCCTTCTGACTCCATCTGCAAGTCGTCCTTTTCCAGCCCGCTTCTTTCCATCATCGCAGCAAGTGTAATAATGTAACAGGTTGCTGCCGCCCCGAGAAGCATCTCATCCGGGTTGGTCCCCTCTCCTGGTCCATCCATTTCTTTAGGAATTGAAATAGAGGTGATTAAGTTACCGCTTTCGATCGTACCGACATCATTGCGGTTGCCCGGCCAGTTCGCTTTTAAATAAAAATGATGATCTGCCATCGTAAGTTTTGCCTCCTTTTATGATTCTATTTCAGTCTACTGATCTTCTCTTATCTTGTCTTCTGATCTGCTTGTTACGAATACTCTTTTTCAAGGACACTTTTGATTGCACTCACATAAGCATAAAATTCACTGTTCTTTGTATATTTTCTATTTTTATAATAAAAATCATCGAAAAATGCTTCTCTCTGCTCGCGGCTGATTTCCAGCTGGATACTCAGCCCCGTTTCCCCTTGGTTGTTAATATTTTCGGCACTTAACCCAGCAAGACCGCTTTTAGACGACGCTAACTCAGCGGAAAATCCCCTTCTCTCAAGGGCTCTTACGATCATTTTCGCCCGCTTTCGGTCTGTGCCCCCAACAAGTGTATTCTTGTTCTCCCCTTTATATCCGTGAAAAGCCACAACATATTGATGCTCCTTGATTTTCTTTTCAGCCAATGGCTCATCAAAGTTGGTGCTTGTAATGTGAAGCGTTTGGTTATCGTGTGACTTCAACCCTTCAAACAGGTATGTAGAGAATTCACTATTGAAATACCGCACAAGCTCGCTTACTCCGCCTTCAATTCTTCCGCCGTGCGGAGACATAATTAACACTTTGCTTCCTTTTTTCTCACTATAAGAAATATCATAATCGGCTGGGCTCTCATTCTCTGCCAAGCTGCTGAAATTTGAATATGTATCTGGCTGATTAGATGGTTCGGGTTCTAATGAGTAATGAACATATCTCAGGAATAAGACAATGGCTAAGACTAATATGACATTTAGTATAAATCTTCTCATGTTTAACTCCTTTCATAAGAATGGCACGGTTCATTATATGAGGTTTAGCCAATAGGTTTTATCTTACCATTGTATACGCTATATCATCAGTGAAAAAGTTCCCGGTTTCAAAAAATCAATTGATTGTCACGGTTAATAGCGGTTCATTTGAAATATGAGTGAAAAAAGATTGAGAGGAAAGATAAAAAAGGTAGGAATAACCTCACTTGGCAATTACATGTATAGAGGTTTAAGGAGGGTTTTATTAGCAGCTGTCCGGTTGCTGGACGGACAGCCTATTATCGGCCTGCCAAATAGAGGTTTTGTTTATTTGTTCTCACAAAGTCACAGGAGAGGATTGAATCCAACAAAAACGTTCTGATCTGTTGTTTCGAAAAACAAAACGCTTTGATTTGCGTTTTGCTTTTCTGTCTTACAATAATCGTTCTTTTACTAATCGTTCCGTCTTTCTTCATATATATAATGCTGATTGGTATTTGGCTTTCCAAAGACCGATGTAAGAAGAAATTCATATAGCTGCTCTCCCCTTGCCAGTTTGATATGACAACATTATAATACGAACAAACGTTCCTTTTCAATCCCCAATGATTGCCACGACTCCTGAATCTGATTCAAAAGATTCATAAAAACCAACTCTTGTCCGTCTCTTATAAAGGACAAACAAACTTACCAAACCTACCATCTGTTCATAGAGTATACAGAGAACCTTATAATAGGAGGAAAATACATGTTTGGGTACTCTATGGTACAAATGGTGAGAGCAAATGCTCATAAGCTAGATTGGCCGTTACGTGAAAGCGTCTTACAGCTTTACAAGCCCTTCAAATGGACTCCTTGCTTCTTGCATCAGTTTTTCGAAACCAAATTGAAAAACAGAAAAAAAATGTCAGTCATTATTGAATTTGAGGAAGGCTGTCACGAGACAGGCTTTCAAATGGCTGGAGAGGTGCTGCAAAAAGAAAAACGCAGCAAGCTAAAAAGCCGCTTCAATAAAATCAATTGCTGCAGCGCGGAGGTTACCCCTTCAGCGTTACATTCCCTTCTTTCTGAATGCAGCGATATTCGCAAAGTATATTTAAACCGCGAAGTCAAAGCGCTTCTAGACACGGCAACCGAAGCAAGCCACGCGAAGGAAGTCATCAGAAACGGGCAAACCCTGACAGGAAAAGGTGTTACTGTCGCTGTTGTCGATACAGGAATCTACCCGCATCCTGATTTAGAAGGCAGAATCATCGGATTTGCGGACATGGTCAATCAAAAAACAGAACCGTATGATGATAATGGTCATGGCACACACTGTGCAGGTGATGTCGCAAGCAGCGGCGCATCCTCCTCCGGCCAATACCGCGGACCTGCACCGGAAGCTAATCTAATCGGCGTGAAGGTACTGAATAAGCAAGGTTCAGGAACATTAGCGGATATTATTGAAGGTGTGGAGTGGTGTATTCAATACAATGAGGACAACCCGAACGAACCGATTGATATTATCAGTATGTCGCTCGGGGGCGATGCGCTTAGATATGATAATGAACAGGAAGACCCGTTAGTCAGAGCAGTTGAAGAAGCGTGGAACGCAGGGATTGTCGTCTGTGTTGCTGCCGGAAACTCAGGGCCTGATCCACAGACCATTTCAAGCCCGGGCGTGAGCGAAAAGGTGATTACAGTAGGTGCGCTTGACGATAACAATACCCCAAGCAGCGAAGATGATACGGTCGCTTCCTTCTCAAGCCGCGGACCGACAGTCTACGGAAAAGAAAAGCCCGATATTTTAGCGCCGGGTGTTAATATTATTTCCCTTCGCTCTCCGAATTCTTATATCGATAAGCTTCAAAAGTCAAGCCGTGTAGGGTCTCAGTACTTTACAATGTCTGGAACATCAATGGCAACTCCAATCTGCGCAGGAATCGCAGCTTTAATCCTTCAGCAAAACCCGGATCTTACACCTGATGAAGTGAAAGAGCTTTTGAAAAACGGCACGGACAAATGGAAAAATGAAGATCCGAATGTTTACGGAGCGGGCGCTGTCAACGCGGAAAATTCAGTTCCCGGCCAATAAACAGCACCATATAGCCGGCAATTCTCTCTGTGGAACTGCCGGTTTTATATTTTTAATTTTCATAATAATGGGATAAAATAATAGAAAATGGATGAAGGAAGTGACAAAAGTGCCTTATTATATCTGCAAAACATGCGGAGTACAACATGCGCAGACTGTACATCCGCCGAATTCATGTCTGATTTGCGATGACGAAAGGCAGTATATTCCTCCGGATGGACAATCTTGGACTACCCTTGAAGACATGCGTGAGAAAAAAAACCTTCAAAACATCCTCAAAAAGGAAGAAGAGCATCTTTACAGCATCAAAACTAAGCCAGAGTTTGCGATCGGACAAACAGCACATTTGATCCAGCATGAGGGCTTCAACGTGCTGTGGGATTGCATTTCATATCTTGACCAAAAGACAATTGACCACATCAAAGAATTAGGCGGCATTCAAGCAATCGCTTTGTCTCATCCGCATTATTACTCTGCTCAGGTTGAGTGGGCTGAAGCGTTTCAGGCCCCGATTTATATTCATGCGGATGACAAAGAGTGGGTGACAAGGCCAAGCAATCACATTCATTTCTGGTCAGGGGAAACTCTCAACATGAAGCCGGGACTGGACCTTTACCGTCTGGGCGGACATTTTAAAGGCGGTGCCGTTCTCCATTGGAGCAACGGCAATGATGGGAAAGGCTGTCTATTGACCGGGGATATCATTGCAGTTGCGGCCGATCGGAACTGGGTCAGCTTTATGTACAGCTATCCAAATCTCATTCCCCTTCCCGCTTCCAAAGTTGTAGAAATAGCAGCCAAAGTGAAACCGCTTCAATTTAATCGGATTTATAATGCTTTTTCAAAAGTTGTCAAAGAGAATGCCGACGAAGCTGTCCAGCGTTCTGCCTTACGATATATCAAAGCTCTGAACAGCGAATTGTTTCATACATAGAGGGTGAGGCGGCTCTTTTTCGTGTAAAAGATGCAGCAATTGGGAATAGTATCGTGTAGATCAAAAGGAGGAATATTGATGGCACACACGAATACACAGCTTTCTCAATGGCTGGAATCAAAAGTCGGCCAAACACTTGATATTAGAAAAGGTGAATTGACCCATGATGAAGAGATTTCAGACTTGGACCAGATTGTTCTCCACCTTCAAAAAGTGGGTATACGTAGCACGAATCATCCTGATGACTATGTTGCAAATGAAGAACTTGTATTAGAAGGCGAAGGAACAACATACACTGAGGACGGCGACGTACCGCTTCCGCAAAATGCCTATGAGATTCCTTTATTAGGTGATATTCATATTCACCAAGAAAACGAAGGATTGAAGGTTGTAACAGATCGTGCAGTATATACAATTGATGTCCAGCACAGCTGACAGTCACTTTCATCAAAATAATACAGCTTAGCGCCTTTGAGCATTCATTCAAAGGCGCTGCTTTAGATAGAACCACTTTTTCATTTTTTTCGTTCTTCCCCCTATTGAATGACGCCTAAAATAGATATATAGTTTTAGAGACAGGATTAAGTTTCAAATAATTCTGTTTTTTGCAAGCTGGTTCTGCAACTTGTTTAACAGAATGAAATCATCTATTTACCCTATTAGGCGAGGAGAATGCACATGGAAAAATTGATGTTTCATCCGCACGGAAAAGAATTTCATCAAAATCCCTTTTCAGTTTTGGGCCGATTTAGAGAAGAAGATCCCATTCACCGATTTGAATTAAAACGGTTCGGAGGCACATATCCAGCTTGGTTAATCACCCGATATGATGATTGTATGGCCTTTTTAAAAGACAATCGGATTACAAGAGATGTTAAAAACGTGATGAGCCAAGAACAAATCAAAATGCTCAATGTCAGCGAAGATATCGATTTCGTTTCTGATCATATGCTGGCAAAAGACACACCTGACCATACCCGCTTGAGATCACTTGTTCATCAAGCATTTACTCCACGCACCATTGAAAATCTGCGCGGCAGCATCGAACAAATTTCTGAACAGCTCTTAGATGAAATGGAAGAAGAAAATAAAGCGGATATTATGAAATCCTTCGCTTCCCCTTTGCCTTTTATTGTTATATCTGAATTGATGGGAATTCCTAAAGAGGATCGGACACAGTTTCAAATCTGGACCAATGCAATGGTTGATACCTCTGAAAGTAACAGAGAGCTAACAAATCAAGCCCTTCGTGAATTTAAAGACTATATCGCCAAGCTGATCCACGACAGAAGGGTACAGCCAAAAGACGATATAATCAGCAAACTCGTACATGCTGAAGAAAACGGCAGCAAGTTAAGCGAAAAAGAGCTTTATTCGATGCTGTTCCTGCTGGTCGTAGCGGGCCTTGAAACAACCGTTAACTTACTCGGATCGGGCACCCTCGCATTGCTTCAACACAAGGAGGAATGTGAGAAGCTGAAGCAGCATCCTGAAATGATTGCTACAGCTGTTGAAGAATTGCTGCGATACACCTCGCCTGTCGTTATGATGGCAAATCGGTGGGCCGTCGAGGACTTTACATACAAGGGGCATTCAATCAAAAAAGGAGACATGATCTTTATAGGCATCGGATCTGCCAATCGCGATCCAAACTTTTTTGAGAACCCGGAAACGTTAAATATCAATCGGTCGCCTAACAGACATATTTCTTTCGGCTTTGGCATTCATTTCTGCTTAGGAGCGCCGCTTGCCAGACTGGAAGGCCACATTGCATTCAACTCGCTTCTAAAGAGATTTCCGGATATTGAACTCGCGGCAGCGCCTGATGATATCCATTGGAGAAAAAATGTCTTTTTAAGAGGGTTAGAAAGTCTCCCTGTGTTACTTTCAAAATAACATATTCAAAACGCCCCCTTCAAAAGGGGGCGTTTGTGTTTCTCAGCGCTTCACCAATTCATCTTCTTTTTCTTCTTTCGCTTCATGTTTTTTCCGGAAAGCCTTAAGGAAATTCGCGTTTACTACTCCCCTGTTTGAATAGAGCTTTTCGCAAAATTCTAACATGGCTTTAGATGCTGTAGGTTCCGTTAATATCATGAAGTGGTTGCTTGATTCGACATCTATCAGGTTGAAATGGGGAATTTGCCGCTCCCATTCCTCCCAGTAGGCAGCTTGATCGAACGATGCTCTTTCATTTGAGAAAGTGAAATAAATGTCTAAATCCCCAAAGAAAGACCTGCTTTTATTGCGGAAGTAATAACATTTTACAGCCTCAGGGTCAGGCAGAGGCTGTACAGTGTACGATTCAACATCATAGGCACGCTGCGTTTTCATCATTTGCTTCGTCTGCGCACGTATTTGCTTTTCCGGTTTGTTTAATCCCCGTTTTTTTGCCAAGTCAATCAGCTCAGACAGGAATTCTTCATCATCTCTGCTTGTGTCTACCTCTTCACGGCTGATAAGAACGTCAGTAAGTTTATCCGGATTCGCAATCGATGCCAGCAACGTATTGATTGTTTGCAGCATTGACGTTTTCATAGAAGCCTCATTTTCTTTCGTCTCAGGATTGTATGGAGAGTCAATCATCACCATGCTTTTGACAGATAGGCCTTGGCTTTGCAACTGGCGTGTGACTTCATATGCAATCATTCCGCCTAAGGAATATCCGCCTACATCATAAGGGCCTTCCGGCTGTATGGCTCGAATGATCTCTATATAATAGGAAGCCATTTGTTCAATTCCTTGTAAAGGAGCATGATCAGTCATAAATCCTCTAGCTTGAATGCCATAAAAAGGGCGCTGGCTTTTTTGTGCAAATTGCTGATAGATTTCAACGCCTCCTACCCCGCCATGAAACCAAAATACAGGGCGTCCCCGCTTGCCGTCATTTAACGGTATCAATTCCGGAAACGTGCGAGCGTGATCATTTTGTAAGGATGTATCCTCCTGTTTCTTTGCGATCAAGTCCGTCATGTCCTGCACAGTTTGGCATGCTTGCAGCTCCGCCAAGGTGATGAGAGGGTCAACCTTTGATTGCAATTGCTGTAATAACTGTATGCAAGAAATCGAATCAAATCCGTAATGTTGTAGTGGCTTATGAGGATGCAGTTCTTCTGGAGCCATCCCTAATACATCAGCTAAGATATGATGATCGTTGCTGTGCATCTGCTCATCATGTGAAACGGAAGGCGTATACTCTATTGCTTGAAAGCCATTCCAGCAGCATCTCTTTTCAAATGGATAGGTTGGCAGCGGTATTCTTCGGGCATCTTTTCCTTGATATAGCCGCTCCCACGGGATTTGCACCCCTTTTGTCCAGCAAAATGCAATCTTTTCAAGGTTGTTTTCAGACAACAGAGTCTCTATCACCATTTCTCTTAATGGACCATCGAGCAAAGCTTCGATATCTGACGAGCCCTCTTCCGCATTTCCGCTAAAGACAGGTACAGAGATTTTCGGCTTTTCGCCTTTTTCAGCAGCTGTTAAGCAGTCTTGCAAGCCGGTCACCAGCTCTTCTTTATTGCGGACAACCAGCGCCAGCCGGTCACCCATCGCCTCTCGCCCGGTTTGAAGTGTAAAAGCATAATGTTGTAATGACAGTTCTTGTTGTTTGTTCACATAATCGAGCTGCTGTTGAATAACTGCTTTTAGCCTGTCTTGATTCTTTGCAGAAAGAACCACAATGTGAGCTTCATTCTTATTCACCGCTGCTTTTGGTGAAGGAATATATTCTTCTATAATGACGTGTGCATTTACGCCTCCAAAGCTATAGCTATTGATACTTGCTCTGCGCGGGATTTTTCTTCCTGATCCGTCCTTCATATCCTCCCACTGCTGGTTCTCCGCAGTCATCTGGAAACGGGTTCCACTGATTGACACTTGATCATTTAATGAAGAGAATCCTGATATGCCTGGTATTGTTTGATGCTTCATCGCCATGCTGACCTTCATGAGAGCAGCCATGCCGGAAACCAGTTCACCGTGTCCGATGCTCGGCTTTAAGCTGCTGATATAACATGGCGCCTCCTCCTCTACTTCCTGTGGAAGTTCCAATTCAAACTGGTTTAAGCCTGACTTTAACGCCTCTATTTCTATCGCGTCTGCCAATGGAGAGGCGATCCCATGCGCTTCTATATAGGCCACCGTTTTTGGATCAATTTGTGCTCCTTGATAAGCCTTCAGCATTGCATCCTTCATACCGGCCGGATTTGGTGCATGGAGTGACATTCCCCTGCCGCCATGCGATACACCTGTACCTTTAATGACCGAATAAATATGATCGGAATCCTCAATGGCTTTTTGCAAAGGTTTAATAATGAGAACCCCTGCCCCTTCACTTCTGACAAAGCCATTCGCATCTGCTTGAAAGGATTTCGCCTGTCCTTCTGCACTCAAATATCCCATTGAGTCGAAGCCAATAAAGCCTTTTGGTGAAAGCAGCAAGTTCACAGCCCCGACAATTGCTTGCTCACATTCGCCGTTTCGGATAGATTGTATGGCTCTATGCAAAGCCACAAGAGCTGAGGAACAGGCAGCTTCGTAATATTCGCTTGGCCCTTTTACATCCAGAGCATAGGAGATACGGTTTGGAATTAAGGAAGGAATTACGGCTGTATCCGTATTGCCGGCTGCGACGAACACTCCAGTCGGCCGGCTGGATAAGGCCTGTCCTGTTAAGCCTGCATCTTCCATCGCCTTCCATGCATGTATCAAGAGCAGAAACTCCTGCGGATCCATATGTGCCGCTTCTTTAGGTGATATGCCAAAAAATAGCGGATCAAACTCACCTATCCCTTCTATAAATCCGCCCCATTGAAGGCTTGATTGTTCCTCTTTGTCAGCTGAAGCGTATTTACGCCAGTCCCAGCGTTCTTTCGGCACTTCAGAGATACAGTTCTTTCCGTGAATGATGTTATCCCAAAATTCCGTTACACTGTTTGCTTTTGGAAACTGTCCCGACATGCCTATAATGGCTATGCCATCGGCTGCATGTTCGATTGCTTTATCCGTCTTCATCTCATGTACCGGAATCTGTTTCATTTTGTTTTCGATTTGAGCTGGGCGTTCCTGCAGTTGATCGGCTTCACCAAACAGCTGGACAAATGATGCTTCATGTTTGTCCGCAAAAAATTCGATAAGCTCTTGAACAGTCGGATACTCAAAAAACAACGTCGGATTTAATTCGATTTTTGTTTCTGATTCTATCTCCTTTGTCAGCGCAACCAATTGAGAAGAATCGATCCCCAAATCCATAATATGCGCTTTTGAAAGAGACAGTTTTGACGGGTTGGCCATGTTTACTGCCAGTTTATCTGTTACATAGCTTCTGATACGGTCTTTTAGCTCGCTTACTTTGATGGCCTGATTTTCATTTCTTCTTTGATTTGAATTACGCAGTTGCTTTAGCGAGTAGCCCGAATAGTGCAGCACTGTTTCTGACGATTCATTGATCACATCAACATCGAACAGCAGCATGTCACCTGTATTTTTAACCAATGTAATCAGAAGCCAGCAATCCTCTTGTATCGCATGTTTTGTAAATTGGATATCATTGATTCCAAATGGCAGGAAGCTGCCCTCAATGTCAAATTGCTCTAAGAAACTGAGGATAGCCAAGTAGGCGCTGTTTGTCATCAATGGGCTTACAGTGTAATGATGGTTTGCCAGACCGCTTTGAGGCAGGCGAATTTTTGCCAGTATCGATCTATTGTCTCTGTAAAGATGAGTAATTGTCTTAAATAACGCTCCCCACTGAGGGCCGTTTCCGGCTTTATACATCTGATCGATGTGTTGAAGCTCGGTTAATGAATGCTTTAAGCTCTCAATATTGACTTTTTTTGTTTCAAATAAACTATTTTGGCATTGCCCGATGGCAGCAGGCTTCCATGTATCAGAAGCCAGTTCGCGATACATGATTTGTAATTCTATGACATGATCTTTTCGAAGTGGCTTTGCCTGCAGTTCAATAGTCTCGCCTTGTTTGATGACAACTGGATTGATATAGCTTAATTTGCTGATGCGGCCGCTGGTTTCCTCAGGAAACATGTTAAAAAATGCATCAATGGACAGACTGCTGTATGTTGCACCGACAAGCACCCGTTCATTGTTGAAGACGTGGCCTTGTACATAAGGCTCATCATATGTGAATTGATCTTTGACCGGATGATTGATATTTCCATCACCTGCAGGAACATCGAAATGAAATGCCGTATGATGATCAAATGCATAGTGTGGCAGGTGAACCCAGCCGGATCGGTTCCCTTGAGCTGCTTCTTTAAAATTAACGGATGCCCCTTGTGCCCATTGCTTTGATGGGTTTGTTTCTCTATCCTTTTGGGCTGATCCAGCACATGGCTGTAAATCGAATGATGTATAAATACCTTGCTGGAGTGAGCTTTCTTTTGATGTACGGAACATCTTCAGTTTTTCGACCAGATCCTGAGTCGATGTTACTGTAAAAGCAGCCCTATGCTCTAAATTGTGATTTCTCCTGTGTAAAGCCTGTACTATTGGTTCAATATCCAGAGCAGCTTCCTTCTCTAAAAACAATTGCATGTTTTCAAGATAGCTGAGCAGGCTCCATTTTGTTTTTGCTGAAAAAACGGCTGTAAATTCCTGCTGGCGGTTCGCGATATGTCTCTCTGGAGCCGTCTCTATAAATTCTTCTATAATGAGATTGGCGTAGGCTCCCCCCGCTCCAAAGGAATTGATCATGCTTCTGCGGGGCAATTGCTTTCCAGTTTGAGGATCATTCAAGCGATGCCATGGCTCCGTTTGTTCCTGAAGATAAAAAGCCGTGTTTTCCAGTTTAATATTTGGATTGACAGGTGTTGCGTTAATTGTCGGCACAAGCGTGCCCTTCTTCATTTGCAGCAGCACTTTTGTCAGCTGAGAAATGCCGGAAGCCGCCTCCAAATGCCCCAGATTGGATTTGACAGAGCCTATCGCACAAAACTGTTTCTTATTTGTATATTGCTGAAACGCGTTTGTCAGTGCAATCACTTCAATAGGATCGCCAAGTGCTGAGCCATTTGCCGCTGATTCAATATAGCCGATAGTCTCCGGATCAATGCCCGACTGTTGTATCGACTTGGCGATTAATTTTGCTTGCTGCTTAGGATCTGGAGCTGTATACATCTGTCTTCCGCCGCTATGATTGGCGAAACTGCTTTTGATGACAGCATAAATATGATCCTGATCCTCAATTGCCTTCGATAGCGGTTTTAACAAAACAGCTCCGACGCCTTCCCCAGGAACAAGCCCTGTTCCTGTGCCAAAACTTTTGCTTTGATTTCCGCTTTCCAGCAGATTAGCTCGCTCCAAAGAATCATACTTTGAGAGATCGAGTGTTAAATTGACCCCTCCGGCAATTGCCATAGAGCAGCTTTTCAATTTCAGGCTTTCACAGGCAAGGTGAATGGCGTTTAATGAACTGGAGCATGCTGAGCTGACAGCGATACTCGGTCCGGTCAGGTTGAAAAAATGGGAAACGCGGTTTGCGATATGCCAGTCTCCCCCATTTGAGCTGAGGACCGCCTGCTCTAATGATGGGATATTCCAAAAATACTGGTTATACATATTCCCGATAAAGACGCCCACTCCGGTGTCACCATCCCGCAGTTCATCCAGCCGGGTACGGGTATAGCCGCCATCCTCAAATGTTTCCCAGACGGTTTCTAAAGATAAGCGGAGTTCCGGCTTCATTTCCATCACTCGGCTCTGCTCCACCTCAAAAAGCTGATGGTCAAATGCTTCAATATCTTGTAAAAATCCGCCATAACGCTTCTTATCTGCCGGCTGTATTGCATCTATTGATAATGTTTTCAATAACGATGTGCGCCATCTGGGTTCCGGTGCCTCTGTAATACAATTGTCTCCAGCAATTAAATGCGCCCATAGCTCTTCTAAACTGTCAGACATCGGATAGCGTCCGCTGATTCCGATAATTGCGATATCTTCTGTACTCGGATCATTCGACTGCGCCACTTGGAAATTGCTTATCGTTTCCTTTTTTAACTCGCCTTGCTGAGTTTCTTTGACCTGCTGCTCTCTAGCAAAACGGCGTGTGGCAAAAGAAAACGGCTTACTAGCAGCTCCACGCTCCGTTTGAACAGGAACTTCGTTTTTGGCAGGCTGGGGTGTTTCTTTTAACAGTGCTGTCCGGAGCTTGCTTTCGTGCTCCTTTACTAAATAATCAACGAGTTCTTTTGTATTGTTATGTTCAAATAAAATGGTTTTTGGAAGATCCCCTGTCATTTTTTCTAATTCACGAATGAAATTCACCTGCAAAATCGAATCAATTCCATACTTCTCGAATGTCGTATCTTCATGAATACGCTCTGGTGATAGTTTGATTGATTTTGCCAGCGTATGCTTCACAAATTGTGCCGTTTGCTCAAAGATAGAATCGCTTTCTTGTGAATGATCTTTTTCAGCATCTATTTGTAAATAGCCTGTATCTTCTTCTGTCTCAGTTTTCCTTTGACGGACGACTCCGTTACTTTCAGCAGCAATGATCTGCTGGCCGAGCTTATGTGATTGTTCAGCCATAAAGGATACATAGCGATATCCCTCACTCTCAAGCACCATCTTCCAAGTGTCCGGATACAGGCCCGGGCAGCCCGGTATACGGAGGTCAGGATCCTCATACAGCCACCAGCCCTCTAAAAGGCCGAACGTCAAATGCGAATATATATTATGATCACTTATTTCATTTAAGAGGAGCAGCCCGTTCTTTTTCAGAACTGCTTTTGCATTTCGCAGCGTCTGCCGGATATTTTTCGTGGCATGCAGCACATTCGCTGCGATGACCGCGTCATAGCCTCCCGCATCAATATGCTGTTCAGACGCCGGCTCCTCCACATTAAATCGTTTATATGTCAAATACGGATTGTCCGGACCGTACTTGTTTTCTGCATGCATTAAAAATGCTTTCGACAAATCTGTATAGCAATATTCTTTTATATGTGTCTGCCAGGCTTTCAATTTTTGAAAAACAGTCGCGCTTGTACCGCCGGTTCCTGCTCCGATTTCTAATATTCGAATCTTCGCCTCAGGCTCTTGCTTCAAACGTTCTTGCAGGTAGGCCGCTAACGTGTCCGCCAGTACATCATTAAAATAGTCTGCGACTTGATTGTTTTTATAGACCCCTTCTACTAAATCCATAGATGAATTCGGAAACAGGATATCGGTGGCAGACGCCTTGCCGGTCAATATCTCCGGCAAGGCTTTAATTGCTGTCTCCACCAATGTCACCATGGCTTTCATATTATTGTCTTGAAGCAGGTCTGATTTTTGTTCATTCCATTCCTTCCACAACTCACCTAGAGTCCCTATTGAGCGCGTTGGAACAAGTCCGTTCTCCGTTCTCTTGAGAAATTGATGCCGTTCCAAAATCGATTGGCTTTCTTCAAACCATCTGCCATAGAAATTCTCCAATACCGGCTGGGATTTACTTTCTGTGAAAAACCCTATGGACTGCAATTGTGCGAAAAGCATTTTACAGAGAATGTCTTCTGTATTCAGCATTGGCGCTTCCCTCCTATAACAGTTGTTGAATCTTTGTGCTATCACCC
The DNA here is from genome assembly GCF_023238245.1 of Bacillus rugosus. Taxonomy (NCBI): domain Bacteria; kingdom Bacillati; phylum Bacillota; class Bacilli; order Caryophanales; family Bacillaceae; genus Bacillus; species Bacillus rugosus. The sequence continues at coordinate 1,874,022 of NZ_CP096590.1, read as the reverse complement.
GGGTGATAGCTTCGCAGCTTTTGAATGGCGGAGCCGTGAGTTTCCGGATAAACTTCAATTGTTTCTTCTGTCTGTTCCGCTTCATCATTCGTTTCGTTTGCCATTTTCATCATCACTAGCTGCTTCAGCGGTCCCCCGAGCAGCAATTCCAATGCTTCCATCGCTTCAGGGGCTTCAATAGAGCCAATGCCTGCCTGAGCCATTCTCTTCTGATATTCCGGTGAGGAAACCACACCTACACTTCCCCAATAACTCCAATTCATCACGGCTACTGTACAAGGCCATACTTGAGAAAGCCGCTGTGCAAAAGCATCCTTAAAGCTGCAGCCGGCAGCGTAATTGCTTTGTCCGGAAGCTCTCGCAAACGATTGTACGGAAGAGAAAAACAAAACAAAGTCCAGTGGTTCATGCCGGAAAACTTGAGTCATTCGCACACTTACATCAACTTTTGCAGAAAGAACGTTTCTGAAACATTCCTCATTCATATTCATCAGGCTTCGGTCTTGTAAGACAATGGCCGAATGTATGATGCCGTTGATTTCTCGATGCATTTGTTTCGTTGTTTCATAAGCGCGCTCTAATTCCTCTCGGTTAGCCGCATCAGCTTGAATGTAAAACGGTGCAGGCCCCAGACGCCCAAGTCTGTCCAGCTTACTTTGTATAGCTGCATCCATTTTTCTTCTGCCAATCCAAACGATCTGCGCCTGGTATGTTCTGATCATATATTCGCTCCAAGCTTCGCCTATTCCGCCTGCTCCGCCTATCACGACATAAACGCCTCCGTGTTTATACTTCGTGTGCACCGGTTGATTGTTGTGCACCGGAATCAAGCGCAGTTTATGCCAGAGCTGATCTCGATAGGCCCAAGTGTTCCCTTCTTGATCAATTGGCAAGGAAAAGATCTCAGACACCGGCAAGTCCTCATGTTTCCTGACATCGATCAGCTTTGTCTGCCAATTTGGATATTCTTTTGCCATCGAACCGATCAGGCCGTGTACACCTGCATCGACCGGGTCGACAATATCATGCTGATCGACACATTGCGTGTCCTCCGTCACGACCGTCCAGCTCATTTCCTTCTCTCCATAGCCTAAAGAGAGCATTGCCTTAATGAGCCTGAACATTTGAATCATGCCTTGTTCTTGGGCTTCAATCATTTCATCGCCAACTTCACACTCTATCACGCGAGATGGAGACAGCCACACAATATGGTCAAACGATCCGAGAGTTTCAAGCTGGCTGGCAATCTCATAAATCGATGTGTTCGGCTCAATGTATAGCTCCTTGGCAAACGGGAACTGCCTCTGAACAGCTTTTCTGCTGTTGACGTCCCCTAAAATGACAACACGTTCATCAGCAGGCGGAATGCTACTCTTCTCCAGTTGCACTTGATCCCATACCGGAGCCATAAGAAGCGCTCCATCAAGAGATGCCTTGATATCCGGTGATATCGGCTCATCTTGCGGATGTATGTCTTTTTCCAGCACCCTTGAGGAAATACCCTTGATTCGTACACACACTCGGCCTTGTTCATCACACAGATCCATATCCAGTCTCTGTATTCTGTCCTCATTTGGACGAGATGTAACAGACACCCACATTTTATTTGTACACGGACTGAATATTTTTAGCTCTTGCAGCGCAAAAGGCAGGGAAAGCTGTTCGTCGCCAGAATTTAGCTTCAGCCCGATCGATGCTTGCAAAGCAGAGTCTGCCATACTTGGATGAAGAACGAATTCGTTCACCGTGTGAGATACACCAAGAGGCAGGGAAAGCTCTGCCAGGGCTTGATTGTGGCCGATATAAAGCCGATCAATTCCTTGAAAACCAGGTCCGTAGTCAATGCCGATCGCCTTAAATAATTCATAACATTGCTCGTGTGAGAGTGTGCTTAGGCAGCATTGATCTTGAAGCTCGCTGATATCCTGAACTGGAATGTCTCCTGCCTCGCTGATTGCAGCACTGCCTTGACAGTGTATTTTCCGCCCATTGTACGCATCCTCTGTAAAGATGTTAAAAGCAATCTCACCGTCCTGCTGGGGATCCAGACTGATATCGACTTGAACAGGCTGGCCATCCGCCACAATCGGCTGAACCCACACAACATTTTTGATGTGAATAACAGATTGTGTATCTTTGATTCCTCTCACTGCTCTCGTAACGGCAGCATGAACCATCTCAAGATATGCCACACCCGGCATGACCGGGCTTCCCTTCACCTTATGATCGGTGAAAAAGAACTCAGCGCCTGTAAAGGTCGAGCTGAAACGCTGCTCTGATAAGTCGGATGTGTTGGACTGTACTAATGGGTGCAAAGCTGCTGTTTCGACAATAGTTGCTGCATGATGTGTGACTGCTTCCTCTTTCATATCCGTTATCCAGTAGCGTTCTTTCGCAAATGGATAGGTTGGGAGGCTGATGCGTTTCGGCTGTTTGCCGCCATACAGTTTACTCCAATCTATTTCCATGCCTTTTATCCATAATTCAAGCAGTCTTTCATATATTCCGGGCTCCCAGCTGCTTTTGAGCGTTTTCTGCACTTCATCATCTGATCTCAATGTCTGTACGATCCCTCTGTTTGCTCTGCCTGACATGTACTTCGCACTTGCATGTCCGGCTATAAAGAGGTTCAGTTTTTCCAGCAAGTCCTCTGCCGAAACAGCGAGGATCCCTAATCTCTCCTCCATTGCATCACGCCCTTCTTGGAGTGTATAAGCAATATCAGTGAGATCACGAGATGTGATAGATTGGCTGGTGACAAAGTCTGCTAATTGCTGGGCCTGGTCTTTCAGGCGATCTTCATCCTTTGCCGACAAGATAAAGATCCCCGGGTGTTGTGCTGTCACGGCTGGCGCTTGTTCAGGATGAGTTGTTTCTTTTGGAATATATTCCTCAATGACCACGTGGGCATTGACGCCGCCTATGCCAAATGAACTAACGCCGGCGCGCCTCGGCAGCTCTCGGCCGGCTTCATCCTGCAGCGCCTTCCACTCTCTGGATTCCTGCACAATATAAAACGGGCTGTCTTCCAGTCTGATATATGGATTGATGGTTTCACTGTACAGGCTTTTTACAAGCGTCTTATGTTTTAGCTGCAATAATACTTTAATGACACCCGCCACACCGGCCGCCAGCGATAAGTGACCGATGTTTGTCTTTGCAGATCCAAGTCCACAATGACTGCTATGAACATCCGTGTCTCCCGTTTTTTCATACAGCTCTTTAAATGCTGCTTTCAGGCCGTTGATTTCTACTGGATCACCAAGCTCTGTCCCGGTTCCATGTGCTTCAATATAGGTCACGGTTCTTGGATCGATCCCCGCTTTTTCATATGCTGTTTTTACAACATCCGCCTGAGCCTTCGGATTGGGCGTCGTCAGAGAATTTGCGCGTCCTCCGTGATTTACGGCACTTCCTTTGATGACACCGTAAATATGATCACCGTCCCGTTCAGCCGCTGTCAGCTTTTTCAGGAAGAGAATGCCGGCACCTTCACTGACTGCGAATCCATCAGCTCTATCAGAAAATGTTTTGCATCTTCCTTCTTTGCTCAAAGCCCCGGCCTTATCATAGGCGATATGGCCTTGCGGTGTTACGACTGTGTTGACACCTCCTGCAATCGCCATTTCACAGTTTCCGTTTTCAATTGCGCAAACCGCATGATGAATGGCGACCAAAGAGCTTGAGCATGCCGTGTCAATTGGTTCGCTCGGTCCATGAATGTTCAGAAAATAACTGACTCTATTCGGTCCCGCAGAAGGGCTCATGTTCGCAGCTGCTGCGCCTTCGATGTCTACATTTGACAAAAGCGAACTGTACCCCGTGTTTCCAGTCCCGATGTAGATGCCCGTTTTGGTTCCTGACAGGCTTCGCGCTGAGTATCCCGCCTCTTCTATCGCCTTCCACGCATAGGTCATTAAGAGGCGCTGCTGAGGCTCCATCTGCTCAGCCTCAAGCGGCGATATGCCGAAGAACAATGGATCAAAGTCCGCTACTTCATCAATAAAACCGCCCCATTTGACGTTTGTTTTATTCGCTTCTTTTAGAGGGTCTCCGTAATACTCCTGCCAATCCCAGCGGTCTTTTGGAACTTCTGTAATACAATCCGCGTCCGCTTTCAGGTTCTTCCAGTATTCCTCGATGTCCTTTGCCTTCGGAAAAACGCCGCTCATCCCAACAATCGCAATAGGCTCAGGTCCGTGATCATCTGCCTGTTGCACTGGCGTTACCGATGTCTTTGCAAAGCGGTTTTCAGCTGAAAATGTCATGTTTTTTATGTTTTTTTCTACAGGCTGTAAAGGTTGCTCAGCTTCGACAGGCGTTTGAACTGTAAAGGCATTTGGATATTCTTCTGACAGATACGCTGCAAATGCATAAACAGTTGCGTGCTCGAAGAAGATCGTAGGCGTGAGATCCAACTTGTACTGCTCATTCAGTGTATTTGCAAATTCAGTCAACGTTATCGAATCAAATCCATATTGATTAAATTCCATATCCGGGTCAATCTCTTCAGGTTTGATTTTGAGCAATTGAGAGATTGCTTGCTTTAAAGCTTCTTGAATATGGTCAAACAAACTGTCTTGATCCATTCTTGCTTCAGATGTCACCGGTACCTGCACTGTTTTCACTGGAACATCATCAGAAGACGGCTTTTGAGTCAGCTTTTCCCTCATCATGTCTCTGATCCCTTCGATGACGATGACGTGATCTTTGCCAAATGCCAAACCTTTATACAGCGCCTGAATGCCGGTCTCGGTCCGCATTGGAGTCACACCTGTGTTTTTCAAAGTCATGTTTTCAATTCCTTTATTCGCCCGCATGCCGCCTTCTTTCCAGAGCGGCCAATTGATCGACAACGTTTGCCCGTGCCTGTACATGGCGGTCACAAGCGCATTTCGATAAGCTGCATAGCTGTCCATAAACGCGTTGGCCATCGCATAATCCGCCTGCCCCGCGCTGCCGGCAACACTTGATATTGAAGAAAAGAGGATAAAGAAATCTAACGCGAGATGCTCGGTTGCCTCATCAACATTCACAAGCCCTTTTACCTTAGGAGCGAAAACTTGTGTCAGCTCTTCATTGGTTTTGTTTATAAGATAGTTATCTTTAATCAGCCCTGCGCAGTGAATGACGCCATTTAAGTCTCCGTAATCAGACGTGATGCTTGTGATGAGCTCGGAGACTTCCTCTGCTTGTGTCACATTAACCCGCCTGTATTCTGCGTGAGCCCCCAAGCGCTGAAGCTCATTAAGCTGCGCCTGCTGATCCGCATTCAGCGCAGATCTGCCTGTCAGAATGAGCACAGGCTGTTCGGCTTGACGAGCAACCTCTTTTGCAAAAATAAACCCGAGTCCTCCTGCACCGCCCGTGATGAGGTATACACCCTTATCTCTCCACGGCAGGTCTACGTCCTGATCAGCCATTTGTATTTCACGCAAATCATTGATGTACCGTTTGCCAGTTTCATATTTAATGTGCTGATCTCCTGCATGTCTTTTATTCTCATTCAGTTTTTCTATCATACTTTCAATGTTTTCGTTTGAATCGATCTCAATGGTCTGGCCGATTAATTTTTTGTTCTCAAGGCTGGCGGTTTTAAGGAGCGCCGATAGCCCCGAGAATGAGTACTGTTTTCTTTGGGCAGAAGTTAGCAGTTGGACCAGGATATTGCCCTGCGGCTTGCTTTCGAGAAGGCTCTGTACCGTTTCAAGCGCTTGTTCGGCATAATCTTGGAACCTCTCTGCAAGTCCTTCGCGAAAAGACTCCAAAACGATGCATTCCGCTCCTATCATTCCTGATTCAATGCTGTCTTTTGAGAGGCCATTCATGTCACAAAGCATGACAATGTGCCGTTCGTAATGAGGCTCAGGATTTTCTTTTTCACAAGCCTTAGGCACCCATTGTTCTTCAAACATCAGGGTTTCCAGCGTTTTACCTGGTTTTGACGACACAGAGCCGCCTTCCGCTGCCCTGAAAGACAATCCTTTCATCCGTACGCAAACATTGCCATTCTCATCTAACATATCAATATCCCGCTTTTGCACCTTATCAGTTGCCTTGCTGCCTTGACTGTATCTTGCGTATACCCACATTTCTGAAGAACATGCTCCGAAGACTTCAAGCTCTTGGACCGCAAAAGGCAGAGTCAGCTGGTTATCCCCCGCGCCTGTCAAAATGCTTGACGCCTGCAAAGCAGAGTCCATCAGCCCCGGGTGCATGTTGTATTGGCTGAGCGTATCTAAAGCAGACGGATGCAATGACAATCTTGCTAAAACAAAATGTTCGGCTGTATAGATTTTTTCCATCCCGCGGTAAGCAGGACCGTATTCAAAACCGATCATTTGATAGGTGTCATATACTTCATTGACGCTGAAATGGCTTTCTTGACACTGCTCCCGCAAGGATTGCAGGTCAACCACCGGCAGGTTTTCAGCAGGACTCAATACAGCGCTGCCTTGGCTGTAGACGATTGGCTGTTCGCCCCCGGCTTCTGGATTACCGTAAATTTCATAAGAAATCTCACCATTTTCTTCCGGTAAAAGCCTGATGTGTACTTGCTTCGGCTGGTCTTCTACGACAATAGGCCGCACCCACACCGCGTTCTTTAGCTTCATGGTGTACGGAACACCTTGTACCTCTGCCGCCTGCTCAACGGCTGCCCGCGCCAATTCAAGATGCGCCACTCCCGGCAAGATCCGTCGGCCTTTGACAACATGATCAGCAAGGAAAAACTCTTCTCCCGTATAGATTGAGCTAAACCTTTGTTCCGAGAGGTTCGATGTGTTTTGATGCATTAACGGATGCAGCACGGCTGCGCCAGGGCGGGAGGTTTCTTTGTTTGCTTCAGGGCTGCCGCTTTTTTCGATATGATCAGAGACCCAATAACGGTCTTTTGCGAAAGGATATGTCGGCAAGCTGATGCGCTTAGGCACATTCTCGCCATACAGTTTCGTCCAGTCTACATCAAGCCCCTTTACCCATAATTCAAGCAGTTTTGCGTACTTTCCCCGTTCCATCCATTTTTCGACGGCTTCTTGAATCTCTTCGTCCTCTGTCAGCATTTGAAGTGTGCCTTTATCAATCCTGCCTCTAAATAAATCCTCGACATCGCTTTTGCCTGCTGCAAAGTCTTTTAACTTTTGCTGTAAATCCTCAATGGAACCCGAAATGATCCCAAGACGTTCTTCCATCGCGTCCCGGCCGGCTTGCAGTGTATAAGCGATGCGGGTGAGATTTACGTCACTATATGTTTCCTTATCAAGCGCATTTGCCAGCTGCTGTGCATGTTCTTTTAGCCTCGCTTCGTTTTTGGCTGATAAAACGAAGATACCCGGATGTTCAGGCGTGATGGACGGTATATTTTCATCGGCTGCTTCCGGAATATATTCTTCTATCACCACGTGGGCGTTTACGCCGCCGATACCAAATGAACTGACACCCGCCCGGCGAGGCAGCTCTTCTCCCCGTTCATTTTTCAGCGGTTTCCATTCTTCCGTTTCCCTTACGATATAAAACGGACTGTTTTTAAGCTGAATATACGGATTCACAGTTTCGCAGTGAAGACTTTTCACTAAGGTTTTGTGCTTTAGCTGCATTAAAATTTTAATGATCCCTGCTGCACCGGCTGCCAGCGATAAGTGGCCGATATTTGTCTTCACAGACCCCAGGCCGCAATAAGGATTGGCTAATGCATCTCCTTCATTCACACCCAGTGCTTTAAAAGCTGATTTCAATCCGTTAATTTCAACCGGATCTCCAAGCTCCGTCCCGGTTCCGTGCGCTTCAATGTAGGTCACGGTTTTCGGATCGATTCCCGCTTTTTCATATGCCGACTGAATGACATCCGCCTGCGCCTTCGGATTAGGCGTCGTTAAAGATGCTGCACGGCCGCCGTGATTGATTGCGCTGCCTTTTATGACACCGTAAATATGGTCTCCCGCTTCTTCAGCCGCCTTTAATTTTTTCAAGAACAGGATGCCGGCCCCTTCTCCATGGGCAAAACCATCGGCTTGATTTGAAAACGTCTTGCATTTTCCATCTTTACTCAGTGCCCCCGCTTTATCAAAGCTGATATACACCTCAGGAAGGATAATCGTATTCACGCCTCCGGCTAATGCCATGTCACAAGTACCTTCCTCAATTGATGAGATGGCGTGGTGGATAGCCACCAATGAGCTGGAACACGCGGTATCAATCGGTTCGCTCGGCCCATGCAGATTCAGAAAATAACTGACTCGGTTCGGACCAACTGAAGGGCTTGTATTGGCCGCCGCTGAGCCTTCTATTGCCGAGTTGGCTTTGGACAAAAGGGAGCTGTACCCTGTATTTCCCGTTCCGATGAAGACGCCTGTTTTTGTGCCTGACAGACGTTTCGCGGAATATCCTGCATCTTCGATCGCTTTCCAGGCATAAGTCAACAGTAAGCGCTGCTGTGGTTCCATTTGTTCAGCTTCGCGTGGGGAAATGCCAAAGAATAATGGATCAAAATCTGCAATTCCGTCAATAAAACCTCCCCATTTCACGTTCGTTTTATTGACTTCCTTCGCCGGATCACCTTCATATTCCCGCCAATCCCAACGGTCTTTCGGAATTTCCGTCATGCAGTCTTTGCCCTCTTTTAAGATCTTCCAGTACGCATCAACATCTTTCGCCATAGGGAAAATCCCGCTTATTCCTACAATGGCAATTGGCTCATGCCCCGCATCACTCTGTGTGGCGTTTGGCAGCATGACGTGCTGCTTTCTGCGTCTTTTAGTTTTGACACGCAAGGTTTGCTCCGGTTTGGCAGCAGGTTGTATCTGGGCCGATGCAGCGCGCACAGCAAATGTCTTCGCGAACACTGCTTGATATTCTTCTGACAAATGCTTGCCAAACGCATGAATCGTCGGGTGGTCAAAAAAGACGGTTGGTGTCAGCTCTAGCTTATAGGCGCGATTGATATGGTTGGTGAATTCCGTCATTGAGATAGAATCAAATCCATACACCGCCATCTCGGCATGATCATCAATCGTTTCAAGCTTAACCTTTAACAGCTTGGCGACCTCCCGCTTTAACATCGCCTTTACTTTATCCAGCAAACTGTCTTTATCAATGTTCTGTACTTGTTCAGTCATGCTCTCTGTTTTCTTCTTTTCCATAGGTGCTAAGGCGGTTTTTGCGGTCATGTTTTGTTTTATTTTCTGCACATCGCCTTCAATCACCATTACTTGGTTTGCTTCGGAATGAAACGCTTGATATAATGCCTGAATTCCTTTTTCTGCTCTCATAGGAACAATCCCGTCCATTTGCACAAGTCTTTTCTCTGTTTCTTGATCGACCTTCATGCCGCCCTCTTTCCATAACGGCCAGTTGACAGAAATCGTCTTCCCATGCCGCTGGCTGAGATCGGCAAGCCTATTTCGATAGCCTGCATACATATCCATAAATACATTGGCTGCTGCATAGTCAGACTGACCGATGCTTCCTAAACTCCCTGAGAGAGATGAAAAGAGAATAAAGAAGTCCAATGGCAAATCCTTGCTCGCTTCGTCTAGGTAAACAAGCCCTTTTACTTTAGGCGCCAGTACATCGTGCAGGTCTTCGGCTGATTTATTGACCATGTAGTTATCTTTGATGATTCCCGCGCTATGAAGAATGCCGTCCAGACGGCCGTATGTTTTCTGGATTCCGTCTATGAGCTGGTAGACTTCAATCTTATCGGTAACATCCGTTTGCTGATAGGTGACCTCGGCCCCTTTGCCGTGAAGCTCTTTCAGCTTTTTGCTTTTGTTTTCGCTAAGAGGTGAGCGGCCCGTCAGAATGACTGTCGCATTCGTCGTTTGTTCCGCAATTTCGTTTGCAAAAATAAAGCCTAAGCCTCCGGCACCTCCTGTAATGAGATAAACGCCATCGTCTTTCCACGGCTTGCTGATGTCACGGTTTGCCGGTTTGATGTCGCGCCAATCAGCAATGTATCGTTTACCGTTGTGATATTTGATATATGAGACGGTGCTCATTTGATTTTCTTTCAGTTTGCCAGCAATGCTTTCTCCACTTTCTTCACTGCTGACTTCAATCATTTGGCCGGTTAGTTTAGCATTTTCCTGCTCGGCCGTCTTCAACAGTCCAGTCAACCCTGAAAACAATTGCTGTTCTCCTTCGGCAGAGGTTACGATCTGAATGAGAATGCCGTCTTTCGGTTTCATGCGAATGATCTCTTGTACCTTCTTAAACACTTGTTCCGTATAAGAATGGAAACGCCCATCTACTGATGAAGGCCTTGCCTCCAAGCTATATACATGAACATCTTCGATGGCTGCTTCAATCTGCTTTCTGGTCTCATTGTCATATTCACATAGAAATACGAGATGCTCTGCATATTTCTTTGCAGCCTCACCTTCAGCTGCCTTTTGTTCTTGCCAAACAGGCTGAAGCAATAAAGTTTCAGCGTTTATTTTTGATGGTTCGGTTTGTATATCGGCCTCCATCACTCTCGTCGAAAATCCTTTCATCCGGACGTAAACCGTGCCTTGATCATCGCATAGATCAATATCGACTTTCTGTATCAGATCCCCCGGTTTGTTTTTCGCGTTGAATTGAACATAAACCCACATGTCAGTCACGCATTGATGCAAGACCTCAAGCTCCTCCAAGGCAAATGGCAGTGCCGCCTTAAAGTCTTCACTGTCTGAAAGCTCCGCCCTAACGACGTTTTGTAAATATTCAGCCGCCTGTAACGCCCCATCCATTACACTTGGATGAAGAACATAATCATCTGACGTATGCATGACAGATTCCGGCAGTGATAATTTGGCAAGCAGCTGGCTGTCACCTTTATATACGGCCTCTACACTCTTGTAACCGGGACCGTAATCGGCTCCGATCATTCCTTCATAAAACAAGGAAGCGTCCATTCTGCTTTGATCACATCGGGTTTTGATCTCAGAAAGATCCAGCGATTTTTCTTGCTTTACCTGAATCAATTCAGCTACACCCTGGTTATATACAACGGGTTCTGCATCAACGGATTCCGGCTCCCCATACATCCGATAAAGAATGTGTCCGCCGTCTTCATCATAAAGTCCGATGTTTACTTTAACCGGCTCATTTCCTGCTACAACCGGACGAACCCACACGACATTTTTCAGTCTGATTCCGGTTTCATGATCCTCCAATCCGCCAATTCCTTGTTCTATAGCGGCTCTTGCCATTTCAAGCGTGACCGCCGCCGGCAAAATCGCCATGCCTTTAATGATATGCTCTGAAATAAAATACTCTTGTCCTGTGAAGATGGAGCTAAACCGCTGCTCAGACAGAACCGATGTATTATGGTGCACCAAAGGATGCAAACGCGGTGCTTCAATTGTTGTGATATCGCTGGTGCTGCTTTCAGGCCAGTACCGTTCTTCAGCGAAAGGGTATGTCGGCAAACTGATGCGGCGCGGCTTCGTATTTTGATAAAGTCTTCTCCATTCAACGTGAAAGCCTTTTGCCCACATCTCGGCAAGCTTTTTCAATTCTCCTTTTGATATCTGTGATGCAGCCAATTCTTCTGCTTCAGCGTTTCCAAGCAACTGTTCGGCAGATGTCATTCTCGTTTTTTCTCCTTGAATACATCCTTCTGCGAGCGGCTTTCCATCAACAAAATCTTCCACCTGCTGTTTCCATTCTTCCAGATCGTTCGCCATAAAAATGACCCTGCTGTCCATTGCTTCCCGGCCGATCTGGAAGGTGTATGCAATATCTCTTAAAGAGATATGTGCTTGCTCGTTATGACTGATATAGACCAGCAGTTCCTTCACATATGCTTGGAGCCGCTCTCTGTTTTTTGCTGAGACAGGAATGAGGCAGGGCAGATTGCCCTCGTTCTCGGCCCTCCCATCAGAGTGGTTTTCATATTGCTCAAAAATAGCATGGGCGTTAGTGCCGCCAAGACCGAATGAGCTCAGAGCCGCCCGATGGACACCTTCACTTTTCTCTAACGGCTTTCGTTCCCGGACAACATAAAAGGGAGAGCTTTCAAAGTTAATATTCGGATTCGGCTCCGTGCAGTTGATGGTCGGTGCAAGTTCATTATGGTACAAGCTCATCGCAACTTTAATGCAACCGGCTAACCCAGCAGCTGTATCTAAATGGCCGATATTCGTTTTCACCGAACCAATTCCACAAAATTGTGTTTTGTCAGTGTATTGCCTAAACACTTTATTTAAAGCAGACATTTCAATAGGATCGCCTAATTTTGTTCCCGTTCCGTGCGCTTCAATATAACTGACCGTTTCGGGATGAATGTTGGTTTTATCCAATACTTGCTGTATCACTTCTGTTTGGCCTTTTACACTTGGCGCATAGAAGCCGGCCTTATCTGCACCATCATTATTAATGTCTATTCCGCGCATAATGGCATAAATATGGTCTCCGTCTTTTACGGCATCCACAGCTTTTTTCAGCAGGATGACCGCTACGCCTTCACCTCCGGCCATTCCATCTGCTGAAGCATCGAACGCCTTAACATGTCCGTCGCTTGAAAAATTCAACCCGTTTTGGTGAACGTAGCCGATCGCTGATTGCGCGTGTAATGTTGCGCCTCCGACAAGTGCGTATTGAGATTCACCTGATGTCAAGCTTTTGTATGCCTGATACAAGCCGACTAGTGATGAAGAGCAGTTAGAATGAACAAAATAGCTTGGCCCCTTTAATCCGAGCTTATGCGAAATCATCGTCGGAATGGTTCCGCTTTGGGCTAAAACCCATGAGACATAGCCGTCTGGTGATTCATGCCCTTCTGTTGCCTCCTTCGGCAATAACGTTCTGTATGAATTGTTGCTTGCAGACATATATACACTTGTGCCCGGAATCTCCTTTGCCACATATCCTGCATCCTCAATCGCTCTCCAGGAATGCAGCAATAAGAGGCGGAGCTGAGGGTCCATATACTCAGCATCTTTCGGAGAGATTTGAAAGAAACCGGGATCGAATAAATCTTTCCCTTCGATCGCCGATTGCACAGGCACATAGTCAGGATGTTGAATCAATTCTTCCGGAACTCCGCTTTCGCGAAGCTCTTCTTCAGAGAAGAACTGAATGCTTTCTTTGCCTTCTTTGATGTGATTCCAAAAATCATGATGATGTTTCGCACCCGGAAACTGGCAGGATATCCCCACAATCGCAACACTTTCGTCAAAATAAGGCGGAATCGTCTGCTGCGGGTATTTTTCATCTCTTTTGACCTCATGATTGCCTTCATTTTGAGTCGCAGCTTGATCTGAGTTTTTCATCTCCAAAATGTATTGGCTGATCGCACGGATCGTGGAATACTCGAACAGCTCAGTGACACTAAACTCACAGTCCAGTTCTTTTTTGATTCGTTCAGCCACAGCTACAGCCAGAAGCGAATCGCCGCCAGCATCGAAAAATCCGTCTTCCGGCCCAAAGCCGCTGACCTTAAGCGTTTCCTCCCAAATACGAAGCACCTGATCCTCTATTTTCGTTAACTGCAAGTGATTTGGATTCTTTTTATTGAAAACGATGTCTCTTTTTTCCAGTTCTTTACGGTTCACTTTCCCGCTAGGCGATAACGGTAGCTCATCTAAGCGGATAAAGTGTGAAGGTATCATATATTCAGGCAGACTGGATTTTAGATGACGGCGCAACTCTTTTGGATCTGCAGGGGAATGTCCGCTTTCCTCTGTATAATAAGCAGCGAGCTGTTGATGGCCTTCCAGCTGCTTTACCACGACCGCCTGATCTAAAATGCCCGGATATTCACTTAGCTTTGTTTCTATTGCACCCAGCTCGACGCGAAAACCGCGTATTTTGACTTGGCTGTCAATCCGTCCTAAATATTCGATGTTACCGTCAGGAAGCCATCTTGCTAAATCACCCGATTTATAAAGCTTCGTCCCTGGTTCAAACGGATTGTCAATAAATTTTTCAGCCGTAAGCCTTGGCTTATTATAGTATCCTCTTGCCAAACCGGCGCCTGCGATGCAAAGCTCACCAGGCTGTCCGATCGGGGCAGGCTTCAAATACTGGTCCACAATATAAATTTTCACGTTGGAGACAGGCTTTCCAATCGGAGTATGGTGACTAGCGATATCTCCTTTTCCGCACCCAAAATACGCAGCGTAAATGGAGGCTTCGGTAGGTCCGTAAATATTGTCAACACGGCAGTTTTTAAAGATCGATACCGCCTTTTTCACTAATTCTTTAGGGAAAGCTTCACCTGCAACCATCATATACTTGAGAGGTCCATTATCAGTTAACTGCTTGTTGTCTTTCGCCGTTTCTAAAAAAACATGGAGCATAGCCGGCACAAAATTAATGTGGGTCACTTTGTACTTTTCAATACAATTCATGCACTGCTGCGGTGATTTCTCTCCGTTTGGCGGAAGAATCACAAGGCGGCCATTTCCGATAAACCATCCGAATAATTCCGAGACCGATACATCGAACACATAGTTCGTCTTCAGTAAATATGCATCCTCAGCAGTCACGGGATAGTTGGATTCAAGAAAATTCAGGGTATTCATAATGCTTCGATGCTCTACCATAACCCCTTTAGGCTGTCCGGTGCTTCCCGATGTGTAAATGATATAAGCGAGATGCTCCGGGTTTACTTCTCGCTTTAAACCGCTGCTTTGCTGATTTGCATAACCATTTCGGCAAGCCAACTCGATATTGATTGCTTTTACATAGCTGCCGTTTAATCCGCTGATCGTATGATGAACGTTAGGTTGGGTCAGGACGATGGACGCCTGACTGTCTTTGAGCATATACTCTAACCGTTCTTGCGGGAAGCTTGGATCTAACGGCACATACGCTCCGCCGGCTTTCAGTATTCCTAAAATCCCGATGATCATATCAAATGAACGCTCTGCACAAATTCCAACAGGGTGTTCAGGCCCAACCCCCTGATGTTGAAGGTAGATTGCCACAGACGTGCTTTTTTCATCTACTTCTTTATATGTAAGAGACCTGTCTTCGAAAATCACGGCAACCGCATCTGGGGTTTGTTTCGCCTTTTCCTCAAACACTTCATGTATACACTTGTCATTTGGCGTGTTTGTCCCTGTCGCATTCCACTGTTCCAGTAAACTATTCTGTTCTTGATTTAACTGCAAAGAGTAGGTTTCAAGCGGCAAAGACGGGTCCTCCATCATATGTTGCGCGAGCTTCATATAGTTCTCCATGATACTTTCAATGAAGGACAATTCATATAGATCAGGGTTGTATAAAAGATGAAGCACTGTTTCATTTTCCTGCTCGTATATTTCGAGTGCCAGCTCAAACTCTCCCTCTTGCCGAATATCCTCCATATATTCAATGCCAAGTGTTTGATATGATTCAAGCACTTTCTGCAAGCTTGTTGCCTGAAAGAAGTTTTGATACAGAAAGGCTGTTTGAAAAACCGGGGAAGCCGCAGCCGGTCGGTCTACATTGAGCTCTCTTACCAATGCAGGGAACGGATATGCCGCATGGTCCAGACCGTCAGCCATTGTCAGCTGAAGCTCCCGAATAAACGCTGTAAATGGCTGGGATCCGATATTCTTGCTCCGAACAGCCATCATATTGATAAAGTATCCGATAATAGATTCAAAGCTATCTTCAGGCCGTCCCATTGTCGGAACGCCGACAATGATATCCTTTTGTTTTGTATAGTGATGCAGCAGTACCTTGTAAATGCAGAGAAACACAGCCGATTCATTCACATGATAGGTGCGGGCAAACGATTTGATTTGATTTCTCAGGTGATGAGGGAGCAAGCTTTTATAAGCTTGCCCCTTAAATTTTCGTGCTGAAGATCGCGGACGGTCAGCAGGAAGATCAAGAACTGGCAGATTCCCAGACAACTGTTCTTTCCAGTAAGCGAGATGCTCTTCCCCTTCTCTGCTGTTCAGCATCCGGGTTTCCCAATCGACAAAATCGTAATAATCAGCTGTTAATGGCTGCAGCACAGGCTCAATCCCATTCAGCAATTGCTGATACGCCTCGAAAAGCGCCGATATCAATGTCAGCATCGACACACCGTCAAATATGATATGGTGAATCGTTATGAGCACAATGCATTCTTCTTTTGACCGATGAAAAAGATGTGTGCGGAATAACGGGCCAGCTTCCAAACGAAAAGGTTCTTTTGCTTTGTCTTTTAGAAAAGGCAATACCTCTGCTGATTTCATCGCTGATATATCCTCTTCCTCAAAATAAAGAGCCCCAGATGACTGAACCGTTTGAAATGGAATGCCATTCTCCTCTTGAATCACACTAGTTAAAACAGGATATTGTTTCTGTACAAACAGAAGGGCTTTCTTGAACGTCACTGCATGTATTGGTTTGCTGATGCGAAAGCATAAAGGAATATTATATGCACTCATGTCAGGAGACATTTTCTGAAGCATCCACAGCCCTTTTTGCCCTTCTGAAAGCGGACTTTTCAACTGCCGCTTCTTGCCTTGAAGATGTTCTTCTACTTCAGAAATGGTTAATTCTCCTGATCTGAAGGCATCGAGAATTTCTTTATGATTCATACGATTTACTCCCTTCTATGATGTTTTGCACACTCTTAAAATCCAATTTTCCTTGCGCCACCTCTTGCATCAATCCGATGATTTGCTCGTCTGAATACGTGCCCTTTGTTTGATGTGCTGCCGCGCTTTGATTGTGTCTTTCCGCTTTCAATGCCAAATGAGCAGATAGAGATTGAACCGTCTGACATTCAAGGATTTCCCGGCCGGCCATTTTCATCTGGGTGGTTTTTTCGATATGACGCATCAGTTTTCGGCCAAGAATTGAATCCATCCCATAATCCAAAAAGTTTCTTTTGAAATTGATGCGATCCTCAGATATGCCCAACTCTCGTGCTAAAAATTGAACAATGATCCTTTGTATGTGTTTTTCTCCATTAGGCTCGTCAACCTCTTTTTTCATGTCTTGTTTATGGGGATTAGCGGCCTCTTGATGATTGCCTGACGAAACCCAATACCGCTCCCTTGCAAACGGATAACCAGGTAAAGGAACCATCCGAACGTCATCGCCTTCATGAAGGAGTTCCCAAGGAATCTGATATCCTTTCACCCAACATTCCGCAATGTTTTCCAAATTTCTTTCTTTTGCGAGTGCTTGCAGTAACGCTTCATCTTGTTCTTCTAACATCCCTTCCGTATATCCTGTATAAAGGGATGCCTGTTGGCCTGATACCCCACCATTCTTCATCGCTTCCGCATATTCCTTCAATTTTCGCACCAATTGCTCCTGATTGTTCACAACAATCGCGAGCCTTGCTTCCATGGCTTTTCTTCCCGCCTGAAGTGTATATGCAACATCAGATAAAGAAAGGTTTTGATTCTGCTCAAGATACATAATCATGCGGTTGACAGCATCCTGTAGCCGGTCGTCATTTTGGGCTGAAAGCACGATGGCCTGCTGGATTTCATCTGATTCTTTATGCCGTTGCGTGATCGGCTGCTCATCCGGGATGTATTCTTCAATGACTGCATGCGCATTGGTGCCGCTGATCCCTGTCGTACTGATGGTTCCCATCCTCGGCTTCTGATTTTTCCTGAGCCATGGACGGTTCTCTTTGCATAGCACAAACGGGCTTTCTTTAAACTGAATATACGGGTTATCCGATTCACAATGATGAGTAGCCGGAATGGTCTGGTTTTTCATTGCCATCAGCATACTGATTAAAGCAACCACCCCTGATGCTGCAAATGTGTGTCCGATTAAAGGTTTAATCGAGCTCATCATGCAGAATTGCTTCTGCTTCGTATATTTGCTGAATACGCTCGTTAATGCTTGGACCTCAAGCGGATCTCCAAGATTTGAGCCGGTACTGTGTGCCATCACATATTGAATATCGAGCGGGTTGATTTCATTTTTTTCATAAATGTTTTCGATCAATTCCGCCTGGCTGAAAGGATTTGGTGCAGTAATGCCATTGGTTTTGCCATCGTAATTCACACCGCTGGCCTTTATGCAGCCATAAATATGGTCTTTATCTTCAATTGCCTTTGATAATGGTTTCAGGAGAACAGCAGCTACTGCTTCACCTGGCACCAGACCATTGGCATCCTGGTCAAACACTTTGCATTGTCCATTCGGAGAAAGCATTTCGGCTCTTGTCAGCGCCTCAAAAGACATTTGAGAAATATTCAGGCTAACGCCGCCGGCTAAAGCCATTTCACAATCTCCTTGACGCAGGGCTGAACACGCTTGATGAATCGCCACAAGTCCAGATGAACATGCTGCTGTCAACGCCATATTAGGCCCTTTTAAATCTAATGCGTATGCGATTCGCGCAGCTAATGTGGCGTTTTGTGTTCCGTTAATGTAATCCGTATCTCCGGTTAAATGCGCATATTCCCCTTCTTCCACACCTACGTAAACACCACAGGATTTTCCTTTTATCCGATGTCCCATATAGCCAGCGTCTTCAAATGTATGCCATGCTTCCTCTAGAAAGATGCGCTGGCGCGGGTCCATGCTTTCAGCTTCTTTAGGCGATATTTGAAAAAACAGCGGATCGAACCGGTCTATTTCCTTCAAAAATGCACCCCATCTCGGCACTGCTTTTTCTGGATCTCTGTTAGCTCTCCCCCAGTCCGATCGTTCTTTCGGAATCTCAGAGATACAATCTTTCCCGTTTTTCAGATTTTCCCATAGCTCATGAACCGAATCAGCTTGAGGAAACCTGCCGCTCATGCCGATAATGGCGATTGGCTCAGCGTGAGACGGCCGGACGCTTTTTTTATTGGTTTCTGGTTCTACAGAAACCGGAGCATCAGCTTCAGAAGGCTTTTGTGCCTCAGATGCATCATCCCGGTAAAATGCTTCGATCAGCTCTTTGTGATCCGTTAAGAAGAAGCGGATCAATTCTTGTAAAGTTGAATAGCCAAAAAATAAAGCCGGTGTCACTTCAATGTTGAAATGCTTTGATAATACATTCGAGAATTTAGCCAAATAGATCGAATCAAATCCGAAGTCGGCCCAATTTTTATTCAAATTCAGCTTGTCCTTCGAGATTTTAAGCAATGCGTGAATATGCTCTTTCAGATCATGTTCTAAACGTTTTTCTACGCTTAACGTTTTTATCTCTTCCCTTTTTTCTTGCGCCGCAGGAGCTTGAATGACCGGTTCCGGAATAGCTGGTTTAGTCATTCTTAAAAAGCGGCTGACCCGGCTGGATTGACCGGCAATCACGAGATGCTGAGCATCCTGCTGAGACAGAATGTGTTCAAACATACGGATGCCTTCATCGGCTTCTAAGAAACGCTGGCCGCTTGATTTCAGGTACATATCGGTTGTTTCTTCATCACCGATCTTCATTCCGCCATCCTTCCATACAGGCCAGTTGATGACAAACGTTTTGCCGCTATCAAGCTCGTTTCTATATTGTGCATAAGCCATTTGGAACCGATTCCCGATCGCATAATCACAACAGCCAAAATCTCCTAAAATCGCGGAAGATGAAGAAAAATAACAAATAAAATCAAGAGTTTCATTTTTAAGCCATTCATCAAGCGCTATCGTACCGTTGATTTTTGGTTCAATGATGCGCTGGAAGCTTTCGATCTCTTTGTCAAAAATTGCAGAATCGCTTTCGATTCCGGCTGCATGAATAACACCATTGATGGTACCGAATCGATCTTTCCCTCTTTTTACGCAGTCTCCCATCGCGATAGGATCTGAAACATCTGCCTCTGCATACATGGCTTCGCCGCCTAGATCCTTTAATTCTTTTATTTTCTTTTGCTTTTCGTCATTGAAAGGCGACCGCCCTGTCAAAATCAGGTTTGCGGCATAGTGTCCAGCCAAATGCTTGGCGAATAAATAACCAAGCCCTCCTAAACCGCCTGTAATCAGGTAGGTACCGCCAGACTTCAATTTACTGTTGTTCGGTTGTATCGTTGTCTGTTCAATGTGGCATACACATCGTTTCCCATTCTGATACAAAACGGTTTGTTCCGTTGAAGCCTGTAATTCCGTCCAGATTTTACTCGCCCAATCATCCATCGATTCTTGATCTGCCGGCTGAAAGATCCCAGTCACTTTTGTGTGTGGAAGGACAAGCCCGAGTGAACGTTCAAAGCCAATCCATGATTCCAGATAGCTCCGGTCAAGACCATTTTCAAAACGTCCTGCCAGCAGCAGCCGCGAAGGATGAAGCCTTGCTGCGGTCATCCCTTGTAATAGATAGACAATACAGGGATGTTCCTTTATACAGCTCGGGTCTTCTGCAGGCCACATATAGAGGATTGCATCTGGCTCTCCATGTTCCTCCTGAATGCTCTGGAAGGCTTTTTCAAAAGTGACGGGTTCCTCCCGTACAATCTGATAGCTGAACTGGGACTGTTTGCTGTACAACTCGCCCTGCGAAATAAAAATGACCTTGGTGTCTTGATCAACATTTTTCACAGATGCAGCGAAAGCGTTTTGCTTTTCTCTATCCGTCAGAAAACAAATGAGCGTTTTGAAGCGTTTCGATGTGAGAGTTGCCGGTTCTTCTTTCCACACCTCTTGAAAAGTCATAACCTCAAAATGTTCTTCTGTTTGCTGTTCATGATGCTGTTCTATAGGCGCTGGGACCTTTGTCTGGCCTGGTGCCCAATAACGTTCTTTTGCAAATGGATATGCCGGAAGACTGATCCGGACAGGCGTAATGGTTCCGTACAGCTTACACCAGTCAAAAGACAAGCCTTTCACCCAAAGATCCAGCAGTTTCGTGTATTTCCCTTTGCTCATCCATGCCTTTATGATTTTTTCTGTATCTTCATCTGCCGATAAGACCGCTAATGCTTTTTTGTTATCATCGATGCGATCCAAGTACAGGCTGTCTGCTTTGTTTTCGATAAAATCGTTCAGCTTTCTCCTAAGATCCTCTAATGATTCCGCTATAAAGCCCAGCCGTTCCTCCATTGCTTCACGGCCTGTTTGCAAGGTATAGGCGATCCTGATCAAATCTGTTTCGCTGTACCTTTTTTCGTGAATGGCTGTAAGCAGCTGCTCCGCTCTTTCTTGAAGACGTTCCCTGTTTTTCGCTGACAGCACAATCAGCGCAGGGGGATAAGATTCAGGAGTTTGCGCTTCTGTTCTCGGAATATATTCTTCCAGGATCATATGGGCATTGGATCCTCCGGCGCCAAAACTGCTCAATCCGGCACGTCTCGGCACCTCCTGCCCGTCAATCACCGGGCGTTTCCATTCACCAAGATGCTGCTGAACGACAAACGGAGTATGGCTGAATTCAATGTTTGGATTCAATCGCTCAGAATGCAAAGATGGGGCAATTTGGCCGTATTTAAACTGAAAAAGTATTTTTGTCAGTCCTGCAATTCCGGCTGCACTTTCACAATGGCCGATATTTGATTTGCTGGAGCCGATCGCGCAAAACTGTTTCTCTTGCGTATCTTCCTCAAATGCTTTTGTTAATCCCGCGATCTCAATCGGATCTCCTAATGCGGTGCCTGTTCCGTGCGCCTCCAAATAACTGATAGTTCGAGCAGGAATGTTGGCGCGCTCAATCGCTTCTTTAATCAGCTGTGCCTGTGCATGAGGATTAGGAACGGTATATCCATTTGTTTTCCCTCCGCTGTTAATCGCACTGGCCTTTATCACCCCGTAAATATGGTCGCCGTCTGCTATAGCTTGCTGCAACGGTTTTAACACAATGGCTCCTACGCCTTCTCCATCGACAAATCCATCTGCGTCATCGCCGAATGATTTACAAGTATCACTTGCAGAGAGCATATTCATGACAGATAAGTTCTGATAATGGACCGGGTCGACAACTAAATTGACACCGCCGGCAATGGCGCAATCGCTCGATCCGCTATAAATGCTTTCCAGCGCTAAATGAATCGCTGTCAGAGAAGATGAGCAGGCAGTATCGACTGCAAGGCTCGGGCCTTGGAAATTCAGCAAATAAGATATTCTATTTGCGATTGACCAATAACCGTAGCCGGTCGGATAATTTTTGTTCATGACTCCGGCAAATACACCGATTTTTCTGCTTGTACAGAGCGTGTTAGGTGTGTATCCCGCATCTTCAATGCTTGCATAAGCGGTTTGCAGAAATAATCGCTCCTGAGGGTCCATTCTTTCTGCTTCGAGCGGAGAAATTTGAAAGAATAATGGATCAAACTTGTCCATATCCTTGATAAATCCGCCCCATTTCGTATAAATCGACCCTTCCTTTCCTTTTTCTTTATCGTAATAGGTTTTCCAATCCCAGCGTTCTTTCGGGATTTCCTCAATACAATTTCTTCCTTCTTTTAGGTTGTTCCAAAAGTCTTCTGCTGTTTCTGCCTGAGGATAACGTCCGGAAATGCCGATAATGGCAACGTCACGGCTGGCAATAGCGTGTGCTGGCGTTTCTTTCTCCCTGCTGAAGCCAAACTTGCGATAGCGCCTCTTTCCTTTAGCCGCATGTCCAGACTTCTGTGAAGATTCATTCTTGCTTGTGACCGGTGTCTGTTGTTGAACTTGACGGTCAAGACCTGTCAGTTTCATCAGCGCTTCTGTTTTTGTTTGGATTAGATGCTCCACTAATGCGTCAATGGTCTGGTACTCGAAAAATAAAGTACTGCTTACATGGTCGAATTCTTTACGCAAGGTATTTGTCAGCTGGACAACAACGATAGAATCAATCCCGTACTTTTCAAGCGGTTCAGATGACTCAATCTTGCTTGCAGGGATTTTCAATGTTTCTCCGATTAGTTTTTTCATATATTCTGTGCTTTTTTCTCTGAGGAGAGTATGATTTGATTGTCCGGTTTTCTCCGAATCTATGGTTTGTATATAGGCTGGCTCCTTATCAGACGCTGGAGACACATCCTTCTCTGGCAGGATCACATTTTTCATCATTATACGGCGAACCAGCCCGTTGCTTGACGCTCCGACAATCTGGTGACTGAGATCATGGTCCGCTTCGGCCGGGAAGAATACAGATTCAAAGCCTTCACTTTCTAGTGCCTCTTTCCAGTTATCGGGATATAATCCTGGGCAGCCAGGAATCCGTACTGCAGGATCTTCGTACAGCCACCATCCTTCCAGGAGACCAAAGGTGATGTGAGGGAACAGGCTGTTTCCCGCCATTTCATTCAGCAGCAGCATTCCGTTGTTTTTCATCACAGCTTTTGTATGCCGCAGGGTTTGACGGATATTTTTTGTCGCATGAAGGACATTAGCGGCAATGACGACATCATATCCGCCAGCCTCGATTTCCTGCTGGTCAATCGGTTTTTCCACGTCAAAAAGCTGATACGTCAGGTACGGATTCTCCGCCCCATATTCCTTTTCTGCATGCAGCAAAAATGCTTTAGACAGATCTGTATAACAGTATTCTTTGATATGGTTTTGATAAGGTTTCAGTTTTTGAAAGATTCCGGCACTCGTACCGCCTGTGCCCGCGCCTATTTCCAGAATGCGAATCGATGCCTCAGGATCGTGTGTCAGCCGTTCATCCAGATAAGCGATTAATGTATCGGCAAGCACTTTATTAAAATAGTCTGCCACTTGGTTATGCTTATAAATGCCTTCCACCAATTCCATTGAGGAATGCGGGAACATGATATCTGTGGCAGGCACTTCCCCTGTCAAAATATCCGGTAATGCTTTCAGCATGGTTTCTGCTAATACAACCATCGCCTTTGTATCGCTGTCTTTGAGCCATTTTTCTCTTTTCGCATTCCATTCTTGCCAAAGCAGCCCGATATCCTCTGCTTGATCCTTCCTTATCAATGAATCTCCATCTTTCTCAAGGTAATCATGCTGCAGAAGGAATTCACTGCTTTGCTGAAGCCATTTTTCATAAAATTCGCGAGTCTTGTATTGTTGAAGGCGTTCAACTGATAATCTATGACCATCAAACAGCCCGGCCGTTTGAAGCTGGCCTAATAACAGCCTGTAAAGAAGATCGTCCAGCTCTTCATGTGTAACTCTTTGTACTTGTCCTGTTTTCGGCAATCGTTCCTTCAAGCTTTCAGTGTCTGCTGACGGGTGCTCGGGATAAAGGGTGATGAATTCATTCTGATTCACGCCTTCGACTGCTACAGGTTTTGTCGTATGAATGAAAGCCGTTTGGCTGACTGGCCCAGAAAGCAGTGCTTCCAGCGCCTTCATGCCTTCCGCAGGCTCAATTAATCCTAGGCCAATTTGATTCATAAGCTGTACATACTGTTCATCCTCGGCCGCTTCACTGTTTCCCCAATATCCCCAGTTCATGACTTTTACAGGACAAGCCCAG
Source organism: Bacillus rugosus (assembly GCF_023238245.1). Classification (NCBI taxonomy): domain Bacteria; kingdom Bacillati; phylum Bacillota; class Bacilli; order Caryophanales; family Bacillaceae; genus Bacillus; species Bacillus rugosus. The sequence goes on along the minus strand of NZ_CP096590.1, from coordinate 1,849,802 downwards.
CTTTGGGAAAGCTGGTGAGCAAATGCATCTGCAAATGCGCAGCCAGAGGCATAATGGCTTTGCTTTACGTTTTTGATATGAGCTACAAGCGAAGAGAAGAATAGAACAAAATCCAAACGTTCATATTGAAATACTTGGGCCATACGGACACTGACATCCACCTTGGCCGTCAGTCCGGATTTAAACTCTTCCACCGTCATTTTTTCCAGGCTTTGTTCAGATAAAACCATTGCAGAGTGAACGATCCCATGAATATGAGGATGACGCTTTTTCACTTGATCATAAGCCTGCTGCAATGAATGCATATCCGCTGCATCGGTAGCAATATAGTAAGGTTCAGGGCCAAGCGCGGAAAGACGGTCTACTTTTGCCTGGATGACATCATTGATCTGACTGCGTCCAATCCAAACAATTTGCGCCTGATAACGGCGGATCATGTACTCGCTCCATGCCTCCCCGATGTACCCGGCACCTCCGATGACCACATACACTCCGCCTTTTCGATATAGCGTGTCATCTGACGGTGAATGGCGGTATGGGATCAATTGCTGCTGATGCCATTGCTGATTCCGATAGGCCCAAGTGTGGCCGAGGCGATCAGCAGGGAGCGTAAACATTTGTTTTACTGGCCATGTGCAGCCTTCTTCGAGATCAAGAAGACGGATTTTCCAATTTGGATATTCCTTTGCAATTGTGCCGGCGAGTCCATGAATGCTTGCATGAGCTGGATGGATAGTTTCATGTTGCGTAACCGGCTGCGCTTGGACGGTCACAAGAGACCATTCTAGCTGATTCTCACCATAGCCTAATTGAAGACATGCCTTCACAAGCTTAAATGCCAGAAGAACAGCCTTTTCTTGTCCCTCACTAAACATATTCTCCGAGTATGACGGAGCAATCCACAATACATGGTCAATGTTGCCGCACGCTTGCAGTTTATCTGCTATTGCATCAATGTCATCTGCAGACCGGATATCGATAAAGGAAACCTGAGGATGATACTGCTTTATTAACGCCCGTTCACCTTCTGTACCACCGCATAAAACAGCACGCGTACCGATAAATGAGACATCGCTCTCCTTATTTGGAGAAACCGATTCCCAGACAGGGATCATCATCGTATGCCCTGTCAGCGAAGAATCAGCTGCTGTTTGAGGCTTGGTCAGCTGCTCTCTATCAAGTGCCCGCATCGAAGCGCCCTTCATTCGAACACAAACGTTCCCGTTCTCATCGCATAAATCAATATCATACTTTCTGACTTTGTCCTCTGCTTTGCTGTCTGGGCTGTATCGAATATAAGACCATATCTCCTCTGGACATGGGCTGAAAATGTCTAGCTCCTGCAATGCAAACGGGAGAGACAGCTGATGAGCTTGTATGTCAGCATTAACTGAGCTGACGATAAAACCGACTGTGGCATGGAAGGCAGAATCCATCAAACTCGGGTGAAGCATAAAATGCTGCTTGCCGTCTTTTAGAGAATCGGGCAAAGAGATTTTGGCAAGCAAATGATCTTGTCCGACAAGCACTTTTTCAATCCCTTGATAACCCTCGCCATAGTCAAGCCCAATCTTTCGAAACACCGTATAGCATTGTTCTGACATCACTGTATCCAGACTGCATGCTGCCTGGATTGATGCAAGGTCTACATCAGGAATGGCCGCTTCAGCTGAAATGACCGCACGTCCTTGACTGTGTATTATCGGGGTTTCTTCTTTATTTTCTGAATTGCTATAAATGTCAAAAGAAATGTCCCCATTATCCTCAGGATAGAGGCCAATATGTATTTCTTGTGGTTCACTTCCTATCGTGAAAGGACGAATCCAGACGATGTCCTTAAGCGACACAACTCTTTGTTCACCTTCCAAATCACCTGCAGCTTTTTCTGCTGCTTCCCTTGCCATTTCTAAGTAGGCAACGCCTGGCAGGGTTTTCTGCCCCTGCACAACATGATCAGATAGGAAAAATTCCTTGCCTGTAAAAATTGAGCTAAAGCGCTGCTCAGTGAAGTCTGACGTATTGCGGTGCACCAGCGGATGTAAGGTATGATCTACAGTGCACGTTTTTGTTTCAGGGGTCGGTATCCAGTAGCGTTCCTTGGCAAACGGATAGGTCGGAACACTGATTTTAATCGGCTTGCGATCGCCGTACAGCTCGTCCCAGATAATCCGATTTCCTTGAACCCATGATTCAGCCATTTTCTTCAATTCGCTGTCTGTTGATGTTGGCCCGATGGCCTCCTGATTCTCCTTGGCTTGTCCGGACCAGCAGCCGTCGATCTCTTCTTCACCATTTGCAAACGCCCGAAGTTTAGCCGTTAAATCCTTTATGTCCTTTACGATGAAGGCTGCCCGTTCCTCCATTTCCATCCGGCCTGTTTGTAATGTATAAGCTAACGCTACAAGATTGACGTCCTCGCTAAGAAAATCAAGGAGTTTAAGAGCGTAAGCCTGCAGCCTGTCTTTGTTTCTCGCAGACAATGGAATCATTACTTCTTTATTTTCCGCTAAAACCGGCTCTGAATGGCTCTCTGCCGGAATATATTCCTCCAAAATAAGATGTGCATTTGATCCTGAAGCGCCAAACGAACTTAAACCGGCGCGGCGGGGATATGTGACGTCCATGCCGTTTTCTGTCAATGAAGGCTGCTCCCATTTTTTCGTTTCATGCTGGACAAAAAACGGGGTTTGATCGAGCTGTAAATACGGATTTAGCTCTTCAGAATGCAATGACGGTACCAATGTTTTATGATGCAGCTGCAGGACAGTCTTAGTTAAGCCGCTGATGCCTGCTGCAGATTCGGCATGGCCAATATTTGATTTCACAGAACCGATTGAGCAGAATTGCTTGTCTTGTGTATTGCGGCTTAAAGCCTTCACCAATCCTTGTATTTCAATCGGATCCCCTAATGAGGTGCCAGTGCCATGGGCTTCAACATAGCTGATGGTGCGTGGATCAATTCCTGTTTTCTCCAAACACGCTTCGATAACATCAGCTTGAGCGACCGGGCTTGGAACTGTAATTCCGCTTACTTTTCCTACATGATTAATGGCACTGCCTTTGATAACAGCATAGATCCGGTCGCCGTCCTGTTCAGCTTTTCGGAGCGGCTTTAACAATACTGTTCCGACACCTTCTCCAGATACGTAGCCATCCCCGCCTTTGCCGAATGTATGGCAATAGCCGTCACTCGAATGCATCCCCACACTGCCGTAGCTGATATATTTAGCCGGATGCAGTGACAAATTGACGCCTCCGGCAAGCGCGGCCTCGCATTCTCCATTCCGGATGCTCTCTATAGCAAGATGAACCGCAGTTAATGAGGAAGAGCAGACCGTGTCCACCGCCATGCTTGGGCCGTGGAAATTACAATAGTAAGAGACCCTGTTGGCAATTTGCGCATAATTGAGCGATAAAGGAAATGGATTGTGCTCTGATAGAGCCTCCGCTCCTATAAGGGAGTAGTCTTTATGCATAACACCTGCAAATACGCCGACATGCTGCCTATTATTTTCCCCCTGCCGTGAAGAAATTGTTTCTGGTGTATATCCCGCATCTTCAATAGCTTCCCAGCACGTCTCTAAAAATAAGCGTTCCTGAGGGTCCATGGTTTCCGCTTCACGTGGTGAGATCCTGAAAAATTGAGGATCAAAGCAATCAGCATCCTCGATAAACCCGCCCCATTTCGACATTGGCTTGCCTGAAGGTGAATCCAGCCCATTGTTTTCCTTCCATTCCCAGCGTGAGTTGGGGATCTCTGTGATGCAGTCGGTACCTGCCTTAAGATGTTCCCAAAATTCCTGTATGTTTTTTGCCTTAGGGTAACGTCCAGCCATTCCGATAATCGCAATATCCTCCCCAATCTTTGGTGAAGTGGGAGAGACGGCTGAAGAATCCCGCATTGGAGCAGGAGACTGGCGGACTGCATCGTCCGCCTCTCCCATTGAATAGTGATCAGAAAGATGCGAAGCTAGTTCTGCAATTGTTGTATATTCAAACAGCAGCGTTGGAGAGAGATCTGCTCCTATCTTAGCCCCTATCTCCTGAACCACATTAAGCAAGGATGGTGAATCCAGCCCAAGCTCATAGTATCCGGCGTGGATATCCATCTGTTCTGCAGGCCTATCAAGCTGTTCAGCAAGCAATTGACGCAAATACGTTTCAATTGCGGTATAGTCCCGGCCGGGATTCTGTAAGACAGCTTGTCTTTCTTCTTGAATTTCTTTTGCAGAATGAAAGGCTGCCGTATCCCGTACAGACTTGCCTGCAAACTGTTTTAGCTCGGCCACTTTTTGTCCTGATGAATTAAAATATTCAATCGTCATATAAGTGAGTTCTTTCTTCTGGCACAAAGATGAAGAGAGGATCCGCGCTGTACATCCTTTTTGCAATCGTTCTGAAGCTGAAAACGATTCATAACACAATGGCAGATACATCGTTTGATCTGAGAGCAGGCAGCTTGAACTTATGCCGCTGCCGTCAATGAGAGTCGGATGAAACAGAAACGCTTCGGAATGAATCAGCGCTTCTTGTCCGACTGCTAAATCAATCAAAGCACCCTCCTTGTTTTCAAAAATCTGCCCTTCCGCCTTCATCATGCCGGTATGCACTAATTGTTGAGAGCGGCATTGTTCATATATTTCATCCAAATTCAGGATCCTGTCAGCTGTACGTTTCCACTGATTAAGGTCTATTGTTTCCGCAAAAGCAGTCCGCTCTTTACGATACATGTCAGCTGTCACATATTGTTTTTTGTCCGATAGCAACTCGCCATGCTGTTTTTGTCCGTCGATGATGATGGACCATGTCCCTTTCTTGCTTTCAGACACGTGAATGGTCAGCGCAATGTCATATGATTCATCTGCGATCAAAGGATAATAAATGGTCAGGTTTTTCAATTCAAGCTCTTGATATGCATAACCATGTTCTTGGAATACTTGGTAGATCAAATCTATATAAGCAAGGCCGGGTAATAACGCTTGTCCATATACCTTATGGTTGGACATGATAGGATTATTTAATGAAATGGTCAGTTGTTCAGTTATCATTTTCCCACTCCTCTCTTATTTGAAAGTTTTCCAAAACATTTCTTTAGGAGCTCCCATGCCTGAAAGCATTGTTTTCTGCACGGTCTGAGCTGATGGTTCTAATAAAACGGGCTGCCGATTTAATTCCGGCAAAGGCAGAGGTTTTCTTCTGATTGCACGCTCAACCGAGTCTTTCCAGGCTTCTACAATCAGATGGGCATTCGTTCCGCCATCGGCAAAGCAATTGATTGCCGCAGCTGGCATTGTCTCCTTCCACTCGGCTTGCGATTTACAGAAATACAAATCTGTCTCTTCTATATCAAAATGCGGCATGTTTTCGTCGCCTGACAGGAATGGAACCAGTTGTCTATGTTTCAGCATTAAAGCGACTTTAATCAGGCTCGCTATTCCTTCTGCACATAAAGGGTGGCCGATGTTAGGTTTCACTGATCCCAGCCCTAATGGCGCCTTTAATCCAGAGCGGTAAATGGCTTGAATCGCCTTTAGTTCAAGTAAATCTGTTACTGCTGATCCCGAGCCATTCGCTTCGAGATAACTGACCTCTTCAGGCTTTTTGCCGCTTTTTTCAAGCGCTGTATGCATGACATCCTTTTGCGCCTCGAGATTCGGTGAAGACGGGCCTGCCGTTCTTCCGTCATTGTTAATAGCGGCGGCTTTAATGACTGCATATATGGAATCTCCGTCTTCCAGTGCTTGGCTGACGGTTTTGACGAGAACCATGCCCACACCTTCTCCTAAAATGACACCGTCTGCCCGCTTATCAAAAATATGAAATGACGGTTTTTTACTTAAAAGTCCTCGCTCCTGAAACATTTGATGCGCATCAGCGTCAAGCAAGCTGACACCGCCCACAACTGCTGCCTCAATATCTCCGCTCCGCAGAGCCTGAATGGCCATATTCAGCCCAACCAGCGCAGAGGAACAAGCAGTATCCAGCACAATACTCGGTCCCCTTAAGTCAAAAAATTGTGAAATGTTAGCTGCTAAATAGTTTTGTCCGCCAGCCACAATCGGATTTTTTGCTTTTGAAAGACTGGACGGATCAGGCTTGTGCTGGCTGCGGCCTCCTATATAAACACCAGCGCTCATGCCTTTCACTTCTTTCTCTGTATAACCGGCGTGATACCACAGTTTCAGACTTTCCTCCAATACGGCCAAAGCTTGAGGGTCCATCGCTCTGACATCGTTCTCTGACATCATGAAGAAATCATGATCAAATCGGTTCATTTCATCAATGAGACCTGCGTAATTTGAACTGGAGTGCCCGAATCGCTCAAGCGGTACAGGTTTAATCGCAGACCGTCCATCACGTATTAAATCCCAGTATGCCTCAAGCGTTTCCGCACCAGGGAACCTGCAAGTAAGACCGATGATGGCAATATCTTCTTCAAGACCCGCCGTTTTCACATGACTTATCTGTTCTGGCATTGGCGTCTGTTTCATTGCTGATTGCGCCTTGACAGGTGTCTGTTTCTCAGGAACAGATCGATGTAAAACAGCTGATACGTCATATTTCGATATAAGCCAGTTTGCAAAAGATTCTATTGTCGGATATTCAAACAATATTGACGGATCAATATCTCCATTTAATGTTTGGTTCATCTGCTGTACCAGCTGAGCCAATATAATCGAGTCGATTCCGTATTCTTGGAATGGCTCATCCGTTTCAAAGTCTTCAGGCGCTATCTTCAGTTCATCTGAAAAAAGAGTTACAAGCCAGTCGACTGTTTCAAGGTACAGGTTGTGAGTGTCTGCTTGCTCTTTCGTCTCAGGATCAGAGAGAGCTTCAACAGGCAGTGACGGCTGTATAAGCTTGTCCGGCTTCCATACATTTGTATCTGGGATCGCTGGCAGCACAACAGCATGCTGTATATCATTTAGAATCTGATCCAGCAGCTGTAACCCCTCATCGTTTCTCAAGCTCATCAATCCCGTCTGTTCTAAAGCTTTGCTGCGAACCTCACCTAAACCGGTCTCCTTCCAGTTAGGCCACTGAATGCTGACAATTGGACATTCATCTTTATGGGCCTCTGCAAAATAATCCATAAAAGCATTCGCCATCGCATAATCAGCTTGTCCGGCTGCAAGAACAGAAATGGCCGCTGATACTGATGAAAACAAGGCAACAAACGCCAATGGTTCGTCTCTCAGCAGTTCAAACAACGTTTGCAGGCCTTCGACTTTCGGTTCAAGCACCTGTTCGATCTCTTCGAGTGATTTTCTGATAAATGCCGGATTATGTTTGTTCACCTTCCCGGCACAGTGGATGACTCCGCCAATCGCCCCCATTGTTTCGTGTATGGTCTTCAGGCTCTGTTCGACGGCAACCCTGTCGGTCAGGTCCAGTGAAAGCACGTGAACTTCCGCACCCATGGCTTCTAGCTCTTGAATGGCTTTTATTTTCTCCGCAAGCGAGGCAGTTTTTACTGAATTCCACTGGTCACGCGGCGGCAGTTCTTCACGGCCGATGAGCACCAGATGCTTAACGCCGTATGTTTTCACAAAATGCCGCGCACACAACGAACCGAGACCTCTTGTCCCGCCAGTAATGAGCAGGACCTTGTCTGCTGAAAACGATACTTGCTTTTGATAAGGGGCGGCAGCATCTGTTGGCTGCTCTGCCAAATACGCGCGATAACGCTTGCCGTCTCGATAACAGACTTCTGATTCTGTGCTATTGGCATAAAACTCGTCTGCAATCAGTTTGGCCAGTTCCTCACGAGAGGCTCCACAATCCATATCTGCGTGTCTTGATGTAAGGTGGCTGTACTCGCTTTGAAGCATGCGATATAAACCGGCCCGTGAAGCACCAGACAAATGAACAGTTTTATTTTCGAAAGACTCCAGCCCTTTCGTTACACCCAAGATCGTCAAATGATGCTTGCTTGTACGTCCTTGCTCGATCAGCTTTTGGAGCCAGTTTATCCAGCTTATAGACTGCTCATGGCTCGTTCCGCACCCGATCAGATCAACTGCTCCAGCAACATGTTCTTCGTCAGCAGCAGATACATGATCGAGCTCTTGACTGTCAAATATACGGTAGTTCGAAAAATATTTCGAAAGCTCTGCCGCCAATGCCATTGTCTCCTCGTTTGCTAATATGGCAACGGTTTGGTTCGTACGTGCTGCTGGTTCAATCGGACAATGCTGCCACTGTTTGTGCAAAAAGCAGCGCTTCGTAATCGGTTCGGAGTGAGACAATGCTGAACCAATGTATTCGGGCTTGTCTTCTTGATTTGGCAGCCAGTAATACTCTTTTGCAAACGGATAAGCAGGCAGACTGATTCGGCGAGGCATGTGATCTTCATAAAGTCCGTTCCAATCGATCTGCAGCCCTTTCACCCATAATTCCGCTACTTTCTCCAGCCTTTTCTTCTCTATCCATGTTTGCAGCAATGCTTTGGCATCGTAATCTGTTTCAAACAGCTTGATTTCGCTTTTCTTCGTTTTCACGTGAGCGGCAAATATGCTGCTGTGTGGCACGTCCGCTAAATAATCACCTAAAGCTTTGATAACCGCTTCTATCGAATCCGCTAAAAACGCCATCCGATAATCCATCGCTTCCCGGCCGGTCTGGAGTGTATATGCCATATCCTCCAGATCGATGTCTTCAAGCGAACTTGCGAAATCTTTCATTGCTTTTGCATAGGCCTTCAATTGCTGTTCTTTTTTCGCTGAGAGCACAAATAATGTTGAATGCTGCTTTGTTAATCGATCATTCCTTTTTTCAGGCTGATATTCTTCTATAACAATGTGGGCATTCGTCCCGCTATATCCGAAAGAGCTGACACAGGCTCTCCTCGGTTTTCCATCGGCCGATTCCCAAGGCTTAAGCTCCGTATTTACATATAAAGGAGAATGCTCAAATTGAAAATGCTCATTCGGTGTTGTGAAGTTCAAGGTTGGCACCAGTGTTTTGTGATTCATACACAATAACACTTTTTGAACACTGGCTACTCCGGCCGCCGCGGATGTATGTCCAATGTTGCTTTTAACTGAGCCGATTGCACAAAACTGTTTTTTGTCTGTTTTTTCTTGAAATACGGTGGACAAAGCCTCTAATTCAATTGGATCGCCTTGTTTTGTTCCGGTGCCATGCATTTCTGCATAACTGATACTCTCAGGATGTATGCCGTATGTTTCATATATGCCTCTTTCCAGATCCATTTGGCTTTTCGCACTCGGTGCCGTGATTCCGTTTGTTTTCCCGTCTTGATTAATGCCAGAGCCAATGATGATGCCATAAATATGGTCACGGTCCGCTTCCGCATCTTTCAGCCTTTTCAGTACCAGCGCACCCGCACCCTCGCCGGGCACAAAACCATTCGCGCCATTATCAAATGCTTTACATTGTCCATCAGGTGAGAGCATGCCAGCTTCACACATACTGATGTAAGATTCCGGCGACAGGTATAAGCTGACACCGCCAACCAGCGCCATATCAATTTCTTTGTTTATGAGTGCCTGTCGCGCTAAATGAGTGCCCACCAATGAAGATGAGCATGCGGTGTCAATAGGAATAGCAGGCCCTTTTAAATTAAGAAAATACGGAATACGCGCCGCGGCGATCGCAAAGCTGTTCCCGGTGGCGTTTGCTCTTGCCTGCCGATTCAGCATAACCCCATATTCATTGCTCATAATGCCGAGATATACGCCGCATTTTTTCTCATTTAATGTTCGGGCGTTATATCCAGCGTCCTCAAAGGCTTTATAGCCTTCCTGCAAAAATATCCGATGCTGCGGGTCCATCAGTTCAGCTTCTGACGGCGGAATATTAAAAAACAACGGATCAAAATGTTCAATATCATCAAGCATCCCCATTGATTTACAATAGACTTTCCCTTTTTTGTTCAGAGCAGGATCATAGTATTTGTCAACGTCCCAACGTGATGTTGGAATGTCCCGAACGGCATTTCTCGCATGAACCAGGTTATCCCAATACTCTCTTACATTACTGGCACCCGGGTACCTTCCCGACATCCCGACAATGGCTATCGCATCCTCCCGGTGATCTTGATGAATAGGAGCCAGTTTCTTCTCATGTTCTTTCTTTATTGGGGATTGAACAGACTGAAGCGGACGCTTTGCCGGCTCTGCCTCAGGCAGTGCGGCCGGCTGTTTATCAGCTGCAGAGGCCTCATGCTGCTCTGTCATTTCTTGTTTTCTATTAAGATGCGTTCCAAGCTTAGACTTTAGCATTTCGGCAAAGTCTTGTATCGTTGGATAATCATACACTTTGGTGACTGAAAAGGACGTGCCATATTGCTTATTCACCGCTTTTATCCATTCAAGCCCAGTAATCGAGTCCATTCCGATATCAATGAATGCTTCGTCAATATCCACCTCATGCGGCTCCATGAATAACACATCTGCTATGCTTTCCCTCAATTCTTCATGCAGCGATTCAATTGTCCCAGTATATTGGCTTGATGCAGATATTTCAGCTGCTGCATATTGAATGGTTGCTGAAGCTTCTTCCTGCAACGGCTGATGATGCTCTAACGGCTGCAGGGAGATATTGTCCGGTTTAGCAGCAGGTGCTGCTGTTTTCTGTTTCATCGGCGCGTACATCTCCGTTTGGTTCGGAGCATCGCTTTCTGATATTTTCTCTCCGGCTTGTGCACTTAACTCATGTGCTAAGTAAACAGCGAAATCACGTGTTGTCGGGTAATCATAAACCTTGGTGACATTTAGTGATGTGCCATACTGTTTGTTTATTGCTTTTATCCATTCAAGCCCGGTAATTGAATCCATTCCGATATCAATGAATGCTTCGTCTGGGTCAACCTCGTTTTGTTCCATGTACAGCACTTCCGCTAAGCTCGCCGTCAGCGCATTGCACAATTCTTCCGCCGAGATCGTCTCTGTTTCTGTATCTGATGGATGCTGAGATGCTGTACGCTGCAAACGCTCCTGATGGGCCGGTAAAGGCTGTAACGTGATATTGGCAGGCTTGCCGCTGGCTTCCCTTACTATAGATGGCTTTTGTATGACCGGCTGTACTGTAAGAGCTGGTTCCACTGTTCTTTTTTCCTCAGCCTTTGTTGCATTGACTTCTATCCAATAGCGATCTCTTGCAAAAGGATAGGCGGGCAGACTGATGCGCTGCGGTTTTTGATCCTGATAGAGCGTGTTCCAGTCGATACGCAAGCCTCTTACCCAAAGGTCTAAAACCTTCGCGTACTTTCCTTTTTTCATCCATGCCTCGATTGTTTTTGACATATCTTCATCAGCTGTAAAAGCAGCAATGGATTCTTTGTTGCGCTTCACTTGTCCTCGATAGACAGATTCACGATTTTCTGTTTCGGAGATACATTCATTCAACTTTTCTTCAAGCTCCTGCATCGTTTCAACAACGAACGCCAGGCGATCATTCATCGCTTCACGTCCAACTTGCAGCGTATAGGCGATTCGGTGCAAATCTGTTTCAGCATATCTTTGTTCACGAATGGCATGCAGCAATCGTTCCGCCCGTTTCTGAAGTTTTTCCTCATTTTTTGCTGAGAGCACAATGACAGCCGGCTGTTTCCCTGCTAGAGAACGTTCCTGCTCAGGTTCCGGAACATACTCTTCTATTAAAATATGGGCGTTAACTCCCCCAGCGCCGAATGAAGAGATGCCTGCGATTCTAGGATATTCAATGTCTTTACCATTGACAGAAATGATCGGCCTCTTCCATTCTTCTAGCTCTTGCGGAACTTTAAACGGTGAGTTAAGGAAATCGATATTCGGGTTCAGCACATTTGAATGCAGGGAAGGCGCCAGCTGCCTGTATTTCATTTGGAGCAATACCTTCGTTAATCCTGCGATACCTGCTGCACTCTCACAGTGCCCGATATTTGATTTGGCTGAACCTATTGCACAAAATTGTTTGTCATTCGTTTGTTGCGTAAACACTTTGGATAGCCCTGTGATTTCAATAGGATCTCCGAGAGACGTTCCCGTGCCGTGTGCTTCGATATAACTGACTGCCCGCGGGTCAACCTTTGCTTCCACAAACGCCTTTTTGATCACATCAGCTTGGGCATTCGGGTTTGGAACTGAGTACCCGTTTGTTTTTCCTCCGTGGTTAATGGCTGTCCCCTTAATGATTCCATAAATGTGATCGCCATCTTCTAGAGCTTTAGACAATGGCTTAAGAAGCACTGCTCCAACGCCTTCTCCCGGCACATAGCCGTCTCCGCCCTTTCCGAAGCTTTCACATCGGCCTTTGCTGGACATAAATTTGTTCTGCCCAAGCATCAAATATTTATTTGGGTGGATTGAAACATTCACGCCCCCCGCGAAAGCCGCCTCACACTCTCCGCGCTGCAAGCTTTGGCAGGCCAAATGAATCGCAGTTAAGGAAGAAGAACACATGGTATCCAAAGCAATACTCGGCCCATGAAAATCAAAATAATAAGATACCCGGTTCGCGATGGATGATGGATTCCCTGTTAAAGCCAGAGACCTGCCACGCACCTGCTCTTGCGCTCCGTACAGCTGGTATTCTTCGTACATGACACCTACGTACACCCCGACGCTTCCGCCAAGCTCTGAATCACGCTTACGGCCGAGATGCTCCCTTGTATATCCTGCGTCTTCCATCGTTTCATACACGCACTGCAAAAATAAACGCTCCTGAGGGTCCATTAATTTTGCTTCACGCGGCGAAATATGGAAAAACGTCGGATCAAATTTGTCTACATCCTTCATGAAGCCGCCCCACTTGCTGTAGGTTTTTCCAGGCTTGTCCTTATCTTCATCATAATAGAGACTATGATCCCAGCGATCTACAGGAATTTCCGTAATACAGTCTCGTCCATCCCTCAGGTTTTCCCACAATTCATAGATGTTGTCTGCCTGAGGATAGCGCCCTGAGATACCGATAATCGCAATTTCCTCTGCTTCCTTTTCTCTAGGCTGCTTCTTCCCTTGTTCTTGCAAAGGAAAGAATCCAGACTTTCTTGGGACAACAGAGATTTCTCTCTTTTCAGGCTCTGAGTCTGTTTTTCTATTTTCCGCAGCTGAAGGTTTGTCTGTTTCAATTTCCAAGATGTCCAGCAGCTTTTCTCGGTGGAAATCGGTAAAATACCGGGTTAAGGACCGAATATCCTGGTACTCAAAGAACAATGTTTTAGACAAAGATCCAAATACTTTTTCTAATTGACCCGTTACATGCATGATCATAATAGAATCGATCCCATAATCCTCAAGAGGAGCTTCAGCGTCAATCTGGCTGGCTGGCAGCTTGATAACCGAAGAAAGCACTTGTACCATATAATTCTCCGCTTTTTCTCTCAATGTCTCTTCATCGACTCCTAGGACAATGTCTGCTTTTTCTGTATCCTGAATGTCATTTCTATTTTTCCTAATGCGAGATTGGCCTTGACCATGTCCTGTTTCATCTAAAAATGCACGAATCTGATTGGCAACACCTGATGCCACCAACAGCTGCGGCTTTCCTGACGCCCAGCCATGGTATAATGCCTGGATCCCATGCCCTGTTTCCATGGCCACCATGCCTGTTTCTCTTGTCAGCACCCTCGCAGTTTCATCATCAATACGCATGCCCCCGTCTTTCCACAGCGGCCAGCACACCGAAAGAGTTTTCCCGTAACGTTTGTGCAGCGCTGCTTGGCCATTTCGATATTCGCTGAATGCATTCATAAATGCATTCGCCATTGCGTAATCAGCCTGTCCCGCACTTCCCACTGCCCCGGCACCAGAGGAGAAAAGGATAAAGAAGTCGAGCGGAATATCTTTTGTTGCTTCATCAAGATGAATCAGACCGGCTACCTTTGGAGCGAGCACGGTATGAACTTCTTCTTTCGTTTTCTTAATAATGAAATTATCTTTTATCATACCGGCGCTATGAATAATGCCGTCTAAGCCTCCGTAAACGTTCTGGATCTCTTCTAATAAGGCATCAACAGCTTGTTTCTCTGTCAGATCCGCTTGTCTGTAAACCGCTTGGACGTCAAGTTTCTGTAAGGCTTGAAGCTTCGCCTGCTTCCTTTCATCGAGCGGAGAGCGTCCTGTCAGGATCACGACAGCATCCTTCGTTTGGTTTGCGATTTCATTTGCAAAGATGAAGCCAAGACCGCCTGCACCGCCTGTAATCAGATAAACACCTTTATCCTTCCATGGCATGTCAGCACTCAGGTGCTCACCAGACATTTCTTTCCAATTGCTTACAAACCGTTTTCCTTGCCAGTAGCGGATATGCGTGTCACGAGGACAGCGTCTGTTTTCTTCCAATATTTCAAACAGCTCATTAGCAGACATCCCGGTGTCCAATTCAATCAGCTGCCCTGTCAGTTTTGGGTTTTCTAGTTCAGCCGTTTTGAGCAGTCCGGTTAAGCCGCTTAATAGCTGCGGCTCGTTTAATGCAGGCACCGCCACTTGAATGAATGTATGTCCCCCTGTTTTCGAGTGCAGCAGCTGCTTAACTTCTTCAAATAACTGTACGGCGTATGCTTCAAACCGTTCATCAATTGTCTCTGCATAATGCTGCAGTACTGTACAGTCAAGATCATTTCGGATGTTTTCTTCTCCAAAATCACAGATAACGATTTTATGTGTCTCGTATGCTGTAAAATCATTCTTCTCGGCAAGACCGTTTTCTTCCAATACGTGTTCAAATAGCAGCGTGTCAATTGTCTCAGAAGGATTTTTTGCATCTTCTATCACTCTTGCAGAATAACCCTTCATTCGCACGCAAATCTGCCCCTCTTCATTGCACAAATCGATATCAAGCTTCTGCATACGTTCCCCAGCTCCACTGCCCTCGCTGTATGTGATCCGCACCCACATAGACGCCTCGCAGCCTTTGAAAATTTGGACATCCTGTAATGCAAAAGGCAGCATGGCCTTTGTGTTTGCTAAACTCGAATCGTCTCCCAGTCTCAAACCGATAGATGCTTGAAATGCCGAATCTATCATGCTCGGATGCAGAACATAATGGTTTTGCGTACCGGAGATCACAGTCGGCATCGTCAATTTCGCAAGAACTCCGTTTTTGCCGGCATATATGCTGTCGATCGCTCTATGGCTATCACCATAATGAATGCCCATTTCTGCATAAGCCTCGTAGCAATCGGAAGGTGACAGAATCCGCTCATCATTATTTGCCTTCAGTTCTTCAATGTCTATGAGCGGAGATTCATCAGCCTCACAAGGCACTGCACTCCCTTGTCCGTATACAACCGGCGCTTTCTCTGCGCTTTCAGTCTCCTGGCAGATTTCGAATGCAATCTCACCATTGTCCTCAGGATATAAACGTATGTGTATGTCTACTTGCTGTTCTGTGACGGCAAACGGCCGAACCCAGACGATATTCCGGAGCCGGAATCCTGTTGGGAACTGATCTGCAGCTGCCTTTTCCACGGCTGCACGAACCATTTCCAATAAAGCTGCACCGGGTAAAACACGCTCGCCATTAATGACATGATCCTTTAAGAAAAATTCACGTCCGGTGAACGCTGAACGGAAGCGGACTCCCGACATGTCGGACACATTTTGATGCAGAAGAGGATGCAGGATGTGTCCTTCCTGCTTTGAACGATCTGCCGCCTCTGCTTTAGGCACCCAATAACGCACCTTCTCAAAAGGATATGTCGGCAAACTGATCCGTTTTGGTTTCTTTCTTTCATATAGAAGCTTCCAATCAACTGCAGATCCGTTCGCCCACTGCTCCGCAATCTGATAGAGTTTTCTTTGCTCCAGCAATTTATGTACCGTTTCTGCAGAAAGCGATAAATCGCTTCCTCTTGATAATCGTCCCATCCAGCAATTCTGAATGGATTCGTGCCCTTCTGCAAATGCCTTCAATTGACCTGCTAATTCTTGAATTCCGGCTGCAACAAAAGCAACTCGTTCTTCCATCGGTTCACGACCTACCTGCAATGTATAAGCCAAATCTCTAATCTGAATCCCTTCATGAAGAAAATCCAAGAGACGTTTTGCATATACACGAAGACGTTCTTGATTTCGAGCAGAAAGCGGGATAACAACAGGCATGTCAGAATCTGACGGCGTTGAAACGTCATGCTCATCTGTTTGAGGAATGTATTCCTCAAGGATAATATGGGCGTTTGAACCGGTCGCCCCGAAGGAACTGATACCCGCCCGGCGCGGATAAAGGATGTCTTCCTCTTTCTCCTTGATAACAGGCTGCTTCCACGTTTTTGTTTCATGCTGGACATAAAATGGAGACTTTGCAAAATCCACGTACGGATTCAGTTCTTCTGAATGCAAAGAAGGCACGAGTGTCTGATGGTGAAGCTGAAGGGCAACCTTGCTTAAACCGCTGATACCCGCGGCGGATTCAGCATGCCCGATGTTTGACTTAACAGAACCGATCGAACAGAACTGCCGATCCTCTGTATATTGACGGAATGCTTTCACCAACCCCTGTACTTCGATCGGATCTCCTAAGGACGTTCCGGTTCCATGCGCTTCCACATAACTGATCGTCCGCGGGTCAATTCCCGTTTTCTCCAAGCATGCCTCAATCAGATCAGCTTGAGAAACTGGACTCGGCACTGAAATGCCGCTTACAGTGCCCACATGGTTCACAGCACTTCCTTTAATCACAGCATAAATGCGATCTCCGTCTTCCTCCGCCTGGCGCAATGGCTTTAATAAAACCGCACCGATTCCTTCGGCCGGCACATAACCGTCTCCACCCTTGCCAAATGTACGGCAGTGCCCGTCAGTGGAAAACATATCCCAGACCCCGTATGTCATATATTTATTAGGATGCAGGGACAGGTTCACTCCGCCCGCTAACGCGACATCACACTCACCGTGCCGAATGCTTTCCAACGCCAGATGTACAGCAGTCAGAGAAGAGGAGCATACCGTATCGACCGCCATGCTCGGACCGTGGAAATTACAAAAGTAAGATACACGATTGGCAATTTGCGCATAGTTCAGCGAGAGAGGAAACACATTTTCCGCTGATGATTCTTCAGCGCCGACTAATGTATAATCCTTATGCATGACGCCCGCAAAAACTCCTACATGCTGCCTTTTGTTCCGTCCTTTAGGCTTGGCCAAAGTCTTTGGTGTGTAGCCTGCATCCTCAATCGTTTCCCAGCAGGTTTCTAAAAACAACCGCTCCTGAGGGTCCATGGTCTCTGCTTCTCTCGGCGTGATTCTGAAAAATTGAGGATCGAAGCAGTCTGGATCATCAATAAATCCGCCCCATTTGGAAATGTCCTTACCCGAAGGAGATGTGATTCCGTCAAAGCGCCGCCAATCCCAGCGCGACTCAGGAACCTCGCTAATGCAATCTTTGCCCTCTTTCAGATTGTTCCAGAATTCATGAATATTATTTGCCTTCGGATACCTGCCCGCCAAGCCGATAATGGCAATGTCGCCTGCTGTCTCAGAAGGTACACGAGAACATTCTTTACGTCCGCTTGTCTTCCGGCCTTCGGCAGCCTTATCGCCGATTATGCTATCGGAGGTGTGCTCTCTTTCATTTTGATCAAGGGAACCAGCGGCACTAAAATGCTCAGCATATTCCTCGGCAAGAAATGCTGACAACTCGGCAATGGTGGTATGCTCAAACAAGAGAGTCGGCGAAAGGCTCTCACCGATCTTGTCACTGATGGTTTCTACCACTTCAAGCAAGCCTGATGAATTCAGTCCCATTTGGTAATAGCCGACCTGCTTTTCAATCTGTTCGATCGGTTTATTTATTTTGTCTGCGATTAATTGGCTTACGAACTGTTCAGCCTCGCCATAGGCCCCCATACTGCCGGATGGAGATACCGTTTCAGCAGCTTGAGTATGCTCGGCTGTGTCCTTTCCCGTCTCTTGTTTCTCCTCTACATCCTGTTGCTTTCCGCTAATCAGCTCCGCTTCACGCACTAGTTTGCTTGTGAAGTTTTTCAGTTCAGCCACTTTTTCTCCGTAAGCATTGAAAAATTCAAGTGTTACATAAATCAGCTCTTTTTCCTGACGGACGGAGGAGCGCTTTATTCTCGTCATGCAATGTGTCTGTAAAAGTGCTGAAGCGGTAAAGGATTCATAGAACAGAGGCAAATACAGCCTCTGTTCTCCTTTAAGCAAAGATGTGAGCAAATTGTTGGCACCTACCCCGCTCCCGTCTATGAGAGTCGGATGAAACATAAAGCCTTCTGCGTGATGCATGGCTTCCAAGCCAAGAGAAAGATCAAGAAGGACGCCGTCTTCCTCTTCATAGATGTGACCGCTGGCTTTCATATATTCGCTGTGCACTAACTCCTGACGTCTGCATTGTTCATATACATCATCAAGCTTAACAACGTTTTGCGCAGCTGCTTTCATCTGATTAAGATCCAGTGTTTCTTCAAATACAGCCGGAGAGTGGGCGTGCATGTCAGCCTTCATATAGAGCTTTTCTTCTGAAGCTTTATTCCCATCACGTTTTTCAAAGCCTTTAGCTGTGATTTGCCACCTTCCTTCTTTTTTCTCCGTACATTGGACATTGAGAATGATCACCGCATTCTGTTGCACAGTCAGCGGCTGATAGATGGACAAATTCCGCAGCTGAAGCTCTGAGCAGGCGTAGCCGTTTTCTCTGAAAATCTGGTAGATCATATCAATATAAGCCAATCCCGGCAGGACATTTTGTCCGTAAACCACATGGTGATAAATAAACGGATTTTTTAACGATAATGTGAGTTGTTTCGTTATATTTTTCACGTTAGACCTCCACCTCATAAGTATCCCATATGTTTGCCGCATCCACTTTTAAGGTCTCCGCTTCCGGCTTTGACTCGCCAGGCGAAAACGCCCGTTTCTTTAATTGAGGAGGCGATATTGGACTGCGCTTGTTGGCACGTTTTTCATCTTCTTCCCACGCCTCTACGATGACATGAGCATTCGTCCCCCCATCGGCAAAACAGTTGATGGCCGCTGCTGGCCGCGAATCTGTCCATTTTTCCAGCGTTCGGGTGAACGTGATATTCGCTTTTTGTTGATCGAAATGCGCCATCTCTTTTTCACCTGATAAAAATGGAACAAATCGGCGCTCTTTCAGCATCAGCACAACCTTAATAAAGCTGGCGATCCCTTCAGCACATAGCGGATGCCCGATGTTCGGCTTGATTGAGCCGAGAGAAAGAGGCGATGAGTGACCGGAGCGGTACACCGATTGGATCGCTTTCAGTTCAAGTAGATCGGTTACCATTGAACCTGACCCGTTTGCTTCAAGATAGCTGATGTCCTCTGGTTTTTTTCCGCTTTTGGCAAGCGCGTCTTTCATGACTTCCTTTTGCGCCTCCAGATTAGGTGTGGCCGGCCCTGCCGTTCTTCCGTCGTTATTGACCGAGGCCGCTTTCACGACAGCATATATGGTATCCCCATCTTCCATCGCTTGTTTTACCGTTTTTAACATGACCATTCCGACACCTTCACCCAACACAACTCCATCAGCACGCTCATCAAACACATGGAAAGATGAATGCTTGCTTAAAATGCCGCGCCGGTCGAACAGTCTGTGAGAAGCATCTGAGCTTAGTAAGCTGACACCGCCGACTAAGGCAGATTGAATATCTCTGCTGCGAAGAGCTTGAATGGCCATATTCATGCCGACCAAAGCTGACGAACAGGCTGTATCTACTACAACACTCGGGCCGCGGACATCAAAAAATTGTGAAATATTAGCCGCTAAATAATTTTGGCCGACTGTCACGATCGGATTCTTAGCATGATCAAGACTCTCTTCATTAGGTTTGTGCTGGCTTCTGCCTCCAATATAAACGCCGACTGGCTTTCCCTTTATTTCCTCAGGTGTATACCCAGCGTGATACAAGAGTTTCAGACACTCTTCCAATACGAGTAATGCTTGCGGGTCCATCGCCCTTACATCATCTTCATGAAGCAGAAAGAAATCAGGATCAAAGTGGCTGGCGTCATGAATCACGCCGGCATAATATGGCGTTTTACAGCCCCAGCGCTCTGCCGGAACCGGACCGATTGACGAACGTCCCTCAGATAGTAACGACCAATAGGTTTCCAGCGTATCTGCTCCCGGAAAGCGGCAAGACAGCCCGACAACGGCTATATCTTCAGCATGAGAGTCCGGTGCAAGAGGCGCCGGCGCCTGTATCTGGGCGGCAGGAGCACGCTCCTTCGCAGTGGCAGATACGCCTGCCTCCATTTTGTTCTCCACAGCTGATGATGTATCCGATATCCTGCTCCCGAATAGAGCCGACAGCGTTTCGGAATATGAGCCGAGCAGCCAACCTGCAAATCTTTGAATTGTCGGGTATTCATATAGAATAGATGGATCGAGCGCTGCTTCTAATTTGCGGTTTATACGCTGAAGCACCTGCGTCAAAATGATCGAATCCACCCCATAATCTTGAAATAATCCGTCAATCTCAAAGTCTTCATGATCAATTCTCAGCTCTTCAGTAAACAAATCAACAAGCCAGGACTGTGTTTCAGATAATAGCTCCTCACTCTTGGAAATTGCATCGATCTCTTCGTTATCTTTCGCCTGCGGGCTTTGCAAATTCGATTCCCGCAAACCGTCCTCATGCCGCTTCCTCCGCTTCATCAGCAGCTCCGGCTCCCAATTTGTTTGATTCGCTATCGCAGGGAGAACAACTGGTTCGAGCGATTTCGATAAGATTTGATCTAGAAAACGTAAACCTTCTGTATTCGTAATGCTCAGCAAGCCACTTTCTCGATATGCATCATTTGTCACTTCACCCATACCAGTTTCTTTCCAGTTCGGCCACTGAACACTGATGATCGGGGTATTTCTCTGATGTGCTGCCGCAAAATAATCCATATAGCTATTCGCCATAGCATAGTCAGCTTGTCCTGCCGAAAGCTGCGGAATAATAGCTGAAACAGAAGAAAACAATACAAAAAACTGTAATGGCTCGTTGCACACGTGGCGATAAAGCGTTGTAAGACCTGATACTTTCGGCTCCAGCACCCGCTGAATATCATCGGCCGTTTTTCGGATGAACGCCAGCGTATCCATATCCGTCAGACCTGCACAATGAATGACACCGCCAATCGGCCCTAAAGTTTTCCTGATATGTTGCAGCGTTTGCTCAACATGAGCATCATCAGACAAAGTAAGGGACAGCATTTGCACTTGCACACCCTGCGCTTCCAGCTCCCGCACTGCCTGGATTTTCTCTGCCGCGGAAGCGTTTAATGTCTCAAAACGAGCCCACTCTTCTCGTAGAGGAAGCTGCTCTCGTCCGGTCAGCACCAGCTTTTTCACTCCATAGCGCTCCGCAAAATGCCGGGCGCATAATAATCCGATGCCTCGCGTCCCGCCTGTAATGAAAAGCACATGATCTTTAGGAAAGGTCATCCTTTGTTCGGCCCCCTGATCTGTTTCAGGATGCGCTTTTAGAAAAGCCTGATACCGCAAACCGTCTCTGTAGCAAACCTCCGAATCGTAAGAATCTGAATAAAACTCATCTGCGATCTGCTTCGCGAGACGATGATGATCAATGACCTCCTCTGCATCCATATGCCTTGATGTAAGGTGACTATACTCGCTTTGAAGCATCCGATACAAGCCAGCTCGTGAGGCGCCCGCCATCCGGACAGATGTGTTTTGAAACGATTCAAGCCCCTTCGTCACACAAAGCAGCCTAAGTCCCTCTTTATGTCCGAATTCAACCAGTCTTTGCACCCATTCAATCCAATCCAGCCTGTCTTCATCATGTTCACTGCAGCCGATGACATCCACAAGGCCGTCAAACTCTTTCCAATCGATGTCTGACTGATAACCGTCTATCCGGCTCACGTCTATTAAAAGATGGTTCGGAAAATACACAGATACTTTAGCTGCCAAATCTGCTGTCTCTCGATTGCTCAGGATGGCAACCGTTCGTGTCCCCGGCACTGTTGAGACAACCGGGCTCAGACTCCATTGTTTTGTCAAAAAACACGCGGTGCGCTTTTCTCTAGTAACTAGTTCTATCTTGTCCGGTTCTGAATGTTCCTTTGCCGGTACCCAATAGTGATCCTTCGCAAATGGATATGAAGGGAGACTGATCAGGCGCGGTTTGGTCTCACCGTATAATGTATTCCACTGGATCGCCACGCCTTTGACCCATAAATCTGCAAGTTTGGCGTATTTTCTTTTTCTGATCCAAGCATCAATTGCCATTGCCATATCCTCATCTGCGGTAAAAATGGCCTGGGTTTCTTTATTTCGATGAGACTGTCCCCGGAAGAATTCTTCAGTTTCTTCCTTACCGTCAACAAACGCCTGCAGTTTCTCTTCAAGTTCCTGAACCGTCCCCGTAATACACGCAAGACGTTCATCCATTTCTTCTCGCCCAACTTGCAGTGTGTAAGCGATGCGGGGCAAATCTTGATCTGTATATTTTTTCTTGCGGATCGCCTCCAGTAATTGCGAAGCACGATCCATGAGCCTGTTTTTATTTTTTGCCGACAGCACAATCACGTTTGGCTGTTCTGATGCCGTTTGTTCTGAATTGGCTTTTGGCACATATTCTTCAACCACAATATGTGCGTTTACGCCGCCAATCCCAAACGAACTGATTCCGGCGCGGCGCGGAAACTCGTTTCCGTCACGATCTGTGACAGTCTTCCAATCCTGTTTTTCCTGAACGATGTAAAACGGACTGTCAGCCAGCTGAAGATAAGGATTAAGCGTCTCGCAATGCAGGCTTTTCACTAACGTTTTATGTTTCATTTGCAGTAGCACTTTGATTAGGCCAGAGATACCTGCGGCAAGCTCTAAATGGCCGATATTACTTTTAACTGAGCCGATGCCGCAATGATGATTTGGAATGTCCAGCTCGCTGCTGTCTCTGTTATTGGTTAGTTCCTTAAAAGCCGCCTTCAGCCCGTTTATTTCAATCGGATCCCCCAATTCAGTCCCTGTTCCATGTGCTTCGATATATGTGACCGTGCTTGGGTCTATGCCTGCTTGGCGATATGCACGCACTAACAGATCAGCTTGGGCTTTTGGATTAGGCGATGTTAGGGTATTGGCTCTTCCGCCGTGATTTTCCGCCGTCCCCCGAATAACGCCATAAATGTGATTCCCAGCGCGCTCGGCATCTGACAGCTTTTTCAGCATGACCATTCCGACACCTTCGCCTCTGACATAACCATTCGCATCGGCGGAGAAAGTTTTACACCTGCCGTCTTTGCTGAGCATGCCCGCCTTGCTGTAGCTAATGTGCGCCTCTTCGGTCAGGATCGTGTTTACGCCTCCTGCAATTGCCATCTCACAATTGCCGCTTTGCATCGCAGTCACAGCACGGTGAATGGCTACAAGAGAGCTGGAACAAGCTGTTTCGATTGGCTCGCTCGGACCGTGGATGTTTAAAAAATAACTCATTCTATTCGGGCCGACCGAAGGAATCATATGACCTGTAGCCGCATGGCCTTCAATCGGAAGATTCGCTCTATGGAATAGATCTTTATAGCCTGTGTTGCCTGTGCCGATAAAGATACCCGTCCCTGTACCAGAAAGGCGTTGCGGCGAGCACCCCGCATCTTCGAGTGCCTTCCATACATATGTCATTAACAGACGCTGCTGCGGGTCGACATAATTGGCTTCTCGCGGCGATATACCAAAAAACAACGGATCAAACTCTGCTACACCATCAATAAACCCGCCCCATTTGATGTCGGTTTTATTGGCTTCTGTGTCAGGGTTTCCATAATGCTCACGCCAATCCCATCGGTCTTTTGGAACTTCTGTGATACAGTCTTTGCCTTCCTCAAGGTTTTTCCAAAATTCATCTATATCCAAAGCGCCAGGGAAGCAGCCGCTGATGCCGACAATCGCAATCGGCTCAAAATCGACAGTCTGTTTTTTGTTTCTTTCTTCTTTTGTAATGACAGGCTGTGTAAAGCGGTGCTTTCTTCGCGCTGTCATTTTCGGAACTTCAGAGGATATTGTCTGCAACTCTTCTTGCCCCGCTGATTTTTCGCGCTCCTGTGTAAAAGATTCCTTGTGTTCATCTATCAAATATTCAGCCAGGCTTTGAATGCTTCCATATTCAAAGAAAATGGTCGGCGTTAATTCCAATTGATATGCCTCGTTAATCTGATTTGTAAAGACCGTAAATGTAACCGAATCAAATCCGTATTCACTCAGATCTGTATTGACATCAATATCTTCACTATCTACTTTTAAAATCGCACTGACCATGTTGCTTAATGATGTACTCAGGCTGTTTAAACTGTGCAATGAGCTTGACCCTTCTTCTGTGTCATTAACAGCAGGATCTCGATTCCATTCACCCGGATACGTGGCAATTACATATTCAGCCAGGCTTTGGATGCTTCCATATTCGAAGAAAATGGTCGGCGTTAGTTCAAATTCGTATGCTTCATTGATCTTGTTCGTAAAGACAGTGAATGTAACCGAATCGAATCCGTACTCACTCAGCTCAGTATTGACATCGATATCATCAGTGTTTACTTTTAAAATCGCTCCAACCATTTGAATCAAAGACGCTTCTAATGTTTGAGTTTGACCGTGAGCCTGATCTGCGTTTTTCTGCCCCTTTCGTTTGGCTGTCGTTTCTGCAGAAAGCAGTTTTTGCTTCATTTTCGGAAGCTGTCCTTCCATCACAAACACTTGCGGCTTTTCAGATGCTATTCCTTGATAAAATGCCTCCAAAGCGCTATTTGTTGGCATCGGGACCATTCCCATTGTTTTCAGCATTCTCTGCTCAACTTCAGCGCCGACTTGCATACCGCCTTCTTTCCATAGCGGCCAGTTGAAGGAAATGGTTGAGCCGAATCGCTTCTTCGATACCACAAGAGAACGGCGGTATGCAGCAAATGCATCCATAAACGTATTGGCTGCCGCATAATCGGCTTGTCCAGCGTTTCCTAAACATCCGGAAACAGATGAGGATAAAATGAAAAAGTCCAATGGAAAATCCTTGCTGTATTCGTCTACATGTAACAACCCGCTCACTTTTGGCTGTAACACTTCTTGAAACTCTTCATTCGTCTTATGAACGATGAAGTGATCTTTAATGCTGCCTGCACCGTGAATGATTCCGTTAAGAGTGCCATGCTCTTCTTTGATTTCCTTCATAAGACGACGAACCGCCTGCTGATCACTTACATCAGCTTCCCGATAGACGACCTCTGCTCCCATGTCTCGAAGATCCTTCAGCTCGTTTTCCTTATGCTCACTCAAAACAGAGCGCCCCGTCAGAACGATGGTGGACCGAACGGTTCGATTGGCAATTTCCTTTGCAAATAGAAGGCCTAAGCTTCCTGCTCCGCCTGTAATCAGATAAACACCCTCGTCTCTCCACGGCATATGAAGCTCCTCAGCTGAAGGCAGCGCCGTTTCCCGCCAGCCTTTCACAAAACGGTTTCCATTCTCATATCGAATCTGTTTATCTCCAGGCCTCCAACTATCTTCTATCAGCTTGAGATGAAGGTCATTCATCTCTTCAGGTTTCTCGATCTCGATGACCTGAGCTGTAAGTTTGCTAAACTCTAATTCAGTTGTTTTAAGCAAACCGGAAACACCGGCAAACAATTGTTTCTCTTTTTCCAGCGGAACGAGGGCTTGAATGATGATACGGCCGGCAGAATGCTCACGGATCTTTCTTTTCATGAGCTCAAACACGTTCTGCGCGTATAACTGATAACGTTCTGCAATATGCCCTTCAGCTTCATTCAAAGTTATGACACGGGCATCCTTCATGTTTGATACAAGGCTGTCTTTAACACTTCGTTCAGTTTCAAAGAGAACAACGATATGCTCTGCGAATGAAAGATCATCGTCCACAAATCCGCCATTCTGTTCTCTCCATACCGGCTCGAGCATTAAGCGTTCATGCCGCGGTGAAGGCTTTGATGAATGAACCTCCCCTTCCAGCACTCTCGTGGAGAACCCTTTAATTCTGACACATACGTCTCCGCTCTCGTCAATGAGATCGATATCCGCTCTCTGAACAATATCCCCGGAGTGATGGCTGTCACTTAAGTGAGCATAAGCCCACATAGAAGACGAACATCCTTTGATTACCTCAAGCTCCTCAAGCGCAAACGGCAAAATCAGCTTTTGATCCGTCAATTCCTGCATGATGCATATTGTTGCCGTCTGCAAGGCGGAGTCCATGATACTTGGGTGCAGCACAAACTGTTCCTTCGTTCCAGAAACGATTTCTGGAAGCTGCAGCTGCGCCAAAACCTCTCTGTTTCCTATATCCACATTCTTAATTCCTTGAAAGGCCGGACCATGGAACATCCCTCTGCTTCTGCCTTCTTCGTAAAATTGATCAGGCGACATCTTTCCTTTGACGCAACGGCGTGATATTTCCGCGAGATCTGCGACCGGCGTTTCGGCTGCAGATACCAGCTCCGCACTGCCTTGACTATGAATAACCGGGTCGGCCCCGTCTTCCTGTGTACTGTAAATGTCAAAAGTGATTTTCCCATCTTCTTCTGGAAATAGACCAATATCCACTTGAGCCGATTGTTTATCAACCACAACAGGCTGAACCCAGACTGTATGATTCAATCTGATTCTGCCCCCTCGGCCAGTATTGCTTCCTGTCGCCTGCTTGATAGCCGCGTGCGCCATTTCAAGGTACGCAACACCTGGTAGCACCGGCTTTCCTCTTACCACATGGTCTCTCAGAAAGAATTCCTCACCAGTGAAAACCGAACTGAATTTCTGTTCAGAAAAATCAGATGTATTCTGATGGAGCAGCGGATGAATGGAACCGATCTCTGTCAGATTTGCGGATATGTGACGTGACGGCTTACGGTCATCCTGCGACGGCCAGTATCGTTCCTTTGCAAATGGATATGTCGGCAGACTCATTCTGTATGGGCGCTCACCTTTGTAAAGCTGCATCCAATCCATATGCGCCCCCTTGCTCCAAATTTCCGCAAGCTTGTTTACTTTTCCTTTGGCCATCCAATTTCGGATCAGTTCCGCACTATCCTCGTCCTCCGTCAGCCATGACATCTCCCTGTCATGGTTCTTACTTCCTTGAAAACAGCCTTCAATCGCTTTTTTTCCATTGATAAAATCTGTGAGCTTTTGTTTTAACTCATTCACATGATCGGCAGTAAAAGCAACGCGATGCTCCATCGCTTCCCGCCCGACCTGCAGGGTATACGCAAAATCAGGCAGCTGACCGTCCTCAAGCCCTCTTCTTTCCAAATAGGCCAGAATATCTTGCACATACTCTTGCAGCCTCTCTTTATTTTTGGCCGAGACCGGTATGATGCAGGTCCCGTCTACCTTTTTCTTGTCAGCATCCCTTTTGTATTGCTCGAAAATCGCATGCGTATTTGTCCCGCCAAGACCGAACGAGCTTAGTGCGGCCCTGTGTGTTTTACTATCACGGCTTAACGTTTTCTTTTGATCAACGACGTAAAAAGGAGAGCTGGCTAAGTCTGTATTTGGGTTCGGCTCCTTATAATTAAGGCTCGGTGCAAGCTCCTGATGGTAAAGACTCATCACGACCTTAATGCAGCCAGCCAGACCGGCGGCCGTATCTAAATGTCCGATATTGGTTTTCACCGACCCAATGCCGCAGAATTGCGTTTTATTTGTGTATTGCCTGTAAACGTTCGTTAAAGCTGCCAGCTCGATTGGATCGCCCAGCTTCGTTCCGGTTCCGTGCGCTTCCACATAGCAGATGGATTCAGGCTGTATCTTCGTTTGATTCATGACCTGTTGCACCACGTCAGCCTGCCCTTTGACACTCGGAGCATAAAAACCGACTTTGTCAGCGCCGTCGTTATTTACACCTATGCCTCTCAGCAAAGCATAGATATGATCCCCGTCCTTTACAGCATCAGCCGCTTTTTTCAGTAATACTACGGCAACACCCTCACCGCCTATCATTCCGTCAGCTGAGGCATCAAAAGCTTTAATATGTCCATCACTCGAAAAGTTCAGTCCCGGCTGATGCATATATCCGATATTTGACTCGGTGTGCAGTGTTGCACCGCCTACTAAAGCATAAGCAGATTCCCCTGACATCAGGCTTTTAAAAGCAGAATGCAAACCAATCAGGGACGATGAACAGTTGGCATGGACGAAATAGCTTGGCCCTTTCAGCCCGAGCTTATGAGAAATCATTGTTGGGATCGTCCCGCTCTGCGCAAGCACCCACGAGACATAGCCGTCAGGCGTTTCCAGACTCTCTGTTGTATCGGACGGCAGCAGCGCGCGGTAAGAATTATTGCTTGCCGACATAAAAACACTGGTTTGCGGAATCTGTTTCGCAGCATAACCCGCATCTTCTATTGCTTTCCATGAGTGAGTCAGCAGCATCCGAAGCTGCGGGTCCATAAATTCAGCGTCTTTAGGAGAGATTTGAAAGAAGCCTGGGTCAAACCTGTCTTTCCCGTCAATTGATGATTTAACCGGGACATAGCTGGCATTCTCCGCGATCTCCTCCGAAATACCAAAATGCTGAAGCTCTTCTTTACTGAAAAACGTGATGCTTTCCTTGCCGTCTCTGAGGTTCTCCCAAAACTCATCATGGTTTTTCGCCCCTGGAAATTCACATGATATGCCAATAATCGCCACACTATCCTCATAATAATCCGGGAGATCGCTCATCCGGGTGGACTGATCAATATGAGCTGCCGGCTCTGTCGTCATAGGGACACTTGTATCGGCTATCCGCTGTTCAACGATGTATTGGCTGATATTTTTGATCGTCGGGTACTCAAACAGGTCTGTGACAGAAAACTCACAGGATAGCTCTTGTTTGATGCGATCAGCCACAGTAACCGCGAGAAGCGAATCGCCACCAACATCAAAAAACCCGTCTTCCCATTCAATGTCACTCATTTTCAATACATCCTGCCAAATGGCGAAAACCGCTTCCTGAATGTTCAAAGGAGAGATCTCCCTTTGCTTTGGCTGCTTTGCAGTTAATTCGTTATTCTTAAGACTGTTTCTGTCTATCTTTCCGTTCGGTGTCAACGGCATATGGTCAAGCTGAATAAAATAAGAAGGCACCATATAGGCAGGCAAAACGTCTTTTATATAATGACGAAGCTCCCTCGCCGCAAGAGGTGCATTTGCATCTTTAGTTGTATAATAAGCAGCAAGCTTATCCATTCCATTCTCCTCAGCTGCGACAACGACGCAGTCCTGAACGCCGGGATGCTCACTGAGCCTGCTTTCAATATCGCCAAGTTCAATACGGAATCCGCGTATTTTCACCTGATTATCGATACGGCCTATATATTCAATTCGGCCTCCCGGAAGCCAGCGCGCCGTGTCTCCCGTTCTATAAAGCTTCGTTCCAGGCTCAAAAGGGCTGTCAATGAATCTCGAATTCGTTAATTCTCGCTTTTTGAAATAGCCCTTCGCCACGCCGTCTCCTGCTATGCAAAGCTCACCGGGAACGCCCACCGGTACTGGCGCAAGCTGAGAATCCGTAATATATATTTGTGTATTGGCGATAGGCCTTCCTATCGTGGCATGAGAGCATTCATCGTTTATACGCTGAACCGCTGACCAGATTGTTGTTTCGGTTGGCCCGAACATATTCCAGGCTTCGCTGCCCGTATGTAAGAAATATCGTTTTAATGTCTCCGGCAACGCTTCGCCTCCGCATAGAATTTTTACTCTTTCTTCATTTTCCCAGCCTGAATAAAAGAGCATCTTCCATGTAGCTGGGGTTGCCTGCATCACTGTCGGTTTGATCGTTTGGATGTCCCGTTTTAGTCTTTCAACGTCTTTTGTATGCTCCGTTTGACAAATATGGCAGTGTGCACCCTTTATCAATGGCAAATATAACTCCAGAGCTGCGATATCAAAACAATAGGTTGTGACAGCGAGCATTTTATCTTCTGGCGAAAGCCCCGGTGTTTCTCCCATTGAAACGAGAAAATTTGTCAAAGCTTTATGCGGTATCATGACGCCTTTTGGCTTTCCTGTGCTGCCGGATGTATAAATGACATATGCCAAGTGTTCCGGCGTGACAGTGCGTGTCAGCACTTTTCGATCAGAGGCTGTTTGTGCGATCTCATCCCAGTCTTGATCTACCAAAGCAGTCTTCACACCGTTCCAATTCAACGTATTTACTAATTCTGATGTCGTCAGTGCAATGGAAACTTCACTGTCCTCCAGCATGTATTCCAGTCGCTCAGCCGGATAGGACGGATCTAACGGTACATATGCTCCTCCTGCCTTGAGAATTGCCAATAATCCCACCAGCATATCCAGCGATCGATCCACATAGATTCCCGCCAGACGGTCAGGTCCCACTCCATGCGCCTGCAAATAAATGGCCAGCTGTGTACTTCTTTCATCGAGCTCCCGATACGTCAATGTGTGATTTTCATAGCTGACAGCCGCTCGATCAGGCGTCTTTTTCGCCTGCTGCTCAAATAATTCATGAAAACATGTATATGGGAACGTTTTGTCAGTCGTGTTCCATGTTTTGAGAATCATTTGCTCCTTAGCTTTAGGTAATAAAGAATACTCTTTTAAAGGCTGAGAAGGATTCAACATCACTTGTTCTGTCACACAAACAAAATGATCGAACATCGCAGTAATGGAAGCCGCATCAAACAGCGCAGTATCGTATTTGATGTTCAGCTCCATTTTTTCTTCTGTTTCCCACAGTTCAAATACTAGTTCGTATTCGCCCTCTTGATGAATACGCTCAACGAAATCGACAGAAAAGAAGTCAGCATAGCCGCTCAATAAGTTTTGATAGCTTCCAGATTGAAGAAAATTCTGATAGAAAAAAGCGGTTTGAAATATTGGTGAACCCGTTTGGCTGCGAGGAGCATTCAAATCCCTCACCATTTTCGGAAAAGGATAAGCTGCATGATCAAGCCCATCCAACATCGTTAATTGCAATTTTGAAATAAATTCAGAAAACGTGTCTGCCTGGTTCAGCTCACTTCGAATCGGGAGCATATTGAGAAAATGTCCAATAGAAGTATCAAATCTTTCTTCCGGTCTTACCATCGCCGGCATGCCGACAATCTGTTCCTTTTGGCCGGTATAACGGCCCAGCAGCATCATATAGCAGCTCAAGAATACCGTCGAAACATTCACAGAATGCTCTTCCGCAAACGTCCTGACCCGCCTCATGAAGCCGCTTGACAGCTGCCGGGTGTATGTATCCTCTTCAAACTCAGAATCAGCTGAACTTGTGCTGACCTTAGGCAGCTGAAGATTCGGCAAAGTTCCCGATAGCTGTTTCTGCCAGTATGAACGATGCTTCGCGCCGTCTTCTCCGGCTAATATGTTCTGCTCCCATGCCGCAAAATCATGATACATGGCAGGAGAAACTGACACTTCCGGCTGACGTCCTTCTAAAAGAAGCGTATAGCTGTCAAACAGACTTCGTATAAATGTTACAGATGAAACCCCGTCAAAAATCATATGGTGAATGACAACCAGTAACAAATGCTCTTGCTCAGATCTGGAAAAACTCATAACACGCATTAACGGGCTGTTTTCCTTTACATACGGTTCCTTAACTTTCTTTCTAAGAAAAGAAGGAATGGCAGACTCGTTCATTCCTGAGATGTCTTCTGTCTTGATTTCAAATGAAAGCGCTGGCTCATTTTTAAGAAATGGCACTCCGTCTTTCTCTTGGATGACGTGCTTTAAGATCGGATGCTGATTCATTACAAGGCTGAAAGCCTCTTGTAATGCTTCAAGGTGAAGCCCTGATGAAAATTTAAAACAGAGAGGTACGTGATATGCACTTTTTTCTGGTGACATTTTTTGCAATGTCCATAATCCTTTTTGAACCTCAGATAGGGGCTGAAAAGATGCCTGACTCTTTTCCGGTTCCGTTTTAGTGTCAGTACCCTCCCTGTCAGCAGACAAGCTGCTGATGTCTTCATGTTCAGATAGAAAGTGAGCCAAGCGTTCAATCGTAGGATACTTATGTATCTCTCTGGCTCTGAGTTTGATACGGTATTTTTTCTCGACCGACCGAATAAGTTTCATCATCTTGATAGAATTCACGCCAAGGCTCTGGATATTTGCTTTTGGCTCCACCCAATCGCGGGAAACGTACAGCTCCTCAATCAAACAGGTGAGCAGGTGCTCCTGTATCTCTTCTCTTAGTCTTTTCACATGGTCTGCTTGCTGAATCTCCCCGTCCTGAACCGTACCGTTCATCCGGTTGGATTTATGAAGCAAGTAGTCGAACTCACCATTTTCAAATGACGTTTTCAGCTGGGTGCGTTGAATCTTTCCGATAGCCGTTTTCGGAATCTCTTCTTTTTGGACCGGCAGCAAATATTCTGGGGTGACTCCGATCACCTGTGAGACATGGGATTGTATGTTTCTAAGAAGCTGAGACATCTGCTCGTCATTCATTTTTGCGGAAGCAACAAAGAAGATAGCCAGCTGATCCGTTGAATTCTGATCCACGCGGACTGCGCATGCAGCAGTATAAGAAGTTTCGATGTCCGGTAATTCTTCAACAGCAGACTCAATCGCATGACTGTAATAATTAATGCCATTAATGATAATTGCATCTTTCGTGCGCCCCGTTATGGTTAAGCGTCCGTTTCGCAAAAAGCCAAGATCTCCGGTTTCAAACCATCCATCTTCTGTAAACACACTCTCATTTAAATCTGGGCGCCGGTAATAACCGCTTGTAACGGAAAGACCGGAGACTTGAAAACGGCCAATCTCGCCTTCCTCAACCAATTCATTATGGTCATTCACAATTCTCATAGAGAAGCCAGGGATTGGGGAACCAATTTCGACAAAATGATCATCATCACTTGTTGAAGCCCGGGTAAACTCATGAGAAAAAATAACGCCCGATGAAGTTTCGGACATTCCCCACGCAGGTCGGATGGCATCAGCAGGCAGTCCATAAGGCTCTAAAAGCTCAAGCATTCTGCGGCCTACCTTGGCTACCATTGCTTCACCGCCATTGAGCATGTAACGCATTGAGGACAGATCCCATTTCCTGTTTTTCATTTCTTCTGCAAAATCAGTGACCAGACCGAACGCAAAATTCGGCGCCCACGTAACAGAAGCACGGTAATGATCAATCCAATCCAGCCATTTCAGCGGCTCCATTAAGATCGTTTCACTTGAGACGTTAATTTCTTGGCAGCCAAGATAGACATCCCGCAAATGCAGCATCCCGATGCCTCCGACATGATCAAACGGCATCCAGTTAAACGTGATATCCTCTCTGGTGAAGCCCTGCATTTGAATAATCCCTTTCACCATACTCATAATGTTTCGATGATTCAGCATAACTGCTTTGGGCGTTCCCGTACTGCCTGAAGTCAGCAATAATAGCGCTAAGTCTTCTGGACTGGATTGATGCCAATCCGTCTCTGCTTCAGCACTGATCAGATCCTCTAAAACAATTGCACGAAATCCTTCAAGGCTATGCTCTTTTGCCCAATCGAGCATTTCCTGGTGCATGTCCCGATCCGTAATCACCGCCGGCTTATCAAGAAGCGTCCATGCGTCTTTCAGCTTTTGAGTCCCGCTGCTCGATTCAGCATATGTTGGCGGAACGGCTAACGGAGCCGGAACAATTCCTGCTAAAACACACCCCCAGAATGCAGGGAGAAGCTGTGAATTGTCGCCAAGCTGCAAAATCACGTTTTGTTTTGCTTTCAGGCCTGATTGGCGGAGCCCCTTCACGATACGCAACGCATCATTCCACAATCGTCCATATGATTGGTACACTTCAGTTCCATCCGGCTGCAAATAAATGATTCCCTTTGCATCCCCAAGCTCCGCAGCCGTTCTGTATAAAACTTCAGGTATTGTTGCCGGCTGCTCTTCAGATAGATGTAAAGGCTCACCATAGCTGACAGAAGGATTAGCTAAAATGCGGGTATTATCATTATTTCTCATCGCGCTGCCTCCATTTCACCTGCAAATTTTTATGTAGACTCTTAGTTAATTTCCATACAAACCTTTGATTCTCGTTTTGACTTCGTCTTGATGAAATGTTTTCTCATGCATCATCAATTCCTGTTCTATGACGTGCGGCAGCTGCTCACGAAGCGGGGCCACCAAATGATTTTTTAATGTAATCAATGAGTTTCTCGGCTTTTCCGCCAGTTCATGCGCCAGCTCCACTGCATAATCCACTACTTCCGCACGGGGCAGCACTTTAAAAGGAATCCCTCTTTTTTCAAGATCTGCTCCGCGATAGCTGCCCGCATTCATTAATATTTCCTGGGCCAGGCTGAATCCCAGTTTTTTAGGAACGATAAAGGTAGCGCCCATTCCAGGCGTAAATCCGTATTTCATAAAATTAGCTGTATACACACTCTCTCTGCTCAGAATGACAATGTCAGCAAAGAGCCCCATGACAAAGCCGCCTCCAATTCCGTGGCCCTGCATAGCCGCAATAACCGGAATCTCGCAATCCAGCGCCAGAGAATAAAGATTGTCATCCGTGAACTTGGTCAATCCCTGCTGAATTCGAAGCAGTCCTTCTTGCGTTCCCCCTGAAGCAAAATAATTATCATACCCTGTCAAAATGACCGCTTTATAATTGGTTTTCTGCCGAATAAATTCAAACGCTTGAATTAAACCATCTGTCAGTTCTTGTGAAAACGCGTTTTTATGAGTGCGGTCATGCATCTTTACCTGAATAATGGCGGGCTCAATTTCGATGAGCTCTACAACAGAATGCGTCATGATGTCCTCCTAACGGTTCTGATTGACATCTTTTCAAATTACTGATTCTCCCATGGGAATTGCCCTGTTTCAACATACCTGATGATTCCCATTTGGTTTTGAGGATCTGAAAACATGTCTTGGTTTGCAGTCAAGGCGATGGATTTCGAACGGCTGACTTGATGATCAAGCGAGCTCATAAACTGTTTATAACGCGCGATTCCCTTTTTATTCAGCCTGCGCAAACGCAATAAATGCTTTCTCAGCAGCACCTCACTTTGAGCCTCAAAGGCATCTATTAACCCCCATTCACTGGCTTCCTGAACGGAAATCGGCTTTGTCATAAGTGTCATATAGTGTGCTTTCTGCCAGCCGATCCGGCGGACCAGAAACGGTAAAACACAAGCCGGATACAGACCGAATAGCAGCTCAGAGAGACTGAATGAAGCCGTTTCATCAGCAATGGCAATATCTGTGGCCGAAACGAATCCAAGGCCGCCGGCATTCACTTTTCCCCTGACATGCGAAATTGTGACATAAGGACCGGTCTGTAACTTTAGCCACAAATCATAGAGAGGCTCCTGGGAGCTTGCCTGTTTTCTGCCGCTTTTCATTTCCTGATAGATTTCATTAAAATCCGCACCGAAGCAAAATACCTCGGGAAGCCCTTCTAAAACGACAACCGTAACCGATGATGTC
Organism: Bacillus rugosus; assembly: GCF_023238245.1. NCBI lineage: Bacteria > Bacillati > Bacillota > Bacilli > Caryophanales > Bacillaceae > Bacillus > Bacillus rugosus. The sequence continues at coordinate 1,814,468 of NZ_CP096590.1, read as the reverse complement.
TCACATTGGTTTAACACTTGCAAACATTCTTCTATGAGTGTGTCATTAATCGTATTATTCGCTTCAGGGCGGTGAAATGTGATATAGCAAACCGACTCTTGAAAGCGGACCTTTATCGTTTGATAGGTCACGAGATCCACCTGTACTTCCGATGGAACTCAGAAATTTCTTCTAAAAACAAGCGCGGCTTCTCTTGAGTAAACTGCACGATGTCCGGTATCATCTCAAAATCTAGCTTTACATTCCGCGTCCCGAACCGCACCATCCCGTTTCCCTTAAACAGCAGCTCATACTCTTCCATGGAGAGCCGATACCTACGATCTAAATGCTTCTCAATGCCAAATGAACGCTGGCGTTCCTGACCTTCCGGAGTTGTAATTCCGCTGTAAAATTCAGAACAGCAGCCTGATCCGTAGGAAAAACAGCCGATTCGTTTAGGCGAATCAAACCGCCCTTGGTCTATCGTGCTGGCCAATGCCAGAAACAAGGCAGCTCCCATAATATTTCCAACTCGTTGACAGTAGTTTAAACCTGGCTTTACCCGATTTAAAAAATCCGTTTCAATCTCAGCAGTTTTCACCTTCGCCACCTTACGCATCATTGTTCGGTGTGCGCCTTTCACCATCCCCCCAAAAGGCGTATGGTAAGCAAGGTATTGAAACGTGTCCTGATAACTGGCACCGGGTACACGTTTTTGGTATTCCAGAAAGGTTTGTTCGCAGCAATCCAGATAGGACATTAAAGACAGGTCAGAATCTCCCGCTTCACTGTCGGGAATGGGACGGCAGGTATCCATCACTTCATAGCCGTAATAGCCATTTGCTCCGGGATCTATTTGAAACACCTCGGGATTTTCGCCTACTAAAATAGCCACCGCCCCAGCTCCAGCGCTCGGTTCGGCATAAGACCAGTCTTCACTTAAAGCGTCTCCGCCCTCAGCGATTAAAAAACGTGAAATATCACTGGCGATAACCAGTGCTTTGGCACCCGGAGAGGTCTGGGATAATATAAAATTCACTGCCATCTGAAATCCTGCCGTTCCTGAATAACATGCCTGCTTAATCTCAAACAAACGGCAGTTGCGGTTAAGCCCTAAATATTCATGGATATATGTACTTAACGATTTCCCAAAGTCAATCCCGGATTCAGAGCAAGTGATCAGTAATTCAATCCGGTCCTTTTCTGCTTCGGATAAAGCATCAATAATCGGCTTAGCAGCATTGACTCCAAAGGTCACCGGATCTTCATAAGGCAGTGCAACAGCTTTTTCTTTCATTAATAAGTTTTCAAATCTAGCAGTATCTAAGTGTCTATATTTGGCCAGTTCCATGACATCAAGGTATGCCGTTCCGCCAAAGACATTCATCGCTTCTATTCCGGCTGAAACCATTTATGATTCGCCTCCACATTTCTCAATGTTTTGTATACAAACCGCGGTGTTCATTCCGCCAAACCCCATACTTAAGCTCAGCGCATTTTTGATGCGGTATGAAATCGATTTCTTATTTACCCAAGGAAAGGAATCATCGATTGGATGATCCAAGTTCCGGCTCGGGTGAAGGGCAGATTCTCGCATTTGCAGCAGAACAGAAACAATCTCTACGATTCCCGCCGCGCTAAGGCCATGCCCGGTTATCGATTTTGTTGAGTTAATATAAGCATGGGATAGCCGGCATGCATGCAGCGCCTTTAATTCAATTTCATCACCAATAAAAGAACCTGTGCCATGGGGATTAATATAATCAATCTCTTCTGGTGAAAGGCCGGCACGCTCCAGCGTCTCCTGGATGACATGAATCTCACCTTCTAAAGAAGGATCGGGATTACGGTTCCCGTCTAGTTTGATTGACCATCCGGACAATGCTGCATAAGGTTTGACACGTCGGTGTACGGCCGTCTCTTTTCGTTCGATCACCAATGCGCCGCATGATTCTCCATAAATAAACCCGTCTCTGCTCTGATCGAAGGGACGGCACGCTTTTTCAGGCTCATCAGCATATTTGTCCGTTCCCATAGCGCCTAAAGCCCTTAGCGCCTCGCATTCCATATAAGAAAGATCCATTAGAGCACCGAGTGCTATGCAAATATCAACCTCGCCAGACAGGACTTGCTGAATCGCATGAATCACCGCTAACTGGCCGCTGGCGGAGGCTCCTCCCGCCGTATAAGCTAGGCCCGTGATGCCAAACTGATCTGTGCAAAGCCCGCAAAGGTCGCTATCCATAAAAGACAGGCCATACGCCGGCGAAATAAAGCCAGAGCGATCTTGATAACTTTCATAAAGCTGTAAGGTTTCTCTCTGCTGAAAATTTGATCCACCGACTACCAGTCCAATACGTGCGGAATCGGTATCGTCTAATTGAGCCTCCTCCCAAGCTTCTGAGAGAGTTACCAATGCAGCACGGCTGGAAAATGACGCTTTTCGCAACAATTTTTTAGAGAGGCGGTCGGGATAAGACAATGACGCAATTTCTGCTCCGATAAACCGGCTGTCTTTTTGTCTGCCCGGACGCTTCATGACATCAAAGGCATGCCTGCCGGAAAGCAGCGAAGAAACAAAGGCCTCTTTCCCTTGACCGATGGCTGCCGTGACGCCTACACCGGTCACCACCACCTCAGACAGATTGCACTTTGTCATAAAGCACCTCAGCTAATTCGCCGATGTTTTTCACCCCGGACAGCTCAATACGGGGAATTTTTAATGATAAATCCTCAAGCACCATTGTGATAATTTCTGCTCTGTCCACAGAGTCAGCTCCTAACTCGACTAACTGATCTTGAGGCTCAAAACTGTGTCCATCTAATTCAGGAAGTACCTCGCAAATATTGGTGACTAACACTTCAAAGATTCTCTGTTTATCCATAACGCGCTCTCTCCTTCAAGGGATCATTTTATAGGTATATTTTCACAATATTCTAACTATTGCTCTTCTGCTATCTGATTAATACGAAGGTTGATACATTGATTGCATCCGTTCATGAAGCAATGCTGCCGTTTCTGTCATTAATGTTCTTCCGATCTCATCCACATGGCGATTGCGCCAGTTTTCTAATTCCGATCCTTTGACCCATTGATTAAAAGCTCCTAAAGCTGGACCGCAGTGAATTTGATAATCGACCTTCGAATGTTCGTCTCCGCTTATTGCCAAGTTGGAGGTGTATCTGAAGTACCACCTGAAAATCAAAGCCATTTTATGCTTCGGATTTCGTTCGGCCTTCTCAATTTCTGCCGCGGGATAATGCCATGTAATATCTTTATATATGTCTTCTATACTGCGTTTGAAGTATTTCTCCTCAAGCTGGGTCAACATCTTTGCATCCAGCTCACGTATTGACCTATATCGCTGGTACAGTTCGTATAACTTGCTTGCCCGCGCTGGAAAGAATACGCCTTTCTTCAGCACTTGCACTTTGCTGCCCGCTTCAAACATATCACCCGCAGGCGCATAGGCTGTATCTTGTACATTCATCTGCTGAAGCAAATCCTTTACTTTATCACTTGTCGCCGCCTCAACCGTACATTGATTGATTGAGCCTGTCACAATAAAATCCGCACCAAGCATAAAAGCTGCCACTGCTGCATCAGGCGTTCCAATTCCTCCAGCTGCCCCAACTCTTATTTTTTTCGGATATTGATATTTTTTCATCATTTCATCTCTTAATGATGTCATTGCAGGCATCAGGCTGTATGCCACACCGCCATCTGTATGACCGCCCGAATCAGCTTCAACACAAATATCGTCAGCCACCGGAACGGACCGCAATAATTCAGCTTCACTCACTGTGATTTTATTTTCTCCTAAAAGCTTTTGCAGCATATTCTCAGGCGCAGGACTCAGAAATGATTCTGCAACTTCCGGCCGTGATAGTTTCGCAATGATACGATTTAAGCATATAATTTCACCATTGGGGTTTCGTTTCACTCCTTTTGCGCGATACCTTACCAATGCCGGAGTGACACTTAAAAACGCTGAAGCTTCCACATTTCTCACTTGATGCTTTAATAAAAGATCAATCATTTTTTCTTCTGATTCAGTATGTTTCATATTGTGGACGAGATTGATGCCATAGGCTTGTCCTTCCCCTAACTCTCCTTGAATGGTGAGGATCGCATCTTCAACCTCATTCAGACTCAGGCCGCCTGTGCCAAAGAACCCCATCATACCCGCTCTGGACAGCTTTACTACCATTTCTTTCGAAGCAATGCCGCGGTACATTCCTCCTGCAAGATAAGCATATGTAAGATGATAATCCCGTTTAAACTCAGCACTTCCTAAAGACTCTGCCGTAATCCCAGCTTGAACATTAGGCCGATGGACTGCAGATTCGGAATGACTTGAAGCAAGTTTCTTTTCGGGTGCATGTGTTAAGGGTTCTGCTTCATTTTTAATCCGATGGATGAGGCCGGTTAGAACAGTTCCAGGCCCGATCTCTTCAAACTCCATTTCTCCTCTTCCCATCAGAAAACGTATGCTGTCCGTCCATTTCACTGTACTGTCCATTTGTTCAGATAATGTCTCTTTTAATCTGTCCTGATGATACGGTTCTGCATAGACATTCGAGATAACCGGGATAGTCAAAGGCGAAAAATGGAATGAATCAATAAATTGCTTAAATTCCTGTTTTGCTTGTTTCATATATCTGGAATGAAAAGCTCCGCTTACGTTTAAAGGATGAAACAGCTTTACATCCTTGGTGTTTTCAAAAACCGTTCGGGCTTTTTCGATCTCTTTTTTCGGGCCGGAAATCACAATTTGCCGGGGCGTATTTTCATTTGCCACATCAATGTCATGGAGATGGTGCTCTTCTAAAACGGCCGTAGCTTCTTCCTTATTCAAGCCAATCACAGCAGCCATTCCGCCTCCTGTAATTCGTCCCATCAGTTCGCCTCTTTTTTTGACGAGTCTTAATCCGGTTCCAAAATCAAATGCACCCGCTGCAAACAGCGCATTGTATTCTCCTAAGCTATGACCGGCCGCAAAATCGGGTTTTCTGCCTGTCTCTTCCACTCTTTTCAAATAATTGAGTGCATTGACGACGTACAAAGCCGGCTGCGTGTACTGAGTATGGTTTAAATCCAAATAAGATTTTTCGATACAGAGCTTTTCTATTGAATAGCCCAATATTTGATCTGCTTGGTCAGTCAAATACTGATATTCTTCAAATAGCCCTTGACCCATCCCCTTTTGCTGGGAGCCTTGCCCTGGAAAAACATATGTAATCATCCTGTAAACTTCCTTTCTGGTTTACGGAAACACTCAACCGTATTCAGATTTTTCAGCTCCTGATGAAATGGTGTCATGATCGAGCAGCAGCGGTTAGCTGAATCTCCCGAGACCAACTGTTTCGCAAAAGCAGCTAAGGTGCCGGACGGACCTAAATCTATAAACCGGCATGTATGCTGGCTTTCCAAATATCGAATTGCATCGCGAAATCTCATTGGCTTTCTGACCGCATCCCAAAGGAAATGCTTGTCCATTTCGTGAAGGCAGCCTCCCGTTAAACTCGATACAACCGGTATTGACGGGTTTTTAAAAGAAATTGATCTTAAAAATTCTGCATACTCACTTTCTGCTGGATCAATAAGCGAAGAATGAAAGGCATAGGACACAGGCAGCAGTTGGCAAAGAATCTGTTTCTCTTTTAGAGCCTCCATGATCTGCTTTATGTTTTCTTCTTCACCAGAAATGACGAAGTGCGAATCATAATTGATAGAAATGAGTTCACTATTTCCAAACAGCTGCGGATAATCATTCAGTAATTGCGGTTTATCAAGAATGGCAAGCATTTTCCCTTTACCGCAAGATTTTTGGATGATTATAGCCTGTTCAAGTATACAATCCAGTATATTCTCTGCGTCTGATACACTTGAAACAGCGGCCGATGTGAATTCTCCCAGACTTGATCCCAATACATAATCAGGATAGATTCCCCTATCTTCCAACACTTTGTATAAGGAATACTCAACCATAAAAATGGCAGGGTGGGAAAAAAGAATGCTGTCGAACGGATCCGACACACGTTTAGCAGGATGATAAATTTCTTCAACAATGGATGTACCAATTCGCCGCGCTGCAATTGCATCCATTTCCAGCATCGATTGGCGAAACACAATACTTTCCTTAAATAATTCCTTCCCCATATGATAGTACTGGGAACCTTGTCCGGAAAACATAAAAACGAGCGGTTCATTCATATGCATAACCTACTTTTTTTATATTTATGACGGCTATTTTGATTGTTCATCTCAATATATGCTGTAAAAGATACACAGCAGCGAGTGAAATCAATTTATTTAATGAAAAGACATAATGCAAATAGAAATAAGAAGAATCAACTTTAGGAGGATTGCTTTTGATGCTCTGGATGCGGCTCTTTTATGAAGTGGATCGTAGATGTATGTTGATTTCTCAAAATTAATATAACTTGATGACAGGATCAGCAAAGAACATCGACTCTATGATTGCTTGGTGCGGTTAAATTGAGGCTATCTAGATGTGAGAGTGATGGTATGGCATACCGGCTGAAATAGTCCTAATGTCTAATAAGGTGCAAACATGTTTTACAGCCTCTTTATGTAACAGTATATAAAGTTATTCATTTAGAAACAGTGTCATTCGAACGATTGCATCTCTAAAGCTTAATACCTTAAATGTAAGGAAATCTGATCTTATCCCTGCTTTATGCGGTGCATGGCCATAGGAACAACCATTTTTAACGGGGCGTTGGTTCCGCATCTTTCTTTATGCGATGAATTAACCCTGTTAAAACATTTCCAGGTCCTATTTCCTCAAACTCCATTTGGCCTTTTTTCAGTAAGTAGCTTATGCTATCAGTCCATTTCACTGAATGATTGATTTGATCTGCCAGCGTCTGCTTTATGTATTCGTATGTATACGGTTTGGCATACACATTAGAAATAACCGGGATAGACGGAGGCGAAAAATGAAAGGTATGAAGGAACTGCTCGAATTCTTCTTTTGCTTTATTCATGTATCTGGAATGAAACGCGCCGCTTACGTTTAAGGGGAGTACCATTGTAACTTCAGTCATCGTTTCAAAAAGAGATGCGGCTTTTTCAATCTCATCTTTTTTTCCTGAAATCACAATTTGATATGGGGCGTTCACATTAGCGATATCAACAGCGTGTAAATGGTATTCTTTCAGAGCCTTTGCAACCTGCTCTTCATTTAATCCCATAATAGCGGCCATACCGCCATTGCTCACCATACTCATCAGCTCGCCTCTTTTTCTGACAAGTTTTAAACCTGTCTCAAAATTAAAGGCTCCAGCTGCAAATAACGCATTGTATTCACCCAAGCTGTGCCCGGCGACAAAGTCAGGCTTAGCTTCTGCTTCCCTGATTTTTTTCAGATAGCTTAATGCGTTTACCACATATAACGCCGGCTGGGTAAATTGCGTTTTGTTTAAATTGGAATACGGATTTTCCAGGCAAAGACGTTTGATTGAATATCCTAAGATCTCATCTGCCTGATCCGTCAGTTCTTTAAATTCATCGAATAGATCGCTTCCCATTCCCTGTTTCTGCGAACCCTGACCCGGAAAAACATATGTGATCATTCTCTCAAACCCACCTTTCGGATTAGTAGATGTGTTTTACTTCTGTATGATTTTATAAAAAATAGTGATGACCGGATAAATAGTAGCATGTTCATGTTGATGGTAACCTCTGTAAATATTATCCGTCAAGTTAATTTTTCCTACAGTTCACTCGATTGTTTTCCTGCTTTTTTCAATTGAGGCATAAAGGATCAGGGGATATAGCAGAACATAAGAAAAATGACCTGCATCACATATAGGGCGCGGATATGATCAGAATACGCTTCATCTTATCTCCTGAGCCTAGTTCGAAATAAATAAAATCGTTCTATATAACCATTTTAAAAATGACTAATCATTTAGATATTCGAAGGAAAATAGGAGAATAGATTCAGAAGGCTTATTTAAAATCAAAAATACCTTTTTGGTTTTTACGAGTGCGAAATTTCACAAAATATTCTTTCTTATCAATTTGAAAATAAATATTATACTGAAAAAGATCCTCTATCGTATGGCCGGGCGCTTTTCCAAACGAGTGACCAGGATAAACCCGTACATAGGGGGAAACCTCTGACTTAATCCTTTGAATGCTTCTGAACATCTCTTCTGCAGAACTGCCATCACCCTCACATATGCCGCACCCTTCTGTAAATACCGTATCTCCGGTAAACATACTTTCAGAAAACAAATAACACATTCCGCCGGCTGTATGCCCCGGTGTAAGGAGGCATTTTGCTCTTGTGTTTCCTATGCTGATCGTCTGATGATCATGCAGGCCAATTAAATTTCGGCAACGGAATTGATAATAATCAATTTCTTTTTTTGACATATAAACTTGGGCGTTAAACATCTTCGTCAGCGGCTCTACCAGGTTTACGTGATCATAATGAGAGTGTGTCAATGCAATTGCTGTTAATTCAACTTCCAGTTCGGAAAGTTTAGTTGTTATTTTATTCAGTTCCCATGAAGGATCAACAACTATCGCAGATCTGCTTACAATATCCTCAACGATATAGCAATAATTCGTCCAGCCCTGATACCTTGTTTTTATGGGATGTACCTTATAGGTAAGATTCATTTACACCATTCCTATCATGTAAAGTTCTTTAATGATGGGCAAACTGTTCCACCCACAGTCTGTCTTTCATTCCACTTTACCAAACAGCATCATCGTTTTCCATTTTTTTCAGAGATCCTTCTACATATAAAAAAGCTATTCTTTTGGAAGCATGTCCAACGAGAATAGCTTTTTAGCACTATATCTTAGGGATTTCTTTCTTCTGTCTCATATGTTTCTTCCACGCAAATTGATTTTACATGCTGCGTGATGACACGTTTGATCCTGTCTTTATTCACTCGCACAGGGTCAAGCATCGCATGTAAAGCCAAACCGTCAATAAGCGCGTAAAGTCTCTCAGCTTCAATGTCTTTATCAGCATTCTGCTTCAGTAAATCGAATTCTTCTAAATAGGCAATCAGATTCCGCATGCCGCTGTAAATACCGTCATGATTCGCATCAAACATACTTTTTTTATGTCTGGCGTAAACCGTAAAAGCAAACCACACCTCCATCTCTCTAATCGTTTCTTCATTCGTTGGGACAATTTCAAGCAAAATATGTAGCACTTTTTCCTTAGGAGGCAAATCCCTCATTGTAATGTCCTTAATTCGGGCCATCGCCTTTTCTTGAACGAGTTTCATTGCAAAAACAAGCAGTTCATCCTGAGTAGAAAAATAATGGCGCAGCGCACCTAATGACAATCCTGCTTCGTTTGCTATGTTTCTGGCTGAGGCTCCCTCCATCCCCCGTTCTAAAATCACACGCCACGTCGCTTCTGCAATTTGTTTTCTTCTTTTCTCATGGTCAATTTGTTTCGGCATAGCTTTATTGTAACAAGAAAAAAATAAGAGAGCAATTTTTATAGTACAGTTGTGTTGCAAAAACAAAGGTGGTAACATATAATTTAAATAATACAACTGTATTGAAAAGAGGGGGATGGATTGAACGGTATCGCATGGATGATTGTCTTCTGTGAAATTGCGTTTTGGGTTGTCATTGTTTTAGGGCTTGCTGTACGCTATCTATTCAAAAAACGTACATTAGGACTGCTATTCCTAGCATTAACCCCAGTTATCGATTTAATCTTATTAGCGGCAACTGCCGTAGACCTTTACCGCGGAGCCTCAGCGACTGCAGCCCACGGGATTGCGGCTGTTTACATCGGGATATCGATCGCCTATGGAAAACAAATGATTCAATGGGCGGATGAAAAATTTCAATATTATGTGACAAATCAAGGATCCAAACCGCTGAAGCGATATGGAATGGATCATGCCAAACACAATGCTAAAGGCTGGATAAAACACGTGCTTGCCTACCTTATCGGTGCGGGATTATTAGCAGGGATGATTTATTTCATCAATGATTCTGCCAGAACTGACGCATTAAGCGGCATTCTTAAAATGTGGACAGTCATCATAGGCATTGATTTTCTCTTTACCGCCAGCTATTTTATTTGGCCAAAAAAAGAGAAAACTTCGGCGAATCTCAGGAGTTAACATGACGAAAAAGGCCCTTCCCCCAGCGGAAAGGACCTTTTTCGGTTTTGTAAAAATATGTTATACTATTTTCGTTAGAAAACTGACTTATACAAATTTGGAGCTAATTCAAGGGTATGAGCAAGCAGATGAAGGGAGTTTCATACTTGAGCCAAAAAGAACAGAACGAGCACTCTAAAGATTTTAACCTGAAATCAAAATTAATCGGAATTGTATCTATCACTTTCATCGTTACCATTGCACTTGCAGTGATCTTCGGCGGGTATTTCTTTGGGATAAAAGGATTATTCTCCATACTAGGCGTCACATACGATTCCAATCAAACTTTAGTTTTATTTATTTTAGTCAGTTTTGCTGTTGGCTTGATCATAGACCCACTCACAAAGATTGTCTCTATGATTCTGGCAAAATCACTTTCATTGAAAAAGACTGCACTTTTTGCTTTTATACTGTACTTTGTGAGCAATTTCATAACGATCTGTTTTGCAGATTACTATATTCAGTCTATATATATTCCAGATGTCTTGCTTCTTGTGATATCAGCATTGATGGCTTTCATTGAACTTGCCTTTGATGACCAGCCAAACGGGGAAACTGCTTAAGATCGCCTGTGATGATGTAAGCGAGTTTTGCTATTATCATTCTTATCGTCTAATTTGGCCAATTAGACTACAAGAAAATGTAAATGATGAGTGGAATCATAGAAACGATAATGATAGATGATATGGCAGAAAACAAAGCACAATTCCATAACTCCTTATACGTTACCAGTTATAAAAGCGGACAAAAACAAGTATTTTCCTTTCATCGTTCAAAATAAAACTCCCTGTTTACACGAACAGGAAGCAAAATACAATGATGTAATTTAAATTCTGCATTCTGTAATTATTCTTACATTCGGATCATCAAGTTCATCCAAAACGATAACTATATTTGCACCACAAGACATGTTTCCACCCCCCTTGCCCCAAATATATATCAATTGCAATTATTTGTAAATAAAAGTTTATTATAAACTGTTACTTCAAACAAGTAAAAAAAGCATTGATCCATTCAAAGAATGTCTCAATGCCTAAATTCCCCATGACAAACCCCTCTACATCACGCGTTTGAACATCTTTTCCATCTCATACGTGGAATGGTGAATGATGATCGGACGGCCGTGCGGGCATGTAAATGGGTCTGATGTGCTTCGGAGGTCGTCCAGAAGCGCTTTGATCTCGTCATTTCTGAGGTGGCGGTTTGCTTTGATGGAGCCCTTGCAGCTCATCATAATCGCCGCTTCCTCACGCAGTTTTTTAATATCAATATTTTTGGAGTCGAGCACCTGCTGAATGATTTCTTCTATCAGCTCGGCTTCTTCTCCTTTCGGAAACCAGGCCGGGTGGCAGCGGACGATGTAGCTGTTTGAGCCGAATGACTCTAAAAAGACACCAACGCTTTCGAGTTCTTGTTTGTGCTGTTCAATAATCAATGCCTCGTTCGTGGAGTAGTGGAACGTCAGCGGCACGATCATATCCTGCACCTCAGGCTCAACCTCCCCGACCTTTTCACGGAAATATTCGTACTTAATACGTTCTTGGGCGGCGTGCTGGTCGATAATATACAGGCCGTTTTCGTTTTGTGCCAATATATAAGTTCCATGCATTTGGCCGATCGGGTACATAATCGGAACCCGCTCAGACGTTGGCTGCGGCTGTTCCTCATGGTATTCTTCCTGCTCAAATGTTGCAGGCTGTTCTTCAGAAACATCAGGCACCTTAATGCTTTGTTCCTGGTCAACGATAGGAGGCGTATCAAATTGGAGAGGAGGCAATTCTTCCTCCGCATCAACTGATTCTTTTACGACTGAGCTGAGTTTCATTGGTGAATAAGATGGCGCAGGCGCTTTTTCCGGAACTTTTCTTTCCGCAGGCTTTTCATCAAAGGTTATGAACTGCTGCTCATTTTTGATAACAGGCGCCGATTTTTTCGGAAGCTGGGCACTCGGGATCAGCTGCTGCTGTTTAAATACATCTTTAATTCCGTCACGAATTAAGTCATGAAGCTCTGTTTCCTTGCTGAGACGGACCTCAAGCTTCGATGGGTGTACGTTGACATCGACCAAAATCGGGTCCATCGTAATTTGTATAAAGGTAATTGGATGGCGTCCAATCGGCAGAAGCGTATGGTATCCTTCATGCACCGCTTTGACGAGCGGGAAATTCTTAATATAACGGCCATTGATCACAGACGACATATAGTTTCTCGACGCCCGTGTAATCTCTGGGAGGGCGATATATCCCTTAACTTCAAAATCCAATGAGCTCACATGCAGCGGAAGCATTTTTTTGGCGACAGCCGTGCCGTAAATCGCTGCCAGGACATGGCGCACATCTCCGTTTCCGTTCGTTTGAAGCAGGTTTTTCCCATGATGGCGCAGGCGGATCGATACCTCCGGATGGGCCAGAGCAATACGGTTGACCACATCTGTAATGTTCCCAAGCTCTGTATGAACGGTTTTCATATATTTCAAGCGGGCCGGTGTGTTAAAAAACAGATTGGAAACGACAATTTCGGTTCCCTTCCTGCTTGAGGAGCGCGATTCGGAAATCATATTTCCTCCTTGGAGTACAAGCTTCGTCCCTGCTCCTTCACCGGTGCTTGTCGTAATCTCCAGATGAGAGACTGACGCGATACTCGGCAGTGCTTCTCCCCTAAAACCAAGCGTTCTCACCCTGAATAAATCATTTTCATCTTTTATTTTACTCGTTGCGTGGCGGCGGAAAGCACGCTTGCAATCTTCATTTTCCATTCCTTCGCCGTTATCCAATACCCGAATGGATGCAAGACCCGCTTCCTCAATATCGATTTCAATGACTGTGCTGCCAGCGTCAATCGCATTTTCTACCAATTCTTTGACCACTGAGGCGGGGCGCTCGACAACCTCGCCCGCCGCTATTTTATTTGAAAGCTCATCTGACAGCTGGATGACTTTTGCCACATTCATCACCCCGTTTTAATGTAATTTCTTTTGCAGCTTGTACACTTCATTCATCGCTTCAAGCGGTGTCATATCCAATATATTAAGTGATTTGAAGGCATCGAGCACTTGCTTTTCTTTTTTTGAAAGCTTCGGCGCTTCTGCCGGCTTTTCCGCCTCATCAAAAAAGGATAACTGTGCCGGCTCTTCTTTGACCTGGGATTTTTGCACCGGCACTTCCGGTTTGTTCCCTGAATGCTCAAGCTCTTTTAAGATATCTTGAGCGCGCGAAATAAGATCTTCCGGCAGCTCGGCAAGCTGGGCTACATGGATACCGTAGCTTTTGTCAGCGGCCCCTTCTTTAATTTGATGAAGAAATACAACCGTTCCATTATATTCTTCAGCGCGAACATGAACATTTTTCAGCTGAGGCAGCTTGTCCTCAAGAACAGTCAGCTCGTGATAGTGTGTGCTGAACAGCGTTTTGGCGCCGATATGATCGTGAACATATTCGATAATCGCCTGTGCCAAAGCCATGCCATCATAAGTGGACGTTCCCCGTCCGATTTCGTCAAAGAGTATAAGACTGTTTTTCGTCGCATTGACAATCGCATTTTTAGCTTCAAGCATTTCCACCATAAATGTACTTTGTCCGGAAATCAAATCATCTGCAGCACCGATTCGCGTGAAAATTTGATCAAAAATCGGAAGCACCGCTTTCTTCGCAGGTACAAAGCAGCCGATTTGCGCCATAATGGAAATGAGCGCGATTTGTCTCATATACGTGCTTTTCCCTGACATGTTTGGGCCGGTAATAAGAAGCATTTGTCTGTTATCGCCCATCATACAATTGTTCGGGACATATTCCTGACTGTCCATGACTTTTTCAACGACCGGGTGTCTGCCTTCTACAACTTCAACTTCATCTTTAGAGAACTCCGGTTTCGTATAATGACGATTCTCACTGATTGTCGCAAAGCATTGCAGCGCGTCAAGCTCACTCATCTGTTTGGCAAGCTGCTGCAGCCGCGGAATATACATTTTCACTTTCTCACGCAGCTCGGTGAACAGCTCGTACTCCAGCTCGCAGATGTTATTTTCCGCTTCTAAAATGAGCGCTTCTTTTTCTTTTAATTCAGGTGTAATGTAGCGCTCTGCATTTGTTAACGTCTGCTTCCGCTCATAGCGCCCTTCCTCAAGCAGATGCAAGTTCGCTTTTGTCACTTCAATATAATAACCAAAAACTTTATTGAAGCCGACCTTTAAAGAGCGAATACCCGTGTATTCCCGCTCCTGCTGTTCCAGGCGGGCAATCCAGTCTTTTCCGTTTCTGCTTGCATCACGGTATTCATCAAGCTTTTGATTGTATCCGTCTTTAATCAGGTTCCCTTCTTTTAACGATAGAGGAGGGTTTGCGTACAGCGCTTCTTCCAGCAATTCAAGCACATCGCCGCAAGGATCAATCCGTTCCGCACGTTCCTTGGCCTTGTCATGAGCCAGTGAAGCAATCAGCTGTTTAATGCCAGGCACTTGCTTTAACGATTCCTTCAGCTGAATTAAATCCCGTGCATTGACATTTCCAAATGCGACGCGGCCTGCAAGGCGTTCTAAGTCATATACTTCTTTTAACCGTTCACGCAGGTCTTCCCGCTCGAAGAAATGGGACATCAATGTTTCCACCATTTCCTGACGCTCTTCAATTTGATTGACTCTGATGAGCGGCCGGTCAATCCACTGTTTAAGCAGCCTGCCTCCCATTGCAGTTTTTGTTTCATCCAGCAGCCACAAAAGAGAGCCTTTTTTATTTTTCGAGCGGATCGTTTCAGTCAGCTCCAGATTTCGCTTTGAGTACAAATCAATTTTCATTGCTTCCTCAAGCTCATACACCTGTACAGGCTGAAGATGATCGAGGCTGCGTTTTTGGGTTCTTTTCAGATACGTATACAAGCGCAAAAATGTTTTTGTTACATCTTCATTATTTAAGTGCTCAATGATCGTTACGTGCTCGTCTGTTTCACCATCTTCAATTGAGATCGTTGCACCGCACCGCTCTTTCAGCTGTGCGACCGTATCGGCATCCAAGCTGCCTGAAACGACGATTTCCCGTGCGCCGACTGAATAAATTTCTGAGATGACATCTTCCAGCCGTTCAATCAAGACAGCCAAATTTTCTCCCGTTGTTAAATCAGACAGCGCGAGCCCGTATCCGTTCGAACAGGCGGAAACAGACGCGATAAAGTTGTTTTCTGATTCATGGATGCCTTTGCCGTCCATTACAGTTCCGGGCGTAATAAGCTGAACCACTTCTCGTTTCACAACGCCCTTTGCGGCTTTCGGATCTTCCGTCTGTTCACAGATCGCTACTTTGTATCCTTTTTTAATCAGCTGCTCGATATACGCGGAAGCAGAATGATACGGCACACCGCACATCGGTATTTTTTCAGCCGCACCGCCGTCTCTGCTCGTTAACGTAATTTCCAGCTCTTGTGACGCTTTTTTGGCGTCGTCAAAAAACATTTCGTAAAAATCACCAAGGCGAAAAAATAAAAAGGCATCCTGGTGCTCTGCCTTTATTTTTAAATATTGCTGTATCATAGGCGTATAACCGGCCATTGTTTAATCCCTCACTATGTATCAACGTTTCTATTTTCCAACCTTCATTATAACACAAACAAAAAGTGATAAAAGAATGATATATCAATATAAAAAAGAGACTTGGGGGTGCTGTCTCCCCTAGTCCCTTTTTTATTCTTCAGGATCTCCCACTAAAAATTCCGGGTTGATGTCTTCCAGCTCTTCATCAAGCTCATCTTCCCAATCTTCTTCGTCTTCCTCTTCCCAGTCAGGATTGACCTCAACAACTACCTTTGTTTCTCCTACCACTTCCGCCAAAAACTCCCTTTCTGCCTGCACAACAATTTTGTTTCCATTCGGTGAAATGGTCACTTCAAGACAGTTAGGCTGCTGAAGGACTTTCGCAATCACTTCATGCTCATCATCTAAGTAATTGTTGTCTCTGTATCTGAGTTTAATGACATCTACGTATTTCACCCGTTCTGTGACAACCTCTGTTTTTGTGTTGTCCGCGTAAGAGTACCATACGTTTATATCATAATACCCTTCAATTTCTACTGTTTTCCCGATTTTTTCAGCGTCATACTTGTGGTTAATGATCCAACCGCCCAAAATGCTGCTCGGTTTTTTCTCAGGGGAGATGGTATTGGTGCACTGAGTGAATTTTCTGCCTTTCGCTACTACCGCCTTCGTAATAATTTCCCTGTATTCAGACATTCCGGCATGCCTCCTTGTTCTTCTTCGTGTTATCTTATGCTGGGCATTTGTCTAGTGTGCATTTTTATAAATAAAATATAAAAATACAAAGTTTCTGTTCCATTGTATGCAGGCGTGCCTAGAAACTTTACTTTTAAGTGCGATAAAGTTTACTTGCGGCTAAGCAAATAAAAACGAGTTGAACATTTGGTACATAGATTATTTAGTTCATTTTTAGCCGCATATAAATAAAAAAACACGGGCCTATAAAAGGCACCGTGTTTAGAGAGAACAGCTGTTATTTGAATGCTTCACCTTCGAACCGGTTTCCCCTTTTAGCAGGTCGCCCCCGGTTGACGTGATAATTTCATTTGTGACTTGGTTGGAAATGGTGTGTGCAACGAGCTGCAGAAGGTCATTTACCTCCGTCTGCGAGTCTCTGAATTCCTGGATGACAGGAATCTCTTCAAGCTCCTCTTGCAGCGCGTCAATTTTTGCTTCTACTTGTTTGAGCGCTTCATGCTTTTCATAATGCTTCAGATTGACAGCTTGCTTTTGCAGGGCTTTAATCTGATTAACAATTGTAGACACTTTGTCATTCTCATTGATTTGCGCTTCAGCCCGTTTGAAAAAATCAACCTCTTCTGTTTCAGAGATCATTTTTGCAAGGTTTCGTGCCTGCTGCACAATGTCTTTTTTTGAGTAGAGCGTCATCTTATTTCACCTCGATTGCTTCTCCTGCCATTTCTCCGTCAAGCGACCATGTTTTCGCTTGCTGGATTTTCACGCGGACGATTTTGCCGATGGCTTCCTTCGGCCCTTTGAAATTGACAAGCTTGCTTTTTTCAGTGTAGCCGGCAAGAATATCGGGATTATTTTTGCTTTCACCTTCAACTAATACTTCGACAACCTTGCCTTCGTATTCCTTCATTTTTTTAGCAGAAATTTCATTTACCAGTGCGTTTAGACGCTGCAGACGTTCTTTTTTCACACGCATTGGTACATTATCTTTCATTTTGGCAGCCGGAGTGCCTTCACGCGGAGAGTAAATGAACGTATAGGCGCTGTCAAACTCCACTTCACGGTATAGAGAAAGGGTTTCTTCAAACTGTTCGTCCGTTTCGTTCGGGAATCCGACGATAATGTCAGTTGTCAAAGATGCGTTCGGCATTGCTGCTTTAATTTTCCGAACCAGCTCCATGTAACGCTCTCTATCATATTTACGGGCCATCAGCTTCAGAACCTCTGAGCTTCCTGACTGAACCGGAAGATGAATGTGATCAAGCAAATTTCCGCCTTTTGCGAGCACTTCGATGAGGCGGTCGTCAAAGTCACGCGGGTGACTCGTTGTAAAACGGATTCTCGGAATATCGATTTTTCTCAGTTCATCCATCAAATCACCGAGGCCGTACGTCATATCTTCAAAGTCTTTTCCGTACGCGTTTACGTTTTGGCCTAATAGTGTAATTTCTTTATAGCCTTCACTTGCGAGCCTTCTTACTTCCTGAATGATCTCTTCAGGGCGGCGGCTTCTTTCTTTTCCGCGTGTGTAAGGCACAATGCAATACGTACAGAATTTGTCACAGCCGTACATGATATTGACCCAGCCCTTTATTTTTCCGTTCCGGACTTTTGGAAGGTTTTCAATAACGTCACCTTCCTTGGACCAAACTTCTATGACCATTTCTTTTGAAAGGTATGCTTCTGACAAAAGCTCTGGCAGGCGATGGATGTTATGCGTTCCGAAAATCAGATCGACAAACGGATGTTTTTTCAAGATCCGGTTCACGACTGATTCCTCCTGGGACATACATCCGCACACGCCTAAAATCAGATCAGGATTGTTTTTTTTCAGCGCTTTTAAGTGCCCCAGCTCACCAAACACCTTGTTCTCGGCATTTTCACGGATGGCACATGTGTTTAACAAAATGACATTGGCATCGTCAACAGAGTTTGTCGCTTCGTAACCAAGAGCCATAAAAATCCCTGCCATAACCTCTGTATCATGTTCATTCATTTGGCAGCCGTACGTACGGATATAAAACTTTCTTCCGTCTCCCAATCCTTTAAATTGTTCAGAAATTTTAAAGTCATTATGATAAGTAACGGCTTCCTTGCCTCGTTTTTTCGCATCTTTTAAGGAAGGCGGAATATAAACAGCTTCAAAGTACTTGCTGTAATCCTTTTCGGATTTTTTGTCCGATGGATTAACTTGTCCGCTCTCTAATTTTTGTTTTTCATTCATGTCATGATTTCTCCTTTCAAACCAAACTTCCACCCTTCAGTATAAAGGTTATTGAAGCTCTGCACAACTGGCAACCTATCATTGTACACTCATTGAGAATAATAATCAATAAGGAATCAAAAGAGGAAGAGTATCCTCTTCCTCTTACAATAGCTGGAGCTCCTTAGCCGTCTTTTCAATGACATCAAGCGCCTTATCCAGTTCTTCTTTAGTGTGCTCAGCGGTAATAATCGTGCGAATTCTCGCTTTTCCCTTTGCTACAGTCGGGAAAACGATGCTTTGGGCAAAAACGCCGCTAGAAAGGAGCTGATCAGAAAATTTCTTGGCCGCACCTTCGTCACCTATTAAAATAGGAAGAATTGGCGTCTCACTCTGCGTTAGCGTCAGACCCATTTTCACAAGCATTGATTTAAAATAGTTCGTATTCTCCCACAAGCGCTCCATATGCTCCGGCTCTTCCAGCAAGACATCAATCGCTTCCATACAAGCTGCGGTAACAGCCGGCGGATGGGACGTGCTGAATAAAAACGGACGGCCTTTATGGCGCAAATAATCGATCAGCACCTTTGAACCTGCAGCGTAGCCGCCGAGCACTCCGATTGCCTTGCTTAGTGTTCCGACCTGAATGTGGACTCTGCCGTCCAGACCGAAGTGATTCACCGTTCCCCTGCCGTTTTCACCAAGCACTCCCGATGCATGGGCGTCATCCACCATCACAAATGCGTCATATTTCTCAGCGAGCTCTACAATATCAGGCAAAGGAGCTATATTGCCATCCATGGAAAATACGCCGTCTGTCACAATCAGACGCATCCGATAATTCATTGACTTTCTCAGCACCCTCTCTAAATCACTCATATCGACGTGCTGATACACCTTTTTATCCGCCTTTGTCAGTCGGATTCCATCAATAATAGAGGCATGGTTCAATTTATCTGAGATGACAATATCCTCTTTTGAAAGAATACTTGAAAGTACACCTTGGTTTGTTGTAAAGCCTGATTGGAATACAAGTGCCGCCTCCGTTTTTTTAAAGGCTGCCAGCTTTTTCTCAAGCTCTTGATGCATTGTAAATGTACCGGCAATCGTTCTCACTGATCCGGTGCCTGCTCCAAATTGCTGAACGGCCTCCTGCGCGGCTTTGATGAGTCTTGGGTGTGAAGTAAATCCGAGGTAATTATTAGAAGAAAGCTGAATGACGTTTTTGTGATTCACTGTGACAGATGGGCCCTGCATTGATTCAAGCTGTTTTATCTCTTGCCATGTATGATTTTCTTTCATTTTATCAAGCTCTGTTTTTAAAAACTCAAATTCCTTCGTCATGTTTATCCCCCTTTTATGGTATTAAAATCACTTTACCGCACTGGCCGCTTCTCATCAGTTCGAATCCTTTCTCAAACTCCTCTAACGGAAACTGATGGGTAATAACAGGTGAAAGATCGAGCACGTTTGAGTTGAGCAATTGAGAAACCTGCCGCCATGTGGAAAACATTTTTCTTCCTGTAATTCCTTGAATCGTAAGTCCTTTAAATACTACTTTATTCGTCAAATCAATTGTTACCGGATGTTCCGGCAAGCTGAGAATATGGAACCTTCCGCCATTCGCAGCCATCGCAAGACCCTGGGCAATCGCTGAGGGATGGCCCGACATCTCACAAACGAGATCCACTCCTTCTCCATCCGTTAAAGCGCTTACAATTTTAAGCGGGTCTTCTTTTTCAATAGAAACAGTACGTGTAGCTCCCATTTGTTTGGCAAGCGCCAACCTGTATTCATTTTTATCAATTGCTATCACCTGAGAAGCACCTGCTGCTTTTGCAACCGCAACAGCCATAAGACCAATCGGTCCGCATCCGATGACTGCAGTCGTTCCTCCTGCAGGCTGGCTTTCGAGCACTGTATGAACCGCATTTCCTAAAGGCTCTTGAATGGAAGCAATCGCCGGGTCCATATCGGCGGGATTCTTCCAAACGTTATCAGCTGGAACTTTTACATACTCCGCAAAACAGCCTGCCGTGTCCACCCCGATAATAGCTGTATTGGTGCAAACATGAGATTTTCCGGTTACGCAAGGGACACATTCACCGCAGACAATATGCGTTTCCGCAGACACATAGTCCCCCACTTTTACATTGCCGGCATTCTCTCCTACAGCTTCAACAATGCCGCTGAACTCATGACCGAAAACATAGGGAGTTTTGATTCTCTGGCGTGCCCATTGATCCCAATTATAAATGTGCACATCTGTGCCGCATATGGATGCAGCTTTCACTTTTATGAGGACTTCATGTTTATCGATCTCAGGAATGGGAACTTCAGTCAGTACAGCACCGAACGTCCCGTCCTTTTTCATTAGAGCTTTCATCTTTCCACTCTGCATGTACAATCCTCCTTGAAAAATTCTTGTTATATTCGGATTGTACCATGATATGGAATAAGCGTAAATAGCACTGTCTTTCTGAGAAAGACAAAAGTATCCGTCTTGAAAAATGGGCGGAATTTTTTTCTGAAACGTTCCAAATCATTTTTGACTTTTGTATATCTGTCATTTATATGCTGAAAATACTATTGGAAGAAAATATCACAACAAATGAAAAACAACCTGTTTGCATGACGCAAACAGGTTGAGAATGCTTTATTTGTTTTTAGCGAGGCTCCACGATTAATTTAATCGCCGTTCTTTCTTCCCCATCGATCTGAATATCTGTAAAAGCCGGAATACAAATCAAATCAACGCCGCTTGGCGCCACAAATCCCCTGGCAATCGCCACGGCTTTTACAGCCTGGTTTAATGCACCCGCTCCAATCGCTTGAATCTCGGCGGCCCCTCGCTCTCTTAACACGCCAGCGAGCGCACCTGCCACTGAATTTGGACTCGATTTTGCTGAAACTTTTAAGATTTCCATTTCTGCTCCCCCTTAGTTTTACAATGGATAAGTGAGTGTTCATTAGAACAATCATTATTAGATGTTGCTATCCAAAAAGCCATCCCCACAATGCTTTTCAAAAATAGCGGGCTACCTTCCATTTTTACTATATTCACTAAGAAGTTGCTATATTCCTGCTTTTCTTTTTAATATTTTTATAAAATAACCCTAAGTTCAATTATTCAAAGAACATGTGATCATCATTGATTACAATACGTTCGATTTTAACGGCTTTTTTCGTTTGATCGTCGATGTCGATGACGACACCGCTCAGCGTTGTTTTCCCTTCAGCGACAGTAAAACGGACTGGAAGATTCGTTTTGAATCGCTTAATAATCGTCTCTCTGTCCATCCCCAGTATACCGTCATATGGGCCAGTCATTCCTACATCAGTAATATATGCCGTCCCCTTCGGCAAAATGCGGTTATCCGCTGTTTGCACGTGTGTATGAGTTCCGACGACAGCTGATGCCCGACCGTCCGTGTACCAGCCGAGTGCAAGCTTTTCACTTGTCGCTTCGGCATGGAAGTCAATAAAAATGTACGGTGTTCTTTTCGAAGCTTCGGCAATCAGTTCATCCGCTTTTAAAAACGGATCATCAAGCGGCGGTAAAAACGTACGTCCTTGCAAATTAATGACGGCAAGCTCTTTTCCGTTTGCCTTCACATACGTGATCCCTTTTCCCGGTGTTCCTTCAGGAAAGTTTGCGGGGCGAACCAAGTTCGGAACGTCATCTATAAAATCGAAAATTTCTTTTTTATCCCATGTGTGGTTCCCCATCGTGATAGCATCTGCGCCGGACTGGATTAAGCTGTGATAAATTTTTTCCGTCAGGCCTTTTCCATGTGCGGCATTTTCACCATTAATAATAGTAAAGTGAGGCTTATATTTTGTTTTTAGCTTTGGTACATATTCTTTTACCATGTCACGGCCCGGTGAACCGACAACATCTCCGATAAATAAAATTCTCATTTTGTAAATCCCTTCTTCTTAAAAATTCCTTGACCGTCAAAAAAATAAAGTGATGCTTAGCGCATCACTTTATTTTGCATACTCTACGGCTCGAGTTTCTCTGATTACTGTCACTTTAATATGACCTGGATAATCGAGCTCGTCCTCAATTCGCTTACGGATATCTCGCGCCAGTCGATGAGCTTCAAGATCATTAATTGAATCCGGCTTCACCATAATACGCACTTCGCGTCCAGCCTGAATAGCAAATGACTTTTCAACACCTTCGTAGGACTCAGAAATTTCCTCGAGCTTTTCAAGTCTTCGAATATAATTCTCGAGCGTCTCACTTCGCGCGCCAGGTCTTGCAGCGGAAAGTGCATCTGCTGCAGCTACCAGCACAGCGATAATGGAAGTCGGCTCTTCATCCCCGTGGTGTGATGCAATACTGTTAATCACGACTGGGTGCTCTTTATATTTGGTCGCAAGCTCTACCCCGATTTCAACGTGGCTTCCTTCTACTTCATGGTCAATTGCTTTCCCGATGTCGTGAAGAAGACCCGCACGTTTAGCAAGCTTTGCGTCTTCTCCAAGCTCCGATGCCATTAGACCGGCCAAAAATGCGACTTCCATGGAATGCTTAAGCACATTTTGACCGTAGCTTGTACGGAACTTTAAGCGGCCGAGGATCTTGATGAGATCTGGGTGGAGGCCGTGAACGCCAACCTCAAATGTCGTTTGCTCACCCATCTCACGAATATAGTCATCGACCTCGCGGCGAGATTTTTCAACCATTTCTTCAATCCGTGCCGGATGAATACGGCCATCCTGAACGAGTTTATCAAGAGCAATCCTTGCTGTCTCACGTCTGATCGGATCAAATCCGGAAAGAATGACAGCTTCAGGCGTATCATCAATAATCAGGTCAATTCCTGTCAGCGTTTCAAGCGTACGAATGTTACGCCCTTCCCGTCCGATGATACGTCCTTTCATCTCATCATTTGGAAGATTGACAACTGATACCGTTGTTTCGGCAACGTGGTCCGCTGCGCAGCGCTGTAAGGCGAGTGAAAGAATGTTTTTCGCTTTCTTATCCGCCTCTTCTTTCGCGCGGTTTTCAGTTTCTTTTGTCATGATGGCGATGTCATGTGAAAGCTCGTTTTCAACCCGCTCAAGAATGATTTGTTTTGCTTCATCACGAGTCAGACTCGAAATTCGTTCCAACTCTGACTGCTGCATACGAATCATCTCATCCACTTTGCTTTCCATCTCTTCAATATGTTGTTGTCGTTCATTCAGAGAATGATCTTTCTTCTCCAACATCGCTTCCCGTTTATCAATTCCCTCATGTTTGCGATCAAGGTTTTCCTCCTTTTGGAGTAAACGGTTTTCTTGTTTTTGAAGCTCATTTCGTCTTTCACGAACTTCCTGTTCAGCATCTATTCGAAGTTTGTGGATTTCATCCTTTGCTTCAAGCAGAGCTTCTTTTTTCAGTGCTTCAGCATCACGCTTTGCATCTTCAAGAATTTGCTCGGCTGCACCGCGTGCGCCCGCAATTTTCGCTTCGGCAATGGTTTTACGAACAAAGTAGCCAACAACTAAACCGAGTAGAATCAGCAAAATGGAGATGAGAACCATCATAATTGGGGTCATACTTTCACCTCCTCTTGCTATGAACTTGGTTGTTGCTTAAATAAGTGTCGGCATGTACATTGTCTAGTTTTCTCAACATACAGAACCTTCACAGGGAATGAGTATTTTCATCGCCCTTGTCAAGTTTAAAATGGTTTAACAATCATGTTAAAAAAACAAATGTTACAACTTCATTGTAAATGTGTCGGAAATACTTGTCAAGCTTGCCATCTTAACGTTTGCCGACCTGCCGTCTTTTAACGTGCCGAACGCAATCCTTCTAAAGAAGATCATCAATCATTCTTGATTCAGAAGCTGGTATATTTTATTGTTCACTTGGCCCAGTTTAGCGTTATTTTGAATGTTTGATAACAAAACAACAATGGTTTGGCCAGATTTGCTAAAGCTATTCAAGATGTTGAAGCCAGGCATGACACCATGGTTTGAATAGCTTCCGGGGGCAACATAAAATCCCATACCGTATGTGGAGCTGCTCCCTGGCGTAAACATCTTTTCGTAGCTTTTTTGCGAATACAGTTTGCCGTCTATCAGCGCTTGGTCAAATTTGTACATATCTATAGCGCTCATGTAAATATCACCGGCTCCATACAGCTGGGATAAATCAGGCATATAAGGTGTAATCGCTCTGCTGCCCTTCAGCTTATACCCGACAGCAGGATAAGGTTCTTTATTATAGGTTTTATAAAAGCCCGCATGCGTCATTCCCGCCGGTTTAAAAATATGATTCGTTATGTATTGTTCATAGGATTCACCGCTTACTTCAGCAACAATATAAGCGAGAACAGAATAATTAGAATCTTTATAGTCCCATACGCCCGGCTGACGTTTGATCCCCTGACGTTCTATGTCTTTTATTAAATCGTCCGGAGTGATTGCTCCGTTTCCTTCAATATGTCCGTTTATTCCCGATGTATGTGTAAGCAGATTCTTTAAAGTAATCGTTTGACCGTTAGGGAAATGAGGTAAATATGTACTTACCGGATCACTTGTCTGAAGTTTGCCCTTTTCCTCAAGCTGTAAAATAGCAGTTGCAATCAACGCTTTTTGTGAGGAACCGACATAAAAAGATGTCAATGGATTATTTTGAATGTGATGTTTACGGTCTGCATAACCAAAACCTTTACTTGTTACGATTTCTCCATTTCTGACAATCATGGCTGTTCCGCTGAAACCGATCTCTTTTAAATAATTGCTGATTTTTTGATTACGATCGACTGTTTTGATTTGTTCCTCTGTTTTTTTGGCGGTTTTCTTTTTGACTTCTTTTTTCTTGCTGGTGTCTGAAACTGCGGCTTCTTGAGATGGCTCGTTCTCTTCACTATTTTGTTGAAGCGCATTCCACATCGTAAAGCAAATCATCACTGCTAATAGACCAAGCAAAAGTTTGCCTCTTTTATTTAGTTTTCTCCGTCTGCGTTTCGCAGTTCTTCTGCGGGTTGGGCTTGTCATTCATTTTTTCCTCCCAAAATAAATTCCATTTTGCACACGTTTTGTTAGACGAATAAAGCACTGAAAAAGTTGTCAAAAAAAGCAATATTTTTATCATTTTTTACGAAAATACAAAAGGGCTGAGTTGTTCACTCAGCCTTTTGTATCATTTCATACTTATTTTATTTTTATTCTTCAAATTCGAGTTCTTCTTGTGCCTCTCCAGCTTGCTGCTGAACTGCTCCGTGATTATCCAAGCCGTAATGTTCACGAATTTGCTCCTGGATCATCAGCATGATATCTTTATTTTCTTTTAAGAATTGTTTTGCATTTTCACGGCCTTGGCCAAGACGCTCTTCTTCATAAGAGTACCATGAACCGCTTTTTTGCACGATATCAAGTTCAGTTCCAAGGTCAATGATTTCGCCTTCTTTTGAGATGCCTTCTCCGTACATAATGTCAACCTCGGCTGTACGGAACGGCGGAGCCACCTTGTTTTTCACGACTTTGATTTTCGTTTTGTTCCCCATTACGTCGTTGCCTTGTTTCAGCTGTTCAGCACGACGCACTTCGAGACGCACGGAAGAGTAGAATTTCAGCGCACGGCCGCCAGGAGTTGTTTCCGGGTTTCCGAACATAACGCCGACTTTTTCACGAATTTGGTTAATGAAAATCGCGATTGTCTTCGATTTGTTAATGGCCCCTGAAAGCTTACGAAGCGCTTGAGACATTAAGCGTGCTTGTAAACCGACATGCGAATCTCCCATGTCTCCTTCAATTTCTGCTTTCGGAACGAGAGCTGCCACAGAATCGACAACAACAATGTCAACTGCACCGCTTCGAACCAGCGCTTCCGCAATTTCAAGCGCCTGCTCGCCTGTGTCAGGCTGAGACAGTAAAAGCTCTTCGATATTGACTCCGAGCTTTTGCGCGTATACCGGATCTAGCGCATGCTCCGCATCGATAAACGCGGCTTGTCCGCCCTGCTGCTGAACCTCAGCAATCGCATGAAGCGCCACAGTTGTTTTACCTGAGCTTTCAGGGCCATATACTTCAATAATCCGTCCGCGCGGATATCCGCCAATTCCTAGTGCTGTATCAAGAGCGAGGGAGCCGCTTGGGACAGTAGAAATTCTTGTATCTGTCTTTTCTCCCAGTTTCATAATGGAACCTTTACCGAACTGTTTTTCTATTTGTTTAAGAGCCATATCTAAGGCTGCCTGACGATCACTCATTCTATTTTTTCCTCCTTTATGTTACCACTACATATACTATACCCTGTTTGAAGGGATTTGCCAAGAAAAAAGCGAACGCATATTCGGATTTTTTCTTGGCGTGATTTCTATCAAAATATCATAATGTATCAGAGAAATCATGTTTTCTAAGGAGGATAATGTGCTGAAAATATTATTTTTGCTCTAAAAGCTTCAAGATTAAATGGCAGCCGTATTTAGCACCGCGTTTTCTGATTCCCGTTCTGGAGCCCGCAAAGTGAAACTCGTGAACCTCTTCTTTTCCATTTGCTGAAATGCCGATAAACACATGTCCAGGCTCATGCCCTTCTTGAGTATCAGGCCCTGCTACACCGGTAAAGCTGATGCCGATGTCGCTGCCAGTGAGCTTTTGAACACCCTTTGCCAGCTCTGATGCGCACTCCTTGCTGACCGCGCCAAATTGATCTAATGTTTCCTTCTTGACATCAAGCACATTCTGCTTTACGTCGTTTGTATAGCAAACGATGCCGCCGGCAAATAGTTTTGAAGCACCGCTAAGATCCGTCAGCCATTCAGAAAACAGCCCGCCGGTAAAGCTTTCCGCCGCGGAAATCGTAATGCCTTTTTCCCTACATGCTTTAGAAAGCTCCTTTACAAGGGAAGTATCATCGTAGCCATAGAAAAATTCACCGACACGTTCTAAGATAACAGCCTCTGTTTCTTTTAACAGACGCTCAGTTTCCTTTTCGTCAGCATGCTTGGCTGTCAGACGCAGCGTCACCTCTCCATCAGCCGCCAAAGGAGCGATTGTCGGGTTTGTTTGTGCATCAATAATATCTTCCAAATCGGCTTCAAGCTGAGACTCTCCGATACCGAAAAAGCGAAGAACGGTTGACACAATTTTTTCATTTGAACCCATCTTTTTCAGCAGAAGAGGCTTTGCCTCGTTTTCAAACATGGGACGCAATTCGCTTGGCGGCCCAGGAAGAAGCATATAAAAGCGCGATTCATGCTCTGTAAGCATTCCCGGTGCCATTCCAAAGTGATTTGCCAGTACGTCGGATCCTTCAATCACAAGCGCCTGTTTTCGGTTATTAGGTGACATCGTGCGTTTTGTTCGTTTGAAATAGTCCTCAATGGATTGGAACGCCTCATCATTTAACACAAGCGGACGTCCTAGCGCATTTGCAATCGTTTCTTTCGTCAGATCATCTTTTGTCGGTCCGAGACCTCCTGAAAAAATAATGAAGTCGGAGCGTTCTTCGGCAATGCGGATGACCTGCTTCAGCCGCTCCGGGTTATCTCCGACTGCTGTATGATAAAATACGTTCACTCCGATTTCAGCGAGCTGTTTGCTGATAAATTGAGCATTTGTATTGGCGATCTGGCCAAGCAACAACTCTGAACCGACTGCAATAATTTCTGCTTTTTTTGGAAATTCCATGACGAAGTCCTTCTTTCTTAGTTAGATGTTTTTAACGCTTCCCAGTTTTTAGCGAAATATTCCCAGCCTGAGACGACAGTAAAGAAGACAGCTACCCACAGCGCTAAGTCAGCGAACGGGAATGACACAAGTTCAAACGGAAGATTATGAAGAAGCAATGCGGAAACCGCAATGATTTGTGCCCAGGTTTTAATTTTACCAAGCATGTTAGCCGCTACGACTTCTCCAGTTCCGGCAAGGACAAGCCTTAAACCTGTCACGGCAAACTCCCGGCTGATAATCACAATGACCATCCAGGCTGGAGCAAGATCAAATTGAACAAGGATAATTAACGCTGCGGATACAAGCAGTTTGTCAGCAAGCGGATCAAGAAATTTTCCGAAGTTTGTTACGAGATTCAGTTTTCGGGCATAATATCCGTCTACCCAGTCTGTTGTGGATGCAATAATAAATAGGATAGCTCCCGCCAAGTGTGCGACCGGGATCGATTCGTCTCCAAATTCGAGCCTGCCCCAGTCAAACGGCGCCAGCATGATAATCATGAAGATCGGGATTAATGCGATTCTAGCTAGTGTGATTTTATTTGGTAAGTTAAACATAAAGCCCCTCCAATTTCATACTCGGACGTGAAGAAAAGTCATCTGGTAATTAAGATGACTTTTCTTCCTTTTTATTTACAATCTTTATGGTTTGTGCCATCACTTTTTTCGGATCAAGTTCATATGAAAGAACCTTACCGTTGATTTTTATTTTCAGATTAGGTGCATATCCGGTGCGGATTTCAACTTGTTTCTGCTCAGTTATGTCTTTTTTATAGGTTTCGTCTTTTTTCAGCGTTCCCTCTTTTAACGAGCTGCTGTTTTCATCGCGCACTCGAATCCAAGAGCTGTCTGATGCTTTTAGTTCAAGCTCGATTTTATCAGCGCCGGACACTTCATAAGTCGTTAATGATCCCTCAGTGCCAGTTGCTTTAATCTCCAGTTTATCACTGTCGCTTTCTTCTTTTTTATCTTCTTTTTCTTTCGTTTCTTTTTTAGTGTCCGTCTCTTTTTGAGAGCTGTTATTTTGATTCTCTTTTAGCGTTGAATCTTTAGGGATTTCGTACTTGCTTTCACTTTGCGTAATTGATTTTTCAGATGCGGCATTGTTATCATCGCTGTTTTTATGATTCGCAAATTGAATGATCGCGTACACAATCGCAATCACGACAATCACGCCGAGTATGACAAGTATCGTTGGCAGCAGCTCCAGCGCCTTAGATGCTGTCTTTGGCATTTCCTTTTGAAGATTCATGCCGGAGATCTTTTCAGACACATCGTCATGATACGTATTCGGGATATCTTTTTTATGTTCCTCAAACAGCTGATCCGCATCAAGCCCGACAGCTTCCGCGTATTGCTTAATGAATGCCCGGACATAAAACTTTCCCGGAATAATGTCATAGTTCCCTTCCTCCAAGGCGGTTAAGTACCTTTTTTGAATCTTTGTTGCCGCTTGGAGATCATCCAATGACATTGCTTTTTCCTCTCTGGCTTCTTTGAGCCGGATTCCTAGTTCAGTCACAACAAACACCTTCCAATTTTAAAAATCAAAGCTTGAAAACCCGGATTGATCAAACATTTGGGGTTCCTCGGCATGTTCATATGTAATAACCTCATCAGGGTCATTTCTCAGTTCAATAATATAATCAAAGTCATCTAGTGTATACTCTGTATTTTGAACGAATATGTCCGGATGCTCCACCACTTTTGTTGCAGGCAGCCTCATGATTTCTCTGACCAGCTGGAGATGGCGTTCCGACCCTCTTCGTGTTGACACAATTCCGTCAACGATAAAGACATTTTCAGTACTGTATTCATCGGCAATCAGCTGGCTTCGTATCGTCTGCTTCAGCAAAGTTGATGACACAAAAAGCCACCTTTTGCTTGCACACACGCTGGAGGCTACAATTGATTCTGTTTTCCCGACACGAGGCATACCACGAATTCCGATTAATTTATGGCCTTCTTTTTTGAACAGTTCGGCCATAAAATCGACTAATAAGCCTAGCTCGTCCCGTTCAAAGCGGAACGTTTTCTTGTCATCGGCATCCCTTTGAATATACCGGCCGTGACGTACGGCAAGACGGTCGCGAAGCCTCGGTTCTCTCAGCTTCGTTACTTTAATTGTTTCCATTGTTTTTAAGATTGATTCTAATCGTTTAATTTGATCTATATGGCGGCACCTGAGGAGCATTCCCCTTCTGGAAAGATCGACGCCGTTTATCGTTACGATGTTAATAGAAAGCATCCCAAGAAGAGATGAAATATCCCCGAGCAGTCCGGGGCGGTTCACTTGAATTTCATATTCAAAATACCATTCGAGCTTTGCCAAATGATATACCCCCTTCATTGTGGCAAAATTTTACCTTCCTTTATCATAAAGCATTTTTCTCTAATTAGAAAGAAGAATGTTGCTGTGATGAGGAAAACATAAAAAAAGAGAGGAAAAATCTCCTCTCTTCCTAGTGAGTGCTGTTATTTTCAACAAGCTTAACCATCATATTGGCAATAGCATGCTGTTCATCTTTTGATGCTACGCTCCAAAGATCTGCCAGCACTTTTTCCTGCTCGTTCTTAGATTCCACTTCATTAGCCAAGTAACTGCCGATTTCTGTCGCAAGATCTGTAATAGTATCCTGGCTCATACCTTTATCTTGCGCATAGTTCAGACGGTCGCCAAGGAAGTTTTTCCAGCTATCCCAGTTTTCTAATACTGACATATTTGTTTCCTCCATTTCATGTGAAGTTACAAGATTATTGTGTCCTTCGCATAAGAAACTATACACAGAATATTTTCTGATCAGCAGTGCCAGCCGCCATTCACCGACAGAATTTGGCCGGTGATATATGAAGCTTTTTCAGACAGAAGAAAAGCTGTTGCATCGGCAATTTCTTGCGGCCGGGCCAGCCGGCCGATCGGGATCTCATCAGCGATCTCTTCTTTTTCAGACGGTGTGAATTGATTCATCATATTTGTATCAACAGCGCCCGGCGCTACAGCGTTTACTCTGATTCCGCTTGGCGCAAGCTCCTTAGCCAGTCCTTTTACAAACGAGTGCTGAGCTCCCTTCGCCATGCTGTACAGCACTTCACAAGATGCCCCAGTCTCTCCCCAAATAGAGCTGACAGCTACAATCACTCCTGATTTATTCCGAATCATGCCTGGAAGAAGGTTTCTCGTCAGCATATACGGACTCGCCACATGGAGCTGAACCATTTCCTGAACAGTTGTATTATCCACATCCGTAATCAGCCCAAAATGGCTTCTTCCGCTGTTTAAAACAATTGCATCAATCGGCTGAACAATTGAACTTGTCAGCTTATCTGCTCCTTCCGGCGTGGATAGATCAGCTTGCAATATCTCAGCGTGAATACCAAACGTCTCTCTTAACTTTTCAGCCAGCTCCGCTGCCGCTTTTTGATTTGTATGATAATGCAGCAGCAGATTGTAACCCTCTCCCGCAAGGGTTTCGCTTATGCTTTTGCCAATGCCGCCGCTTGCTCCGGTGATTAGTGCTGTTTTGATCATCCTCTTTCCTTCTTTCCGCAGAAAAACACCCCTCACACTGGAGGGATGTTTTGTTTATGATTTAGGAACAATCTTGCAGACAGTTAGTCTGTCTGCAGCAATTTCCTCCTGTATAACTTTCTGGACATCCTCGAGAGTAATTTGCTCAAGTACAGATACGACGTCAAATAGGCTCATATCCAAGAAAGCATAACGGGTAAATTGATTGGCAATGTATTCGGGTGAATTCAGCGCTTTTAAGAATGTACCGATCTTTTTCTTTCTGGCAAGTTCAATCTTTTCAGCAGTAATCAGTTCACCGGCGCGCAGAAGCATGCTTGAAATGTCTTCAGCCAATTGATCAGGCTCCGGCGTATCACCGCCGATCGCCGCAAAACCAAACCCATATTCAGCAGTAAAATCAAAGCTGAACGTTTCGTCAATATACCCTTTTTCATAAAGTGACTCGTACTGGGCAGAGCTTTTGCCGAAAAGAGATTCAAGCAATAAGTTCATTGAAAGTTCATGCTTTAACAGCTCTTTGCCTAATTTAAACGGATTCTTTGATTTCAGCCCGACAAGGCATTTCGGTCCCTGTACATTCATTTTAATCTCTTTTTCTTTGCGGAAAACCGCTTCTTGCTCTTTTACTTCTTCCCGTTTGATCTCCGGCTGGTCTGTATACGGCTTTCTCTCCTGATTTTCTCTTACCTGAGAAATGATCGCTTCAGGATCTACAGGACCGACAATAAAGAGGAGCATGTTGCTCGGGTGATAAAACGTTTCATAGCATTCATAAAGATTGTCTTTTGTAATATGTGAGATGCTTTCCACTGTTCCCGCTATGTCAATTTTGACAGGATGTTCTTTGTACATGTTTTCAATGACCCCGAAGTAAAGCCTCCAATCGGGGTTGTCATCATACATGTTAATCTCCTGCCCGATAATCCCTTTTTCTTTTTCAACCGTTTTTTCAGTAAAATACGGGTCCTGTACGAAATCGATGAGCGTCTCTAAATTGCGTTCAACATTTGATGTGCTTGAGAAAAGATAAGCCGTTCTTGTAAATGACGTAAACGCATTGGCAGAAGCACCCTGTTTGCTGAAATCTTGAAAAACGTCTCCGTCCGCTTTTTCAAACAGCTTGTGCTCAAGAAAATGGGCGATGCCATCCGGCACGTGAACCATCTCATTTTCACCTAAAGGGACAAAACGGTTATCTATAGAGCCGTACTTTGTTGTAAAGACCGCATATGTCTTGTTGAAGCCTTTTTTCGGCAAAACGTAAACGTCAAGGCCGTTTGACATTTTTTCATGGTACAGCGTCTCCTGGAGCTGTTCGTATTCGATTGGTTTGATCAAGATGCACCCTCCGTCCCTTTTAAGAAATAAGTCGTATCAAGCTGAATCTTTTCGCCGGCTTTCACGATATCCTCTTTTGTGACCTGCTCAATATTCGCGAGAAAGTCTTCGATAGGAATATCGACTTGGGCAGCGGCCTGCTGATATAAAAATTCAGATAAACCATACGCAGTATCAATGGTTTCCAGCACTTGATTTCGAATAACAGCCTTTGTCTGAGCAATGTCCTGCTCACTAAAGTCGCCGTTTTTCATTGCCTGAAATTGCTCAGCAATAATGGAAACAGCCTGTTCGTAATTTTTCACTTCAATGCCCGACATCACCATTAACAAGCCTTTAAAACTTTCTATACGCGAAGCGGCGTAGTATGCAAGACTGGCTTTTTCCCGAACATTGATGAAAAGTTTGGAATGAGAGAATCCACCGAAAAGCCCGTTAAACACTTGCAAAGCAGGATAATCCTGATCCGTATAAGTGATGCTGGTGCGGTAGCCGATATTCAGCTTTCCTTGTTTGACATCTTCTTCATCAATTACTTCTTTTGGCTGGGCTTTGTGCTCATCGTGATTGTTTTCAATCGTGCCGAGGGTACGCTCTTTTGTTTGGAAATACTTATCAATTGCCGCTTGCACTTGGTTACTGTCCACATCGCCAACAACATAAAGATCGAGCTGGTCTTTTTGGATAGCGCTTTGATATGTTTCATATAACTGATCGGCCGTAATGGCATCGACATCGTCGATTTCTCCATTGACATGGAGAGCATAAGGCTCATTTTTGCACATTTCCTGTATCAGCCTTAAATTCGAGTAGCGCATTTTATCGTCATAGACGGCTTGGATTCTTTGCTTGAGCGTCCGTTTTTCCTGAGCCACATATTGTGATTGAAAAGCGCCTCCCTCTAAAGCAGGTGAAAAGACGATTTCTGCGAGAAGCTGCAATCCTTTTTCAAGAAGCGGTGTTTGATCTTTTAAATATTTTTCATTCGGGATTTCAAGCCTGAACGTAATGACATGCCGCTCTCCCTTTTTCGAAAGATCCGCCGAAACGGACGTGCCGTACAGTTCATCCAAATAAGAACGCAATTCCGAGGTTTTCGGATGGCTTTTTGTTCCGCGAAGAAGCACATGCGGAAGCAGAGCTCTTTTCGTGACTTGGTCCTTTGTCAAAGGCGCAAGCATTTTAAAAATAAGCGAGACGGTTTTAAATTTTTCTGTTTTTACAATGTGTGCGGTTAAACCGCCGTGCTTTGTTTTGATTTCATTTACATATGACATATGGAACCTCCTTCGTTCATTTCTTATTAGTATGTATTATGACCAATTTTCAGCATCCGCAGAAACACTCTTTCATGTAATTATAGCAACTGTAGGATTTATAAGGAAACAATAACCTCCACCCAACACAACGGAGGCTATATAGTAATCCATTTTTAATCTGAAAGACCGCTGTTTGTGCCTGTCAGAACGACAGTTATAAACTGGCTAAATTACAGCAAAAAAGACGGTTGGCTAGACCGTCCCTAGGTTTTTTTCTTCCTCTTCACTTTTTTTAGCATCGACAGTAAAGATCACTAGGAATAAAGAAACGATGCTGCAAAACGCCGACAGAATGAAAATCAGCCAGTTTGCATTAGACATTAATGCCGCAAACACAGGTGGACCGAGAGCTACTCCTATAAAGCGCATGCTATTGTAAAAGGAGGAAATGGTTCCGCATTGCTCACTTTCAATTCCTTCGGTTATCAGTGCATCTAAAGCCGGAAGCGCCATTCCAATCCCAATTCCGCCAAAGCTTAAAAAGATAAATAAAAAATAAAAACTGTGGTTCCACCACAAGGCAATATAAGACAGGGTTAACAGGATCATTCCCGTAACAACGCAAAATTTCATTCGAACTTTATCTTTGCCGATCTTTTTGCCAGCTATAAATGAACTGGTTGACAAAAATAAAAGTGGGATTGCAAGTAACCCGCCTTTAGCCACTCCATCAATGGCATACTTGTTCTCCAGCGTATCTGACAAATAAAATAATACGCCAAATAACAAAAACATAATCACACACCCGATAATAAAGACCGTATAAAGCCAGCGTCCATCCTGTTTAAAGATTTTCCGCACACTCTTGATAAATTCAGATACAGCTGGCGCATCCTCATCTTCTTCAGGCTTAGCCACCAGAAACAATACGAGCAAAAAGCTGATCAAACAGAAAAACGGAATAAACCAAAACGGGACAAACCAGTACCAGGTAGCCAATAAGGCGCCAAGTATGGGACTCAGTACCTTCCCTGACGTGTTGGCGGTTTCAATATCACCAAGGCCGGCGCTGACCTTTTCATCGTCTCCTTGAAACAAATCGCCGATAAACGGCATAACGATGGGAGCCGCCCCTGCAGAGCCGACACCTTGAAGGACCCGACCCGCCAAAATCATAGCATAAGGATTTTTCATATAGGTTGAGGCAAAAGCAGCCACCAACCCACCTAATCCTGCAATGAGGAGGCATGGAAGCAATATTTTTTTTCTCCCGAATCGATCCGACAAATATCCGGCAATCGGAATGCAAATAATCGCTACTACTGAATATACAGTAATGATTAAAGACACTTGAAATGAAGTCACTGACAGCTTTTTCTCCATCATCGGAAGAACAGGAATCAGCATGGAGTTCCCTAGTGTCATCACAAGCGGTACGGAAGACAATGCAATAATATTTTTCATTCCATTTTTCTTTCTCAACATCTTCACCCATTCACTTTCTTGTCATCCCTTATATGTTGCGTTAACCGAAGTGAAAGTATGTACAAAGAAACATGAATCAGTGCAAATAAAAAAACAGACACATCACAGCGCCCGTTTTAGAATCGTTTACGCAAAACATGAAATCTGAATTTGTCCGCTCTAAAATAATTTAATGAGTAAAGCACTGGTTTCTCGTGCTGATCGTAATGGGTTTGTTTTAACAGCAAAAGAGCTGTTTCCGGATCGCATTCCAGCACTGGAGAAATGGTATCATGATAGCCGATCGGTTCAATATCAGTCACGGCATAGCTGATCACGGAGCCTGAATTTTTCTCAAGCAGGTCAAACATTGATTCCTGCTGATGAGAGAAAGAATTCGGCAAAATATCCATTGGAATTTTGTCTATACAATACACAATCGGCTGTCCATTAGCTGTCCTGACTCGTTCGAGGTAAAAAAGTTCTTGCCCATCTGCCAAATGAAATCTCTTAATATCATCTTCAGACGGCATAAGCACTTGGGATGATAGAAAAATCGTGCCAGGCGCCATATTTGCCTGTTCTATCATCTTCGTTACACTGTTCAGCTGTTCAATGCCCGAAAGAAATAACGGCTTAGAATGGACAAAAGTGCCTACACCATGCCTTCTGATAATGACATGCTCTTCTTCCAGTATCCGCAAGGCTTCTCTAAGCGTCGCTCTGCTGACACCAAGCTTTTTGGAAAGCTCAAATTCAGAAGGCAGCTTTTCCTTCTCAGTGTAGATGCCATTTTTAATATCCTCTTTAATTCGTTCAATTACTTTCAAATACAAGTGCCGATTATCAGCTTTTGTAGACATGTTTCCCCTCCGTAAACCACTTTCGATAAAAATTATTGAACAATTGGGACAACTATATCATGTTTTGTCGAAAAAATAAATAGAAAGGTTATTAGTTTACATAATGTTATTATTGATAACTGGAGAAAACTGAACTCCCTTCTTTAAGAAGAGAGTTCATCATATTTCTCTTTTGATAATAAGACTTCCCTAGGTTTGCTTCCTTCATACGGCCCGACAACGCCTCGTTCCTCCATGGCGTCAATCAGGCGCGCAGCTCTCGTATAACCGATTCTGAATCTTCTTTGCAGCATTGAAACAGATGCCGTTTGCATGCCGACGATTAATTCAACAGCTTCATCATAAAGATCATCGGTAATCTCAGAATGAGATTCCGTTATCTCCTCAGGAATCATTTCTTCCTGATATTGCGCTTTCTGCTGCGTAATTACATGGTCGACGACCTTCTCCACTTCGTCATCCGACAAAAATGCTCCCTGCACACGGACAGGTTTATTAGCCCCGACAGGCAAAAACAGCATATCGCCGCGGCCAAGCAGCTTCTCAGCGCCACCCATGTCAAGAATCGTCCTTGAATCCGTCTGTGAAGATACACTGAACGCGATCCGAGACGGTATATTCGCTTTGATGACCCCTGTGATAACGTCAACCGACGGCCGCTGTGTCGCAATAATGAGATGGATGCCGGCAGCCCGCGCCATTTGGGACAATCTCGTAATCGAGTCTTCCACATCAGATGAAGCGACCATCATGAGGTCAGCAAGCTCGTCCACAATCACAACGATATATGGCAGCTCCGGCTGTTTCGCTCCTTCTTCATTGTTGGCGCGTTTTATATAATCATTGTATCCTTCAATATTTCTTGTACCCGTATGAGAAAATAATTCGTACCGCCGCTCCATTTCATTGACAACCTTTTTCAAAGCCTGTGACGCTTTTTTCGGATCAGTTACGACCGGAGCAAGTAAATGCGGAATCCCGTTGTAGACATTCAGCTCTACCATTTTAGGGTCGATCATCATCATTTTCACTTCATGCGGTTTCGCACGCATCAAAATACTTGTAATAATGCCGTTGACACAGACACTTTTCCCGCTTCCGGTTGCGCCTGCGACCAAAAGATGGGGCATCTTGTTTAACTCAGCCAACACAGCTTCACCTGAAATATTACGGCCGAGCCCAATTAGCAGCTTTGCGTCCGGTCTGTCATTTAATTTAGACTCGAGCACTTCCTTCAATGATACCATCGCCACTTCTGCGTTCGGAACCTCAATTCCGATTGCCGATTTTCCTGGTATTGGCGCTTCGATCCTGATATCCTTTGCAGCAAGCGCAAGCGCTAAATCATCGCTTAAATTGACAATTTTGCTAACCTTTACTCCGACATCAGGATACACTTCATATTTTGTTACGGCCGGCCCGAGATGAACCTGTGTGACTTTCGCCTTTACGCCAAAGCTTTGGAAGGTGCGTTCGAGCTTTCTCGCATTTTCATAAATATTCTTTTTATCTGCCTGCTGGCCTGTATGCTTCGGATCTGCCAGTAAATCCAGTGACGGCATCTCGTAATCCTTATTTTCAAGCTCCGTAAAGGTCATAGGTGGAGCAGAAACAGTTTCCTGATCACCTGTCTCAGTCTGTATGTCCTGAATCGGCTCTGATACAGGTTCAGCGCGCTTTTCTATCACTGGAGACTCTTCATCTTCATTACGATCTGAAAAGCTTGAGATAATCGGCTCTGAATGAATAAGAGGCGATACCGTTTCCAAATCCCCCTCTTCTTCATCAGGAGGCTCAGGTTCTATTTGCTGTTTTTTGCGGGCCGGTTTTTGCTTTTTGCTCGGCGCCTTCGTTTTTTTCGATGACTTCATATTGGTTTTGACGGATTTCATATCATCAATAAATGCAAACCATTGTTCTTTTATAAAGCGGCCAATCGGGCTCATCCACTTTTTCAGCGTTTCTTGAAGAGAACGCCCTGTGACTAAAATCATTCCGATCAAAATCATGACAATCGCCATAATCTGAGAACCAGTTGACGCAAATAAAAAGTGTGAAGCCGCAAACAGCAGCGCACCGATCATCCCTCCGCCTAAATCAGGTGAGGCGGAACTGCCATTCATGTCCATCAAAAACAATTCCCACGTGTTTCGCACCACGCTTGCGGACTCAATAGAACCTTTGCGCGTCAAATTTTTAAACAGCTGCACGTGAGAAAGCAGCAATATGCTTGCGATAATACAGTACACGCCGGCCTTTCGTCTTGTTAAAAGGCTTGGTGTTTTCTTCTTCCAAAACAGCGAGACTCCTAACACCAATAAACCGAACAAGCATAAAATAAACCACTCTCCAGCAAAAAAGCGGAACAAGTAGATAAAGGTTTGTCCGACTACCCCTAGCTGAAGAATCGCGATAATTGAAATGGCGATACACAGCAATCCGTTGAGTTCGTATTTTATATTGAGCTGCTTCGCCTGTTTTTTTCTTGATTTTCGTTTTTTCTTTGCCACACTCATCACCTTACTGCGTTAAAAAATGTCAGTTCATACATAATGAAGAAAGCAGCCGTTTACAGGCTGCGTTTTTTCTGTAGGATTCCCCTATTATAGCATATTTTGCCCTTTAAAAAGGGGTGGATCTTATACGTTTAATTTCAGCTTTTGTCCCGGAGAAATGTCCGGGTGGAGAAAATGCATTGGATTTGTGCTCATGATTTGAATGACTTCCGCTTCATTGCCTTTCATCTCGACAAGAAGCGGCACACCTCTATATTCAATTTGCTCATGTGCACTTGTCTGTTGGTTCTGTTCCGCAAAAACAATTTCCTGCGGCATCATGGTATACAGA
Organism: Bacillus rugosus; assembly: GCF_023238245.1. Lineage (NCBI taxonomy): Bacteria > Bacillati > Bacillota > Bacilli > Caryophanales > Bacillaceae > Bacillus > Bacillus rugosus. The sequence continues at coordinate 1,774,910 of NZ_CP096590.1, read as the reverse complement.
ATCATTGAATCATCCGTCCTTCTTCTGCTCTTGCTTCCTCAATCAGCTCATTCAGTTTACTGATCGCTTGTCCGACTCCTCCGACGTGATCGATTAATCCGTACTCGACAGCATCCTTACCGACGACATTTGTTCCGATATCGCGTGTTAAGTTTCCTTTTGAAAACATCAGCTCTTTGAACTTATCCTCGTTTACATTTGAGTGGCTTGTTACAAAGTTAACAACTCTTTCTTGCATCTTATCCAGGTATTCAAACGTTTGCGGCACACCAATTACCAGTCCCGTCAGCCGAACGGGATGAATCGTCATCGTTGCTGTTTCAGCAATATAGCTGTAATCACAAGATACCGCAATTGGAACGCCGATGGAATGCCCTCCACCAAGCACGATGGAAACTGTCGGTTTTGACAATGATGCCAGCATTTCCGCTATTGCGAGTCCCGCTTCAACATCTCCTCCGACAGTGTTTAATATAATCAGCAGGCCTTCAATTTTGGGATTCTGTTCAATTGCCACAATCTGCGGGATGACATGCTCATATTTTGTTGTTTTGTTTTGCGGAGGAAGCTGAACATGGCCTTCTATTTGTCCGATAATGGTCAAACAATGAATATTTGTATCTTGGGGCAGCTGCGGAAGCGTCGTTTCACCAAGCTGCTGTATTTTATTCATAATGCTGTCTTTCGCGTCATTTTTTTCAGGACGCTCTTCTTCTGTGTTTTCCATACGATGATCCATCTCGCTTTCACCCTTTCCGAATTTCTCTTTGTATTATGAACAAAGATACTCAATTCAATCCCGGCTTAAAAGGCAAAAAAATAAAGACCGGAGCAGCTCCGGTCTTTAGTCAGACATCATACTTCCATAATAATTGGGATGATCATCGGTTTACGTTTCGTTTTTTCATATAGGAATTGGTTCAACGCATCTCTCATCGCCTGCTTCAGCGTTGACCATTCAACATTCGATGTTTCAGTCGCTTCTGTCACGATGGAACGGACAAGCTCAGTAGCCTGTACGATAAGTCCCTCAGACTCTCTTACATAAACAAAACCGCGAGTGATAATTTCTGGTCCTGATACAAGATGTTTCTTTTGTTTATCAAGTGTAATCACAACGATTAAAATTCCGTCCTGTGAAAGCAAGCGGCGGTCTCTCAATACGATATTGCCGATATCACCAACACCCAAACCATCAATTAAAATATTGCCGTACGGAACTTTATCCCCGATTTTTACGTTTTGGCCACGGAATTCAACGACGTCTCCTTTTTCAATTAAGAAGATGTCACTGCGCTTCATGCCGGTTTCTTCAGCGATTTTCGAATGAGCTTTTTGCATTCTGTATTCGCCGTTTACAGGAATTAAATATTTTGGTTTAAGCAGATTAATCATAAGCTTTAACTCTTCTTGTGAGCCATGTCCAGATACATGGACACGCTTTTGGGCAAAGATGACTTGGGCACCGGCTCTCGCAAGAAGGTCTACTGTTTTAGAATAAATGAGTTCCTGCCCAGGAATTGGAGTTGACGCAATGACAACCGTATCCCCTTCTTCAATGTTCAGCTGTTTGTGGGCTTTGTTTGCCATTCTTGTCAGTGCAGCTAACGGTTCACCTTGGCTGCCGGCTGTAATAATAGCCACTTCGCGCTTCGGATATTTCTTGACATCCTGTACAGAAATAAATAATTCATCATCTGCTTCAATATATCCAAGCTTTCTTGCAAGCTGCAGCACAGATTGAAGATTTTTTCCGGCAACAGCAATCTTTCTGCCATTTTGAGCCGCTGCATGAATGACTTGCTGAATCCGGTTAATATTGGATGCGAAAACAGCAATAATCACCCGGTTCACTGAATTATATAGCGCGTCCGAAATTTCTCCGCTGACAGCAGCTTCCGAAGGTGTATAGCCCGGGCGCTCCGCATTTGCACTGTCGGAAAGCAGGGCGAGTACGCCGCTATTGCCGATCTTGGCAATCTCGCCAATGTCGCACGTTTGGTTAAGCGCAGGTGTTTGGTCAAATTTGAAGTCTCCCGTGCATACAATAGATCCAAGTGATGTTTTAAGACTCACACCTACAGAATCAGGGATGCTATGAATCGTTCTAAAGAACGATACTTTTGTCGATTCAAATGTAATGACAGATTTGGAGTGAATTTCTCTTAAATCAGTTTTTCGGTTATGTCCGTATTGTTTTAATTTTTCTCTTAATAGCGCAAGCGTCAGCTTTGTTCCGTATACTGGAACGGACAGCTTGTTTAATAAGTAAAAAACGCCGCCGATATTTTCATCGTGCCCATGCGTTAAAAAGATTGCCTTGACGCGGTCAGCCCGCTCAATCAAATATGATATGTCAGGAATTACCACATCAATACCGAGCATTTCGTTTTCAGGATGCATAAGGCCGGCATCAACAACAAATATGTCTGAGTCAATTTCGATGACATAAAGGTTCTTCCCAATTTCTCCGACACCGCCAAGGGCGATAATTCTAACGTTTTCTGTATTTTTCTTTTTCAAAATCTATATCCTCCTAGTCTCATACCCGTCCATCATCACTTGTTCCTATTATAACTGAAAGTAAATTTAGAAAACAAGATAAAGCAGAAGGTTTAGGGAAAACCAATATGTATAAGAAACGGCCAAACTCAGCTGAATGTGAGAATGACCGCGTTTGTTTCACTGTATGAAATTTTTCTTACAGTCCGCTGATCGTGCTGCTTAAGCTCAGACGTTCATCCTCGGTTAATGGGATAAGAGGAAGACGCACTGAACCGACATCAAGGCCTCTCAGCTGAAGCGCTGTTTTGACAGGAGCAGGATTAGGCGCTTTAAACAGTTCCTTCATAATCGGCAGCAATTTCTGATGAATCAGTGCAGCATTAGCTGTTTGCCCATTCGTATAATTTTTGATCATTTGCTGCATATCAGAGCCTGCAATATGGCTCGCCACTGACACAACTCCTCGTCCCCCGACTGAGAGAATAGGAAGCGTCAAGGCGTCATCCCCTGAATAGACAGAGAAGTCTTCTGGCGTTTCCGCAACAATTTTTGTAATCGCTTCGAGGTCTCCGCTCGCTTCTTTAATCGCAACAACATTCGGAATGTCTGCCGCCAAACGGATCGTCGTTTCAGGAGCTAGAGAAGCAACCGTGCGGCCCGGCACATTATAAAGCATAACTGGAAGAGATGTTTCTGCCGCAATTGCTTTAAAATGCTGGTACATGCCTTCTTGAGAAGGTTTATTGTAATACGGCGTAACGAGCATGACCGCGTCTACGCCCGCTTCTTCAGCTTTTTTTGTCAGCTTGATGGAATCTTTCGTGTTGTTGCTTCCAGTACCCGCAATAACGGGTACCCGACCGTTTACTTCTTTTACCGTATATTCAAAAAGCGCAATTTTTTCTTCAGTTGAAAGGGTCGGAGATTCTCCAGTTGTTCCCGCCACTACTAAAGAATCCGTTCCGTTTTTCAACAAGTAATCAATCAGTGTAGACAGTTTTTGAAAGTCTACGTTCCCTTTATTATCAAAGGGTGTAATCATCGCTGTAGACACATTTCCGAAATTCATTTTATTCACCTCATCATGATTCAATCACATTTACTTGGAAAGTTCAAACACTTCATGCAAAGCGTTTACAGCAGGAACCATATCCGCTTCATGGACGAGCACCCATATCGTCGTGTGGCTGTCAGCCGACTGAAGGATCGGAATTTCTTTTTCTGAAAGAGCCGAAACAATTTTGGACGTGACACCAGGAACACCCATAATGCCCGCTCCGACCGCCGATACCTTTGCGCAATTTCTCGTTACCATCGGATCATAGCCCATATCCATTAAAATACGCTGAGCTGTTTCTGTTTTATTTCCGGCCACCGTATATACGATTTCACTAGGTGTAATGTTAAAGAAATCGACACTGATTCCCGCATTCGCCATCGCCTTGAACACTTCAGTCTGAACGTTATACTGGCCAATTTTGGACGGCACTTTGAACTGCGTGACATCTTTGACATGAGCAATTCCCGTAATCAGCCTTTCAAAAACATCGCTTCCGACTTTGGAAGAATGATGCGATGTCACTAATGTGCCTTTATCTTTCGAATAAGTCGAACGGACACGGATCGGAACCTTGGCCTGCATTGCGATTTCCACAGCCCGCGGATGAATGACTTTCGCCCCTTGATACGCTAAGTTGCAAATTTCTGTATATGTCACGACAGGAAGCGGTTTCGCATTTTCCACCACTCTCGGGTCAGCAGTCATTACACCTTCTACATCGGTGAAAATATCGATGTAGTCCGCATCAACAGCTGCTCCGAGTGCGGCTGCGGACGTGTCGCTGCCCCCTCTGCCGATCGTTGTTATATCACCCTTTTCGGTTGCGCCCTGGAATCCTGCGACGACTACAGCGTCATGGTTCGCGAGCACACCGAATAAACGCTCCGGTCTCATTTCAATGATTTTCGCATTTGTATGCTGATCATTTGTTAAAAAGCCAGCCTGAGCCCCCGTCAGCGCAGCTGCTTTCACACCATTATCAAGCAGCATGCTTGTAAAGACGACAGAGGAAATGGTCTCTCCGCAAGATAAAAGCAAATCCTGCTCCCGCGGAGAAATCGCTGACTGATCGCCGTAAAGCAGCCCCAGCAAAGAATCTGTAGCGTACGGGTCTCCTTTCCGGCCCATCGCTGAAACGACAACGACAACCTTATATCCTTCACTGATTGCTTCTTTAATATGCCCTAAAGCCAGTTTGCGGCCATTATCATCTTTTACAGATGTTCCGCCGAACTTTTGAACAATTATCTTCACTGTTTTCACTCCAAATTATTCGGACGTAACAGAAGAGAGCAGGCTGATAGCGCCTTACTCTCTTCTATTCGTCTTTAGGAAATTCTCTCTATTATACGAGGTTTAGTTTTTTCAGGCTTTCTGCAATTTGAACAGAGTTCCATGCCGCGCCTTTTAATAGGTTATCAGAAACAACCCATAAATGAAAACCGTTTGCTCTGTCCAAGTCTTTGCGGATGCGTCCTACAAACACATCGTTTTTGCCGACGGCATCAGCAGGCATCGGATAAAGCTGCTGGCTTGGGTCATCCTGAAGTGTCACGCCCGGAGCTTCTTTTAATAGATTTTTAATATCTTCAACTGTAGCGTCATCACGGTCTACTTCGATGTAGACGGACTCTGAGTGCCCAGTTTGAATTGGCAGTCTCACACATGTAGCCGCTACTTGAAGGTCTGGCATGTGCATGATTTTTTTCGTTTCATTTATCATTTTCATTTCCTCAAACGTATAGCCGTTATCTTGGAATTTATCAATTTGCGGAATCGCGTTGAAGGCGATTTGATAGTGTTTTTTGTCGCCTTTTACAGGCATGATCGCAGGCTCAATTTCTTCTTGATTTAAAATCGCCTGTGTTTGGCTGTAAAGCTCTTTAACAGCTTCATTTCCCGCTCCTGATACCGCCTGGTACGTTGATACGATGACTTTATTTAAGCCGTATGCCTTGCGGATCGGTTCAAGAGCCGCAACCATTTGGATTGTAGAGCAGTTAGGATTGGCAATGATGCCGTTGTGTTCATGCAAGTCTGCCTCATTCACTTCAGGCACAACAAGCGGTGTATTTTCGTCCATACGGAATGCACTCGTATTATCTATAACAATAGCGCCGCGTTTTACAGCTTCTGGTGCCAATGCTTGTGATACGCTTCCGCCGGCGCTGAATAAAGCAATATTTACCCCTTCAAAGCTTTCAGGAGAAGCTTCCTGAACAGTCAGCTCTTCGCCTTTAAACGTGACTTTTGTTCCCGCAGAGCGTTTTGAAGATAGCAATGTAAGTGTGTCCATTTCAAAATTTCTGTCTTCAAGTGTTTTAAGCATTTGTTGTCCTACAGCTCCTGTCGCTCCGACAACAGCTACGTGTAAACCTCTTCCCATCTGTAAAACTCCTTCCGCCAATCAGCATCATTGAATTGATTTGACTATGATTTTACGTTTTATTTTACCATAGAATATGCGGGTGATGGCCGAATTTTTTAGTTTGGGAAAGATTTTCTGTAAATTTAGTCATTTCCCTGATAATTCTCAACCAGAACCGGCTGAAGCTGCTGATGCATTAGTGCCTTTTCAATGGTTTGCGGAAGCAGATCCATTTTGGCTACCATTGAATTCGGTTTTTTAAATGGATCGTCTTGGCCGAATGGAATAAAAAAGATATTTTTTGTTGACATGAGCCTCATTAAATTTGTTCCGTTCAAGCCGAGAGCATCGTTTGTCGAAATACCAAGCACGACCGGCCGGTTGTTTCGGATTGTCGCTTTTGCCGCCATCAGCACCGGACTGTCCGTCATGGCATTTGCCAGCTTGCTCATCGAATTGCCAGTTAAAGGAGCGATGACCATACAGTCAAGGGGCAGCTTCGGCCCAAGGGGCTCTGCCTTCACAATTGAATCTATGGCCTCATATCCAGTCAAGTCTTCAATTTTTTTAACCCATTCTGCTCCCTCTCCAAATCGAGTATTTGTGGATTTTACGTTAAACGTGACAACCGGACGCACTTCAGCTCCTTCGTTGACCAATGCCTCAATTTGCGGAAAGACCGCTTCATATGTGCAATGCGATCCGGTCAGTCCAAACCCGATTCTTTTTCCTTTTAATGACGACATCCTTATTTTCCCTCCTCAGCTTGTATTTCGGCCAAAAGCTTACTCAAGACGTTTGCGAGGATTTGCCCGGCTGTTTTAGGAGCGACGATCCCTGGAAGGCCTGGGGCAAGAAGTGCTTTAATCCCCTGTTTTTCGGCATATTTAAAATCCGTTCCCCCGGGACGTGAGGCCAGATCCAATATTAAGGTTTTTGGTGTCATGCTAGAAAGAACCGTTTGATTTAAAATCATACTCGGTATGGTATTAATACAAATATCTATATCTTTTACATGCTCTTTCAGCTCATCGGTGTGAAAAGGAACGAGCCCCATTTCAGTGATACGTGCCAGATGCGCTGAACTTCTTGCCCCCACTTTTACATTAGCCCCGAGCGCGGCAAATGTACGGGCAATCGTCATCCCGGTGCGTCCCAAACCGAGAACGGCCACCTGAGATCCGTGTATCGTATAATCCGTGTGCTGAATAGCCAGCATGATCGTTCCTTCTACTGTCGGAATAGAATTGTATATCGCAATGTCATCCCGCTCAAACAGCTTAACAAGTTTTCTGTTTGCTTGAGCTGCAATGTTTTCTAAATAGGCGTTAGAAATCCCTGAGAAAATGACACAGTGTGCAGGCGTTTTGTCGAGATGGTCTTGTTTTAACACAACCTCTTCATTCGAAAATACCGTCGATACGACACCTTCTCCTGTTGTCGCAGAGACAGGAAGAATGATGCTGTCTACTTGCTGAAAAGGAATTTCATCAATATTACATTTTACTGCTCCTGTAAAACCGTGATCCAATTGATCAAAACCGACAAGATAGATGTCAGCCTGCTGTTCAGTGAGCTTTCTTATAATTTCGAGCTGTCTTGCGTCACCGCCGATAACTGCAATTTTCAATCCGGTTAACATTCTAAACGTTCACCTTCTTTGTATATACTGGATCTCTAGTTGTTAAGCTCCCCTTCATCTTATGATCAAAAGGAAATACCGGTGAATTAAAACATGCGCTTTTTTCATATAAAAAAACATCGGCTTCGGCAGCCGATGTTCAGATGATTACTTTAGAGCCTTTATCACAGTCATTTTAGCCTTTTTTCATTTACTCTTGTCGAGGAGACATTTCCTCAGGTACGTCTAATATGATCATATCTGATCCGATCTTTTGAATATGATGCCAGGGGACCCGAATGTCATGACCTTGTTTTCTCAAACCAAACCACTTCACTGTTGGAATGAGGAGTGCTGTAATCTGGCCATCCTGTTCATTGATTTCTAAATCGGTCTGCCCAAGCACTCCCAGCCGTTCAGCTCTTTTGATGTCTACAATTTCCTTTCCTGATAATTCACTGAGCCGCATGTCTGTCACCCCCTTGTACTATGTATGATCAAAGGGATAAAAAAATGCCTGCTCCGTTATGGGGCAGGCTTTTCCTTTTTAAGACGGCATATTGCCGGAAGGGCTGATGAGTGCCAGTGCATAGTCATCAGTAAACAATTGTCTGGCAAGACCGTTGACACGCTCTAAGTTCACTGCGTTTAATTCATTGATGATCTCATCTAATGTTTTATGTTTGCCGAGCAGCAGTTCATTTTTCCCGTTTCGGCTCATTTTGCTGTTTGTGCTTTCTAAGCTTAGCATCAAGCTTCCCTTCATTTGCTCTTTGCTGTTTTCCAGCTCTTTCGAGGTAATGCCGTCGCGTTTTAATGTGGCAAGGGTTTCTTGAATTGTTTCTGACAGCTGCTGAAGCTGATTTGCACCCGTTCCTCCGTAAATGGTAAGCATTCCGCTGTCCTCATAAGAGCTGTGATAGCTGTAAACAGAATAAGCGAGGCCTTTATCTTCGCGGACATCTTGGAACAATCGGCTGCTCATGCTGCCTCCGAGCACATTGTTCAGGACAATTAAATCATAAATGCGTTCATGGCCAACCTGAAGGCCTTTAAATCCAAGGCACAAATGAGCCTGTTCTGTTTCTTTTTTTCTCGTCAGTTTTTCCGTGTAGAACTCCGGCTTCTCAAGGCCTGTCGCTTTGCCTTTCGCCTCGTATGACCCGAACCATTTTTCTACATCTTTAATAAAACTGTCAGATATATTGCCCGCTACCGAAATCACCACTCGGTCCGGCGTATAATAATCATGCATGTATTGTCTTAGAGAGTCACCGTTGAAGGAAGCTAGCGTTTCTTCCGTGCCTAGAATTGGGTAGCCTAAAGAATGATTGCCGTAAGTGGCTTTACTCAGTAAATCATGCACAATGTCGTCTGGCGCATCTTCGTACATTTTAATTTCTTCATATACTACATTTTTTTCTTTTTTCAGCTCGTTTTCATCAAAAGTTGAATGAAAGAACATATCTGCTAATACGTCCAGCGCGTAATTCGCATGCTCGTCAAGCACCTTTGCATAGTAGCAGGTATATTCCTTTGAAGTAAACGCATTGACCTGACCGCCAATACGATCAAAAGATTCTGCTATCTCGCGTGCAGATCTTGTGCTCGTCCCTTTAAAGAACATGTGCTCTAAAAAGTGAGAAATCCCGTTTATCTCCGGCAACTCGTGCCGCGAACCTGTGCCGATCCATACGCCGATCGCAACAGAGCGGACTGTCGGGTTATTTTCCAGCACAACTCTTACACCATTTTGACACGTATATCGTTTAATCAAATTTGTTCCTCCTATTCAAAGACAAGCTGCCTGCATCTGTTACTTCAACAGTCTTGTTTCATCCATTAGTTCAGTGACTGTTCCAAGCGCGTATCCTTTGTCTTTTATCTTTGTAATCAGCGCTTCAAGACTTTCCGCCGTAGGGTCAGTCGGATGCATTAAAATCATGGCACCATTATGTATCTTGCTTAACACTCTCGTTTGAAGTACAGACGGAGCCGGTTTTTGCCAATCGATCGTATCAACTGTCCACATTACTGTTCCCATCTGCTTCTCAGCTGCAATGTCGATAACCGCTTTTCGAAAACTTCCGCTCGGCGGAGCGAACCACTTTGGCTTAACGCCAATCGTTTGTTCTATTTGCTCATTCGTCTTGTCAAGCTGCTCGGAAATTCTTCCTGTAGTCAGTTTGCTCATATCCGGATGATTGTATGAATGATTTCCGATTTCATGTCCGTCTTCCGCAATCTTTTTAGCGAGCTGTTCATTGTTTCTCACCCAATTGCCTTCTAAAAAGAACGTAGCCTTCACTTGATGCTTTTGCAGAATAGGAAGCATTTTTTCCAAATACTCATTTCCCCATGCCACATTGATTAAAAGAGCCACCATCGGTTTATCAGGATTCCCTTTATAAATAGGCTCAGGCTGAAGAGACTTGAGATGAACTTTTGGTTTTACTTGGCTGTACACCAGATCGTTTTCTCGAAACTCGCCGTGTTTTTTCATTTTTTTATATGATTGTTCAATATTGACCTTCAGTCCATTGTAGCCGGGAATGCTTTTCCACACTTTATCGATTCTGGCATCCTGGGGCTTAACTTCGTACTCCGGCGCTTTTTGAAGCAATTCTTCATATAACGGGTCTTTGGACGCCGTGACAGTCACCGTATCTTTTTTCATTGCCCCTATATAATCAAGTGCGTGCGGATTTTTCATCATCTCAAATGAGACAAAAAAAAGAAATAGAAAAACGGCAAACGGTACAAATTTTTTGTACATGTTCTGTCCCCCCTCACCTCACATTATGAAGGAGAAGGACAAGGTAGAACCCGCCTGCTTTTTAAAAGCTTCAAAATAAAGAAGCCGGGTCTCCCAGGCTCCTTTTTATGTTTTCATTTAAGATTGTTGTTCTTCTTTTTCTTTCTCTTCACGGAGCACCGCTTTACGGGACAAATTGACTCGTCCTTGTTTATCAATTTCAGTGACCTTGACAAGAATCTCGTCTCCGATTTTCACAACATCTTCAACTTTCCCTACGCGTTCAAGCGCAAGCTCTGAAATGTGCACCAAACCGTCTTTTCCGCTGAAAATTTCAACGAAAGCCCCGAATTTTTCGATTCGTTTCACTTTACCTAGGTAAAGCTGGCCGACTTCAACCTCTCTGACAAGGTCTTCGATGATTTTTTTCGCTTTTTGGTTGCTGCTTTCAACTGTTGAAGAAATAAAGATTGTGCCGTCCTGCTCAATATCAATTTTAACACCGGTTTCTTCGATGATCTTATTGATTTGTTTTCCGCTTGGCCCGATGACATCGCGGATTTTATCAGGATTAATGGCCATTGTTAAAATCTTAGGCGCATATTGAGAAAGCTCTTTTCTTGATTCGCTCAATGTCGCAAGCATACTGTTGAGAATTTCCATTCTTCCTTTTTTCGCCTGCTGAAGCGCTTCTTCTAGAATCTCTCTGGAAAGGCCTTCGATTTTAATGTCCATTTGCAGCGCTGTTACGCCTTTTTCCGTTCCAGCTACTTTAAAGTCCATGTCTCCAAGCGCGTCTTCCATGCCTTGAATGTCAGTCAGAACAGTGTAATGTTCGCCTGATTTGACAAGACCCATCGCAATACCCGCAACCGGGGCTTTGATTGGTACACCGGCATCCATCATTGCAAGTGTGCTTGCGCAAATACTTGCTTGAGACGTTGAACCGTTTGATTCAAGCACTTCTGATACAAGACGGACAGTGTAAGGAAAGTCTTTTTCAGACGGAATAACTGGCTCAAGCGCACGCTCACCCAGTGCTCCGTGTCCGATTTCACGGCGTCCCGGCCCACGCATTGGTCCTGTTTCCCCAACGCTGAATTGCGGGAAGTTGTAGTGATGCATAAACCGTTTTGACTCTTCAACACCTAAGCCGTCAAGGATTTGCACATCTCCTAGAGCACCTAACGTACATACACTGAGGGCCTGTGTTTGTCCCCTTGTAAACAGGCCTGATCCGTGCGTTCTTGGCAGAAGGCCGACCTCAGAAGAAAGTGGGCGGATTTGATCGACACCGCGGCCGTCCGGTCTTACTTTCTCTTCGGTAATCAGGCGGCGCACTTCATTTTTCACCAGTTTGGATAAAATCTGCTTTACTTGCTTGATTGTGTCTTCATCATGCTCTTCATCCTCGAATTTTGCCACAACGCTGTTTTTCACTTCATTAATGGCATCTTCGCGGGCATGCTTTTCATGAACCTGGATGGCTTTCAGCAGATCTTCTTCTGCTAAAGCTTTTACTTTTTGACTAAGCTCTTCATCAATTTCATAGAGCGCAATTTCTGATTTCTCTTTGCCGACTGCTGCTACAATTTCTTCTTGGAATGCAATCAGGCGTTTAATCTCTTCATGGCCAAACATAATGGCTTCAAGCATGGTTTCCTCAGGAACCTCGTCCGCTCCCGCTTCTACCATGTTAATGGCATCTTTCGTGCCGGCAACCACAAGATTGATGTCGCTTTTCTCAAGCTGATCGACTGTCGGGTTAATGATAAATTGATCATCAATGCGTCCGACGGTAACCCCTGCAATCGGTCCTTCAAACGGAATATCCGATACAGAAAGAGCAAGAGATGAACCGAACATGGCAGCCATTTCAGAAGAGCAGTTTTGGTCAACACTCATGACAATGCTGATGACTTGAACTTCATTACGGAATCCATCTGCAAACAAAGGACGGATCGGACGGTCGATTAAACGGCTGGCAAGAACCGCTTTTTCACTTGGACGTCCTTCTCTTTTAATAAATCCGCCCGGAATTTTTCCTACCGCATATAATCTTTCCTCATAATTTACAGTAAGCGGGAAGAAATCAAGCGGTTTTGGTTCTTTTGAAGCGGTTGCTGTACTAAGTACTGCTGTATCACCGTAGCGGATCATCACAGCACCATTTGCTTGTTTGGCAAGCTGGCCGGTTTCGACGGTAAGCGTTCTTCCGGCCCAATCTATGGTAAAGACATGTTTTTCTTGTCCCATACGATTACGAACTCCTCTCTTCGTTGTGTGAAATAATCAATTACTCCTATTATGAACGAAATGAATTGAACATATCAATGTCAAAGTAGTATGTAAAAGGATTTCAATGATTTGTTATATGAAATTTCGCTTTAATACGATAAAAAAGCGGGAATCCTCCCGCTTTTTACGATTATCGACGTAAGCCTAGTTTGTTAATTAACTCACGGTAACGAGTTACGTCTTTATTACGTAGATACGTAAGAAGATTACGACGCTTACCTACCATTTTAAGAAGACCGCGACGTGAGTGGTGATCTTTCTTATGAGTACGTAAATGCTCGTTCAAGTTGTTAATTGAGTCAGTTAGGATAGCGATCTGAACTTCTGGAGATCCAGTATCAGATTCGTGTGTTTTGAACTCACTGATGAGTTGGTTTTTACGCTCTTGAGTAATTGCCATCCTGTTTCACCTCCAAATCATATTTAGCCCCAGTTACCTAGCAACCGTCGGTGACTTCGGATTGCCAAGCAATGGTTTTAAGACTACGAAAACTATCATACTAAAAATCGGGCCTATATGCAAATATTTTAGAATAAAATTTGTGTGCGTTGCATGTTATTTCCGCAGATTGCTGAAATAACGGATGGCTTCCTGCTTATCCCTCTCAATTTGTTCTGTTAATTCTTTGATGCCATTGAATTTCCGCTCGCTCCGAATCCGTTTGTACCATTCGATTTTTATAGCGGCTCCGTATACCTCCTGATCGAAATCAAACAAATTAACTTCAATTGAAGGCTGCTCCGGACGTTTTTCATAAAACGTCGGCTTATAGCCGATATTGCAAACGCCATTGTAGACTTCGCCGTTCACTTCCGCTTTTACGGCATATACACCCGTCGGCGGAACGATATAACTGTTATTTAAACCGACATTTGCTGTCGGAAACCCGATGGTCCGCCCTCTTTTATCACCGTGAATGACAATTCCTTTTATAAAATAAGGCTGTCCGAGCAAGGTATTCGCCAATTCAACGTCTCCGTTTTGAAGCGCGGTACGGATATACGAGGAGCTGATTTTTTTATCCTGCTCCGTTAATTTTTCTACCATTGTGCACTCTGCTTTTCCGTCTAAATCATGCGGCATGGTCTCCATTGTCCCCTTGCCGTATTTGCCATACGTAAAGTCAAAGCCCGCCACTGCGTGCTGTACATTAAGGCCGATAATATACTGATCTGCAAACTGCTTAGGAGAAAGAGAAGCAAATACTTCATTAAATTTAACGACATACAGAATCTCTGTTCCTAATTGTTCAATTTGGTTTATTTTATCTTCCAGAGGCGTAATCAGATCCTTTGGCTCCTGGTCCCTGCCCAATACATGAGAAGGATGAGGATGAAAGGTCATCACAGCTAATGCCAGGCCCTTTTCTTCAGCTATTTGCTTCGCTGTGCCGATTACCTTTTGATGTCCAAGATGAACGCCGTCAAAATACCCTAACGCCATCACAGACTTTGCCTGCTCCTCTTTGATTAAATGATGAGGATGTGTAATATGTATCGTCTTCACAGAACGGTCACCTTTTTTCTATTGTTCGCTTTTTTGCATCAATACTTTTGCCGGCTTTAACAGCCCTTTTTTTGCAGGATGGGGGAAATAAATCGCCAAACAGCTTCCAGCTTCAGTAAAGACAGCAATGCGGTCTTCGCTCGTCATTTCAGAAAACTGCTCGGGCGTCTCAAGCAAAGCCCCATTTTCTACTTTCTTAGCTAATGTATCACTTATGATCCATTTCGGCAAATGATTGAGCGCACGTTCAATAGGAACTGTATGCTCTCCCACGGTTCCGGACTGGACCTGTGCTTCCAGTTCTTCAAAGGTAAAGCATTCGTCTAGAGAAAAGTCTCCGGATGCCGTACGGATTAAATGAGACATATGAGCCGGATATCCGAGCTTTTCGCCGATCATGACCGCCAGCGTCCTTACATAAGTCCCTTTGGAGCATGTCACTGTAAACCTGAAACTTGCAGTTTCTCCGTTATGTTTAACCTCTGTCGTCAGGGCAATGTCTTCAATGGTAATCATTCGTTTCGGACGTTCTACTTCAATCCCTGCTCTTGCATATTCGTACAGTTTTTTGCCGTTCACTTTTACCGCGGAATACATGGGAGGAATTTGTTCTTGTTTACCCTTTAAACTGTTTAATACCTTTTCTACTTCCGCTTTATCAATGTCTTGGTTGACAGGCTTTGTTTCAACCGTTTCGCCCGTTTGATCCTCTGTTGTCGTTGAAAAACCCAGCGTTATTTCCGCATCATACGTTTTAGACTTTTCAGTTAAGTATTCGACAATTTTTGTCGCCCTTCCCACACAAATCGGAAGTACGCCTGACACTTCTGGATCGAGCGTTCCCGTATGTCCTACTTTTTTTGTTTTTAACAGTTTTCGGATCTTCATGACACAGTCGTGCGATGTCATACCAACTGGTTTATGTAAAAGGAGAACTCCGTTAACCATTTGTCTTTCACTCCTTCTTTTGAGCTTTTCTCTTTAAAACGCAGAAAAGAGGACAGACGATATACGCCTATCCTCTCCATTTTTATTCAGATGGTTTCTCTGAATGTATTTCGTGAATCAGTGTTTCGATACGATTTCCGTAGTCGATTGATTCATCGAACTCAAATTCAATTTCAGGCGTTTTTCGAAGTCTGATGCGGCTGCCGATTTCGGATCGGATAAATCCTTTTGCCTTTTCCAGCCCTTTCAGCGCTTCCTCCCGTTTTTTCTTGTCACCGAGAACCGAGATATACACCTTTGCAATTTGCAAATCACCTGATACACGTACATCCGTTACGGTCAGAAAACCAATTCTCGGATCTTTCAGCTTGCGGCTGATAATATCACCGAGTTCTTTTTTCATTTGCTCGCCGACACGGTTTGCTCTCATACTCAATTCAATCACCTCTAAGTTAAAACCATTCTGTCCTAGTGATCGTCCGTTCAATTTCAGGAAAAGAATCGATAAACGCTAGGACGCGCTGCAGCTCTTTTTCTGTTTGAACGCGAGAGGAAGAAACAGCGGCGATACCAAAGCTGGTTCTTTGCCATGTGTCCTGATAGCCAATCTCCGAAATCGAAACATTGAATTTGTTTTGAACCCTGGTTAAAATCCGCTTCAGAACCGCACGCTTTTCTTTTAGCGATCCTGCATCATAAATGATGCATTCACACTCCGCAAATCCGATCACGTTCTTTCAATTTCTTGCATGACAAACGCTTCAAGAATGTCACCTTCGCGAATGTCATTGTATTTCTTAATTGTAATACCACATTCATAGCCTTGTGAAACTTCTTTCACATCATCTTTAAAGCGTTTCAGAACGTCTACTTCGCCTTCGAAGATTACGACGCCGTCACGAATTAAACGGAGGCCGCTGTCGCGCGTAATGGTTCCCTCAGTAACATATCCGCCGGCAATTGTACCGATTTTAGATACTTTGAATGTTTGGCGTACTTCTACTTGACCAATGACTTTTTCTTCATATTCAGGATCAAGCATACCTTTCATGGCAGCTTCAATCTCGTCGATTACTTTGTAAATGATACGGTGAAGGCGAATATCTACATTTTCAGCCTCAGCCGTACTCTTAGCATTTCCGTCCGGTCTCACATTAAACCCGATAACAATTGCATTGGAAGCAGATGCCAAGATAATGTCAGATTCAGTAATCGCACCAACGCCTGTATGGATGATTTTTACTTTAACGCCTTCTACTTCAATTTTTTGAAGTGCGGCCGTTAAAGCTTCAGCAGATCCTTGAACGTCAGCTTTTACGATGATGTTGATGTCTTTTACATCACCTTGTTTAATTTGCTCGAATAAGTCATCAAGACTAAGCTTCGCTTTATCGCTGCGCTGCTCTTCAAGCTGTTTCGAAGCACGGGCTTCCCCGACAGAACGAGCTGTTTTTTCATCTTTAAAGACAAGGAATTGGTCTCCCGCTTGAGGGACATCATTTAAACCGGTAATCTCAACCGGAGTTGACGGGCCGGCAGTTTTTACACGGCGTCCAATGTCGTTAACCATTGCACGGACACGGCCAAATGTGTTGCCGACTACGATCGGATCACCGACATGCAGTGTTCCAGTCTGTACAAGCAATGTCGCAACTGATCCTCTGCCTTTATCAAGTTCTGCTTCAATAACCGTTCCTTTTGCCTGGCGGTTCGGATTCGCTTTCAGTTCCTCTACTTCACTGACAAGCAAAATCATTTCAACGAGTTCATCAATGCCTTTTCCAGTTAAAGCGGAAAGCGGAACAAAAATTGTTTCTCCGCCCCAAGCTTCAGGGACAAGTCCGTATTCCGTCAATTCTTGCATCACACGGTCAGGATTTGCAGATTCTTTATCAATTTTATTCACAGCAACGATAATTGGAACTTCAGCTGCTTTTGCATGGTTAATCGCTTCTACTGTTTGCGGCATTACACCGTCATCAGCAGCAACAACGAGAATTGTAATATCAGTTACTTCTGCACCGCGTGCACGCATCGTTGTAAATGCGGCGTGGCCCGGAGTATCCAAGAACGTAATTTTCTTGCCGTTCTCTTCAATTTGGTAAGCACCGATATGCTGAGTGATTCCGCCTGCTTCTCCTTCAACAACCTTCGTTTTACGGATGCTGTCAAGAAGCGTCGTTTTCCCGTGGTCAACGTGACCCATGATCGTAACGACAGGAGGACGAATTTCAAGATCCTCTTCATTATCGGGCTCTTCGTATTTTTCCAGCTCTGTTTCTTCAAGCACAATAACTTCTTCTGTTTCAACACCATATTCTGATGCAATGAGTTCAATTGTGTCTTTATCAAGCTCTTGGTTAATGGTTGCCATTACACCAAGAAGCATCAGCTTTTTAATGATTTCTGAAGGCTCTTTGCCAAGCTCTTCAGCCAGTGCGCCGACTGTTAAAGTGCCAGAGAATGTAATTTTCTCAGGAAGCTCTTTTTTCGGCTTTACAGGCTTTTGCTGATGTTGGTTTTTATTGTTGTGGTTGCGTTTGTTTTTTTTGTTGTTGTTGTTATTCTTCTTGTTTTTGTTAAATTGATTATTCTGCACGTCATTCTTCTTTCCGTCTCGAATTTTATTTGGTTGATTTCCAGCTGATTGCTGATTGACCCCTTGCGGCTGTTTGTTTTTGTTCGTTTCTGCTGGCTTTTGAGATTTAGCGGCTGAGCCGCCTTTTTTATATTTGGCATCAAGCTGTTTAATGGCCTTTTCTTCAAGCATGGCCATATGATTATTCACTTCTAAATCCATGTTTTTCAGTGCGGTCAAAATTTCCTTACTTGAAACATTTAACGCTTTTGCATATTCGTATACTCTCATTTTAGCCATTCGTTCACCCCCAAAAATATTAATCGAGCAAGCTGATCAGCTTATTCGCAAAACCTTGGTCAGTGACGGCGACAACGACACGGGCTTCTTTACCGATAGAACGTCCAAGAACCGCGCGACTCTCGACTTTTTTATAAGGGACTTTATAATAATTGCACTTGTCGGTTACTTTTTTCGCTGTGTTAGATGATGCATCCTCTGTAAGCAGGACAAGCTTTGCACGCGCATTCCTGATTTCTTTTATTACCAAGTCTTCGCCTGACACGACCTTACGAGCTCGATTGGCCAGACCTAGCAAGGGAAACCATTCCATTCCAGACATTTTATTTTTTCACCTTTTCTGCCAGTTCCAGCAATTCTTCGAAAATCTGGTCATCGATTTGTGATTGAAATTGATTTTGCAAAGTGTTTTTCTTTTTTGCTGCTAAGATGCACTCTTTATCCAGCGTTAAATAAGCACCCCGCCCGTTCTTTTTTCCAGTCGGGTCTACTGAGACCTCGCCTTCTTTCGAACGTACAACTCGGATCAGTTCCTTTTTAGGCTTCATTTCACCAGTCACTACACATTTGCGTAATGGGATCTTTTTGTGTTTATTCACCTAAGGTCACCTCTTATTCATCCGATTCAGAAGTTTCAGGCTCCGTAAAGAGCGGCTCATCGTCTTCTTCTTCAAGTTCTCTCGGATAGATTCCAAGTTCTCTTGCGTCCGTTTCGCTCTTAATATCAATCTTCCAGCCTGTCAGTTTAGCAGCTAAGCGTGCGTTTTGTCCTCTTTTGCCAATCGCCAGAGACAGCTGGTAATCAGGAACAATAACAGTTGTCGCTTTTTCTTCTTCATTAACGATGACATCCAGCACTTTCGAAGGGCTGAGCGCATTCGCGACAAATTCTACAGGATCACTGGACCAGTTGACAATGTCAATTTTTTCACCTTTTAATTCATTGACGATCGCCTGAACACGCTGGCCTTTAGGGCCTACGCATGAGCCGACAGGATCCACGTCAGGATCGTCTGTGCGAACAGAAATCTTTGAACGGTCGCCGGCTTCTCTGGCAACAGATTTCAGCTCGACAGTTCCATCATAAATTTCAGGCACTTCGATTTCAAACAAACGCTTTAACAGGCCTGGATGTGTTCTTGACACATAAATCTGCGGGCCCTTCGTCGTTTTTTCTACTTTTGTGATATATACCTTAATGCGGTCATGAGGCTTGTAGCTTTCATTCGGCATTTGCTCATTAACCGGCAGCAAGGCTTCAATTTTGCCTAAAGACACGTAAATAAACTTATTGTCCAGACGCTGGACAATACCTGTCATGATGTCTTCTTCACGGTCGATAAATTCAGAATAAATCACACCGCGCTCAGCTTCGCGTACACGCTGTGTGACGACCTGCTTCGCTGTTTGAGCAGCTATGCGCCCAAAATCCTTAGGCGTTACTTCGATTTCGACGACATCGCCGACCATATATTCCGGATGAATGCCCTGTGCCTCTTCAATAGAGATCTCCAGTCTTTGGTCGTATACTTCGTCAACGACATCTTTTCTTGCAAATACACGTATGGAGCCTGTTTCACGGTTTAAATCCACCCGTACATTTTGCGCTTGATTAAAATTCCGCTTATAAGCAGAAATTAAGGCAGCTTCGATTGCTTCAATGATAATTTCTTTACTGATGCCTTTTTCCTTTTCAAGAATCGTGAGAGCATCTAATAATTCACTGCTCATTTAACGGTCTCCCCCCTTAAAACATTTGTATTCATTAGAATGTAACAGCTAATCTTGCATTAGCTATCTTTTCATACGGAATATTGATTCGTTTCTTTCTTGTTTTGATCGTGATCTCAACTGTCACTGTTTGTCCATCAAATTCAGCCAGTTCACCTTCAAACACTTTTACGCCCTCAATAGGCTCATACGTCTTAATGTACACATTTTTTCCAAGTGATTTTTCGAAATCGGCTTTTTTCTTTAGCGGACGCTCAGCTCCTGGAGATGAGACTTCAAGAAAGTAATTTTGGCTAATTGGGTCTGCCTCATCAAGCTTTTCGCTTAAAGCTTCGCTTACTTTGGCACATTCCTCAATATCCACACCGTCATCGGAATCAATAAACACGCGAAGGAACCAGCTTTGGCCCTCTTTGACAAATTCAATGTCAACGAGTTCCAGCTGAAGGCTGTCTACGATTGGCTGAGCCATTTCTTGAACGGTGTCAGTCACTTTTTTGCTCATGTTCTTCCTCCTTGTGCTGTCGATATCATATTCGTCTCGTCACTCTGCATAAAAACCCTGCTTCAAAAGAGCAGGGGCTAAAAAGTAAACGATGAACATGTCGAGACAAAATTCTCTTGTTCAATACAAAAGAGCGGGTTTCCCCACTCTTTGCCTCGGTAATCGTTAGCATTTCCAATAAAACTATACCATAACCATATTTTTATTGCAAATGGATATACGCTTACCCTCATGCCTAAGCAAAGACTCTAATGTTACGATGGCATTTTTTGCGCTTATGTATGCATAGAAGCAGAATTTCCAGAGAAATTCTGCTTTCCATGTTAGAACAATGACAATTGGTTTTGATCAGGCAGTGATTCGAGACAGCCATGACGATCTAAATACTCTAGAATTGTTTTTGACACTTTTCCTCTCTTTTGCAAATCTTCTTTTGAGAGGAATTCGCCTTCTTCACGAGCCTTTACAATGTTCAGAGCGGCGTTCGTCCCTAATCCAGGAATGGAGTTAAACGGCGGGATAAGACTGTTGCCGTCAATAATAAACTCTGTAGCGCTTGAGCGGTATAAATCGACTTTTTGGAACGAATAGCCTCTCTCACACATTTCAAGGGCTAATTCCAAAACAGTGAGAAGGTTTTTTTCCTTCGGTGAAGCATCAAGTCCCTTAGAGTTAATATCCTCCATTACCGCCTTGATCGCTGTAGAGCCCTTGATCATTGTATCGATATCAAAGTCGTCTGCACGAACGGTAAAATAAGCCGCATAGTACAGAAGCGCGTGATGCACTTTAAAGTAAGCAATGCGGACTGCCATTAAAACGTAAGCTGCGGCGTGGGCTTTCGGGAACATGTATTTAATCTTTTTACAAGAATCAATATACCAGTCTGGGACATTGTTATTTTTCATTTCTTCTTCCCATTCAGGTGTTAATCCTTTTCCTTTACGCACAAATTCCATGATTTTAAAGGCAAGAGACGGCTCAAGGCCTTGATAGATTAAATAAACCATAATGTCGTCACGGCAGCCGATAACCTCACTCAGCTCACAAATATTATTGTGGATGAGCTCTTGCGCATTGCCGAGCCATACATCAGTTCCGTGAGACAAGCCTGATATCTGAACGAGCTCGGAAAAAGTTGTCGGCTTTGTATCTTCAAGCATCTGCCGGACAAATCTTGTTCCGAATTCAGGGATTCCAAGAGTTCCCGTTTTACAGCCGATCTGTTCTTGTGTAACACCGAGTGATTCGGTTCCCTGGAAGATCTTCATCACTTCAGGATCATCCGTTGGAATTGTTTTCGGATCAATTCCGCTTAAATCTTGTAGCATCCGAATGACGGTCGGGTCATCGTGTCCGAGAATATCCAGTTTTAACAGGTTGTCATGGATGGAGTGGAAATCAAAATGAGTGGTTTTCCACTCTGAACCTGTAGCATCTGCCGGAAACTGAATCGGTGAAAAATCATAAATATCCATATAATCCGGAACAACGATAATACCCCCAGGGTGCTGCCCAGTTGTACGTTTTACCCCTGTACATCCCTGTACGAGCCGGTCTATTTCGGCCCCGCGCATGTGGAGGTTATTGTCTCCGGCATAGCCTTTTACATAGCCGTAGGCTGTTTTTTCTGCAACTGTGCCTATTGTTCCCGCTCGATACACATTGTCTTCTCCGAACAATACTTTTGTGTAATTATGTGCTTGCGGCTGATATTCCCCTGAGAAGTTCAAATCGATATCAGGTACTTTGTCCCCTTTAAATCCTAAGAACGTTTCAAACGGAATATCATGGCCGTCTTTTTTCAAAGGCGTTCCGCAATGAGGACATATCTTGTCAGGCAGGTCAAAGCCGGAACCGACAGAACCGTCATTAAAGAACTCAGAATGCTGGCACTCAGAGCATACATAGTGCGGTGGCAGCGGATTGACCTCAGTAATCTCAGTAAGCGTCGCAACTAATGAAGATCCAACGGAACCACGGGAACCTACGAGATATCCGTCATCTAGTGAACGTTTTACAAGTTTGTGAGAGATCAAATAAATAACAGCGAAGCCGTGGCCAATGATGCTCTTTAATTCTTTTTCAATCCGCGCTTCCACAATTTCAGGCAGCTGTTCGCCGTAAATGCTTCTTGCACGCTGATAGCTCATTTCTCTGATCTCTTCATCGGCGCCTTCGATTTTCGGTGTATACAAATCATCTTTAATTGGCTTGATGTCATCAATTAAAGAAGCAACCTTTTGGGTATTGGTGACAACGATTTCCTTCGCTTTTTCTTCGCCTAAGAAAGAAAATGCTTCAAGCATTTCGTCTGTCGTTCTGAAATGCACTTTAGGCAGTTCATGCCTGTTAAGCGGATTGGCCCCGCCTTGAGAGGATATTAAAATCTTTCTATAAATTTTATCCTCATCATTCAAGTAATGAACATTTCCCGTAGCAACAACCGGTTTATTAAGCTTTTCACCCAGTTTCGTGATATTCGCAATAATTTCTTTCAGCGACTTTTCATCACGGACCAGCTCAAGCTCTAGCAAGTGACGGTACACTTCAGGCGGCTGAACCTCAAGATAATCATAGAATGACGCAACATCTTCAACCTCTTCAGGCGATTTTTGCATCATCCCTTCAAAAACCTCTCCCCTGTCACAGGCCGAACCGATCAGAAGCCCTTCCCTGTATTTCTCAAGCTGAGATCTCGGGATACGAGGCACTCTGTAAAAATAATGAATATGAGAAAGTGACACAAGCTTAAATAAATTTTTAAGCCCCGTGCTGTTCACAGCAAGTAATGTTGCATGATAAGGTCTAGATCTTTGATAAGCGTTGGACTGACCCATATTTTCATTCAGCTCATCATGGTACTGAATGCCTTTTTCAGCTGCGTCCTTCAGCATTTTCAGGAGCAAATAAGCAGTCGCCTCAGTATCGTAAATCGCACGGTGATGCTGTGTGAGTTCGATATCAAACTTTTTACAAAGTGTGTTCAAACGGTGGTTCTTAAATTCCGGATAAAGAAAACGGCCAAGCTCCAGCGTATCAATGACTGGGTTTTTAGCTTTTTCAACTTCAAGAAGCTTTTTATAAGCTACGTTTAAGAATCCCATATCAAAGCTCGCATTATGAGCGACTAGGATATCATCGCCGATCCATTCTCTGAAATCTCTTATCACATCTACGACATCCGGAGCGTCGCGAAGCATATCATCGGTGATGCCAGTCAGCTCTATGATTGTGGCTGAAAGCGGACGATGCGGGTTCGCAAACGCCTCAAATTTATCAATAATTTCTCCGCCTTTTACTTTTACTGCAGCCAGCTCAATAATGGTATCGTAAACAGCAGACAGTCCCGTCGTCTCGACGTCAAAAACAACATATGTTTCTTCCTCAAGCAGACGGT
The DNA here is from genome assembly GCF_023238245.1 of Bacillus rugosus. Classification (NCBI taxonomy): domain Bacteria; kingdom Bacillati; phylum Bacillota; class Bacilli; order Caryophanales; family Bacillaceae; genus Bacillus; species Bacillus rugosus. Next base: position 1,751,334 of record NZ_CP096590.1, on the reverse strand, counting down.
GTGCAGCGTTATAAGCAATCGGCACGCCATCATCAACGAGATTCGCTTCCATCCCGTAAATCATTTTAATTCCATGCTTCTTGGCCGCAGAATATGCATCAGGGAAGGATTGAACAACAGCATGGTCAGTCAATGCGATGGCCTCATGCCCCCATTTTTTCGCCTGTTCGACAAGCTTTCCAATACCCGTAACAGCATCCATTTGGCTCATTGGGGAATGCAGATGCAATTCCACTCTTTTTTCTCCTTCAGGAGCCGAATCTTCCCGGGTTTTTGCTTTTATTTCGTTTACGTCATTTGCGATCATGACGAGATCTCTGACAAAAGTGTCATTTTGAATGCTTCCGCGTGCTTTTACCCACATTCCTTTTTTCAGAGACTTCATCAGTGCCGCATCTTCTTTTTCACGTGCAAACATTTTGATTAAAATACTATTTGTGTAGTCTGTAATTTTGAAGATACACAGCGTGCGCCCGCTTTTCAGCTCGCGGGTTTCCACATCAAACACGTAACCCTGGACCGTAATTCTCCGCTCTTCGTCCATGATGCTGTCAAGCGTCCGGATTTCTTCGTTATCTTTAATTTGATAACCGATGACAAGAGGACCGGATGGCACTTGATCTTCATCACTTTCTTTATCTTTCTTCTCCATTTCAATCAGCGCCTGCATGGCCCGTTCTTGGTCTTCTGCAAGCTTTTGCTCCCGAAACTTTTGAACTTCTTGCTCGGATACAAATATTTCGGCATCAAGCTGAAGATCCGGAAAACCAAATTGACGGTAACCGGCTTGAATCATTGAACTGTACTTGTTCTTAAGAGCAGCCGCTTCTGTGTCTGTTTTTGTTTTGACAATCAGTTTATTGCCCTTCAGTTTCGGTTTTTGCTGGTTTAAGAGACTGATAATCGGTGGCGAAATGCCTTGCAATTCTTCAATGCAGCGTGACCAGTAGTCTTGCACAAGACTTTCGCTGATCTCGGTATCCTGCACTTCAATTGAAGATGTAACTTTCGCTATGTGGGCAAACGATTGCGTCAGCCTCATTGTTAATGTGTCATATATTTGAAAAGGCAGCAAAGATTTAAATTGAAAATGAAAATGCCAAGATTTTGACGCTTTGTGGATTGTCAGCTTTTTAATCTCACCATCTTCAAAATATGTCATGAAGGTATCATCTGTCATATTAATCTGCTGCAGAAGAATTTGAAACTGCCTTCTGTTTACTGATAACTGTTCCATTCAGACAGTATCCCTCCCTAAAAACATCATAAGTGAAGGTACCTCAGGCAATGAGGTACCTTCTATTATTTCTATTTTAACATGTTTTTTGATAAATCGTTATGGTGATTACTGCTTGCTGATAAATGCAGATAATTCGTCTACTGAAATCTCCGTTGACTCACCCGTTTGACGGATTTTCACTTCGACAATTCCTTCGTCAGCACGTTTTCCGACAGTAATGCGGATTGGAAGGCCGATTAGATCTGAATCAGCGAATTTTACGCCGGCGCGCTCAGCACGATCGTCATAGAGCACTTCATAGCCTTCCGCTTTTAAATCGGCATACAGCTTTTCAGCAAGCTCTCTTTGCGAATCGTTTTTCATGTTCAAAGCAAGAATATGAAGATCGTACGGCGCAACGCTTTTTGGCCATATTAACCCTTTTTCGTCGTGATGCTGTTCAGCAATAGCAGAAAGCGTTCTTGACACACCGACTCCGTAACAGCCCATCAGCATCGGCTGCGCGCGTCCGTTTTCGTCTAAGTAGGTCGCATTCATTGCTTCTGAATAACGTGTCCCAAGCTTAAAGACTTGTCCGACTTCGATTCCTTCTGCAAAACGGATCGTGCCTTTACCATCTGGTGAGGGATCACCTTCTTTAATAAAACGAAGATCAGCAAATTCTTTAATTTGCGCGTCACGGTTTACGTTGACATTTTTATAATGATGATCTCCTTCATTCGCACCGGCAACAGCATTGACTATTGCTTTCACAGCATGATCAGCATATACTTCAACATCTTGATTGACACCGACAGGGCCGACAAAACCCGGCTCTGTTCCGAGCTGCTGAATGACCTCTTCTTGTGTAGCAAGCTCCACAACTTCTGCATGAAGCAAATTTTTCACTTTAATATCGTTGACTTCATGGTCGCCTCTTACAAGCACTAAGACAAAACGGTCATCTGCTTTAAACAAAACCGACTTAATGCAGGCTTCAGCGGAAATCTGTAAAAACGCAGTCAGTTCTTCAATTGTTTTCACGTTAGGTGTGTGGACTTTCTCTAAAGCTTTAGGCTCTTCATTAGAAGGGACTTCTTGATAAAGAACTTCAGCCATTTCGATATTAGCCGCATACTGTGATTCATCAGAATACGCAATTGTATCCTCTCCGATTGCAGAAAGTGCCATAAACTCGTGCGTATCCTTTCCTCCCATTGCGCCTGAATCAGCGATGACAGGTCTTACATTAATGCCGCAGCGGGCAAAAATATTAGAATAGGCCTCGTACATTTTTTGATACGTTTCATCCAGGCTCTCTTCAGATGCATGGAAAGAATACGCATCCTTCATAATAAATTCGCGGCCTCTTAACAAACCGAAGCGAGGACGTTTTTCATCTCTGAACTTAGACTGAATTTGATACAGAGTCAGAGGGAGACGCTTATAAGATTTAACCTCATCGCGAACAAGTGAAGTGATAACTTCTTCATGCGTTGCCCCTAAAGCAAATTCACGGCCATGACGGTCTTTTAGTCTCATCAGTTCAGGACCATACGTATACCATCTGCCTGATTCCTGCCATGTCTCAGCCTGCTGCAGTGCGGGCATAAGCATTTCTACGGCATCAATTTTCTCCATTTCTTCACGAACAATCTGCTGAATGTTTTGAATCACCTTATACGCAAGAGGCATATAGCTGTATACCCCGCTCGTATTCTGTCTGATAAATCCTGCTCTCAGAAGAAGCTGATGACTTTTTGCTTCGGCATCAGCTGGAACTTCACGGAGCGTAGGAATAAGCGTCAAACTTTGTCTCATTTCTTCGCACCTCTGATTGATTTACTTTTCATTTACAAGAACAGCCGCTGGATATCGTTCCATGTGACGACCAGCATAAGAAGCATTAAGAAAGCTACCCCGATAAATACAACAAATGCTTCTTTTTCCCTGTTAATCGGTTTGCCCCGAATCGCTTCAATAAATAGAAATAACAGTCTTCCTCCGTCAAGTGCAGGAATCGGAAGCAAGTTGACAATCCCAAGGTTAATACTTAAAAACGCAGCAAACTGGAATAAGTTCACTAACCCTGTTTTCGCCACTTGGTCTGTCATGTCATATATGCCGACAGGACCTGACAGCATATCAAGTTTAAATTGGCCTGTTACTAACTTGCTTAAGTTGGTTAAAATGGCTTTGGTGACGTCAACTGTTGATGTCGCACCGTAAGCAACTGCTGAGAGAACACCTTTTTCAGTCGGCGCATAGGAACCGAAACGTCCGATTGTTTTTTTGTTCTCATCTTTAACAGCTTCCGGAGTCACTGAAATATGAAGCGTTTTGTTATCTCTTTTTACGGCAACATCTATTTCTTTATCCGGGTTTTCTTTTACAGCGGAGACAATGTCAGTCCAAGATCTCATTTTCTCTCCGTTAATGCTTTGGATGTAATCTCCTTCTTTTAGCCCTGCTTCCGCCGCCCGTCCATTGTCAGTCAGCTGCCCGAGCATAGGCTCATTTGACGGCACGCCTTGAACCAACCCAAGCATCACTAAAATCACGTAAGCTAAAATAAAGTTCATAATCGGCCCTGCAGCAATTGCTTTAATCCGCTGCCACACAGGTTTGGAACCAAATTGGCGATTATACGGCGCAATTTGCACTTCTTCTCCGTCTACAATGAAAAAGGATGTTTCGCTGACAGTAAAGCTGGAAAGCTCATCCTCTTTCCCTTGTTCATAGCCAGTGATCTTCATATCATGCTCTAAATCTGCTGTTTCCACTTCGATGACTAAAGCATCCGGGTATTTTTCCTTTTGATTGATAATAACTTTCTCAACTTGATCTTCTTTATTAAACAGAAGACCAACCGTGTAACCGGGTTTCACCTCAATCATTTCCGGATCTTCGCCGGCCATACGGACAAATCCGCCGACTGGAAGGAGCCTGATCGTATAAACTGTTTCATTTTTTTTGAAAGAAAAAATCTTTGGACCGAAGCCGATCGCAAATTCACGGCAGAGAATTCCCGCTCTTTGGGCTAGCAATAAATGACCCAGTTCATGGAAGAAAACGAGCGTTCCGAAAATAATGATAAACGCTATAACTGTATTCACGAACATACCACCTTATGTGAGTATTGAATTGACGTATCCCCGGGTATCTTTGTCCACTTCTTGAATGTCCGCCAGGCTCGGTTTTTTAATTAACTGATGGCGGGATAGTGCCTTTTCGATACAGTCTTCAATAGCCAAAAACGGTATCTTGCCGGCTAAAAAGGCAGCAACAGCTACTTCATTTGCAGCATTTAGCACTGTCGGCATTGTTCCTCCTATTTTACCTGATTCAAAAGCAAATTGTAAGCATCGGAACCTGTCAAAATCAGCTTTCTCAAAATGGAGGCTGCCGATTTCCCATAATTCAAGCCTTTTCGCATCTGGTAATGGCAAGCGGTCAGGGTAAGTGAGTGCATACTGGATTGGAACCCTCATATCCGGAGTTCCGAGCTGTGCGATCACACTTTTGTCATGAAACTCAACCATTGAATGGATGATGCTCTCCTTATGTAAAACCACATCAATTTGTTCATATGGGATATCGAAAAGCCAATGTGCCTCGATCACCTCTAATCCCTTATTCATCATTGTAGCCGAATCAATCGTAATTTTTGCACCCATTGACCAATTCGGGTGTTTTAATGCGTCCTCAGCTGTTACTGATTCGAGCTCATCCCGCGTCTTGTCCCGAAAGCTTCCGCCGGATGCCGTAATGATGAGGCGTTCAATGTTTTTAGCCTGTTCGCCTTGTAGCGCTTGAAAAATGGCCGAATGCTCACTGTCAACAGGCAGCAGCGGAACATCATATTTCTTAGCATGTTCTTTTACTATATGCCCTGCAGTGACAAGAGTTTCCTTATTTGCAAGCGCAATTGTTTTTTTCTGTTCAATTGCCTTTAACGTCGGGATGAGACCGACGCTTCCGAGTAAGGCGTTGACAACTATGTCAACCTCCTCCATCACTGCTGCTTCTATCAGTCCTTCTTCTCCCAGCCCGATTTGGCATTCAAAAGAAAAAGACATTTGTTTTAGTTTATGATATGTATCCAGATCACCGGCAGAGACAAACTTCGGCTGAAAGGCCTCTATCATTGGAACGGCCTTATCAATATTTCTGCCAAACGACATAGATATCAGCTGAAATTGATCTTGATGTGTACGCAGTACGTCAAGAGTCTGTTCGCCGATTGATCCTGTTGCTCCTAAAAGACAAATATTTTTCAAAGTTGCCACTACTCCTATTCTTTGTGCTGCATGATCAGTCTCATATTCATATTAGACTTTTTTATGAAAAAAGGGCAAGCAGAAAGTACAAGAAAGGCATGACAAACAAGAAACTGTCAAAACGGTCTAATATCCCGCCATGCCCGGGAAGAATCTTTCCAGAATCCTTTACATCGTAATGTCTTTTCAAGGCGGATTCCACTAAATCTCCAAGTTGTCCGAAAACAGACAAAAACAGCGTGATCAACAGCATATAGATATACGGGATCGGAAGATGTGCAACAAGCTGAAAAATCGTCGCCAATACAAGCGCGATAACGATTCCGCCTGCAAATCCTTCCACTGTTTTATTCGGACTGATTTCTGGCCACAGTTTCCGCTTACCAAGCGATTTCCCGACAAAATACGCACCGGAATCCGTGGACCAAATCACAACACACGCGTAAAAAATGTATGTTAACCCGTATTGGTCAAGATTTCTGATTTCTATAAAATAATGAAAACACATTCCAATGTAAATTGCTGCAAGCGTAATAAAACCGACTTCATCAAAAGTAAAGGTGTTTTTCACCAACACTGTGTAAGTCAGCAAAAGCAGTACCGCAAACAAAGCGATTTCCATTTTTGAAATACCGTCTGCTTCAAAAAACGAATACTGGCTTGGCAATAAGAACATCCACAATAATAAAAGACCGATCAAACCCGGCAGTGAAACCAGCTTCAGCTTTTTCATCCGTAAAAGTTCAAAAAGCGCCACACTGCCCATAGCATAAATTAATATGGTGAACGGCAATTTCCCGACAATAACCAAAAATAAAAATACAATTGCTGCCAGAACACCTGTCAAAATTCTTTGTTTCATGTCCACCATCCTCTAAATTCCGCCAAACCTCCGGCCTCTCTGCTGATATTCTCCTAACGCCTGTAAGAAGTGATCTTCTTTAAAATCAGGCCACAAGACGTCAGTAAAGACAAATTCACTGTAGGCAACCTGCCATAGCATAAAATTACTCAGTCTTATCTCGCCGCTCGTTCGAATTAAAAGTTCAGGGTCCTGCAAAGATTCAGTCATTAAATAATTAGAAAAAAGCGATTCATCAATGTCTTCAATATTCAAAGAGCCATCCTTCACTTTTTCCGCGAGTGTTTTTGCAGCAGTGACAATTTCAGTACGACCTCCATAATTGAGAGCAAAATTAAGAATCATTCCGTCGTTTTGCGCCGTATCCTGTACTGCCTTTTCAATCGCGCGTAATGTGTGTGCCGGCAGAGCCGTTTCATCTCCAATGATCCGAACCTGTACATTCTCCTCAATAAGCTCTGGAAGATACGTATTCAAAAATTCTTCCGGAAGCTTCATTAAAAAATCGACTTCCATTTTCGGCCTCTTCCAGTTTTCTGTTGAAAATGCATACAATGTCAGTACTTTTACACCTAATTCGTTTGCAAGCTTCGTTGTCCTTTTTACCACCTTCATCCCTTCATGGTGGCCTGCAATTCGGGGAAGAGAGCGTTTTTTAGCCCAACGGCCATTTCCATCCATGATAATGGCGATGTGTTCGGGAATTTCTCCCTTAAGTATGTCTTCTTTTGTATAACGTTCTAAGTTGGAAGCCGCAGTTTGCTGGTTCTTCCAATTTTTGAGTATGTTGAGCATGAGATTCCTCCGTCACCCAAAAAGGTTGCATTCCCTGCTGATAATCAATGTAATCAACAGTATTAACAAAAAAACCCCCTGTAAACATGAGAGGGTCTTTTCACTATTATCTATTGTACATAGTTTTTCATTAAACTTCCATGATTTCTTTTTCTTTGTCTTTTGTGACACTGTCAATTTTTGACACATATTCATCTGTCAGTTTTTGAACGTCTTCAGTTGAAGCACGCAGTTCATCCTCAGTAATGTCTCCGTTTTTCTCAAGTTTTTTGAGATCATCGTTAGCATCACGGCGAACGTTACGGACAGCTACTTTCGCGTCTTCAGCATATTTTTTTACAACTTTCACTAATTCTTTCCGTCTTTCTTCCGTTAATGCCGGAATCGCAATTCGAATCATATTGCCGTCACTTGTTGGCGTAAGACCTAAATCAGCTTTTAAAATCGCTTTTTCGATATCACCGATTGCTGTTTTGTCGTATGGCGTTATCACGAGCATACGAGCTTCAGGCACATTAATAGAAGACAACTGATTTAAAGGTGTCTGTGCTCCGTAATATTCAACCGTTACTTTATCTAATAAAGATGGATTTGCACGGCCTGCGCGTACAGTAGCCAATTCACGTTGATAAGCAGCAATTGCTTTTTCCATTTTTTTCTTTGTTTGAGTTAATACTTCTTTTGACACGTTATTTCCCCCTCACGATCGTTCCGATTGATTCACCGATAACGGCACGTTTGATGTTTCCTTCTTCCATAATAGAAAAGACGATAAGCGGAATGTCATTATCCATGCATAAAGATGATGCTGTTGAATCCATAACTTCCAGGCCGTCTTTAAGAACGTCAAGATAAGAAAGTGATTCATACTTAACAGCTGATTCATCTTTTCTAGGATCAGCATTATACACACCGTCAACATTATTTTTAGCCATTAAAATAACGTCTGCTTCAATTTCAGCAGCCCGCAGTGCAGCTGTCGTATCAGTTGAGAAATATGGGTTTCCTGTGCCCGCAGCGAAAATAACGACACGTTTTTTCTCTAAGTGGCGTATCGCTTTTCTTCTTATGTACGGTTCAGCAACTTGTCTCATTTCAATGGATGTTTGCACTCTGGACTGGATTCCGAGTGTTTCCAAGCTGTCTTGAAGAGCAAGCGAATTCATAACTGTCGCCAGCATTCCCATATAGTCAGCAGTTGCACGGTCCATGCCCAGGTCACTTCCTGTTTTTCCGCGCCATAAGTTGCCGCCGCCTACTACAACAGCCACTTCGACTTCAAGCTCAGCGATTTCTTTCACTTGCTTTGCAATGGATTGAATGACAGTTGGGTTAATTCCATTTCCCTGTTCTCCTGCCAATGCTTCCCCGCTAAGCTTTAATACGATACGTTTGTATTTTGGTTTTTCCATGATAACCTCCAAGTGTAAACATTGCCGTTTTCTATTATGCAAGAGAAAAAAAGGTTTGTAAATATAGTTTTAAAAATAGGGAACACAAAGTGTGTCCCCTATACTGCCTGAAAAGACGCGACTTGGCCGCGAAATCTTTTCACCATTATTTTTTCACTTGGTTCATTACTTCTTCAGCAAAGTTTTCTTGACGTTTTTCGATGCCTTCTCCAACTTCATAGCGTACATAAGTTTGAACAGTTGCGTTTTTCGCTGCAACGACTTGTTTCACTTTTTCATCTGGGTTTTTAACGAACGCTTGGTCTAAAAGACAAATTTCTTCGAAGAATTTGTTCAGACGGCCTTCAACCATTTTCGCTACGATGTTTTCAGGTTTACCTTCTTGAAGGGCTTGCTGAGTTAAGATTTGACGCTCATGATTTCTTTCTTCTTCGGATACTTGATCACGAGAAATGTAACGAGGGTTAACCGCAGCAACGTGCATTGCGATATCTTTCGCAGTTTCTTCGTCAGTTGTACCGTTCAGAACAGTTAATACGCCGATGCGGCCGCCCATGTGAAGGTAAGCACCGAATGCAGAGCTGTCGTCTTTTGTAAGAACTGTAAAGCGGCGAAGTGTGATTTTCTCACCGATTTTAGCAACTGCGCTTGTGATGTACTCTTCAACAGTAGAGCCGTTTTCCATTTTTTGACCCATTGCTTCTTCAACATCTGCTGGAGTATTTGCAAGAAGGTGGTCAGCTAAAGTGTTAAGAAGCTCTTTGAAGCCTTCGTTTTTCGCAACGAAGTCAGTTTCAGAGTTTACTTCTAAGATAACGCCTTTGTTGCCGTCAGTTTTAATAAGAGTAGAACCTTCTGCTGCGATACGGTCAGCTTTTTTCGCTGCTTTTGCAATTCCTTTTTCTCTTAAAAGGTCAATTGCTTTGTCCATATCTCCGTCAGTTTCAGTTAACGCTTTTTTACAATCCATCATGCCCGCGCCAGTTTTTTCACGCAGTTCTTTTACTTGCTGTGCAGTAATTGCCATTTGTATTCCTCCTTATATGTTTAAACAAGAGTATGTATAATACACATTTTTCTTGAAAAAAGGTGATAAAAGGCAGTCCCTCTTATCACCTTTTGAATAGGTTACGCAGTTGTTGTTTCTGTTTCTGGTGCAGTTTCTTCAGCAGCTTCCGCTTCTTCTTCGCCTTGCTTCGCTTCTAAGATTGCATCTGCCATTTTAGAAGTTAGAAGTTTAACAGCGCGAATAGCGTCATCGTTCGCTGGGATTACAACATCGATTTCATCTGGATCACAGTTAGTATCTACGATACCGATGATAGGGATGTTTAATTTGCGAGCTTCCGCAACAGCGATGCGCTCTTTGCGAGGATCGATGATGAATAATGCATCAGGAAGACCCTTCATATCTTTAATTCCGCCTAGGAATTTTTCAAGACGCTCTAATTCTTTTTTCAATTGAACGACTTCTTTTTTAGGAAGGACATCAAACGTACCGTTTTCTTGCATTTTTTCAATGTCTTTAAGACGTTTAATACGTTTTTGGATTGTTTCAAAGTTTGTTAATGTACCGCCCAACCAACGTTGGTTGACATAGTACATGCCAGAGCGCTGAGCTTCTTCTTTGACAGAATCTTGAGCTTGTTTTTTTGTTCCGACGAAAAGGATTTTTCCGCCTTCAGCAGCAAGATTTTTAGTGAAGTTGTAAGCTTCCTCTACTTTTTTGACTGTTTTTTGAAGGTCAATGATATAGATTCCGTTACGCTCCGTGAAAATGTAACGCTTCATTTTTGGGTTCCAACGGCGTGTTTGGTGACCGAAGTGAACACCAGCTTCAAGCAATTGCTTCATAGAAATGACTGACATGTTATTTCCTCCTAGTATAATGGTTTTTTTCCTCCGCTTAGGTCATTTTTGTGCAGAACTGCCGCCTGCAGCACCCTCTGCATAAATCGTTAAGCGTGTGTATTTAACACCAAGACATAATATAACACAGCTTTATCCGACAATCAAGAATCCTTTACACCTTTGGAGCGAAATTTTAAAAATAGCTCGATTTCTGTCTTTCCGCTCTTCAGTTTCTGAGCAATTTGACTGGCCGAATACCCCTGCTCATATAATTCTATGACCTGGTCTTCAAATGATTGGGCATTGCTGTTAACGCTCTCTTCCTGACGTTCAACCTCAGTAATCAGACCTTCAATATGCTCAAGAAGATTCTCTTCTTCTTGAGCTGCATCCCGCTCTGAATCTTTTTTGGAGCGCCGAAGGTCTGGCTTTTGGGTTTCTTCTTCCGCGTGACTTGAAGGTGAACCGGTATTTTCTATCAGTTTCTCATTTTCTTCTTTTAATTCAAGAAGAAATGCCGCCAAGGTGTTTTCCGTCTCTTCAAGTATCTTCTTTTGCTGTTTTTCAGTTTCTTTCACAGCCGCGAGCCTCGTATACAAGATAATGACAGCGTACAGAAGAACACCGTGGAGCGTAAAGCTTAAAAGCCATAATAGTGTTGACATGTTTTTCACTCGCTAACCATGAAATTCATTATTGAATTACTTTTTCAAGCAGATTCTTTAATTTAAATAGTGCCTTTGAATGGATCTGTGATATGCGGGACGTAGAAAGATTCAATACTTGTCCGATTTCTGTCAATGTCAGCTCCTCTTTGTAGAACAAACTGACAACAAGCTGTTCTTTTTCAGAGAGTTCGTGAATTTTTTCAGCAAGCTGTGCAATCAGTTCATCCTTCATAATCTTTTCTTCAGGCGGAACATTCTTGTCATCTCTGATCATGACCTGAATGTTTTCACCGTCATCTTGATCGTGGAGCTTTTCATCAATTGACAGCAGATTTGCAAAAAAACCTTCATTCATTGTTGACACTACATCCTGTACCGTCATTCCGAGTTCCTCTGCAATTTCTGCGGGCGATACGTTCCGAAGATAGCGCTGTTCAAGCTTTTCAATTGCTGCTTCAACCTTCTTTGTTTTTTCACGGGAGGTTCTGGGCAGCCAATCTTCTTTACGAAGCCCGTCTATGATTGCACCGCGAATTCTAAACGAGGCATAGGTATCAAATTTTAAGTCCCGGCTGGGGTCAAATTTTTCAAGGGCATCATATAAACCAAGCATACCAAGGCTCATAAGATCGTCTTTATGCACTGATTTCGGCAGTCCGACAGAAATTCTGCCTACATGATATGTGACAAGCGGCATGTAACGGCGCATTAAATCGTCACCGGCTTTAGGATCTTTCCACTCTTTCCAGCGCGTCCAAAGCACCTGATCTTCATAATTCAAGGATTGCATTGTTATCCCCCTAATACCTTAATTAAATCGTTTTTTCACCTTGTTTAACAGTTCGAATATGCAGCATGCAGGACTTCGGTTCAAATTCTATCGTCCGGCCGCTTGAGCCGCCCGTATCTTCACTAATGATAGGAATATTATATAAAGACAACTGTTCCTTTATTGCTAATACATTTCTCGGTCCTATCTTCATCAAATCATTTGTCGATTTAAATTTAAACATCTCTGATCCGCCGGCCAGCTTTGCTTTTAATGCAAATTTCCGGCATCCTGCTTCTATCAGCATATCAATCGTGGTCTTTACGGCTGTGTCAGCATACTTAGCTCGATTGAGTTCGGCAGTTTTCGATAACGTCGAATCCGGAAGCATGACATGGACAAGCCCCGCCGTTTGCTTTTCTTTATCATAAAGCACCAGCCCCACACATGATCCCAACCCAGAGGTCCTGATGGTGTCCGGGAAGCGGGCGACCTTCACGTCAGCAATTCCAACCTTTACAACAACAGCCTCAGTTGTACTCATAATGATGCACCCAAGGCGACAAAGAGCTTTTCAAATGAATCATAGTCCGGCAGCATAAACATATGCGCTTTCAGCTCCTGCTGATGGCTTTGGTCAAAAATTGACGTGTCTACAACAATGGCGTGTTCTCCAACCTGACTGAGCTCCATCAGCCCTTCGCTGATCACAGCGCCGAACATGTCCAATGAAACTTCAGGAACACTTGGATAAAGCTGGAGTTTCGTCAAATCCGCTAAGGCCGTTAAATATGATCCTGCTAAAATATTGCCCAGTTCATGCAAAGCGGATGAGCTCATATGATCTTCACCTAAGTCCTCTATATCAAAATCGGGGTTGCCAATCAGCTCTCTGATAAACTGCTCCGCCTGATAAAAAGGCATTATAAAGAACATTGAACCCGTTAAGTCGCCTTCCATTCTTAAAAAAATGCTGGCAACCGGGATATCGGCGCCGCCGAAAAAATCGACAAGCTCATCGAAAGACAGCAGCTTTGCAAACGGGACTTCCATATCTATCTTTCTATTTAACAGCTGGGCCATTGCAGAGGCGGAGTGGCCGGCGCCTATATTGCCGACTTCCCGCAAAATGTCCATCTGCTCTTCTTTGATTCCATTAAAAATACTCATGTCATAACCCCTTTAAGATTAAGCTTGATCGGGCACAGCGGACTGAGATGATTCTTTATCCAACACCGCGTTCGCGTCAATAATATTTAAGAGTCTGTTCTCTTGTTTCACAATCTGTTCGATCGACACATCCGTATCTTTCTGGATGCCTTCTGGAGCGGATTCTATTTCACTTTCGTGTACGGTAATCACATCATTAGCTTCATCCACAATCCAGCCGATTTCAGTATCACGATAAGCAATAATGATAATTCGTGTTTCATCGGTAATTTCATACTCTGGCAAATTCAGGCGCTTTCTTAAATCAATAACCGGAGTCACCACTCCGCGCAAATTGATTACCCCGCAAATATATGGTTCGACGCCAGGCACTCTCGTTGGCTTTTGCCATTTTTCAATTGATTTCACCTGAGTGACGGAAATGGCATATTCTTTACCATTTACCATAAAGACAATCATTTTTTCGCCTGTTTTAATTTCTGCAGTCATGTGAGACACCTCCTCGAATGGTTAAATAATCAGTGCATTACAATCAATAATGAGCGCTACTTCTCCGTCTCCTAAAATAGTAGCTCCGGAAATTGCAAAAACGTTTGTTAAATAATCTCCGAGTGATTTCAGCACGACTTCCTGCTGGCCAATAAAGGAGTCCACCACAAATGCAGTAGGTTTGTCGCCTTTTTTCACGATAATGATATGGAGCTGTTCCGCATCTGGTCTTGTATCTTCTATTTTAAACTCTTCTTTTAAATAAACGACAGGGACAATATGCCCTCTAAAGTCAATCACTTCACGGTCATGCGTTTGCAAAATGTCTTTTCTGTCAATAACTGCCGTTTCAATGATTGAAGAAATCGGAATGGCAAATGTCTCTTCTTCCAATTTGATCAGCAGAACTGAAATAATAGACAAGGTAAGCGGAAGCTGGATGCTGAATAGAGAGCCTTGACCTTCTGCAGATTTCACACTGACTGAACCGCCCAGAGACTCCAGTTTATTTTTTACAACATCAAGTCCAACACCGCGGCCGGAAATATCAGAAATTTGATCAGCAGTTGAGAACCCTGGAGCAAAGATCAATTCGTAAATTTCATTGTCTTCTAAAGTTTCAGCTTCTTTTTCCGTAATGACCCCGCGCTCAAGTGCTTTTTCGAGAATTTTTTTGCGATTAAGGCCTGCACCGTCATCCTCTACTTCGATAAAGACATGGTTGCCGCTGTGATAAGCTTTAAGTACAACTTTTCCTGATTCCGGTTTTCCCTTTTGCAAACGTGTTTCCGGCGACTCGATCCCATGGTCAATACTGTTTCTGATCAAGTGAACGAGAGGATCTCCAATCTCATCGATCACTGTTCGATCCAGTTCAGTTTCCGCACCGATAATCGAGAGTTCGATTTTTTTATTCAGCTCTTTTTGAAGCTGGCGAATCATTCTCGGGAACCGGTTAAAAACGGTTTCAACCGGAACCATTCTCATATTAAGAATAATCGATTGCAAATCTCCGGAAATTCTCGTCATTCGTTCAACCGTTTCAGTCAGTTCATTGTGCTCAAGCTCTTTTGCAATCTGCTCGAGACGCCCACGGTCAATGACAAGCTCTTCAAATAGGTTCATTAAAGAATCAAGTCTGTCAATGTTGACACGAATTGTTTTAGACCCGCCGGCTGTATGCTTCGCCTGTTCATCGTTTTTAGCAGACTGCTTTTGTTTCTCCTGCTTCACAGGTACAGGCGCTTGCGAATCTGCCGGCTTAGATTCTTCCGGCTTTTCAGCTGATGTTAAAGGAGCCCCTTGGATGACTTGAACATGCTCAATTTCTGAAACGCCATTGATTAATTGTTCAATCTCTTCCGCTGATTGATGTGTTAAGAAACAAACTTGAAAGTCAGTGCCGAAATCTTCTGTTTCAAGCACTTCCGCACTTGGAATTGTTTTGGCTACTTCCCCAACTTCATTAAGCTTTTCAAACACCATATAGACACGAACTGCTTTTAACATACAGTTTTCGTTCAGAGAAATCTTGATTTCATATCGTTTGAAACCTTGCTCCTCAGCTTCTTGTATAACAGTCCGCTCAAATTCGTCATATTCCCAATCAGATGCTGAAACAGCTGCTTCTGCAACTTCCGCAGAAGCAGCTGTTTCAGCGTGCGCACCATTCACATCAAGCTTGGCACTCACTTCTGAGATATCTCTTTTACCATCCCCGCCGTCAATAATAGACTGAACCATAGCTTCCAGGTGATCCAAGGCTTCAAACAAAATATCCAGCCAGTCTGGGGTAACTGCCATGTCTCCGTTTCTGAATGCATCCAGCACGTTTTCAAGCAGGTGGGTTAGATGTGCTAAGTCGGTATAGCCCATCGTTGCGCTCATTCCTTTTAATGTATGGGCAGCTCTGAATATATCATGAACGAGCTGAAGGTCAGTCGGGTCTTTCTCTAAAAGGAGAAGCTTTTCATTACATGTTTGTAAATGTTCTTTACTCTCATCAATAAAGACATCTAAATACTGATTCATATCCATTTGAATCACACCCTTTCTTTTTTCACACAGCTTGTGATGGATGCTGCGATATCTTCCACATGTTTAATCTCATGGATGAGGCCCGCTTTAACAGCTGCTTTCGGCATCCCATATACGACACAAGAATCTTCAGACTCCGCAATGGTTTTCACATTGCCGGCCGTAACCATGTCCTTTAAGCCGGCAGTGCCGTCACTGCCCATTCCGGTCATGATAACCGCTACTTTTTCATAGTCTGCCAGTTTACCGACAGAACGGAATAAATAATCAGCTGATGGTTTATGACGGCTTGGCGTATCAAGATTATCAAGCACGATCTGGAGTCCTCCGCTGTTTTTGATAACGGATATGTTTTTTCCTCCCGGTGCTATGTAAACACAGCTGTTAAGAGCTGCTTCACCATCTTTTGCTTCTTTTACTTGAATGTCGGATAAATGATTCAGCCGCTCAGCCAAAGAAGCAGTAAAACCTTCAGGCATATGCTGAACAACAACCACTGGTGCGTTCAAATCCTTAGGGAGCTTCGGTATCACCTTTTGTAACGCCCTTGGACCGCCTGTTGATGTGCCGATACATACAATTTGTTTGCCTGTGCCGGGTCTCGGCTTGCTTAATTCAGGCTTTACAGCACGTACTATAGGTTCAGGCCGAACTGCCTGTGAAACAGAGTGTTTCCGCTTGCCGGAAAGTCCAGCCGCGACAACACGCTCAACCAATTGTTCTTTAATTTTGTACAAATCCAGAGATATTGAGCCTGATGGCTTTGTGATAAAGTCAAAGGCACCGATCTCTAAACAATTAATGGTGCACTCTTTTCCTTTTTCGGTCTGGCTTGACACCATGATGACCGGCAAGTTATAAATCTCAATGATTTTGCGCAGTGTGTCTGTTCCATTCATGACCGGCATTTCAACATCAAGAGTAACAACATCCGGTTTTAGTAATTCAATCTTCTTAAGCGCTTCTTCTCCGTTTCTCGCAGTTCCGATTACTTCTATCTGCTGTTCCTCGGTTAAAAAGTCACTTATCATTTTTCTCATGAAAGCTGAATCATCAACTACAAGCACACGAATCAAATTAAGCCCTCCTCATTAAAAAAGAAGATAATTTCTCAATAAATGTCTGTTTGTCTTCTTTGTGTCTTGTTTCTTCTCTTTCAAACAAGGCGTCCGCTAAAAGACGGACTGACCGGCTGGCTTTTGCCTGAGGACTTTTTATGAAAAAAGGAACCTGTTCGATAACTGCTTTGCCCACGATCGGATCGTCAGAAACGGAACCGGCAAACTGAACCTGAACATCCAAAAACATATGAATCGTGCGGGAAAGGCGAGTAAAAGCCTCCAGCCCTTCCTTTTGATCACGGCACCGATTGACAGCCACATTCATTGAAAGTTTATTTCCTGTTAAAACCAAGTGCTTGACAGCGCTGTATGCGTCCATGATGGCCGTTGGTTCGGGAGTTGTTATGATCAAAATATCTTCTGCCGATAAAATAAAAGGCAGCTGATCTTTTGATAAGCCCGCTCCCATGTCAAACAGCACATAATCGAACTGGCTTAGTGCATGAGAAAGCTCATTAGCAAAAAACGCCCATTTTTTCTGATCCAGCTTGAACATTACATCCAGGCCGGTTCCCCCTGATATATACCGCAAACCCTTTGGCCCAGTGGATAATGACTGCATCAAAGGCTTTCGATCGGTTAATACATCGATAATCGTGGCGGACGATAAGTCTCCAATTAATATATCAATGTTCCCCATCCCAATATCAAGATCGATGAGCAGTACCTTCTTACCTTTACCCTGCAGCGCAAGGGCCATATTTAAGGTAATATTGGATTTTCCGACACCGCCCTTGCCGCTGATGACAGCAAGTGTCTTCGCTTTTTGTGAATAAACCATTGGCAGAACACGCTGACGCTTTTCCATTTTCGCCCGTAAAGTTGCTGCTTGGTCAAATCTATTCATCTGCACAGCATCCTTACAAAATCAAGTGGAGATACAGTCTGTATATCCTCCGGCACATTCTGGCCGTTCGTTATAAACCCGGCACCTATTTTTGATTCTTCCAGTATATTAAATACAGAACCTAAGGAAGTAGTCTCATCTAATTTCGTAAAAATAAACTGATTGACAGGGACGGATGAAAAACGTTTGACAATATACTTCATATCTTCATATTTTGCAGTCGCGGATAAAACGAGAAATGACTGAATGCTGCTCTCAAAAGGAATCGTTTCTTTCAATTCTTCAATGTATTGCTGCTCCTTGAAGTTTCTTCCGGCTGTATCAATAAACACATGATCATACTCAGAAAATAACTCCTTCGCCTGCTGAAATTCTTCTTTTGTATAGCAAACTTCCAGAGGAGCCTGCAGCAGTTCGGCGTATGTTTTCAACTGTTCAACAGCTGCTATCCGATACGTATCTGTTGTAATAAAAGCGATTTTTTTCTGTTTTTCAAGCATAGATATGGCTGCGAGCTTAGCCAGTGTTGTTGTTTTTCCAGCCCCTGTTGAACCAAACAGCACGATATACTTTGAGTGAATAGGCTCCTGCCACTTGTCTGCTGAAGGCAGCGTATCGCATAGTATATCCTGAAGTTTGCCGATCACGTTTTCTTCCGTCAGACCGCCCGCTTCCACAGAGCAGCGAAGCAATTTTTTCAGAGCACTCGTCTTCGTCGACTCTTTAATTCCCGTTTCCTGCAAAAGCTTTTCTGCTTTTCGCAGCGGCTCAGGAAGTACAGATTGATAAACTGAAAAATCACCAGGCTCATGTTGCGCCGGAATTTGAGGGAGATATGTCCTCTCCTCTATTTTCGGACTGCTGACCGGAGTTTTTAATGCTGGTTTCGGCTCAGTTGCTTTCTTAGGCCTTTTTTGCTCAAGAAAGTCCTGATCCAATACGGCAATTACTTCAACAGCAGGCTTGTTGATGAGTCCAAACCATTTTCGTTTTTTAATGTTTTTCGAATTTAATATGACCGCTTCATTACCTAACTCTTTTCTGATGAGAAGTGCCGCTTCTTGCATTGAAGCAGCAGTAAATTTTTTTATTTTCATTAAATATCCACCACTCCAATGCTTTGTACCTCAACATTCGCCTCAAGTTCGTTATAAGAAAGTACCGGAAGGTCAGGGAAGTATCGTTCCAGAAGCTGTTTCACATACATTCTGACAGGCGGCGAGCAGAGAAGGATCGCAGTTTCCTGACGTAATGAAAGCTGTTCGGCTTCTTTAGCGACGGAGCGTACAATACTTTCTGAAACATCTGGTTCAAGCGACAAATAATTTCCGTGTTCTGTTTGCTGTACACCATCTGCAATTGCCTTTTCTACACGACCCGAACAAGTAACAACCTTCAACACTTCATTTTCTTTGGCAAACTGGGCTGTAATTTGTTTAGCCAGTGCCTGTCTTGTATACTCTGTCAAAAGATCAGAATCTGTTGTTAATTTTCCATAGTCAGCAAGCGTTTCAAAAATGGTTACTAAGTTTCGGATTGAAACTTTTTCTTTCAAAAGCTTGGCCAGCACCTTTTGAATATCACCGACAGACAACGGATTAGGCGTAACCTCTTCCACAAGGACTGGATACGTTTCTTTCAAGTGATCGATCAGCTGTTTCGTCTCCTGTCTTCCGATCAATTCGTGGGCATACTGCTTAATTTTCTCCGTAATATGGGTCGAAACGACTGAAGCAGGATCGACGACTGTATAACCAAGCATGTCAGCTTCATCTTTTACCGATTCGCTAATCCACTTGGCTGGCAGTCCGAATGAAGGTTCCACTGTTTCAATCCCTTCAATGAGATCGTCTTCAGGTGTAGGCGACATCGCTAAATAATGATCAAGCAACAGCTCGCCTTTTGCTACTTCGTTGCCTTTAATTTTCAATCGGTATTCATTAGGCTGTAACGCTATATTGTCTCTGATGCGCACGACAGGAATGACAAGCCCGAGTTCCAGAGCCAACTGACGGCGTATCATCACAATTCGGTCTAATAAATCACCGCCTTGATTGGCATCAGCAAGCGGTATCAGACCATATCCAAACTCAAACTCTATTGGATCGATGTGCAGAAGCTGAACAACGCTTTCAGGGCTTTTAAGGTCGTCAACCTCAGCCTCTTCCTCGAGAATCTCATCTACTTCTTCTTTTTCCTTACCTGATTTAGATAGCATATAAGCGCCGAAAGCAAGCAGCCCTGCAAGCGGCCCCGTCAGAAAAATGCCAATCGGAGTGAAAATACCAAGAAGCAAAATCGTAGATGCTGCGACGTATAAAAGCTTTGGATAGGCAAACAGCTGACCTGTAATGTCATGCCCTAAGTTTCCTTCAGAGGCAGCTCTAGTCACGACAATACCCGTCGCTGTAGAAATTAACAGCGCCGGAATTTGCGAAACAATTCCATCCCCTACAGTCAGCATTGTAAATTTTGAAGCGGCCTCTTGAATGGACATGCCCTGCTGAAGCATTCCGATCACGATACCGAAAATAATATTGATCATCACAATGATGATTCCGGCAATCGCGTCACCTTTTACAAATTTACTGGCACCGTCCATTGCTCCATAAAAGTCTGCTTCTCTTGCCACTTTTTCGCGGCGGTGCTTCGCTTCCTGTTCGGTAATCATCCCTGCGTTTAAATCAGCATCAATACTCATCTGCTTCCCCGGCATTGCGTCCAGCGTAAACCTTGCTGCAACCTCGGAAACACGTTCAGCACCTTTCGTAATCACGATAAACTGAATAATAATAAGGATGATAAATACAACGAGTCCAACTAATACATTTCCGCCGACAACGAAGTTTCCGAAAGTCTCGACGACTTTTCCTCCTTCACCATGGGAAAGAATTGAACGGGTAGTTGAGACATTCAAACCCAAACGAAATAGGGTTAGAAGAAGCAACAGTGACGGAAAAATCGAAAACTGAAGCGCTTCCTGCATATTCATTGTGGTGAGAAGCACGATCAACGCAAGAGAAATATTAATAATGATCAAAATACTTAACAGCCATGGAGGAAATGGAATCACCAGCATCGCCACAATGAGGACAACACTTATTAAAACGGATAAATCTCTTGTTGACATGCTGTTTTTTCTCTCCTTTTAAATCGAAAAATTCAATATACTTTTTGTTTTGTTTTATATACGTAAGCCAGAATTTCTGCCAAAACTTTAAAAAATTCTTCCGGCACTGTCTGGTCGATTTCTACCTGATCATATAACGCACGGGCAAGCGGCCTGTTTTCTACCATCATGACATCATGCTCTTTAGCAATTTTCCTAATTTTTAACGCTAGGTGGTCTACACCTTTTGCAACAATATAAGGAGCGTCCATTTTTTCTTCATCATATTTTAGGGCAATCGCATAATGGGTCGGGTTTGTGATAATGACATCTGCTTTTGGAACTTCCTGCATCATCCGCCTCATCGCCATTTCCCGCTGCCTTTGTTTAATTTTAGACTTGATAATCGGGTCTCCTTCAGATTTTTTGTACTCATCTTTTATATCCTGCTTTGACATTTTGATATTTTTCTCATAGTCAAATCTCTGATATAAATAGTCGAGACCAGCAAGTATCAACAAAACCCCCGCACCGCTCAGTCCCATCCACAAGGTGAGTTTTGAAACAAAAGAAAGTGCCTCTTCGGGTGTCAGGAGCGGGAGCCGGAGAATTTCTCCATAATGCAGCCAAAGCACAGCGAAAGCTGCAAAACCGACAATTGTGATTTTCAATATGGATTTAATCAGCTCTACAATCGCCCTCATACTGTATATTCGTTTAAAGCCTTTGATCGGGTCCAGCTTTTCAAGCTTAGGCTGTATCACTTCAGTAGAAAACAAGAACCCTACCTGCACATAGTTGCTGACGACCCCTGCAACAAGGGCTACAAGTAAAATCGGTGCAAGTATCATGCCCATATCCTTTAATAAGCTGATAAACAGTGTATGAACATTGGATTCTGAGAGCTTCATTGTGAGCGACTCGGTATAAAATGTTTCTAAAAATGACAGCAGCCTGTCTCTCATATACGGGCCAATGGCAATAAACGAAAGGAATACTACTAGTAAAGAAATAGCGGTATTGACATCCGAGCTTTTGGCTACCTGCCCTTTTTTTCGCGTATCCTTCCGTTTTTTCGGAGTGGCTTTCTCCGTCTTCTCTCCCGCAAAAAACTGCAGGTCAATTCTAAGCTTCATTAAGAAACACCGACCAATGCTAAAAGATTCCGCATCGTTTCAATCGTTAAACTGAAGATATTCCGCACAACGACGAACATAACGGACATACACACAATGAGCATGATGAAACTGACAGCGATCTTTAAAGGCAGACCGACCACAAATACATTTAATTGCGGAACAGTTCGAGCCACGATACCTAATGCTAAATCAACAAGAAACAAACTGGCCACAACAGGCGCTGACATTTGAAAAGCGATAATAAACATCGCATTAAAGCTTTTCGCGATAAAATAAGCAAACTTTTCATCGCCGAAATTCGGAAATGCCTGATCAACAGAAATATACTGAAAGCTGTAGTAAATACCGTCCAGCAGCAAATGGTGGGCATTGACACTCAGCATAAACAAAAGTGCCATCGTATAGATGAACTGGCCGATTAATGGACTTTGTGCACCGGTTTGCGGATCAATAACGTTCGCAATTGAAAATCCCATTTGAAAATCAATAAACGAGCCGGCAATCTGCACTGCAGCAATCATCATATAAGCTATTAAGCCTAGACAGAGACCAACCAAAGCTTCTTTAAACGTCAAGAGCATATATTGCCCATCTATCTCCAAAGAGGGAGGTTTATCAATGGTGCTGAAACAAATGACCGCGAGAAAAAAAGCAAATCCAATACGATGAACAGCTGGAACATTCCGGTGTCCAAATAACGGAATCGTTACAAAAAAAGCAGAGATTCTAATAAAAACCAATAAAAAAGCAGGAAATAAGTCAATAATTGAATTCATCTCTACATTACCCTGCAAAACGGTTTAAATTAGAAAACAGCTCTGTTGTAAATGAAAGAATGGTGGACAGCATCCATGGGCCAAAAAAAATCAGGGCCAGGAGAACCGCCACGATTTTTGGAATAAACGCCAAAGTCTGTTCCTGGATTTGAGTTGTTGCCTGAAATACGCTGACGATTAAACCGACCAGTAAAGCAATAGCCAATAATGGCCCGCTGATCATCAGCGTTACGTATACAGCTTTTTCCGCCATAGAAATTACAAATTCTGAACTCACGTTTAGCACCTACCCTAAAAGCTCTGAAGTAAAGATTTCACAATTAAATACCAGCCGTCTACTAAAACAAAAAGTAATATTTTAAAGGGCAGAGAAATCATAACTGGAGGGAGCATCATCATTCCCATTGACATTAAGACGCTCGCCACTACCATATCTATAATTAAAAATGGGATAAAAATCATAAAACCTATTTGAAACGCTGTTTTAAGCTCCGATATGGCAAAAGCGGGAACCATTGTAGTTAGCGGAATATCCTTTAATGATTCGGGTTTATCCATTTTCGCGTAATTCATAAACAGCGCCAGATCCTTCTGCCTTGTGTGTTTACTCATAAATTCTTTAATCGGTTCCTCAGCTTTCGTATACGCTTCGTCCAAGCTGATTTTGTTGTCCATCAATGGAGTTAGCGCTTCTTTATTAATCTCTGAAAAAGTAGGAGCCATAATAAAAAACGTTAAAAACAGCGCAAGTCCGATAAGAACCTGGTTTGGCGGCATAGATTGCGTCGCCAGTGAAGTCCTGACAAATGATAGAACAATGACGATGCGAGTAAAACAAGTCATAAGGATCAATATTCCAGGCGCCACTGAAAATACAGTTAACAATAATAGTAATTTAACAGTTGAACTTACGTTTTCCGGATCACTTGAACTGAAAATATTTATAAACTCATTCATGATGACGTGGGCCTTTCTTCTTTCCTTCAGAACGGTTTTGTTTTAACTCTTCAAGCTGCTCTTTTAATGCTTTTGAAAATGAAGGCAGTTTTTGCTGCGGCTGATGTTCAGAACCCTTCAGCGGTTTCACAAATTTTTGCCACTCTATTTTGCTTGACATCGCCTCTTCATGCTGGCTGAGAATCACTTCAATCTCTGTTTCATCCTCAATTTCTTTCAGCAGTTGGATCGTCTCTCCTACACCGACGACGAGCACGCTTTTTCCAACTTTGATCAATTGGATGGATCTGTTTTGGCCGACCGATGTGCCGCCAATATTTTCAACATATTGAAAAGGCTTTAGGAGCCTATTTCTTTTGTTCATGAGCTTGACCAACCCGTAAATCAGCACGATAACAAACAATAAAGCGAAAATCATCTTCACAAAATCAAAAGCTGAGACAGAAGGAGCAGCCGCTCCCTCCGTCTCATCAGCAGTTTGTGTTGTTTTTTCTTCCTTTTGCTCTGACTTATCTGCAGTTTTTTCATCTTTCTTTTGAAACCATTCGTTTACAGTTGAATTATCAGAGTCTGCCGCGGCAGCAGCAATCGGATGTACACTGGATAAAACGAAAAAACAGATAAAAGCGATGAAATATTGACTCTTTTTCAACAGTCGTACACCCTTTAACTTAATGTTTTGTTGATTGCTTCAAGCACACGGTCTGCCTGGAAAGGTTTTACGATAAAATCCTTAGCGCCTGCCTGAATAGCATCGATAACCATTGATTGCTGTCCCATAGCAGAACACATAATGATTCTTGCCTGTGCATCAATTTGTTTAATTTCTTTTAATGCTGTAATCCCATCCATTTCTGGCATTGTAATATCCATAGTAACGAGGTCAGGAGAATGCTCTTTATATTTTTCTACTGCTTGTGCTCCACTTTCAGCTTCCGCTACTACTTCAAAACCGTTTTTCACCAAAATATCTTTAATCATCATTCGCATAAATGCTGCGTCATCTACAATTAAAATTCTGTGTGCCATACTCTATCTCTCTCCTTGTATTTCGTTATTTTAAATTATTAATGCGCTCTGCCTGGCTTAAAATGTCAGTGACTCTTACACCGAAGTTTTCTTCAATGACAACGACCTCGCCTTTGGCAACGATACGCTGATTAACTAGAATATCTACCGGCTCACCGGCTAATTTATCAAGCTCAATAATACTTCCGGCAGAAAGCTCCAAAATCTCTTTTACGCTTCTCTTTGTTCTGCCAAGCTCAACAGTGATCGAAAGCGGGATATCCAAAAGCATATCCAGATTGTTAATAGGAGTTTGTGAAGCCTCGTTTGGGTCAAACGCGGAAAATTCAACCGGTGAAACCTGAACTGGCGCTGTTTTTTTCGGTGTTCCCTGCCTTTTTGGCGGCTGTTGCTGCTGTGGTTCAATACGCGGCTCTGGCGTCACAGGCTCTTTCGGCTGCTCATATGTAACATCAGGCTGCGGCGTTGTTTCTTCCTCTGCATTCCCTGTATTCATAAGGCTTGAAATTAAATCTTTCGCAAATGTCAGCGGGTAAAGCTGCATAATGCTGGAGTCTATTAAATCTCCCACCTTTAAGTTGAAAGAAACTTTCACCAGCATTTCATCATCAGGAATACGGTCAGTTCCCTTTTCTTCAGTGACATCAAGCAATTCAACCCGAGGCGGTGAAATATCAATTTTTTTACTGAATACAGTAGACATTGATGTAGCTGCCGAACCCATCATTTGGTTCATCGCTTCTTGAACCGCGCTTAAATGGATTTCACCCAGTGAAGGGTCCGCGCCTTTTCCGTCTCCCCCAATCATTAAGTCAGCAATGATTGCCGCGTCATTTTGTTCCACGACCAACAGATTGCTGCCGCTGAAGCCCTCCGTATAATTCACTTCAATCGCTACATACGGTTCAGGAAACGCATCGCTGATTTTACTTTTAGGAATGACAGTTACGCTCGGAGTCGTAATATCGACCTTTTGATTTAATAACGTTGACAGTGCTGTCGCAGAACTGCCGAATGAAATATTTCCGATTTCACCGATCGCATCACGCTCCATTTCCGATAAGTCATGTATTTCCGGAACCTCTGGCTCATCCGGCGTGCTGCCTGTGCCGTTAAGAAGCGCGTCAATCTCATCTTGAGATAATCTATTATTCTCCATCTTGTTCACCTCTTATGTCGTGATCTAATATTTGCACTGCCTGTTTTCGATTCACCCGGCCGGCTTGTCCTAAAAATTTCGGCTTATCTCCGACCAATACAGTAAGAGGATCCGTGACTGATTTGTCCAAAGTTATGCAGTCTCCGACTTCTAAACTTAAAAACTCTTCTATTGTCAGTTCAGATGTGCCGAGCTCGGCCACGACAGGTATTTGTGCTGTCATGATACGTTTTTCAAGCGACTTTGTTTCCTCAGGCTTTGGCTCATTTCTATCTGATTGCATCCAATAGTGGACTGAAAGCTTCGGTATGAGCGGCTCGAGGACGATATGCGGGATACAGAGATTTATGACACCGCTGATTTCACCGATTTGGGTATTGAGTGAGATTACCACGACCGTTTCATTAGGAGATACCATCTGAACGAATTGCGGATTCACTTCAAACTCAGTCATTTCCGGTTCAATATCAGCAATTGACTGCCAAGCCTCTTTATAATTTCCCAGTGCATTTTCAAATAAATTAGAAATGATTTTCGTTTCAATTTCTGTCAAGCTGTCTACCTTATTATGACTGATTCCTATTCCGCCCATTACCCGATCCATCATCGTATATGCAATCGTCGGATTAACCTCCATCATAATTCTGCCTTCCATCGGATGGACATCAAACAGATTTAAAATCGTCATGTTCGGGATGGATCTGATAAATTCCTCATAAGGGACCTGGTCAACAGAGCTGACAGATATGTGAATATAGGTTCTGAGCTGAGCAGAAAAGTGAGTAGTAAGAAGTCTTGCAAAATTGTCATGAATTCTCGTTAAACTGCGGATCTGATCCTTAGAAAACCGCAGCGCACGTTTGAAATCATAAACTTTCACTTTCTTCTCTTTTTCTTCTTTTTTCAGCTCTTCAGCGTCCATTTCACCAGTTGATATTGCAGAAAGCAGTGCATCTATTTCATTTTGGGAGAGAACTTCTCCTGACATTTTCCTCACCTCCGTATTCTGTCAAATTATTGTTTATTGCAGATTAAAGGAGGTAATATACACTTTTTCTACTTTTCCTTCTTGGAGGTAGCTATTTATTTTATCTTTTAGTTCCTTCTTAAAGGCTTCTTTTCCCTTGTCTCCCTCAATCTCATTAGCATTCGTATCAGCCAGCAGTGATATTACAGCGTCCTTTACTTGAAAATCCCGCTTTTCAAGTTCTTCTTTTGATTTATCAGAGTCAGTTTCAAGTTTAATAGCAAGCCGGATAATGTTATCAGACTTTAAATTTGTTGTGATCTCTTCTACATCAACAGAAGATGCAACGATTTCATCAATACTTTTTTTCGCTTCACTTTTTTCGGACTTTCCGCCTAAAACAAAATAAGCCGCCGCCCCGAGACCACCAATTACAATAAGAATAATTAGTAAAATGATCATTAATTTTTTCTTCATTCCGGTTCCTCTATTCCTTGATCCATTGAAAATATTTGTATTTTTCGGTAGAAAGATGCGATCTTTTCCAGAACAGCTTCTTCATCTTCTTTCACTACAAACTTCTTACCGTTTGACAGAGTGATTGTAGTATCCGGAAAACATTCAATCTGTTCAATAAATAACGCATTCAGTGTAAAAGGCTGCCCATTCAAACGGGTTACTTTAATCATAAAACAGCGGAGAAGCGATTACTCGCCTCCCCTCCCTCCTTAACGTTTAAGGTTAACCAGTTCTTGAAGGATTTCATCAGATGTTGTAATAATTTTTGAGTTTGATTGGAATCCACGCTGGGCAACGATCATTTCAGTAAATTCGTCAGTTAAATCAACGTTAGACATTTCGAGAAATCCTGATTTAAGTGAACCTGTACCTCCATCACCAGGCTGGTTGGCTGGACTGGCAGTCCCAGAGTTTAAAGATTCACGGTATAAGTTACTTCCAATTTTATCCAAACCGTCGCTGTTTGCAAAAGTAACAATCCCGATTTGTCCGCCGTCTTGTGTTTGACCGCCTGCGTCAACAATTGACACCTTTCCATCAGAACCAATACTAAAACTTTGTGCATCTGTAGGAATTTGAATAGTTCCACCATCCATATTTAATACATGGTAGCCATCACCTGTAACCAATGTTCCGGTATTATCTAAATAGAAGTTTCCTGCTCGTGTATAAGCCGTTCCGTCGCCTGTATCAATTCTAAAGTAACCATCGCCGTCAATCGCTAAATCAAGTGTTCTTCCTGTGCTTTGTGTTGCGCTTGTTGAATGAATTGTATCGATTGTGCCTGAAGATGAACCTAAACCGATCTGCTTAGAGTTCGTACCGCCTATAGTTGCACCAGCCGCAGAACCGCCGGCAATCGTTTGGCTTACCATATCTTTAAAGGTAACACGGCTCTTTTTGAATCCTACTGTATTCACGTTGGCTATGTTGTTGCCGATAACGTCAAGCTTTGTTTGAAAGTTTTTCATACCGCTGATTCCAGAATAAAGTGAACGTAACATTATAAATTCCCCCAGATTTTTTTATTTAGAAGACTGTGCTACAGACATTACATTCCACGGGTTGATCTCGGTCCCATCATCAAGAATGAGATAATAGTTTCCTTTAGAATGTTTAACAGAGCATACAGTGCCAGTTTTATCTGTTGTACTTTGACCATCAGTCCAAGATACTTCTTTTCCCAACCAATCAACATACGAAGTAAACGGATCTTGATTCTCAACGAATTGAGTCATGGTCTTATTCATGTTCATCATTTGCTCCAAGCTTGAAAAAGTCGCCATCTGACTGATAAATTCTTTGTCATCAACCGGGTTGAGCGGATCTTGGTTTTGGACTTGGGTCATTAATATTTTTAAGAACTCATCTTTCCCCAAGCTGCTATTGCTAGTCGTCACAGTGTTTGTTTTTTCAGGCAGTTTATATTCTGAACTTATAGAAGTCATTCTTCTTCCTCCAATTCAACCATCGATACTTCATCGAGGATATCGCCGAAATCATTTGATTGCTTTTTCTGTCTTTGCTGTCTCTGCCCTTCTTGCTGCTGTTTCTGTTCATCTGCAAGCTGGCCATAGATCGGCTGATCCCCGCTTTGGACAGGGAGAGTAAAACGGTCAATTTGGACGGCCATATTTGGTAATGATTGCTTCAGCTGAGGAAGATGCTGTTCAAGCAGTTCTTTTGCTGATTGGCTCGATGCGATGATTTTACTCTGAAACATTCCATTTTCATTTGTCAGCTTGATTGTGACAAACCCTAAATGCTCAGGGTTCAGCCGAATAGTGAAACTTCCCGTCGATCTGCCGAAAGGCGTATACTTCATCTGCTTCCACGCATTGATCACTTGATCAGCCACCGTTTTTGTTTCAGCAGTCGGTAAATCAGATGAAAGCTGCTGCAGATCAAGTGTTTGCACTCCCCCAGTGCTCCGGTATCCTGAAAACAGCATTTGGAGTCCTGATTTTCCATCTACAGGCTGAAGACTTCCAGAAACATCCGATGCACTTTTGCTGGATGAACTCTGCGAGAGCGGTGCGAAGACACGCTTTCCAAAGTCTTGCGATGATTCGGATGATTTCGATAACAAGAACGCTTTCAGCTGACTTTCAGCTAAATTCCATTCTTTGGTCCCTTTTTGAGGAAGCATAGACATTTGTTCCATTAAGCTTTGAAAGCTTTTCAGCTCTGACGCTGTCATCGAATAAAGTTTTGAACTGGACTTTTCTTTAGTGAATATTTGCTGTTTAAGATCCTGAATCAGCTGTTGAGCTACGCCCTTTTTTTCTAATGCAGAAAGAAATTGATCTCCATTTTGATAAATGACATGAGCTTCATTGACATTCCCGCGATCAGACAGCTTATTCCCTTCTAGCAGCTGACTAATGAACATGTGGAGAAGGACAAGTACTTTACCATTCTCAGATACTTCATTCTCCTGATTTGATTGCTCTGTATCAGACTTCAGTTCTCCATTAATGTCTGCAGCAGAATCATTGACTCCTAGGGCCGTTTTACCTTCTGAAATGATTTTCTCCGCTTCTGTGAGTAATTGATCCATCTCGCCGGACATTTTTGATTCAACCGCTTGCAACAGATTCTGCAGCGCTTGCTGAGCAGTTTCATCCAACTGCTTCCCTGTTAGTTTGCTTAATGTTTGCAGAAGTTCCGCTTTTTGTTTGTCTTGATCTTCAGGATTTGCATGTAGCCATTCACTAATTGTTTTAAGCGCACCTGCTAAAAGCTGCTCACTGGTATCAGGAGTTCCTTTTCCTTGTTCTGAGAGTTCCTTCAATCCGGTCTCAGACATAAGCCAGTTTTGAAAAACTCCCTGGTTACTTTTCATGGTTTTAGCTGCAGTACCCGCCGTGGTTTGCAGCAAAGGTCCCGCTAATTCAAGTAGCTTCACCTTTAATTCCCCCTATTCTTGGCTGGCAGCAATTTTTTCTGTATAAGTTGCTG
Source organism: Bacillus rugosus (assembly GCF_023238245.1). Classification (NCBI taxonomy): domain Bacteria; kingdom Bacillati; phylum Bacillota; class Bacilli; order Caryophanales; family Bacillaceae; genus Bacillus; species Bacillus rugosus. The sequence continues at coordinate 1,721,198 of NZ_CP096590.1, read as the reverse complement.
CTTGCTCAGGAGTCATTTTCGCCAATATGTCAGCAAGCTGCTTTTTGCTTAGGCCATTCAATATTTTCAGCGCTTCTTGCTCCTTTAATTGGGCAATAATTTTAGCTGCCTTTCCGCTGTCCATGCTTTTATATACACTGATCACTTTGTCATTTCCAGTAGAAGAATTCGAGCCTGATGTATTTTCAGTATTATCTTCAGATGCCTTTTTTTGATCCTCCGCCGTCTTTTCAAGTGAACGGATCTTTTGATTGAGCCTGTCGATTTCAGATTTACTCGTTTCTAAGTCTTTATTCAATATACTGATTTCACTTTTTTGATCCTTAATGGTCTTTTCCAGAGCTGCCGTATTACTGCTATCCTTACTTGATGCTGTGTCTTTTTTATTTTCGGTTTCAGGAACCAATTCTTTTAGAACCGGCGTTTTTGCCGCAGCTTCCTGTATCGGCTTTAAAACATTGACACCAGCAGCCCAAAGAACAATTCCCCCTGCGATTAAAAGAAACATCAGCGGAAGGATAATGATAAGCAAAACCGAGCGGAACTTACCTGATTCTTTCTTTTTGCCGGACATTACATTCGCTCCTAATGGCCTTGAATCATAAACTGCTTAATCGAAATATCATCCATTTCTTTCATCTCTGCAGCTTTGTCTTCAAGAGCAAACATTTTAAACTGTTTTTCACGCATTTTTTCAAACTTTTTCACTTCAATATTTTTCTCTGTCAAAATTTCTTGTTTTTGATTCATTTGATTTCTTTTCATGATGACAAGCTTTTGATAGTGATAAATCGTATTTTCAAGATTTGAGACAAATTGCTGGTAATGTCTCATTTCTTGTACACTCATGCCGCTTTTCAATTTCTTTTCCTTATTTTGTTCAAGCAATTCCTTTTTGCTCATATTCTCATATAATTTTTCAGCAACATTTTCAAATTCAGAGACAGATTGCTGATACTCGGATAAGGATTGATCTTTCTCATTTTCTTTTAGTTCCAGCAGCTTTTGGAATCTAAATTGATAAGCCACGTTTATTCCTCATTTCCTGTCAAACTAGTTAACGAAGCAATACTTTCTTCCAATAATGCTGATTCGTCTGTTCCCTGTTTTAAAAATTGAATAAGCTGCGGATAATATTGTATCGCTTCATCGATTTCTCTTGAGGATCCTCTTTTATAAGCACCGATATTAATGAGATCTTCCGAATTTTGATATGTCGATAAAAGTTCACGGAATTTATTTGCTGCATCCAGGTGTTGTCTTGTCGATATGTTTGACATCACCCTGCTGATGCTTTTTAGTACATTTACTGCAGGAAACTGGCCTTTATTAGCAAGCGCCCTGTCCAACACAATATGCCCGTCTAAAATTCCGCGAACAGTGTCAGCAATCGGTTCATTCATGTCATCCCCGTCTACCAATACTGTATAAAAAGCCGTAATGGTTCCATGTTCATTAGCACCTGTTCGCTCTAATAAACGAGGTAAAATAGCGAACACAGACGGTGTATAGCCTTTTGTCGTCGGAGGCTCTCCGGCAGCCAGTCCAATCTCACGCTGCGCCATTGCCACCCTTGTAACAGAATCCATCATAAACATGACATTCCGGCCTTTATCGCGGAAATACTCAGCAATTGCCGTTGCTGTATATGCCGCTTTCAATCTCATTAATGCTGGCTGATCTGAGGTGGCAACGACTACAATCGATCGTTTCAGCCCCTCTTTTCCAAGATCTTTTTCAATAAACTCCCGAACCTCTCGCCCGCGTTCCCCAACAAGTGCAATGACGTTTAAGTCAGCCTCTGTCTGCTTGGCGATCATCCCCATTAATGTGCTTTTTCCGACACCGCTTCCTGCAAAAATGCCAATCCGCTGGCCTTTACCGACTGTCAGCAAGCTGTCAATTGATCTGACTCCGACACCCATCTTTTCACGGATAGGCGGCCGTTTCATCGGATTGGGCGGTGATTGCTCCGTCGATACAGGCGAAAGCCCTTTCGGCAAAAGCTTTCCGTCAAGCGGCTCGCCAAAAGCATCGATGACTTGTCCAATCAGTCCGGCTCCAACTTTAACCCGAAGAGATTCACCAGTGGCTTCTACAATGCTGCCGGGCGCAATGCTTGCAGCCTCTAAATAAGGCATAAGCAAAATATTTTCTTCCTGGAAGCCGACAACCTCAGCTTTAATGACTTTTCCAGATTGCCCTTTTGCATAAATCAGGCACACGTCGCCAATTGAGCTTGCAGGTCCTTTTGATTCAATCATCAGGCCGATCACCCGCTTGACTTTTCCGTACCGTTTATACGAGTCCGTCATTTCTATACAATCTATCAGACTCTGTGTCTTCATTCAGCTGCACCCGCTTCCAGCGCTGTCAGAAGTTTATCTTTCAATTGCATCAATTGAGTGTCAACACTCGCATCTACCCTGCCAAAAGGGGTTTCAATATAACAGGATCCTTTTTGAGCTTTTTCATCAGCATATATACCAAGCCGGCATTCTTTATAAAGGAGCTGCTTGATCTCATCTTTTTGCTGAAAGACCGTCTCATAGTAATATGGATCAACATATATTGATATATCGTCATATTCCTTTACTTCGTTTATGACCTGTTTCACTAGCAGAAGAAAAGCCTCTTTATCATCAGACTTTTGCTGCCAAACTTTTTTAGCTAGTGCAACAGCAAGCTCAACGATTTCTTCATTAGCGTCTTCAAGCTTATCCTCAACAGCTTTTCTGGACATTTCAGTTATGCTGTTTGCTTGGTCGATCAGCTCGGCATACTGCTGCATAGCCTTAGCTTTGCCTAATGCCATACCTTGTTCAAAGCCCTCGGCTTTTGCTTCCTCAATAAGCCGCTGTTTTTCAGCCGCCCAATCATTTTTTTCCTGCTCGATTTGACGGCGAATAGCTTCTATATGGCTGTTTGCTTGCTCAGATATCCGGTCAGCTTCCTCTTTCACTCGGGCCATAAGCGTTTCTGGGTTCTCTTCAGCCTGCAAAAGGTGAGAATGCTCGATACGCACCTCTTGTACAGAGAGTTTTCTTCTTTCTTTTTTTGGAGAAAAAGATGATTCTTGTTTAATGATATTAGACAATAATATCGTCCCCTCCGCCTCTTGCTATCACAATTTCACCGGCTTCTTCAAGCTTTCTGACGATGCTTACAATTCTTGATTGAGCTTCTTCTACATCTTTCAAGCGTACAGGGCCCATGAATTCCATTTCTTCTTTAAAGGTTTCAACCATACGCTGTGACATATTGTTGAATACAATTTCTTTGACTTCCTCGCTTGCAACCTTTAATGAAAGGAGCAGATCGTCGTTTTCAACATCGCGAATGACTCTCTGAATTGCGCGGTTATCAAGTGTAACAATATCTTCGAAGACAAACATCCGCTTTTTAATTTCTTCAGCAAGATCGGGATCCTGAATTTCCAATGAATCTAAGATCGTCTTCTCTGTTCCTCTGTCTACCCCGTTTAACACTTCAACAACAGCTTCAATTCCGCCTGTTTGTGTATAATCCTGAGTAAATGCAGAAGATAATTTTTGTTCCAGAATTCGTTCTACTTCATTAATAATTTCAGGTGACGTTCTGTCCATGACCGCGATTCTTCTCGCAACCTCAGCCTGTACCTCAGGATTCAGCTCGGATAAAATTTGCCCGGCTTGCACAGGATCTAAATAAGACAAGATTAAAGCCATCGTCTGCGGATGCTCTTGCTGTATAAAATTCAAAATTTGTTCGGGCTCCGCTTTTCTGGCAAAATCAAATGGTTTAACCTGTAAAGAAGAAGTCAGCCTGTTAAGAATGTTTTCTGCCTTATTCTCTCCAAGCGCCTTCTCAAGAACTTGTCTCGCATAGCTTAGACCGCCTTGAGAAATATAATCTTGCGCAATGGCTATATTATGAAATTCTTCTATAATTTCATCCTTTTTTTGATGATCGACACTTCGAACACCTGATATTTCCAGGGTAAGCCTTTCAATTTCTTCATCGGTTAAGTGCTTATATACAGAAGCTGACACATCTAACCCCAAGGAAATCATGAGAATGGCTGCTTTTTGTTTTCCTGTAAGCTTATCTTGATCACGTCTCGCCATTTCTAATTCCTCCTAATCCTCGGCCAGCCAGCTTCTCAGCAGTTTTGCAAAATCCTCCGGCTTGTCTTTCGCCATCTTTTCAAGCTGTTTTCGTCTGACTGTTTCCGCTGTTTCATTTTCCTCTTCATTGATATCAGGCAAATTGATTGGTTCTTGAGGAACCTCATACTCATATTCCTCAAATTCATCCTCTTGCGCCCGTTTCTTTCTGACAAGCATAATGATCAGAACAATGATCGCTGCGATTAAAACACCGCCTGCGATATATGCCCATAGCGGGATACCTGAGGATTTTTCCGTATTTGTATCCAAGTTGACTTTCCCGTCAAATGGCTGAACGGAGACCACAATTTTATTATTAATATCTTCATCAGAAAGGTTCTGGTTTTGTGTAGCATCCTTATCCAATGATGTTCTGACTACAGTTGAGAGGATTTTTTGTATATCATCCTGTCTTTCAGTTGATAGCGACGCTGTATTTTTGGCATCAGGCGGCTCTACCATTACTTGAATCCCTAAATCTCTGACCTTATAAGGGCTTTCAGCGATTTCCTTGTGGATTCGGTTAACCTCGTAATTGATTTTATTGCTGCTTTTTTCATAGTTTCCGCTTTCGGCATTTTCACCGTCAGCTTTATAATTTGTTACATCTTCGTCACCGGTTCCGGCAGTTCCACCGTTGGCTGCGCCGTCACCCTGGTATGTTTCAGATACCTTTTCCGCGCTTACTGCAATGCCTTCCATGTTTTCTTTATCAACAGGTTCGACAATGTCTTCTGTGCGATTTTCTTTGGTGAAATCAATGTCTGCTGTAACAGAGACAACGACTTTATCTTGGCCCATCATCGTACCGAGCAGTGACTGAACATGTTTTTGAATGTCTTTTTCAACTTGAGACTTAATTCCTTGCTGAGAAGAATAACTATCCGCATAGGACCCTGCATCGCTGTCTGATTTGTCGTAGTATGTAGAGTTTTGGTCCATGATGACGATGTTATCTTCTTTTAGGTTCGGCACGCTTTTTGATACCAGATGATACAATCCGTTGATCTGGCTTTGATCAAGTGTATAGCCCGGTTGAATCTGCAGAACGATTGATGCAGATGCTGCAGATTGTTCCTCACCGACAAACACAGCGTCTTTCGGGAGATTAATCATTACTTTTGAGTTTTTGATACCGTCCATTTCATTGATCAAATTTGACAGTTCCGTCTGTGTTGCTTTCACTTTCACCATATCAAACTCATTGTCTGTCAAACCAAAGCCGGCATTCTGCCCAAAAAATGAATAATCAATTGATCCGGTTTTAGGAAGTCCTTCTGCAGCCAGCTGCACTTTCAATGAATCAACCTGATCCTCCGGAACGCTAATCACTGTACCGCCATTCGAAAGCTCGTTCGGCACTTTTTTCGCATCCAGTTCTTCTTTGATTTGCCCTGCTTCTTCGGCAGACAAATCTTTGTACAGCGGCGCCATTTTAGAACTTGAAGCAAAAACGCTAATAATAATTCCAATAATAATAATTGCCGCTAAAGCACTAATCATTAAAATCTTTTGTAATTTAGATCTATTTTTCCAAAACTCGCTCGTTTTGTTTTTCATTTGCATTAGAGTACGATTCATGTTAACCCCCGGTCATTCCACTCTTTCTCTTAATCGTCAGACCCCCTACATTTGCATTCTCATAATCTCCTGATAAGCTTCCACTGCTTTATTGCGGAACTCTGTTGCTGCAGTTAGAGAGATGCTTGCTTTTTGAGCGGCGATCATGACCTCATCAAGATTTACATCTTTTCCTGCAGCCAAGGCATTAGTCATGTTGTCAGAAGTTACTTGGGACTCATTTAACGAACTAATAGAGTTTTTTAAAAGCTCCGAAAAGCTTGTTTGATTTGAAGAATCTGTTTTTTGGCTATTGTTTACTTGATTTGTTGCATTTTGAGTGTTTTGAGTATTTTGAACCTGAAAAGGAGAAATTGCATTAATCACATTCATTCACCTTACTTTCCGATTTCTAACGCCTTCATCAGCATTCCCTTTGTGGCATTCATCGCTGTGACATTCGCCTCGTATGATCTTGTGCTGCTGACAAGGTCAACCATTTCTTTCAACGGATCTACATTAGGCTTTTGTACATATCCTTCAGCGTTTGCATCAGGGTCTGTCGGATCATATACAAGATTAAATTCTGAGTCATCTTCCGTAATTTTAGAAACTTTCACACCGTTTCCAGCATTGCCGCTTCCGCTCATTTGAGAATTGAGAATGGAAGAGAACGATTCACCTTTTGACTGCAGGGAAACCATTTTTCTTCTGTAAGGGACCCATTCTCCGTTCACCTGCTTAGCTCTTGTCGTATCCATATTTGCCAAGTTAGACGATACAACGTCCATTCTGACTCGCTGAGCTGTTAAAGCAGATGCTGAAACATTTAAGCTATGAAAAGCTGTCATCATTTTCCTCCTGTTAATACGGTCTTCAGCGAATTAAATTTACCGTTCATTCTTTCAACTAAAGCTTGATAGTTGATTTGATTTTGTGCCAATTCTGTCATCTCTTTGTCAACGTCAACATTGTTTCCGTTTTGCTGATACGATGTATCTCCGCTCGTTACAATTGAATAATTCGAATCAGTGCCAGAAAAATCAATATGACGATAGTCTGTTTTTATCGCTTCAAGACGAGAGGATTCTTGATCTAATAAATTTTGGAAAGAGACTTTTTTTGCCTTATAGTTCGGTGTATCTATATTGGCGATATTATTAGTTATGACTTTTTGCTTAATATCCGCTCTGCTCAAGGCATTTTCAAGATTTTGTATCGTTCCAGAAAATAAGCTCAAATCCACTTACCTCCATTTCAGTTTTTTTCACCCTCAATATCCTTGTCGAGAATTGTAAAACTATATGCTTATTGTAAGAAATAACAGGCATAAAGTCTATGAAGATCGTGTAAAAAAATGTCCTCACAATTATCTATTTTACAACTAGGTACATAGTCCTAGATTGTTAGAACTACATTTTCCGCCTTAATATAAGCCTGAAAATAGCAGAATTTCTGTTTTTTCTATATTCTTTTCGTCATTTTTAAGCCTTTTTCAAGAAATTTGCGAGATTTATTAAAATTATTACAAAGAAAGACTTTCATCCCAGGAATTAAAGCATATTGATTTCCTTTATTTGAAATAAAAAAAGAACCCCTTATAAGGGGTTCTTTGACATGATTAATGAGATTTTAGATTTTCTAATTCAATTAGGAATTTGTTGTTTAGGACTTTGATATAAGTACCTTTCATTCCTAATGATCTTGACTCGATAACACCCGCGCTTTCCAGCTTTCTGAGTGCGTTCACAATAACAGAACGGGTAATGCCGACGCGATCAGCGATTTTACTTGCAACAAGAAGACCTTCGTTTCCGTCAAGCTCTTCAAAAATGTGCTCAATTGCTTCAAGCTCACTGTAAGAAAGAGAACTGATAGCCATTTGAACGACAGCTTTGCTTCTTGCTTCCTCTTCGATTTCTTCTGCTTTTTCTCTCAGGATCTCCATTCCAACAACTGTAGCGCCGTATTCAGCGAGGATTAAGTCATCGTCATTAAACTGATCCTGTAAACGTGAAAGAATGAGTGTTCCTAATCTTTCTCCGCCACCGATGATCGGCACAATTGTTGTTAAACCAGCTTGGAACAAGTCTCTGTTTTCAACAGGAAAAGCAGTATATTCACTATTAATATCCAAGTTAGAAGATGTTTCAGGGACATTAAACAGATTTTTCGTATATTCTTCAGGGAATTGACGATCCTCAAGCATTTTTTTCATACGATCATTTTCAATTTGCTGGTTAATAGAATATCCAAGGAGTTTGCCTCTGCGGCTTACAACGAAAATATTGGAATCAATTACATCCCGCAGCGTCTCCGCCATTTCCTTGAAATTTACCGGTTTCCCTGCCGCAGCTTGCAGCATGGAGTTAATAATTCTTGTTTTTTGTAATAAAGCCATGATAAATAATCCTCCTAAACATTCCTCTTATTAAATTTTTCACAATATAAATTGACTTAAATCTTTGTTTTTGGCTATCGTTCCGAGCTTTTCTTCGACATACTGTGGTGTAATCGTTATTTTCTCCATTGTTACATCAGGAGCTTCAAACGATAAATCTTCTAATAGACGTTCAAGTATTGTATGAAGGCGTCTCGCACCGATATTATCTGTGTCCTGGTTCACATGATAAGCCACTTCAGCAATCTTATGAATAGCTTCGTCAGAAAATTCAAGAGATATACCTTCAGTCTCTAATAATGCCTGATATTGTTTCAGCAGCGCATTATCCGGCTCAACCAAAATTCTTACAAAGTCGTCTACCGTGAGTTTGCTCAGTTCTACACGAATCGGGAAACGCCCCTGCAGTTCAGGAATCAAATCAGACGGTTTGGCCATATGAAACGCTCCTGCTGCAATAAATAACACATGGTCCGTTTTTACCGAACCATATTTAGTGACAACGGTAGAACCCTCAACGATTGGGAGAATGTCCCGCTGAACGCCTTCTCTAGATACATCGGCAGAGGATGACGCCCCACCGTTTTTTGCAATCTTATCAATTTCGTCGATAAAGATAATCCCACTCTCTTCTGCTCTTTGAACAGCTTCCTGGCTGACTTCATCCATATCGATGAGTTTGCTTGCTTCTTCATTCGTCAGGACTTTTCTGGCTTCTCTGACTGTCATTTTGCGCCGTTTCTTTTTCTTTGGCATTAACCCGCTCAGCGCATCCTGCATATTCATGCCCATCTGCTCCATACCCGAGCCCTGCAGCATGTCAAACATAGAAGGCTGCTGCTCTTCGACTTCTACTGTTACATAGTGGTCTTCCAGCTCTCCTAAAGCCAGCTGATGTGCCATGCGTTTTCTTTTTTCTTCAATGTTTGCTTCTTCCTGGCTTTCCGCCTCATCTTCACCGTTCGGTTGGCTGCCGCCAAAAAACATTTCAAACGGATTTTTAACGCCTGATTGTTTTTTCTTCCCAGGAACTAACAGACGAACAATGCGTTTGTTTGCATTTTCTTCTGCCTGCTCCTTTACTTCATTCATTTTCTCTTCTTTTATAAGCCGTACAGAAGTTTCCACAAGGTCTCTAACCATTGATTCAACATCTCTGCCTACATAGCCGACTTCGGTAAATTTTGTTGCTTCAATTTTGATAAATGGCGCTCCTGAAAGCTTAGCGATTCGTCTTGCAATTTCAGTTTTTCCAACGCCGGTAGGCCCCATCATTAAAATGTTTTTCGGAACGACCTCGTCCTTCAGCTTTTCATCCAGAAGACTTCTTCTATAGCGGTTTCTTAATGCCACGGCGACAGCTTTTTTCGCGTTTTGCTGACCGACAATATATTGGTCTAACCGATCTACAATCTGTCTTGGTGTTAACGATTGTTTTTCCATGCGCCTCAAGTCCTTTCTATTCAAGCTCTTCCAGTATGATTTGATCGTTCGTGTAAACACAAATTTCGCCTGCTGTTTCTAACGCGGCTCTAGCAATTTCACTTGCAGACATAGTTTCACCGGCATGTTTTTTCAAAGCTCTTCCGGCTGCCAGAGCGTAATTGCCTCCTGACCCAATCGCGAGGATGCCGTCATCTGGTTCGATTACCTCGCCTGTTCCCGATACGAGAAGCAAAGTATCCTGGTTCATAACAATCAGCATGGCTTCAAGCTTTCTAAGCACTTTATCACTGCGCCATTCCTTCGCAAGCTCAACAGCTGCCCGTTTTAAGTTGCCGTTATATTCTTCAAGCTTAGCTTCAAACTTTTCGAATAATGTGAAAGCGTCTGCAACAGATCCCGCAAACCCAGCAAGAACCTTGCCGTTAAACAGTTTTCTCACCTTTCTTGCAGTGTGTTTCATGACAACAGCCTGACCAAATGTCACTTGGCCGTCTCCGGACATAGCGCTTCGTCCCTTATGCTGTACGGCAAATATTGTGGTCGCATGAAAAGATGACATAAAGGGCCTCCTTTAATTTTTCTTAAAAGCTCTTGGATGGTGAGACATATATGTGTTTCTCAACATTTCCTTCGAAACGTGCGTGTATATCTGTGTCGAAGACAGATTGGAATGCCCGAGCAGTTCCTGAACGCTTCTCAAATCTGCTCCTTCGTTTAACAGATGAGTGGCGAACGTATGTCGAAGCATATGCGGATGGATATGTAAAGTGCCGGACGCTTTTTGAACAAGCCCGCTTAAAATATGTCTGATACCTCGGGCTGTAAGCGGTCCGCCTCTTTGATTTACGAATAATAGATCATGAGGTTCTTTTGCTTTCCTCAGCAAGCACTGTCTTCCGCTATTCATATATACCTTCAACGCTTCGCGGGCGTAAGACCCAAAGGGGATATAGCGCTGCTTCTTGCCTTTACCGTGAACAAGAACAGTGTCCATAAATAAGTCAACGTCGTTAACCGTTATGGAACAGCATTCACTGACCCTCATTCCGGTAGCATAAAGAAGCTCTAACAGCGCTTGATCCCTCATTCCGGTTGGCTGGCTTATATCTGAAACTTCAAACAGCTCCTCAAGCTCTTTTTGATATAGAAACTTTGGTATCCGTTTCTCTTGTTTCGGCAGATGAACAAGCTGAAACGGATTTTCTTCAACAAGCTTTTCCCGCATCAGAAACTTATAAAAGCTTCTTAATGCAGATATCTTTTTGCTTATTGTTCTTCTCGATAAACCTTTTTCATAAGCTTCTGTCAAAAAAATCCTAGTATCTTGATATGCAGCTTTTTCAAATCCATTTATACCTTGAACGCGCAGGAAAGTCTCGAATTCTTCAATTGAATCCACATAATTCACAATAGTATATTGTGAATAATTTTTTTCAATTTGTAAATATTCAACGAATAACTTTACGAAATTCTTAACATTCTCCATGCCTAATACCTCCCCTGAAGGGCTTTTAAATGGTATCACAAATCGCGTTCAGGTTGCAATCAATACCTATATTGTTTTCGAAATTGTTTGAATTGTCTCAATCGCACGGTTCGCATATTGTTCATTACGCTCTTTTTTATTTTTAATTTTAACAGGCAATTCTTTTAAAAGCCCAAAGTTTGCATTCATCGGCTGGAAGTTCTTCTGGTTTGTTGTTGTAATATAGTGAGCCATACTGCCTATTGCTGTTTCCTGAGGAAAAGTGACAAGCTCTTCTCCTAAAACAAGTTTAGCCGCATTAATTCCCGCTACCAGTCCTGAGGCAGCTGATTCTACATATCCTTCTACTCCCGTCATTTGGCCTGCAAAGAACAGATCACTGCGGTTATTAAATTGATAAGTCGGCTTTAACAGGCTTGGAGAGTTAATGAACGTGTTTCTGTGCATCACGCCGTATCTGACGATTTCTACATTTTCAAGCCCTGGGATCAATTTGAGAACTTCCTTTTGGTCTCCCCATTTTAAATGTGTCTGGAAGCCTACAATATTATAGAGTGTTCCCGCAGCATCATCCTGTCTGAGCTGAACGACAGCATGTGGACGTTTTCCTGTAACAGGATGCTCTAAACCAACCGGTTTCATCGGTCCGAAAAGCATTGTTTTCTTTCCCCGTTTTGCCATGACTTCAATCGGCATGCAGCCTTCAAAGAAAATCTCTTTTTCAAATTCTTTTAACGGAACTGTTTCTGCTGATGTTAATGCTTCATGAAAACGGTCAAACTCCTCTTCTGTCATCGGGCAGTTCAAGTATGCCGCTTCACCTTTATCGTAACGGGATTTCAAGTATACTTTATCCATATCAAGGCTGTCTTTTTCTACAATTGGTGCCGCTGCGTCATAAAAATACAAATAGTCTTCGCCAGTCAGCTCCTTCAGCTGTGCAGACAGTGATTCAGATGTTAACGGACCCGTTGCGATAATTGTAGGGCCTTCAGGAATTCCTGTCACTTCTTCATTAATAACAGTTACGTTTGGGTGATTTTTAACCCGATTTGTTACACTTGCGGCAAATTCATGACGGTCTACTGCGAGAGCTCCGCCGGCAGGCACCGAACATTCGTCAGCAGCCGCGATGATGGCTGAATCAAGCGCCCGCATTTCTTCTTTTAATACACCGACAGCGTTAGCAAGCGTATTGGAGCGCAGAGAGTTGCTGCACACAAGCTCGGCAAATTTATCTGTATGGTGCGCAGGCGTTTGTTTAACAGGGCGCATTTCATATAATTTGACTTGAATCCCCCGTTTGGCAAGCTGCCATGCTGCTTCACTTCCTGCGAGTCCGGCTCCGATTACATTCACTGTTTGTTGGTTCATCTTTCACATCTCCTAGTTTATTATTCAAGGCCTTCTTTTAACACACAAAGAAGGTGAGCAAGACCCTGCTCACCGCTACTTCTGTGGTTCTTCCTTATAATCGCATTCCACGCATTGGACTTGTATGCCTTTTTTGAGTTTTTTCTCGACGAGCATTTTCCCGCATTTCGGGCATTTTCGTTCAATTGGTTTGTCCCAGGAAACGAATTCACAGTCCGGATAACGGTCACAGCCGTAAAAGACCCGTTTCTTTTTCGATTTTCGCTCAACTATATTTCCTTCACCGCAGCTCGGGCACTTCACGCCGATTTGTTTCACAATCGGTTTTGTGTTCCGGCAGTCCGGGAAGTTGGAGCAAGCTAAGAATTTACCGTATCTACCCATTTTATATACCATTGGAGAACTGCATAATTCACAATCTTCCCCTGCATATTCCGGTTCGATTTCAACTTCCTTCATTTCCGATTCGGCTTTTTTGACGCGTTTTTCAAAATCGGTGTAGAAGTTATCAATAATCTTGACCCATTCGGTATTGCCTTCTTCAACATGATCAAGGTCTTTTTCCATTTTCGCTGTAAACTCAACGTTAATGATTTCAGGGAAAAATTCCATGATCAAGTCAAGGACAATCTGTCCCAGTTCAGTCGGAACAAAGCGTTTATTATCCAAAGACACGTAACCACGCCGCTGAATGGTATCAAGCGTCGGTGCATATGTGGAAGGACGGCCGATGCCGAGTTCTTCAAGAGTTTTCACAAGCCGTGCCTCAGTATAGCGCGGAGGCGGCTGGGTAAAATGCTGCTCCGGTTCTATATCTTTTGATAATACCGTGTCGCCTTCCTGTAAGTCAGGCAGCATCCGGTCTTTTTCTTCCATTTGGTCGTCTTTTCCTTCGACATACACCTTCATAAACCCGGAAAACTTGACTTTACTTCCATTTGCACGAAATGTCAAACCATTGTTTGTCAGGTCAACACTCATTGTATCAAGAACAGCAGGTGCCATTTGGCTGGCAACAAAGCGCTCCCAAATTAATTTATACAATCTCATTTGGTCTCTTCCAAGCAATGCTTTTAATTCACTTGGTTTTCTGAGAACTGATGTCGGGCGAATTGCTTCGTGAGCGTCCTGAGCATTTTCATTCTTTTTCGCAGGCTTTCGTTTGCCGCCTAAGAACTCTTTGCCGTATGCCTGATCAATAAATGCAGCTGCTTCATCAACCGCCGTATTTGAAATACGGGTTGAATCCGTTCTCATATAGGTGATCAGACCGACTGTTCCTTCTCTTCCAAGATCAATTCCTTCATATAATTGCTGTGCAATCATCATCGTTTTCTTCGCTCTGAAATTGAGCTTACGCGCAGCTTCCTGCTGCAGGGTGGAAGTGGTAAAAGGCAAGGCCGGATTACGTTTGCGTTCCTTTTTCGTTACTTTTTCAACTGTATATTTATTGCCTTTGAGCTGAGAAAGAATGTCTTTTACATCGGCTTCACTTTTTAAAGGAAGTTTTTTGCCGTTTTTTCCGAAAAAGCTCGCTTCGAACGTTTCCTGTCCTTTTAAGAACGTACCGTCAATTGTCCAATATTCCTCTGGCTTAAAGTCGTTAATTTCTTTTTCACGGTCAATAATCAAACGGAGGGCAACAGATTGTACGCGGCCTGCGCTAAGCCCTTTTTTGACTTTTTTCCATAGGATAGGACTTATTTTATATCCGACAAGCCTGTCTAAAATACGTCTCGCTTGCTGTGCATCCACTAAATCCATATTGATCATGCGAGGATGCTTAAACGATTCCTTAATGGCATCTTTTGTAATTTCATTAAACACCACACGGCAATCTGAATTGAGATCTAAATCAAGGCTGTGTGCCAAGTGCCATGCAATCGCTTCCCCTTCTCTGTCGGGGTCGGCTGCAAGATACACTTTTTTGGCTTTTTTCGCAGCCGTTTTCAGCTCTTTTAATACCGGCCCTTTACCTCGAATGGTAATATATTTCGGTTCAAAATTCTGTTCTATGTCAACTCCCATTTGACTTTTTGGAAGATCCCGGACATGTCCCATTGATGCTTTCACTTTATATTTTTTACCTAAGTAACGTTCAATCGTTTTCGCCTTAGCGGGCGATTCCACGATGACTAGATAATCAGACATTTTCATCCCCCTCAAGAGGTGTTCTCTCTCTTCAAGTATTTCAATTTTGTTTTTGCAGCTGTCTTTATTTGGCTTTCAACATTTCATTCTTTATGATGAACGTCATTATTTAAATAGAAAACAATATGCAACTTTAAATCCTCACTATTATTAAATATTACAATGCCGTTTGTCAAACGATAATTCAAAAGGGTTCCGTATATTGAACGTTTCTCTCAGGAAGCTCCTCGAAAATATCCTCTGCTGACCTTATTGCTTTAGCCCCCTGCTGGATCAGTTTTATAGGACCTCCGGCGTAAGGGTCAAATAATGAACCGGGTACGGCAAATACTTCTCTCCCTTGTTCCAGTGCTTGATATGCAGTAATCAACGAACCGCTTTTTTCTTTGCCCTGCACGACAATAACTCCTTCACTTAGTCCGCTGATGATACGGTTTCTCATAGGGAAATGCCATTTTTGGGGTTTGGTTTCAGGTGGGTGCTCTGACAGAAGGATATGGTGTTTAGCCATGTAATCAGCTAACTGAAGGTTTTCCCGGGGATAAATGTGTTGAAATCCACCTGCAATGACGCCGATTGTCCGTCCCTTCGCCTTAATACTTGCAGCATGGGACATTCCGTCTATTCCAGACGCCAGTCCGCTGACAATCACCCAATTTTTACGGCAAAGCTCTTTTGTAAGATGATTGACAACTTGTATCCCATAAGCTGTTGGATTTCTTGTCCCTACAATTCCAATTTTCCTCCCTTTAGAAAGAAGGGTCATATCACCCTTTGCAAACAGGACGGCGGGGGGATCATAAATGGTTTTCAGCCAGAAAGGATATTGCTTTGAAGAAATCGGGATGGTGTTAATGCCTTGCTCATGGTAAGCAGCAAGTACAGGCTGAAGTTTTGGATAATGTTCTTCTATTTTGTTTTTTAATGCAGCTGCCTTTATTTTACCTTGAGTAACAGTTTCTAACACTGGTGACGTCAGCGACATAGACGGGTCGGCTTTCCACCATTTTAATAGAAGGGATGGGGATAATAATTGATTGATTCTGCAAATCATTAAACAGGCAGCGGCCTGATCCAATATATTGACCTCCTTTTGACAGAAAAAGCAGGAACAGCCTTGACGGCTGTCCCTTCTTTATTAGTGCGTTTTGCAAGTTTCGAACAAGTTCTTCTCTTTCAGCACCTTAATTAGGGTTTCACCCATTACAGAAGGTGTCTCTGCAACTTCGATACCGCATGCATTTAGGGTTTTGATTTTTTCATCAGCTGTCCCTTTTCCGCCGGAAATAATGGCGCCTGCATGCCCCATGCGCTTCCCTGGAGGTGCTGTTTTCCCGCCGATAAAACCAACTACCGGTTTTGTCATGTTGGCTTTTACCCACTCTGCCGCTTCTTCTTCGGCAGTACCGCCGATTTCGCCAATCATGATGACAGCATGTGTGTCAGGATCTTCGTTAAACGCTTTTAAAACGTCAATAAAGTTTGTTCCATTTACAGGATCGCCGCCGATTCCAACAGCTGTAGATTGTCCTACACCCGCTTCTGACAGCTGGTGCACCGCTTCGTATGTTAATGTTCCTGAACGTGATACAACGCCTACATGACCCTTTTTATGGATATATCCAGGCATAATGCCGATTTTACATTCCTCAGGCGTGATGACACCAGGGCAATTGGGCCCTATCAGTCTCGTTTTCTTGCCTTCCATGAAGCGTTTGACCTTCACCATGTCCAAAACCGGAATGTGCTCTGTAATACAAATCACGAGATCAAGCTCCGCATCTACAGCTTCCATAATCGCATCAGCTGCAAACGGTGCCGGCACATATATAACAGACGCGTTAGCGCCGGTCGTTTGAACTGCTTCAGCCACTGTATTAAATACAGGAACACCTTCCACTTCAGTTCCGCCTTTTCCAGGTGTTACACCGCCTACGATATTTGTGCCGTATTCGAGCATCTGCTTCGTATGAAATAAAGCGGTAGAACCTGTAATCCCTTGCACAATAACTCTTGTATCTTTATTAATAAAAACACTCATTATCTGGTCCCCTGCCTTTCATTCTTTCCTAAACTAAGGATACGATTTTCTGCGCGCCGTCAGCCATTGATTCCGCAGATGTAATATTTAATCCTGATTCACTAAGGATTTTCTTCCCTAGGTCCACGTTTGTGCCTTCAAGACGGACAACAAGCGGCAATGTCAAACCGACTTGTCTTGTCGCT
The DNA here is from genome assembly GCF_023238245.1 of Bacillus rugosus. NCBI lineage: Bacteria > Bacillati > Bacillota > Bacilli > Caryophanales > Bacillaceae > Bacillus > Bacillus rugosus. The sequence continues at coordinate 1,704,406 of NZ_CP096590.1, read as the reverse complement.
TCAACAACCCCTTCTGCGATGACATCACATTTCATAATGCCGCCGAAAATGTTGACAAAAATCCCTTTAACGTTTTGATCAGAAAGAATGATTTTAAATGCTTCCGTGACTTTTTCTGCGGTTGCACCGCCTCCAACATCAAGGAAGTTGGCCGGTTCTCCTCCATAATGCTTGATAATATCCATTGTGGACATTGCAAGTCCCGCGCCGTTTACCATACAGCCGATATTTCCATCAAGGGAAATGTAGCTTAAGTCATATTTGGACGCTTCGATTTCTTTCGGATCTTCTTCATCCAAATCTCTGTATTCCATAATGTCCTTTTGTCTGTACAACGCGTTGCTGTCAAAATTCAATTTGGCATCAAGCGCCATCACATTTCCGTCGCCGGTAACAACGAGCGGATTGATTTCGGCGATTGAGCAGTCCTTCTCAACAAACGCTTTATATAGTCCAAGCATAAATTTAGCAGCTTTCCCCACAAGCTCTTTTGGAATATTAATAGCGAATGCGATTTCTCTGGCTTGATAGCCTTGGAGGCCGACAGCCGGATCAATGACAGCTTTCTTGATTTTTTCCGGTGTTTTCTCCGCTACTTCTTCAATTTCCGTTCCGCCTTCTTCAGAAGCCATCAGAACGATTCTAGAAGTGGCGCGGTCAAGCACAAGCCCCACGTAGTATTCTTTTTTAATATCGCAGCCTTCTTCAATAAGTAAGCGTTTTATTACTCGGCCGTCCGGACCCGTCTGATGTGTAACTAGGGTTTTCCCTAAGAGTTCTTCGGCATACACTTTCACTTCGTCTAATGATTTTGCTATTTTTACCCCACCAGCTTTGCCTCGACCGCCAGCATGAATTTGAGCCTTTACGACATAAACCGAGCTGGATAAGCTCTTTGCTTTCTCAACTGCTTCTTCTGCTGTAAAAGCCACTTTACCTTCAGGAACAGATACCCCATATTTTCTGAGGACTTCTTTTCCCTGGTACTCATGGATATTCATTTCCCATCCTCCTAACTTATGTAACAAAACTAAAATAGACTGCGCTTTCATTCTATAATAATACTGGAAGAATTGTCTAGAGTTCGATGTAAAATCTTTAAATCCTTCTAAACATTCAAACTTTTATTTTATTAAAAACATAAATTTCAAACGGAGGATGGGGAATATTTTAGCTATTTTTTGTTTTTAACGCTTTCATCCAATCTGTAAATAAACGAAAAAATCTCAGCTACTGTTTCATAAAGAGCCTCCGGGATTTGATCATCTACAGTCAAATGGCGCATTAATTCGACAAGGGTCCGATCTTCTTGAATCGGGACCCCTGCCTTTTTCGCTTCTTTGATAATGTTGTCAGCTACATGGCCCTTTCCTGTTGCAATCACTTTCGGGACCTTGTCTTTTTGTTCGTCATAATGGAGAGCCACAGCTTTTCTGATCGGCGTCTGCTTTTTCATATTTTCACATCCACTTCCTGATCACTGATGCTTGTTACATATTGATCGATTGCAGCCTTCCCTTCGGAGTGAATCCTTTTTTTAGCATTTACTCCTGAAAGACTGTATCCCATTTTCTTCAGACCCTGTTTAAGCGCGGGCACCATCGGATCGATCGCGGCCTGAAGCTCAAAATCAGTCTCAATTGTAATTGTCATGACTTTTTGCTGTATCAAACAGTCGACGACCGTTTCTTTTAACGTATCCAGCTGCAGCAAAAACAAAAGACGGCAATGAGAAGGATCAAGTTTTCCATCCGCTTCTTTCTTTCCTTTAAACAGAACAGTGATGTCCTGAACCCCTGACTTCGAAAACAGCGGAAATGACATCACAATTTGGCTGTATGACGGATGGTCCTGCTGCATGAAAAGCTGGCCGTTTAATTTATGAAAAAGCTGATCGGCTTCCTGTTTGACAGGTTCAGCTACCTCATGCGACGCTCTTGCGGCATGAAGAGCCAGCTTGATGGATTGTATTTCGTCAGGGGTGACTGCGCTTCCTTGTTCAAACGCTTTAATGAATGCAAGCTCGTCCCTTGCACCGATTGCTGTTTTCACTTTGGATAAGAAAGAATGAACATCTGCTTTATCCGCCAAATTAGGTGCTGTCTGCTGAACAGCCTTTAAAAAGACTTCGGCTTCCTGATCTGTGACTTGTGCCGCCTGTAAAACAGCTGAAGCTTCTGGTGACTTCCTATCACCCGATGAAGCAGCCGCTTTAATCCAATTTGCTGCTTCTTTCACAATTTGAAGACTGTTTTTTTCAGCAGATTCCGTTAGCTTTGTCAGCAGCTGGCGGGCTTCTTTGATTGGAATGTCTGCTGCTGTTTTAACTGGCTCTCCTTGTACGTTTTTCTGTTCCGCTGTGTGGTTTACAGGCATCAAGTTGGTCTTTCCGGGAGGGCCGGCTGGTGCGCTAAGTTCCCTGTTTCCAGCTGTATTGCTTAAAGAAGCTGATTTGGTATTGTCTGTTAAAGAGACAAGTTTATCGATCAGACGTTCTGCATGGACATCGATTTCACTATTAAAAAGTGCCGTAACTGCTTCTTTTAGCTTTGACGTCATTTGGCTCTGCTGAGGGTTTTGGTTGATTGCCTGAAGCAGCCTGGATACGTGCTGATGCAGCGGAACAGGCGATTTCACAGCATGAACACCGCTCAAAATCTCGGGGTGAATGGGAAGCTCGCGCTTTAAAGCAAACAGAACGGTTTCAATCGCTTTTTTTGCATCTGACGCTGGCAACGTCTCCATCCAGCGGACAGCTGTTTTGATATCATTTTCTGTTACGGGTGTTTTGCTCTTCAGCATCGCTCCCGTCATCATTAGAGCAGCGTTTGAAGGTTTTACCGAAATGGCATTTAAAAGCTTGCCAGCTGCATCCTGAATGGTTTTGAGGTTTTGCTCGAAGCTTTGAACGACCTGAAGACGGCCTGTCTGTTCTGCTGTTGTTTTTTCGTAGGAAAACCAATAGTACGCCTGTGGGCGAAGCTGGGTTTCAAGTTTTCCCTGGACAGTTTGATTGCCGACTTGGATCAGCGCATGCTGATCTCCTAATAAACGAAGCACCTTTCCTAAAAGGAGACGCTTCTCCCCGTTTAGCGCTTCGCTGACATTTGGTGTTTCCTGCGGGACTGCTGTATTTCCCAAAAGGTGCTGCAGCGCCTTTTGCACATCATTTCGTATATTCATTTAAAAAAGGTGCCTCCTTGTCCATCGGTTTATCTGAAGGATTGAACAGGAGCGAAAGTTTTGCGGTGCAATTCAGTTGGGCCGTATGCGGCGAGAGCTTCCAGATGCTCTTTTGTCCCATAGCCTTTATTTTTTTCAAAGCCGTACATGGGGTATGTTTCGGCATAAGCGCTCATCATCCGATCTCTCGTCACTTTCGCGATACACGCACCTGCAGCAATAGACACGCTTTTGGCATCGCCTTTTATAATTGACGACTGCTCCGTTTCGAGCGGCAGCGTCATTGCGTCAACAAGCAAATAATCAGGTGTATCTGACAAATCGTGTATCGCTTTCACCATTGCCATCCTTGAAGCTTCATATATATTGATTTCATCAATGACAGAAGCTTCTACAATTCCTATCCCGACCGACAGTGCTTCTTTCATAATAAGCTCGTAATATTCCTCACGCTTTTTTTCGGAAAGCTTTTTGGAGTCTGTCAGCCCAAGTATTTCACATTCCTCTGGAAGGATGACTGCGCTGGCGACAACGGGTCCTGCCAGCGGCCCCCGGCCGACCTCGTCAACACCTGCTATAAAGCGAAATCCTTTGTTTCTTGCCAGCCTTTCATAGGAAGTCATATTCACCCATTGTTCTTTCAGCGCTTTTTCTTTCGCCTGCCTTTTAAGCCACTGCTCTACAAGCGTTTGAACGCTTTTTCTGGGGTCGTTTTCGCATTGGGCAAGGAATGGGTCTTGCTCATCCTTCACTCTCTGTAAACGGTCTTTAATGTCCTTTACGGTTAATGTATTCACTTTCTCTTCTCCCTTACTGTATGTATCGGTTCGGTCCTGAATAAATAAAGACCCGCATTTCTGCGCGCCTTTAGATAGTCGGCTGTTCAAATGACAGCCTGCCGAACTTTTCAGTGCGGATATCGCGAATGATGACCTCAGTCGTTTTATCGTAGTTAATGAGCCCTCCGCTCATGAGACAGCCGCGCTTTTCACCTATAGCATCAAACAGCTCTGCAATGTCCTCTGGGATCTCATCAAGGCCGTAACGCTCTTTCAGCCGTTCAGGATAATGTTCTTCGAGAAAACGAAGGCCAAACACGGCCACATCCTGCAGGTTAATAATCGAGTCTTTAATAGCCCCGGTGACGGCCAGCCTTAAGCCGACAAGCTCATCCTCAAATTTAGGCCATAAAATCCCGGGTGTATCTAATAGCTCTAATTCTTTTCCAACTTTGACCCACTGCTGTGATGTCGTAATACCAGGTCTGTCTCCCGTTTTTGCTATGTTTTTCTTTGCCAGCCGGTTGATAAGCGTTGATTTTCCTACGTTTGGAATGCCAATAATCAAAGCGCGAATTGCTCTCGGCTTCACACCTTTTGCCCTCATCCGGTCAAATTTTTCTTGAAGGATCTCTTTTGATGCCGGCACAATTTGATTTAAGCCTTGTCCGTTTACAGAATTAATGGACAGGGAGCGGATCCCCTGGTTCTCAAAATGCTCTTTCCACTGCTGTGTAACTGACGCATCTGCTTTGTCAGCCTTGTTTAACAGCATAATTCGTGGCTTGTTTTTTAGAATATCTTCAATCATTGGGTTTCTTGATGACATTGGAATTCTGGCATCTACCAATTCATATACAATATCGATTAATTTTAATTTTTCGGTTACTTCCCTTCTTGCCTTTGCCATATGGCCCGGGAACCATTGAATTGTCATGTGACACGAACACCGCCTTTATCTCTTCAGTATACATGATTCTTTGTTGTCCTTTATGTATTTTACGATGCCTGTCCGGCATTTTCAAATTCTGTATAAAAAAAGAGCTTGTTACAGGTAACAAGCTCTTTTCGTTCGTTATCATTATCGTCTGATCTCTTTAATACGAGCCGCTTTTCCGCGAAGTTCACGCAGGTAGTAAAGCTTAGCACGGCGTACTTTACCGTAACGTACAACTTCGATTTTCGCGATTTTTGGTGTGTGTACAGGGAAAGTACGTTCAACGCCAACACCGTAAGAAATCTTACGAACTGTGAACGTTTCGCTGATTCCACCACCACGACGCTTAATCACAACACCTTCAAAGATCTGGATACGCTCACGGTTACCCTCAACAACTTTAACGTGTACACGTAAAGTGTCACCAGGACGGAACGCAGGAAGATCAGTACGAAGCTGTTCTTTTGTGATATCTTCAATTAGTTTTTGCATCGTTTTCAACTCCTTCCAACAGATGCTCTTGACCACAAAACCCGGCACAGCGGAACATCGTTTTCAAGCTTGCAGCGGATAAGCCCGCTTAAGCCACAAGTAGTATCTTATCACAATTTCATAGGCTATGCAATAAAATCTATTCTTTTTCCCATTCAGAAATCCATTTTCTTTGCTGCTCTGTAAGCGGGTAGTCTTTCAAAAGATCCGGACGCCTTACATAGGTCCTTCTGATCGATTCTTTATTCCGCCATTCTTCGATTTTTGCATGGTTTCCTGATAGAAGTGTTTCAGGCACTTTTAGACCTTTGTAATCTGCCGGTCTTGTATAATGCGGGTGTTCTAAAAGACCGGTGCTGAATGAATCCTCAATATGGGAAGCTTCTTTGCCCAGCACACCCGGAAGCAGTCTGACCACACTGTCTGCAATCATCATGGCAGGAAGCTCACCGCCCGTCAGAACAAAATCACCAATGGATATTTCATCCGTCACCAGATGCTCGCGAATACGTTCATCATAGCCTTCATAGTGGCCGCAAATGAACAGCAAATGCTCTTCCTTCGCTAATTGTTCGGCTTTTTTTTGGGTAAAACGCTCACCTTGCGGGCATACGAGGATAATACGCGGAGCAGCTGCTGCCTTTGATGTCAGGTCATCGACAGCGTCAAAAACAGGCTGAGGCTTGAGAACCATGCCAGCGCCGCCGCCATAAGGATAATCATCAACAGTATTGTGCTTGTTATCAGAATACTCCCGGAAATTTACGACCTGAAACTGCACCGCATCTTTGTCCTGGGCTTTTTGAAGAATTGATGAACCAAGCACACCTTCGAACATTTCGGGAAACAGCGTCAAAAAGTCGATTTTCATTCGTCTATTAATCCTTCCATGAGTTCAATCTCAATTTTCTTTCCGCTGACATCGATATGTTTGACCACCGATTCAATGTAAGGAATTAGCGCGTCTTTTTTCCCTTTTCGGCCGATGACCCATACGTCGTTAGCTCCCGGCGTCAAAATTTCCTTGATCTTTCCGATTAGTTCGCCGTCTTCGGTAAATACTTCGCACCCAATGATTTCGTGGAAATAAAATTCTCCCTCATTCAGCTCTCCTAAATCTTCTTCAGGAACTTTAATGATTGCGTTTTTCAGTTCTTCTACTTCATTCAGGCTTGGTCTTTCTTTAAACTGCAGCAGATGAAATTGCTTATGCAGTCTGTGCGTGTTAACCGTTACTTCTACTGGTTCGTTACGGCCGTCTATAAACAAATAAAGCGTGTTGCCCGGCTTGTACCGTTCCTCGGCAAAATCTGTTTTCGAGATCACCCGCACTTCGCCTTTAATTCCGTGGGTATTTACGATTTTACCTACATTAAACCATCGCTTTGTCATATAATCACCTCTGGCGAATTTCAATTACTTTTCCGTCTTTTATGACGATGGTGTTTGCTGCTGTTTTCTCATGCCAGTCATCACCGGCTTCAATCGTCAGCAGCGCATCGACTTCCTTTTCTTTCATCTCACTGCCAAGCGGCAATGTATGTACTTGAGCAATTTGAAAATCGATTATTTTTATGTTATCTTTTCGCTTTTCTATTGCCTTTTTAAATTGTTCAATCATATCTGGGTTTTGCTGTTCTTTCTCATGTTTTCTAAGCTGAAAATAGAGCTGGCTGCATTCTCGTTCAAGCATTTGTTTCTTTTTGGCAAATGAAGCTAAAAGCTTTTCTTTGCTGCGCTCGGTTAAGACTTGCATAACGGCTACACGGTGAATAATTTGCATCGCACCAAGCTCCCCGCTTTTAAAACTTTTTTGGCTCAGGGCTTTTTTATTTTGCCTAAGCTTCTATCAGTTTACCCTTTTTTTGCGTGTAAAAAAAGGGGAGGTGCCGGCCCTCTCCCTTTTAGTCAAATATCTCAAATTGAACTTTCTTAGAAGACTGTGCGCCAGCTGCAAATACAGCTGTTCGAATCGCTTTTGCAGTCCGGCCTTGCTTTCCGATAACTTTACCGGTATCTGACTTATGGACAGATAAGCGCAGCGCAATCTTTTGATCGGTTTCTTCTCTTATGACGCGAATGTCATCTGGATGATCAACAAGCGGCGTCACAATTTGGACAATCAAATCTTCCAAGTGTTGATCGGTCATTACTTGCCTTGTTTAGCGTTGTGGAATTTTTCCATGATTCCTTGGCTAGAGAACAAGTTGCGAACTGTATCAGATGGTTTCGCTCCAGTTTGAAGCCATTTAAGAGCAAGCTCTTCGTCGATTTTTACTTCCGCTGGTTTTGCAACCGGGTTGTAAGTTCCGACTGTTTCGATGAAACGGCCGTCACGTGGTGAACGAGAATCTGCTACAACAATACGATAGAAAGGAGATTTTTTTGCTCCCATACGTTTTAAACGAATTTTTACTGCCATTTTACTAGCACCTCCGAAAATATTTCAACAAGATAGTATATTAACAATGATAAAAGTGTTTGTAAAGTGTTTTTTCTTAACAACGGTTTTATCATGTATAACCGATTACATAAAAGGTAGCTTAAACCCTTTTTTCTTACCTTTTGACATGTTTGTCATCTGCTTCATCATTTTTTTCATTTCGTCAAACTGCTTAAGCAGACGGTTGACTTCCTGCACGGATGTCCCGCTTCCTTTTGCAATCCGCTTCCGCCGGCTGGCATTGATCACCTCAGGCTGTTCTTTTTCAAGAACAGTCATTGATTTGATAATCGCTTCCACATGATTCAGCTGCTTTTCATCAACTTGGATGTTTTTCAAGCCTTTCATTTTACCTGCACCCGGCATCATCTGCAGTAGCTCATCAAGCGGCCCCATGTTTCTGACCTGCCCGAGCTGCTCCAGAAAATCGTCCAATGTGAAGCTCATCGTTCTCATTTTTTGTTCCAGCTCTTTGGCTTTGTCTTCATCGACGCTGGCCTGTGCTTTTTCAATCAATGTCAGCACGTCGCCCATGCCGAGAATCCTTGATGCCATGCGTTCAGGATGGAACGATTCTAATGCATCAAGTTTTTCGCCTAAACCAGCGAACTTAATCGGCGTGTTTGTGACTGCGCGAATAGAAAGCGCAGCACCGCCGCGTGTGTCTCCATCAAGCTTAGTTAAGACAACACCGGTCAAACCGAGCTGTTCATTAAAGCTTTTGGCAACATTTACAGCGTCCTGACCGGTCATTGAATCGACAACCAGGAAGATTTCTTCCGGATTCGCGATTTCTTTCACGTTGGTCAGTTCATCCATCAGTTCATGGTCAATATGCAAGCGGCCTGCCGTATCCAAAATGACATAATCATAATGTTCTTCCTTGGCTTTTTCAATAGCCTGTTTAGCTATTTCTACAGGACTGACCTGATCACCAAGAGAGAAAACAGGCATGTCAAGCTGTTTGCCGAGCGTTTCCAGCTGCTTAATCGCAGCCGGACGGTAAATATCGGCAGCAACCAGCATCGGTTTGCGATTATGCTTTTTGCGCAGCAGATTCGCCAGCTTACCGCTTGTTGTCGTTTTACCGGCACCCTGGAGACCGACCATCATAATAACAGTCGGCGGCTTTTTTGCGACGGCGATTTTGCTCTCTTCGCCGCCCATCAGCTCAGTCAGTTCCTCTTTAACAACTTTAATGACCTGCTGGCCAGGCGTCAGGCTTTTCATGACGTCTTGGCCGATAGCGCGTTCACTTACTTTTTTGACAAAATCCTTGACTACTTTAAAGTTAACGTCAGCCTCAAGCAGCGCAAGACGAACCTCACGCATCATATCTTTTACATCTTGTTCGCTGACTTTCCCTTTTCCGCGGATTTTAGAAATCGTCTGCTGCAGTCGGTCGGCTAATCCTTCAAATGCCATAGTTTGCCGCCTCCTAATCTAATTTCTCAAGCGCTTCAATCAGAGCTGTAATTTCTTCCTCTTCGTTTGAACCGGAAGCAAGCTCCTTCAGCTTATTAAACATCTCTTTACGCTCCTGAAACTTTTTCAAAAGGAGCAGCTTTTCTTCATATTGTTCAAGCATCGCTTCTGTTCGTTTGATGTTATCATAAACAGCTTGTCTTGAAACCTCATATTCTTCGGCTATTTCGCCTAGGGAGAAATCGTCCAAATAATAAAGCGACATATAGCTCTTCTGTTTTGACGTCAACAACGACTGATAAAAATCAAACAGATAGTTCATTCTCGTTGTCTTTTCGAGTGACATTTGAGCTCTCCCCTTTGTTAAGTCAAATCCCTTTACGATAACTTAGTTTACACGGTTTTATTGAGACTGTCAAGTTTTTATCTTGTCAAAGCAGCGATTACTTTTTTCCAAAATACGTTAAATATAATCCGATTTATTCCGATGTTGTATATGAACCCTATTTAAAGGAGGATATTTTATGAAAAAAATCAGTTTATTGTTTATGTTGTGCCTGGCAGCCGTGTTTACAATCATTGCCCCGGCAGAACAAGCAGACGCTGCTGAAGCGCCTTATAAGGCTTCAATCACAAATATCAGCACAGATGGAGGGGTTTACGGTAAAATCAATTACGGCCAAGGCCAATTTTGGCGAGTCAAGTACAATATTACAATAAGCGGAAAATTACTCGACCAAAACGGACAGCCGGTGCCGAACGCTCCAGTACGATTTGAAGCAGATACGAAAGTCGGAAATACAACACAAACAGCTTCAGGAACAACCGATGTAAACGGAACGTTTGAGGTTCCAATGTATTTGGGGCCGGCTGCTGGGTACTACACATATTACACATCTGTTTCCGTTCATTACTATGACATCATCCCATTCAGAGTTTATTCAGGAGATTCAAGACTGGTATCCACTGATAACAGCCTTTATCATTTCGCCTATCAAGTGAGAAGATAAAAAAGAAAAAGGCCCCCAAATGCGAGGGCCTTTTCTTAATCGTCGGCTTTTTCCACTAAATCTGAAAAGAGGCCGTATACATACGATTCAGCATTAAATTCCTGGAGATCATCAACTTTTTCACCTAACCCGACTAATTTAACCGGGATTTGAAGTTCGTTGCGGATCGCGAGGACGATACCGCCTTTTGCCGTACCATCAAGTTTTGTTAATGCAATGCCAGTAACGTTTGTTGCTTTAGAGAACTCTTTCGCCTGCGCCATTGCGTTTTGGCCGGTTGTGGCATCAAGGGCAAGCAGCACCTCATGCGGCGCTTCAGACACTTCTCTTTCGATAACGCGCTTCACTTTTTCAAGCTCTTTCATCAGGTTTACTTTGTTTTGGAGACGCCCTGCCGTATCACAGATTAATACATCGGCATTTCTAGCTTTTGCAGCATGTACAGCATCGTAGATGACAGCCGCAGGATCGCTTCCGGCCGCCTGCTTAATGACAGGCACTCCCGTACGCTCTCCCCATACTTCCAACTGTTCAATGGCTCCCGCTCTAAATGTGTCTCCGGCAGCAAGAACAACAGATTTTCCTTCTTGCTTCAATTTATGAGCAAGCTTTCCGATTGTTGTCGTTTTGCCGACTCCGTTTACACCTACCAAAAGGATTACATTTAAACGCCCATCCTGAATGTTCAACTCAGAAATTTGCTCATCTCCGCTGTTATAAATCTCGACCAGTTTCTCAGAAATAACAGACTGGACTTCCATCGGATCTTGAATATTTCTGCGTTTCACTTCTTTTTTCAGCTCATCTATTAATTCCATAACGGTTGTAAAACCGACATCCGCGCTGATGAGAACCTCTTCAAGCTCTTCGAAGAAATCCTCATCCACTTTACGGTAACGGGATACAAGATCATTCACTTTGTTTTGAAAGGAGTTTCTTGTTTTTTCAAGGCCATCCTTAAACTTTTCAGATACGGAATCTGTCTGTTTTGTGATTTTCTCTTTTAATTTTTTAAAAAAGCTCATCTTTTAACCTCTTTCCTCGTTACTGAACGAATTCTTTTGTTTCTTCCAGCTTAACTGAGATTACCTTGGAAACACCGGATTCCTGCATTGTTACACCGTATAGCACATCCGCTTCCTCCATTGTCCCTTTTCTGTGGGTAATCACGATAAACTGGGTATCGCTGCTGTATTTTTTTAAATACTGCGCAAATCGGAACACATTCGCTTCATCAAGCGCAGCCTCTACTTCGTCAAGGACGCAAAACGGCACAGGACGAACCTTTAAGATTGAGAATAAGAGCGCTATAGCAGTAAGCGCACGCTCTCCTCCTGACAGAAGATTTAAGTTTTGCAGTTTTTTCCCCGGCGGCTGTGCGATAATCTCGACTCCTGAGTGAAGCAGATCATTAGGATCGGTGAGCCTCAGTTCAGCTCGCCCTCCTCCGAATAAGGAGCGGAAGACTTGATCAAAGTGTGAACGGATTTGGACGAATGTGTCATTAAAGCGTTTCGTCATTTCTTCATCCATTTCTTCAATCACTTGGAACAGGGTATTTTTCGCTTCTGTCAAATCTTCTTTTTGCTCTGACAGAAACTTATACCGTTCGTTGACCCTCTCAAACTCATCTATGCTTCCGAGGTTTACGGTGCCCAGCTCTTCGATTGCGAGCTTAATCAGCTTCACGCGCTTTCTGGCTTCCTCTGGATCAGTTTCAAGCTGATATTTCTCTTTTGCCCCCTCAAAGGACAGGCTGTATTCCTCCCGCAAGTACTGGAGTAAATTATCGAGCTCAACTTCCATCCGGCCGAGTTTGACTTCTTCGTCTTTTAAGAGCGTTGTTTTTTGTTTATACAGGCGTTTCATTTCTTTCAGCTCACGCTCATATGTATCAAGCCCATGCTGAAGTTTGATACGCTGATCGCGTCTTAACGCAATCAGTTCGATTGTTTTCGTTTTGTCATTCAATTTATGTTTTGCGGCTTCTTCAAGCTTTTCTTCACCGCTGGTGCTTGATGACATCTCTGACGTTAAGAAGCTTAAGTCCTCTTTCGCTTCTTTTAACGCAAACTCTGTTTCTGTGAGCTCTTTTTTTAATCTAGCAAGGTTGTCCTCTTCACCCTTACATGCCTGCTCTTTTTTGGCAGCAGTGATTTTCAGCTCAGTCAGCTCGTTGGAGAGAGACTCTTTTGTTGAAGATTGTGTTTGTTTTTGTTTCGTTAGTCTGTCAATATCCTCTTCAAGCAGTTTCATCTTTTCTGATACAGCGGAAAGTTCTTCTTCCAGCTTGCGTTTGCGCGTTTTCTTCTCTTCATCGCTTTCTGCCAGAGCAGATTTTTCTTGATCATAGAGCTCTAAATGGGTGTTGATATTTTTCTCAGCAACTTGAAGTTCGTACAGCTGGCCTTTTACATCCTGTTGCTTTAATCTTAAACCTTCCCCGGTCTCTCTTAAGTCAGCCAGTTTTTTCTCCATATCCTGAATGGAATGCTTAAGGGTTTTGACTTCTTGTTCAAGCAGTGCTGTTTTCTCTTCCATTTCAGCGAGCCGTTTCGTCACATCTTCAAGCTCCCTGCTTCTTCCTAGCAGCGAGTTATTTTTCTTTTTAACCGCGCCGCCCGTCATTGATCCCCCCGGATTCACGACATCTCCCTCAAGGGTTACGATGCGGTACCGATGCCCGAGAAGCTTCGCTAGTTCGTTTGCTCCCTTTAAATCCTCTGTGATCAACACGGTTCCCAGAAGGTTCTGGATGATGCGCCGATACGCAGGATCAAATGTGACAAGTTCACTGGCAACCCCTAGAAATGACGAGTGCTGGGCTGCTGTTTCCGCGTCCCGGCTTTGAAGCTGGCGGTCTCTAATAACTGATAGAGGCAAAAACGTCGCTCGGCCGAAGGAATTCTGTTTTAAATATTGAATCGCTTTGCGGGCAGACTGTTCATCGTCGGTCACAACATGCTGGGCAGAAGCGCCGAGCGCAATTTCAATGGCCGTTTCATACTTCTGTTCTGTTGAAATCAGCTCAAGGACCGCTCCGCGAATCCCACCAAGGCGCTCTTTCGCTTTCAGCACTTCTTTAACACCTTGATAAAAGCCGGAGAAATCCCCCTGCATCGTCTCAAGCATGTCCTTTTTCGATCTCGCTTGCTGAACGTATTGGTACGCCTGATACAGAGCGGATTCATTTTTTTCATATTGTCGCTTTTTCTGCTCATATTTTGTCAGCATATCACGGTATGCGCCCACTTGGCTGTGAATCTCCTGCTCAATTCGGGCAAACTCCGTTTCACATGTAGCTTTTCGCGCAGAAATATCGCGCCGTTCCTGAAGATGCTTTTCATTGTTGTCCGCAAGCCTCTGCAATACAACAGCCGATTGGGACATCTGGTCATCCAGCAGCTGAAGCTCATTGCGAATCGAAGCCTGACTGTTCAACAGCTCAAAGTAATCGCTTTTCAGCTGCTCGATTTTCTCTTCGACATTTTCATTATGAAGACTGAGAACCTGCTGCTTTTCTTTTGCCTGAGCCCTTAACTGTCTCACCTCTGCCTGAAGCGTTTCGAAGACAGCTTCCTGCTTAGCGAGCTCTTGTTTCAGCACCGTTTCCTTTTGCTGAAACTGAACGATAGCTTCTTCAAGCTGTTCTTGGTTTTGCACAGCGTTTTTCTTGCGCTCTTTCAGGACTTCTTTACGGCCTTCAAGCTTTTCCAGCTCTTCACTCGTCACCAACAAGACTTGCTGGAGCTCATTTACTGATTCATCAAGCGCATGAATTTTGTCTCGCGTATCCTCAATCTTTGCTTCTTTCGCAGAAATCGCAGACGATTCAGCAAGCTCTTCTTCCTTTGCGAGCTGTACTTTCTCTTTAAGAGTTGACCATTTACCATGCAGCTCTTCGATATCATAGGCCGTCAACGCAATTTCAACATGCTCCAGCTCTTTCTTTTTCTCCAAATAGTCTTTCGCGATTGATGCTTGAATTTTAAGAGGTTCAACCTGTCCCTCGAGTTCATGTAATATATCTTCTACCCGGTTTAAATTGTCCTGTGTCTCAAACAGTTTATTTTCTGCTTTTTTCTTTCTCGTTTTATATTTAAGCACCCCGGCTGCTTCTTCAAAGATACTGCGGCGATCCTCCGCTTTGCTGCTAAGGATCTCTTCCACTTTCCCTTGGCTGATAATAGAAAATGCTTCTTTACCCAAGCCAGAGTCCATAAATAAATCAATAATATCTTTTAAGCGGCACGGCTGATTGTTAATCAGAAACTCACTCTCGCCTGATCTGTACACACGTCTTGTGACACTGACCTCATGGAAGTCAATCGGCAAGAAATGATCATCATTATCAAGAGTAAGCGTAACTTCAGCTAGATTTAATCGCTTTCTCGAATCGCTGCCGGCAAAAATGATGTCTTCCATTTTTCCGCCGCGAAGAGACCGTGCCGATTGTTCTCCGAGAACCCAGCGAATGGCATCTGTGATGTTGCTTTTTCCGCTTCCGTTTGGGCCGACAACCGCTGTCACGCCTTTAACGAAGTCTACGGAAATCCGTTCTGCAAATGATTTAAATCCTATAACGTCTAAACGTTTGAGGAACATAGCGATCCTCCTTATGTAATAAGTATTTCAATTCTATCATAAAACATGAATAAAATAAGACGGCATACATACTGAAATCCCCCTTATGATTCAGGGGGATTTTATTGTCTCGTATGGTGTTTTTGCAATTTAGCTAAAGCTTCCTGAGCAGCGTGCTGTTCGGCTTCTTTCTTTGAACGGCCGTTTCCGACTCCGAGTGGTTCACCTTTTAGAGATACGATGGCTTCAAATTCACGGTTGTGCGCAGGTCCTTTTTCGTTGGAGATTTTATACTCCAAAGAGCCTTTGCCGTCCCGCTGCACATATTCCTGCAGCTGGCTTTTGAAATCCATCACATGAGAAAAAGCACCATCGTTAATTTTAGGGAACACATAGACTTTTAAGAAACTTTCGACCGGCTCTAACCCCTGGTCAAGATACAAGGCTCCGATAAATGCCTCAAAAACATCCGCCAATAGTGCGGGACGCTTTCTTCCGCCTGTCATTTCCTCACCTTTACCCAACAGGACAAGGTCGCCGAATGACAGTTCGTGAGCCAATGAAACGAGAGACGGCTCGCATACAATCGCGGCTCTCAGCTTCGTCAAATCTCCTTCACTCATAGCCGGGTACTTGGCAAATAAGAATCTGGAGATCGTCAGTTCCAAAACAGCGTCACCTAAAAATTCAAGCCTTTCATTATCCTCATACGGCTTTTTCCGATGCTCATTCACATAAGATGAATGTGTAAATGCTTGATACAAAAGCTTTTCATTTTGAAAGTGAACCGAAATCCGTTCTTGAAACTCTTTAAACTGTTCTACTTTTTTATAGAACTTTTTTTTATCTTTATAATGTGAGTGTTTTGACATAGTAACCTCCATAGGCACATCAGGTTCACCGCGCTTCTCTGACTAAACCGGATACAGCGCGCGTAAAAGCGGCATGCTGTAGTAACTGCACGAATAAAGGGCTAAAGCCCCGCGTTTCGGCGGGACTTTTAGCATCAGCTTATTGCTGGTTTTGTATGTAGTTCACAGCGTCGCCGACTGTTGCAATCTTTTCAGCATCTTCGTCAGAAATTTCCATATCAAACTCGTCTTCAAGTTCCATAACAAGCTCAACTACATCTAGGGAATCAGCACCTAAGTCTTCCTTGAAAGAAGCTTCAAGTTTGACGTCTGCTTCATCAACGCCAAGGCGATCTACGATGATTTTCGTTACACGCTCTAATGTGTCTGCCATAGCAATTCACCTCCCCTCAAGTATTATAGTGGATTCGTTTTTAAAAAACTAGAGAAACTATGATGAAATTTTTGAGAAAAAAACTTACATCACCATTCCGCCGTCAATATGAAGCGTTTGGCCAGTCATGTAACGAGCTCCCTCAGAAGCAAGGAACGTGACAACGCTGCTGACGTCGCCAGGTTCGCCAAAGCGCGCGAGCGGAATTTGTTTCAGCATTTCGTCTTGAACGTCTTTTGTAAGCTTATCTGTCATATCAGTGGAGATAAATCCAGGCGCAATCGCATTTACCGTAATATTGCGGCTTGCAAGCTCTTTAGCAGAAGATTTTGTTAAACCGATCACGCCGGCTTTTGCAGCCACGTAGTTGGCTTGTCCAGGATTTCCGCTGACGCCGACGATAGACGATACGTTAATAATCCGGCCTGAACGCTGTTTCATCATCTGTCTTGTAACAGCTTTCGTGCAGTTGAAAACACCCTTCAGGTTAATGTTAATGACATCATCCCATTCATCTTCCTTCATTCTCATGATGAGATTGTCTCTTGTAATTCCGGCATTATTAACTAAAATATCAATCGTAGAAAAAACAGAAAGCGTTTCTTTTATCATGTTTTGTACATCTTCGGGATTTGATACATCCGCTTTGACAGCAATTGCTTTTCTGCCCATTGATTTGATTTCATCTACCACTTCATTTGCTTTCGCTTCATTGCCGGAGTAGTTCACGACAACATCGGCGCCGCTTTTTGCCAGGTCAAGGGCGATTGAGCGGCCGATTCCGCGGGATGCGCCAGTGACAATAGCCGTTTTGTCATTAAGCATTATCATTCTCCTCCTTAAGCGTTTGAATTGCCAGTTCGATCGTTTCCGGATCTGATACAGCAATTGTTTTTAACCGTCTATTCACTTTTTTCACAAGGCCTGAAAGCACTTTTCCGGGGCCGATTTCAATAAAAGTCGTAACACCCTCTGCAATCAGCTTGTTAATGCTTTCCTCAAAACGAACCGGAGAGTAGAGCTGCTCAATGAGTTTCTCTTTAATTTCAGCTTTATCAGTCATGACATCGGCAGAAACATTTGAGATGACCGGAACGCCAGCGTCTTTTATGTCACAGGAGTCCAATACTTCTTTCAGCTTTTCCGCAGCAGGCTTCATCAGTTCGGAATGGAACGGACCGCTTACTTCAAGCGGAATGGCGCGTTTTGCACCGTTCTCTTTTGCCTGTTCAGATGCAAGCTCTACACCTTTAGCTGTTCCGGAAATAACGATTTGTCCGGGACAGTTGAGATTTGCAAGCTGTACAAGATGGCCTTCCTCCGTGACTTTATCGGTTACTTGCTTTAATGCTTCAGCGTCCATGCCGAGAATCGCAGCCATAGCTCCTTCGCCAGCCGGCACTGCTTCATTCATAAACTCTCCGCGTTTTCTGACGGTATAAACAGCATCTTTGAAAGACAGTGCGCCAGACGCAACCAGTGCGGAATATTCACCAAGGCTGTGTCCTGCTGTGAAATCAGGTGTAATACCAGATTCTTTAAATTTCTCAAGAACAGCAATGCTTGTCGTCAGCAAAGCAGGCTGTGCATTGTATGTAAGTGTTAATTCTTTCGCATCACCTTCAAAAATCAGGGAGCTAAGTTTTGTTTCCAATGTTTCATCCGCTTCATCAAACAGACGTTTTGCAGCAGGCACCTGCTCATAAAGCTCTTTCCCCATGCCGATAAATTGTGATCCTTGACCTGGGAATAAAAATGCAATCTTACTCATGATGTAAAAACCTCCAGACTACTCATCTGTTTTTTCTTCTTTAACTTCTTCCTGAATGAGCGCAGCCACATTTTGGCTGACCATCTCTCTCGCTTGCCGAATCGCATGAAATACAGCATTAGAATCTGATGAGCCGTGCGCCTTGATCACAGGCGCTTTTAAGCCAAAAAGACTTGCTCCGCCATAATTCGAATACTCCATTTTCATTTTCATTTCTTTCAACTTTGGCTTCAGCACAGCTGCTGCAAGCTTTGATGTGAGATTAGACGTCATTACTTCTCTCATCATTTTAAAAATAGATAACGCAGAGCCTTCCAGCGTTTTGAGTGTAACATTCCCGGTAAATCCGTCTGTTACTACAACATCCGCCACATCATCTAAAAGGTCTCGCGCTTCCACATTTCCGATAAAATGAATGTTTGCTGTTTCTTTTAATATTTGAAACGTCTGCTTTGTCAGTTCGTTTCCTTTTTTATCTTCTGTTCCGACATTTAAAAGCCCGACTCTCGGTGAAGTGACACCGCGCACTTGCTGAGAATAAACAGAACCCATGATGGCGTATTGAACGAGGTGCTCCGGTTTGGCGTCGACATTGGCGCCGACATCAAGGAGAAGAAATCCGTCTCCTGAAACGGTCGGAAGTGTCGGGGCAAGCGCCGGGCGGTCAATCCCTTTAATTCTTCCGACAATAAACAGACCGGCTGTCATTAATGCACCGGTATTTCCTGCTGAAATGCAGGCGTCAGCTCTGTTTTCGGCAACTTCCTGCGCCATAAGGACCATAGATGAGTTCTTTTTTCTACGCACGGCGCGGACCGGTTCATCCGTAGGCTCAATCACTTCATCTGCGTGCAGCACCGTGATGCGATCTGATGTAGTTGTTAAATGTGATTCTATCGTTGTTTTGTCACCGACAAGTGTGATATGGAGATCATCAAATGCCTCTATACCTTTTATAACTCCGTCAATAACAGCTTTGGGAGCGTGGTCTCCTCCCATTGCATCTACAGCTATTCTCATGCATGCTCCACCTTTATGAATGTTTTGAACGATACATGTCAAAGCGTCCAGAAAAAACAATTTCTTCGCCAACGTAGCTGTTCACTTCGACAACCGTTCTTCCTTTTTCTTTTTCGACAGCCGTCACTTTCGCTTTTGCTACGACACGTTCACCCTGCTTTACCTGTCTTGTAAAGCGGATGTCTGCACTTGCAGTCAGCGCCAGCTCGTCATCAATGACTGCAACGGCCAAAGAATTCGCCTGTGCAAATAAATGGTGTCCTCTCGCAATCTGATTCCGGCTGAACACGTGCTCCTGTTTTATTTCTAAAATGGATATCGCCTGATCATCCAGCTCAAGGTCAATAATTTCTCCGATAACTTCATCAAGTGACAGGGACTTCACTTCGTCCTCAAGTGTTTTCTCTGCCACGTTCTTAATTCTTTCTCTCAGCTCCGGTATGGAAAGCTCTAAGCGGTCCAAACGTATCGTCTGGATGCTCACCCCGAATTTACTTGCTAATTCTTCATCTGTAATAAAGGGGGTTGCTTGAATCGTCTGCTGAAGTAATTCCTGGCGTTCTCTCTTATTTCTTCTCATATCTAAACACCATCCGGACAATTAAGACTAGGTACTAATAGTAGTATATAATTTCATAGATTGGAATGCAACGATTGTTTCTGGCTGAACACCAAAAACTTCTGATACTCAGCTTAATTTTTCCCCGTCCATTACTCCGCTCTTCAGCAATTCATCTCTTAACACAGCGTATTCCGGCTCCTTCCAGAACGCGTCAGAAGCCACAAGATTCGCAGCATCCTGCCTTGCCGTTTCAAGTGCCCTGTAATCATGAACCATGTCCGCCACCTTGAATTCAGGCATTCCGCTTTGTTTTTTGCCGAAGAAATCACCGGGACCTCTCAGTTCCAGATCCTTTTCAGACAGCTCGAAACCGTCATTGGTCTCCGACATGATCCTCATCCGTTCTTTCCCTGTTTCTGATTTAGGATCGGCCATCAGAATGCAGAAAGATTGATGCTCCCCCCGTCCGACACGGCCGCGGAGCTGGTGAAGCTGTGACAGCCCGAAACGGTCGGCGTCATAAATCACCATAATGGTTGCATTCGGAACATTCACGCCAACCTCAACAACAGTGGTTGATACAAGAATTTGACAATGATTCGCACTGAATTCTCTCATGACCTGATCTTTTTCATCGGAATGCAGCTTTCCGTGCATAAGGCCGACGTTCCATTTCCCACGAAAAATATCAGAAAGCATATTGTACACGTCAATGGCGTTTTGCACATCAAGCTTGTCTGATTCTTCAATCAGCGGGCAGATGATGTAAGCCTGTCTACCCTGCTTTAATTCTTTTTCGACAAATGCCAAAATACGATCCAGCATGTCATGCTTTACCCAATAAGTTTCGATTTGTTTTCGTCCCGCCGGCATTTCATCAATGACAGATACATCCATTTCACCGAACACTGTGATGGCTAACGTTCTTGGGATTGGAGTTGCTGTCATAAAGAGAACATCGGGATCCTGCCCTTTGTTCCGAAGCTTTTTACGCTGCTCAACTCCAAATCGATGCTGTTCATCCGTAATGACAAGACTCAGCGCCTTAAACTCCACCTCATCCTGAATTAAAGCATGAGTTCCTACAAGAATATCAATCTCTCCCGCCGCGAGACGCTCAAGCAGTTCTTTTCGCCGCTTCCCTTTAACAGAGCTTGTCAAAAGGGCGACGCTGACATCCCACTTTTCAAATAGTGAAACGAGCGAATCAGCATGCTGTTCGGCCAGAATTTCTGTCGGCACCATGAGCGCTCCCTGGTATCCGGATAGGATCGCGGCATACAGCGCAATGGCGGCAACTGCCGTTTTTCCTGATCCAACGTCCCCTTGAAGTAGACGGTTCATTCTGTATGGAGAAGACATGTCTGCTGTTATTTCGCGGAGCACGCGCGACTGGGCGTTTGTAAGGGGAAACGGGAGGCTTTTAATAAATCCCATGAGTTCTTCGTTTGAAAAACGCTGCCATATCCCTTGTGTCTGCTCTCTTTCCGCCTTTCGGAACGCCTGCATTTTCAACTGAAACAACAAAAATTCTTCGTAAACAAACCGGCGTCTGGCAAGCTTTAACGCTTCTCTTGTTTCGGGCTGGTGCATTGCTTGTAACGCCTGCTGATAGTCTGGCAGCTTATAGCGTGTTTTTAGCCTTTCCGGCAGAGGATCTGAAAGTGAATCTGCATATTGGTTCAGCGCCTGCTGAATAAAGCGTCTCATCATTTTGACGGTAACATTTTCTTTCACAGAATACACAGGTTCAATACTCTTATCCTCTTGGTGCGGACCGTTTTTTAACTCCTGAACAGAGATGGTTTGGCGGTGCTTGTCCCATTTACCGGAGACCGTCACAACAGAGCCCAGAGAAAGCTTTTTCTTCAAATAAGGCCGGTTGAAGCATACAGCTGTGACTAAATAGTTGCCGACAAGAACCCTAAATGTCAGCCTGTTTCGTTTCTTTCCGTAATAGGTAAGAGAAGGCTCTGAATGAACCTTCCCTTCGACTGTGACTCTTTCATCATGCTTCACTTCTTCTAAATCCCTCAGCTCGTAGTCATCATAACGATAAGGGAAATAATTCAGAAGATCAGAAATGTCATAAATACCGAGTTCATTTAATGTTTTTTCTGTTTCCGGCCCAATACCCTTAATGTTAGCTATACTAGTTTGCTGATGTTGTTTCACTTGAACCTAGCGCTCCTCCGAAAATTTTTTTCTCTAATTCTCTTCCTGTCGGTGTTGCTGCTAAACCGCCCTGGCCTGTTTCTCTAAGTGCAGTGGGCATCGTTTGGCCAATTTTATACATGGCATCGATAACCTCATCACATGGAATGCGGCTTGTAATGCCTGCCAATGCCATATCAGCTGCAATCATCGCATTTGACGCGCCCATTGCATTCCGTTTCACGCAAGGTACTTCAACAAGCCCCGCAACAGGATCGCACACTAGGCCGAGCATATTTTTTAATGTAATGGCCATGGCCTCCGCGCTTTGTTCGGGTGTTCCGCCTGCCATTTCAACAATCGCCGCAGCAGCCATGCCTGATGCTGATCCAACCTCTGCCTGACAGCCCCCGGCGGCACCGGAAATACTTGCGTTATTAGCCACAACAAATCCGAAAGCCCCGGCTGTAAATAAAAAGCGGATCATTTGTTCTCTTGTTGGGTTCAGCTTTTCTTTTACAGCAAATAACGTGCCAGGCACCACACCGGCAGAACCTGCAGTTGGTGTCGCACAGATCGTTCCCATGGCTGCATTTACTTCATTTGTTGCAACAGCTTTCGATACAGCATCTAAAATCAGCGGGCCGGACAGGCTTTTACCTGATCGGATGTAGGCCTGTAATTTAACGGCGTCACCGCCTGTTAAGCCCGTTTGGCTCGTAACTCCCTCGAGTCCTTTCTGAACCGCAGCTTCCATAACAGTCAAATTATGATCCATCTGCTGAAAAATCTCTTCTTTTGTTTTTTCTGTTACCTCCATCTCTTGCGCGATCATGACATCAGAGATGGATATTTGCTTTTCTTTAGTAATCTCAATTAATTCATTTACATTACGAAACATAACTGGCTCCTCCTGACCTTTCGCTAGTCAGCAATCTTTGTCACTTGAATAATATTCGGCAGCTTTGACAGCTCGTCGAGAACGTGGTCGTCAATATTTTGATCGACTTCTATTGTCATCAAAGCAAGCTGGCCGATATCCTTTCGGGCTACTTCCATATGTCCTACGTTGATTGAAAACTTCGCCAGAACATTGGCAACACCGGCAATTGTGCCAAACTTGTCATTATGAACAACCAATATGGCCGGATGATTTCCGGACAGCCGGAGTTCAAAACCATTTAATTCTGTGATTTCAATCTTTCCTCCGCCAATCGAAATACCCGTCAGCTCAAGCTCTCCCTTTTCATCGGAGATAGTGATTTTGGCTGTGTTCGGATGGACCGGGACAGCGTCTTCCACCCGAAACTCTATATCAATTCCTTTATCCTCTGCAATTTGTATAGCGGTTTTAATCCGTTCGTCGAATGTATCAAAATCAAGCAATCCGCCGATAATCGCAACATCTGTGCCATGGCCCTTATACGTTTCCGCAAAAGAGCCGTAAAAGGATACAGTGATGCGCTCAGGCTCCCTGCCAAATAAACTTCTTGCCACTCTTCCGATTCTCGCCGCTCCCGCGGTATGCGAGCTGGACGGACCGATCATAACCGGGCCGATAATATCAAAAACGCTTCTGTATTTCATGCTATTCCTCCTTATGAACCAGAGCTTATAAGCGCTTTGCTTCTAGACTAATTGATCATATATAAAATGGCAAGCGGGCGCGTTACAGCGCTGCCGCACTTAAAAGCAGACATAAGAATAGAAGGGCAAATTGCCCTTCTATTCTACAGAAACTATATACGAATACAGCGGCTGTTTTCCGTTGTGGATCTCAACCTCAATCTCCTCGTACTTTTCACCGAGAAACGCTTCAAGCTCCTCAGCTTCTTCCTGAGACGCATCCTCACCATATAGGATGGTGACAATTTCGTCGTTTTCTCCGATCATTTCTGACAGCAGCATTTTCGCGGCTGACAGCTGATCTACAGCTGTGCCGATAATCGTTCCATTCAGAATTCCCATAAAGTCGCCTTTTTTAATGTCTTTGCCGTCAATATGAGTATCTCTGACTGAGTACGTCACCTGTCCGCTTTTCACTTGCTGAATGGCGCTGAGCATATTGGCTTCGTTGGCTTCAGCTTCCTGATCCGGATTAAATGCCAGCAGGGCTGACATCCCTTGCGGAACCGTTTTGGCCGGAATGACAAAAACCTGTTCATCCATTACACTGGCCGCTTGATTAGCTGCCATGATGATGTTGGAGTTATTTGGTAAGATGAACACCGTTTCTGCATTTACAGATTTCACGGCCTCGACAATATCCTCAGTGCTCGGGTTCATGGTCTGTCCGCCTTCGATCACAACAGAAGCACCGATGCTTTTGAATAAGTCCGAAATGCCTTCTCCCATCACCACAGTTACAATGCCATACGGCTGCTTCGCCGACGGTTTGTTGTCAGCAGGCTTGCTTTCCTGACTGATGATGGAGGTATGCTGCTCTCTCATATTTTCTATTTTAATTTTGATTAATTCACCGTAATGCTGGGCATAGTTTAACACGTTTCCCGGCTCTTCAGCATGAATATGAACCTTCGCCAATGATTCATCCGCAATAACCAACAGAGAATCACCGAACTGGCTGAGGTCTTGTCTGAACGCACCTTCGTCGAATTCTCTTTTTGTCTGATCGAGCTTTACCATCACTTCGGTACAAAAACCAAATTCAATATCTTCGGTATTCATCATGCTTTGCGCGCTCTTATGATGCTCTGCACTGACCATGTCATCAAGTGACGGAAGAACGGCTTTCTGAGACACAGTTTCACCTTTTAATGAAGCAAGGAAACCTTCATATACACAAAGCAGGCCTTTGCCGCCGCTGTCGACGACTCCTACTTCCTTCAGGACAGGAAGCAATTCAGGGGTCCGGTTTAAAGACGCCTCTGCTTCTTCTGTTACTGCAGTCATGAGCGCTATGATATCGGTTTCTTTTTCTGCCAGTGTTATCGCTTTTTTCGCAGCGTCTTTTGCTACTGTTAAAATGGTGCCCTCTACAGGTTTCATGACAGCTTTATACGCCATATCAACACCTGCTTGCAGTGAAGCGGCAAACTCCAGCGCATTAATTTCTTTTTTCGTTTCAATGCTTTTACTGAATCCGCGGAACAATTGGGACAGGATCACTCCTGAATTTCCGCGTGCTCCCATGAGCAATCCTTTAGATAACGCGGAGCCCACCTTTCCGATATCATCCGTATCCATTTGCTCCACTTCTCTTGCTCCGGAAGTCATCGACAGGTTCATGTTTGTTCCAGTATCGCCATCCGGCACCGGAAACACGTTCAGCGCATCAACCGCACTCGCGTTTTGAGACAGATTCTGCGCTCCCGCAAGAATCATCTCGGCAAAGGTTCTGCCGTCTAATGTTCTGATAGACAATCCTACTCCTCCTAACTACGGGTTCGTCACTCGGACGCCTTGGACATAAATATTAACAGAGTCCACTGCCAGCCCGATGGTTTGATTTACTGTGTACTTTACTTTTGTTTGGACATTATGTGCCACTTCAGAAATTTTCGTGCCATAGCCGACAATGATATACATGTCAATATGTATCTGTTCTCCTTCTTGGCGAACTTGGACACCCCTGCTGAAATTCTCTTTCCGAAGGATCTCAGTCAGTCCGTCTTTAATCTGTTTTTTAGAGGCCATGCCAACAATGCCGTAACAGTCAATCGCCGCGCCTCCTGCAACCATCGCAATGACTTCATTAGATATATCAATCTGCCCGTATTTCGTTCTTAATTCAATGGACACACTAGTTCCTCCTTCGAATGCATAGAGTTACAGCTATTCTACTATATGGTTTCCATTATGAAAAGAAAAGACCCGGCTATTGCTGCCCGTCCCTCTACATATACTATAGCACCGCTGTTTCCGCAAGATGTCAAGTGAATTTTCTTGAAAGATGATGAAACAATAGTTGCAAACGTTTTTTAGCTGTGGTAAATTATTTAAAGTATCCATATCGAAAGCATCTAAGATTATATGAATGTTAAAAAGTAGATGTTTTGTGCAAGTGAGGAGGGAAACAAATGGCACGTAAATGCGTTATCACAGGTAAAAAAACAACAGCTGGGAATAACCGTTCTCACGCAATGAACGCTTCTAAGCGCACTTGGGGCGCGAATCTTCAAAAGGTTCGTATCCTTGTGAACGGAAAACCTAAAAAAGTATATGTATCTGCTCGAGCTTTGAAATCCGGTAAAGTTGAGCGTGTATAACAAAATGAACGCCTGCCTCGATAAGTGGCAGGCGTTTTTATGTGGTGAAAGAGGGCTTTGAACCCCTGGGCATTAATCTTTTCTAAATGAGCCCAGCATCGCCCGGACAATTCCTCCTAAAAACTTCGGCAATTTAATGGTGTAAAATTTCATTTTTTGTCCCCTCCTATAACGTCCCGTAACCGCCTGTTCATTGATTTCAGCAAATGAATGAAAGCACATGCTAATCCGTGCTTCTTATCATTATTAATATGCCTTTTGCAAACGAAAAAGTACCTCGTGAATGAATGAGTTCGTTACTAATACATAGTGTTGAACCAAGCGGAATATGACACTTATTTAGCGGATATTTAAAATCGGTCAGGGTCAGTTCATGTATTTCTTCGGAAAACGGTATAAAGGAGATATATCGCTTGTTTTCATCCTTCTCAATATCATATTCACCGGGAGGGAACATTTGAATATGATTTTGTTTGTCTATCAGCCTAATTTTTATATTCGTTTTTACACCTCTATACAGAAGCTGAATGTTTCCTAAAAAATGATCAGCTCTGCCGCCTGTAATGCCGAAAATCTGAATGATATCCGGCTGTTTTTCCAGCGCCCAATCAAGGGCGAGGTCTAAATCTGTTTGATCTTTTTCTGCTTGATACACATGGAGAGCGGGAGCGGCTTTTTCAATCCGGCGGCGTTCTTGCTCTGTTATGCTGTCAAAATCTCCAAAGGCTTCATCAGGAATGATCCCGGCATCTAAGAGAGTGACGGTGCCTTTGTCAACACCGACCCAAAGGATGTGCTCAGCCGTATAGCTCGTTAGATCAGGAATGAGATCTTTAGGGCCTCCCGCAACAATATTGATTGTTTTCATCTCTGATTCCTTTCTCTGCATACAGGAAAAAGAGCTTAGGCTCTGTATGCCCAGCTCTTTTTTTGCTGCTTATTTACTTCCTCTGATTTCAGAAATTGCTTTTTTGCGGTCGGACTGGCCATAAACAGCTGAACCGGCAACGAGTAAATTTGCACCCGCTTCAATAACTAACGGAGCGGTTTCCTTGTTGACGCCGCCGTCTACTTCAATTAACAGCTCTTTTTTTCCTCTTTCATCCGCCATTCGCTTAACCTCTTTGATTTTAGGAAGGACGGAATGAATAAATTTCTGCCCGCCAAATCCCGGGTTCACCGTCATTAACAGAACAAGATCAAGGTCGTCGAAAACATGTTCGATGACTTGTACAGGCGTGTGCGGGTTTAGAACAACACCGGCCTTTACACCTTGTTCCTTAATGAGCTGGATAGTACGGTGCAGGTGCGGACATGCCTCAGCATGCACGGACAGGATATCTGCGCCGGCTTTCGCGAAAGCCGGGATGTAACGATCCGGCTCTTCTATCATTAAATGAACATCAAGCGGCAGATCTGTTACTGGCCGGACAGCTTCTACAATCAGCGGACCGATCGTGATATTCGGGACAAAATGGCCGTCCATGACATCAATATGAATACAATCGGCTCCGCCCTTTTCTACATCTTTAATCTCATTGCCTAAAGCGGCAAAATCAGCGGAAAGAATAGATGGTGCAACCTTTATCATTATGCTAATACCTCGGCTTTCTGTCTTTTATCTCCGTCATAAATTCAACATAATGGTCATAGCGGTACTGCTTTAATTCCCCGTCTTCAACGGCTTGTTTCACCGCACATTTTGGCTCTTTTAGATGTAAACAGCCTCTAAATTTGCATGAAGAGCTTTTTTCTCTGATATCAGGGAAGGTATAGCCAAGCTCTTCTTCCTCAATGTCTGTAAATTCAAGTGAGCTGAATCCCGGAGTATCCGCAACCAAGCCTCCGGACGTGTGAATCAGCTCCACGTGGCGGGTAGTGTGTTTCCCGCGGCCCAAATGTTCGGAAATCTCGTTTGTTCTTAAACCAAGCTCCGGACTGATCGCGTTGAGAAGCGAGGATTTTCCAACACCGGACTGACCGGCAAATACCGTTGTTTTGTCTTGAAAATGCGGGATGATGTCCGCTAAACTGTCTTGGTTCTTAGAGGAGGTGAGATACACGTCATAACCAATATTTCGGTAGTCTTCTGCATAGGCTTGAATCGCATCTTGTGTATCTTGATCTTCAAGAAGATCCATTTTTGTAATGCATATAATCGGCTGAATATCATTGGCCTCAACGAGAACCAGGAAGCGGTCGAGCAATGCCGTGCTGAAAGAAGGCTGAACCGCTGAGAAAACAAGGACCGCTTGATCGACATTGCAAATTGGCGGCCTGATAAGCTCATTGGTTCTTTCTTTAATTTCTAAAAGATAGCCTTCTTTGTCATTTTCAGCCTGATATACAACGTAATCACCGACGAGAGGGGTGATTTTGTTTTTTCTGAAAATGCCTCTTCCTCTGCATTGTATTACTTTATCCGAATCCTCTGATTCATCCAGTACATAGTAAAAGCCGCTTAGCGCCTTAATAATTTTGCCCTCAGGCATATTTTCCCTCCTTGTTATTCATCTTTCGGATACTCAATGGTTTTGTAGCTGACGACTTTATTGTTTACCATTACTTGATAGTACCCTTTTTGGCCGGGTTCAATCTTTAGTTCAATCGTCCGTTCAGTCGGCTCTTTTATCTTAAATTCTTCGTAAGTGTCAGAGATGCTGTGATCCGCATCGTCAATTGCGATTTGCACTTCAAGCTCGTCCCCTTCATTTTCTGGCTCGTAGGGGATCTCGACCTTTTCTTTCACTGTTTTCGCAGGTTTTTTCTCAGGTCCCAGAGAGAATGTCACTTCAACTTCGTTTCCCGGCTTTACTGCCGCTCCTGCTGCTGGTTTTTGTTTGACAACCTGTCCTTCTGGAACGTCATCTGAGTATGCTTCTTTTTCTATCAATTTTAGTCTGTTGTCTTCCAGATATCCAGACGCTGCTTCTTTACTGTAAGTTTTCAAGTCTCTAAGCGTAATGTCTTCGGGTCCGATACTGACTGTGAGTTTGACTTGATCTTCACTCGGCACAAGCTCAGTCCCTGCTGACGGATTCTGTTCAATGACAGTGCCAGCGCTTTTCTCGTCATTCACTTCATTCACGGTTACATGTTTAAACCCTTGTTCCTTTAACGCTTTTTTTGCCTGATCGACCGTTTGGCCTGTAACATCACCGATCTCGGTTTTAGCTTTTCCGGTACTTTTATAAAGCGTGACCGTTGCGCCTTCTTTAACTGTGGAATCCGCTTTAGGATCCGTTTTTACCATCAGGCCTTCTTCAATTTTCTCATCTGAGATTTCCAAAACCTCGGAATCAACCTGCAAACCCTCTTTTTCCAAGAGGCCTGCCGCCTTTTCGTATTCCATTCCGGAGACATCAGGTATTTTGACATCTTCAGGCATAAAAAGCGACGGAAAAACGGTGACAGCGAGAATTCCAGCTGTAATGAAAACGATGCATATTGTGAGCAAAATCCATGGCCACTTTTTTCTTTTGCCGTTTTTCTTTGTTTTATTGTCTTGGGTGGATGTTACTTCAGCTTCTTTTTCGCCAGCAGCTTTAGCAAGCTCTTCATCTTTAATGATAGGAATCGCTTTTGTCATTTCTTCATCTTCTTGAACCGTAAATCTCTTTTCATTGAGTCTGTCGGCATCAAAAGCTGTTTGGATATCCGCTCCCATGTCTTCAGCCGTTTCGTAGCGATGAAAAGGATCTTTGGCAGTTGCCTTTAGTATGATGTTTTCAACGCTTTGGGGTACTGACGGATTCCACCTTCTCGCCGAAGGGGTTTCCGCCTGAAGATGCTTTAAGGCGATGCTGACTGCCGATTCCCCATCAAACGGGATACGGCCGGTTAAAAGCTCAAAAAGAACGATTCCTAGCGCATAAATATCCGATTTTTTTGTCGCCAAACCGCCCCGCGCCTGTTCAGGTGATAAGTAATGGACTGAGCCCAGCACAGAATTGGTATGGGTAATTGTGGTCGAACTTAGTGCTGTCGCAATTCCGAAATCCGTCACTTTGATATTTCCCATGTGGTCAATCAATATGTTATGCGGCTTAATATCTCTGTGAACAATCTGATTTTGATGGGCATGAGCGATGGCTGAGACAATTTGCTCCATGATGTCCAGCGCTTCTTTAGGGTGAAGCGGCCCGTTTGCTGTTATGTATTCTTTAAGCGTCATGCCCTCAACGTATTCCATGACAATATAATAGATATCATCTTCCTCGCCCAAATCGTAAATGCTTACAATATTCGGGTGATCGAGGCTTGATGCGGATTGGGCTTCTCTGCGGAAACGCCTGATAAACTCATTGTCGTTCACATAGTCAAACCGCAGGATTTTGATTGCGACTTCACGGTCTAGAATGATATCCTCAGCTAAATAAACGTTGGCCATTCCCCCGCCGCCTATAACGCGGAGAATTTGGTAACGTCCGCTGATCCGCTTGCCGATTAGCACTGATCTTCACCCTCTTCAACATGTAAAGCAAGCTCAAGCAAAACTGCTGTAATGTTGTCTTCCCCGCCATTCTGATTGGCTTTGTCCACAAGCAGGTTTACTTTTTCCTGAGGAGCTGAATCGCTTTGCAGGATGTCTTTTAACTCAGTGCCTTCCACTTTATTGGTCAGTCCGTCAGAACATAGAAGCAGTTTGTCCCCGGCTTCAATGTCAAAGGAACGTGTGTCAATGCTGACTGACTGGTCTGTTCCAAGTGCTTTCGTCAACACATTTTTACGCGGATGATGTTCAGCGTCTTCTCTGGAAATCTCCCCAGTGCGAACCAGTTCATTTACAAGCGAATGATCTTCTGTCACTTGGATGAAATCATCGTCCTGAAGCAAATAGCATCTGCTGTCACCTATATGAGCAACAGAAACCGTTTTCCCCGTAAAAAGCGCACAGACAATCGTCGTCCCCATGCCTTGGCATTCCTCGTGGGCTTGGGCATGATCGTATATTTTGCTGTTTACCGCAAGAATCTGTTCAATAAGCCATTTTTCACATTCTGAAGGCGCAACTGGAATCACCTCTGCTTCATTCCATTTCTCCCCCATGGCTTTCACAGCCATCTTGCTTGCAACATCTCCAGCAAGATGGCCGCCCATGCCATCAGCGACAACCGCTAATACAAATTCATCTTTCCCCTTGAATAT
Source organism: Bacillus rugosus (assembly GCF_023238245.1). Taxonomy (NCBI): domain Bacteria; kingdom Bacillati; phylum Bacillota; class Bacilli; order Caryophanales; family Bacillaceae; genus Bacillus; species Bacillus rugosus. The sequence goes on along the minus strand of NZ_CP096590.1, from coordinate 1,673,424 downwards.
CCCCGCATCATCTTCATTATGCTGGCGGATTTTTCCTGTATCTGTTTTTAAGGCTGTTAACAACCCTCATCACCTCGTCTCGTCTTGACGCTCCTTCGCGCGAAGCTGACCGCAGGCTGCATCAATGTCATGTCCTTGCTCTCTTCGGATTGTGACATTTACTCCGCGGGATTTCAGCGTTTTCTCAAAAGCAAAAATCTGATCACGCGGTGTGCGCACATAATCCCGTTCAGGCACGTAGTTTACCGGAATCAAGTTCACGTGGCATTTGACTCCTTCCAGCAAGTCGGCAAGTTCTTCAGCGTGCTCGACCTGGTCGTTTACACCCCCGAACAGCCCGTATTCAAAGCTGATACGGCGTCCCGTTTTATTAATATAATATTTAACGGCTTCCATTAAGTCAGGCAGCTTGTACGCTCTGTTAATCGGCATTAAACGGCTTCTGATTTCTGTGTTCGGCGCGTGCAGAGAAATCGCAAAGTTAATCTGCATTTGCTGATCAGCGAATTCGTAAATTTTCGGGATGATTCCGCTTGTAGAAACCGTAATATGGCGAGCACCAATATTCAGGCCCTTGTCATGGTTAATGATTTTCAAGAAAGCGAGCATTTCATTAAAGTTATCAAAAGGTTCACCGATTCCCATGATCACCACGGAGCTGACGCGTTCATCCGTTTCATCTAATGCTTTTTGAACTTTGAGTACTTGAGCGACAATTTCACCCGCTTCAAGGTTTCGTTTTAAACCTCCGAGCGTTGACGCGCAGAATGTACAGCCAATACGGCAGCCTACTTGAGTCGTTACACATACAGAATTGCCATACTCGTGTCTCATTAAAACGGTTTCGATTGTATAACCGTCATGAAGCTCGAACAAAAATTTCATCGTACCGTCTTGAGAGGTTTGCTTAACAGCCGTTTTCAGCGTTGTTAGCACAAAATGAGTGCTTAATTTCTCACGCAGATCCTTTGACAGGTTTGTCATTTCTTCAAAAGAAGATACGCGTTTTTCATATAGCCATTCAAAGATCTGTGCCGCGCGGAACGGCTTCTCTCCGTTGTCTGTCAGCCATTGTTTGATTTCATCTAATTCAAAAGAATAAATAGACGGACGCTCTGTCCGCAATTCTTTTCTAGCTTTTGTTTTTTTAAGTTCTGCCATTGTTATCCCTTCTTTCTCATGCTGCAAATAAAGAAACCATCTGTTCCGAAATAATGAGGAAGGATTTGCACCCTTCCATCCCGAACAAAGGGTCTCGCCTTTTCGGGCAGCCGCTTTTCAAGAGACAAATCGGGTTCAAAATCAGGATGTTCTTGTATAAACGCATGTATTACTTCTTCATTTTCTGTCCGGTCCATTGTACACGTACTGTAGACAAGAGTGCCACCTTTTTTTACTAATGGTGCGATTTCCCTCAAAATCGACAGCTGGATTTCAGAAAGCCGTGCGCTGTCGTCAGGCTTTTTCGTGTATTTCATGTCCGGCTTTCTTCGGATCACGCCAAAACCTGAGCACGGCGCATCGACCAATATCCGGTCAAACTGTCCATTTTCAAACGTTTCTCCTGCTTTTCTCGCATCCATTGATTTCGCGTTAATGATTGTAAGCCCAAGCCGGTCTGCAGCTTCTTTGATCAGCTTCACTTTATGCTTGTGAAGGTCAAGCGACGTAATGCTTCCCTTGTTCTCCATCAATTCTCCGATATGAGCTGACTTTCCGCCAGGCGCAGCACACGCGTCAAGCACCGTTTCACCGGGCCTAGGATCAAGAGCGCGGGCAACGAGCATGGAGCTCTCATCCTGAATGGAAACTTCACCGTTTTGGAAGAAATGAGTTCCAGCGATTGATCCCTTTAAAAGCTTCACCGCGTCTTCTGCAAGGTCACCTTTTTCAACTTCGATTCCCTCAGCAGCCATTTGATCAAGCAAATCCGCTCTGTCTGCTTTCATTTGATTGATACGCAGTGTCTGCTTCGGCGGAATAAGGTGGATGCGGCAAATCTTTTCAGCCGCATCAAATCCATACGCATCCGCCCACTCTTTCACGAGCCATTCCGGATGGCTTGTTTCTGTCGCCAACCGGCGGACAGGATCTTCGATGGCGTCAAAGGATGGAACTCCTTCACGCTGTATGGAACGCAGCACACCGTTGACAAATGAAGCAATGCCCTTGTGTCCGCGGATTTTAGCAATCTCGACTGCTTCATGAATGGCGGCCCTGTCTGGAATCTTCTCCAGATACTCCATTTGATATAAAGAGAGGCGAAGAAGCTGAATCACCCACGGCTTTACTTTTTGAGGCTTATTAATAAACGGTTTGAGCATATAATCAAGCGCGATCTTATTTTGCAATGTCCCGTAGACAAGTTCAGTCAAAAGCCCTCTGTCCTGATCACTCAGTTCATTTGATTTAATGACCGATTTCAGGAGCAGGTTGCTGTATGCCTGGTTTTGTTCTAGTTTGATCAGCGCCTCAAGGGCGATATCACGAACACTATTTTTTTTCATTGTTTACTCCTAACTTTTCACCAGCTTCAACATGAGCGCCGCGCACAAAATCCTCGCCTTTCATGCGCTTTTTGCCGGCTGGCTGAAGTTCGGTTAATAACAGGGCCGTATCGTTACCTGTGGCAACAATAATCCCTTCCTTTTCAACCGCAACGACTGTGCCGGGCTCTGCTTTTGTTGGTGCGGATGTTTTTTTCGACGCCCACACTTTTAAGTTTTGTCCATTTAGAGTTGTATAGGCAACAGGCCAAGGATTTAAGCCGCGGACCTGGTTGTAAAGCTCTTCACCCGTTTTTGACCAGTCGAGCAGCTCTTGCTCCCTTTTGATGTTAGGCGCATATGTCGCTTTCTCTTCATCCTGTTTTTCAGGTGATATGCTCCCTGCTATGACGTTTGGAACCGTTTCAGACAATAGCTTCGCGCCAGCTACGCTTAATTTATCGTGCAGTGTTCCGACATTGTCGGTTTCTTCAATGTCCACTTCCACTTTTGAGATCATATCGCCTGCATCCAATTTTTCTACCATATACATAATGGTAACACCGGTTTTTTTCTTCCCCTGCAGAATGGAGTAATGGATCGGAGCCCCTCCGCGCAATTCCGGCAAAAGAGACGCGTGAACGTTAATGCAGCCGTATTTCGGGCTGTCGAGAAGCTCCTTAGGCAAAATTTGCCCAAATGCTGCTGTTACAATAAGGTCAGGCTTTAATGCCAGCACTTTCTCAATTTCTTCTTTCAATCTGACTTTTTCCGGCTGAAGAACCGGGATGCCGTGACGCACTGCTTCTTCCTTTACCGGAGGCGGTGTCAGTACTTTTTTTCTGCCCTTCGGACGGTCCGGCTGTGTGACGACCCCCACTACTTCATAACCATCCTCGATCAGGGTTCTTAAAACAGGAACTGAAAAATCCGGCGTCCCCATAAATACGATTCTCGTCATCAAATCATCCTTCCATATCCGCTAGTTCATCTTCTGTATAGTATTTACTAATTTTAGATGTAAACAGCACACCGTCTAAGTGGTCCATTTCGTGCTGCACGGCTCTCGCTAAAAAGCCTCGCGCTTCCAGAATGAATGGTTTTCCCTGACGGTTAAATGCACGCACTTTGACATAATCGGCACGTGTGACATCACCATAGATGCCAGGAAAGCTCAGGCATCCTTCAATTCCGGTTTGCTCACCGCTTTTTTCTACAATCTCGGGATTAACGAGATCGATTCTGCCGCTGTTATCCCCGGTATCTACGACAGCCACCCTTTTTAAAATGCCGATCTGCGGCGCTGCCAGTCCGACTCCATCCATTTCAAGCATGGTGTCGTACATATCATCAAGCAGTTTTTTTAGCTTCTTATCAAAAACAGTCACGCTTTCCGCCGGTGTTTCCAAAACCTCCGCTGGATGTGTGACGACCTTTTTCACTGCCAATTTGTTACCCTCCAAGACGTGAGATCTTACATCATCATATAAGGATTCATATCAATTGAAATCATTACATGCTTTTGTTCAATTTCTCGTTTATAATGTTCCAGTATTTTCTTCAATAAAGCGGATAACTGGTTTTCCTGTTTGTATTTTATCACGCATTGATAGCGATATCTATCTTTGATCCTGGCTATCGGCGACGCGCTCGGCCCAAGAATTTTCGTGTCAGCTCCGCAGTTCTCTTTCAAGAAATGAGCGATTTTTTCAGCCGTAACAGCTGCTTTCGCTACTTCCTCATGAGAAACAGTCACAAGAGCCAAATAGTAATAAGGCGGATAGGATTGCTCTCTCCTGTGCGCCATTTCATGCTGATAGAACGTTTCATAATCGTGCGTCTTCGTCAGCTGGATGCTGTAATGGGACGGTGTGTATGTTTGAATGATCACATGGCCGGGTTTTTCATGCCTTCCTGCCCGGCCGCTGACTTGTGTTAACAGCTGAAATGTTTTTTCGGCCGATCTGAAATCAGGAATATGGAGTGTTGTATCAGCGCTTAACACTCCGACAAGGGTGACATTCGGAAAATCAAGCCCTTTCGCGATCATTTGCGTTCCGAGAAGAATATCTGCTTTTCCTTCTCCGAAAGCTGACAATAATTTTTCATGGGCGCCTTTCCGCGAGGTCGTGTCAACATCCATCCGAATCACTCTTGCATTTGGCAGAACTTTCGTCAGCTCTTCCTCCACTCGTTGTGTACCCGTTCCGAAAAAGCGGATATGCTCACTTGCGCATTCGGGACAATTATGCGGGACAGGCTCTTCATGCCCGCAATAATGGCATTTCAGTCTCTGGCCATAACGATGATACGTCATGGAAATGTCGCAATGCGGGCATTGTGGGACATATCCGCAATCCCTGCACATCACAAACGAAGAATAGCCTCTTTTATTTAAAAACAGCACTGCCTGCTCGCCCTTGGCAATCGTTTCTTCAAGCTTCTCCATCAATTCAACTGAAAACATCGAGCGATTGCCGTTTCTGAGCTCCTCTCTCATATCGACAAGCGAAACCTCAGGCATTACCTGATGGTTAACGCGGTGCTTCAACGAAAGAAGCTCGTACACACCCTTTTGCGCCCGTGCATATGACTCTAATGTCGGCGTAGCACTTCCCAGCACAACCGGACAGCTATGATGCTCAGCCCGTTTGATCGCCACCTCTTTTGCATGATAGCGCGGCATTTCTTCTTGCTTATAAGAGGATTCATGCTCTTCATCGATGATAATCATTCCGAGATTTTCAAACGGTGCAAAAATAGCCGATCTGGCGCCGACGACAAGCCGCACTTCCTTCCGGTGGATTTTACGCCACTCATCATATTTTTCCCCTGTGGATAATCCGCTGTGCATGACTGCTACCTGAGAGCCAAAACGCCCCTTGAAGCGATTGACCATCTGCGGTGTCAGCGATATTTCCGGTACGAGGACGATGGCTTCTTTTCCTTTCGCCAGTACTTTCTCAATCGATTGCAGATAAATTTCTGTTTTTCCGCTTCCTGTTACGCCGTGAAGAAGGAACACTTTATGCTCATCGTTGTCCAACGTCTGGCGTATTGGCTGAAAGGCAGCGCTCTGTTCGTCTGTCAGCGGGAGCGGCTCTGTTTTTTTGAACATTTTGTCCTGATAGGGATCTCTGTAAACCTCTTCATAGCTTTCCTGCAATAGCCCTTTTTGGATAAGGGTTTTGATGGTCGCAGAGCTCGCGTCCGTTTTTTTGCACAAATCCGCCGCAGGGATTTTCACCCCTTCCGGCTCAGTGATGAAAAAGTGAAGAAGCGCCTGCTGCTTGGCCGCTTGGCGGGATAATCCCTCAGCTTGCTTGCTAAGCTCTTCTTTACTGGCATTTGCCTGAATATGCCTGACCATTTTTTTATTGGTTTTTTGCGCAACTTTATACGTCACATCAATGCTGCCTTTTTGAACATGCTTTTGAATCAGTTTCAGCGTATCGTGATCGGGTATATCCGAATACAGAAGAGTCTTTGTTTCAGAAAACAGCCGTTCAACTTGAGGCGGAAGATCAGCGCCGTGTACGATTTTTAACTCTTTTTCATATTTCGCCTTTAATGCGGCAGGCAGCATCGCTTGTAGCGCCGTTATTTTAAAAGACAGTGTTTTGTCGGACAGCCATGATGACAGATTCATAAGCTCCTCTGTCAAAACAGGTGTAAGGTCTAATAAATCCTCTACTTCCTTGACAGATTTCCCCGAGAGATCGGATGCTTCTTTCACAGCTGTCACAAACCCTTGAATTTTACGGGGGCCAAACGGTACAATGACTCGCATGCCCGTTTTGATCATGCCTTTGAGATGGTCTGGGATTTTGTAATCAAAAGGCCTGTCTATATTTTTGGTGCTGACATCAACGATGACTTCGGCAAAATTCATGAGCGCTCTCCGGTTTGTTTTGAGAGCGCTGCGATTTCCTGAAGAATTTCAAAAGAAACATCAAGCTTAGACATGATCGGAAGCTCGCGTTTGCGCCCGTCTTTGAAGAAGATTGTTACGATATTCGTATCAGCACCAAAACCGGCCCCATTTGCTTTTACATCATTTGCCACAATCATATCAAGATTTTTGACAGCGAGCTTTTTACGCGCATAGTGTTCAATGTCTTGTGTTTCAGCTGCAAATCCGACCAACAGCTGCTCCTGCTTTCTCTCGCCTAATTCTTTTAAAATATCGGCCGTTCTTTTCAGTTCAAGGGTCATACCGCCGTCTTGTTTTTTCATTTTATGGTCAAATACTGTTTTCGGCGTAAAATCGGCTACCGCAGCTGTTTTGATGACAATATCACTCGAGCCATACACAGAGAGGACTGCATCGCGCATATCCGCGGCAGATTGAACAGGGATAAACTGAGCAAGGCCTTTCGGCTGTTCCAACGAAACAGGGCCAGAGATTAAAGTTACCTGTGCGCCGAGCTGGACAGCCGCCTCCGCTAATGCGTATCCCATCTTGCCCGTTGATTTATTGGTGAAAAATCGGACAGGATCAATGGCTTCCCGGGTCGGGCCAGCTGTAATGACCACATGTTTGCCTTCTAAAGGAGCGATTTTTTCCTCAGCAAAATGCTTTTCGGCTAGCTTCACAATATTTTCAGGCTCTTCCAATCTCCCTTTTCCTACATAACCGCACGCTAAATAACCCTCGCTCGGCTCAATAAAACGATAGCCATCCTGATAAAGAACAGAAATATTTCGTTTGACTGCCGGGTGGTCATACATGTGAACGTTCATCGCCGGCGCGATCCATACGGGAGCCGTTGCTGCTAACAATGTTGTTGTCAGCATATCATCAGCGATACCGTTTGCCAGTTTTCCAATCACATTAGCCGTAGCAGGCGCAACGATAATCAAGTCAGCCCAGTCTGCGGCATCAATATGAGAAATGACGCTTGGATTTTGTTCTTTAAATGTATCTGTATATACTTCGTGGCGGCTCAATGCCTGAAATGTCAGCGGTGAGACGAAACGGCATGCTGATTCAGTCATAATCACTTTGACATTTGCTCCTGCCTGAACCAGCTTGCTCGTTAACGCACAGGCTTTATAAACAGCGATGCCTCCGCTCACGCAAAGTAACACATTTCGATTGTTAAGCAATGACTTCTCCCCCTCTGCACTTTACAAAAACCGCACGGAAAAAAATAACAACCTACATGATATAGGTTGCTACTTGTGCTACTATTCGCGGTCTTCCTTTTCAAACGAAAGCAGGCCTGCATCAATTTCTTCTAAAGCTTTGCCTACATATTTGTGTGAAATCGTATGTTCAATCATTTGGTCTTTTTTGATTTGCATTTCACGGGCACGTCTCGCAGAAACAGTCACGAGCGTGTATTTAGAATCTAATTTATTCATTAAAGAGTCAATTGACGGATCTAACATTTGTTATTCAACCTCCAGCATTTTCTTATATCTCGGTGCAACGCGCTCGCGCTTTAAGTGTTCAGCGAGAACGATTGCTTTGATTTTATCGCAAGCCTTTTCAACATTATCGTTTTCAACGACATAATCATATGCATCCATCATTTCGATCTCAGCTTTTGCGGCTTTCATTCGATTTTCAATCAGAGCGTCTGTTTCTGTTCCTCGTGTCACGATTCTGTTCTTCAGTTCAGAAAGGCTTGGAGGCGCAAGGAAAATAAACAGGCCTTCCGGGAAAGCATTTCTGACTTGAAGAGCGCCTTGAACTTCAATTTCTAAAAAAACGTCTTTTCCATCTTGAAGCGTCTGTTCAACATAATCGACAGGCGTGCCGTAATAATTGCCGACATACTCTGCCCACTCAAGCAGCTTGTTGTCTGCAATCATTTGCTCGAATTCTTCTCTCGTTTTGAAGAAATAATCGACTCCGTTCACTTCGCCCTCTCGCGGACTTCTTGTGGTTACTGAAATCGAATATTCAAATTTTGTGTCTTCCTGCGAAAAGATCGCTTGCCGAACCGTTCCTTTACCAACTCCTGAGGGACCTGAGAGAACGATTAATAACCCTCTTTCTTTCATGCGGCAATTATCCCTGCCCTTCATCCATAATTTCTTCTTTAACAGAAAGTCTGTGTGCAACTGTCTCAGGCTGGACGGCAGATAAGATAATGTGATCACTATCCATGACGACAACTGCACGGGTTCTTCGTCCGTATGTAGCGTCAATTAGCATTCCGCGGTCTCTTGCATCCTGAATCATCCGTTTGATTGGCGCAGACTCCGGGCTGACAATCGAAATCATCCGATTAGCGGAGATAATATTGCCAAATCCGATATTAATCAGTTTAATCGTCATCTTCTACGTTCCCCCTGTAAAATAGACGTCTCTAGTTTAGCCTAGTAAGACCGTCTGTAAACAATACGCACAGTCACTATTCTATATTTTGCACTTGTTCTTTTATTTTTTCAATAGAACTTTTCATTTCGACGACAAGCTTTGTGATCTGATGATCATTTGCTTTTGAGCCAATTGTATTTGCTTCCCGATTCAGCTCCTGAACGAGAAAGTCGAGTTTGCGCCCGACAGCTCCGCCACCAGCTAATATATCACGAAACTGGGCGAAGTGGCTCTTCAGCCTGGTAATCTCTTCAGTAATATCAGAGCGGTCTGCAAAAATTGCACATTCTGTTACAAGCCGGCTCTCGTCTAATACATCTTCAGTCCATTCTTTTATTCTGGCGTACAGCTGTTCCCGATAACGAGATACGACATCCGCTGCCAGCAATTCAGTTTCTTTCACCAGCTCTTCAAGCTGATCAATATGCTTCAGGCAGTCTTTCGCTAAAAGCAGCCCCTCTTTTTCACGCATTTTACAGAGACCTTTTACCGCTTCCTCTGCAGCAGCGGTGATTAACGCCTCCAGCTTGTCATTTTGCGTTTGTTCTTCATGAATCTGGACGACATGGTCAAGCTTAAAGAAATCCATTACATCAGGCTCTGCAGACAATTGATACCGCTTCTTCATATTTCCCGCAGCTGCGACAAACTCATCAAGCAGCGGCCAATCAATTTCAAGCCTTTTCTCTACAAGCATATCGCTGTCAACTGATACGAAAAGCTCAATTCTTCCGCGCTGGATATGCTGCAGAATGGTCTGTTTCAGCTTATCTTCAAAATATAGCAAAGGCCTTGGCAAACGAGCGTTCACTTCTTTAAACCTGTAGTTCACAGATTTAAGTTCAACGCTTACAGAGAGATCATCTTGTGTTTTGCTTGCACTGCCGAAGCCTGTCATACTTCGTATCATTTTAAAACACCCAATTCTTCCCTGTTCTCATAATAAAAGGGCAATAGACATGCTATTACCCCTAAGATTATATCATATGAATTTATTTTTTTCTTGTCAAAAGTGACCCAGCCAGCAAAAAAGTAGGAATGGCGGACATGCCGATGACGAGCATCCAGTCTCCTGGCGTGATGGCAACGGTATGGAAAATCGGCTGAAGCGGCGGATAGTAGATCACAACAAGCATCAGTAAAATTGATGACAATACTGCACCGATTAAGTACAGATTTTGAAACGGATTTCTGGAAAAAACAGAGGTCTCGCTGCGGCAGTCAAAAACGTGAATAAGCTGAGCCAGCACCAATGTGGCAAACGCGATTGTCTGGGCATAAGCCAAATTCTCCGGATTACGGTGATACACAATGATAAACGCTAAAATAGTGGCAGCTCCGATTAAAAACCCTCTGGAGACGACCTTCCATCCAAGCTTGCGGGCAAACACCCCTTCTTTCGGGTGACGAGGCTTCCGCTTCATCACATCACCTTCCGGCTGATCCATGCCGAGCGCCATTGCCGGCAATCCGTCCGTCACCAAGTTGACCCACAAAATCTGAATCGGCACGAGCGGCAAAGGAAGGGCAAGGAGCATCGCAAACAGCATGACAAGAATTTCTCCGACGTTAGAAGCCAACAGATATCTGATAAACTTTCTGATATTTTCATAGATGTTTCTGCCCTCTTTTATCGCAGATTTGATCGTCGCAAAATTATCATCCACGAGAACAAGGGATGACGCTTCTTTTGCCACATCTGTCCCGGTAACGCCCATAGCGACTCCGATGTCAGCTTGTTTAATAGCTGGGGCGTCATTGACGCCGTCTCCCGTCATCGCCACAATATGCCCGTTTTCCTGATAGGCTTTCACGATTTTCAGTTTATGCTCAGGAGAAACGCGGGCAAATACATACACGTTCTCCACCACATCAGAAAGCTCTTCTTGAGAAAGTTCATTCAGCATCTTGCCGTCCATGATTTTGCCGTTTTTCGGAAGGAGACGCAAGTCTTTCGCTATCGCTTTTGCGGTCTCCACATGATCGCCGGTAATCATGACGGTCTTAATTCCCGCTTCACGGCATTCTTTAATCGCCTGTCTGACTTCGGGCCGCGGCGGATCAATGATGCCCGAAAGACCGAGCATCGTCAGATCTTTTTCCGCCTGCTCCATAGACGGTGTTTCACCTGCTTTTATCTGCCTGTAGGCGACCGCTATCGTTCTGAGCGCCTGTGATGCCAAATGTCTTAATACCGCCTCTGTTTCTGCTTTTCTCTCATTTGAGAAAAGAGCTGCTGAGCCGTCATAAAAAATACGGGAAGAGCGCTGCATCAGCACATCTGGTGCGCCTTTTGTAATGATATACCGCTTTCTGTCCTGATCCTCAACAATGACAGTCATCATTTTCCGTGCAGAATCAAAGGGAAATTCTTCAATTACCCGGTAATGAGATTCAACAAACTCCTTTGAAAAACCGCCTTTTCTTGCTGCGGTGAGCAGCGCTCCCTCAGTTGGATCTCCGTCAAGCACATATTCTCCGTCTCTTTTTTCAATATTAGAGTTGTTACAAAGCGCTCCAAACAGGAGCATTTGCTGAAGCGGCATATGCTCATTCACGCTGATCTCTTTTTCGTTCAGTGTGAAGCTTCCTTTCGGTTCATAGCCTGCCCCTGTCACTCTCCATGTTTTCCCTCCGGACCAGACATGTGTCACCGTCATTTTGTTTTGCGTCATTGTCCCTGTTTTATCAGAACAAATGATAGACGCACACCCAAGCGTTTCAACCGCAGGGAGCTTTCTTACGATTGATTTTTGCTTAATCATCCGCTGTACACCAAGCGACAGCGCCACTGTGACAATCGCCGGGAGCCCCTCCGGAATCGCGGCTACCGCTAACGACACACCCGCTAAAAACATGCTGTACAGATCGTGACCCTGGATGACACCGACAGCAACGACAAGTACGGTCAGAAGCAGTGCAACAACAATTAAAATCTTCCCGAGCTGCTCCAGTCTTCTTTGCAGCGGGGTTGACAGTGTCCCTGCCGATTCAAGCATATCAGCAATTTTCCCCATTGCCGTATTCATTCCTGTGCCAACCACGACCCCGACACCGCTGCCGCGGGTCACAATCGTTCCCATAAATGCCATATTCGTAATATCGCCGAGCGAAACATCCGGTTTTTTCAATTTATCGGCATGCTTCACAACCGGGATTGATTCCCCGGTCAGCGCTGATTCTTCTATTTCAAGGCTTCTCGCTTCGACAATTCGAACGTCCGCGCCAATCCTGTCTCCGCTCGTAAATTTTACAATATCACCCGGCACAAGTTCTTTAGAAGGAATCTTTATCCAACTACCTTCCCTGAGCGCCATGACATGCGGTGTTGAAAGCTCTTTTAAAGCCTGTAGAGATTGCTCAGCACGCCTTTCTTGAAAGAAACCGAGTATGCCATTCACAAACACAATCGCAATAATCGCAACCGCGTCTACGTATTCACCAAGAAATCCTGAGATTAACGTTGCTGCCAGAAGCACAAGCACCATAAAATCTTTGAACTGCGCGAAAAACAAGAGAAGCGCTGATGTTTTTTTCCCTTCTTGCAGCTCGTTTGGCCCATGCTTATCGAGGCGTTTTTTCACCTCTTTTTCTGTTAATCCTTGTTTCATGGACGTATTGGTTGCCTCTAGTAAATCTGTTTGTCCCATTTCATGAAACTTCATTCCGCTCGTCCACTCCCCTGCTCTCTTATAGAGATATCACTCTATAAGCATGCTTATTCTGACTCGTCCCATTTCATGCTATAATTATCGAATGCAGGAAGAATGAGAGGGTGTATTGCATATGTCGTTTGATGGCATGTTTACATACGGAATGACACAAGAACTTAACGAGAAAATGACGGGCGGACGAATTACGAAAGTCCATCAGCCATATAAGCACGATGTGATTTTTCACATCCGCGCCAATGGAAAAAACCAAAAACTACTATTATCGGCACACCCGAGCTATTCACGGGTGCACATCACGACACAAGCTTATGAAAACCCAAGCGAACCGCCAATGTTTTGCATGCTGCTGAGAAAGCATATTGAAGGCGGATTTATTGAGAAAATTGAACAAGCGGGCTTAGACCGCATTATGATTTTTCATATCAAAAGCCGGAACGAAATTGGTGATGAAACCGTCCGAAAGCTTTATGTAGAAATTATGGGACGCCACAGCAATATCATTCTGACCGATGGAGCAGAAAATGTGATCATCGACGGGCTTAAGCATTTATCGCCGTCAATGAACAGCTACCGTACAGTACTGCCCGGCCAAGATTATAAACTTCCGCCGGCGCAGAACAAAATCTCGCCGCTTGAGGCGACAGAAGACGATATTTTACGTCATCTCAGTTTTCAAGAAGGACGGCTGGATAAACAAATTGTCGAGCACTTTTCAGGTGTGTCTCCGCTCTTTGCCAAAGAAGCGGTTCATAGAGCCGGTCTTGCCAACCAAGTCACACTGCCAAAAGCATTGCTGGAGCTTTTTGCCGAAGTGAAAGAGCACCGTTTCATTCCCAACATTACGACCGTAAACGGAAAAGAATATTTTTACCTGCTGGAGCTGACTCATCTAAAAGGAGAATCGCGCCGTTTTGATTCATTAAGCGAGCTGCTCGACCGTTTTTATTTCGGAAAAGCTGAACGAGACCGGGTCAAACAGCAGGCCCAGGATCTTGAACGGTTTGTTGTCAATGAACGGAAGAAGAATGCAAACAAAATCAAAAAATTAGAAAAAACACTGGAGTATTCGGAAAACGCGAAGGAATTTCAGCTATACGGGGAGCTTTTAACTGCTAACTTATATATGCTGAAAAAAGGTGATAAACAGGCTGAGGTCATCAACTATTACGATGAAGAAAGTCCGACAATCACGATTCCTTTAAACCCGAACAAAACGCCTTCTGAAAACGCGCAGGCCTACTTCACGAAGTATCAGAAAGCGAAAAATTCGGTCGCGGTTGTCGAAGAGCAAATCAGGCTGGCACAGGAAGAGATCGAATACTTTGATCAGCTGATTCAGCAACTCTCGTCCGCTTCTCCTCGAGATATCAGCGAAATCAGGGAGGAGCTTGTGGAGGGCAAATATTTACGGCCTAAGCAGCAAAAAGGACAGAAAAAGCAAAAACCGCACAACCCAGTATTAGAAACTTATGAATCCTCTTCAGGCTTAACGATTTTAGTAGGTAAAAACAACCGCCAAAATGAATATTTAACGACAAGAGCGGCAGCCAGAGACGATATTTGGCTTCACACGAAGGATATTCCAGGCTCCCACGTTGTAATCAGAAGCAGCGAACCGGATGAGCAAACAATTATTGAAGCCGCAACAATTGCAGCTTATTTTTCAAAAGCTAAAGATTCAAGTTCAGTGCCTGTAGATTATACAAAAATCAGGCATGTCAAAAAACCGAACGGCGCGAAGCCCGGCTTCGTCACTTATGACAGCCAGCATACCGTCTTTGTCACACCTGATGCAGATACTGTCATCAAACTGAAAAAAAGCTGAGTCGCATAAAGAAAAGCCAGAGCATTGTATGCTCTGGCTTATTTCTTTCTTCTAACCTGATAAAGCCTGTCAACTTCAGCGACAAAATCACCGTCAATCTGCTCATCCACTTTTTCAGCCAGCTCCTTTGTGTGCTTTGGACTGGCGCCGTTTGTAGAAACAGACACCGTGACATGCCCTTTTTTTACGATTTTCGGTATGTACACGTTGCCAAGCTCAGCTTCACTGACACAATTGACAAGCTGAAAAGGTGAAGCTGTTTGAGCAATTTCTTTGTTCACTGCAGCATGATCCGTCGCGGCAATAATCAAAAAAGCATCGAGATAATCTTCTTTTTCAATTGTGCGGCTGACCCATTTGATGCGGCGATTGTCTGCCAACTGCTTGATTTCCGGTTCAACATCCGGACTGACAAGTGTAATATCAGCTCCCTCAGAAAGCACCGTTTTCAGCCTTCTGAGAGCGATGCTGCCGCCGCCCGCAATGACAACCTTTTTCTTTTCCAGGCTAATGTGCAGCGGGAGCATATGAACCTCCGTCAAAATCAAATTGTCCCTCAGGATTTTCGGCAGTTTCTCTCACACGGTTCAAAAATGCGTTTTTCACATGAGGGTGGAAACCGATATAGGAAGAGAGGTAGACATTCGGATTATCAGCCTTTAATGTCTGAACTTCTCGTTCGATTTCATTCATCAGCATGCCGGTAAAGAGCAGATATGGAACGATAAAGGTTGTCACGCCGTCATCTTTTTTAAGTTCTGAAAAAACCTCTTTGTAATTCGGGCCGCATGCTGTCAAAAAGCACGGGATGACTTCCTTGACCGGAATCATATTTTGAAGAAGATTGGCAATACCGGTTACGTCTCTTTTTACATCAGGATCTGAACTTCCCCTTCCGATGAGCACGACTCTGGCATTTTCATACGGAACACCGATGTCCTTCATTCGGTGATATACAGCCTTGACAACTTCTTCGTCAATCCCGATCGGCTTTCCATATGAAACGCGGACCGAAGGATATAGGGATGCAGCACGTGCAATTTCTTCGGGAATATCATGTTTTGCATGCGCAGCTGTTAAAAGAAGCAGAGGCACCACTGCGATATGAGTAGCGCCTTGCTTCACACATGCTTCAAACCCTGTCTCAATTGTCGGCTCCTGAAGCTCTAAAAAGCTGATTTCCTGTATAGGCGCAGAGACGTGCGCCTTGCACCCTTCCAAAAAGGCTGCGGCTTCTTGCTGCGCCTTTTTTACCCGGCTGCCGTGACCGACATATAAAATTGCTTGCTTCATTTTTACAACGCCTCGCTTAAATCTTGTTTTTTCAGCTCAGATTCAAACCATTCCAGCTTATAGTGATAATTTACAACATTTCCAATGACAATTAAACTCGGATTTTTAATGTCTTCTTTTATCACCGTTTCTGAAAGGGTGTCAACTGTACAAAAAACAGATTTTTGCCTGTCCGTTGTTCCCCAGTGAATAAAGGCTGCCGGCGTAGAACCGTCCCGGCCGTTTTCAAGGAGTTTTCTTTCAATCTGCTGCACGTTTTTGATACCCATATAGATGACAAGTGTATCAATTCCTGTAGCCAGCGCTTTCCACTTTTCATCAAAATCTTCGTCTTTTTTGTAATGACCCGTTACAAAAGCGACGTTAGAGCCCGCATCCCGGTGAGTAACAGGAATTCCGGCATAAGCAGCTGCCGCAATTCCTGACGTAATGCCAGGGATGATTTCAAACGGTATTCCGTTTTCAGAGAGGCATTCCGCTTCTTCCCCTCCTCTGCCGAACACAAAAGGGTCTCCGCCTTTCAGTCTGACAACGTTTTTCCCTTTTTGCGCATACTTCACAAGAAAGCGATTGATGGTTTCCTGCTTCATCGTATGAAAATCTGGAAGCTTCCCGCAGTAGATCAGGTCTGCTTGCTCTTTGGCATATTCTAAAATCTCTTTATTTACTAATCTGTCATATAGGATGACATCAGCTTTTTCAATGGCTTTCAGCGCTTTAATTGTCAGCAGATCAGGGTCACCGGGACCCGCTCCTACAATATATACTTTCCCCATCGTATTTCCCCCGATCTATTCGAGTTCTTCCAGAACATTCGCTGTGGTGTTGTTCTAGCTTGCATTCCGCCTTCTGAGAAGAACACAGCAGATCATATTCAGCTCAATTTTTGTTTGACAAACTCGATCAGCTGGCTCTTGCACGCTTCACGGTCATGCTGTCCTGAATCAAGAACGAGCTCTGGTGCTTCAGGCTCTTCATAAGGAGAATCAATTCCTGTAAAGAACGGAATTTCCCCGTTTCTTGCTTTTTTATAGAGCCCTTTCGGATCTCTTTGTTCACAAATATCGAGGTCGCATTTAATGTATACTTCATTGAATTCGCCTGCTTCCACAAGCTGGCGAACTTGCTCTCTGTCCTTGCGGAAAGGAGAGATAAAAGCAGTAATCACAATGGTGCCCTGCTGAACAAAAAGCTTTGCCACCTCTCCAATTCGGCGGATGTTTTCTTTTCGGTCTTCATCAGAAAAGCCAAGATCCTTATTTAAGCCGTGACGGATATTATCTCCATCCAGCACAATGACTTGGTAGCCCAGCTCAAACAATTCTCTCGCAGCGGCATTGGCAATCGTTGATTTGCCTGAACCGCTCAACCCTGTCAGCCAGAGAATGGAGCTTTTGTGCTTGTTTTTTTGCTGGTACTCTTCTTTTGTAATAGAGGCTTCATGCCATACGATATCGCGATTTGTCACTGCCAGTCCTCCTTAAGATACGCCTGCTTCTTCTTTTTTCTTCATCCCTCTGATTAACACTTCTACGACTTCTGCGCGGCTGAATTCTGCAGGTGGCAGTACACCGTCTCTCAGCATGCCTCTTACCTTAGTGCCTGATAAAATAACATGATGCTCTCTGCCGTGAGGGCACGTTTTCGCTGTTCCCATATTTCCGCATTTTTCACAGAAGAAGCTGTGCTCGAATTTTAGCGGTGTAATCCCGAGCTCTTCAGGTTTAAATGTGTCAAACAGCTCTTGTGCCTCATATGTTCCGTAATAGTCACCTACACCTGCGTGATCGCGGCCGACAATGAAATGCGTGCAGCCATAGTTCTTTCTGACAAGCGCGTGGAAAATCGCTTCTCTCGGTCCTGCGTAACGCATCGCCGCTAAGAAAACGCCGAGGAACACGCGGTCTTTCGGATAGTAATTGTCTAGAAGCACTTGGTAGCTTTCCATCCGCACATCAGCTGGGATGTCATCAGATTTTGTTTCGCCTACCAGAGGGTTCAAGAACAAGCCGTCTACTGTTTCAAGAGCCGTTTTTTGAATGTATTCATGCGCTCTGTGAACAGGATTTCTTGTTTGGAAACCGACAATGGTTTCCCAGCCTTTTTCCGCAAACTGGCGTCTTGTTTCCGCTGGTTCAAACGTAAACTCTGGGAACTGTTTTGAAGCTTTTTTAATCAATGTGATTGGTCCGCCGACGTATGTATCGCCGCGGCTGAACAGCTTTTTAACACCCGGGTGCTCCTGCTCATCCGTTTTGTACACATTGACAGCTTCTTTTTGTTTGTCAGGAACATACAAGTCTTCAATTTGGATAACGCCGTATGTTTCTCCTTCATACGTTAATTTAACCGTTTCACCGATTGACAGTTCCTCTGCTTTTTGCGCATCAACCGGAAGCGTGATCGGAAGAGACCAGACAATACCAGAAGATAGACGCATGTTTTCGACAACAGATACGTAATCTTTTTCATTGAAGAAGCCTTCGATCGGGCTGTATGCGCCGATTCCGATTAATTCCAAATCTGCAAAAGAAATTAAATCAAGTTCAATTTCTTTTTGAATGCTGCTCACATCATATGATTCATTTACTCTGTTTACTAATGTTCCTCCGTGTGGTGCTAAGCTCATAATATCGATTTCCTCCTAGTTAACATATAAAATAACTCAGATTAATAATCAGATTCCCCCGCCTTGTTCGTGGACAGAGCGTCTCTCTTTACGAATGGCCTTCGTCAGGCTTACGGCACCGCCCGTCGCTAAAAGCACACTTACCATGATAAAGATTGAATAATAATCCGCTTTTAAAAACAAGGATACAAGCAGATAAGAAATTGATAGAGATAAAAACGGCGATACGATCCATACCTTCAGCATCGTTTGCACAACTTGTTTATGAAACACGTTCGGACCGTTTTTCGCCATGCCTATTCCGATAATAGACGATGACGTGACTTGCGCCAAGGGCACCGGCATCCCAAATACAGAACTGATGATCACCAGTCCGGCTCCTGTACCGGATAAGAGAATGCCTTCTCCTTTTGAGAATCTCGTAATTTTCTTCCCGTTTGTTTCTAACACCCGCCGTCCTAATAACAGCGCGCCTAGAGCCACAAAAGCTCCCCCATACAAGGTTCCTTTCGCTACATCCAGCACACCGGCCGCTACTAACGGGCCAACGGCATTCGCCACGTTGTTCATGCCGGCAGAGAATGCTTCAAAAAATCCGGCACCTAACAAAACAATGCCAAGAATTTTTTGCTTTTTAGAAGATTTAATTTCAATCTTAAAATAACGAAACAGCTTAGATACGAAATATGTGAAACCGAAAGCGAACAGCGGGACAAAAACCCAAAACGACACAATCACCAGAAGGTTGTTCACAAACAATACTTTGTAAGCCACTCCCACGCCGACAACTGCGCCGACTGTTACTTCACTTGTCGACAAAGGAATGCCGAGGAGATTAGCCGTAAAAAGCGAAAGCGCCGCTGCTCCAATAATAATGCAAACAATCGTCAGTGTAATCGTCTGCTCGGGGATAATCCCGGAGCTGATGGTTTTTACAACCTCGCCCCCGCCAATGACCGCCCCGGCCAGCACACCGACTGCGCATAGGATCAAAGCGTAGGTTTTCTTTTTGATGGCTCCAGAGCCGTAAGCAACTCCCATCGAAGCTGCAGCGCCGCTAGCACCAATATTCATCGCGAAAAACAAGCTAAATAAAATAGCGGCTAGTTCCATTTTGCAGCTCCTTATTCATGCAGTCCGCATTCTGTTTTCGCCATACCATTCCATCTGCCTGAACGTAAATCCTCTGCAGTAAAAGCAGGAGCCGTACAAGGCGCGCAGCCAATACTAGGATATCCTTGGTCATGAAGCGGATTGTAGTCAAGCTCATTCCGGGATGTGTATCTCCAAATGTCTTTCCAAGTCCAATGGATAAGCGGGCATACTTTTACTGATTTGAATTTTTCATCTTTGTTTAAGAAATTCGTATTGGCACGGCTTGGCCCTTGATCGCGGCGCAGGCCGGAAAGCCAGGCTGGATGTCCTGAAAGCGCCTCTCTTAAAGGAACGATCTTTCTAAGATAGCAGCACTGATTCGGCTCTCTTTCCCACAGTTTGTCACCATGTTCTGCGGCTTGCTCCTCAAGGGTAAGGTCTGGTTTTTTCAGGATGATATTTAGACCCGGATAACGTTCCTTCACTCGTTCAATCGTTTCATAGGTTTCTTTAAAATGAAGTCCTGTATCAAGAAACACAATCTCTGCGTCTTTTTTCACTTTATAAATTAAGTCAATCAGAACGATTCCCTCAATTCCGAAACTGCAGGCATAAACAAGCTGGTCGCCGTAATGGCCGTATGCCCACTTTAAAACTGACAACGCTCCTTTATAAGGATCGTCTTCCGGAAATGTAATCGTTGGCTCTTCCCAATTATCGTACGTTAACATTTCTTCTTTCCTCCTTTCGGAGACAAACAAACAGTAGCTTTCTGCCGGTTGTCTTTTCCCAATTGTAATGTGATGCGCGGCTGCTGTTATCACAGACAGCCTTTTTTCCTCTTAAAATAAAAAACTTTCAATCCGGCGGAAAGAAAGACAGGAACAGCATGTAGCCCTTATCTTTCAAAATGGAATTCATTTTGCTGGAAGTAGCACCTTACAAACTATGCAGGTTGCCGGGCTTCATAGGTCCAGTCCCTCAGCCGCTCTTGATAAGTTTTTAGATTTGTAGTAAATTTTAGCACAATTCTAACATAAGTCAACCCGACTTTTTTTATAGGAATAATAAAAAAACAGGCCGCGAGGCCTGTTTTCAAGTACAGAAAGGCTTTGAAGCCTCTATACATCACCGAAATTTATTTTTTATTTTTTAAACCAATCTTTTGACTCGGGATTTTGTTTCCACGTTTTCAGTTTTTCTAGATCGTCTGAATGAATATTCCCGTTTTCAAGCGCGACCTCTGTGAGCGTATCATAATCAGTTAATGAGTAGTATGGCAGTTCTGCTTTCGTGAACGCTTCCTGCGCTTTAGGGAGCCCGTACGTAAAGATTGAGACGACACCGAGCACTTCGCAGCCAGCCGCTTGTAAAGCTGCCGCAGCTTCAAGTACGCTTCCTCCTGTTGAGATTAAGTCTTCAATGACGACAGTTTTTTGCCCCTTTTGCACAGCTCCCTCAATCTGATTGCCTTTTCCATGCGCTTTTGGTTTACTTCTCACATAACACATCGGAAGGTTCAAACGGTCAGCCGCCAGAGCAGCATGAGGAATACCGGCTGTTGCTGTGCCCGCAATCATTTCAGCATCAGGAAAATGCTCTTCGACAAGCTTACTGATGCCTGAGGCTACATCATTTCTGACCCCAGGGAAAGATAGCGTAAGGCGGTTGTCACAGTAGATTGGCGATAAAATGCCGCTTGCCCATGTAAATGGCTCGTTCGGGCGTAAAAATACAGCTTGGATGTCTAATAGATGTTTTGCAATGATTTGTTTCATGATTTGATTCCCTCCCATTCGAGTCTGACAGCTTCATAGGCTTTTACCGGGTCTTTCGCTTTTGTAATCGAGCGTCCTACTACAATTGCTGATGAACCTTTCTCTCTTGCAATCGCGGGTGTCGCTACGCGGATTTGGTCATTCGCAGCGTCCTCTGACAATCTGATCCCCGGAGTGACAGTGAGAAATGAAGGCGACACCGCTTGGTAAATGGCTTTTGCTTCATGAACAGAGCAGACCACTCCATCGAGCCCGCTTTCTTCTGCCAGTTTGCTGTAATGTACAACCGTGTCGATCAGAGGCTTTTCGATCAGCAGTTCATTATTCATAATTTGTTCAGATGTGCTTGTCAGCTGGGTTACCGCGATAAGTGACGGGCGTTTTTTTCCGGACGGCGTTCCTTCTTCTAAGCCTTCCAGAGCTGCTTGCATCATTTTTTTGCCTCCGGCCGCATGAACATTGACGAGATCCACTCCGAGACCGGCAAGGCGCTTCATCGCTTTGTTTACAGTGGTCGGGATGTCATGAAGCTTTAAATCTAAAAACAGCTCGCAATTTCTTTCTTTTAATTGTTTGACTATTGATGGCCCTTCTTGATAAAAAAGTTCCATTCCAACCTTTACAAATAACGGTTCTTGCTGAAAGAGCGCTAAGAACGCTAGCGTTTCTTCAGCTGATGCAAAATCAAGCGCGATGATGGGCAGGTTGTTTTTCATGGTTCCAGCTCCTTCCGATGCACTCTTCAATTGATTGATAGCCGTATTGACTCAAAACAGCTGGAAGCTGTTCAATAATGTCCGGGCATGCAAAAGGATTCACAAAGTTTGCTGTTCCGACAGCGACCGCGCTTGCTCCCGCGAGAAGAAATTCTAAGGCATCTTCGGCCGTCTGCACGCCTCCCATTCCAATAATCGGGATATTGACCGCTTGGCTGACTTCATACACCATGCGAATGGCAACCGGCTTTATGGCAGGACCGGAAAGTCCGCCTGTTTTATTAGCTAATATCGGCTTGCCTGATTTTAAATCGAGCCTCATGCCGATTAATGTGTTAATCATCGTAAGACCGTCCGCTCCCGCCTCTTCGATCGCTGACGCAATTTCTGTGATGTTTGCCACGTTCGGGGAAAGCTTTACATAAACAGGTACATCTGAAACCTCTTTAACCGCTTTCGTCAAATCAGCAGCCATTTCAGGGTTCGTGCCAAAAGCGATCCCGCCTGTCTTCACATTCGGACAGGAAATGTTCAATTCAAGTGCATGAACATTAGGCGCTTTACTGATATGCTCTGCGACTTCAACGTAATCCTCGACTTGAGAACCTGCGACATTGGCAATAATCGGCGTATCAAACTGTTCAAGCCACGGCAGCTCATTTTGCAAAACGCGTTCAAGGCCCGGATTTTGGAGACCGATCGCATTTAGCATTCCAGCGCCAGTCTCAGCTACCCTAGGCGTCGGGTTCCCGAAGCGGGGCTCCTTTGTCGTAGCTTTGATCATGATTGCTCCGAGACAAGATAAATCATAAAAACGTGCAAACTCTTTTCCAAAACCGAAGCAGCCTGATGCAGGGATGATCGGATTTTTCAATTCAAGTCCAGGCAGTTTGACCTCTAGCATTACAGTGCCACCTCCTGAGCTTTAAATACAGGTCCGTCGAGACATACTTTTACGTAGGATGTCTCACTTTCGTTTGTATGGCACACACACGCGAAGCATGCGCCGATTCCGCAACCCATTCGTTCCTCCATGGAAAGGTAAACTTCTTTATGGGCATATTCCTGTTTTAACGCCTTCAGCATCGGTGTCGGCCCGCAGCTGAGGAGAATGTCAAACTCTAGATTTTTCTGTTTTATTACATCTGTGACAAATCCGGTTTCCCCGTAGCTTCCGTCAGCTGTTGCCACATACGTGTCTCCATACTGCCGGCACTCTTCTTCGTAAAAAACATCCTTTGCCGATTGGAAGCCTAACACATGTATAACCTTTACCCCTTTTTCGTTCAAGCGTTTCGACAGCTCTTGGAGAGGCGGCACACCTACACCGCCTCCTACCAGCAAAGCCGTCTTTCCAGGTTGGATTTCATTAACAGGAAAGCCATTACCCAAGGGTCCGAGGACATCCACAAGCTCCCCCTGCTGCTTGAGCGACAAGAGTCTTGTGCCTTCCCCATCTACTCGATAAATGATAGTGACTTCATTTTTTTCAAAGTTGACGTCGGCAATGCTGATTGGCCTTCTTAAAAGAGGCGTAACCGCTTCGCTCACTTTAAGATGGAGGAACTGTCCCGGGGTTGTAAACCCTTGGACAAGCTCCCCTTTCAGAACCATTTGATACACCCGGTCTGCAATTTGCTGGTTAGAACATACTGTCAAATACGCTTTTTTCATATAGTGACTGCCGCCTCCTGATTTGTGTTGACTGCCGGCATTTGATCAGCACGGAATGTCATGCTTTCCAGTACTCGCAAGATTGCTTCAGCCGTATCTAAAGATGTTAAGCAGGCAACACCGTTTTCTACTGATTCACGTCTGATTCTAAATCCGTCTCTTGCCGGCTGCTTTCCTTTTGTCAGCGTATTGATAACAAACTGTGCTTCTCCGTTTCTGATCACATCAAGCAAGTTCGGGCCGTCCTGGCCGATTTTTCCGACGACCTTCGCCGGAATTGAAGCTTCTTTCAGGTAACCTGCCGTTCCTTCCGTGGCTAAAATGTTGTAGCCGATCGCATGGAACCGCTTAGCGATGGCAAGCCCTTCTTCTTTGTCCTTATCAGCCACTGTTAAAAGCACGGAACCGTAGTTAGGGATTTGAATGCCTGAAGCAATCAGAGCTTTGTAGAGTGCTTTTTCAAGGGTGGAATCTTTCCCCATGACCTCACCTGTTGATTTCATTTCAGGCCCTAACGTAATATCCACTCTTCTCAGCTTAGCGAAGGAGAAGACCGGCGCTTTTACAAATACACCCTGCTGTTCAGGCTGAAGGCCCTCTGTATAGCCAAACACATCCAGCTTTTGACCGAGAATAACTTTTGTGGCGAGATTTGCCATTGGGATACCCGTAATTTTACTTAAGAACGGTACGGTTCTGCTTGATCTCGGATTTACTTCGAGCACGTACACTTCGCCTTGTGATAAGACGAATTGAATATTGAGCAAACCGACAATGTTCAGCCCTTTAGCAAGTGCGATCGTGTGTTGTTCAATTTTTTTCTTGATGTCCTCTGTAAGTGACTGAGGCGGATAAACAGCGATTGAGTCTCCGGAGTGAACCCCCGCACGTTCAATGTGCTCCATAATTCCCGGAATGACGACTGTTTCACCGTCAGATACTGCATCCACTTCGATTTCTTTTCCTGTTAAATATCTGTCAATTAATACAGGGTGCTGCGGATTGATTTTGACTGCGTTTTTCATGTAATGAAGCAGTTCTTCTTCATGATAAACAATCTCCATCGCCCGGCCGCCAAGTACATAGGAAGGGCGCACCAGTACCGGGTAGCCGATATCACTCGCGATGCTTATCGCCTGATCAACTGATGTCGCTGTTTTGCCAAGCGGCTGCGGAACACCAAGTTCTCCAAGCGCTTGTTCAAATTTATCCCGATCTTCCGCACGATCTAAATCTTCTAATGAAGTCCCAAGGATTTTCACTCCGCGTGCAGAAAGCTCGTCAGCAAGGTTAATGGCAGTTTGTCCGCCGAATTGTACGACAACGCCCATTGGCTGTTCGAGATCAATGATGTGCATGACATCTTCAATCGTAAGCGGTTCAAAGTACAGCTTATCTGAAATACTGAAATCAGTTGAAACGGTTTCCGGGTTATTATTGACAATAATGGCTTCATAGCCTGCTTGTTTAATTGCCCACACAGAGTGAACAGTAGCGTAGTCAAACTCAACACCCTGACCGATTCGAATCGGACCGGAGCCAAGCACGATCACACTTTTCTTATCCGTAACGACAGACTCATTTTCTTCTTCGTATGTGCTGTAGAAGTATGGTGTTTCTGATTCAAATTCTGCCGCGCATGTATCTACCATTTTGAAAACCGGCGCAATTCCCGCTTGTTTTCTCAAGCTGTAAAGCTTCGATTCTTTCATTTTCCACTCACGGCTGATGTACTTATCAGAGAATCCTAGTTCTTTTGCCCGTCTCAGCACGTCAGTATCACCCGCATTTGCCTTCAGTTCTTTTTCAAACTGTACGATTCCGAACAGCTTATGCAGGAAGAAGACATCGATCGCGGAAAATTCATGTAGGTCTTCTACCGTGTAGCCTCTTCTGTACGCTTCAGCTAAGTAGAATAAGCGTTCATCACCGGCCTTTTTAATTCTTTTTTCAAGAAGCTCATCTGAAATGTCAGCAGCGTCCTTCAATTCAAGATGATACACATCCGCTTCCAGGGAACGAACAGCCTTCAGCAATGATTCTTCAAGCGTGCGGCCGATTGCCATGACCTCTCCTGTCGCTTTCATTTGCGTGCCGAGCTTTCTGTTTGCTGATTCAAACTTATCAAACGGCCAGCGCGGAATTTTGGATACGACATAGTCAAGAGCCGGTTCAAATGCTGCATATGTTTTTCCTGTCACCGGGTTCATCATTTCATCTAATGAAAGGCCGACAGCGATTTTAGCAGCAAGTTTGGCAATCGGATATCCCGTCGCTTTTGATGCAAGGGCAGATGAACGGCTGACCCGTGGGTTTACTTCAATAATGTAGTATTGGAAGCTGTCTGGGTCTAAAGCGAGCTGTACGTTACATCCGCCTTCGATTCCAAGTGCGCGGATCAGTTTTAACGATACATTCCGCAACAGCTGATATTCGCGGTCGCTGAGCGTTTGGCTTGGCGCGACAACAATACTGTCTCCAGTGTGGATTCCGACTGGATCAATGTTCTCCATATTACAAACGACAATGGCGTGGTCCTGGCTGTCTCTCATGACTTCATATTCGATTTCTTTATAGCCGGCGATGCTTTTTTCAAGCAGACATTGGTGCACTGGGCTTAATTTTAAGCCGTTCTCAACAATTTCTTTCAGTTCGGTTTCATTCGAGCAGATGCCTCCGCCTGTTCCGCCTAATGTATATGCTGGGCGGACAATGACAGGGAAACCAATTTGACTGACGAAGTTTTCAGCTTCTTCCAGAGAGTGGATGATCTCACTTTCAGGCACCGGTTCATTCAGCTCATTCATTAATGTTCTGAACAAGTCGCGGTCTTCAGCCTGCTGAATCGCAGTCAGCTTCGTGCCAAGCACTTCGACGCCACACTCTTCCAGCACGCCTCTTTCAGAAAGCTCAACCGCAAGATTCAAACCGGTTTGGCCTCCGAGAGTAGGAAGAATGGCATCCGGGCGTTCTTTTCTGATGATTCTCGTCAGGAATTCAGGAGTGAGCGGTTCGATGTAAACCCGGTCAGCCATTTCTGTATCTGTCATAATAGTGGCAGGGTTTGAGTTGACAAGGATGACTTCATAGCCTTCTTCTTTCAAAGCAAGGCAGGCTTGCGTTCCCGCATAGTCAAATTCTGCTGCTTGGCCGATGATGATCGGTCCAGATCCGATCACTAAAATTTTGTTAATGTCTACGCGTTTTGGCATACCGCTTCCCCTTCTTTCTCTGTTGTTTCGATCATTTCGATGAATCTGTCAAATAGATGGTTGGCATCCTCAGGACCAGGTGAGGCTTCAGGATGATATTGAACCGTAAATGCCGGCAGTGTTTTATGCTTCAGCCCTTCAATCGTATCGTCGTTAATGGCGATATGTGTCACGTCCAATTCTGTTTCGCTGATGGATGACACTGTATAGCCATGGTTTTGAGATGTTAAGGCGACTTTTCCAGTAGCCAGCTCTTTTACCGGGTGGTTTGAGCCCCTGTGGCCGAATTTCATTTTTTCAGTATTCGCTCCGCATGCCAGCGCAAATAATTGGTGGCCGAGACATATTCCGAATAACGGCACTTTTCCGAGAACACCTTTAATCATTTCAATCGCTTCAGGCACATCTTTCGGATCCCCAGGTCCGTTAGAAAGCATGATGCCGTCCGGTTTCAGCTGAAGCACTTCTTCCGCTGTAATGTTGTAAGGCACAACGATAACGTCACATTTCCGTTTGTTCAGCTCTCTAAGAATGCCGTGCTTCATGCCAAAGTCAACCAAGACAATGCGTTTGCCCCTTCCCGGGCTCGGATATGCTGTTTTGGCAGATACTTGGGATACTTGATTTCTCGGCAGTTCTGTTTCGTTCAGCCTTTTCAGCACCGCCTCGATATCTTCATCAGGTGAAGCGAATGTTCCTTTTAGGGCGCCTGCCGTGCGGATCATTCTTGTCAGCTTTCTTGTATCAATTCCCTGCAGTCCCGGAATGTTTTTCATTTTTAAATACTCGTCTAATGTGTATGCTGAACGCCAGTTGGAAGGCAGTTCACATAATTCTTTGATGATCAGCCCTTTCACAAAAGGGGTAATAGATTCAAAATCATCGCGGTTAATGCCGTAATTTCCGATAAGCGGGTACGTTAATGTTACGATCTGCCCGCAGTAAGAAGGATCAGATAAAATTTCCTGATAGCCTGTCATCCCAGTGTTAAAAACGACTTCTCCCATGCTGTGTTCTAAGCTTCCGAAGGCTTTCCCCTCGAATACCGCTCCGTTTTCCAGTACTAATCGTCTCTTCATTTGACAAGTCTCCCTTCTTCATAAGCAAGCTTCCCTGCCGCCATTGTAGCGACCGGCCAGCCGGTGCAGCTGATGCCGTTGAATGGCGTATTTTTTCCTTTTGATAAAAATGTTTCATTGTCTATAACTGTTTCTTTTTCCAAATCGATTAACGTAATGTCAGCAACTTGCCCCGTTTGTAATGCTCCGTATGGGAGACCGAATGCTTCGCATGGTTTGATTGTCATATAGTCAATGAGCTGTTTCAGCGACCAGCTGCCATTTTTGACAAAATGTGTGTATAGGAGCGGGAACGCCGTTTCTAAGCCGACAATTCCGAATGGCGCCAGCTTCATTTCTGTGTTTTTCTCTTCTTCTGTATGCGGGGCATGGTCTGTTGCGATAAAATCAATTGTTCCGTCTAAAAGACCTTCGATTAAAGCCGCTCTGTCTTCCGCACTGCGGAGAGGAGGGTTCATTTTATAATTTGTGTCAAGCCCCGGAATGTCCTCATCACAAAGCAGCAAATGGTGTGGCGACACTTCTGCTGTCACTCTGATTCCTGCTTTTTTCGCATCACGTACGACTCTGACAGATTCTTTCGTACTGATATGGCATACATGGTAATGGCAGTTTGTCGCCTCTGCCAGCAACACATCGCGGGCAATATGAACCGATTCACACACAGAAGGAATGCCATTGAGCCCATTCGCTTTAGAGAATGTTCCCTCATGAACGCTTCCTCCGTAAATTAAGGAGTTGTCTTCGCAATGTGCAACAATCGCTTTGTCGATCGCGGCTGCCCGTTTCATCGCTTCATACATCATTCCTGCTGTCTGTATACCGACGCCGTCATCTGTAAAAGCAAATGCCCCTGCTTCTTTTAAAGCTTCAAAATTTGTCATCTCATCACCGATTTGTCTGATCGTAATGGATGCATATGGAAGAACTCTGATGCATGATGTTTCTTTTATACGGTTTTGCACCCATTCCATCTGCTCCTTCGTATCAGGAACCGGCCGCGTATTCGGCATTGCAGCTACTGTTGTATAGCCGCCGCGCGCCGCGGCTTTTGCACCGGTTTCAATGGTTTCTTTTTTCTCTCCGCCCGGCTCTCTGAAGTGTACGTGGAGATCGACAAATCCAGGTGAAACAAGCAAGCCTTTTGCATCAATTACCGTTTCTTCACCCGCTGCATCAAGCTTGCCAATTTCGGAAATGATTTCTCCCGTCACTCGAATATCCGTTTCTGTTTTTTCACCATTTTCGTTAAGTATCCAGCCGTTTTTAATGAGATATGACATACGCTGCTTCTCCTCTTTTCACATTTGTTTGTAAGGCACGCTGTATCACTGCCATTCTGATAAATACGCCATTTTGCATTTGCTTGAAGATTCTTGATTTTTCGCTTTCGACTAAGCTGTCATCAATCTCCACTCCTCTGTTTACCGGAGCTGGATGCATAATGATCGCATGCTGCTTCATACGCTCAGCCCGTTCTACGGTCAGGCCGTATTTGTTTAAATAGCCGTCCTGACTGACAGCAGACTGATGTCTTTCATTTTGAATGCGCAGCAGCATAACGACATCGGAAGACTCAACTGCTTCATCCATTGTGACATACGTGCCGAATAGATTTTCTTCATCCTGCCATTCCGAAGGACCTGAAAACAGGATACGGGCACCCAATCTTGTCAAAACTTCCGCATTTGATCTAGCCACTCTGCTATGTTTGATATCGCCGTGAATGGAGACGGTGAGCCCTTTGAACGTATTGAACTCTTCATAAATCGTCATTACATCAAGCAGTGATTGTGTCGGATGCTGGCCGCATCCGTCTCCCGCGTTCAGAATCGGGATATTCACCTTGCTGACAAGCTCTTCATAGTACTCATCCTCACTGTGCCTGATGACGCACACGTCCACACCGATTGACTCGAGCGTCCGAATGGTGTCATATAAGGTTTCGCCTTTTTGCACGCTTGTGCTTGTTCCATCAAGATTCAGGACATTCATACCCAGCTTTTTTTCTGCGACCTCAAAGCTGAATCGCGTTCTCGTGCTTGGTTCAAAAAACAGGTTTGCTGCAAACTTTCCCGTAAGCTGATTGTCTATTTTTCTGCTTTTGAGGTCTTGTGCTATTTGAAGCAAATCTTTGATTTCCTCAGTGCTGAGTTCACTCATCGTCGTTAAATGCTTCATGTTTTTTCCCCTCTCATTTCAACATTAAGGCTGAAAAAACCCCGGTCTAAGATAGACTCGGGGTACGGTTAAATAGAGGGCAGCATTGAAGCTTCCTTCTCTTCATAACCCTTCCAAGCCTCTCTGGACTTTCTTTAAAAGGTTTTAAATATGATGTTGTTCAGATGTGTCCGCCTGCTCTTCCTTTGCCTGCGGAAGAATCAGGTTTAAGATGACACCGACAATTGCGGCAAGCGCCATTCCTGACACTTGGAATCCTCCTTGAGACACTTGGATAAACGCGCCGCCTACACCGATCACAAGGATAACTGACGTAATAATGAGGTTTCTGTTGTTTTCATAATCAATTTTGTTGTCAATCAGCATTCTGAGACCGCTCGATGCGATGATTCCGAACAGCAGGAAGGAGACGCCTCCCATGACCGCTGACGGCACTGAACTGATCAGCGCTGAGATTTTGCCGATAAAGCCGAAGCAAAGGGCAATCACCGCCGCGCCTCCGATGACAAAGACGCTGAATACTCTTGTAATGGCCAGCACGCCAATGTTTTCCCCATAAGTCGTTGTCGGCGGACCGCCGATCAGGGAAGCAAGGATTGTGGCCACGCTGTCACCCATGATGGAGCGATGCAGCCCCGGCTTTTTAATGAAATCTTGTCCAACAACTTTGCTTAGCACCATTTGGTGGCCGATATGCTCCGACATTGTCACAAACGCGACAGGAACCATTGCCGCTGCGATGCCGAGTGTTACTGACGGTGAATAGTCTTTGAACGGGATGATAAATTCAGGCACTGCAAACCATTTCGCGTCAAGCACCGGCTGGAAGTTGACGATCCCTTGAGTAAGGGCAAACAGGTATCCGCCGATGATTCCGATCAGAACCGGAATCAGGCTTAAAAATCCTCGTAAGAAAATCGCGCAAATAATCGTGATCGCCAGTGTAACTCCTGCGACACTGAAGTGCTTTAAGCTGTAGACCAATTCACTCGCGTTTGGATCAGCGTACATCGCCATGTTTACCGCAGTGCTTGCCAGCCCCAGTCCGATGACGATAATTACGGGGCCTACGACTACAGGCGGGAGAATCTTCATTAGCCACCCGGTTCCAAGCTGCCTGATCAATAAGGCAATCAGCCCGTACACTAGCCCTGCAAGAAACGCCCCGACCATTGCCGATCCCGGACCGCCGGTCGCTTTTACTAGTATGATCGGAGAAATAAAGGCAAAGGATGAACCAAGATACGCGGGAATTTGCCCTTTCGTAATCAGAAGGTAAGCAAGTGTCCCGATGCCACTTGTCACCAATGCCACAGCAGGACTCATTCCGACCAGCTTCGGAACCAAAATCGTTGAGCCAAACATGGCAAACAAATGCTGCAGGCTGAATGAAACCCAAGAGAAAGGTGTCGGGACATCCCTGACTCCTAAATTTACTTTTTTCTTACTCATGATGATTTTCCCCCTGATTGTTAACGTTCATTTTAGGATGACTCAATGACTGTATAAAAAAACCTCTTTGCTATTTTTACGCAAAGAGGCATACAAAGACCTGCCGAATACTTTCGGGACTTTGTTGTGCACCTCTTTGCAACCTCTCTGGATTGCCTTTAAAAAGGTAATCTATTATTCATTTTCATAAATGGCGACGAGATCGTTTTGATCTACTTCATCAAGCTGAACCATAACCTTTTCAGCTTTTGATGTCGGGATGTTTTTCCCGATATAATCCGCGCGGATCGGAAGCTCCCGGTGTCCTCTGTCAACTAGCACTGCCAGCTGAATGGAGGAAGGTCTGCCTACATCAACAAGCGCATCCATACCTGCTCTGACCGTTCTGCCTGTGTACAGGACATCGTCTACGAGGATCACTTTTTGATCTGTAATGTCAACCGGAATATCTGCACCTTTTACAAGCGGCTCTTCGTTGCTCGTTTTTTTGGAAAGATCGTCTCTGTAAAGAGTAATATCAATTTCACCGACTGTTACAGGACTCCCTTCAATCTGTTCGATTCGTTCCGCAAGACGTTTTGCCAAGTAAATCCCTCTTGTCTTAATGCCAACAAGGATGCAGTTATTCATTCCTTTATTACGTTCGATCATTTCGTGGGCAATCCTGGTCAGCGCCCGTCTGATTGCCTGTTCATCGAGAATGACAGCTTTTTGATTCAATGTATGACACCTCACAGTTCATATAGAAGAAAAAACCCCTCTTGCCAGAGCATAGAGGGGTTTCAGGACAAGGTGCGCACATATACACGCATCCCGTCTATCCGTTATCCTTCTCAGCCTCTCTGGACTGTTTTAAAGAATCTATTCAGCTTCGTTTATTATTTCAGAAAAGAAACAGTCTGTCAATCGTTTTTTCTGAGGTTTTCGATTAATTCTGCCATATCCTCCGGTAGCGGTGCTTCAAATTCGACATATTCGCCTGTGCGAGGATGATCAAAACCTAAAATTCCGGCGTGAAGGGCTTGTCCGTTAAAATCAATCGTTTTTCTTGGTCCGTATTTTGGATCGCCCGCTAATGGAAATCCGATATATTTCATATGAACACGAATTTGATGCGTTCTTCCTGTTTCAAGCTGGCATTCCACCAACGTAAAATCCTGAAAACGCTCAAGCACATGAAAATGAGTGACCGCATTTTTGCCATCACGCGTCACAGTCATGCTTTGACGGTCTTTCTTGTCCCGTCCGATCGGCGCGTCAATTGTGCCATCATCGTGAGAGATAAGCCCGTGGACAACCGCCGTATATTTACGCGTGACCGTTTTGTTGACCAATTGGTTTACAAGTGACTCATGAGCCATATCATTTTTCGCCACCATTAATAAGCCGGACGTGTCCTTATCGATTCTGTGAACGATCCCCGGACGCATCACGCCATTTATCCCGGAAAGATCCGTGCAATGAGCCATAAGGCCGTTTACAAGTGTGCCCGTAAGATGCCCGGGAGCTGGGTGCACAACCATTCCGCGAGGTTTATTGACGACAAGCACATCCTGATCTTCATAGTAAATATCCAGATCCATAGGTTCTGCCAGCACGTCGAGCGCTTCTGGCTCAGGTACAGTGACTGTCACCTGATCACCTGGCTGAATTTTATAATTTGATTTTACAGGGCTTCCGTTCACGACAATTTGTCCATCTTTCACCCATTGCTGTACCTGGGTTCTCGACCAATCATTCTCAGTCGATGCCAGAAATTTATCAATCCGCTCACTTTTTTGTTCTTCTGAAGCGGTTATATCAAATTGATTCATGCTATTGCTCCTTTTTCTTTTTCCCGCTGTCCAACAGCATTTGTATAAATAAAAGCATTACGCCGACACATAGTGAAGAGTCAGCGATGTTAAAAATCGGGTAATTGTAATTCACAATAATGACATGGATAAAATCCACAACTTCCTGTCTGACAGCCCGATCGATGAAGTTGCCAATGGCACCGCCAAGCATCAGTCCGAGGGCCACTCCAAGAAGCCTTTGTCCTTTTGTATAACGCTGTATGTAATAAACAATGCCAATAATAACCGCGGTTGTAATGAGGTAGAAAAACCACATCTGACCGGCTAATATCCCCCATGCAGCACCCGTATTGCGATGGGAGGTGATATAGAATACCTGATCAATGATCGGAATGCTTTGGCCAAGCTCCATGTTCTTAACGACAAGCCATTTTGTCAATTGATCGGCTGCAATAATAAGTAGTGCAATCACATAATACAGCACAAACGTTCCTCCAGTTTACGGTTACTTTAATCCATTATGCATTTTATCAATAAAAAGCACTGGAGTAAAGAAATATCAGGCATATTAACCGGCCAGACAATGTTATTCATACAGTGCCTGGCCATATTCGATATCCGTTGATTTCCACAGCGGAAGCGTTTTTTTTTCAAATTGGACAGAGTAAAGAAAATCGTTTGCTGTGCGGGCAGTCGGCAGCACAGCCAGCTTTGAAAGAGGAATGGGATCCCCGGTTTCTTCACAGTATCCAAATGTGCCGTTTTCGATTTTAGACAATGCGAGGAGAACGTCTTGTAGCTCTTCTTTAATGTGATAGATCAGAGTTGCTTTTTGTTTATGATTGATTGCTGCTTGTGGGCTTGTTGAAGCCTGAAAGCAAGAATACTCAAATAATCTCGACTGTAATTCTTCTTTCGTCAGAAGAAGTTCCGTATATATTGCGGTCAGTTGATCATTCATTCATCACAACTCCTGCTCTTAACGTAGTACCTATATTGTTGCCTGTGAACGATGATCTAAAGCACATAAGATTTTTCCTGCCGTTCTAAACGATGTCACTCTTGGCACAAAAAAAGCCCGGCTTTTACGCCGGGCTCTTTTCCATTATTTTTGATAGTATTTTTCAACGATTTCAGCGTTTCGCAGTGAGAGTGTAGGATATTTCGGATTTGCACCTACATCTTTTGAAATTACACGGGATCTCTCACACATTTCGCCTTCGGCTTTCTCGACAGCGATTTTCCCTGTCGCAAAGCTTTGCGCATCGTTCGGCGCTTCATTTTCTTCGCTGATTGTCAGTTCAGAAACAATAAACAGCTGAGAAAGATTTTCTTTAATGGAAGCCAAGAGCTCTTG
This sequence comes from Bacillus rugosus, assembly GCF_023238245.1. Taxonomy (NCBI): domain Bacteria; kingdom Bacillati; phylum Bacillota; class Bacilli; order Caryophanales; family Bacillaceae; genus Bacillus; species Bacillus rugosus. The sequence goes on along the minus strand of NZ_CP096590.1, from coordinate 1,638,846 downwards.
GTTTTCTTTGTTTGGATACAATTTCAGGTTCGCTTCCAATGATTTACCGATAATTTTTTCATTCCGCGCAGTTTCTAACGCTTTTAGCACATCGTCACGGAAAGCCATAAAGCGGTCAAATTTATCTTCTGTCGCTTCGCTGTTTGGAACCGTGATTGTTTCCGGCATATCTGTCAACTGAACGCTCTGCTCTTCAACAAATGTTAAATGAGACCATAATTCGTCAGCCGTATGAGGAAGGATAGGCGCTGAAAGCTTCACTAATGCAAGAAGCGTTTCATAGAATACTGTCTGCATACTGCGTCTATCCGGATGATCCGCATGCTCGATGTACACAATATCTTTTGCGAAATCAAGATAGAATGAGCTCAATTCGATTGTGCAGAAATTATGGATGCTGTGATATACAACTGCAAATTCATACTCATCATACGCTTTTTTCACTTTATCAATCAGTTTGTTCAGTTTAATCAGCATATATTGGTCCACTTCGCGAAGATCTTCGACAGCCACCGCATTCGTTTTCGGATCAAAATCGAATAGGTTACCATGAAGGAAACGGAACGTATTGCGGATTTTACGGTATACTTCAGCAACCTGCTTCAAAATGGCGTCAGACACGCGAACGTCCGCCTGATAATCAACTGAGGACACCCATAATCTCAAGATGTCGGCACCAAGCTGTTTCATCACTTTAGCTGGAACAACGACGTTACCGATTGATTTACTCATCTTGCGTCCTTCTCCATCCAGTGCAAATCCATGGCTGAGCACACCTTTATATGGCGCTTTTCCTGTTACGGCTACTGCTGTAGAAAGAGATGAGTTAAACCAGCCGCGGTATTGGTCTGATCCTTCTAGATATAAATCAGCCGGGCGAACGAGGTCTTCACGTTCTTCAAGCACCGCTTGATGGGAAGAGCCTGAATCAAACCAAACATCCATGATGTCCTGTTCTTTTGTAAATGTGCCGTTAGGGCTGCCAGGATGCGTAAAGCCTTCCGGAAGAAGATCCTTCGCTTCTTTTTCAAACCAAATGTTTGAGCCATGCTGTCTGAACAATTCAGAAACATGTTCAATGGTTTCATCTGTAATAATCGGTTCTCCGTTTTCAGCATAAAATACCGGGATCGGCACACCCCATGCACGCTGTCTGGAAATACACCAGTCTCCGCGGTCACGAACCATGTTGTGTAAACGCTGCTCGCCCCATTCAGGAACCCATTTGGTTTCTTTAATGGCATCAAGCAGGTCTGATCTGAAATCTTTAATAGACGCAAACCATTGCGCTGTCGCTCTGAAAATGGTTGGTTTCTTTGTTCTCCAATCATGCGGATAAGAGTGGGTAATGAATTCAAGCTTCACAAGCGCGCCTTTTTCATCAAGCTGCTCTGTGATCGCTTTGTTCGCATCATCATAGAACATGCCTTCAAAGCCTGGAGCTTCGCTTGTCATTACACCTTTTGCATCAACTGGGCATAACACATCTAAACCGTATTTTTGGCCGATGATAAAGTCATCTTCCCCGTGTCCCGGCGCTGTATGAACGCAGCCTGTCCCGGCATCAGTTGTTACGTGTTCACCAAGCATAACGAGAGAATCTCTTCCATATAGCGGGTGTTCCGCTACAATGTTCTCAAGGTCTTTCCCTTTGATCGTTCTTGTCACTTCATATTGATCAAATCCGCATGCAGATGCTACATTTTCGACTAAAGCACTAGCTACGACAAAGCGGTCTTCACCTACTGCAATCACGCTGTACTCAAGATCAGGGTGCACTGAAATTCCGAGGTTCGCCGGAATTGTCCAAGGCGTTGTTGTCCAAATGATGATGCGCTCGCCGTTTTCAAGAACGCCTTTTCCGTCTTTTACACCGAAAGCAACATAAATAGATGCTGAACGTTTGTCTTGATATTCGATCTCAGCTTCCGCCAAAGCAGACTCACTTGAAGGTGACCAGTTAACCGGTTTAAGACCCTTATAGATGTAGCCTCGTTTTGCCATCTCACCAAATACGCGGATTTGCTGCGCTTCGTATTCCGGTTTTAATGTGACATAAGGGTTTTCCCAATCACCGCGGACACCCAGGCGTTTAAACTGCTCACGCTGTCCCTCGATTTGCTTCCAAGCGTACTCTTCGCACAGTTTGCGGAAATCCGCTACTGACATTTCTTTGCGGTTTACTTTTTTGTTTTTTGTGAGAGCCGTTTCAATCGGCAATCCGTGTGTATCCCAGCCCGGTACATACGGCGCGTTGTAGCCGCTCATTGATTTGTAGCGGACAATGAAGTCCTTCAAAATCTTGTTAAGCGCGTGTCCCATATGGATATCGCCGTTTGCATACGGAGGTCCGTCATGTAAAATAAATTTCGGGCGGTCTTTCGTCCGTTCCTGCACAAGACGGTAGATATCCTCTTCCTCCCAAGTCTTCTGAATGTCAGGCTCACGGTTTGGCAAATTTCCGCGCATCGGGAAATCTGTTTTCGGCATTAAGAGCGTATCTTTAAAATCCATTTTCATTCCTCCACTGCATTTTTTCAGAAAATAAAAAAAGCCCTCTCATCCCATAAGGGACGAGAAAGCTTATCTCGCGGTACCACCCTTTTAGAAAAAGCCTGCATATGCTTTTTCCTCTCGAGCATCGTAACGTGATGAACGTCCTAACCTACTGTGAGTTCAGAAAGGAAACTTAAGGGCTGATCTACATGATTCCGGCCATCCCGGACTCTCACCATCTCCGGGTCGCTATGAAGGCCTGAAGGAAACATGACTGTCCCTTTCAACCGTTTTTTCATCTGAATTTATGAACGTATTATATTCGACAAGCTAAGAAGATGTCAAGGTAATCAGAGAATTTATTCCTTTTCCTCAAATACTGCGTCGACTTCATACTCAAGCAGATGATCCCAATCGTCATTTTTCAGAAGATCGAGCTGGGCTTCAATCAGCATTTGGAAACGTGTTCTGAAAACTTTAGATTGTTTTTTCAGTTCTTCAATTTCCATGGCAATTTTTCTTGATTTTGATAAAGATTCGTTGATAATGCGATCAGCGTTTTTCTCCGCCTCCCGAACAATCAGCTTTGCTTCTTTTTGAGAATTGCGTTTTACGTCTTCAGCTGCTTCTTGAGCAACTAAAATCGATTTATTCAGCGTTTCTTCAATATTAGCAAAGTGTCCGATTCTTTCATCAAGTTCATTGACTTTCGCTTCAAGCTCAGTTTTCTTACGGAGAACAATTTCGTAATCTTTTCTGACTTGCGCTAAGAATTCATTTACTTCATCTTCATCATATCCGCGAAAACTTTTTGTAAACGTCTTGTTGTGAATATCATTTGGCGTTAATGGCATGATGCCACCTCCATTTTTACATTTCAGTACGGTTATCTAGTTCACATTATAAAACAAATTTCGCACAGATGGAGAAAAAAACTGAAAAACCGACTATTTTTGTCGTTCAAACGTGACTCTCCATTTGTCTTTCTTGGTTTTTCCTTCGATTTTTGTTAAGCTGCATCGGCCAAAGCCTCTGATAGACAGCATGTCCCCTTCTGCCACCATGTATGAAGGATCTTCAACTACCTTCCAGTTCACTTTCACGAGTCCGTTTTTCACAAGCGTCTGTGATTTCTGGCGGGATTGTCTGCTCATAGAGGCGCAGACGGCGTCAAGCCTTAAAGAAGAAACCGTGTCATCTCTTATTTCGACATCAACTGCTGGAATGTTAAGGTCTGACAAGTCAATTTTCTCTAGGCTGACCGCAGCTTTGCCTGCTTGGGTAAGCTGTGCAGCCACAAAATCAGCGGTATCGGCTGAGACAATCAATTGCACTGATGTCTCAGAAAACACGATGTCACCAAACTTTTGCCGCTTTAAGCCTATGCCCATTAATGCACCAAGCAGAGAACGGTGATCTACTGAGACAAACTTTTCAGCATAACGGACGTTAAACGCCTGCAGTTCAAAATCCGATTCTTCCGGAGTGATGTACTCTGGATACAGAATCGCCCGTTTTCGTTCCGCTCTGTCATAGCCGCCGGAAAAAGCAAGCCCGACGTCTGCCTGTCCGGTAACAGCTGAGAGAATAACCTGCTCTCTGGGATCTAAAAAGTCAGTCAGCTTCATCCGGTACTGCTCCTGGACAATACTTTTCCATTCGAGCGCCTGGTCAATAAAGGCCCGCTCGTCTTTTCTGAAGTGCTGATATATATCGCTCATCGTCTTTCCCTTCTATGTAAAGAGGCTTGGCTGCTGCCAAGCCCCTATCAAACTGTCACATTAAAACGCAATCATGCGATAAAGCCCCCACAAGCCGGTTGTCGCAAACCGAAGCACAAGAATGGCTACGATCGGTGAAATATCCAGCATTGCGATCGGAGGGATGATTTTTCTGAATGGTTCGAGATATGGTTCACAAATCGAAGCTAAAAAACGCCCGACTGCCGTTTCCCTTGTACTCGGCACCCATGACATAAAAATATATATGATCAGGGCAAATGAGTATATTGTGATTAATAAGCTTAAAACCGAAAAAACTTGATAAAGGATCATCTCGCTTTACCACCTCTGATGTTCGTCTTCAGATATGAGCTCAGAAATTGTGCCTGATACATCTACGTTGTCAGGCGTGCAGAGGAAAATATCCGAGCCGATTCTTTGAATATCGCCGCCGATGGCATAAACAGTTCCGCTTAAAAAGTCAACAATCCTCTTGGCCTGGTCATGCTGTATACGCTGAAGATTGACGACAACTGCCCGCCGGTTCTTCAAATGGTCGGCTATTTCCTGCGCCTCCGCATAAACGCGCGGCTCACTCAACACCACTTTAGAGGATTTCTGAACACTTTGCAAGCTCACTACATTCTGTTTGCCCGCCGGTTTGTTTGCGGCATAAGCAGGTTTTTCTTTTTGCTCATGCTCTTCATGAGATTCTTGCTCTGTCTCAATATATTCATATTCGTATTCTTCATCTTCCATTGAGAAAAAGTTTTTCAGTTTATTTTTCATACTCATTGCTGTACACCCCCTGTTTCATATCCGACTAACGATGAGCCGATTCTAATATAAGTAGCCCCTTCTTCAATTGCAATTTCAAAATCATTTGACATGCCCATCGACAGTTCAGTACACGGAGCGTTCGGCTGTTTCAGCTCCTGAACCTGATCACGGAGTTCTCTCAGCGCCCTGAAACAGCCTCTGATCTGATCTTGATCATCAGTCAGCGGAGCCATTGTCATCAATCCGGCCACAACGATGTGTTCGAAACCGGAAAGCTCCTGTATGAATGGAATGACTTCTTCTTTTTTCATGCCGTGTTTAGAAGGCTCAAGAGAGGTATTGACCTGCACAAAGCATTGGACAGTACCTTCAGCCCGTTTTTCGATTTCTTTCGCTAATGAGAGCCGGTCTAAGGAATGGATATAGGAAACAGAATTGACGACAGTTTTTGCTTTTCTTGATTGCAGACTGCCGATAAAATGCCATTCCGGATTCCCTTTCATCACTTCCTGTTTGCGGAGCAGTTCCGCATCCCGATTCTCTCCGAGGCAGGTAATGCCCGCATCCACTGCCTCTTGTGCTCTTTCAGGCGATACATATTTTGTGACTGCAATAACCGTAACTTCATCGGAGCTTCGGCCCGATCTGTTACATGCTTCGTTTATTCGTTCGTTTATATGTCGTAAATTATCAACAACACGCAAGATCTTTTATGCCTCCTTCATTCCGATAAAGGACATCATCCGTCCAGTTTTCCCCTGATCGCGGCGGTGAGAATAGAAAAGAGACGGCTCACTTTCCGTGCATAAACCGCTGACAGAAATCTGTTCATTTGCCAAACCGCTGTCGATCAATATAAGGCGGTTCAGCTCTTTCAGGTCAAGCTGATATTGCGCCTGTGCCGTTTGATTTACGGCACGTTCTCCCGACACCGGCAATGCCCGGACAGCATCCATGACACGATCGTCTACCGTATAGCATGTTCCGCTGATAGATGGTCCAATAACAGCATAAATATCTGAGAGATTAGAACCTTCCTGCTCGGTCCATCGCTTCACCATTTCTCTGCCAATCTGTTTGACAGTGCCTTTCCACCCAGCATGGGCGACCCCGACAAGCGATTTAACCGGATCATAAAAGTAAAGAGGCACACAATCAGCAAAGCATAATGCCAAAAACACATTCTTTTCATTTGTATAGAGCCCGTCCGTTGCTTTTAAAGCCGTATGATACTCTCGGGCGCCTTTTCCCCTATCCCTCTGCGTCACTTTTTGAACGCGATTATCATGTGTCTGATCAGCAAATACCCAAGACTGCAAATCAATATTAAACATATCGGCAATATATTCACGATTTTTAACTACATCTGCATCTTTGTCATGAACGTGCAATCCTGTATTTAACGATTCAAAAGGCTTTTGGCTGACACCGCCGTTTTTCGTAGTAAATCCGGCAATGACTTCTCTGTTGTTTTGATTCGTTTGTGTCCAGTCTTGTATCATGAGTGTCGAGGGTGTGGTAAGACTGAATGGGTGATATATATTCATGATGATCCAACCTTTCGACAAACATTTAAAAAAGCGGAATTTCCCACTTATTTTACCACATCTTTCTGCATTCGTTGAGCGCCGATTTGCATATTTCTAAATGAAATGTGCCGGAAGAATCGAGACTTCCGGCATTTGCCAATCCGCGGCAGACAAAGCAGGTTATGCATGCGGTTCACTTAATCGGACCAAGATTACATCTTCTCCGATTTTTACTATATTTCGCCATGGAATGACCAATTCCTCTTCTTTTCCAAAAAATCCGAGAACTTTCCCATTCCCCCCCAGTATGATCGCCTGAATTTTTCCAGTGGTCACATTGATATCTATATCACCAATGCTCCCCAGCTTTTTTCCATTTGAGACATTGACGACATCCTTCACCTGAAATTCTGAAATGCTGATCATTCCATCACGTCCTTTTTCCGTCCTTTTTTCAAGTATATGAACGGGCGGGCTGAACCTTGTCAGCAAGAAGAAATTTTCATGGTCACTGTTCTTTTTTACGGCTGCACCAGCCGATGATAAAATTGAGCATAATTTTCGTATAATCTACCAGTTGCTCAATCGATACCTCCTCGTTCACAGAGTGTGCATTATGCAGATCACCAGGACCGTAAATCACGCTTGGTATGCCGGCATTATACAGCCAGCCTCCGTCTGTAACGGATTGAGAAACGTCAACAACCGGACACTCCCGTTTCACTTTCTCGTGAGAAGCTGTAAGCACTGAGACGCCTGGGTGGCAAGGGTCAACTTCCAGAGCCGGAAAAATTTCTCCTCTGTCTTCAATCATAGATGAGCCTCCCCACTTGAAAACAGGGCGGTTTTCCCTAAGCCAAATATCACTGTCACTCAGTCGGTTAATGTAATCTTCTATTTCCGCTGCCACTTGTTCATGAGTTTCATTCGGGTAAAAATGGACTGTGATCCACAGCCGGCACTCGTCCGCTATAAAAGCCGCATGTCTGCCGCCTTCTATGACAGCCGGGTTAATCGTATTTGTGCCTGGTTTAAAACCGGGATAACTTTTCATAATGGACCAGTGGCGTTCAAGTTCACCGAGGCCTGCAATGATTTTTGCCATCTTTTCAATTGCGCTTGCTCCAAATGTTCCTCCGCCTGCGTGAATCATATTCCGCCTCGTCCCATCATGAAACGTTTGACTGCTTTTGATTTCGATCCAGCCTGTAATGACACCGCCTTGGCCTTGAATATGCATATCGCTCGTATCCGCAACAACTGCAAAATCAGCATGATAGCCCCTCTTGCAGCATTCAAGCGTACCGGCTTCTCCGACTTCCTCCCCGATAACCGATTGCAGAATCAAATCACCGGGAAGTTCAATGCCGGCTTCACGAATCAATTTGACAGCAAACAGCACACACGCCATTCCGCCTTTCATATCAGAAGCGCCTCGCCCGATTAAGAGACCGTTTTTTTCGATTGGATGAAACGGATCATGCTCCCAATCCTCATCCTCTTTTACCTCTGCCACATCTACATGACCATTGATGATCAAGCTATGATAATCTGCTGAATCTGTTCCCTTTAGCAGGCCTACAACATTGGGATCTCCCGGGTACACATCCCATTTGTCAATCGTGAATCCCATTTCATTTAAAAATCCGGCAATCCATGATTGAATGCCGTCTGTATTTCTTGCAGGCGGAGCAGGTGTTTGATAAGAAATCAGCGTTTTTGCAAGCTGAATAAGCTCCTCCTTTTGGGCTTCCACTTTTTTTATCAGAGAGTCTATTTGTTGATTCAATGTGATCCGCTCCTTTACTTAAAATCAAAAAGCCGTTTCATATGTTATGAAACGGCTCAATAAAAACAAACAGAGTCCTACGTACTCTGAATTTTTCACCGCTTCCCTCCGCTGGCATGATCCAGATCAGGTCAAAAGGGTTGAGACAAATATCTCTCTCAGCTTCGAAAAGCACCCCTAGGATGAATCGATATGTGTTTGTCAGGCATTCGTTATCGGCTCTGCTCTTGTTAAAAACGGCCGATCATGATTCCATAATACATGGATTGGCGTATCAAAAAAAGCAGAAAGTATTTGATCAGTCAGCATTTCCTTTATTTCCCCCGATTTAAAGACCTCTCCCTTTTTTAACAAAAGGGCTTTGTCAAACACCGGCAAAATTTCTTCCGCATGATGCGTCACATAAAGGATCGATGGCGCGTTTTCTTTATTTGCAATGTATGTAATCGTATCTAACAGCTTTTCCCGGGCAATAAAGTCCAGCCCTGTGACTGGTTCGTCCAATATCAGCAGCTCTGGATCGGCCATTAGCGCTCTTGCAATCAAAGCTCTTTGTTTTTCTCCTTGAGAAAGGGTTTCATAGCGGCGGTCGGCATATTCAATTGCTCCCAAGTCCTCTAACAAGCCAATCGCTTTTTCCCTGATTTCTGCACTTGGTGTTTCATATAAGCCAATCGAAGCGTAAGCTCCGCTTAAAGCAATTTCAAATGCTGAATCTGCAGGATAAAACTTTTGCTGAAGAGCCGCTGAGACGAGGCCAATTTTCCTTCTGAGCTTCTCCCCAAGCTCCGTTTTACCAAATTCATGGCCAAGCACCTGCATCTCGCCCGATGTTGGAAAATAATATGAGCAAAGCATATTTAACAGCGCTGTCTTTCCGGCGCCATTCAGTCCGTAAAGCACCCAATTTTCCTTTTCTTCTACTTTCCAATGAATATCTCTCAGTATCCATTTTCCATTCCGTTTTAGTGAGACATTGTCAAGCTGCAAAATCATCGTGGTCCTCCTCTTTACTGCTCTTTATAATTATTTAAATTTTCATAAAACTTTGTACGGACTAGGATACCTTATTTTTTCCAAAACGTAAACCGCCCGCAATTAATAGAAAAGCCTTTAAAACAAAAATTGTTTTAAAGGCTTTCCATTTCATTATTGATGAATATTCTTATTCATTTGTTTGATAGCCGCTTTTTCAAGCCTGGACACCTGCGCTTGGGAAATCCCGATTTCTTCGGCTACTTCCATTTGTGTTTTTCCTTGGAAGAATCGCTTTCTTAAAATCATTTTTTCCCTATCATTCAGTCTTCTCATGCCCTCTTTTAAAGCCAGCTCTTCAATCCATTGTGAATCTTTATTGCGCTCATCACTGATTTGGTCCATCACATAAATCGGGTCTCCGCCGTCGTTATAGATCGGTTCAAATAGAGAAACCGGATCCTGGATGGCATCAAGCGCAAATACAATTTCCTCATGCGGTACTTCAAGAACTTTTGCGATGTCTTCTGCAGTCGGCTCCTTGCTTGTCTCACTGATTAACCGCTCTCTGACCTGAAGTGCCTTGTAAGCGATATCCCGGAGTGATCTTGACACACGGATCGGATTATTATCGCGTAAGTACCTGCGGATCTCTCCGATAATCATAGGTACAGCGTATGTTGAAAACTTAACATTGTGGCTTAGGTCAAAATTATCAATGGATTTCATTAGTCCGATGCAGCCGACTTGAAATAAGTCATCAACATACTCTCCTCTGTTATTAAATCTTTGAATGACACTTAAGACAAGACGCAAGTTCCCGTTTACAAGCTTTTCTCTTGCTGAATCATCGCCTTCATCCTGCAGCTGTCTAAACAGCTTTCTCATCTCTTCATTCTTGAGTACTGGTAATTTGGAGGTATCCACCCCGCAGATTTCGACTTTATTTCTCGACACTTTTTTCCCTCCCTACAGGAGCTGCTGTACAACGTTAAGTATCTCCTTGGGTGGGAAAAATATGCACTGCACTCAGACCGAAAAATAGTCATAATTGGGAAATCCTTGTAGAATCAAGGGATTACCCGCAAAAAACTTTTTACACCATTTTGTTGAATTCCTTTCGCAATCTTTTAATGATTCGTTTCTCCAGACGAGAAATATAGGACTGGGAAATCCCCATCATATCCGCTACATCCTTTTGGGTCTTTTCTTCTTCGCCGACAAGACCAAAACGGAGTTCCATGATTTGTTTTTCTCTTTCATTGAGCTGTTCAAGGGCTTTTTTCAAAAGCTTTTTATCTACGTTAGCTTCTATATCCTTTGTGATGATGTCATCGTCAGTGCCGAGCACATCAGAAAGCAAAAGCTCATTGCCGTCCCAATCAATATTAAGCGGCTCATCAAAGGAAACCTCTGAACGGATTTTGTTGTTTCTCCTTAAATACATCAGGATTTCGTTTTCTATACAGCGGGAGGCATAGGTCGCCAGCTTGATTTTCTTTTCTGGATTGAACGTATTCACAGCTTTGATTAATCCGATGGTGCCGATGCTGATTAAATCCTCTATATTAATTCCCGTATTTTCAAATTTACGGGCGATATAGACGACCAGTCGCAAATTTCGTTCGATCAAAATGGCGCGAGCCGCCTGATCGCCGTTTGGGAGCTTCATTAATAGAACCTGCTCCTCATCTTTAGATAATGGAGGCGGCAGGGCTTCACTCCCGCCTATGTAATAGACTTCATCACTTTTCAGCCCAAGTTTCATCAGCAGCTTATACCAGAGGTGCGTCAATCGCAATTTCAGTTTTTTCATCTTCCTCTCCCTTCTAAATGTCACGTCGTTTGAGTATGATAAGTAACGGACATTTGCGAACATTATGAAACGTGTTTGATGGCCTTGCCCGAAAGCATTTTCGGATGAATAATTGCGTCAAACTCTCCATCTGCCGATAGCTTTGTTGTGCTGATGCCGATGAAGCATTTATCCGCAGAAATCATTTCTTCTTTTGTTATAATCGTTACATGATCCGGTTTAACGCATAGTAAAAATTGATTTTGCTGACCTACTCCTCTGTATGGAATCAGCCTCATTTTATCCAAAAAGCGAAACGAATCATCGAGCCGCTGGGTGGCTTCCAATGGATCTGTGTTTCGAATGATCATCGTTTCGGCTGCTCCGAATATCGGTTCCAGTTTATCAATGTACATAATCATGACCGGCGTTTTAGTAAGCGGATCATACAGCTGATTACCGGAATCAACCAGCCCTCTGACATGAAGCGTTTGCCCGCCAAAATCCGCCTGTACGCTGACTCGTTCCTCATACTGAATGTTTTTTGTTTCAATATCTTCAATTCTTCTCTTAGAAAAAAACCATAATGCTGGAAAGCCAGCAACAATAAACAACCAGCTGATTGGGTCTCCAAACCCAGTTTGATTGGTGATCATAACCCCGTTTCGAACAACAGAGTTTGACTGCAGCAAGGAATGGGCCCCGATAATTCCTCCCCCCATTAAAAAAGTGGCAAAATAAAAGGAAAACAAATTTTGAAAGAAATAGCGGAATCTCTTAAAGCCAAATGTCACCATCACAATAACAACTGAAAAAGCAAGCTTGCCTGCCGGATGTTCAACGATCGGCGAAAAAGGTGTAAACATCAATAGGACAATACTGGAACCGATGAACGCTCCGCCTATCAGTCTTCTTTTTTTCACATGCCGTTTTAAAATAAATGCCGTGAGCAAAAGCAAAAGTGCATCAAAACAAAAGTTTAACAGCCAAATGACATCTAAATAGATTTTCACATCTGACTCCTTTCTATCTTGCATCACGCTGTTTCCCTTCTTGTTACATAAGTATAAAGCAAGCTCTGTGGGAAAGTCTGTCAATTAATGTTGAGAGGAAAATACAATTTTTCAGGGATATCTGCTTAATTTGTCGAGGAAATGAATGAGAGGATATATAAAAAAAGCTGCCTGTAGAGGCAGCTTTTTTACACTTAATTTTCAGTATTGATATAAAGTTTTCCGTTCGCTGTTTTTCTTGTTTCATTTCCATAAGCATCTCGTACAATCACTTCTACTTTTGCTCCGTTTGCTTTAATAGAAGAAGTGGCTGTCCAATAGCCTTCATATCTCCCCGGAGAAATTTCTCTCAGCGGGAGCTCTGTGGCGTTTTGCACACTCGCTCTTGCATTTGTCAGCGGCAGCCGAATGACAAACGTTGCATCCAAATCTTCAGCGCTTGAGAACGCAATTTTCACAGATTCACCGGCTTTTAAAACTTTGTCCTCTCCCGGAATCAAACCGGAAATGACAGGCTGGTCAAAGTTGACATCAATGACAGCCTTTTTCGTCGTCTTGTTGCCTGCTAAGTCTGTAGCAGTTACCTTGATTTCATTGCTTCCGTTCTCCAACAGAATACGGGCTGAGTATGAACCATCAGTTACGGTTGCTTTTTTGCCATTCACCTTGACTTCTTTCAGATTGTCATCAGATACAGATCCTTTGACAGTCAGCGTTTCTTTATTTGTTTTCTCGCCATCCTTTGGATTGTCCAGCGTCAGTTCAGGCTTGTCTTGATCAAGCGTGACTGTGACCGGGCTGGAGGCATCCGTAGTTCCGTTGTCTGTTGATGCAGTGGCCGTCAGCTTATTTTCACCCTCGCTGAGTGTGATTCCCGCCTGGAACGTGCCATCCGCAGCAGCTTTCGTTTCTCCTGCTTCTTTCTCGCCATTATAAATGTGTACCGTTGTACCAGGAGAGGCTTTTCCTTTTACGGTGACGTTCTCCTTATTTGTGTATGATTTGTCTGTCGGTGAAGTAATAACAGGTACAGCAGCTTCATAATCAACTAATGCGCGGATCATATAGTTGCCGTCTGCTTTGTCACCTGGCTGCCATTCTCCGTCTATATACTGCCAGTTGCGGCCGGAATTCGGACCGGTTTCATCCATTGCAAGTCCAGGTGAATACGGGTCAGGTTTCGACTGGATATACACAAGATAAAAGTCTTTATCGACCATAATCCCTTTTGAACTGAGATCTACCTTGGTCCACTCGCCATTGCGAAGGGCTTCAGCGTTAAATGGTCCGGCAATTTTCTTGCCCGGTGCTCCGTCTTCTCCTGTAGCATCGTATACCTCAACCTTAAACTCTGTGCCGCCAGGGTCAGGGAACTCTGTATCCCAGAATCTGAACAGTCCTCCTGTAAGCATGCCTTTGTCCTTGCCGTCAGCCAGCGTCATTTTGACCGCCCATCCGTTACCGGCCGCAAAATAGGAATTGGCATTCTCCGCCGTTCCGTCATCATATGCAATCTCACCCGGATAGCCGACGAAAGGCTTCAGTACAACTTCTTTTGTCATATCACCTTTTAAATCAACGGAAAATTCATCGCTGTAATAACCCGGTGCAGCGACTTTAATCGTATAAGCGCCCTCATAGGCCTCAAGCGAATATTCGCCTTTGTCGTTTGTCGTAGCCGGTTCAACCGCAGCATCCTCTACAACATAAACGGAGGCGCCTTTTACCGGATCTCCTGTCGTTTTATTGATGACTGTTCCTTTTAATGTGCCCTTCTTCATTTCCTCTAACGAAAAATTAGCTTGTGTCGTCTGATCTGCCTGCAGAGAAACTTTCTGTGTTTTCGATTGATAGCCGTATGCTTCTGCCATAAGCGTATAGTCTCCCGCTTTGTGCGTAAGCGTGTACTGCCCTGTGGATTGATCTGAATATGTTGATTTTCCTGTTTCTACCACACTGACTTGTGCCCTGAGCGGCAAAACTTGAGGCTGTATATCTTTACTCTGATGTTTTACCGTTATGTTTGCAGATGGCTTAGCTTTTTTCGGATTTACTGGCTTTTTCTTTTGCTTTCCAGACGGCTTTTCGACACCCAGCTTATTCTTTTTGGCTGTTTTTCCGGCTGATTTGTCAGAAAGCACTACATCATCAATGTACCAGCCCTCTTTTGAAATACTTTCATCAGATTGGAGATTAAACATCACTTGAATGTTTTGACCTTGATAAGCGGATAAATCAATTTCTTCGTCCGTCCACCTTGATGTCTTTCCATTATAGACACCAGCCTGCTGCCAATTCTTTTCACCTTCAGGCAAAACAAAAACGTAGCCGTAGTCAAAATCATCCTCTAAATTGTGCCAGCTTTTAAATTGAAGAAACAAGTTTCCTGAATCCGGCACTTTAACAGGAGGCATCACGAGATTCATGTTGGCTGAGCTGGCATAGTTTCCTGCCAGATTTGTTCCGTATACTTTTTCTCCGGATGCTGCAGTATTTGGGCCTGACGATGGAACGCCCCATTCCCAGCTATTATTTGTTCCGCTCGCAATCCAGCCGCCGGGTACAGTTTCAAAGTCCTGCTTATATCCCGCTGTGATGCTTGGCTTCACTGGTACATCGTATGTGTCAGACTCAACGACATGGCCTCCAAAATCCTGAATAATCCACTTATAGCTTAGTGCAGTTCCTTTTATGTTTGGGATCTCTGCCTGATAGGTCCCTTTCAAATGATCGCCGCTGATTCGCTTAGCCGTTACTTCTGTCCAATCACCTTGGTCCAGCTTATAGGACAGTTTTACAGATGTCACACTTACATTGTCTTCAGCTGTCAAAGTAAGCGGCAGGCTCGCGCCCTCATAAGCTTCTGTTACTTTCTCATGCTGATAGACAGGAGGCTCTTGATCATCTCCCTCTACAGAAACTTGTCCTTCTGCTTTTCCTAAACCATCTGTAACAGCTGATACAGCATCAAAAGCGTTCACCAAACCATGACCGTATCCGTTATTCGGAGAATCAGGGAATGTTGAATCCGTCAGCGGTTCAGCCGTGCTGGTTAATATATCTTCCATCTCATCGACAGAAAGTGAGGCATCCGCCTGTTTCAGCAGTGCGGCAACAGCGGACACATGCGGCCCTGCCATTGATGTGCCGTCCCATCCGTCCTCATATGTCTGACCCGGAACAGAAGAACGAATATTTACGCCAGGTGCAGATATTTCCGGCTTTATTTCATCATATGGAGATGGTCCTTGAAGAGAAAAGTCAGCAAGCTTTTTGTTTATATCAGTCGCTCCAGTTGCAAACGATTCGGGATAGTTTGCCGGGTTTGCAATAGAACCAGGGCCGCCTGGAATAAAAAGATCCGTATTCCCCGCTGAAAACTCAGGGAAAATATCGGCCGCACGCCAGGCATTAACCATGTCTCTGTACCATTCATCGAGTCCTGAGCCCCCGCCCCATGAATTATTGACAACATCAGGAGCCATTTCCGGGTGAGGATTGCCCTCTGCGTCCTTCGGAGCTAAAACCCATTCACCGGCATCTAAAATGTCAGCATCAGTGCCGCCATCTTCGGAGAACGCTTTAACAGCAATCCATTTTGCGCCTGGCGCTACACCGATTTGATTTGTCCCATCGGGTTCAGATCCCACCATCGTACCTGTCACGTGGGTTCCATGAGCCAAATCATCATAAGGACTTGCTTCGCCTGCTACGGCATCATACCAGTTCATTTCATTATCCGGCTCATCAGGACTTTCCGGATTATATCCGCGATATTTCTCTTTTAAAGCCGGGTGGTTCCATTCCACACCGGTATCAATGGACGCGACAACCGTACCAGTTCCGTCATATCCAAGTGCCCAAGCTTTCGGGGCGTCGATTTGGTCTACATTCCATTCCACACCGTCAGTTGCTTTGATAGCTTTTTGCGCTTTTTTCATGTTAAATGGAGAGGATGATTTAAACAGCTGCCGTTTCTCATTTGGAAGCACTTTTTCCACTTCAGGGAACTGCGCCACTTTTTCCATCACCTCTTTTGAGGCATGGACAGCGATCCCATTCACCACATAATAAGAGTGAATCTGGTCTGCATTTCCCTTATTTTTCTGGCTGTTTAAGTATGTTAAGACATCTCTTTGGGATTCATCGGCTGTGACTTTTAAAGATGACACAACGGCAGAGCGCTTTTGATATTCCGTCTTAGCAGCAGTCAGCTTCTTCGATTTCGCTTTTTTAACAGCCGCTTTTGCCGCTTTTTCTGTGTCAGCTTGATCTTTAAATTTAATCAGGAAGGTCATTTTTTCTTTCTTTTTAAAGCTTTTCTTTAATGAACTCGAGATCTTGTTCTGAATGGATTCAGCAGATTGAAGCTCCTGTTTCACAGATGTTGAGGCACCTTTGCTGCTTGCCCCGGCTGTACCCGGAAACAGCAGTGAACCGATGACAACCGTACTTAAAACAGAACTGATGAGTCTGTTTTTCGTTCTTTTCCTCATTTTTATCCCCCTTTTTCAAAATACTTTGTAAAAAAATGTCGTCCCTCCTTTTAAAAATGAATGGTTTGTCAGAACATTGCTGTATGTTAACTGTAGACAATCTGAATTACAGATATTGTCGTTTCATGTCAGTTAATTTCCATATATATGAAAATGATAAAAACGTCATGAAATAAGAATAGGTCTAATAGTCCGATTTGCTGCTATGTGAAGGAAGACATAGGGAAAAAGACTTTACAAGAAGAAAAGTTATGGAGGAAAAACAAAAAGGACAAAATCGAAAACGATTTTGTCCTTTACATTAGCCGCGTTTATTACGGTTTCTTAAGAATGTCGGGATGTCAAGCGTATCATCAGCCGGCTGTGAGGTATGACGGCTTACTGTATTTTGTTGCTGCTGCTGAGGCTCCTCACGTTTTGGCTCACGCTTTGGAACACTTTGATTATGTGTTTTGATGCTTTGGTTTAAGCTTGGACGCTGAGGTTTCGTCACGTCCTTCTCTTGTTCGATAAAACCAGTCGCAATCACTGTCACCACAATTTCGTCTTTTAGATTTTCATTTATAACAGAACCGAAAATCATGTTTACGTCTTGGTCTGATGCAGAAGCGACAATGTCTGCTGCTTCCTGAACTTCATATAGGCTGAGGTTTGTTCCCCCAGTGATGTTCATGAGGACGCCTTGCGCACCGTCAATGGCCGCTTCAAGAAGCGGACTGGAAATTGCTTTTTTCGCTGCTTCTGCCGCGCGGTTTTCTCCAGTCGCAATACCGATACCCATCAAAGCAGATCCTTTGTTTGACATGATTGTTTTCACATCAGCGAAGTCAAGGTTGATAAGACCAGGTGTAGCAATCAAATCTGAAATACCTTGAACCCCTTGGCGGAGTACGTTATCCGCTTCACGGAATGCTTCAAGCATCGGCGTGTTTTTATCAACAATTTCAAGGATTCGGTCGTTCGGGATCACGATCAGTGTATCCACCGCTTCTTTCATAGCTGAGATTCCGCCTGCAGCCTGCAGTTGTCTTTTGCGTCCTTCGAATGTAAACGGTCTTGTGACGACTCCGACTGTTAATGCGCCTAAGTCTTTCGCAATTTGTGCGATAACCGGTGCGGCACCTGTTCCTGTTCCGCCTCCCATACCAGCAGTCACGAATACCATGTCAGCGCCTTTTAACGCTTCTTCAATCTGCTCTTTGCTTTCTTCAGCGGCTTTTTTTCCGACTTCCGGATTCGCACCTGCTCCCAATCCTCTAGTCAGTTTTGCGCCGATTTGCATTTTTACTTCTGCTTTTGACAGGTTAAGAGCTTGAGCGTCCGTATTTACCGCGATGTACTCTACTCCTTGCACTTCATTTTCAATCATTCGGTTAACGGCGTTGTTACCGCCGCCTCCTACTCCGATTACTTTAATTGATGCTAAGCCGTCTATGTTTGTTTCGAACTCCAACATGCTAAATCCTCCTAATCTGCCGAATGACTATCTATCTATTCCCAAAACATGCTTAATAGTTTTTTCATTTTGCTCTGTTTATTATGTTCGGCTTGTGTTTTTTGTTTTCCTTTTGGCCGCTGCTGCACCTCATTTTGGTGATGATGCTGCTCTTGTTCCTCTGATGATGAGACTGCAATTTCCTGTATCGCTTCTTCAGGCATCTTGAAGCCTATTTTTCTGCCTTGGATTCTTGCATTTCGGCAGGCGAATTGGATCAAGCCTACTCCCGTCATATATTGAGGATCTCTTACACCGATATAATTCGGGCTTGCCACTCTGACATTGTTTTGCAGCACATCCTGCGCCAATGACATGACACCCGGCATTGCTGCTTGTCCTCCTGTCAGCACGAAGCCTCCCGGCAGATCGGTAATTCCCATACTGCTAATCTCTTCTGAAACAATTTCAAGAATTTCTTCTACTCTTGCTTCAATGATATTCGCTACTTCCTGCTGTGTAAATGTTTGTTTTTGATTGGTGCCTATAACGGTTACCTCAAATACTTCATCTTCCGAGGCTTCGTCATAGTAGGCATGTCCAAATTGCTTTTTCACGCGTTCTGCTTCTTCTGTTGACGTTCTCAATCCGATGGAGATATCTTTGGTGATATTTTCGCCTCCGAGAGGAATGACACGGGTAGAAGTGAGATGTCCGTTCTGGAATACGGCAATGGTTGTTGACCCTCCCCCTATATCAATGAGAGCCACACCAAGGTTTTTCTCGTCCTTTGATAATGCAGCAGAACCGGCTGCCAGCGGCTGAAGACAAATATCAGTTATTTCAATACCGGCTCTTTCAACACAGCGGAGTAAGTTATGTAAGATTGTTTTTGAACCGGTGATCAAGGTGCCCTCTACTTCTAAACGCACACCCAACATTTTTTTTGGATCGGTGATTTCATCTCTTCCATCAACGATAAACTGTTTAGGAATGACGTCCACAATCAGCTGTTCGTGGGGTATTGAAACAACCTGTGCCGCCTCCATGACACGGCGTACATCTTCAACTTGAATTTCTTTATTTTCACTGGAAACTGCTACAACACCGTTTGTATCTTGAATATTGATATAATTTCCATTAACGCCGACAATAGCTTTTCTAAGCGGAAAACCTACCATTCTTTCAGCTTGGTCAAACGCTTTTCTTATAGAATGAACGGTCTCATCTATATCAACGATTGAGCCTTTTTTCAACCCTTCAGACGGTACATTTCCCACACCGATAATATTAAGGGAATCATCTGTCATTTCTCCGACGATCACTTTTGTATTGGACGTACCGATGTCAAGACTGACGTAAAGTTCATTGTTGTTCATTCTATGGCACCTCCTCACATTTCGATCATTTCTATTCTATTATTTGCGGAACAACAATACAATGAATGTGGCTTTACAAGTGTGTAACAAAAAATAACAACGGAATATTCCTTATGTGCTCTTCACATTTTATGTTTATTGAAAATATTCGTTATATCCTATGTATATCCTCTTTTATATCACATTTTTTTTATTTTTTTTAGAAAGAGTCCACTTTGTTAGTAGATTTCTTCTGATAACGGCTATATTCTGAAATAATCTGACTCCAAATGCGAATATACCTGCTAAATACAAGTCTACACCAAGATGGACTCCCAGAAAAGCTAAACTTATCGCCAATATAATATTAAAAAAGAAACCGGAAACAAATACCATTTCATCATATGTACCTTGTAAATGCGCCCTGATTCCGCCGATTAATGTATCAAGTGCGGCAAGCACCGCAAGCGATAAATAGTTTGAGTATTCACTCGGTATCGTTAAGTTTGTCATCAGTCCAATCGCTATTCCGAGCACCAGTCCCAGCACGGGCAGCCACATGACAATTCTCCTCCTTTTCAGTCTTTAAGCGGTTTCAGCTGTTGTACGTCCAATGGTCTGTCATATGCTTTTAATGTCAGCTTGCTTTCCGATTTACCGGCTTTTAATGCTAAATTTTCAGATGCAAAAAGGTCCTCAAGTCCTGACCCCTTCACTCTGCTGTACAGCATGTCCGGATCTTCGGCAAGCACTTTTACTGTTAAAGGATAATCGTCAAGGCCGTATCCGTCTATTTTCGTTGTGCCGTTTATATCCCTTATGACTGTATGATTCACAACTCTTCGCCCGTTAATCGAGATATGCTCTGCACCGAAGGAGTTGAGTTCATTAATCAGCTTCTTCAGCAAATCCGGAGGCGGATTTCCGATCGGCTCTCCTGTTAAGCTTTCAGAAAAAAGCGGGGAAATGGTGATGACAATTCCGCTACCTGTTATATCGGTCATGCCGGCTGTTTTTTTTAAGGTTTGCAAGGTATTATTGAGCGCAGTTTCTTTTGTCATTTCTTTCGTTTGCGAATAGCTATTCAGCAGTTTGTCATATTTGTTTATTTCAGCCAGCAGCTTTTCCTGTTTCTTCTGCTCTGCTGTCAGCTCTTCCCTTATATCCCACATATCTCTTGTGTCTCGGACTTGAGGGTGCTTTAATGAGTTAAACTGAACAGCTATCATGAGGCCGAAGATGACCATAAGCACACTGATGCTTATGAAGGAACGCTTTATTTTCAATCTGTTTCACCCGCTTTTTCAGTCATTCCTTCGTTTTCAGAATCGGTTTCATTTGTATGTTTTTCTCTTTTTCTGCGGAAACAGAAATATGATCCATTGACAGCTGATCGATCAGGCCTCCTGCTATATTTAACGAAGGCAGCAGGACATCTGGATCTCCAATAGCGGATATCGTAAACGGGGCAGGATGCTGCACCCCGTCTACCGTTACAACAGGACCGTTGCACTTGATATAGGAATCATGTGTCAATCGCTGGCCATTAACGGCGACGGCTGCCGCACCCGAGATATACAGTTCGTTTACCACTTGAAAGATATGGCTTTCGTGAACGATGTAACTATTCACATTTTCCCCTTCCGGTATGTACGACGCATCTTCCAAGGTCACCTCAACGCCATCTCCCTGCACACCGACTTCCCCAATATACATTCTGTATTTTTCAGTATCCTCGAGGACGTTATAGTATTCCGTCTTTTCTTTCTTCAGTTTATTTTCTGCCTGACGGACTGTGTTTTGCTTTTGATATAATTCTTTTTCAAGTTTCTTATTTTCTTTCTCCTGTTTCAGGAGTTCATCTCTCAGCGCATATTCTTTTTTCCACTCTTCCGTCTCAGCCGCGCTTTTGTTGTTTTCTTTTGTCATTTGAAAAGAAAATGAAATCAAAAAGCCTGCGATAAGCATGATCAAAGAAAGAAGGACTGCTGATTTGCCCCTCAATTTTCTTCTTCCTTTTTAGCAGCTTTATCGTTTTTTCCAAACTCTTCAAAATAGGTAGCAACTTCTAAATGAATAATTCCTTTTTTATTGCTGCTAAGCTGCGAAATGATAGAAGGATACGTTTTCATTCGGTCTGCAAAGGTTTTAATAGACGCAGTGACAACATAACCGTCGTTCATATACAATTTAATACGGTTTTCATCCATTTTTACAGGCGTATAATAAACTTCTGAAATCGACTGTTTTAACGAATTTGACAAAGCATCGAGCTGCTTGGCCATTTGAGACCGTTTCTTCGCGTTTGTCCAATTTACCAAAATCGGTCCGGCATCATCCGGCGTTACTTCGTTTGGCAGAACTGAACCGTTTTCAAGCACTTCGTAGTACACATCGTTTTTTTCTAAATAAGCAATTGCTTTATATTCTTCGATCGCAATGTTGATTTTATTAGGAAGCGATTTGCTGATCTCAGCTTTTTTTACTAATTTATTTTGCTGTATCTTTTTTTCTGTTTTTTTCTTGTCCAAACTCCAAAACTCAGTATCTCCGCTGTTAATATCGGAAAGTTCGATAATTTCCTTTTTGGATACATTCTCATTCCCTGTAACAGAGATTGTTGATACTTTACTGATTGGCGTCTGCAGATACACGATGATCAGCACCATAATAAAAAACAGCATAATAAATGAAATGAGACGGCGGTTTGCCTTCTGTTTCCGCTGCTCTTTAATTTTAGGAATCCGTTCTTCAATGTTTACGATTTTTTCTCTGTCATGACCCGGGTTCATTGCCTGTTCACCTCATTCAAATGAAACAGCTGTTAAAGTCTGTCTATTCCAAAACAAACGGCATACTATAGATGCCGTTTGCGTTTGCTTACAGTATATCATATGAACAGCTTCAGTCAGAACTTGAATCAGCGATTTTCGCCGATGATTTCAACCTCTGTGTGCATATCAATCTCGTATTTTTCACGGATGGTCTTTTTCACATGATCAATGAGATCAAGCACATCTTTTGCTGATGCTCCGCCTGCATTGACGATGAAGTTTCCGTGCATCTCCGATATCTTTGCACCGCCGATTTGATATCCTTTCAAGCCTGCTTTTTCTACAAGATTTCCGGCATGATTCGGAAGCGGATTTCTGAATATGCTTCCCGCACAAGGGCTTGAATACGGCTGTGTATTTTTTCTGTAGTCTTTATTGCTTTGCATTTGCTGAACGATTGATTCCTTATCCTTCTGTTCCAGCTGCAGAACAGCTTCAAGACAAACGCCCGGGCGTTTCTTTTGCAATACAGATGTTCTGTAGCTGAAATCCATCTGTTCATTTGTCAGCCACTCAATCGTGCCGTCTTCAAATAAAATATGTGCTTTGACGAGGATTTCGCTCATATCAGAACCGTGAGCGCCGGCATTCATATAAACCGCTCCACCGACTGATCCTGGTATACCCGCAGCAAATTCCAAACCGGACAGGCCTTTTTTACTCAATGATGTAGCAAGACGGACCACTGAATAACCGCCTCCGACCGTCACTTTTTCCCCTTCAAGCTCCAAATGGTCAAGGCCTGCGCCCAGCTTAATCACTACGCCTCTGATTCCCTCATCTAAAACAAGAAGATTTGATCCGCGGCCGATGACTGTCCACTTTACATCATATTTTTTAATCACGTCCATGATATCTTTGACAGCATCTACACTGCTTGGAATGACCAATACATCCGCAGGTCCGCCGATTTTCATCGTTGTATGATTCGCGAGCGGTTCATTTGCAAGAACCTTGCCGACTTCGCGTTCTTTTAATTCCTGTATCACTTTCTCCATCGTAAACCTCCGCATTCCATTTGCTTTTCTATTATTTTTTCAATTCTTCGAGTACGCTGTATAAACGGGCAGCCGCGTCAGGAACACCGAGTGACTTTGTCCGTTCGCTCATTTCCTTTAACGTTTGCTCATTCAATACAATCCGGTCAAGCGCATCAATCAGCTTTTCACCGCTGAGCTCTGTTTCTTTCAGAACAATCGCCGCATCATGCTGGCCGAGAGATCTCGCATTAACCTCCTGGTGATTCGCTGTTACATATGGGCTTGGGATCAAAACACTTGGGATTCCGAGAGCAGTAATTTCGGCAATCGTCGTCGCACCGGCTCTGGCCACAATGACATCAATGGCCTTTAAATACTCTGGCATTTGATGAAGAAACGGCTTTGTGACCATATTATCAGCGGCACCCTTGCTTTTCAGCTCATTCATCACTTTTTCATAGTGAACTTCACCGGTGATATACAGCACTTGATAGTCTCTTGTTTTCAGCGCATCCTGCATGTCAATGACAGCACGGTTAATCGGTGCAGCGCCTCGGCTTCCGCCAAAGATTAAGACCGTTTTTTTCTCTTCAGAAAGCCCAAATTCGGCCATTGATCTGCCCGTCTTTATTGAGACGACTTCAGAAGCTCTCGGGTTTCCCGTAAATACAACTTTCTCGCTAGGAAAATGTGATTTTGCTTCTTCAAAACAAATCGCTACTTTATTAACATATTTTGAAAGAAACTTATTCGTGATGCCCGGCAGGCTGTTTTGTTCATGGACAATAGTCGGAATTCCCATTTTCGCAGCGGCATAGACAACCGGTCCGCATACGTAACCGCCCGTTCCAATCACGGCATCGGGCTTAAATTCCGCTAAATACGATTTGCTCTTTTTTACGCCTTTCAGAAAACGCATCACAGTTTTGACGTTTTCAAATGATAGCTTTCGTTTAAATCCTGTAATTTCAATTGAACGAAATGGTATATTCTCCCGCTCAACAATTTTTTTCTCCAGTCCGTTTTCTGTTCCGATATATAAAAATTCCACATCAGGATGACGGCGCTGCACTTCTTTAATAAAAGCAAGCGCAGGGTAAATATGTCCCCCTGTACCGCCTCCGCTTATTGCAATTCGCATATCTCTTCCCCCAGTCTAAGTTTCTTTATAACATAACGATAACCCTGTTTTGTTGGACAGGGTTATCGCATCAATTGTTTGCAGCTTCCTGTTTATAGGACGCCTGGCAATACATTCATTAATACCTCGAGTAGCGGCTCACGTTCAGCAGCACGCCGACAGCCATCAGCATCAGGGTCAATGAAGAGCCTCCGTAGCTCAGAAATGGGAGCGTGATGCCTGTTACCGGAATAAGTCCCGTTACTACACCGATATTAATCATGACTTGAATGGCAATCATTGAAATAATGCCGACTGCAACAAAGCTTCCGTACAGATCAGGCGCACCAAGCGCAATTCTGATCCCTCTCCACAGCAAAACGCTGAAGAGAAGCAAAATAAGCGTTCCCCCGATAAAACCAAGCTCCTCTGACAAGATGGCGAAAATAAAGTCTGTTTGAGGCTCAGGCAGATAAAAGAACTTCTGTCTGCTTTGTCCAAGTCCCATTCCGAACAATCCGCCGGGCCCTACTGCATAAAGCGATTGAATGATTTGAAAACCGCTTCCGAGCGGGTCTTCCCACGGATTTAAATAGGAGGTAATCCGCTTAATCCGATAAGGAGCCGATAGTACAAGTCCAACAAACCCGCTGAGGCCGATTAGTCCGAGAAAGACAAAATGGGCGATTCGCGCGCCGGCTACAAAAATCATGACAATGCAAGTTCCGACCATTACTGTCCCCGTTCCGAGATCAGGCTGGCACATGATAATCAAAAATGCTGAAAACACGATGCCAAGTGCCGGGACGAACCCCCGTCTGAACGATGTTATGTTTTTTTGTTTTTCAGAGAGAAATTTAGCTAGGAATGCAATCATCGCAAGCTTCATAAACTCTGAAGGCTGTATGCTGAATGCCCCGACTCCGATCCAGCTTCTTGAACCGTTCCGCACCATGCCGACGCCTGGTATCAAAACAAGCACCAGAAGAAAAAAACAGATAACCATCAGCAACTTGGACCATGTTCTCCAAGTCCAATAATCAACATTCATGATAAAAAACATGGCAATGACGCCGATTCCCGCAAACAGCAGCTGCCGTTTCGCGAAAAAGAATGAGTCGTCAAATTTATAATCCGCCCAAACAGCACTCGCACTGTACACCATAATTAATCCGATTGTTAATAATAATAACGTAATGATGACCAATAACAAATCAGGCGATGTTTTTTTAGTAGTCAAAGCAATCGACACCCCAAGCTTAAAGTCATTAGGGCTGTCGATTTACTTCAAGACAAGCCCTTACTTAAGCATATGCACGGCATCTATAAACATGTCACCGCGTTCTTCAAATGTTTTGAATTGATCCCAGCTCGCACACGCAGGTGACAGCAGGATGACATCTCCTTCATTTGAGAGCGCAAACGCCGCAGATACTGCTTGTTCAACATTATCGACACGTTTGACATGTTGTATTCCCATCTCATTGCCGAGCTTCTCGAGTTTCGGCGCTGTCTGGCCAAATGTAAGCACTGCTTTGACATGCTTCATATACGGTTTTAAGTCGTCGAAACCATTTCCGCGATCCAGTCCGCCCGCAAGCAGAATGACCGGTTTGT
This sequence comes from Bacillus rugosus, assembly GCF_023238245.1. Classification (NCBI taxonomy): domain Bacteria; kingdom Bacillati; phylum Bacillota; class Bacilli; order Caryophanales; family Bacillaceae; genus Bacillus; species Bacillus rugosus. The sequence continues at coordinate 1,612,908 of NZ_CP096590.1, read as the reverse complement.
CAAAAGCTGAAAGCGCCTTGCTTGTCGCCAAAATGTTTGTTGCTTTACTGTCATTATAAAACTTGCGGTTTTTCACTGTTGTGACATATTGGAGACGGTGCTTCACGCCAGTAAAGCTTGTCAGCACCTTTTTGACTGCTTCGTTGGATACTCCTGCCGTTTTCACAACTGCAACGGCAGCTAGAATGTTTTCCAGGTTATGAGCGCCGGGCAGCACAACCTCTTCCAGAGGAAGAATGGCTTCGCCGTTGAACATAATCATACCGTCTTTTACATAAGCGCCCTTTTCAAGCGTTTTGCTGACTGAAAAAGGGACGATACCGGCTTTTCCAGCTTCAGCCAGACGCAAGACGGTTTCATCATCCTGGTTGACAATGGCTTTATCTGAGGCAGTCTGATGAAGGTACACTTTCTGTTTCGCTTTTTCATAGTTTTCTCGTGTATGGTGATAATCCAAATGAGCGTCGAACACGTTTAAAATCAGGCTGATTTCCGGTCTGAAAGCGTGTGTTCCCATCAGCTGAAACGATGACAGTTCAGTAACGATCCATTCATCCCCATCAGCATGATAGGCAACCTCACTTGCGACTGTGCCGATGTTTCCGGCAATCAGTGCTTTTTGCGAGTCAGCTTTGAGCATTTCATAAATCAGCGTTGTCGTGGTCGTTTTTCCGTTCGATCCGGTAATCCCGATAAACTTGGCGTTTGTCAGGTAGTAAGCGAGCTCAATTTCCGTCCAAACCGGGATGCCTCTTTTTTCCGCTTCCTGAACCATAATATTTTCATAAGGAATTCCCGGGTTTTTGATCAAAACCGTGATTTGATGCTGATCAAACAGAGAAACTGGATGCTCTCCGCAAACAACCTCGATTCCTTTTTCAGCAAGCTTTTGCGCTGGCTCGTTTTCTTCAAAAGGCTTTTGGTCGTTGACTGCAACATAAATGCCTTTGTCATGAAGAATGGATGCAGCCGCATACCCGCTTTTCGCGAGCCCAAGAATTAAAAAATGCTGATTCTGTAAAAATTGATCGTTTTCCACTTATAACCACACCTCGATGTAAATTCCTAAAACGGCAAGCAAAAGTCCTGCAGCCCAAAACGTCACGACTACTCTCCATTCAGACCAGCCGACAAGCTCATAATGGTGGTGAAGCGGACTCATTTTAAAGATTCGTTTACCTGTCGTTTTAAAGCTGATAACCTGCAGAATAACGGATAATGTCTCGATAACGAATACACCGCCGATGATAACCAGCAGGATCTCTAATTTCGTTAAAATGGCAATGGTAACGATAGCTCCTCCCAATGCAAGCGATCCCGTATCTCCCATAAAGACTTTGGCCGGATGAGCATTAAATACGAGGAAGCCCAGCACTGCACCGACAACGGCAACTGAGAAAATCGCTACGTCATATTGAGACTGATTCCATGCCAGGATGGCAAAAGCGCCAAAAGCAATCGCAGCTGTGCCGGATAACAAACCGTCAAGACCGTCAGTCAGGTTAACCGCATTTGATCCGCCGACAAGCATAAAGAGCACTAGGATAAAGTAAGCCCAGCCAAGATCAAATGATAAGTCAGTTCCAGGCACGCGAATGTCCGTCGCAAAATTGTAGTAATGGTACACGGCATAAAATACAACCGCAATGATAATTTGTCCGATCAGCTTTTGCTTTGATGTCAATCCAAGGTTGCGCTTCATGACGACCTTTATGTAATCATCTAAAAAGCCAAGCAAACCGTAACCGAGCGTAACAAACAGAAGCAACACCATTTCCGGGCTTATTTCCGAAAATTTCTGTGTCATAACAATTGTTGTCACAATAATAGAAAGTATGATCATGACCCCGCCCATTGTCGGCGTCCCTGATTTTTTCTGATGTGATTTCGGTCCTTCTTCTCTAATACTCTGGCCGAATTTTAATCTTCTTAAAAACGGTATAAGAATCGGAGAGAGCAGAACACTAATTAAAAACCCCATTAAAATTGTAAACAGAATGACTTGCTCAAGCATTGTCCTTTTCTCCTCCTGTTTCTTTCAAACGACATACGTAGTTATCATATTCATGATTTTTTTCCATATGAAAAATCTTTTCATGCTCCATTATTCAATAACATCTCTTTCCTATGAATTCGTCTTATTTTTATTGAGTTCGACAATGGCTCTCGCCGCCACTTCAGCATCATCAAAATCGAAAGTTTCGCTTCCAATCTGCTGATAGGTTTCATGCCCTTTTCCGGCAATGAGAACAACGTCGCCTTTTTTGGCATTGGCTATCGCGAAAAAGATGGCCTGCTCGCGGTTTGCAATGCTGTGGTAGTATTCGTTCTCTACTCCAGCTTCCATATCTCTTAAAATCGCTCGGGGATCTTCGCTTCTCGGATTATCTGAAGTGAAAATCGGTTCGTCAGCCAGCTCCACAGCGATTTTAGCCATTTTCGGGCGTTTCGTCTTATCTCTGTCTCCCCCGCAGCCGACAACAACAAAAAGCTTTCCTTCCGTCATGTCTCTGCAAGTCTTCAGCACATTTTCAAGGCTGTCCGGCGTGTGCGCGTAATCTACAATGACCGGAAACTCCTGCTGCTGATTAACCAATTCAAATCGGCCTCTTACGCCATGCAATTCTTCAACAGCTGCAGTGATCGTTTCAAACGGTATGCCTGCTGCGATACATGTTGCAACAGCTGCCAGCACGTTATACACGTTAAATTGTCCGACGAGCGACATCGTGATATGTTTAGTGCCTTTGCCTGTCACAAGATCAAAGCTTGTGCCCTGTGCAGTGATCGTGATGTTCTTCGCCATCACATCAGCGTTGTTTTTAATGCCGTATGTAGAGATATGCGCTGCAGTCACCTTTTCAAAATAAGCGCTCGCCTCATCGTCAGCATTCAGTACGGCACACTTTGGATGTTCATGATTGAAAGCCCCGCCAAGCTGAGAAAAGAGCAGGCTTTTTGCCTGTCGGTACTCATCCATCGTTTTATGATAGTCCAGATGGTCCTGCGTTAAATTTGTAAACACGGCAATATCATAATCACAGCCATGAACACGACCTAAAGACAAAGCATGAGAAGAAACTTCCATGATGGCAGTGTCAACTTGCTTGTCATTCATTTTCTTAAACGTTTTCTGCAGCGTGACGCTTTCCGGAGTCGTGTTTTTAACGGGAAGTGTTTCGTCACCGATTTTCATGTACATGGTGCCGATCAAGCCTGTGCGTTTTCCCGCTTTTTTCATAATCTCATCGACCATATGGGTCGTTGATGTTTTGCCGTTTGTGCCTGTGATCCCGATCAGCTGAAGCTTCTTTGTCGGCTGTCCGTAAAACGCATCAGACAAAACGCTTAGCGCACGCAGTGACCGCCGGACAATAATGACAGGCACATCCACATCGAGCTCTCTTTCTGCCACAATAGCCACTGCGCCGCTTTCTACTGCTTTTTGCGCAAAGTCATGACCATCCACCGTATACCCTTTTACACATACAAAAAGACTCCCTTTCTTTACTTCTCTGGAGTCCATCTCAATTGAAGTTATTTCAGGGTCTTGTGAGTCGTTTACAGAAGGTTCGGTTGTTAAGTATGTAAGCAGCTTTGTAAGTTTCATCGTATCAAACCTCTCAACATTCTAATTCGTTCTTTTATCATTGAAGTCACATCAAATAATGTGATAATGATTTTAAGCATACAGTTCATATTTTAGCGTAAATAAAAGGATACATCCAGCTAATCTTGAAAGATATCAGCATTTTTTCTGCAATAAAAGAATAGGCAGCCCGAATTAATCGGCTGCCTCCTTTTCATCTTCTTCAGTCAAATAAACGCGTATCTTTGAGCCCTCTTTTACTTTCGTTCCGGCAGCTGGCGATTGTTTAACGATTTTGCTTCCTTTTCCGGAAGCATCTACATTGAGATTCACCAAAAGTGACTCAAGATCTGAGACAGACATCCCTACAACATTCGGAACTTCTACTGTTTTTGTGTCGTTCCATTGGTATTTTTTCTCGATTTGATTTTTCCGAGGCTTCACACCAAGCTCCGGCAGGCTGTCTCTCATAATATTACCGACAATTGGCGCTGCAACCGTTCCGCCAAACTGAATCGTACCTTTCGGGTTATCCACCGCGACATAGACGACAAGACTCGGATCGTCAGCCGGCGCGAAACCGATAAATGATACAATATGGTTGTTTTCAAGGTATTTTCCATCTTTAACCTTTTGTGCAGTTCCCGTTTTTCCGCCGACACGATATCCTTCAACAAATGCGTTGCGGCCCGTGCCTTCTGCGACGACGCTCTCTAGTGCATAGCGGATTTGTTTTGATGTTTCCTCAGAAATGACTTGTTTCTTTGCGATTGGTGATTGTTTTTTAACCGTTTTTTTCGTTACAGGGTCGATCCATTCCTTTGCAATATAAGGCGTGTAGAGCGTTCCTCCGTTTACAGCGGCAGATACGGCTGCAACCTGCTGAATCGGCGTGACAGATACCCCCTGTCCGAAAGCCGTAGTCGCTTGTTCTACCGGACCTACTCTATCAAGCGGGAATAAGATTCCTGTTCCCTCGCCTTGAAGATCAATTCCCGTTTTTTGGCCGAAACCAAAGTCTTTGATATATTTGAAAAGCTTCTTCTTTCCTAGACGCTCGCCTAATTCAACAAACCCCGGGTTGCAGGAGTTCTGTACAACTTCTAGATACGTCTGCAGCCCGTGCCCGCCTCTTTTCCAGCACCGCAGTCTCGCTCCGTCCACTTCAGCATGCCCTTTATCAAAAAATTGATCACGTTTTAAATTCACTTTTTGCTCCTCTAGTGCTGCTGCAAGTGTAATAATTTTAAAGGTAGATCCCGGCTCATACGTGCTCCATACCGGCAGATTCCGATTGTAGACGGATGGATCGACAGATTGATAATCAGCCGGGTCAAAGTCAGGCCTGCTAGCCATTCCCAATATTTCTCCGTTTTTCGGATTCATAGCCACGGCAATCATACCGTCCGGATGATATTTGGCCTCAGCGTTATCAAGCTCTCTTTCCATTATCGTCTGAACCTTTGAATCAACTGTCAGCTTCATATCAAGCCCATCCTTAGGCGGCGTGTAGTCATCCGCTTCATCAGGCATTTTCTTCCCCTTGGCATCTGTATAAAACTTAACAGAACCTTTTTCCCCTTTTAGATCATCGTCGTAATAGGCTTCAAGTCCAAGGAGCCCTTGGTTGTCGATGCCTGCAAATCCAAGCACATGAGATAAAAAGCTGCCGAATGGGTAATGGCGGATACTGTCCTCCGCAACATACACTCCCTTTAAATCAAGCGCTTTGATTTCTTTCGCCTTTTCATTTGAAATCTTTCTCCCTTCAGGAGTGATCTTTTCGATTGACGCTTTTTTTGTCACATGCTTATATACTTTTTCCTCTGACATGTTTAAAACCGCCGCAAGCTGCTTGCTCGTTTTCATCGGATTCTGAACTTGGCGCGGCACGACGAATACGGTCGGCGCACTTTTGTTTGTTGCGAGTTTCACACCGTTCCGATCCAGAATCTCGCCTCTCTCCGGTTCAAACGGCAAGTTCCTGCTCCAGGAATCTTTCGCCAGCGAAGTCAGTTTCTCGCCCATCACAAACTGAACATACCCCAGCCTTGTATCAATGATCAGAAACACGATCACGCCAAAAAGCAAAACAAATAATAAACGTTTTCTAACCGTTACATTCGAGACGCGCAAGAGACCGTTCACTCCTTATTTAGGCTTGTTTCATTTTATGTCTGTAATTGGACAGGTAGAACGATGCTCCTCTGAAGGTATAAAAAAAGAAAGCCTGCATAAAGGGGAGAATCCCCGGCAAGCTTTCTTTCTTTTTAATCAGGGTTTTTAAACTTAACCTTGATTACGGTTTTGTCTTTTATTTCTTTGTCCTTCTTGACACTTTGGCTGACAGCGTAGCCTTGGCCGCTTACTTCAATATGAATTCCCGCCAGCTCGCCGTACTGAAGAACCTCTCTTCTCGACCAGCCTGTCATATCTGGCATTTTGATTTTGCCGCCCGTTTTCAGAAAGACCTTCTGATTGGTGAGAACTTCCTCATCAGCTATCGGATATTGTTCTTTTACAGCGACATCACTGCCGATGACAATCGGTGTGAGATTCTCTTCTTTTGCTTTCTTTTGAGCAGCAGTTACCGTATGATCTGTTAAATCAGGCATGGTCTGCGCTTTTGTTTCTTCCTTATCTGAATTAGATTTCACAGTTGGTTCGATGTTCAGGTAGTGCAAGCTGTTTTTCATTGTTGGGTTGAAGATTTCTGATACTGGATTTGAGCCCGTTTCATCATTCTCTAATTGCGGCTGCTGTACTGCAACATAGATCAACAGCTCAGGGTCATCTTTAGGCGCCATCCCCATTACAGAAAATACGTAATTATCGCGGCCAGACAGATAACCGTTTTGTCCGGCAATTTGTGCTGTTCCAGTTTTAACAGCCACATCAAAACCTTCAATTTTATAAGGCCGTCCAGTACCGATATCAGATGTTACAACATCACCTAAAATATTACGAACCTCTTTAGCGGTGTCTGCAGAGATTGGCGTACCAACTGACTGAGGTTTATTTTGGTAAATGGTTTTCTTCGTATCAGGATCAACAATATGGTCTATGACGTAAGGTTGCATCATTTTACCGTCATTTGCTATTGCAGTCGCAGCCTGCAGCTGTTGAATTGGTGTAACAGCAGAGGCTTGACCATATGCAGTCGACGCTTTATCAAATTCATATTTAAAGTTAATTTTACTTGATACTTCATTCGGCAAGTCAATACCCGTTTTTTGATAGAAATTGAATTTATGAAGATATTCATTTAGACGGGTATAGCCTAGCTTTTCATTAGCCAGTTTGGCAAAAGCCACATTAGAAGACCTCACTACACCATCATGGTATGTTGTTGGCCCCCAGCCTACCCCTTCATTATGGTCTCTTACTATTCCTCCGCCTACTTTGTATGTTCCGGACTTGTACTTTTCATTGCCGTTATACACATTCTCCTGTATCGCAGCAGCAAGTGTAAAAATCTTCATCGTTGATCCAGGTTCATACGCATATGAAATTAAATCATTATAGTAGTTCGTCACATCGCGTGTGTTCGGGTCAAAGCTTGGACGCTGTCCCATGGCAAGCACTTTGCCCGTTTTCGGATCGACGACTGCGGCCATGATTTTTTTCGGATTATACTTTTTTGCCACTTTTGTCATGCTGTCTTCCAAAAAGGTTTGAATTTTCTGGTCAATGGTTAAATAAACATTGTCCCCATTTTTTGGTGCTGTAATTTTATTTTTGCTGTTCGGGAGCTCCCAGCCGGATTTGTCACTTTCATATGTCACATATCCGTCCCGCTCCTTCAAATACTTATCCAGCACTTTTTCTAATCCCATCGCGCCGGAAATTTCATTTGTTTTTTGATCAACCTCGGCATAGCCGATTAAATTGGATGCAAAAACGCCGTTTGGATAGTAGCGTTTTGTATCCCGTAAAAATGAAATGCCCGGGAGGTTCAGCTTTTCGATTTTTTGCTTTTGCGAATACGTAATATCACGGCCCGCTGAGCCAAATTCAACTTGTTTCGCACCCTCCTTATTTAAGATATCAAGGATATCAGCCTTATCCATTTTTATCACTTTAGATAGCGCTTCTGCCGTTTTTTCTTTGTTTTGGACATGCTGAGGATGCTTAACATCAGTCGTCATTTTTTTATCGAGGATGGCAATCAGCTTATACGTCGCTGTGTCCTCTGCAATCACTTTTCCGTTTCGGTCTAAAATCGAGCCGCGGCTTGCTTCGATGGTCCGTTTCTTTTCATGCTGCTCTGTCGCTTTTGTCGCAAGCACTTCACCGTCCGCTTTTCCGGTTATTTGAATATATGCCATTCTACCCAGGATGACAAAGAAAAAGAGAGCGAAACAAATACTTAGAATCGCTGCTCCCCTATTCATAAATTTATTCTTTTTTGGCATTTGAATCATTCCTGTATGTTTTTCACTTTTTTATCTTTTAAATCCAAGCCGTTCTTTTTCGCAATGTCCATAATGCGCTGCGGTTTGCTTAAGTCAGCAACATTTTTTTCGAGGTCACCAATTTGCTTGTTTTCGGCTGAAATTTGCTCCTCAAGTTTTTGCACCTCAATATTGGTTTGATATGCCGCATACGCTTTCGATACAATCAAAAGCGATACGCTAAGCACCGCCGCAGCAAAGAGGACAAGGAGCACTTTTTCTCCGAGAGTAATGGAAGCCCTTTTTTTGACAATCACTTTTTTCTCAGGACTGACCGCATGCCGCTGCTGTTTCTCTGGTTGGTAAGCTAAATTGCTCATAGGCTGATGACCTCCTTTTAATTTTGCTTTCGCGTTTCGTTATTTTCTTTTTTCGGCAATCCGAAGCTTCGCAGAACGGGCCCGGTTGTTTTCTTCAAGCTCTTCTTGAGATGCCGTAATCGGTTTTCGTGTGATGAGCTTCAGCTCCGGTTCAAACTCTTCCGGTATGACAGGAAGACCCGGAGGAAGTTCCGGAAGTGACGACTTTTCTTTAAAAGTGGATTTGCAAATTCTGTCTTCAAGCGAGTGGAAGGTAATGACTGATACCCTTCCCCCTGGCTTCAGAACCTCAATTGCCTGCTCCAAAGCCTCTTCAAACACCTTAAGTTCATCGTTCACAGCAATTCTGATTGCCTGAAACACGCGTTTAGCAGGATGTCCTCCGCTCCTTCTCGCTGGAGCGGGAATCGCGTCTTTTATTAGATCGACCAGTTGGCCCGTAGTTTGAATAGGAGATTTGATTCTTGCCTCCTCAATTTTTCTGGCGATCTGTTTACTGAACTTCTCTTCGCCGTATTTAAAGAAGATACGGACAAGATCCTCATAGCGCCACTCATTAACGACTTCTTTCGCCGTAAGTGTGGCCGACTGGTCCATCCTCATGTCCAACGGTGCGTCATGATGATAACTGAATCCGCGTTCCGGTGTATCCAGCTGCGGAGAAGACACCCCTAAATCAAATAAAATACCGTCTACTTCTGTAATGCCACGTTCATTCAAACATTCTTTTAAATACCTGAAATTGCTTTTAATCAGAATGAGCTGCCCTTTATAATCGGACAACGCTTCTTTCGCATGCTGTAATGCCGTATCGTCTTGGTCAAAAGCGATTAAACGCCCCTTCTCGGATAACTGCTGCAATAAATATGTACTGTGCCCAGCTCCGCCGAGTGTGCAGTCTACATATGTACCGTCCGGTTTAATATTGAGCCCGTCTACGGTTTCACGAAGAAGTACTGTCTTGTGTTGAAACATAATGTGTTGGTCCCACCTTTTATCAGGATGAATTGTAATTGTTTTTAGAGTGTTATACACGAAGAATCATTATATATCAAACCCAATCATGTTTTCAGCAATTTCAGCAAATGAATCTTCTTGCTCTTCTGTGTATTGTTCCCAAATTACTTTACTCCACAATTCAATTCGATTAGAAACCCCGATAACAACACATTCTTTTTCCAGTTTGGCGTAATTCAATAGAGAAGATGCGATATTTACCCTGCCTTGCTTGTCCAGTTCGCATTCGGTCGCCCCTGAAAAGAAGAAACGGGTAAATGCACGGGCATCTTTTTTTGTGAGAGGAAGGGCTTTTAGTTTTTCTTCAATTTGTTTCCACTCGTGCATAGGGTAGCCGAAGAGACATTGATCAAGCCCTCTTGTCAGCACAAACTGCTCACCGAGACCTTCTCTGAATTTAGCGGGTACGATCATGCGGCCTTTTGCATCGATTGTATGCTGATATTCACCCATAAACATGATCTCTTGCCCCACTTTCTCTCCTTAACTCACCACTATCCACCACTTCTCTCCACAACTTCATTTTACACTGTTTACCCATAAAAAAAAACCCTGAACTATTCAGGGTTCTTTAAAACTTTATTTCAAAGTTTGACAACTTGATGTTGATTTTGAAAAGAAAATGGCAGATTCTTGAATGATGTGAAGAATTTTGGACCGTACCTGTTTAAATAATACATAATATTCCAAACTCGTTCTTGGGGTGCAAGCAGCGGTTTAATGCTATTTTGGATTCTCTCATAATCCTTCAGGACGTAGCCTTCTTTTTCTTCAATTCGCTTCGTCACAGTACGCTCTAAGAATTGAAGCTGATCCTGAATAAAAGCGGCATTCTTCAAGAGTAAAGGTTCCATGCTTTGATCAACCTTTAACGCCTCCAGCCTGACTGTTTTATGAATCGCTTCAATTTGGGTTTTCGCCTGATCCATCACTGCGGTAAACTCTTCCGGAATCTGGCGCTCAAAGTATGTCTCTCTTTGATTCTCAGTTCCGCGTTCAATCGCGTCTTGTAATGAGATATTCCGTTCAACCAGTTTTTTCTCAATATGCCTTTCAAGTATCGTAATGTTCAGCCTCGGCATAACAGGAGGCATTTTAAAGCCCATCACCGCAAAGGCCCGTTTGAGCTCACCCCAATAGTTGATTTCTCCTGGCCCTGCAATAAATGCTAATGTCGGAATGAGGTATTCCTGCATTAAGGGCCTCGTCACAACATTATTGCTGAAGCGCTCGGGATGTTCTTCCATATGTGTATAAAGTTCATCCATCGTCCATCCGAGATCAAGCTCTTTGATGACAAAACGGCCGTTATCTTTTTCAATTAAAAAACGTTCTTCTTCATATTCATAAAACAGATTCGCCTGCTCTTTTCCGGACTCGATAATCGGTTTGTAGCCTGCTTTACGCATGAAGGCCTGCTGATCTGAAACCGCGCGGGCGAGTTCATCATTTTCCCGAAGAATCTTTCGGAACATGGCCGTTTCCAGCTTTTTAATCCCCGGATCTCCAGAATTCAATAAAACTAAACCTTCCTCTTGGAACAGATCCGCGATTAACAGTTCAAAGAAGTCAGTGAACGTACCAGATTCCCTTAAACATCGTTTTACATTGTCGAGAAGTGCATTCGTGTGGTCAGTTTCCTCAAAAGCGGCAAATACATCATCTATCCACGCGGCACATTTTTCTTGATCAAGCGATGTGCTCGCTGCCGAAGACTTCTTCCAGTAAGACTGAGGCAGCTTTTTTTTCACAGGCCCACTCTCTTCTGACGTATGGACAAAATTAATCTCATCCAAATCATGGTCTTCTCCGGCCACCCAGAAGATCGGTATGACAGGCACCTGCAGTTGCTTTTCTTGTTCCTTTGCTAACACAATGATTGAAATGATTTTATGTATCGTGTAAAGCGGTCCTGTTAAAAGTCCGGCCTGCTGTCCGCCGACAACAGCGGCACTTGTCGGGTCCTTCAGCTTCTCAATAGCAGACTGCATGGCATTTGAACCGAATTTGTTATGGTAAGAGGATAAGTACGCCGCCAATTCCTCTCTTGCGAAAAAACGGGAGGATAAGTCTTTCAGTCTTTCGCGCCACATGTCAGTATTATGAATGCTGTAATCAAAAAAAGAAGACATTTCTTCTTTGCCATCTATATAGTGCTGTACAAACACATTCTGATTTTTGATGGAAAGTTCAGTTAGCTGCATCTTCTAGAACTTCCTTTCTCCAATAAATAGTTAGTTATCCGAAATGAGTATAGCATGTTATAGAAAAAGCTCAAAAGACTTTGTTTGTATTTCGCTCCAAAGCTTTTATGCCACCGTATAAAAACTCCAGGTGGACGGCATCAAGGCTGTGAAGGCTTGCTTCCTTCAATAAATATCCGATAATGGCGTCAGCTTCTGTCTGTCTGCCTTCGATGACGTCAACAAGCATTGAAGAGCGATTTTCTTTCGTTTGCCCGCACACGGCCCGCACCCGCTCCCAAGCCTCTGCTTCGTCCTCAAGCCTTAAAATAAGGCAAGCCTCTTGAAAAACCAGCTTCATAAAAGCCAGATAAGCTGGCGTTGCCAGCAGTTCTCCATTTTTCACCCGCAATAAAGCGGTTAACGGATTGATACAAGCATTTACAATCAGCTTGCCCGTCAGCAGACGGTACCAATCCGTCTCATAACGAATTGGAAAGTCCGAGTGATTATGCTGAAGCAAGGTGTTCAACCGCTCTGGTTCTGCATCGTCGAACGCGCTCCATTTTATCGCACCTAAGCCTGTATGATCAACAGCTGTATCTGATTTTCTTACAGCTCCGTGTTCAACGATTCCAACATAAATGGAATGGCCTACGCGCCAGTCTTTTAGGTCGTGGATATGCCCCATGCCGTTTTGCAAAAATAATATGTTCGTTCTCCCGATCCGTTCAAGCAACGGATAAACAGACTGAAGCTGATGCTGCTTCACTGTCACGACAAGAAGATCAAAATCCGACTTGATACTCGTGTCCGCACTGCAATCAGCGCTGAATTCTTCTCCGCCTTTATAAAGCCGGATCCCTTCAGACTGAATGGCCGCAGCCTGTTCTTTCCGCCTTGTCACAACAGTCACCTCGTGATGAAGTGACAAATAATAGGCGCATAAAAGACCGACGGAACCTCCGCCGATAATTCCAATTTTCATGATGTCACACCCAATTTAGCATTTACGTATTATCATAGCAGAAGAACGAAGAAATTACTTCTCAAAGATTCCGTGTGCTTAAAATTAAAGTTTAAATATTTGGATTTTTTAAATAAAGCGTTTACAATATATGTAGAAACAACAAAGGGGGAGATTGGTTTGGTAAAGGTAGAACGTCTGCTAATCAACTATAAAACACTTGAAGAATTCAAGAAATTCAAAGAATACGGCATTCAGGAGCTTTCAATGCTTGAAGATCTTCAGGATAATATTATTGAAAATGACAGCACCTCACCTTTTTACGGTATTTATTTTGGGGATAAACTTGTAGCGCGAATGAGTCTATATCAAGTTAACGGCAAATCGAATCCTTATTTCGACAACCGCCAGGATTATTTAGAACTGTGGAAGCTTGAGGTTCTTCCAGGCTACCAGAACAGGGGATACGGGACAGCGTTGGTTGAATTCGCTAAATCATTCAAAATGCCGATTCGGACAAATCCGCGAATGAAATCAGCAGAGTTTTGGAATAAAATGAATTTTGAAACTGTTAAATACGATATGGCGCGGGACAAAGGGGAAAACCCGCTCATCTGGCACCCTGATATGGATCATGAGATGACACCGGGAGAGTCTGCATAGAAATAAAACAACCGGCCTATTTTTACTCTAGGGCCGGTTCATTTCAAGCGTTTCATTACGTTTCTTGAGCCGCTTTTTTCATTCTTCCATCTTCTTTTGAAACAACCATTTTTCTGGCCCGATCCATGATATCGATCAGTGCCTTGTAATCCTCTTCTGTCATCTCTAGCTGGTTCCTCAATGTTTGATTTTCACTCCGTAAATCCTCAAGCTCGTTTTGCAGCGATTGGATTTGCTCCTTCAATTTTTCCCTTTCGAGCTGAAATTCTTGTGCAGACGGCGCTTCTTTGAATTGTTCAAGAAATTGAATGACATCCTGTATGGACAAATCTCGTTTTCCTTCTGACGCTGCCGCGGCAGTCTGCTTAACGGAATTCGGCATATTAACCGAATGTACGCCGATTTGTTTTCTCAGTTCTTTCCTCTGCTTTTTCGCAAGCTCTATACCTGACTGGTATTGTTTTCTCACATACGAGTTCCACCTGAAACCACAGGCTGCCGCGGTTCTGGTAAGCGCCCTTCCAACCTCCTCAAAGGCGGAAAGCTGTGTTCCTCCCTCTCGAATATGACGAAGCACCACTTCTGCCAGCAGCAAATCCTCATCCTGAGTCCAAGCATCTTGTCTTGTAATGGTCAAATTCAATCTCCCTCCATGTCAGCTTATTTATCTCATACATATGCCGGTAATAGATTAGATAGACTATTTGCACTCACAAATTTTCCGCAAGCTGACAGGAAGAGAAAAAGAAAAAGCGCAGGGCTTTCACCCTGCGCTTTTCTTATTAGTTACTTTTTACATTTATGTCTTTGCCGTTGTATGATCCGCATGCTTTGCATACACGGTGAGACAATTTCATCTCTCCGCATGACGGACATTCTGTCATACCAGGTACATTAAGTTTGAAATGTGTACGGCGCAATCTTTTCTTCATTTTAGAAGTTCTTCTAAAAGGTACAGCCATTATTCCCACCTCCTTAAAGAGTTAAGATTCATCATCTTGTTTTAAGAGCTTTTCAAGGGCTGCGAGTCTCGGATCAACTTGCTTCTTCTTGTCTTCCTCCGAAATGACTTGCCAGTCCTTTCCTTCTTGAGGAGCAGCTCCTTTTTCTTGTTCAGATTCACAAAAGATTTGCATAGGGATTTCTAAAAGAATTTCTTCTTTCACGATCGGAGTTAAGTCGACAGTATCGTCCTCAACAATGTGAACGTCATCATCTTCTATATCATCCGTCTGATGAAATATAAACAGTTCTTTTGTTGAAATTTCAAATGGATACGGAACATCAACGAGTGTTCTTGAGCATAGCAAAATCATTTCGCCTGAAATTGCAAAATCAAACGAAACCTGTTTGGATTTGATATCCGCTCTGCCCTTCACCCGAACGGGAGAAATGCGGCGAATGTCAGAATTCAGCTTTGTCAGCTCATTTAACTCAACTGTTTCATCAAACTCAAAACTTTGTTTTGGCATTTGATGCAGCTGATAAATCGTCCATTTCATTTGTATCACCTCATGAAAGCAACAAACATGATTATAGCTTTTAAGATTGTTTTTGTCAATATTTTTTCTTTACAGCATAATGCTGCCATTCAAGTATCATTGACAGCGGAATAGGCGATGCATACACTTAAAATAAAAATAAGACGTAAAAGTTTTCATTTGCAAATGTACCATACGTTTTTAAACATAGCAAGAAAGGCGGAAAAAATATGAAAGCTGTCGGATTGGTGGTTGAATATAATCCCTTTCATAACGGTCACCTTTATCATGCCCAAACAGCAAAGCGGCAAACCGGTTGCGACACGGCTGTCGCGGTAATGAGCGGACATTTTTTACAGCGCGGAGAACCGGCTGTAGTATCAAAATGGGCCCGAACAAAAATGGCGCTGCAAAGCGGAGTCGATCTTGTCATTGAGCTGCCATATCTTTATGCGGTGCAAAAAGCGGAGATTTTTGCACGCGGCAGTGTTTCCATCCTGAACAAACTTGGATGCGAGGCGCTGTTTTTCGGTAGTGAAAATGGCGATATTGGGCCTTTTTTAGAAACAGCAAAGCTTATTGATGAGCATAAACATACATTTGATCAGCGTATTAAAGAAGAACTTAAAAAGGGTGTCAGTTATCCAGCCGCGGCAGCTATCGCCTACAGCTCCATTTTACATACCGAAAGTACACTTGATTTATCAAAACCAAATAACATTCTGGGATACCATTATGTGACTTCCATTCTTTCCGGGGGATATCCGATGAAACCTTGTACCACAGCGCGCATCTCCTCGGACTATCATGATGCCGACCTTCCTGGAGGCGAAAACCATATCGCAAGCGCCACGAGCATCAGAAAAGCAATGGTTGAACAGAATCTTGAAGCCTGCCTTCGTTTTCTCCCTGCTGTATCTGCACGTGAATTAGCATATTACCACAAATCTTTTGGACTGTGGCATACACCTGAAAGCTATTTTTCTTATTTAAAATACAGCCTATCAACTGTAACAGCACAGGAATTACAGCAAGTATACGAGGTGGAGGAGGGCTTAGAGCACAGAATTCTCCGTTCGATCAGAAAAGCCAGCTCCTACCAGGAATTTATGGAGCTGCTGAAAACAAAACGTTATACGTGGACAAGGATCCAGCGGATGAACACGCACATTCTAACCAGAACGAATAAACAAGATATGCACAAGCTGCTTAACGACGAAAAGGTGCCTTATATCAGGCTTCTCGGCATGACGAAAAAAGGACAGGCTTATTTATCGGAAAAGAAAAAAGTGCTGTCTGTACCGCTTGTAAGCAAATTGTCCTCTTTCTCCCATTCAGCTCTCGATCTGGATATAAAAGCAAGCAGAATCTACAGCCTGCCGATAGAAGAACCGCTGAGAACTGAGTTTGACCTGCAGGAATACGGACATGCACCAATTCGATATGACGAGGATGAACAACGTTTTTTAAATATATAGAAAAAGCACCTGAATATCAGGTGCTTTTTGCTTTCAGCTTATTCAAATAATCAATCGCATCCTGCATCGTATCAACAGGCACAATCTTCATATCTGAATCAATATCTTTTGCTGTTTTTACAGCATTTTTATAATCGGAATTATTGGCGCCGTTTTGATTTGGCGCAAAGAAAATGTCTTTTCCGGCTTTGTCTGCGGCAACGACTTTTTGATCTATGCCGCCGATCGGGCCTACTGTTCCGTCAACATCAATTGTACCTGTTCCCGCAATATCGTAGCCTTTTGTTTCGTCTGGTTTTGTCAGCTGATTATAGATTTCAAGAGACATCATTAACCCTGCTGACGGGCCGCCGATATTTTCAATTTCAAAATCAATATCAGGCTCCACTTTGACGTTTCTGTCCGTATAGAGCGAAACTCCGATTCCTGCCCGATCCGGCTCATCAGGGAATTGTTTTAACGTAAGAGTGACACGCTTTTCTTTTTCTTCTCTTTCGATTTTTAACGCGACTTTATCTCCCGCTTTTTTGCTGCTGATATAATCAATCAGCTTTTCAGCAGACTGATAGTTTTTTCCGTCTGCACTGATGATTTTATCACCGACTTCTATTTTCCCTTTCGCAGGCATGTTTTCTACAACTGAGCTAGCGTATATGCCGTTAAACGAATAGCTAACTTTTTTTCCTGCCTTTTGATAGGCGGCTATAACCGCGTTTTCTTGCGAGCTTTGCATCATTTGGAGCTGCCTTTTCATATACTCCTTATCTGATTCACCTTCTTCCTTGATGCTCTCATCAGGAACAATTTCATAATAAGGGTGCATCTTTGCCCACACATATGTAAACGGATTAGCCGGCCCCACTTTGACAGTCATTAAGGACAGGCTCCCTGTTTCCGGGTAGCCTCCCTCCACTTTTATCAGTGAAGCAAGCTCTGTCGCTTCTCCCGGTTTTGTAATATAGTATGGAAGTTTTATAAATGATAAAACGGCAATCAGAATGAGGATGACAAGCATCCAGCTAAAATGTTTTTTACGCAGCAAATTATGAGCCCTCCCAATTCTCTATTTCTTTTCTTATCTTGCTGATCATGCGGTTTGTCGCCTCCTCGCCTGCCGATATCATTGCTTCAATATTGGCAAACGAGCTTGAGCTGTATGTTTCAAGAGAAGGGCGAATCATGATATCTGCGGCGATCGTTTGATGTCGCACCAATTCATTTTGCAGTATATCCATACTTTGCATAATCACATCAAAAATATGCGCCGCCGTTTCAGTTTTTCGAACCCTGGAGACATCCGATGCGATGATGATATCAGCCCCCATGTCTTTTACAACCGAAACCGGAATTCGATCGACAACCGCGCCGTCTACAAGAAGCCGTCCGTCCAGCTTCTGCGGAATAAAAATACCCGGTATGCTGATGCTGGCCCGCACCGCATCTGACACTGAGCCTTTGCGAAACACAATCTTTTCTCCCGTCTGTAAATCACACGCCACAATGCCCAGCGGGATTTGAAGCTCTTCGATCGGTTTTCCGAATGTATAAGCATGCACAAGCTGCCTGACGCGGTCACCTTTTAAAAAACCAAGCCTGGGCACCGTATAATCAGCATAAAGCCGCCGTTTAAAGGCTTTGGCGACTTTTTTCATGGTTGCCACATCATGGCCGGCTGCATAGAAACTGCCCACCAAAGCGCCCATGCTGCTCCCCGCAATCATATCTACTTCAATTTGGTGCTTATGTAAACTGGAAAGTACACCGAGATGAGCAATCCCTCTGGCCCCTCCCGATCCTAACGCTAACCCGATTTTAGGTTTGGCCAACGCGTTAACCTCCTGCCTGAATTCCCTGTATACCGAATTCTATGGTCTAAACTGAACCCCTATGCTCGTATATTAGTACAAAGAATCAAGAGGACAGGTACTGCTTGGCCGTTTCGTGTCATACATTATTTTATCATGATATATATGTCATTGGGCATTTTTAGCATCGGGGAGGTAAGAATGAACTTGTCGAAGATTAACACACTTTTGATTGCTTCGTTTTTTCTTTTTTTAACAGCGACTGTCATCTCACATCCGCAGGCCTCATTCGAAGCCTCTAAAACCGGGCTTTCTATGTGGTGGGAGGTTGTGTTTCCGTCATTGCTGCCATTTTTTATTCTGTCAGAACTTCTAATCGGTTTTGGCATTGTGCGGTTTGTCGGTGTTTTGCTTGAGCCTTTTATGCGGCCGATCTTTCGCGTGCCCGGTGTCGGCGGCTTCGTTCTTGCTATGGGAATGGCATCAGGAAACCCAGCGGGAGCAAAACTCACTGCCCGTCTGCGGCAGGAAAAACAAATTTCAAGAGTAGAAGCAGAACGGCTTGCGTCGTTTACCAATTCTTCAAACCCGCTCTTTATCTTCGGCGCTGTTGCCGTCGGTTTCTTCCAAAACGCGTCATTGGGCATTTTATTGGCTTCTGCACACTATTTGGGGAATCTGGCTGTAGGTTTAACGATGCGTTCCTACGGCCGCAAGGAAGAGCAGCATCTCAGAGGGAAGAAAACAATACCTTTTCCTTCGATTAAAGATGCTCTACACGCTCTGCATACCGCCAGACTTGCGGAAAAACGGCCCCTGGGTAAAATTTTAGGCGACGCCGTGACCTCTTCTGTTCAAACGCTTCTTATGGTCGGCGGATTTATTATTTTATTTTCTGTCTTTAACCGGCTGTTGTCCGTCGTGCAGCTGACTGATATTCTGTCTATTTTCACAAAAGGTGTACTGGCCTTGTTTCAGCTGCCGGCTCAATTGGACATTCCCCTTTTATCAGGGATGTTTGAAATCACATTAGGAAGCAAGCTTGTCAGTGAGACAGATGTTTCTCTTCTGCAAAAAGCCATTGTCGTCAGCTTTATTCTCGGGTTTAGCGGCTTTTCTGTTCAAGCTCAGGTGGCAGGTATTTTATCGGAAACCGATATCAGATTTAAACCATTCTTTATCGCACGTTTGCTGCAGGGCGTTTATGCCGCCGTTTTCGTCATGCTTTTATGGAAACCGCTTTATACGGCATGGCATGATCCGTATCAGTATGTATTCAAATCTCTTAATATCAGCGAGATGCCAACTGCATTTATAAACGGCTGGAATCTGCTTGTGCAGATTGGACCTGCTGTCACATTATGCGCGCTGTTTACGTACATTATCATTTTTTCTTACAGACTGACAAACGGAACAAAAAAAGGATGAGTCAAAACCCTCATCCTTGTCTGAATTTTTGCTGAAGCGCCAGCTCTACTTCCGGCGGCACAAACTCTGATACCGATCCATTGTATCTTGCCACTTCTTTTACGATGCTTGAACTTAAAAACGAATATTGGTTATTTGTCATCATAAAAAACGTCTCAATGGATTCATCAAGCACACGGTTTACGGATGTCCCCTGCATCTCGTATTCAAAATCAGATACCGCTCTCAAGCCTCTTAAAATCGCTTTCGCATTTTTTCTTTTTGCATAATCAATTAACAGTCCTTGCGACGTTTCAACTGTTATGTTCGGAATGTCTTTTGTCACTTCTCTCAGAAGCTCACACCGTTCTTCCACACTAAACAAAGGCTTTTTTGAAGAATTATTCAGCACACATACATACACTTGTTCAAAAATATGCGCCCCGCGTCTGATGATGTCCAGATGCCCGTAGGTCACCGGATCAAAACTGCCGGGACAGACAGCTATACTCGCCACATCACTACCCCCTCTTTTTATAAATCGCCACACCTGTAAGTCCATAGGTTTCTTTTCTTGTCATCACAAGGTCTCCTACGGTTTCGGGAAGCTCGACCTCTCTGTCATGCTCAGCAACGATAAAGCCATCTTCTTCCAGCATATGATATTCATCAATCATAGTTAAAAGCGCTTTTAGTTTTTGTTCCTTATACGGCGGATCAAGAAAAATGCCGCGAAAGCCTGTTTCTCTTTTTGCAGCAGCATGCAAAGCCCGTTCCGCATCATTCCGGTATACCTGGGCATTTTTTGTAAGCTCCAGCGTTTTCAAATTTGATTTTACCGTTTGAATCGCTTTAAAATCACGGTCAACGAATATACAATGCTCAAACCCGCGTGAAAGCGCTTCGATTCCAAGGCCCCCGCTCCCCGCGAATAAGTCAAGTCCCCTGCCCCCGTCAAAATAAGGGCCGATCATATTGAAAATGGATTCCTTCACTTTGTCGGTTGTCGGTCTTGTTGATGTTCCCGGCACAGCCTTCAGTGAACGGCCTTTTTTTGATCCAGAAATTACTCTCATGTTCCACACCACTTTTTCTAAAAGCTATTTTGTTTCTTTGTTCGGCCGGACGCCGCTATGTACATCGAAAAAAAATCAATCCTATCTTAACATAAAGCATTCTTTCAAACAATGAACGCTAATCTTAATAAACAGGTGTATAGGCAGAATGATCCTTGTCCATACTATTAGCAACAGCATCTAGAGGATGTTGTTGCCAACCGCGGAGAAGACTTACGTTTCCCCATAAGTTCTTCCTCCGGTTTCTCCTCTCCCTTTGCCTTCTCCTTAACATGTTAAGGAATAGAAGGACCCCGCAGAAGCCTGCGGGGATTTTTTTATACAGCTATATGCCGATTTTATAATCGTATTCTTTTGCTTTATCAAGCTTTGACTCGAATTCCAATTTTAAAAACGGTTTATAAGAAGGCTCCACTTTTTTCACAAAAGAGTAAGACGCAATCTTGTCCATCGTTTTTTCAATATGGTCCATATCGCAATACAGCACGACATATTTCAAACGTTTTGATACATAGTGCACATTTCCGAACTTCCTCAGCATTTTGCTTTGCTTTAGGGAATGCAGATACACTATCATGCCCTGGCGCCTATTCTCCAATACAATCACCTGCCTGATTTCTCTTATATGTAAAAGACGAGACGGCCAGTCTCGTCAGGACACTTTGCATCCGCAGCTTCCGCCTGAACCGCAGCCGCCTCCGCATGAAGACAAACCGTCAAAATAAGGGTTCCCAGTCGGAACTTTCACATGCTCAGAAACAGCTGTCCCAATCTCGACGCTAACCTCATCAAGAATAGACTGGAGCTCATTTTCAGCTCTCTTGAAGTCAGCCACCTTATCGTTCAGGTCCAGCTCCCGCTTGATCTCCCTCATTTTCCGGGATATTTCTCTATAGTCAGGATGATATTTGCCAAAACGCTGTACATCCTCATACTGCTCTTTTATTTTGATAAAAGAACGAATAATCCGCCCTGCCTCTTCATCTTCTTGGAGACGCTTGTAACAATTGCGGTAGTTCTCAGCCGTCTCCGACTGCAGAATCATCTCGGCAAGCTGCTGAGCTTCACTTTGAAGCCGCACGGATTCCATCGTCGCATACATAACATGCACCTCCAGTTGTTAGTTTACCATGAAACCAGCCAATTGGAAAATGCTTAGCCGAAGCCTGAAAAACAATCTCCCTATAACAGCATGAAAAAAGACCCTCTATCGGGCCTTTTAATCTTTTGTCCGCATCGCTTGAAACATTTGCATCATCATTTGCGCCATTTGGATCCCGTTCGTAAATTGGTTCACCCGGTGCGGTATGGTTTTTTCATAAAAGTTCATCATCTCAAGCTGAAAGGCGGACAGATCATCCGGTTTTCTCGAAAGCCTGCGATACCATATCGGCTGTTCTCTGATGAATCGTTTCCGTTCTTCGTTTGCTGAAATAAATTCCTGAACCTCTTTGCGCATATGAGCTCCCCTTTTTTAATCCTTTCGAAAAGAAAAAGGATGCTGTCCAGAGCCTGGCTGAGATTGCTTATGGCCGCTCCCGGAAAATGTATTAAGAAGATTTTGCAACGATGAGATCGACTGGCTCATTTTATTGATTTGTTCGTTCATTTGATTGACATCCATCTTTTTCACCGCTGTCACCATTTTAGAGACAAAATCGTTTTTTTGCTCTGTTTCAGGCACAGCTTCCGCAGCCTCTTCCGGTTCCCGATACGGATCCCAAATCGGGTCGTTCTCCCCGAAGAGGACCCAATTCTCATATACGTCCTGCCAGCTTCTTTGTTCTTTGCGCACTTCTTTTATCAGCTTGGGATGCTTTTTGACGAATTGTTTAAAGTCATTGATTGAATGATTGGCATGTTGATTCGCCACAATCCTCACCCCCTCCGAAAATCGTACCTACTACAATGTATCGTTTTGTGAGGCATTGTGTTCGCCTATATTCATTCACGAATGAGAATTTTTAGCTTTTTCCGTCACTCGTGAAAAGCCTTATTGAAGGAATGGGAATCGGCCTCCCCTATTACTATCAGCACATGTATTCAAACCATCAAACTTTTGCAAAATTAGAAAAGCCGCGGAACCATTCGTCCGCAGCTTTACATTACCATCGCTTAATAAAATTTTGGGTGTAATATTTTCGGTCTACTCCGACCCCGAGATGCGTATAATCTGAATTCAGGAGCGCTTTTCGATGCCCTTCGCTATTCAGCCAGCCTTCTACAGCAGCCGGACCGTCTACATAATTGTATGCAATATTTTCTCCCGCTTGCTGAAAGTCAACATCCCCTTCTTCTAAGCGGTCTTTCAGCGTGCCGTATTTTTTAGAGACATGGGAGAAATAATTATTTTCCTTCATATCCTGGCTATGCCCAAAGGCAACTTCCGCCGTCGGCTGATCCCACTCAAGCTTCGCAAGCCCATGTTTGACGCGTATGACGTTCGTCAAATCAAGTATTTGCTTTTCGCTCGTCGTTTGGATCTTTTTCCACTTATCATCTGAAACAGCTTCCGGTTTCATTAACTCACCACGGTACACAACCTCATAAGGTCTTTGCTTTACAAAGGTTTGTGCATCAAACGCCCTGATGCTGGATAGTTTCCCCTCAAATTTGTCCATATACAGCTGGACATACATCTTTCCTACCTTAACAGTCGGCCTGGTATTGATATCCTCTTCAGAAAACTCAAACCGATAGGAATTTCCTTTATAATCTACATTCACAAACGGTGCCACCTGGGTCGTCTTGAATACTTCTCCCGTTGATTCACCAATTTTGAAAGGCTTTGCGTTAATATCATTCCCAGTAGCAAATAATGTGACCACTTTATGGTTTAATACCCCGATTTGGACATACTGGTCCTTTCCTTGATTGTATACCCACCAGTCGTAATCATAAGCTGAAGGGTCAATGCGTTCTGGTTCCCCAAGCTTTTTCGTTACATGATCGGAGGACTTGCCCATAAAGGACAATAATCCAGAAGTCGGCATATGTATTCGTTTGCCGCTTTGCGCTTCCTCGTTAGACACTTGAGGCTCGCTATCATTTGATTTTTGTTCAGGAACAGATCCATATTGAATAAACAGAACATAAGTTCCGCAGATAATCAAGAGGATAACAATTGCTCTCAATATATTTTTCAATCTATCACCCCCGTGGCGAATTACATTGTCTTGCCTTACATCTCATTACAATACAGCCTATTTAACATGTCAAAGATTTATGTGTTAATGAAAAAAGCCTTCTTCTCTATTATCACCTTCGGAAATATCCGATAAGGCGCTGCCGGCACGTTCATTCGTTTGTTCAGATAAAGAAAGGTCACCAAGCGTGACAATTCCAGTCAACTTTTTGTTTTTTGTAACAGGTATCCTTCTGAGCTGATGGGATGCCATCAAATGAAGAACCTCATCGACTGAAGCATCTTCCTCTACACTGACAGGTTTTTCGGTCATCGCGTCAGTGATTTTTTGCGAGTTTGGTTTTTTTATGGCGATTCCTCTTAACACGAGATCACGGTCGGTCACGATGCCGACCAGTGTTTCTCCATCCTCATCAACTACCGGAATTGCACCTACATTCGCGTCTTTCATCTTTACCGCAGCTTCATATACATTATCTAATACCGTGCAATATTGCAAGTCGGCTGTCATCAGATCTTTTATTTTTGTCATCCGTATAACCTCCTTTAGTCTAGTGCTATTGTCGTCAAAATTTAATTTTTGCATACTTGCAAAAGAAGAAGATTCATTGAAAGTTTAACGCTTTCATACTATGATTGTCAGGAAAGGTAATTTCTATAAGGAGGGGTCAGTGTTGAAGTTTACTGAAAGCGGACTTGAAGGGGTAAAGGCTGAGCTCAGCTGGCTAGACGACTTGATGGAAAGCAAAGGTCTCGTCAGAGCGGGGCAATGGGATTACGAAAGAGTCACCTATGACAAGAAGTTTTCGACGATTGAGGGTACGTTTTACCTGCGGATACAAGGCATTGCGACAGAGGGCGATGTTGGAAGCGGCCGCGCCGTGATTCAATTAATGTCCCCTCTCTTAGGCAAGCATTACTACCCTCACGGAGTAGAATATGGAGAAACTGAAGAGTTTCCCGTACAGGTTGTGACAAAAAGCAAGGCACTGATTCAGGACATATCCGACATGCTAAAAACAGTTCAAATGTAATGAAAAGGTACAGCATTTTTCGCTGTACCTTTTATGATATCGTTTGCTGAATATACGGCGGCTCCTCCTGCCCGTCCTTTTCCCTTTCTTTCTTCACCCATTGGAAAAAGACAATCGCTAAAAAAGTGCCGTACACAATTTCCTGAATGATTTTCATCATAACTGCTCCGAGCTGCTGATCCTCTAACAAAGGCAGTGTATTTAACATCTCCGGTCCTGTTAATGGGACCTGCCCCATCATATCCGCGGGCACACATAGCTTCATCGCCTCAGCCCACGCAGACGGATCTGTATAGGTGGCATATAACGGCGCGCCACTGAACATGATCAGCGCACAAGCAGGTGTGAGCAGCATACCGTCCGCCATAATATATCCCAGCTTCATCAAGCCGCTGAGCTGCCGAAGACGCTTGACCTTATGAACAAGCGGCCACCACATCAAAAACGCAAGTACAAAGATAAGCCAAGTCGTTAATGTATGGTAAAACGGATCCGTTTTGACAGTATCAAATATAAATGGAACGTGATATAAAGAAAAAATGCCGTTAAACAAAAGCAAAGCAATTAAAGGTGTCGTAAAAAATGAAAAAACCGGTTTAATAGCAGGCCTGAAAATGATTTTCTCCCAGAGCCATGCAGGAATTCCCGCGATCAATAAAGGCGGGACGACCAAATACAGGACAGCCATTTGCACCATATGCGCGCTGAACATAATATGTCCAAGTAAATCTACCGGACTCCCCTCGGCTGCATACAAAAACAGCATCGCCGATAGAAAGCACACCATTTCTTTACCCGTTATTCGATTTGGTTTTGAAGACATTCGCCTGTAAAAATAGAGATAAAGCACTGTAATGCCCAACAGGATACAAAAAAGATAAGGGCTCCACATCGCGCGAAACCCAAACACGTCTAACTGATTCATCTTTTCACCTCCGGCAGCTGTTCAAATTACCACCATATAATTGTGACAAACGCAAGCACAGTGATGAAAGCGACAAACATGCCTGAATACAAAAACATTGCCGGTGCCTCATGCCCTTTTTGATTCATATGCATGAAATAATACAGCTGGAAAATGACTTGAATTGCAGCAAGCAAAATAATGAAAGGAATCGTAAACCAGCTGCCTACACCGTCCGTTGCCACTGTCAGGAATGCAACAATCGTAAGACCGATCATTAAACCAAATGACAGAACCTGATATTTCATCTCCTGAGCGTGCTTCTTTTTCTTAAATTCAAGGTCGCTGTTGATATGCCCTTTGTTTTTTTTACCGACCATGTTTATCCCACCATCCCCATTAAATATACAACGGTAAAGATGAAGACCCACACGACATCAATAAAGTGCCAATAAAGACTGGCAACATAAAACTTAGGCGCCGTATACAGGTTCAGCCCTCTCTTGGCATTGCGAATCATCAGCGTGCTGATCCACATAAGCCCAAATGCCACGTGGGCGCCATGTGTACCGACAAGCGTGTAAAACGCGGAACCGAGCGCAGAGCTTGTGATCGTAAAGCCAAACTCATGGGTGTAATGCTTAAACTCATAGATTTCCAGTCCTAAAAAGCCAGCCCCCAATAAGATCGTAATTCCCAGCCAAAGCTGCATTTTGCCGAAAGAAAAGTTCTTCATATGGTACATCGCGTATACACTCGTTAAACTGCTCGTTAGTAGCAGCATTGTGGCGATAAACACAAGTGTTACATCGAACATTTCCGTCGTAGGCGGGTCACCTGCGTTTGAATTCCGGAGTGCAAGAAACGTTGCGAAGAGAGACGCGAACAAAACTGTCTCTCCCCCAAGAAAAAGCCAAAAGCCTAAAAATTTATTTTTCCCTTCCAGTGTTACTTTTTCGGGAGAAGCTGGAAAGGTTTCTGCGGTGAATTTTTCTTCAATTTGCATTATGCCTTCACCCCTTTATCATCGTTCGGCAGTTCCTCTTTATGAATATGATAGCCGTGGTCATCAATTACTGAGCGAAGCAGCATCGTAATAAATGTGATGCCGAGTCCGATAAAGATCACCGGCAGCCCCCAAGCGTGATCGCTTCTGTACAGCAGCCCGAACGCTGCGACAAAGAGGCCGAAGGAAATGATAAACGGAAGGATTGAGCCGTTTGGCATATGAATATCATCAACCGGTTCAGCCGGTGTCATTGATTTGTGTCCTGCCTGCTTCTCGATCCAAAACGGATCAAGCCCTCTGACAAAAGGGAGCTGTTTAAAGTTATACTCAGGTGGCGGTGAAGAAACGGTCCATTCAAGGGTACGTCCGTCCTGCCATGGATCAGCTCCGACATATTCGCCTTTTACTGATGTCCAAATGACATTGACCAGCAGAAGAATAACAGCTGCCGCCATAAAAAACGCCCCGATTGTACTGATCAGATTGCCGGTTTCAAGACCCTGGCCTGGCAAAAACGTATAAACCCGGCGCGGCATCCCCATTAAACCGACAAAATGCTGAATGAAAAACGTGAGGTGAAAGCCGATAAAAAACAATACAAATGAAATTTTCCCCATCGTCTCATGTAGAATTTTACCGAACATTTTCGGCCACCAGAAATGAACACCGGCTAAAAGGCCGAATACCACGCCGCCAATAATGACATAGTGGAAGTGTGCCACCACAAAATACGTATCATGGAACTGATAATCAGCTGCCGCTGCTGCCAGCATGACTCCCGTCACACCGCCGAGTACGAAGGACGGAATAAATGAGACGGCATACAGCATCGCTGTCGTATACTTTACATTTCCTCCCCAGATCGTCAAAAGCCAGTTAAAAATCTTAATCCCGGTCGGTATCGCGATAGCCATTGTGGCAACCGCAAAAATCGCATTTGCAATCGGGCCGAGTCCTGTCGTAAACATGTGATGCACCCAAACCATAAAGCCCAGAAAGCCAATGAGTACGATGGCAAAAACCATTGATGAGTACCCAAACAAACGCTTTCTGGCAAACACAGGGATGACCTCTGAAAAAATACCGAATGCAGGCAAAATTAAGATATAAACCTCCGGATGGCCAAAGATCCAAAATAAATGCTCCCAAATGACCGTATTCCCGCCAAGCTCCGGATTAAAGAAATTGGTGCCGAACAGCCGATCCAGCATCATCAGTGCCAATCCGACCGTAAGCGGCGGAAATGCAAACAAAATCAATGCCGAAGCCACAAATGTCGTCCATGTAAACAAAGGCAGCCTCATGTATGTCATGCCCGGAGCCCTCATGTTGATAATCGTGGCCAAAAAGTTAATCCCGGCTATCAGCGTCCCGAGCCCCGATATTTGCAGTCCGAGGACGAAAAAGTCTATGCCGTGCCCTTCAGAATGAAGCGAAAGTGAGGCGTATGACGTCCAGCCCGCGTCTGGCGCCCCTCCCAAAAACCAGCTTAGATTTAAGAAAATGCCCCCGAAAAAGAAGAGCCAAAAACCGAGCGAGTTTAAAAATGGAAACGAAACGTCGCGAGCCCCAATCTGCAAAGGCACGACCGCATTCATCAAGGCAAATAAGAGCGGCATCGCAGCCAGAAAGATCATTGTCGTCCCATGCATTGTCATTACTTCATTGTACGCTTGGGCACTGAGAAAAGCATTTTCAGGTTTTGCAAGCTGAATTCTGATAAACATCGCTTCAATTCCCCCGACAAGAAAGAAGAATCCCCCGGCGATTAAGTAAAGAATTGCGATTTTTTTATGGTCCACCGTCGTCAAATAATCCCAAAGTATAGATCCGCGCGTCCGTTTTTCTGTAAGCGCATTCAACATATGTGACCTCCCCCAATATCTCCCTTTCTTCCCTACTTGCTTTCCGTTTTTAAGCCTTTTAAGTATTCATAAAGCGCATCTGTTTCACTGTCTGAGAGCTTCGGATATGTTCCTGTCATTTTGTTACCCGGTTTTATGCTCTCAGGATCCTTCAGCCAAGCCTTCACATTTTCTTCATTGGCGTCTTTCACCCCTGCCACTTTCGCCCTTTCACCGAAGGTCGCTAAGTTAGGTGCCGTTCTTGCTGCTTCTGCACGTTTATCATTCGGCTCTACCGCATGGCAGCTCAGACAGTTCTTCTCTTTAAACAGTTCTTCGCCCTGCTTAGCCAAATCACTCTCTGTTGTAGACTTATAGTTTTTCATTTCTTTTGTCCAGCCCTGGAATTCTTTTGCAGACATCGTCTTTACCTTAAAATCCATCAGCGCGTGTGAAGGGCCGCAAAGCTCTGCACACTTCCCAAAAAACATATCTCCTGCCTCTTTGCTTCGTTTTGAATCAAATGTCAGGAAAAACTTATTTTCATTATCCGTATTCGTATCTAGTTTTCCTCCAACCGAAGGAATCCAGAAGGAATGTTTTACATCTGAAGCTTTTAAATTAAAATATACCCGCTGGTCTGTCGGCACAATCAGCTCCTGGCTTGTGATAATGCCGTAATCAGGATATTCAAACTCCCACCAATATAAATTTGCCCGGACATTGACTACAAGCGTATCCTCAGCTTTGCGGCTTTTCTTATCCATTGGTGATGTATCTGCTAGCTCAAGCGTATATAATACGACAGGGATCACAAGAATAATGAGCAGCAAAATCGGGATCACGGTCCATGTGATTTCTAAAAATTTGTTCCCCTCTACCTGTTTCGGTATCGTGTTCTCACCGACCCGTGATCTTCTGAATCTCACAATCACATAAAAGAAGATAACAGATACTACTGCAACAACAACCACCATAATCAATGTGCTGAGCACTGTCAGGTCATACTGTTTATCAGCCACCTCGCCAGCAGGCTTGAGCGTGGATAAAAAAGGTTTTCCACATCCGCTTAATAGAAGCGGCACTAAGGCTAATAATAAAATAAGACGCCAATGCTTTACCATTTCACCCAACCCCTTTTCTGGTCAATACAAAGGCGGAAAGCAGATTCGAAATCCATCGCAATCCAGCCTATCATCAATAAAGCACTTACATTTCCTCTTCTCTTAAATTATGAGTGTTTTTACTCAAAATGCCATCTATGTATAAAAGTAAAGCCGCCTGATTAAACAAGAGGTCAAGGCGGCATTTACTAGTTGTCATCGTTTATTTTGAAGTAATAAAACAAGCAACGTATCTATTTTTTAGAAAAGAGTTAAGACAACCATGGCAACGAAATAGATTGTCATGTAGTTAAGCGAGTAAACGAACATCTGCGTTGCCCACTTCATGATATTCTTGGAGCGGAAGCCCATCAAGCCGAGAATCAGCCAGCCGATATTTAACAGCAAGCCGAGGATGACAATCGGAAGGCCAAGGCTTCCAAGGAAAAACGGAAGCGGCATCAGGCACGCAACCCACACAATAATTTGTCTTTTTGTCACTTCAAACCCGTATACAACAGGAAGCATCGGAATATTTGCAGCTCTGTAATCCTCCGTTTTCTTAATAGCCAATGCTAAGAAATGAGGAATCTGCCAAATAAATAAAATCATGAATAATACCCATGCTACGACACCGATATTTCCTTCCACTGCCGTCCATCCAATAAGCGGCGGCACTGCACCGGAAACACTTCCTACTACTGTGTTAATCGTATAGCGGCGTTTCGTCCACATCGTGTACAGTACAACATACGTAAAGACTCCGATAAAACCGATAACAGCAGCCATTACAGTTGTCATTAGCAGCATGATCAATCCTAAAGCAACCAGCAAAATTCCAGACCATAACGCCTGATTCGGCTGAATTTTACCTGTAACCGTCGGTCTTACTTTCGTGCGCTCCATAAGATGGTCAATGTCCCGGTCATACCAGTTATTGATCGCGCAGGAGCCCGCAATAATCAGAGAAGACCCGATTAATGTAAGAAGAACGGTGTTTATATTGCCTAAAAAACTCAAACCGGAAATATGCAGTGCAAGCCACATTCCAGTAAAAGTCGTGATGAGATTAGAATTAACGATCCCTATTTTAATAAGGGACAGAAAATCTTTCCATGCCGTTGTTTCTTCAATTTGTCCGTCTATAGCTGTATCATTTAAGATTCTGGAGTTAGCCATAACGTAAACCTCCCTTACAAACCTAACGCAGGAGAATAAAAAACCTGCAACTCTATCATACAAGATAACATCTTGTAAAAAAACATCCTATTAAATATTAAACGACAAACCGGAATTTATTTGTGAACTTTTTATGAATTTTTACCAAAGATGAAGGCAATCACCAAATCGGCAGTGCGTTTACCTTATTTCTATCAGACCCGGCATGAATAATCAAGTGTACATTTTACGGAAGCCGTCATTCTATTATATTTTTGTGAACAAAAGGCTCTAAGAATTGCCACAAAACACATATTCGCTTACACTTGGAACGTATATAAAATCGCAGCAGTATGTTAAGAAGGTGAATATTGTATGAATAAAGCATTAAAAGCTCTCGGTGTTCTGACAACATTTGTCATGCTTATTGTTTTAATCGGGGGAGCTCTCGTTACAAAAACAGGTTCCGGCCAAGGCTGCGGAAGACAATGGCCTTTGTGTCACGGCCGTTTTTTCCCTGAAATGAATCCGGCTTCAATTATTGAATGGAGCCACCGATTCGCAAGCGGGATCTCTATTATCCTAGTGTTAAGCCTTGCGTTTTGGTCATGGAGAAAAATCACGCCAATTTTCCGTGAAACAACGTTTCTCGCGATCATGTCTATTATCTTTTTATTTTTACAGGCACTGCTTGGCGCATTGGCTGTCGTATTCGGTTCAAACGCGCTGATTATGGCGCTTCACTTTGGCATCTCACTGATTTCTTTTGCTTCAGTGCTCATTTTGACATTGCTCATATTTGAAGCGGATAAATCAGTTAGAAAACTGGTTAAACCGCTTCAAATCGGCAAAAAAATGCAGTTTCACATGATAGGAATTTTAATATATTCCTATATCGTTGTGTATACAGGCGCATATGTAAGACATACTGAATCAAGTCTGGCATGTCCTGATGTGCCGCTATGCAGTCCGCTGAACAATGGACTTCCGACTCAATTCCATGAATGGGTGCAAATGGGCCATAGAACAGCAGCATTGCTCTTGTTTGTATGGGTTATTGTGGCCGCTGTTCATGCTATTACTTCCTATAAAGATCAAAAGCAGATCTTTTGGGGATGGATCTCATGTCTTATTTTTATCACATTACAGGCGCTTTCCGGTATTATGATCGTTTACTCTGAACTGGCTCTGGGCTTTGCACTTGCCCACTCGTTCTTTATTGCTTGCCTGTTTGGCGTTCTGTGCTACTTCTTGTTATTAATTGCACGCTTCCGTTATGAATCAAGACAATCATAATAACTTTAGACCAAAGCTACCTGCGCTTTGGTCTTTTTTTATGTCATGTTTTTTGCAGTTTCATACGTTTCAAAGGCCACCCTTCGCTGAACTTAATGATCAATGAGCGGCTCGCTGCGCTCCGTATTTTTTGTCATCATGATTAAATTCATATGAATCCATCACAGCCTGCGAAACATAAGTATTGCTTCATGATAAAAAGGTACAGATAGAGCCTTTTGCCATGCTTCATACAAAAAACAGATAGGCCTTAATAAAATATTTATGGCTCATATCATACTACAAAACATCTGAAAGATCGGCAGCAGATCAGCCTGTTTTTGTTTTGAATACGAAATAATTGTTATAGTGCTGTATTGTCTTAAAGCCTTAGATCTCTTCTAGACCATACAATCACAAATTTCATTTACCTTCCTTTCGCATAAAAAACAAGAGTGTATATCAAATGATATACACTCCGGTTTATTATGCTTTTTCAATTTCGAGAAGCAGATCACCCGTTTGGATCGGCTCGCCATTTTTCACATGAACCTGCTTGATTGTTCCTGAGAAAGGCGCCTGAACCGTTGTTTCCATTTTCATCGCTTCATTGATCATCAAATGATCACCTTTATTGACTTTTGTACCTGCTTCAGTCAATACCTTAATAACCGTTCCCGGCATGGAGGCTGCAATGTGGCTTGGGTTTGTCCGATCCGCTTTTAGCCTTTCCTGAACAGAAGACTTAATGCTTTCATCTTTGATGACGACCTCACGTGGCTGCCCGTTCAGTTCGAAATAAATGACGCGAGTGGCATCAGGCTGAGGCTCACCGATTGAAATCAGCTTAACGATCAGCGTTTTTCCGCGCTCAATTTCCACTTCTATTTCTTCACCTAATGTCATGCCATAGAAGAATGTCGGCGT
Source organism: Bacillus rugosus (assembly GCF_023238245.1). Lineage (NCBI taxonomy): Bacteria > Bacillati > Bacillota > Bacilli > Caryophanales > Bacillaceae > Bacillus > Bacillus rugosus. The sequence continues at coordinate 1,580,069 of NZ_CP096590.1, read as the reverse complement.
ATCTAAGACCGAAATGTCTCCATAGCTTTCTGCCGTTTTCACATAATCAGAGAAGACTTTAGGATAAAGGGCATACGCCACAGCATCTTGATCTGAAATCTCCAAGTTATGCTGCTCTTTAAATTCCTGTTTGATCGCTTCAAAGGATACTGGCTCAAGCAGTTCTCCCGGTCTGACCGTAATCGGCTCCTGTCCTTTTAAGATCAGCTTTTGTAATTTTTCCGGGAATCCGCCATGAGCCTGGCCGATGTTTCCTTTGAAAAGCTCGACGACAGAATCAGGGAAATCTAATTGTTCGCCTTTTTCGTAAACGTCCTTTTCAGTCAGATTGTTTTGCACCATGTAGAGCGCCATATCTCCGACTACTTTAGAGGAAGGCGTGACCTTCACGATGTCGCCGAACATATCGTTGACGCGTCTGTACATTTCTTTGACTTCATTCCAGCGGTCGCCTAGGCCTACTCCCTTCGCCTGCTGCTGCAGGTTGCTGTATTGGCCTCCAGGCATTTCATGCTCATAAATTTCAGTATGCGGAGACTTCATTCCGCTTTCAAATTCGTTATAGTATTTACGAACTGACTCCCAATATTGGGACAGCATTTCAACGTTTTGGACATTCATTTCCGGACGGCGGGCGTTCCCTTCCATCGCATGATAAAAACCGCTCGCGCTTGGCTGAGACGTTAATCCCGCCATTGAGCTGACCGCCACGTCTATGATATCAACGCCAGCTTCAACTGCCTTCGCATACATATAAATACCGTTGCCGCTCGTATCATGCGTATGAAGGTGAACCGGAATGTCGATCGTCTCTTTCAAAGCAGAAACGAGTTCATATGCAGCCTGCGGTTTTAACAGCCCTGCCATATCTTTAATTCCAAGAATATGGGCTCCGGCAGCCTCAAGCTCCTTCGCCATCGACGTATAATAAGCAAGATCATATTTCGTGCGGTTCTTGTCAAGGATATCTCCTGTATAACAAATCGCAGCTTCAGCCACTTTGCCGGTATCCCGAACGGCATCAATGGCTAATGTCATCCCTTTTACCCAGTTTAAGCTGTCGAAAATACGGAACACATCAATACCGGATTGAGCAGATTGCTTCACAAATTCTTTAATCACATTATCCGGATAATTCGTATAGCCGACCGCGTTTGATGAGCGAAGCAGCATTTGGAATAAGGTATTCGGCACTTCTTTGCGAAGGTCCTCCAAACGCTTCCACGGATCTTCTTTCAGGAATCGGTAGGCTACATCGAAGGTCGCGCCTCCCCACATTTCCATACTGAATAGCTCCGGCCATAACACAGCCGTCGGATTCGCGATTTTTTTCAAATCATGCGATCTGAATCTCGTCGCCAATAGTGATTGGTGAGCGTCTCTGAATGTTGTATCAGTTAAAAGGACAGATTTCTGCTCCTTAACCCAATTTGCAAGCCCTTCAGCACCTTTTTCATCGAGAATTTGCTTTGTTCCTCTGGCAGGCTGCTGATCTATGTCTACTTTTACGTTTAACGGTTTGTCAAACGCCGGTTTTTCTTTTTTTCCGATCCCTGGGAAACCGTTCACTGTCACATTGCCGATGTAAGTAAGCATTTTTGTTCCGCGGTCTTTCTGTTTAGGAAAAATAAATAATTCAGGTGTTGTATCTATGAAAGACGTATCATATTGCCCTGTCAGGAATTTCTCATGCTTTGCAACGTTCTCAAGGAACGGAATGTTTGTTTTAATGCCTCTGATTCTAAACTCCTGAAGGTTTCGGACCATTTTGGCCGCCGCCTGTTCAAACGTTAAAGCCCAAGTTGAAAGCTTAACGAGAAGTGAATCATAATATGGCGTGATCACGGCGCCTTGGAAGCTGTTTCCGGTATCAAGACGAACTCCAAAACCGCCGCCTGAGCGATATGCCATGATTTTTCCTGTATCAGGCATGAAATCATTTTGCGGATCCTCAGTCGTAACCCGTGACTGAATAGCATAGCCGATTGTAGAGATGTCCTTTTGCTCAGGAATATTTACTTTTTTGCTGTGAAGGCTGTGCCCCTGGGCAACAAGGATCTGTGTTTGAACGATATCGACACCTGTAATCATTTCTGTAATCGTGTGTTCAACTTGTACGCGGGGGTTTACTTCAATAAAGTAGAACTCGTTGTTTGCAACAAGGAATTCTACCGTACCCGCGTTTATATAGTTTACATTTTTTGCAAGCGCAACTGCCGCTTCACAAATTTGGTCTCTTAATTCAGGTGACAGCGAGACACTCGGCGCCACTTCGATGACTTTTTGGTGGCGTCTTTGAACAGAACAGTCCCTCTCAAAAAGGTGGACGACATTGCCCTGCTTGTCCCCAATCACCTGAACCTCAATATGTTTCGGATTTTCAATCAATTTTTCTACATAAACTTCATCATTGCCAAAGGCTGCTTTCGCCTCTGATTTTGCACGCTCATATGCTTCTTTGACTTCGTTTTCAGATCTGACAATCCGCATACCGCGGCCGCCGCCGCCCAGTGAAGCTTTAATGATAATCGGATAACCGTTAGTCTGTCCAAATTGTTCGACTGCTTCAAGCGTTTCTGCAGGTCCGTCGCTTCCTGGAATCACAGGGATTCCAGCTTTTTCTGCCTGCTCACGCGCTTTTACTTTGTCACCAAACATATCTAGATGTTCGGACTTCGGACCAATGAACACGATACCTTCTTCTTCACATCGTTTCGCGAAATGGATATTTTCAGATAAGAAACCGTATCCCGGATGAATCGCATCGACTTTGTTTCTTTTCGCAATATCAATGATACCCTCAATATCCAGGTAAGCATCAATCGGTTTTTTCCCTTCACCGACCAGATATGCTTCATCCGCTTTGTACCGATGGTAGGAACCGGAATCTTCTTTTGAATAGACCGCAACTGTACGAATATTCAACTCGGTGCACGCCCGGAATATTCGGATTGCAATTTCTCCCCTGTTTGCTACTAATACTTTCTGTATCGATTGCTGTGACAAACTTTTCTCCCCCTTACCCGAATGGAATATAATCTATCATAGCGGAATATCCTTCCCCTGTACACACTTGTTTTTTACAGATAAACAGTTTTTTTGAGCTGTTTCTTTTTCATACCCTTCGGCGCCAAGGGCTCTCTCTTTTTCTTATTCTCTGAATATTTCACAAACATGCTGATATTTGCTAATATCCCCATACTCGCCAAGAGCAGCACTAAAGAAGAGCCCCCGTAACTGATAAATGGCAGCGTAACCCCTGTAATCGGAATTAATCCGCTGACACCGCCAAGATTAATAAACGATTGTATGGCAATCATGCTCGAAATGCCGATTGCTAGTAGACTTCCAAACGGGTCCTCGCATTTTCTGGCTATATAAAACCCTTTTATTACGACAAAGCCCAGTAGGAAAATCACAAACAATACCCCAAATATACCAAGTTCTTCGGCTATAACAGCCATAATAAAGTCAGTGTGTGATTCAGGCAGATATCCGTATTTTTGGATACTTTCACCGAGCCCTAGGCCGAAAATACCACCTGAGCCGATCGCATAATAAGAATTGATCACTTGCAAACCTGATGAATTTGCATACTTAAATGGGTCTTCAAGACTCTCAAAACGCGCTAAACGGCCTTCAGTTAAAATCTTGTCCTGATTTAAATAGATAATCGGGCTGACTAAAATGAAAACAATTCCGCCCAGCAAAACAAGCCTCGCCAGCGTCTTTCCGCTGAAGCCTGAGCACAAGATCATGCACGTCGCAATTAGGCCGATAATCATGGCAGTACCGAAATCTGGCTGCATCGCAATTAACCCGCAAATCACAAGCGTCATGACTACCGGAGGTGCTACTCCAGTTAACAGATGGTCGATATAGCTTTGTTTCTTGGCATATACAGCTGCAAGATATAAAATCACTACCAGTTTAACAAATTCCCCCGGCTGGATACTCATTCCGCCGATTTTAAACCAGCTTTGCGCGTTTCCGGCTACATGCCCGAATATAAACAGCGAGATAAGCGCAAGAACAGAAACTAGCAGTATCGCCTTCTGAAACTTTTGGTGGGCCAGTGCTTTATAAGGAAACAAAGCCATGAGAATAAAAAGAGCGCCTCCTGCAATTAAAGCAAACAGCTGCCGCATGAAGAAAAAATTACTGCTTACTCCGTATCGAGAGACAGCGGTAATCATGCTTGAGCTGTATACCATCACTAAACCGAATCCGCATAGTAAAACAATTGCGAATATCAGTGAGTAATCATAAGATTTTAGCATTTTTTTTAACATAACATCCTCTTCCCTACTTCTAACTTCCATTACCTATGGTTTTTATGTATTTATCTTTTTTATTTTACTACAATTTATCAAATGAGACGAAGAATCTCTATACGATTCGGAAGGAATGTGTAAAAAAAGACCGTCTTTAGTGTGAGAAAATTAGCGGTTATAAAAAAACCCAAACTGTTAATAAGTTTGAGTTTTATCATTTATTTACCTGTAAACGCGTCATGCAAAGCAGACAATTCGCGCTCCAATGTGTATAAAAGGTCTTTACCGTCTTTTTCATCAACCAATCCCAGGCGGACAGCGAAATCGATTTCCCTCGAAAGCCCGAACATTTGAGTATCTAAAACCTCTTCATATAGAGGACATTGAGGCATCGTTAAGTTATCCATTTGTACTCGGATCAGCTTCAAAATCTTCTCAGCGTCTACTTTTAAAAGTTCAAAAGCTTTTTGCCGATGGTCAACTATCATCTCTGAAGCCAAAAGTATCCCTCCGTTCCCCAGGCGAGTACCTAATTCTTCTATTTATCATAAAGGGTATCAGCAGAAAATGCAAGAGGATTTAAGCAGATGACATAAATTAAAAAATACTCAGCCTGTACATCTCAGACATTATTTCCAAAAGCTTTACACCTGCAATGCTGTTCCCTTTTTCGTCCAATGCCGGGCCAAAAATGCCGATTCCGAAATCATAGGGTGAAATGCCCATAATCCCTCCGGATACGCCGCTTTTTGCAGGAATTCCGACCTTAATTGCAAATTCCCCGCTTGCATTGTACATTCCGCACGTCACCATAAATGTTTTGCAAATTCTCGCGACATCTTTTGAGATGACTTGCTCCCCAGTCTCAGGGTGTCTGCCATTCAGCGCAAATACAGATCCGATTTTCGCCAAGTCCAGACTGTTCATCTCAATCGCGCATTGCTTCGTGTATAAATCCATTACCGCTTCTACATCATCCTCAAAAATGCCGTACTGCTTCATATAATAACACATTGCCCGATTAATCATTGATGTGCTGTATTCGGATTCAGCCACTTCCCGGCAGTAAGACATCTCTTGGTTGTTTGTCAGCCTTCTGATAAAAGAAAGTAAATAATCTAGTCTCTCTTTCACCGTTTTCCCTCTAATCAAGCTTGTCACTACCAAAGCCCCTGCATTGATCATTGGGTTTAACGGCTTGCTAGGATTCACTGTTTCCAGCTTGATTATTGAATTAAACGGATCACCGGTCGGCTCCTGTCCGACATAGCTGAAGACCTTATCTTTGCCGTAATCCATTAACACCAAAGCAAGCGACAGGACTTTCGATATACTTTGGAGCGTAAATGTTTTTTCTACATCACCTGCTGACAGACAAATATTATTGGAATAATAAATTGCCACTGACAGATCGTGTTTATCGGCTTTTGCCAATGCGGGAATATAGCTGGCTACCTCCCCCTTGTCCGTCACCTTTTTCGCCTCTCTCACTAAGGTTTCAAGCTCGTCATTATGCCGGCATACCATACAACCACCCTCGCTCCCTGAGCATTTCAATACACATAATTTGTACACAAAGTGACAATTCATGCGAAAACTTTTATAATTTTGAGAGAAGGGGGTTATATCATGAGCGTTATACAAGTAAAAGGCAATGTTACATATCCGATCACCATTGATCCAAGCGTATGGATTTTTGATGATCGCAAATTTTCGTTTGACCGCAAAGGGGACAGTCAAGACACACATTTACAGTCAGCCGGGGATGAATCCGATCTTGATCCTGAACGTGTCATCAGAGAGGGCCGAATTGCGCCGCCGACATTAAAAACAGAAAAACAATACGAGAAGCAAAAACTGATGAACGGCAGTTTTGCAATGAAACTTGGGAATGTGCTGAAAAATGCCGAGCCGCTCAGCTCTGCGACACAATGCGTATTTGTCACAAGTTCGGGAAAGGCCGCCGTTCCTCTTGAAACCGCTCTGAACGGTATTGTCCATTTCAGTGAGGCAGGCAAGCCGATTCAAGAAGGCGGCCCCGTTCATATTTACTTTGAAGATCCAGTTGATTACGAACAGCCGATCACCGATATAAAAGAAATCGAAATCATTTAGTATTACAGCAAGTCAGCGGCAAGCTGGGCGAGACCTGATCTCTCACCTTTTAACAGCTTCACGCTGCCTGAGATGGGTTGTCCTTTAAACCGCTCAACCACATAGGCCAAACCATTGTTCAGACTGTCTAAATATGGGTGATCAATTTGTTCAGGATCGCCCATTAAGACAATTTTACTCCCCTCACCGACTCTCGTCAGCAGTGTTTTCACCTCATGCCTGGTCAAATTTTGCGCTTCATCAATAATAATAAATTGATCTGGAATGCTTCTCCCCCTGATATAAGTCAGCGCCTCTACCTGAATTGAGCCAATACCCGCCAGAATGGCCTCAAGCTCCCCCGGTTTTTTCGCATTAAACAGAAACTCCAAGTTGTCAAAAATCGGCTGCATCCAAGGCTTTAGCTTTTCCTCTTTTTCACCCGGCAAGTACCCGATGTCTTTGCCAACAGGAACAATCGGTCTCGCCACGACCAGTTTTTTGTATATTCCTAAGTCTTCTGTCTGTAAAAGTCCCGCCGCCAATGCTAAAAGCGTCTTGCCGGTTCCCGCTTTTCCGATCAGGGTAACAAGCGGAATATCTTCACGCAGCAAAAGCTCTAATGCCATTGTCTGCTGTACATTTTTCGGTCTGATTCCCCATATATGTTCATCATCAAATACGAGTCTTTTTAATACCGTTCCGGTTTTATCTGCAATTCCGACTGCCGAGGAGGATCCTCCCAGCTCATCCTTCATTAATGCGAATTGATTGGGATAAAACGCATGCTGTTTTATATCATTTACTGAAATTTGATTTTTCCCATAAAAAGAGCTGAACAGCTGCTGGCTGATATATAAATCCTTATAGCCGCTGTACATTTCATCATTGTCCACAACCCGGTCATTTAAGAAATCTTCGGCAAGCAGTCCGATTGCGTCCGCTTTAACTCTGACAAGCACGTCCTTGCTGACGAGGATAACCGGCCTGCCATTTTCCTTTGTTTCTTCCTCGAGGCTTAAGTTTTTTGCAACGGCTAATATGCGATTATCGTTCGTCTTCTCAATAAAGATCTCTTGCAGCTGGTGAAACGAACGGTGATTCAGTTCAATTCTCAGTGTGCCGCCAGTGTGGAGCGGTACATGCTCATGCAGCCTGCCCTTTTGCCTTAGCGCATCGATCAGCTTAGATACGTGCCTTGCATTCCTCCCAACTTCGTCCATATACCGTTTTTTTGAGTCAACCTCTTCTAATACGACAGCAGGGATGACAACCTCATTTTCTTCAAAAGAAAATATCGCGTTAGGATCCTGTAATAACACATTCGTATCTAACACATAAATTTTACTCAAGTCTCAGCCTCCTGATATAAGGGTCAAAGTTCTTCCTGCTTCTCTTACGATGAAAAAGGTGAATGCCTGCTAAAATATATGTTTTTGTGCATAAAGATAGAAGGTTAATTCAACAATAAAATTAATGACTGCATTTCAAGGAGGGAACCCGCAAGTGCGAATTCTTTTCATTCTTATACAGCTGACGCTTATCCTGTCCGCATGTGCCTACCAACAAGGAAAACAGGATCAGAATGTTGAAAAAGAATCAACAAGACAGCAGGAAAGCAAACCGATTCACGTAAAGGACACAACTCAGGAAACAAAAGACAATGGAACAAGAACGGATATTGCCAAGCATCTAGTCAGCGTTGCTGAAAAAATTCCTGAGGTCAAGGATGCAACAGCCGTTGTGCTTGGAGGTTATGCCGTTGTTGGGATTGACGTCGATGATACTTTGGACAGAAGCAAAGTGGAAACGATTAAATATTCGGTGGCACAGGCTCTAAAAAATGACCAATATGGTGCCAACGCAGTTGTCATTGCTGACCCAGATACGGTCAGCCGCCTGAATGAAATGGGCAGAGAAATCAGTGAAGGCCGTCCGGTAACAGGCATACTAGATGAATTAGCTGCGATTGTCGGCCGAGTGCTTCCAGAAGTGCCTAACGATGTGATTGACAATGAAGACGAGCCGCAAACAAAGCAGCAAAATGACCAACTAAACAGAAAGCAGCAGCAGGAAATGGAACAGGAGCAAAACGATCAATCTGACAATCATATGAAAAAGAATACCAAAGAATAAGCTATAGCCTCGTGCTTTAGCTTTTTCTTATTTTGGACAGCTTCTGATCCGTGCTATAATACATGTTAGTGAAAGAGGTGATAAGATGAGGGTCCAATGTTCTATTTGCGATAAAATTGAAACAATTGATGATGATACCCTGATCGCGAAACGGCTTCGAAACCGCCCAATCCATACATATATGTGCCAGGAATGCCACGACCGGATTGCCCAAAAAACAGAAGAACGGCTGAAAACGGGAAAATTCACTTTTCACCCTGGGCAGCAGAAGAAAGAAAAAGTCAAAAAATAAAGCGGCCGCTTTACCATACACAACACAAAAAAAGACTCAGCTTCTCAGCTGAGTCTTTTTATGATTTTGCAGACTGTCCCTTTTTCGACTGATACAGCCGAATTTTGTAAATAATTAAAATCAGCGCAGCCACGATCAATCCCTCTGCAACGGGCAAAAACACTCCTAAAAAGGTCAAAACAGTGCAGCCCAAAGCCAGAAATACATACACCACTGCTGATTTTAATACCGGGAGCCTTTTTGCAAATCCAAGCTTAAATACAATAACGGCCAACACAAAAATCGTGCCGTACAGCAGCCACATGCCTGCCGCAGGCTGCCGGTCTACTTGATACAGTGCGGCGAAGAACGACAGGCGTTCGCTTACGTCATTCAAAAAGATTCCCTCCCCTGCAAAGTGCGGGTTCTATCTTTTCAAATTCTGCAAGAGATTAAGACAATCCTGCTGTTTTTTTCTTTTTAGCCGCTTTTTCACGTTCGTTTTTATTGAGGATTTTCTTTCTTAAACGGATGGATTCAGGCGTTACTTCACAGTATTCATCTTCGTTTAAGTACTCTAGAGATTCCTCAAGAGACATGATGCGCGCTTTTTTAATTGTAGTTGTCTGATCCTTTGTTGCAGAGCGGACGTTCGTCTGCTGTTTCATTTTGCTGACGTTAACAACAAGGTCGTTGTCACGGTTATGCTCTCCAACGATCATTCCTTCATATACTTCAGTACCCGGCTCAACGAAGATGACACCGCGGTCTTCAATTCCTTGAATACCGTAAGATGTCGCTTTTCCGTTTTCCATTGATACAAGCACACCTTGGCGGCGTCCGCCGACTTGGCCCGCCTGCATTGGCTGGTAGCTGTCAAACGTATGATTCAGAATACCGAATCCGCGTGTTAATGATAGGAACTCTGTAGAGTACCCGATCAATCCGCGGGAAGGAACTGTAAAGATGAGACGGACTTGGCCGTTTCCATTGTTGATCATATCGATCATTTCGCCTTTGCGGGCACCCATTGATTCCATAACTGAGCCTGTATGCTCTTCCGGAACATCGATTTGTACACGCTCAACAGGCTCACAGCGTACGCCGTCAATTTCTTTGATGATAACTTCAGGTTTTGAAACTTGAAGCTCATAGCCTTCACGGCGCATATTTTCAATTAAAATTGACAAGTGCAGCTCACCGCGTCCGGAAACAACCCAAGCATCAGGAGAAGCTGTTGGCTCAACACGCAAACTCACATCCGTCTGAAGCTGAGCCTGAAGACGCTCTTCGATTTTGCGGGCCGTTACATATTTGCCTTCACGTCCTGCAAACGGACTGTTATTCACGACAAATGTCATTTGAAGTGTCGGTTCATCAATGCGAAGCACTGGAAGCGGATCTTGATGGTCTACAGGACATACCGTTTCACCAACGTTAATATCTTCCATGCCGGAAACCGCTACGAGGTCTCCTGCTTTTGCTTCTTCAATTTCCACACGCTTTAAGCCTTGGAAACCGAAAATCTTTGTTACACGGAATGACTTAGCCGTTCCGTCAAGCTTCATAAGAGAAACCTGCTGACCGACTTTCATCGTGCCGCGGAATACGCGTCCGATTCCGATACGGCCTACATAGTCGTTGTAGTCAAGGAGGGCAACTTGGAATTGAAGCGGCTCCTCTTCATTATCAACAGGTGCCGGAACATGCTTAATAATGGTTTCATATAAAGCTTCCATGTTTTCATCCTGATGTTTCGGATCAAGACTCGCTGTTCCATTAATCGCTGAAGCATATACCACTGGAAACTCGAGCTGCTCTTCATTGGCATCAAGCTCAATGAACAGATCTAGAACCTCATCGATAACTTCCTCAGGACGAGCAAAGTCACGGTCAATTTTGTTCACAACAACAACCGGGTTCAGGTTTTGCTCAAGAGCTTTTTTCAGAACGAAACGAGTTTGAGGCATACAGCCTTCATATGCGTCAACGACAAGCAGTACGCCGTCAACCATTTTCATAATCCGTTCTACTTCTCCCCCAAAGTCTGCGTGTCCAGGGGTATCCAAAATATTGATGCGTGTATCTTTATAGTTAATCGCAGTATTTTTCGCCAAAATTGTAATGCCGCGTTCGCGTTCAAGATCATTTGAGTCCATTGCGCGTTCAGCAACCTGTTCGTTGGCACGGAACGTACCAGCCTGGTGTAAAAGCTGATCGACTAGAGTCGTTTTCCCATGGTCAACGTGGGCAATAATCGCGATGTTGCGAAGATCATTTCGAAGTTTCACTTTTTCATCTCCTAATAAAATTAGATAACTTTCATATTATACCACACATCCTCTTTAAAAGCGTCACGTTTTTCTGTAAACTTAATATAAGACGTAAAAGGGGATGGAAAATATGAAAAAAATGAATTGGCTTTTACTATTATTTGCATTTGCAGCAGTTTTCAGTATTATGCTGATCGGCGTCTTTATCGCTGAAAAAAGTGCTGCAGGCATTATCGCCAGCATTGTGCTTGTTTGCGCTGTTATGGGCGGCGGATTCACATTAAAAAAGAAAATGCGCGAGCAAGGCTTGCTTGATTAAAAGCATTGCCCTGCTAGAGACATTGTAATCAAAAAACACCGCAAAGAAAGCGGTGTTTTTCATTTCATTAAGTCTTATCTCCCCTGTTTCTTAGTCGGGAAGATGCAAAACAGCATTTGTACATAGACAATCGTTCTAACGATGACACATGCGACCGGCAAAAAGTAGTTCGGCAACGATATACATAAAATACTATTTAACCCATTCTTCCGACTCCAATCTATCCCTATAATGGAATTTGTAGCACAATTCATAAAAGGGAGAGAAGAAACATGAAGAAAACATTTGTAAAAAAAGCGATGCTAACGACTGCCGCAATGACCTCAGCTGCTCTATTCACGTTCGGCCCTGATGCAGCCAGCGCAAAAACAATGGTTGATAACAACACTGTTCATGTGCAGCATCAGACAATCACAAACGAAGATCTCAATACATTCATTGATATATTAAATCAATGTATATACGAACAAGACGGTGTGTATTATTTTGACAGCGAAAAAGCTGTCGAGTTAGGAATGACAAAGGAAGAGGCTCAGGTAATCGCTACACTCTGGGAATCGACATCAGAATTTTTCAGCATTGTTTCACAATGTGTGTATCTCGAGGGTGGAAATTACAAGTTTGATACAGAAAAAGCAGTTGAACTTGGCTTCACAGAAAAAGAAGCACTTGCACTTGAACAATTTTTCTCCGCTGCTTCCTTAAAGATACACATTCTTCAAGCAGCCATTGTATTACAAGACGGTGTGTACAGCTATGATAAAGATGCAGCGGTACAAGCAGGTGCGACACCTTTGCAAGCTGACGTTTATGAAAAACTATTCAGTGCTCTATCACAAGAACAGCTTGCCGCCATCTACGACATGATTCATCCTCAAGCTTAATTTAAAAAAGCGCTTGTCCGAATCGGACAAGCGCTTTTCTTTATATCAAAAGTTTGATGATCAGCATCACGGCAACCGCCGCTCCAAACCAGCAGGCAGCTTTCATGATCAGTAATCCATAGTACCTCTGTTTAAAACGCAGTTCTTCTTCCGGCAGAAAAGCCTCCTCAACGGCCTGTTCGCTTTCCAATTCAAATGGCTCAGCCATCGTGTTATACATGTCTCTGCAGCTGCTACACATTTTTAAATGCTCTTCTATAACGTGTTCCGTTTCTCTTTTACAATCACCTTCAAGATACAGAGGAAGCAGGTCTCTTACTAGAAAGCAGGTCATATCCGCTCCTCCTCTCTACTTTTCGTCATGTTTTTCTTTAGCTCTAATCTAGCCCGGTGCAATGTGGTTTTCACCTTAGAAAGACTCCATCCTAATATCTCAGCGATTTCTTCATAAGAAAGCTCTTGGAATTCTCTTAAAATCAAAACAGATTGATGCTGATCCTTTAACTGCAGAAGCTCCTGCCTTAGGGTTTCGCTTTTCACCGTCCGTGACAAATACTGTTCAGGCTGCTCATAAGTTGTTTGCGTTAACCCTTCATTTTTGCTGATATCAGTAAATTGGTATTTGACATCTCTGCGGTACCAATTGATAAAGGTATGATGCGCAATGGTGTAGAGCCATGTTCTGATAGAAGAATGCCCCCTAAACGAAGCCAGACCGTTAAGAGCTTTCACAAACGTGTCCTGTGCTAAGTCCTTGGCTGTTTCAAGGTGATGAGTCCTTCTGAATAAATAATTTGTAATTTCTTGATAATACTGCCGATACAAGTCCTCAATGGAATCCCTATGCTTCATTAAAAGTAAAACCACACCGTCATCCAAATGGCCAATAAAATGAAACAGATATACATGGAAGACAGGTATACTTTCATATATCTAATTTGGCTTTCTTCTTCAGCACCGAGGCTTCTCTTTAAACAAGTTTTACTCTTTAAGTCTTCCGCATTCTTTTGAAATAGGGACTCATGCTGTTTCATCCATTCCATTGATTCATCCTCTAGCTCTCCATCTTTATACAGGTCGTATAAGTCTAAAAAAACAGACTCTTTTTCCTTATGATTCATAAAGACTTTTCACCTCTTGTGTTTCTCCATCCACTACATAGGCATCATGGCGATTTGAACCAAACGGCTGAATAATGATCAGCCATGCATAATGCCGTTCATCCCCTCTTTGAACGATAATCGGACGCATACGCTTTTTGTAAATAACATCCTGATATGCAGAAGCTACTTTTTCGTAAGCCAATGTACCATTACGATACGTATAGGGGAATGACTGATCAGGTGTATCGCTGTATACATAAACGTTTAGCTGACCTTGATCTTCAAAAAACTCATATGTTTTAGAAGAATCAGTATACATTACCAAGTCACTCTTCCTGCTTTTTTTCTTCATTTCTGATACATCGGCATCGAAGACCGTTAATACCTGCCGCTGCAGCTGGCTGTTAGTCAGTGAAATTTCCTTTTTGATTGGAATCGAGAGACTGTGTAAACTACCGGATTCCCCCTTAAATTCCAAAACAACTCCTTCCTTTGTTTCAACTCTCACCATGCTTCCGAGCAGGCTGTCGCTTTCAATATCAGTGATCTGATAAGGCTGTTTTGATATATTCAGCGCTGTAAACATTTGTTCCATTTTGTCTTGAATGTCTTGTTCTGTTATATGAACATGCAGAAGAGAGTCAAGCTGATAAATCGAAGGATCTTCACTAAAACCCATTAAGGTTTCCTTTTCCCAATAAAATACCGCGCCATCATCAGCATTATTTTTTTTATGAAGTTGATTTTTCAGGTATATACGTACGACTGTCTGGCCGTCCTCATTAGAGACCTTTGTTTCGATATGCTCCTTATGTAACACACGTCCGTGTCGCTCAAGGAAAGCGATGGACTTTCGCTTGTACTCCTGATTCGTTAGCTTTTTCCCATGCGCTTTTTGTAAGTATTCATAATTACGAATCAGCTGCGATACTTCATCTACTTCAGCTTTATAACCTTTGCTTTCAAATGAGTAGAAATAATGCACATCCATGTTTGTATCGTGCAAATACAATGTCTCATCCGTAGGAAAAAATGACTTCAGTATCTGTTCCGCTTTTTCTGATGAAATGTGCTCCCCGACAAAATTGAATGAATCATGGACATTTATCGGTTTTGATACAGCGAAAGCAGCCGTTCCTATGTTATATATCGGATTTAAGAGAGGGACAAAAAACACCATGACAGCCATCGGCAGCCACTTATTCACACGCACATAAACCTTTCCTGACTTTTGGAACAGATGATAGCTCATCAAAAATCCCGCCATTGTTAAATAAATCGTGTATGGCATTACTGCACCATAAGCTTTTGAGATTTGATTGGGATATGGCGCAAGCAGCAAGACAAGCAGTCCGATAATCAACGTATAAAATAAACCTAGTAATATCTTATTCGTTCTCCAATACAGCTTGAAAAACACTACATTCAACACAATGGGAAGAGTAATGATGAAAAACAGAAACACAAATGCAATCGGCTCCATCCCATCCCGATATTCCTTCCAATACGAAAAGAAACTGAATATCATTTGTACGATCGGCAAACTGACAACGGCAAGATCGAACGTATAAAACATACCTTTTCCGCCATGATCACGAAGCACCAGCATATAGTGAAAAGCAGTCAGCAGCACATATCCGTATAACAAAAAATGCAGCAGCGGCAGCAGTTCATTTCCGTCCTCTCTTAAGTAAGCGCTGGTGAAGTTTGTTGATTGCACCTGGTGAATAAGTTCAACAGACACTCCCGCCAGCAGCACAATCCGCAATATAACACCCGCCAAGAACATTGTGCGCTGCCGGTTTATTTTGGGATGATGCACCAAAAGATATAAGACTGCAAGAACAACAATTGACCATTGAATCAGCAGGGTACCTTGTCTGCTTAATATAAAATAACGTTCAAAATGCAATACATAATGACTGAATAACTCCAACACGAACAACAATCCTTTACTTCTTATTAAGGCCTCATTTGGGTAGACAGCCGGCATCTCAAAAAGTTTCAATAAGAAACAAACATTTCTCTCTTCCCCTTGATATGTAAAAAGGCACAACACTTACAATAAGCCATCACATGACACTTGACTCATGTTGATATTATTCAGCAAAAATAAACACAGGACAATTCTATCAATTTTGTCTAGTTATGTTAGTTTTTGTTGAGTATTCCAGAATGCTAGTTTAATATAACAATATAAAGATTTTTCAGTATTTTCAAAAAGGGGGATTTATTGTGGGTTTAGGTAAGAAATTGTCTGTTGCTGTCGCTGCTTCGTTTATGAGTTTGTCAATCAGCCTTCCTGGTGTTCAGGCTGCTGAAAGTCATCAGCTTAAAGAGAATCAAACAAATTTCCTCTCCAAAAACGCGATTGCACAATCAGAACTTTCTGCACCAAATGACAAAGCTGTCAAACAGTTTTTGAAAAAGAACAGCAACATTTTCAAAGGTGACCCTGCCAAAAGGCTGAAGCTTGTTGAAAGCACGACTGACGCCCTTGGGTACAAGCACTTTCGATATGCACCTGTGGTTAACGGAGTGCCTATTAAAGATTCACAAGTGATCGTTCACGTTGATAAATCCGATAATGTTTATGCGGTGAATGGTGAATTACACAATCAATCTGCTGCAAAAACAGAAAACAGCCAAAAAGTCTCTTCTGAAAAAGCGATGACACTTGCTTTCAAAGCCATCGGCAAATCACCAGATGCTGTTTCTAACGGAACGGCCAAAAACAGCAATAAAGCCGAGTTAAAAGCGGTAGAAACAAAGGACGGCAGCTATCGTCTTGCTTACGACGTGACGATTCTCTATATCGAACCTGAACCTGCAAACTGGGAAGTCTTAGTTGATGCTGAAACAGGCAGCATATTAAAACAGCAAAACAAAGTAGAACATGCTGCTGCCACTGGAAGCGGAACAACGCTAAAGGGCGCAACCGTTCCTTTGAACATCTCTTATGAAAGCGGAAAATACGTTCTAAGAGATCTTTCAAAACCAACAGGCACTCAAATCATCACATATGACTTGCAAAACAGACAAAGCCGCCTACCGGGAACACTTGTCTCAAGCACAACAAATACATTCACATCTTCATCACAGCGGGCAGCCGTTGACGCTCACTATAATCTCGGTAAAGTGTACGATTATTTTTATTCGACATTTAAACGGAATAGCTATGATAACAAAGGCAGTAAAATCGTTTCTTCCGTCCACTACGGCACTCGGTACAATAATGCTGCATGGACAGGAGACCAAATGATTTACGGTGACGGCGACGGTTCATTTTTCTCTCCGCTTTCCGGCTCATTAGATGTGACAGCACATGAAATGACACATGGCGTCACTCAAGAAACAGCCAACCTGATTTATGAAAATCAGCCGGGGGCATTAAACGAATCTTTCTCTGACGTATTCGGGTATTTTAACGATACAGAAGACTGGGACATCGGTGAAGACATTACAGTCAGCCAGCCTGCTCTCCGCAGCTTGTCCAATCCGACAAAATACGATCAGCCTGACAATTACGCCAATTACAGAAACCTTCCAAATACAGATGAAGGCGATTATGGCGGCGTACACACAAACAGCGGAATTCCAAATAAAGCCGCTTATAATACCATTACAAAGCTTGGTGTCTCTAAATCACAGCAGATCTATTATCGTGCGTTAACAACGTACCTCACGCCTTCTTCGACGTTCAAAGATGCAAAGGCAGCTCTTATTCAGTCTGCTCGTGATCTTTACGGCTCAACTGATGCCGCTAAAGTTGAAGCAGCCTGGAATGCTGTTGGATTATAATATTAGTAAAAGCCTGAGATCCCTCAGGCTTTTTTTCGTTACATGTCTTGGTTTCTCTCTTCAGCATAATCATTCCAGCGAAAGATGTGAACACAGTCGCAAGCGTGCAGTACAGAGGAAGCGACAATACAGCCTTCCCCACTCAGCGTATAGACGCAAAAACAGCAGCAAGCCAACACTGCAGCATACAATAGTGATCCCGAATTTGTCAGGATAAGGGGAGATGCTTCCGGCAGACACTTGACTCATGGGAAAATATATGAAGATTCCACGACCGATTAAAGAACAAAAGGATTGACAAAAAATTTTATTTGTGCTATAATTTACTATTAATCTATTTGTATGTATAATAAGATTCTCCTGGCCAGGGGAATCTTTTTTTATTGGAGGATCATTTCATGAGGAAAAATGAGTCCAGCTTAACGTCTTTGATTTCAGCTTTTGCCCGTGCATATCACAGCCGATATGACACGCCTCTCATTTTTGATGATTTTATTGCAAAAGATCTCATTAACGAAAAAGAGTTTACCGACATCAGTGAGAATATGATCCAAGGAATATCATTTTTCAACAAAGAGATCGCCGAACGCCTGCACAATGATCCTAAAGACATATTAAAATGGGTTACACAAATCCAGCTGTCGCCCACACCTTTAGCACGTGCTGCGTATTGCGAAAAAGTCTTACATCATGAATTGATGCTGGGAACAAAACAGTATGTCATTCTTGGGGCCGGACTGGATACTTTCTGTTTTCGGCATCCTGAATTGGAAAACAGTTTACAAGTTTTCGAGGTTGATCATCCGGCTACACAGCAATTCAAAAAAGATAAGCTGAAAAATGCAAATTTGACAATTCCGGGACATCTTCACTTTGTTCCTATGGATTTCACCAAAACATTTTCGTATCAGCCTCTTATAGATGAAGGATTTGAAAACACAAAAACATTCTTCAGCCTTCTGGGAGTGTCTTATTATTTAACGAGAGAAGAAAATGCAAGCTTGATCAGAAATTTATTTTCTCATGTCCCATCAGGAAGCTCTATCGTTTTTGATTATGCGGACGAAACACTATTTACAGCAAAAGGAACGTCAAATAGAGTTGAACATATGGTGAAAATGGCTGCCGCAAGCGGAGAACCGATGAAATCGTGTTTCACTTATCAAGAAATTGAATATCAGTTAGAGTCATCAGGTTTACTGATCTATGAACATCTATCACCAGACGATATTAATGACCAATTCTTCAACAATCGAACAGACGACTTGTCAGCGTTTGAAACGATTCATTATATTCATGCGGTGAAAAAATAATTTTTTTATTATCAGAGCCTCTCAATTTTTCGGGAGGCTTTTTACGCTACTGGCATATTAAAATAAGCTGCCGTCATCATACGGCAGCTTTTGCTAAAGGCTTCACCAGGATCATAAATAGTTTGCCTTTCTCATCTTTTTCCGTTTTCAGCTGTTCAAAGCCGCATTGGCTCAAAAACAGTATCCATTCACTGCGATCAATTGGAACTGCCGCAAACATCGCTTTATGTTTGGCACTGAGCATTTTGCTAATCTGTTCAATGATCATTCTCGCATGTCCCTTTTTTTCTTCAGCCGGGTCAATCAGCACTGTTCCAAGCCACGGCTTTCCGTTGGAGGGCGCCCACTCGAGATGATAGCTGACGGCAACAGGCTGACCGTCTTTTTCCCATATAAGCCATGACCCGTTGTACATGGAGTAGGAGATCATATAGCTTTCTGCATCTTTCTCCCCAAACTCCTCCTCTTTCCATACAGGATGAGCTTCCGCGAGCTTCTCTAACAAGCAGAGATCGTCCTGTTCAAATGGCCTACTTTCGAGCATGAAGATACTCTTCAAATATCGTTTTATGTATGGATGGATTTCCGGCCAGCACACTGTGATTTTCTAAAAAGGTAAACGGCTCTCCCTCTACGGTCGTATAGATGCCCCCAACTTCATTTAACAGCACACAGCCAGCTGCATAATCCCATGGCGCAAGCCGCATCGTGATGTAAGCATCTATTCTTCCCGCCGCGACATTTGCCAGCTCTAAAGCAGCAGAACCGTAGGAGCGTGTGCCTCTAACTCTTTTTACAAGGGGCGCTAACACACTTGGATCAATTCTTCTGTTTTCCGTTATCCATGTCGCATTAATGGCAAGAATCGCTTCTTCAATGGCGGTTTCTTTTAAAGGAGCCAGCTTCGTTTCATTCATATAAGCTCCTCTGCCGCTAAATGCGTGATACAGCTCATCATGCACCACATCATAAATTAAACCGATTCTTCCTTCTCCGTTTTCAAAAATTCCAATTGAAATTGCAAAATTTCTTTGCTGATGCACAAAATTCATTGTTCCGTCAATCGGGTCGATAATCCAGACGACTCCCTCCAGTGAGTGGAGTTTGTCTCCTTGTCCTTCTTCGCCGAGTATGCGGTGTCCCGGAAACGTTTCTTGAATGCGTTCAATGAAAAACTTTTCCGTTTCTTTGTCAATATTGGTGACTAAATCATTCGGATTTGATTTCGTTTCAATTGTCAGGCTTTCGTTCATAGATTGTTTTATTCTCGTGCCTGCTTCTCTAACCCATTTCTTTGCAATCTCATCAATTTCCGTCCAATTTGTCATACGTGCGTACCTCTCTTCTATGTAGACCTTTATTTTATAGGATACTGATAACGGCGGTGAAAAAGCAAGGAAAATGAAAAATATCCCTTCTCATGTAAAAACGAACCATTCATGCGGTTCGTTTTCACTATCGCTTTTTTACCCGTTAAGACGAATCCATTCTTTTCTGAGTCGCTCAAGTTTGTTTTTGCTTTGTTCCATCTGTTCTTCGTTTTCAGTTTGCATTGCTTCATACAGGGTTGCCAGCTCATAATCAACCTCTAGTCTCCAGACAGCTACACGATTGTTTTTCTCTTCCTTAAATCCCTCTTTTACTACTTGCCTCATTGTCTTTCGCCCCTTCCAGAGATCATTTGTTTGTAAAAAGCATCCCATTTTGCCATTCAACAATGATTACTTCTTATATCGTATGATTGTTCTATTTACGCGTAACATGATTCTGAAAATTGTGTGTTTACCTATTCGTTTATTACCACATTTCCCCTTTCTTCAAACGCGCTCAATCTTTTTGACGCTCGTATGAACTGTGATAAAATATGTTTACTTAGCATGAAGGAGGAAAGTCATGACACAAATGCGTTTTACGGAAGAAGACTTTAACACATTTACAATAGAAGGCTTAGACGCGCGCATGGAGGTATTAAAAGAGACGGTTCGTCCAAAGCTTACAGCTCTAGGCGAACATTTTGCCCCAACTTTATCAGCTTTAACCGGAGATGAAATGTTTCCTCATGTGGCAAAGCACGCAAGAAGATCCGTCAATCCCCCTGCTGACAGCTGGGTGGCATTCGCAAACAGCAAAAGAGGCTATAAAAAACTGCCGCATTTTCAGATAGGTTTATGGGAAAGCCACGTATTTGTGTGGTTCGCGATTATTTATGAATCCCCTATCAAAGAAGAATACGGAAAGTTGCTTGAAGCGAATCAGGAAACCATTACTAAGAATATCCCTGACAGCTTCGTTTGGTCCGCAGATCATACAAAACCGGGAGTACATAAGCAGTCTGAAATGGACAAGGAACAGCTGAAGACGCTGTTTGAGCGTTTGCAGACTGTAAAAAAAGCTGAGCTGTTATGCGGCATCCAACTTCAAAAAGAAGAGGTGCTGGATATGAATAACCAGGAATTCCTTCAGCGTATTGATGATGCCTTTAAGCAGCTTGCTTTTCTGTACCGTTTCACCCAAAAAGTATCACAAGTATGAAAAAGAGCCGGGGTACCCCCCGGCTCTTTTTCTTACATCTTAATCTTCGCCTGCTCAGATTCTCTCGCCTGTTTGACCGTGCGATAAGGAGAGTATGTACTTTGTTCTTCAAACTCGCCGCATATCTTTTTTTCCTCGGCCTTTCCAGGTACAATTTCCTTAAAACGGCGGTAAGCTTTAAGCAGTTCTTCTCGATCTGCACCTTTTTCATATGCAAGCTCAACCTGCTGGAAAAACGCGATCACATCCACTGCTTCTTCGGTTGTCCAATCTTCATTCATCGGATATTGGTATTCCATTTTCTTCACTCCTTATAGATTTGCTTCCCTTAAGAGAAAGCATCTTCATTTGATCATAAATTGTTCTTTACATTCTTTCAAGTTCATAATATAATTCATTTGTTTTACGTCTAAAAAACGGTTGAGAAACTGATTTTAATACACACTATTATGCATAGGTATGATTACAAAGGTGGGAAAACAATTGTCGCAACATGAAACACCCTTATACACAGGACTGAAAAAGCATGCAAGCAGACAGCCTGTTCAATTCCACATTCCCGGCCATAAAAAAGGGGCAGGAATGGACCCAGAATTCAGACAATTTATCGGTGAAAACGCGTTAAGCATAGATTTAATCAATATTGAACCATTAGATGACCTGCACGCGCCAAAAGGCATCATTAAACAGGCACAGGATCTGGCGGCTGAAGCATTTGGCGCAGACCACACATTTTTTTCTGTTCAAGGAACAAGCGGCGCCATTATGACAATGGTGATGGCTGTTTGCGGACCTGGAGATAAAATTATTATTCCAAGAAATGTGCACAAATCAATTATGACAGCTATTGTATTTTCTGGAGCGATCCCAATCTTTATTCATCCTGAAATTGATAACGAGTTGGGCATCTCCCACGGCATTACACTTGAATCTGCCAAACGTGCGCTTACCGAGCATCCAGATGCAAAAGGGCTTCTCGTCATCAACCCGACATATTTCGGTGTTGCAGCTGACTTAAAAAGCATCGTAGAACTCGCTCATTCGTTTGATGTGCCAGTGCTTGTTGATGAGGCACACGGCGTTCACATTCATTTTCACGACGAATTGCCGCTTTCAGCCATGCAGGCAGGAGCAGACATAGCAGCGACCAGTGTACACAAGCTGGGCGGATCACTGACGCAAAGCTCTATTTTAAACATGAGAGAGGGCCTTGTATCCAAAGACAGAGTGCAATCCATCCTGAGCATGCTGACAACAACATCAACTTCTTATTTGCTTCTCGCCTCTCTGGACGTTGCCAGAAAACGCCTTGCGACAGAAGGCCATCAGCTCGCCGAGGAGACACTGAAGCTTGCCAACAAGACGAGAGATCGCCTCAATCAGATTGAAGGCATTTATTGTGTCGGTTCTGAGATTCTTGGTTCAAAAGCAGCTTACAGCTATGATCCGACAAAATTAATTATCTCTGTTAAAAACCTTGGACTCACAGGTCATGACGTTGAAAAATGGCTTCGTGAATCCTTTAATATTGAAGTTGAGCTTTCTGATCTGTACAATATTTTGTGTATTTTCACCCCTGGTGACAGCCAAAATGATGCAGACCGGCTTGTAGAGGCTTTAACAGAGATTGCACATCATATGTCAGAAAAAGATGTAACACATCAGCAAACTGAAGTTCTTCTCCCGGAAATTCCTTTATTGGCAATGACTCCGCGGGATGCTTTCTACGCAAATACAGAAGTCATCCCTTTAAAAGAAGCATCCGGACGGATTATCGCTGAGTTTGTCATGGTATATCCTCCTGGTATTCCAATCTTCATTCCAGGTGAAATTATTACAGAAGATAACATCAGCTACATTTTCAAGAACCTTGACGCAGGTCTCCCTGTTCAAGGACCTGAAGACTCAACTTTAAACATGATCCGGGTCATCAAAGAACAAAAAGCGATTCAATAAAAAAAGCATGCGGCTCAGGCCGCATGCTTTTTATTACTCTTCATCAATAGGACATTGACATTGTCCGCAGCATGTTCCGTATAATGTAGTCACTTTCTCATCTTCAAAGTAATGAATGGCTTCGTTGCAATCTTGGCAAACAATTGTACCCATCTGTCATTCCCCATTTCTTTGAAATTTGAAAACGCTTAATTTCTTTTGTTGCTATTATATTAATATGTCACATTTAAAATGTCAACAACAAACTGTATAACACATTTAATTTAGATTTCGTTATATATAGCGTATTTTTTCATTTTTCTCATATGATATTTCCTTCATGCAGCAGCGTTAATCGATACATATGCCAAAACACATAACATAATCTCATGTTTTCTTGAACTTTTATGAAAGAACGCAGCAATAAATTCTATATACCCCCAGATTGCTATTTTAAACGATGGATAAGATATGTAATCTCACTTTAAAAACGGTTTCAATTATATAACAATTAGGTAACAAGGAGCAGATTACGCTGTCTCTCATGATAAACTAAAGCTAGTTTATTTTTGTTTAAACAGAGGAGAAGATAGATGCGATATCGCGCGGTATTCCCCATACTGATCATAGTATTTGCTTTATCGGGCTGTACGCTTTCCACCATCAATCCGGTGAAAAAAAGCCGGATTGACAACATTCATCATACACAAATCCTGTTTTTTTCTGATGAGAACCAAATTGATCAGGAAGCGCCATATTACGATGCACTGCTTGATTTAGAAAAGGACTATCCCGAGCAAATAGATAAAATGAAGGTCTATGATAACAAAGAAGGCTGGGAAAATGAGATTGAAACCGTCCCTACCCTTATGGTTGTTGATCAGCGCCATGTCGTGGTGAAAATCGAGGGATGTGTGAAAAAGAAAGAAGACATTATTAAACCATTGCAGCATGTGCTGTCAAAATAAAAAAACAGCCCCGCTTAAAGCGAGGGCTGTTTTTGATATGAGCATTATTTTACGATGTGAATCGGGCTTCCGATTGCCACTTCAGCAGCTTCCATTGTGATTTCTCCCAATGTTGGGTGAGCGTGAATTGTCATCGCGATATCTTCAGCAGTCATACCGCCTTCGATCGCTAAGCTTAATTCAGAAATCATATCAGAAGCGCTTGCGCCGGCGATTTGCGCACCGATCACAAGACCGTCCTCTTTACGAGTGATCAGCTTCATGAAGCCGTCTGTTTCGTTAAGAGAAAGCGCACGGCCGTTTGCTGCAAATGGGAATTTAGCAGCAACAATGTCAAGACCTTCTTCTTTCGCCTGTGCTTCAGTGTAACCAACTGATGCAAGTTCAGGCTCAGAGAAGACAACCGCAGGAATACCAAGGTAATCGATTTCTGCAGGCTCTCCAGCGATAGCTTCTGCTGCGATTTTACCTTCGTAAGATGCTTTGTGAGCAAGCGGCGGTCCTTCGATGATATCACCGATTGCATAAATGTTAGGGACGTTTGTGCGGCACTGTTTGTCAGTTTTCACGACACCGCGGTCCGTCATTTCAATACCGACTTGCTCAAGACCAAGCTCATCAGTGTTTGGACGGCGTCCTACTGTAATCAGTACATAGTCGGCATCAACAGTTTTTTCTTCGCCTTTTACTTCAAAAGTAACCGTTACGCCGTCTGGTCTTTCTTCAACGCCTTTAGCCATCGCACTTGTATGGATTTCAACGTTGCCTTTTTTCTTCAGTCTGCGTGTAACAAGAGAACTCATTTGTTTTTCGAAGCCAGGAAGAATTTCATCTCCGCCTTCAAGAATAACTAGCTCAGTACCAAAGTTAGCATATGCAGTTCCAAGCTCAGTTCCGATGTACCCGCCGCCGATAACAACGAGCTTTTTAGGAATTTCTTTAAGAGCCAAAGCGCCTGTTGAATTCAGTACACGCTCACTATATTTGAAGTTTGGCAATTCGATAGGACGAGAACCAGTTGCAATAATTGCATTTTTGAACGTGTATGTTTGAGCAGAGTTCTCATCCATAACACGAACTGAATTGCTGTCTACAAAGTAAGCTTCACCTTTTACAACATCTACTTTGTTGCCTTTAAGAAGACCGGCAACACCGCCAGTAAGTTTGTTTACAACAGAAGCTTTCCATTCTTGAACTTTTGTGAAATCAACTGATACGTTCTCAGCAGTGATCCCCATGTCGTCAGAATGCTTTGCATTCTCATAACGGTGGCCTGCATTGATCAGCGCTTTTGAAGGGATACATCCAACGTTTAGACAAACGCCTCCAAGAGTTGCTTTTTCAACGACTGTTACTTTTTGGCCAAGCTGTGCAGCGCGGATGGCAGCTACATAGCCGCCAGGTCCCGCACCAATTACAAGAGTATCTGTTTCAATAGGGAAATCTCCTACTACCATAACATTACGCCTCCATTAAAATTAATTGTGGATCGTTCAGTAAACGCTTGATGTGATTTAATGCATTTTGCGCAGTTGCTCCGTCGATCATACGGTGGTCGAAGCTGAGAGAAAGAGCTAAGACTGGAGCTGCTACGATTTCGCCATCACGAACAATCGCTTTTTCTGCAATGCGTCCGATACCAAGAATCGCAACTTCTGGATGGTTGATAACCGGAGTGAACCATTGTCCGCCGGCAGAACCGATGTTTGTAATTGTGCAAGATGCGCCTTTCATTTCAGCTGGAGCAAGCTTGCCTTCACGAGCTTTTGTTGCAAGGCCATTGATCTCATCAGAAATTTCAAAGACAGATTTACGATCTGCATTTTTTACAACCGGTACAAGCAAGCCTTTTTCAGTGTCAGCAGCGATACCGATGTTGAAGTAATGTTTTTGGACTACTTCTTCTGTTTTATCGTCAATTGACGTGTTTAAAACAGGGAATTTTTTCAGTGCAGATGTAAGAGCTTTTACAACGTAAGGCAAGTAAGTCAGCTTGATTCCTTGATCAGCAGCAACCTGTTTGAACTGTTTACGATGTGCAACAAGGTTTGTTACGTCCACTTCGTCCATTAACGTTACGTGAGGAGCTGTGTGTTTAGAGTTAACCATCGCTTTCGCAATTGCTTTACGGATACCGCTCATTTTTTCACGTGTTTCTGGGAATTCGCCCTCTGGAGCTGGTGCAGCAGCCGGTTTAGCAGCTGTTTCTTGTGGTGCAGCTGTTTCTTGCGGTGCAGCTTCTTGTGCTCCTCCGTTTACAAAGCTGTCGATATCTTCTTTTACAACACGTCCGTTGTTGCCTGAACCTGTTACTTTACGGATGTCTACGCCTTTTTCACGAGCATATTTACGTACAGAAGGCATAGCGATCACGCGTTTGTTCGTGTCAACTTCAGCTTGATCCTGCTGTCCTGCGCCAGTTGCTTTTGCAGGCTCTTGAGCTTGCTCTTCTTTCGCAACGTCTTGTCCAGCTTCTGCTGTAGACTGAACTTGTGCTTCAGTTTTCGCATCATCTGACTCTTCGCTGCCTTTAAATTGAAGGTCTTCGTAACCAGGTGCATCAAACGTAATGATCGTTTGTCCAACGGTTGCAACCGTTCCCTCTTCAACTTTTAATTCTAATACTTTTCCTTTAACAGGTGAAGGAATTTCTACTACTGCTTTATCATTTTGGACTTCAGCCAGTACATCATCTTCGTCTACCTCATCGTTAGGCTTGACAAACCATTTTACGATTTCGCCTTCGTGGATACCTTCCCCGATATCTGGAAGTTTAAATTCAAATGCCACAGTTCTCGACCTCCTAGTTTGATTAAGCAATTTTAAAGTTACATCGTAAGCATTGAAAACAGATATATAATAGAGGGAAAACGTTCATCTTCCCTCTCGATTTATGCAGTTTGATTAAAATTCAAGTACTTTTCTTGCTGTTTCAAGAACATCTTTATGGTTTGGAAGCCATACGCTCTCCGCTTGTGAGAAAGGAAATACTGTATCAGGTGCAGCCACGCGAAGTACAGGAGCTTCCAAGCTCAAGATCGCACGGTCATTAATTTCTGCTACTACGTTAGCAGCAATACCGGCTTGTTTTTGTGCCTCTTGAACCACAATCGCGCGTCCTGTTTTTTCTACAGATGCGATGATTGTATCAATGTCAAGCGGGCTTACAGTGCGAAGGTCGACAACTTCAGCAGAAATGCCGTCTTTTTCAAGCTCCTCGGCAGCTTTTAATGATTCATGAACCATTGCGCCGTAAGTGATGATTGAAAGGTCAGTACCTTCACGTTTCACGTCAGCTTTGCCAAGCTCAATTGTGTATTCTTCTTCAGGAACTTCCTGACGGAAAGAACGGTAAAGCTTCATGTGCTCTAAGAAAACAACAGGATCATTGTCTCTGATCGCAGAGATTAAGAGTCCTTTGGCATCATAAGGAGTTGATGGAATAACAACTTTGATACCAGGCTGTTGTGCAACAAGACCTTCTAAGCTGTCAGCGTGAAGCTCAGGAGTATGAACACCGCCGCCGAACGGAGAACGAATGGTTACAGGTGAAGTCCAGCGACCGCCAGAACGGTAGCGCATACGAGCCATTTGGCCAGAAACTGAATCCATTACTTCGTAAACGAATCCGAAGAATTGGATTTCCATTACCGGGCGGAAGCCGTTTAAGCCTAAACCAAGGGCAAGACCGCCGATACCAGATTCAGCAAGTGGCGTGTCAAACACACGGTCTTCACCGAATTCTTTTTGCAATCCTTCTGTCGCACGGAATACGCCGCCGTTAACACCAACGTCTTCTCCGAAAACTAAGACATTTTCGTCATTTTTCAGTTCTGTGCGTAACGCATCCGTGATTGCTTGAATCATTGTCATTTGCGCCATGGCTTACTTCGACTCCTTCTGTGTATAAATTTCAAATTGCTCCTCAAGGTTGTGAGGCATTTTTTCGTACATGATTTTCATTAAATCAGTTACTTTTTGCTTCGGCTCAGCATCAGCTTTTTTGATTGCTTGTTTAATTTCTTCTTTCGCATCCTCAATTACTTTTGCTTCTTCTTCTTCAGACCATAAGCCTTTGTTTTCAAGGAACGCACGGAAGCGTACAAGCGGATCTTTTTGTTCCCACTCATTTTCGATTTCTTTTGTACGATATTTAGTCGGATCGTCACCAGCCATTGTGTGCGGTCCGTAACGGAATGTAAGTGTTTCAATCAATGTCGGGCCTTCGCCATTGATTGCGCGCTCGCGTGCTTCAGCAGTTGCAGCGTATACAGCAAGCGGATCCATTCCGTCTACTTGTACGCCGACAATACCTGCAGCTACAGCTTTTTGTGCAATTGTTTCAGCCGCAGATTGTTTTTCAACCGGAGTTGAAATCGCGTAGCGGTTGTTTTGTACTACGAAAATTGCAGGTGCCTTATAAGCGCCGGCAAAGTTAATTCCTTCGTAGAAGTCCCCTTGTGAAGCTCCGCCGTCACCAGTGTAAGTGATTGCGACAGCTTTTTTACCGCGTTTTTTAAGACCTAGCGCAACACCGGCAGTTTGAATGTATTGAGCACCGATAATGATTTGTGGAGAAAGGGCATTCACATCATCAGGCATTTGGTTTCCTCTGAAATGTCCGCGTGAGAAAAGAAACGCTTGATATAATGGAAGGCCGTGCCAAATTAACTGAGGCACATCACGGTATCCAGGAAGTACAAAGTCTTCTTTTTCAAGCGCGAAATGCGTTGCAATCTGAGAAGCTTCTTGACCCGCAGTAGGAGCGTAGAATCCGAGACGTCCTTGACGGTTTAATGAGATAGAGCGCTGATCAAGCACACGCGTAAATACCATGCGGCGCATTAGCTCTTTTAATTGATCATCTGTTAAATCAGGCATCGCCGCTTCATTCACGACTTCTCCCTTTTCATTTAAAATTTGGAACGTTTCGAACTGCTTCTTAATGGCATCAAATTGCTTTTTACTATCAACGATAGCTTTTTTCGTTTTTGCAGCCATACTAAGTCACCTCTTCCTTTCTTTTAAACAGTCATTAGACGTGCATTCCTTTTATACATACAAACTTAGGGTACCCTAAAGTATTAGCAGTAAGTCGTATATATTTTAGCCGATCCCCAGTTTGCCAAAACCTTTTATGTAGGATAGTTACACTCTGCTTTGAACTGTATTATTTCGAAGTTGTAAAAAACTAATACAACACCGCTTAACATGGATTAGTTTACACCAAATAAAGAAGAGCCGTCAATCGTTTTCATCGCTGATTTTCAATAAATGTATTCGCTTTACATTTTCAATAAAAAAACAGATGGCGGCTGTATCCAAAACTGTACTAGTATACACCATCATACTGTACTACAATAGAAATGAAAATTTTGAACGAAATTGGCGTCGCGTTTATTTTAAAAAAAGAGCTGTTCAAAGTCAGCTCTTTTTCACGCGATAGCCTGCAGCATCATATAGATCTTCCCGGGCATTATTATATTTTTCTGTTTGTTCATTAAACTCTCCGCTATATTTAAGGACCTTTTCATAAGAAGTATTGACTTTATCGATCTGCTTGTCCAGATCATCTCGTGTCAAGTCTTTATCTTTCAGCTGCATATACAGCTTTTTATTAAGCTGAAGCGCTTTTTTATATTCTTCATACATGGAGCCATATGATGTATATCTTTTCTCCATATGGCTTGCTGCGGCATCAGCCTTTTCTTTTATGTGTTTATCCTTAATTTGTTCAGCAGACGTTTTTGCTTCTTCAAATTCCGTTTCGGATTTTTTGATGCTGTCATTTTCAATCTTCAGATGTTCTTCGCGCTTGCTGACATTTTCTAGCGCCTCGTTAGATAAAGCAACAATTTTTTTGTAATCATCCATATTGAGCTTCATAACATCATCGTAAAGCTGATTTTCCTTCGCCTCTAATTTTTCGAGCGTTTTCTGTTCTTCTTGAAACGGTTTTTCCGATTCCGCAGCTTTTTCTAATGAATGGTGAAGTGAATCAACCGGATCCTGTCCCATGCATCCTGTTAATATCAGTGTCATCGCACAAAAAGCTCCGATTTTCATTCCAGGCCGCCGTTTTTTTGCGTCTTTCACGTTAAATCCCCCAATCATGACAATTTCTACTATAGAATCCATGGGGACGTTTGGCAATAGCTGTACTGTATGAGACAGCTCAGAAATCAAATCAAAAAAGTGAAAAATCAGGACAGATGACCATACAACTTTTTTGTTTTTACATAGGTTATAGTAGACGCTATGCCTACTTCTAAAGGCTCTGGCGTAATTAAAAGAGGAGGTTTTGTAATATGTATGGATATGGTTACGGCGGAGGCTGCTGCAGTTATGGTGGTTACGGATATGGCGGATATGGATATGGCCGCACCTTTGCGCTAATCGTTGTTTTATTCATTCTGTTAATCATTGTCGGTGCTGCTTATTTAGGCGGAGGCTGTTGCTAATTACACAGCTTGAACTTGACCAGCCATCTACGGCTGGTCATTTGTTTCGTTGCACCTTTGTGAAGAAATCCGATATAATTTACATATTAAGCTTTAGGAGTGAAGTTTCTTGATTACTATGGAAAACATCGTACGTGACGGCCATCCAGCCCTCCGAGAGACAGCCGAACCTGTTGAGCTGCCTCCGACTGATGCAGAAAAACAGCAGCTGGCCGACATGATCGAATTCGTGAAGAACAGCCAAAATCCGGAATTAGCCGAAAAATACAAGCTGCGTCCAAGCGTTGGGCTCGCAGCTCCTCAAATTAATATCAAAAAACGAATGATCGCTGTTCATGCGGAGGATGCTTCCGGTAAGTTATACAGCTATGCTTTGTTTAATCCTAAAATCGTCAGCCATTCTGTTGAAAAAAGCTACTTAACAAGCGGCGAGGGCTGCCTGTCTGTTGATGAAGCGATTCCCGGTTATGTTCCGCGCTATGCCCGCATTAGAGTAAAAGGAACAACCCTTGAAGGCGAAAACATTGATATCCGTTTAAAAGGATTTCCGGCTATTGTATTTCAGCACGAGATTGATCATTTGAACGGCGTTATGTTCTATGATCATATTGATAAGGAGAATCCTTTCAAAGAACCTGAAAATGCAATCGCGATTGAGCGCTAAAAAGAAAAACGGCTGGCACAGTGCCAGCCGTTTCTTTATTTTAAAAGGCCCAATTCTTTTACAGCGTATGCTATTCCATCCTCGTCGACCGGCTTTGTTACAAAGTCCGCGATTTCTTTCAATTCAGGAACAGCATTTCCCATAGCTACACCTGTCCCGACATACTCAATCATTTGCAGGTCGTTTAATCCGTCGCCGAAAGCATATGTATCGCTGATATCATACGGTAGACGCTCGATCACTTTTTTGATCCCTTCCGCCTTCGAACCCCCATGCGGCAGAACATCAGTCGAAAACTCATGCCAGCGCACTAAATCAAATTCAGGAAAAGCGGCATAAGCTTTTTCTTCTTCATCCTGGCAAAATAACAGAAGCTGAAAAATTTCTTTACCTTCATAGAAAAGGTCATCGGTTTCTGGATAATCGGTTTTAAGGCTGCCGATTCCCTCCAGAACATGAGGGTGATCCGCAACAGTCGCTTTCATCGTGTCTTCAGCCATAAACACGACAGGATGTTTGCCCTCTCCCGCCTGCTTTAATAATCGCCTGATTGCCTCTTCAGGCAGCGGATTTTTATAAATGACTTCATTTTCAAAGACAACATACTGCCCATTATAGGAAATAAATGAGTGTATGCCCAGCTCCTCCAAAATCGGCTTAACCAAAAAAGGAGACCGTCCGCTGGCAATAAACACATGGTGCCCTTGGCGCTGCAGCTCCGCAACCGTTTTTCTCGTACTTTCCGGTATATTCTTCTCATGATCATATATCGTACCGTCAATATCAAAAAAGATTAATTTTGAATCCATTGTAACTTCCCCTTTATCGTCTTGATCTGCAATTCCCACCCTCATCATACAAAAAGATTGCCATTCAGCAAACTATTTCGTTCAAAAATCATATTAAATTCCAGTAATAACCACGAAAAGTCTTCCACAACCTCCGTATACTATTTGTATAAAAAGAACTCTGGACAAATGTTTATTAAAGGAGGGACTGACAAATGCTGCGAAAATTAAGAAAGAAACTCAGAAGACAATGGAACGGAATGCTCCGCAAGAAAGTCATTGCCTGACAAGGGATCTTTCACTTTTCGAGAGATCCTTATTTTGCTCAAGGCTTTCCTTATATTCCGTTTTCGAATATAATAGAGTAAGCGAGTCTAACATACGGCATTTAAGGAGAGATTTGGATGATTTATAAGGTATTTTATCAAGAAAAGGCTGACGAAGTACCTGTTCGGGAAAAGACAGATTCACTTTATATTGAAGGCGTATCTGAGCGTGACGTCAGAACAAAGCTGAAAGAGAAGAAATTTAATATTGAGTTTATCACACCTGTTGATGGTGCATTTTTAGAATATGAACAACAGAGCGAAAATTTTAAAGTATTGGAGTTATGAGCGGTATGAAATTTGTAAAAAATGATCAGACTGCTGTTTTCGCCCTCGGAGGTTTGGGCGAAATCGGTAAAAATACGTATGCAGTTCAATTTCAGGATGAAATTGTGCTGATTGATGCGGGGATCAAGTTTCCCGAGGACGAACTGCTCGGCATTGACTACGTTATCCCTGATTACACGTATTTAGTCAAAAACGAAGATAAAATTAAAGGGCTTTTTATCACCCACGGGCACGAAGACCACATCGGCGGTATTCCGTACCTGCTCAGACAAGTGAATATTCCTGTTTACGGCGGTAAACTCGCGATCGGCTTACTTCGGAATAAACTTGAAGAGCATGGGCTATTAAGACAGACGAAACTGAACATTATCGGTGAAGATGATATCGTAAAGTTTCGCAAAACGGCTGTGTCATTCTTCAGAACAACACATAGTATTCCGGATTCCTACGGTATAGTTGTAAAAACGCCGCCAGGAAACATCGTACATACTGGAGATTTCAAATTCGACTTTACTCCAGTCGGCGAGCCAGCAAACTTGACGAAAATGGCCGAAATCGGAAAAGAAGGCGTACTGTGCCTGCTTTCAGACAGCACAAACAGTGAGAACCCAGAGTTCACCATGTCTGAACGCCGTGTCGGAGAAAGCATTCATGACATTTTCCGCAAGGTAGACGGCCGAATTATCTTCGCTACATTTGCGTCGAATATTCACCGCTTGCAGCAGGTAATTGAAGCTGCTGTATTAAATGGAAGAAAAGTTGCCGTATTTGGACGTAGTATGGAATCGGCTATCGAAATCGGACAAACTCTCGGATATATAAACTGTCCTAAAAATACATTTATTGAGCATAACGAAATTAATCGTTTGCCTGCCAATAAAGTAACGATTTTATGTACAGGAAGCCAAGGGGAACCGATGGCGGCATTATCAAGAATTGCAAACGGCACACACCGCCAGATTTCAATTAATCCTGGGGATACAGTCGTATTTTCTTCGTCCCCTATCCCGGGCAACACAATCAGCGTAAGCCGGACGATCAACCAGCTGTATCGCGCGGGGGCCGAGGTTATTCACGGACCTCTTAATGATATCCATACATCCGGTCACGGCGGACAGGAAGAACAGAAGCTGATGCTTCGATTAATCAAGCCTAAATTCTTCATGCCGATTCACGGTGAGTACAGAATGCAAAAAATGCATGTCAAACTTGCAACAGATTGCGGCATTCCTGAAGAAAATTGCTTTATCATGGATAATGGTGAAGTATTAGCGCTTAAAGGCGATGAAGCTTCAGTTGCCGGTAAAATCCCGTCCGGTTCAGTATACATTGACGGAAGCGGCATTGGTGATATTGGTAATATCGTGCTTCGCGACCGCAGAATTCTTTCTGAAGAAGGCCTTGTTATCGTGGTTGTCAGCATTGACATGGATGGCTTTAAGATTTCAGCGGGACCTGATTTAATTTCCAGAGGATTTGTGTACATGAGAGAATCTGGCGACTTGATCAATGACGCTCAAGAACTCATCTCAAACCACTTACAAAAAGTGATGGAACGAAAAACGACTCAATGGTCTGAAATCAAAAACGAGATTACAGATACGCTTGCGCCATTCTTATATGAAAAAACGAAACGCCGTCCGATGATCCTGCCGATCATTATGGAGGTTTAAAAAAAAGATGCACTCACTTTGGAGTGCATCTTTTTTTATTGCAATGCAATATGCTGAAAAGACTTTACATCAAATAATCCTGTAGTCGTCATTTTGATGTCAGGAATGACAGGCAAAGCTAAAAACGACAGCGTCAAAAATGGATTAAACCCGCCTCTGAAACCGACTAACGACAATTTATCATGCAGCGTCAGTAAGCTTTGATTCACTTGTTCTGCAGATTGATCGGATAATAACCCCGCAATCGGCAGCGGAACTGAATGAAGCTCTTCTCCATTTTTTATGACCGTTAATCCTCCGCCAATTTCCTGCAGCTTATTAACTGCAGCCGCGATATCGATATCATTTGTTCCAACAGCAATAATATTATGGGAATCGTGCGAGATGGTTGTAGCAATCGCTCCGCTCTTGAATCCAAATCCTTTCACAACACCAAGCCCGATTTCTTTTAAACCTTTATGCCGCTCGACAACTGCAATCTTTAACAAATCGAGCTCAATGTCCGACTCAAAGTCGCGTCCATTAGGAGCCTCGACATGTACCAATCGTGTTTCAAGCTGATTTGGAATGATTTGAATCACATTGATCTGCTGCTTTGTATCAATTGGCATATGAAAATTCTGTTTGTTAAGAGGAGCAGCAAGCTTAACTGAATCAAGCAGTGCCCGTTCTGGTGCTGCTGTTGAAGCACTATCTTGATAGACTGCTTTGCTGCCTTCAGCAACAGTCTGCCCTTTTACCATCGTCATTGTGACAGTGACGTTTTCCAAATCAGATACAAAGAGTAAATCAGCGTCAAAACCCGGGGCTATCGCTCCCTTTGTATCTAGTCCATAGCATTCGGCTGCGTTGAGGCTCCCTAATTGATAGGCTAAAAACGGGTTAAGTCCGGCTTGAATCGCCATTTTCACCTGATGATTCACACTACCCTCTGACAATAAATCATCCACATGCTTATCATCCGTACAGAAGAAGAAACGGCGCGCGTTCTTTTCATTCACAGCCGGCAGCACATTGAGAGTGTTTTTTGCGACTGACCCTTCACGCATCATCACATACATTCCCCTTCTAATACGATCAAGGGCTTCTTCCTTCGTCGTTACTTCATGATCATTTAAGACCAATGCGGTTCTATATATGTTAATGAGGTCTGACGATAAACCCGCCAAATGACCGTCTATCCGCTTTCCTGCAACACGGGCATCGAGCAGTTTCTGAACCATATTTTCTTCAGCCTGCTGAACCGACACATAATCCATGACTTCAGCCAGCCCCAATACTTCTTCCTCTTCGTAAAAAGGCTTTAAATCGGCTGCTTTGAGTACTGCGCCTGAGCGCTCAAAACTTGCGGCAGGCACACTGGAGGGAAGCATAAAATGGATATTCAGCGGTGTTTGCCGAGCCTGTTCAATCATGAATGCGATCCCTTTTTCCCCAGACACATTCGCGATCTCATGCGGATCAGTAACAACGGTTGTCACGCCATGCGGCAGCACCGCTTTAGCGAACTCTATCGGTGTTACCATTGATGACTCAATATGTACATGTCCGTCAATAAAACCTGGAACAATCATTTGTCCCTCTGCATCAATAATATTTTCGCCTTCATACTCGCCGAGGCCTACAATGACTCCATCAGTAATCGCAATATCTTCATATATCCACTCTTGATTATATACGTCCATAATTTTTCCGTTCTTAATGACGATATCAGCTTTTTGTCTTCGGGCTGAAGCATTCAGCCTATTGACCAGCGCTTCTTTATTCAAATAGGCCCCTCCTCTTTTTTATTATATGGTACAATATGCTATCGGAACGCCTATGCTTAGTCAATAAAATTTTAAGAAATTGACGCTCATTTCATTAAAGTTGTTATATTCTGATAATATCAAAAGAACCGCCCTTTGGGGACGGCTTGTTTTACTGCTATTTTGTATGAAGAACTCTTTTTTCGAAACGGGAAATGTCTGTAACTGATCCAATGACGATAAGAATATCTTCTTGATGTATAACTTCCGTCGCAAGAGGTGATACAATGACTTCCTTGCCCCGTTTGATGGCTACGATGTTAATACCGTATTTCGCACGAATATCTAAATCGAGAAGCGTATTTCCAGCCAGGCGGCTGTTAGCTACGATTTCAACAAGACTATGCTCTTCAGACAGCTCCAAATAATCAAGTACGTTGTTGGAAACGATGTTATGTGCAATTCGTTTTGCCATATCGCGTTCCGGGTGGACGATGTGATCCGCACCGATTTTAGACAGCACTTTTTCGTGATAATCGTTCTGTGCCTTAACTGTAATGGTATGAACGCCAAGTTCTTTCAGAATGAGCGTCGTTAAAATACTTGCTTGAATGTTTTCTCCGATTGCTACAATGACATGGTCAAAATTGCGAAGACCCAAATTTTTCAGGACAGATTCATCTGTTGAATCACCGATAACGGCGTGGGACGCGATCTTGGCATACTCGTTGACTTTATCTTCATCGATATCCATCGCCATTACCTCGACGCCTTCTTCGCTTAACGCTTTGCAAATACTGCCACCAAAACGTCCTAGTCCAATTACCGCAAATTCTTTTTTCATATTGGTGCTCCTTTATCTGACTTCATTGATCAAATTTTATCATATTCTTTTGTAACAGTGTTAATATCGTTATCCTTTTGGGAGCGAATTCATATGCCGCTTGAGCTTTTCAGCAAACCCCGGGGACAAATACATCTCCGCTCCGCGTTCAATTTCAATCTGATAGTGCTGAGGCGGGGCAGTTTCCGCTGCTTTTTGGAGGACGAGAAAAGTTAAGCAGTCTGTGTAGCGCCTTCCGCCTGCTTCAACGTCTACAAATGCCGGCCGATACGTAAGAGATTCAACGCCCTCCCTTTTATATAGATAGGAGAGAGCAGAGAAAGGAATACGATATAAAACGCCTTCTGTTGTACCTCCGTCTTCGATCATATCCGCTCTTGAGCCATCCTCTCTTTTTAGCGTAAAGCGGGTTGTGTATCCTTTTAAAACAGCTCTTCCCACTGGATCTTGAAAATAGTGATCGACTCCCGCCTTTTGAAAGCGGGCATTGTCCATGCAGGACCCATAGGCAAAATAATAAACAGGATTTTGCGATTTGCTGATCATCTGATGTTCTTTCCAGTCGCCGCTGCTTATTTTCGGAAAGCCAGCACACTTGTCTTTGTTCATAAAATAAATAAACGATTTTTTGATCCCGGTATCCGTTTCTACAAGCACCGTTTGTTTATCATAGCCTTGGAAAAACTGATCGAGCTTATGTATACACAATTCATCTGCTTCATATACTTCGCCGCATATATAGCATTCTTCTTCAAAAATGGCTGCGGGACCCTCCTTTGCAGCAAACAGACATCCCTTCGTTCTGGCCTGCTCATTGATACATACCGATTGAGCAAGCAGATGATGATTTTCTTCATGTTTTCTTAATGTCCCATATACAAACAGAAGCGAGTTCATCTTCATTTTCCCCCTCTCAGCTGTCTGATGTTAAAGGCAAAACAACTTGAAAGACGCTGCCTTTTCCAGCTTCACTTTCGATTTTCAATTCCCCGTCATGTTCCTTCAAAATCCTCAAACAAATGGCAAGTCCGAGTCCGGTGCCCTTTTCTTTTGTTGAATAAAAAGGTTTGCCAATCTGCTTAAGCTTTTCCTGCGGCATGCCGTTCCCTTCATCTTGGACGCTTATCACTGCGTGAGAGGCTGTTTTAGCAGTCGAAATGGTTACGACACCGCCTTTTGGCATTGCCTCAATCCCATTTTTAATGATATTGATAAAGACCTGCTTCAGCTGATTTTCGTCTCCGTTAATGATACAGCCATCTGTCTCTTTGAAATTTTTTTCTATGACGATATTGGACAGAATCGCATTGGTATCGAGCAATGTCGTGACTTGTTTCAAGATCTCATTGAGCTGATGCATTTTAAATGTGACCGCCTGCGGTTTTGCAAGCAGCAACAGCTCGCTGAGCACCAAATCGATTCTTTTAATCTCTGAAAAGATGATGTCAAAATAGCCTTTTCTGTCCGGATATTGTGTCTTCATAATCTGAAGGAAACCGCTGACAGATGTTAAAGGATTTCTGACCTCGTGTGCAATACCGGCGGCAAGTTCACTCGTGATTGACAGTTTTTGAGATTCTCTCGCCAGCCGTTCATTAATTTCAATGAGCTCATCTTCAGCCTCTTTCCGCTCAGTAATATCTGACATTGTACCCAGACTGCCTGTAAATTGCTCATCCCGGTCGTAATAAAGTTTATAATGAACTTCTCCCCAAAAAATCGTGCCGCTCTTTGTCACGTATTTTGCCGTAAACATGCCGGAAGACGCTTTGTTTTGAATTTGGGTGTTAATGTGGTCGGCTACGTGCTTTTCTTTTATGAAGTAATCATTATACATCGTTCCCATACATTCACTGATTGAAAAACCGGTTATGGATGCCCATGCTTGGTTTAAATATGTAATTTCGCCTTTTGCATTCGTTTGAAATACGATTTCCTGCAAATTATCCATGATGCGGTTTTTTTCTTCAGAGAGCTGTTTATACTTCCATTCATTATCCTTCATTTTCTTAACCAGCTGCTGTTTCTCATCGACATAATAAGCCAGCATCCAGACACTTGCTATCGTGACTGCAGTATACACAATATCAACAGGCCAATTAACCGGGTTTTTGCCTATAAAATAAAATAAATAATCCCAAAACATAATAAAAATCATTGCCAAAACGATGGAAATGATACGAGCTTGATATTTTCTCATATGACCACCTGCCGCTTGTGTTTCTCTACTTATTGTACCATTCTTCGACAAATAATTGAGTAAAATATGTAAAGTATCCCAAATCATTCATTACCTATTATTCATGATGTCATATCTTAGGCGGCGGTAATCAGAAATTGGCACGAAAAAAAGACGGAGATTGTATCGCTCCGCCTTTTTCAAACATGATATTATTCTTTTAAAGCGGCTTGAATTTCTTCGAGAAGCAGCTGTGCACCTTCAGGACTTAACGTAATTTTACCGTTGCCGTATTCTTTATTTTCTGAAGTGATTTCTCCGGTCATTAAACAGACGCCATGAGGTTTGTACTTTTTCAAAATAATTTTATCTCCGTCAACAAAAAACTCAATGCTGTCTTTTATAGCAATATCAAGTGCCCGTCTTAATTCTATTGGCATGACAATGCGCCCTAATTCATCTACTTTTCTTACAACACCTATTGATTTCATAAAAACCCTTCTTCCTTTAAATGTTTCTATTCTCATGTAATGTTTAAGGATGTACCTCAATATATCGTAGACGTACGAAACTTAGAAAAAGTTTCCCGCTTTCTATAAAGAATTACAAGATATT
The DNA here is from genome assembly GCF_023238245.1 of Bacillus rugosus. Taxonomy (NCBI): domain Bacteria; kingdom Bacillati; phylum Bacillota; class Bacilli; order Caryophanales; family Bacillaceae; genus Bacillus; species Bacillus rugosus. The sequence continues at coordinate 1,540,580 of NZ_CP096590.1, read as the reverse complement.
TTTTCCATAAAACCGAAAAATGTATTACTTCTGTTACACAGTTCCGCGATTTTTTACAAAAACATTTCTTTACCGACGCACACCCCCAAAAATCTCTTCATTTCTTAGAAACTTTAAATGTAGAATCATATAAAATCAGGATAAAGATTGGGTGAAAACATGTTTCAATCAACTGAAATCGGGATTGACTTAGGAACAGCTAATATACTTGTTTACAGCAAAAATAAAGGGATTATCTTAAATGAACCATCTGTTGTCGCAATGGATACAACGACAAAAGCAGTCCTTGCCATCGGAGCTGACGCGAAAAACATGATCGGTAAAACACCGGGAAAAATTGTCGCTGTCCGACCGATGAAAGACGGCGTTATCGCAGACTATGATATGACAACCGATCTGCTAAAGCACATTATGAAAAAAGCCGCAAAAAGCATCGGCATGTCGTTCAGAAAACCGAACGTAGTCGTTTGCACACCGTCAGGCTCAACAGCAGTAGAACGCCGCGCCATCAGTGATGCGGTGAAAAATTGCGGCGCGAAAAACGTCCATTTAATTGAAGAGCCAGTAGCAGCCGCGATCGGAGCGGATTTGCCGGTCGATGAACCGGTTGCCAATGTGGTAGTAGATATCGGCGGAGGGACGACAGAGGTTGCTATCATTTCCTTCGGCGGCGTTGTTTCTTGCCACTCTATCAGAATAGGCGGAGACCAGCTTGATGAGGATATCGTTTCCTTTGTCCGGAAAAAATACAATTTGCTGATCGGCGAACGTACAGCTGAACAGGTAAAAATGGAGATTGGCCATGCACTGATTGAGCATGTTCCTGAAGCAATGGAAATTCGGGGTCGTGACCTCGTGACAGGCCTTCCAAAAACCATTATGCTTCAATCTAACGAAATTCAAGATGCAATGCGCGAATCTCTCCTGCATATTCTTGAAGCCATCAGAGCTACTCTTGAGGACTGCCCGCCTGAATTGAGCGGTGATATTGTTGACCGCGGCGTCATTTTAACAGGCGGCGGCGCGCTCCTTAACGGGATTAAAGAATGGCTCACAGAGGAGATTGTCGTGCCTGTACACGTGGCGCAAAACCCGCTTGAATGTGTGGCAATCGGCACAGGCCGTTCTTTAGAAGTGATTGATAAGCTTCAAAAGGCGGTTAAATAGTCTTTTCCTGTAAAAAATCTCACATACAGCAAATTTCTTGCTTCTTTTTTCCTCACTCTCTTCATATTGTGGGAAATGGAGAAACGTTAAGGAGGAAACAGATGCTAAGAGATTTAGGTAGAAGAGTAGCCATCGCAGCCATTTTAAGCGGAATTATTCTTGGAGGCATGAGCATTTCTTTAGCAAATATGCCCCATTCGCCTGCAGGCGGCACTGTAAAACTGAATCATCCGTAATATCGAAAGACCCAAGACATGTTGTTTTGGGTTTTTCACTTTGGCCTCCTTTCTTTCCTTTATAGGATCATATTTGATATGATGAGAAAAAAGCTTGAGGAGGAATAAATTTATGGATTCATTTTCACAGAAATTAAATACATATGCGCAGCTGGCGGTAGAGGTCGGCGTAAACGTCCAAAAAGGCCAGTATGTAGTCGTAAATGCTTCAACAGACGTACGGGATTTTGTCCGCTTAATTGTGAAACATGCGTATGAAAAAGGCGCAAAAAATGTCACGGTAAATTGGCAGGATGATGAAGTTGCCAAATTAAAATATGAACTTGCGCCGTTTGAAGCTTTTGAAGAATACCCTGAATGGGAAGCAAAAGGCAGAGAAGAGCTTGCTAAAAAAGGAGCCGCTTTCATCTCTGTTGTGTCGTCAAACCCAGACTTACTAAAAGGTGTAGATTCCAAACGGATTGCTGCCTTTCAAAAGACAGCAGGCAAGGCATTACATACATACAGACAATATATTCAATCGGACAAAGTCAGCTGGACTGTCGTAGGTGCGGCATCAGCGGGCTGGGCTCAAAAAGTTTTTCCTGGCAAATCTGAGGAGGAAGCGATTCAGCTTCTGTGGGAAGAAATTTTTAAAGCGACGCGCGTAAACGAAGACAACCCGGTTCAAGCGTGGATTAATCACGATCAAAATCTTCATGAAAAAGTTGACCATTTGAACGAGAGACATTATGCTGCTTTACATTATCAAGCAGCAGGAACTGATTTAACCATTAAGCTGCCTAAAAAGCATGTTTGGGCAGGCGCGGGAAGCGTGAATGAAAGCGGTCATGAGTTTATGGCCAACATGCCGACAGAAGAAGTATTTACACTGCCTCAAAAAGACGGGGTCGACGGAGTCGTATCGAGTACAAAACCGCTAAGCTACGGCGGAAATATTATCGAAAACTTCACTCTCACGTTTGAAAATGGCCGCATAATAGACATTAAAGCCGAAAAAGGTGAGGACATTTTAAAAGAACTGGTGGAAACAGATGAAGGTTCTCACTATTTAGGTGAAGTGGCGCTTGTGCCTTACGATTCGCCTATATCACAATCAAATATTCTTTTCTATAACACATTGTTTGATGAAAATGCGTCAAATCATTTGGCGATCGGAAGTGCCTATGCCTTTAACATTGAAGGCGGAAAGCAAATGTCTCGTGAGGAGCTTGTCAAAGAAGGCTTAAATGAAAGCATCGCACACGTGGACTTTATGGTTGGTTCTAAGGATATGAATATTGACGGAATTACAGCAGACGGTAAAAGAGAGCCTATCTTCAGAAACGGAAATTGGGCTTTTTAATAAACAAAAGGAGGCTTTTCGCCTCCTTTTTATTTTTCTGCTTCATACGTTTGCAGATTGGCATAAATCGTTTCTAATATAGGTGCCGCAAGAGATAAACGCTTTGCTTTTTCAAGCAAAAAGCCGTGCAGGTGGTCGCCTTCAGTCGTTTGTCCGTTTTCCATGTCACGAAGCATGGAGGACTTCATATGATATGACATGCTTAACATCGTCCGGAAGCTCTCTTCCTCAAGATTCGGATCAGCCGGAACGCCGTCTTTTCGCAAAATAGAGCCAATCTCTCCAATAAGAGTTTGAGCCGTGTGACGTCCGCCTTCTGTTTCGAGGATCGGGCCAAGCGGCCTTTGAAATAACGTTGTAATCCCCGATTGCGCCGCAATAAACAGATACTTTTTCCAAATGTCCTTCTCGATATGCCCGCTGATGATGACTTCTGCCTTCACGCCTGAAAACGCCTCTTCAAGCGCTGTTATTCGTTCCGTACGCTTACCATTCCACTCTCCGAATACAAAACGATGCGATGCGCTCGTATGATGAATTTCTCCCTTGTTGTCTAGAGCACTTTCTATGAAACACAAACCGCCCAGCACCTGTTCTTTCGAAAATGCCGTAAACAGCTGCTCGTAGTGGCGGTACCCATTTAAGAAAGGGATAATGACAGATTCACGATCAATAAACGGTTTGACATCTTCTATCACCTGATCAAGTGAATATGCTTTAGAAGCGATGATAACGACGTCAAAATGCCCTGTTTTTCCGGCACTGATTAATGCAGGCTGAAATGATACATCCCCATTTTCACTATGGATGACAAGCCCGGTTTCTTTTAACTGCTTAGCTCTTTTTTGGCGTACGAGAAATGTCACATCATTTCCTTTCTCTGCAAGCCGGCCGCCAATATACCCGCCTACTCCTCCTGCTCCGACAACTAAAAATTTCATGCTGTGATCTCCTTTCAACTCTATGTATCAAAAAAAGCAGAGGTATCTCTGCTTTTTTTATTACGCGTATAGTTCAGCCAGTTTTTTCTGCACATCGGCATTTTCAAGGAACTCATCATAGCTCATTTGCTTATCGACGATGCCGTTAGGTGTAATTTCTATAATTCTGTTGGCAATTGTCTGTACAAATTGATGGTCATGGGATGTAAACAGCATAGCGCCTTTAAAGCTGATTAAGCCATTATTGAGCGCCGTAATGGATTCTAAGTCTAAATGGTTGGTAGGCTCATCTAAAATTAATATATTGGCGCCAGAAAGCATCGCTTTCGACAGCATACAGCGAACCTTTTCTCCCCCGGATAGTACGTTTGCTTTTTTGTGGACTTCTTCTCCGGAGAACAGCATCCGTCCTAAGAATCCGCGTAAAAAGCTCTCACTTTGGTCATGAGGAGAATATTGACGAAGCCAGTCTACAAGATTCAGATCACTGCCTTCGAAATATTCGCTGTTGTCTTTTGGAAAATATGCTTGAGAAGTTGTAACGCCCCATTTAAATGTTCCGCTGTCAGCTTCCATTTCCCCGGAAATGATTTTAAACAGCGTAGTAACAGCCAATTCATTGCGGCCAGTGAAAGCAATTTTATCTTCTCTATTCATAATAAAGCTGACATTGTCAAGCACCTTTACGCCATCGATTGTTTTCGTTAAGCCTTCCACCCGAAGAACATCATTTCCGATTTCCCTTTCTGGTGTAAAGTTAACATAAGGATATCGGCGGGAAGATGGTTTAATATCATCCAACGTAATTTTTTCGAGAAGTTTCTTTCTTGATGTAGCCTGCTTAGATTTAGACGCATTGGCGCTGAATCTAGCTACAAACTCTTGAAGCTGTTTAATTTGCTCTTCTTTTTTCTTGTTCGCTTCTTGAGAAAGCTTTAACGCCAGCTGGCTTGATTCGTACCAGAAATCATAGTTTCCGACATAGATTTGGATCTTGTTAAAATCAAGGTCAGCAATGTGCGTACACACTTTATTTAAAAAGTGACGGTCATGGGATACGACAATAACAGTGTTTTCGAAGTTAATCAGAAACTCTTCCAGCCACTGAATCGCCTGAAGGTCCAAGTGGTTCGTCGGCTCATCAAGCAGCAAAACATCCGGCTTGCCGAATAATGCCTGTGCCAAGAGCACCTTTACTTTCTCTGAACCACCAAGGTCTTCCATCTTCTTCGTATGAAGGTCCTCTGAAATACCAAGGCCTTTTAAAAGGATCGCAGCTTCACTTTCCGCTTCCCATCCGTTCAGCTCCGCAAATTCACCTTCGAGCTCAGCAGCACGAATTCCATCCTCGTCTGAGAAATCAGGCTTCATGTAAATAGCGTCTTTCTCTTGCATGACTTCATACAGGCGTTTGTGGCCCATAATAACCACTTTCAGCACTTCATACTCTTCGTACTCAAAATGGTTCTGCTTCAAGATGGCAAGGCGCTCGCCAGGACTCATATGAACATCGCCTGTTTGAGGCTCGATTTCGCCTGATAGGACTTTCAGAAACGTTGATTTACCGGCACCATTTGCACCAATTAACCCATAGCAATTGCCCGGGGTAAATTTAATATTAACATCTTCAAATAACTTGCGATCCGCAAACCGCAAGCTTACATTATTTACAGCAATCATTTATTATCCTCCATCATGTCTATCATCAATAAAAGTATACCATGAATGCAAGGCAAGAGAAATGATTCCCTGATAAAACAAGAGAGAAAACACTTATACACTCAAACCGGCCCGCTATGTTACAATTAAACAGAGAGAATGCATCCGGCTGGAAAATTACACACTCTCATGGAGGAACACGTTGAGGCTTTTAACACTTACTGAATACTGCTTATTGATCTTTTTTACGGGCTTTTACCTTGCCGTAACAGGCTTTACCGCCAAAGATATCGGCTTATATATTGGGATAGCTCTTATTTACATATTTTCGCACATTTTTTCTAAACGACTTTTAGAAAAACGCGGAAAAGAGAACAAACAGGTTCACCTTTTCTTCAGTGTGCTGACCATTATCGGTTCAGTGTTCATAACTGTATTATGCATTGCATTGGTCGCTTCTTTTTCAAATTAAAAAACGCCTGCTGTCCAAAGGCCAGCAAGGCGTTTTTATTTTGTTTGACGCATTTCGTTAAACGGGAAAAAGACAAACTTCGATGTGCCGACAATCCGGTCTTCCGCAATCAGTCCCAGCCCATTTCGACTGTCCATTGAATTCAGCCGGTTATCTCCCATGACAAAATATTTGCCTTTTGGAACCTTAACCGGTCCAAAGTCGCCTGTCAGACTGACACCAAGTTTTTCTGCTTCCTTTTTGTTTTTAGACAAGTAAGGCTCGGCTACTTTTTTTCCGTTTATATAAAGCGTGTCATCCTTCATTTGAACGGTTTCTCCAGGCTTTCCGATCAATCTTTTTACATAATGGATTTTCGAAGTCTCACCGTTGATAATAACGATATCTCCACGTTCTAGCTCGCCGATATAGTTGACTGTTTTATTCACAAACAGCCTTTCTCCATCATGTAATGTGGGATACATCGATGAACCTTCAACTAAATAAGGCTCAAACAAAAAGTGACGGATCAGGAGAGCCAGCAAAACAGCAATGACAATCGCTTTTCCCCATTCCAAGTACGTATTGGTTTTTTTCTTCGCCGTTTTTTCAGTTTTCGTGTTTTTTTCTTCGGTCAAAGTGTTTCCTCCTAGACGGTTGCTATGTCAGTTGTTTCCCTTCTTTTACTTTATCATAAAAGATAATAAAATACATAACTTAACCGCGCTCCAGCGAGCAGGATAAAGAAAAAGCGTCCTTTTGAATCAGGACGCTTTTTTTCTTATTTCTCTGTTACAGGTTTTTTAACGATACCAAGGATAATTGCCATCACGACAGCACCGATCACGATGCTTAATAAGTAAAGCAGCGGATGGTTAGTGATGAAGGCTACGAACACTCCTCCGTGAGGTGCCGGAAGCGTTACACGGAAGAATTCAGTTAATCCGCCGGAAACAGCTGCACCAACGACAGCAGCTGGAATGACGCGAAGCGGATCAGCTGCAGCAAACGGGATCGCTCCCTCTGTTACGAAAGCAGCACCCATGAAGTAGCATGTAATACCCGCTTCACGGTCACGCTGAGAGAACTTGTTTCGGAAAATTGTTGTTGCAAGTGCGATACCAAGCGGAGGAACCATACCGCCGGCCATAATCGCTGCATGAGGCGCATAGTTGCCTGCATCGATCATCGCGATACCGAACGTAAAGGCTGCTTTATTAAGCGGACCGCCCATATCGATCGCCATCATACCGCCCAAGATAATACCCATTAATACAAGGTTGCCAGTACCAAGGCTTTCAAGCCAGTTTGTTAAGAAATCCATAAATGCTGCTACTGGTGTATTCACAACGAAACGCATGATAATACCAGTTAAGAAAATACCAAGAAGCGGATAAATTAATACAGGTTTTAGTCCGTCAAGTGACTGCGGAATAAAAACGAATGCTTTTTTCAAAAGAACAACGATATAACCAGCCAGGAATCCGGCAATTAATCCGCCTAAAAATCCAGCATTTGCTTGAGTAGCCATAAATCCGCCGACCATACCAGGCGCAAAACCAGGACGGTCTGCAATACTCATTGCGATGAATCCGGCAAGAACAGCCACAATTAATCCTAATGCATTGTCACCGCCGATAAACTTAAGAGCTGCAGCAAATGTATTGTAAGTAGGATCATCCGGATTGGAAGAATTAATTCCCCAGAAGAATGAAATCGCAACAAGGATACCGCCGCCGACTACGAACGGAAGCATGTTGCTGACACCGCTCATCAGATGCTTATAAAACGCGCTTCCGATGCTGCTGCCAGATTTTCCGCTCGCTTCATCTCCATCGTTTGAAGCTGAAGAACCGCCGCTGCCTTGATAAACTGGCGCATCTTGATTCATCGCTTTTTCGATAAGCTCTTGCGGGCGTCTGATACCTGCTGTAACAGGTACTTGAAGTACGCGCTTGCCTTGAAAGCGCTCCATTTCAACCTGCTTGTCCGCTGCGACAATGATTGCAGGTGCATCTTCAATTTCTTGGGCTGTCAGCTTGTGCTTAATGCCGCTTGAACCGTTTGTTTCAACCTTTATGTCCACACCAAGCTCTTTCGCTTTTTCTTTAAGGGCATCCGCAGCCATGAATGTGTGTGCAATACCTGTCGGACACGCGGTCACGGCTAGGATTTTTCCTTTTCCGGCAGGTGCTGGTGCCGCTTCTTCTTCCTCTTCCTCTTCGTCATCATCCTTATCGTGCTGGTTAATAATGTCGATGATGGCATCTTCAGACTCAGCTTCAAGGAGCTGCTTGCGGATTTCTTCACGCATTAACAGCGTTGAAAGTCTTGACAATGCTTCAAGGTGAGTGTTGTTTGCGCCTTCAGTCGCCGCAATCATGAATACCAAATGAGCCGGCTGTCCGTCTAATGATTCATAATCGACACCGTCTTTTGAACGTCCGAACGCGATCGCCGGGTTGATAACGCTTGCTGTTTTCGCATGCGGGATAGCGATTCCTTCACCAATACCCGTTGAGCTTTGACTCTCGCGATTTAAAATGGCTTCTTTGTAGGCTTGTCGGTCATTTAACTTTCCAGCCTTATCAAGAACAGTGACCATTTCGTCAATAACATTTTCTTTTTCTTTGCTCTCTATATTAAGCTTTATCGTATGCTTCGTTAAAAGCTCAGTTATTTTCACTTTTGTTTCCTCCTCTATATACGTGTGACCTTAACTTCAGGAAGAAGCTGATGGACAAATTCTTCTGTTCCAAGTTCTTCAGAGAACGCGGTAGCGCTGCCTGATGTAACTCCTAAGCGGAAGGCTTCCTCAAGCGGCAGCTGTTTGGAAATACCGGCAAGGAACCCTGCAACAACGGAATCTCCCGCTCCGACTGAGTTTACCAATTTCCCTTTTGGCACGTTAGCAAAATAAACAGCTTCGTTCGTAAACAGAAGCGCTCCGTCTCCGGCCATGGATACGATTACATGTTCAGCGCCTTGTTCTACAAGCTTTTTCCCATAAGGAACGGCTTCTTCAACAGATGTAATTGTCGTGCCGAACATTTCTCCAAGCTCATGATGGTTTGGTTTCATCAAAAACGGTTTCATTTCTGTCGCTTTCAAAAGCGCCTCGCCTGAGATATCCAGCACAACTCGTGCGTTCTGCTGTTTGCAGGCCTCTGCGATTTTTTCATACGTATCATGAGGCAGTGAAGATGGAATACTTCCCGCAAGGACGACGATATCTCCTTCTTGCAGAGATTGGAACTGTTCTAAAAAGGCTTTGAAATCTTCATCTGAAATTGTCGGTCCCTGCCCGTTAATTTCAGTTTCATCACCAGTTTTCAGCTTTACATTGATACGGGTATCTCCTTTTACTTCAGAAAAAGCTGTTTCCAGGTTTTCTTCCCGCAAAAATGTTTTGATATATTCTCCGGTAAATCCGCCGACGAATCCGAGCGCTTTAGACGGTACATGGTGTCTTTTCAGCAGTCTCGATACGTTGATGCCTTTGCCCCCTGGATACTTTGTATCGTATGCGGAACGGTTCAGGCCTCCTACAGTAAAATCTTCAACGTGAACAATATAATCGACAGATGGATTAAGTGTTACAGTGTAAATCATGGTTTCACTACCTTTACGACAGTTTTTTCTTGGTAATTATCGAATGTAAGCTCTTCAGCGTCAGTCGTAATGATTGTTGCGTCGCCTATTCCGGCGAATGCCGAAAATGAAATTTCTCCGAATTTCGAAGGGTCTGCTAAGACGTAAGCGTGTTTTGCCTGTTTGACAGCTTTCTGTTTTAAAAGAGCCTCATCAGGGTCCGGCGTTGTGAAGCCAGCCTCTGTATGGACACCGTTTGTCCCCAGAAAACTCTTGTCGAATCTGTACTGATCCATGGCAATCAGTGAAGCGCCTCCAATAACCGCGCCCGTTCTGTGCTTTACGTATCCTCCAAGCAGATAAAAAGAAATTTCTTTCCTTACTAATGCTTCGATATGCATCACCCCGTTTGTGACAACGACAATATCCTTGCTTTTATCCATAAAATCAATCATGTGCAAAGTCGTCGTGCCTGCATCAAGGTAAATACAATCCCCCTCTTCTAACAGTGAAGCTGCTTTTTCAGCAATCTTCAATTTGTCGTGAAGGTTTTTGGATGATTTTTCAAGCATATCGGGTTCAAGTCTGATATCGGAAAGCTTGGCGGCTCCCCCATGAACACGCTTTAAAAAACCGCGTTCTTCAAGTGTCGATAAATCTCTTCTGATTGTTGATTCAGAAGCATTTGTCAGATTTATGAGCTCTTGAATTTTTACCACATCATACTTTTCTATTTGATCAATAATCAATTGATGCCGTTCAGGAGTTAGCATGCTTCACCTCCTAATGAAAACGTATTCATTTTGAATACAATTTCATTGTAAACGCTATTTTCAGTTTAGGCAACTAAAATCATTCAAATTCATTCAATAACTATCAAAATCTTTCACGTTTATCCATATTAACGTATGTATATAGGGTTTGTAAACTGTAAATTCGACAAAAATAAGGACAATTGTACGACATTTTCTTCTTATTTTAATGAAAAAAGTCTTTTATATTCATAGTAGAAGTCATTAGACATAAAAAAACCTCATGCATATTGCATGAGGTTACTCATAACGCAGTGCTTCAATCGGATCAAGCTTTGCGGCTTTATTTGCAGGAAGCATGCCGAAAATAACACCAATGAGCATACTGAACAGCACGCCCCCGCATACCACCTGCCAGGATATGAGCGACGGCCAGCCCGCAATAGCAGAAACAAGCGTGGCCCCTCCGTATCCGATTCCAATCCCAATCAGTCCGCCGATAAGCGTCAATACGACTGATTCAATTAAAAACTGAGTCAGAATCTGCCCCCTCGTCGCACCGAGTGATTTTCTGATTCCGATTTCCCGCGTCCGCTCCGTGACTGATACGAGCATTATATTCATGACACCGATCCCGCCGACCAAAAGAGAGATCCCTGCAATTGAGCCGATAATCGTCGTCATAATCGCCGTTACTTTGCCAATTCCGGCAGCAATCTCTTCCATGTTCATCACTTGGTACGAATCCTCTGTGCCATGATTGTCATTTACCAGCTGTGCCGCTTCCTTTCCAGCTGATTTTATGTCGTCTGCTGATTCGACTTGCAATGATACGTTACTGAAATCACTTGTGCCAAAAGAGGATTTCATCATATTAAAGGGCACATACATTTCACTTAAACCGAAAGAAAGCAAGCCGGTTTCTTTTTTCAGCACGCCGACAATTTCAACAGGCTGTCCGTTGATCCAGACAACTTCACCGAGAGGGGAGGTTTTATCAAACAGCTCTTCAGCCATCTTTTGTGAGATGACTCCGGCTCTTTTCCCCGCAAGAAAATCATTGTCGGTAAAGGTTCTGCCGCTTTCGATTTCTAAAGAATTGACTTTCATGTATCCATCGTTTATTCCGTTAATCGTAACATCGGTTTCTTCCTCATGATAACGCGCTGTCATACTTTGAGATGTCGAGGCGACGACTTGTTTGATGCCCTCTATCTCTTTTAAACCTTTAATATCGTTTTCTGTAAAAGTAGATTCTGCTAAGGCGTTCGGATTGCTTGCAAGCTCCTCATCGCTTGGCATATAGTACAGCTCCACGGTATTTCCCGGGCCGCTGATCGACTGCTTCAGCATTTGCTCTCCGCCCTGTCCTACCGCAACGACAACAATGACAGAGCCTACACCAATGATAATGCCTAGCATCGTTAAAACCGAACGCATTTTATGGGCAAGGACAGAGCTTAGAGCCATTCTGATGTTTTCTAACAGGCTCATTCTCCCACACTCCTTTGTCCGGAGTTGGCAGGAACAATGTTTCCGTCACGCACCATGACGATACGCTTCGTGCAATCTGCAACTTCCGGCTCGTGAGTAACAAGAACGATTGTGGTTCCCTCAGCATTTAATGCTGTAAATTGATCCATAATCGCCGTGCTTGTTTTCGTATCCAGCGCGCCGGTCGGTTCATCAGCTAAAATCAATTTGGGCTCATTCACGATCGCTCTCGCAATTGCAACTCGCTGCTTCTGTCCGCCCGACAGCTCATTGGGCATGTGGAGCATCCGATCGGCTAACCCGACCTTTTCCAACGCTCTCTCAGCCCGCTCCTGCCGTTCTTTTTTGCCTATGCCGGAATAAATCATCGGCAGCTCAACATTTTTTTTTGCGTTCAGCCGCGGAAGAAGCTGAAATTGCTGAAATACAAAACCGATAGACCGGTTACGGACTGCCGCTAATTCTTTATCTTTATATGAAGAAATATCTTCGCCGTCTAATTTATACGTACCGGAAGTCGGCCGGTCAAGACATCCGATAATGTTCATGATCGTCGATTTCCCTGACCCTGACGGCCCCATAATCGAGACATATTCCCCTTGATGAATGATCAAATCAATAGAATGGAGAACATCGAACGTTTCCCTGCCGATCTGGTAACTTTTTCGCACATTAGAAAGCTGAATCATTTATGCTTTCACTTCCGTTCCATCTGTCACCTGATCAGAAGGATTCAAAATGACTTGATCATCTTGAGAAAGTCCCTCTTTAATTTCTGTCAGATCATCTGTTTCTTCACCAATTTTGACATCAATTCGTTTTGCTTTTCCGTCTTTTACTGTATACACATAATATTGATCATCTTCTTTTTTGACAGCCTTTGAAGGAAGCGTATTTGCTTTCCGCTTATCTGTTTCTATATTCATGATGAATTTAAAGCCGGGCTTTCCTTCTGGAAGTTTCCCTTTTATTTTCACTTGAAGGGGGTATTGGACTGCTTGTTCTGTTCCTTGTGCCGCAGTGCTTTCCTGTTGATCCGGAACAAGTCCGACTGCGGAAACTGTGCCTTTCCATGTTTTACCCTGAATTACATCTGAAGTGAGTGTGACCTTCTGGCCTTTTTTCACTTTCAGTGTATCGTATTCAGACAATTTCCCTGAAACGACAAGGTCTTTCGGGTTGCCGATATGTATGACAGGCTCTTGAATATCTGATTTTTTCGATGCAGCTTCTTGGTTGACAGAAATAACGGTGCCTTCGATCTCGCTTTTCACTTGAAGATCTGACACCCGATTGGAAAGTGACTGCCGCTGAAGCTCGGTTTGTTTTAAATCGATCTCAGCGGTTTTTTCCTGCATTTGAAGGTTCGTCCGCTCAGATTCAATTTGTTTTGCTGCTTCTTTCTTTCCAACCTGTTTTGCCAGTTCTTTTTCTTTGCTGTCTAAGGCTTTTAACTTTTCTTGAATTTGGGCAATTTGAAGCTGGTTCGATTCAGCCGTTAACTGGTTCTGTTCTTTTTCGAGGCTCAGCTGCTCATTTGTATAGGTGACCAAAGGCGTGCCCTTTTTAACTTTATCGCCTTCCTTCACTTTAATGTCTTCTAATGTCCCTTTATCTGCTTCATAAAACACATACTGTTCATTTGAAAATTTAAGTGTGCCGGGAACCATAACCGTTGACGACATTTCTTTTTCTTCGAGGCTTCCCGTCTGAAACTCCTGCCCGGCACTGCCGCTTGTCGGAGCGGCAGACCGGTAAATATTCATTCCAATAAATAGAGCGACTAAAACGGCGATTCCAATTCCGATCCAGACTTTTTTCATGAGTTTATGCACCCGCCACAGAGTTGATTAAACCTGAAAAGAACGAAAATAAGACCAGAATCCCGAAAAGAACAATCACTGAAATCCATCCTGCTTTTTTTGAGATACCACCTGTTTTGTGAAGTCCGATTGCTAATAATACATAGCTCCATATGCTAAATATCTCAAAGGTATTTAACACACTGGCAAGAGCCCCGTCAGATGGGATAATCCCTGCCAGTGACGTCGTGCTGTAAAGGGGATTCACGTCAGTCGTAAAAGCAACGATTCCGTTAACCAATAATCCAAGGCTGCTAATCAAAGAGACAAACAGACCGAGTGAAAGCATTTTTTTGTATGTCGTAACTCCGCCTGATATTTTTACACAGAGCCAATAAATAAGAGGGGCAATAAATAACGCTGCAATACCGCCGAATATAGCGCCTGCCATTCCTCCAAATTTGGTAATCGTTGCTACAGTTTCAATTTGTTCAGCTGATAACCCTTGAGTGTCCCCGCTTTTCAAAAGCTCACTATAATCCGTACCGAGTGATTGCAGCACCGCGCCAACGATGATAATCGCTACAACAATAAAAAGCGGACCCCATACAGCCGGTCTTTCTCTTATTCTTTCAAATTGAACGGACGGACTTGTGATCACTCCAAAAAGTGATGGCTTTTCAGTCGCCATTCCGCCGTTTTTTTCTACATTTGTTTCCATTATAAAACCTCCTTGAGAATATCTAACAAATAGTACGGGAGAAGTATCAAAAAGTTTCATTTTTTATTAGTAAATTTCCAAAAGCCTTCAATATATAACTGAAGGCTTTTTATATTATTCTATCGCTGTGCTGTATTGCGCTTTCACAAGCCCGGCATAGATGCCCCCTTTAGAGAGCAGCTGCTCATGGTTTCCTTCTTCCATCTTCTTACCGTGATCAAGAACAATGATGCGATCGGCGTCACGGATCGTGGACAATCTGTGGGCGATCATCACTGCTGTACGCCCTTTCAGCAGCGTTTTTAACGCCTGCTGAATTTTCACCTCCGTCTCTGTATCAATACTTGCCGTTGCTTCGTCGAGGATGATAATAGCTGGATCGGCGAGCAATGCTCTTGCAAAGGAAATGAGCTGGCGCTGCCCGGCCGACAGTACGCTGCCCCTTTCCTCCACCTCTGTTTTGTATCGTTCTGCTAAACAAGAAATAAACTCATCCGCTCCGACCGCTTGGGCTGCTTTCACCACTTCTTCGTCTGAAGCACCCGGCCGGCCAAAACGAATATTTTCCATGATAGTCCCGGAGAAAATAAATGTATCTTGCAGCACAATGCTGATCTGAGATCGCAGACTGGCAAGAGAAAGATCCTTAATCGGAATGCCATCGATTTTAATGGTGCCTCCCGTGGCATCATAAAAACGGCTGATTAAATTGGCGATCGTCGTTTTCCCGCTCCCCGTATGTCCAACAAGCGCAAGCGTCGAGCCCGCCGGGATAGCGAAGGAAACCGCGTGAAGGGCTTTTCGTTTTTCATCATAGGAAAATTCAACCTCTTCAAAACTGATCTCCCCACTTATCTTTTTCTTATGAATGGCATCCGGCTTCTCCTTGACATTTGGCTGTTCGTCCAGAAACTCAAAAATCCGTTCTGATGATGCCATCCCCATTAACAGCTGGTTATAGACCTGGCCCAGTCTCGAAATAGGTTCCCAAAACATGCCCAGATAGAAGGCAAAAGAAACGAAGACGCCAATCGTGATGGTTTCATTCATGATGAGTGTGGCGCCATACCAAATCAAAACAGCAGTTCCTATCGCATTCGTCATTTCTACCAGCGGACGGAACATGGCATTTTTTCTTGTTGCTTCCCGCCATGATTTGTAGTTCTCCTGATTGACACCGTCAAAATACGTCATGTTTTCTTCTTCCTGTGTAAATGCCTGTGTGACACGGATGCCCTGAATGCTTTCGTTCAGATGAGAATTGAGCTTTGATTGCTTAAGGCGCACCGTTTGCCAGGAGCGGCGTATTTTTTTTCTGAGACTTGTTGAAATAAAAAACATAATCGGCAGTGTCACCATGATGACGATAGTCAGCTCTGGGCTCAGCGTAAACAAAATGATAATAACGCCGGCCAGAAGCAGCAAGTCCGTCAATAAGTTGATGACTCCGCTTGTAAAGAGCTCCTGAAGAGAGTTAATATCATTCATAATCCTGACCAAGATCGACCCGGCCGACCGCTGATCAAAAAACCGGTGGGATAAGCGCTGCACATGGGTAAATAAATGCTGCCGCAAATCGTATATCACATGTTGGCCAAGCTGATTCATCCACCTGATTCTTAACACATTGGCCGCATAATTGAGGACATATAAACCGCTAATAATGAAAATGAGCTGAATCAGCAGCTCCGAGTTTCTCGCTGTAATGGCTTGATCGAGAACATAAACGCCGATCAGAATAGGAATCACAAGCTTTACAGCAGTCCCAATCAATACGGTGAGAAAAGAAAGCGGCAAAATTGTTTTTCGATATGGTTTGACATAGCTCAGCAGCCGCCACATTTGAGCCCAGTTAAAAGGCTTTTCAATGATTTCATCTGAAGAATAATAGAAACGCTCCAAAATCCCCTGTTTTTTTGCTTGTTTCATATGGCCCTCCCTACCCGACCTGATGCGGCTCATTGATCAATTTGACATCACGGTATTGCAAATCGTAATTTTTTTTATAATAGCCGCCTTTTTCAAGAAGCTCTTGATGTGTTCCCCTTTCACAAATGCGCCCCTTATCAAAAACGAGAATTTCATCGGCGTGTTTCAGTGAAGAAATGCGGTGAGCGATGATAAAGGTTGTGCGGTTTTCCATGACTTCTTTTAAGGCAAGCTGTATGCTGTGCTCCGTTTGCATATCTACTGCACTTGTGGCGTCGTCCAATATTAAAATGCTCGGGTTCAAACAAATGGCTCTCGCAATGGCGATACGCTGTTTCTGTCCGCCGGAAAGCCCCATTCCCCTCTCTCCCAGCATCGTGTCATATCCATCTGGAAGCTCCATAATAAAGTCGTGAGCCTGCGCCCTTTTTGCCGCTTCGATAATGTCTTCCATCGAGGCATCCGGCCTCCCGTATGAAATGTTTGATCGAATCGTAGATGAAAACAGAAAAGATTCTTGAAGTACGACCCCGATATTGGAGCGAAGAGTTTTTAACGAATAATCTGTGATGGGTTTGTGATCAATGGTAATCATTCCGCCAACAGGGCTGTAAAATCTGGTGAGGAGCTGTGTAACTGAGCTTTTGCCTGAACCTGTCGGGCCCAATAGTCCGATTACCTTCCCGCTGCTAACCTCAAAGCTTACATTGCACAGCGCGTTTGTTTGTTCTTTTCCGTATGCAAGAGAGACATTTTCGAAATGGACATTGCCGGTTAATTTTTGTTTATGCAAAGCGTGAGCGGCGTCTGTGATGTCTTCTTCTTTTTCCAGAATTTCCAGCAGGCGTTCACCTGATGCTTTTGCTTGCGAGAACATATTGATTACAAAGCCTAAGTTCATAATCGGCCACATCATATAATTGACGAGACTGAAAAAAGCGACAAGCTCGCCGGGATTAAGCTGATTTTGCATGACCAAGTAGCCGCCATATGAGAGGAGAGCTACAATACAAATATTACCGATGAACTCCATTAAAGGGAAATACGCAGACCAAATGGATGATGTTTGTAAATACTGTGCCCTGTATTCTGCATTAGCCTTATTGAAAGTGCTGATCTGAAAATCTTCTCTGGAAAGAGATTTCACCGTATTGATGCCGCTGATATTTTCCTGAACTTTTGTATTGAGTGTCGCAAACGATTTGCGGATGCCTCTAAAGGCAGGATGGACCCTTTTGTCAAACTGATATACAGCAACAGCGAGAAATGGCAGAACAGCTATTGTTACAAGCGTAAGTGAAACAGAATAGTAAAACATGACCGACAGGCTGATGGCGACCAGCAGGCCGAATCGAATGAGCTCAGCGAGACCGTATGACAAGAAAAAACGAAGCCCTTCAACATCAGCTGTCAGCCTGGACATCAAATCTCCTGTTTTCGCGTTATCATAGTAAGAAAAAGAAAGCCGCTGCAGTTTTTCATACAGGCCATTTCTCAGCCGATAAACGGATTTGATTCCGAACATATCACCTAAATATTGATGAAAAAAAGTGGCGGTTCCTTTCAGGGCCATTACCGCAATAAATCCTAAGCTAACCCATGCTGCAAGCTGATACTGCCTACCCAGTACGATTTCATCAATCGTAATTTGCAGGATAATCGGGTATACGACAGTAATCGCAGTCATCAAAAGCATAGCCAGAAGCGACCACATAAACACTTTTCTGTACGGCCAATAAAACATTTTTAGTCTTTTAAATGTCTCCATATCCAGCACCTTTCCAGTTTTTATCATCTTTACTATATCGATACCCGAAATAAATTTCTATTGTTTTTCAAAAATTCAGTCTAATGATGGAGTGAGTCTCTTACTTTATAGGGAATCCCTTATGTAGAATAAACGCTTACAGAAAATCATTGTATGCTGAGGATACTTGGGGATATGCGAAAAAAATAAAGAAAAACCGGATGGCTGAATGCCGTCCGGTTTTCATCCACCGCTGACCGGCGGAATGATAGCTACCGTGTCACCTGAAGATACGGAGGTGTTTTCTTTTACATAGCTTTCGTTAACAGCAATCATAGCTGTATCAATGGATTCGAGGCCGTATTGTTCTTTTAGACTCGCTTTTATCTCGTCTGTCGTTGCTTGTTCCATATCTATTTCCACTGCCTGTGTGCCGGCCTGTTCGGCAAGCCCTGCAAATAAAAGAATTTTAATCATGCTGCTCTCCCTCGCTTAGATCTGGTTTTCCGTTCGGATAAGCTGTTGTTTCAAGCTGGTCGCCGATCCATTTCTCACCGTCTTCCCAAATTTCTTTTTTCCAAATCGGCACAATCTGTTTAATTCGTTCGATAGCATACTCATTGGCTTCATAAGCAGCTTTTCGATGGGGTGAAGATACAGCGATCACGACCGCTGCTTCACCGATATCCAGGACACCTACACGGTGCGTGATCGCGGCTGAAGCGCCCTCCCACTTTTCTTCAATTTCAGCGCCGATTCGAGCCAGCATCTGCACGGCCATCGGTTCATATGCCTCATATTCAAGGCGAACCGTTCTTTTTCCGTTTGTCCATTCCCGAACCGTGCCAATAAATGTAGTAATTGCCCCTGCTTCCCGTTTCTCCACTTTTTTGATGATGTCTTCAGTAATAATGGGTGTTTTCGTAATCTCAAACCGTTCCATTATGCAGATTCCCCCTTCAGCTGTGAAAGCACAAAATCCACGGCAACCGGATCATCCGCATGAAAAACGGGTAATCCCTGATGCTCTGTCATATGCTCTTTTTTTCTATAGATGATAGCGATTGTATTTACTGCCTGCAGCGCTTCTAGATCTTCCTTTTCGCTTAGTATAACTACTTTAGGATAAGGGGCTTTTTTAAAGCCTTCTATCAGAAGGCAGTCTGTTTCGAGAAACCGATGTAACTCGATCAGCCGCGGCAAATCCCAATTGCGGCGGGCTGTCAGCTGTAACACCCCGGCACCTTCTACTGCTGTCACATCAGCGCCTGCCGCTTGGTATCGGTCAGTGTCTTTTCCGTCAGTGAACGTTTGCGGTTCACCGCCGTGACCGTGATGCTTCAGGCAGCCCAAATTGAGCCCCTGTTTAGAGGCTTTTTTAAGAATACGCTCGATAAATGTTGTTTTCCCGCTGTTTTGAAACCCTACAACTTGGACGATCGGGAAAGGACGGACCAAGGCCATTCACTTCCATTCTCTTCTCTGATGAGCAGCACTTGAACCGTTCGGCCAGATTCATATCCTCTCGTGCCGCCCGGCAGGATAATAAACGCATTTGCTTCTGCAAGTGACGTGACGGAGCTCGACTTATCTAATCCGACGGGAGCCGCCAGCAGCTTCCCTTCCTGGTGGTACACGAACGCACGAACAAATCGGGTAAATGGGTTCGGCTTCGGAAAATCCTTTGTCAAAACAGCTTCCGCACAAATCGAATGCGGTTTTTCGTTGAGCAGCCACGTCTGGATCATCGGTTTGACAAACAGTTCAAAACCGACATAGCATGCTGACGGATTACCTGAAAGTCCAAACAGCAGCATATCGTTTGCATGCGCCACCGTTGTCACGCTGCCCGGGCGCATAGCAACTTTATTAAACAGCACGTCCGCTCCGAGTTTTTCATAGATCGCAGGCAAAAAGTCAAAATCACCGACTGACACGCCGCCAGTTGTGATTAGAAAATCAACCTTTTTCGTGGCTTCTCTGACGGCGGCGAAGCTTTTATCCAGATCATCAGAAATTTTCCCTAAATAAAGTGGTGATCCGCCTGCTTCTATCACTTGCGCATAAACCATACTGGCATTGCTGTTACGGATTTTCCCCGGCTCTAGCGGATCACTGACATTCAGCAATTCGGTACCGGTTGCGATAATCCCGACAACAGGTTTTCTTACGACAGGCACAGATGCGTATCCGAAGGTTGCCAAAAGCGCAGTCACTCCTGGTGTCACTCGGGTGCCCTTTCTCAATAAAACACTCCCTTTTTGAGCGTCTTCACCTGTTTTTGAAATATTATCGCCCGGCTGAAAGCGGCGTTTTAAAGACATAAACGCCTTGCCATTCTCTTCAAAGGTTTGAGTCAGCTCAATCATGACGACTGCATCTGCCTCTTCAGGGATTTGCGCGCCAGTCATAATCCGCACGGCCTGAAATGGGCCAAGTTTTTTTTCAGATACAGCCCCCGCTCCAATATGGTCAATGACCTCAAACCGAACTGGGTTTTCACGTGAAGCTTCAGCTGTATCACACGCTCTTACAGCAAAACCGTCGTATGGCGAACGGTCAAATGCAGGTACGTGGTGATCCGCTGTTATGTCTTCAGCTAAAAATCGATGAAGGCTGTTTTCGAGCGCCACCCATTCTATTTCTCCTTGTTTTTGAAAATGGCTGACACGCCGAACTGCCTCGTCTACCGGTATCGGTGTTCTTTTCTCCAGCATTCTGACCCCTCCTGTTGTTACAATCCAATCACTCTTGCCAACACAGAATTGGCTTCTTTCACATCATTTGTCCCATGGACCAGTGCCCGTCCGTCATTGAAAATGACGATTCTGAAATCTTCGTAAAAAATATGCAGCAAAAATGCATTGGCCTCGACTTTGCCGATTGTTTTCAACCGCTTGATGAGCTCCTGTTTCGGAATTCTTTTTAATGACTCCGACCTTACCTGTACTGTATCACGGCCGCATAGTACAGCGGCTTTTGGTGTGTTCCAGTCTTGGAGGTAAGGGTAAACCGCCTGTGCTCCGCAAGACGGACAATCCTCACGGCGAACATGATTAACGTTAATCTTCATATGCGAATTGTTCCAGACATCGAATGTCACAAAACCGCGCTGTATCGCTTCTGTTTGGCCGGTTAACAGCTTTAATGCCTCAGCCTGCTGATAAGCCGAAACGATATGCACAGCGGGCGGTATGATTCCGGCAGTATCACACGTCGCTCCGCCGACAGGAATCTGCTCAAACAAACAAGACAGACAAGGTGTTTCTCCCGGAATGATCGTCATGAACATCCCTTGGCTGCTTACACAAGCGCCATAGACCCACGGTGTCTTTGTTTTCTGGGCAAGATCGTTTATCAGCATGCGGGTTTCAAAATTATCAGTCGCGTCGATCACGACATCTGCTTTTTTAATCAACGGCTCAAGTGTTTCGGCTGTTCCTTCGGCAACATACGCCTCAATATGTATTCCGCTGTTAATCGCTGATAGATGCTCTTTGGCAGCCATGGCTTTCGGCATGCGGAGTTTGGCATCGCTTTCTGTGTAAAGCTGCTGCCTTTGCAGATTGCTCCATTCCACATAGTCACGGTCAATAATGGTAATGGTACCGACTCCTGCTCTCGTAAGCCCTTCCGCTCCTGCAGTCCCGAGCGCTCCAGCTCCGACAACCAGTACATGGCTGTCTGCCAGCCTTTTCTGGCCATTTTCCCCTATTTGCTTAAATCTGATTTGCCGTGAATAACGCTCCTCCATCAAACCTGATCTCCTTATCTTTTATGTCATCTTAACATGTTTTTCCCCCATCAGTCCCACCTGAAGGAGTTCGTTTTTTCTTCCAAACGCCTAAAATCATCACGTGTATTAACATTGACAAACTCTGCCGGGTTTGCCCCGATCTCTTCAGCCTGTACGTAACAAACCGAAATTTGGCCTAACAAATCTGATATTCTTAATCTCTTCTCAGAAAGCTGGTCATATAGAATGGGCATGATTCGTTTATGGTAAATTGCAATCAATGGCTGCTCCCGTCCGTCTGAAATCGGAACGACCGCGTCTATCCCCGGAGTCATCAGACGCTGGAGCTTCAGCATCGTCCTTCTTTGTATCAACGGCGTGTCACAGGAAAGAACAGTATAAAGATAACCGTCTGTCTTTTTAAAAGCCGTATATATACCAGCCAATGGCCCCATGCCTTGAAATGGATCGGCATCTTGATACACTTCATTTTCACCGTTTTCTTGAAATCTATCAATAAACTCAGGACGGCTGATGATAACCGTATGTTCTCCAAGCGCCTGTTTAGCCCATTCGTAAAACATTCTGCCCTTCCATTTTACAAATGCCTTCGGTTCCCCAAAGCGCCGTGAAGCTCCTCCTGCCAGCAGTACGTTTATATGCTTCATGTCATCTCACCTCTAGTTCGTTAAAAGCATAGCAAAAGCAAAGCCCTAACGCCACTGCTTGTCTGTTTATTAAAGAGGAATAGCTGTTCAGTATTTGCATATTGTAGTGTTAACATCATGAGGGAGATGGTTCGAATGAAAAGATCAGGTCCTTTTTTCCACGACGTGTCTCAGGAGAACCTTTATTTAAAATCTGAGCTTTCAAGGTGCCATAGGCTGATTTCCGAACTTGAAGCAAGCTACTTCCATCAGAAAAATAACAAACTGCTTAAAGAAAATAACGATATGAAAGAAAAACTCCAGCAGATGTCTGCCGAATTAACACAAATGTCAACGAAAGAGAAACACGCCTCCCATACCAGCCAAACCCTGCACCAAATAAGAGCTGAACTGCTTGGTAAAATCGTTGCGTTGCAGGAGTTACTTTCTGCTGAAACCTATAAACGCAAAGCCGAAATAGAAGAAAAACATAAACTTCATATTGCTAACATCAAAATTGAAGAAGAAAATAAAAATCTTCATAAACGAATCAGCCATCTTCAAGCCTCTATTGAGCAGGAACAGGACGCGCTGCTTCAGGCAAAACAGCAAACCGATATGATAAAAGCCGAAAACGGCCGTCTAAAAGAGCAAATGGTAGAAAAAGAATATCAGCTAAAACATATTAAAATAGAAATTGATCATATGAAAGATCGAATCATAGAAACGAAAGAAAGGCTGCTCGAAATAGAAAAAACGAAAGAAAAATTATTTCACGAAACTATTATATCGTATAAAAGGCAGCTTGATGAAAGTGATGCCTGGATTGCTTCTCATTTTGCCGATATTGATGGCGGCACGAAACAAAAAGAAGAAACGGAAGAAGAAGCTTCAGCGGTCTACGCGCAGCCAAATCATGTAGAAACCATACTTGAAGATGTCACCAAACAGATACATGTGCTTCAAAAACAGCTTGCCCGCGCCCAATCATCAGACCAGGCCATGAGCCATACAATCGAAGAGCTGAAAAACAGAGCCGTTGAAGAAAAGCCATATCAAAAGTGGGTATATAAGCTTAATCTTGAAAAAGAAAACAAACCTTCACAGAAAAAACCTCAATAAAAAAACTGCTTGAGCCATGCCAAGCAGTTTTTCTGTATCTTTATTCATTTGCTGATTCTGCTGATTCAATTTCGCCTTCTAAAATGTACTGGCCGCGATACGGCTTTTTCACTTCCGGGTACATTTTAATTAAGCTTTGCATAAACGTTGTCATATTAGGGATTTCAAGGCCGCTTTCTTTTTCAATCTCTTTTTGAAGCTCAGAGCTCTTAATCGCCGCGTTGTGGCGTTTTAATGTTTTAATTGCAGCTTCACGCAGCTTAGCTGCTTTTGACCCCGGTCTTGCCGTCCCTCTTCTTCTTCGTGTTGTGCCATCTGGTATACCGGCAGGAAGAGAGGAAATAGTTTGAAGCTGAGGCTGAACAGACTGCTGCTGTGATTGTGGCTGATAGCTTCTGATTTCCTGAGCCGCAAGCTCAGCGAGAACCGGCAGAGAGTCAGGTTTTTTTTCAGAACGGAAATCCTTTTTGATTTCGGAAGGGCTTCCATTTCTGTCAAGCTCTCTTAATTTTGCGTATATTTTATCACGTTCAATTTGATATTCACGAATGACTTTCACTTCAGCTTCATTTAATTGTTCTAACCGCAAGCGCAAAGCTTCTCTTTCATTAAACATTCCTCAATGTACCCCCTATCAAAATTAACATCTTTAATTAAGATATTAGATTACAAAAGTAATTTTATCAACTATTATTTTAGCATTTTACTATTATATTTACTCTATGAAAAATTCCTTATTTTCTGAAAATGTTTTATTTTTCAACAGAATCCTTTATTCACAAGGGATAGAGGGCTTTTCGAGTTCATTTGGTATAATGTTGAAAATATATATATTACTTACTTCTTTATTGAAATTTAGTGTAATATCTACAATTTTCGAGTTATGGGATATGAAATTTATCTAAAGTTGAGGAAAAACATCAAAAAATTAGCTGTGTTTTTAGCGTATCAATCAAACAAATCACCATTTCCTATGCCCAAATTTGGAAAAAAAATCTTCTTGCTCTTCTTCGGTTGCTTTCTTGTACAAATAAAAAAACCTGATCTTAAATCAGGTTTATGAAAAACTATTCAGATGCCTGTTCTGTTTCAGCCAGAACACGGTTCACACGTTTTTCAAGCATTTTCATACCGCTCCCGCCGGCTTGGAAGTGACGGAGCTGTCCTGTTTTATCAAACACATAGTATGCAGGCACATATTCATTTCCAAATGCATCGGTTAAAGTATGATCGCTGTCGACAAAAATCGGCTGAGTGATGTTATGTTCAGCAGCTACTTCTTTAATTTTGCCGAGGTCAAGATCATCTTCGGAACGAGGCATATGCACAGCTATAACGTTCAGTTTATCTTGATATTTATCACGAAATTCATTCACTTGCGGCATCGCTTCTTTGCACAGATGGCAGCTGATGGACCAGAAATGAATAAGCGTCGGCTTTTCTCCGATCAATTGCTCTTTCGTTACTTCACCATTGAACCAGGCTTTTTCCCCAGTCAATTCAGGCATTGGCTGACGTAATTTCATTGCTTTACCCTCCTATTAAACAGAAAGGCCTAACGAATAGGTTAGACCCTTTTTCGTTCTTAGAAAGAATTAAAGTGTTTTTTGGCCTGGTTTCCAGTTAGCCGGGCAGAGTCCGCCAGTTTGCAGCGCTTGAAGAACACGAAGCGTTTCATCAACGTCACGGCCAATGTTGTTATGGAAAACAGTTTGATATTGGAGCTCGCCTTCAGGATTGATAATAAACAACCCGCGGAGGGCCACCCCTTCTTCTTCGATTAAAACGCCATATTCACGGGATACCTCATGGTTTGTATCAGCAGCAAGCGGATATTTCAGCTGGCCAAGGCCGTTTTCTTTGCGGTCTGTATTAATCCACGCCAAATGAGTATGGATTGTATCAGTTGAAACGCCGATGACTTCAGCATCAAGATCTTCGAATTCGTCATAGCGGTCAGACATTGCTGTAATTTCAGTCGGACAAACAAAAGTGAAGTCCATTGGATAGAAGAACAATACTGTCCATTTGTCGTTTTTCATGTTTTCCTCAAGACTTACTTTGCCAAATTCTTTACTTGCAAGGACTGCTTCCATTTCAAAACGAGGAGCCTGTATACCTACCATACGTTCTGCCATATGTATCCCTCCAATTTATAGTTTGGCTTAAAAGCCGGATTCGCATGGAAATAAAGGATGTTTATCCATAATTCGTTAATAACATCACAATGCCCATTATTATATAGGAGCGGATTTTACGAGTCAATTTTTAACAAATCAAGCATGTCTTTGGCTTCGACAATTTTGAATAAAGAGTTTAACATATTCATGCATAGGGTAACTAATCTCAATGTCCAGCAATCAATTCAAAAAAAGGAGCTCCAACATGGATTTTATTAAACAATACGATTGGGCGGGACTGATTACAAACGCCAGTATTCTGCTCATTAAACTCGTCATTATGATATTGCTCTATTTTATCGTTCGATCTTTAGGCATAAAAATCATTAAACACCTGTTTGCGAAATTCGAGGAGCAGCACAGCTTGTCTATCGGACGTGCACATACGCTCCGAAGCCTGACTCTTAACATATTTGCTTACATATTAATTTTTATATTCTTTGTCATGGTACTGGATTTGTTTCACTACGACCCAAGCGCTCTTTTAGCGGGGGCAGGAATTGTCGGACTGGCTGTCGGATTTGGCGCTCAAGGGCTTGTCAGCGACATCGTGACAGGTTTTTTTATTTTGCTTGAAAAACAATTGGATGTCGGAGATTATATTACCGTTTCCACCTTTGACGGGATTGTTGAGCAGGTTGGCTTAAGAACCACTCAAATCCGCAGCTTTGACGGAACCCTGCATTATATCCCAAACAGAAACATTACAAACGTGAGCAATCATTCGCGGGGAACAATGCAGGCTTTAGTTGATATTAAAGTGCCGGCTGAAAGAAACATTGATGAAACGATTCATATTTTACAGCAAGTATGTGATGAGACAGCAGCCGCTCTTCCGCAAATAAAAGAAGGCCCTAACGTCATCGGGATTCAAGAACTGGGAACTTCTGAAATTGTGATCAGAGTCATTGCCAAAACAGAAAACATGGAACAGTGGCGGGTCGAGCGGGTACTTAAAAAGGAAATAAAAACCGCGCTTGACCGCGCTTTTCCTAAAGAAACAGAATAAATAAAAGAACCGAAGCTTTTTGCTTCGGTTTTTATTTTACTGAATTCTGCTTTCAACTTCGCTGCAAATTTCTTCAGCAGTCATCCCGGAAGCTGTAATGACAGGTGCTTGTGTTACCGTATCGGCTATGCCTTGCACATTATTATCAAGACCTGTTACGACACAGCAGTCACAGCCTTTTGCATCGTCAGGGCTTTTCATCATTACAACGTCATATCCTTTTTCTTTTAATGCAGCTTCTACATCTGATAACGATTGTTCAATTCCAATTTTTTTAGTCATTATTGAACACCTCCGTTTACTAGAGTGCTCATTTAATGGAATTTTATTCTTTCATTTATACTTAATTGGCATAAACAGAAAAATAACCTGTCATAACGTTAACCGCTGTTTCTATCGCATTTTCATCGGGATTCAGCTTTGCGTGATGAAGCCCATGTTCAGAGTCAGCACCTAACCAGAACATGAAGCCGGGATATTTTTTCAGCATGTAGCCAAAATCCTCTCCAGTCATTGCTTCTTTTGCTTCGATTACTGTTGCCAGTTGTTGTTCAGCAACAAAAGACATAAATTCTTCTGTCAGTCCGCTCGTATTGTAAACTTGGTGATACACAGACGGATATGTCACTTTTCCTTTGCAGCGGAAACCAATTTCGATTCCTTTCACCAAATCTTCAATCCGTTCCTTTACCTGCTTCATCGATTCTTCAGAAAGCGTACGGATCGTGCCTTCCAGGTGAGCTGTTTGCGCAATGATATTTTGCGCTGAACCGCCGGTAATGGTACCAACTGTAATGACGGCACTGTCCAGCGGATCTGTGTTTCTAGAGATGATCGTTTGCAGCTGGGTGACAAGTGTGCTTGCTGCTACAACCATGTCCTCAGCCAAATGAGGATAGGCTGCATGTCCCCCTTTTCCTTCCAGATCGATGACAAGCTCTGATGTATTCGCAAAAAGGAGGCCGCTTTTTGTCGAGATGGTGCCTACAGGCAGCTCTGGAGCAATATGCAGCGCAGTGATGAAATCAGGCTGCCACTTTTTTAAAACGTCGCTCTCAAGCATTGGTTCCGCACCGCCAGGTCCTTCCTCTGCCGGCTGGAACAGAAAAAGCAAATCATGTTTGACCGGGTGGTGAACAAAATGGTCAATAATGCCGAGTGCAATCGTCATATGCAAATCGTGTCCGCAGGCGTGCATGTTACCGTGATGCTCTGACGCGAATGGAAGACCGGTTTGCTCCTCAATAGAAAGCGCGTCGATATCCGCTCTGTACGCCAGCATTTTTTCCGGTGCCGTCCCGTTCACCTTTACAAAAAGCCCTGTTCGCCATTTCTCAATTTCAATTCTGTCTTGCGGATATTGTTCCAAGACATTTAGTAAATACTGTTGGGTTTTGAACTCCTGAAATCCAAGCTCCGGTATACGGTGCAGATCTCTGCGGATTGCGATGAGCTCCTCTTTCTTCATTTTCATTCCTCCTGCCTATACGAATAAGGCGTGGATATATTATCCACGCCTTTTTTATCAAACTATTCCTTACAGCTGGCGTAATTCCTGCTTGATTTCAGTTTTGCCTTTTGTTTTCTCATCAATGTCTTTGATTTTTTTAGCAGGTGTGCCTGCAACGACAGTGTAAGGCTCAACATCGTTTACCACGATCGCTCCTGCAGCAACAACGGCTCCTTTACCTACTGTTACGCCTTCAAGCACAACAGCATTTGCGCCAATCACAACGTCGTCTTCAATGACAACCGGTTTAGCGGATGGTGGCTCAATAACGCCCGCAAGAACAGAACCTGCGCCGATGTGGCAGTTTTTACCAACGGTAGCTCGTCCGCCTAAGACAACGTTCATATCGATCATTGTGCCTTCGCCGATGACTGAACCGATATTGATAGAAGCTCCCATCATGATGACTGCGTTATCACCGATTTCAACCTGGTCGCGGATGATCGCGCCCGGCTCGATACGCGCTTTGATATTTTTAAGATCAAGCATTGGGATCGCAGAATTGCGGCGATCATTTTCAACCACATAGTCTTCAATTTTGCTTTTGTTTTCTTCAATTGCTGTTTGGATTTCGCTCCATTCACCGAAAACGACACCAGTATTTCCGTTGATAAAAGCTTTCGCAGATTCGCCGAAATTGATTCCTTCCAGCTCACCCTTCACGTAAACCTTTACAGGTGTAGATTTTGTACTATTTTGAATAAATGAAATAATTTCATTTGCGTCCATCATTTTCATATGTATAGTCCTCCTCCTGATTTTCTACCTCATTACTGTATCAAAGGAAAGATACAAAGACAAGAAAAAAAGGAACAGCCGCTTTAGCAGTTCCCAGTGAGTGATTAGACAGTGCATCCGCTTTTTTTTGCGAATTGTCTCCCGAACTCCATTAATTCTTCCTCTTCTTCACCTTCTGGATTATTTTCGATTTTTACCGAAGGCAGCACAATTTCGCCTCCGCGTTCTTTTATTTTTGCTTCGAGCGTATCAACTGCCCCACAGAAAAATTCATATGCTGTATCACCGGAACCGAATACAGCGCATGTTTTGCCGGAAAAATCAATCTCATCCATATCTTCAGCAAGGTCTAAAAATTCATCAGGCAGATCTCCGTCACCCCATGTATAGGTTCCCATAATAATATGATCATAATCATTAAACAGCTGTGCATCATCAATATCCATCGCTTCAAAACGGTCCGCTTCAGCTTCCGCCTCCTTAAGCCCCTTTTCAATCAAATCTGCCATTGCTTCAGTGTTGCCTGACATTGTTGCATAAACGAGCAAAATCTTCCCCAATTCCTTATTCCTCCTCTAATGAATCATTGCTGAAACTTCGTACGGCTGGACAAATTTACATTCATACAAGCCTGCACAAAAGAAATTCTCTTTCTGATTGGCCACTCTCCACCCATGCCCCTTAATGGTATCGAACCATTTTAACGCCCGGGCTTCGAGATCAGCCTGGTAA
The DNA here is from genome assembly GCF_023238245.1 of Bacillus rugosus. Classification (NCBI taxonomy): domain Bacteria; kingdom Bacillati; phylum Bacillota; class Bacilli; order Caryophanales; family Bacillaceae; genus Bacillus; species Bacillus rugosus. The sequence continues at coordinate 1,511,071 of NZ_CP096590.1, read as the reverse complement.
ATTCTAGAATAACCATTTTCATCTTGCGTTGTTGTGACATATATAATTCCATCATCCTCTGAAATATCAAGAAATGATTCTTCTTTTCTGATCATGCTGGATTGTATGGTGAATTCTTCGTCAGTCAAAGTATTCCGTACAGTGACTCCACCGTGCTTTCCTTTCACAGAACCCATTGCCGCCACAAGCCAATTTTCATTGAACACGAGCATGGATGCCGTCATCCGGTTTTCTTCTTTTTTAACGATTTGGACAGTATCACGTTTAAAATCGTAAGCCCAAATGCCCCCAAAATATGCGTGTATTTGCGTACCGATGAAAAGACTGCCGCCGTGCAGGCACAATGAACGGATTACAGGCGGGTTATCCAATTCCGCAAAAGGTTTGGCTACGCGCCATGAAACGCCAAAATCATCCGATACATAAATGCAATGCTTGCCATGGGCGCAGACAAATCCGTCGTTTCGGCCGGTAATCGCCCACACTGTTGCATTTGTCGGAAAGCTCGACATCGTCCAGGTTTTCCCCTCGTCAGACGAGCGAATGACCGTTCCTTTTTCACCGACACCAAATAAGTAAGGCCCTATGTAACTGATGCAATGAATTTTGCTTTTCAAACGAAAAAGCTTTCTCCAGCCCTGCTCTAAAGAATAATGAAAAATGCCTTCTCTTTGTACCGCCACAAAATAACCAGAAAATGCGGATGCCGTGACAGCAGTCGCTCCTTTATGAAACATGGATTTTTTCCTTGTTCATATAATCTGCCCATGCAAGAAAATCTCTCGCAAACGCGCGGCAGCTTTCCACATCTTCATCTGTTTCAGGCGCCAGTTCGATTTTCAAGGTTTCCTGGTAAACAGCAGCTCCCGCCTCTTGCAGCATGGCACTGAACAAATTGACCGCTTCACAAAACTTTGGATAAGAATAATCTCCAGATCCGAAGCAGGCTGTTTTTAAGCCATTAAGCTGAAGCTGTTTGACCTCTTCGAAAAAATCCTCCGCTTCGTAAGGCAAATCGCCGTCGCCCCATGTATAGGTGCCAATCAATACATAATCATAGGATGTCAGTGCAGACACATCCACATCATCTATCTCGACACAATCGATACCTAATTCATATTGCTGCAGCGTTTCTTTTATAATTACGGCAATGTCCTCTGTATTACCTGACATGCTGGCATATGTAATCAAGGCTTTAGCCATGTTATCACCTCATCAATTGATAATGATTTTCAATATCATATGTATCACTTTAACTGATAATGATTTTCATTGTCAATATGTAAATAAAAAAAAGACAGCACATCGCTGTCTTTAAAATGGATTTTCCTGATCCAGCATATCCTTTATCACTTGAACAAAAGCTTGAACTTGCTTCAGCTCAAATGCAGGCTCATAGCCTAATAGCCATGTATCCCGTCCGATCGGATGCTCTTTCATGTCTAACAGAGGCATTTTATTGACTTTATCTTCGTTTTGAAGGGTGACAGACGGCAAAATGGCATAACCGATTCCGTGCAGCGCCATCTGTTTGCACGTTTCAATCTGATCAACCAATATCGTCTGTTTTGGCGACGTTTTAAATTTTTGATGCCACCAGTGCTGAATTTCCTGAAAATAAGTGCTGTCGCTTTTAAATTGGATAAACGGCCGTTCTGTATGGGCAATATCTTCAATGCAGGAAATTTCAGTGTCCACTAAATACAGGTGATCTGTCATTAAGTAATCTTTACGGCCCTTCCACTCAGGGTTGCCCCTAATAATGCCGATATGAACCTGATCCTCATATAAGCTTTTCAGCATTTCGCTGCTCCAGCCGGTAATGAGTGAGACCTTTGCATTCGGATATTTTTCCACATACGTTTTTAGGACTTTAGGAAGCCAATGCTGGCCGATTATGGAGGCGACGGCAAGCTTCAATGTGCCATGAATTTCACCTTCAAGCTCATCAATATTTTCTCTTATTCTTTCCTGCTCTAACGTCACATCATTGGCAAACTGAATGATTTTCTCACCGGCCGGCGTTACCGTTAACCCTTTTTGGGATCTTAAAAAGATTTTTGTGCCCCACGCCTTTTCAATTGTTTGTAAGCGCTGAGATAAAGCCGGCTGAGATACAAAAAGCCGTTCCGCCGCCTTTCTCATATTTAACTCCTCAGCTAAAACTACGAGCATATGAAGCTCTTGAAGCTGCATGTCGTCCTCCTTTTTGTCATCAATAAGTTTTTCTTATCTCCCATTCTAATAAAATCTTAGTTTCTGATTCAAGCCCTATGCTGATTTAAATTATGTATACGCTTTCTTTCTTCCTCTGCCAATATAATAAAAATAGGCCGTGAAGCCTACTTGTTCAATGAGCGTATATGCTTATTCAATTCCTTTAAAACCACTCTTCTCGTAAAAATTCCTTCAAACACCTGTTCGTCATTTTCCACACAAACAAATCCGTTATTAATGACCATGCCAAATCCCTTCATAATCGGATCATTGATATGAAGCCGCGGAATATCAGTCAGCATGACTTCTTCGACAGTAATCTTGTCAAGCTTTTCAAACTCGATTCGCTCAAGCCCAAAAAGGCTGTTCATGATCATATTTGTACCGATTAATCCATGTAAACGATAGGAAGGATCAAGAACCGGGATGGCTGTGTATCCGGTTTTTGTCAGCACTAATAATGCGTGCTCAAGGTTGTTGCCGACTTGAACGTGCGCTACTTTGTCCGCCTCAATCATAAATTGTCCGACTGTTGCCTCAAGAAGCTGGTCTGATTGTAAGCTTATCATGTTTTCGACCCCTTTTCATTTTCATCAACAATACATTCCCTATATTACAATAATATAAACTTTATCAGTATTTGTCGAAAAGTTTCCTTTCAATAAAAAAGATACTCTTTGTGTGAGTATCAATTATAGGGTGCTCCATTAATTTTCAAATCGAAATCGGTCGTATAGCGTTACAAGTTTTTTGTAGGTGGTTCCGTCAACGTTTTTGGTTCCTGTCTCTATATCGTTGATCTCACTGCTTAATAGCTCGATGGCATACTCATGGTTGATCAGGATATTCAGCAGAAGTTTTTGTTCTTCTTCTGTAAATCGTTCACCGATAAGACTCATTCGCAATCAGGCCCCCTGTTTTATACTGAATACCTCTGAAAGCAAGACAACTTACTTTCAGCTCTACCGCTAGAATAAGTAATCAGAAAACAAACGTCAACCGCATAATTCGACATTTCCCTTGGCTTTTTAGCCGGAATTATTTTGTGAAACGATTTGCATAGCTGAAGGCAGTGTATGAATCCGGTTTTATTTTCGCCTCAATCCCCATGGAAGTGATACGCCCTGTCATCTCTTGAATCAGTTCTTTTGTAAGCCCTTTTTTCCCAATATCCAAATGAACCTCAAAGGTAAGATCCGCCCCCTCTCCTGTAAAGGGCAGGAGCAGATCGGTAATATCCATTAAGTGCCCATCAAGAATATGAGCGGCTGTTTCTTGGCTGTACGCCGTTTCTAACGAAATTTTCTCCCGAAGGCTATGTATGGGTCTGTTGACTGTATGATTTTTCAAGCAGCCCCAAGCTCCCTTGCCTGTACGATGCAAATGCAATGCGGTAATAAACTTTGTGTAATCGCGGTACACCTGTGAATCGGTTCCGATCGATAACACATAGGAAGAACGGGGGTCCTTTCGAACAAAGGCTTTAAGCCGTTCCATCACATCTTGAAAGGTCATCTGTGCTTCTGAAAGATTATAAAACAGAAAAGAATCAGCCATCACGACACTCCTTTTCAAGGATTTACAACCATGAAACAAGTATGCTCCTTACCGTTTATTTCGATTACTTTTGCAAAAGCGGAAGATTGTTCCCACTATTTCAGGAATCTTACTGAAGAAGTTCAAAGATTTCGATAGAAACCATGTCAATATTATCAAACGGATATGTGTTAGGTTTTTCACCTTTTTGGAAAACCGTCAGTTCAAACGTTTGATTTTTTTCGAAATATTTAACACTGCATATTTTCTCACCATTTACTTCGAAATAACGCTGCATTGGCTCGTTAGCCGCTTCCGCCGTTTCTTGCAGACTTTGCAGCCGTGTGATGATACCCATTAATTGTGACATTCTAAAAAAAGACTCCTTTCAAAAAGCAACTTCAAATCAACAAGTATTTATTATAATACAAGTTCTATTGAGCATCATACCATAAAGTCGAACAGGATGGCATTTTCACTGCTGAATTTAAGAAAAGAAAAAAAGTGAAAAAACTATTTTTTTTAGTTTGAGGCTTTTTTTTGAATGTCATGCATACAATTATGATTTTTTTGATATACCTGCAGATTCGAGAAGGCTTTTTGCAATTTCATCAAAATCTTCTTTTGGAATTTTGCAATATGTATTGAATCAGAGGAGACATCTCGCCGCATTTTCCGCCTAATAGCTCTTGCACTGCCGCATTGGTGCGGTTATTCGAGCGCTGAAAGAACATTTTTGATGCTCCCAGTGTGAACGTTTTCCCCTAGTTAGGTTTATTGTTTTATTGGATTGTCTTATGCTTTGGCAAATAAAAAAACTTGGCGGGGGTAGCGCCAAGCTTTTTCGGATCTTGATCTGATAGAGGGGTTGGGGAACAGAGAGTAGCTTCTCTCTATAATTAAATGATAATGATTCTCAGTATCAATGTCAATCGTTTTTTGATATTTTTTTCAATTCATAAAAAAAAACGGCCTTTCAGCCGCTTAAATCAATCCATCCTGCTCATATAAATAAGAATAAGGCAAGTCTATAAATAAATACATCTGATCATCCATCGGATACGAAAACGTCCTGATCATTTCACCTGTTTCCAAATCACTGTACAGATCACTGAAAAACCCTTTTCTGAGATTTCTCATTCTCATAATGTTCTCCAGAAAATAAGGACGCCAGCTCCAATTCTTTTCCGCGTATTCCGGCTGGTAAATCCATTCTCCATCTTGTTTGAACACATTTCCCGTCAGCTGATCGCCTTCTTCATCACACATGTAAATTCTAAAGCTGCAATCGGTCAGCTCTTCCGCCAGCTTTTTAATAAAGTCATCATCAGAAGACAGATTGTTTTTTCTCAAAGATGTTACAGCTTGATGAACCCGTCTGTAAAACTGTTCAGAGTGCTCGTAGACGGTTTCAAGCTTCTTTTTCTCATGTGTGATAAATTGGTGAAATTCAGTTTTAAGTCTATGTTTCAAAACATCTCTCTCTAGAAACGTTTCAGACGGGGACAACAAGTAATACCCCTGAAAATAACGGCCTCCGTTTCTCCAAGCGTATTGAAGCTGGAAGTTCGCCTCAATGTCTTCATACAGGAGCGCCGCACCGATTTTTCTCGCTAATAAAGATATGCTGTACAGAACATGCTCATATGACGGTGACGGCTGTGATACTTTCAGCGCCTGCAAATCGATTTTTAACAGATCTGGTGAAAGAAGTGCGATTCTGTCCAAATTGCTGCTTTCTTTTCCGATGTTATCAACTGCGATTTTAATTCCGTATGTACGATAGTAGGCAAGCATATGGTAGAGCTGCTCAATATCCCCTTCAAAATTGTGCTCCGTAATTTCAAGTACAAACCGGTGGAGTTCAATTCCCTTTGCTTCATATGATTTCAAAAGCTCCAGAAAGCTTTCGCCGTGATCAAGCATCAGCAGATTGGCATCCTGATTCATAAAAATCAGCAGATCAGAATCGGCCTCTAAAAAACGGTCAAGAGCCTGGCGGATAATTCTATTATCAACCTCTAATTTATATTCTTCGGGTATCCCCGCGTCTAAAAAGAAGGGCCCGAGACTTTGGATTTCTGAATCTGCCACAATTCGCCCCAGCACCTCATATCCGACGATCTTCTGTTCCTCGGCACTGAAAATCGCCTGGTAATATGGAAGGACATCATTAATGTTCGTTAAAATATCAAGTGGATCCAACATGTTATCACCTGCTTCTCTATCTTTGTCTGATTATACCACATTGAATCCATAGATTAATATGCTTTAAAACGGATAGGGATTCAGCCATTGCCCACCGTCCATTGTGACACACTCCCCATTCATATAGGATGCTTCATCTGAAAGTATAAACGCGGCCAAAGCGGCGATTTCCTCCGGTGTGCCCAGCCTGCCGAGCGGGACACTGTTCATTGTGCGGGCCATCGCTTTTTCCGATTCAAATAGCTTCTCCGCACCGCCTGTTCGCTCAATTGGTCCAGGTGCAATCGCGTTTGTGCGGATGCCGTATTGGCTTCCCCACTCCACGGCCAGCGTCCTTGTCAGTGACAATACTCCTGCTTTGGCTGCAGCGGAATGAACGACCCCCGCTCCCGCTCCCCAAGCGTATGTGGCGGCCATATTTAAAATGACGCCCTTCTGCTGCTGCTCGATCCAATGCCTTGCCGCGGCTTGGCTGCAAAAAAATGTACCGTTTAAAACAATCTCAATAACGGCTTTCCATCCATTGGGCGTTAGCTTTTCTGCCGGACAAATAAAATTTCCGGCTGCATTGTTAATCAGCGCATCAAGCCGTCCAAAGGCTTTTATTGCTTCTGTAATCATGTTTGAAGCTTCGGAATCAGAACGGACATCCATTTGAAAACAGGCGACTTGCCCCTCAAAGGTCTCAATTTCTCTTTTCGTATCCTCTAGTGCTTCCTGGTTCCGTCCTGTCACCATGACATACCAGCCTAATTCAGCCTGTTTTTTTGCCATCGCCTTTCCCATGCCGCTTGACCCGCCGGTAATGATAACTGCTTTTTTTTCCATGTTTCTCCCTCCTATTATGAATGAGTATTCATTCAATATTATTCTATCATTATATGCCTGCCTCTGTCAGTACATGCTGACATGAGATTTTTTCAAGATACAGATGCTATAATAGAAAAACTCTATTAAAGGTTGGTTTGAAATGAAAAAGATATCCAGAAGGCAATTTTTGAAAGGAATGTTCGGTGCTCTTGCTGCCGGGGCTTTAACTGCCGGCGGAGGATACAGCTATGCCAGATATCTGGAGCCGCATATGATCGAGACAACCGAACACACAATAAAAAGCTCTCTTATCCCGCACGGATTTGACGGATTTAAAATCGTGCAGTTCAGTGATACACACTTGAGTGATTATTTTACTCTTGAAGATTTAAAAACTGTCATCTTGACAATTCATGAATCTAAACCTGATCTCATTGTTTTTACAGGTGATATCATCGATAATCCTGATACGTACCAGCAACACCAGGCCGTAATTCCATTATTGAAAAAACTACATGCGCCCTTTGGAAAGATTTGTATTTACGGCAATCATGATCATGGAGGCTTTGGAACTGCCGTTTACAATAGCCTGATGGCGGCCGGCGGTTTTACGGTATACCGCAATGGCTATCAAACATTGTCGCTTGCAGATGGCAGCCAAATCGAGATTGCATCGCTTGATGACTTAATGCTCGGAAACCCAGATTATGAAGGCATCCTATCAAAGCTAAGTGACAGACTATTTTCCATTCTGCTCGTCCATGAACCTGATGCAGCCCTGAAAACAACAGGATATCCGGTGAATCTTCAGCTTTCCGGCCATACACACGGCGGCCAGATTCAGCTGCCTTTTTACGGACCGATTATTACGCCCCCATATGGAAAGGTCTACACAGAAGGAATGTATCAAACAGGCAGCACTCATATTTACGTAAACCGCGGCCTTGGGATGACCAGACTGCCTTTGCGGTTTCTAGCCAAACCTGAAATCACTGTCTTTACCTTAAAAAGCATAAATTAATGTAGCAGGATGGACTCCTCATCAATACTTATAAGTAAAAAAGGAGGATGAGGAAACTGCTTACGTACCAGGTGAAGCAAGGTGATACACTGAGCAGCATCGCGGCTGATTTTAGAATCAGCACCGCTGCAATAATACAGGCTAATCCGTCACTGCAGGCAGGGATCACTGCGGGACAGTCCATTGTCATACCCGGCCTGCCGGACCCAAATACGATTCCGTATCATATTGCAGTCTCAATCGGAGCGAAGACCCTTACGCTGTTCCAGAATAATCAAATCATGAAAACCTATCCCATCGCTGTTGGTAAAATACTAACGCAAACGCCTACTGGCGAGTTTTACATTATTAACCGCCAGCGCAAGCCCGGCGGCCCATTTGGCGCTTATTGGCTAAGCCTTTCAAAACAGCACTACGGAATACACGGGACGAATAATCCCGCTTCGATTGGCAAGGCTGTTTCTAAAGGCTGCATTCGCATGCATAACAAAGACGTGATCGAACTCGCTTCAATTGTGCCAAACGGAACAAGAGTCACCATTAACCGGTAATGTTTTCTTATTTGTTTCAAAAACAGGCGGTTTATAATATGATAAAGTGGGACCTTTAGGGTAAGGAGCGTTTTTATGGATATATTTAAAAATCGTAACTTTGTTCGTCTATTTTTCGCAGCACTCGCTTCTCAAATGGGTACGACAGTAGGCAACATGGCATTCGCTTTTTTCTTGCTGGACCGCTTCAGCAGCCAGCCTTCATATACGACCTTGGCGGAGCTGATGTATTCTCTTCCGACTGTATTTGTATTTCTGATCGTAGGAGTAGTCGCGGACCGGTTTGACAGAAAAAAGGTAGCAGAAAACTGTGATTGGATCAGAGCCGGCCTGACTGTCGTTCTTTTTTTCACTTTATTTACCGGCAATATTCCTCTTGTTTTCTGTATTTTATTTATCAGAAGCGCTGTAACGAAATTTTTCTTTCCGGCAGAAAACAGTTTGGTACAAGCCATCCTGCCGAAGGAGCATTATGCGAAAGCGGCAGGGCTTAACCAGATGCTTTTTAGTATTTTTATGGTGTTCGGAGTTGGAATAGGCGCTGTTATGTACAACACAATCGGTATTGAAGGCGCCATTATTCTTGATTTTGTCAGCTTTATCATTTCCGGGCTGCTGATCCGCAGCTGCCGGATCCCGAAAGAAGCCCGACAGCCAAACGGTGCATTCAGCTGGAGAAAAGCTTCTGTTAAAGATTCAATAAATGATTTTAGGGAAGGGATTCTCTATATTTCAAAAAACAAACTGCTGGCATCTCTTATTTTCGGTTTCTTCATTTTTGGATTTGTCAACGGAGGATTCGCCGTATTACCAATGTTTACAATGAAATACGGATTGGCGCCTGACCGTTATGAGTGGCACACATCTGTATTTACGATCGCACTCGGGTTTGGGCTGCTGGCGGGAAGTGTAATCGGCACGATCATCTCTAAAAAAGTGAAGCCGCACTTTTTAATGTCGATACCGATTTTCATTGCAGGCTTGCTGATTTTCGTTCTTGGCTACACGAATGTTTTATGGGTGTACTATGCGGCAGCTTTTGCCCTGGGAATGTGCATTGGACCGATCAACATTGCAATCGGAGGATGGATGCCAAAGATTGTTCATCCAAGGCTGATGGGACGTGTAAGCGGCCTGCAGGACCCTTTTATGATGTTTGCACAGTCTTTGACACTCGGCTTAGTTGCGCTGTTATTCCCTAAGTTCGTTTCAAACATTGATTATCTTTATTACGGCATGGGCGTTATCATCCTGCTTGTTTTTATTTTTTATTTTGTTGCATTGCCAAAATACAGTGCACAGGCTGCGGAAGTGAATGTTCAGGAAGCATTTCAAGAGCAGCCGAAGAAGAAAGCAAGATCTGTATAATATACGTTAAAAAATGCGCTTTTTTTCTAAGAAAAAAGCGCATTTTTACATTCAATATTTGCATTTCAACTTTAAAAAAGTATAATCTAATCATATAGAATTTGATAAGAGCAAAGGAGAGAAATAATGGACGACCATGCATATACGAAAGATCTGCAGCCAACCGTAGAAAATCTTTCAAAAGCAGTTTACACTGTGAACCGCCATGCAAAAACCGCCCCCAACCCTAAATACCTATATCTGCTGAAAAAACGGGCTTTGCAAAAGCTTGTTAAAGAAGGTAAAGGAAAGAAAATAGGGCTTCATTTTTCAAAAAATCCAAGGTTCAGCCAACAGCAATCGGACGTGCTTATCTCAATCGGAGACTACTATTTTCACATGCCTCCAACTAAAGAAGACTTCGAACATCTTCCGCATTTAGGTACACTTAATCAATCGTACCGAAATCCTAAAGCTCAAATGTCTTTAACAAAAGCGAAACACCTGTTGCAAGACTATGTCGGCATGAAAGAAAAACCGCTTGTGCCAAATCGCCAGCAGCCAGCTTATCATAAACCTGTTTTTAAAAAGCTTGGCGAGAGTTACTTTTAAAATAAAAACAGCCGTGCCACTCAGGCACGGCTGTTCTTAATTATTCGATGACATACGTATCCACTTTTTTAATCAAGTCACTGATCTCAGGCTTGCTGATTTGCTCATCTGCGCCAACGACTTCTCCGCGATGACGCAAATCATCCGTAATTAATGATGAGAAAATCATAACCGGAACGTCTGAGCTTTTCGGATTTTCCTTCAGCAGCTTTGTGAGCCTGTGTCCGTCCATTTTTGGCATTTCAATATCAGTGATGATCATGTCAATCTGTTCTGATAAATCAGTTTCGTTTTCAGCAAGGTTCATAATGTATTCATATGCCTCTTTTCCGTTTTCGAATGAAGAAACATTGTTGTACCCTGCTTCTTTTAACTCATCCTGCAAGAGGCGCATCAAGAGCGGTGAGTCCTCTACAATGATAAGCTTTTTATCAGCTCTTCTTTCATCGAAGCCCTCGGTATGCATATTGTACGTATCAACACCTGAGTCTGATTCAATGTCATAAATAATTTTTTCGTAGTCAGGCAAAAAGATCATCACGTCTTCGAGCTTAATAATTCCGGTAAGGTGCCGCTCCATTCCTTGATTTAACGATGTTGGCTTTTCAATTGCTTCCCAGGATACTCTGTGAATTTGAGAAACAGAGCCGACATGGAAAACAATTTTCCGTTTATTAAATTCAGTCACGATATATTTCTCGTCTTTTGATCCATCAGGCTCAACTCCAAAAAATGAGAAGAGGCTGATCACAGGGAGAATTTCTCCTCTGAGCTTAATCATTCCTTCTACATGCTGATGGGAGTGAGGTACTGATGTCACCTCGACTGGCTGAATTATCTCCCTTACCTTCATGACGTTAATCCCGAAAGCATTATCACCCACGCCAAACTTCACAATTTCTAATTCATTTGTACCAGAATCCAATAAAATTTCGTATTGTTGTAACGACACTTAAATCCCTCGCTATTCACATTCAGTATTGTACTGTATATATCGGCGTAAATTGTAAAAAGTGAATGGCACAGCTCTTCAAAATCGGATTATGAAAGCGTCATGCCGCGACTCTTTAAAAAAGAAACTTTTTTCCTAATACCCATTGACTTTCCAACTAACAATGATAAAATAGTCAAGGATTTTTCCAAAGAAGGGTGTAAATAATGGGTACCTTAGTAATATTTAAAGATAATGAAATGACTGTTTTAGAAGATATCAGCGAAGAGACTTACCTGCATATGAAGAAAGAATCAGCTGACCTTCAACAAGGACATCCCCCGTATATGATTTGGCACGAAGACCTTCATTTTGATTATGGTTATTAATGAAATTGGCACATATAAACAATAATAGAACATGATACAATAAAGACAATCAAATCGCTGGTTGTCTTCTTTTTTTCTGAACGAAAGGTATGTTTAGAAAAAGGGCGCATACAATCGAAATATATCTGCTAAAAAGGTGACAAATGATCAGCTAGTGGTAAAATAGGATAAACTCATTATATTTGTTAAGGTGATGAATTATGGAACATTTGCTGAATCCGAAAGCAAGAGAGATTGAAATTTCAGGAATACGCAAATTCTCAAATCTTGTAGCTCAACATGAAGACGTAATTTCACTTACAATCGGCCAGCCTGATTTTTTCACGCCGCATCACGTGAAAGCTGCCGCAAAAAAAGCCATTGATGAAAACGTGACGTCATATACTCCGAACGCCGGCTACCTGGAGCTGAGACAAGCTGTGCAGCTTTATATGAAGAAAAAAGCGGATTTCAACTATGATGCTGAATCTGAAATCATCATTACAACGGGCGCAAGCCAAGCCATTGATGCTGCATTCCGGACGATTTTATCCCCTGGTGATGAAGTAATTATGCCAGGCCCGATTTATCCAGGCTATGAGCCTATTATCAATTTGTGCGGCGCCAAGCCTGTCATTGTTGATACTACGTCACACGGCTTTAAGCTAACTGCCCGTCTGATTGAAGATGCTCTGACTCCTAACACCAAGTGTGTCGTGCTTCCTTATCCGTCAAATCCTACCGGCGTGACTTTATCTGAAGAAGAACTGAAAAGCATCGCAGCCCTTTTAAAAGGCAGAAATGTCTTCGTACTATCTGATGAAATATACAGTGAATTAACATATGACAGACCGCATTACTCGATCGCAACCCATTTGCGGGATCAAACGATTGTCATTAACGGCTTGTCAAAATCACACAGCATGACCGGTTGGAGAATTGGATTTTTATTCGCACCGAAAGACATAGCAAAGCACATTTTAAAAGTTCATCAGTATAATGTGTCGTGCGCGTCATCCATTTCTCAAAAAGCCGCGCTTGAAGCTGTGACAAACGGCTTTGACGACGCGCTGATTATGAGGGAACAATACAAAAAACGTCTGGACTATGTGTATGACCGTCTTGTTTCCATGGGGCTTGATGTTGTAAAACCGTCTGGCGCGTTTTATATCTTCCCTTCTATTAAATCATTTGGAATGTCTTCATTTGATTTTAGTATGGCTCTTTTGGAGGATTCTGGCGTGGCACTCGTGCCGGGCAGCTCGTTCTCAAAGTATGGTGAAGGATATGTGAGGCTGTCTTTTGCATACTCGCTGGACACGTTAAGAGAAGGCCTGGATCGCTTAGAATTATTTGTATTAAAAAAACGGGAATCAATGCAGACGATAAACAACGGCATTTAAGCCGTTGTTTTATTTTTTTGGAAATGAAATTTTAAACGCTGTGCCTTTTTCCGGTTGGCTGTCTACATGGATGACCCCCTGATGATTTTCGATAATATTAAATGTCACCATCAGTCCAAGCCCCGTGCCTTTTTCTTTTGTCGTTAAAAATGGTTCTCCAATCCGGTTCAGCACCTTTTCAGGTATGCCTTCCCCTTCATCTTTGACAGTGACATGAACAGAATGCTCATCCTCAGTTATGATAATGTCAACTGTTCCCCCGTCAGGCATTGATTCAACTGCATTTTTAATTAAATTAATGAATACCTGCTTTAATTGGTTTTGATCTCCGTTTATATAAATGCTGTCATTTTCATAGCTGGTTCTGATAAAAATGCCATTTAAATTTGCCTGCGTTTCTAACAGGGCTGAAACCTCACCAATTAATTTTTTCAAATTCAAATATTCTTTAACGGCATTTTGCTGGGGTTTCGCCAGCATAAGCAGCTCACTGAGTATTAATTCGATGCGGCTGAGTTCAGAAAACACAATATCAAAGTAATGTTCATTTCCTTCCATCGTCGGCTTCATCAGCTGTAAAAATCCTTTAATCGCTGTCAGCGGGTTGCGGATCTCATGGGCGATTCCAGCCGCGAGCTGCCCTGCGATTGATAATTTTTCTGATTTCAGCATCAATTCTTCTGTTTGTTTTCTTTCAGAAATGTCCCGAAGAATAACTTGGACAGCTGCTTCACCAAAAAAGGTCGTCGGAATGCAGACCATCTCCGTATAGATGACCCTGTTCTGGAAGGTGAACCATGATTGCTTGACAATTTCTGATTCTGTTTTTTGCTCGGCGATGTTTTGGATTCTTTCTTTTACATCCTCGTGATCGCAAGGATGCAGCTGATCATATATGTTTTTGCCAATTAAATCCTCATAGGTAGCCGCTTCAAACAGGGAAATTCCCGACTCATTCATAAACACCCATTTTCCATTATGAATCACCGCAATGGTATCGATTGAATTTTGAATCAGCAGCTGATATCGTTCACGGCTTTTTTGCAGGATAGTTTGGAATTTTTTCCTTGAAGAGATATCGATCAGCAGCAGCAGCTCAGCCTGCTGGTTTTTGTAGACGGTCGGGGACGCTTTCACTTCTAAATGAACAGGTGTGCCATCAAGCCTTTTCCACGTCTGTTCAATCATTCCGACTTCCATTCCTTTTTGCATTCGTATAATCCTGTTTTTCACGATATCATGATATTCTTCTTCAATAAATTCATAGGACCATTTGCCAATAATAGCATTCTTGCTTTTTGCTCCCAGCATTGAAAGCATAGCGTTGTTTACATAGACGATCTTGCCTTTGACACTGATGCATAGCGGGCTCGGGAGATTTTCAACTAACCGTTCGTAATCATCCGTTATATATGTAGTCGATTCCGGGCTTGCAGGCTCGATTTCATGTTTTTCGCAGTTTAGGGATTGATGGCCTGTTTCTTCTTCAAGAACCTTCATTTTCAAAATGATTTCCCGTTCTGTCCGCTCAGCTCTTGTCGTAACGATTTCTACCGCAGCCTCCACCCACACAATCGTATGGTCTTTTTTAATAAAACGAAAGGTGCACGGCATCAGATGGTGTTCATTATAAAAATAGCTTTCAACTAAAAATTGGTCTTCCTCATGCAGAAACGTTTTGAGGAATGATCCGATCATCTCTCCTTGGAGATAGCCTAAGTGCAGTTTGGAGTTGGCAGATATATAAATGATGCGTCCATTAGAGGCCAAGACTGCATGAATATCGGTTTTTGTTTGAAATGGTTTAACATGCTGCGTATCCTGTTCCACAGAATCCCTCCTTTGCATGATCATCGTGTTTCGATATATACAGATTGACTTTTACCTAGTATGATTCGCTAGAAAATGAGTATTCTCCTTCTATTCTTATGGTGAACGTCAATTTTTGAATAAAAGAAAGGGCACACAACCCTTCAGTTGAGCACCCTGTTTTTTATTTTTTACTGTGTTTCTTTTCGAGCTCTGCATAAGCGTGAATAGCTCTTTTGGCAATAAGTTTGTTGATCGGATCGTGGTCGTTCGCTACAGAAGGTACAACGACACTAAATGCCACTTTTGGATTTTTAGACGGATAATAGCCGACAAATGTCAGATTATACGTGCTATTTCCCCACCAATTACGGTTCGTGCCGTAGTAAAATGTTTCGGCTGTTCCCGTTTTCCCTGATACGTCTTCTGTAAACGTATTTTTAGCTGTCCCTGAAGAAGTGACTAATTTCATACCTGTTTGCACTTGCCTCAAATCACTCTCTGAATTGTTGATCTTATTTAGTACTTTAGCTTTTCTATGTTCAATCGCCTTGCCAAGCTGGTCTTTTTTGCCTGGCTCATGAATACTTGTGACGATTCTAGGCTGAACACGATAGCCTCCATTGGCGATTACTGAGATGTACTGGGCCATTTGAAGTGGTGTGTATGTATCGTATTGACCGATTGCCAAGTCTAAAATTAATCCCCCTACAGTTTCAGGTGTGGTTTGCATGCCGGCTGATTCCTGCGGCAGATCAATACCTGTCTTTACGCCCAAGCCAAATTGGCTGTAGTAATTTCTCATTTTATTTAAATCCTTCTGATCAGCAGGAAGAGGTCCATGCGGCTTGTATGTTACACCGGCAATGTGCATGGCGACATTAAACATATATACGTTTGAACTTTTTTGCAAAGCGGTTAATTCATTGATGGTTCCCATGTTCATATAGGATTTCTTTGGTTTGTTATTACCTGCAAAATACAAAGGTGTATCAACAAAATATTTATAATGCGGAATCCCGTCCTGATAGCCGGCAAGTACGGTGGCACCCTTTACTGCGGATCCCATTTCGTATTGTGTTGTAAAAGCACCTATCGCATAATCTTGAATTTTGTTTGTTCCTAAATCTATCTTTTTTCCTGCCATCGACAAAATATCGCCGTTATTCGGGTCCATCATTACGGCAAAGGCTCTGTCAAGCATATAGTTTCCGCGTGCACGGCTGTTTCTCACTTCCTCTTCAATGATCTTTTCTACTTCTGCCTGAAGCTCCATGTCGAAAGAAAGCTGAAGATCGTATCCCCTGCTGCCTTTATCAATCGTTTTTTGTCTGACGACATTACCTTTATTGTCTTCTACGTATTGCACTTTTTCTTTATGCGAATTTAAGTAGTCTTCATATTGATACTCTATATAACTTTTCCCCACTCTGTCATTATTCGCATAGCCTCTTGTTAAGTAGAAATCTTTACGGTCGCTCAGCAGGCCTTGATCAGGTGTCGTGACACCGCCAAAAACGGAATAAAGGGTTTTGTCATAAGGATATTTTCTTGTCCAATCGTTTACGATGTCGATTCCCGGAAGCTCTTCTAAATGCTCAGATACGATCGAAATTTCATCATATGTTAAGTCATTTTTTGGCCGTTGCTTGGAGCTTTTCTTCTCATCAAGCAGCGTTCCGTTTTTTCCATTGCTGTTGCTTTCATTTGGATTCATCGCCTTTACGATTTGAGGTTCGTAAGCATTTCCGCTTGAAAACCTTGTATATATCGCAGCAATTTCCATTTCTTCGTCGTCTCGCTGAATCGCCTTCAATTCTTGATCCGGAACACGTTCAATTTGAAGCTTGTAAGCCTGGGCCCCTTTTAGATTGCTTTCAGATTCCTTAAGCAGAGCGGCAGCTTTTTTCGGATGAGATGCGATCCAATAATCACGCAAATCTCTTTCCTTCAAAAATTCGGTATCAATATGAATGAAAGCAGCAAGCCGCTTCGCTGTTTTGATTTTGTCTTCTGTTTTTGTGCTCGATGTTGAAACATACACAATTTCAGGCACGCTCTGGTTATCGACAGCCACTTTCTGGTTTCTATCGTACATCTTCCCTCGAGGCGCCGGATAGTACGCTGTTTTTGCATTTGCTTTCTCAGCGTCTTCTTCATGCTGTTCGCCTTCAACAATTTGAACAACGCCAAGCTTGAAGATTAATGCAGTGAATAGAACAAAGACAGCAAGGAAAAAAAGGTTCATTCTGATTGCCCTGTTTCCTTTGCTTTTTTTCTTTGGTTCACGTCCTATTTCAGTCACTTCTGGTTACCCCTCTCAAATCATTCAATATATTTACATATACTGAGATTAATTGTAACACCTTTGTAACAGTTGTTACAGCAAAAAAGGATAAAAAAAGCTGTCAATATAAAAACACATTAAAATATAACTAACGATTCAAATAAAAGGAAGCAATGTAACTGTACAATAATATCATGAAATGCAGGTAATTCCCTTCATCTCAGCGGTTTAGCGCATATTGGTTACGAAAATGACAATCTCTCTTTGTCAAAGGAAAGTCATGGATACTTTATGACAAAAAAGCTATGTTATGATTTTTTTGTAGAAACAAACAACTCTAGGAGGTTATGAACTAATGAAGAAAGCATTTATTTTATCTGCTGCCGCTGCGGTTGGATTATTCACATTCGGGGGCGTACAGCAAGCATCAGCGAAAGAACTCTCCTGCCAGCATGTGGTAACGGTAAAAACGGGGAACACAGTGCAAAACATGTCTCTTAACGATGTAGTGAAAAAGCTGCATATTAACACAAATATCAAAACATTAAACGCTGCTAACGAAAAAGAGATCAAGCAGCTTCTTAAAAAACATGCGAAGCAATCTAACATGAACATTCAGGATGTTCAAAAGAAAGAAACTGCAAAACCTGCACAAAAAACTACAGAAAAAGCAGCTACGCAACAAAACACTGCTTCTAAAGCACCTGCAGCTGCTGAAAAAACAAACACAACAACATCTGCGCCTTCATCTGTAAGTGCATATGAGAAAAAAGTTGTTGAGCTTACAAATGCAGAAAGACAAAAACAAGGCTTAAAACCGCTTCAAATTGATGAAACGTTAAGCAAATCTGCACGTGCAAAATCTCAGGATATGAAAGACAAGAACTACTTTGATCACCAAAGCCCAACTTACGGCTCACCGTTTGACATGATGAAATCTTTTGGAATCAGCTACAAAACAGCGGGTGAAAACATCGCTAAAGGCCAAAAGACACCAGAAGAAGTAGTAAAAGCTTGGATGAACAGTGAAGGACACAGAAAAAACATTCTAAACCCTAACTTTACTCACATCGGTGTAGGCTACGTTGAGTCTGGAAGCATCTGGACACAGCAATTCATCGGAAAATAATATATAAAGATCCTGTACGATAACCTTCAGCTTGTAGAGAAAACCATGTTTTTTCTGCAAGCTTTTTTGTTTTATATATTTGCATACACCCATTCATCTGTTTCTAGAAACAGAAAAAAGCTCCCGCACCGGCTAAGTATGCATACTTTGGCACGCGGCTGTCCGGAGAACTTATTCGCGTTTTCCCTCAATCTGCACTACACTTTGAATCTGCAATGCTTCGCTCAATTTTTCTTTTTTTCAGGGATTTTCCCTGAAACAGACAAACGATTATACATGCCGGGTTGAACGATGGGTATTTCGGTCAGATTTTGGACAAGCCAGAACAAATTAGGCTTCATACTGAGTTTCTTGTGTGGAACAAAGTATGACACCTTCCTTTTAGTCTTTCTTTTATTTTATTACAGGTAAAATAAAAGCTGCCGAGGTTTTCTCGACAGCCTGAGGAGCAAAGGGTGCCCTTTTGCATTATTTTATTAAATGTAGTTTTCCTATTTTGTTACATTCTAATGCAAACCACACTGTTCCATCATTATCACATCCAATTCCATGAGGTTCAGCATTAGGTGTGTTGATTGTATATTCTTCAATTGTTTGATCACTTGCCAGCCTTCCGATTTGATTTGCTCCCCACTCGGTAAACCATAAATCAGATTTCACTCCTGCCACGATAGCGTGGGGACGTGCATTTGGTGTAGGGATATCATATTCAGTTATTTCACCTGAAACTGTAATCTTACCTATCTTATTACCCATTATTTCTACAAACCAAAGTGCATCATCATGCCCCTTTGTAATCCCTACTGGTCCTGCTGCTGGTGTCGAAATTGGAAATTCCGTTAACTGTCCTGATTCAGTTATTTTGCCAATAGCATTGTTCTGGTTTTCAGTGAACCAAAGTGACTGATCTGAACCCAATGTAATAAAAGAAGGGTATGATTCTTGATTAGGTAGTTCGTATTCATGGATCTTGCCCTCTGCCGTCAATTTACCTATTCGATTTCCATTCATCTCAGTAAACCAGATATCGCCGTTTGGACCTTCCGTAATTCCATATGGGGCTGAATTTGGATGCGGCAAAGGATATTCTATAAATTGCCCTTTTGTTGTTAATTTCCCTATCTTATTAGCTCCATTTTCAGTAAACCAAATATCTCCTTTTGAAGACACCGTTAAACACATGACTCTAGCATCTGGTGTCGGAACAGTATACTCTTGAACTTGTCCCTTCTTATCAATACAACTAATCTTGTTTGCTTTATGCTGAGTAAACCATACCTTTCCTTCGAGTGAAACTGCTATCCCATATGGACCTGAATCATCATGTAGAATATTTATTTCTTGCTGTTCAAATTTCATATAAATTCCCCCCCTAAAAAAGATCTACAAAAAAACCTCCTATTCTCATTTTCTGAGATAGGAGGCAATGCATAGTTCATACCTAAGTAGACTTGACTTAAAAGCCACTTTAGTCAGTATAAATAAAGAACATTACACATAATCCTATCTCAGAAATTCAACCAATAAACAAAACAAATAAGCATTCAGAAGCTGAATGTATAAGTTAAGCTATTGATTCTTTCTTAAAGTTAGGATTAATAAATCATGTTCTTATTTTCATCCTTCCGTTTTTTGTTAAGGTAACTGTAAAATACTAGCTCAATTTTGTCAAATGAAAAAAATGTGTGCGGAAGGCGTTCATTTTTCCAACAACAAAAGGCGCATGATCGAAAGAAGGGTGCTTTTTGGAAAAGCAAAAATATAATAAATGCGGATCAGTTGCAACAGTATTGTAAACTGTCCGAGTTTTTAAAAGGGTAAAAGCACGATTGAATTAATAAAGAGAAGGATAAATCCCTCTCAGAGAATGAGAAAGGCTGTCGAGGTTTTCTTGAAAGCCTAAAGGAATAACTGTATGTTACAGGCAATCTTTTTTATTTTACCCAAAGCTTATATATACTCTGTGTTCCGCTGTTTTCTTCGCCTTGTGCAGCGAGCTTGTCATATAAGGATTTTGCAAGCGACAAGCCTGGCATCTCTTCCCCCATTAATTCCGCTTCCTCAAGCGCAATTCCCATATCTTTAATAAAATGTTTTACATAAAAACCTGGTTCAAAGTTGCCTTGCAGCATACGGGGTGCAAGATTTGACAATGACCAGCTACCTGCTGCGCCAGTTGTGATGCTTTTCAGGACATTTTCCGGCTTCAGGCCTGATTTTTGAGCATATGCCATCGCTTCAGCAACGCCGATCATACCAGCTGCGATTGCAATCTGATTACACATCTTTGTATGCTGGCCGCTTCCAGCCGGTCCTTGATACTGAATGTTTTCTCCCATTAAAGAGAAAATCGGCAAGCAGGCTTCAAATGCTTCTTTTTCTCCACCGACCATAATCGCGAGTGTTCCGTTTTGTGCACCGATATCTCCGCCGGAGACAGGGGCATCTAAAGAGAACAATGCTTTTTCTTTGGCCGCTTCAGCAATCTTCTTCGCAAGCGAAGGTTTAGATGTCGTCATATCAATGAGATATGTGCCTTCTTTTGCATTTTCAATAATTCCGTTGCTTCCGAAATACACTTCTTCAACATCACTGGGATAGCCGACCATTGTAATGATAACGTCCGCTTCTTTTGAAAGATCTTTGACCGTTTCTTTCCATACCGCGCCTTTTTGCAGTATGCTGTCTGCTTTTTCTTTTGTCCGGGTGTACACCAATACAGGATGGCCGTCATCGAGAATATGTGATGCCATGCTCTTTCCCATCACTCCAAGACCGATAAAACCAATTGTTTTTTTCAAGGTCATTCCTCCCAGATGTTTCGTTTTGATTTTAGTTAAAATTTATCATTTTACCTTCATTTTCTAGACTACCATATCTATTCTTCATATAGTAGACCTCTTAATATAAAAAAACCCCCTGAAAGAAACCATGTTTTGGGGGAATTTTTTGGATTACAATGTGAATTTTGCAATTGTGTTCATAAGCTCTTGGCTTGCATGTTTTAACGTTTCCGTTGAGTGTTTGACTTTATCAAGGGTGATCAGCTGTTCATCGGTTGATGCGTTCACTTCCTCTGCTGCAGCGGCCGATTCTTGTGATATGGCTGATATGCTTTGAATCGCTTCAGAAATTGCGAGCTGTTCATCACTCATTCTTTGAATTTCTTCGTAAATGTGATCAATGCCTTGTACCAGTGATTGCATTTCTGCCGTTATCGTGTTTAATACCTCTCCAGTCTCATGAATGGCACTGTTTTGTTCATCATTCATTCTGCTTGCCTCAACCATTGCGTGAGAGGCCTCTTTTGTCTCAAGCTGGATAAGCTTCACAGTCTCGCTGATATGCTTTGTAGAAAGTGCTGATTGCTCAGCAAGCTTCCTCACTTCATCGGCTACGACGGCAAAGCCGCGTCCGCTTTCTCCGGCTCTGGCTGCCTCAATGCTGGCATTTAAGGCAAGCAAGTTGGTCTGGTCAGAAATATTCGAAATGGCTGTAACGACCTCTTCAATATTCTTTGTTTGATTTTCCAGATCAAGCAGCATCGTTTCAACCTTTTTTGTTTCCATGTTGGCTTCGTTTGACTTCATCAGCAGCTGGCCGAGCGCGTCAAGTCCTTTATAGCTTGCGTCCTCAGACGATTTTGAGCGTTCTTTAATCCCGCCTGCCTCCTCAGCGATTTGTCTGATTTTAGTTGACAGGCTTTCTGATTTTTCGTTAATGGTCTCGACTTCAGAAGCCTGTTCTGATGCCCCAGCGGCTACTTCTTCAATCGCTTTTGCAATTTGTCCGCTTGTTTCATTTGTTTCCTCAGAGACAGCCGTTAATTGCTCAGAGGTATCAGATACTTTCCCTGAAGAGAGTCTCACTTGCTCAACCATTTCCTTCATATTCTCAACCATCTGATTAAAGTCTCTTGTTAGAATACCGACTTCATCCTTGGATTTTGATTCAGCATGAACGGTTAAATCGCCTGCGGAAACTGCCTTCGTTTTTGCGATCAGCTGCTGTATCGGGCCGGTTATCGTTTTGGCCAGGAAATAGCTGAGAATAATCGTTGCGACAAGCGCGATCAGTGATATCCAAAGGTTCGCCCGGTTCATTTTATCTGAAATCCACATTAATTTATCAGTATCAAATTGTGTTCCGACTTTCCAGCCCGTTTCACCAATCGTTTGGTACACAACCATTTTCCCATTTTCATCCTGTATCCCTTTTTTCTCAGATGCAATGGTTTTCAATGCTTGATCCTTTGATATATTTTTTCCTTGGTTTGACGGGTGGGCTAAAAGATTGCCGCTCGCATCAGCTAAAAAGGCAAATCCATTGTAAGGCACCTTTTGCTTATTGACCATGCTCTGGATAGCTGAGAGTTTCAAGTCGTAGCTGGCAACCCCTATCACTTTCTGCCCGTTAAGTACCGCTTTCGATGCAGTGACAATCATGTCTCCTGTCACGACATCTTTATAGGGTTCCGTCCAAACGACTTGATCCGGAGTTTCAGCTGCAAGCTTATACCATGGTCTTAATGTCGGGTCATAATCATCAGCAAAATCGGCTTTCGGATATGTAAACATCTCTTTTTTTGCGGTGCCTATGTAAGCCATCGCAACATAATTATCGTTATCTTTGATTTGTTTAATGTCATCATTAAACAGCCGAGAAGCTTCTTTACTTGGTTTCGTTACAAATGTATGAGCTAATTCTCCATTAGCCAATCTTGATAACGATATCGCATAACTCTTTAATTGCAATTCAATATTTTGTTCAAGTGACTGCGTCACGTTTTGAGTTGTATTTTTCCCATCCTCTGTAATCATCGGTTTTAGCGTCAAATAAGAAGACAGCATTAAAAGAACAACTGTGACGATTAACATGATTGAGACAAAAACAGCAATCTTCATGTGAAGTTTTTTAAACAAACCAATCCCCTCCTAATTTCTATATCGGCCTTTTCGTTTGAAAAATGAATAATCAAAAAATAAATTATATGAAAAACGGAATATATTTACTGAAAATTCAATCTTCGTTATAATAAAACAACAAAAGGAGGGTGATGACCATACTCAAACAAATATATGTGCATAACGGCAGAAAATTTGAGTCTCTGACCATAAGAAACTATACTGAGACTGACGTAAAGGGGCTGATTTCTCTTCAAAGAGAATGTTTCCCTCCTCCGTTCCCCCAAGACTTGCTATGGTCAGAGGAACAGCTTGAGAGCCATATCCAAACCTTTCCGGAAGGCGCTTTATGCGCGCTGGTCAATGGCAGAATTGTCGGTTCTATGACTGCCCTTATTGTACATTTTGAGCCTGAATCTCCTGACCACACATGGGCGCAGGCAACAGACAACGGATTTATTAAAAATCATGATCCTCGCGGAAATACTTTATATGTAGTGGATATTTCTGTTTCTCCTCATTATCGTAAGCTTGGAATTGGAAAATGGCTGATGAATACGATGTATGAGCTGACTGTTGACAAGCGGCTGGAGCGCCTACTCGGCGGCGGACGAATTCCTTTTTATCATAAATACTCACACGAGATCAGCGCTGTTCAATACGTTGAAGACGTGATAGAGGGCAAGAAAAAAGACCCTGTGCTGTCCTTTCTTCTCCATTGCGGCCGTTCACCAATTCGTGTTGTCAGCAATTATTTAGACGATAAAGAATCTGTGAATTTCGGGGTTTTGATGGAATGGAAAAATCCTTTTTATAAAAAAGCGAGCTGTTCATCACAACAGCCCGTTTAAGTGAAATATTCGATTTTCGCGTTAGGGAAATAAGAATCAATATAGGATTCAAGCGTTTCCCGAAGTACATGCTCTTCATCTTTCTGATAAATATATTTTCCGATCCCGTAACGGCCCCATTTATAACGACGTTTTTCTTCATCTAATTCGAGCTTCGTCTTCGGATAATTCTTCTCTATCACTCGTTTGGCCGGTTTTGTAAAACGGTGCTGGATTAATTCAAACGTAATATCATGTCTAACATCCTGCGGCAAAGCAGCATCGAGCTTTTCAAACAAATGTCTGTATCCTTCTTCCCAGCCTTCATGAATATAAATTGGAGCAACAATAAAGCCTAGCGGGTATCCTGCTTTTGCAACTTTTACTGCCGCTTCTATACGTTTATCAAGAGG
This sequence comes from Bacillus rugosus, assembly GCF_023238245.1. Classification (NCBI taxonomy): domain Bacteria; kingdom Bacillati; phylum Bacillota; class Bacilli; order Caryophanales; family Bacillaceae; genus Bacillus; species Bacillus rugosus. Next base: position 1,486,695 of record NZ_CP096590.1, on the reverse strand, counting down.
TGAGGTTCCCGGCTCAAAGTTCTTAATTACATAGTCGGCATTAATACTGAATCTGAATCTCGTTTTCCCGTTATGCTTTGCATCTAATAGGTGATCGACATGATGGAATTTTGTAACAAATCTGAGCTTTCCAAGGTCACTTTGTCCAAAATGTTCAATGGCGCGCTTCAGCGTGTGTGTCAGATGATCGATTCCCACAATATCTGATGTACATGAGGCTTCGAACCTTGTGAATTCTGGTGCGCGCTCCTTCATATACTGATCTGCCTGATCCAAAATCTCCTCGACATTTACATAAGTTCTGATATACGGCTTTGATCCCATGGTTGTTTGCAGATAGCAGTAATGGCAATGCCCCATGCAGCCTGTTGCAAACGGAATGGCATATTCAGCCGAAGGTTTGGAAGAATCAAACTTTAATGTTTTCCGTACACCGATGACTAACGTTGACTTCGCGTTGCGATATTGCTGAAGATGATTTTTTCCAGGAATATTACGCACTTGATTGTGGGATGTTGTTTCTCTGATTTCAATGCCCATTTTCTCAAATTTATCTTGTAATTCTTGGGCCAGCGGATATTCCAGCGCTCTCGGTTCAATATACACAAGCTGCGGAACAAATGGGTTCTGCATAATGCCACATCCTTTTCCTTTACTAACGTTACTTTTCTCATAAGGCGGAAAGGATATGAGTTGTAATGATTTCCTTGTTACTCATACGGATCGATATCAAATAGTTCTTTGTAGAGTGATTTAGCTTCTTCATAGCTTGCAAACACAGCATCGTCCTCAGCAAACGGATGATAGGTTTCATAAATAAACAACGAAAGCTCACCTTCATGGTACGGGTGATGTACAATTTCAGCTTCTTTTATGTGGGCAACATTGGCGGCGTGCGGATTTCTGTAGATCACGTAAACTGTATCTCCTGCGTTAAATTGGTTTGACATTCTATCCCTCCTAGCCATGTTATTGTGCCCTTCTATGCCCTTAGTTATGAAAAAAACCAGACAGGCCGGAGGCCGTCTGGTTTCTGTACATTACTTGAATGTTTCTTTTACGAACGCGACAACTTCTTCTGTCGTGCTCATAGACAAGATTTTCTCTTTGAATGACTCAGCTTCTTGTTTAGACAATTTGCTGATTTGTGTTCTTGCCGGAAGGATAGAAGTTGCGCTCATTGAGAACTCATCTAAGCCTAAGCCGAGAAGGATCGGAATCGCAATCTCGTCTCCTGCCATTTCTCCGCACATGCCAACCCATTTTCCTTCTTTGTGTGCCGCTTCAATTACGAGTGTAATTAAGCGCAGGATTGCCGGGTTGTATGGCTGATACAGATAAGATACACGTTCATTCATACGGTCAGCTGCCATTGTGTATTGGATCAAATCGTTTGTTCCAATACTGAAGAAATCAACCTCTTTAGCAAACTGATCAGCGATGACTGCAGTTGACGGAATTTCAACCATCATACCGACTTCAATATCATCAGATACGGCCTGTCCCGCTTTTACAAGCTTTTCTTTCTCTTCAAGAAGGATCGCTTTTGCTTCTTTGAATTCGTTAACTGTCGCAATCATAGGGAACATGATTTTCAGGTTTCCGTATGTACTTGCACGAAGCAGCGCGCGAAGCTGTGTTCTGAAGATTTCTTGCTCTTCAAGGCAAAGACGAATCGCTCTGTATCCCAAGAACGGGTTCATTTCTTTAGGAAGCTGCAGGTAAGGAAGCTCTTTGTCTCCGCCGATATCAAGTGTCCGCACGACAACTGATTTTCCTTCCATACGCTCAAGAACCGTTTTGTAAGCATCAAACTGCTCATCTTCTGTAGGCAGCTGATCTCTTCCCATGTAAAGGAATTCTGTACGGTACAGACCAACTGCTTCTCCGCCGTTTTCAAGAACGCCTTTCACATCATCAGGAGTACCGATGTTAGCTGCAAGCTCTACATGATGTCCGTCTTTTGAGACAGTCGGTTCATTGACAAGCTTCGCCCACTCAGCTTTTTGAGCCAAATAAGCATTATGTTTTTCTTCATACTCTTTTACCGTTTCCGCAGATGGATCGATAATGACATCGCCATTGATACCGTCAACGATAACAGTCACGCCGTTTTGGATCGTGCCTGTAGCCGCTTTCGTACCGACAACTGCAGGAATCTCAAGAGAACGCGCCATGATGGCAGAGTGAGATGTGCGTCCGCCGATATCAGTTGTGAATCCTTTTACGAACTCACGGTTTAATTGAGCTGTATCAGATGGTGTTAAGTCTTCAGCTACAATAATAACCTCTTCTGAGATCATGCTTGGGTTTGGAATTTCGACGCCAAGCAAATGCCCGGTTACGCGTTTTGTTACGTCGCGGATATCTGCCGCACGCTCTTTCATATATTCGTTGTCCATGGATTCAAACATAGTAACGAACATAGAAGACGTTTCTTTTAAAGCGAATTCAGCATTCACTGAATCAGTGCTGATTTTTTCTTTCACAGGGTTCAGAAGCTCAGGATCACTGAGAACTAAAAGGTGAGCAGAAAAAATATCAGCTTTATCCTGACCCAGTTCTTTCAAAGCGTGCTCTTTGATTTTTTCGAGCTCTTCTTTTGAACGTGCAATCGCTTCATCAAAACGGCTTACTTCCGCTTCAGAATCAGAGATGTTTTTCTTTTCAACCGTTAAATCTGGCTCTTCAAGCCGGTACGCTTTTGCAATTGCGATGCCGGCTGAAGCACCAATCCCTTTTAATTCTTGCATTACTCGCCGAGTCCTTCGCTTTTCATTGTTTCTTCTAAAGCGTTAAGAGCATCGTTTTCGTCAGCGCCAGTAGCAGAAATTGTGATCTCAGCGCCTTTAGCGATACCTAAAGACATAACACCCATGATAGATTTAAGGTTAACTGTTTTGCCGTTATATTCTAAATTAACGTCAGCGTCGTATTTGCTTGCAGTTTGTACTAGAACTGTCGCAGGACGAGCGTGGATTCCAGAATCTGCAGTTACTTTAAATGTTTTTTGTGCCATTTTTATCATTCTCCTTTTAACTTAAAGCTATATTACTTCACAATATTATATCATACAGCCGTACTTGTCATCTGACAAGCACAGCGTACTAACACCTTTATTTTTCAATTTTCACAATGTCTTCTTGCTCTCTGTTGACTGAGCCGCTTGCTTTCATGCTGACTGTTTCTCCTTCAGCAAGGTTCGTAAATACAATCGGTGTCATAAGAGACGGTACATTCGGTTTAACTGCGTCCAGATCAACTTCAAGAAGTTTTTGTCCAGGCTCAACGCGGTCTCCTTCTGATACGAAAGACGTAAATCCTTCGCCCTTCAGGCTGACAGTATCAATACCAAAGTGGATCAAAATTTCTCTTCCTCCGTCGGATTGCAGGCCGATCGCATGTTTCGTCGGGAACACATTTAGAATTTTCCCTCGAACCGGTGATACGACAATACCTTCAGAAGGGAGAATTGCAAAACCGTCACCCATCATTTTTCCTGAGAAGACTTGGTCAGGAACATCAGTAATCGGGTGAATTTCCCCGGCAATCGGAGAAACGAAAACTTCCTCGCCGATTTCATTTTGCAGCGGTTCTGCAATGACTTCCTCAACCTGCTGACCTACTTCCTCTTGAGCAGATGTTGTCGGTTCAGGTCTTGGCTTGCGTCCCGCAATGATGTCTTGCATTTGTGTTTTTAAACCGTCAGAACGCGGTCCGAAAATAGCTTGAATGTTGTTGCCGACTTCCAGCACCCCGGATGCGCCGAGCTGTTTCAGACGGTCTTTATCAACCTTTTTCTGATCGTTTACAGTCACACGAAGACGAGTGATACATGCATCAAGGTGTTTGATGTTTTCCTGGTCACCCATTGCCTGCAGGATCTCGTATGGAAGATCTCCTGCTTCACCAGTTTTCCCAGATGCTGCTGTTTCTTCCGTAGCATCCTCGCGTCCCGGTGTTTTCAGATTAAATTTGCGGATCGCAAATCGGAATCCGAAGTAGTAAATGACCGCAAGTCCTAAGCCGACAGGGATGACAAGCCACCATGCCGTCCGGTTCGGTAAAATACCGAATAGAAAGTAGTCAATTAAACCGCCGGAGAATGTCATACCAATCTTAACATTCAACAGCTGCATGACCATGAATGAAAGTCCCGCAAACACACAGTGAATCGCAAACAAGACAGGGGCAACGAATAGGAATGAGAATTCCAATGGCTCTGTGATCCCTGTTAAGAAGGATGTCAAGGCCGCTGAACCCATAATACCTGCAACGAGTTTTTTGTTTTGCGGTTTTGCTTCATGATAAATCGCAAGTGCCGCAGCAGGCAGACCGAACATCATAAATGGATATTTACCTGTCATAAACGTACCTGCTGTTAACTGTACGCCGTCTTTAATCTGCGCCATAAAGATACGCTGATCCCCGCGGATGATTTCCCCTGCTGCACTCTTATAGCTGAAGAATTCATACCAGAACGGCGAGTAGAAAATGTGGTGCAAACCGAATGGGATAAGCGAACGTTCAATCACCCCGAAGATAAATGCAGCAAGGGTTGGATTCGCTTCCACTAATCCTGTTGAAAAGGCATTCAATCCATGCTGGATCGGAGGCCAGATCACTAACATAATAAGACCCAGAATCAGTGCAGAAATTGATGTAACAATTGGAACGAAACGTTTACCCGCAAAGAAACCAAGATATTGCGGCAATTCAATTGTGTAAAATTTGTTAAATAATAATGCAGCTAACACACCGACGATAATACCGCCGAACACGCCTGTCGCCAAGGTAGGTATACCAAGCATGTTTACATATGCAGGATGGTTTTCCGTGAAAAACTTGGCTCTTTCGATTGAATCGGAAGGAATGGTTCCGTTTGCAAGAAGAACCGCACTCATGGATACGTTCATCACCAGATAACCGATAATTGCTGCAATCCCTGCAACTCCATCACCGTTGGCAAGCCCGATGGCTACACCTACTGCGAATAGAAGCGGAAGGTTATCAAAAACAATCTGCCCAGCGCTTTCCATAACACCTGCTACGAGCTGAACATTGTCATTGCTCAAGAAATGCAGGACCTGAATCATGTCCTTATTTTGCATCGCATTCCCGATCGCAAGCAAAATACCCGCAGCCGGAAGGATTGCAACTGGAAGCATAAGCGCACGCCCAATTTTTTGAAGAACGCCGAATAATGCTTTAAACATAAGAATTGACCTCCTCTTTTTACTAGTCTGACCTTACAGCTAAAAATCATGACAACGAATTCACAGGCGTAAGTCTTCCAGTTTAACCGTTTACATTTGCCCTTTTACACAACAAAAAGGGCATGAGCAAAATTGGGTGCGCAAAAGAACGAGAATGGACTTCCCGTTTTTTCCCCTCAATCACTCATGCCTGATCGAATCAGTAACACGTTATAAGGATAAACTGAATTTATGAAATTTTATTGGTTAATCGGTACAGATGAAGCGTCAGGTAAACCGCTTCCGCCTCATGAACTGGTTTCTTCAATGTTTGCTGCAAGATTTTAATCAATTTCCAAGCTGTATTGTAGCATAGCGGATATTCATTTTTCAATAACAACATTAATTTTTCTGGTTCTTTAGTCGGTTCTTCTTTTTTAATTCTTTCTATTGTAAATCTGATATGCCGGATCAGCCGCAAATAGTTGACACTTTCCTTGTTTACTTTCATTTGAAACGAGTCTTCAATCACCTCGACAAGCTGCGCCATCAGCTGCGAGTGCTGATTGACTTCGGACAGCGGACGGTTTGTCAGAGCTGAATGGATATGCAGGGCGATAAAACCGATTTCACCTTCCGGAAGGCAGATTCCCGCCTTTTCATTGATCATATCTATAACTTCTTTGGCAATTTGATATTCTTCAGGATATAGTGACTGAGTCTCCATTAAAAATGGATTTTTCATATCAAAGCCCTGCTGCTGCCTTTTGATCGCAAATGCGATATGGTCTGTCAGCGCAATGTGAATATGTTCATTTAATGGGTGGTTTGTCCTATTGCTGATGTGATAGATGACATCGTTTGAAATATCAACGAGCTTTTCATCAACATAGTCAAGGAGCTTTTTAAACTGCTTTTGTTCCTTCTCGTCCTTTAAAATGAACATTTTATCGTAGCCTTTATCTTCAATGACATCATCTTGTTTTTTCCCGAAACCAATACCTTTTCCGATTAAAACGACTTCGCTATATTTATGATGAGAAGCAATTAAGACGTTATTATTCAGTACCTTTTTCACTGTGAAGGACCCATTCACGATCCTCAGCTCCTTTGTCATTCAATACCTCATATCGTACATAACGAACGGAATGCGCGTCAAACCTTTTTTCAACGCTTTCACTAAACAGTCGATCTTTCGATGAGACGGTAATCCAGAACTTTCCTTTCAATCGACTTTCCCTGAATTCTTTTTTCCAGCATGGCAAACGCCTGCTTTCCCATTTCCTTTGTCTGAATATCGATTGTTGTGATACCAAGTGATTGGCTTATTTCATGGTTATCAACGCTTAGGATTGAAAGCTCATCCGGTACCGATACCCGCTGGGCCTTTGCTTCTAGTAAAAGCCCTGCTGAAACTTGATCATTGGCAACAAAAATAGCCGTCGGCCTTTCCTTCCACGTTTTCCACTTATGAAAAAGTGCCTTTCCATCATTGATTGTAATCGCTTTCTCGATCACCCAGTCTTCATGAAATGCCTCTCCGATCTCTTCCAATGCTTCTTTATAGGCTTTGATTCGAAAATGGCTGTTCATGCCTTTTTTTCTAGCCAAACAGATGGCTATTTTTTTGTGCCCTTTGGCAATTAAATAGTCCAATCCGTACCGGAATGCTTGTTGGTGAGGAATGCTGATGGTTGGGAAACGGCCGATGTCTGAATTCTGGCAGAGCAATATCGGGCCTTCCCATTCCATGAGTTTCTCATCAGCAAGCGCCTTTGAGCAAAAAATCAGCCCGTCAACCTGACGCTGCTTTAATTGGGACAACGCAAAGAGTTCTTTCTGAACATCATAGTTTGTTTGGAATAAAGAGAGGTGAATCCCGGATTCCGCGGCTGCGTCGGCTATACCTGCAATCAGCTCCGCAAAATAAGGCAGATTAACCGTCGGCAAGACAACACCAATCATGTTTGAAAATCCTTTCGACAAATGGACAGCGTGGATATTTCTCGTGTACGCCAATGCTTCCATTGCCTCAAGCACTCTATTTCTTTTGTCTTCACTGACGTAAGGATGATTGTTTATAACGCGGGAAACCGTTGTAACGGAGACACCAGCTTTTTCTGCAATGTCTTTAATATTAGCCATAGATTCCCTTCTTTCTAAATTCCCTTGATCTGGAATGCGTTTCATACAATATGATATGAACGACCAGACATATTTTATGTTTTTAGAGCTGAAAGGAGAAGATCACATGGGTTTCTTCATTTTAATTGGATTATGTCTGACTGTTCTCGGCGGCAGCTGTCTTGCAGTAAAACCTCTCAACCAAAAACATGAAATTAAACCATTTCGAACATTTGATGATTTTTTTATTTAATGCAGATAAAAAAGGACGATGTCGAGAACAAAGTCCTTTTTTACTTCCTGTTACGACAGTATGATTAATTCCTTTGGATATTGAGTCAGAGCAACCGCTCCGTCCTTTGTGACATGAACGTCATCCTCAATGCGCACGCCGCCGATCTCAGGCACATATATACCCGGTTCGATCGTGTAGACCATGCCTTCCTGTAGCAGAGTATCGTTTGCTTGGCTCATTGATGGGTACTCGTGGACAGAAATCCCGAGTCCGTGGCCCAGCCGGTGAGGAAAATAATCTCCGTACCCTGCTTTTTCAATGATTCCGCGGGCAGTTAAATCCAGATCTCCGATTCTGACACCGGGTTTGCTTGCCTCAATCGCGGCTTTTTCCGCTTGAAGCACGGTCTCATAGATTTCCTCTTGCTTCGTATTGATGGTCTTATATGCAAACGTTCTTGTAATATCAGAGCAGTAGCCGTCAAGAATCACACCGAGATCAAATAAAACAAAATCACCTTTCTTCAACGTGGCCGTCCCCGGATTTCCATGTGGCTGGCCTGATTTTTCTCCAAACAAAACCATTGTGGAGAAAGACATGCCCTGAATTCCTTTTTTCTTCAGCTCATACTCGATTTGAGCGAGCACTTCCACTTCACTGATGCCTTCACGCAAAGCGGCTGTGCCGACTTCAACACCATAATCAGCAAGCTTTGCAGCCTCTTTCAGCAAACGAATTTCATTGTCGTCTTTCATCAAGCGAAATTGATTGAGTGTTTCTTCTGCTGAAACAAATTGAGCCCCGCCCACTGAATGCTTCAGCTGTTCTGCGCGTGATAGTGAGATCGAATCCTTTTCTACCGCGAGTGTATGTATGCTGATATTTCGCTTTTTCAAGGCTTTCTCTATCAGCTCCCACGGATTTTGGTGATCCGCATAACCAATAATTTCATAATTCCAGCCTGCGTTGCGGGCCTGGTTTGCTTCCATCCCGGGACAAACAAAGAAAGGCTCCTCTTCTTGAAAAATAAATAAACCCATTACTCTTTCATGCGGCTCTGTGTAAAAACCGGTTAAGTAAAAAACATTCTCTTTCGTATGAATAAATGCGGCAGTATGCCCCGCTTCCTTCAACCATGAAGAGACGCGTTGTATTCTATTCATTTCTTGTTCCTCCCTGCCATTTGCAATGCATTGTTCTGTCTTCTATTGTAACAGGTTTTAGAGGTGTTTGCCTTTCGCGGCGCCTTCGTTTTCGATCCATTTTATTTCCTGCCCCTCTTCCTGTATACTGACAGTAGAGTTCAAGCACAGGGAGTTGTTCCGTTTTGCTGATGAATTTTTTCAGACGAAAAGCAGTTATGCTCTTAACGGTTTTGGGAATTTCCGCTCCTTTTATTGGCATGAAGATGGTCGGTTTTTATTATTACAGCTCCATCATAGGCTGTGCAGCAGGTTGCCTATTTTGCATCCTTGCTCTCATCATGGTTACGAAAAGATCCGATAAAGACAAAAAAGAAGGAAAAGCTTGATACATAAAAAACCAGCAGCCCAATTGGACTGCTGATTTTATTTTAGAAGTCTTAACCCGTTTAAGATCACCAAGATCGTACTTCCCTCATGACCGATCACGCCAAATGGCAATTCCATCACCTGCAAAAAGTTTGCACAAATCAGCAAGCAGATCACAGCTAGAGAAAATACGATATTTTGTTTGATAATCCTGTTCATTTTCCGTGACAAACGGCACATGTTTACGAGCTTTTTCAAATCGTTTTTCATGAGTACCATATCAGCAGTCTCAAGAGCGACGTCTGTTCCGCCGCCCATTGCAATGCCGACATCCGCCGCTTTAAGTGCGGGCGCATCATTGATTCCGTCACCGACCATTGCAATCGTTCCGAATTCTTCTTTTAACCGTTTGATTTCATTCACTTTTTGGTCAGGCAGGCATTCTGCCGCAACAGTTGTCATTCCGGCTTCCTTCGCTATCGCTTGAGCCGTGTCCTCATGATCTCCTGTCAGCATGGCCGTTTTAATCCCAAGTCGGTTCAATTCTTCCATGACCTCTTTTGTTTCGGGCCTGATTTGATCTTTCAGTGCGATACAGCCGGCTATTTGGTCATCCTTTTTTACAAATACAATCGTATGTCCGCTTTGATTGACATCTGGTGCTGTTTGTTTTATAAATTGTGCTGCCATTTCCTCGCCGATAAAACCCGCTTTGCCGATCTTCCATTTCGCGCCCGACACTTCTGCCATAACGCCAAACCCTGATGTTTCTTCTATAGATATGTAGCCAGACTGATTTATGCCGCGGCTTTCAGCGTACGTTGTTATCGCTTGAGCGAGCGGATGGCTTGATTGCGTTTCGATGGCATAGACGGCCTCAAGAACTTCCACTTCACTGAATCCTTCTGCAATTTTGATAGTCTCAACGGCAGGCTGGCCTTTTGTTACAGTGCCTGTTTTATCAAAGGCGATCATTTGCACAGAGCCCAGCTGTTCAAGAAAGACGCTTCCTTTCACAAGCATACCGTTACGGGCGCCATTTGAAATCAAGGACAGCGCCGCCGGCATAATAGAGGCGACAAGCGCACAAGGTGAAGCGACAACCATAAACACCATTGCGCGGTAGAAGGTTTCACTCCAGCTCCAGCCCAGCGCAAAGTGCGGCACGAATAATAAGAGCCCTACCGCGATCAGCACACCTTTTACATAAGCATTTTCAAATCGTTCGATGAAAGCCTGTGCGGGTGAAACACTGCTTTGCGCAGATTCAACCAGTTTGATAATTTTTCTGAATAACGAATCTTCATTTGCTTTCGTGACACGGACGGTCAAAGAGCCGTTGCGATTCACAGTTCCCGTAAATACCGCGTCGCCGGTGTTTTTTTCTACAGGCATTGATTCACCTGTTAATGCTGACTCATCAATGCTTGTTGATCCCGATTCAATGATACCGTCTGCCGCTACGCGTTCTCCAGGTTTGATCACAATCATATCACCGGCCTGCAAATCCGAAACCGGAACTCTTTTGGTTTCGCCACCGACCATCAGTGTTGCTTCTTCAGGCTCAAGCTGCATTAAAGATGTTAAATCTCTGCTGCTTTTATTCATCGTGTATGTTTCTAAAGCTCCGCTTAAGGAAAAAATAAATATTAAAATAGCACCCTCTGCCCAGTATCCGATCAAGGCGGAACCAATGGCAGCGAAAATCATTAAAAGTTCTACATTCAGCGTTTTGGATTCAAGCGTTTCTTCGATTCCTTCCTTTGCTTTAGCAAATCCGCCGATCACAAAAGCCAGCAGGTAAAGTGTTATTGATAATACTTGATGTCCGGATAAGAGCCAGCCTGCCAAAATTAGAGCGCCTGACACGAGTGAAGCGATAAGCTCCGCATGCTGTGCCAGGTTTTTTTCTCTCTGCTCTGTTTTTAATGGCTCATGCGGATCGTGTTTAACGATAACTTGTTCATTCATATCGAATTCTCCTCTCTAATTGAGAACGTAAATCATCTTCATTTCTTTTATAAAAACAAAATTGCTGCCTAAAAGGCAGCTTTATTGTCAGTTATTTCTTGATGTCTCCTTTATTATAGCATGCGTAATGAGAATTTCAATTATAATTATTTTAATTTCTTTTTGATAGTAATTATCATTAACATTTATCCGATTCTTCACTATATGAAAAAAGCTGAGAGGCTATGCTCCCAGCTATTCTTCCGTCCATTCTTTCAGTTGTTCAGCCGTCATCGGGCCAATTTTTGTTTTTTCAATTTCTCCCTTTTCATTCAGCAAAAATGATGTTGGGATCGTGATGATATGATACTCCTTCATCAATTCTCCTTTTGAGTCAAGAACTATCGGAAACGTCAGCTTGTTTGCTTTAATAAAGTCTTCAACAGTTTGCTGGTTTTGTTCTGAGTTCACTAAATTCACCGTTACCAGCTTTACGCCATCGGATTGATGGGCATCATAAAACGATTGAAACTGGGGAAGTTCCTTTTTGCAGGGCGGACACCATGATGTCCAAAAATGCAGGATGGTTTTTTGCCCTTTATTCGGGATCGAGATATCTTCCCCTTCTATCGTTTTCATAAGAAAAACAGCGGGAACTGCAGGCTGTTTATCCTCAGCTGCTGACACATCAGGAAACGATGCAATCATCCCCAATAACACAAGGCATACAGTAAGCAAGCGTTTCGTCAACTTGGAATCTTCCTTTCATGCTTTTCAATTAGCTTGCCCCTGCTTTTTCTTTATCATCCTTCAATTCGCGGCGCTCTGTTTCCTCCCGTTAGGAAAACAGATACCTGCAGCGCTTTGCAGATCGTGACATAGTGAAGGCTCGTCAGCAAAATCATCCCGGTATTCATCCCTAGGATTATCCCAAGCATTTGCAGATTCTCCATTGATCCCAGCACATACATCATACTTAGCGCAACGATATGGCTCCACACATTGTGATAAAAAGCTTCTTTCACAAACCCCATCCCGATTAAGCAGGCCTGCAGCGGCATGACAAACAGATGAAAGAGAAAGTAAGGCCACAACAGCTGCAAGTAATACTGCGCTTCAGGGGAGTGAAAAAACAAATGTGTAAGAGGTCCCGCAAACTGGAACATGATCCAGACGGCCGGTATGCCGTAGCCAAACGTAATGAAAATCGACTGCTTCAGTCTTTTTAATACGATATCATACTGAGAAAGCGCATAAGCTTCCGAAATACTCGGTATCATGACGACCATTAACGAATGGGCAATAAAAGCGGGAAACGACCCTATCGTCACAGCCACTCCCGCCAGCATTCCGTATTGATCGATTGCCGCTGTCCCGGCAACACCCGCAGCCAAAAGCGCTCCTTTTACTAAAAAGGGTTCAATCGCATTGACAACCGCATGAAAAATGCGCAGTCCTGTTGTAGGAATGGAAACGGCAAGCAGTCTTTTTCTCACATCCTTTCCGCGCAAATGAATGTGCTGCTGGCCGGATACCGCCCGCCTCGCTATGATAAATTGCGAATATAAATAAACAAGCACAACCACATCACTCACAACTAAGACAAACAAGGAAATCAGCACAGCCATGTCCAATTCAAATGAGTACCATTGAAAAAAGAGGAATAAGCACAAAAGCTGGATGATTTTTTTCAGCACATTGGCGATTGCGATCTTCCCCATTTTTTGCACACCCATAAAGTAGCCCCTGGCGATTGAAGTAAAGGCGACAATAGGAATTAAGCCGATAACAATCCCTTTAATAAACGGGTGGTATGTATCAAATACCGGAATAAACGGAAGCGCAATACTGGCGGCGGCAGTAGAAAACGCTGTAAAAACGACCGTCATTCTGAATGCGTGCCTCAGCATGCTTTCATGAAGCTTAGGGTTTGATTCGGCAATGAATTTAGAAATTGAGATCGGCAGTTCCAGGCTTGCGATGACAATAATTAAAAAGATCGTGGGCAAAATACTCATGTAAAGCCCCATCCCATGCTCGCCAAGCTCCCGCGCCAAAATCATATTCACGACAAATTCAAGGCATTCAGCGAAAAAGGCGGCAATGGATAAAAGAATGATCCCTTTCACAAATCGATTCATGATGTCTCTCCTTGTCTCTTGTTACCAACATCATATGAGACAAGTTCATAAATTATTTTATTTTTACTCTTTATATGAAAAAAAGCACAGCTGAGACAAATTGTCTCTTCTATGCTTAGATGGCAAAAACGTGCCTGCCGATTTTTTCTATGATTTTTCTTGAACGAATCCAATCATCTGACGCTGTTTTCGGATTATAAAAGAATATAGCATCTGTTTCTCTATTTTTTGAGGACAGCGCTTCTTCGGCAGCAGCAACCGATTCTTTATCAGGCTTTTGATTAATGCTTCCGTTTGCGACTGGTTCAAAGGCGTTTTTCTGATAAATAACCCCTCTAATGGTATCAGGAAAACCTTTTTTCTCCGTTCTGTTCAGCACAACGCTTGCTACAGCGACCTTGCCTTTATATGATTCTCCTTTGGCCTCTGCGTGAACGAGACGGGACAGCAAATCTTTTTCAGACTGTGTATATGTTTCATTCTTTTCTGTTGTTTTGTCTGGCTTGTCTTTCTCTTTCTTTTCAGTGTGTGCTGATAGCTTGATCGGCTTTATTTTTTTCTGGTCCTTATCAGCAGACAGTGAAGGGAAAGATTCTTCTCTGCCTTGATCTATATGTGTAAGCCATTTCGCTTCTTCATGTTTTGTCTTCTTTGTGCTCAGTAGTGAAGCTTGTGTATGTTCAATTTTTGCTGCAGGCATGAAACAAAGAAGAAAAACAGCCAGAGCAGTAAATTTCGTCGTCATACCGTTTCCTCCTTAAAGTGCTCAAAAAAACACTTCATAACCTTAACAAGAGATCAATTCATTTTCACGGAAAAAGATTTTCCAACTCTCCCAAGGAGGCATCAGGATGGAATATACCGGATGACAGGCTGGTTAATGGAAGAAAAACAGCCTAAAATTCCATAAATCTTGTCAATCAAAAACATTTTTATCCATTTTTTATGTTTTACATTTTGTTTACACCTGTTACAACTGATTGTAATAAAAGGCCTGTATTCTGTCATATATGATAAAAAGGCTTCTCACGTATGAGAAACCTTCAGCTTCTTGGCTGTTCTAAATATTGAAATATAACATCCCCGCCTTGCTGGGCAATTCCTCGGAAATGTTTAAAATCATCTTGTTTAGATAACACAGCCCTGAATTCCAGGAAATGCTCTTTCTGGACTCTCAGTTCGTTTATTGCGCCGGTGCGCAGCTGTTCAATCATTTCTGTTATTTCTTCTGGACGCAATGAAAATCCCCCCTTTTCTTTCTTTTGACGAAAATCAATATACCATCTTTATAACGTCGGGACAATTCATTAGGGAGATAAAACTCCTTATCGCTTTACTTCTCAATGAAAATACTGCAAAATACTTTCAAAAGGCATTATTATGTTTAAAGGAGAGGAAGCTTGTGAAAATCGCAAAGGTTGGAAACGTCATTGAATTTAAAAACGGATTAACCGGTGTTGTTGAAAAAGTAAATGAGAATTCTGTTATCGTTGATGTAACGATTATGGATAACTATCGGGATCTTGAGTTAGATTCATTGACAGTTGTAAATCATAAAAATTATAAGATCATCAAAGACTCCTATTAAAACCTCCTTATTTCCACATTCATTTTAAAAACTGCAAGACGGACAATTAAACACCTTACATATGAAATTCGCTTTCTCAAAAGCTGCCGGCCGGCAGCTTTTTTACCTCAAAAACACCGATTATGAATCGGCGTTTTTGTCTGTTTCCGTTATTTCTATATAGAACTCGCTGACAGATCCTGCTTCATACAGGTTGGTCAATGATGTTGAATAATTTGTAATTTCCCCCCGGAAGGCAAGATTTCGTTCCGGAACCTCGACGTTAAACGTTCTTTCATACAACAGGACAGCGATATCATGGTAAGTCTCACTCGTAACGTTTAGGGTAAATTCAATTTTGCGCTTCGGCTCGCTCTCCTCTTGATATGCAGCCATTTCTAACGTTACATCGTTTAATCGTAATGTCTTCACTTCATATCACTCCTTTATAGTCCATGCATCTTAGCATACCTTAACGAACGTTTACAATGAATCTGTTCCGGCTTGTTATGTTAACCAATTCTTTAGAAAAGACACCTTTACAAACATATGTTCGTTAATCTATAATAAAACAGACGAGCTGCCATCCAGCATCCCGTCTTTTCATTAGAAAGCGGCGAGTCGAATTCCCCCCCGAATTCACTCGTCTTTTTTTATGTAAAAAATCCCCTGCATTTCGCAGGAGAAATGATATTAACGATTATCAATAGTTTCCACCTATATTTTTTTAAACACTTTATTCCAGACTGAAGTATCCTCTTGTCCAAGACTCCAGCTGCCAAGACCTTTCAGATTATATTTTTGAACAAGTTTTATTTTTGCTCTGAGAGACTGTTCATTTTCAAACCATAATGTATACGTTTCTGGAGGTAATAAGCCTTTCTTATCGTGGGTGATCGTAAAAACAGCTTTTGGAGATTGACTCTTTGTGTCAAAAATAATTGTTCCGTTATGTCTTTTTACTAATGAGTCAACAAGATAAAGGGGAATGGCTTGGGAGTTAGATTCGCCATTCATCCAGCAGCGCCCATAGAATCGCAATCCTAAAACTAGTTTTTGAGGGGGGATTTTTTGGGTCAGAGCATATTGAATGGACTTTTCCACCCACCCTACACTTGCAGTAGGCCCAGCAAGACGACTTTCATCATAGGCCATAACCATTAGATAGTCCGCATGTTTAGCTAAATTCTCATAATCATATGATCCGTGCCAGCCCCTCGTCCAGCCAAAAGGATTTGCCGCTACTGCAACTGATACCTCTTTATGCCCAGTAATGCCTTTTCTTACCAGTCTAACAAAATCCGTTAATGCCTTCCGATCTTTCTCTGTAAGGTTTTCTATATCGATATTAACTCCGTCCAGATCCAGTTCTTCTATTGCATTAGAAATTTGTTTTGCCAAGAGCACTCGGTTGTTCAACGCAAATCTTCCCAAATCCTGATCCCAATGATTGCTTAGAAAAGGAACTACTTTTAATTTTCTTCTATGGAGAGCTTTAATCACATCAGGATTAGCCGAACGGAGAAGCAATGATCCATTTTTTCTGATATAGAAAAAGTCTGGAGACACGACTTTTAATACTCCGTTAGTTTGATCAGCGTGTTGAATAATATCGAAACCTAATCCAGAATAGAAATAGCTCATTTGAAACATCTCATAACCCCTTCATTCCCCAAAATATCATATTGCAACAAATAAAAAAATTGAAGATTAACTATTTCAATTTTTTTCGTTTGCGAGACCCCATAAATTACCTTTCTCTTATCTTTAACATTTGTCCAGGATAAATTCTATCTGAAGAAAGCTTATTAAGATTGATAAGTTGTTGTACTGGAATATTAAAGTATTTGGAAATCATCCATAATGTATCGCCAGATTCCACATGGTAAACCTCGTATGTCACGGGAAATTCCATATAACGAGGCGTTCTTTTTACTTTATTCTCTTGATTTCTTGTTTTAGGTATTTTTCCCTTCATTCATATTACTCTCCTTTAGAAAAATTTGTTTTTAACATTTCTAGACCGTTTCTCTCTAATCTTAATAATTTGTCCAGCATAAATTTGATCTGATTTGAATTGATTAAGCTCCATGATTTGCTGCAGAGAAACTTTATACTTCATGGCGATTTTCGTTAATGTTTCACCGGGAGTAACATGATGAATCTCGTATTTTTCTTTGAGAACATCTACATAATGAATGGTTTCTCCTACGTTATTTAAGATTCCTCTGCTTTTTAGCACCTCAATCATTCTCTCTGCTCTATGCCGATAGGAATCATTCTTAACTGCCTTTTTACCTTTTATCTGAATCTTTTTTCTCTCGCTATCATTATTCAAGTAGTATTTAACTTTTTCCAATGTTTCTTTGGGGGAGGAAGAAACGATGAGATCGCGGCCAGGTTTGAATTTACCTCGAACTGCTGGTGTATCCGATGTCAATAAAAACCCCCCGGAACCAAGAATCTCATAGGTGCGTTGCGTAAGTTGGCTTTCACAGTTTTGCAAACCGATAATGATTTTTGCTGAACTGTAAACTTTATATGCTTCTGTATAATCAAGGTATCCATGAATCCAATTGCGGGGAATTTCTCTTCCTATATGTTTACTCATTTTTTCCCAATTTCTCCCCCAAAAATCAATGCGAATACCTTTTCGTATAAGAGGACGAATAAGCGTTTTTAAAGAGGACGAACGAAACACTTCCGGATGTTCTTCAAGAAAATTAGGGTAAGCGTTGGCAACCACCGCTACATCACAACTGTATTTCTCCAATGGTTTAATCTGGTGATGTATACTTTCGTGATATGCAAAGTCTAAGTGGGCTGCTTTAATCCCCATCCTTTCATAAGTTTTACACAGAGAAGGTGTAACGGTGAAAACAAAATCCGGTTTCATCTTTTTAATTAATGGGATGGTAAAGGTTTGTGTGTGCAGCGGATCTTCGGTTGCCCAATAAACGAGGGGGATATTCACCTTTTTAGTAGCGTTGCGAATCCAGACTTGCTTTTCCTTTGAATGCTCTGGTGTCCATCCCATAGATACTATTAGATCCGGTTTAAATTCGTCTATCATTTCAGTAATATTTTCCCGGCTTACAGGGCCCGAAATCATTACGGTATGGCCTGCTTCCCTAAACCCATTTGGTAAACCATAAAGCCACATGGGATGACTCTCGAGAAAAAGAATTCCACACATTTTCGTCCTCTCTTTCACTTTTTAGTGTCTACTTTATTGGTATGTATAAGTAAAATAATTTGTCGCGGTACCAGTCTATAAAAAACGTTCAAGTGCAAGATAACGTGATTGGATATGGATGCCCCACAAAAAAAGAAAGCAATCTACAACATATTTTCCTTTGATTTTGTTAGCCTTTCTGCCAAAATACTTTCGTTAATAAATTGTTTTTGTGCTTAAAAGAAAAAGACGTACACATTTGTACGTCTTACATTACCTCTGCAATAGCAATTTATTTGCATAAAAGTCATAATAGGCACGCTTTTATAGTGATTAACGATTATCAATTGTCTCCGGATACAAATCATGGTTCATCATGCGGTACTCGGCCATTTTCTCATACTTCGTGCCAGGTTTTCCATAGTTTGTGTACGGGTCAATGGAAATTCCGCCTCTTGGCGTGAATTTGCCCCATACTTCGATGTAGCGCGGGTCCATTAACTCAATCAAGTCATTCATGATGATATTCATGCAGTCCTCGTGGAAGAAAAGGCAGGTCAAAGTCTTGTCCCATAAGTACTTGCTCTAGACATTAATCATGAAGTCACACCAATTTCACACCTTACCAAACGATTGATCAAGTTTTTTAGACACTTCAGCGTCCATTGCAGGAAGAACATGAGTATATGTTTTTAGTGTCGTTGTAATTCGTGCGTGCCCCAATCTTTCCTGAACAATCCTAGGGTTAAAATTTAGAATCCCAATTAAAAAGGTAGCATGTGTATGTCTTAAATCATGGCAGCGAATTTTAGGTAAATTCAATGCATCTCTTGTTACATTAAATGATCTCCTATAATTATTAGGATGTACCCAGTTCCCAGTTTTAGAACATACAACGCCCCCGTTACTTTAAGTACATTTAATCACAGTGTAATCTTTTTTACAGGTCATTTAGTGGTAGCCCCGGGAAAATGCGTATTTACAACGTTAATCAAATTCAAACATAAAAAAGTCGAATTCCCTGTCCTTTAAGGAAAACGACTTTTTTATACGACTTCTTCAAGTAAATCCCCATTAACCTTTTTTGGGGACTATTTGTAATCTCTGCGCTGTGAAATTATACCTGTGCTAGCCCGCCATCTACGAACAATTCAACACCCGTCAAGTAACTGCTTTCGTCTGAAGCAAGGAAAGATACAGCGTTTGCTACTTCTTCAGGGGTCCCAACTTTTCCAGCTGGAACAGTATTTCTGGTATTTTCCATTGCTCCTTCAAGTGCATCACCAAAAAGCTCATCGTATGCAGGTGTAAGAATAACTCCTGGACTAACCACATTTACACGGATTTCAGTACCTTTTAGGTCAAGAATCCAGTTGCAAACTAGTGCTCTTAAAGCTGCTTTAGATGCTCCATATACACTAAACGCTGGGTTGCCAATTGATCCAGCAGTAGAGCCCGTTACAATAATAGAACCTACTTTGTCCGGGAATAGTGATAACGCTTTTTGAACAGTAAAGATGGTTCCTTTAACGTTAATGTCGAACGTTCTATCAACCTGCTCTTCAGTAATTTCACCTAATGGAAGGAAGTTGCCGATGCCTGCATTAGCAAAAAGAATGTCCAACTTACCTTTTTCCTGCTTTATAATGTCATATAGTTTGTCTAAGTCTTCAAGCTTAGAAATATCACCTTGAACACCGGTTACGTTCTTGCCAATTTGGTTAACAGCTTTATCAAGTTCGTTTTGTCTACGTCCTGTGATATAAACATATGCACCTTCGTTTACAAACTTTTGTGCTGTAGCAAGACCAATCCCACTTGTTCCACCCGTTATGTCTAGTACCTTTAAGTACTTGAAGAACAACTTACAAGATATAGTATCCTTTAGTAAGCACATTATCGGAAGTACCCACTTTTTTGTGATATAGTAACTAAAAAGTAATAAATGTGGAATGGAGAGCTTTAGACATGAAAAAATTTAGCTGTGGGTTTGAAGTGACAAAGGAAGTTATTGGAGGAAAATGGAAAGGCCTTGTATTATACTTTTTAATGAATGGACCAAAGAGAACGAGTGAATTAAAGCGCATTATCCCAAATATAACTCAGAAAATGCTGATTCAAACACTTAGAGAGCTTGAAGCCAGTGGACTTGTGAGCAGAAAGATGTATAATCAAGTACCGCCGAAGGTTGAATATTCATCCACTGAACTTGGAGAATCTCTTAAACCTATCTTGCAGGAGCTCTGTCAATGGGGAAGCCATTATGCGGAGCAAGAGTATGCAGAAGGTGAATATGAAATTGTACAACCAGAACAACTAAGTTAGGATTGATGTAGCTGCTGAAGTAAATGCTAAACAACTTCAATACCATCACCTAACAGATGAAGAACAGTCAGAAATAAATGAGATATTCAATTTTGAAAGTGAAGTTCTAATAAGAAGTGTCATGGACTATATTCAGGAGAACTTTGATGAAATTCAAAAAAGAGCTGTTTCAAATGTTAAAGAGAAGGTTCAGAAACTTAGCCAAAAAATAATGAAGATATTGATAATAATATTTAATGCCTATGATCTCTAGATAGGCATTTTTTCTTTCGGATAAAAAAGAAAAGACGTACAAATTGTACGCCTTAATCTGCTTCTGTACTATCAATTTTTCACTGCATAAAAGTCACAGTTCAGGTTGCACCTCAGGTCACACTTTTTAATACAATTCCCATGAGTAGAGCCATTTTCAGGTGTGACTTTTCCCACTTTTATTGAGCTTAGTGCGGGTCACACTCCGGTCACTTCGGGTCACACTTCGCTGTGACCAGGTCACATTTCCGCTGAAAATTAACGCTGAATGTTCGGATTTTACTGTGACTCCACTTCCTTTTACACTCCGTATCACACAACGGAATAATTAACGATTATCAATTGTCTCCGGATACAAATCATGGTTCATCATACGGTATTCGGCCATTTTCTCATACTTCGTGCCAGGCTTTCCGTAGTTTGTGTACGGGTCAATGGAAATTCCGCCTCTTGGCGTGAATTTGCCCCATACTTCAATGTAACGCGGGTCCATTAATTCAATCAAGTCGTTCATGATGATGTTCATGCAATCTTCGTGGAAGTCACCATGATTTCTGAAGCTGAACAGGTACAGCTTTAATGATTTACTTTCAACCATTTTCTCATCAGGAATGTAGCTGATGTAGATTGTTGCAAAGTCAGGCTGTCCTGTTTTCGGGCATAAAGATGTGAATTCAGGACAGTTGAATTTTACAAAGTAATCACGGTTTACATGTTTATTCGGGAAGGATTCCAGCACGTCCGGCGCATATTCAAACAAATAATTTGTACCTTGGTTGCCAAGCAGTGTGACACCTTCTAATTCTGATTCTTTTCTTGTCGTCATATCCATCTTCCTTTCTATTATACTCCGCGTTTGTTGCCCCATAACAGGGTGTGCAGCTGCGGGAGCACTCTGACGAGGTTCAGCTCCGCGTCGCCAGCTACCTTATCAACAAGCGCTTCATATTTTCCAAGCAAATGTGCAATCAGTGACTGATCATCTGTCGTATGCACGTCATCATTACCGACTTGTAAATAAAACGGGATTCCCGGATAACGCTTGTGCACAGTTTTGGCAAACTCCAAATCTTCATCATTAAAAATAACAACCTTCAAGCTGACAGCATGCTGTCTGTTATTCTCTTTAAGTGAAGTCAAAATGTGATCAAGCTTTTGAAAGTTCGTCACCATTTTTGAGCTTGGCGGTTTTGGAGAAACTGTCAGATCATCAATCAGCGTAAACCAATCCTGATAAACAGTCCCCTGGGTTTCGAGCGCTGCACGGATGTTATTTTCCTTCAGCAGTTCGATAAAAGCATCCAGCTGTTTTAACAGGGCCGGGTTGCCGCCTGAGATCGTCACGTGGGAAAACGCGTCTCCCCCAATGTCCTTAAGCTCTGCAAAAATCTCCTCAGCCGCCATCCAGCGAATATCTTTTTTAGCAGACCCGTCCCAAGTGAAGGCGGAGTCACACCAGCTGCAAGAATAATCACAGCCGGCAGTCCGGACGAACATCGTTTTCTGTCCGATCACCATGCCTTCTCCTTGAATCGTCGGGCCGAAAATTTCTAATACAGGAATTCCTTTAGCCATTCAAACCACCCTTTTTCGGACGGTAGACACAGTAACTTGTCGGTGTTTCACGGACAAACACCTGTACACAGCTCGGCTTATTCTCCAATGTGTTTAAATAAGCCTGTACATTGTCATAAATCGTTTTCGCCACGACTTCAGTTGTCGGCAGCGAATACCGGTCGTCCTGAGAAAAATCTTCATGATCATTTAAAAGTGTATGATCATAGTTTCCGTGTACCAGTTTTTTGAGCACGCTGAAATTGACAAGGAAGCCGGAGTCGTCAAGTTCGTCGCCGGCAACGGTTATATTTACGGTATACGTATGCCCGTGAACCCTGCTGCACGCTCCAGCACTTTCCCGAGGGATAAAATGAGCGGCTGAGATGTGCATGTCTTTATTCAATTCAAATGAATAAGGATGCTGGGCCTGCGGATAAATTTGAGATAACAATTTATGCACGCTCTCCTTTCATCGCCATATATTCTGCATACCCTTTTGAACGAAGGTGGCATGCCGGACATTCGCCGCAGCCGTCTGCGATGATGCCGTTATAGCATGTCAGCGTGTTGTTTTTTACAAAATCAAGCGCGCCAAGCTCATCTGCAAGCTTCCACGTTTCTGCCTTATTAAGCCACATGAGAGGCGTATGAATTACAAACGGCTTCTCCATTGCCAGATTTACCGTTACATTGCAAGATTTCACGAATTCATCACGGCAGTCAGGATAACCGCTGAAGTCTGTCTCGCACACTCCTGTAATAATGTGGCGCGCACCAATTTGGTATGCAAGGATAGACGCAAAGGATAAGAATACCAAATTGCGGCCCGGAACGAATGTGGATGGCAATTCACCGTCTTTTACTTCTATCTCAATATCATTTCTAGTCAAAGCATTTGGTGCAAGCTGATTTAAAAGTGACATATCGAGCAAATGGTTTTTCACACCAAGCTTTTCTGCAATGGATTTTGCCACTTCGATTTCCTGCGAATGACGCTGATTATAATGAAAAGTCACCGTTTCGACTTCTTTGAACTCCTTTAGAGCCCACAGTAAGCATGTGGTGCTGTCTTGACCGCCGCTGAATACGACAATTGCTTTTTCTTTTTTCATGATTCCTCTCCTTCTCCGCAATCAAAACTTTCGGCGAGAGACATCGCTACAGCTGATTCACACAAAAAAACACCTTTTCGGAAGGTGCTCTAGAAAAACATAAAAAAGGCCGTATCCAAGGATACAGCTCGTCCTTAGTTTTTTATAGAGGGTGTAGCTAGAACCTCTCCCGCATATCGCACGGATTTTCTTCAATTTTTCACTTCTGCCATCTTACCATAATGTTGTTTTTCTTGACAATAAAAAAAGTCAGCCCCTAGCTCTCGATCAAGCATCGTTCTGCAATGACGGCTCGCTTCATTATATATGTATGTTACAAACTGCGCCGCCGGGGAGCCTTTTTGCAGATCAGGGCGCCTATGAAGGCCAGGCTCACATAGCCAAACAAGGGATAAATCGTTGAAATCAGTTTGCCGTATCCAATTTGGCTTGTGATATAAGCCGTAATCATAATGGCTGCGAAGATATATTTGCTTTTCATTGGCAGAAAGCTCTGCACTTGTTTTTCCAATCCATATAGATTGCCGATAACTGATGTGAACACTTCACCGAAAATAATGAGCAAATAAATCAAATGGACAGATCGCGCAAAGAGATAAACCACTTGAGCCATCGGTATATCATACAAAAATACATCCGGGAGAGTCGACAAAGACAGAAAACTCGCGGACAGCACAATCGTCAGCATCGTGCCTCCGATTAAAGCGCCTTTTTTTATCACTTTTTCCGATGGCATTTCATTCGCCAGCGGAACCAAAACCGCTTGGGCAAGCGATAAATTCAAAGCGCCGTAAGAAACTGCAGATAACAGCCAGTCCCAACGATGCGGCCAGACCCACTGAGCTGCGTTCCGCGACTCGCTGAAAATAAAAGAGTCGGCCACCACGATCATAGAAAAGATGATCAAAAGAGGAACAACAAACACATTGACACCGAAAATGCCTTTTACCCCTTTAGTCATCACAATTAAGCTCAATCCGATTGTAATCAGCATCCCAATCTGAGCAGACATCCCCAGCTGTTCCTCAAAAAGCGCCCCTGCCCCAGAAAGCATAACAGATGTGACACCGAGGAGAACAAACAGCATAAACACATTGATAATCCGCCCAGCCGTCGCCCCGAACAAGAATATGTTCATTTCTTGATATGACTTAGCATTGATTCGCTTTGAAATGACCATCAGCTTGGCCCCCAGAAATGTAAACATCCCGCCGCTGACGATAATACCGAATAAACCGAACCAGCCAAACTTCAGAAAAAACTCAACAATTTCCCTGCCAGTCGCAAATCCAGCTCCGACTACTGTACCGACATACACAAAAGCAAGCTGACTTGCAGACCCTTTTGATTGTTCCATTTCTCCCCTCCGAACGAACCGCAGTTTTGTCCATATATGCCTTTTTATAACCTATGAGACAAGATCCTTGAAAAGACGAAGAAAACATGTTTTACTGTGTAAACAAATCAAAAATTTTTTACGCAAAAGACTTGAAAGTCAAAGATGGTCAGAGTATACTATTAATCAAAGTCGGTCAAATGAACCGGCCTTTTTTAAAAACCAATTGGTCAAAGTTAGTCAAAAAGTCAGACTGCTCTGAGCATATTGTTTTGAAAGCCGATAAGTTTGCCGTATACTATTAGTCAAAGAAGGTCAAATTCAAACGGCCTTTTTATTCACATTCATTGGTCAAAGAAGATCAAATTTTTAAGGAGGTTTTGGCAAATGCGTTGTCAACATTGTCATCAAAACGAGGCGACGATTCGCCTTAACATGCAAATAAATTCCGTTCATAAACATATGGTGCTATGTGAAACTTGCTATAACGAACTGACCCGTAAGCCTTCAATGAGCATGGGTCCTAAATCTTTCGGATTTCCGTTTGAACAGGCATTCCAGCCGAATGAACAAAGCGCAGCAAAACATAGCGAGAAAAAAGGGTTGCTTGATGAGCTGGCTCAAAATATTACAAATGGAGCAAAAGCCGGCCTTATTGACCCCGTCATCGGCCGTGATGAAGAAGTGGCGCGCGTGATCGAAATTCTGAACCGCCGCAATAAAAACAATCCGGTTCTTATCGGGGAGCCGGGTGTAGGGAAAACTGCCATCGCCGAAGGACTCGCTTTAAAAATTGCTGAAGGTGATGTTCCAAACAAACTGAAAAACAAAGAGCTTTACTTGCTTGATGTTGCATCCCTTGTTGCAAACACAGGGATCAGAGGCCAATTTGAAGAGAGAATGAAACAGCTGATCACTGAGTTGAAAGAACGAAAAAATGTCATTCTGTTCATTGATGAAATTCATCTTCTCGTTGGCGCAGGCTCTGCAGAAGGATCAATGGACGCAGGCAACATTCTTAAACCTGCCCTTGCCAGAGGCGAACTGCAAGTCATCGGTGCGACAACACTGAAGGAATACCGTCAAATCGAAAAAGATGCCGCACTAGAAAGACGTTTTCAGCCTGTCATGGTGCAGGAGCCTTCAATTGAACAGGCCATCCTCATTCTGCAAGGGATCAAAGACAAATACGAAGCATATCATGGTGTGACATTCAGTGATGAAGCAATCAAAGCATGTGTGACTTTATCATCCCGTTACATTCAGGATAGACACCTGCCGGATAAAGCCATTGACTTATTAGATGAAGCTGGTTCAAAAGCCAACCTGTTAACTGATGAACTGAATGATGAAGATGCGGCTGAACGCTTAACTGCGATTGAAGCCGAAAAAACGAAAGCCCTAGAAGAAGAAAATTACGAACTGGCGGCAAAACTCCGTGATGAAGAAATCGCATTGGAGAAAAAGCTGAACAGCTCTTCTGCTCATTCCGCTGTCACTGTGGAAGCTGAGCATATTCAGGATATCATTGAACAAAAAACAGGCATCCCTGTCGGCAAACTGCAGGCAGATGAACAAACAAAAATGAAAGAGCTTGAATCAAAACTACATGAACGCGTGATCGGACAAGAAGCCGCTGTTCAAAAAGTTGCAAAAGCGGTAAGACGAAGCCGAGCCGGATTAAAATCCAAAAACAGACCAGTCGGCTCCTTCCTCTTTGTCGGTCCTACCGGCGTAGGGAAAACAGAGCTTTCTAAAACGCTGGCAGATGAATTATTCGGCACAAAAGACGCTATCATCCGTCTCGATATGAGCGAATACATGGAGAAACACGCTGTATCTAAAATCATCGGTTCACCGCCTGGATATGTCGGCCATGAGGAAGCTGGGCAATTAACAGAAAAAGTGCGCCGCAATCCATACAGCATCGTGTTGCTGGATGAGATTGAAAAAGCACACCCTGACGTTCAGCATATGTTCCTGCAAATTATGGAGGACGGCCGTCTGACAGACAGCCAAGGCAGAACTGTAAGCTTTAAAGACACTGTAATTATTATGACAAGCAACGCGGGTGCTGGTGAGAAACAAACGAAAGTCGGTTTCCAATCAGATGACAGTGTAATCGAAGAACAAACATTGATTGATTCACTGAGCATGTTCTTTAAACCTGAGTTCCTCAACCGTTTTGACAACATTATTGAGTTCCGCTCACTGGAAAAAGAACACTTGGTCAAAATCGTCAGCCTGCTTCTTGGAGAACTTGAAGAAACATTGGCTGAACGCGGCATCAGCTTGAGTGTGACAGACGAAGCGAAAGAAATAATCGCTGAGCTAGGCTACCACCCTTCATTTGGCGCACGTCCGCTCAGAAGAACCATCCAAGAATGGATTGAGGATAAAATGACCGATCTGCTGCTTGACAATAGCGAGATCACAAGTTTTCATGTCACTGCAGAAGATCATACAATCAAAGTGCAAGCGAAATAATGATCAGCGGTTTCCTATTTAGGAAGCCGCTTTTTTGTATTTTCATACTCTTGACTGAGAAAATACCGTCCCTTCCCCCGAAGTGTTACTTCCCTTCATCCTTTACACTTTTATTAAGGAGGGATGAAACATGTTTATATACAGTGAATATTTATTTCTATTATTATATGAAAACCGCCTGCAGGACAGCTTGCAATCAAGCTGCCAATTTCAATACCGCTAAACCCTTGGGCTTTTCAATTTTGAAAGGCCCGTTTTTGTTTATTTCTCCCTTCTATTCCTCTTCCTTGAATATTTCATGAACAAATTCACAATGTCCCTAAAGTTCCGGGCACCAAAACCGATATTAACCATAGACAAGCTAGTAAAAAAGGATTTGGTGAAAACTATGGATAAAACTTCGTTAATCGGTATTATTCTTGCATTTGTGGCATTGAGCGTGGGGATGGTTCTGAAAGGCGTCAGCTTCAGCGCGCTTGCAAACCCAGCTGCCATTTTAATTATTATCGCCGGGACAATCTCAGCAGTCGTTATTGCGTTCCCAACAAAAGAAATTAAAAAAGTGCCTGCGCTGTTCCGAGTGTTATTTAAGGAAAACAAACAGCTGACAATAGAGGAGCTCATTCCTATGTTTTCTGAATGGGCCCAGCTTGCACGACGCGAAGGCCTGCTTGCTTTAGAAGCAAGCATTGAGGATGTAGATGACGCTTTCCTGAAAAACGGGCTCAGCATGGCTGTTGACGGACAAAGCGCGGAATTTATCAGAGATATCATGACAGAGGAAGTCGAAGCGATGGAGGACAGGCACCAAGCCGGAGCCGCTATTTTTACACAAGCAGGAACGTACGCGCCGACACTTGGAGTACTCGGCGCTGTAATCGGATTGATTGCTGCCCTCTCTCATATGGACAATACAGATGAGCTTGGACACGCTATCAGTGCAGCCTTTGTCGCCACCCTTCTCGGTATCTTTACGGGTTATGTGTTATGGCACCCTTTCGCAAATAAATTAAAACGCAAATCAAAACAAGAAGTAAAACTGCGTGAGGTCATGATTGAAGGTGTTTTATCCGTTTTAGAAGGACAGGCACCGAAGGTCATTGAACAAAAGCTTTTAATGTACCTTCCTGCGAAGGACCGTTTGAAATTTGCAGAACAAGGAGAGGCGCAAAATGGCGAGAAAAAAGAAGAAGAAGCATGAGGACGAACACGTTGATGAATCATGGCTCGTCCCTTACGCCGACATCCTTACTCTTCTCCTGGCATTATTTATTGTGCTGTACGCGAGCAGCTCGATTGACGCAGGTAAGTTTCAAATGCTTTCAAAATCATTTAATGAAGTCTTTACAGGCGGCACCGGCGTAATGGACTACTCCAGTGTCACCCCTCCTGAAAACGAGTCAGACGGAATCGATGAAGTTGAAAAGGAAAAAGAAGAGAAAGAGAAAAACAAGAAAGAAAAAGAAAAGGCAGCTGACCAAGAAGAACTTGAAAATGTGAAGAGCCAGGTGGAAAAGTTCATCAAAGATAAAAAGCTGGAACATCAGCTGGAAACGAAGATGACTAGTGAAGGCCTTCTGATTACAATCAAAGACAGCATTTTCTTTGATTCTGGAAAAGCGACCATCCGTAAGCAAGATATTCCGCTTGCAAAAGAGATTTCAAATCTTCTTGTGATTAACCCGCCGAGAAATATCATCATCAGCGGGCATACTGATAATATGCCAATTAAAAATTCAGAATTTCAATCAAACTGGCATTTAAGTGTGATGAGAGCCGTCAACTTTATGGGGCTTCTAATTGAAAACCCTAAGCTTGATGCAAAAGTGTTCAGCGCCAAGGGCTATGGTGAGTATAAACCGGTGGCATCCAACAAAACGGCGGAAGGCCGAAGCAAGAACCGGCGCGTTGAAGTACTCATCTTGCCGAGAGGCGCAGCGGAAACAAATGAAAAATAGTAAAAAAGGAAGCCTTGTGACATATCAGGCTTCCTTTTTTTACTTATTATGAAACTGTTTTGCGTTTAATCCTACTCTTTTTAACATTTCCGTGCACATCTCTACCTCTTCTTCGCTTAATACGCTGATCATTTCATCAATTTCAGCAGCATGATCGGGGAAAATATCGTTCAAAAGACCGATGCCTTTTTCAGTGATTTGTGCAAATGTCACTCGTCTGTCTGTAGGAGACGCTTTCCGAATGAGGAGTTCTTTTTGCTCCAGCTTATCTACAACGTATGTGATGCTCCCGCTAGCCAAGAGAATTTTATCTCCTATCTGCTGCAGCGGCTGATCACCTTTATGGTACAACAGCTCTAGCACAGCAAATTCAGTCGGATTCAGTCCATGCTTATGAATATGCTTATTCATATGATCGTTAATAGACCGATACGCGCGCGACAGCACGATAAATAACTTCAGTGATTTTTCTGTCATGTCTCAATCATCCTTTTAGAAACCGTTACAGAGAAACATTAATAAACAAAGACCAAAATGTCAATAAAAATCTTTCCAATATTTCTCTTCTTTTTTATATGATAAGCAGCACAACATCTTTTTCTAATTTTTTTGGTTATTTTTTCTTATTAAAGATGAAGAAACAATGATATAATACCTCTAATCAGGTGTATGTTGGAGCGATGCAAATTGAAAATACTAAAAGGCGCCTGCGGGAGAGTCAAACTTTATATAATACTGGTCGTTATTCCGGCAATCGTCATCAGCTTTTTCGTATATGAAAAAGAAAAAGATACAATAGCTGCAGAACATAAGCAAGAAGCGAGTGTAATGCTGAACCTTCACCGCAACAAAATCAATTATTTAATCGGAGAAACAAAGGCGAGAATGACCTCCTTGTCCATCGCCATCGACAGACCGGTTGATATAAAGAAAATGCAGTCGATTTTGGAAAAAACCTTTGATTCAGAGCCAAGATTTTCCGGTCTCTATTTTCTAAATGCCAAAGGAGACGTCACCGCAAGCACAACAGAATTAAAAACGAAAGTAAACCTGGCCGACAGATCTTTTTTTACAAAAGCGAAGGAAACAAAAAAGACAGTCATTTCAGATAGTTACTCGAGCAGAATTACAGGCCAGCCGATTTTTACAATTTGTGTCCCTGTTTTGGACTCAAAACGAAATGTGACAGAATATCTTGTCGCAGCTATTCAAATTGATTATTTGAAAAATCTCATTAACTTACTTAGCCCTGATGTTTATATTGAAGTTGTGAACCAAGACGGAAAAATGATTTTTACGAGCGGACAGGCCTCTCATGCAAAAGATCAGAAACCTGTCAGCGGGTATCTGGATGATATCAGCTGGAATATGAAAGTATATCCGAACCCGGTTACAATAGAAGAACTGACGAAAAGCCTTGTGCTTCCGCTTTCATGTAGTATCGTTCTGCTGAATATCCTTTTTATTCTCGTGCTGTATTATTTGCTGAAGCGGCAGACACAACTGGAGCGCTCAGAAAATGAGGCGCAAAAATTAGAACTGATCGGAACGCTTGCTGCCAGTACAGCCCATGAAATCCGCAACCCGCTCACCGGTATAAGCGGCTTTATTCAGCTGTTGCAAAAGAAATATAAAGGTGAAGAAGATCAGCTTTACTTCTCCATTATCGAACAGGAGATAAAGCGCATTAATCAAATTGTGAGTGAGTTTCTCGTTCTAGGCAAGCCGACAGCTGAAAAATGGGAGCTGAACTCGCTTCAGGATATTATCGGTGAAATTATGCCGATTATCTATTCTGAGGGCAACCTATACAATGTTGAAGTCGAACTACAGTATTTAACCGAGCAGCCCTTGCTCGTAAAATGTACCAAAGATCATATTAAACAAGTGATTTTAAATGTAGCAAAAAATGGCCTCGAGTCAATGCCTGAAGGAGGCAAACTGACGATCTCCGTGGGAGCTTTGGATAAAAAGGCTATTATCAAAGTTGTGGATAACGGTGAAGGGATTTCTCAGGAAATGCTGGATCATATCTTCCTTCCCTTTGTTACTTCTAAAGAAAAAGGAACCGGTCTCGGCCTTGTCGTATGTAAACGGATCGTTCTGATGTACGGTGGCTCCATTCATATCGAAAGTGAAGTGCGAAGAGGCACAGAGGTGACGATCACTCTCCCTGTATCCGCTTCATAGCCCCCCTGACATGTCAGGAGGGTTTTTTATCTTCGTGACCGGGGAATGCCGTTCGACTTGCTTGCTGTTCTGCCAGAAAAGAGTATTTTGATGAAGCGGAACAGCAATTTTAGAAGCAAGAAAAACAAAAAGAATACCAAAAAACCCTTTAAACCTTCCGTTGCATCTAAAAACTCCATATTCCCTCTCCCCGTCACTTTTTGCTGAATTTCAATCGCAAAAACGATAACAATGATCACTGTAACGGTATAGATAAAGGACAAGGCTGTCATGCTCCATTTAGAAAGCCATGTAAATACAGCGTGAGTGACGCCGAAAAAGATTATGCCAAAAATGCCAATCACCCAAAAATGCATTTCCTTGTCAGTTAAATGAATGCCCAACATTCCGCATAACGAAATAAAAGCATCATGAAATTGATTGACCATTTCAGTAATGAGAATCGCCAGTTCTTTCATCAGTTCCCTCTTTCATATGAATTTTTCCAGAAAAAAAGAGCGCTTCTGAAAAGCCTCTCTCTTTATATATGCATTTGATAGCGCCGCTATTTATTTGCATCATATGCTGGCATAACGTCTCTGCGGGGCCACAAGCCTAATTTCTTTACAAGGCCTTGAATCCCTTGAGAATGTTCGTTTTCTTGCATGAGCTGGTGATATTCATTTATTAAACAATCCAGCTCCTGACTGTGTCTGATCGTGTCATGCCCTGTAAATCCCTGCTTTCTAGCGGCATCTATCATTAACTTTCTTTTTTCATCAATAGACACCAACAATCTTTCTTGTTCAGAAGAACCGCCCATTCACTTCACCCCTCGCCGCTAAGAAATAGGAAACAAGTTTGATTGGGTTATTGTGCATTATTACAGATTATACTTTATTTGTAAACATATTTTCATTAAATAAGTTATTTTTTCAGGTATAATAGATATATTGATAGGATTAGAAGAACAATACCCAGGTGAAGAATATCTTAAACACGCCGCCAGGCAGGAGGTATGCCCGATGAAGAAAAAGAAAGCAATAATGCTCGGAGCGGCAGGCGGAAAAGCGATTTTAAAAAGGAAAAACCGAAAAAAATGTATTCAGCACATTACTGTTTTTTTACAAATGATTCGGGATTGGAGAAACGGCAATTATCCCCGTTCACAGGTAAAAACGCTTTTTCTTCTAACTGCTGCCATCTTATATATCGCCATGCCACTCGATATCATTCCAGACGTTATCCTCGGTCTAGGGATCATTGATGATGCAGCTGTATTAGGTTTGATTTGGACGCTGATTAAAAAAGAAATGTCACAATATGAAAAGTGGCGTTTGCAATAAATATAAAAAGCCCCGTTCGATGAACGGGGCTTTTTCTGCTTACTGATTCACGCTGTCTTTTTCATAAATCGGAACCCAGCCTTCAGTTGTGACAAAGATTCTCACCGCGACAACTTTGCGGTCCTCCTGAAGTGTGAAGTAATGGCGGATATTTTCAGGCACGGAGATTAAATCTCCAGGGTTTAAACGGACATCAAAAAACGTGCCGTCCTTGCCCTGAATGACAAAAATGCCATGTCCGCTAACGATAAAACGAACCTCATCGTCTGTATGGTGATGCTCTCTTTTAAAATTCTCAAGCAGTTCATCAAGTTTCGGATTGCTGTCTGACAGTGAAATAACATCCTGTGCTTTGTAGCCGCGGCGTGCTGAGATATCTTTAATTTCAGTTTCAAAGGTATTAAGGATTTGCTGTTTTTCTTCTTCTGTCAGATCATATTTCTCTGAAAGCTGTTCCGGTAGCTTCGCAATATCCCATTGCTCATAAATAACCTCTTGACTGTCCAGAAAGCTTGCTACTTCCTCTTGATTTTCAATCGTTGTATTTGCCTCATCATGAATTCGAATTGTTGCCATTTCAGTTCCTCCTTTTATTTAACCAGCTGGTGCTGGAGTGTTTTCAATTTCAAATGGTAGCTGAACAAAAATTCATATGCTTCAAGGACTCTTTTTGCTTCAAATGCTGTTCTGCCCCAAGCTGTAATACCGTGATTTCGGATCAGAACAGCTCCTGAATCCTCTGAGACCTCTTCCGCAAACAGAGCTGCGAGCATCGGAATATGAGCTGGATTTTCAATGATCGGAATGGTCACTTCTGCATCCTCTTCCCACAGGCCGAGCGCTTTTATTATTTCCTGGCCTCTGAATGTGATTTTCTTTTGGTCTCCGTATAGCTCTGAGATTACATTATTGTTTACCGTATGGACGTGCAGGCAGCATCCGGCATTTGTTTTATTGTACAAATGTGTGTGCAAAAGCGTTTCCGCTGACGGTTTTAGAGAATGCCCGCTTTCGGCAGGTTCTCCGTTTTGATCCACCAGCAGAAAATCTTCATCCGTTTGTTTGCGTTTATCTTTTCCGCTTGCAGTGACGAGAAATGTTAAAGGCTCATCAGAAACTTTAATAGACAGATTGCCGCTAGTCGCCGGAAACCAATCTCTTTCTGCCAATTCCCGTTTTACTTCAGCGAGTTCTCTCCAGCGTTCTTGTTTTGCAGCCATTCCTGTACCTCCGTTACATTCTCGATATCTTTTCTTATCTCATAAAAATCTTGATACGGGAGATGATTCAGGTTCCGCTCCCGGCATTCGTTTAATAAATAATCTCTTGCAAAGCAAAGGTCTGACAGCTTTGCCGCCTCCACATCTGTAACCGAGTCACCGATCATGATGATATATTGGTTTGGCTCAGAAAGTTCATGTATCACCGACGGCTTGCAGCACCCGCATTGATTGCTGCAAGTCCCTTTACAGGAATGAGGCCAATCAATATGAATATAGTCACTGTCAAATGACGCATGGTTGCAATAAATACGATCTTTTTCCACAATGCCTTCAAGCAAAGGATATACAAAAAAGTCCATTCCTCCGCTTACGATATAAAACGGCAGCTCATGCTCATTGATAAACGCTACAAATTCCCGAAAGCCTTCCCTGATTTTTGCATCTTCCAATACAAATCTTGTAATCTCTTCTTTTAAACTGCTGGGCAGAAGGCCGAACATCCGCCCGACACCTTCTTTGATTGACAGCGTTTTGGAAAGGACGCCGTCTTTTAATGCCGTCCACTCCGGCGGAGCGAATGTTTTCATGATGCTTATAATGTTGTCGTTCATCGTGATGGTTCCGTCAAAATCACAAATAATTAAAGGCTTTCGAGTCGTCATACGGCTTCAACCTTTCCCCATTTATCAAGCGCGAGCTTCAGATCCTTGCATTGTTCGGCTTTTTCATCAATCGGCTGGGCTTCTAAGACAGCATCAATTATGGCTCTGAACGCTTTGCCCCCGCCTTGGGCACCGTTTGGATGTCCGTGTACGCCTCCCCCGGCGTTAATAATATGATCTATACCGAAATCCCGCATTAAAAGCGGAACCATGCCAGGATGAATGCCTGCTGACGGAACGGCAAATGTTTGGTTAAAGGCATCCTCTCTCACACATTCTTCATGAATCGCCAGCGCATCTTCTTTTGGAAGCGCAACCGAACCGTATGGAGATGGGAAGAGACTAAAGTCAGCACCGCAATACCGGTTTAATTTTCCGAGCAAAAGAGCGTGAGAAAAGCCGTAGAACGGAGAAGACGTAAACGCCCCGCTGACCGCTGGATGTGCCATAATCGGGATTGCGATTTCGGGATCTTCCGCTAGGCTTTGCATGACGTCCAAGCCGTAAGCAAAGACATTAAACAAAAGTGCATCCGCCCCCAATTCGGCAGCGCGTCTCGCTTTGTCTTTCAGATCCGCCGTGCGTCCAGTCAAATTGACCGCATACAGCGTTTTATGTCCGGTTTGCTCATACGTTTCTTTCAATATTTGCTTTCCTTCTGTAATTCTTGTTTCAAAAGGCGCCAGCCCTGTCTCAAAGAAAATTTCATCGTCCTTAATCAAATCAACTCCGCCAAGCGCCTGCTGTCTGAGCTGTTCTTTAATATCACTCAGGTCCCTTCCGATGACCCCTTTAAATATGCTCATTAACAGCGGTCTCTCAAACTCTCCCAGCAGTTTCCGAATGCCGTATACGCCAAACTTCGGTCCCGGCAGTGTGCGCTTAAATGCCTCAGAGAAGTGAAGATCGAGTAATTTGATTTTTCCGTCCAGCGACAGCTTGCCAAACACTGTTGTCAGTAAAGCCGGAATATCCTGAGAGAAATTGATTTCAGGATAGGCGATTGTGATCACCGCTTGTTTTCCTGATGCAGGAGTTCCCTCTCTTTCCTCGACCTTTATCACCCGTCCCTTGTGCTTTTGCATTTGCTCCTGTTTCACTAGAGGCAGATCTGTCCATGAGCCTACTGTCAATCCTGTTGCGATTTGTTCTGCTTTTTTCTCTGTATCGGCTCCCGGTTCGGTCAGGAGATATGTTGCTATTAACTCACTCATGCCTGAGCTCCTTTCATTTACATCCATATAAAAAAACCTCTTCAAACAGCAATCGCGTCTAAAGAGGTTTCGTTTCTCGTCCGAATCTTATCTCTCAGCCGCCAGCTGCAAGAATTAGCACCGTGCTTTATAAGTCGGTTGCCGGGCTTCATCGGGCTCGTCCCTCTGCCTGCTCTTGATAAGAAAATATAGATTTTATAAATTATTTTGAATTATCCCACCGTTATCAAATCTTGTCAATGCTTTTTTGGGTAAACAGGTTCAGTTTCCCAATTCGATAAGCGGCTTCTTTGAGACTTTCTTCACTTGTCAGCAGTCCGACTCTGACGTAGCCCTCGCCATATTTTCCGAAGCCGTTTCCAGCCGCAACTGCCACATTTGCTTTTTCCAGCAAAAGGTCTGAGAACTGCTCGGAAGTATAGCCTTCAGGCACAGGCAGCCATGCAAAAAATGAACCTGCCGGAGCTGTCACATCCCAGCCGATTTCCCGGCATGCAGCGATCCAAGCGTTTCGCCTGCTCTCATATCGGGCATTTTGCTCCGCCACACACGTCTGATCAGCTAGCAGTGCCGCTGCTGCAGCCTCCTGAGTCGCTCTGAAAAGACTGACAAACATGTGGTCTTGATAAAGATTGATTGCTTCAATGACCGAAGCGTTTCCGACGGCAAAGCCGACCCGCCACCCTGCCATGTTATACGTTTTTGACAGCGTGTAAATTTCAATTCCGATATCCTTCGCACCTTCAGTCTGCAAAAAGCTTAACGGTTTGCAGCCGTCAAACCCTACAGCGCCATAAGCAAAATCGTGAACGACACAGATCCCGTTTTCTTTCGCAAAACTGACCGTTTCTTCAAAAAATTCAGATGTAGCAATAGCTCCGGTCGGATTATTCGGATAATTTAAATACATCAATTTCGCCTGTTCTCTCACTTCGGCGGCGATGCTGCTGTAATCAGGAAGAAACGCCCTGTCCTTTACGAGCGGCATCATTTCCATTTTCGCTTTCGCGAGTGTGACACCTGACCAGTAATCAGGATAGCCCGGATCAGGAACTAAAATCGTATCTCCGGGATTCAACAGGCATTGCGGGAGCTCGACCAGACCGGCTTTCCCGCCGAATAATATAGCGACTTCAGTTTCCGGGTCAAGATCAATGCCGTATTCTCTTTTATAAAATGCTGCTGCGGCTGATTTTAGACTGTACGAGCCGCGAAAAGACGAGTATTTATGATTTTCAGGATCCGCAACGGCTCGTTTCATTTCCTCGACGATATGTTCCGGAGTCGGCTGATCCGGATTTCCCTGTCCGAGATTGATGACGTCATGCCCTTCTGCGAGCTTTTGGTTCACTTTCTGCACCAGAGAAGCGAAGAATTGTTTAGGCAATTCCTTCAATACATGAGACTGTTCAAATTTCATCTATTCTCACCTTCTAAAAAAATCTTGAAATGATAGTCCATCATCATATATGGTTAAATGAAAAAAGTAAAGAAAAATTTGGAGTGATAAAAAGATGAAATGGACGATATCTTGTCTTCAATTTGATATTTCATACGGTAAACGTTCGGAAAATATCAAAAAGGCTGAATTTTTGATCGAAAAAGAAAGCAAGCATGCTGATGTTCTTGTTCTTCCTGAATTATGGACGACCGGATATGACCTGGCCAACCTTGATGAGCTCGCTGATGAAGACGGGCGTTTTGCTCAGAGCTGGCTGAAGAAAACAGCAAAAAAACATGGCGTTCATATTGTCGCCGGATCGGTCGCTGTCAGAAATGATTCTGATGTTTATAATACAATGTACATCGCGGATAAGGAAGGACAAATCGTTAAAGAGTACAGAAAAGCCCACCTTTTTCAGCTGATGGATGAGCATGTGTATTTATCAGCCGGTTCCGAAGACGGATACTTTGAGCTTGATGGCGTCAAAAGCTCAGGATTGATCTGTTACGATATCCGTTTTCCGGAGTGGATCAGAAAACATACAACAAAAGGTGCCAACGTGCTGTTTATTTCTGCAGAATGGCCACTTCCCCGCCTTGATCATTGGAAAAGCCTGCTAATTGCCCGGGCCATTGAAAATCAATGCTTTGTCGCTGCATGCAATTGTACCGGTTCAAATCCAGATAATGAATTTGCCGGGCATAGCCTGATTATTGATCCATGGGGGCGTGTACTTGCTGAAGGCGGACGGGAAGAAGGCATTGTCCGAGCTGAAATCGACCTTCAGGAAAGCGTTAAGGTGCGAGAGAGCATTCCTGTTTTCGATGATATCAGAAAAGATTTATATTAAAAAATTTATTGACAACTTAACAAAACACCTGTTACTATGTTCATCAACTGATAAATTAGAATTGTTTAACAAATGAATATATTCTCTTATCGAGAGTTGGGCGAGGGATTTGGCCTTTTGACCCCAACAGCAACCGACCGTAATTCCATTGTGAAATGGGGCGCATCTTTTTCGCGCCGAGACACTCGTCTCTAAGGCACGGTGCTAATTCCATCAGATCTGATCTGAGAGATAAGAGAGGCGGACATACATGTTAAGCCTCTTTCTCTCTGAGAAGGAGGCTTTTTTACGGCCAATCAGCTGCAAACATATCAAGAGATTACATAATTGGAGGTTATGACAATGGCAGTCACAAAAACACCTTTATACGAAACGTTAAATGAAAGCTCCGCTGTGGCACTTGCGGTAAAGCTCGGCTTATTTCCAAGCAAAAGCACGCTGACATGCCAGGAAATCGGCGACGGCAACTTAAATTACGTTTTTCATATTTATGATCAAGAACATGACAGATCTTTGATCATTAAACAGGCGGTTCCTTATGCAAAAGTCGTCGGAGAAAGCTGGCCGCTGACAATCGATCGCGCAAGAATCGAAAGCAGCGCTCTCATCCGGCAGGGCGAGCATGTCCCTCATCTGGTTCCAAGAGTGTTTTATTCTGATACAGAAATGGCGGTTACCGTCATGGAGGACCTCTCCCATCTGAAAATCGCAAGAAAAGGACTCATTGAGGGTGAACATTATCCGCATCTGTCACAGCACATCGGTGAGTTTTTAGGAAAGACCCTTTTTTATTCATCTGATTACGCGCTTGAACCTAAGGTGAAAAAACAGCTTGTTAAACAGTTTACAAACCCGGAGCTGTGCGACATAACGGAAAAACTTGTCTTTACAGATCCTTTCTTTGACCATGACACAAATGATTTTGAAGAAGAGCTTCGTCCTTTTGTCGAGAAGCTTTGGAATAATGACAACGTTAAAATCGAAGCCGCTAAGCTGAAAAAGTCATTTTTAACATCGGCAGAAACGCTGATTCATGGTGATTTGCATACAGGGAGCATTTTTGCAAGCGAACATGAAACAAAGGTGATTGATCCTGAATTTGCTTTTTACGGACCGATCGGCTTTGATGTAGGCCAATTTATCGCCAACTTATTTTTGAACGCACTCGGCCGTGACGGTGATGACAGAGAGCCGTTATACCAGCATGTCAAGCAGGTCTGGGAAACATTTCAAGAGACATTCACTGAAGCCTGGGAGAAGGACAGTCTTGATGTTTACGCCAAAATCGACGGTTATCTTACTGATACGCTCAGTCATATTTTTGAAGAGACGATCGGGTTTGCGGGCTGCGAGCTCATACGCCGCGCGATCGGCCTTGCCCATGTGGCTGATCTGGATACGATCGTGCCGTTTGATAAACGAATCATCAGAAAACGGCTGGCGCTCGAAACCGGCACAGCCTTTATTGAAAAACGTTCGGACTTCAAAACGATAACGGATGTTATTGAATTATTTAAGTTACTTGTAAAGGAATGATCCATTTATGACCCATTCATTTGCTGTTCCTCGTTCTGTTGAATGGAAAGAAACAGCTATTACCATTTTAAATCAGCAAAAGCTTCCTGACGTGACCGAATATGTGGAGCTGACGACGAAAGAGGATGTATTTGACGCGATTGTCAAGCTCAAGGTAAGAGGCGCCCCGGCCATCGGCATTACGGCTGCCTTCGGACTTGCGCTTGCTGCAAAAGACATAGAAACAGATGATGTCACAGAATTCCGCAGCAGACTTGAAGATATCAAACAATATTTAAACAGCTCACGGCCTACCGCCATTAATTTATCTTGGGCACTTCAGAGACTGAGTCATTCGATCGAAAACGCCATTTCAGTAAATGAAGCAAAAACAAACCTTGTCCATGAAGCGATTCAGATTCAGGTCGAGGATGAGGAAACGTGCCGGATGATCGGTCAAAACGCCCTGCAGCTTTTCAAAAAAGGCGACCGGATTATGACGATCTGCAATGCCGGCTCTATCGCGACAAGCCGCTATGGAACGGCCCTCGCTCCATTTTACTTGGCCAAACAAAAGGATTTGGGACTGCATATTTATGCCTGTGAAACAAGGCCTGTCCTTCAAGGTTCGCGCCTGACTGCGTGGGAGCTGATGCAGGGAGGCATTGATGTCACTCTGATCACAGACAGCATGGCTGCCCATACGATGAGGGAAAAACAAATTTCTGCTGTCATCGTTGGAGCTGATCGAATTGCAAAGAACGGTGATACGGCAAATAAAATCGGAACATACGGTCTCGCGATTTTAGCAAATGCCTTTGATATTCCGTTTTTTGTCGCGGCACCTTTATCTACATTTGATCCAAAAGTGAAGTGCGGCGCTGATATCCCGATAGAGGAACGGGATCCTGAGGAAGTAAGACAGATTTCCGGAGTCCGGACCGCTCCATCCGATGTGCCTGTCTTTAATCCCGCTTTTGACATTACACCCCATGATCTCATTTCAGGAATCATCACAGAAAAAGGGATTATGACCGGTAACTATGAAGAAGAAATTGAACAGCTGTTTAGAGGCGAAAAGGTTCATTAAAAAACCGCTGGACTTTGCTCATGACGGGCCGAGTCAGCGGTTTTTTTGTTTGTTTTTATTGATATTGATGATTTCATCTTTTTGAGCGCTTGATAAGATATGCAGTTTCACAAACAGTTTGGCAAAAACGGCAATTTTCTCAGAGCGGCTCGGCTTCAATTGCTTTGTCCTCCTTTTTCATCAGACCAACTTTTTTCACTTAATAAAATGATATGTCGGCCGTAAAAAAAGGGAACGTGCCATATGTTTTATTTTTCTTTATAGGAGATTTGCTCGATGTTCAGCAAAAATGCTTTGATATCGGTTTTGCTCCCGGCGTATCCTGTTAACGCGCTGTTTTTGCCAATCACTCTGTGGCACGGGACAAAAATCGGCAGGTCGTTTCGTTTATTAGCCTGTCCGACTGCGCGCACCGCTTTCGGACTGCCGACCGCAGCGGCGATGTCAGCATAGCTTCGGGATTCTCCGTATGGTATTATCGCGAGCGCCTCCCACACTTTTTGCTGAAAAGGAGTGCCCTTTTGGCTCAGCGGCAGTGAGAAGGTCTTTCTTTCGCCGGCGAAATATTCATGAAGCTGTTTTTTCGCTTCTGCCAGATAAGGTGTTTCCTTGTGCTCTGTATGCTGAACGGTTTCTTTCCAATCCATCCAATCTTCCTGACTGAGAAATAGTCGGGTGATTTGGCCATCTTCTTCGGCAATTATGAGTTCCCCGAGCGGTGTTTCGGCTGTCGCGTAGTAGTTCATTCATCAATCCTTCTTTCTTCAGCATTCTGTCTGACGGGAAGTGTAAGGTGGAAAACGGTACCCTTCCCTTCTTCACTTTCTACCAGAATTTCGCCTTGATGTTCTTCAATAATTTTATAGCTTACCATAAGCCCAAGTCCAGTTCCCCGTTCCTTCGTCGTATAAAACGGTTCACCAAGGCGCTTTAATTTATCTTCTGTCATTCCGATTCCCTCGTCTTTTAAGGAGATGAGAACATGATCTTGATCCAATGTCCTTATCGTCACAAAAATGTTTCCGCCGTCAGGCATCACTTCGATGGCGTTTTTTAATATATTGATAAATACCTGTTTCAGCTGATTCGGCTCACAGTAGATCGGGGGAATGTCGTCCATTAAATCAAGATGCATTTGTACATTGCTTAGATTGGCTTGTGCGTTCAGAAGGTCTATAGTGTCTCTCATAATTTGGGTAACATGTTTTTCTTCATACATAATGGCCTGGGGCTTGGCTAAAATCAAGAATTCGGTGATGATGGATTCGATGCGCTTTAGTTCTGAGGTGATCACGTTGAAGTAAAGGGCGTAGTCTCCCTCCACACTTCCCTTCAGGAGCTGAATGAAGCCTTTAAGAGCTGTCATCGGATTTCTGATTTCATGAGCGATGCCGGCAGCAAGTTCGCCGACAACATGAAGGGTATCTGACTTGCGCAGGCGTTCCTCCAGTTCTTTTCGCTCTGTTACGTCTTTAAAGATAGCCAGGTTCATATTTTGAATAATATTTCGTTTAAATGAGAATTCAAGTTTTCTGTTGTCACTGCTGCTCAGCAAAAATGGAATTTCGTTGTCCATTTCATCAAAATTAATCTGCCTTGCCGGTGATGCAAGATTTTCTATTTCATACGATGAAATAATATCTAACAAGCTGTGCTGTTTAATCTCTTCATGTGACAGGCCTAAAATATGGCTTGCTAACGGGTTGGCATCGATGATCCTATATTGATTGTCGAACAATACATTGCCGTCCATTGAGCCATTGAACACTTTTCTGAATTTCAGCTCACTTTCCCGCAGCTCCTTTTCCATCCGCTTTCTGTCGCTGACGTTTCTTAAAATCGTCAAGTGCTGATTCTCTAATATTGTCCGCTTTGAGGTAAATTCAAGTTCTTTGAACTGCCCGTTCCCCATTTGAAACAGCAGCTCTTCTCTGATCTCTCCGTACTTTGCGTATTTCCTTTTCGTTATGCTGTATTTCTGCTGTGAGTCAACGAGAAAATCACATAGCCTTCGTTTCAACAGCAGATTCATCGGCAGCTCAAAGATTTTACAGGCTGATTGATTCGCCTTCACGATTCTTCCGTCATTCGACCAGATGATGATGGCGTCCATCGCATTTTCAAATATTTCTCTGAAGCGCTCCTCACTTTTAAAGAGCTGCAGCTCCATAGACCGCTTCTCTGTGATATCCCTCATAATGGACATATAAAACCCGCTGATGATGTTTGATGTAATCGTGAATTCAAATAGCTTTTGAACACCTGAACGAAGCTTGACGGGCAGCTCCCCCTTCGCTTTTCCCTTGCGGTTGAGCGCCTTCCATATATTGTCGAAGTCTTTTCGTGAGCCGCTGTCTATGAACTCATACAACGATAAATGAGACAGCTCATTTTGATTGATTTCAAAGCTTTTGCAGAAGGACAAATTGGCATCAATAAAACCGCCATCTTTATCAAAAAGGACGATTCCGTCAACAGCTCTGTCAAACAAGTCCTTAAAAAGCTGTTCATTCATAGAGAATTCCCGCTCCAGAATCTTCTTTGAAGATATGTCCCTCATGACAACAAAAAAGAAATCCTCGCCTATCCCTCTTTTGGCCAGAAACTCTATGTATTTTGTCGCCCCGCCATCAAGCTTGATCGGGACCTCCTTCCACAGGAAACCTTTTTTAAAAAACTTTTTTACGGCATGATTCAGTTCATCCTTTGGGATTGAAAACAAAAAATCCAAAACAGAACGCTTTTTCAAATCTTCCGAATCAACCTGAAGCATCCTCTCTGTTGCTTCATTCGCCTGAACGATTCGCATTTCATTATCACATATAAAAATAGCATCGAGCGTATTGTTGACAATCACTTGATGCTGATTCAATTCCTTTTTCAGCCGGGCATTTTCTTCTTTGAGACGCTTCAGTTCTTCCCGCAGCTCCGAATTTGTCTGGACACCAAGAGTTTCCATGCGTGTACACTCCTTCTTCAAAACCTATCCCTCAATATTTCTACAAAATGCGGGAACTTCCTTCATTTGCCCTATAAATTTCAGAAAATTTCAGCGCGATTACATAACGAAGACATTTTCTACGATCCTTACCGCCACTTTACATCGTCCTAACAATCAGCCGTTTTTTCAATCCTTTTTCATCTTTTATTTTAAAATATATACCAGCAGGGAATAATCTCTTAGTGACTGATTAAAGAGAAGGTGATGCTATGAGTAAATCGCGAGACAGTTATTTCGATAATGCAAAATTCTTATTGATATTCCTTGTTGTATTCGGTCATATTCTTCGTTCCTTTATTAATGATAACAATTTTATGCTCTACCTCTACAAGTTCATTTACACATTTCACATGCCTGCCTTTATTCTCGTATCCGGTTATTTTGCAAAAGGCTTTAAACGCTCGGGATATGTGAAAAAGCTGGCGGTCAAGCTTATTATTCCGTATTTGATTTTCCAAATCATCTATTCCGTCTTTTATTACATTATGCAAGACGAAAGCATGGCAAATGTGAATCCGATTGATCCGCAATGGTCATTATGGTTTCTCGTAAGCTTATTTTTTTGGAACCTACTGCTTTATCCTTTTTCAAAGCTATCAAAGCTGTGGGCGCTGTTTGTAAGCTGCGGAATTGCCGTACTGATCGGCTATTTAGACTTTGTCAGCAGCACGCTGAGCCTGTCGCGGACATTTGTATTCTTACCAATGTTCCTTGTCGGGTTTTATTTAAATAAACATCATTTTGATTTATTGAGATCAAAACGAGGCAAACAAATCGCGCTCGGGGTGCTTGCCGCCGTATTCGTCATCTGCTGGGGAATCGACTTTGACTATTCTTTTCTGTTCGGCTCAAAACCGTATTCTTCATTTGGAGACGTT
Source organism: Bacillus rugosus (assembly GCF_023238245.1). Classification (NCBI taxonomy): domain Bacteria; kingdom Bacillati; phylum Bacillota; class Bacilli; order Caryophanales; family Bacillaceae; genus Bacillus; species Bacillus rugosus. The sequence continues at coordinate 1,442,378 of NZ_CP096590.1, read as the reverse complement.
ACCTTGGCGAGCGGACTTTCCCGAATCGGCTGGTATGTACTCGCCTTTGCGGCAACCTTCAGCTTTTTAGCGCTCGTTCCGCAAAAACGGTTTTTCTTTACGAAATGGGGAACCCGGACATTTTATGTGTATTTGCTTCATGGGTTTATTATTAAAACACTGAGACAGGTTGGGCTTGAGGATTCGCTTACTGACTATCAGAGCTTAGCAATTCTCTTACTTTTAACAGCAACCCTGACATCAGTACTCTCCAGCAATTTTGTTAAGACAGTTGCTCAGCCCTTCATTGAGCTGAGAATGACCAGCCTATTGCAATTTGTCAGAGGAACGGGCAAAAATGCTTATTTAAAATAGAAAACACCTCTTAAGCGGGACGCCGCCTAAGAGGTGTTTTTTTATTTTTGTTTTTTCTCTTTTTTCTTTTCAGGCTTTGTGGCTTCTAGCGTCTCGATGATCTTGCCGGCATTGTAATCTCCAAGTTCACTTGAGAATTCTTCCTCCAGCACTTTCTTATTCATAGGCTTTTTATGATTTTGCATATCTCTGCTATGACGATTTTTCTTCAAAATCACAAGCCTCCTTGCTGACCCTGTTTGGAATTGCGGTTTGCACCCCTAAAATTCGGGTCGTCATGATACTGTGTTTTATAAGAATTTGGGTCCATGCTCTCAGTAGGTGTATTGTTATTTTTAATGGCTTCATTCACTTCAGCTTTTCGCTTCATACGAATCCTCCTCGCCAATTTTTCAGACATTTTATTTCGCTTAAAGATGCAGGGCGTTAAACTGCACCTGTTGATGTTAGGTTCTCCAACTGAAATGTTGCCACACATCTTTTTTTTGGCAATCAAAAAACACCGCAAAACATGCGGTGTTTTTTCTATCCGATAATCACTCTTTCCTTCGGATAATGATAATTCGCTTCAATTTCTTTTCTTCCAATCAAATACAGGAAGGTCAGGATACCGATTCGCCCGATAAACATGACAATCATAATGACGCATTTTCCAACGTTGCTTAAATCAGCGGTAATTCCCAGTGACAGACCGGTTGTACCGAACGCTGAGCACACTTCAAACAACAGCTCCAGCAGAGAATGCTTTTCTGTAATCGTAAGAATGAGTGTCGAGCCAAAAACGAGCAGAATCGCCATCATTGTGACAACAAGCGACTTCATGAGATCAGCAGGATGCAGCTCCCTTTTGAATACCTTGACTGACTTATTGCCGCGGGCAAAATGAAACAGCGCAAGAAGGTTCAGGGCGAAAGTCGTTGTCCGTATGCCTCCCCCTACTGAACTTGGCGACGCTCCGATAAACATCAGCGCACTCATAAAAAGCAGAGTGGGGTCAGTCAGCTGGCTTATATCAATCGTGGCAAGCCCCCCGCTCCTTGTTGTGGTTGATTGGAATAGAGAAAGGAATAAAATATCATGCCACGATTTACCTGCAAATAAATAATTTGCTTCAAGCACATAGATCCCTATAGAGCCAAACAAAACAAGTAAGCCAAACATAATGGTTGTAATTTTTGTAAATAAACTAAACGGATATCTTCGGTTTTTAGAAAACAAAAAATCTTTCACTTCCACTAAAACAGGAAAACCGATGGCTCCGAAAACAATCAATAACAGTGTAATAAATTGCACAAAATAATCATGCCGAAATGGAACCAGAGAGCTTCCTGTTATATCAAAACCGGCATTTGTGGTTGCACTGACACTCGCAAAAAAACCATGTAAGTAAGCCTCTTGAATGGAATCGTAGTAGGTTAAAAAATAAGTCCCAAGAATCATGCCGCCAAAGAACTCAATCCATAATATGAGAAAGAGAATCTGTTTCATGAGATTCACGATCCCAGAAAATTGTGATTGATTTTGATCGATCATCATTAATTTCCGTTCTTTTAAACCTATTCTTTTGCCCATTAGGAGCCAAACTGAAGTGCCTAATGTCATAATGCCAATTCCGCCAAACTGCAGAACAAACGCGAGAATAACAATTCCTGTTGTATTAAATGTCTCAGCAGTATTTACAACAGAAAGCCCAGTCACACTAACGGCACTGACTGCTGTAAACAGGGCATCGATAAAAGACCATTCTGCTCCTTGTTTATGGGCCACAGGAAGACTTAATAAAATAACTGCCACCGTCACCGCAAGAAAATAATATACAGCAATCAGCTGGGCCGGCGACAATGCCTGTATCAATTTTCCAAACTTTAATTTCATGTAAAATCCTTCTGCCTCTCTTTTTAAGTACGGTAATTATTCTAAAGATATTGGACCCATTTTAAAAGGCTTTTACGAAACATTTTCTTAACTTGCTTATTTTTTTATTATTTTAGTCAAAGGATACAATAAAAAACCTCTGAGGGATTCTCTCAGAGGAACAATGTGTTTGTATTATTTAGCTTCTAACCGTCTGATTCGCTCATCTAAGTCAGGGTGAGTAGAGAAAAGCGAAGAGCGCTTCTTGCCATTAATCTTTAATGTTTGAACAGCTGTCTGATCGTCTTCCATAATGCGGGAAGAATAGCTCTTAAGCGTCCGAAGTGCATGAATCATCTTATCCTTGCCGGCAAGATCCGCCCCTCCCCTGTCAGCATGGAATTCGCGATGGCGTGAGTACGCAAACACGACCAGGCTGCCGAGAATGGAAAAGACAATTTGAAAGACAATCATTGCAATAAAATGAACGATCGGCGCTAGGTCTTCCTTGACGAAGCGGCTCGCAATCCATGCTGCGATACGCGATAAAAAGACGACAAAGGTATTGACGATACCTTGCAAGAGCGTCATTGTTACCATATCACCATTAGCGATATGCGCGACCTCGTGGGCAAGCACACCTTCAACTGCGGCATCATCCATTTGCTCCAGCAGCCCTGACGACACTGCCACAAGGGAACGGCGTTTTGACGGTCCAGTCGCAAACGCGTTCACTTCAGGTGAACGGTAAATTCCGACTTCCGGCATTTTCGTTAAACCGGCAGAGCGGCTTAATCGGTGAACACGGTCAACCAATTGCTGTTCCTCATAGCTGAGCGTGTGTTTTTTCGGATTCAGCACTCTGACACCCATCATCGTCTTTGCCATCCATCTGGACATCGCAAGAGACGTAAAGGAACCGACAAAACCAACGACTAAGCTGAATACAAGGAGTGCAATTGGATCGATACCGCCATCAGCTGTAAAGTACGTCCCGACTCCGGTAACCGAGCTTAAAACAGACAAAACGATCCCGATTGTTGTGAGCACCAAAATATTCGTTAAAATAAACAGAAAAATTCTTTTCGCCATGACAACCTCCGTTATTTTAAGTTCAAAGGAACCTGTATACTTAAATTATAAATCATCCATTTGAAAATGCAAGGAATTCGACGTATGATGTTAATGTAATTGCTGGCGCTTCAATTTTGAACTCATACATAGACTTATATTCCGCGTCAAATTGTTTAAAAAGAGGTGAACAATGAACATTTTTAAACTCACTCGAACCGATATGGTGCGGCTGCTCTATTCCCTAAAAGGACAAGGAGAAATAAGCCCGCTCGACATTCTCGTCCAATCAGCGAACATGTCGGCAGAAAAAGCAGCCAATCATCTTGAAATTCCTGAATTTCTTACAAGATACGAACGAAAAAAACAGAGAAAAGAATACGGCCTTTCTACAAACGAAATCGTAGAGCTTGGCAACCTATGCGAGCTAACTTCGTTAAAGTCCACTGCAATTCAAAACTGGGTAAAGCGTGATATCAAGGATTTGATCGGACACCCTGAGCTGGGCAAAAAATACTCAGTTGAACAGGCAGTTATTCTTTTAATTGTACGTGATTTAAAATCCATTTATGACTTTGAACACATACGGGCTATTTTAAAAGTGGCCTTTAACACAATCTCAGACAGAACCGATGATGTCATCAGCCCGATTGCTTATTATGAAAGCTGTGCATATGTACTTGATGCCGTTCATCACCAAGACACACCTTCTATGAAAGAATCGAATCTGCAGGAGATCGTCGAACAGGAGACAGAGCGTCTCCGCCACCGTTTTGAAGAACTGAATGACAGCCAATGGCTTAAAATCAGACAGATTATCGCCATTACAGTCCTCTCCATTTTGACGTTCCATATTCAGGCAACCGCACATAAAATGACAGCAGACATTTTATAGTCTGCGTTACCCCCGGCTCGGAGGCCGGGGGTTTCTTATGATCCACAACAATTGCCAGCATAAATAAACCCCGTACATTTCAAACTAAGTACGCGTTAAGAATTTCTTTATAAAAAAAGGAGATGAAAAAGATGGCGAGCAGAAATAAACTCGTTGTTCCAGGGGTGGAGCAGGCATTAGACCAATTTAAACTCGAAGTGGCTCAAGAATTCGGTGTGAACCTTGGTTCTGATACAGTCGCACGCGCTAACGGCTCTGTAGGCGGGGAAATGACAAAGCGGCTGGTACAGCAAGCACAATCACAATTAAATGGCACAACTAAATAAATTCAGGTCTTTATTCGCCGGGGTCACTCGGCGAATCTTCAGTTTGAGCTGAATGATTATCACTGCTGTAGCCGTTTGGATTACGGCGGTCAGAAGCGTTATCCCTGCTGGACGAAGAACGGTTCCTGCCTTGTTCACCGTTATTCCAGTCCCTGTGATATTGGCTTTGCCCCTTTTCAGTGTGATTGTCTTCATTTCCTTTATCTTGAGGAGCTTGTGTTGGGGTTTGCTCATGATCCCCATCTTTTTCGGCATTTGTGTTTTCATCTGATTCCTTTACATTTTTATCTTTTTCACTATCATTACTCTGTTCATCCGGTTTATCTTCTTTCTGGTCTCCGGAATCGGTATCATCCAGCTGTTCATTATCTTCTTGTTTACCGTCCTGGGGGTCAGTTTGATCAATATTTTCATTCTCATTTCCGCCACTCTTTTGATCCTCTTCCACGGATGGATCGCTGGAGTCATCTTTTGAGTCTTTATTGTCATTCTTTTCATTTGATTTGATGTAGCTGCCCGTTGAAACGCCTTCCTTCTTCGCTTTTTCCCTCGTCTGCATATCTGACTCGAGTGATTCCATGCGGTATGTCGTTTTATATTTTTCCGTCACATCATTCAGCTGTTTTTTCACAGCTTTTTTATATGTATTATCTTCCGTATTTTCATAAACAGTGGAAATCAATATTTCTTTCGATTTCTTTACATAACCGTGCTCGCTGCAGTCGGTTATAATATCGTCAATCACCTTTTTAAAATCAGTCTTCTCCCAATCATCTATATCATTCACGACCTTCTTTCCCTCATCGTTTAGAGGCGTCAGTTCAATCACTTCGTAATCGCTGTTTAACGCCATTTCGAAGCTTGGATTGATATCGATTGTCATATACGCATAGGCCTTATTATTAGAAAAAACGGGGAGAACTATAAAAATAAAAAGCATAATAGCAGTCATCGTAACAATCCCCATTTTGAAAGGGCGCAGTTTTAAAAAATCAAAAAAGCTGGCCCTTCTGCCCATGCGTGATTCACTTGGAAGCATAATTTCTTCTCCGATTTCATAGCTGCGGCGATCATTTTTGGCTTTTAAAAATTGTCCGTCAGGGGTCAGCAACGTGACGAATTTTCTATTTTTCTCTACTATAATCCCTCTTCTCATGAGTGCAGCACCCCTTTAAGATAATCTTTTAAATAAATATAATCACCTGTAATAATAATACACATCGCAATAATATATTTTCTGTTTCTCTCAATCGTTTTTCGGCTTACAGAGACAAGCTGTTCTAGCTGTTTCACCGGAAGCTGTTTCTTTGTATACAGAATAGCGGCCAATTCTTCATGTTCAACAAGAGTCATTGCCACCTTTATGGCGTTTTGCCTAGCGTCAGCATGCTTTGGAGAGTTTTCAAGCAGCTCTTTAAATGACAAACCATAATCTTTGAGTTGCTTTTGAAAATAGAGGATTTCCTCCCGCCTCTGCTCCTGTTCAACCTGACGGCGGTATTCATCAATGGAAAGCTCGGCTTCAATCAGGCTTTGTGATGACTCCTGATCGTCTCCTTCCTGTAAATCGATATTGATATTTTGTGCGCTTCTGGCTTCTTTTCGAATGTAATCAATGACTTTTCTTTTTATGATTAGCTCAGCAAATGCGAGCAGAGAATTGCCTTTTTCAGGTGAGTATTTTTCAATAGCTTCATTAAATGCGATCAGTCCGATGCTGAACTCATCGTCTTTTTCATCTATATATCGTTTACAAACGGATGAAACCGTCTTTGCGATAAATGGCTTATATTGCTGTATTAATTCATTTTGCAGATCTTTATTGCCTTTTTGTATACTTTCAACCGTTTTTTCAAGCGTTTGCTTCTTTTTTCCCAATTTAAACAAAAGGCTAAGCACTGGTTTCACCTCAGTTCCTCCCTATAACTACTCATTAATGATAGCTAATTTGATAGGGATTCGCAAAGGAGAAAAAGAAATATTGATTTCCAATGTCTCAATTGTGACAAACCATTCCGACGTACTATACATGATTTCGTGCCTTTCTAGAGAATTAAGGGGGTTTTATACGTGTTTTTTGTAACAATGCTGTTATAAAAATGTTATTTTATTTCGTCCCTGAAAACGCTTCAAACATGAAAAGACTCTGCTTTTTAAGCAGAGTCTTTCAAATTACGCCCGTTCTCGGCTGCTGTTTTTTTGTTCGTTTTGTACGCCCTCCGGCTGTTTTTTTCCACCTGACATGAACCAGCCGCAAATCGCGATTGCCGCTAAGACACCCCAGAATATGAGCTTCCATGTTCCAGAATGGATAAAGTGTTCAGAAACAACTGCTATGTCGTGATGGGCAAGTGTATATAAAGCAAGCTTCACTCCGACCCAGCCGACAATCACAAAGGCCGCTGTTTCTAGGCTTGGACGTTCCTTTAATAACTTTACAAACATTGAAGCTGCAAACCGCATGATTACCAGGCCAATGATACCTCCGGCCAAAATGACCATAAATTGTCCTCCGTCTAGTCCGCCAATCTTTGGAAGCGATGTTCCAGGAAGCGTAACCGCCAGCGCGACTGCCGCTAAGATGGAATCGACCGCAAAAGCAATATCTGCCAGTTCAACTTTTAAAACAGTCGGCCAAAAACCGCTTTGCTTCGTCTCTTTATGCGTGTCTTCTTTCTTAAACACATATCTTTTCAATAAATGGCTTGCTGAGATATACAGCAAGTAGATCGCGCCAATCGCTTGAACCTGCCAAACGTTGACCAAAAAAGAAATTGCGAACAAAGAGCCAAACCGCAGAACAAAAGCCCCTGCCAATCCATAAAATAACGCCTTTTTTCTTTTTTCCTCCGGCAAATGTTTTACCATTACCGCCATAACCAGCGCGTTATCGGCGGCTAAAATCCCTTCCAGGCCGATCAAGACGAGAAGAACCCAACCATACTCTAATAATAATGCTGCATCCATAAATGATACCCTCCCAAAAAAGTTGTTTTCTTTCTCTTCATCCGATCTTATGCCGGCCGGACCATGCAAAAAAGACCTTTGCCGACATAAGGCAAAGGTCTTGCTAGACATGAATTCAGGCATGCCAACAAAGCCGATGGATATCGCAATCCATGAAATGACGACTTTGTTTCCGGAAAACATTCCGGACGCTACTCCCCTTTGGGATTTCAAGAAATATGATATTATACGTCAATGATATGCGCAGCGCGATACTTTGTCAACGTTTATTTTTTAAAAATACAGATAAATGTTCGGATTGCGTGCGTTTCTTCCTCTTTTTTATCAGCAAGTAGAGCAGGAACAGCGCCAAAATCGCTATCCCAACCGGAAGCATATATTGATCGAGAATAGAGCCGACTTCCTTCCAATTTTCACCGAGCTTCACACCGAGATAAACATATACAAATGTAATCGGCAGCATCGCGATGAAGGTATAAAGCGAAAACACCCATACGTTCATTTTTGCAATCCCGCACGGTATGGAGATCAATGTCCGGATGCCTGGCAAGAAACGGCCGCTGAAGGCTACAAATCCCCCATGCTTTTTGAAAAATTCATCCGACTTATCAAGCGCTTCAGGCTTAATAAAGAGGTACTTTCCGAAACGTTCAAGAAACGGCCTTCCTCCGTACCGGCCTATCCAATACAGCGTAAGCGGGCCGGCCACTCCTCCAAGCGATCCCGCCAAAACAGCGCCAAAAAGTGTCATATCACCTTTAGAGACCCAATAACCTGCAAGCGGCAGGACGATTTCAGCAGGAATAAACTCAATACAGAGCGCAAGAAATATTCCAACATAAGATAAGCTTTTAAATGCTTCTATCCATGACATAACCAGCTCTTCGATAGCCATCACTTCCCCTTATATGTATAATGCATTTAAGTTTTTTCGGCAAACGTCAACATGATTTTAACACATTTTTCACGGTCAGCTGAACTAAAAATGGATCTTACCGTATTTCTATGGTCTTATAGGCTGAAACTCTGCGGTTAAGCAGCCGATAATATAGAGAGTCAACAAGACTGGAACTCACGACACGGGGGGAATCTCCACTTGGAAATACACGTTACATATAATACGACGCTCATATGTCTATCTATTCTTATTGCCTGTGCCGCATCGTACATTTCCCTTGAACTGTCAAGGAAAGTTACTATCTATACAGGTTTAAAAAGCATAGTGTGGCTGATCGGCGGCTCACTTATTATGGGATTCGGTATTTGGTCAATGCATTTTGTGGGGATGATGGCCGTCCATATGGAGATGCCGATGCAATATGAATTCATGCCTTTAATTGCATCCATTGGCGCAGCTGTTTCCGGATCATTTGTGTCGTTATATTTTGTCAGCCGGCACATTCTTACATATTACAGACTGCTCACAGGCTCAGTTGTGCTTGGCGCATCTATAGCATCTATGCACTATATCGGAATGTCTGCCATTTCCCGGGTAATGATTAATTACGAACCGATTCTTTTTACAGCGTCCATTATCATTGCGATTGCGTCATCTTTCGTCTCGTTAAAAATATTCTTTGACTTGGCCTTAAAAAAACATTCTGATCATCTGATGTTTTATAAAGTTATCAGTTCAATTGTAATGGGTATGGGGATTGCAGGCATGCACTATACAGGTATGCTTGCGGCAACTTTCCACGAGGACATGGGACCGCCCGGAAGCCATGTGGAGGTGCAAACGTTTCATTGGTCGATTTTTGTTACGTTAATTATTTTCTGTATACAAACATTATTATTATTCAGTTCCCATGCTGACCGAAAGTTTATAAAACAGAGCGAACGCATAAAGGATAACGAGCAGAGGTTTCAGTCTTTAATTGTCCACAATATTGATGCGATCTTTATTTTGTCATTAGAAGGAGACATTATATCATCCAATCATGCTGGCGAGGATATGATCAGCAAATTCGGCTTTAGCATGCGCGATTGGAGACATTATACATCACAAAAGATTCAGCGCCTTTTTGAGCAAGTTAAAAAAGATAAACAAGCGATTAACAGCGATAGCGATCTTATCACTGAAAAAGGCCAGTTTCACTTAAATATTACGCTCATACCTGTTGAGGTCAATCAAGAGCTGGATAGCATTTATGTCATTTGCAAAGACATGACAAAGCAGTACAGAGCAGAAAAAGAAATCCATAAAATGGCACATTATGATTCACTTACAGATTTACCTAACAGACGGCATGCCATCTCACACTTAACTGAGGTGCTGAGGCGCGAGTGCACCTTGAATTATAACACCGTAGTATTCTTTCTGGACTTAAACCGGTTTAAAGTGATTAACGATGCTTTAGGACATAATATCGGCGATCAGCTGCTTCAGCTAGCAGCTAAACGCCTGTCATCTATTGTCCCTGATAATGGATTTATCGCTCGTCTTGGCGGAGATGAATTTATTATCATATTGACGGACGTCAATATCGGAACAGGCGAAGCAGACGTTTTAGCAAGAAAAATTATCCAAAAATTCAAAAACCCTTTCAAAATCCAGGATCACACGCTTGTCATATCTGTCAGTATCGGGATTGCCATATCACCGAAAGACGGGACGGACGGTCTTGAATTGATGAAAAAGGCTGATATGGCGATGTATGCCGCTAAAGAACGAAACAAGAGCAAATACAGATACTATTCTTTTTCGATCGGCAACAAAGAAACCGTCAAGCTTAACCAAGAAATGATGCTTAGAGAAGCAATCGAAAACAATCGATTTGTCTTGCACTATCAGCCGCAATTCAGTGCAAAAGGCCAAAAAATGACAGGTGCAGAAGCGCTGATACGCCTTGTCACACCCGACGGGCAGCTGCGTCCGCCCGGGGAATTCATCGGTGTTGCTGAAGAAACGGGACTCATAATTGATATCGGAAAGTGGATTATAGATGAAGCATGCAAGCAGGCAAGGGTTTGGTATGACAAAGGCTATGATCTTTCTGTCGCCATTAATATTTCCGCCAGACAGTTTCAATCTGAAGATATGATTCCCCTGATCAAGGATACGCTTGATAAATACCAGCTCCCTCCGCAGCTTCTTGAAGTGGAAGTGACAGAAAGCATGACAATGGACAATCTTGATCACTCCAAGAAGGTTTTGTCGTCTTTAACGGAATTAGGTATCAGAATCAGTATTGACGATTTCGGAACGGGACACAGCTCCCTTAGCTATTTGAAGGATTTTCCGATTCATAGGCTAAAAATCGACAAATCATTTATCGACGATATTCAGACCCACCCGAAATCAGAGCAAATTACCGGGGCCATTATTGCCATGGGACACCAGCTGTCGTTGCAGGTGATTGCTGAAGGCGTGGAAAATTCAGCCCAAAAACAGCTTCTTTATGAAAAAGGCTGTGATCATTTACAAGGCTTCTTTTTCAGCAGGCCGATACCGCCGGAACAACTCGAACAATTGATTCTAGAACAGCCGCCGCAATAACAGTGCCGGCTGTTTTTTTACCCATAAGTTACTACACATGAATCATACCCCTCCTCTTCACACTAAAGAAAAAAAGGGGTTTATCGACATGCATACAATGTGGAAGGGCTCTATCAGTTTCGGATTAGTAAACATCCCCATCAAGCTATATGCGGCCACAGAAGATAAAGACATTAAGCTGCGCAGCCTTCATAAAGAGGATCACGCGCCAATTAAATACGAAAAAATTTGCACGAATTGTGAAAAAACACTCAGCCCTGATGAAATTGTGAAGGGATATGAATATGTAAAAGGAAAATATGTGGTGCTGACGGACGAAGATTTAAAAAGCTTAAAACAGGAGCATGAGGAGAAAGCGGTTGAAATTGTTGATTTTGTCCAGCTTCAGGAAATTGACCCGATTTATTTTAACCGCTCCTACTTTGTCGGACCCGGGGATAACGGCACGAAAGCCTATACCCTGCTGCGTGAGGCACTGCGCTCAACCGGAAAAATCGGCATCGCCAATATGACAATCAGATCAAAGCAGCAGCTGGCCATTCTCCGCGTTTATGAAAATTGTATCGTTATGGAGTCTATCCATTATCCGGATGAAGTCAGAAGCGCTGCCCATGTCCCAGGTGTACCGGATCAATCGAATGTCAACGATAAGGAACTGCAAACCGCTATCACATTAATAGATGAGCTGACTGCTGAGTTTGAGCCGGAGAAATATGAGGATACGTACCGGCACGCCCTGCTGCAAAGAGTCAACGACAAGCTCGAAAATAAAGAAACAGCCGTCACTCCTGATAAAGCGCCTCCTCGTGAAGATGTCATTGACCTGGTCAGCGCCCTGCAAGCCAGCATCGACCGCACCAGAAAGCCGAACCGGGAAACCCCTGCAGCCGAGCCAGCACAAGCCGCTGAACCGAAAGGAGCCGGAGATAAAAAACGAAAAACGACTAGAAAAAAAGCCTCCGGTACGTCATAGCCTATGGCATTTACCATGCAGCCCGTCCTTACTTCGTCACCGCCAATAGGAGCAGAATGGCGGTACGAAGTAAAATATGACGGGTACCGCTGTATTCTCCGCATCCATTCAGCAGGTGTGACCTTAACCAGCAGAAATGGCTTGGAGCTTACCAGTTCCTTCCCTGAAATCACACAGTTCGCCAAAACCGCCTTTCAGTATATGGAAAAAGATCTTCCGCTGACATTTGATGGCGAGATTGTATTTTTGGTGAACCCTTGCCGTTCAGATTTTGAACACATTCAGGTGCGGGGACGATTAAAAAGGCCAGATAAGATTCAGGAATCGGCAAACGTGCGTCCGTGCTGCTTTCTTGCCTTTGATCTGTTAGAGCGCCAAGGAGAAGATGTATCGTCTCTTTCGTATCTGGATAGGAAAAAATCGCTGTACGATCTCATGTCTGCGGCAAAGCTCCCTGTATCTCCAGACCCTTACGCAAAGGAGACCATTCAGTATATTCCCTGCTATGACCATTTTGAACCGGTTTGGGAGATGGTTACGAAATATGATGGAGAAGGAATTGTAGCGAAGAAAACAAACAGCAAATGGCTCGAAAAGAAGCGGTCCTCCGATTGGCTTAAATATAAAAACTTTAAACAAGCTTATGTTTGTATAACAGGGTTCAACCCAAACAATGGATTTCTGACGGTGTCTGTGTTAAAAAACGGCGTAATGACGCCGGTTGCCTCTGTCTCACACGGGATGCGCGATGAGGAAAAAAACGCCATACGCAAGATTATGGAACAACACGGACATCAAACACCTTCAGGCGAATATACGCTTGAACCATCAATTTGTGCATCCGTTCAATACTTAACGATTCTCCAAGGCACGTTAAGAGAGGTATCGTTTGTCAGTTTTGAATTCCATATGGACTGGACAGAATGCACGTATGCTCAGGTCATACGCCATTCCAAACCGGTTCATCCAGATCTTCAGTTCACTAGCTTGGATAAAATCATATTTGAAAAGAATAAAAAAACAAAAGAAGATTTTATTCAGTACATGATTGAAGTCAGTGACTACCTGTTCCCATTTCTAAAAAACCGTGCTGTCACCGTCATCCGTTATCCGCATGGATCAAGGAGCGAGTCGTTTTTCCAAAAAAATAAACCGGACTATGCGCCGGATTTTGTTCAATCTTTCTATGACGGAAGCCATGAACATATTGTCTGTGAGGATATGTCCACTTTATTATGGCTTGCCAACCAGCTTGCTTTGGAGCTTCATGTCCCTTTTCAAACCATTCAAAGCAGGCGTCCGGCTGAGATTGTTATTGATTTGGACCCGCCTTCACGAGATGACTTTCTCATGGCTGTACAGGCTGCAAATGAACTGAAGCGGCTGTTTGACTCCTTCGGCATCACATCGTATCCGAAGCTGTCCGGCAACAAGGGCATCCAGCTTTACATTCCCTTGTCCCATGAGGCATTTACGTATGAAGAAACACGACAGTTTACACAGCTAATCGCTGAGTACTGCACCAATGCATTTCCCGAGCTATTTACAACAGAACGCTTGATTAAAAACAGGCACGGCAAATTGTATCTGGATTATTTGCAACATGCAGAAGGAAAAACGATTATCTGTCCTTATTCAACAAGAGGAAACGAGCTTGGCACTGTCGCGGCACCGCTCTATTGGCACGAAGTACAAACATCCTTAACACCCGCTATGTTTACAATTGATACTGTAGTTGATCGGATTAAGAAACAGGGCTGCCCATTTTTTGATTTTTACCGTAACCCGCAAGACGAACCTCTTAGCGCCATTTTGCATCAGTTGAAGAAAAAGAGCTGACTTTCACAGAAAGTGTGAAGTTTGCGCGGGCAGGACGCCTAAGCCATTAGCACCTATCAACACGACAAAAGAGCTGACCAATAAAGTCAGCTCTTTCCATTCAACTGTACTTTTTTTCTAACCGCTCTTTTTCCTGGCGCTGGAGCGGACTTAGCGGCTCATTATACAAATCGATATCAATCGCATACTTCGGCCGTCTTTTCACTTCGGAAAAAATCGTTCCAATATACTCTCCGATGATCCCGATTCCCATTAATTGCAGCCCGCCCAAAAACCAAATGGAAATGATGAGCGACGCCCAGCCCGCATTTGTATGGCCGAGCAGCTTTTGAATAAATGCGCCAACCCCTGCCACAGCGCTGAGGAAAAATAAGACAAAACCTAAAAGCGTAAAGAATCGAATCGGCGCGACACTGAACGATGTAATCCCGTTAAAAGCAAATGATAGCATTTTTTTGAGGGGATATTTCGTTTTACCGGCAAAGCGTTCCTTACGGTCATACAAGACTTCGGCTGATCTAAAGCCGATCATGGGAATAATGCCTCTTAAAAACAGATTTGCTTCCGGATAGCGCTCAAGCTCTTCAAGCGATCTTTTATTCATTAAACGAAAATCAGCATGATTATAAATTAATTTAATCCCAAGCTTATTCATGAGTCGATAAAATCCTAAAGCGGTCGTACGCTTAAAAAAGGTGTCGGTTTTCCTACTGCGGCGGACACCGTAAACGATCTCGCAGCCCTCATGATATTTCAGCATAAAATCACGGATCACAGAGATGTCGTCCTGAAGATCAGCATCAATGGAAATGACGCAGTCTGACCTGTTCTTTGCTTTATGCAGCCCGGCTAAAAGCGCTTTTTGGTGGCCGACATTGCAGGCTAATTTTAAGCCCGTAACCTTCTTGTTTCTTATACTCTCCATAGCAATCAAAGCCCAGGTGCGGTCCTTGCTGCCATCATCGACAAACAGAATTTTACTGTCTTCAGCGATTAACTTTTCTTCAATTAAGCTGTCTACAACCTCTGTCAGCTGACGGCTTGTCTCTTGAAACACTTCCTCTTCATTGAAACACGGAACGACGATGGTTAATACTGGCTGTGACTGTTTCAATCGATATCCTCCTTATCTGGTTTCATATAAATAAATACGCCAGGCGGAATCTTGATGGTCAAATGTCTTAACGAGCGCGAGACGGTTTTGATCCGCATTCTTGATCGGAACTGAAGAAAAAATATAACGCCCGCCCATTTTTTTAAATACATCTGTATTTAATTGTAGATTGTTAATCGTTTTCTTCGAGTTCTTTTTAAAATCATATCGCTTACCGAGTTCATCAACGAAAAGGTAGCAGCGGCTGCCCCATTCATCAAAATATTGTTTCAGGCGAGCGTTTTTTTCCAGCTCTTTTTCGATGATTTTCCTAAATTCATATTTATATGAGAGCGGGTACAGATTGTTATACGTATCTAACGTGTAAAACCCGTTATATTGGGCAATAGACGGATGCAGTCCGATGCTTGCCACCCTGTACGAATCTTGCGGACGCCCGATATATTCCTTAATTTCTTTAAATTGCTCGGATGCATAAAACTCCCGGAATGTCGGGGCATTATAGTGTACGCCATACGTATATTCTTCATTAAAAGGCGCCAACACCATCAGCTGTGCAGCGACCGCGGCATATACAAGCCATTTCCACCCTCTTCCCATCCGCCAAATGAGATATAAAGCAAGTGCAAAGCTCACGTATATGACAAGCGGCCGCAGAAAATGAAAACGGGCAAAATTAAATTCGGCTAAAAAGGCAAATTTCTGCTTTGGCACTGCCCATATTTTGTTGAACCAAAACGCATACCATAATGACAGTCCGTAATTAAGTACACATAAAAACAGGTAAACATTTTCTAACTTTGTCCGATTTCGCTTGAATAACACAGCTGCAAATACGAGCAGCAGGATCGGAAGGATGACAACGGTATGAACGGTCATCACATGATTATGTCCATAAACAAAGTTTTTTACAGATAGACGAAGAGAATGCCAAACATCATGTCTGGATGAAATAAATTCAATCCGATGCATCGGTGCATGCGAGAACAGCATCGAATAGACAAGCCGATATTCAACGAAAAGATAAATACTCGTCATAAATGCTATACTGCCTAAAAAAATCAGGTTCAATCTTCTTTTTGTGATAGCATCATACAGCCAGAAGCACGCCATTCCTGCCAAGAAAAAGAAGAAGCCTAAGACAAAGCTTGAATATAAAGGAAGCAAACCGAGCGTCAGCCACTCTCTCCATGAGATATCCCCTTTTCGGATATTCAAAAAAGCCCACAGTGCCAAAGGATATCCAAGCGTACTCAGCATTCCCGAAGGCCAAAAAGGTGTTAAGGCAAATGCCAGCGATACGCCAATTCGGATGAAAGCCGCCTTTGGCTCCGGGACCACATGTTTCTTCAGCAGCACATACATTCCAAAAAAAGCGACAACCCTTGTAATCGTCTGGCTTATTGCATAGGCAGTCATGGAAGAAAAGAAAGCATGCAGCCAAACAATTCCGCTCAACTCAGTGCCAAAGGCATCCCGCGGCAGCCCGTTAATGATTTGCGGAATGGCCGCGTCAACCTTGCCGATAATTTCTCCGCTATCTGCCAGCACCTTGTACCAAGCGATATTGGAATCTAAATTGTCATGAACGCGAATATGGGCATCTTCCTTCAAAATAAAAAGCGGGGATACATACAGTAAAAGGAGAAATAATGCGATCCAGAGATAATATGTTTCTTTTTTGTGTTGTCTCATTAATCGTAACATCGCTTACACATCCATCTGTTATTCTGACTCCATATCCGGCATGTTCTGCCTCATGTGTCAAAATTTATTATCCCTTTTCCTTTCCAAAACATTCATCAGATGACAATCCGTTTTTCAACCTGTCTCTTACCCATTAATTCCCGCTATCCATAAGGCTCGATTACTTACTATACTGATAGGAGGGGAGGGGATATATTTTGTTTACAATCTTACTTTCATTGGCCATACTCGTATCTGTGCCATTTATATATAAAGCGAAACGCAATACAAAAGATGTTAAGGTCAACACCATTTCAATCGATCAAAAAGACGGCCTGTCAGCCAGAAAAAAATTAAATATCCTTCATTTATCAGATCTTCACTTAGAAAACATTTCTGTTTCACCTGAAGAGCTGTATCAATTAACAAAAAATCAGCCTGTGGACATCATTGCGCTTACCGGGGATTTTCTAGATCGGAAACGTAATATTCCGAAGCTGGCAGGTTACCTGAACGCATTGCAAAAGCTGAAGCCTGCATATGGAATGTACGCGGTGTTCGGTAACCACGATTATGTATTGAAAGAAAAGGACTTTCAGAGATTGAAGCATGTTTTAGAGGAAAACGGCTGTATCACACTGCA
Source organism: Bacillus rugosus (assembly GCF_023238245.1). Classification (NCBI taxonomy): domain Bacteria; kingdom Bacillati; phylum Bacillota; class Bacilli; order Caryophanales; family Bacillaceae; genus Bacillus; species Bacillus rugosus. The sequence continues at coordinate 1,425,157 of NZ_CP096590.1, read as the reverse complement.
AAATGAACATGTTCAAATCGAGACGGCTGCAGGGCCTGTCAATATTATCGGCATTGATGATTACAGCACGAATCGAAGCAATATTACCGGCTCTTATCAAAATTTAGAAAACGGCTATCATCTTGTATTAACCCATGATCCAAACATTATTTTGGATATGAAAGATGTTCATTATGATTACCTGCTTTCAGGTCATTTTCACGGCGGGCAAATTCACTGGCCAAAACCGTACCATTTGGTGAAAATGGGCAAGCTTGTGCGCATGAACATGGTGAAAGGCCTACATTATCACCATGATAAACCGTTTTATATCAGTGAAGGCTTAGGACAAACCGGTGTGAATATCCGTGTCGGAAGCCGTCCTGAAGTGACATTTCATCAGATTTAATCAAAAAAGACTGTGCTGACCAAGGCATCAGTCTTTTTTTTGATAGGTTTTCTGAAGCTTTTCTTTCGAAATAAACAAATAGGATGTATTCGGTAAATGCCGCAAGCTCGCCGGCTTTGAAGTGAGATATGAAATCGGCATATGGGTGATCTTTTTAAAGCACCTGTAAAAAGGATTGACCGGGGTGACCACATCAAAGCCGAGTCTTTCCACACCTTTGTCAAGCATTGTAATGCCCACAACCCCTTTAATTTTTTCAGTTTTTTTATGATTATTGATGTAATCCAAAAGAATCGGCATCGATTGATACACTTTTTGATAGATAATGATTCCCTTTCTGACTGCGCTATCAATGCTTTGCAGTTCCCTGACCAGCTTAATGTTGTGCAAGTGGATTTTAACGAGTACATCATTTTTTCTAATATGCGTTCCGTCGCTCAGTACGACATGATGTCCTTTGTACTTCGTCAGCCTGACTCGAAAGACGCTTTTTCGATCTTTGTCAATCAAGGTCAGTCTTGAAAAAAAGAAATAAATCGGGTCAACCATTCTCCAAATGGAAAGGAAACAGGTTTTCATCTCTTCACCTTCCTTATGATCAAAAACACCCTTATATTTTGTGAACGTTCTCCCCAAAATATAGTTGCCATATTTTTTAAGGAGGACCATTATGAAAAACATTCTCATTTTCCCTTTTTTAAGCATCTCCACCGGGCATCACCATGTTGCAGATGCCCTTCAGGCTGAACTGGAGTCTCAAGGGCTGACAGCTGAGAAAATTGATATCTTTTCCCATACGTATAGACGGTTAGAAAAACTGTCCTCTGATGCGTATTTAAAATGGATTCAATATTTCCCGAAAACGTACAGTAGCATTTACAGGCTCCTCGCCTGCGGACAATATCAGAATGACAAGCGCTATACCATGTACGAATGGCTGTTCACACAACAAATGAGGCAAATCCTCAAAGAAAAACAGCCTGATGTCGCATTCTGCACACACGCGCTGCCTTCTTATCTGCTGAACCGGCTAAAGCCGGAATATCCGAATATGAAGGTTGTAAATGTGTACACTGATTTTTTTGTGAATCAATTATGGGGACGGGAGAACATTGATCACCATTTTGTTCCTATTATGGATGTCAAGATGCAGCTCATGTCTGAAGGAATCGATCAGAAAAACATATACTTGACCGGCATTCCCGTTCACCGGATGTTTGAAATGGGATCAGCAGACACTGGCCAGCATCATCCGCCATACACCATCATCATCACAGGCGGCAGTATGGGGGTCGGGGGGATTTTAAAATGGGTTCAGTATCTGTCGCCAGGCGGAAACATCTTATACAAAATATTATGCGGCAGGAACGAAAAGCTCTACTGCTATGTCAAAAGTTTACGCCACCCTTTTATTGAGGCGATTCCCTACCTTCACAGCAAAGCAGAGATGAATCGTTTATACGATCAAGCCGCTGGCATCATGACAAAACCCGGAGGCGTGACCATCAGCGAATGCTTACAGAAACGGCTTCCGGTATTTATTTATCATGCGCTGCCGGGACAGGAGGAAATGAATTTAAACCTTCTAAAGGAAAAGAAGCTTGTCACCGATATGAGAAACTGGGACATGCAGGAAGCAGAGGAGCGTATTGCAGCATTTTTTCAATCGAATGAACAGGTGAAAGAATATGAAAAACATGTCAATGGATATCTTGGCGAAATAGCTGACTGGAAGATGGAAGATGTTTTAAAAAGAATCATATGAAACAAAAAAACACTCCCTGAAATAGAGAGTGTAGAATAGTTAACGAAACAGCAAATGCTGGCTGTGAATGCCTGCTTTTTTCAGCAGGACGATCAGCTGATCCTGTTCATCAGGCGAAAGGCCTGAAAACGCTCTCGCAATACGCATTGCATGAATTGGATAAATTTTATCCAAATACTCATTTCCCTTGTCAGTTAAATGCGCGTAAACGGAGCGTTTGTCTTTCGGGTCCTGCTCCCTTACTAAAAACCCGTTTCTTTCTAATTTGTCAATAACATATGTGACGTTTCCGCTCACAAGCAGAAGTCTCGACCCAATTTGCTGTAATTTTTGCGGGCCTCTTGTGTACAGGAGCTCCAGTACAGCAAATTCAGTGGGATTAAAGCCGTGCTCTTTGCTATCACGGATACTATGTTCAGACACACTTTTGAAAGCCCTTGCAAAAACTCTGTACAAATTCATCGCACGCTCAACTTCTTCTTCGTTAAACGATAATCTCATCATATCTACCTCGTATATAGGATTTTTATAAAAAAATAATGAAAACCCTTACATATAATAAGAGTTCAGTCCCTTACTATACGTATTCGCTATAATTCGAGAAATTCCTTCTAAAAGCAAAAAAAATCCTTATACATTATCTTGTATAAGGATATTTTTTGTGATTTTGAATGTTGCGAAAGAAATAAGCATATTCCTTCCGAAGTTCAGAAATCGTCATTTTGTTCATGACCTCTTTATTATAAACTCCAATTTGACAGAGTTTTTCAGAATAATGGCTTCGTTCTTTTTCTAAAGCAGATTTCAATAAATTACTCATAGCGTCCTCCTTCATTTTGAGGTATCCTATACACAAGATACTCTTTTTAAATGAACGTGGTATGAATCTAATGTAAAGAATTTATATCTACGAGGATTTTCGGTAAAGTCCGTTTTGAACTGATCGTAATAATTGAAAAGCATGTTCTCCGGCAAGCTGCATAAACGTCTCCAGCATTTCATCACGCTTGATATCCAACTCTATAATTTCTTTTGCCAGTGAGACCGCTTTTTCTTCCTCCATGATTATCCTTCCTCCTCAGTTATTCGTTACATAAAGGATAAAACGCATTTGTGTGTTACGCATTATTCTTGTTAATTTTTCTTCCGTGTTTTTTCAAAAATCTTCTATTTGATGTTAGAAAATATGACAAGCATCAGGTTTTTTCGCTTTGTTTTTTATATACTATTATTAAAAGACATCCAGGGGTGGAAAAATGGCCACAGAAGATCATTCTTATAAAGACAAAAAAGTGATTTCAATCGGGATTGTGAGTGAATTGACAGGATTGTCCGTAAGACAGATCAGGTATTATGAGGAACGAAAGCTCATTTACCCGCAGCGTTCTTCAAGGGGAACGAGAAAATACTCTTTTGCCGATGTGGAGCGGCTGATGGATATTGCCAATAAGCGTGAGGACGGCGTACAGACAGCAGAGATTTTAAAAGATATGCGAAAAAAAGAGCAAATGTTAAAAAACGATCCGCAAGTGCGAAAAAAAATGCTGGAGGGGCAGCTTAATGCTCACTTTCGGTACAAAAACCGTTAAATGATAAAAGTCCGACTCGCAATTGAGACGGACTTTTTACTTTTATAATGAGTGTATGAATGCAGTGGCAATGCCAAAGTAAATTAACAAAGACAAAATATCGTTTAACGTTGTAATCAGCGGTCCTGAAGCGATCGCAGGGTCTACTTTCAGCTTGTGCAAAATAATAGGGATAATTGTTCCTGACATCGTGCCGATAATTAACGTAAAGAACAGTGAAGAAGCGACAACAAATCCCAGCAGCGCGTTCCCCTGCCATAAGATAGAAACAATTGCAATCAGCACCGAACAAACCGCTCCGATATAAATACTTGTTCTGAACTCCCGGAAGATCAGGCGTACAATCGTTTTTTTGTTCAATTCTTCTTTAGACAACCCTCTGATGACAACCGCGAGGGATTGTGTTCCCGTATTTCCTGTCATCCCCGATACCATCGGCATGAAAAACGCCAGCGCGACAACCTGCTGCAGCGCATCTTCAAAATAACTGATAATGCTTCCTGAAATCAGCCCGATAAACAAGAGCAAAATCAGCCATGGCAGGCGTCGGTATGCCGCCACGTAAGCCTTTGTGTCAAAGGTGATGTCTTTACCGGAAGCGGCAAATTTTTCGTAATCCTCATCAGCTTCCCGAATGACGACGTCGATAATATCATCGACTGTTACAATGCCGACAAGCACGTTGTTTTCTTCCACAACCGGGATCGCCAAGAAATCGTAACGTTCAATCAGGCGGGCAACTTCTTCCTGATCCTGAAGAGCGTCTGCTGATATGACGCGGGTAAACATTAAATCCTGCACCTTTTCTTCAGGTTCGCCCAGAATCAAATCGCGGTAGGATAGTACGCCCACCAGCTGTTTGCTTTCATTGATGACATATAAGTAGTTGATTGATTCAGCTATTTCAGCAAAGCTTTTCAGTTTGACGACCGCGTCTTTTACCGTGTAATGTTGCGGAATCCACACAAACCGGTTTGTCATCATGCGTCCCGCCGAATCGGCCGGATAATTCATCAAAAGCTGTACAGCTTTTGATTCTGACGCTTCCATGCTGGACAGAAGCTGTTCCTTTAGTTCCTCGTCCATTTCTTCAAGCAATTGAGCGAGGTCATCGTTGTCCATTTTGTTCATCGCCAGTGTTGCTTTTGTTTTTCCAACTTTATTTAAGACGGCAAGCTGATATTCGCGTTCCAGCTCCCCGATCATATCAGTGATATCATCTACAGTTAAATAAGATAAATAGCGGGCGCGGTGTTTTTCCGGCATTTCCTTAAAAATAAATGCCATATCATAGGGCTGAAGCTCATCAATCACGCTTCTGAAATCCCTGATTTTCCCGTCTCGCAATAAAATAATGATGCGTAAAATGAGTTCGTCATAGGTCATGTTTTGAACCATCGGGACTCGTACCTCCTCTACGGAGACGTGCCGGCCTCGCTTGAAGGTGCGGCAGATCGTCTCCTCATCGTGTAATCAATTGTCTTGCTGTCATAGTATATGGGTACTTCTTCAGATTGACTCGAATGGGGAGAATCCATACTCCGCACCTCCTTTGATTAGTTTCGTTTTAAAGGCATAAAAAAAGCCTTCGGGATTGAAGGAGAAAGAAGCACGGCAAAAAAGCGTGCGGGCGCCTTCAAATCGTAGAGCTTTAGCACTGTATGGCATAGGATTTAATCATCCAGCTGCGTTAAAAATCACCTTATGTCGATGATTTCTGTTGACCCATTGGCGTCTTTGGACATTTTTGGGCAGCAGCGTATCTCCATACAGGAGCCTCACCTAACGAAGTTCATAATTGAATTGACACACTGAGATTACAGAAAAAAACAAGCTGTGTCAACTCAAAAAAGTAATTAATGCGCTTTCATCACAATTACGGAACAAAATAAGGGCATAAGCCCTTATTCTGTTGTTTGCGTCTCGTCATCTTCAGAGAGCAAATGATATGTTTCATGAAGAAATAAAGCGTACTCTCCCTCCTTCGTCGGATGAGGGACATATTCAGCCTGATTGATGTATTGCTCCTCTTTCTTTTCCATGCGTTTTTCGCCTCCTTTTCTACATAGATTGTCCAAAAGAAGGTTTCTTATCATGAAAAAACCCCGCTGCTGCGGGGTTTTGATTAGTCGTCTATCTCCTGCTTGATGATACGTCCATCCTTTGCAGAAATTTCAAATTCTGCCTCAGTTCCTTGTTTCGTTTGGATCTCAATTTCGTAGATGTAAGCACCGTCGTCTTCGTCAAGCTTGCTTTCCGTTACGGTTCCATTTGTTTGCTTTAAGGCAATTTTTTCAGCTTCTTCTTTTGTGATGGAAACTTGTTCTGCTTTCTCTTTTAACGGGTCATTGAGCGCTTGTTTTGTATTGACATCTACATAAACGTCGTAGTCTTCACCGTCTTTTTCAATCTCCACTTCATAAACTTCTTTGCCGTTGTAAATGTCTCTGTCGATGTCGTCCACTGTGCCGTTAATAACCGTTTTGGCTATTGATTCTGCTTCCTGTTCAGTGAGTTCACCAGTTTTGGAAGAAGCAGGCTGTGTGTTTTCATTGTTTTCTTTTGCAAACGCGTTGTAGCTGAATCCGCCAGCCGCTAAACACCCTGCTAAAAGACCAACCATCCATCTTTTCTTAAGCATATGTGATTCCTCCTTTGTTTTGTATGAGTACAGTTTACACACTCAACATGAAAGGAAAACGAAAGAAAGATGAGAATTTGATGAGAAACCGTCAGTCTTCATACACAATGTTTGCAACCTTTCCGGTGTAGGCGTTTATTTTCACAGTCGCTTCTTTATCATCCGGAAGGTCAACATCCACTTCAAAGATGAGAGTGCCCTCACTTTTTTCGAGATCTGCGTCATCCGCTGTCCCGCCCGTTTCTCGCTCAGCAATTATTTTGGCTTCTTTTTTCGTAATCGGTGTTTTTTGTTGAGCTTCACCGCTGATTCGATCAGCAGACACGACTGCTTTTGCCTGCATGTCTACCTTCACTTCGTATGTTTCTCCATCTTCTTTTTGAATGGTATATGTGGCAACACGATTTCGTTTTGTTTGTTTTTTGACGGTTCCCGGCACCCGCTCGAGCGCGAGATGCTCGGCTTCTTTTTCTGTCATGGCAGATGGATTCATCGCTTTTACTCTGTTCATTGAAAGAATGTCAGCCGATTTTGCGTCAGCTTTTATAAAATAAGTTCCCTTTGGATTTTCAAGGGTCATGTGATATGTTTTTTTATCCTTTGATTGCGTTACTTTCGTGATCTCACCTTGATAAGAGGCTTCGACTTTTTTTACGACAGCCTCCTTTGACAGGACGTCATCATGGGTTTGCCGAATGATGAGAAACGTACAGATGATGACGGCCAAAACCGCTGCTGCCGCAGCAGATACTGCTTTTATTGTTTTGTTCATCGGCCTCCCCCATCCTGTTCTCTGAATTGCATGGTGACAGCTGTTCCTTGTCCCGGCTTGCTTTTTACAGACAGCTCAATGCCGTGCTCATCGGCGATTTGCTTTGCAATAGAAAGGCCTAAACCCGTTCCGCCTGTTTTTCTGTTTCGTGCCTCATCCGCCCGATAGAACCGTTCGAACAGGTGCGGGATATGCTCCTCAGGTATTCCGATGCCTTCATCTCTCACAGACAGAAACGGGCGTCCATTCCTCGTTCCGGCTGACATCACAATGGTTTTTTCACTATACTTTATTGCATTATCAAGCAAAATGGTCAGCAGCTGCTTGATGCGTTCTTCATCAGCTGTTACAAGCAGGCTCTCTTTATCTGTTTCAAGCAAAATGTCACGCTGATAGACGGGCTGGAGCATTTGCATGACGGCACGCGATACTACAACAAGATCGATTGTTTTCAGATCAAGCTCAATTCCTTTATGGCTTTTTGCCAGCGCCAGAAGCTGATTGGTTAGTTTTTTCATATGCACCGCTTCTGAGTGAATGGCTTCTATCGATTCCTCAAGCACTTCTGGCTTTTTTGCCCCCCACCGCTTCATTAGGCTGCTGTAGCTTTCTATAATCGTGAGCGGGGTTTTCAATTCGTGTGAAGCATCTTGAATGAACTGCTGCTGTTTATCGTAATGCTCTTTCAGCATCATCGCCATCTCATTAAATGTCAGCCCCATTTCATATAACTCGTCGTGCGACTGTCCTTCCAAGGAAATCGTTTTGAATGCTTTCTCCCGCTGTATGTCTTTCATCGTCATCATTAATCGTCTGATCGGATTGATGATACGGCGGGCGAGCAAGCTTCCCGCAAAAAAAGAAGCGATACAGACAGCAGCGCTTGCAGCGATTAAGATGATTTTCAGCAGAAACAGACTCTCTTCTGTGTTCTCCAGCCTTTCAACCAGCTGAAGAGATACCACTTGCCCATCGGTCCAAATAACCGGAACAGCAGCTTCAGCAAACAGTTTGCCGTCATGTTTCCTTACATCTGCCGTTTCACCGCTATGAAAAGCGAGAGGAACATCTTTATATGCTTTTTCTTTTGTCATGGTCATGACGGCTTTTTGATCACCATTCACTACACGGACCATGCCGTTTGCCGGAAGATAGGCCTGTAGCATGTCCTGCAAAGCGACTCCTTCTGTTTCAGCAGCATGCAGCGCTTCTGCAATGTTATCCGTCTCATCTGCAAGCCGGGACGCATCCTTTGATGTCAGCGCGGACGAAAAAATGAGATAGACTGCGGTATGAACCAAAATTAATAAAATCAATAGCGATATTGTTGTGTACAGATGAATCTTGGTCTTCAGCTTCATCGTTTACCCCTTAATGGCATAGCCGACCCCGCGAACAGTATGGATCAGCTGTTTTTCGTAAGGGTAGTCCAGTTTTTTTCTGATGTATCTAATGTAGACGTCCACCACATTTGTATCACCGATATAATCAAATCCCCATACTGTGTTTAAAATCTGCTCCCGTGTCAGCACTTGCTGCGGATGCTTCAGCATATAGACGAGCAAATCAAATTCACGCGGCGTTAATTCTACCTCTTTGTCTCCGCGTCTCACTTCACGTGTTTTTTCGTTCACCCGCAAGTCATCATATGTAAGAAAAGTGCCAACATCTTCTGTTTTTGTGCCATTTTGGCGCAACGCCGCCCTGATTCTCGCAAGTAATTCCTCAATTTCAAATGGTTTGGTGACATAGTCATTCGCTCCGATGTCCAACCCTGTTACCTTATCAGGTATACTGTCGCGCGCCGTTAATAAAATGACCGGTGTCTGCTGATCCGTTTTTCTCAAGCGGCGCAGTACTTCCAGGCCGCTAAGCCCCGGAAGCATGACATCAAGAAGCACTAAGGAATACCCGCCATCCGCGGCCGCATTCAGTCCTTCTGTGCCATTGTGTTTGATGGTGACGCTATATCCTTCATATTCCAGTTCAAGCTGGATTACCCTGGCGATTTTTTCTTCATCTTCCACAATTAATATGTGCCCTTTATCCAAAACTGATCATCCTCCCCTGTCCCTATATGAAAAAAATGATTTCATTGTTTACAAAATGATTCTTATCATCTATTATGATGTCAAAATAAAAAATTGTATACGGAAAGCACTAGGGGTGCTGTTTTGGCTGAGATAAAGCGCGGGAGAAACGCGCTTTGATCCCTTATGACCCGATCTGGATAATACCAGCGTGGGGAAGTGCAGGTTGACCGAATGGTGTATTTTTTGTGCGCTTAATCGATCTATGACTGCATATTCCCTTAGGATATGCAGTTTTTTATTTTACCAAAAAAACAGGAGGTCGGAGAAATGGAACATATTTGCGGTACAAGCAGAATCGCCGGTTTTCGCTTCTCTTTATATCCGATGACGGATGATTTTATCAGTGTGATCAAATCTGCGCTGAAAAAAACAGACACATCTAAGGTATGGACGAAAACCGACCATATCAGCACAGTTCTGCGCGGTTCAATTGATCATGTATTCGACGCTGCCAAAGCCATTTACCTTTATGCGGCGAATAGCGAAAAACACATCGTCGTGAACGGCACGTTTTCCATCGGATGCCCGGGCGATACACAGGGAGATACATATCTTTCCGAAGGCGATAAGCGTGCCAATGAAGATGCTGTCCGAAGCCTGAACGCGGAAGCACCATGCCAATTTGCGCTTTATCCGATGAATGAGCCGGATTATATGAGCTTGATCATGGATGCTGTCGACATTGCGAAAGCAGAAGGCACTTTCGTACAGGGTGTTCATTACGCGAGCGAGCTTGACGGGGATGCGCATGACGTATTCAGGACACTGGAGGCCGTTTTCCGCATGGCTGAACAGCAAACAAACCACGTAACCATGACTGTGAATCTCTCGGCTAACAGTCCATCAAGAAAAAACAGAAAGCAGGGATAAAATGAAAAGCTGGAAAGTAAAAGAAATTGTCATCATGTCCGTTATCAGTATCGTATTTGCCGTTGTTTATTTATTATTTACGCATTTTGGAAACGTACTTGCAGGTATGTTCGGGCCAATCGCCTATGAACCGATTTACGGCATTTGGTTTATCGTTTCTGTCATCGCCGCGTACATTATTCGAAAACCGGGTGCAGCACTAGTTTCTGAAATCATTGCCGCTCTCGTTGAGTGCCTGCTTGGAAACCCGTCCGGCCCAATGGTCATCGTCATCGGCATTGTTCAAGGTCTCGGAGCTGAGGCTGTATTTCTCGCGACACGCTGGAAAGCATACTCTCTTCCTGTACTTCTGCTGGCAGGAATGGGATCTTCAGTAGCCAGTTTTATCTATGATCTTTTTGTTTCTGGCTATGCAGCCTATTCACCAGGTTATCTTCTCATTATGCTTGTGATCCGCCTGATTTCCGGCGCGTTGCTTGCGGGGCTGCTCGGAAAAGCTGTCAGTGACTCTCTCGCTTATACGGGTGTGTTAAACGGAATGGCACTCGGAAAGGAACTGAAAAAGCAACGGAAGCGGGCATCAGAACATGCAAGCCTTTGATGAGTTCCTGACGGTTGACCAGCTCAGCTTCTCTTATGAAGAAGACGAGAAACCGGTATTTCAAAACATTTCGTTTGAGCTTCAAAAAGGGGAATGCGCTTTATTGCTAGGGCCGAGCGGGTGCGGAAAAAGCTCGCTCGCCCTTTGTTTAAACGGTCTTTACCCGGAGGCTTGCGATGGCATCCAGTCCGGACATGTATTTTTATTTCAAAAGCCGGTCACAGGCGCTGAAACCTCCGAAACGATTGCTCAGCATGCCGGGGTCGTCTTTCAGGACCCTGATCAGCAGTTTTGCATGCTGACAGTGGAAGACGAAATCGCTTTCGGGCTGGAAAATCTGCAGATTCCGAAAGAAGAGATGACAGACAAGATCGATGCCGTTTTAGAAAAATTACACATTACCCATTTAAAAGAAAAAACGATATCCACTCTGTCAGGAGGACAAAAGCAGAAAGTTGCTCTCGCCTGCATATTGGCGATGGAGCCTGAGCTCATTATGCTGGATGAGCCGACTTCTCTTTTAGATCCTTATTCAGCGCGGGAGTTCGTTCATTTGATGAAAGATCTTCAGCGGGAAAAAGGCTTCAGCCTCCTCGTCATTGAGCACCAGCTTGATGAATGGACACCTTGGATTGAGAGAACAATCGTGCTGGACAAATCAGGAAAAAAAGCGTTGGATGGCCGGACGAAAGATCTTTTTCAGCACGAAGCTGAGACCCTAAAGGAACTAGGCATCGCGATTCCAAAAATATGTGGCCTGCAGGAACAACTCAGTATGCCGTTTACTTTATCAAAAGAAACGCTGTTCAAAGAGCCTTTTCCTGCCGGGCATACCGAAAAGAAGGAAGCTCCTTCTGGGGGGAGTGTGCTGGAAGTCAACAGCCTTTCGTTCGCAAGAGGACAGCAGACGATTTTCAAAGACATCAGCTTCTCATTGCGGGAAGGCTCTTTGACGGCGCTTGTCGGACCGAACGGCACCGGAAAATCGACGCTCTTATCTGTCCTGGCCCGTCTCATGAAGCCGAAAAGCGGCAAGATTCTTCTATATGATAAGCCGCTGCAATCGTATAAAGAAAATGAATTGAGAAAACGAATGGGATTTGTTTTTCAAAATCCGGAGCATCAGTTCGTCACAGATACGGTGTATGACGAGCTGCTGTTCGGCCAGAAAGTAAATGCTGAAACTGAGAAAAAAGCACAGCACCTGCTGCATCGTTTCGGTCTTGCACATTTGGCTGATCATCATCCGTTTGCGATCAGCCAGGGACAAAAACGGCGCCTGAGCGTCGCTACCATGCTCATGCATGACGTAAAGGTTTTATTATTAGACGAACCAACCTTTGGCCAGGACGCCCGAACGGCGGCTGAATGCATGGACATGATACAGCGTATCAAGGCAGAAGGAACCGCTGTCCTCATGATTACACACGACATGGAGCTAGTGTCTTCGTATGCCGACAGCGTGCTAGTGCTTCACGATACGGGCCTGGCCTTTGACGGATCTCCAGCGCAGTTATTTTCTCAGGAAACAGGGCTTGTGCAAAAAGCGAAGCTCACTCTTCCCCTACTGTATGAATGGATGGCATATCAAGAGGAGGTGCGTGATGAAGCAGCCGTTACATCTCATTAATCCGACAGTGAAAGCGGCCGCCGTTTTTTGCTGTGTTGTCATGCTGTCGTTTATTTACAATCCTTATACTCCTGCGTGTTTTTATATCATCATCGTTGTGGGTGTCCTATTGGCAGCAAGAATCCCATTGAAAAAATGGTTTTTGTTTACGATTCCGTTTTTGATTTTGGCTTTCGGATGCGTATGGACAGCCGCAGTATTTGGAAAGGTTCCGACAACTCCGGATAATTTCTTGTTTCAAGCCGGCCCTATCTTGATCAATAGTGATAATGTATCTGTCGGCATCTCTCTTGGGTTTCGTATTTTGTGCTTTTCCGCCTTATCGATGATGTTTGTTTTTACGACCGATCCGATTTTATTTATGCTGAGCCTTGTCCAACAGTGCAAGCTCTCACCAAAGCTCGCGTATGGCGTCATTGCAGGCTTTCGTTTTCTTCCGCTGTTAAAGGATGAGATCCAGCTGATCCAGCAGGCTCATAAGATCAGAGGAGGAGCGGCGGAGAGCGGCTTCATTGAGAAAATCAGCGCGTTAAAGCGGTATACCATCCCGCTATTGGCCAGTGCCATCAGAAAAGCGGAGCGGACAGCGCTTGCGATGGAATCGAAAGGATTTACAGGAAGCAGCAATCGGACATATTATCGGACGCTGACCGTCAACCGCCGCGACTGGCTGTTCTTTTGCCTCGTTCTCTTGTTATTCGCAGGATCTTTTCTCGTATCTTTATCTTTTGCCTCATAAAAAGCCGCTATCGGTCGATAGCGGCTTTTTTCTTATTGATGATAATTTAATGCCTGGGCAAGATTGGTTTTAATTGTAATATTCGAAAAATCAATCCCTAGCTGTACAGCGGTTTGCGCAATTTCAGGCCTGATTCCTGACAGGGTTGACCGTACACCGATCAAATTGAGCGCCTCAATCAATTTAAAGATTTGGTGCGCTACCATCGTATCAACCACCACAACACCTGACAGATCGATTAACAGATGCTCCACGCGTCTTTTTGCACAAGCCTGAAGCGTGTTTTCCAGAATAAACTTTGCGCGTTCTGTATCAATGTCACCTACAAGCGGAAGCAGAGCTGTTGATTTGCTCAATGTAATGATAGGCGAGCTTAATTCCAATATCATTTCTCTTTGGGCGTTTAATTGCTGTTTGGCATTCATTTCAGCGTGATCGACGAATGTATAAATGGTAAAATCAAATACTTTTACAATCAAATCTGCCCATTTTTGTTTCTCTCCCGATTCAAACGCCGACTCGTTTTCATCTGCGAACTTCTCAAAATACTTCGTATATAATCTCCGGTTTCTCATAAACTCCCGAATGACATACTGAACCGGAGTGTCGAGATGCTTTTGATCGTTCGTCAGCTCAATGACCCACTCTTGAAATTCTTCGAGAAATTGTTTTTCCGGTAAAACATACATGTAATTCAGATGCCGGTAAAACTCTCTGTCCTGCTCTTTCAATTCTTCCGTTACAGATGCATTATGTAAGGCGTAAAGCGAATTCGGATCACTTTCCTCCATTGTTTCAATCCATTCCTCGGCCATTTGTTCCACATGCTCTGAAAAAAATGCATATAATTTTTCATTCAGTTTCATCACACTGCTCCTTTCCCCAACACTATTATAACTTGACTGACAGCTGAATCCCAGTCATACACGTTAAACCCATCCAATATTTTGAAAATTACTAATTCTTTGGGTTGTATCCTATTTTTTCAAAATGCTTCAAATGGCTCTGTCCGAACGGTTGTTTTTTTCATATAATATGAGGCAACACCCTTGAATCCACTTGTAAGCATAAAAAAGGAGGGCTTTTTTATGAATGGTGAAATCCGCTTGATCCCGTATGTGACGAATGAGCAGTTTATGGATGTAAACGAGCTTCCTGAGGGTATTAAAGTGATTAAGGCGCCAGAAATGTGGGCAAAAGGGGTAAAAGGCAAAAATGTAAAAATTGCTGTATTGGACACAGGCTGCGATACAAGCCATCCTGATTTAAAAAACCAAATCATCGGCGGAAAGAACTTCACAGATGATGACGGCGGCAAGGAAGATGCGATTTCCGACTACAACGGACATGGCACACACGTCGCCGGAACGATTGCAGCTAATGATTCAAACGGCGGCATTGCCGGAGTTGCGCCTGAGGCAAGCCTATTGATTGTGAAGGTTCTTGGCGGTGAAAACGGCAGCGGACAATACGAATGGATTATTAACGGCATTAACTACGCTGTGGAACAGAAAGTCGATATCATCTCAATGTCCCTTGGCGGTCCTAGCGATGTGCCAGAGCTGGCAGAAGCAGTGAAAAACGCCGTCAAAAATGGAGTGCTTGTCGTTTGCGCAGCGGGAAATGAAGGTGACGGCGACGAACGCACAGAAGAGCTTTCCTACCCTGCAGCATATAATGAAGTCATCGCTGTTGGATCTGTTTCCGTAGCGCGAGAATTATCAGAATTTTCTAACGCGAATAAAGAGATTGATCTTGTGGCACCGGGAGAAAATATATTATCAACCCTTCCTAACAAGAAGTACGGTAAGCTTACCGGCACTTCAATGGCTGCCCCTCATGTCAGCGGAGCGCTTGCTTTAATCAAAAGCTATGAAGAAGAATCATTTCAAAGAAAGCTTTCTGAACCTGAGGTTTATGCACAGCTGATCCGCAGGACACTTCCGCTTGATATTGCAAAAACGCTGGCAGGTAATGGATTCCTGTATTTAACCGCTCCTGATGAACTGGCAGAAAGAGCAGAGCAATCACATTTGATGACCCTATAAAATTATTTTTCTTATATAATATAAACTGAATATTAAAAATAAAGTTTCAAATTCTATGTTGACAACGAATTTGAAATACTGTTAAGATTACCAACAAATGATTCAACTTTTCAAAAAATTAATAACATTTTCTCTTATCGAGAGTTGGGCGAGGGATTGGCCTTTTGACCCCAACAGCAACCGACCGTAATTCCATTGTGAAATGGGGCGCACTGCTTTTCGCGCCGAGACTGATGTCTCATAAGGCACGGTGCTAATTCCATCAGATTGTGTCTGAGAGATGAGAGAGGCAGTGTTTTACGCAGAAAAGCCTCTTTCTCTCATGGGAAAGAGGCTTTTTGTTGTGAGAAAACCTCTTAGCAGCCTGTATCCGCGGGTTAACAAGAGTGTTTTACATATAAAGGAGGAGAAACAATGACAACCATCAAAACATCGAATGTAGGATTTCCGAGAATTGGACTGAACAGAGAATGGAAAAAAGCACTTGAAGCGTATTGGAAAGGCAGCACTGATAAAGATACGTTTTTAAAGCAAATCGACGACCTATTTTTATCCGCAGTAAAAACACAAATTGACCAGCAGATTGATGTTGTGCCTGTTTCTGATTTCACACAGTATGACCATGTACTCGACACAGCAGTCAGCTTCAACTGGATTCCGAAACGATTCAGACATTTGACTGACGCTACCGATACATACTTCGCTATTGCCCGCGGAATAAAAGACGCCGTATCAAGTGAAATGACAAAATGGTTTAATACAAACTACCATTACATCGTTCCTGAATATGACGAGAGCATTGAGTTCCGCCTGACAAGAAACAAACAGCTCACAGATTATCGCCGGATCAAACAGGAATACGGCGTTGAAACAAAACCTGTGATTGTCGGCCCTTATACATTTGTCACGCTGGCTAAAGGCTATGAACCCTCTGAAGCAAAAGCGATCCAAAAACGCCTTGTGCCGTTATATGTACAGCTTTTGAAAGAGCTTGAGGAAGAAGGCGTAAAATGGGTTCAAATCGATGAGCCTGCGCTTGTTACAGCTTCTGCCGAAGATGTCCGCGGCGCAAAAGAATTATTTGAAAGCATTACAAACGAGCTTTCATCCCTGAATGTGCTTTTGCAGACGTATTTTGATTCTGTTGATGCTTATGAAGAGCTGATCTCTTATCCGGTACAGGGAATTGGCCTTGATTTCGTTCACGATAAAGGCAGAAACCTGGAACAGCTGAAAACACACGGATTCCCAACAGACAAAGTGCTGGCAGCCGGCGTTATCGATGGACGCAACATTTGGAAAGCGGACCTTGAAGAACGTCTCGATGCCGTTCTTGATATTCTCAGCATTGCAAAAGTCGATGAACTGTGGATTCAGCCTTCCAGCAGCCTGCTGCACGTTCCGGTAGCGAAGCACCCTGATGAGCATTTGGAGAAGGATCTTCTGAACGGATTATCCTACGCAAAAGAAAAACTAGCCGAGCTGACAGCTTTGAAGGAAGGTTTAGTATCAGGAAAAGCGGCAATCAGCGAACAAATTCAGCAGGCCAAAACTGATATTCAGGCGCTCAAACAGTTTGCAACAGGCGCAAATTCTGAACAAAAGAAAGAGCTTGAGCAATTAACCGATACAGACTTCAAACGACCGATTCCGTTTGAAGAACGTTTAGCCCTGCAAAATGAATCTCTCGGCCTTCCGCTTTTGCCGACGACTACGATCGGTAGCTTCCCGCAGTCCGCTGAAGTGCGGAGCGCACGCCAAAAATGGCGAAAAAACGAATGGTCTGATGAACAGTACCAAAACTTTATCAATGCTGAAACAAAACGATGGATTGATATTCAGGAAGAATTGGAGCTGGATGTGCTTGTGCACGGTGAATTTGAACGGACAGATATGGTCGAATACTTCGGTGAAAAGCTGGCCGGCTTTGCCTTCACAAAATACGCTTGGGTTCAATCATACGGCTCACGCTGTGTCCGCCCGCCAGTCATTTACGGAGATGTTGAATTTATTGAACCGATGACAGTAAAAGACACGGTGTATGCACAATCCCTGACATCCAAGCATGTGAAAGGAATGCTGACGGGTCCTGTTACAATCTTAAACTGGTCCTTCCCTCGAAACGACATTTCGAGAAAAGAAATCGCCTTCCAAATTGGGCTTGCCCTTCGCAAAGAAGTAAAAGCGCTTGAAGATGCAGGCATTCAAATTATTCAAGTGGATGAACCGGCGCTGCGCGAAGGCCTTCCATTAAAAACCCAAGATTGGGATGAGTATTTGACTTGGGCGGCAGAAGCATTCAGATTAACTACTTCTTCCGTGAAAAACGAGACGCAAATTCATACACATATGTGCTACAGCAACTTCGAAGACATCGTAGATACGATCAATGATCTTGATGCCGATGTAATTACAATCGAGCACAGCAGAAGCCACGGAGGATTTTTAGATTACTTAAAAGACCATCCGTATTTGAAAGGGCTCGGCCTTGGTGTATATGACATTCACAGCCCTCGGGTGCCGTCAACTGAAGAAATGTACAACATTATTGTTGACGCTCTTGCCGTTTGTCCGACTGACCGCTTCTGGGTAAATCCAGACTGCGGATTGAAAACAAGACAGCAGGAAGAAACGGTTGCAGCATTGAAAAACATGGTTGAAGCCGCAAAACAGGCAAGAGCTCAGCAGACACAGCTTGTTTAAATATAGAAACCATCTGCCTTAGGCAGATGGTTTTTTTCTGTTAGAAAGCAGGAATCGGTTTCCTATGCTCCCCATCCCCTTCTATTAATATCTTGGCTGTTCCATTTTCATCAAATTCCACAAGGCTCAATGATGTATCATATATGTAAGCAGAATTCCATATGTCATTAATGCGTCTTCCCTTTATGATATTTAACAGCATTAATATAAAGACAGAATGGGTAACCAAGAGAACATTACCGGAAGAATGGCTGTCTAAAATCGTTTGGAGAGCCAGCCTTACCCGGCTTTCAAGGTCAAAAAACGTTTCACATCCTGGCTGGCGATAAGCTTCGGGATGATGAAAATAAGCATGAAAAAGATCAGGTTCGTCTTTTTCAATATCCTCTTGTTTTTTCCCTTCCCATGAGCCCAGAGACATTTCTCTGAACATATAATCTTTAACCAGCGGGAGCCGGCGCGATCCCAGTATGGTTTTTGCCGTCTCTTCTGTCCGCTTGCTCGGGCTGATGTAAACCTGATTCAATTCAATATCCTTCAGACGCTTCCCAAGAGCGCGGGCGTTGTATAATCCAAGTTCTGTTAAATCAGAATCCAGCCAACCCTGCATCCGTTTTTCCACATTCCATTGAGTCTGTCCGTGCCTGGCAATATATAAATGCAGCATGATCACCCCTCATCTTTTCTCCTCTTATCTTAGCAAATCCCCCAAATATTTTGTTTACTTTGCACTTTTTTGGGAATGTTTTTTGCACTTCTTTTCGGCTATACTTATAACACTCAATTGACAGGAGGGTTTAGGATGAATCATGAAACGTTTTTAAAACGGGCAGTCGATCTTGCTCGTAATGGAGTGAATGCGGGAGTTGGCGGGCCTTTCGGAGCCGTTATCGTGAAAGACGGAGCCGTTATTGCCGAAGGACAGAACAACGTCACAACAAGCAATGACCCGACTGCCCATGCAGAAGTGACGGCTATTCGAAACGCCTGCCGGGCACTTGACACCTATCAGCTTGATGACTGCATTTTGTATACGAGCTGTGAGCCATGCCCCATGTGCTTGGGCGCCATTTACTGGGCCCGGCTGAAAGCCGTTTTCTATGCAGCGGAGCACACAGATGCCGCTGAAGCCGGATTTGATGATTCATTCATTTATGAAGAAATTGATAAACCTGCTGAAGAAAGAACGATCCCCTTTTATCAAGTGACTCTGACGGAGCGTTTATCCCCGTTTCAGGCATGGCGGGATTTCGCCAATAAGAAAGAATATTAATAGGATCAGGCATGGGCGGCCTGATCCTTCGTTAATTCGTCTAGAAGCCGCTGTGCCCGTACGCACTTCGGGTTGGCATTCAGCGCTTTTTGCAAATACAAAACAGCAGTCATATGCTGACGCAATTCAGCATGGCAGACACCGAGCCAGCAGCTTGATCTAAAATCGGCGGCCCCCTTCACCTGTACGTACTGATGGTTTTCATTATTGGTTTGCAGGCAAGCTTCAAACGCTGTGATCGCTTCTCTGACTTTTTTAAGCTGATACATAATGATTTCTTTATAATGGTGAAGCGTGCAGTAGTCGGGATAATGTCTCAGCGCTTCATTGATATCGCGTTCCGCTTCTTTGTACCGTTCTGCGTCAATTAATAATTTATACTTTACATAATAGAAGGCAGGCGGCGGAATTTGCTTTTTTCTTTTACATTCATTGATACAATCCACTGCCAGCCGGAAGGCTTTTTCATGTTCGTTTCCTCTGTCATACTCAGCAGCCTTCTGATAAAGGAGAGACAGGTCAGTGCTGGAGGTCAGCAATTCCGTATTCAATAAGCTCAAGTTGTGTGTATGCTTTTGCTGTGCCTCCTGCTCTAAATACCCGTAATGGTGAATGGTACATGGAAGCGAGAAAGTGCTGCTTGCCTCTTCTCCCTCAGGCTTTTCACAGACCCTTCCCGTAAACGTTATGTTTCGCTGATTTCGGATCAGCCTGATCTGCCTTTGTTCAAACGCTTCATTTTCATCCCATTGCTTCCCTGTAAAGTTCACTACCTTCACACAGCCGAGAGATGGCAGGCTGTCAGTCAGCAGTGAAGGCAATAGGCTGTCTGTATCCGGGTCTAATTCTTCGTCGGCATCCAAGATCAATATCCACTCGCCCTTGGCGTGCTGTAAACTGGCATTTCTCGCTTGTGAGAAGTCCCGTTCCCATTTATGATGATAAACCTGGGCATGAAAACTTTTGCAAATATCTACCGTTCGATCGTTTGATCCGGTATCAACTACAATTATTTCATCTGCAATATGCTGCACACTCTCTAAACAGCGGGCGATATGGCGTTCTTCATTTTTCACAATCATACATACTGACAGCTTGGGTCTCTTCATGTACTCACCTTTTCCCTAGTCTGAATTCACCTATACTACATGTATTCACCCTTCGAAAAGATCATGCCCGCCCCGCATGCTTTCCCACAAAAAAACATCCTGAGAACCCTCAGGATGCCGATCATTATTTTAATTCTAATTTTACATCAATATTTCCTCTGGTAGCCTTTGAATAAGGACAGAATTCATGAGCAGCATTGACAAGTTCTTGCGCCTTGTCGCGATCCAAATCTTTCGTGTTCACAACAAGTGTGACACCGATTTTAAACCCGCCGTCACTCTCATCCTTCATGAGGCTGACTTGTCCTTCAATTTCGGAATCAATCTCGATATTTTGCTCTTTGGCGACGTGTTCGAGCGCGCCGCCGAAGCATGCAGCGTATCCTGCCGCAAAAAGCTGTTCCGGGTTTGTGCCGGTTTGTCCTTCTTTTTTGGCATTAGGCATGACAATATCAAAATCAAGAACACCGTCATCTGATGTAATATGTCCTGCCCGTCCGCCTCGCGCGGTTACTTTTGCTGTAAATAGTGCCATATTCCCAACCTCCTTATTTGTATCTACTTGTTATATTTCCCTTTCTGATCTTTTTAAACATGATATGTTTGCCGAGAATAGGAAAAGTGAGGTTTTTCAGATACAATAGAATGGAATGTCAGAAAGAGTTGGTGAACAAGATGGAAAATGAATTTGACCATATGAAATTGGAGAATCAGCTTTGTTTTTTGCTTTATGCGAGCTCGCGGGAAATGACAAAGCAATACAAGCCGCTGCTTGATAAGCTGAATATAACGTACCCTCAATATTTGGTTTTGCTTTTGTTATGGGAACACGAAACGCTGACTGTCAAAAAAATGGGGGAGCTGCTGTATTTAGATTCGGGAACGCTCACTCCGATGCTAAAACGGATGGAACAGCAGGGTTTGATTACGAGAAAAAGATCTGAAGAGGATGAGCGGTCAGTGCTGATCAGCCTGACAGAGGACGGAGAGTCACTAAAAGAAAAAGCGGCTGACATTCCAGGGACGATCATGGGGCTCTCAAATCAGTCCGGAGAGGACCTGAAACAGTTAAAATCCGCTCTATATACATTGCTGGAAACACTTCATCAAAAAAATTGAGGATACCTTATACGGTATCCTCTTTTCTATTATTCAGCTACTTCAAGCGTAACATCGATATTTCCGGAGGTTGCTTTTGAATACGGGCAGACGCCGTGCGCTTTTTGCACAAGTGCCTGTAATTCTGATGCATTGACTCCTTTTCCTTTCACCTGCAGCGTCACACCCAGTTTGTAGCCTTGATCTGCTTCATCCTTTAACAGGCTGACATGCGCTGTAACCTCTGTCTCCACTTTCACTCGTTCAGTTCTTGCTACAAGCTGAAGTGCGCTGTCAAAGCAAGCTGCGTAACCTGCCGCAAACAGCTGCTCCGGATTTGTCGCTTTTTCTAATTTCTTTGCTCTCGGTGTCCCCGGCATTGCGACATCGAGCTCGAGAACGCGGTCTGATGAAATCACCTTTCCTTCTCTTCCTCCTACCGCTGAAACAGTCGCTGTAAATAATGGCTGACTCATTTTTGTATCCCCCTACATAAATATATTTTATACAATTAAATTGTACACAAACTAATTTACAATGTCAATTTTTTAGCGTGCAAAAAAAAGCTTATCCCGTTACGAGATAAGCTTTTTCATCGAACAGTGCCCCGCTATTCACGGATTTGCCCTGTTCCTTTAATGATGTATTTTGTAGAAGTCAATGCAGGAAGTCCCATCGGCCCTCTTGCATGAAGCTTTTGCGTGCTGATCCCGATTTCAGCTCCGTAGCCGAATTCAAATCCGTCGGTAAAACGGGTTGACGCATTATGGTAGACAGCGGCAGCATCGACAGCCGTTTGAAAATAAGCCGCGTGCTCGTCATCTTCAGTTAAAATTGCTTCAGAATGATTGGTGCCGTATTGTTGGATATGCTTCACAGCTTCTTGGACGTTATCAACCGTCTTTACGCTAATGACAGGCGCTAAAAATTCAGTTTCCCAATCTTCTTCTGATGCTTGTTTGCTTGAAGGATGAAGTTCACATACAAATTCATCACCGCGAATGTCAACTCCTGCGTTTTCCAGCTGAGCCAGCAATTCTTTCCCGTGTTGCTTTGCCCATGCTTTGTGGATCAGCAGTGATTCAATCGCGTTGCATACGGAAGGGCGCTGCGTTTTGGCATTTACGACAACCTTTTCTGCCATTTGCGGTTTGGCCGTTTCGTCAATGAAAATGTGGCAGTTTCCTGCTCCAGTTTCTAATACAGGGACTGTTGATTCTCTGACAACGAGATCGATCAATTTCTTGCCTCCGCGCGGAATCAATACGTCTAGGCCATCATTTAACGTAAAGAGCTCTTTTGCTGTCTCTCTGCTCGTATCCTCAATCAGCTGCACAGCATTGACCGGAAGCACTGATTGCTCGAGTGCTCTGTGAATGACATTGACGAGTGCTTTATTGCTGTGGATGGCTGAGGAGCTCCCCCGCAGGACAACAGCGTTCCCTGTCTTCAGGCAGAGGGTAGCCGCATCAACTGTTACGTTTGGCCTCGCCTCATAAATCATTCCAACGACACCGAGCGGCACACGTTTTTTTTCAATAAACAAGCCGTTTTCCTTTTCAATTGTTTCAAGAGACTCGCCGACCGGGTCCGCCAAGTCGATTAAGAGCTCTACCGCGTCCGCGATGTCACGAATGCGTTTCTCATCCAGCGTGAGGCGGTCAATGACATCCGGTGTTAAACCATTTTCTTTTCCGTTCTCAATGTCTTTTGCATTCTCCGACAAGAGAAAATCCAGTTCGTTGCGGAGTCCGTTTGCAATGAGACTGAGCGCCTCATCCTTCTCGACCGTTGTTTTCATGATCATGTCGGCTGCTGCTTCTTTCGCCAGCTTCGCTTTTACAGAAACTTCACTCATTTTTCCGCCTCCTAGTCTTTTAAATTGACCCAGTCATTCCTATGAATAACCTCAAACGTTCTCTCAAAATCAAGTTCATTGCTTCGTTTGCCTTTGGCCTCCATAATCTCCTCGGAGGAGTAATGAGTTTGGCCTTTGCCGATCACGCCGCCCGGTCCCCTGACTTCCACGACCGCCCCTTTCGGAAAGCTTCCAATTACGCCCACTACGCCTGCTGGCAGAAGGCTGCTTCCGTTATGAATCATCGCCTCCTCGGCACCCTCATCAATGAGGATCTCTCCTGCTATAGGCGAGTGGAACTGAATCCACTGTCTCGTGTTGTTAACCGAGGATAGTTCTTTGTCTCCGATATAAGTGCCGTCTCCCCTGCCGTCCAAAATGTCCGCAAGCTTTTGCTCTCCGCTGCCTGTTCCAATGAACACTTTCACTCCAAGAGACAGCGCAGTTTGTGCGGCTAACAGCTTTGATTTCATACCGCCGGTGCCGACCTTTGATCCGGCTGAGCCCGCATACCCCAGTAATTCAGGCGTGATCTCCGGCAGATAATCAAATCGTTTCGCCTCAGGATTTTCATTCGGGTTGGCATCATACAGCCCGTTGATATCAGTGAGAATCATGAGCTGGTCCGCATGAATCAATCCGCTGACTAACGCAGAAAGCATGTCATTATCGCCGAATGTCAATTCTTCAACAGATGTAGAGTCATTTTCATTGATAATCGGAATGACGCCGCGCTCCAGTAATTCCATAATCGTTGCATACGCGTTTCGATACCGTTCTCTTTTCGAAAAATCATTTCTCGTTAAAAGGATTTGTCCCGGAGTCAGAGAGTATTGTTTGAATTGATTCATATATTGCTGCATTAACAGTGTTTGTCCGACCGCGGCCGCCGCCTGCTTTCCTTTAATGGTAACGGGGCGGGACGGATAACCGAGGCTGGAAAACCCCGCCGCTACGGCTCCCGAGGTAATCAGAATCATTTCATGTCCCGCTTTCTTTAACAGTGAAATGGCTTGAACATGCTCTCTGATTTTTGCCTCATCAATGCTTCCGTTGCTATTCGTGAGCGAACTGCTTCCTATTTTCACTACTATTCTTTGTTTTTTCATTTATTCTCCTCCGCGGCTTTTTGCCAGCCAACTTACAATAAAAAAACCCATTTCATCCTGATTCATAAGGACGAAATGGGTTTCCGTGGTACCACCTTGATTGAACGCGCTTTTGCACGCTCCGCTTTCCTGTAACGCCAGGTTACGCGCCTAGGTTTTCCCCCTAAGACTCCAAGGCAGGTTCGGCAGGTTTCATGCGGCAAAATGTTTCAGCGATTCATTTTGCTCTCTGTCACAGAAAGGTCTGCTTA
The DNA here is from genome assembly GCF_023238245.1 of Bacillus rugosus. Taxonomy (NCBI): domain Bacteria; kingdom Bacillati; phylum Bacillota; class Bacilli; order Caryophanales; family Bacillaceae; genus Bacillus; species Bacillus rugosus. The sequence continues at coordinate 1,400,620 of NZ_CP096590.1, read as the reverse complement.
CTAATCCTCTTCAACGCTCAATGATTTTTTTATATTATGCAAAGAAAAAGGCCACTTGTCAAGGGTTTTTGTCACCAAAAAGAGCCCGCATGGCGCGGGCATCTTGCAGTCTAGTTAAAGACAATTGTTTTATTTTCATGAACGATGACGCGGTCTTCCAAATGCCATTTTACAGCACGGGCAAGCACGCTGCGTTCAATTGTTCTTCCTATGTTTTTTAGCGCTTCCGTATTGTCACGGTGGTCCACGCGCTCAATATCCTGTTCAATGATCGGCCCTTCATCAAGATCGTTTGTGACATAGTGAGATGTCGCTCCGATCAGTTTCACGCCGCGCTCGTAAGCCCGTTTGTACGGATTCGCACCGATAAATGCAGGCAGGAACGAATGGTGAATATTAATGATGCGATTCGGGTGAGCCGAAACAAAGTCAGGGGTTAAGATTTGCATATAGCGTGCAAGCACGATCGCATCAATCTCATATTGCTCAAGCAGTTCAAGCTGCTTCTTTTCGACTTCCGCTCTGATGTCTTTGTTCGCTTTCATATAGTGGAATGGAATGTTCAGCCGTTCAACCAGTTCTCTCGCTTCCTCATGGTTGCTGATGACAACAGCGATTTCCGCCATAAGGTTGCCGGTTTGCCATTCCCAAATCAGCTCATGCAGGCAGTGAAGCTCCTTTGAGACAAAAATGGCGACACGCTTCAGCTCGCTTGCCAATGTTAAACTCCATGTCATGTCGAATGTTTCTGCAACAGACGCAAACGCATCCTGCAGTGTTTCTTTTTTCTCACGAATGCCCTCGCAGTCGAATTCGATTCTCAGGAAGAATCGGCCGCCTTCAGGGTCTGTCGTATATTGATTTGATTCTATAATATTTGCGCCGTGTTCAAATAAGAACGCGGAAACCGCAGAGACGATACCCGGCTGATCGGGACAGCTGACCAAAAGACGCCCTTTATCCTCATTTCCATCACGGTATTCGTTCAACCGCTGTGTCATATATGATTTCATGAATAATCCCTCTTATCTTTGTAAGTCTAAACTATTTATCCATTATACTGAAGATTTGATAAAAATCAATTTATGACAGAATTTTTAAACCAACCGCTGAACATAAAATCAAAGCGATAAAAAAGATCCGTTTGGCGTCTTTCGGCTCCTTGTAAAAGAGGATGCCGACAAGCGCTCCGCCGGCGGTGCCAATGCCTGTCCAGACAGCGTAAGCCGTGCCCATTGGAATAGTCTCCATTGCATACGACAGCAAGGAGAATGAAGCGGCAAAACCAACAATGATCAACAGCACCCACTTCACGCTTTTTTCTTTCGCATATTGATTCATAAGGGCCACGCCGGCCATCTCCAAACAGCCCGCGCACAATAAACTGATCCAGTGCAGCATCATGCCTCGCCTCCTATTTCCTCTGTCTCATCCTGTGTCACAAGCTTCAAGCCGATTACACCGACTAGGAGCACGCCGATTAACAAAAGCTTCGGCCATCCAACCGGCTCATGAAACAGAATGATCTCACTCAGCACTGTTCCTGCCGTGCCAAGTCCGGTAAAGACGGCATACACGGTTCCGACAGGCAGACTGTTTGTCGCCTTCATTAAAAGATAAAAGCTGACTATGATGCCGACGGCAGTGCCGCTCCATGTTAAAGCTGAGTCAGCATGCTTTAAGCCTACCACCCAAACAACTTCGAAAACGGCAGCAAGCACGACTAATCCCCATTTCATTTCAAGTCATTCCTTTCTTTCCAGTAAGATTCTCCGAAAACAAAAAAACCCCGGACAGTCGTCTCACATGAGATTGACTCTCCCGGGCTTTTTTCCCTCCGTGTGCATACACGCCTCTATTTACGCGTATGTGTTTTCTCTCGGACCAGTCCATGTCCATTGACATGCGGAACCCTAGAAAACTTTACCTGACATCATGATACTATAACTTGGCTCTTTCTTTCAATTGTAAGATTTTCTTTCATATACTGCGATTGGTTTATTCCATTTTCTGATCGTTCTATCGTAAATCATGCCGATTTTCTCCGCTACCCGTATGGACGCTTTGTTATCAGGGTCAATCAAAGCCGCAATTGTGCCAAACTGCCGCTCGGTGAAGCCGTAGTCCAGGCAGGCCCGCGCCGCTTCTTGCGCATAGCCGTTCCCCCAGTGGCGGCGGGCAAACATATAGCCGATTCCCATTACTGTTTGATTTTCCACCTGCTGTGGCACGATGCCGCATTGCCCTAAAAAGTCCCCTGTCCGCTTATCTTCAGCGATCCACAGACTAACGCCGTACCCTTTTTCATTTCTTTTGTTCCAATTGATCCACTCGCGGGTTTGCCTCTTATCTTTTAAACCGGAATAATATTTCATGACGTCAGGATCGTTAAAAAGATCAAACAAAGAGGCTTGATCCTGATCTTCCATACAGCGCAAACGCATTCGATCGGTCAGCAGCTTCGTTTTAGCGCTCATATTTCACCATACCCTGCTTCCATTCTTTTTTGAGGGCTTCAATATGGGCTTGATGATAGCGGTTATGATCCGCCATATGCCAAATGCCCCATCGTATGGTCGCGGTGTCACCATCGTAAGAAAGCGGCTGATGCAAATCATTTTCAGTTAAGGTGTAACATACCGATTTCAGCTCGTTTACCACATACCGATGTCTTTTCAGGAGTTCATCTAATCCGGGCTGATTCTCCGGTTCAGGCAGCCGTCCGGTTTCATCTGTCATCGGGCCGTATGTCTGTTCAATATGATCCGGTATTCGGTTCTCCTTGATACGCCAGACCCATCTGATATCAACATTTGCGATATGGCACAAAAGCTGAGCTGTGCTGTTTTTTGTTTGGCAGCGCCCCTTATAATAAAGTTCACTGTGTGTCATATGACTTACGATAGAAGCCAGACGGAGACTGTTTTCTTCCACTGCGGAATATAATAGACTGACCGTCGGTGCCATGTCTTTTCTAATAGATAAGTCCTTCATGTTCAGTTCCCCCCTACCAAGGTACATTTGACACCAAACAAAAATTCCCTTTTAAAAAGAAAAAAGCTCTCGTTAAAAAAAGAGAGCAATCTTAATTGTTATTTCCCGGTTTATATAAATAAGGATCATGCTGCGGTTCATTTGAGGTATTCAAATCAAGCGATATATCGCCGCGGGCATTCATCGTGCCAAGTGTAATCGAGGACAGCAGTTTGGGGCTGTATCCTTTTTTCTCAAGCTTCTCAAACAGCCATGATCGGTTCTTTTGAAGGTATTTCAAATTATGATCAAGGATTTCGCCGTCCAGTATAAGCGGAATCGGAATAAAATTCCGTTCAGCTTCCATATGCAAATCCCGTACCTGTACCGCTCTCGCTTCCTCTTTTGGGATGACGCTTACTTCTCCCGTTTCTTCAATGATGGCAAGATCAATGTCAGCCGGATCGGCGTAACCCTTCTCCCTCAGCTTTCCAAGCAGTTCATTAACCGTCAGCCTTTCTTTACGCAAACCGCGTTCATCAATATCCCCGTTTCGGATTAAGACTGTTGGGCTTACGACTAGCAGCCATCGCCATTTATTAGAAAGAGAGAGCTTGCTCATCAGTAGATAAAGCACCAAAAAAGAGCCCGCGTAATAAATGGACATCGGCAGCCTGGAGGTAAGAATAGGCTCACTGATAATGGTTCCGATTGCGAAGGTCAAAAGCAGATCAAAATTGTTCATTTGTGACACGGCTTTTTTACCGGCAAGCCGAAACAGAATATACGCAATCGAAAATACGATAACTGGCTTCAGTAAAAATGCCCATACCATCCATAACACTGATCTATACCTCCATCCGCTGGTCATTTTGAGCCTATTGTTCCCCAAGGCAGACCCTCTATGCATTATACCTATTATCCGGTTCTAAATAGGCGAACGTGCAGATCGACAGCACATAACATAATAGAAAGTGACATCGATTGGAGGCGCAATATGAAACATCAGAAAACGAATACCCATTGGCCCTATGATCTGCCATCGGCTCCCCAACCCGCTGGCTATCTTCAACAGCAGACAATTGACAGGCTATCCGGTTTAGAGCTAAGAATGGAGCAACTAATCAGAGCGATTGAGGTAAACAATGAATTGTTGAGAACGATGCAAGAACAGCAAAACCGTGTATGTACAAGCGGCGGAAGCGGGTCAGTGATTGTCCGGATGTAGAGGCAAGCGCTTGTCCGCCTTCTTCTATCTTAATAAAGAAACTCTTCTCTGAAAGGAGAAGAGTTTCAAGTATGCGGTTAAACGGACTGCGCCATGCTTAATTGCGGGCCGAACAGCTCGTAATGGATAGATTCCGGCGCCGATCCGAGTTCTGATACAAGTTTATGCATTGCCGTAATAAATGACGGTGAACCGCAAATATAATAATCTGCATCTGTATTGGCAATCAGTTCTTTGAGGAATTGCTGATCAATCTGCCCTTCATGAAATTGAAGATCGCCTGCTCGGTCCTCCTCTGTCGGCTCGCGATACACAAATGCTGTTTTGACAGAAGAATGGTCTGCCGCTTCTTCTACCTCATGACGCAATGCATGATATTCACTGTTTTTCGCGGCATGAATGAACAGAATCTGCCGTTCAGGCTGCTTGGAAACAGCCGTTTTCAGCATGCTGATCATTGGTGTAATACCAACTCCGGCACTGATCAGAACGAGATCTTTTTGTGATGAAGGATCTAAAACAAAGTCTCCTGCCGGTGCGCTGATCTCTATTGAATCCCCTTCATGCAGTCCATCGTGTAAATAAGAAGACACGGCACCGTCTTTCTTCACTGAAATTCGATAATAGTCTTTTCCAGGCATATCTGACAGGCTGTATTGACGGATTTGCGTATATTCAGCATCAGGAGTCCGCACTTTAATGCTGATATACTGCCCTGCTTGAAAATCAGGTAACGGCATGCCGTCTTCCGGCTTCAGATAGAAGGATGTAATTTCTTTGCTTTCCCGCTCTTTTTTCGCGATGACGAACGGCTTATACTCCTTCCAGCCGCCCGTTTGCTGCTCCGCCTGGTCATACATTTCTTTTTCAATTCCGATGAACGCATCTGCGATTACTCCGTACGCTTTCTCCCATGCCTGCATAATGTCAGGTGTCGCAGCGTCTCCCAGAACATCTTTAATCGCAATCAACAAATATTTGCCGACGATCGGATAATGTTCAGCCTTAATTCCGATACTGCGGTGCTTGTGGCCGATTTGTTTGACGACCGGAATGATATTTCCGAGCTGGTCAATATTTGCCGCAGCTGCGATAACGGCATTTGCAAGTGCAGCGCGCTGTGTTTTCTTTTTTTGGTTTGTTTGATTAAAAATGTTCAGAAGCTCTGGATGGTCTTGAAACATCAGATTGTAAAAACGTCCAGTGATGGTTTCTCCATGCTGTTGTAATACGGGTACAGTGCTTTTAATGATTTCGATTGTTTTATTATCTAACATCGTAGAAACAACCCTTTCAAAAAGATGTATTTAAAATATATCTTTAAAATACATGATCGCGCGGATAAAAGATATATTTTAAATGAATCTTTAATAAAGTCGTCACAAAATTATCAATTTAACGTGACAATTGTTGCTTTTTTATAGAATCCCCTAGCAAAAACGGACTAACCATTGTAATTATCACCATCGGAAAGATGAAAAGCACAAAAAAACCCAAAACAACATATGTTTTGGGTTTAACGTTTACCAAGGCTTTTCCGTTCCGAGCGCATTTGCAAGCGCCTGGCTGTGTTTTTTGCGGTTCTTTCGTTCATTGGCGCGCTGAACAGCGGTATTATGCAGCATGATTTCTTCTTCTGTTTCAGGTACAACTCTCGGTACAGGCACCGGCTTGCCACTTGAATCTAATGCGACAAATGTCAAAAAGGATGTCGCGGCGAGCTCCCTTTCGCCTGTCATCAGGTGCTCCTTAATGACTTTCACAAACACCTCCATAGAAGATGTGCCGACCCATGTCACATATGACTCCAGGCAGACAGAATCCTGTTGCCCGATCGGCTTCAAAAAATCTACAGAGTCCATCGAAGCTGTTACGGTTTCACGTCTGCAATGGCGCGCCGCCGAAATAGAGGCAATATCATCAATGTAGCTCATTAATTTTCCGCCAAACAGCGTATTATGGTTGTTTGTATCAAGCGGGAACACCCTGCTGGTTTTTACAACCTTTGACTCTTTACAAAATTTTGTTTCCGGTGTTTCCATACCTTTCTCCCCTTTGATGTCTGATCGTTTAGTTAAATGCACTCATATTCTCCTATTAAACAATATTCTTTGCCATTTGTCTAAAATTTAAAATGCTTTGTGTGTCAGGTTTTTCTTCTAAAACGTTTAATGATTTTCATGATGAGGGAATAATAAATGTATTCTTCACACGGTCAGGAGGAGAAACAAATGGACATATCCATCCCGAAACATCAGCAAAAAACGGTATGCCGAACGGAATATGGCACACTTCAGAAAGTCATTTTATGCAAACCGGAGCATATGACCATAAAAGATGTCATAAACGAAACCCAAAAACATTTTGAAGATGACAATATTCATGTTAAAACCGCTACAGATCAGCACAGCCGCTTTGTTGAAGCACTCAGGTCACACAACATCGAAGTCATCCTCTTGCCCGTCCACGACGGACTCCCCGAGCAGGTCTTCACTAGAGACATAGGGTTTGTCATCGGAGAAAAGGCCTTCCTCTCGAGCATGACTGAACCGATTCGCCAAGGGGAAGAAGCCATCATAAAAGATTTTTTTCACAAGCAAGGCATTTCTTATACCCATATGCTTCATACAAGCATTGAAGGCGGTGACGTCATTATCGATGGTGATACCGTCTACGTCGGAATCAGCCAGCGCACCGACATGTCAGCCATCGGCCAGCTAAAAGAGGCTCTTCCTGAATATACAGTCGTTCCAGTGCAGCTGCATGAAAAATTTTTGCATTTGGACTGCGTGTTTAACATCGTATCTGAAAGCGAAGCGTTAATTTATCCTCAAGCCCTTGAGCCAGAGGAAGTTGACATGCTGGCAAAACGTTATGATCTCATTGAAGGCCTGAGGATGAACAATTTACGCTCGGCACCAATGTCCTTTCAATCGGGAGTAAAACGATCATCAGCCTCCCTTGCAACCGCCATGTCAATCAACAGCTATCGAAAAGAGGCTATCACATCATCGAAATTGACCTGTCAGAAATTATTAAATCCGGCGGCTCCTTCAGGTGCTGTACAATGCCGCTGATTCGCGGTGAATGAAGAATATTCCCCTTTTTCATGTTTTAAACAGCTTATTTTATCAAGATACGTTAATATAGAGGTGACATCATATTTAAGGGGGAAATCGCATGACAAAGTACATAGGATATGTCGGAACATATACAAAAGGCGGAAGCGAAGGGATTTATTCATTTGAGCTTGATACCGAGAAAAAAACACTCAGCGAGCCAAAGCTTGCCGCTAAGCTGGGCAACCCGACATATGTAACGCCGAATAAAGACAACACCATTCTTTATTCAATTGAAAAAGCAGACGGCCAAGGTGGAGTTGCTGCTTATCAAATCGATAAAAACAGCGGTGAATTAACATTTCTGAATCATCAGTTAATTGATGGCCCATCGCCATGCCATGTAAGCGTCGATGATCAAAATCAATTCGTACTGACTGCCAATTACCACAGCGGGAAGGTGCACGCTTTTCCGGTTCAGGAAGACGGAAGCTTGCAATCATCTGCTTCAGAAGCCGCTCACACAGGAAAAGGACCGCACGAAAGACAGGAAAAACCGCATACACACTACGCAGGGTTCACACCTGAACACAACTATGTCGTAGCCGTTGATCTAGGGACCGATAAGCTGTATACCTATAAGCTAAAAGACGGCGTATTGTCTGAATCCGGAAGCCATTCCTTTGCTCCCGGCGCAGGTCCTCGCCATATCGCTTTTCATCCGAAGGAAAAATACGCTTATGTGATGACAGAATTAAGCAATGAAGTGATTGCACTTGAATACAATCCGACAGCCGGCGAATTTAGAGAAATTCAGGTTGTCTCTGCCATCCCTGATGATTTTACGGATAACAGCCAGGGAAGCGCAATTCATGTCACACAGGACGGCCGTTTTGTTTACGTCGCAAACCGCGGTCATGACAGTATCGCTGTATTTGAAGTGAATCAATATTCAGGCGAGCTGGCTTTCGTGGAAAGAGTTTCGACAGAAGGAAACTGGCCTCGGGACTTTGTTTTTGATCCAACGGAAGCGTTCCTTGTTGCTTCAAATGAAGAAACAGGCAACCTTGTCCTGTTTGAAAGAGACACAGAAACCGGCCGATTGACAGTCCTACCATCAGCTGTTTCTGTCCCTTATCCGGTTTGTGTGAAATTTTTACATCAATTATAAAAGCAAAGACTGGCTCTTGAGCCAGTCTTTTTTTGATTATCTCACCTTTTCTGTCGTCTCAGCATTACGATACAAATGACAGGCGACAAATCGGCCCGCTTCGATTTCCTGAAGCTGAGGACGGGACTCCCCACATTCAGGCATCGCCTCCGGACAGCGGGTCCGAAACACGCAGCCGCTCGGCGGATTGACCGGGCTCGGCAGCTCCCCTTTTAAAAGGATGCGCTCACGCTTGTCCTCCAATTCAGGATCTGGAATCGGAATCGAGGATAAAAGCGCCTTTGTATAGGGATGCAGCGGTTCACGATACAGTGTTCCGCTCTCTGTAATTTCCATCATGTGCCCTAAGTACATAACACCGATCCTGTCACTGATATGCTTCACCATCGATAGATCATGGGCAATAAATAAAAACGTGAGCCCTTTCTCTTTTTGAAGCCGCTTCAGCAGGTTGACCACCTGCGCTTGAACCGAGACATCAAGTGCAGAAATCGGTTCGTCTGCCACGATAAATTTAGGATTCAGCGAAAGTGCTCTGGCAATCCCAATTCGCTGTCTTTGTCCGCCGCTGAATTCATGGGGATAACGGCTGCCAAAATCGGGGTGAAGCCCCACCGCCTCAAGCAGCTCGTCCACGACGAGAAGCCGCGCTTTATGGGTATTGTAAAGGTGGTGAATTTCCATCGGCTCCAAAATGATTTCTCGAACGGTCATGCGCGGATTAAGCGAAGCATAAGGGTCCTGAAAAATCATCTGCAGCTTGCGGTTGAAGGCAAACTGCTCTTTCTCACTCAGTGCATGAAGGTTGGTGCCGCGGTATTTCACAATCCCTTCTGTCGGTTGATAAAGGCGCATCAGCACCCTCCCTAAGGTTGATTTCCCGCACCCTGATTCACCGACTAGCCCAAATGTTTCTCCTTCATGAATCTGAAAGGTGACCCCGTCGACGGCTTTGACTGTCCGCTTTTTCCCTGCGTCAAAATGCATTTTCAGCTGGCTGACCTCTAGCAGTGGTGTCATGTGTCTCCCTCCTCATTCTGAAAAACAGCGGCGTGCCGCACAAAGCTCTTTTTCATATTCTGTATTTTTCAGCGTGATGATTTCGATCGATTTCCCTGTCTTAGGAGAATGAAGCATTTTTCCGTCTCCTATGGACAGACCGACGTGATGAATTGCTCCTTTTCCTTCCTCATAAGCAAAAAACAACAGGTCACCGGCTTTCATATCATCAAGTGGGATTTCCTCCCCCGCCTTTGCCTGATCTCCTGCATCACGGGGGATGCGGTATCCATTGGCCTTAAATATACTGTACATAAACCCAGAGCAATCAAATCCAAACCCGCTGATCCCTCCCCACAGGTAAGGAAGCCCGAGAAAAAACGCTCCCGTTTGTATGATGTCTTCAGCAGTCCCTTTCTGTTCGCGGACAGGCACTGCATCAGTTTGCTTCACAAACCGTTCCCCAAAAACAGTCGAAACCTTAAAATATCCGTTTTCTTCTGCAATGAGGGGGAGAACCGTCAAAAAGCTCAGTTCAATCTCTTTTTCTCCATTGCTTCTGTACAAAAATGCAGCTGGTTTGCTGATCATGATATCGTTTTGTGTATGGATGGGACTTGTTTTTTTCAGCTGGTTCTTTTTCATCCATCCCGGATATCCGCGCGGATCCTTTCGGGATGGCTGGCTCGGCACGATCACTGAAACCCATTCACCCTGTTCTGCCGTCACCAGTACCTTTTCGCCAAAGAGACCCTGAGTTTGGATCACATTGTCTGTACATAATCCAAGCCGCTCATCATACGTCATGCGCTCCAGCCAGTCTCTGATCAATACGGTAGGACGAAGCATCGCTTGATCAGATGGTCGAGGTGAATCAGGCGCTGTCCAGATGTTAGCGACTGCTGATATGACAGTGTGCATCATAGCTCTTTTGCCCCTTTCAAAAGCGCAGCTCCGGTGATTCCGAGACCCGGTCTTCCAGGCATCGCAATCGTGCTGCCGCTGTATGTGATGCCGCCTTTGATGACATCTGTTTTCAGCATCAGCGGCGCGTCAAAATCAAAGCGTGTGATGTTTCTTTTGCTTGCCGCAAAATGCGCCGCGGCCGTAATGCCCAGCTTCGTTTCGATCATGCTGCCGACCATGCACTCCACTCCGCACGCCTCTGCCATGGCATTGATTTTCTCTGCTCCGCTGATGCCGCCCGCTTTCATCAACTTAATATTGATCAAGTCAGCGCTCCGGGTTTGAAGAACGTCGAACGCCTGCCGCGGCGTGAACACACTTTCGTCGGCCATAATCGGTGTGTCTGTCGCATCTGTCACCTTTTTAAGCCCAGCGATATCATCTTTATGGACAGGCTGCTCGACCAGCTCAATGCCAAGACCGGCATCCTCCATTTTCCGAATGGCTGTTACTGCTTCCTTTGGCGTCCACCCCTGATTAGCGTCTAATCGAAGTTTCACGGCTGATCCGACACGTTTTCTAATTTCCTGAATACGGGCGATATCTGTTGTGATATCATCTTTGCCGACCTTTATTTTCAGCGTTTGAAAGCCTTGTTTGAGATAATTCTCGGCATCCGCTGCCATCTCTTCAGGTGAGTTGACACTGACGGTATAATCTGTTTCCAGCGTATCTCGGTATCCGCCGAGCATTTGATAAAGCGGGAGTCCGCACATCTGCGCCCAGCCGTCGTATACCGCCATTTCTACAGCCGCCTTAGCACTCTGGTTTCCTGTAAGGAGATGCTGGATGTCGTGCAGAATGGCCTCACAGCCAGACAGGCTTTTTCCAAGCAGTGCCGGCTTCAAGACATTGTGAATTGCACTTTCAATGCTATCCATGCTGTCTCCTGTAATCACTATCGTCGGAGGCGCTTCCCCCCATCCGATCGCGCCGCTGTCATAAGTGATCCTTACAATGACAGATTCAGCCGTATGCACAGTGCGTAGCGCGGTTTTAAACGGCTTTGTCAGCGGTACGGCGATTCGGTTTGTTTCTATTCGAGTGATTTTCATGTCTTCAGCGCCCCTTCTGAAACGCCCGCCTCGATGACGACTGTTTTTTGTGCTGTATTCATTGCAGCTTGCGCACCGATCGGAATGGCGAAACTCGGTGAGCAGTGGCCGATTTTAAATCCTCTCAGAGCAGGCTTGCCTGCTGATACAATATAGTCATCAAGCACCTGCTCAAGCGACAGAGATTTCTCCCTCTTCACCGGGACACAGTTGTGAAAATCACAAACAAGAATTCCGGCTGCGTCAGTCAGTTTCCCTGCCATTTTCAGCTGATTCAGCATCCGATCGATTTGATACGGCTCCTCGTCTATATCTTCAATAAACAGAAGCTTCCCTCTCGTATCAATTTCAAACGGTGTACCCAGCGTAGATGTCAGTAAAGAGAGATTTCCTCCGACAAGCTCACCTTCCGCTTTTCCGGGAACAAGCACGGTCAGCGGAGAAAGGTTCTCTGTATATGTGAATTCCGTCTCTTGAAAGAGCTGCTCATACGACGCTTTTGTCAGTGGATGAACGTCGTCGAGGCCAATATCTGAACTGAGCATCGGGCCATGGAAGGTGACAAGACCTGTGTTTTGATGGATGGCAGTATGTAAAAACGTAATATCGCTGTATCCCCAGAAGATTTTAGGATGTTTGCGGATTAAGCTGAAATCAATGCCGGCGGCGATACGTCCTGTCCCAAAACCCCCGCAAGCGCACAGCACTGCTTTTACCTCCTCGGCTATGAACATCTCATGCAGATCAGCCAGCCGCTCATCATCCTGTCCCGCTAAATAGCCGTGCTGGTTTTTTAGTGCCTTGCCCAATTTCACCTGAAGTCCGAGCTCTTTTAAAAATAAAAGCGCGGTGTCAAGCTTTTTTGGATCCGGCGGGCTTGCAGGCGCGATCACTCCGACTGTGTCACCCTTTTTCAGCGCTTTCGGCTTGTGATTCAACTGAATCACTCCTTTCATTTGCTCTGCACCCTACGTATACGTGCAAGAAAGAGAAAAAATACCGCTCCCTCGCATAAAGAAGCAGTATTTTCTCAATCGCCAGCGTTAGTTTTTATCTGCCCATTTTAAATCGATATAGCCGACAGGATGCCGGACGATCCCCTTTACATTTTCGTTTTGCAGGTTGACCTGATTATAGAAATAAACCGGAATGATCGGCGCTTCATTGATCAGCAGCTTTTCCGCTTGATGCATTAGGGAGAAACGCGTTTTTTCATCGGCTTCATGTTTCGCCTGCTTGATCAGCTGATCGTATTCTTTATTGGCCCAGCCTGTGCGGTTCATCGAATTTCCTGTTTGGAAGGCTTCGAGAAAACTGATAGGGTCCGCGTAGTCAGGCAAAAATGAGCTTTGAGAGAATTGGAATTTCAGCGCTTTTTGATCCTCTAAAAATACATTCCATTCCATATTGGCCAGCTTCACATCGACTCCAAGAGTATTTTTCAATTTTTGCTGGATCGCCTCGGCAATCTTTTTATGCTCCGGCTTTGTGCTGTAAGTAAGAGTAATCGCAGGAAGTTTATCATAGTTTTCTTCCTTCATGCCCTTTTCCAGCAGCTGCTTCGCTTTGCTTTCATTTGGCGTGACCAGGTCTCCGCCCGCTTCACGGAAATCCTTGCCGTCAGGCTGCGTAAATCCAGGCGATACAAAGGCGTGCGCCGGTTTTTCGTTATTTTTCGTGACGTACTTTACAATTTCCTCTTGATCGACAGCCATCGCAAAGGCTTTTCTGATGTTTTCATTTTGGAACGGCTCCATGTTCACATTAAATCGGTAGAAATAGAGGCCGGCCTGGTCAACAATGCTGACGTTGTCCTGATCCAGCAGCTGATCGCTTAACTCAGCAGGGACATAAGCGGTATCCAGTTCCCCAGACTGAAACATCTGGTAATCTGTATTTCTGTCACTGACCATCGCCCATTTCACCTTATCAAGCTTCACGGTATCTTTATCCCAATACGTGTCGCTTTTCTCCATTGTGATGCTGTCATCATGCTTCCATTCCGTCAGCTTAAACGGACCGTTCCCGACAAATGTATCGGCCTCAGCAAACCACTTTGGATTTTCTTTATCAACCTTTTCGTTTACTGGAAAATACGCTGGATTGGACACGACGCTGAGAAAATATTTTTGCGGTGCTTCAAGCGTTACTTCAAGGGTTCGATCATCCTTTGCCGTCACCTTCACATCGTCTTTTTTTCCTTTCCCGCTGTTATACGCTTCGCCGCCTTCAATAAAATAGCCGAGAAACGCAGATGAAGCGCCTTTTTTCGGATCAAGCATCCGTTTCCACGCGTATTCAAAGTCTCCAGCCGTTACCGGATCTCCGTTGGTCCATTTCGCATTTTCCCGAATCGTAAATGTGTAGGTTTTTTTATCTTTTGATACAGACCACTTTTCCGCCATTGCAGGCTCGGGCTCATTCTCTTTGCCAAGACGCGTCAGCCCTTCCATGATGTTATTTAACGGCTGCCACGACACATTATTAAAACCGATCGGGGGATCGAACGAAGTCGGTTCATTTTCGTTATTTAAATACAGCACCTTTTCCCCGCTTGTTTTTGCCTTATCATTACCGCTTTCTTTTCCAGCTTGTTCGTTTGCTGTACATCCCATCAGCGCAAATGAAAGTCCTAATGCAAGGCCCACACCCCATAGCTTTTTTACTCGTTTCATCCTCTTCCCCCTTTTCATGATCAATCCTTCGCACCTCCCGACAGCATCGCATGTTCGGCCCGTTGATCTTGCAGCCAGCAGTTGACGGTGTGCGTGTCAGATCTGATGGTCTGGGCCGGGTATACCCTGTCACACACGATCATCCTGTTCGGACAGCGGGCGGCAAACGGGCAGCCTGGCGGAGGTGAAAATAAATCCGGCGGCGTTCCGTCAATCGGAATCAGCTCCGCGCCATCCATATCCAACCGCGGGACAGAGTTCAGCAGCCCTTTTGTATAAGGGTGCTGCGGCTGATAAAAAATATCTTTTCTCGTGCCGATCTCCGCCATTTTCCCGGCATACATAACTGCGACTCTGTCAGCAACCTGGGCAACGACCCCTAAATCGTGTGTAATCAGGATGACAGACACATTCGTTTTTCTCTGAATCTCTTTAAACAGCTCCAAAATCTGTGCCTGAATGGTCACGTCAAGAGCGGTGGTCGGTTCATCTGCGATTAAAATATCAGGCTCGCAAATCAGTGCCATCGCAATGACAATCCGCTGTCTCATGCCGCCGCTGAACTGGTGGGGATACTGCTTCAGACGCTCTTCGGGATCGGGAATGCCGACCAATGACAGCATGGAAAGCACCTCTTCCCTCGCCGCCTTTTTGCTCATGTTTTTATGGCGGAGGAGCGCTTCCCCCAGCTGGTCTCCGACAGTCAGCGTCGGGTTTAACGCCGTCATCGGGTCTTGAAAAATCATAGAAATGTCGGCTCCCCTTATGCTTCTCATTGCTTTGTCAGAGAGACGGCAAAGGTCTTTGTTTTTAAATAGGATGCTGCCGTCCGTCACTTTCGCCGAATAGGGCGGAAGCAAGCCCATGATGCTTTGAGAGGTAACGCTTTTGCCGCAGCCGGATTCGCCGACGATTGCAAAGGTTTCACCTTGATACAAATCAAAGCTCACCCCTCTGACCGCCTGAACCGTCCCGCCGTAAGTCGTAAAAGAAACGTGCAGATTTTTGACTGACAGAACTTTTTCCATACAGCTACCTCCTCAGCTTAGGGTCGAGGGCATCCTGCAATCCGTCTCCAAGCACATTAAACGCATACATCGTCAAGGAGATGAAAAAGGCCGGAAAAAACAGGCGCCACCAATGCCCAGACAAAATCGTTGGCAGACCGTCATTCGCCATCACACCCCAGCTGGCAAACGGAGCCTGTATGCCGAGGCCAAGGAAGCTTAAAAATGATTCTGCGAATATAGCGGCAGGTACGGTTAATGTCATTTGTACGATAATCGCTCCCATTGCATTCGGCAGCAGATTTTTCCGGATAATGCGAAAGGTTTTCGCACCAAAGGTTTTCGAAGCGAGTACATATTCATAATTTTTAATCTGAAGCACCTGGCCTCTTACAATTCTCGCCATGCCGACCCATCCGGTCACAGTCAGCGCCACAACAATGGTCCCCAGTCCCGGCCCCATCAGCACCATCAGCAAAATGACAACAAGGAGATACGGCAGCCCATACAGCACTTCGATAATCCGCATCATGATGCTGTCAGTCCTGCCGCCTTTATAGCCGGCAACGCCTCCATAAATGACACCGATCACAAAATCAATTAACGCTGCCATCACTCCGACAAATAACGAAATCCTCGCTCCATACCATGTTCGGGTAAACACATCCCGGCCGAGCTCATCGGTGCCAAACCAATGATCGGCTGAGGGCGGAAGATTTTGCTCGGTCAGCGATTGGCGCGCGACACTATGGGGCGATAAAAAGGGACCGATAACTGCCATGACAAAAAGAAATAAAAGAATAAAAAGTCCAGCCATCGCTAATTTATTTTTCTTCAGCCTCCTCCAGGCATCCTGCGTGTATGACAAACTCGGCCGCTTGACCGAATCGGCTTCTCGATTGTTTTCCTTGTTCGAGGCAAACCACTCATCCGGCACCTGAATGTGCTGCTCTGGCTGGCGTTCATCCGTTTGTACAGGGAGATTCACACGCTTCACCCTTTCTTATGCAGTTTAATGCGCGGGTCCAGCAGACCATAGGCCAAATCGACCAAAAACAGCATGATGATCAGAATGACGCTGTAGAAAACGGTCGTTCCCATAATCACGGGATAGTCCCGCTGATTAATGCTTTCAACAAAATATTTTCCCATTCCCGGAATAGCAAAGATTTTTTCAATGACAAAGCTTCCTGTTAAGATGCTGGCAACGAGTGTGCCCAGTACAGTAATGACGGGCATGAGTGCATTTCTGAGTGCGTGTTTTACGATAATTTTGAACGGAGAAAGCCCTTTTGCTTTTGCTGTGCGGATATAATCCTGTGTCAGGACTTCGACCATGCTTGACCTTGTGAGCCTTGCAATAATTGCCATCGGCCCTACGGCAAGCGCTGCGGTCGGAAGCACCATATGGATCGGGCTCGTCCATGTGGCAGCGGGAAATAGTTTGAGATTGACGGCAAACTGCTGAATCAGCAATGTTGCCAGAATAAAATTCGGGATGGAGATGCCGAGTACCGCGAGACTCATCGCAGCGTAGTCCAAAAAGCCATTGCGGCGGAGCGCCGCGATTACGCCCAGCACGAGCCCAGAGATCACGGCAATGACAATCGCTGTCATTCCAAGCTCAAAGGAAACGGGAAATCCGCGTTCCAGCATATCATTTACGCTGTCTGACGGTTTTTTAATTGAAGGTCCGAAATCGAATGTAATGATGGATTTTAGGTAGATGATGTATTGGAAAATGAGAGGATCGTCTAAGTGATAGTAGGCTTCGAGATTTTTTTGAACGGCTTCATTTGTGCCTCTCTCCTCGTTAAAAGGAGATCCGGGAATGACCTTCATGAGAACAAAAGTCAGAGTGGTAATTACCAAAATCGTAGCTGCCATTGCCCAAAAACGCTTCATCATGTATCGCGCCAAAGCCTCAACACCCCTTTAGCAGAATGATGTCCGCATCGCAAGCTCAGTCATGACAAGCATCGCCCGATAGGCTTCAAGCATGTCCTTCGCCTGAAATTGAACGGTTGTGGTTCCCGGCTTTATTTCAGTTCCCGGCATCAGATTCGCCCATTCTGCCTGGCCGTAATTGGCGAACTCAATGCTCAGAACCGGTCTGTCAGGCGGTGTGAGCGGTTTGACTTTGTCCTTGTTTTGCAGGGCAAATGCGGTTTTTTCTGTCAGCAGCCGGCCGGCTTTCGCAGGTGACAAGCACTTCACTGCTGATCTTGAAATGGTTTGTTTGACAGCTGCTGTCGTAATATTCGGAATGAGCTCTTCTGCTTCCTTCGCCGCCCGGTCATCTCCGGCTACCATTAATACCGGGACCTCATAATAACCGGCAACGTATGCATTTAACCCAAGCTCACCGACAGGCCGATCGTTTATGTAAAAATGCCGGACGCCGAAAATCATGCTGTGTGACATCACACCGGGAGTCGAGGCTCTCGCATGATAACCGAGAAACAAAGCGCCTGTAAACGTATCGTCCAGCCCCTCTACCATTGAAAATGGTTTGACGTCACCGGAAATCAAATCGGCTTCAGGGTGAAGCTTTTCAACCATTAGATTATTCATCTTCGAATGGCTGTCATTGACCAGCACCTCGGTACACCCGCTGTTAAATGCTTCGGCAATACAGTAATTTGCTTCTTCAGTCATGATAAGCCGTCCGCGTTCATAATTGCGCTTGCCGGAATCCACAAAGGTATCGTCCGGAAGACCCGAAATACCTTCCATATCTACTGACATGTACAATTTCATAACGCTCCTCCTTTTTTACTAAATTATGAATATTCTAACAAATTATATTAAAAAAAGAGGAAAAATGCAATATAGCTGGAGAAAATCACAACGATTCAATGATAAAAAAAGAATCCTCTTTCAAGGATTCAGGTCTGTTTCTCTGTTTGTTCTGTAAGCAGTTCATATTTTTTCAAGGTTCTTTCAAACACCTCATCAAAAACGTCCGGCACAGAAGCGCGTATCACCTCAGCTCCCTCTCCGGTAATTCCGCCTTTCGTCGCGACACGTTCCAGCGTTTCCTCGAAAGACATCTTCTTTTCGATCAGCAGCTTGCCAGTTCCGTATAGTGAATGAATCAGAAAATCAAAGGCTTCTTCTTTGGACAGGCTGCTGTTTCTGACCGCAGACAGCGCCAGTTCTTCGAAGACTGCTGCTATGAAGCCAGGTGCCGAGCTCGTTAAATTGCTGGCGGCATCCAAATTCGATTCTTGGATTTCCCGTACACGGCTGAAAACCGATAACAGTTCATTCAGACGTTCTTTTTTATCTGCTGTCAGCGCTTCACTGTGAACGACAAGCGAGATGCCCGCTTCTGCTTCGGATGTAATGGCAGGAATGAAACGTGATATACCAGCTTCCGTTTCAGCCTCCAAAAGACGCAGCGGCACACCGGCGGCAATGGATACGATATGCGTATTCCTGTTCACATACGGGTGCAGACGGCGCAGTGTTTCAATAACATTTAGCGGCGGGACACATATAAACATCAAACGGCACGTTTTCACCCAGTTCTCGAGCGAATCAGCTGATACATTTGGATAATCTGACATCAGCGCCTGCAGCCGCTCCCCCTTCGTTCTTGTTTCAATAAAGAGCTCATGCTCCTTGATTTGTTCATGCTTCAACAGCTGCCTGGCGATCATATCGGCCATGCTGCCATATCCAATCAATCCAATCTGTACCATCAACTCAGTCCTTTCGTATACAATATGAAGTGTACCGTTTTCCGCACTTTTTCACAATTTCCCATAATCTTTTCATTTTTATCCCACAGTTTTTGTTTATGATAAACTCAAGTCATAAACCTATCATAATCAAATAGAAATTAGTGAAAATAGAGAAACGGAGTGAACATGATGGATAACTATCGAGACGAAAACAGAACGGAAGGTAATGAGAGTGAGGTCTTTCTAGCAAAAGAGAACGATAGCACCTCCTACTCAGCCCGCAATGTCATTCATGATCAGGAGAAGAAAAAACGAGGGTTCGGATGGTTCAGACCGCTGCTTGGCGGTGTGATCGGCGGCAGTCTCGCCCTTGGCATTTACACGTTTACACCACTTGGCGACCATGATTCTCAGGACACTGCAAAACAATCATCCAGCCAGCAGCAAACGCAATCGGTTACAGCTAAAAGCACGTCCTCTGAATCTGGCAAAAGCTCGTCAAGCTCAAGCAGCTCATCTGCATTCAAGAGCGAGGATTCTTCTAAAATCTCAGATATGGTGGAAAACATTTCACCGGCGATTGTCGGTATTACAAATCTTCAGGCTCAGTCAAACAGCTCTTTGTTCGGCTCTAGTTCATCTGGTTCAAGCGAAGATACAGAAAGCGGTTCAGGATCTGGTGTCATTTTCAAAAAAGAGAACGGCAAGGCTTATATCATTACGAATAACCACGTTGTAGAAGGGGCATCTTCACTGAAGGTATCTTTATATGACGGCACTGAGGTGACAGCAAAGCTGGTAGGCAGTGACTCGTTAACGGATTTAGCGGTCCTTCAAATCAGTGATGACCACGTAACAAAAGTGGCAAGCTTCGGTAATTCATCTGATCTCAGAACAGGCGAGACCGTCATTGCGATTGGAGATCCGCTCGGAAAAGATCTGTCCCGCACAGTAACACAGGGAATTGTAAGTGGTGTGGACAGAACGGTTTCAATGTCAACATCAGCCGGTCAAACAAGCATTAACGTGATTCAAACTGACGCAGCGATTAACCCAGGTAACAGCGGCGGTCCATTGTTAAATACTTCCGGAAAAATTGTCGGCATTAACAGCATGAAAATCAGTGAAGATGATGTTGAGGGCATCGGATTTGCAATTCCAAGCAATGACGTAAAACCGATTGCAGAAGAATTGCTTTCTAAAGGTCAAATTGAACGCCCGTATATCGGTGTCAGCATGCTTGATTTAGCACAAGTGCCGCAAAACTACCAAGAAGGCACACTGGGCCTGTTCGGCAATCAGCTGAATAAGGGTGTTTACATCCGCGAGGTCGCTTCCGGCTCTCCTGCTGAAAAGGCTGGATTGAAAGCGGAGGATATTATCATCAGCCTGAAGGGCAAAGAAATCGATACAGGCAGTGAATTGCGCAATATCTTATATAAAGACGCAAACATCGGTGACACTGTTGAAGTGAAAATTCTCAGAAACGGCAAAGAAATGACGAAAAAAATTAAACTCGATCAAAAAGAAGAAACCACTTCTTAAGAAAATAAAGCCTCAGACCGAAAAAGCGGTCTGAGGCTTTTTAGTGGACAAAAGACCTGTTTCTTTATGAAACTTTCTGCCGAGACATTCGTATATCATACAGACTGACATCACTCTAATCTGATACTTGAGGCACCGTTTGAGAAGGAGGGTTGAACATGAAAACCGTGGGATTGAGCATGATCTGCGCAGGATTGGCTTTTCTGCTGCTGAGCTTTCTACTTCCTGAATCAACATTGGTGTGGGGAGTTATAATGGGTGCCAGTATTCTATTAAACATAACTGGTACGGCTCTAATCATGCGTTTGTTAAAAGCCCCTCAATATAACAGCTGACATGCAGCAAAGCCTAAGACGAAAGCTTTTAGGCTCTGCCTTTTTTATTTCAGCATGCCTGAACTGCAGTGCAAGTTCACAATCTCCTATATCCATAAATCGATCAGCATCTTTTCCTTTGATCACCGCGCAGAATATAAAAAAACCCCTGTCCGTTACAGACAGGGGTTTCAGGTTATGACATATGCTGGTCTCTATAGAGTCTTTTATTTTCAATTCCATACGATTTCTGCACGATGTAAAGCGGCCTGTCTTTAGCTTCATCGTAGATTCTGCCGATATATTCGCCGATCATGCCGAGAATTAGAAGAACGATGCCGCTGAACAGAAGCTGGATTACAATAAGGGATGACCAGCCCGTAATCGTGCTGTCTGTGAATAGCTTCAGATACAGCACGATAAACATATACAGAAATCCCGCACCTGACATTAACATCCCCGCGTAGCTTGCCAGCTTCAGCGGTTTGTGTGAAAATGTCGTGATGCCATCCATTGAAAGCTTCAGCATTTTCTTCAGCGGGTACTTTGTTTCTCCGGCAAGCCTTTCATCACGTACGTACTCGACCGCTGTCTGTTTGAAGCCCACCCAGCTGACGAGCCCTCTGACAAAAGGATTTTTTTCTTTTAATCTCTTCATTTCATCACAGACTTTTCTGTCCATGAGGCGGAAATCCCCCGTATCAATCGGGATATCAATATCGGTCATGCTGCTGAGAAGCCGGTAAAACATAGCCGCAGTTTGTTTTTTGAAAAATGTTTCCCCTTTTCGTTTTGTCCGTACGGCGTACACGACCTCGTAGCCTTCCTTCCACTTTTCAATCATATCTAAAATTAGTTCAGGAGGGTCCTGCAAATCGGCGTCAATGACGACGATTGCATTCCCCTGTGCGTAATCCATCCCCGCTGTAATGGCGATCTGGTGCCCAAAGTTCCTTGAAAAATCAATGATTTTCACTCTCGGATCGATCAGGCTGTGTTCTCTTAAAATCTCAATACTGCGATCTTTGCTTCCATCATTGACAAAAAGCAGCTCGTAGTTTTCCTTCGTTTGATCCATGACCTCTTTTAAGCGCTGATAGGTTTCATGAATGACAAGCTCTTCGTTATACACGGGTACAACAACTGAATATTGAATATGTCTGCTCATGTTTTTTCCTCCTATTCATCAGCATTTAGTTCGTATAATGTAGCTGACTGATTCATTCCGCCAGGTCCGCCGCCCATTTGGCTGTTTTCGCCTGAAGACTCGCTATTGCTTGATGTATCAGCCGAATCAGTATTTTCTGTTTTCTGATCAGATGATGATTGTTGATTAGAACTTGATTGCCATTTATCTGAAGACACTTCTTTCCCGTTTTTCTCAACCCATTCAACAATGTCATTGTTTCCGCCTCTTCCCATTCCAGAAGCCAAGAAGTATTTCACTTTCCCTTCTTTTACAAGCTTTTTGAATTGAGTCAGCGTGATAGCCGGGTCAGATCCGCTGAACCCGCCAATAGCCATGACAGCTTTTTTCGTATTAATAATATATGGCGCCGCTGTGTTCGAGTCGGTTGTGGCGAATAGGTATTCAGCTCCAGCGTTATTCTCCTCTAAATATTTGATCAGTTTTTCATTTACAGTTGCATCAGACATTCCCATGCCTTTTCCGCTCATGGATGCGAGCTGAGGACCTGTTTCAGGCTGTGAGCTGTTGCCCCCGTACAGAAGCGGTGTGCTTGCCCAATAAATCGGCATCACGAGCAATGCGAGAAGAGCTGCAAGTGATACATAATAACTGATCGGTTTTTGGCGCTGTTTGAACAGCAGCAAAGCAATCGCTGACACCACGCCGATAACACCTACACCGATGCTCCAGCCTGCTCCGATTTGATCGTTGTAGTTTCTGAGAATAAACAATTCAAACCCTGTTGTCGCAATAATCGTTGCCGGCAGAAGCCAGGATTTCCAGCCTGTCTGATTGCGGTACAGGTGAACAAGGGCAACCCATCCCGCACCGACAAGAGCGGCAATCGGCGGTGCCAGCATAATGAGATAATAATGATGGAAAAATTCTGCGACACTGAAGAATCCGGCAATCGGTACAAGCCATGCAACCCAGAACACCGTTTCCTTCTGCTCTGCAGATAATCTTCTTCTTTCTCTCGCGCCTGCGATCAGTAAGCCTGCAATTCCAAAAATCGCAAATGGTATTAGCCAGCTGATTTGATCAGATAATTCTTGTTGGAAAAGCCGCAGCGGACCAGGTGTTCCCGTTCCGAACATTCCTGAACCTGATTGCATTTTCGAGCCGGTTCCTGTACCGCTTTTCCCTCCGTCTCCGCCAGGGCCGCCAGGGCCGTCACTTGGAGGGCCGACTTGACCGCCGCTTGGCATTTGACCATTTGATGGAGGTGCCGTCATATTGCCATTTGATGATTTGTCATTACTTGATGAACTGCTGCTTGATGACTGATTAGGCGGTGCTTGATTTTGTGTTGAACTGTTATCTGAGGAAGACATTTCTTTTGAAGCGTCTCCGTTTGGTCCGCCCTGACCGCCGCCGGAATTTTGGCCTGTCAGCCGCTGAATCCCGTTATAGCCGAAAGCCAATTCCAAAACAGAGTTTGTCTGGCTGCTTCCGATATAAGGCCGCTTGCTTGCAGGGATATTGTCAACAATGAGTGGCCATGATAATGAAACGGCTGCTAATACGGCTAAAGCACTTACCAAGGAAATGATTTTTTTCTTTATTGTGGCGTTTGCCGCAATCAGATAGAACAATAAGAAGGCCGGTAAAATCATATAAGCTTGCAGCATTTTTGTATTGAAACCTACTCCAACGATGAAAAATGCTGCTAACAGCCAGATCAGCTTTCCTTTTCTGATGGCTTTAAAGAGAAGCCATGTGGCAAGTAATAAGAAAAATACCAGTAATGCATCAACATTGTTTGTACGTGCTACAGCTACAGCAATCGGTGTACATGCCATAACAAATGAGGCAATGCGCGCCGCTGTTTTTCCGAATGTCGGCTTAATCAGCAAGTACATAAGCAGGACTGAACCTACACCTGCTAATGCCTGAGGCAGAATGACGCTCCACCCATGCATACCAAAAATCAATGCGCTGATCGTTTGGATTTGGTACGTAATAGGCGGTTTATCAACTGTTATAAAACCGGCAGCATCGAACGAAGCATAAAAGAAATTATGAAAGCTTTGCATCATACTGGTAACTGCCGCGGTGTAATAAGGATTCACCGTGTCGTCCTTCCAAATGTTATAGATATTTAAAAATGCAGATGCGAGCAAAATGAGGATGAGGACGATATCCAGCTCGCGTTTTTTCTTTTCCACTTGTTTTTCACTCCTTTTTGTCTAACTTTGAAATAGTGTAACAAGCAAATATGAATAAACTATTAATAAACAAAGACAATATTTTTGCCGAGACCATTTCATGCCAATCGTCCATATATACAACGGGTTTTAAGCCATTTCTCCCAATCGGTAGCTGATATTTCCTCCCCAACAATCCATTCTATCTATGTCAAAATTTATTATGATCATAAAAAAGCCTTCCGGCAGCGCCGGAAGGCAAATCAATCACAATTTAATGTATCGGTTTCAATTTTGCTTCAATCTCAGCTCTTCGATGCTCAAGGTATGGCGGAAGAGCGATTGTCTGGCCAAGCTCATCAAGGTTTTCATCAACCATAAAGCCCGGTCCGTCTGTTGATAATTCGAACAAAATGCCGTTCGGCTCTCTGAAATACAGTGCTTTGAAGTAGTAGCGTTCAACGATGCCGGAATTGCTATAGCCTTCCCGGCTGATGATCTGGTGCCACCCGGCAAGTTCTTCTTCATCTCTTACCCGAAACGCAACATGGTGAACACTTCCTTTGCCTTGACGCTCGCGAGGAAGATCGTTTCTTTCTATTAAATGGATTTCCGTTGCCGCACCACCTTCTCCAGATTCCAAAATGACGGCAGTTCCTTGTCCTTCGACTGTTTCACGGCTGATTTCTGTAAATCCAAGAATGTTCGTCAATACGTGTAAGGTTGGTTCAGCGTATGGAACAGTCAGCTCAACCGGCCCTAATCCGCGAAACGAAAATTCTTCCGGAATGCCGCTCTGTTTAACAGGCAGACCATAGCCTTTTCCTTTCTCATCAGCAGTCAGCACAAGGCGCTGTCCTTCATGATCTTGGAATGCCAATATGTCACGTCCGGCTCTTTGGACGATGCCGCTATGCTCCACCTCATGCTCTTCAAAACGTTCTTTCCAGTAATGCAGGGCTTCTGTGCTTGGAACGCGCAAACCAATAGAAGAAATACTGTTTGTTCCTGCATGAAACGGTGCAATGCGGGGGATCTCGAAAAACGTCAGCTCAGTTCCCGGATTTGCCACTTCATCTCCGTAGAACAGATGGTACATTGTCGGTTCATCCTGGTTGACGGATTTTTTGACGAGCTTTAATCCTAATACTTTCTTATAGAAATCTAAGTTTTTTTGTGCGTCGGCCGTTAATGCTGACACGTGGTGAATCCCGTTGACTTTCATATACTGTCCCTCCAGGTCATTTTATCTCGATTTCGAGATATTATATCATAGTTGTATATTTATTGTTCTAATTACAAGGTATTTTATTCGCATGGGAAAGTCAACATATCAGCTTCGACGAAGGTTCGTTATTTTGCTGGGTTCTCATCACATCCTCTTTTTCGGTTAAAACCCGCTTGAAAAACACGAACTTTCCAAGTGTAAAGTCACACATTCATTCGTTTATCACTTATTAAATTAGGTCTTTTCACAGGTTTATCAATCAACACAAAGCAAATATCGAAAATCAGAAAATTTATTTTATTTCACTTTTCTAAAATAGGGTTTACAATATGAAAAATAGATTCTTCATTTTGAAGCTGCAATATTATAGGAGGTTAAGGACATGCATACTGAAGACAACGGTTTGAAAAAAGAGATAGGCCTCTTGTTTGCCCTTACTCTTGTCATCGGAACCATTATCGGTTCAGGTGTTTTTATGAAGCCTGGAGCTGTGCTCGCTTATTCAGGTGATTCAAAGACAGCACTTTTCGCCTGGCTGTTAGGCGGTATTTTAACATTGGCAGGCGGCTTGACAATCGCGGAAATCGGAACGCAGATTCCAAAAACCGGCGGACTCTATACGTACCTTGAAGAAGTGTATGGCGAGTTTTGGGGATTTTTGTGCGGCTGGGTACAGATTATCATTTACGGTCCGGCGATTATCGGTGCGCTGGGTTTATATTTTGGATCTTTAATGGCGAATCTTTTCGACTGGGGATCTGGACTATCAAAAGTAATTGGAATTATAGCAGTTCTCTTTTTATGCGTCATTAATATTATCGGTACAAAATACGGCGGCTTTGTCCAAACGCTGACGACGATCGGAAAGCTGATTCCGATTGCATGCATCATCATCTTTGGCCTTTGGAAAGGCGATCAGCACATCTTCACAGCAGTAAACGAAAGCATTTCCGATATGAACTTCGGGGCAGCCATTTTGGCTACGTTGTTTGCTTACGACGGATGGATTCTTCTGGCCGCACTCGGCGGAGAAATGAAAAACCCCGAAAAGCTGCTGCCACGTGCAATGACGGGCGGATTATTAATCGTAACAGCCATCTATATTTTCATTAATTTTGCATTGCTTCACATCCTGTCTGCGAACGAAATTGTCACACTTGGCGAAAATGCGACAAGCACTGCTGCCACCATGCTGTTCGGGTCAATTGGCGGAAAGCTGATCAGTGTCGGGATTATTGTCAGCATCTTCGGCTGCTTAAACGGAAAGGTCCTTTCTTTTCCGCGTGTGTCATTTGCGATGGCGGAACGCAAACAGCTTCCATTTGCTGAAAAACTGTCACATGTGCACCCGACGTTCCGCACACCATGGATTGCGATATCC
Organism: Bacillus rugosus; assembly: GCF_023238245.1. Lineage (NCBI taxonomy): Bacteria > Bacillati > Bacillota > Bacilli > Caryophanales > Bacillaceae > Bacillus > Bacillus rugosus. Next base: position 1,373,994 of record NZ_CP096590.1, on the reverse strand, counting down.
TTCCAAATTGCCGTGTCTTTGATTATGATGCTGATCAGCAACCCTGATAAGCTCTCTGAAATCTCTATTTTCATGATCTACATTTTTTATGTGATGGCCTTTTTTGCGGTGTTTATCCTCCGCAAGCAAACAAAGGGAGAAAAGCGCGCCTACAGTGTTCCGCTTTACCCATTCATGCCGATTTTGGCCATCGCAGGCTCACTCTTTGTGTTAGGCAGCACACTCATCACAGATACACTGAGCTGCGGATTATCCATCCTCATCGGCCTTGCCGGACTGCCTGTTTATTATGGGATGAAAAAACGAAAAGCAAGCTGATAAAACGGTTCCCTTGTTTAGGGAACCGTTTTTTGGTGAAACAGAAGATAAAAGTTGACAGGAAAAACACAACTTTTGATATACTTTTTACGTTAAGCAGAAAGGTTTTGCAAACTTGAGTCGTTTTTTTGAACCGAAGTAGGTCAAAATAAGTGGACATGATTTGCCGAAAAAGTCAAGCCGTGTTTTTTTCGACTTTACCTGTTTTTTTTCGACAAAAGGCTATATAATAATTTGATGTGTGCATTGTCTCATTCAAACTATGGAGGGTTTTTAATGATAAGAAGAAAAAAAGATAAGTTCTCACTCCTTTTAACAGAAATCGCAAAAAATATAGACGAAACTGCCGAATATTTTGTGAACTTTAAGGTCACAAACCAAACGACGCTTAAAGAATTCGCTGATACATTAAAGGAATATGAAACAAAAGGTGACAATCATGTTCATGTCATGATTAAAGAGCTTAACAAAGCGTTCATCACTCCTATTGAACGCGAAGATATCCTTCAGCTGACAAACAGCCTGGATGATGTGCTTGACGGAATCGAACATTTCTCTGCCATGATGGAGATTTTCTCGATTACTTCATCAGACGAGCATATCGATAAATTCAGCGGATACATCAGAGAATGTGCCAAAGAAATTTTAATTACAATTGAGCTGCTGGCAGAAAACCGCTTAAAGGATATTCAGCCTCACGCAATCAAAATTAAAGAGTATGAGCACAGCTGTGACAACCTGCACAGAAAATCATTAAAGAATCTTTTCGGAAATGAAACAGATCCGATCAAAGTGATTCAATATCGTGAAATTTACGAAACGCTTGAAGAAATTGCCGACTCTTGCCAAAGTGTTGCCAATAATCTTGAAACCATCATTATGAAAAACGCGTAACGAGGGGTAAAAATGGATATTCTATTCATATTAACGATACTAATAGTCATTTGTGCTCTGGCGTTTGATTTCATCAACGGGTTTCACGATACGGCGAACGCAATTGCAACTTCGGTATCGACAAAAGCGCTGAAACCGCGCCATGCTATTATAATGGCAGCTGTGATGAACTTTATCGGAGCAATGACATTTACAGGTGTTGCTAAAACCATTACGAAAGACATTGTAGACCCTTATACATTAGAAAATGGCTCTGTCGTAATTTTGGCTGCGTTAATCGCTGCGATTGCCTGGAACCTGATCACATGGTACTACGGCATCCCAAGCAGCTCATCCCATGCCATTATCGGAGCTATTGCCGGTGCCGCCATTGCGTCAGCCGGATTTGCTGCGTTAAATTATAAGGGATTCATTAAAATCATTGAAGCACTGATCTTTTCACCAATTATTGCCTTTGTCCTTGGGTTTATTCTTTACAGCATTGTCAAGCTGATTTTTAAAGACAGCAATTTGGCGAAAACGAACAAGCAATTCCGCAGAGTGCAGATTGTAACAGCTGCTCTGCAATCGTATACACATGGAACAAATGATGCGCAAAAAGCAATGGGAATTATCACAATGGCTCTCATCACAGCGAATTTACATACTTCTTCTAACGATATTCCAACCTGGGTGCAATTCGCCTGCGCGACAGCCATGGGTCTCGGAACATCAATCGGCGGCTGGAAAATCATCAAAACCGTTGGCGGAAAGATCATGAAAATTCGTCCGGTAAACGGTGTTTCTGCTGACTTAACCGGTGCAGCTATTATTTTCGGTGCTACATTTATTCATTTGCCGGTCAGTACAACCCACGTCATTTCTTCATCAATCCTTGGCGTCGGTGCGTCACACCGGGTAAAAGGCGTAAACTGGGGTACGGCCAAGCGAATGCTCATTACATGGGTCATCACGCTTCCGATTTCAGCGACACTTGGTGCCATCGCCTACTTTATTTTAAATATGATTTTTTAATGTTACACCGCTTCTGTCAAAGGAGCGGTTTTTTTGATGGAACAGGAAAACCAGCCGTACCTCGCGAATACAATAAGAAGAACCTATTTCAGATGTGAGGGATTGATGTATGCTTTTATTCTTTCAGATCATGGTCTGGTGCATCATGGCCGGATTGGGCTTATACGTGTATGCCACGTGGCGTTTCGAAGCGAAGGTCAAAGAAAAAATGTCCGCCATCCGGAAAACATGGTATTTGCTGTTTGTTCTGGGTGCTATGATATACTGGACATATGATTCCTCTTCCCTGTTTACTCACTGGGAACGGTATCTCATTGTCGCCGTCAGTTTCGCTTTAATTGATGCTTTCATCTTCTTAAGCGCATACGTCAAAAAACTGGCCGGCAGCGAACTGGAAACAGACACAAGAGAAATCCTCGAGGAAAATAACGAAATGCTCCACATGTATCTCAATCGGCTGAAAACATACCAATACCTATTGAAAAACGAACCGATCCACGTTTATTATGGAAGTATAGAAGCATATGCTGAAGGTATTGATAAACTGCTGAAAACCTATGCCGATAAAATGAGCTTAACCGCCTCCCTCTGTCACTATTCGACACAGGCTGATAAAGACCGGTTAACCGAGCATATGGACGATCCGGCAGACGTGCAAACTCGGCTTGATCGAAAGGATGTTTATTACGACCAATACGGAAAAGTGGTTCTCATCCCTTTTACCATCGAGACACAGAGTTACGTCATCAAGCTGACGTCTGACAGCATAGTCACGGAATTTGATTATTTGCTATTCACATCATTAACGAGCATATATGATTTGGTGCTGCCAATTGAGGAGGAAGGTGAAGGATAATGGAACGCGCATTTCAAAACGGATGCGAGCCCCGAGCGGCGAAGCCGTTTAAAATCCTGAAAAAACGTTCAACTACCAGTGTCGCAAGCTATCAAGTCAGTCCGCATACAGCAAGAATCTTCAAAGAAAACGAACGGCTGATTGACGAGTATAAACGAAAAAAAGCATGATCACACTAAAAGGACAAGAGAAAACAGCTCTTGTCCTTATTCCTTTTCTAATAAGGGGTACATATAATAAAACAAACAGAGGATATTGTCAGGTGATATAGTGAAAAAATTGGTGAGGCGTGTGAAGTTTGTTGATTACGGAAGGTTTGGTCTTTCCGTATATTCGCTCCGGGTGAGGGAGCGGAGTGCAGGGATTTTAAAAAAATTGAAGAAGAAAAAATAAATCCCGGAGTTTCTCCGGGATTTTTCGTCAGCTTAATTGCGCTGCGATTTTCGCTTTAGTCGCAGGCCCGTAAATACCGTCTGCGGGTAGACCGTTAACGGACTGAAAACGCGCAACTGCATCAGCTGTTTTCGGTCCGTAAATGCCGTCTATTCCATTGTTGACAGCGCCTTTATCAGGATAAAAATACAGAGCGGCCAATGCTCTTTGCACCTGAAAGACGTGTTCTCCTGAGGTGTAAGGAGTTGTCAGTTTGATAATGCCGTCGGGAAGCGGATAGAGTTCTGGTTCTTCAGCGTAAGATGGCGCACTTACAATTAATACTTGACCGACCTGAATGACATCCGGATCTTCGATATTGTTCCACTCTTGCAGTTGAGCAACAGTAACACCAAACGCTCTTGCTATGGATGTAAGCGTGTCACCTTGTTTCACAACGTAAGTTTGGCTGCCGCCTCCCCCAATTCCTGCTTTAAATATGTCCCACGTATCCAACAGTCTGCGCGGACATTCCTTCCCAGACCAATACTTATGAGGGACGACATTGGCGAGGCTGATATTGTGTTCAGCCATTAATGTTTTGATGAGCCACTGGGCATTTACTGTTGCTTGCGCAAAATCTCCATCTGCATTTTCACAAATTTCAATTCCGATAGAAGCCCGGTTGCCGCTGCCGTTCCCGTCTCCCGCATGCCAGCCGTTTTCATTTAAAGGCAGATGCTGATAAATTTCTGTATCATCAACTGTAAAATGCCAGCTTGTCGCCGTATCTGGATTTTTCAAATAACGGGCATGAGCCTCGGCATCCGCTCCTACTGCGGTATTCGCTGTATTGTGCACCGTAATGTAAAGCGGCGTCATTGCGTAGCCTGGACGATTATTTGCACCGACTGGAATAAAGTCTTGAATAATGTTTACCATTTACATCTCTCCTTATTTGGTCAGATTATTTTCCTTTAACAAGTCACGCTGTTTTTTCCCTTTTTCTGTTACATAGTTGTTTTTAAACCAAGCGGCAAATGTCGTTCCAATTGTGAAAATGACAGATCCGGCAGAATAAAGAGCGTCAGCAAGCTGATTGAGCTGTTCCTCCTGAATGTCCAATGGTGATTTGCCAAGCATCAGCATGGTCTGGTTGATTAATGCAACCAAAAGAAGCACCGTCCTGATGACCGTGCCTTTGTCGTACGTTTTCATAAAAATCCCCCTTTAATGCTGCAGCAGGTTGTACATAATGGCGATGGCCCCGCCAATGATCCCTGTGCATACTGCAGTTATGATGGCACCTGTGATGGTGCGTTTAATCCACGTTGTATTTTCATCAATTTTGTTTAATTTTTCGTTCAGCGTCATGATTTGCTGATCTTGCCGGTCAGACACGCGTTCTAATACGGAAACCCTCTGCTCCAGCGCTTTGTGTTCACCTTTCATGTCTGCTAAATCCTGCTGAACCACATTCACATCTATCTCTTGCTGCATCACTCACTCCTCCTTTACATGCGGATCACCTCCCTTCCGAGGGACGAAATGGTTATGAAACCGCGGTTCCTTTTATCGAAAGAGTCCCGCCGGTGATACTGGCGATCTCCATGATGATCTCCTTAAACCCTTTAATTTCAAAGGCCCACGACTCAGCTTTCCCTAATGTACCGGAGGCAGCGGACGCATCATCAGATTTCACGCCTCTAATCGGAAGTTTCTGTCCTGACAGCGATTTGCCCCAAAATTTGACTTCGCTCATTTCCGCTGTGCCGTCTACTTCAACGAGTAAATGCGCCGCACCGTCAACAGGTAAAGCAGCACCCTCGCCGGCGGACTCTGCATTTTCATGAAAGACAAAGTCAAACGTTTGGCTGGCTTTTACTTTCAGCCGTCCATCGCCTGTCTGAAGCTCCGAAAAGTCAATCTGGGCTTTTTCATTTACACGCACGTCCATTTCTCCTGCACCGACTGATTGGTATAATACAAACTCTGATTGCTGAAGATTTCCGTTCACATAACGGAAACGATAATAGCGTTTAGAAAGGTACACCCAGTCTGTCGCCGTCAGGACCCCCGCTGCGACATTAACTGCTGCTGTCGTTGTCCAAGCATTGTTATTATCGCTTTCTTCTATAAAGAGCGTACCTTCACGATCTGCATACGCCCATCCCTTCACTTTCGAAACCAGAACCGCGCCCAGCCTGTCTTGTCCGAGCTGACTGTATGCTTCAGTCGCTTTTAAGGCAGCGTTTGTTAAAATCTCCGCTACACCCGACAAATTCGAAACAGGTGTCACAAAATCATTTTTTCCTCCTCTATAGGGCTTTACAGCTCCTGCTTTTCCAGTCTTATCGAGAGGAAATTCATATTGATACTTCACCATCTTCCATCCTCCTTTTCATCTAAAAACAGGCAAAATAAAAAAGCCTTACATGGCTTTACCGGTAATTTCTTTATACTGGTCAGATGTAATCAGCTTTTTGTTCACACCCTCTGCCAGATCCTCAATTGAACAGTCTTTATATGCAATGGCCTGTTTCACCATATCCGCTGTCGCCCACTCATAATAGAGGGCAAGCACCCAATAATTCATTCAGCATAATCTCCTTTCAAAGAAAGTAATGAAAGCTTTATATCTGACAGCTCGCTCCCCAACGTTTTGTTCAGCTCTTCAAGCTGCTTGCGTGCCAGCTTTTCCTGCGACAATTCCTGAGCGAGTAGCTCCACCTGATCAGGCGGCTCATACGGTGGGTTTTTTTGCAGCTCCTCCCACCATGATTCGAGTTCTTTTTGAGTTGGGATTGGGGCGCGCAGGTTCCATTCAGCTATATAAGACCCTTCCCCGTCATTTTGAACAATAAAATCTTTAGTTGGGTCTGAATTGGGGTATTTATACATTATTGCTTCTGCGATCATCATTTTGCCTCCAATACTTTATACTGTAGGATAGTTAAGTCCTCCAAGTTCTTGAATGTCTATATAATTGTATAACTCGTTATAATCGGATACACCTCTTCTATCATCACCATGATAGTTGCAATAGCAGTAGATCTCTATATAGTCACCTTTGTTCATAGGAACGGTTACATTACCATTTAAGTCAAGGTTCATTTCATTTTCCTTATCATTAAAGTCCCCTCTCTTATGGTCAACCGGTTTATACAATGATCCATTTAGATAGAGTTTCAAATGAAAATTAATGTATGCCGGTGTATTTATCATATACAGCCCAACTCCTACTAAAAACATTCCATCATTAGGGGCAACGAATCTACTATTTTTTGTATCAAAAGCATTATGGCTATCTTTTATTTTGCGATTGAACTGAATTTTAGTATGGGCTGCTTTATCAAGATACTGAATACCTGTAGTTCGGATATACGCATGAGCGAATCCAGAAATTTTATGCCAAGCTGTCCAGCCAGATCCACTCCACCAGTGCCGTATCCATGTACCGGTACTATCAATGTAACTGCCAGATTCATTTCCAGTCCCATAAAAATATTGTGCAAATCTAAAATCACTGTATTTCTCATTTTTAACGAAGCCATAACGAAGCGGATAACCGGTATTATTTCCTTGACCAATATCTATTAAAGTTAAACCCTGAGGATACTCGTCCCCTCCAGTTCTTGCATCTTGAATTGCATTGGAGCCTGTTAGTTTAGTTAATTTTTGATTTGTATAATTTGTGTCAACATAGTTTTTTGCATCAGCTAAGGCTTTATCTGCTTTTGCTTGTGCTCCTTGTGAATATTCGATCTCCATCCATGGAGTCCACTCTTCTGAATCTTGCTTTTTATTTCTGATAAATTTTCTTCTATTGTCTGGAATTGAATCTGTATATCCCGAATAAGAAGTAAACTCTTGATAAGGATAAGTTTCAACATTATAGACAAGCAAATACCCATTTCTATTAATTGGAGCATTTAATTCCGTGGTCGTTGAATAAATATAATAAAACCCCGTTTTTGTTATATTATTCAAATCTTCAGTGTAGTATTTCCCCAACGTCCCATCATCTTGAGTCAATTTAAAAACCTGGCTGTTATTCCACTTAGTTTTATCATTCTGCGTAACATGAATTTCTATGTTATTTGCATGACTGTCCGTATAAAGCTTTGCTGTATTTAAAACAGATTCTAGTTCATCTGACGAAGGAATGGTAATAAACTCAGTCCAGCCTACAGTATCGTACCAATGGCGAATAAATATTTTCTTTTGGTCCGTGTTTCCGGCATAAAAGAAAAATTGAGCAAAACGGTATTTACTCGATTTTATATTCAGCACTTCACCGTATTCATAGGGATATCCTGTAGATCCCTGAAGAATTGAGACAGTAGTAATGCCAATTGGATAGTTGTTTCCAGAGTACGCTGCGTCTTGATATAGTGACTCATCAGCAATTTTATTGATATTATCACTTTTCAACTCATCTGATGTAACCAAACGTTTCCATCCTTTGAATTCGCCGTTAGTATGAACCATTCCGATCCACATGGTAACTTCAAAGCTTTGGTAAGCAACGATGGTTTTTCTGCCGCTCTCACCCTCTATCACATCGTAGTTATACCAAGCATTATCACCATCAACCGGATTGTTTACTACATTCTTTCCTACTCCATAATAAAAACCCGTTGATAATGATAGAATATCAGTCCCATCAGGAATCCAAGTTCTTCTGCCATTATCTTTCGTTAACTTTGTCAGTTGTGCCCCGTTCCATTTTGTACGTTCAGCATTTGTGATGTGAATATTGCTATTGGCAGTATGATTGTCCGTATAAGATTTAGCATTTTTTTCAGCTTGATCAGCCTTCCGTGTTGATCCACTTTCTGTCTCGAAACTGACCCACTCAGACCATACACCCCCGGTTAGAGTTTTTCTCCAGATGCCCCCATCGTTTGTCATAGCAACCGCTTCCCCTTCTATTTCTGAAGAGTACAGATAAATGCCTTTAGTAGGTTGCGGAGGTGTATTCAGGCCTGTTTTTGCTGTGTAAAAAGTAAATGATCTCTTTTGTTGAGCAGCTACCTCGTTAAAGTCTTGTCCATTGTCAATAGTGATAAAGACTGAACCATCATCTTTCGTAATCTTAGATAACTGACTGCCGTTCCATTTCTCCCGTTCTTTCTCTGTAACATGCCGCACCTGATCTTGCTCATGCTTGTCAAAATCCTTCTTAGCCGCCTGCTGCACATTATCAACATTCCCCAGCCCGATTTGCGCCTTTGTCGTGTTGTGGGGGTTGTTCATGTCGTTTTTGTGGGTAGCTAGGTCTGTGTGGGCGTCTTTTATTCCTTTTTCCCAGCGGTTGACGTCGTCTTCGTTGATCGGGTCGTCCGGGAGCCAGTTTGTTTTTTCTTCGTATGCCATGTTTACACCACCTCAAAAGTAAATCTGAAATCGAGTGTTCTGTTTTCACTGACGTCCAGGTCTGTTTTTCTTTCTGTAATGATGTTGCCCAGCTCGTCAAAAATTTGTACCGTTTCGATATGCTTGATGTCTTCCTCACGTTTTGTCAGAACGGTGACTGTCGCTCCGTCAATGGCGAGTTCCACTATTTCTGTTTCTTGGCCGTTGAGCAGCACGTGATGAATCCTGCTTTTCAGATCGGCAGCTGTGCGTTCTCTGTATATTTTTGAGATCAAGTTAAAACCACCTCATTGTTGTTAAGGGTGACAGAATAACCGACCTTCAGCTCACTGGCTGTTCGGTATCTGCGGTGATTCAGGATCACTCTATCTTTAATTTGAAGCGTCTCGTTCAATCCGCCTCTGAGCGTATACGCCAAATGAGCGGGCTTCATGTTTTCGATAGCTTCGATCAGCTCATTCATATGCTGAAGGTCATCAACATTAATATCCACGTTAAATCGGTATTCGCCGGGCAGCAGGCGGACCTGTGCAGACGGGTTTTTTAAGAAACGGTTTACCGCCTGCTCAATGGCCCTGTAGGTGATTGGCGGGATGTTCGACATTTTTGAAATGAGCCGTAATCGTCTGATCTCAACGGTGTCGCCTGACTCCCGCGGCACGTTTAAAATCTTTTCCCAGCGGCTGAGCCCCCATGTTGCTGTCGGCACGAATAGCTGATCCGTCAGATCAAATATGCTGTTATTCTGTTTATCAAACTCAGGCGCTTCCGCTTTGAGCAGCTCAGCCATTTCTTTAAGGCTGGTGAGAAACGGAGGGAGATACGCTGTCATGTCATCTTGTTTGCTCAATGATCTTCACCTGCCCAAGCTTAGGAATTTCCACATCGCTCAGCACCAAATTTTCGGAGGTGCCGTTGATTTTAATATTGGAATAATCACTGACTGACGGTGAATTATAGACGATATTGTTAATTTGAGAAAGGCGGATGACGTTGTCTTCGAATGCCATTTTCTTAAAGAGATTTAAAACGCCCTTCTCAATTTCTGACTTCACTTCATCAATAGAGTGATTAATCTCAGGCAGCACTTCGGCAGAAATCTCAACGTCCTTCCATACCGCGCTTTCCACTGTGACAACGGCTCCGATTGGCGCCTGTCCCTCCCCTTGTCCTGGTTCAGGATCGATATAATTTTTCACTTTTTGAATTAAGATATCGGAAGCGGGCTCAAGATTAGCATTCGTAACGACAATTTTGACCGTGCCGTCCCCGTTCCAAAGCGGGAAGATCTTTGCTTTTCCAACACCATCCACTTCTTCAGCCCACTCTTTATAGTGCATTTTGTTAGCGCTGACAGCCTCACGCCGAACCCTTGTAAAATACCGTTCTCTTAAGCTGTCGTCTCCTTCTTCCTCTCGTCCCGGGATGAGGATTTCTTTGACAATGGCTGTTTCTAATCCGGGAATGGTATCCAGTGACAGTAAATTACGTCCGGTCAGATTGGCGTTTCCTGCTTCACCAGGTGTTTCACAGATGAGCGTCCCATCTGCTGTATATTGAAAATAAAGATTATCCACATAGAAGCGGGAGCCAGCAGGAATGGTAACTCCAGACGTAAATTCTCCCGCTCTGACCGCCTTTGTCGCGGCTGTCCGTTCAATCCCCGCTTCCGCTGCACGCCGGTCTAAAAATTCGCCTTGCGCGGTATCAGAGAAGACTAGCTCAAGCACAGTATCAAGCCATATATATGACTTCGCAAGCTCAGCTGCCGCCGGGGCTAACGCATTATAAATGACGCTGCCTTCTCTTGTGTCAATATCTGCGGAGATGCTGTTCAGCATACGCTCCATAATCTCTTCAAAGGTCTGATCTTCAAACATCTTCGCCAATCACCTCCTCAATCTCAAGCGTCCCTTCATCTGTCTCAACCACAAAAGAAACATGAAACGCATCGCCTTGTTTTTCTATCTCAAAGTTTGTTACAGCAGATATCCGGTCGTCATAAACCAGCGCCTCTTCTATCAGCCTTGGAATCTCCATTTTTTTGTAGGCATCAGTCGTCTCATGATCTGTCAGCACGTCTTGAAGCTCATTCCCGACATTATGGCTGTATACGGAATACGCATAGCGCTCTGTTTGTAAGGCGATATACACGAACTGCCTGATCGCTTCAAGCCCGCTAATCAGTTCATTTGTAATTCTTCCGTTTTCAAAATCAATTTTGTATGTTATAGAGGTTTCAATGACTTCGCTGTCATCTTCTATATCCTCAAACTCCACTTCTGGTGTCAGGGCCATGATGCCCACTCCTTTTTACATGCTAAATAAAAACCCCTTCATGCGAAGCGGTTTGGCTATACTTTATCTAAAATAAAAAACGATTGTCCGCCAGTCAGAGCCGCGGTCATGATGCGATCCCCCGGCTCGAGTGGATCGTCTCCTCCGGACCGCAGCCGTTTTGGGATGATGATGGCATCAGCCGGTATGATCAGTTTGCTGTTTTCTTTTAATTTGATTTCAACAGGAGAAACGGAAACCACCTCAGCCGGCAGCAGCTCCACCGGAGACTCAGCGTCAACTGCGCCGACGGCCAAATGTTTAATAGCCTCACTCAATCTCATCCGGAAACTCCTTCCGGCATCGTATTCTTTTCGACAACATCAATCGTCATCGTATGTTTCGTTCCTTTAAACTCGTGCCGGTCCGTATCTACCCAGTAGGTTTTCTTGATCCCGGCCTCCGGAATAGAAATATAAACAGGCAAGCCACTCTGCACTTCTGGGATGCCCACTGCCTGAATATTTTTCAGTTCTTTTTTCACGCCCTTTTTTTCAGCAAGACGTACATCTGCCCGCTGCTGAAGCTGTGCCTGGTTGATGTCATCTGTGACCGTTTCCGTATATTGAAGCACGCCGTATTTATTTAAGCCTGAACTGTCCTTCGCAGACGCTTTATATGTCTTATTGTCTTTCTGCCGGCGAAGTACCACCCGAGTAGCAGTGTCGTTTATAGAAGTGCTGTATTGGTAGCCCGTGATATTGACGCCCGTTTCCAGCACCCATACCTCTGACGGATCTGGCCAAGCGCGCAGACCGAGCTTTCCTTTTTCCGAATACAGCTGATAATGTTTTCCTGTCTGGCTTTTCGTTTGTTTCAACGCTTTTAATATGATGTCATACAGGGTCGTATCATTTTTAATGACAAGGCTTTTGATCGTATGGCCTGTATTCGCAATCGAGGTTGTCGGTATTTGAAAATCATTGGCGATCCTTTTGATCATCTGATCAGCACGCTGATTGGAAAACACGTACACATCCTGATTTTTGACAAGGTACTGAAGCATATCGTATGCGCTGAAAGCAAGTGTATGCTCGTCCGGGGTTCTTGCAAAAACAATGCCCCGAAAAAGCTCTTTTCCCTTCCACTTAAACAAGACAGTATCTCCCTCAGTGACGCTGTAATACGTCTGGTCGCCCTGTTTGATGACGATGGTCGCTTCAATAGAGCGCGGCGCCTGATAACGATGTCCTTCCAGCGATACGCTTTCTGCGACCAGTTCAAGCCACTCTGTGTCTTTAATGACGAACAGTTCAATCATCAACATCACCTGTTTCATTGCGGTATCTTTAATTTTTGGCCGGGAAAAATCCAATGCCCCGGCTGTCTGATATTTCGTTTGCTTCTTTTGATCATTGCTGTTTTATTGGCGTTCCAAATTTTGCGCCATTGCGTGCTGTTCCCGTAAAACCTGCCGGCAATGTCCCACAGCGTGTCTCCCTTTTTCACTGTATAGGTTTTAGGAGATGCCTTCGACGGGCGTTTTGCCTTTGTTTTTTTCTTCTGCTTGATTTTTCGCGGGGAAGCGGTTTTGTATTCTTTTAATTGAATATCAAACGAACGATCGCCGATATCCTGCTGGCCTTCGCTATAGGAAAACCCTTCAATGCTGCAAGTCAGATTCACTTTAGTTCCCGTAATCAAAAACTGGACCGGTTTTTTTGCCTTCATCCATTTTTCAATTTTTGTTATCGCATTTTCCGGCGACGGGAAATTTTGATATTCAGCTATCGGACTGTATTTCTTCGGAAAAAACGAAGAGAACGAAATTTCTTTCGCTCCTTGTTCGTCAATAAATGTAAGCTCACCGAACTTGGCTACTTTAACCGTCTCATTCTGAACCGTATTTGAAATATTCAGCTGGTCGGGAAGAACGGGGAGCCGCAGCTTGTCCTTCCCTTGGGAAATCCAAAATTCATATACGGATTTAGTCAAATGCAACGACTCCCTTCGTTCCTATATTGATATCCTTTTGCAGTTCGTCTATAAGCGCCTGCTTGATTTTTGCCGCCAGGGTTTCGGCGTCTTGTCCATTATGGAAGTGCTGGTCACCGTTAAATTGAATATAAATCTCTTTTGATCCGGAAACCGCTGCCGTTGGCCGGCTAGCTGAGGTAACGGCTGAAACTTTTCCTGAGGAAAGCTCAGTCTGCTGGGATTGAGACGGATCTGTCACTTCCATACCAAGAGCCTGTGCCGCTCTCTGAAGGAGGTAGCGGCCGCGTATGCCCCGCTCCTCCGGAATGATCCATTCCCGCTTGTTTCCTTCACCGACACGGGCAATGTGTTCTTTTGTAATCAGTCCGCCGTTTGCATATCCAACATACGGTCCGCCACGCCTCAAGCTTTTAATACCAGGCACATTGTCAATTGAGCCGTATCTGCTTTTAATGTAGCCGATCGCGGCAGCAGCGTTGTGAATCGGATTTCTGATGTTACCCATGCCCGGCGCTTTGTGTGCATTAAATGTGGTCGGTACTGTCTGCATGAGCCCTTGGGATGGATTGCCTGCCTTCGCGTTACTATCCCACAGGTTAATAGAGTTAGGGTTGCCTCCTGATTCAAACTTTGCAATTGTCATCAATCCTGGAAGCCAGCTTAATGGTGTTTTTGTGGCCATCATTGCAGCCATAAGCCACTGTTTCACATTTCCGCCTACTGCACCCATTTCGGAATAAGCAGCTGCCAGTGATCCAGCTTGTTTTTCAGCATATTTTTTGACGTCGACAGAATCCAGACCTTTTACAACACCAACAGAGGCAAAACGCCCCAAACTCATCATGACACGAGAAGGTGAATGGATATCTAACTCTTCACGAAAAGCTTTCTCGACTTTTTTTGCCAGTTCCTTGGCTGCCTCATGGACCTCACTGCCCTTTGAAGTCATGCCTGAAACAAAATTCCCGATCATTCCGGTTCCCCAGCCGTTTGATGATTCTTTAGACCGCAAAAACGGCTTATTGACATGAGTATTTACGTACTGATCAGTACCGGTCTGGGAACTATTTTGTCCGGAAGCAAACCCTTTGATTGTACCTGTTCCCCATGAAGTGGATTTATTCACGGTGTTCTGGAATGGTGTTTTAACTTTCGTCTGTAGGAAGCCATCTGTGCCGGTTGCTGTACCATTTTGGCCCTTGGCATACCCGCTTACTATTTGTTTACCGTAATTAGGTGAAGCAGAAATCATTTGTGTAAATGGAGTATTGATGTTTTTCTTTTTCCAGTCCTCCATTTTGACCGGCTGATTGCTGATGCCTTTACCAAAGCCTTCTGAAAATTGCTGTCCGAGTGCAGACGCTTGGCCTGTAAGATTTGCAGTGTCCATTGATGGAGAGGCTGATCCTGATAACGGGCTAGCAGTTGCTCCTCTTGAAACAGTTACCGGACTTTCAGTTGAAGACGAAGCGGCTCCCATGTCGTCTACGACTTGCATACCGAGCTTAGACGCCGCTTGTGAAAGAAGCATCTTCCCCCGGCCTCGGTTGTTATCAACCGGGATAACGAATTCCTTACCTGCTTCACCGATCCAAGAGATGGTTGGTTTGGTGATGTAGCCGCCTGTGGCATTCTGGCTCAGTGATCGTTGAAGAACAGTCATATTTGTTGGAGATTGAGAAAAAATGTTATTAGTAGTTGTTTTAGAACTAGTTTTCTCTTTCGAACTCTTTTTACTTGTTTTTTTCTCGAGATGAGTAATTTCCTGTCCTCTGTTCGTTACTTTTGTAACAAAACCTCCGACTGCATCTTTAACATATCCTATACCTGAACTAGCAGCATCTTTTAAATCAATTACCCATTGAAATTTTTCAGCAATTTTCTCTGCTACTTTAACCAATGGGTCTTTCACATGTTTATTAAACCAAGTTTCAATTCCATCCCATGCACCCTCAAAAAATTTCCTTGCATCATCAAATTTTTCTTTTATTGAAGTTTTAATATCTTCTACTTTTGTGACAATCGGGTTCCATACATTATCATAAAACCAAGTCGATACGCTGGACCAAATATCGGATATAGTAGTCCATGCATCATTGATTTTTTTCCAAATCCATGTTGCCGCAGTTGTTACTGCTTCACTCACGGGGTTCCACACATTATCCATGAACCACGTTGAAACAGTTGACCATATGCCTGAAATAACTGTCCAAGCGTTACACAATCCAGTCCATATCGTTGTAGCAACTTTAGTAACCGCTCCGCTTATTGGATCCCACACGTTATCCTTAAACCACGGGTAGACAATGTTCCATACTGCCAATATGCCATCCCATGCATAAGCAAACAAACCTACTATAAAATTAATCACGGGTACAGCTACATTATAAATAGGCGTAAACACATACTGGTCAAACCAAGTCGAAACTTTACTCCATGTATCTTCAATCCAAGTAATTGCCCCATTGCAAGTATCAGAAATAGAATTCCATTTTCCACTCCACCACTCTTTGTTAAATAGTGAATTGCTTATGTTCTCCTTCAAATTAGAAGTATCAAACATCTTACCAATGTTCTTACCTGCTTCTTCTCCGCCTATTCCGCCTACTAAACCACCGCCTATTCCGCCGATAGCACCTCCGATTACTGTACCTTCCGGACCTACGAAGGAGCCAATCGCAGCACCTGCTTCTGCTCCGGCAGTTGCACCTGCTTCTGCTCCGGCAATGCGTCCTCCGATTGAACCAACCTTTTCGCCAGCATTATCTTTATTGATTCCGGCTAGATCAAACATGGCTAATGCAGATCCTACGTATGGAACAGCCTTTCCCATTCCTCTGAACGCTTTTCCTAGTTTGGATGAATCTTTCCCTAGTGATTTTAAGCCACCGAACCAGTTCTTTAACTTCGAACCTGAAGTCCGTGGTGCACTTTCACCAGATGTGCCGCTCTGGCGTCTTCTGATCACCTCTCCAGGAACCTTGAGTGTTCTGTTTGGAGCCTTTGTCGGGCTTTTCTTTTTTCTATACGTTTTTTTATTTTTAGTGCCCGGACTGATACTTCCGCCTTCACAGCATCTACAGCAGCAATTTCCTCCTGTATTACGGTTTAGGACTTTATTATCTGTTTCAGAATTTCCTCCAGAGTCGTCCTTTTTTTGGTGGCCTAGAATTTTATCAATGATCTTATCAAACACATCATTTTTCAACTTTTCTATCAATCTCTCTTTGAAACGATCTAAAAAAGCTTTGCCTATTTCATTGAGTGTATCCTTAATCCAAGGCCAAGCTGATTTTGACCACCAATCCTTCAGCCATCCTTTTATTTTGCTAACCCAGCCAGGTTTTTGATCAGAACTCCTACCAGAGTCTTTATCCAAGGGTGTTCCTGATTCTTTCTTAGATTTCTCTTTGTTAATCGGGCTTTCTTTTTTATTGATTTTGTCTGATACTTTTGTCTTAACAACGACCTTGACATAATATGTTTTTTCAAATTTCCTCAAAAGTGCTGTTAATCGATTAACTGTTTTAGTGATTTCATCAATGACTTTTAATTTGACTGTATATCCGTTTTTCAAATTTTTCTTGATATAACCAATAATCTTTTTAACAGTTGAAGTAACCTTGTCATCCGGAACCAAAAGGAATGATAGCTTTTGATTAGATAGCATCTTCTTTATTTTTTTATATGCAGTTGCTGTCCGGTCTACCAAAGATACGGTGAGCTTCGTTTCTTTAGGCAGCCGTTTTAGTTTTTGTTCAATCACTTCTAACTTTGAAGTAACTCGGTCATCAAGTACCACTTTGATTTCAAGTGATTTCGCGAATTTCAAAATGATGTAGTCATTTATTTTTCTCAGCCGGTAAAATGCCTGATCTTCTGCTCTGATGCTGATTTTGATTTGTCGATTGATGGTCTTGACTTTTTTTTCGACCTCTTGGAATCCTTTATGTATCCGTTTTAGTTTTTTAGATACCTTGTCTTCGAGATCAAAACGGGCTGTTAATTTTGCGATATTAATTCCCTCCTCTCCTTGATTCTTTTTCTAATAGATCTAGCTTATATCCTATCAACCCGTATAAAAGAGCTTTATAGTGTTTGGGTGCTTCATATAATTCAAGAAGCTGGGATGGCGAATAATGAAGCTCATGCATTGCATAATACAAATACACAGCTTCCTTTTCGCCATCCTTTACTAGTTTTTTGCTTCTTCTTCTAGATCTTCAAGATCATCCTCAAAACCATTGATTTCAATTGCTTTATTCAGCCAGTTTGCATACTCTCCCCCAACAGATAGTACACGTTTGGCGACTTCTACAGGATCCGCTGTTTTGTATGCTTCCCTTAAATCTTTTGAACGAAAATCAGGATAAATAGTGGATTCGATGGCTATTCTCGCGTAAAAGCGCTGGGAGTCTAAATCTTTGACACGACCGCGGCCTTTCACATTTTTAAATGTGGTATTTTCTTTCTCCAATTCATCAATTCGTTCAGTTGTAATTGGTTTTAAAATAAACGGAATGACATTCCCTTTTTTATCAACAAAACGCTTTGAGATCGGCACTTTGATTTCCTCAGCTTCAATTGTTTTTCCCGGCATAAAAAAGGAAAGATCATATACGTTTTCGTTCTTCTCGCTCATGTAAAAAACTCCCTTATCTTTTAATTGGTTTCATCATGTGAAAAACAGACCTTTCTAAGAAAGGTCTGCGGTATGGCTGGTTCAGCTTTGATTAAAACGTGTCAGAAAGCTTTTCAGGCACGTCGAAGTCTTCGAAAGTAAATGGAACTTCTTCCTCTAACGCTTCTGAATCGACATCAAGGCTTGCGATTTTAGCAGAGTCAAAGTTGACGTCGTACAGGGTGACTCGCTCTGTGCCTCGTCCGGAGGATTGGTCATCCAGGACAGCTTGGAGTGTGAAGTAAGGGTCGCTGCCTTTTTTGACATAGTCCATCATCAGGATCACAAATTTTGATGTGACTTTATAGAACGTTGCTGTTCCTGTCCCGTTTGCCCCTGTTGTTTTATGGCCTGTCATGCGGCGGCCCATAATGTTTACTTCAGACTTGTTTTTCTCGACGTTTGCTTCAAATGTTTTGATGTGCGCCATTTCCTCGCCATCGAGAAATAAGCGGCCTTCTTTTCCTGAGATTGTGTTTTGTGCTTTTAATGCCATATTAGTTTACCTCCACATTAAAGTAGAATTTTTCTGCTGCGTCGATAGGCTGTACAGCCAGATCAATCAAGAAGCCGTCACGGTCCTCATTCATTGAAATTGTGATATCTTCATCAGAATCAAAGCCAGTGATGCCGCCAGCATCCTGAAGAGTTGTCATGTATTGCGTAATCATCGTTTTTACATATTGAAGTCCGTCTTCAGACGCCGGAATATCGCTTCCGCTGCCTTTTCTTGATTTAATTAAGGCTTTCAGTTCTCGTGTTAAATCATTATTCACAGCGTCCAGAACACGGACAATTTTGTTTTTCGCAAATTTTTTGTTTTTCTCAGCTGTGAACGTAACGAGTGAGTTAATGTCCTTTTCTACGCTGACGGATTTATCGCGGGCGTCGAATGTGAATAAAAATTCGCCTTTGCCCAGACGTTCAACAATCGTATCGTGGTCAAGGCGGTGTAACACATCAACGGCGCCTTCGTACTCTACAAATGTAAGTGATTGGTTAAAGGTTGCTCCTGCGCTCGCTCCAGCTACCCAAGCCGTTGCTTTGTCCGGCGTAACTTCCGTGCCATCTTCCAACAGCACACCTTCTGTTACGTTGATAATGCCTTCATAGTCACCGGCATAATTGGCTGTGACCCCTTGCACTTTTTGTCCTTGGCCATCGCGAAGGCGCTTAATGAAAGCAGCAAATGTCGCCTTCAGCTGATCACCTTCCGCAACAGGGAGTACAATCACATCAAAGCTCTCCGTTTCAGCCGCGGCTAAGAAATCTGTATAGTCGGAGTTGACAGGAGCTTTATCCGTACCGCCTGATAAACGGATTCCTGCAGATGCATTCAGTGTCTCAGCTGAAGTGTCTCCTTCTGATCCAGTGAGCGGAATCGTCGAAGAAAGATCGCCTGTTCCAGTAAAGGTGACATAGCCGTTCGCTGTTAATTCTTCAGCCTTTTTGACAGTCTGTTTATCAACCTCTGATTCATCCATATATGTTGTTACATCAAAAGAAGCAGCATCCAGCACATTTGGGTTAATGCGGATGATAATGTCATTTCCTTTTGTTCCGCCATATACCGCAGTTGCTTTGACGCCTTCAGCAATATCAGCAGACGCTCGGACACCTTCGGTTAGACGGTACATCAATACCGTTTTCGCATTTTTCTTTGCTTCGCGCAATAGCAATAAAGATGGATCATCAATGCTGAGGCCCACTTTTTTGTTTAGATCCTCAACACTGGAAATGGAGACGAACGTTTTCGCTTTGCCCCAGCTTGATGCGACCGGAAGTGCGACTGTCCCCCGTTCACCAAGTGACACCCGCTCCTGCGCTGTCGTTTTAAAGTTAAAATAAATGCCTGCACGTTCTTTTTCTTTGCCTGTTGTAAATGTTCCGCCATTCATGATGACATGACCTCCTTGGTTAGAAATGTTTGAATCAATTGATTGGCTTCTGATTTCGTCATACGTGTTTTGTCCACGCCAAATAAAGCCCCCTGAAGGATATCCGGCTTAACTCCGAACAGCTCCTTCGCGTGCTTAATTAAATCCGCTGTATCAAAAAGAGCTTCCCGGCTCTCTGTATGTACAGCTTTTTTCTGTTGTTTGTCCTTTGCCACCGCTTATTTCACCCCGCTGTTCATGTCGATATCCTGTAAGACAGGCTGTTCTGTTTTGTGATAATAATATCGGCTGCTCCACCTGATCACCATGACTGCCTCGCCCCTGTCTCCTACCCTTGTCTCAATTCGGGTGATGCGAACCGTATCCCCCGTCTTCTCACCGGATTCACTGAGCAGCGGAACCATATTTCTCGCTTCTCTGATGGCATCCGCGAGCCTGTCCGCTTCATCCAGCGCCTGAACGGAGTCATGATGAAACAGCTTCACATTGAGACTGTATGTTTTTTTAAACGTGGAGACCGTATCTGTTTCCTCGAAAACAGTTGGCGATGAGACGTATAACGACGGCACCTGAAAGTGATCAGGAAGTTCGCGTTCATAAATGGGAACAGACCACTGGCTGTACAAAAATGCCATGATCGATCCTGTTTCACTGTTCATCCTGCTCCTCCTTTACAGCTTCTTCAGCCACTGGCGCAATTTGCTTTCCAGCGATTTTTCAAACAGCTGTTCATATAAAAGCAGCGCTTGATCCCAGTAGCTCGTGCCCGGGATCCATTTTCTCTTGAGCGCCATTCCCGTGGAAGCCGCAGGATCATAAATAAACCGCGAGCCTTGGAAATGCCCCGGCACCCATCTCACATCTTGTTTTGACGTCCAATGGCCGTCATTAAGAAATGAGGCGTAAACAAGCTGTGTACCCACCTCAAGCGAAAGCCCGCCGCTTTGCACAATCCAGAGATTGTCCTCTGCGCCTTTCTTAAACGAGCTGAGCAGTTTTTCTGTATCAATCGTTTGTGTGCTGATGAGTTCAGATTGGACGATCTCCAGAAAATCTTGCCCGCACTCCTCAAGCCATCGGGACGCCTGACGTGAAAAGCCGCCTGATGCCGCTTTTTTTAATGACGTGTTTAGCTGTTTCAGTCCCGTTATTTTCACAGGCTTTCATCCCTGACGGCGATGACTTCCCAATGATGATGTCTGATCCTTTTCGGCAGCTTTAGTATATATTTATGATTCTCCCAAATGATTTTATCGTTCACACGGATATCCGCTGACAACGGAAAATGGACGAGAAAGCTGTGATATACAGTTTGATCCGGCTCCTCTTGGATCAGCTGCTGCGTTTTTTCAGTAAAATAGCAAGGGACATCTAGTTCATCGGGTGTGTCCGGATATGAAATGACCCGCTGCAGCTTGTCTGCAGGAATCCCGAATCGGCCTGCAGACGGCGCTTGCGCCGCTTCATGATAAATGTCGCAACGATGAATGAGCATCTGCTGATAGCTCATAAAGACCTCACCTTCAGCCTGGAGGACTCAGGGACATAGCCCGGTGTGATAAACTCTTCGAGCAGATGATACACCTCTGGCCGCTGAATACCGCCTTCTTTGGAAATTGTGTAGGAATAATCCCCCATTTTTTCAGACTGATAGCTTGATGAGGCTGATTCATCGCTGTTTACAAGCGCAAAATACTGGGCAAGCTTCAGCAAAGCCAATTTCGCCTTGTCGGGCAGCGGGTTATAAATGCTGTCTTCAAAGCGGTGGCCCGTGATGAGGGCCGCTTCCGCCTCCGCCTCGATGATATCCTGCGCCAGCAATTCTTCCGGCCTGTTTTTCACCCGATCATAGATCGAATAGGAGGCTACGTCAGATGGTTCAATGAGCATGAGCTGACCACCCCGTTTCTATTATTCTTTTACGTTAATTAATTTCGCACAGGCATCCTCTTCTTCGAACTTGCTGTCCAGCTTGGCCGTTAAGACAATAATGAATTTACGGGAGCGGATGTCTTTGTCGACTTCAATTCGGATATTGCGGGAGAAGCCGAGAATGATATTTTTTGGATGTGTGAGAATGATATCAGAAGCGTCATATTGCGCATCTCCCTCACCGACTGTGTACGGCTGAATATTAGAAACCCCTTTGACTGGTACGCCGAATGCTGTTGATAAACCGCCCTGAACAGCCAGGTCCCCAAGGTTTGTCTGGCGGTCTGCTACGCGGTCCTTCCATTCAACTTCTAAGCCGTGAGACGTATAAAATCTGAATTCCTGAGGAATACGCAAATATTTTGGTGGAACAGCCTTTAAGCCTTTCTTGAATGTCGCTCTGGACAGTTCTTCACCGTTCATGTCAACGATGTGGGACACCGCTTGTTTGCGGATGCCGTCCAGCTGAGCCAGATACGGATCAGCTGATGCTGTATCACCGTTTACAATCAGCTCTTCAATATCAACGGCTGCGCGCTCTGCTAAAATTTGCATGATCGTCTGCTGAAGGCCGTCTTTTTCAATATTGTTTTCGAGTGTGTCATACGTAATGTTGATTTCCGCAATGACTTCTTTCGTGTTCAGTTGGACAGTGCTTGTCGTTGGAACTGTCAGCTCGTCATTTGACAGTGCTTTTCCTTCTTGAGCAGCCCGCAGAATACGCTGGCCGAAGCCGATTTTCTCAAATTTTTGCGAGTCATTTTCCATTTGAATCACGCGGGATTCACTGAAAATGGTCGGCGTGTTTTGCACCATGCGGATAAAGGCCGATGCTTGCGCAGGGTTCATAAGTCCGCCGCTTTTTAAAGCAGAAAGCGACATTTCCGCTTTCCGAATGATCTCTTGATTTCTCAATTGATTTCCTCCTCTTTGACTGGTTTTACAGCAGTCCGCTCCAGATAGATTTTTTAACTTGCTCTGTATTGCCGCTTGCATCGTCCGCTGTCTGCTTAGACGCGCCTCGCGCTTTTTCCAAAGCCTCGATTCGTTCAATCAGCGGGGCAAGCATGTCCTCAACGAGCTTTTTCAGACGCTCGTCATCACCCGTCTGCTCCGGCTTTTCCTCCGTGTCTGTATTTTTTTCAATCCGCTCAAGCCGTTTGAGCAGAGGGTAAAGCGCATGCTCGAATGATTCTTTCATGTCTTCTTTTCTCATTTCTTCAGTCTCCTTCCCTGTTTTGTCAGCCAGCATTTGCTTGAACACATTGAAGAATCCCGCTTTTTCAACCGGTTCTTCTTCATATACATCAGCAGTGCCCGCCATGCTGTAGCCGGTGATGATTCCAGCCTTGATCTGTTCCCACACCTCGTCAGATGCTCTCGTCACGAGTACCCACGAACCCTTTGTAATCTGCTTTGTCCCGATCATAAAATCATCGGGCGCCACATATGACTCGACCACGACGCCGGTTCCGCCTTCAAAGCTGTGATTGATATCAATCTCCCGTGCCTCGGCGAGAAAGCCGTGCGCCGCTTTTTCAATTTCCTCAGCAGTCATAAAATCGCCGTGGGCATCTGGAACATCAGGCTCATACACGATTCCGTACACGAGCCTTTGTTCATCCTGCTCACTTTTTGTAAACAGCCGAACCTTTTTTTCAAATGACGGAGGTCCGGATGACTTCGTAAAGAAAAATTCTGTCTGGTTAGCCGCCTTGTCCACATAGCTGACAAAGCTGATTTTGGCATTTCTTAATTCCCGCGCCACCTGCTTGCTTCACCTCCCTTCAGGACGTTTTGATCCCTTCGATGCTTTCTTTCAGCTCCTGCATGAGCGCAGTCAGGTTTGTCTTTTCCGCATCCTGTCCTGCAGGCCGTTTATAAATCTCCTCAGGCCACTCCTCCAGCGTTTTGCCAAGCACCCGTCCGGCAAGATCGCGTAAATCATTCGGTGAGACTGCTCCGGCTGTAATAAAAGGACCGAGCACTTTCGCAATCTCAAGCGGATCACGAAAGTCCGGTCCTTTTAATGTCAGCCGAACGTCATGAATATTCAGCTCCGGCAAAAGCAGCGTGTTCAGTTTATTCACAAGCGTTTTTCGCTCCGGCTGAAAGACCTGCTCCTCCGTAATTTTTCTAGCGGTATCAGCTGTCGCCCGGTTATATTCCTGGGCCTCTCCTGTATACAGCGGCGGGAGGCGGAACGCCGAGCGCAGCTTATTTCTGCTTTTTTCATCGTATTCAAGAAACAAAGCGTCGTTTTGCAGAATTTCCGCCAAGGATTTGATTTCCACGGACACCGGCGTAATATCCTCACCTCCGTGGAGATCCTTCTCTTTTGCGATTCCTTCCGCTTCAATCAGGAGAAATTTATGGGCGTTTTCCACGCCTTCAAGATCATTCATGTACTCTTGCAGCTCCCGGTAAGAAGTTTCCGACAGCATCCCGTTTTCCACTGTGATCGCAGCGGGGACATGACGGCCCTGCTTAAAATACATAAAATTGAGCTCTTCTGCTTTTCGGGCTCCGTATAAATTGACGATATTGCCGACCCAGCGGGGCACGCCGTATACGCCGCTTCCGATTTTGAGGTGAATGGCTTCATTTGCTTGATACTTCTCTGCCAATGTGTTTACATATTCACCCGTACGCATATCCATTTTTCGCGGATCGCCGTATTCCTTGAAAAATACTTTCTTTCCATTGATCATTTGCACATATTTTCGGAAGCGTTTTTGCCTTTTGATTCTTTTCATTTTCCCATTTTCTTCATATACAAATGAGACCTCAACAGGTTCACCGGCTCCGCATACACGCATATATTTCACATCTAAATATTCGATGCCCGCCGGTTTTCCCATCCCGTCGCGAAGCACTTCCATAAAGCCGTTGCCTGTTTTTTCTCTGTCTTCGATGGCATAGCCTAAAATCATTTCGGCTGATTCGTCAAAATGAAGGCATTTATAAAAGGCTTCAAGTCTGGCCCATTCTTTTTCCGCTCTTTTCTTTTTCGTCTGATCGACGTCACTCGCGTTGACATCAAACGTGTACTCAACATCGAAGCCAAAACCTGTAATATTCACCCTGTACGCATCAATGCATTGCTGAAGAATCGTCGAATATTCAGCAATGGTTTTAAGCTCGATGATATTGTAGGGCGGTGCGATAATATCCTCTCCGTACAGCTCAGAAAAGTCATCTTCATAGATTTGCTTTGTCTGAGGTACGGCGGCATTGGCTTTGAACACAGTTGCTCTGACTGTTTGATTGTGCGTCATTTATAACCTCCTCCTTTCCCGGTTCGGCCGGATTCGTTTGTGTGCTGTCTCTTTCATATCAGCAACCTCATAGTCATCTAGCGCATACCAAATGGCAGAAAGCGTATGCGGGTCAATCGTGAATTCATCCTCTATCAGAGCTCCGTTTTTATCTTTAGCATACGTTAGCGTCTTGAGCTCATAGATGACATTTTCACAGTGGTCCGAACAGAATATCTTTTTGAATCGTTTCACCTTTTTGGTGTATTGAAGTCTTGAGCCGGGAAACTTTCTGGCTCCGACCATTCGAAAGCCCTGCTGGCGGAAATATTGGATGCTTTTCGGCTCAGCGGAGTCGGCTTTGATCAATTCCTGTGTGTCAATAAACTCACGAAGCTCCTCAGCCGTCCTGTCATCTGTCATTTTGTTTTGATAATACTCCCAATAAATGTAGAGGTATTTTTTTTCAGGGTCGACTACAAGTCGGACAACAGCATTGTAGGATTCCTCGAACCCAAAATCCATGCCTGTGCGAAAAATTGGCTTGTCGATGGCTGCGATACGTTCTTTTACTCGGTCATGCGGAAGCACCTCAAACTGTGGCAGGACCCTGATCCCGTTGACGCCGAATCGGCCTTTGCGGGCAATCCGGTACAGGTCAGGATCATATGCCTTGAGTCCGTCAAGCTGATTCACATAGCTTTTCGGGAGAAAGAGATTGTCGTTTGCTGTGGAATGATGATAATACGTATCCCCCTTGACAATTGTCCGTTTTTCGTAAAGCTCGCTGTCATCCAGCACAAACCGTTTATTGCGTTCATCCCGAAAAAAATGCCGGTACGTCCAATTGGAGGTGCCGACGGGATTGGTGGTGCAGATCATATGAAGCTTCAGTTCAGGGTGGCGAAGACGTCCGATTAATTCCTTAAAGCCTTCATACTTCACTTCTGAGCACTCTTCTATCCATATTAATGAAATATTATGAACTGATTTCAATTTCGCAGGATTGTCCATTCCTTTGAACATGATCCGGCTGCCGTTTTGAAACCGCAGCTGCAGCGGGGAAGAAAGGGATGCCACAGCCTTTGTGAGGCCGAGCTCTTCGATCACCTCTTGAAACAAGGCAAAGGTCGAATCCCGATGGGTATCGAACACCTCGCGGATGACAAGGGCCGTCCGTTTTTCCTTCAGCAGCTTTAACACGATTTTCAATGCCGTATGATAGCTTTTGGATGAGCCGTAGCCGCCGACGAGAAACTGGTACGTCTGCTCCCAATTGAATACATAATCTTCGAAATGAGGGTTGATTTCTTTTACAATCATGGCTTGTCCTCTTTTCGTTTGATCATGATTTCAATCGGCTCCTGGCTGTCATCTGTTTTTTCAGCTTTTTGTTTGGCAAGCTTTAATTTCTCGTTTTCAATTTTTTGTTTCAATTGATCCGGAAACAAATCAAAATATAAGGACAGCTTCTCGAGCGCCTTCATCTTGTCTGCGAGCTTGATGGCGATGCCTTCTTTGCCAAGCTTCGCTTCCGTCACAATGGTGCCGTCAACGAGCCCGGAATCTTTGACATCGACAAAGCTGATTTCCTTCATAATCGGGTTATCATCTTCATCAAACAGCGGTCCCGACTTCCCGACAGCCTGGACCTCTTTTTTTCCGAAAGTCACATAGTCCGTAATATCTGCAAAAGCGATCTTGATGTAAACCTGCAGCACGTCCATTGCTTCAATAAACATTTCATTGACCATTTCTTTTTTAATGCGTCTGATTTCAGCAGCGACCTTTTCATTCTTTAACAGACGGCTGCCCGTCACGTGGGCGCTGTCCGGTGAATAGCCCGCTTTAATTGCTGACTGTGTGGCATTGAAGCTTTTGACGTAATACAGGCAAAACAGCCGCTGGCGTTCATTTAATTCATTATTGTCTATCCGGCGCTGTGTTTGTTCGTTTCTGGTTTCAGAAAACAAGGCCTGTTTCCATTTGTCTTGTTTTTTCCAGACGCCGATTGTTTTCGCGGAAACGCCGATTGTGTCCGCGATCGCCCGATTTGTGATCTTTCCTTGATGTTGTTGATAGATTGCTAATGCTTGTTCGCGCTGTTGTGTTTTCATGCTACGGCATCACCGCCACCTCCAGCATGGATGTCTATTCATAAAAGCAGCTGATCTTGCCAGCCGCTTATGTGTCATGCTCTATTCACTTATAGGTGGCAAACGTATGACAAGCTTTCAGGCAAGCGATCGATTCATTTCCTCCTGCTGTCTTTGCATCTTTACGATTGCCCGTTTGATGGTCGTTTGCACAGTCGATTTTTTCACACCGAGAAGATCAGCGATCCGTTCATAAGAAAAGCATTCTACCTTATGCAGCAAAAACATTTCTTTTTCTCTGTCCGTTAACAGGGATAACGCTTCTTGGATTCTTTCTCTGTCTTCTTCTGATACCTGTCCGTCCGGCTCAACCATCATTGTGCTGGAAAATGATTCGATGATTCTCGGATCCTTGATCATCAGCCGCTGATACGCATCACGCCGGTCAATCGCCCGTCTGATGCCGGGCTGTCTTCCTTTTTCAAGCCATTCTGTTACATATTCAAGATCAGTAATCATGTTTCTGATGATCTTTTTATCCTTCAGCTCTTCAGCTGAGAGCACGGATTCATCTGCTTCAGCGAGCGGTTTATATTGTGTTCTTGTTTGTTTTAGCGTGCGTTTATATTCAAATAGTAAGTCTTGCATTCTATGATCCTCCTCATTTTTGGCAATAAAAAACGGACACCAATCAACGCACAAATGCTGTGCAGTTGATCAGTGTCCGCAGGCTTTCCGTCTTGGACGTATTCTGTTTTTGCTTTAATTTAATTTGTAGCCGATTTCAAAATCCACGCGGGCAAGGTCTCCCTTTCTCGTTTCGACGAGTGTTTTTCCATGCTCCGGCGCTTCTGTGACCCATGCTTCTTGCTTGATACCGTCTACAATAATCACTCGGATTTTTCCGTCCTCCAGCTGGCTCTCCAGCGTGATAGAATCGATGTTTAGCAGTTTTTTAGGATTGATCAAGTATCTTTTCCTCCCTTTCCGGTCCAGCGCTTGTTTTGGCTTTTTCTAATAGCTGAATGATGCGCTCCTTTGAAAGAACAGAATTCCCTTTCAGAAAATCAAGAGCTGCTTTAGACGCTTCCAGCAGTTCGGGTGCAGCCGCCATCAAGGCGGCATTGCTTTTTTGCGAATAAGAGCTGAGGTTAAATACAGCGGCAATCAGCCGGCCGTTTGAATATGGGAATCTTTCTTTTTCTTCTTCACTGTATGCTGAATAAATATAGATCGGTTTCGTATCCCCGCACAGGACAGCACGCCACGGTGCAGGGCTTTTCTCTGCTTGTTTTGTTTTTGCCAACACTTTCACTTCCCGTCATCCTTATACCATTCTTCAATGTTTTTTTCTGTTCGCTTCGCCCGAAACAGCAAAGCAATTAGAGCAGTCAGCTGTTTAATCATGGCCATTCAGCCTCGCTTTTCCCGCTATCAGCATTTGCTCCAGCTTTCGTATGACCGGCGTTAAATCAGTGCCGGACCGGCAGTTCGGACATGGATGGAAAACGGCTCCAATTCCGGTATATTCCACAATGACTTTCTTTGTTTGACAAAGCTTGCACATTATCTGATGCCCTCCAATCTATGGTTCAGCTCGTACGCTGCCCCTTTAATAATCACTAAATAGTCGCTGCACATTTCGTAGATTCTCGTGCCGAGCGCTTCATCGACCCGTACAAGTGTTTCAATCGTCAGCTCACTCGAAAGCAAAATCGGTTTATGATTTAAATAACGGTAGTTAAGTACAGAATACATTTGTTCTAATTGCCAATCTGTGGCGCGCGGTTTGCCGTTAACCGGTTTAAACAGGTCATCTATGAACAGTACATCTGCCTGCTTCATTCGGCTCAGCTTTGCTTCCAAAAGATCAAAGTCATTTTTTAGATCAGTAAAGCCTTCCACGAACGGAAAATAAATGACCGGTACGTGGCGCGTTCTCATCAATTCATTGGCAGCAGCGGTCAAAAGGTGCGTTTTTCCTGAACCGGGCTGTCCTAAAAGGGCAATGCTATTTTTCCGACTGTCCTTGATTTGTTCATAATCGGCCACATACTCTTTTGCGCATTCAAACGCATCTTTTATGGCCTGTGGCTTTCCCTCCGTGCGAAATTCTCTGAAGCCCAGCTGTCTGAAGGCGTGAGTAATCTCACTGGCACCGAGAAGCCGCTTCACTCTCCGTTCTGCTCTGCAGCTGCACATTGTCCAGACTTCCAGGCCGTTCTGCCGGATAAGATAGCCTCCCTGATCCTTGCATCGCGGGCAATCATACCGGCTTGCGTCTAATTCGGCCGGTTTGTCCGCCAGTAATGGACGTCTCCCTCTTTTCAGCTCGTCCAAAATTTGCTCGATTGTTCGTTTTGTCATGTCTTTCCATCCTCTCATGTTGAATTGCGGCACTCTTTTTGGCCTGCTGCGCGAAAAATCGGTCTTCAATGAATTTCGAGCAATAGCGAAAGGCCTTGATTGTTTCTGAAGCGGCTGTCCGCCGGTTTTCAAAGGCTTGAAAGCATTCCTCAAGCCATTCGATTGTTTGCGTCATAGGAACGCCGATGGCGACAATACGGGCGATGGCTTGATAATCTCTGGAGGAAGGATATACGGTGCGTCCTTCTTGAGCCGACCGTAATTGTGTAAACCGCTTCGCAATGTGATCTACTGCATCATTAACAGCAGTATTTATATTTGTTTTATCTTTATCTGAGCGGACGTCTGTGTCCGGTGCCGGCGGCGAAAATGGCCGTTCCTTTCTGCTCCGGTGTACAGTTTTGTCCGATCTGAAGCTGAATTTTTTGGAATGCTTTACCGAAATGATCAGTCCGTATGGTGCGCGGACAGCTTTTATGTACTCATGGGTTTCGAGAAGCTCCAGCCATCTTCTGACGGTTTTCTCACTCACCCCGAAAACAGCCGCCATTTCTCTCGCTTTTAACGGCTTATGGCCGAGCACGATTCCCCAGCTTACGCCGTCTTTTTCAATTTCTTTTGTTGTTGAGCTGATGAACCAGAGAAACAGCCATAGCGCCGGACCGATTTTGTCATAATGTTCTGAATTCAACAGCCCTGAATACGTAGGAAAAGGATAGCTTTTATCGGTTTTCATTGTACGCCGCATCTCCTTTTAACATCATGTATGTTTGAAACTGTTCTTGCGTTTCAAAGTGGAACACCGGAAGGCCGCATGCCGTAAACGAAATGGTGCCGCAGGATTGTCCGAGATGGCGCTGATCTATGGGATTTTCACTAAAAACAATTTGGATTGGATACATGTGATCACTCTCCTGATCTGTTTTCGATACATTTCGTATCAACTGTTACCAAGTATAAACGATACAATCTGTATCATCAAGTTATTTTTGATACTTTTTTTATCATAACTTTATTTTGATACAGATTGTATCTATAATCATAAGTAACTTAGGGAGTTAAAAAAGAGAGGTCATAGTATGATAGGCAGCAGATTGAAGAATCTCAGGGGGAAAAGGACACAGGAAGAAATCGCATCCCACATTGGTGTGTCGCGGGCACGATATTCCCACTATGAAAACGGGCGAAGCGAGCCTGATTACGACACACTCCAAAAGCTGGCTGATTACTTTCAAGTAACGACTGATTACTTATTAACAGGGAAAGACAAAAAATCCGACGACGATATGTTTTCAGATCCGGACTTGCAGCTCGCATACCGTGATATGCAGGATTTTTCCCCAGAAAGCAAACAGCAGGCCATTGAATTTATCAACTATTTAAAAGAAAAAGAGAAAAACCGGAAACCGAAAAATAAATAAATATTTCTCTGTTCTCTAAAACATATAAAAAATAGACCGATATAAAGAAAAAAGTGTTTATTTTTTTAAGAAAAGGGAAAGATTTCTACACACTTTCCAGTCCTATAAGGGCTTTTCTTTCTCGCTAAAAACAGAACGCATGTTCGAAAGGGAGTATTCAATTGGGCGATTACTTATCACATCTGGAGGAATACGTAAAAAATTTATACAGCCGGCTGGGCATCACCTCCCCCCATCACATTGATATGCTAAAAATTGCAAAGGATCTGGATATTTGGGTTCATTTTGAGGATATGGGGAGCATGATGGTCAAATACGACGGTATGTATAGTATCGTATTGAATCAGAGAAAATCACGGGAAGAGCAATGGGAAGATTTTGGCCATGAACTGTGCCACGTGTTAAAGCATGCAGGCAATCATTTTCAGATGAACAAGCTCTTCAGGGAACTGCAGGAATTTCAAGCGAATCAATTTATGTACCACTTCTGTGTGCCAACCTTTATGCTGTTGCAGATGGAACTGCCGCAATGGAGAAGCCAGGCGCTTGCCACAATCGCGACGGTATTCCGGGTAACAAAGGAATTTGCTGAAAAAAGGCTTGAAATGTTTGAACGGCGTAAAGCAGGTATTCAATTTCAGAAGCGGCTCGCTTACTTATTATCACATAAGCGGCCAAATGTGTACGAGGAAGGCGATCAGCAGCACTTGCAGGTCGCTGAAGAAAAAGCGTTATATCATATCGGCAAATACAGCTGATCAAAAACGGGCTGGGAATATAAATCCTCAGCCCGGCAGAACAACTAGCATTTTGACATTGGAGGAATCGTATTATGCACCCACATAGGCGCCGGTTTAAGGTGAGGTGCAGGCCCAAATGCAATCGGGGCCGGAATATACCTGAATTCTCCCCGGCCGTCAAAGGCTTCGCCATGAGCCCATCTGCCTTGTGAGCTTTCATCCCCTCTGGAGAAATTAAACAGGTCATAAGCCACTTCCCGCTTTTCAAGCTCACGCGGAAATGTCGTTGGAACGACAATATCCCGTTCTCTTTCTTCTAGCTCTTTAATGGCCGCATACCACATATTTTGATGATAAGTATCCCTTGCAATTAAAAATGACAGCATATCTCTTACTCCAGGATCATCAGTCATCGCATAGAGCCTGGTCACCTGAAGGCGACCTTGAGATTCCGCATTTAAGTTTGCGCGGAAATCTGCCAGCAAATTCCCGCTTGCAATAATGTATTTGGCATTCCACGGATAGCCCTCACTATCTGCTGGCATTGCACCCAGACCGGACACAATCGCATGCTGAGGATTCATTCCTGACATCACTGCTGCAATGGCGGGATTGCTTTTATAAGCATCCTCCTGTACATCGGCTGGTGCATTATCCAAAAGCCTGGAAATCATTGTCGCCAACATTTCTACGTGTGCAATCTCTTCAGTACCTACGTCACATAACAAATCTTTATATTTGGCATCCGCCCTGCAGTTAAAGCCTTGGAACAAATATTGCATCATGACACTGATCTCACCGAATTGGCCGCCCAGTATTTCTTGAAGCTTTTTCGCATAAACCGGATCGGGATGAGCTGGCTTAGCTTGATATTGAAGCTCTTTAATATGATAAAACATATGCATTCCTCCCTACACTTTCGCACAACCCTAGCGTATGAAGGAATGGGCCGATCGTGCAGGTCCCGTATCATTTATTCATAAAAACCAAGCTTAACGGCTTCCACATATCGATAAAACAGATCGTTTTGTGTGTAACTTTCTTCACGGCAGCCAAAATTGCGGAATAACGCCTTTCGCTGTGCCGTGCTTACTTCCAATTGCAGTCCCATTTCCCTCTTCGTCCGATTGACAATATTTTTCGGATGGACACCTGCCAACCGGTCTTTCTCACTGGTGAGCTCGGCGCTAAAGCCCGCTTCATTCAGCTGCTCACAAATGCGCTTGGCTTTTTTACGGTCCGCGCCTCCGACCAATGTATGCGGAGTTTTTGGATCATGATACCCATGAAATGCTAATGCGTAATGGTGGGCATTCACTTTTTCTAAAGCCAGCGGCTCGTCAAAACGAGTGCATGTCAGGTGCAAGGAACGGTTGTTTCGCTGCTTCACACCTTCGAACAAGTAAATGGAACATTGATCGGAAAATGCCCGCACCAGCTCACTGACGCCAGGCTCAATTCTGCCGCCGTGGGGACCGAGGACGATAAACTCACTTTCTTTTTTCTCCTCATAAATAATCCGGTACTCCGATTCAGAAGCAGAAAGGGCTGCAAAGTTGTCATACATATCTTTCATTTTGAATGCTCTCCTTTACCAGTCAGCACCAGTTTACTCTACTCACCTATGTATGAAAACCTTTTTTATAGTATGATTTGATAGAATACGTATTAGGAGGTATATCATGGGATTTATTGATGGATTACTTGGCAATGCGTCAACTCTGTCAACGGCTGCGGTGAAAGAAGAGCTAGGTCATATTTTACTCGATGGTGAGAATGTCGATGCCGCGTTTAAATTGGTTCGCGATTTAATTGTCTTTACTGACAAGCGGCTTATTCTTGTAGATAAGCAGGGAATCACAGGAAAGAAAACGGAATTTCAATCGATTCCGTACAAAAGCATTTCTAGATTCAGCGTGGAGACTGCCGGCCGCTTTGACCTTGATTCAGAGTTGAAAATTTGGATCTCCGGCGCAGAACTTCCCGCTGTCTCAAAGCAGTTTAAAAAAGACGAAAGCATTTATGATATTCAAAAGGTTCTTGCCGCCGTTTGTATGTAAGAAAAAAACGGAAGCTTGGCAGCTTCCGTTTATTGATTACAGCTTTTCCTCTATTTTCGCTTTCGTTTTCGGACCGTAAATGCCATCTGCCGTTAATCCGCTGACAGACTGAAAACGTTTCACGGCATTTGCTGTTTTCGGGCCATAAACGCCGTCAACGCCGTGATTTTTTGCTCCTTTATCAGGGTAAAAATAAAGGGCAGCTAAAGCAGTCTGCACCTGCTTTACGTTTGTCCCTTTCGTTAGCGGGCTTGTCACTTTGATCACTCCCGATGGGAGCGGATAGGAAGACGCGGCATGGCTTTTAGAAGAAGTTGCCGCCTGAGACAGTTTAATCACCTGTCCGACTTTGATGTGATCAGGGTTGGTGATATGATTTATGCTTTGCAGCGTTTTCACACTGACACCATGTGATGCGGCAATCCCCGACAGTGTATCGCCTTTTTTCACATGGTATTCAGACGCCGAAGAAGAGGCTGAAGCCTTTTTCGCTGACACGACTCCGTTTAATTCCTTTTCAATTGCCGCCTTCACTTGATCCCAGCGCCCCTCTGATAAAATACGATGTGGGCAGTACTTTCCGCTCCAGTCCTGATGCTTTCTCACCCGGTCTATTCCCCAGCCGCGCTCTTTCAAAAGCTGAGCGACGAAAGAAATCGCCAAGGCTTCGGCCGCCTCATATTTTGGCCCTCCCGATTTGCTGTAGCAAATCTCAACGCCGATTGATTTGCGGTTTCCTGTACCGTTTGTGCCGTCACCCGTGTGCCAGGCGTTTCGGTTTAGCGGCAGACCCTGAATCACCTCTTTATCATCCACCGCAAAGTGAAAGCTTGTCGAGCTGGTGTTCCCAATCATATAGCTGATTTCATTAGCCGCTGACGCATCGTTTGCCGTGTTGTGAATGGTAATGTATTCAGCGGACATTGCATTGGGGCACTTCAGCGCGTATTTTGCTTCAGAAACTAAATTTTTCTTCACTTGAATGCTCACCTATCATCTCTCCTTTTTATTTTTTCATAAATAGGTGGCATTCGTAGGACGAAAAGCTCATATCATCCGTCACCGGTTTATGGATAATTGTGTTAAACTGAAGTTCGATAGGAGGGGGATAAGATGAATACGTACTTAATGCTGACAACGAGAACAGATCAATTCAAACAGAAACATGTAGCCGGCCACTATGAATTTTTGGATCGCTTACAGGCAGAAAAGCGCTTAAAACTGTTCGGGCCATTCAGCGATGCCACAGGCGGAGCCTACGTCATCGAAGCAGGTTCACTGGAAGAAGCGGAGGAAATCGGACATGCAGATCCTCTGGTGACAAGCGGATCTTCTATGCTGACCATAAAAGAATGGAAGCTGAAATAAAAAAGACCCCTGAGGGTCTTTTTTGTCATCATCATGTTTGATTGCGTGCCGCAATGTGGAATGTTTTCCCCTCTGTGTCTGCTGTTTCTCCTGCATGGACCATCACCTGAGTAAAGCTAAACCCGATCGCAACGAGCAACAAACCTGACATCCATTTAGATTTCATATAAACAATCTCCTCTCTGGATTTGTTTTTGTGCGTGCACCATTTTCTCATAAAATGAAAGTGCTTTTTCGGGCTGTCCATTTTCTATATAGAATTGGGCAGCATCATGCGCCAGCTCTTCAATATAAGGATACAGCATATGTTCTTCAAGAAATTGAAAGGTGTGTGAGACTGATTCTGTGTCAATGTTTTTTCCGTATAACGCATGTAAAAATTGAAAAAGCTCCACGAATAATTCATCACTGTATTGACGGGCGATTTCCAATCCTTCACGATACTGTTTTTGCGCTTCGGCATCATTTTTTTGTTTATACAGAACCTGTGTTAAAGAGTAGATAGAATGCGGAAGATTATCGAACTTTTCCGACTTGCAAATAGAAACAGATTTCTCAAAGTATTCGGCTGCCTTTTGCAGTTCACCCATTTTCTCATAGCAGTTGCCGAGGTTGTACAGGGCAGAACTGATCAAGCGGGGATTGCCTTCTTTCTTTGCAAGGTCTAAAGCCAGTTCTAAGTGGGGCAATGCTCTTTCTGGATACTGCATATCATCATAATTTCCTGCAATAACGAATTCACATTGGATTCTGCGGACGGTGTACGTTTCATACATTTGGTACGTTTCTAATGCCTGAACGGCGTAGCTCATCGAAACATAGGTTTGTTTTAAATTGTAAAAAATTTCAGCCATTTTAAAAGCGAACTCGGCCTTCTCAATATCATCCGAGACGAGGGCAAGATTCTTTTCTGCCCGTTTATAATACATCATGGCACTGACAAACATTTTCTGCTTAAATTCATACATTCCTCGAAAAAAATTAAAGTAATACTCAAGAAGCCCTGTCAGCTTGTACTGATTCCCTTCAATGTCTTCTAATAATTCTGAAAACTCTAGCTGCGACGTGTCCTCTCCAAAAGGCTTAATGTAATCCAGCATGACACGATGTCTGAACTCCATTAAAGAATAATACAGCAGCAAATCTTGATCTTCTTCCATATCCTCGATTTCTCTTTCTACTTCGAGCTTGACCCGTTCGGCTTCAGCAACGTGGAACTGCCGGATATGGGTATACCATTCATTAATTTTAAGCCCGACATAAGAGGACGGAATCGTCTGCTTCATCCTCAATTAATCCCCCCTTTTGAGTTACCCGAGATATGTCATATTTTATCATATTTACAAGAAAAAGAAGAACGCAAAAAGACCGCAATTGTCGAATTTCGGCTAACCGCAACAAAAAAGCGCGGGTTTTTCAAAAACCCGTGCTTTCTTTTAGTGAAAACCGACTTTGTTTCTTTCCATCCAGCTTCCCTGCCGGCTTTTTCTTTGCTCTCCTGTCATGTCTTTCACCATGGTTTCAATATGATGATTCCCTTCTTGGTGCCATTGAAGGGCTGAAGATACATATAATTCTCCCAGCTGTGCAAAGGAAAAGCCTTCTGTAAGCTTTGCGGCGTTTTTTATTTCTCCTTCACTCAAAAAGATGTCAAAGCCTCTCATTTTCATATATTCCAGCCGCAGCTCTTCATCCGGAAGCCCAATTTCATAGGCACGGTCAAACCGTCCTGCACGATTCATCAACCCTGGATCGATCTCTTCGGGATAGTTTGTCGTGCCAATGAGAAATAGCCCCTCTTTTGATGTCGCGCCGTCCAGCGTATTGAGAAAAAAGGATCGCACATCCTCCGGCATCGAATCTATATCCTCGATGACCAGAACTGCAGGAGCGAGGCGTCTCGCTGCCTGAAAGACTTCTTCTATTGTCTCGCTCGACGTAAATTCAGTAATTTGCCAATAGGCAACAGGTGCATCGATACTGCCTGCGATCGACTTCACTAATGTCGTCTTCCCGTTTCCAGGAGGTCCATATAACAGAATGCCGCGCTTGTAAGGGATGTCATACGTTTGATAAAACGATTTATCACTATGAAAAAACTGATCAATTGATCTGTATATCTCTTTTTTTAATAGCGGATTCATGATTACCTGACTCCGCTGAACCTCTCTGACAATGGCTTCCTGCTCTCTTGAAGTCCCTCCATCTCCATCCGTAAAAACGGTCACTTTCCGCTTGCTTTTTTCCCAGAGACGCGGTCTGACTCCCTCCAGAAAGGCACGCATCTTTTCATCGTTAACCGCAAACAGACAATCAAAACTCATGATGCTCCCATCTTGAAAATATGGAATTCTGGCAAAAGCAACTCCCTTTTCAGGATACGCGTATACACTGTTTCTTATAGACTTATGGACGGTATAATCCGGTTCTTTTTCATCTTCATCGTAAGCAAAGGTTTTCTTCAAGCTTTTCAAATATATATGCCACATGCTCAGGCTCCAAGGAACCGCTGCGGACATCTTCTACAAGAAGCTCCCAGTATTCCGTGTTCGGGTCATCACTGGCATAGAGCTCATAGAATACACCGTATTGATCATAAAGCGTCTCTTCAATCCGTGTGATAAGGTAACCGAAAGTGCTGTAGCCCGCCGCAGCTCTTTCATTCTCTTTTTCTTCGTACTGATAAATGAAAGGTATGTTTGTCATGTTTATACTCCATTTCATGTTTTGTGAACGTTATATATATGATTGACATAGCATTTTGTTTCATCCCACAGCATATTACTTGTGAATTGATAACCGTTGATATAGGATTTCATTGCACCATTAATTTTTTACATATGGAGGAGATCATATTGAGCCAATCCAATCAAATTGTCAGCCATTTTTTATCCCATCGAAACGTGACCAATGAGCTTGCTGAAAAAATCAGCAAAGACCATTACGGCTACAAACCGGCTGAAACGTCAATGTCAGCGGAAGAGCTGGTCAAACACATTCTTACGTCTTTCCACTTGTTCGCAAATGTCATTAAAGAAGGCAATGCTTCACCATTTCAAAACAAGCAGGAAGAAACAGAAACAGATCTCAATGTTCTGGCAAAAACATATACAGAAAAAACGGCCGCTATTCTTGAACAGCTGACTGAAGAGCAGCTGGACAGAGAAATTGATCTGACAGCCACTTTCGGCAGAAAAGTCACAGGCAGCTCACTGCTTCAGCTTGCAATGGAACATGAAATTCACCATAAAGGCAACCTATTCGTTTATGTGCGGGAAATGGGCCACACGGAGCTCCCTTTCTATCAGCAGCGCATGTAACACAAACGAGAAAAAAGATACCTGTTTAGGGGTATCTTTTTTTTATGCCTCCGGCTCACTTCCAGATTTCGTCCAGACACTCATTATAGGTCAAATGAATAAAGATATTGAGCAAACCAAAATTTCAAACAGCTAACGTGCAAAAATTCAAAACATTTAATTGATTAACGTGACCTAATCATATATAATCTGATAAAAATAGTCGGGTTTTCAGGAGGCCTTTATCATGAGTGTAAGCATCATATTGATGGGTTTGTTTGTCGGAGCCTTAGTCGGATTGACGGGAGTGGGCGGAGCGGCCTTATTAACTCCTCTTTTAATTGTGCTTGGAATTAATCCTTCCATCGCGGTCGGTACGGATCTTGTATATAACTCGATCACAAAGCTGTTTGGCGTTGCCTCCCATTGGCGGCAGAAAACGATTAACTTTAAATTAGTAAAATACTTAGCCATCGGCAGTATTCCGAGTGCGTCCCTAGCCATTGGCATACTCCATTTGTTCCCCGCCTTTCATCAGCATCAGGAAGAAATTATTAAGCATGCTCTTGGCTATGTGTTAACACTAGTTGCCATTTCAATCATCGTTCGTTTGTTTTTGGATAGAAAACTGCGCCCGAACCGCTGGCAGCTGATGCCGCTTGAAAATAAGCGGGCGCTAACGATTCTCATTGGTGTCGTGTTTGGGTTTATCGTTGGATTAACATCAATCGGTTCGGGGTCATTATTTGCAATCGCCATGATTTACTTATTTAACATGAAAGCGTCACAGATTGTCGGAACCGATATCGCACATGCTTTTCTTCTCGTTACGGCAGCAGGCATTTTGAACGCAAGCTTCGGAAGCGTAGATTATATGCTGGCAGCTAATCTGCTGCTTGGCTCAATTCCCGGTGTGCTGATCGGAAGCCATCTCTCGCCTCGATTCTCTCCGCGTCCGCTGCAATTTATTATGGCGTCCATCATTTTGGTCAGCGGCTTAAAATTGATCTAATGAAAAAGGCTATCCTCCGGAGGATAGCCTTTTTCATTATAACGTCACACCCGATTTAAAAATGGCAAGTTCCCTGAAATCATTTTTTTCATGGTTCACAAGTTGACCGCTAGCCACTTCAATTATATAGTGGATAAATTCCCGCAGCACAAATTCCTCATGCACATCATCCTCAGCTAAAAGACCTGCGTTAAAATCAATCCAATGCGGCTTCGCCTCGTACAGCTGGGTGTTTGTCGCTACCTTCACTGTCGGGACAAAGGTGCCAAACGGCGTGCCTCTCCCCGTTGTAAAGAGGACAATTTGGCAGCCCGCCGCCGCCAATGCGGAGGAAGCGATCAAATCATTTCCTGGCGCGCTCAAAAGCGTCAGCCCTTTTGTCTTGAGCACTTCGCCGTATTTCAAGACATCTGCGACAGGAGAAATCCCCGCTTTCTGCGTGCAGCCCAGCGATTTATCCTCAAGCGTAGAAATGCCGCCTGCTTTATTGCCCGGTGAAGGATTTTCATACACCGGCTGATCATGTTTTATAAAATATTGTTTAAAATCATTGATTAAATGGACAATCTTATGAAACACTTCTTCATTGGCAGCCCGCTGCATCAGGATGGTTTCCGCACCGAACATTTCCGGGACTTCCGTCAGCACCGTGCTCCCTCCCTGTTCGATGATATAATCTGAAAAACGGCCAAGCAGCGGGTTTGCTGTTATGCCGGAAAAACCGTCCGAACCTCCGCATTTCAGCCCGATTTTCAGTTCGGACAGCGGAATATCTTCTCGCCTATCCCCTTTGGCCGCTTCATGAATCTCCTTCAGTAAAGCAATGCCTGCCTCCATTTCGTCTGTCACCGACTGGGATTCGAGAAACTTCACCCGATTCAGGTTCACGTCCTGCAGTGCTTCCTTCATTCCTGCCAGCTCGTTGTTTTCACAGCCAAGCCCTAACACCAAGACACCGCCGGCATTTGGATGGCGAATGGCATTCAGTAAGATTTGCTTCGTATTTTCGTGATCGTCGCCAAGCTGCGAACATCCGTATTGGTGTTTTAACACGAGCACATTATCAAATGGAGCGATATTCCCCGTTTCTCTGACAAAACGCTGAAGCATTTTTTCAGCAATCCCATTGACGCAGCCGACAGTTGGCACAATCCACAATTCATTGCGTACACCGGCATCTCCGTTTTCTCTTCTAAATCCTTTAAACGTCCGGTTCTCATTTGAGTACGGATTTTCATCAAATCTCGGTGTATAGCTGTATGTTTGGATGTCAGACAGATTTGTTTTTGTATTATGGACATGAATATGCTCTCCGATCGATATATCTTGTGATGCATGCCCGATTGGAAACCCATATTTGATGATGCTGTCGTTTTCTTTGATAGGCTGAAGCGCAATCTTATGGCCCCTTTTAATATCATCCTGCACTTCAATCGACACGCCGTCCGCATTCAGCCGCTCTCCCTTCTCAATATCCCGCAGAGCAAGAAGAACATTATCTTGTTTATGAATCTTTATAAATGACTTCATCGTACCTCTCCCCTTTGTATGCAGCATTGTTCAAGAGCCCGCTGCATGCCCAGCTCATGAATATGATTCAAATCATCAGCGACTCTCTCAGTCAGCCTCGGTATTTCGTTGAGATCTGTCCCCCACAGCCGCTCTTCGCCTAACACCTTTGAGGCAATACGGAGCATGTCTCCATTCTCCTGATGCCACACCTCTTTGAAAAATTGAAGAACAGCCGGATCATCCTGCAATTTCTCGTTTCCCTGATAAAAATACAGAAGAGCGCTGAAAGAAAACACCAAGCGTTCAGGAAGCTGTCCCTTCTGTTCAGCATATTCCTGAATGGTCGGCAGGTTTCTCGTTTTGAATTTGGAAACAGAGTTCAATGCAATGCTTTCTAGATAATGCTTAATATAAGGGTTTTTGAAACGGTTCAGCACATCATCAGCATATTGAGAAAGCCTTTCCATTTTTAAAACAGGAAGAATGTCGTCACTGATCATCTCTCTAATAAACTGCCCTACTTCCGGATGCTCGACAGCATCCCGCACAGTTTTCAATCCGTATAATAAAGCAACTGGCGTCATTGCCGTATGAGCGCCATTTAAAATTCTCACTTTTTTAATCCTGTAAGGGGTCAGGTCGCTGACAATCTTTGTATGGAGCCCGGCAGCTGCAAAAGGCAGTTCTTCCCCAATCCAATCCGGCCCCTCAATAACCCATAAATAATACTGCTCCCCCACAACAATCAGTTCATCCTGATAGCCCAGCTCCGCAGTGATCTCACCAATGCTGTCGACAGGAAAGCCCGGGACAATGCGGTCTACTAAACTATTACAAAACGTGTTGGCATCATGTATCCACTGTGTAAACCCTTCTTCCAGCTTCCATAGATCTGCATAATGAAGAATCGTTGCCTTCAACTTTTCTCCATTATTCTCGATCAGCTCACATGGGATCAAGACACAGCCTTTAGTCTGATCTCCTTTAAAAGCTTTATAGCGAAAGTAGAGAAACGCAGTTAATTTCCCAGGGAATGTTTTTTGAG
This sequence comes from Bacillus rugosus, assembly GCF_023238245.1. Taxonomy (NCBI): domain Bacteria; kingdom Bacillati; phylum Bacillota; class Bacilli; order Caryophanales; family Bacillaceae; genus Bacillus; species Bacillus rugosus. The sequence continues at coordinate 1,332,198 of NZ_CP096590.1, read as the reverse complement.
GCCGATCCTCTAAACGATCTTTTTCATCACATACGATACCGGCCTCTGTGGTGTTGGAAATGATAAACCGCAGCTCTTCGCTTGAAGCCAATTCTTTAAACGCTTCATAATCTGAAAACAGATCAATTCCGCGGCTGATTGAGTTGATAATCATATGCTCGTTTACCGCTTCTCCGTCTTTCATTCCCTGTAAAAAAAGCGTGTACAAACCATCTTGCTGATTTAACCTTTTGATTTTTTCTGACCCTCTTGGCTGTACAACTGCGACGCTCCCATTAAAATCAGTGTGTTGATTCATTTGATCAATTTGCCAATCGACAAACCCTCGCAGAAAGTTTCCTTCACCGAATTGGAGAATTTTTTCCGGATACTGAGTATAGTGATCGTACACGTTTTTATTGAGCTTCTGCACCTTCATTGCCTCCCTCTCTCATTTATGCACACGTTAACATTTTTCCGTATAAAGAATGCCCGCTGAAAAACGGGGCATCACTTGGTCAATTGTCTAACTGAATCACGCACCATGAACGCTGTATTTTCCATGATTTTTTCCGCTTTTGTTTCCGGCTCGCTGATCAGCGACAATAGTTTTTGCGCGCCAAGCACGCTGATTTTCTCTACTGGACGCTTCACTGTTGAAAGCCTTGGCGTAATGTATTGCGAAAATCCAATATCATCAAAACCGATCACTGAAATATCATCAGGGACGCGCAGCCCCTTTGCGAATATCGCATTCATCGCTCCGATTGCCATGTCATCATTCGAACAAAAGACAGCAGTTGGAGGATTCGGCAGCGCCAGCAGCCGCTCCATCGCTTGAAAGCCGCTTTCCATATCGTATTGCCCTTTGACACTGTATTCATGTTTGATCGGAATATGATGATGAATCAGTGCGGCTAAGTAGCCTTCCTTACGCTGATGGGAAGATTTAAAGCCTTCGATTCCCTCTATGATGGCGATGTCTTGATGTCCGTTCTTAATGAAGTATTCTACAGCCTCCTGAGAGCCTTCCTTGTCATTGGACAAAATATTCGTGATGCTGCGGTCATCAATATCTCGATTCAGCACGACAAGCGGGATGTTTTTTTCGCGAATATGATAAATAAAAGAATTATCAATGTCACTTTGGCTCATTAAAATGATGCCGTCGTATCTCATCGGCGTAACGGAGTCATAGTTTTTTAGATCATCAATACCCCGCACATAGAGGTTGTAATCCTCACTTATAGCTTGATTTACGCCTTTGATTGTGTCAGCAAAGAAGCTGTGTGAGGTTCCGTTTGTGATGCTAGTAAAGAAAAGACCGATTGTATGTGACTTTTGCATCGCAAGGCTTTTCGCATTAACATTTGGTGTATAGTTGAGCTGTGCTGCGAGCTCCAGTATTTTTTTCTTCGTATGTTCTTTGATGTAAGGGCTGTTGTTGAGTGCTCTGGAAACGGTTGTGTGGGATACATTTGCGAGTTTTGCGATATCTTTTATGGTTACCATCTAATTCCCTTCCTTATCAAACCGGCTGCGATTATTTACTGTATATTGTATCATCAAACATACCGCCTCTCCCACTATATTTCCAGATTAATAAGACACCGGATTCTCCGCTTCTGTTCCTGCTGGTTTGCCAATGATCGGACGGACAAAACGAATAACAGCAAGTGAAGCGAAGACAGCTAACCCTCCGGCGAGCAAAAATGCTCCAGAAAACGTGCCCGTTCGATCAACAATAAAGCCGGTTAGAGCCGGGCCGATAATTCCGGCCGTGTTGGCTAGGAAATGCATGAAGCCGCCTACAGAGCCGACATTGTTTTGATCAACTACATCTTGAATGACAGCCCAATAGATAGCGCCGGTCAAATAGAGAAAGAACACTGATAAAGCGACAAGTGTGACAGCGCTCACGGTAGTTGCCACAAGCCCGGCAAAACCAATCAGGACCGCCGATGAAAACAAACATGAGACAAGCACAACCTTGCGCGAGAACAGCACACCTTTTCGGGCTGTTTTTTTGTATACATAATCAGAAACAAATCCCCCCGCTGCAAGGCCGATAAAGCCTAAAATCCACGGAATGACCGTGATGACACTCATCGATCCCACACTTAATCCCCGCTCTTCAACAAGGTAGCTTGGAAACCATGTCAAAAAGAAGAAGAGGATGTAGTTGTAAGCGAAAAAAGCAAACGCTGTGAACAGGACTGTTTTTTGCTTCAGATAAAAGGTGAGCGGAATTTTTTCCCCAGGAGATGTTTCTGCTTTGATTGCCGGTGCATCCCCCATCGCCGTTGGCGGCTTCTCTTTGACAAACTTGAACCACAGTACTGCCCATATCAATCCAATAATCATAATGAGAACGAAGGATACCTTCCAGCTGAACGCGACTGCAATCATGCCGACAATCGGGCCGGAAATAGCTCCACCGAGCGGTGTTCCGCTGTTGGTCACACCAACAACGGATGCCCGCTGGGTCGGCGGGAACCAGTTATTGACCATTTTGTTGATGGTCGCAGACAGCGGACCTTCTCCCATCCCGAAGAGGATGCGTATAATCAGCAGACTGATAAAACCAAAGGCGAGGGCGACTGCTCCGCTGAATAGCGACCAAACGACCATGGCGACAAACAAGGTCAACTTCGCCCCATAGCGGTCAGATGCCACGCCCCCAAGAAAATTAAAAATGGCATACCCAATCGAAAAACTGCTGAAAATCAAGCCCATTTGCGTGGCAGATAATGTGAGATCATCCTGAATAAAAGGAGCTGCAATGGAAAGCGCCGAGCGATCCAGGTAATTAATCACCCCTGCCAGGAACAAAAAAAGGATAACGGGAAGCTTATCTTTTGAGAACATCTCAACCTCACCCCTATGTTGGTTCAGTTTCTGTTGCGCTGCTTTCGTTACACGCCTGAATAAGCCATAAATCCTCCATCGACAGGAACGGTGATCCCGGTGACAAAACCGGAGTAGGATTCATCCGCCAACCAAAGAAGCGTACCAAGCAGGTCCTCCGGTTTTCCAAAGCGCTTCATCGGTGTTCCCGCAATAATTTTGTTAGAACGCCCGGTTAAGGTTCCGTCTGGGTTAATCAGCAGATCATGATTTTGTTTTGTCAGAAAAAAGCCTGGGGCAATCGCATTGACACGCAGTCCGGTTTCCGCAAAATGAACGGCCATCCACATCGTAAAATTATTGATCGATGCTTTGGCGGCACTGTATGCCGGGACCTTCGTCATGGGTGAATAAGCACTCATGGAAGAAAGGTTGATAATCGCAGATGAATCAGCCTTCAGCAGCTCTTTCCCAAACACTTGAGAGGCAAGAAACGCACCGGTAAAGTTGGTAGAGAATACAGTTGAAAAGCCCCTTTCATCCATATCAAAAAAGGATTGGCCTTCTCCCGCTTCTTCATATGTCTCCACATCGGTTATGGCGTCAGGGTGATTGCCGCCAGCCCCGTTAATTAATAGATCGACAGAACCGAACCGGCCGAGGATGTCCTCCTTTGCCTGCACCAGTGACTCCCTGTCCAGCACATTCGCAGAAACAGAGCATGCTGTTCCCCCAGCCGCCATAATCTCTTTCACGCCCGCTTGGCCTTTTTCAGCCGTCCGATTCAATATCGCCACCTTCATGCCATGTCTGGCAAGCTCCCGTGCCATCGCTGAACAGAGCACGCCGCTGCCGCCAGTTATGACTGCCGTTTTACCAGCGAGGTTCTCATGGAGCGGGATCATACTTCCACCTCTTTTTTTGCCATTGCTTCGTATGCATCCCACAGTCCGTTCAAGTACATGATGCCAAGGGCACGATCGTATAGGCCATAGCCCGGGCGGCATTTCTCGCCCCATAGATGTCGCCCGTGATCCGGTCTTACATACCCTTCGTAATCCTGCTTATGCAGTTCTTCCACCACTCCCTGAATGTTGATCGAACCGTCTTTCGTCAGATGAGATGTTTCAATAAAATCGCCATTCTCATAAATTTTCACATTGCGAATATGTGAAAATGGAGCGATGCCGGCATACGCTTTAGCGATTTCCACCATATCGTTAGCGGGATTGGCTCCCATTGAACCTGTACACAAGGTGATACAATTAGACGGTGAATCTGAAATCGCCCTTAGTCTCTTATAACTTGCCTCCCCTGTGATAATGCGAGGCAGTCCGAAGATCGGCCATGGCGGGTCATCCGGATGAATAGCCATTTGAACACCATGATTTTCTGCAACCGGAAGAATTTCCTCTAAAAAGAATGATAAATTGTTCCATAGCTGTTCTTCATCAATCGTTCTGTAGGCTGCAAACAGCTCTTTGATCCGAGCTAACTTTTCGGGCTCCCACCCCGGGAGTGTCATGTCAGATGCTTGCTCCACCGTGCGAATCAGCTCTTGGGGCTCAAGGCTCTCCACCTTGGCCTTTTCAAAAAACAGAGCGGTTGACCCATCTTCAAGCGGACGGAACATGTCCGTGCGTGTCCAATCAAAAACCGGCATAAAATTATAGCAGATCACTTTCACGCCAAATTCGGCAAGATTGCGGATCGTTTGTTTGTAGTTTTCAATATACCGGCTGCGTTCTTCGTTTCCGAGTTTAATCGCTTCATGAACATTCACGCTTTCTACAACTTCCGCATGAAACCCATAGGATTGAATATATTCGGTCTCGGCTCTGATTTCTTCTTTTTCCCACACGTCGCCGACTGTTTTTTGATGGAGAGCCCAGACGATGCCTTTGACTCCGGGAATTTGCCTCACGTGTTCAAGTGTGACTGTATCGTTGCCTCGGCCATACCATCGGAATGTTATATTCATGTGTACACCTCCGGATTCTCTCGATTAATCAAACGTGATGACGGCTTTCCGCACCTGATCTGGATGCTCCTTGATAAACTGAAATGCGTGATGGACGTCATCTACTGAAAATGTATGGGTCACCAGCCCGTTATGCGCTAACCGCCCTCTATTCAAAAGCTCAACCACTTTTGGAAACTGATTGGTCTGCAATCTCGATCCGGTTATCGTGACTTCTTTTTTTGTAATCGGCAGTTGAGAAATTTGTGCCGCATTTTCGTCAAATCCAAGCACAACCACATGTCCCGCCGGAGAAACGGCCTCAACTGAAAGCTCAAAAGTCGCCGGCAGGCAAACAGCATCAATGACCACATTGGCTCCTTCATTCCGAGTCCATTGACGGGCCCTTTCGGCAACATTTTCTGCTTGGGCATTCACGACAGCGTCGGCGCCATTTTCTTTCGCAAATGCCAGCCGCTCGTTGTTCAAGTCAGTCATCATGACGGCAGAGCCCGCCAGCTTTGCCATTTTTAGCACACAGATCCCGATGGGTCCCGCTCCCTGGATCAGAACGGTGTCTCCTTTTCCCACCTGACCTCTCCACACTGCCTGTGCGCCTATCGTGTAAGGCTCGGCCATGACTGCCTCCTCCCAAGGCAAGTCCTTTGAGACCGCGTGAAGCTGCCTTTCCGGAAGCACAATATATTCCCTCATGCCGCCGTCCTCATGTACGCCAAACACAGAAAGCTTGGCGCAAACATTCTGGCGCCCTTTGCGGCAGGCGTAACACGTTCCGCAATAAGAAATCGGCTCAATCACAACGTGGTCACCGGCTTTTAGGCTCTGCACATTCGCACCAACTTCCTCCACTTGTCCCGTTACCTCGTGTCCGATGACTCTCGGGAGGGTGGCGAGCGGATTCGTGCCATGATAAATATGCATGTCAGAACCGCAAATCCCGACTCGCTTGACTTTTACGAGCACTTCATCATCCTTTGAAAGAACCGGCTTCTTCATCTCCGCTGTCACCAGATCATACGCTTTTCGCACTTGAACCGCTTTCATTTTCCTCACCTGCTTTTTAAGAATTCGTACACGCTCCGAGCGATTGATATTCCGTGTATCTTATTTCTTTCTTCATGCAGCTGCTCAATCTCGCCGGGCACATACACTCTTTCGACTCCAACTGCCGGCGGTGAATGCTGCAGTTCATCGAGCATGGCATCCATCTGCTCTAAAAACGTATCCCGGTCCGTAAAAAAGGACGGATTGATTGCGCAAACGTAATGTCCCAGCTTTCTTTTTTGATCAAGGCCGCTGTACATTTTGGCGATATGAGGGCCAAAAGCCGCGCCCGCCAGCAATCCGGAAAACACATCCACCATAATAGATAGTCCATAGCCTTTCGGTCCGCCGAATGTTGATAGGGAGACGACCTTGTAAGGATCGGTTGCTGCTTCCCCGTTTTCGTCGACTCCCCATCCCTCAGGAATGTCTTTGCCCTCTTCACGGGCCTGCAGAATCTTCCCAAAGGCCACTTTGGATGTCGCCATATCTAAGATAAACGGTTTTTTATGCTTAGCCGGGACACCGTAAGCAATCGGATTTGTCCCTAAAAAAGGGAACCTCCCCCCAAATGGAACAACAACACTGTCCGTATGCGTCATTGCCATTCCGATCAGGTTTTCGTCAGCCGCTTTTTGCACAAAATAGCTTAGCGCTCCGCAATGGCTGCTGTTTACAGCCGTCACCATGCCGACTCCGTTTTTCTTCGCCATGTCAATTGCACGGTCCATCGCCAAATCACAAATCACATGGCCAAAACCATCGTCCCCGTCAAGCACTCCGGTCACAGGCCCCGTTTCTTTACAAACAGGATGTGCTTCGGGATTGATCCCTCCCGCTCTTAGCCTGTTCACATAATGTTCTGTTCGCAGCACACCATGCGAGTGTACACTGCGTAAATCAGCGTGCACGAGGACATCTGCTACTTTTTCAGCGTCTCGTTCATTCAAACGAGCACCGGTCAGCTTGATCCGAACAAGTTCCATTGCTTCTTCAGCCGGTATCGTTACCGTTTTCAATAAAGTGCCACCTTCCTTTTCAGTTTTCGGGAACCCCTTAGTGAAAACCCTTACAAATACATCATATTTACAAATTATTTTAAATATTCTTTATATTACGTTGTCAGCTTTTTTGATGAAGATCCTGAACGATCTGTGCATGCTGCTGGTCTGTGAGTTTATAAAGAAAGCCGATAATGATCATCCCTAATGCCAAAGCAATGGCTGGATACAAAAGCAGAAGCGCCTTGATACCGATCAGTGCCTGTGCTGTCTGGACTGCATTCGGCACATAGCCGATAAGCCCCAAACCGATGCCCGAGAGAAAACCGGACAATGACTGAGCAAGCTTTCTGGAGAAATTAAAAAGTGAATAGGTTGTTGCTTCTTTCCGTTCACCGGATTTCCATTCGCCATAGTCAATAATATCGGAGACAAGAGCCCACGTGATGCCATTTGGAATACTGATTCCGATAAAAGCGATGCTGGCCAGAATCGTAAACACGTAAACATTTGATGGCAGCATAAAGTTGATCAGATCCGCGGCTACACTGATGCCGAAGCCGATCATTGCCGTTCGTTTCTTTCCAAAAATCTTGACGAGCTTTGGCAGGAATACGACGCCTAAAAAGGAAGAACCGATAATAATAAAGTTCATATAAGCCATTAATTCAACATTGCCTAGATTATATTGTGCGAAATAGATTAGCATGGCGGATTTAATGTTGTATGCGGAAATTGAAAAAATCGTCATCAGGACAAGGGTTAACAGCGGTTTATTCGTAATAAATGTTTTGACGACAGATGAGAGTGTTAATTTTTCTTTTGGCGCTTCCGATATGACAATGCGCTCTTTGCAGTTGCGGTAGCAAATATAAAACCAAACCACACCGAGTGCGGCGAACAAGCCCATGACCACCGGGTAGCCGACCTTCGGATTATCAAACTTAACGAGCAGCGGCATTACGGCCACACTTGTGATAAACAAGGCACCAAGTGATCCGATTTGGCGGAAAGTCGAAATGGAGGTCCGATCCTCAGAATTTTGAGTCATCGCTGCCCCTAATGAGCCATACGGTATATTCACAAATGAATAGCCGATGCCCCAAATCATGTAGGATGCATATGCATAAATCAGTTTTCCGGTCGTTGATACATTGGGAGACAGAAAAATAAGAACAGTAAGTACCGCAAGCACGATGCTGCCGAATAATAAATAAGGCCTAAATTTCCCCCGTTTGCCGATATTTTTGCGATAATCAATAGATGAGCCGACAATCGGATCTGTTATTGCCGCAAACAGCTTGCTGACTAAAAAAATGCCGCCGGCCATCGCAGCCGGGATTCCCGCTACATCAGTAAAATACTTCAATAAATAAATCTGTCCGAGATCAAACATAAAACCGTTGCCAAAATCACCAAAACCATAGGAAATTTTCTCTTTTAATAAAAGCCTTTTATCTGTTTCGATCGACACAACCTTATTTGCCAGTTCAGTTCGCATCTTCCACCTCTGTGTCTTAAGAATTTTCGGGTAGTGGTCCGCTCAGGGTGACGCATGATCGCGATGCTGAGCGGACAATTGGTTATACGTTTGCTTTCTCTTCTTGAAATTGAAAGTAGTGTTTCGCATTGTCATAGCAAATTCCCTGAACAATGCTTCCCAGAAGCTCCATGTCACGCGGCACTTCGCCGTTTTCCACCCATTCCCCGATCAAATTGCAGACGATCCGCCTGAAATATTCATGGCGCGTATAGGAAAGAAAGCTTCTGGAGTCTGTGAGCATACCGATAAAGCGGCTGAAAAGCCCGACGTTTGACAACGCTTTCATTTGATCAAGCATCCCGTCTTTTGTATCGTTAAACCACCAAGCTGTGCCGAATTGTATTTTTCCCGGGGTAACACCGTCCTGAAAACTGTTGATCATGCTGGCGATGACATAGTTATCGTTTGGATTAAGTGAATATAAAATCGTTTTCGGAAGCTTGTTCTTCATCTCAACTGAGTTCAGCAGCTTGTATAAAGGCTTGGCAATTTCTTCATCATTCATAGAATCATAGCCTGTATCAGGTCCGAGCCTCTTCATCATTTTTGTATTCGTGTTTCTTAAAGCGTTGATATGAAACTGCATTGCCCAATCGAGCTCCGCATACAAACCGCAAAGAAACTGAAGTGTATACGTCTTAAATTTCTTCTCATCTTCATAAGAAACCTCTGTTCCTTGTAATCTGTCAGAAAAAATCCGTCCCGCTTCCTCTTTTGTCGTTTCGGCAAATACCATAGAATCTATCGCGTGGTCAGACACTCTGCCGCCGGCTGAGTGGAAGAATCGCACGCGTTTTTCCAGTGCCTTTAGAAACTCATCGTAACTTGTAATCGATATGGCCGCGGCATTTTCAAGCGCCTGCACCCAATCAGGAAAGCTTTCACGATTGATCTCAAGTCCCTTATCCGGCCGAAATCCGGGCAGCACGCTGACAGGAAAATCTTTGTCTTCTTTTAATAATAGATGGTATTCAAGAGAATCAACAGGATCATCAGTTGTGCAAACGACTTTTACATTTGATTTCACGATTAAATCCCTTGCCCCGAAGCCTTCTCCTTGGAGCAGTTCATTCGTCCGTTTCCATATAGCCGGAGCGGAATGCTCATTTAAAATCTCATAGATTCCAAAAAAACGCTGCAGTTCTAAGTGAGTCCAATTGTAGAGCGGATTACCGATCGCCATCGGCACGGTTTTCGCCCAAGCCATAAATTTCTCCTCATCAGGTGCATCGCCGGTAATGTATGACTCATCAATCCCATTGGCTCTCATGATGCGCCATTTGTAATGGTCTCCATACAGCCAGGCTTCCGTGATGTTTTGAAATGTCTTATTTTCATAGATTTCTTTCGGGCTTAAGTGACAGTGGTAATCAATAATCGGCATGTCTTTCGCATAATTGTGATAGAGGCTGACAGCGGTTTCATTTTTCAGCAAAAAATTTTCGCCCATAAAGGGTTCCATGTCCTCACCGTCTTTCATTCTATTTCAAAATGTTAACGTTAACATTTTGATTTATTTTTATTTTACCTTTATATTCCTCTGTGATCAATCTCTTTTTTGAAAATGAAATGTTAACGTTAGCAAACAAATGAAAAAAAGACATTGCCGGAAAGCATCCCGAAAGAAACGCTTTTGGCAATGTCCGTGTCCACAAAAAGGATTAGTAAGCTAGGCTGAAAAGTCCTTTAATGTGTGTTAAGTAGCGTACGTTACTTGCTTCTTTCATCAAGGAAGCAGGAAGACCTTTAAGCGGTGTAGAATTAGCACCAATGATGGCAACCGCGTCTTTGCGTCCAAGGCTTGCAAGTGTACCAGAGTTTACTGGCTTGAATGTTTCAAGTGTTTTGCCTTCTAAGTAAGCGAATAGGTTGTAACCGATCAGCTCACCCATTTGCCATGCGATTTGTGCTGTTGGCGGGTATGGACGGCCGTCTGGAGCGAAGTAAACTGCGCTGTCTCCGGCAACGAATACATCTTCATGAGATGTAGATTGCAGGAAGTCATTTACTGTCGCGCGTCCGCGGTTCACTTCAAGACCTGATTCACCGACTAATGGATTACCTTGTACGCCGCCAGTCCAAACAAATGTATTGGCAACAACTTTAGATCCGTCTTTCAGATCAATCACGTTTCCTTCTACATTTGTAACAGGAAGACCTGTTAAGAACTCAACACCGCGTTTTTCAAGGCTTGCAGTCGCACGTTCGATCAGATCATCCGGAAGAACAGGAAGGATTTTCGGACCTGCTTCGACAAGTTTCAATTTAATTTCTTTATGGTCTACGCCGTATTTTTTCGCAAGGTTCGGCATGATGTCAGCAAGCTCACCGACAAGCTCAACGCCTGTTAAGCCGCCTCCGCCGATAAGGATTGTTGCATCAGCTTCGTTTTTCGTTTGAGAGTACTCGCGCACACGATCTTCAACATGTTGGAAGACTTTGTTCGCATCGGCAGCAGATTTCAATACCATGCTGTTTTCTTGAAGACCTGGAATGCCGAAGTAAGCTGTTACAGAACCAAGACCTACAACAAGCGCATCATAAGTTAATGTAGAACCGTCAGCAAGCGCAACTTCTTTTTTATCAACTGAGAAAGAGCTTACTTCCGCGATTTTAAGATCAATGTCTTTGCCTTTGAAAAGTTTTTCTAATGGCATTGCAACCGCTTTTTCAGACACGTTGCCTGCTGCAAGGCGGTGTAATTCCGTAATGATTTGGTGAGTTGGGTATTTGTTTACCACTGTCACGCGTGCTTGTTCTTTAGTGTAATGTTTGCGAACTGTTAGAGCAGAAAGAACTCCGCCATAACCAGCGCCTAGAATGACAATATGTTTTGACATCGTATATCCTCCGTCCTTTATATCAATTTGAATCTGAGATTATTTTTGGTTTTCGCGTTCGTTCATGACTTCAAGGTAGCTGTTAGCAAAACGGAACAGCTTTTGAGCTTGAGGATCTTTCAGCATGCGCAACAGGCCGAAAAGACCAATCGTTTCGTTGCTTGCATCCGCACGGTCTTTCGCTTCGATTGCAGTCGCAGCTACTTCTTTCGCTGTTTCTTTTACAGGTTCAAGAATTTCAGTGATCGCACCGACAGTGTCGCTTTTTAACACTTCGTCAGTTGCTACAGATTGGGCGAAGTCATAAGACTTCGTTAAAATATTCACTAACTCAGTCAGCTTCGGAAGCTGGTCAACTAAAACGGTCAGTGATTCTTGAACTTCTGGCTTTAACAGCTGATCAATAAGATCTTGCTGGCTTTGGCTGACAGACGCATTTGTTTGATCGATTGTTTCTGGCATATCCAATTCTCCTTTACTATAAGCAGTTTGCAGATTTTTTTGGAAAGGGTAGTGCCTCTCCCTGGTCTCATGCTTGAAGGCATAAGAATAAGGATTGTGAATTCATGCACAATCATTTACAAAAATAAATGTTTACTACCCAGTTTTTCATCTTGCCATATTCAGTATTATTTTTATCTCAAAAATAAACAATTGAATAAGTCAAAAATCCTTTACTCTCTCTGAAAATAGCAAACACAAAAAACTCCAATTCGATTACCTTCTATATGATAACACTTTTTGAACAAAATTTGAACGTGAATTGCTTCGATTATGAAATTAATTTATATGGCGCCCGTGTCATAACATTTTTGCGGCACTAGTTATTGACAATCCGACAAATTTCTCCCCTTCCCTTTACCCATATTTCCAAAAGAGGAGCTCTTTTTCCTGTGATCGGGTCATTCGCCGGCAATGATACCTGCTTGATCCGTTTCATGGCTTCCTCCCGTTCTTTCGGCTCTCCGGTCTTCATATCATACTGAACGCCTCCCGGATAAGCGCCAATGACAGTAAAATCGGCGCTTGCGCTTAGCTTTTTATGGCCGACTCCGGCTGGAATCACGACTGCATCGCCTGTTTTGAAAGGAATAGCAGCCCCTTTTTCTCCCCCAAACTGAATCACAGCCTCTCCCTGAACTGCAATCAGGACTTCATGCGTATTGCTGTGATAATGATGGTATGGAAAAACACTCCCCGACCAGCTGTTTGACCAGCCATGCCGATTGACGATCCGCTCTGCCTGACCGGTTTCCCTGATCGCGTTTTGATACACAACGAGCGGAAAATCAGGGTGATTGGGAATCCTGCCGTCATCCTGAAAGAAGAACGTCTGTGTCTTTGCTTCCAACAATCTCACCTCCATTTTTTGTCTTCCACACATACCGGTTCGCAAAACATGCTTATTTTCTCACGACTCCATTGATCTGTGCGATATCGAATAGTATAGTATAAAAAAATAATGCCAGAATGAGGGATATCATGAAAGCAATCGTTATCGGAATATTGGCTTCACTCTTTTTCGCCGTTACCTTTATTTTAAACAGAGCGATGGAATTATCCGGAGGCAGCTGGCTTTGGAGCTCTTCGCTGCGCTTTATTTATATGGTTCCGTTTTTATGTTTGATAGTCATTATGAGAGGGACATTCGCACCTCTCTTACAAGAAATGAGGAAAAAGCCGTTTTTTTGGATCAAATGGAGTTTTGTCGGCTTCGTGCTTTTTTACGCGCCGATCACATTTGCAGCTGCATACGGTCCAGGTTGGCTTGTAGCCGGGACCTGGCAAATCACAATTGTAGCCGGTGTTCTGTTATCTCCATTTTTCTATGTCAAAAAAGACATGCCGGGCGGGCCGCAGCTCGTTCGGCAAAAGATTCCTCTTGTTTCACTTGGCACTTCCGTGATCATCCTGATCGGAGCTGCACTGATACAGCTTCAGCATGCAGAATCGCTTTCTGGGAAGATGCTGCTTTTCAGTGTCCTGCCGGTTGTCATTGCGGCTTTTGCCTATCCGCTAGGAAACCGGAGAATGCTCGAAGAATATGGCGGCCGGCTAGATACATTTCAGCGTGTGCTGGGAATGACCCTGGCAAGCCTTCCTTTCTGGCTTATAGCAGCAGCTTACGGCTGGTGGTCAGACGGGCTTCCGACAGCGGGACAAACCGTTCAATCCTTTATCGTGGCCGTCAGCTCAGGCGTCATTGCGACTGTTTTATTTTTCTGGGCCACTGATATGGTAAGAGACAATCCGCAAAAACTTGCAGCTGTTGAAGCAACTCAAGCAGGTGAAGTGATTTTCGCGCTGCTTGGTGAAATTGTTCTGCTGTCAGACGTTTTCCCATCCCTTTTATCATTTGCCGGATTATTCATTATTATAGCGGGGATGGTATTACATACCTTTGCATCACAGCCGAGAAAACCGAAAAAGAAAACAAAGTCAAATATGACCGCGTAGCATCTGCCGGAGAACGGGTGAAAGCCTGTTCTCCTTTATTTTTGCTACCAAAAGACATCTGTTTCACGTTATATTTAAATATAGTGTAAGCCTACTTTACTGAAAGGTGATTATTATAATGGAAGCAAACGATCAAACACAAAACATACCAGCCATCTCCTTCAGATCAGTCAGAAAAAGCTATGAACAAGACGGACAAACCTATAATGTATTGCAGGATGTCACCGGAGACATTCAACAGGGCGCAATCGCAGCCGTTTTAGGTCCTTCCGGTTCAGGCAAAAGCACCCTCCTGTCCATGTGCAATTTAATGAGAACGCCTGACAGCGGCGAAGTAAAAATAAACGGAAAGGAAGTCAGAGATTGGAATGTCAATGAGCTGAGGCGAACGGCGGCCCTTGCGTTTCAATCGGCCCCCGTCCTCGACGGGACAGTGCGTGACAATCTAAGTCTGGTCCAAAGGCTGCATCAATCCCAGCTGTACTCCCCTGAAGAGCTCGCTTCCCTTATAGGGCTGCCGCCAGAGCTGTTAGACAGAAGCGCCAAGGATTTATCGGGCGGTCAGCGTCAAAGACTGTCACTAGCCAGAACGCTCGCAAATCCTTCCTCTATTCTATTATTGGACGAAATCACGTCTGCCTTGGACCCTGTTTCTGCTCTTGAAGTTGAAGAGCTGATCACACGTCTGCATCAAGAAAAAAAACTGACGGTCATGTGGGTGACTCATAATATGGAGCAGGCAAAACGAGTAGCCGATATCATTTGGTTTATGGCGGATGGCCGGCTGCTGGAAAATGCAGAAACAGAAACATTTTTCTCCGATCCGCAGCATGAAGCAGCCAAGGAATTTTTGAAGGGAGGCTCTCGGTAATGGATTACCTTTCCCTCTCTTTAACGATGATCTTTGTTTTGATCGCCTTGTTTTTATCAAAATCATTTAAAGCCGGCGTAGAAAAAGACATGGTCATTGCCACCATCCGGGCCGCGGTACAGCTGCTTGTCATCGGTTATGTACTGTCGCTGATTTTCCGCGGAGACCATCCTGTTTTTATCCTTCTGATGGTGTTGTTAATGCTGGCAGTGGCGGCGCAAACTGTCATCAAACGGAAGAAAAATACCATCGGTTCGTTTTGGAGGGTGTTCGCCGCGTTAGCGATTGTAGAAATAGTGACGCAGGGAATTCTTCTGTCTCTTCATATCATCCCGCTTACGGCCCGATATGTCATTCCGATCAGCGGAATGGTCATCGGAAATTCGATGGTGCTCTCGAGTCTGTTTTTAAACCGGCTGAGCTCTGAAGTCGAAGTTCGCAAAGAAGAAATACAATTAATATTGTCTCTTGGAGGCACACCGAAGCAATCCATACAGCGTATTCTTACTTCTGCGATGAAAATGAGCATGATCCCGACGCTGGAAAGCCAGAAAACACTGGGGCTTGTTCAGCTTCCCGGCATGATGACAGGACAGATTTTAGCGGGCGCGGACCCGATTCAGGCGGTTCGCTTTCAGCTCTTAATCGTATTTACAACAATGGCATCAGCGGCACTGACATGTGTGATCTTAAGTGTGCTGACATACCCGTCATTATTCACCGCGCATCAGCAGTTGAAGCAGAATGGATGACAGACAAAAGCCGCTTTCCAAGGGAAAAGCGGCTTTTTGTACTGGTTATTCCTTTTCTTCATAATACTTAGACAACTCAACAATCATCGCGCCCATCCGCTCAATCTCCGGCGCTAGCAGTCTCGTGATGCCTTCTTCCCGCAATGCTTCAGCAGTCACTTTTCCGACAGCCGCAGCGATGGCGCGCTCTTCGAATACAGTCTTCACTTCATTGATATAGCCGCGCCCCTTAGCAAAATCAAACAGGGAACGAACCTGAATTGCCGTTGTAAAACAAACGGCGTCGATCTCACCATTCATCAGCTCCCGGCATAACCGCTCCACCGTTTCCTCCTCTGGCGGGATGTGCTGATAAGGCAGAATCGGCAGGACAGTTGCGCCCTTTTCTTCAAGAAATGCGATGAGGGCCGGTGCTTTTTCTCCATGAAGCTGCACCATGACTGTTTTTCCTGAAAAATCGTGAGCTTCCAAGGAACGGATTAACCCACTTGTTGTCCCGTCTTCATCCGAAGCTTCCGGTGTGATCCCTAGCTTTTTCAGTGCAGCCAGCGTTTTGTATCCCCGGCATGCCGCTTTCGCCTGGCGAATCGCCTGCAGAAACTCGTCTTTCAGACCGATTTTCTCTGCCATATCGACAAGAGTCTCCGTGCCGATGCCAGTCGTGAAAATAACCCAGTCAGCTTTTCTCTCCGCAAACGTCCGTAAATCCGGCTCCACCTGCTTCTCTGCTAAGTAAACTGTTCCTTGGAGAGGCCGGATGACAGGGGTTCCGCCCTGTTTTTCAATGATCGTGCTGATTTCTTCTGTTTTTCGGGAGCCCCCGATCGCCACGCGTTTTCCATATAACCCTTTTCCCATACCCGTTTCCTCTCCTCTTTGCATAGGCTTTTTATGTATACAAGCTTAATAAAGCTATTGTGGCGCAAACCAAGGGAGAAATCAAGATAAACCCATGCCTCTAAAATCCATTGAATACGCCGGAAGCTTGCTGTAATATAAACAGCAGACACGTTTGCTAACGGAGGATCGATCATGGAAACAAAAAAAGAAGAATATGAAACAAAAGGCTACGATACATCGATCGTTTACGAATTTAACGAATATCCGGACGTCCGCAGCGGGCGCTGTGACAATTGTGATTACACACTGTTCAAAAGCTCTGTAAAAGGCGGAAAATTTCTTAGAGAATGCCGAAGATGCGGGATGAAAAAGAACATTTAAACAAAAAAACCGAAATCGTATGTTTGATTTCGGTTTTTATATTTTACTGCGGGATAGCTGATTTTTTCATAAACGCTTCAATCTCAGCTGCCGCACGCTCCGCTCCGCCTGCTTCTTTTACATCTTTTTGCATATCCTTGACGCGGCTGAGCACCTCTCGATCGCCGGATACGGCCTGCACCGCTTCCTGCAGCTTGGAAACAGTCACTTCTTCTTTCGGCAAATAAACACCGAGGCCTAAATCATCGACACGCTTTGCGGTGAGCTCCTGCTCATACATTTGCGGAATGACGACAAGCGGCACACCGGCATTCATCGCCTCCATCGTACTGTTCATCCCGCCATGAGAAATAAACAAATCGGCTTTCGCCAACACCTCAAGCTGCGGCACGCTTTGGCGAATGATAAAGTTAGCAGGGATATCATCCAATCCTTCAGGATCAATCGATTTCCCGACCGACATGATCACTTGCCATGAAGAACCCCGAAATGCCTCCATGCACATCTTGTAAAATTCCGGCCATGCGTTAAACGCCGTTCCCAATGAAATCAGCATAAGCGGGCGATCACCCCTGTCAATTAACAGGCTTTCTTGTTCTGTCCGTTTTCCCAGGGAAGGGCCGACAAAACAGAAACGGTCATCGAACGTCTCATGCTGAATCTGAAAGGACTTCGGCATAAAAACAATATTTAGTGGTTCCGGCACAGCTAATTGTTCAAATGAAACAGCCGGCAATTGCTCTTGCTCCAAGTAGGCTTTAAATTCAGCCTCGGCTTCTTTTATCTTTTTCAGCATTTCTTCATTTCCGAGCTGAAAGGATTCATTTTGGGCATATGATGAACAGAGCTTGATGACAGGCACATTAAGCTTGTCAGCAAACAATTTTCCAGCCAGCGCGACAAAATCATAGATGATCAGATCAGGCTGATCATCCTTATATAACTCCTCAAGCTGCGGCAGAATGCTCAGTGATTCTTTCAAAAGACTGAGCGTCGCGTCATTCTTTTCCATCATCTCCCTGATTTGCTTAGGGTCAATATTTAAGGATGTATGATAGATAAATGCTTCTCCACCGGCTTGCTGAACAGCGGGCGCAAATTCCTCAGTCGTCGCATACGTGACACGATGCCCTTTTTCACAAAGCTTCTCCACTAAAGCAAGCGTAGGATTGACATGCCCGTACGCCGGGATATTGATAATCGAAATATGGTGCTTTTTCATGAATCTCCAGTCTCCTTATCTATTAAATTTTCACACGGAAGCTCTTTAATCCGTATATCACGCTGTTTTCAATCGGAGTGATACTGACGCATTCCATATGAGAAAAAGCAGAAATCAATGACGTTAACGCGATCTTTGCTTCAAGACGGGCAAGCGGTGCCCCAAGACAAAAATGGATGCCGTGGCCAAATGCAATATGCGGATTGGGATGGCGGTGAATATCAAACAGGTGCGCCCTGTCAAACTTCGCTTCATCACGATTTGCAGATGCCACAAAAGCCAAAACCATATCACCTTCTTTAATGAGGTGCCCCCCGATCTCCGTATCCCGCTTGGCAATTCGCCTCAAAACCGGAGCAGGCGCCCTGAAGCGAAGGGTTTCCTCGACTGCCTGAGGCATCAGTTCAGGTTGATTCCGCAGTTTCTCATAAACATCCGGTGTTTCTAATATGCTGTACATCGCATTTGAAATCAGGTTTGTTGTGGTTTCATTCCCGGCTACCAGAAGCAGCGTACAAAACGGAATCAGCTCTTCTCCGGACAGCTTCTCGCCTGTTTCTTCCGCTTCAACTAAAATTGAAATGATGTCCTGTGCCGGCTTGTTCCGCTTTTCTTCAATGATGTTGGCAAAAAACGCGGCCAGTTCTTTCTCGCATTTGTTTCGTTCTTCCAAAAAAGCTTTTTCAGCTTCTTCACTTTTATCTTTCGGGGTGCTGACCAGAAGATCAGACCATGTTTTAAACTGATCCATATGCTCTGAAGGCACTCCGAGCAGCTCAGATATTACGATAACCGGAAGCGGATATGAAAAATCGTGAACAAGGTCAAACTCGCTTCGCCCCTGAAATTTTTGAATCAGTTCATTTGTGATCTCCTGAATTCTCGGTTCCCATTGTTTCATTACACGCGGCGTGAAGGCTTTATTCACTACAGAGCGGATTTGCGTATGCCTCGGCGGGTCCATGTTAATGATCGAATTTCCAATAACGCTTGACTGCTGCGGCATATAACTGGAAAACAGCTCTTTATCCCCAATGACTTTTTTGACATCATCATAAAGAAAAACGCTCCACACTTGGTTTTCTTCATCAAAGGAAACTGGCGCATCCTTTCTCATCGTTTCGTACCATGGAAACGGATGATAAGCATCCTGTTTGTTTTTTCCATTGAGCAGTGCTCGCTGCAAGGCTTGTCGGCGGTTTAACACATTCACGTATTGTCACTCCCCTTGAAAGAATTCAGAAATTGAGCTCTTCTTCACCTCCCGCTTTCGAAAAAGAGAGGGACAATCAAGTATAGACAGATTGATAACAGCAGGCAGGCGATCACGATGTCCGATGCAGGCATCATATATTCCCTCTCGAATTTCGTTCATCTTACCATAATCTTTCAATTTTTTTCTATTCAGCACTACCGCTTTGGCTCACAACGTGACCTTAGGCATAAGCATCCAAATTCAATATGCATTCAATTGCACCGCTCCGATCAGAAAACACCCTTTTTTCCAACCAATTGCACTAACTCCGAAAATGACTTTCCCATTATATAAAGCACGCTGATTCTATGATTAAATAGAAGGTAAAAGGTGAAGGAGAGAACAACATGGCAGCACAGACTAATTTCAGAAAACAAGTTGTCGGCATCCTACTTTCACTTGCATTTGTATTATTTGTGTTCTCTTTTTCTGAGAGACATGAGAAACCGCTTGTTGAAGGAAAAAATCAGGAAAACTGGCATACTGTCGTCGACAAAGCTTCTGTCGAGATTTATGGCAGCCGACTAGTTGAAGAAAACAAATTAAAGAAAAAACTCGGCCATAAACAAGCCGATTCTATTTTGACCCTTCTAAAACTCGCCAACGAAAAACATATTGCGCTATAAAAAAGAAAGAGCCTTCCGGGCTCTTTCTTTGTTTAGTCAAATATCGTGTTCTTTTCTGGATGGCGCGTCAAATCAAATAGCATGCTGAGCTGTGAAGGTGTGTTTCGTTTTGGAGAAAGCGGCGGGAGCCGGTCTTCCGGAAAAAAAGCGGCACGGTTCGTCTCAATTCCTGTTTCCCCCTGCCCGCCTGTAATGCTGCATTCAATGAATATCTTATAGTAATGATACGGCTGAGGCGGATGAGGGTGCTTATGGCTATCTAGCACGGCCAGCAATCGGGACGGTTCAGTATCGTAACCCGACTCTTCTTTGATTTCTTTGATCACGTTTTCAGCCGGTGATAAACCAATCTCGCAAAACCCGCCAGGCAGCGACCACAGCACATCATGCTTCTCCCGGACAAGCAAAATCTGATTCTCTCGAAACACTGCTCCGCGAACATCCGCTTTCGGTGTCGGATAGCCTTTCTCGCCCTTCCATAAATCAGTGATGACTTCAATGTCCTTCTCCGAGTAATCCGCCATCATCTCTACGCTAAGCTTCATCAGCTCTTCGTACCGTTCTCTGTCATATACATCCTTGGAAAAAGCGAGCCCAGCCTGTGCGATCGCCCGCATTCGCTGTGCCCGTTCCAGCCAATTGTTTTGCATAATGGATCACCTCACTACCATTTTATACTACTATAAAAAAAGCATGCTCCGATCTTCCGGTGACATGCTCAAAAAATACCTTAATTCAATTTTACGAAATATGTAATATCCTCTGTTTCAAAGTTTAAAAATGATGGATTATATGACAAATTAAGGTCTTTTTCTCCTTTTGGAATCACAAAACTGACTGTGCCTGTTACCTTTTTACCTGAGGCTAACTTCCCTGATTTAAGGCTTGTTTCCAGGTCAGCAGTAGATACTATGTTTGCTCTGATCGATTGATCTTTGCTGTCTTTCAATTCAAAACCGCCACTCGTATAATTGAAAGATTTGTCGCTTATGTTTTCGATCGTTACCTCAACTATTAAAAATTCTTCATTTTTATTTATTGTTTTTTCTTTGTCGCCAATTTTCGTCTTATACTCGCCTTGCTCTGCCGTCGTATATACTTTATTGACCGAGAAATTTGTGCTGGAAGCTTTAAAAGTTTCGCCTACCTTATGCACCTTTTCATCCGTTTTGGCTTCGTTTTTTTCTTCTGTTTTCTTTTTCGTTGCTGTTGCTTCTTTCTTTTCTGTCTTTTGCTCAGCTGACGCATCACTTGACTGGCTGCACGCAGAAAGCGCAAATCCAATCGTTAGCACAAACAAAATGAATAATGCTTTTTTCATTGTTGTTCCTCCATCTAAAGTAATCGTTTTCTATTATAAGCACGCTTTTCCTTTTCTTAACAGGGAACAAAGTAACAAATTACTCTATCAGATCCATTCATAGTATAGATCTTCCAATGACATAGATACCTATCCTCTACTGGAATAAATACTGGACTGGCCTGCGATGTCCTATCATTTTCCAACTCAGGAAGCTTCTTTGTCTTGTTTCTAATTTAGATATTTATTCCTAGTTCCTAAGACTCCCCTCACAAAAAACCCGAGCTGGCAGTAGCCGGCTCGGGCACGTAATCAATCTCGCTTATTCATTTCCCTTTTCTCTCGGGGTTCCTGATGATGTTTTTGATGCTCTGGAGGCTGAGTCGTGCGTTCCAGCTCCTTTGTGTCTTGTCCCATTCCTTTTAAAAAGGAGAAGAGCAGTGTAACTGCTTTGTTGATTTCCGGATCTTTGAGCGAACGAATGATATCAAAATAACCTGTTTTCTCTTCGCTGTCCTTCTGTTCCACCGCATTTGCCACGCCCGCATTCACTTTCAAAATAAGGGGCTCCAGCTGTTTCACATCCAGCATGCCTAGCGTTCCAAACAGGAGAAGCAGATTTTTCAACGTATTGGCTGTTTCCTCTGTATCTGCCTTTTTCACCAGGATATCTAGAACTTTATCCCCTTGGCCAAAAAGGCCGCGGAGTAATGGCAGAACACCGCGCTCGTTCATGTGGCCAATCATATGCAGCGTTTCAAGAATAGCTTCCTTATTTTCGACTAATGCGTCTTCAATTTCTTTCATATCACGCTTTCGCTGATCCTCTTCGGTTATCTCGATTTTCTGAATTCGCTTAATCGCTTTAGCCATTATGCCCAATCCCCCTTTTCACAGCGTCGCCAGGAAAAATATAATCCTTCCGCGCCCATTTCTTTTCTACCTGCACACCGATTTGCGGCTGCGGATTGCCGTTTCGGTGATTGATCTTAGGCAGCGGATTGGTTCCGTCATGCTTCAAAATTTCCAACTTGGCTGATGTTTCTTTGTAAGCAGGTGTATCAGTATCCTTATCGGCATGGCTGCCTGTTAACAGGTTGATCGCCGCTTCCCCTGAATCGTTCATTGGCAGGTATACTTCCTTCCCTTTGACACGATTAGTTATTAGGCATTTTACTTTGACATTTCCGAAAGGCGATGTGAGTCTGACAAGGGTTCCGTCCTGAATCCCTCTTTCTGCCGCGAGCTCTGGAGAAATTTCTAAGAACACTTCCGGTGTTTTCTTCGAAATGCCTTTTGATTTGTAGGTCAGGTTCCCTTCGTGGAAATGCTCCAAGAGCCGCCCATTGTTGACGTGGATATCATATTCCTCACCGAACTCTTCAGGCTCTGTCCACTGAACAGGATAGAGAATGGCTTTGCCGTCCGGAAAAGGGAAGCGCTCTGTAAAAAGTAAAGGAGAATCCTTTCCATCAGCACTTACAGGCCATTGCAGGGAGTTGTAGCCTTCAAGGCGTTCATAGGTGACACCGGCATAAATCGGCGACAGCATCGCTGCTTCCTCCATAATGTCTCCAGGGTGCTCATAGTGCCAGTCAGCACCGAGCTTATTGGCAACCTCCATAATAATCTGCCAGTCCGGCTTTGATTCGCCCAGCGGTTCAAACACCTGATACAGCCGCTGAATACGGCGTTCTGTGTTTGTAAAGGTTCCCTCTTTTTCAAGGCTTGGGCTCGCAGGAAGAACAACATCAGCAAACTCTGCTGTACGTGAAAGGAAAATATCCTGCACCACAAAGAAATCAAGCTTTTCATATGCGGCGTGTACATGATTGATATTGGAATCGACCAGACCCATTTCTTCACCTTTTACATACATCGCTTTCAGCTGGCCGGAATGGATTTTTTCGATCATTTCATGGTTGGTCATGCCCGGCTCCTTCGGCAGCGGCACACCCCACGCCCGCTCGTATTTTTGGCGGACTTGGTCGTCCGTCACTTTTTCATAGCCCGGCAGTCTGTCAGGCATGCTTCCGAAGTCACTTGCTCCCTGCACATTGTTGTGGCCGCGCAGTGGGTAAGAGCCTGCTCCCGGTTTTCCGTAGTTTCCTGTCACAAGCAGCAGATTAGAGATTGCCGTGCTTGTGTCACTTCCGCCAATATGCTGTGTCACGCCCATTGCCCACAATGCGCACACACTGTCAGCCTGGCCAATCATCTCCGCCATTTGGATGAGGGTTTCTTGATCAATACCTGTTTTCTCCTCGGCATATTCAAGGGTATATGGCGCCAGGCTTTTTACATATTCATCCCGTCCGTTCACTTTTTCCTGCAAAAAGCGTTCATCGGCCTTGCCGTTTTCAATTAAATATTTGGCGATGGCGTTCAGCCAGACGATATCTGATCCAGCACGGGGCTGGACAAATAAATCAGAGCGCTCTGCCATTTCGTGTTTTCTGATATCCGCTACAATCACTTTCTGCCCTCTCAGCTTATGAGCCCGTTTAATGCGAGTGGACAAGACCGGATGCGACTCAGACGTGTTCGAACCGATAATCAACACAAGGTCCGCTTGCGCGATATCTGTAATCGAACCTGAGTCACCGCCATATCCGACTGTCCGGAACAGGCCGGCAGTCGCAGGAGATTGGCAATAGCGCGAGCAGTTGTCCACATTATTTGTGCCAATAATCCCTCTGGCCAGCTTTTGCATGAGGTAGGACTCTTCGTTTGTACACTTAGAAGATGTAATAAAAGCGAGTGAATCCGGGCCAAACTCCTCTTTTAAATCCGTAAACTTGCTGGCGATCAGCGTTAATGCTTCCTCCCATTCCGCTTCACGGAAATGGTCTCCTTCGCGGATCAGCGGCTTTGTCAGGCGTTCCTCGCTGTTCACGAAATCCCAGCCGAACTTTCCTTTTACACAAGTAGAAATGCCGTTCGCTGGCGCTTCCTCCTGCGGCTCAACTTTCAGAATGTCTCTGCCCTTTGTCCAGACATCAAAGCTGCAGCCGACACCGCAATAGGTACAGACGGTTTTCGTTTTCTTGATTCGTTCATCACGCATGGCGGATTCCATATCAGAAATAGCAAGAATCGAGCCGTATCCTGTCTCTACGCCTTTTGTGATCTCGATCATTGGGCGGAGCGTTTCATTATCAATGCCTGTTAAATATCCGGCTTCCCCTTCCATTCCTTTTTCCATCATCGCGTTACACGGACAGACGGTGGAACAGTGGCCGCATGACACACAAGACGACTCATTGATCGGCACATCGTTATCCCAAATGACGCGCGGGCGTTTCCGCTCCCAGTCAATGGTCAGGGTTTCAGTTACCTGAACGTCCTGGCACGCTTCAACACAGCGTCCGCACAAAATACACTGATCTGGATCATACCGGTAAAACGGATGAGATTCATCCTTATGGTAAGGCTTATGGTCAAACGGGATGCTTTGGTGATTGATTTTCATTTCCTTCACCGTATTATGTATTTCGCATCCCCCGTTGTTGTAATCGCAAACTGTACAATAAAGCTCATGATTATATAAAATCTTGTCCATCCCGATGACCTGCGCTTTTTTCACATCAGGCGAAAGCGTATCAATGACGTCTCCATCCTTTAATTCAGCGGAGCACGATCTTTTCAGCTCCCCATTGATGCTGACGATGCATGTATCGCATGTTTCAATCGGCCCTAAGCTTGGATGATAGCAAACTTGCGGCACTTCAATCGAACTGTTATTCAAAAGCTGCAGCACCGTCTGTTCTTCGGACGCTTCCATTTCAACGCCGTTTATTGTGATGTTTTTCTGTTCAGCCATCTCCATTCCCCTTTCTTGCTTGTGTATATACCGAATTACCCATTTCTGTTCCCTTACAAGGGATCAATAAAACATACAAAGCGCACTCACATGTTTTATTGCATAAACACCGGGAAACGAGATGATAGATGAAAAAGGAGGGATCAGCATGAAAAAAACAATGTCTGTTCTAACCGCGGCAGCAGCACTAACGGGTTCTCTTTCCGGCTTTGGGACGGCGTCCTTTTCAACACCGGCAAAGGCTGTAACTCAAACAACCTCACTCTCTGAAAACACAAACCAGTCAGCCGCCGAGCTTGTCAAAAATCTTTACAACACCGCCTACACAGGGGAAATGCCTCATCAGGTGCAAGGCCTTACAGTTAACAAAAGCACGAAAGGCGATGTCCATGCTAAATTAGGAGAACCGGAACGACCGTCTGGAGGAGACAATCGGTTTGATTTATATCACTGGAATATGGGGAACCCGGGCTACGGATTTTCCTATCATAAAGACATGACAATTTCAGAAATCCGCTACTTTGGAACTGGCGTGGAACGGCAGCTTAATTTAGGCGGAGTGACCCCGGAAGTGCTGCGGAATGAAATAGGCCCCGCGAATCGAGTGTTAACCGTCCCGTTTACGGATGAAATCGACTATGTATATGACACAGGCCGATATGAACTTCATTTTGTAATTGGCAAGGACCAGACCGCTGACCATGTAAACCTTAAAGCAAAATAAACCCTTTTGCGGCTGTTCAGCCGCTTTTTTATTGGACAAATAAAAGACAAATTCCTTACAATACAGGGAAGATCAATTGAAGACGGGGTATCAATTTTCAATGAAACGAAATCGATGGATATATGCAGCGTTCACCATACTGATTATTGGGATGGGGCTTGGATCTAGAATGTTCTCCAGTGTTCTTCCGGATACCGTCAATACTTATCTAGGGGACTCGCTGTGGGCCGCCATGATTTTTACGGGCTGCGGGTTTCTTTTTCAGAAAATGAAGACAATATTCACGGGCATGATCAGTCTTTCTTTCTGTTTTATTATTGAAATCAGCCAGCTGTATCACGCCGAATGGATCGACCGGATCAGAGACACTTCTCTTGGCGGCCTTGTTCTGGGATACGGATTTTTATGGAGCGATATCAAATCGTATACGCTTGGAATTGCCGCTTGTGCAGCCATAGAACTGCTCGCTCTGGGAATCAAAAAGCGCCGCTGTATGTGACGCTTTTTTCATTTGGAAAACAGCCCGCACTGAGAAAGAATGGTCTCCGCATCCAAGAGCGTGGCCTTGCTTATCGTGACTTGATGTTTATCCATAAATAACTGAACGGCATGATACCCAACTGCATAACCCGCAAAAGCCGATAATCCTGCAGGCTCGAAGCCTTGGACTTTCGCAATTGGATCACCAAACATATAACGTCTGACTTCCGAAAAGCCTTTCACAGCAAGCACCTCATTGATGACTTCAATGGAATACTGCAAATCTTCTTGAGCAAATCGTGTTACCCAAGGACCCAACTGCTCCTCGCCAAACAATTCTCTGGCAAATGACTCAGCCAACCCTTCAATCACAAGATAATCCCCGACACTCACAGAGCCATGATGAAAATCAACATACGAAAACCGCAAATTATGATGAAACTCATGAGCAATAATTGAAGGAATCCTCGGCAGGTTATAGCTGTCCGGATTCATCCATATATGAATAAAGCCCGGTATTCCGCCAAACCCGCAGTAGCCTTTTTGCAGCTGAAGCCTATTGGGGTCAGCAATGTAAAGACCGAATTTGATTTCGTCTGCATCCACCCGCAGCTGTTCGCGCTCAGCAAAATGAATACATTGCCGCAGCGCAGATTCAGCTGTCTCTGCAGCATAAGATTCTTTCAGTATTTGCAGTGTTTTCTGCCCAGCTTCAGTATCACACACATCTAAATAACCAAGCATTTTCACAGCCATGATTACATCATAGCCGTTCGGCTCCTTCGCTCTCAACGGAACTTGGATAGCGCTCCACATCTTTTCAAACGGCTTCATCATCGTATACCGAAATTCATCCTCTCTTTTCTGTTCTTCCATCGAAAACAGCTTTTCATATTGCTCCAAGGTTTTTTCCATTACAAGATTCATCCTGATTCCCCCCCTTGTTAAAAACATAAGGTATACCGCAGCGTAAGGGTCAACAGCGTAAATTAAGCCATTTTTCACTGTAAAATCATACAAAGCCGCCGATAGGTAAGGCATAGGAGGTGGAACGATGGATATTCCTGCTTTATCAGTCGCGATGCATCAAGCATCCCTTGCCCAAAATGTTGGTATCGCTTTAACGAAAAAAATGCTGGACACCGCCCAGCAAAATGCCGATCAAACCTTAAAGATGATTCAGCATCCAACGCTCGGACAAACCATTGATGTAAAAGCTTAATTCCGATACCATAGGCGGCCAAGAACTCCATCCTCCCGGCCGCCTTTATTGTCACAAAAAAGCATACATGTTTTGATTGTTCCTTCGTATGATTTATTGTTTGACATATTAAGGAGGTCAAAAAGGACATGAAAAGATTATTTACAAAGGTATCATTGGTGTTATTCGCAGTTGTATTTGTTTTTGCCGTCAAAGGAGCGCCCGCCAATGCGGAAACCCATACCTATGATGGAAAAAGCCCTTATTACAATGATTGTGCATCAAGCGGCTCTACAAAAAAATCCTCAAACTTAGTAAATGCCAACAATCAAGTCATCGGAGTGGTCGAGCTCAAATTCAGCAGTACATGTAAAACGGCTTGGGCAAAAATCACGATGAATAATACATTGACATCCGGCTTTGAAGCAAATGCGGAAATTACCCGGAACACGGACGGAAAGAGATATAATTGTGATTCTGCAGGCGGCAACGGAAAAGCGGTGGCCGGCCAAAAATCTTGTTACACACCGATGGTATATGATTTAGATCCAAGGACTTCTTACGCTTTCGGCAAGTATTCAGGACCAAACCTGAATGTTTGGGCCACCACAGGCTCTTATTAAATAGAAAAAAGGCTGTCCGGGAAATATCCGCGGCAGCCTTTTCGTATTAATTCGCTTCTCTTTGTTTTTTCACCTCTTCAAGCTGAGAGACCGTCACCAATTGATAGCCTTGATCGGTGAGCTTTTTGATAATTTCATCGGCCGCATCTGCAGAGGTGCTGTAAATGTCGTGAATCAAGATGGTTCTTCCATCTCCCGCCTGACTCATGACACGGTCAACGATTGTTTTTTTGTTTCGGTCTTTCCAATCTTCTGGATCAATATCCCATAACGCGACATCCATTTTTAATTGGCTACGCAGCTCCTCATTAATGCCGCCATATGGAGGTCTTACAAGCGTCGGGCGGTATCCGCTTATTTTTTCAATGATATCTTGCGTGTCATTGATTTGCTTTAACGCCTCTTTCACTGAGAGCCTTGTGAGAAGCGGATGGCTCCATGAATGGTTCCCCACCTCATTTCCTTCTTTCAGCATTCTTTTTAACGTTTCCGGATAATATTGCACCCTGCTCCCGAGAACAAAAAACGTGGCATGCCCCTTATATTTCTTCAAGGAGTCCAGAATCTGACTTGTTGTCGCAGGGTTCGGGCCGTCATCGAAAGTAAGCGCAATGACTTTTTGATTAGGATCAACCGATTCCTCTTTGGGTAAAGAAATCACTTCATGCTTCGGCTTTTGTTCTTTGATTTTATTTTTGTTTTTTGCCTTATTAATATATTGTTCTTTTACGATGTCTTTCAAAATGCTTTTCTTAATGGCAATCGATTGCTCTCCAAGATAGCCTGCTGCGACCTGATATGTATCAAAATAAAATTCGATATAATCTTCCTTGATGGCAAAGCGGCTGAAATTATCTTTTTTCGGTGCAGTTCCTTCCTTTAACAGTGCATCGTCTGCAGCAATGTCCTTATCCTTTTTCAGCTCATGATAAGCAATTAACGAAAGCTTATGTAAATAGTCAGCGTCCTCTTTGAAAATATCATCAATCGAAAGAAAAGCTTGCTTACTAAAATCATAGTTAAACGTTTTTTTCACGGTTTGTCCGTGTGCACCGCCGATATATTTATATTCATTAAATACAATCGCAACTGTCTGCTTGGCATAATGGACAATTTTATAATCAACATTTAATTCGTTGCGTTTTGTCGTATGCTCCTGGTTAACGTCTTTTGTTTCCTTCTGAAATTGACGAACCTCTTTCTCTGCGAAACTCTTTAATGCTGAATCCATTTTTTTATTTTTGAAAACGGGATAGTTTACCGCGTAATTGAAGGTTTTCCCGTCATTCACGAGCGTTGCGATCTCCACATTCCCATACTGAGAATCAGTTTTTACTTTATTCATAACCGTTTCTTTTTTAAATGAATTGTGAAAAAACCCGAATAGGCCCGCCACACATACAACTGCTATTAATACATGAAACCATTTAATTCTTTTTGCTAACAACCCAAATTCCTTCTTTCATAACCTTTTCGATTTATCTTTCCTCAGTTAGAACTGTATCTATTTAGAAATATTTTTGTAACATTAGAGTAACATTTATTTCACATTTGTAATACTATGAGATTTAGAAGTTCTTGTCAATCCTTTTTCAGGGATTTCATCACAAAAAAATCCGATTTCACGAATGTACATACACCCAATCCAAATATCAAGAATATGGTAAAAGGAATAAAAAATTAGGGAGGTTTTCCTCTTGGATTATCCTTTGAATGAACAGACTTTTGAACAATTTACATCTTATGATGAAAGACAGCCTTATTATTATCCGCGCCCGAGACCGCCATTTTATCCGCCTTATTATTACCCAAGACCGTTCTATCCGTTTTATCCTCGTCCGCCTTACTATTACCCGCGCCCACGCCCGCCTTACTACCCTTGGTATGGTTACGGTGGAGGATATGGCGGAGGATATGGTGGGGGATACGGCGGAGGATACTGATACTAAGCGCCGTTTACCAAATGGGGGCAGTCCAGCTCCCCATTTTTTTATTTTAAAAATGACAATATCATGACAAATATAGGAAATAATTGTGATTCCATAGCCCTCTTGTTACGATAACAAAAGCATGCTGTCTTGGGGGAGGCGTCTATATTTGGAGAATACAAGAGAATCTGCAGCTATAGCTGAAACGAAATACATAAAGGCTTCGAACCGGGTAACAGTTTACGATTTTATCAAACTTGCAAAACCCGGCATTATCATATCAAACTCGATAGCAGCCTTCGGCGGATTTTGGATCGCGTTTGCAAGCGCAGAAAAACCATTAACCGGAATGGCTTTTTTGATGACAATGGTGACGGCAATGCTCGGAACCGCGTTTGTCATGGCTTCCGGCACTGTCTATAACAACTTTTTCGATCGGCATATGGACGCAAAAATGGCACGCACCCGCAGCAGGGCCTCAGTCACAGGGAAAATGCCGCCAGCCATGATCTTAACGTATGGTTCCGTTTTAGGAATCGCAGGCCTTGCGATGTTGTATTCACTGAATCCATTAACTGCCCTTCTTGGACTGGCTGCCTTTATTTTTTATGCGATGATCTATACAGTATGGGTGAAACGAACCTCTGTGTGGAGCACATTTGTCGGGAGCTTCCCGGGAGCTGCGCCGCCGTTGATGGGGTATTGTGCCGTAACCGGAGATATCAGTATGACTGCAGTACTGTTGTACGCAATTATGTTTCTGTGGCAGCCCCCGCATTTTTGGGCGATCGGGATCAGACGCAAAGAGGAATATCGGGCAGCAGGCGTTCCGCTCTTGCCTGTTGTAAAAGGAAATCATGTAACAAAAATAAAAATGATTCAATATATTGCAGTCCTGGTGCCGGTCACGCTATTATTGCCTTTTTCTCTCGGCACCGGCCATATCAGCCCATTTTATTTCTTAGCTGCCTTGATTCTCGGAGGCATATGGATCAAAAAAAGCATCCAGGGATTCAAAACGGACGATGACGTGAAGTGGGCAAAGGATATGTTTGTCTACTCGCTCATTTATTTTTGCTTGCTGTTTTTGACCATGATGGTTGATTCATTTGTGATGTTTTTGATCAGATGATGTCATGCAAAAAGAGCCACGCATTAATGTGACTCTTTTTTGTTTGGAAAAACAGCATCTAATAGAAATGTCACGGCAAAAAACACAGCCATGCAAATCAAAAATCGTACGATTTCACTCAAAATCCAGCTATGGGCAATTCGTATACCATCGGTTTCATGGAGAGTTGCACATATAGAGAAAATAGTGAGTATGTATTTTAGGGTTTCTTTGTTCATGAATATCATCGCTTTCTTAAAATGATTACTTAAAGGCAAAATAAATAATGAGGTAGATCCAGCCGGATACAAAACATGTCCGAATCGTTGCATGTTTTAATTGAAAAAGTTCTTGTTTTTTATCCAGCCATTTGCAAAGCTCAGGCAAGCAGATGATAACCGCTTCAGGTGTGCTGTACTCTTTCCTAATGAAACTAGACGCATTAAATCTTCAACCTATAACTCTATTTTCCATCATCAGGTATTATAAGCCAAAGGCAAACAAAAAAATAGACTTTTGTGTTTATCTGCAAGTCAAGGCAGTAAAAGAAATTGTACCGACTACCAGTATGATAGTTTCCTATGTTCATAGATTTAGAAGTCTAATAAATAGAAATGGAACCCGCTTGCAGACCTTTTTCATTAGAAAACTTATGCTTGTTATTGTTGGGGGCATTGCAGATGTGGAAAAGACTTTCATGTGTTGCCATATATAAAGAAGACATTGAGAAAGTGGATACTTATAAGACTTTATTTCTATTTTCAAATTTACTCTTGCCCTCCACCCATGTTTTCGGAACATCCTTCTCACTCTTGCGTATACCTTAATAGGAGGGATCAAACGATGAAAGAATATGAATTCGTAAGAGTTGAACTGAGCACGATGAGAAGAAGGCCTAAAGAAGACTACCAGCAAATCATCCACGACTATGCAAAAAGGGGCTGGACATTCGTTCAGATTTTCGCTCCCAGTATAGATGGCTATGGAGCAGCTGCTTATTTTGAAATCATATTTGAAAGAGATGTGGAAGAAGCTTAGATCTAGGTGTCTAAGCTTTTTTATTTATTATCTATACAATTTCTGCAAATGCCGCATCGCATGCTTTCGCTAAATCTTGTGGCGCTAACTTTAGCTGCATGCCGATTTTCCCTGCACTGACAATGATAAAATCAAGTGTTTCAGCAGCTGCATCAATATAGGTCGGGAACGATTTTTTCATGCCAATTGGTGAACAGCCGCCGCGAACATAGCCAGTTACCCCTAATAATTCCTTCATTGCAATCATTTCTATTTTCTTTTCTCCTGCTACTTTTGCTGCCTTTTTTAGATTTAATTCCTCAGCAACGGGTATAACAAAGACATAATAATGATTTGCTCCTGCTGTTGTCACCAATGTTTTGTATACATGCTCTGTAGAATAACCAATTTTTTCTGAAACAGAGATGCCGTTTGCCGGCTGGCCGCCTTCTGTTTTGTAACGTAATAACTCATAGGAGATGTTGTGCTGTTCTATCAAACGAACCGCATTTGTTTTTGCTATTTTTTTCGCCATACTTTTCCCCCGCTATCAAAAAATCCCTGCATTTATGTATATCTTCTTATTGCAGTCAATATATAAATTCTATCATCAGAGACAGCCAGATTCTACTGACCTGGCATTGCGAATACACTGCTCTCCGCAGCAAATAAAAACGCGTAAAAAACCATCAAGTCCAGTAAAGGATCTCACTCCTAAAGTTCCATTCTTCGTCAACTTGAAACAAAACAGGAATTAACGAAATACACATACATACAATTTGTATGAATGTAAAACTAAGGGGTGGTTGCTTTGTATCATTATTTTTATGGTCCTGCGTTAATTCCTTACTTTACACATACTTATAACTCTCAAAGACATCAAGACTTTTCAGAAAGACAGAGAAGAAGAGAAATCACATTGAATGTTGATGGCTTTATACCGCCATCTTCCACCGAGGATCTCGGAGACGGTTTTTATTCCTTCGCATGGACTGGCCAACAGGTAATAGATCCTGGCGAATACCTTGTTTGCCATCTTGAAGGAAGGGATATCAAAGTGATTAACGGCGGCTTTGCTACACGCGATACAGCTCCATTGTATGCAATCGCAAGCTTTCCAAGGAGAAGAAACCAATGGGTCATTACGATTCATAATCCAGTACAAACCCAAAGAGCCATATCGCTTTATCTGATTGCGAAAAGGTAACATATAATGTTTTCAGCAGAAACAGAAAAACGGGTAGGAACGCTTCATTATCAACGTTTTCCTACCCGTTTTTCAGCTGGCATTATCGCACTTTGCCTATTGCCATACAGTTTCACGATTCATTTCAAATAAACCTCATGCCCCAAGAACTTTTAGTCAAATAAAGGTTGTAATATGTTAAGATTATTACCAGAAAAAAGAAAAGAGGATTACTATATGGTTCTTCTTGAAACGAATCGGTTACGATTAAAAACGATTGATATTCCCCTTCTAGACGCTGCATCTATACGAGACCATCAGGCCATTAAAGACCTGGGTTATGAAACAAATGGTGAATGGCCACATTATGATTTTTTTGAAGCCATCCCTTATTTTCGCGAGAAATTAGTTGAAAACAATGGAACAAAAGGATTTGATTCATGGATTATTTTAAAGAAGGACAATAATGAAATTGTTGGAGGAACCGGTTTTTTAGGTGACCCGGACACGAATGGTATGATCGAAATCGTTTTGCAACAAATAAAAGCCATCGCCGCAAAGGGTATTGTGTTGAGGCTGCCCAAAAAATAATAAACTGGGCTTTAAGCCAAGATACGGTGAACCATATCACAGCTAGATGTGAACATAACAATTTTGGTTCACAACATATTTTAAAGAAATTAGGGTTTGAATTGGAGCATAAATCAGGGGGTTTTATGCATTGGAGATACGTTACCATGTAAAAAAAGCAGGCTCTATGCCTGCTTTTTTAAAGCCCGTGCAAAGAGATAAACCCTCCCTCTAAACTGAGAGCGGGTTTTTCTTCAAACAGTATTTGTGCAGTTTCCTTACTCGTCTTTTCTATCTTTATCGGTATCTTCAGGATCCTCAACTGGATCTTCAGGATCAGGATCATTATCTTTTTCATCATCTTTATTGATGGTATCATCCTCATCGACACCTGGAACGTTGTTATCGTCAGTATCTTGGTTGTTTCCGTTATTATCTTGATCGTTCTCCTCAACATCCGGAGCATTGTTATCATTATCATTATTATCTTGGCCATTATTACAGCCCATTAATACAAAACTGGATAGAAACAACGCACTAACGATTTGCAGCCATTTTTTCATTTCCATCCTCCTTTCTTCTATTTAATCTCTATAAGTTTGTCCAGCATGTTTACTTTAATTCGTTGCATTCTTATATACTTTCTTGATTCCATCCTTAAAATTCAGCATATCAATTCCTCTTTTGCGAAAACTAATTTTCGAAACAACAATTATAAGCTGCAATTGATTTTGAAAAATAACAGCAAATATGTGTTACAGTCCATTCAACGTTTAGTTAACAAAGTCCTTAAACAAAATAATGTAAAACCCAGGACTTAAAGAACTGTCAGGTCTTGACTCGTGAATGCGGGTAAGGGACCAAAGTGAAGGAATCAGATCACTCCTTTCATTTAATCAAAAAAACCCTCCAAATTGAGAAGGGTTTTTCCACATTTAGCAACACTTTAGTCCGCTACATTAAATAGTGAATAAGCGTACTTGCTCCCTTTATCGTTTTATAGATGAGAGACGATACATTCTGCCTGCCCCTCCAGTTTAAATTCTCCAAACTCATAAGGCAGCAACATATGATCTCCTTTTTTGAAGGGATTGACATTCCCACTGGATATCATACGGCCTTCCCCTTTAATAACACTGACAAGAAGGAATGGTTTTTGCTGCTTTAAGCTTGCTGATCCTGATAAACTCCACTTTTCCACCGAAAAATAAGCGCATTCAATCAATGTGGCCGTGAGCAAATCATCTGTTTGTTCATATTGGACACGCTGCCGATCCGGGATAAATGGAGCCTCTATCACTTCTATGCTCTTCTCCAGATGAAGCTCACGCAGCTTGCCTTCTGCATCTTTTCGCTCATAATCATATAATCTATATGTTGTATCTGAATTCTGCTGTGTCTCTAAAACGAGAATGCCTTTTCCAATCGCATGAACGGTACCGCTTGGCACATAGAAGAAATCTCCCGGCTTTACATTTACCCGGTGCAAGAGTTCGTCCCATTCTCCAAGCTCTATCATCGAGATCAGTTCTTCCTTAGTTTTTGCGTTGTGGCCGTAAATGATCTCTGCATCTTTTTCGCAATCAATGATGTACCAGCATTCTGTTTTTCCGAGTTCTCCGTTTTCACGTGCTTTTGCAAAGTCATCATTCGGATGCACCTGAACGGATAAATCTTGATCTGCATCTAATATTTTTGTAAGAAGAGGGAAACGGTCTCCTTCAAGATGTCCGAATAAATATCTGTGATGCTCCCATAATTCGCAGAGCGTGAACCCTTTATACAGTCCATTTTGAACAACGCTTTGTCCATTTTTATGAGCGGCAAAAGCCCAGCACTCCCCTGTTCGTTCTGACGGAATGTTATAGCCGAAAGCAGATAAAGCGGTGCCGCCCCAAATCCTCTCTTTGAAAACAGGCTTGAAAAATAACGGTTCAATCGTCATGAAAATCCCTCCGCATTACACGATTTCATCCAGCAGTTTGTATGCTTCTTCTTTTGTTTGCACGGAGAGCAGCCGCTCCCTATAGCTATCATCCATTAGTTTTCGGGATAACATCTGCAAAATTTTCAGATGCTGGTTCCCTCCACTCTCTTTCGGTACAGCAATCATAAAGATTAATTTTGCATCTGATCCATCCAAGCTGTTCCAGCCAACGCCTGATCGTTTGATCCCAAAGGCAACACTCGGCTCCCTGACCGCCTCAGATTTCCCGTGCGGAATTGCGATATTCATGCCAATCGCCGTTGTTCCCTGTTGTTCACGATTCAAAATGGCTTGTTTAAACCCGCTCTCGGACAGCAGCATACCTCCGCGGGACAATTTTTGAATCATTTCATCAATAATGTCATCTCTGGAATTCCCTGTTAAATTCGTTTCAATTAGCTCTGGGCTGATGATGTCTGTCAGTTTTTTGATTTCCGTCATCCCGGCTTTTTGGCTTTCGGCTTGAATCGGCTGCGGTATTTCTTTTGCTGCAGCAGCTTCGCTGAACACAGGAGACGCCACCGTAATATCCTTTTTTAGTACATTGACCAACAGAGCAGTGACAAGAGATCCTGCAATCACAGCAATAAAAAACATCAAGACATGATCAACTGCGCCAAGCACTGCAACTATCGGCCCGCCGTGCGCCACTCTGTCTCCCACATTGCCAATCATCGCTATCACCGAACCCGTCATAGAACCTGCCATAATACTGGGAATGACTCGAAGAGGATCCTGTGCCGCGAATGGAATGGCTCCTTCTGTGATGCCGAAGAGTCCCATCGTAAATGCCGCTTTCCCCATTTCTTTTTGCGACGCCTCGAATTTTCTTTTTCCAAAAAACGTCGCAATTCCGAGGCCAATCGGCGGTATACAAATGGAGACGGCAATTGGTCCCATAATTTCATAATTTCCTTCTCCAATCATTGCCGATCCAAACAGAAATGCTACTTTGTTTACGGGACCACCCATATCAAATGAGATCATCGCGCCTAAAATCAATGCAAGAAGGATCGAGCTCGATCCTTTCATTCCCGCCAGCCAAACCGTTAAAGATGTGAAAATTTGAGCTACTGGTGCGCCGATCAAAAATACAAATGCCAGCCCTACAATCAGTGATGCAAACACGGGAATAATAATAATCGGCATGATCGGTTGGATTGCTTTTGGAACTTTTAATTTTTTTATCCCAAGTGCCGCGTATCCAGCCAAAAATCCGGCTATGATTCCGCCGAGGAAACCAGCGCCGCTTGCGCTGTCATAAAAACTTCCAGTCGCTGCAATATATCCGCCAATCATTCCTGGTACAAGTCCCGGCTTATCAGCGATGCTATAGGCGATATATCCGGCTAATATCGGGATCATGAAAGAAAATGAGGCACTGCCGATCTGTTCAATCGTTTTCCAAAAAGAATCATCCGGAATGACTAAGCCTTTAGGTGTTTTCTCGCCCCCAAGCGTTAATGCAACCGCTATCAATAATCCGCCGACGACAATGAAAGGAACCATGAACGAAACGCCGTTCATTAAATGACGGTAAATCGGATTTTGTTTCTTCTCCTGTTGATTGTTTGAATCCGATTTTGAAGCGGAATGATAGACCGGTATATCCCCGCTAAGTGCTTTTTGAATCAATTCTTCCGGTTTACGGATGCCGTCCTGAACCCCGACAGACAGCAGTTTTTTGCCTATAAACCGATCTTTGTTTACCGAGCGGTCTGCCGCTATAATGATTGCGTCCGCTTCCCGAATTTCCTCTTCGGTGAGATTATTTTCTACGCCGATTCCGCCCTGGGTCTCGACTTTGATGGTAACGCCTAATCTGTCAGCAGCTTTTTGCAGATTTTCCGCTGCCATATACGTATGGGCAATTCCGTTCGGACAAGATGTAATCGCTAACAGCTTCATAGGAAACCTCCTTTAAAGTGTGAATAACAAGATCTTGTCTCAACTGTATACCGAAATCAGCCGGTTAAAATCGCTTTTTTTTACCATAAGTTCCGGAAATTACGGCATTTTTCCCTATAAACACAAAAAAAGCAAGGAAGGGATCCCTGCTTTTAATAATCCAAATAAGATAAAAATGTCATGACATTTGTTTCTTTCGTCAGCTTCTGGACGAAGGCCGGCTGCTCACTCAGGTATGAGAGCTCACGAAACAGCTGCTTAGTCATATTTTGATCCTCGTGTTTGACAGCCAGCATAAAAACGAGCGATACTTTTTCACTTCCCCAATCAAGCGGCTCTTTTAATGTGGCAATTGCGATTGCTGATTGTTTAATATATTTAGCGTTGGCATGAGGTATGGCTATGCCTGCCCCAATGTTTGTCGCCGCCATTTTTTCCCTCATTACCGCATGAACCGCATATTCCTTTTCAACATAACCTTTCTCAAACAAAGCTGTCGCCAGCTGTTCAATTAACTTGTAGCGGTGCTCTGCCTCTTGCTGCAAAAAAACCAAAAAAGGTGTCGTATTGTTCAGCATCTGAAAGGTATTTTGTTTTTGGCGGTGCGACTCGTCAAGCTGACGTATAAATGCACTCAATTTTTTCTCATCCCCAGGCTCCAAAAGCGGTGATACAACAATATGGGGGATCGATACATCTTCCAGCGCAATGGTGGAAATGACAAGATCGATATCCTCATGTTGTTTTGTATAGTCCGCAAAATCAGCTTTAGCGATACAAGCCATTACAGCGATTTGATGACATTTCCGTTCAATTTTTGTTCGCAGCAATTGTGACATTCCAATGCCCATATGACAGACGATAATCGCCTTTTTATGTGTCTCGCTGCTCTCATGCAGCCGTTCGATCGCTGCCTGAAAATGCAGCGTCAAATACGCTGCCTCTTCCTCAGGGATATAAAGATCAAATGTTTGATTGATGTCTTCGAGAACATCAATAATAAGATGAAATAAATAAGGGTACATTTTTTTGATGTCATTGAGCATTGGGTTTGATACAGAAAGATCGTAGCTCAGACGCTGTAACACTGTATTGAGATGAATATTCAATCCGTTGATCAAATCCTGATCTTTATGAAAATCCAGCATTTTCAGCTCTGAAACACGGTTGATTAAATGCCTTACAACCTTGGGAAGCACTGCATTTTCAAGGTCATTTGTCTGTTCTTTTTGTAATGGATAACGAACTTTCCCGCCCAATATATGTAGTGTTAAATACACGGCTTCTTCTTCAGGAAAACGGATTGCAAAAACCGGCTCAAGCCGTTGTAAACAAGCAAGTGTCCATTGGTATTCTTTCTTCTTTTTTACTGCCGCCAGTTCTCTTGGAAATATCGAGATCGGCTGCTTCAATTTGATTCGGCGGATCATTAGCAACGTATGCAGCAGCAAACTCTCAAACGTCTCATCTGTGAAATAGAGAGAATGCTTTTCTTGTAATGATTTAATTTCTTTCGTCACAAAATCGACTTCATGACGTAAGAACTTACTTTTAATAAATTGGTTAGTAAACTCCGTGTTATCAATTAAATCAGATATTCTTGCCAATGCTTTTCTTTTATTTTTTTCGTTCCCATCAACCTTCAAACCAAGCCGCTGCCTAGAAACCAAAGTAAGGTCAAATCGCTTCAGCCACTCCTCTACAGCACATAAATCCTTTTTAATGGAAGATCGATTCACAAAATGCTGAGCGGCTATTTCTTTTGCCGGAACAGGCTTTACATTCATTAATAAGTCATAAGCAATTTGCAGCATTCTTTCTTCATCGGTCCGCTGCCTAGAATGAAAATGTTCTGTATGTAATTGTTGGCTTAACCAGGCCCTTTCCTGCTCTTCTATATGTAAAAAGACGCCTAACCCTGGCTTCCGAATGAGCTGAGCATGAGAATGTTTATTTAAATAATCTTCGATCGTTTTCAAATCATTCCTAATCGTTTTTTCAGAACACTGTACCCGGTCTGCGAAATCTTGCACAACTAAATAGTCATCAGGTTCAGATAACAACAGATACAAAATCTCTTTTTGTCTTGTATTCATGTATTTCATCTGTTTTTCTATCCTTCCTGTCAGTATCCGCTTGAACAAATGATAGTATAAGTATACTATAAATGTAACCGTTTACACCATACCGCAAAATGATAGAGTCAAAAGTTTCGTTTTTTACCGAAGGTTCCGGAAAAAAGGGTTTTTTATGGTATTAGAGTGTTCTATGATCTAGTACGTTTCCCCGCTTCCCATTCCAGTTTAATAGAATAAGAAACGCTCAGACACGGTAATGGTCCACCGCTAACCTACGTCTTAATACAACTAAATCAACGCAATAAAAAACGGCTAGAAACGTTGATATAACGCCTCTAACCGCCGTGTATGACTCCGACTGGGCTCGACCTCTACCTTATCAAGGTAGTTGATGCATTTTGAACAAGTATATTCGATTCTGATCAGCCCTTTAATTTTAAGGCCTATTGAATTGTACATCTGATGATTTCTGAATGAAAATGATGATCGTTAGCAGAGTTGGACAAAAACCTGCTAACAATTCACCACTTAATTACAAGTGGTGAATTGTTAGTTATTGAATGTCTCTTTTTAAGAAGCCTTTTAATCATTCACATTGCTTTTCATTAACCATTCTACTTCCGTTAAATCTTGTTTTTGAACATCTTTTGTGTGTTTTTTCGTGAAATGAGCTTTAACTGCTTGTTCGTTTTCCCAAATCTCCCACAGCATTATTTTGCGTTCTGATGGTTCAAGCGGATAAGCATGATATGTAATACACCCTTCTTCTTTGTTCGTTTCTTCCTCAAGTTTTTTAAATTCCTTCATTACCTCATTAAGGTCTTTATCACTGATGATTTTTAAGCATGCCGTTATGTAATGCATCGAAATTCCTCCTCTTCACACCATTTTATGGCTTTTTATTATAACATTATTATTATACGAAAACGCAAATACAGATAAGGCAGAGTTCTATTTCAAAGTGTCAGAGGTCTATTACTATATGAAAGAGACTCATTTCTCCATGAATTTATGCTCAGCGTGCATACTCTATTTTTAAAGAGCAAAAAGATGCTCAGTGTAATCTTACATATGGCAAAGAAATGGTCCAATGTCAGTTTGTTATTTTTGGAAACTGTCTAGATAAAATGTGTTATGAGGATGCTTTAAAAACAGCTCAAAAGGCTTTAAATGATGCTATAAAGTTAGGGGAGCAACATTTAATTGGCTCAGCCCATTTTAATGTGGGTTTATGTTCTAATAATCTTGAAGAACTTTACAATGCTGAGAAACATTTCCGAATATCCTATGAAATTCATAGGGATCGCAAACACATTTATGAGTCTAAAGCGATTTTTAATCTAGCATATGTCAAAGCAAAGAAGAATGATGTAAAGGCTGCTTTAGAATTATTCCAGGAAGGTCAGAAGGTTGCTGACAGACACAACAATCAGGAAGTAACAGAGAAATTAAAACTGGTTAAAGGTCTTTATTTATCATTCGACTTACAAACACTTAGAGAAGTGTTCAAGTTCTTCAAAGAGAAAAACCTTTATGGTGATATGGAAGAATACGCAGTTGCTGTTGCTGATTTTTTGACCAACAAAGAAAATAGACATGATGCGGTCGATTTTTATCAAATGGCAATTGAAGCCCGCAAACAAATTCAAAGGGGAAACATTTAAATGAAAAAATGTAAAATTGCAATTTGTTTAGTGCTCTTGCTTGGCATTGTTGGAGTATCCAGCGCTTCATACGCTCTTTCTGAGCAATCCACTTATAAGGTCGCAGATAGAGCAGCAACTTAATATGAGATTAAGAAAAAACCCCATACTGGACTTTACAAATGGGGTTTTTATTTTATCTTCTCAACTCAATATTATTCCTGAGTTTTCATTTAAATCATATACTGCATTAATAAAACCGACAACCCCTATAAAAAGTAAAAAACCCTTGCTGCGCAAGGGTTTAAGCTATGATTCCGACTGGGCTCGAACCAGCGACCTCTACCCTGTCAAGGTAGCGCTCTCCCAGCTGAGCTACGGAATCATGATATGTATGTGTTGCTGGGTATGTTGTTGTCTTTCTGACAAGTTCTATTATATAACCTCCTCCTCTATTCGTCAACTGCTTTTTTAGAAAAACTTTTTTTCGGACTTGCTGTTCTGTTCCTCGGCTATTATAATATGTCTTAATTTTCTAATAATAGGGGTGATGGGGTTTGCATTCTTTGATTTCTTCGGATGATGTTTGGGTATTATGGGGGTTTATTGCGGTGTGGGCGGCAGTGAGCATCGGGCTGGAGCAGCGCTTTAAGTGGGCGTCCGCTGTGTCTGGCGCTATTATCGCGCTTTTAGGTGCAATGGTGTTTACAAATATAGGGGTGCTTCCTGTTGAATCGCCTGTATACGATACCGTTTGGGCTTATGTGGTGCCCTTGGCGATTCCCCTTTTGCTGTTTCAAATCAATGTGCGGCAGATTTTTAAGGAAAGCAGGCGTTTGTTGTTTATTTTTCTGATTAGCTCCGCCGGAACT
The DNA here is from genome assembly GCF_023238245.1 of Bacillus rugosus. Classification (NCBI taxonomy): domain Bacteria; kingdom Bacillati; phylum Bacillota; class Bacilli; order Caryophanales; family Bacillaceae; genus Bacillus; species Bacillus rugosus. The sequence goes on along the minus strand of NZ_CP096590.1, from coordinate 1,290,108 downwards.
GTGCTTGGGAGCGTCCTCGCTTTTTTTCTTTTCAAACAGCATATTCCTTATCTAGATAAAATCGGCGGAATGATCAGCGCCTCTTATATCGGCGGCGGAGTCAATTTTGCGGCGATGGCAGCAAAATTCGAGACACCGGGAGAGTATGTATCGGCTACCGTTGTGGCTGATAATTTTATGATGGCGCTTTTGTTTTTTATCTTAATCAGCATTCCTGCAGTTAAATGGTTTCAACGGCATTATGCTATGCCGTTTGAAGAAAAAGTGAAAGCAGCTGGAAATAGGGGAAACAGTGCAGAAAGCTATTGGAAACGGAAGGAAATTTCCTTAAAGGATATCGCTTTTAATGTAGGTGCTGCTTTTGCGCTTGTTGCGGTTAGTGTGAAGATTTCCGGTTATTTCAAAAGCATTTTTTCTCACCCTCTATTGGCCGGAACGCTTGGCGATCAATATCTGATGCTTACGTCTTTAACTGTTCTTATCATTTTTCTATTCCCGCGTTTTTTTGAAAGGCTTAATGGATCTCAGGAGCTTGGAACCTTTTTGATTTATTTGTTTTTTGTGGTGATAGGCATTCCTGCAGATCTGCGCTTAATCGTCACCAATGCGCCTCTTATTCTTTTATTTGTTTTGATTATTGCAATCAGCAATTTAGCTGTTTCCTTAGCGGTCGGAAAATTGTTCCGCGTACGGCTTGAAGAAATTCTGCTCGCTGTCAACGCTGCTGTCGGGGGGCCTACGACCGCGGCTGCGATGGCAATTGCCAAGGGATGGCGGGAGCTTGTCGCCCCGATCATGCTTGTCGGTACGCTCGGCTACTTAATTGGAAACTATGTCGGCACCTTTATGGGAAACTGGTTTTCTTCTTTCTTATAAAAAGGATTTTTACACGTTCCTCAGAATAATGTAAGAGGAATGCTGACATGAGAACGGAGAGATCATTGTATGTTAAAAGGAAAAAACATCTATATAAGACCTTTAGAAGTAAAGGATGCGGAACAAAATCTGCGGCTGCAAAGCGAAAACCGGGATTTTTTTGAACAGTTTTCCATGATACGCGCAAACGATTATTATACGGTTGAGGGGCAAAGAAAAAGGATAGCAGAGTATCAGCAAAGACTGGAGAGTGATGAAGAGTATCATTTTGGCATTTTTTCAACCTCGGACGATACATTAATCGGCACGGTTTCGCTCTTTCAAATCATCCGCGGAGCGCTGCAAGCTGGGTTTATCGGGTATTTTTTAGACAAAGCCCATAATGGAAAGGGCCTTATGACAGAGGCGGTCAGATTGATTGTTGATTTTGCGTTTCACGAATTGAAACTGCACCGTATTGAAGCCGGTGTGATGCCCCGCAATCTCGGGTCCATGCGTGTATTGGAAAAAGCGGGATTTCATAAAGAGGGCATCGCCCGCAAAAATGTGAAAATCAACGGCGTATGGGAGGATCATCAAGTCCTCGCGATTCTGAATCCTGATGATGAACAATAAAAGAAGCCGGGCCATCCCCGGCTTCTTTTTAACGAACCGCCACTGGCGCAATTTCTTTCAGCGCTTGTTCGAAATCACGTTCTAAATCGTCTGCATGTTCGACTCCCACGCTAAGACGGAGTAGGCCGTCTGTGATACCGCGTTTTTCACGCTCTTCCTTGGGCATTGCCGCGTGAGACATCGTTGCCGGATAGGACAAAATCGATTCCACAGCGCCAAGGCTGACAGCGAAGACTGGAAGTGATACATTCTCTACTAATTTCTTAACAGCCTCTTTGCTTTCAAGCTCAAAAGACAGCACGGCGCCCGCTCCCGTTGACTGGCTTTTATGGGTTTCAGCGCCCGGATGATCAGCCAGCCCCGGATAATACACGCGTTTCACCGCCGGATGCTTCTGAAAAAACTCCGCAAGCCGCTGCGCTGTTTGGCTCGCTTTTTCTAAACGGACCTGCAATGTTTTTAATCCGCGCAGCACAAGCCAGCAATCTTGCACGCCAAGAACAGCACCGAACGCGTTTTGCAGCTTATACAGCTGTTTCCCAAGCTCTTCATCATTGACAGCAGCCAGGCCTGACAGCACATCGCTGTGTCCGCTCAGGAATTTTGTTGCGCTGTGAAGCACAATATCCACGCCGAGATCAAGCGGACGCTGCAGAGCAGGAGTCATGAATGTATTGTCCAGAAAGGTCAAACAGCCGTTTTCCTTTGCAAGCTGAACAACCGCTTTAATATCAGTAATCCCAAGTGTCGGATTTGACGGTGTCTCCATATAAATGACCTTTGTATTTGGCTTGATATTCCGCGCCACTTCGTTACTATCCGTCATATCAACAAACGTATGCTCAATGCCAAACCTGGTCAACACCTCTGTCACCATGCGGAAGGTTCCGCCGTATACATCTTCTGTCACAAGAACGTGATCGCCCTGTGACAAAAGTAAAAATGCTGTTGAGATCGCAGCCATGCCTGAACTGAAAGCAAATCCTCTCGTTCCGCCTTCCAGTGCGGCAATTGTTTCTTCGAGAGCTGTTCTTGTCGGCGTTCCTGAGCGGCTGTAATCGTATCCGCCAAACTCTTCAAATGAAGATTGGTGAAAAGTCGATGCGTGCTGGATCGGCACACTGACCGCTCCGGTTGCGCCGTCTGTTTTAAATGGATTGTGCACGAGCTGGGTTTCCAGCGTCCAATTGTGATTATTCAAATGAAACAGCTCCCTCTTTGACCTGACATAGTGCCTGTTTTAGGTCCTCTTTTAAATCTTCCGCATGTTCAATTCCGACCGAAAAACGCAGCAAACGATTGCAGACCCCGTTTGCGATGCGGATCTCTTCAGGAATATCCATGTGCGTCTGTGTGGCAGGGTATGTAATAAAACTTTCCACCCCGCCGAGGCTTTCAGCAAAACAAATGGTCTTCAGCGCTTTTAAAAATGGGTTGACCCACTCTTCTTTTTGCAGACGGAAGGACAGCATGCCGCCTTTTCCGGGATACAGTACATCGGCAATTTCATCCTGCTCTTCTAAAAACGCCGCAAGCTCCTGCGCGTTTTCCTGATGCTGGCGCATTCTGAGGCTCAGTGTCTTCATTCCTCTCATCAGAAGCCACGAATCGAACGGAGGCAGGACGGCGCCGATCGCATTTTGATGTTGAAACATTTCCTCACCAAGCTGCTCATCCTTTACAACGACAAGTCCAGCAAGCAAGTCGTTATGCCCGCCTAAATACTTGGTTGCACTGTGAATCACAATGTCGGCTCCCAGCTCAAGCGGACGCTGCAAGATCGGGGTATAAAATGTATTATCAACGATCAGCAGAAGACCGTGCTCTTTTGTTATCCGGGCGATCTTTTCAATGTCCGCCTCCTGCATGAGCGGATTTGTCGGTGTTTCCACAAACACCGCTTTTGTGTTCGGCGTAATCTTAGTGCGTAAACAGTCCTCATCGCTGAAATCATCATAATGAAAGGTTAATCCGTATTTTTTCCATTCATTTTCAAACAGACGGTACGTGCCGCCATATAGATCCGATGAAACGATCAGTTCGTCTCCGCTTTTAAATAGAGCCATAATCGTTTGGATGGCTGCCATTCCCGAACTGAAGGCAAGCCCTCTCGCTCCATTTTCTAAGCTGGCGATCGCATCCTCAACAAGCTGGCGTGTCGGATTCTTTGTGCGGACATAATCAAATCCCGTTGATTCTCCGATCCCTCTGTGGCGGTATGCTGTTGATAAATAAATAGGAGGACTCACTGTTCCCGTTACTTCGTCGCTTCGGTTCCCGATTTGGGCTAATTTCGTTTCAACGTGCTGTGACATATAGCTGACACCTTCCCTTTTCATAATAAAAAACCCCTTCTTCATAAGAAGAAGGGGTTTAACGCTTCTTCTTATCTTCCAAGCATAAAAAACGCTTGCTGGATTTAGCACCTTGGCGTTTTGCACATATGCAAAACAAGCCGGTTGCTGAGGTTTCTAAGGGCCAGTCCCTCCACCTCTCACGATAAGAAATATCGATTTCAATTTTCTGATTGTTTTATATTAGCGCAATTTGCAGTTTATTTCAACACTTTTTTCTTCGAGTTCCGAACTGTTTAAAGAGAGAAATTTCTAATAATTCATGGTACAATAATGAAAAACAGCAAGAAAGTCTAGTGATGTCCTGGAGGAATGTATTATGGCACCGAAAAACGGCACAGTGCAAGAAAAGAAATTCTTTTCAAAAGAGCTTAACGAAGAAATGACTTTGCTCGTTTATCTGCCGTCCAACTACTCCCCGCTTTATAAATACCATGTCATTATCGCGCAGGACGGCCACGATTATTTCAGGCTGGGGAGAATTGGCAGACAGGTCGAAGAATTGCTGTCCAAACGAGAAATAGACAGGAGCATTATTATCGGTGTTCCTTATAAGGATGTAAAAGAGCGCCGAAATACCTATCATCCGGAAGGCTCAAAATTTTCAGCGTATAAACGGTTCATCGCCCATGAGCTCGTTCCGTTTGCGGATGGCGAGTACCCTACCTATCAGGTTGGCTATGGGCGAACGCTGATAGGGGACTCTCTCGGAGCGACCATATCGCTTATGACAGCGCTTGATTATCCGAATATGTTCGGTAACATCATCATGCAGTCTCCCTATGTAGACAAACATGTATTGGAAGCCGTGAAACAGTCGGACGATATCAAACACCTCTCTATTTATCACCAGATCGGAACAAAAGAAACTGAGGTCCACACGACAGACGGAAACATTCTGGACTTTACAGAACCGAATCAGGAGCTGAAACAGCTGCTGGAGGAGAAGCTTTCCGATTATGTTTTTGAACCATTTGACGGAGATCACAAATGGACATATTGGCAGCCGCTCATCACGCCGGCGCTGAAAAAAATGCTTTGACACTCTATCATACTTTATTTCCAGGAGGGACATAATATGAAATACGGAATCGTTTTATTTCCATCAAAAAAACTCCAAGACCTTGCGAACTCTTACAGAAAGCGCTATGACCCAAGCTATTCCCTAATCCCGCCCCATTTGACGCTGAGAGCATCGTTTGAATGTGCAGAGGAGAAAGCGGATCAGCTTGTATCCCACCTGAGAAACATCGCAAAGGAGTCCCATCCAGTGGTTCTCAAAATGACAAAATACAGCTCATTTTCGCCTGTCAATAATGTCATTTACATCAAAGCAGAGCCGACGGAAGAATTAAAAACACTCAATGAAAAGTTATACACCGGTGTACTGGCTGGTGAACAGGAATATAATTTCGTTCCGCACGTGACGGTCGGCCAAAATCTTTCCGACGATGAGCATTCAGATGTGCTGGGACAATTAAAAATGCAGGAAGTGTCGCATGAAGAAATCGTTGACCGTTTCCACTTGCTTTACCAGCTGGAAAACGGATCGTGGACAGTATATGAAACCTTCTTGTTAGGCGGAGGAGAATAATCGTTTGGAAGCAGTTATCGCAAAAAATGAAGAACAAATGAAAGATGCATTTTATGTAAGAGAAGAAGTCTTTGTCAAAGAACAAAACGTGCCTGCTGAAGAAGAAATTGACGAACTTGAAAATGAGTCGGAGCATATCGTCGTGTATGACGGCGAAAAGCCTGTCGGCGCCGGAAGATGGCGTATGAAGGACGGCTACGGCAAGTTAGAGCGGATCTGTGTATTAAAAAGCCACCGCTCCTCCGGTGTCGGCGGCATCATTATGAAGGCACTCGAAAAAGCGGCGACAGACGGCGGCGCTTCGGGTTTCATTTTAAACGCGCAAACGCAGGCTGTGCCGTTTTACAAGAAACACGGGTATCGCGTGCTTTCTGAAAAAGAATTTCTCGATGCCGGCATTCCCCACTTACAAATGATTAAGGACTAACAGCATCCGGGTCTATTGAGACCCGGATTTTTTCCGCACATAAAAAACCGTTCTCTGGAAGTGAACGGTTTTTTATACATATCGATTAATATAAGTGCCCATTCCTTTTTCTCGCAATCTCTTATAAAGAGAGCGCTTACGTTTCGCCTCGTTAACTTTTCTTTCAGCGGCCGTTTGATTCTCCTGCTGCTTTTCAAGTTCCTTGTATACCCGCTGAAATGAGACATAGTTGATTTTTTCGGTTCCGGCATAATCCTGCTTATGTCCAATCGTTCTATTTGCATATTGAGCGTATTGCTGGTTCTGAATTTGACCTGCATATATCATACGATACCCACCCTTCTGCTGTCTCTTTTCCCTAAAACTTACTTTTTGAAACACGTTTCTTTTGATATGATAGTCTTTGTCTGTATTGAACACCTTTTTTTGATTGGGAGGATCCCTTTTTGAAATGCGCCCGACTGAATGATCGAACCATACATTTACATACATATTCGAGAGAACATTATCAATTCCTTTTTGAAGAAGGAATAAAAGGACATTTATTTTGTTCTCATTGCGGAAAACCCGTTTTGTTAAGGCTCAACATTGCGGATCCGCCGGAGTTTATCCACCGCCAGCCAGGGCATTTTCCGGCATGTGAGGAGGCCTGCGAAACGAAACCCGCTAAAGAGGAGAAAAAAGAAGACTATCAGGAATCCGGTGTCTTTCGTTTGCCCAAGGGGAAAGCAATCGCTGCTGAATCGTCTCCAGCTGTCACGGAATGGCAGCAGCCGAGAAACATTAAACCAAGAACACCATTTGTACAAAAAACAATAGAACCTGATACGAGTCTTTTTCCGTCGGTCGGCTTGAACACGGATCAGCTGAAAGCTGTCACGGAAACGGAAGGCCCGCTGCTAGTGCTTGCAGGTGCAGGAAGCGGAAAAACACGGGTGCTAACGGCGCGCGCCGCCCACATGATTGAACACTTAGACATACCGCCGGAAAACATGCTGCTAGTCACCTTTACGACAAAAGCCGTCGCCGAAATGAAAGAGCGTATGGCCAAGCAGTACGGATTACAGCCTGCAAAAGTCAGAAGACTTGTCACCGGAACATTCCACAGCTTGTTTTATAAGATTTTGTATCACTATGATTCTGCTAAATGGAATGGCGAACATCTGCTGAAAATGGAGTGGCAGCGGGAACAATATATCAAAAAAGCACTCTATGAAGAAGGTATTGATGAGAAAGAGTTCCCCGTTGATCAGGCCCTGCAGCAGATCGGTTTCTGGAAAAACACTTATGTTCCGAATGAACGCATCCCTTTAAAAGATGAGTGGGAAAAACAAGTCTATCGTTTATATGAACATTATGAACGACAGAAAAAAGAACACAACCAATTTGATTTCGATGACATGGCTTCAGCCTGCTATGAATTGTTTATCGATCGGCCGGATCTTCTGGAACAATATCAATCTCGGTTTACGTATATCTTAATTGATGAGTTTCAGGACATTAACCCGGTTCAATATAAAATTATGCAAATGCTGGCAAGCCCGGAGCAAAACCTGTGCTGTGTCGGAGACGATGACCAGTCCATCTACGCGTTTCGCGGAAGCAATCCGTCTTTTATTCTTGATTTTCAAAAGGATTATCCCGGAGCGAAGACGATCTATTTAACTGCGAACTACAGGTCTACGCATCCGATCGTCTCAAGTGCTGATATCGTCGTGAAAAAGAACAAAAACAGATATGCCAAATCGCTTGAAGCGGCGCGTGATGACGTCCAGGTCCCTGTGCTGTTTTATCCTTATGATGAAGAGGAAGAAGCAACAATGATCGTTTCCGATATGAAAGAAAAAATTCAAAATGGGGCAAATCCTGAAGACTTTGCGGTTCTCTACCGCACAAACAGCGGGGGCCGCGCCATTTATGAAAGGCTTCACCATTCGTCAATTCCGTATACAGCAGACCGCGGCGTCCAATCGTTTTACAGCAGACGGATTGTCCGCCAAATTCTTGCATACTTGTATGCCAGCCAAAATGAAGATGATACTGATGCGATTAAGCACTTGCTGCCCGCCTTGTTCTTAAAACAGTCCACATTGAACACGCTGAAGGCGCTCTCGATTACCGAGGACTGCTCTATGATTAAAGCGCTGGCCAAACTGCCTGATCTCAAGCCGTTCCAGTTGGACAAAATCAAGAAGATCGTGCCGTTTTTCGCAAGCCTCCGCACGATGAAGCCGGTGGAAGCGATCACCTTTGCCGAAGGAAAAATGGGCTTCTCCGAGTATTTAAAAAAACGGGGCAATGAGGGGAACAAGCTGGAAAAAGGCTCTGATGACCTGCGTGACATTAAGGTCGTCGCCAAGAAATTCAAAACAATTCCTGACTTTCTCGCCCATGTAGACCATATGAGAGCCGCTGAGAAAAACAAAACGGATGAAAATGGCGTTCAGCTGATGACCATTCACCGGTCAAAAGGCCTTGAATTCAAAACCGTATACGTGTTAGGCACGGTAGATGGCTCGATTCCACACGATTTCTCATTAGAAACAGCGAGAAAAGGAGATGAAGCTTCTCTTGAGGAAGAAAGACGCCTATTATATGTTGCCATGACCCGGGCAAAACAGCATTTATATTTGTCTTGTCCCGCAAACAGACGCGGCAAAACGGCCCACCGTTCAAGATTTTTGCATCCCCTTTTACAACAAGCAAGACAGCCCTTGCATAACTAACAGCCCGGCAGTCCTGCCGGGCCTTTTCTATAAAATAAAAAAAGGCCGGCTGTATTGAATCAGCCCGGCCCTCTGCTTATTTATTATCCATCATTTTAGAAATCGTACCAAAATCAAGCTTTTCTTTTCCGCTTGTAATGGACTGAACAATCTTATCTTCTAATTCTTTCGGCACGCGTCTGTTTGCCAGCTGTGCTACACGTTTAATGACACTGCGTACTGTGTTTTCGTCTTTAAAATTGGCATTTTGAAGGGAGCCGGCAAGATTCATGACATCCTGCATATTGACACCTGTTTTCTTTTCGACGTTCTTAAAAAATTGATTATCCATAATACGCCTCCTTTTGGCGGAGTGATACGGTATTGTATGAACACCCATTGTTCAATGTGCTTTTTCCAAAAATAAAAAATGAACACAAGGCAAGGAAGTACAGGACATCACCCGTACTTCCCTCAATAAATCTTAGAAGTTATAAAAAGATGCACCCACGATGATAAGGAGAATGAACAATACGACTAAAAGAACAAATGTTGAACCATAGCCGCCGCCGTAACCGCCAGCATAACCGCCATAACAGCCGCCGCCGTAGCCTCCTCCGAATCCGTATCCAAAGCCCATAGATAAGCACCTCCTTTACTCTCTATACACTATGTGAACAGCCTTAATCGGCTTGGATATTCGCATAGGGCGTTTGCGGATTTATGATTGATCGTACTGAGCCTTGTGTTTTTTTAGCAAGGCTTCTGTTTTTTCAGCCAGCTCTTCAATCTCCTCTTCAAACGCCAGACAGGCTTCATCAAATGCATCCAAGTCTTTTCTGATCCTGCTCATGATGCCTTCATGCTCTTTTTGCTTTTGTTCGTGAGGTTCATATCTTCCGTCTATCCATTTTTCAAACTCATTCACTGGCATCCCCCCACTCATGATATATGCTGTGCGAGGCCGCCCCGTTAAAAAAACAAAAAACCGGAAGTTTCCGGTTTCTTTGCCAGGCTATTGAGGCTTTTTCTTTTTATTTCCGCACCCGCAGCCTTTCTTTTTGATCTTTTTTGATTGATGCGATGAATCTTTATATGGAGTTTTTTGGGAAGGTTTATTGAATTGACTCATTTTGTTCCCTTCCTTTCATTATGTCATATATGCTACTTTATGCGGATGCTAGTGAAAAGTTGCTGGTGGGAACGCCTCATTCCTGCAGCCATTTTGATACAAGTGTTTCAATAATACCGGCAAGACCAGCGATCGCCAGCAGCAAAATCAGCCACTGGGCAATTTGCGGGATCAATGCCTGGCATAAAATCAAAAAGCCGGCGCACCACACGCCTGTGCACCAATAGCAGCTGAGCAATTCACCAATAAACGCCCTCACACCCGTTCCCTTAATCACGATATACGTTTCAATGTTCCCGTCCGCATCCTTTTCCTCCTTTTCTTCGTGAAATAGGCTGCGAAGCGGCGCCATAATTGTATCAAACACCAGCAGCCGAGCGAGCCGAAAGACCGCAAGTGAAAGAAGAACAATTGTCAGTCCATTAATAACCACTTGTTCACTCCTTTGCCAATCATGATCCCTTCACATATATGCCAAAACCCTATCCTTCATGAATCGTATCTTGTCCGGCGGAAAATTGGTTATTTTTATTATTCCGCTCTGCACCCCATTTGCATTATATAGAGTATGGATAAGAAAGGAGTGAAGGTTATGTCGATTGAAGAAAATGTTGAATCCCTGCATCCTGTAATATTTGAACAATTATCAAGCGAATTCGAACAGCAGATCGAAGTGATTGATTGCGAAAATATCACAATAGATACATCACATATAACATCTGCCCTTTCTATACAAGCCTTTGTGACAACCATGATTATCCTGGCGACACAGCTCGTCATCGCCGACGAAGACTTGGCTGACGCAGTGGCTAGCGAAATTCTTATTCTCGATAACTCCCAAATCAAAAAAAGAACCATCATTAAAATTATCAACAGCCGAAATATCAAAATTACTTTGTCTGCCGACGAAATAATAACCTTTGTACAAATCTTGCTTCAGGTGTTAAACAGCATTCTCAATGAACTTGACGTCCTTTAACCCTTTCTTTTTCACAAACTTAAAAGTCGAGGTGAAAACAAATGTCAGATAACGACAAAATCAAAGAAGAGCTTGCAAAGCTTCCTGAAGTTGATCCGATGACGAAAATGCTGGTCCACAATATATTTCTTAAACATGGTGTCACGAAAGACAAAATGAAAAAAGTATCAGATGAAGAAAAAGAAATGCTCTTAAATCTAGTTAAAGACTTGCAGGCTAAATCAGAAGCTTTAATTGAAAATCAAAAGAAGAAAAAAGAAGAATCGGAGCAAGAGCAAAAGAACACAAAACCGCTAAGCCGCAGAGAGCAGCTCATAGAACAACTCAGACAAAGACGGCAAAACAATAACAGCTCAAATTAATTATAAAAAATAGGGCAATTCATCATGATATATGACTCAGTCAAAGTAAGAGGCTCGCTCATTTAATAACAGTAAAAGAAAAGGAGGAATAGATATGGAAAGCAGACCATACTCTTGGGTTGCACTTGATCCTGACTGTGACCATCCGTTAGACGAAAAAGATAAAGAAAAAAAAGAAGAAAGAAAATGTAATTGCGATGTATGCTGTAATGGGAATGGTTTTTTTGGCAACGACAACGCCTTCATCGACCAAGATCTAGCTCAGGCAAACCTCAACAAACAAGTCTCCGATGAAACGATTATTATTAGAGATTCTTGTGATATTAACGTTACATCGACAGACGTTCAAGCAGTAACATCAGTTGTAACAGCACTTAATGCCGCTGTAGTTACAGCTACTCTCACATCCATTGCAGACGGAGTAATTGCCGAATTAGTCGCACAAGATTTATTGCAGCTTACAGCTAACAAGCAAGTTAACCGCCAAAAACTTCTCATCGAATGCTCCCGCGGCGTAAACGTCTCAACAGTAGATGCCGATATCGCAACACTTATCTCTACAGCAACAAACACCCTTGTAGCCATCCTAGTTATTACTCTTGTCCTCTAGAGGACTTAAAAGCAGAGCTAAAAACGCTCTGCTTTTTCTTATTTTCCAAGCATATGATGAATATATAGACGTTCACCCACACCAAGTGGGGCACGGGTACATATGTTGTTAAGGACTAAAGTCAAATACCCTATAAAGAAGGAGCTGAAATCAATGAGCTGCGGAAAAACCCATGGCCGGCATGAGAACTGTGTATGCGATGCAGTGGAAAAGATTTTAGCAGAGCAGGAGGCAGTTGAAGAACAGTGTCCGACTGGCTGCTATACCAACCTTTTAAACCCTACGATTGCTGGAAAAGACACAATTCCGTTTCTCGTTTTTGATAAAAAAGGCGGATTGTTCTCCACATTCGGAAACGTGGGGGGATTTGTGGATGATATGCAATGCTTTGAATCCATTTTCTTCCGCGTCGAAAAATTATGCGATTGCTGTGCAACACTGTCTATTTTACGCCCGGTCGATGTCAAAGGCGATACCTTAAGTGTTTGCCACCCTTGCGACCCGGATTTCTTCGGGCTAGAAAAAACAGATTTCTGCATTGAAGTGGATCTTGGATGCTTCTGTGCCATTCAGTGCTTGTCGCCAGAGTTAGTTGACAGAACATCCCCTAACAGAGATAAAAAGCATCATCACAATGGATAAACACTTGTAAAGAGGAATCCCCTTCCAAACTCTATTACAGGTGCAAATTATTCAGCTGCTTCCAGCGTGAGGCAGCTGACTCTCCATCATTTCGCCAGTCTCAAATTTATAAGGCAGGAGGGATAATATGAGCCAGAAAACATCAAGCTGCGTGCGTGAAGCTGTAGAAAATATTGAAGACCTGCAACACGCTGTTGAAGAGGATTGCCCGACAAGCTGCCATTCAAAGCTTTTGTCGCCAACTCATTCACTGGGCGACACGGTGCCTTTTGCAATATTTACATCAAAATCAAAGCCTTTAGTCGCCTTCGGTAATGTCGGCGAACTCGATAACGGCCCTTGCTTTAATACAGTATTTTTCAGAGTGGAAAAAGTTCATGACAGCTGCGCAACACTGTCATTATTAATCGCATTTGACGAACACAAACACATTTTGGACTTCACCGATACAGATACGGTTTGTGAAGTGTTCCGACTTGAAAAAACGAACTACTGCATTGAAGTGGACTTAGACTGCTTCTGCGCAATCAACTGCTTAAATCCTCGATTAATCAATCGCACGCATCATCATTAATGATAATGCTGAAAAGCTTGCAGGCCTGCAGGCTTTTCTCTATGTAAAAAAGCTGTCCGGGAAGATCTGCCGGGCAGCTTTTACCATTTCATTAAAAACCGAGCGGATGCAAAGAGGTGATTTCATCAATCGACAGCTCAGTCGGCGCGCCGTTTCCAGTCGTTCGAAGCAGAACGGAATCATTTCTTCTTCCGACAATCACACCCCTGTACGTTCTTCCATTGGCTTCAATCAGACAGAGTGCTCTCGGCATGTTATGAGGCAGCTTTGTTAAAAAATCAATTTTTTCATGGATTGTCATCTTGCTCATTGGCTTTTTCACTTTTCTTGCAGGCGGTGCTTTTTCCTCCGCTTTGGCAGCATTATGGACAGCTTCCGGTTCTTTTTCAGGCTTCCGGGCCTCAAGTTCAGGTGCAGGCTCTTCCTTTTTTTCTGCTTTCGGAGGCTCGTGTTCGACGGTTTCTTCAACAGCCTGCGGCTCTGCTTTCTGTTTCTGCTGGTTCTTTGTGTTCTTTGTGTTCTCTGGCTCTCTGACCTCTTGTGTTTGCTGACTCACTGGCTCAGCTTCAGGCTTTTCCTCTGCTTGCTGGACATCCTTTGCCACAACTTCCTCCGGCTGTTTCTCCTGGTAGGCCGGCTTTTCCTCTGCTTTTGGCGGAGCGGGTTTGCTGGCCTTTTTTTTGATGACAATCTCCTGCATGGATGACCTTGTTGTTTCTGCATAATCCGGCTGAACAATATACATGAGCGGTTTTTTATCCGCGTTTCTTTTCTTATTAGACATCTTCATCCCTCCGATTGTGTCATATTCTATCTATATGACAGAAAGCTGAAAATCAGAAGAAATAAAAAAGCAATCCCTGTTCGGGATTGCTTGACATAGATCCTGCTTAGCGGGCAGTGATATGGAAACCTGAATCAACGTGAAGATTTTCACCTGTAATGCCTCGGGACATATCACTGAATAAGAACGCAGCTGTATCGCCCACTTCTTCAGGTGTTGTCGTGCGGCGAAGCGGCGCACGGTCTTCGATGTCTTTTAAGATAGAGTTGAAATCACTGATGCCTTTAGCAGATAATGTTCTGATCGGCCCTGCAGAAATGCTGTTAACGCGGATATTTTCTTTTCCTAAGTCAGCAGCTAAGTATTTCACACTTGCATCAAGAGAAGCTTTCGCTACACCCATGACGTTGTAGTTTGGCATCACAAGCTCGCCGCCAAGGTAAGTCAAAGTGACAATGCTTCCGCCTTCAGTCATCATCGGACGTGCCGCTTTGACAACAGCTGTCAGAGAGTATGAGCTGATGTTATGAGCCAAAAGGAAACCGTCACGATTTGTGTTTAAGTATTCACCGACAAGTTCTTCTTTATTGGCAAACGCGATACAATGCGCGATACCGTGGATCACACCGACCTGCTCCTTAATGCTTGCGAAGCAAGTTTCGATTTCCGCGTCGTTTGTTACGTCGCAAGGAAGGATAATGGAATCATTGCGTTCTAACGTTCCCGCAAGCTCGTGAACAGATTTCTCAAGGCGTTCTCCTGCGTATGTGAAAATCAAACGTGCGCCTGCTTCATGTAAAGAGCGCGCAATTCCCCACGCGATACTGCGTTTATTGGCTACTCCCATCACAACAATGTTGCGGCCTTCGAGTGAAAAATTCATATGTATAAAGCCTCCTATATTTAATAAAGACATAGTATTAGTACCTGATCTTAAATTCCTATCCTATCATATCATAACCTTGTCCAGATGAAAAGCGCTACCATAAACAAACGTGAAAGAGACCACCATCAGCTGGTGATCTCATCGGCTAGTTTTTAAGCTGTTTCGTTTAAAGGCGAAATGGTTTGTCGGCCCGTGGCCCGATCCGATGCCGAGCGTATTTTCCACTGCTTCGCGGACAAAGTTGGCCGCAACCTCGAATGCCTGATGGATGCTGTCTCCCTTAGCAGTTTGAGCTGTCAAAGCCGCAGCAAAGGTACAGCCTGTGCCATGCGTATGCTTCGTATCGATATAAGGATGGCCGATTTGCATAAACATGTTTCCATCAAAAAGAAGGTCAGTAATGTGATTGTCCTCAGGCTGGTGCCCGCCTTTGATAATCACATGCTGCGCACCCATCTTTACGAGCTGCTCCGCAGCTTTTTTTCGGTCATCCAGCGAACGGATTGTCATTCCTGTCAGCGTTTCTGCTTCCGGAACATTCGGCGTAATCGCGTAACTTCTCGGAATGAGCAGCTCCTTTAAGGTAGCAACTGATTCGTCGTGCAGCAAGGATGCACCGCCCTTTGCGATCATAACCGGATCAACAATCACACGGTTAAACCCGTACTCGTCAATTTTTCTCGCCACTTCTTCAATCATTTCAGTATTCCAGAGCATTCCCGTTTTTACGGCGTCCGGCCTCAAATCCTCAGCAACAGCATCAATTTGCTGTCTCAGCGCCTCTACAGTCAGCGGATGCACCCCATGGACGCCAAGCGTATTTTGGGCGGTTACCGCCGTAATCGCAGACATTCCGAAAACATCAAGCTCCTGAAAGGTTTTAATATCGGCCTGTATCCCTGCGCCGCCGCCTGAATCAGAGCCGGCGATTGTCAATGCTTTATCTATACTCATTACATTACACTCCTTTTATTACCCGATCCATTTATGATAAATGGATTTTGCCCGGGCAATATCATTCGTTCCATGGATCAATGCTCTGCCATCCCTGAACAGCACCATTTTCATATCATCCGAGCGGCAGGAAATTAAATACGGATTCGCGGCTACTTCAAGCCCGGCCTGTCTCAGCTGGCCGGCTAGCACTTCAAGGTTCGCTTCTTTTGTAAGGGATGATCTGATTTGCACCGTATTCCTGCCGCACAATACAGCCGCTTTTGTTTGGTTCTCATATGACAAAAACGGAAAATCTTTCGTGCCGCAGCTTGGGCATGCGTCATGTTTGAGACCCGCCGCTCTCACCTCTGACCGTTCGTTTTTCCACAAGTCAAAGGAGCGCAGCACTGGCTCGCACTCCTCTCCCGTCAGCAGCTTCAGCGCGTCTGTCACCTGAAAGACCGCTACCTGCAAAACAGCCGGACTGATAATGCCGGCTGTGTCACATGTCGCTCCGCCAATCGGAAGTGTATCAAGCAAGCAATGCAAGCAAGGGGTCGACCCCGGCACTACGGTAAAGGTGAGGCCATAGCTCCCTACACAGGCACCGTAAAGAAAAGGAATCCCTTCTTTGACCGCAGCATCGTTTACGATTAGGCGGGTTTCAAAATTATCAGCCGCATCCACAATGATCGAAGCGCCCTTAATCAGCTCGAAGATATTTTCCGCTGTCACATCCATGACAAGGCCAGTCACATCGACATCACTGTTAATCGAACGGAGACGATGCTCAGCAGCGGCCGCTTTTGGCATTTCTTTTTTGACATCTTCTTCTGTATACAGCTGCTGGCGCTGCAGGTTGCTCCATTCAACGTAATCTCTGTCGGCAATTTTCACAGAGCCGACTCCCGCCCTAACCAGCATTTCAGCACTCGCTGTTCCAAGCGCGCCGGCGCCGATGATCACGGCGCGCGCTTCTTTCAATTTCTTCTGGCCGGCTGGGCCGATCGGAGCAAACAGCTCCTGTCTGGAGTACCTGTCCGTCATACCGGAAGACCTTCTCCCGGACTGCTTGCCGTTCCGTATTGCTTAAGCGGAATGCGGCCCGCCTCAAAAGAGAGGCGCCCTGCTTCCACCGCGAGCTTCATGGCATGCGCCATTTTCACAGGATCATTCGCGCCTGATACAGCTGTATTGAGGAGTACGCCATCCGCTCCAAGCTCCATTGCGTATGCTGCATCTTTAGGCGATCCGATTCCGGCGTCCACGATGACAGGCACCTTCGCCTGTTCAATAATAAATGACAGATTCAACGGGTTTAAGATTCCTTGTCCCGATCCAATCGGGGAGGCACCCGGCATGATGGCATGAACGCCAAGCTCCTCCAGTTTTCTCGCCAGCACAACATCATCCGACGTGTACGGGAGCACAATAAATCCTTCTTCAAGAAGCTGTTCAGACGCTTTTAATGTCTCAACGGGATCAGGCAGCAAGGAACGGCTGCATCCGATGACTTCGACTTTAATCATGTCACAAAGTCCTGACGCTTTCGCCAGCCTTGCAATCCGGACCGCTTCTTCAGCGGTGCTCGCGCCCGCTGTATTCGGCAAAAGCGTATATTTGGATAAATCAAGCTGTTCCAGAAAATTCGGCTGAGACGCTTCAAAGATGTTCATTCTCCGCACAGCAAATGTTAAAATATCAGACTCGGAAACGGCCACCGCTTCCTTTTGGATGTCAAACGATGGGTATTTCCCCGTACCCAGCAGCAATCTTGATTGAAATGATTTCCCGCCAATTGTTAACATGCTCATCCGCCTCCTACAAAATGGACAATTTCAATGACATCGCGATCACAAAGCTCAACCTCGTGATAATGTTCTTTGCCGATAATTTCTTTATTTCTTTCAACGATAACGATTTTATTTTCAAGCTGATAAGACGCCAGCAGGTCTTGAATTGTACCTGTATCTTTTTCCCACTTCACGTCTTTACCGTTCAGCTGTAGCATCATATCTGAACCGCCTCCTTGCGATCAATTCGGAATGCGTGCAGCCAGTCTTGATTGACCTCTTTATTCATCATGAGATCACTGATCAAAGCGCCCGTTGCCGGAGCAAGCAGAATCCCATTTCTGAAATGGCCCGCCGCAAATAAAATACGGCTGTCCTCAGGGTGTCTGCCGATGTACGGCTTCCCATCCTTTGTTCCCGGCCGCAGTCCTGCCCAAAAACGATCCACCTTCATACTCTGAATGGTCGGCAGCATCGTTTTTGCTTTTCTCATAACAGATTCCAACCCGCCAAGATCCGGTGTTTCACTCCAGTCACCCGGCTTCATTGTCGCGCCGACAACCAGTCTGCCGCTTTTTCTCGGGACGATATAGCAATGGTCATGGTAAAGTGTTTTTGTCAGCGGTATATCATCATTCCAAACAGAAAGGCACTCCCCTTTTACAGGGAAAAATGAATTGTTCAGCCCGAGCTGTTTAAAAAACATTCCGCTCCACACTCCGCTGGCAACCGCGACATGATCCGCCCACACATTACCATTCGGCGTCTCGATGGACAGCGCTTCCCCGTCACGTTCGACATGCAGGACAGGAGTACGCTCAAAAATCTCCGCCCCAAGCGCTTTCGCTGCTTTCGCATATGCCTTGCAAACGAAATAAGGCTCAACATGCACATCATCCTGGATAAAGGCTGCCCCGAAAATGTCACCAGACGTATATGGCTCTGTATCTAAAACTTCTTCTTTTGTATGCCAGCTGACAGAATCCAAGTCATCCATCTTCCTCAGCCGCAGCACATCTTCTTCAGAAAACGCAAGCTTAAACATACCGCCGTTATGCTGTCTGATATCGATACCGGATAATGTGTAAAGCTCTTCCCGAAGACCTTTGTACAGACGCTGGCTGTGCATGGCAAAGTCAAAAAACGCGTCACGTTCCTCGCACTCGGCATGGGCGCCCAGCATTCCGGCAGCGGCACTTGTTGTTCTGCCGCCCATTGTTCCACTTTCAAACAATGCGACATTTTTGTTTTCCTTTGTTAAATGATAAGCAATCGCGGAACCGATAATTCCGCCTCCAATGACAACTGCATCATAATGCCTTTTCATAGCGCATCTCCTTTAACTTACGGGAATATCGTCTGGCAGCTTCCAAAGGGTCAGCGGAAGAAAAAATCCCCGACATGACTGCAATGCCATCTGCTCCAGCTTGTTTTACGGCTCTTAATCTGTCCGGCGTCATTCCTCCGATTGCAATAACCGGGACAGAAATCCGCTGTGCGATATCTGACAGCAATGACACACCTCTGCCTTCAAGACCCTTTTTACAATCCGTTTCAAACACATGGCCGAACAGCACGTAGTCTGCGTCTTCCTTTTCTGCTTGAACCGCTTCCTCCAGTGAGTGCACCGACCGCCCGATATGCAGGTGAGGAAATCTGGCTCTGACCTGCTTCGGCGAAAAGCTGCTGCTTGGCAGCTGCACGCGATGAATTGTAGAAAAAAGCGCAATATCCACCCGTCCGTTCATGACCAGTTTTCGTTTATCAACACCGCCTTCAGAAATAAGCTCAAGCAGTTTCAAAATATCTGCCGCCGATTTTGAGCGTTCCCGAATGTGAATAAAATCAACTTCATTCTGAATAGCTATAATTGCTCTCGCTAACTCTTCAAGCGGCTTGCAGTCATCAGTTATGGCGTGAAGCTCCACATTCCTCCACCTCTTTTATGCCGCTGTCAGACCAGCCTTCTTTTCGATAGGCCATTCCCCAAAATTGATACTCATAGAAGCTGGAGATGACAAAATTCTCTTTCATCTTTGCGCGCACTTCCTCCGTGCTGTTTTCCGCCAGCTCATCAAACCGGTTGATTTGCTCTTCGACCTGCTGTCTGAACCAGTCACCGCCGTATGTGCCAATCCACTTTTGATAAATCGGATGTCCCGGGTCACAATGCAGCAATTTCTCACCAACCTCGTAATAAAGCCAGTAGCATGGAAGCAGAGCCGCTAAAATCTCAGCAAAATTTCCGCTCAAAACTGAACGATACATATGGGATGTATAAGAATACGCCGTAGGAGACGCCTTAAACGCCTTACGTTCTTCCTCACTGATTTCCAACAGCTCCGTAAATTCGCGATGAAGCGCCATTTCCGCCTCATATGTACCTTGGGCGTGGCTTGCCATCCGTCCCGTTGTATAAAGGTCCTTCGCATAAGCGGCGCCAAACGATTGCACCTTCGCAAAATGCGTTAAATAATAAGAATCCTGAAGCACGTAGTATTTAAAACGGTCAATCGGAAGCGTTCCATCACCGATTCCCTGAACGAACGGATGGACAAAACTCCCCTCCCACCATTCTGCGGCTGCACTGCGGCATTCTTCTGA
The DNA here is from genome assembly GCF_023238245.1 of Bacillus rugosus. Taxonomy (NCBI): domain Bacteria; kingdom Bacillati; phylum Bacillota; class Bacilli; order Caryophanales; family Bacillaceae; genus Bacillus; species Bacillus rugosus. Next base: position 1,270,235 of record NZ_CP096590.1, on the reverse strand, counting down.
AAACTTCACACGTCATTCCCCCTGTCTGATAAATAAAAAAACCACTTTCCCGCAAGGAAAAGTGGTTTGGAATTGGCATAGTAAAATAACACAAATACCGCTCCACTTCCCTACGCAGGTCTGAACCTGTTCAAGTTATGAGGGTCTAAAAGTCACACTTTTATCTCAGCCCTTATGAAGGACACCCCTAGTGGTTATACGAATACATATTGAATTGTTCTGCACCTCTATATTAACACGAATCCCTATTTGGTCAAGGTTTATCCTTCTAATGTTTTCTTAAGCTCCGTTACGTACCCCCGAGATCCGGTAACAATTAAGCGGTCTCCCAGTTTCAGCCTTGTGTCCCCATGTGGAACGATGCTATCCACACCCCTGAAAATCCTGACAAAGATGACGTCGCCTGTTAAAGGGAATTCCCGCAAAATCACACCGTCGTAAGTGCTGTTTTCCATATTAATTTGATACAGCGAAGACTCCTGGTTCGTGAGAAGCCTCATGACTCCAGGCGCTTCTATCAGAGCGCGAAGCAGTGTTTTTGTTGACAACAGAATAGAAAAGATGCTGATTCCCTGCTCCTTCAGAGCTGCTTCATTCTCCGGTGATCCTACGCTGGCAATGATTCTTTCTGTGCCTTTTTCTTTTGCAAGTAATGCAATGTCCGCATTCATGTCTTCATTCCCTGTCGCAACAACGAGGATATCCGTATCAAAAATGCCGAGTGATTCAAGCGTCTCGTGTTCATAGTCAGAAATCGTTTCGACAGTAAATACTGATTCTGACAGCTTTTCCTCCGCATTCTCTTGGTATACGTGTACAACACGCACATCATACTCTTCCTCCGGCAGTTCAAGAGTAACAGGCAATGTCATTTGGTTTGCACCGATAAACGTAATCGTCTTTTTCTCCTCCGGCTGCTCCTCCCGTTTGTACAATTTTTTAAAGAAGACCGGCGAAAAAATACTGGCAATGACGGCTACTAACGTCAGCGCTCCTGACATATTTGCGCTGATCACGTGAAGCTGCTGGCCGATTGTCGCAGCGGCAATCACGAGCGAAAGCGTTGATGTCAGCAGGAAACCAGATGCCAAAACGGTTCGGTTATCATACCACTTCTTCAAGTACAGGACAGGAATGATTTTGCTGACTAACAGCGCCAAAAGCAGAAGTGGAATCATGATTAATATTTTCGGATCTTGGAAAAGGGTCCATATATCCAGCTTCACACCGACCATCACAAAGAAAATCGGAATTAAGAACCCGTAGCCGAATGAATCCAGCTGCTGAACAAGTTCTTTGTTTGGTGAAAGAAGGGAAACGAGAACCCCTGCTAAGAAAGCGCCGAGAATATTTTCTGCCCCAAGTGATTCAGACAGGGCAACGAGTACGATAATTAACGTAAAAATCGCGCGCGTTCCGATCTGGATCGTCCCTTTTGACATGGATTGAACAAAAGAGCGATGTTTGAAGACCCGGCCGAAAAAGTAAAGCACCACTCCGGCTGCAAACAGGATCATCAGAAGCCACATGTTTCCGCTGTCCTCTCCGTATAAAGAGGAAAAAACAGCAAGAAGAATCATCGTAGCCAAATCAGCAATAACAGCAACGAGCAAAATAATCTGCCCGATATTTGAATTCATGATTCGTTCTTCTTTTAACGTTGGAACGACAACGCCTAATGAAATCGTTGAAATAATAAGCGTCATTAAGAATGCATTTTCGATAAATCCTGCCAAGACGAACCCATAAGACAGCAGCAATGATAAAATAAAAATACCGCCAAAGATAATAGATGCCGCAGCAAACGTATTAGGCGCTTCTTTGCCGTTCGGCATAAGCTGCTTTTTCTTTCCTTTCTCAAACGATGAAAAATCAATTTCAAGCCCGCTTAAAAACATTAAAAAGATAAATCCGAGCATAGAAAGCGTCTGGAGCCATGTGTCACCCTCCACAACTAAATTTAGGCCGCTTTTTCCTATGATCAATCCCATAATGATTTCAGCAACAACAACCGGAATGCTGAGTTTAAACCGATGCAAAAGGATGGGTGTCAAAAATGCAACGATAAGTACAACAACTAAAGATGCGACAGATGTATGCGCCATAATCAGAACCTCCTTTTTAGATCAGGGTTATTCTAGTTCTTAATCAAAGAACAAAACCTCAATTTTTTAAAAAACATAACGCGATTTTAACAAGGGTGATGATAAAAAATAAAGTAATATGGTCTAAATCCTGTTTAGAAAATGATTCTTCTATAATTTGCACATAAAAGCTTGTGATGACTCACAACACTTTGCATCATAATAAATAAAATCATTGGTAAGGAGGATGCCGAATGGCTTACGACATAATCAGCGATATTCATGGCTGCTATGACGAAATGACTGCATTAATCCAAAAGCTTGGCTATACGATCAAAAATGGAGTACCTGTCCACGAGGAAGGCAGGATGCTTGTTTTTGCCGGAGATTTAACCGACAGAGGACCCAAATCGATAGAGGTCATCCGCTTTGTAGCGGGCGCTTACGAAAAAGGCGCTGTACGTTATGTCCCGGGAAATCATTGCAATAAGCTGTTCCGCTACTTAAAAGGAAATCCGGTGAAAGTGATGCATGGTCTCGAAACAACAGCGGCAGAGCTTGAAGAACTTTCTAAAGAAGAAAGAACAGCAGTAAGCGAACAGTTTATGAAGCTGTACGAAACAGCGCCGCTTTACGACATCTTACATAACGGAGAATTAGTTGTCGCCCATGCTGGCATAAAGGCTGACGATATCGGCAAATATACCCGCAGAGTGAAAGACTTTGTGCTTTACGGTGATGTGACGGGTGAAACGTATCCGGACGGCAGACCCGTCAGACGTGATTGGGCGGCAGCCTATAACGGCAAGGCTTGGGTCGTATACGGCCATACACCTGTGAAAGAGCCTCGGAAGGTCAATCGCACCATCAACATTGATACAGGCTGCGTGTTCGGAAATAAACTGACAGGCTTTCGCTTTCCAGAAATAGAAACCGTCTCTGTTCCAAGTTCCCTGCCTTATGACGAATCAAGATTTCGCCCCATATAAAAAAGGAGAGAATCATTGATTCTCTCCTTTTATCAGTTCTTTCATATCTTGAGGCAGTGAAGCATGAAATGTCATGTTCTCCTGTGTCAGCGGATGGATAAATGAAAGCTGCTCGCTGTGCAGGGCCTGGCGGCCAATTTCCCGCCTCGTTCCGCCGTACAGTGTATCGCCGCACAGCGGGTGCCCGAGATAGCTCATATGAACACGAATTTGGTGGGTACGTCCAGTCTCAAGCTGCAATGTCACCGAGGTCAAGTCGTCATTTGCGCATGTGACATAAAAATGAGTAACAGCCTTCTGGCCGTCCGGTGTCACCTTCCGTTCAATAATACTGTCAGGATGTCTGCCAATCGGTGCATCGACTGTTCCCTCCGCCTGTGTCAACCGCCCGTGGACCACTGCCGCATACCGGCGTTTCACAAGCCCGTTTTTTTGCGCTGACGATAAAATGGAGTGGGCAAAGCGATGCTTGGCAACAAGCATGACACCAGATGTATCCCGGTCAAGCCGGGTTACAAGGTGAACCGTCGCCCGCACTCCGTTTTTTTGATAATGATGGATAATTCCATTGGCAATGCTGCCGGATGGGTGCTCTCTCGAAGGGATAGATGACACATACGGCTGCTTGTTTATCACAAGTACATGTTCATCCTCATACAGGATATCGAGCGGAACAGGCTCTGCCAGTAGCGTCTCGCTTACCTGTTCCTCAGGAAACTTGACGACAAGAAGATCTCCCTCTCTCAAAACGTATTTGACCGTCACATGCTCACCGTTGATAAGCAGGTCTCCACCGCCAAACTTGATATCGGTCAGCAGACGTTTCGAAATTCCCAGTTCAGCGGCATATTCTTTTAGAGTTATCCCATTTTCAGCGGAAGTAATGTTCTTTCTGATAAAAAAATAATCCACGATACGTCCTCTTTCTATTCACCTTTTCCGATAAACGAATCCTGGACTCTTTTCCAAAATGGAAACGGACGGAATCTCGCAAACCTCACATTTTCGGATGCAACTTGGCAGCGGATCGACTTTACATCCTTATGAAGAAGGGTTAAATGGTCAATTGTCACTTGAAAGTCAACTTCGTTTCTCGGCTTAATCATGCAATCATGATGGGAAGGGAGAAGCAGCGGCGATCCGACCGTCCGGAATACGCGGTTATTAATAGAAGCCATTTCCGCAAGCTGGATCGCTCTAATAGACGGATGGATAATCGCTCCGCCCAGCGCCTTATTGTAGGCGGTGCTGCCGGATGGCGTTGACAGGCAGAGGCCGTCGCCCCGGAAGGTTTCAAAGAGCTGTCCCTTGATTTCCACATCAGCCACAAGGCTTCCTTCTATGCTTTTAATCGTGCATTCATTCAATGCTAAATATCTTTCTTCCCGCTCGTTTTCGTGATAGGTCACAATCACTTCGAGAAGCGGATATTCGACGGTATGATACGGCGTTTTCGCAATCGCGAGAACAAGTTTTTCAATTTCATGAGGAACCCAGTCGGCATAAAACCCCAGATGACCCGTGTGAACGCCGACAAATGCTGTTTTGTCCAAGCGGTCGCTGTATCTGTGAAAAGCGTACAAAAGCGTTCCATCGCCCCCAACTGAAATGACGATTTCCGGTTCATTTTCATCCAGTTCCATATCAAAATCCAACAAATACGCCTGTATTTTGCTTTTCAGCGTATCAGAAACTTGATCACCTTTTGATGATACGGCAAATTTCATGCTTTTCTTCCCCTTTACCTATTGTTGCTCGCTTCCTTTTTTCTTTCTTGAAAAGGCAGCTTGAGCTTCCTGTACTTCACCCCTGATCTCCGACATCTCTTCATCAAGCCGGGAAGCCGCTTCAGAAGCACGCTGAAGCCTTAATTTTACTTTTTCAGGAATGTTTCCGCTGTATTTATAATTCAATGAATGCTCAATGGTCGCCCAAAAATTCATCGCCAGTGTACGGATCTGTATTTCGACAAGAACATGCTTTTCTCCGGATACCGTCTGTAAAGGATACAGCACGACAAGATGATATGACCGGTACCCGCTCTCTTTATGTTCCGCAATATAATCCCTCTGATCCACAACGGTGAAATCTTTTCTGGCAAACAGCATGTCTTTTACGATTTGGATGTCATCGACAAATTGGCACATGATTCTAAGGCCTGCGATATCCTGTATGGTTTCAATCTCATGTAACGGTATGCTTTTCCGTCTCGCTTTTTCTAGTATGCTCGCCACAGGTTTGACGCGCCCGGTCACAAATTCGATCGGAGAATGGTCATCCTCATATTCATATAGTGTGCGGATCCCCTTGAGCTTCACTTTCAACTCTTCGACAGCCTGGCGGTACGGCACTAAAAAACGCTCCCATTGTTTGTCATCCATCATACATCCCCCAATTCCGAACCAGTTTCTATAAAAACACGCGTTTCACTTTTTCTTCCATTTCTCCGTAGTTTGCATTATCTTTAATATTTTCTAACAGATACTCCAGTTCCTCATGCAGGCCTGCCAGTTCAATGGTTTCGCCTCCGGCCTCTAAAACAACCGGGACTCTTTGTTCATGGGCCTGCTTCAGTTCCGGCCATACATGTTCCTTTATAATGACATATTCAAAAGAATCAGCTAATTCAAGTATGTATACAAAAGCAAAGTGGTCAGAATCAACAAGCATTTGACCTGACGGCTTGCGTTCCGCTTCGTTTCCTTCTGTCTCACAGGCAAGGCGAAGCTGATCATCCGATAATGTTGCGTTCAAAATTTCGATTCTGTTATGCATAATGCTCTCCTTTTTAAACAAAGTACAGATTCATTTTATCATATCAAGCTGGATATTGATAAACCTAACATCTAAAGAGATAATAGTAAAAATAAGATTTACAGGGCGGAAAGGAAGAGCATCATGACACAAGAAATTGAAATAGAATTTAAAAACATGCTGACCAAACAAGAATTTGAAACCATTACTGCCGCACTCCACCTGACAGAAAAAGATTTTACAGATCAAAAGAATCATTATTTTGACACAGATAGCTTTGCGCTGAAACAAAAACACGCTGCGCTTCGAATCCGCAGAAAAAACGGAGAGTATGTCTTGACGCTAAAAGAACCGGCAGATGTAGGGCTTCTGGAAACGCATCAACAGCTTTCAGAGGTATCAGACCTTGCCAGCTTTTCAGTTCCCGAAGGCCCTGTGAAGGACCAGCTGCACAAGCTTCAAATCGATACAGACGCCATTCAATACTTTGGATCTCTAGCAACAAACCGCGCGGAAAAAGAAACAGAAAAAGGCTTAATAGTTTTAGACCACAGCCGATATTTAAATAAAGAGGACTATGAAATTGAATTTGAGGCGGCAGACTGGCATGAGGGCAAACAAGCCTTTGAGAAGCTGCTTCAGCAATTCAGCATTCCTCAGCGTGAAACCAAAAATAAAATTCTGCGTTTTTATGAAGAAAAACGAAAGTCTATATAAGGTGGAATGACATCGTGAATGTAACGAATTGGGCAGCTTTACTTCAGCTTCAAGCATTACAGTCTATATCTAATGCACGCAGCACAGGCACTCAAAATGATGCGGAAAGCCCGCTCTCAAGCTTCAGCTCTTTGCTCAGCCAATATACAAACGGTCTGACGACTCAGCAACCAACAGCATCTTCTGTAACATCAAGCCCGCTCAGCCTGCTGAACGGCGCTTCTTCAACAGCGCCGTCACTGCTTTCAGCTAATGGGCTTAACTCATATACGAATAGCAATTCAGGTTATATCACAAAAGCGGCAGAAAGCACCGAAACAGCTGCTGCAGATTCACCTTCAAACAAACATGAAGCAAAACAGATCAGCTCGGGGGACTTCTCCATTGACAGTGCTATAAAAAAGGCAGCTGACAAGTATGGCGTCGATGAAAAACTAATCCGTGCCGTCATCAAACAGGAATCAGGTTTTAATGCAAAAGCGGTCAGCGGGGCAGGTGCGATGGGCCTCATGCAGCTCATGCCGTCAACAGCAAGCTCACTTGGCGTTTCTAATCCACTGGATCCGCAGCAAAATGTGGAGGGCGGAACGAAGTATTTAAAACAAATGCTGAACAAATACGACGGCAATGTGTCTATGGCATTAGCGGCTTACAACGCCGGACCGGGAAATGTTGACCGATACGGAGGTATTCCCCCTTTCCAAGAAACGCAAAACTATGTGAAAAAAATAACTTCAGCTTATTACGCGTAACCAGAGCGGCTTCTGCCCTCTGGTTTTTTTGCGAAGTGAAATCTTACGCATTCCGGATTTTTATGTGATATGATATGAAATACAAACCCTGGCTTACAGCCGAATCTTTTGATCAAACGCATAAAAGGCAGTTTGTTTGTAGAAATGATGCCTTGTTGCTAAAATAAATCTAGATGAAATATTGAAATACAGAAAATTACTTTTTGCAATAGGATTTATGATTCCTATTAGCCATATTTAAAGGAGTAGTCAACATGGGACAATCGTTTAACGCACCTTATGAAGCGATTGGAGAGGAACTTCTATCGCAACTTGTTGATACTTTTTATGAGCGTGTCGCGTCTCATCCTTTGCTGAAGCCAATTTTTCCGAGCGATTTAACAGAAACCGCCAGGAAACAGAAGCAATTTTTGACTCAGTATTTAGGCGGGCCTCCGCTTTATACTGAGGAACACGGCCACCCCATGCTCAGAGCAAGGCATCTTCCCTTTCCAATTACAAACGAGAGAGCTGATGCGTGGCTCAGCTGTATGAAGGACGCAATGGACCATGTAGGGCTGGAGGGCGATATTCGCGAGTTTTTGTTTGGCCGGCTGGAATTGACAGCAAGGCATATGGTGAATCAAACGGAAGCGGAGGATCGATCATCTTGACAAACTATCAGCATGAGCAATACTTCGCCCATTGCCACGGCCATCCAAAAAAACCGCTTGAAATCTACATGTTTGTAGACCCTTTATGTCCTGAATGCTGGTCCTTAGAGCCCGTCATTAAAAAGCTGAAAATCAGATACGGACGCTTTTTCACCTTACGCATTATCGCTTCCGCAAGCCTTACCGCGTTAAATAAGAAACGGAAAAAGCACCTTCTCGCAGAAGCATGGGAAAAGATCGCGAGCCGTTCCGGCATGTCGTGTGACGGCAATGTCTGGTTCGAGCAAGATCAGCCGCTTTCATCGCCTTATATGGCTGCTCTCGCTTTTAAAGCAGCCGAACTGCAAGGAAGAAAAGCCGGCATGGAATTTCTCAGAAATATGCAGGAGAGTCTGTTTGTTTCAAAGAAAAATATTACGGATGAAAACGTGCTTTTGGAAATCGCGGAACAAACGAGTCTCGATCTTGAAGAATTCAAAAACGATCTTCATTCTCAAAGCGCGGTCAAGGCGCTTCAATGTGACATGAGAATTGCCGCTGAGATGGATGTTTCCGTCAATCCGACGCTGACGTTTTTCAATACACAGCATGAGGACGAAGGACTTAAAGTACCCGGCAGCTATTCATATGATGTATATGAAGAAATCTTATTTGAGATGCTTGGCGACGAACCGAAGCCGTCGGAAACACCGCCTCTGGAATGTTTTATTGAATATTTCCGCTTCGTTGCCTCCAAGGAAATAGCTCTTGTTTATGACCTGAGCCTTGAAGAGGTAGAAAAGGAAATGAAAAAATTGGCGTTTGCTAAAAAGGTTGCCAAAGTGGAAGCCAAACACGGAATGTTTTGGAAGTCTCTCAGCACTTATTCTGATGAATATCAATCATGCGAAAAATAGCCGCAGGCGTGTATATGCTTGAGGCTGTTTTTTTACGCCGGAATCAAACATACGTTCTGTTCATAACACTAAAGAAACCGCGCCGGGATAAGCGCGGTTTCATATGTCTTAACGACAACAAAGGGGATGGGAGAAATTTTTCACGGTCAAACAAAGGGGTAATGTTTGTTTGTGATCAATTTCACATCCTTATGATAACAAAAGATGTCGACTGTTGACAAGCTCTATGCTTAATGTTCATATTTTTGTCACAAAACATAACGAAGTATATTTACTCATATCCTAATAAGGAAAAAGGACGAGGGGGACCGCCATGATGTATACTGTGATCTCAATTGTGTGCATTGCCGTTTTTTTCTGTTTGAATATATTAGGCATGATGCATATGCTGCCGCTTTATATTACCTCTCCTCTGCTGTTTTTGTCTATTTTGTTTACCCTCTACCGCCTGAACCATCGGAAAACCTTTAAAGGGTTTTAAAAAAGCCTGTGCGTCATTTTTGCACAGGCTTTTTTTTTAAGACTGCTTGACTTTCATCAGCAGCTCTTCCATTTCATCAAGTTTTTCTTCAAACATTTTGCACGCAGCTTCGATCGGCTCTGGAGACGTCATATCAACGCCCGCTTTTTTCAGGACATCAATCGGGTATTGTGAGCTTCCCGCTTTCAGGAAGTCAATATAACGGTCAACCGCCGGCTTTCCTTCTTTCAAAATCTGGCTGCTTAACGCTTGGGCAGCGCTGTACCCTGTCGCATACTGATACACATAGTAATTGTAATAGAAATGCGGAATCCGTGACCATTCAAGGCCGATTTCCTTATCAATCACCATGCCGTCTCCGAAATACTTTTTATTCAGATCGTAATAGACATTTGTCAAAAGCTCAGGTGTAAGCGGCTCCCCTTCTTGCGCCTTTGTATGGATCAGATGTTCAAATTCAGCAAACATCGTTTGTCTAAAGACCGTACCTCTAAAGCCTTCAAGCATATGGTTGAGAATATATAAGCGCTGTTTTTCATCATCTAAATTGTTTAGCAGGTATTCTCCAAGAAGCGCTTCGTTTGTCGTAGACGCAACTTCCGCGACAAAGATACTGTAATTGCCGTATGGGTATGGCTGGTGCTTTCTCGTATAGTAGCTGTGTACGGAATGTCCAAACTCGTGCACGAGCGTAAAGAGATTATTGACGTTATCATGCCAGTTCATCAAGATATACGGATTCGTGCCGTAAGCTCCTGATGAATAAGCGCCATTGCGTTTTCCTTTATTTTCATAAACGTCGACCCAGCGGTTTTCCAGCCCTTCCTTCAAGATGGAAGCGTATTCTTCCCCTAAAGGTGCTAGACCTTTCAGCATGTAATCTTTGGCTTCCTCGTACGTGACCTTCATCCCCGCATCCTTCACAAGCGGTGTATACAGATCATAGATATGCACTTCGTCAAGCTCAAGCACTTTCTTTCTCAGCGCGATATAGCGGTGCAGGAGCGGCAAATGCTTATTAATCGTTTTGACGAGGTTGTCGTACACTTCCTCAGGAATACTGTTGTTAGAAAGCGCAGCTTCACGCGCTGACTTGTATTTTTTCACTCTCGCGTAGAAGTTGTCCTTTTTCACAGTGCCGCTTAGCGTCGTGGCCATTGTATTTTTATATTGACCATATGTTTTATATACTGCGTCAAAGGCATTTTTGCGGACTTCACGGTTTTCACTTTCTAAGAAATTTATAAAGTTGCCGTGCGTGATCTGTTTTTCATTCCCCTCTTCATCTTTAATGGACGGGAATGTAATCTCGGCGTTATTTAACACGCTGAACGTATTGGAAGATGAGCCGAGCACATCAGAAGCTTCAGCAAGCAGCGCCTCTTCCTTTTCGCTCAGTACATGCGGGCGTTCCTTTGTAATCTCCTCAATTGCATGGGAGTACAGTTTCAGTTCTTCCTTTTCAAGAATAAACTGCTGCAGTTTATCTTCCTCTATGGATAAAATTTCCGGAACCAAATAAGCTGTCGCGCTTGCGGCTTGTGTATACAGGTTCCCCGCCTTGTCATTCAGCCCCTGGTAAAAAGAGTTCCCGGTATCTTGGTCAGAGCGCATATGCGCATATGTGTACAGCCTGCCCAGCCGCTCCATCACTTTATCTTGGAACGTAAGAGCCTCGTATAAATGATCGGCTGAATCTGCCAGCTTTCCTTTATACTTAGATAAATTCGGAATTAATTCTTTTACAGCTTGAAATTCTTTATTCCAGGCCTCATCATTAGGAAAAATATCCTCAAGTCTCCATGTGTCTTCTGCCTTTACCTCACTTCTGTCAGGCAGTTGGTTTGCTTTTTTTTCCTCAGCCATGGTGATCCCCCTCGTTTTCTTTGATTCAAGCCAATTGAAAAAACCGCTGTTTCTCAATAAACTTGTGTTGTGAATATCTTCCGGTTTTTCACTGCCTTTTGTCAAATCATATGCAGTAATGAAGAGAACGAATGCTAAAAAAGCAGTAAAAACGCGAAAAACCTTTCCTTTTGTGCCTTTCACAGCCAGCCCACCACCTTTGTCTTAGGGTGAGCCAAATGAGACAAACTCATTCTATAAAACAGCTGCGGTCTCTTTCTATGAGATCCTGTAAAGAGCGTAAGCCTTCTGCAGGCTGGTTCAGCACATATACTTCTTTCTGAGTCTCCCTTAAAAATCCCTTCTTACACAAAAAATCAATGTACTGTTTCACAACATCAGAAAGACAATCTTTGCTGCATTCGTACCTGAGCGAGATGTTCTTTTTATGAATGTGCAGTTTGCATTGCTGTAAAACGGCTGAAAAGCGAATTGGCGCGCGTTTATATCCTAGATCCGTAATAAACAGATATAGAAACCCCTGCCACACAAAAACCGGGCTTTTAAAAACAGCTCCTTTTATAACAGGAACAAACACTTCCGTCGGAAGAAAAGAAAGGGGTGTCTGCCGCTTTTCATAAAACAGCAGCCTGAGGCGGTTTGTTTCCTTGGAGATAAACCGATGGGGTTTATGGCGAAAACGGTGAATCGCTTTCGTCCAGCTTGAATATCGAAATGAAGGTGTCGGTTCAGTGAAAAAAAGATCGTACGCAGCAGCCCGATGGATAGGGATCGTTTGAACGGAGGAATACGAATGGTTTGTGTAAAATGGAATGATGTGGCTGAGCCGGCAGAAAGAACGTGTTTCCGGGCAATAACATATTAGTTCCCTGGATGGACTTGCATTGATAAACTGCCAATGAAATGCAGAAAGCTGATAAAAGGATGGGGCCGCGCGTTGTATGCGGCTGTATCCCACAATCCACTGCGGGATGATTCCTGCTTGTTTGAAGCCTTCCGTCCGCTTTTGAAAAACATCTGAAGAAAGAGTGGCACATTGATACTCAACAGCAAGCATGCGTCCCTTGATCTTTGCCATGATATCCGGTCTTTGATTGATGTTCTTGATATACGGTTCTAATATCGGCGAAGCCTGTTGCGTTTTCAGCCATACGTACAGCTGTCTTTTTCCCTCTAAGTGGTAGGCGCTTTCCGGTTCTATGTCTATCGAGCAAGACTTGTTCTGTTTATGGGCGAAATGCGGCGCCTTTTGGAGTCCGAGCTTCACATCAAGCTCTCCTCCGCATACCGGGCAGAAGAATCGTCTCCGCTTTAATTTCTGGCTTTGCCGAGCGCCTAGAAGGTGAAACATTTGGCCGTCTTCAGTCACAGCACTAAACAATTGTCATCTCTCCTTTCCAGATAAGATATATTTTCTGGAAAAGATGATCAACTCCTGTTCGCTGTATTTTCCGCATGTATGTATGTTTTTGATTTCGCGTCTCAAAAATGGCATTTCATCGCATAAAAAAAACCGATTTCCGGAAAGAAATCGGTTTGCTATGATGCAAAGTGTTTTTTTATTGTTTCCAGAGCATGCTCTGAAATAATCAGCTTGCCGTACTCTTCAAGACGGTGTATGCTGATTGAGGATTCATTTGCGTACTCCAACAGGATGCTTAGCTGATTTTCAACCTCTTCATCAGTCATATTGCCAAAATCTACATATAAATAATATCGGTTCTCAAACGAGTATAAAGTCGTTTTGCTTCCGTTAACGTTCAATTTAGATAGAGAAATAACATCCTCAAAATCGCCAAACCGCAAGACAAATTGAAGCTTTTGCTCCTTCTCTTCCTGATTGACGGCTTGCTCTTCTTTCTGGAAATCATCCAGCAAGGCGTCAAGATCCTCAGATGCTGGTTCTTGCTTTTTATCCTCAGGAATCGGCAGTTCGAGCTTTTGTCCGTCTTTGGAAAGCTGGGCTTTTGTGACGATGATTTCTAATCCTTTGTCCAGTGCCTGAACTTGAATCCAAAGAGGGCCTTCCACAGCAAATTCCTCTTCCTCATGAACTTCATCCATGACTTCCCAGAAAAGTTCTTCACTTCGCTCACGGTTATACCAAATTTCTTCTCTGTCAAAACCGCGATCTTCAATATCTCCGTAAGACATATAAAATTTTACTGTATGCTCGTTAATTCTTTCAATTTCCATTTGCCAACCTTCCCTTCTATATAAGATGTTGAAGGGACATCTAAGCTCCCGATTAATAGTACTTTACTACACTTTACCCATTCCGTCCACATCTTAACCTTGATGCAAGGCCAGTGTGAATTCCTTTGTATTTCTATTTTATGATAAAACAGTCACAAAAGAAATAAAAATGCACCTTCACCTAAAAAACGGCATATCTGCGGCTCATATCATAAAATGCGACCTGTCTCATATAGTAAGTAGTACAAGCGATGGAACGAAAGCGAGGTGCCGATTCATGGAGCATGACTATCTGATTTCTCTGCTTGTTATTGTTGGGATCGACCTGATCCTTGGCGGAGATAATGCGGTCGTTATTGCCATGGCCAGCAGAAATTTGCCGGACAAGCAAAGACAGCAAGCCATTATACTCGGAACATTTATCGCCGTTGCCATGAGAATCGGATTAACAAGCGCAGCGGTATACCTTTTGAACATTCCGTTCTTGCAGTGCGCCGGCGGAATTTTCCTGCTGTATTTAGGATATCAGCTGCTGATTGAGAAAAAAGACACGCAGCATATCAAAAGCAGCACCTCTCTGTGGAGGGCGATACGGACGATTGTGCTTGCAGATCTCTTTATGTCGCTGGACAACGTTATAGCAGTTGCGGGAGCGTCACACGGTGAGTTTTCTCTCGTGGTCATAGGTTTGTGTGTATCGGTGCCGGTTATTATTTGGGGCAGCAAACTCATCCACATCGCACTTGAGAAAATACCGCTTCTGATTTACGCGGGAAGCGGTCTGCTTGCTTATACAGGCGGAGAAATGATTGTCAGGGACAAAAAGCTGTCTTTTTTTATGGCGCAGCACGGTGCGGTCGAAACGCTCCTCCCCATTTTAACGGTTGCATTTGTCATCCTTGCGAGTATTTACTATCAGCAGGTTGAAAAATAAAAGAAGGCTGATGACTCAGCCTTCTTTTGATGATACGATCTATTAGTTTGCCAAACGCTGTGCTTCTCTTAATTGGAAAGAGCGGACTTTTCTCGGCAAGAAACGTCTGATTTCGTCTTCGTTGTATCCGACCTGCAAACGTTTTTCGTCGATGATGATCGGACGGCGAAGCAAACCTGGGTGCTCGTTGATCAAGCGGTACAAATCTTGCAGCGGCATAGATTCAACGTTCACATTTAGTTTTTGGAATACTTTTGAACGGGTTGAGATGATTTCATCTGTTCCGTCCTCAGTCATTCGAAGAATTTGTTTTATTTCATCAATTGATAAAGGTTCAGAGAAAATGTTTCTTTCTTCAAATGGGATATCGTGCTCCTCAAGCCACGCTCTCGCCTTTCTGCATGAAGTACAGCTTGGTGATGTGTATAGTGTAACCATTCATCTTCACTCCTCTAATTAGTAGGATGAACATCTATTTTATTCTTAAATTGAAATTACTCTAAAAAAGGAATCTTTATAGGTATTATACTATAAAAAAGTAAGTGTGAACAGTATCCTAAGAAAAAAATGTGTCAATCCAGCAAATTTTTAATTTTAATGATATGTTCTAATTCTCAATTAGCTTAACTGATCGAAAATATTTTTTTGTTTTTCTTCATCAATGAGTTTCAGGACCTCGTCTGTTTTTTCGTACGATTCCCCGTACCATTTCTCATCTTTATAAGTATGAATGTTTTCATATGTCTGTTTCATGGCTTCAAGAATTTCTTCTTCTGATTCTGTTTTTGGTGACCAGTACAGAATCTCCATCTTGTTTACTTCATTCGTAGCCAATGACCGGCGCCGGTACCCAATTGACTGAGCATGTTTGAAATGCTCTCTTTGATAAAACCTCAGGCGTTTTTCTGTATCAGTATCATCTTCATCCACAGGCTCCACCTCGAGCAATATAGGCTTATTTTTCTTTTTCAGCTTCGCGATCAATTTGCCGCCAAGCCCCTGCCCTCTTGCATCCTTAGACACATACAGATAATCAACGAAGATAAAAGAATCGAATTCCGCAAACATTAAGATGTGATGTTTGCCTTCATCTTTATGATAAATATCGCTCCGCTCTTTTAGAAGAGCTTCCATATGCGCTTTTGATTTCATTTCTTCAATTGGAAAGTACTCGCTAAGCTTTTCATACCAGTTCATTGATTTGCTCCTTATGAGTTCATTGTCTTCATACTTTTAGATATACCCCATTTCTTCTTGTTTAAACAGCCTTACATCTATAAAGACGTACGAACTTCCGCCATGGTTTCATTTTTTTTCAGCAAAAAACGGAGCCAGATGCTCCGTTCATATTTTGAAGTGTTTGTAAAAAGCTCTCATTAAGCACGGCTTTCCTGCTTGTAATGAAGCAGACGGGGCTGCGCGAGTGCAATAAAAAACGTCATGATATACAATACAGCTGACGCGATAAAAGCTGTTTGCGCACCAGCCGCATCAGCCACGAGCCCCATAATGGAGTAGGTGACGCCTGACCAAGGAGCCAAAAACGCATTTTTGGCAGCCATGATCCCGATACGCTTCTGCTCGGGAATGACCTCCTGCAGCATGGTTTCCTGGCAAATATCACGCACCTGATAAAAAGGCCCCATTGCAGCACAAGCAAGAGCGCATAAAAACGGAATTGGGGAAAATGAGAACAAAAGGGTCAGCGCCGACATCACAAGTGAGCAGAAAATAATCGAATAGCCCATGTTCCGCTCAAAAAAAGCAGAAAAACGAATGGCAACCACACTGCCGACTATGGCACCTATAAAATAAGAAGCGTTAAACATCCCCCACCACACCTCTGTTTCATGCAATACAGCCGCAGTAAATGCGAGAAGAATCGCGGACGACCAAACAGAACCTGCCAGAGCTTCTATCATGTCCATTAGAGTAATGTCTCTTACAATAGGGATGATCATTAAATCCTTCCATATACTTCTGGCAGATGCTCCTTCAGCTGTTCCTTCAGCCGCTTCTTCATTTATATGAAGCACACTGATGGAAGCACCTGAAAGAACAAACAAGCAAATGGCTGCACCGACAACGAGTTCAAAAGGTACGGCATACGTCAAAAGACCTCCAAGGCCCCAGCCTGCTGTTAGAAACAATTGATTCGAGAGGGAGATCACACCATTCGCTTTCACATATTGCTCTTTTGGAACGATAATCGGCAGCAGCGCAAATCTTGCCGGCTGAAAAAAGGCGCCCGCAAATGAAAAACAGAACACAAACAGCAGCGTTACCCAAAAGAAAACCTGTCCGTTATGACTAACGCTAAAAGCCATCAGTAATGTAAAGACCGCTCTCAGCAGATTTGCACCCGCAAGCACCTTTTTAAATCCGAGATCGCGAAGCACTGGGGAGATGCAAAAGCTTGCTGCTATACTTGCAAACGACATGAACGATAAAACAAGACCTGCCAAAAAGACGGAGTCGGTCATTTGATAGACCCTTACCATTAAAACGATTGTGACAAGGACTCCTGCTAAAGATTGAAGAGATTGAGACAGCAGCAGCGCAAAGACATTTTTGTTATGCAAAAATTGAATCGTATTTCGCCTCCGCTTTTTCCTTCAATTGTAAATGTTATCACTCTCACTTTCTATGATTACGAAAAAAATCCTTCAAGAGAAATCTCTTAAAGGATTTATGATTCATGAATAAGCTTTAAATTCTGCCTCCGTGCACATCACAAAATGTCCAGGTTTGACTTCACGGAATTCCATCGTCTCCCCATCTTTTAACTGATGGATGGACGGATCGTATTTTTGGCGGACGCGATTTCTCTCATAGTCCGGATCAGGAAGCGGAATCGCTGAAAGCAATGACTTTGTATATGGGTGAAGCGGATTTTCATAAAGCTCATCTGCCGGCGCAAGCTCAACCAGTTTCCCGAAATACATGACTCCAATGCGGTCGCTGATGTATTTGACCATCGATAAATCGTGGGCAATAAACAGGTATGTGAGCCCTTTTTCTTTTTGCAGTTCTTTCATTAAATTTACGACCTGCGCTTGAATGGATACATCCAAAGCGGAAATTGGCTCATCCGCGATAATGAATTCCGGATCAACAGCAAGAGCTCTGGCAATCCCGATTCTTTGACGCTGGCCGCCGGAAAACTCATGCGGATAGCGGTTCGCGTGTTCCTTGTTTAAACCGACTGTTTCCAAGAGCTCATGGACCCGCTGCATCCGCTCTTTTTTCGTTTTTGCCAGTTTATGAATATCGAGGCCCTCGGCAATAATATCAGCAACTGTCATTCTCGGATTCAGGGATGCATAAGGATCTTGGAAAATCATCTGCATTTTGCGGTTGAATTCCAGCAGCTTTTTCCGCGATTTTTTCCCATGCACATTTTCGCCGTTGAACAGCACCTCACCATCGGTCGCTTCGTACAGCCGAATAATGCTTCGGCCAGTTGTCGATTTACCGCAGCCAGACTCACCAACCAGCCCTAATGTTTCACCTTTATAGATATCAAATGACAAATCGTCTACAGCCTTAACCGTTCCTTTTGGCGTGATAAAGTGCTGTTTTAAATGTTTGATTTCTAATAGTTTCTCAGTCATTTCATTCACCTTCTCTCACTAAGACAGGTTTTTCATACGTATTTGCCAGTTTACGCATTTTCGCTTTTACCGCTTCAGGCGGCTCTACCTTTGGCGCGTCAGGGTGAAGCAGCCATGATTTGACATAATGAGTATCGGACACCTTAAACATTGGCGGCTCCTGTTCAAAATCGATTTTCATTGCATAAGAGCTCCGCAGCGCAAAAGCATCTCCTTTTGGCGGGTTTGTCAAATCAGGCGGCGTGCCAGGGATTGCAGTCAGCTGTTCCTCTCCTGAACTTTCCAGTGTCGGCATAGATGCAAGAAGCCCCCACGTATACGGGTGTCTCGGATCGTAGAAAATCTCGTCTACTGTACCGGTTTCTACAATCTGTCCAGCGTACATGACAGCGACCCGGTCAGCAACGTTAGCCACGACACCAAGATCGTGTGTGATAAAGATGATGGACGTATCAATTTTCTTTTGCAGATCCTTCATCAATTCCAGAATTTGCGCTTGAATCGTTACATCAAGAGCAGTGGTCGGCTCATCGGCGATCAGAAGCTTCGGATTCGCCGCAAGCGCCATAGCAATGACAACCCGTTGTCTCATCCCGCCTGAAAATTCGTGCGGAAATTGGTTGACCCGCTTTTCCGGCATCGGGATACCGACTAACTCCAACAGTTCAACCGCGCGTTTTTTCGCCGCTTCCTTTGAGATTTTCTCGTGTTTAAAAAGCACTTCCGTAATTTGTTTGCCGACCTTCATCGTCGGATTTAAAGAAGTCATCGGATCCTGGAATATCATCCCGATCTCTTTTCCCCGGACATTTTGCATTTCTTTTTCGGACAGCGGCACCAGATCCTTTCCTTCAAACAAGATCTCACCGCGTTTGAAATAACCCGGAGGCATTGGAATCAGCTTCATGATCGCTTGAGAGGTCACACTTTTTCCGGAACCTGATTCTCCGACGATGGCCAGCGTTTCCCCTTTATCCAGATGGAAATTCACTCCGCGGATCGCCTGAACCTCTCCGCCATATGTTTTAAATGAAATCGCTAAATCTTTTACTTCTAATAGGCGTGTCACCCGTATCACTCCCTTATTTACGTAACTTAGGATCCAATGCGTCTCTTAATCCGTCGCCGACAACGTTAAAGCCAAACATCGTAATGCAGATGAAACCGGCAGGGAAGAATAAACGCCACGGATAATAGGTCAATGCAGGCAATCCGTCAGAAGCCATCGTTCCCCAGCTTGCCAGCGGAGCCGGAACACCAAGTCCCAAATAGCTTAAAAAGGCTTCTGTGAAAATTGCAGTCGGAACTGTCAATGTCATCGTGACCAAAATGGAACCCATTGCGTTTGGCACGATATGTTTAAACAGCAGACGAGATGTTTTCGCACCAAGTGTCTGTGAAGCAAGCACATACTCCTGATTCTTCAGCTGCAGCACTTGTCCACGCACGATTCTGGCCATGTTAATCCAGCCCGTAATCGTCATGGCAATAATAATCGTAAATAGCCCTTTCGGAAGAACAACCATCAGTAAGATGACCATTAATAATGAAGGAACTGCCCAAAGGATATCAGCGATACGCATCATAACTTCATCCGTTCTGCCTCCGCGGAAGCCTGAAATGCTTCCCCAAATGACGCCGATCAGCAAATCAAGAACAGCGGCTGCAACACCGATAAAGATTGAGATTCGCGCACCTACCCATGTACGGACGAAAATATCCCGTCCAAGATCATCTGTACCGAACCAGTGATCTTTTGAAGGCGGCTTATCCGCATTTAAGAGATTAGTAGTTGAATAATCGTACCTTGAGAACATCGGCGCAAAAATGGCCATAAGGATAATGAGCACAATAATGATAAGCCCGACCATTGCAAGCTTATTGCTGCGGAAGCGAAGCATCGCATCTTTCCAGAGGGAAAGGCTCTTTTTACTTATTTTTTCTGCATCGCCGGAATTCGCTGCGGCTGGTTCAAACAGGTTTTTTGGAATGTTCTGCATGGCCTAGGCTCCTTTCTTTGCTTTGGAAAGCTTGATTCTTGGATCAATAATGCCGTATAGCACGTCTACAATTAATACACACAATAGCAAGATGACACTGAAGAATACCGTTACACCCATAATGACTGTATAATCACGGTTTGTAATACTGTTTACGAAGTGTGCACCAAGTCCCGGGATCCCAAAAATCGTTTCAATGATAAAGCTTCCCGTTAAGACCTGCGCGGCCATCGGGCCCATGTATGTAACGACTGGCAAAAGCGCGTTTCGGATGGCGTGCCGCACTGTAACTGCTGGACGGGACAGCCCTTTTGCTTTCGCTGTGCGAATATAATCACTGTTTAACACTTCGATCATGCTTGAACGGGAAAGTCTGGCAATAAACGCCATCGGCATGGAAGCAAGTGCGATTGAAGGCAAAAAGGTGTATGCCCAGGACTCCCACCCCGCGACTGGAAACAGCCCAAGCTTCATGGAGAACACATATTGCAGAACAGCTGCCATGATAAAGCTCGGAACCGAAATGCCAAATATTGTTAAAATCGCGACGGTATAATCCTGCCACTTATTATGGTAAAGGGCTGCAATGACCCCAAACAATACACCTAACGCTAAAGCGAGGAGAATAGCTTCTGCTCCAAGAGTGAATGAAACGGGGAAACCTGAACTGATCAGGTCGTTAACACTCTGACCTTTATATTTAAATGACGGTCCGAAATCCCACATTGCAACTGATTTTAAATAACTGACGTATTGTACAAACAGCGGCTTGTCCAAGCCGTAATGTGCATTTAAGTTTGCTTCAATTTCAGGCGGAAGCTTTTTCTCACCTGAAAATGGCCCGCCCGGTGCTGCTTGCATTAAGAAGAATGTCACAGTAACAATCACAAATAATGTGATAACCATATAGACTAAGCGTCTTCCGATATATTTTAGCAAGGGGGAACACCTCCATGTTTTTTACATTTTTATACTCCATCAGTAAGAAAGGTATATGGGGCTTTTTTCCCCATATACCTTGAGGTCTTTTATTTTCAGATAAAGCCTTATTTAAAATATGCGTTTCTGAAATAAACCTCACCAGTACCTGTAACTATTGCACCTTTAAGGTTCTCATCCTGTACCCAAGTATTAGTATAGAAATAGACTGGGGCAACCGGCATTTCATCAATAAAAATACCTTCTGCTTTTTTCAGCAGCTCTGTACGTTTTGTTTTATCTGTTTCAGTTTGTGACTGGTTCAGAAGCTTTTTGAATTCCGGATTTTCCCAGCCGGTATCGTTATTTCCTCCGTCTTTGTCACGGAACAATTCAAGGAAGTTAATAGGATCATTAAAGTCGCCAAGCCAGCCCATACGGCCGATTTGATAATCTTGGCTGTGAAGCTTATCGATATATACATTCCATTCTGAATTATCAAGCTCCACGTTCACGCCTAAATTTTTCTTCCACATTTCTTGTACGGCTTGAGCGATTTTCGCATGCGCGTCATCAGTGTTATAAGATAATTTGATTTTTGGCAGGTCAGATGCCTTGCTTAAGCCCATTTCTTTCAGGCCTTTTTCAAGATATACTTTTGCCGTTTTGACATCGTTGTCTTTGAAGTAGCCTTCTTTGTTATCCTCAAATCCCATCATTGTCGGCGGCACCGCAGCCATTGCCGGGATTTGCTCTCCTTGTGTAACGTTTTTAACAATAGACTGACGGTCAAGCGCATAAGTTAAAGCTTTACGAATATTTACGTTGTTTAGTGGCTCAGCTTCAGTATTGAATTTAAACCAATAGACACCTGCAAACGGTTCTACGTGTAAAGATCCATCTTTTTTCAAGGTAGGCATAGACTCCGTTGGAAGCTGTCCGAGCGGCATACCGGCCCAATCGAGTTCGCCAGCCTGAAATTTTTTCAATTCAGTATTGTTATTATTGATCATGACTATGTTAATTTTCTTCAGCTTAACTTTATCTTTATCCCAGTACTGATTGTTCTTTTCAAGGGTGATAGATCCATTGTGTTTCCAAGCTGTCATTTTGAATGGCCCATTTGAAACATAGTCTCTTCCTGCATTCGTGTACCACTTTTTATTTTTTTCTGCAATCTTTTTGTTAATAGGATTATAAGTATAAAATGCTGTTAATTCAGTGAAGTAAGGAGTTGGATTGTTTAATTCCACTTTTAGTGTCTTTGAATTTTCAGCTTTTACTGCAACATCATCAATACTACCTTTACCTGTATTCGCAGCTTCAGCACCTTTTATGTAGTAGAGTTGGTAAGCGTATTGGGATTCATTTTTTGGGTCAAGCACCCATTTCCACGCGTACTCAAAATCATGTGCCGTTACTGGGTCACCATTAGACCATTTAACATCATCACGAATTGTAAATGTATATATTTTCCCATCATTACTTGTTTCAATTTTAGAGGCCATGGCGTTTTCAGGCTCCCCAGTCTCATTGATGCGTGTCAGACCTTCAAATGTCTGACGTATTACGTTTCCCGATACAGAATCATTTAATAACCCCGGATGTAAGGAGAACGGCTCAGTTTTAATATTAATGTTAAGTGTCGTCTTTCCTTTACTGTCCTTTTTCCCTTCACCGTTTGATCCGCTGCCGCCAAAGCCGCATGCGCTCAGCACGAGAGTGAAAATGAGCATTAACGTGACAATCGACCAACGCTTTTTCATTATCGCAAACCCCCTAATAATAATTTTTTCAGCTCCTTACGGCTAAATCCTCAGAAATATCAGACAAATGAACCTGAGTTTCCATAACTTTTATTCTGTTCCGTCTTTTCTGATTATTTTTGTAAAAAAGCTGTAACAATAGAGTGAACAAGTTCATTATAATGAAACAAATAATTTATTGCAATATTATTTTATCAATTTAAAATATTTGAACTTCGTTAGTTTTTCTTCCACGAACATAATATCCTTCTACCATTTAAAGCATAAATTGATTAAAAACTATTTTATAAGTTTTCTCTCCATATTGCTTTTTACATATAATATCTAGCTGTTTTCACGGTGATAGCAGTTATCATTTAGGGGTTTTACAGCATCAGTGGTGTTTATATCTTTTACAATGTTGCTGGAAAAAAGAATGTTTTTTCATGATGACAATTGGTTATAATTGATTTATAATGAAGCAATCAAAAGAAAAGCGTGCTATGAAAAAGAGTAGTACACATTTCTCCCGTTTGAAGAGAGTCTGCGGTGCTGGGAGCAGATAACGGGCAATGTGGAATGGACTTTGGAGCAGCTGACCGAAACCGAAAAAGTAGGCTCAGCCGGAGCAGTCTCCGTTACAAACGTCAGAGTGATTCCATTTTAATGGAATAATCAGGGTGGTACCACGGTTCATTCGTCCCTTTTTTATAGGGGAAGAATGAGCCTTTTTTATTATGTTTTAAGAAATGAGGTTGATGTTTTCATGAAACAAACGATTTTTTCAGGCATTCAGCCAAGCGGCTCCGTTACGCTTGGCAACTATATCGGTGCAATGAAGCAGTTTGTCGAACTGCAGCATGATTATAACAGCTATTTTTGCATTGTGGATCAGCATGCAATAACCGTGCCTCAAGACCGGCTTCAGCTAAGAAAGAATATCCGCAGTCTGGCGGCGCTTTACTTAGCTGTCGGTCTTGATCCAGAAAAAGCAACATTGTTTATTCAGTCAGAGGTTCCCGCGCATGCACAGGCCGGTTGGATGATGCAGTGTGTAGCATATATCGGCGAGCTTGAGCGGATGACACAATTTAAAGACAAGTCCAAAGGCAATGAAGCTGTCGTCTCCGGCCTGTTAACATACCCGCCGTTGATGGCCGCTGATATTCTGCTGTATGGAACGGATCTTGTGCCTGTCGGCGAGGATCAAAAGCAGCACCTTGAGCTGACGCGGAATCTCGCAGAACGCTTCAACAAAAAATATAACGACATCTTTACGGTTCCGGAAGTGAAAATTCCAAAAGTCGGGGCACGCATCATGTCTCTGAATGATCCGCTGAAGAAAATGAGCAAATCCGATCCGAACCAAAAAGCTTTTATTACATTGCTGGATGAACCGAAGCTTCTTGAAAAGAAAATCAAAAGCGCTGTGACAGATTCTGAAGGCATTGTAAAATTTGACAAAGAAAACAAACCGGGCGTTTCCAACCTTCTTACGATTTATTCAATCCTCGGCAATACAACAATTGAAGAGCTTGAAGCAAAGTACGAAGGGAAAGGCTACGGCGAATTTAAAGGTGATTTGGCAGAAGTCGTGGTTAACGCATTAAAACCGATCCAGGACCGCTATCATGAACTGATTGAATCTGATGAATTAGACCGGATTCTTGATGAAGGTGCGGAACGGGCGAACCGGACGGCAAACAAAATGCTGAAAAAAATGGAGAACGCCATGGGTCTGGGCCGAAAAAGACGCTAATCAAAAAACCGCTCTATGCAAAGAGCGGTTTTTTTCAGTTTACCTTTGATTCATTTTCCATTTCCCATAGCTTTTCGAAAAAAGGCTGTCCTTTTATCAGGTTTTCGCAAAATGCCAGATGCTTGTCCGACCAACCTTCAATGGTTTCGTTATACAGCATGTCCCAAATCTCTTCAAAGCTCATCCGTTTGATTTGTTCATACATATGCGGGTTCCACTCTGTGTACCAGTAGCCGATTTCAGCGCGGTTTTTCAGCCCTTTTAATTGGTCCAGCGCCATAAACATCAGCTGCTTGATTTGCCGTTCTTTTCTTGTCAGCCCTCTGACGTGTTCCGGTGCTAATGATAAAATGTGATATTCTTTAGAGGATTCCAGCTTCTTTGGCTCAAATTCATATGTTTCAGGCTCTACATCTTTTACCATTTCATAAACGAGCTGCTCCTGCCGCGGGATCAGACGGCTTTTTCTGACAGGGATCGTATAGCCGATCGTATCGACAGCCAAAATGCCGATTCCGTCTGTTACAACAAAACAATACTCAAGCTTTGTCCGCTCATGATTTTTCCGAATGTACGATTTCTGATGTACGTCTTCAAGCAAACCTTTCGGAAGCTCAGACAAATCGTTTTCTATGTAATGAAACAGTACTGACGGCACCCTTAACAGCGGCACCTGATCCAAAAGCTCAACCGTATCTTCCTTGCGCCATTCGTGAAAGTGGCATACATTGTAGCCATTTTCTTCCCCTTCAAACCAATTGACCCACACATCATGAAGAAATAACATCTCTAACCCCTCACTTTTATAAAAACTGTTGTCCACAGTATAGGCAAGGGACAGAGAAATTATTCCAAAGAGATTGAGGAAATCTGGAATCGCTGGGTTTATGTAAAAATCACAAAAAGCAGATCTCTTTGTATATTTTCTGACAAAAAGAGATCTGCTTTTCTTCTGATTTCGTTATATTTCATAGCAAATATTAATTTCATTTTTATTTAATATTTTTTGGATCCAGCGCATCGCGCAGGCCATCACCGACAAAGTTGAAACATAAAACGGTGATTAATATTAATAGCCCGGGAAATAACGGGTACCACCATGCTTGAATCATTAATGTAAAGTTTTGAGCATCCTGAAGCATGTTTCCCCAGCTTGCGATTGGCGGCTGGATACCGAAGCCCAAATAGCTTAAGGTTGATTCAGCTAAAATGACACTGCCTACTTTTAAAGTAGCGGAGACAATAATCGGCCCGATACAATTCGGTAAAATATGCGAAAAAATAATTTTATAATTTTTGGTGCCTATTGTTTTAGCAGCCAATACAAATTCTCTTGACCTTAGAGATAGAAACTCACTTCTGACAAGCCTAGCTGTTGTAGTCCAACCCGTCAGAGAAAAAATTAAAATTAATTTATCCATCCCCGGTTGAAAAATTGTCACCAAGGTAATAAGAAGAAAAATATCCGGAATAGATAAGACTACATCGACTGCCCTCATCAATACAGCATCTACTATCCCTTTAAAGTACCCCGCTAAGGCGCCCACAACGGTGCCTATAGTAATGGCACCAATTACTGAAACAAAACCGACCAATAAAGACACACGAGCCCCGTATAACACCCTTGTAAATATATCGCGCCCAAACTTATCTGTCCCCATTAGATTTTTAGGGCTTGGCGGCTTCAGTTTATTTAAAAGAGATTGACTCTCAGGTGAATAAGGCGCAATAAAAGGGGCAAAGACCGCCATTAATATAATAACTGTTAATATGATACCTCCAACAACAGCAAGTTTATTTTTGAAGAACTTCTCAAAAAAGATCCTAGTCATTGTTTCTGGTTTTTTTCTAATATTTTCTTTTAGCTTTACCTCATTAGAGGGAGCTACAGTGTTTGGATGTGCCATATGTGTCTCCCCCTTTTAATATTCAATACGCGGATCAACTAAAGCATACAAAATATCCGCAATCAAGTTACCCAGTACAACCAATACTGCAGAAATAACAGTCATGGCCATAATAACCGGATAATCTCGTGAGAATGCCGAATCAATAAATAACTTCCCTAATCCCGGCCAAGTGAAAATCTGCTCAACCACGACAGCACCACCAATAAATGATGGAATCATCAATCCGAAAATTGTAATAACAGGCAGAAGGCCATTTCTCAAGCCATGTTTGAAAATAACTTTATTTTCTTTAAACCCTTTTGACCGAGCTGTTCTTATATAATCTTGCTTTAATACATCGAGCATACTTGAACGTGTATATCGAGTAATACCGGCCATATCAGCAGTTGCTAAAACAAATGCAGGCAAAATTAAATGATGGAGCCTGTCAAAAATGCTAAAGTCAGCGTTTAATGTGCTGACACCCCCCGTAGGAAACCAGCCAAGATTTACGGAAAGAACCATAATAAGAATTAATCCGAACCAGAAATTTGGTATTGCCAGCCCTAAGAATGATGTAACAGTAATACCATAGTCAAGTTTAGAATAAGGGCGTTTCGCGGAAAGAACTCCGAAAGGAATTGAAATCAGAAGAGCAACAAGAGTTGAAAACACCATAAGCACCAAAGTATTCGGTAAACGTGAAAGTATTAGATCAGAAACTGGTGTACCCTTTTTAACAATAGATGTACCAAAGTCGCCTTGGAGCATATTTCCTAGCCATTTTAAGTATTGAACAGGTTCTGGATCATTGAGTCCATACTTTTCAATAAATTTCGCTCTGTCAGCCTGACTGATTGTTGGATCCATCATTAGTGACATCGGGTCACCTGGTGCCGCTTTCATTATCGCAAATGATAATATTGTAATGCCCAAAAGAATTGGCAGAGACATTAATGTTCGACGAACAATATATGTAACCATATTCTTGTCCCCTTTTCTAAAATAGGATAAAGAGGAAAGGATACTGGATCCTTACCTCTCTAGGGATTTCATTATTATTGTTCAAGCCACCATTTTTCAATATGATATAAGTCATTCTTTGGATGGAATACATAGCCATGCATGTTTGCCGGGATTGCCCTATGATAATTGTAATAAAATAAGAATGAATAAGGCTGATCCTCTGCAATCAATTTATAAATTTCTTCGTATTTTTTCTGATATTCTTTTCTGTCTGTAATAGATTTAGCTTCCTCCAAAAGTTTATCGACTTTAGGATTCTTATACCATATGTTATTTAATCCGTTCTCTGATTGACTGGAGTGAAAAATCGAAAATTGATCCGGAAATGTAGCCAAGCTCCAACCAAGCAGCAAAGCATCATAATCCCATTTAGGTGCACTTGTTTGTTCAATAAGAGCACTAAATTCTACAATTTGCGGTTTTGCTTCAATTCCTACTTCTTTAAGTTGCTGCTGAACAACAACCGCTAAATCTTCCCGAATTTTATTGCCTTGATTTGTCTTAATGGTAAACGAAAACTTCTTTCCATCCTTATCAAGGTAACCGTCTCCGTCTGTATCTTTCCATCCCGCTTCTTTCAATAGTTTCTTAGCTTTTTTAGGATTGTAATCAAATGTAGGTACATCACTTTTCGGGTAATTCCAAGATAGCGGACTTTCAGGAACGTTTGCAACTTCACCATCACCGTTTAACACTTGATCCACCATTGCTTTTCGATCAAGTGCATGCGTAAGAGCTTGGCGGACTTTTTTGTCTTTAAATAATTCATTTTTCTCATTCCAACCAATATAACTGTAGTTCAAACCAAGATCTGATTTAACTTGCACATTATCAAATGTCTTGACTGTCTCGAAATCAGTACCCGGAACAACAAAGAAATCAATATCTCCAGCCTTTAACTGGGCAACAGCTGCATTTGAATCCGGGATTGTTTTTACTGTAACTGTATCTAAATATGGTCTTCCGCCGTAATAATCTTCATTAGCTTCAAGTTTTACATAATCTCCTTTTTTCCATTCAGCAAACTTGAATGGACCCGAACCAATCGGATTCTTCCTATTAAACTCATTTTCGCCTAAATCTGAAACTGGCACTTTCCCTAAAATGTGTTTAGGCAGAATACCGTAACTATCTAAAACAACATTGTAAAAATACGCATCCTTTTTCTTTAGTTTAAATTCAACTTCATAATCACCTTTTTTCGTCACTGACTTAAGTGACTCAAAACCTGATCCGCGTTCACCATTATAATCTTTATTTAAAGGGATGCTGTATGTGAAAACAACATCATCTGCCGTAAGTTCTTTTCCATCGTGAAATTTTACACCTTTTCTAATCTTGACATCATACGTGAGACCATCTTTAGATTCTGTCACTTTCTCCGCCAAGGCAGGCTTTACATTTAATTTTTCATCTGTTTCTAATAAAGTGCTATAGATCATCCCTTCAATATCTGAACTGGCGACATCTGTAGAATAGAGTGGATTAAACAAAGTTGGCTCCCCAGTTGAACCCACAACCAAATCCCCGCCTTGCTGAGGTTTTCCGTTTGATTTTTTCTCGCTGCTGCTGCTTGATTTCGATCCAGAGCAGGCCGATAAAAAGATGGCCAGAACCATCAATACACTTAGCATCATTAGTGCGGTTTTCCGTCTTTTCATTAGATATTCCCCCTTTTGAAATGTTCGTTCCTCTAGGCTGTTGTTTATGTAGTGTGCATACCCCCTCTCAAAGCTGTGCGTTCAACATTAGCTATAAAGGTGACAAGCCACAAAATGGCTGGGAGCAGCTTCTTTGAATTCTGGTATTTGTTCCTTGCATATTGGCTTTGCAACAGGACATCTTGTGTGGAAAACGCAGCCTTTTGGCGGATTGGCCGGACTCGGCAGTTCTCCCTTCAGGACGATGCGTTCACGTTTGACAGATCCTTTTCTTCTTGTAACCGGAACGGATGATAAAAGAGCTTGAGTGTATGGGTGAAGCGGATTGTCGTAAAGCTCATGCTTTCCGGTCAATTCCATCATTTTGCCAAGATACATCACTCCTACTCTGTCGCTGATATGGCGGACGACACTTAGATCATGAGAGATAAATAGATAAGTCAGGTTGAATTCTTCCTGCAATTCTTCCATTAAGTTGATAACTTGAGCCTGAATGGATACATCAAGTGCGGAAACCGGCTCATCTGCAATGATCAGCTCTGGATTCAAAGTAAGCGCTCTGGCGATGCCGATCCGCTGACGCTGGCCGCCGGAAAATTCATGCGGATAACGGCCGGCAAACGACGGGTGAAGGCCTACTCTCGCAAGCAGTTCTTCGACTTTTTCGTTCCGTTCACGCATCGTATACATGTGGTGCGTGTTAAACGGCTCCTTAATGATAGAACGCAGCGTCTTCCTTGGATTCAAAGAGGCAAATGGATCTTGGAAGACCATTTGAATATTTTTACGGACACTTTTCCGCAGCTTCTCCTCTGACAGATTGGATATATCCTGCCCCTTAAAAAGGATTTGGCCTTCTGTCGGTTTGTACAGCCTGATCATCGTCCTGCCGGCAGTCGATTTTCCGCAGCCCGACTCTCCAACGATTCCGAGTGTTTCTCCTTTTTTTAATGTAAATGAAACACCGTCCACCGCTTTAACATCACCGACTTTTCTTTGAAAAAAGCCTGAGCGGATCGGGAAGTATTTTTTTACGTTACGAAGCTCTAAAATTGTTTCTTGATTGTCTGCTGTCATGATTGTTCGGCACCTTCTTCCTCATATAAAAAGCATCTCACCGTTCTTCCGCTTTTGTGTGTCAAAAGCGAAGGCTGATTTGTCCAGCATTTATCCATCGCTTTCGGACACCTTGGGGCAAAACGGCACCCCGGCGGCAGATTATCTGGAGTCGGCACACTGCCTTTAATGGCATTTAATTTATCAATCTCTCCATCTATGACGGGAATCGACGTAAGCAGGCCTTCTGTATAAGGATGAAGCGGCTCTAAAAATAAGTCGTCAACGGTGGCGTTTTCTACGACTTGTCCGCAGTACATGACAATCACTCTATCAGCTGCTTCCGACACGACACCTAAATCGTGTGTGATGAGAAGAATCGACGTGTTGAACTTCTGGCAGAGATCTTTCATGAGGTCCAAAACCTGGGCTTGTATTGTCACATCCAGTGCTGTCGTCGGTTCATCAGCAATGAGCAGTTTAGGATTACAGCTGAGTGCGATGGCAATCATCACCCTTTGCCTCATTCCGCCGGACAGCCGGTGCGGGTACTCCTTCATCATTTGCTCGGCCCGGGAGAAACCGACCATTTCCAAAAGTTCAACAGCTTTTTGGCGGGCTTCTTTTTTCTTCATGTTTTTATGGTAAATCAGCACTTCGGTAATTTGTTCTCCGATTGTTAACACCGGATTAAGGGAGGTCATTGGCTCCTGAAAGATCATGGATACTTCGTTTCCGCGGATTTTGCAATAGTCGTTTTCAGTGTATGAGGTGAGGTCTTTGTCTTCGAGTTTAATAGAGCCATCCATGATTTTTCCGCCTGAGCTTTGGACAAGGCCCATAATTGATAAAGAAGTAATGCTTTTTCCGGAGCCCGATTCACCTACAAGTGCGACGGTTTCGCCTTTGCTGATGTGAAAATCGACTCCGTCAACCGCAGGGATCGGCTCCTTTTTCCTGAAAAAATAAGTCTTCAAATTATTCACTTCTAAAAGTGTGCTCATGCTAGCTCCCCTTCCCCCTCTTGTTGTCAAACGTTTTCAAGAGAAAGTAATCCCTTTATTCAGAAATAATAAATAATATTGAATTATCGAAAAATTTTATAGTTGTATATTATTACAATCATTTTGCAAAATCAAGAATTTTTTAGGATAAATGTAATATTATTAACGAAATTCCATTATTTTATTCTTTTAAAGCGTTGCATTCAAAAAGGTTTCGGCAGGAATGGACAGCCCGTCTGCCGTGCTTGCTTTGTTGGCCGTTAAATATTTTTTTACAATATTGAATCCGACTGCGTATCCAAGCATTTTAGGCTGATATCCTTTGCCAAATAACAGCTGTGAGAACAATCGATTGTCCCGTTTGATTCCCTGGTGGGGCGCAATCTTTTTGTCGTATAAAGCTTGCAGCTGCTCCGGAGTATACCAAGACGTCCATTCAGCCGTTTGACTTCGGCCGAACCTCTCATAAACAGCATATTCCGCTAACCCTTCCATGATGATTGTATCAAGTAATGTGACATCCTTTTCCTCTTTTGTCAGATGATCTAACCGGCAAACATGATGATATTCATGTGTCATCAGAGCAGATACCGATGCAAAATCTAAATTTGACGAGAGAAAGAGGAACATCTTGTCTTGAAAGGCGAGTCCTGATTTTGATCCGAATTCTAAACGAATTCTCTTGTTTCGTTCATCAACCGGCAGCGTGACAATCGGTACATCAGGACCATGCCATTTGTTTTTAAGGTACTGTTCTTCCTTTTGAATATGCTCGTAAAAACCTTTTTCTTTCAGCTTGGAAGCAGTCTGAATGCCCTCTTTTATGTTTTTAAACATCCCATGATGCTGAAGGTGGCCCAGAATGCCTTTCCAGTTCTGTTTCTCCGCACCTGAAAAAAGCGGGACAATGTAATGGGCCAAATCATCTATTGAAGCAGCCTTCCCAAGCCAGCTATATGTTTGTTCCACACTCATGTGATCGCCTCCTCTTTTTATCCTATGCGCACAAAAAAAACCGGCTACCCTTTAGGGGCAGCCGGTTTGGCGTGATTATGCTTGGTATTTCTTAAAGATTAGTGTTGCATTGTGTCCGCCGAATCCCAATGAGTTGCTGAGAACATAATTAAGATCCTGTCTGCGGGCTTCATCAGGCACATAATCTAAATCGCATTCTTCGTCAGGCGTTTGAATATTAATTGTCGGCGGAATCATACCTTCCTTAATGGCAAGCACAGAGAAAATCGCTTCAATACCGCCAGCTGCTCCTAAGAGGTGGCCTGTCATCGATTTTGTAGAGCTTACCGCAAGTTTATGCGCATGCTCGCCGAAAACGGTTTTAATCGCCATTGTTTCGTATTTGTCATTGTAATATGTGCTTGTTCCGTGAGCATTGATATAATCAATTTCTTCAGGCGCAATACCTGCATCTTTAATGGCTTCTTGCATCGCTCTCGCTCCGCCTTCACCGTCTTGTGCCGGCGCTGTGATATGGTAAGCGTCTCCTGTTGAGCCGTAGCCGACAATTTCTCCGTAAATCTTAGCGCCGCGGGCCAGGGCATGCTCAAGCTCTTCAAGAACGATAATCCCTGCACCTTCACCCATGACAAAGCCATCACGGTTTTTATCGAATGGGCGGCTCGCTGTTTTCGGATCTGGATTAGTAGACAACGCTTTGTTGGCACTGAATCCTGCGAATGACATTCTTGTCAGCGGCGCTTCTGTTCCGCCTGTGACCATAACGTCTGCATCGCCGCGCTGAATAACTTTAAACGCGTCACCGATAGAGTTCGTTCCCGTTGCACATGCTGTAACCGTACAAGAGTTAACCCCTTTTGCTCCTAATGCAATAGAAATCTGGCCTGTCGCCATATCAGGAATCATCATTGGCACGAAAAACGGGCTTACCCGTCTTGGTCCTTTTGTTAAAAAGATTTCAAATTGAGACTCTAGTGTTTCAAGTCCTCCGATACCAGAGCCTACCCAAACACCGACTCTTGGCGCAATCTCATCGGTAATGTTAAGATCAGCGTCTTCAACCGCCATTTTTGCAGCTACAACCGCATATTGTGTAAAACGGTCCATTTTTCTAGCTTCTTTTTTATCCATATAATCTCCAACATTGAAGTCTTTCAATTCAGCAGCTACTTTTGCCGGATATTCTTCAGCATCAACACGAGTGATCGGACCGATTCCGGACACACCGTTGATTGCGTTATTCCAACTTGTATCGACATCGTTGCCAAGCGGAGACAATGCTCCGAGTCCTGTAACAACTACTCTTTTTTTACTCATCTTGTGTGCACCTCTCACCTTTTTTTATCGGCCCCAGCGTATTGCAATGGCGCCCCAAGTTAATCCTCCGCCGAATCCTACCATGACGACCACATCGCCATCTTTGATTTTACCGGCTTCCAATTCTTCTACGAGAGAAATCGGAATGGATGCGGCAGAAGTATTTCCATATTTATGAACGGTTTTAGACATCTTTTCGACAGGAAGCTCCAAACGCTCACGTGCAGCTTCCATGATGCGGATGTTCGCCTGATGCGGAATCAAAAAGTCGACATCTTCTTTTGAGAGTCCGGCTTTTTCGATGACATTGACACATGATTCTCCCATTTGGCGAACTGCAAATTTAAAAACTTCTCGTCCATTCATGATTGTATGTCGTTTTTCATTGAGATACAAGTGCTGACCGCCTGTGCCGTCCGCTCCAAGTTCAAATGAAAGGATCCCTCTGTCACCACTGACTGGTCCGACTACCGCAGCGCCAGCTCCATCACCAAACAGAACGGCTGTGTTGCGGTCTTCCCAGTCTGTAATGCTTGAGAGCTTTTCTACACCGACAACAAGAACATGTTTGAACGTTCCGGATTCAATAAATTGTTTACCGGTGACAACCCCGTACATAAAGCCCGCACAAGCCGCGCTGATATCCATAGCGCACGCTTTCTTCGCGCCGAGCTGTTCTTGAATCATACAAGAAACCGTAGGAAATGACTGATCAGGTGTAACAGTTGCAACCAGAATCATATCCAGGTCCTCAGCAGCCACCTCAGCTTGTTCAAGCGCTTGTTTTGCAGCTGCAACAGCCATATGTGATGAAAAGACGTCGTCTGCGGCGATTCTTCTTTCTTCTATTCCTGTTCTAGTACGAATCCACTCATCAGAAGTTTCAACCATTTTTTCAAGATCATGATTTGTTAAAACCTTCTCAGGGATATAACGTCCAACTCCAAGTATTCCAGCTTTCATAAGGGAAGACTCCTTTATATAGTTAATTTAGAAGATCAATCAGGTTGTGATCAATTATTAGTATCAGGTACTAATTCTATCCTATTTTTTTTCACATGGCAATATATTCGTCTAAACTATCAGTTCATCTTACTCATACAGTATGGTATATGGAAAAGGAGGCGTATACAGGTGGATATATTTTCAAAGATGATGTTCGGCGATAACGCAAAGCAAAACACAGAGAAGGAAGAAGTGGAAGAGGAGGTTTCCCGGACAAACGAAGAAGAGACGATTGATTACATGTATATTATGAACCAAATCGGTTCGATTATGAACTCTCTCGATCAAATCAAGCCCGCTCTCAAGGAGCTCGCGCCTATGGTTTCCGCTATTAAAAAGAAAATCAAGTGAAAAGCCACTTTCGAAAAAGTGGCTTCTTTTTATTCGGTTTCAGATTTCGCGTCAGACTTGCCAAGCTCATAAGCTTCAGCCATTACCGTTGTAAATAGATCCATAAACGGCTGTATGGCCTCCATTGACAGCTCAATGCCTGATTTTTCAAGCTGTTCTTTCGCTTCAGGCAGATATTTCATGGCAATTTGCAAGAACTCAAGTGATTTTTCGTGCTGCATGTGACGTCACTCCATTACTCGTTTTTTGGCAGTTCGCCTGTTTTGTTGTACGTTTTGATCAGCTTGGCGATTCTTTGCTGAAAGTCTTTATCGACAAGCGGGCTGAATGTTCCCATGTCAACAACCCCCGTTTTCAGATCGTAGTAATGATCGCCGCCTTCAAGGGTGCCTTTGTTGAATTGCTCAGCAATGATTTCATAGGCCTTGTCCACATTTTGCACCGTGCTGGTTAATACGGTATTTTCGCCCAGATCCGACTGATCTGTGACATAGCCGATGGCATAAAGGCCATCTTTTTTGATTTGCTGAATGACAGGAACATTATACCCGTCCCCGGCGGGATACACAACATCCGCGCCTTCGTTCTTCATTTTCTGATAAAGCTTTACTGCTGTCGTATCATCATCCCAATGATCCGTATATTTTGTGTTTACTTCTATATCCGGATTTTCATATTTGGCTCCTTTGATAAAACCGTCAACCTCCGGCTGCCACGTAAAGGAAGCAATCACGCCGACCTGATTCGTTTTCGACATATGGGCAGCTGTCATTCCCCCAAAAAAGCCCATTGCTTCGCCGCTGAAATGGACACTTGTTACATTATCAGCTTTCGCTTTCGCATTAGAAATGACGAATTCCATATCTGGATAATCTTCGCTGACCAAGTTAAACACCTCTGCATATTCACTCCCATGGCCATAGAGAAGATTAACGCCCCGCTTATGAAAATCTTCAATCGCATTTATAATATCTTCATCTGTTTTAACGCCTTCTTTATAGTAAACGTCCACATTGTATTTTGATTGTATATTCAGTAATCCTTTATACCCTTTTGTGCCCCATACGAGGTCATTAATCGTATCAGGAAAGAGCATGCCGACCTTCTCAATTTTTCCTTTAAACGGAGTTTGTCCACAACCGCTTAATAAAAGGAGGACAGAAAAGATCATGACAAGCCTTGTGATCAAGTCATGTTCAACTCCTTTTGACAAGCTATAACATGTATCATTTATATACGTTTATTGTATCTAGAAAACTCGAAACATGGAAGGTATTTCTTAATATTTGTCGAAAATTGATGAAAATTGTCTTTTCCACTCGGAAATTTTTGCTTTTGCTTCTTCTTTTGAGGTTTTTTCTGTGACTTGCAAATCAAAAAACTGATTTTTGCTATCTCGGCTTGGTTCTAGCAAGAATCCCAGAAGCTCATCAGCCACATCGTCTGTATAATAGCCGTCTTCCTCGGTTTCTTCTTTCCAGGGCCCATACATTTTCGGCAGGATCACCGTTTTTTCTGCCCCCGTCTTTTCACGTTTTTCCCATTCGTTTCGGTCTTGTTCATATACTAATATATAGGGAGAATCAAATTGGTCTAAAGGCAAAACGCTGCCGAACTGGATACAAATTGTATCATATTTTTGATCTTCAATGTGTTCAAGCTGGCGAAAGAGTCCATTTCTCCCAAGCCACATGAGTCTTTCTTCTAAGTACATTTGTCTCATTTCATCTTCTGTTTCCGCCAGAATGACATCCACATGTATGCCTTCATCCATCATTCGCTCGCATAATGAAAGGCCGAAAAATTCGTCCGCACCTACAATCAGCGTTGATTCCATTGCATCTGCCGCCCTTCCGGTTTTTCATTTCCCAAAGCAAAACAGCCTCCGCAAAAGAGAAGGCTGTTGTTATTGTATTCTTTATAACTCTTTTTCATGACTGTGAAAGAATTTGCAGATTGATGCATAAATTCTGCTTGGATGCTCAAATAAGTGAAATGTCATATCGACCGGTGAACCTTGCTTTTGCTGTTTTTCCTTGAATACTTCGGCATGTACGCTATACGGATATGGAGCTCCGGTCATACGCTGCCATATATGAACCGGCACGCCGCTCGGATAGCTTTCAATTGTTTTGTAACGGAGCACTTCCGCTTCTTTTTCAGAAATTCCGTAGCTTTCCGATACTTCTTTTAAAAATTGCTTATAGAAAAATTTATTTTCTTTCTCCGATTCATAATGTGCCTGAAGATCGAGACAAGGATTCAACATTGCGGCTGAGCGGATATGATCCGGGGAAAAACGAAGCAGTTCATCGGCCACGAGAGCACCCATTCCTTCTGCTAAAATATGAATCTTCGGATTGAGGATTTCCTGCTTCAGCACGGAATGTATCAGCTGTTTGGCATAGGTTACCGCTTTTTCCGCACCCCAATGCCTTCCGAACAGATTGCTGTTAAAAAGGGTATATCCTTCATTCCTCAGCATGTTCAAAAGCTGATTTCTGCCGTAATGCTGAAGCCAAAAGCTTGAATCTTTCCCGACAAAGTGGGTTCTGTCCCCCAAGATAAAGATGCCGAAGCCGTTCGGGCGATAGGGCAGATGAATGACATTATGCTCCGTTCCCAATCGAAAGTACCTTTCCGTTATTCCCATCGCTTGCCCGCCTCCTTTCACACTTCATCTCACGCTATCTTATGTAAAAAGAAAAGAAACGAATAAGGTAAAGTCCTAGCCTTTTACAGTTTTGGCTAATATACTGATTGACGTTTTTTATATTTTACCATTAAAGTGTGACGAATCAGACTCTTTTGTTACCTCACTTTCTGCTAAAATTGGATTCCCCCTTCGCTTTTTGTATGGTATGATAACTTTTAGAATAGAATGAGAAGGACGAGGTGGAAACGTGCGATATATTATTGCCTTTATTTGGACGTTCCTTTTATCACATATGGCATGCTACTTGATTGCCAGCATGAACAGCGCTGCGTATAATTTCAAAACATCATCTGTTATTGCTGTTGTACTGTATGTCTTAATCATGGTTTTAGCCGAAATCATGCCTATGAACAAAAATGCAAGCCAGCATTAAAAGCCAAAAACCCAAAACATTTATTGTTTTGGGTTTTTTCTTGATCACGGCTTTCTTTTATAGGTCCACAGCCGATTATGATTTGATGTTTCGGGGAACATTTCCCCTGCTGACAGATGGATTTTTTGAGGGTTTTTAACCATGCTTCCCGTCTCGCCAATTTCTACGTAGACACCGTTATTAGGCGCTTTCTGCCCGGGCCGGAATTGATGCTGCTGTCCCATAGTTTTTCCTCCTTTTCCTTTTTGCTGTAGTATGTGCCTAAGCGGCTGTGAATATGTTGCGATCAAAAAAACTGCTGAGTCTCACTCAGCAGTTTTTTGATTATTCCCCTTTGTATAAAATGGCCTTCAGCAGTGCTTTTTGCACATGGAGACGGTTTTCAGCCTGCTGGAATACGGCAGAATTCGGACCGTCAATAATCTCCGCAGTCACTTCTTCCTCACGGTGTGCAGGGAGGCAATGTAAAAATGTATAGTCGGGTTTGGCATGGCTGACCAGTGCCGCATTCACCTGATAAGGCGCAAAGATAGCAAGACGCTCTTGCTCTTCAGCTTCCTGCCCCATGCTTGTAAACACATCAGAATAAATCACGTCCGCATCTTTTACAGCTTCAATCGGATCAGCTGTGAGCGTGATAGAAGCGCCCGATTGAAGTGCAGCTGTTTTCGCCGCTTCAACTGCTTCATCTAACACTTCGTAGCCCTTTGGCGAAGCGATCGAGATATCGCAGCCCATTTTGGCGCAGCCAATCATTAATGAGTGCGCCACGTTATTTCCATCACCGATGTACGCGACTTTCACGCCTTTAAGCTTCCCTTTCTTTTCCTTAATCGTCAAGAGATCTGCCAGCGCCTGGCACGGATGGTATTTATCCGTAAGCCCGTTGATGACCGGAATGTCAGCTTCTTTGGCAAGCTCCTCCACCTTTTCATGTTCAAAGGTCCGAATCATGATGGCATCCACATAGCCTGACAGCACTCTAGCCGTATCAGCAACAGTCTCACCGCGCCCCAGCTGCAGATCTTTCTGGCTTAAGAAGAGGGCGCTCCCGCCCAGCTGCGCCATGCCGGCTTCAAATGAAACACGGGTCCGTGTTGATGATTTCTCAAAAATCATCGCCAAGGTTTTGCCTTGAAAAATAGGCTGGATTTTGTTTTGTTTCAGCTCACCGGCTTCAGCAAGCAAGGCATTTATATCCTGTTCACTAAGATCCTTTAACGTTAATAAATCTTTTCCGTATAAACTGGTTTGCGTCACTGTGTGCATGATGCCACTTCCTTTTTATAGAGATCTTTGAGAGATACGGGCTGCGGATGGCCTGAAGCGCTTTGTAAAAACGCACGCACGGTTTCTTCTTCTGTAAAGACGGGGATGCCATGCGTCATGGCTTCCAAACGTTCTTTGCGTGCTTCTTCAGAGCCGCTCAAATTGATGTGGAGCGCTTTTCCTTCCTGTTCCATCCATGAGGCAAATGTCCCTTCATGAACGGTAAAACCGGCTTTATCCGCTAACTCCTTCACATCTTCCGGGCCGTTTTGCAAATAAATGCTTCCTTTTTGATTCCAGACACGTGTATAAATTTTTTTAAAGGCGCTGTCGGCATCGTATGCAACACACATGCCTTCTCCCGTTGATTTCATCTCCGGCCCAAGCTTGACATCCACATCTTGAATCGCATGAGAAGAAAAAACAGGGAACTTCACGGCAACCCCATGATGATTTTGTACTGCAGGGTTTACATCTTTTAAAGATGCCCCTGCCAGCAGACGTGTGGCGAGCGGGATCATAGGAACACCCATTACTTTGCTGACAACAGGAACCGTGCGGCTCGCTCTTGGGTTCACTTCAAGAACGAGAATATTTCCATTGTCGATCACAAATTGAATGTTCATGATGCCTTTAAATGAAAGCTTTTGGGCAATTTTTTGTGCGGCATCTTTTATGCCCTGCTGCAGCCCGCTTGTGATGGACGGTCCCGGAAGGATGGCAAAGCTGTCTCCCGAATGGACACCTGCCCGTTCAATATGCTCGGTATATGTCGGGATAAAGACATCTTCACCGTCGGAAATCAAATCAATTTCGACTTCCTTTCCTGACACGTACTGATCAATTAAAATCGGGTACGGCATGCTGTCCTCACCGTTCAGCAGCTGAGAAAGCTGGGCTTGCGAATCAACAATGATCATGCCCATTCCGCCGATGACATAAGATGGGCGGATTAGCACCGGATAGCCGATCTCATCAGCTTTTGCAGCGGCCTCTTCTTTTGTATATGCGATTTCTCCTTTCGCGTGGTTCAATCCAAGCTCATCAAGAAGCTGATAGAATTGATCCCGATCCTCTAACACGTCGAGCGTTTTAAACGACGTGCCGAGCAGGGTAATGCCGGCTTTTTCAAGTGCTTCAGCAGCATTGATCGCGGTTTGGCCGCCGAATTGCACGATTGCAAAATCAATGTTTTCCTGCTCCGCCACGTTTAAAATGTGCTCCGTTGTCATCGGTTCAAAATACAGGCGATCTGCAATTTCATAATCGGTGCTGACCGTTTCCGGATTATTGTTGATCATGATGGTTTCAAACCCAAGCTCTTGCAGTGTCAGCACGCCATGAACAGCACTGTAATCAAATTCAACGCCTTGCCCGATCCGAATCGGGCCTGATCCGATAATCAGCGCGCGTTTTTTCTCTTTGCGGCTGATATCCCCATCGGTCTCTCCGAAATATGTGGAGTAGAAATAGTTTGTTTTCGCATCGAACTCAGCCGCGCACGTATCTACAATTTTGAAGGAAGGCGTAATGCCCATTTCCTTGCGAAGCGAACGCACTTCGTCTTCTGTTTTGCCGATCAGAGAGGCAATCGTTGCGTCTGAAAATCCCTTTTCTTTTGCTTTTTTCAATAATTCAAAAGAGAGATCATTGCTCTCTTCCATCATCCGGTTTTCCAGTTTGATGATGTTGTGAAAGGCATGAAGGAAAAACGGATCAATTTTTGTTTTCGCATGAATGTCATCAATTGTCACACTGCGGCTCAACAGCTCCATGACAACGAAAAATCTGCGGTCGTCCGGAGTGACTGCCAACTCCCAAAGCGCTTCAATCGACAAACCGCTGAGCTCTGGAAGGTGTGTACCGACATTTTTCAGCTCAAGGGATGCTGCCGCTTTTTGTATCGCCGCTTCTAAATTCCGTTCAATCGCCATTACTTCACCGGTGGCTTTCATTTTTGTGCCAAGCTTGCGGTCTGCGTTTTTGAATTTATCAAACGGCCAGCGCGGAAATTTGACGATCACATAGTCCAACGCAGGTTCAAAACTTGCGTAAGTAGAGCCTGTGAGCGGATTTTTCAGCTCATCAAGGGTATATCCGACTGCCAGTTTTGCAGCCATCTTCGCAATCGGATAACCGGTTGCTTTAGATGCGAGAGCAGATGACCGGCTTACACGCGGATTGACTTCAATGACGTAATATTGCTTGCTAAATGGATCAAGCGCGAATTGAATGTTACAGCCGCCTACGACATCAAGTGCTGAGATGATCGTCAGGCTTGCCGTCCGCAGCATTTGATAGTCTTCATCCGTCAATGTTTGTGACGGCGCCACAACGATGGAGTCACCTGTATGCACACCGACCGGATCGATGTTTTCCATGTTGCACACGGTAATGCATGTGTTATTGCTGTCACGCATAACTTCGTATTCGATTTCTTTAAAGCCGGCAATGCTTTTTTCCACAAGGCATTGATTGATCGGGCTTGCTAGTAGCGCCTGCTTGATCATGGCTGTAAACGCTTCTTTATCTGGAGCGATTCCTCCGCCCTTTCCGCCTAATGTGTAAGCAGGTCTGATAATGACAGGAAAACCGATGGATTCCGCAAAACGGAGGGCGTCGGCCTCGTTATCAACAATTTCGCTCTCCGGCACGGGCTGGTTCAATTCGTTCATTAACGAACGGAATTTTTCCCGGTCTTCACCTTTTTGTATCGTTTCAACGGATGTGCCGAGCAGTTTGACGCCATGCTCTTTTAAAACACCCGTTTCTTCAAGCTCCACCGCTAAATTCAACGCGGTCTGCCCGCCTAAATTGGCAAGAAGCCCATCAGGCTGTTCTTTCTTAATGATGGCTGTCAGACTTTCTGCTGTCAGCGGCTCAAAATAAATTTCATCAGCGAAGGCTTCATCGGTCATAATTGTCGCCGGATTGTTGTTGACGAGAATCACACGATAGCCTTCCTCCTTCAACGCGATGCACCCTTGAGTGCCTGAATAATCAAATTCCGCTGCCTGCCCGATGATGATCGGGCCTGAGCCGATTACTAATATGCTTGAAATACTGGTGTCTTTAGGCATGCGCGATTTCTCTCCTTGCTGGTATCACATTCTTTAAATAATCATCAAAAATCCATTCGCTTTCCGCCGGTCCAGGATGGGCTTCCGGGTGGAATTGAACACTCATGACAGGCAGTTTTTTATGGGAAAGCCCTTCAACTGACGTATCATTGACATGTTGAAACCTGATTGTGAGCTCTTCTTCATTTATGGACTGTTCATCAACCACATAGCTGTGATTTTGGCTTGTCATGAAGACACGTTTCGTTTCACGGTCGATGACCGGATGATTTGCGCCTCTGTGTCCGAATGGCAGCTTGAATGTATTCCCTCCGAAGGCGAGCGCGATCAGCTGATGGCCGAGACAGATGCCGAGAGTCGGATAACGGCTGACGATGGTTTTGATCTTTCCTAAATACGGCTGAATGGCTTTCGGGTCTCCAGGTCCGTTCGATAACACAATGCCGTCAGGCTTTATGTCGTATACAGCTTCCAATTGCTGATACGGCACCACAGTGACCTTGCAGCCTCGTTTGACAAGTGATGACGCGATGGACTTTTTATAGCCGAAATCGATGAGGGCGATATGTTTATGTCCGTCGCCGAATGTGCTGATTTCCTGTGCGGAA
This sequence comes from Bacillus rugosus, assembly GCF_023238245.1. NCBI lineage: Bacteria > Bacillati > Bacillota > Bacilli > Caryophanales > Bacillaceae > Bacillus > Bacillus rugosus. Next base: position 1,227,547 of record NZ_CP096590.1, on the reverse strand, counting down.
GCCTGTTCTGCCACGTTCTCAGGCTGAAGGGCGATCTCAGCTGCTTCTTTAGAGGCTGTGACAGTTGCACCCATTGTTCCGTTTGAACGGATTTTTTTCACGACAGCCCTCGTATCAACATGGGTCAATAGCGGAATGTTCCATTTCTGCAAATACTCTTTGAGGCTGTATACCGCTTCATGATGAGAAAAATGGTCACACGCCTCGTAGACAACCGCAGCTTTCACTTGCGGTTTCTTGCTTTCAAAATCCTTTTCATTAATGCCGTAGTTGCCAATCAGCGGGTAGGTAAATACGATAATCTGTCCTTTATATGATGGATCTGTCAGCACTTCCTGGTAGCCTGTCATTCCTGTAAAAAAAACAGCTTCTCCCGTACAGTTTTCATGACCGTCCAGCTCGCCGCTGAACGATGTTCCATCTTCTAACACTAAATAACCTTCCATCTAACAGCCCACCTCTTGATGAATAATTAATTATAAAAATGAATTTTTATACCCTTATATCGAAAAAAAATTACTGGTTTACAGCGGAATGATGAGCGATTGCCTGTTTCAGCTTGCTAACAGCTTCAGCTATTTCAGCCTTTGTCACTGTGAGCGGCGGCAGCAGCCGTATGACGTTCGGGCCGGCCGGCAAAACAAGCAAGCCTAATGTCTGCAATTCAGTAATGATGTCAGCAACAGGGCCATCACACTCAATTCCAAGCATTAATCCTTTACCGCGGATTTGTTTGACAAACGGGCTCTTTAGCTCAGCCTTGAGCAGTTCTTTTAAAAATGCCCCTTTGTCAGCAGCCTCTTGCAGGAAGTCAGGCTGGAATACAATTTGCAATGTGGCATTTACAGCAGCCATCGCCAGCATATTTCCTCCGAAAGTTGTTCCGTGAGAACCAGGGGTAAACGCTTCTCCAAGCTGTTTTTTGCCGATGACAGCACCGACTGGAAAGCCGTTTCCCAATCCTTTTGCGATTGTGATGATATCCGGCGAGAGCCCGAAGTGCTCGTATGCGAAGCCCTTTCCCGTCCGTCCGATGCCGGTCTGGATTTCATCAACGATCAGAAGGGCTTGCTTTTCATTACAAAACGACTGTACGGCTGTTAAAAATTCTGCGTTAGCCGGATTGACTCCGCCTTCTCCCTGCACTGTCTCAAGCATCACCGCGGCTATGCCGTCTTCCTCTCCGAGAGCCTCAAAAGCGGAAGGATCGTTGTATGGCAGGTAGTGAAAGCCTTCCAGCATCGGGCCGAATCCTGTTTTGATTTTATCCTGTCCGGTCGCAGCCATCCCTGCATACGTGCGGCCATGGAACGACTGAAGGAAAGTGATGATTTTCGTTTTTCCAGTTGCTTTTCGGGCGAGCTTTATCGCGCCTTCATTCGCTTCCGCACCGCTGTTGCAGAAAAAGACGAGATCTCCTGCACTGTGCGCTGCCAGCTTTTGTGCCGCTTGCTCCTGGAGACTGTTTTGAAATAGGTTGGATACGTGCCATACGCTGTCGAGCTGTGTTTTGACTGCTTCTGTAACTGTTTCATGGCAGTGGCCTAGATTAGATACCGCAATCCCTTGGATGAAATCAAGGTAGGTTTTGCCGTTTTGATCCTCAACGTACGTTCCCTTTGCTTTTTTGATGTCAATATCCCAGCGTCCGTAGGTTTGAAACAAGCTGCTCATGAAACAGCCTCCTTTGCTTTAACAATTTTTGTTCCTTGAAAGGTTTGTTCTGCGAAGAATGATCCTTTACCGTTTACGATCATGACTTCAGACACCTGATCTGATAAAGCTGACAAGGCTGAATTCACCTTCGGAATCATTCCCCCTGTGATCACTTCCTGTTTGATCAGCATTTGTACCTCCTCAGGGGTCAGAACGTCGAGACGCTGCTTTTCTTTCATGATCCCATCGACATCAGTGACGAACATCAGCTTATCAGCTTCAAGCGCTCCGGCGACTGCGGAAGCAGCCAGATCGGCATTCACATTCAGCGTCTTGCAGTCACTCGTCATAGACAGGGGTGCAATAACAGGAATGATTCCCTTTTCCATCAGCGCGTTCACCATCGATACATCGACCTTTTTAATTTCGCCGACTTCCCCGTATGTTTCCGGATCAAGATAATCCGCCTCCAAAAGTCCGCCGTCTTTTCCAGAGATGCCTGCGGCTCGCAGTCCGTGTTTGGCAAGCTCGGCAACGAAAAATTTATTAACAGAGCCGGATAAAACCATTTCAGCCACTTCCAGCACCGGCTTCGTTGTTTTCCGCTGTCCTCCCGAAAACTCTGTTTTGATATTTAACCGTTTCAGCATATTTGTGATTTCCGGGCCGCCGCCGTGAACGATCGCCAGATTCCATCCTGACGCCATCAATTCTTTCAGGTTATGAAAAAATTCCACCGACAGCTCACGGATGACACTTCCCCCGCATTTAAAAACGATTGTTTTCTTCATTGTGCTCCCCTTTATTACGTGCGATAGCTCGCGTTAATTTTGATATAGTCATAGGTCAAGTCACAGCCCCACGCTCTTCCGTTCCCGTCACCTTCGTCCATCTTGATGACAATGGTGATTTCATCTCCTTCAAGGTATTCCTTGGCGAGAGATTCAGAGAATGGCTGAGGTTCGTTATGTTTAAACAGGCATTGGCCTCCAAGATATACCTCTACTTCTTCTGCCGTCACCTGAGCTGCGCTGTGCCCGATGGCGCCGATGATGCGCCCCCAGTTGGCATCTGTTCCGTAGACCGCCGTTTTCACGAGACTTGAGCCGACAATTTTTTTGGCAATCACGTTTGCGTCAAGATTGTTTTTCGCCCCCTGTACTTGGGCTTCGATTAGTTTTGTCGCGCCTTCTCCGTCTCTGGCAATCTCTTTAGCCAAATCCTCGCAAGTAAGCAAGAGTGCTTTTTTAAAGATCGGCCATTCTGGATGATCTTCCGTCAGGCACTCGTTTTCCGCGCAGCCGTTTGCCATGACCAAGACCATATCGTTCGTGGATGTTTCACCGTCAACTGTGATTTGGTTAAATGAAACGTCAGTGATTTCGCGAAGCGCTTTTTGCAGCGCTTTTTCTTCGATTGCTGCATCAGTTGTGACAAACCCCAGCATCGTGGCCATGTTCGGATGAATCATTCCCGAACCTTTAGCTGCCCCGCCGATCGTGACTGTTTTGCCGCCGATCGTCAGCTCATAGCACGTCTGCTTGATCACTGTATCGGTTGTTAATATCGCTTCCTCAAAATCTCCTGATCCCGCAGGTGTTTGTTTCAGCAGCTCGATGCCTGCCTGGATTTTTTCCATGTCTAAATGTTCGCCGATGACGCCCGTTGATGAAACAGCAACAAGCTCCGGCTCAATGCCAAGCTGTGAAGCAAGGCTCTCCCGCATTGCATATGCGTCCTTTATACCCTGTTCTCCCGTGCAGGCATTGGCAATGGCGCTGTTGACGATGACGGCTTTCAATGCTGCCCCATGCTTTAAGCTGTCTTGTGTGACTTTAATCGGAGCGGCCTGAAAGTGGCTTTGGGTATAAACCGCTGCACTTACGGCCGGTGTCTCGCTGATAATAACGCCGAGGTCTTTTTTTGAGTAGCGCAGGCCGCAATGCACGCCCTTTGCCTGAAACCCTTTTGGCGAGGATACATCACCTGTTACTTTTACAATTTGATCTTCACTTAACTGAATCATGGTTCGATTCTCTCCCGTTCTATGGATATATTGGCGTCATGGTGAGTCCAGTCTCTTCATTCCAGCCATTCATCAAATTAAAGTTTTGCACAGCCTGACCGGCGGCACCCTTCATTAAATTATCGATTACCGAAACGATTGTGACTCTGTTCGTTCTCTCGTCGAGGGTAACGGCGATATCACAGAAATTACTGCCGTACACTTCCTTCGTTTGCGGATACTGCCCTTTTGGCCTTACTCTCACAAAATATGAATCTTGGTAAAATTCCGAATATAAATCATGCAGGTCATCTGCCGATAGACCAGAGGTTAATTGTGTATATATCGTCGCCATGATGCCTCTTGTCATCGGAACCAAATGAGCCGAAAATGTAATAGGCCCGAGCCCCGGCTGCCATTCTTGCAGCGCCTGTTCAATTTCCGGCGTATGCTGATGTTCATTGACTTTATAAATTTTAAAATTGTCGTTCAGCTCAGAAAAATGAGTTCCCATGGATGCTTTTCTTCCCGCTCCGGAAACACCAGTCTTTGCGTCAACGATAACGAAAGATTCATTGAGCAGTTTCTTTTGAGCCAATGGCGCGAGGCCAAGCAAAACAGCAGTTGGAAAACACCCCGGATTGGCGATGAGTTTCGCCTGTTGAATTTGCTTTTGATTCAGTTCTGCCAGACCGTATACCGCCTCATGAATCACTTCCTTCGGCGCCGCAGTCCGTTTATACCACTTTTCATATTCAGCAGGCTCTTGTATCCTCAGATCACCTGACAGATCAATAACTGGAATTCCCGCATCTGCCAGCTGCGGAGTCAATTCACTTGATACTCCGGGCGGTGCGGCAAGAAACATGATATCTATTTCGTGTTTGATCGTATTCATATCAATCGGCTTCAGCTTCTGATCAGCTAAGCCAGTTAGATGAGGATAAACCTCACTATAGACATTCCCTTCTCCGCTGGATGAATAAAGTATACATTCCTCTGCATGTGGGTGATGTGAGAGAATCCTGACAAGTTCGGTGCCGCCATATCCTGTAGCGCCTACAATTCCTATTTTCAAAACAAGTTCACCTTCTTGGTCTTTGTGAAATTATTTAACATTATAACATGAATAAAAATTAATTCAATCGTATATTTAATATTTTTATTCATTTATAAATTTTCTGTTCAATAAAAAATCCATTCGAAAAAAACGACAATGTTTCATCAGAAAACGTTGATCTGCCGCCTTATTTCAGCCACGTAAAAAAACAGGCTGACCGCGTCAGCCTGTTTTCATCATCATCAATCCGCTCAAAAAATAAAGAATAGAGCTTGCATAAAAAATCATTTGCACTGTGAAAAAGTCGGCGAGAAAGCCGCCGAGCATAATGGCTGCTGCTGAAAAGACAGCTGTCCAAAAGTGGTAATTCCCAATCTTCTTTCCGCGCTCTCCGCCGTCTGTAAAATCGGCGATCAGCACTTTTTCTCCGTGCTTTTGCATCGCTCCAAAGAGCCCTAACAGCACTTGGACGATATACATTTGAACGACGCTTCCAATATGCGGGACATACAAAAGCAGCACGGCCATGCCCCAAGAGTTTGCAAGCAGAAAATAGCGGCTGTCGAGCCTTTCAGACAGCCGTCCGAGCAGCGGATAAATGAGCGCTCCGCTCAGCCCGAACAATCCGTAGGAAAAACCGAACTGCGTGTAGCTTGAACCGATGTTTTTCACAAACAGGATATAAAACGGAAAGATTAAGCTGCTTGCGAAGAACACGCTGCTTTGTGATAATGTCAGCCATTTTAATTTGTTTTTCCCCATTATTTATACCTCTGATAAAAGTAATTCATAAAGCGCTCATCCGGGTCATACGTTCGTTTTTTCTGAAAAAACGATTCGCTTTTCGGATATGCCTGTCTCATTTGCGCTTTTGTCTGGTAAGTCATATACGGCAAATAATAGCTGCCGCCGTGCTTGATGGCAACGTCTGTCATGCGCCTGATAATCCGGGCAGTGTCTGCCTGGCCTTCTTTTGAAAAGCCCTCATTTATCAAAAGCACGAGTGAAAACATATCATTCTTCGCATAGGAAAGCTCGGCTTTTTCATTTTTCTGTACGTAGCGGATCGTAATGTTCAGCAGATTTAAGTCCTCGGCCGACAGCGTTTGTCTCAGGTCATCAATATATGACGTATACTCCTTCACCGGCACAAAGTATTCTTGCAGAACATCTGTGTTGTCATTGCTTTCATATTCGAGAAATTTTGATTCTGACCGCATGACGTTATTGCGTGAGACCTTTGTGCCGTTTTGGCTCTGAAAATAGGATTGCTGCGTGTTCCACAGCCAATTTCTTCCCCATTCATATCGTCTTGACAAGCCGAGTGCAAACTTTGTTACCCCCGTATACTCGTCTTCTTTGAGATCACTGTATGATGATAGCTGATCCTGATGATCAGCCAATTCATAATTCGTTACATACATGTCTTCCAGAAATCCTTTTTTCGCTGTTGAAATTCGCGCCAGATGCATTCGTACATCCGGATTTCCTTTTACGTGCTTTGTAAAATAGTCTGAGTATACACTGTAATTCATTTTTTCAGTCTGCATGACATACAGCTCATCATCCGTCAGCTCAAGCGTTACATCAAGAATCACGCCAAAAAGGCCGTACCCTCCAATGACTGCTGTAAACAAATCATCTTTTGGAGTAACGGTAACGATCGTTCCATCAGCTTTTAAAAGCCGAAATGATTTGACTGTATCAATCAGCGAGCCGTAGCGGATATCACGTCCGTGGGCATTGGCGCTGAGAGATCCTCCAATTGTAAAAATGTTTTGTGACTGCATGACTTTTACCGCGAGTCCGTATGGATTCACGTATTTCTGAATGTCATTCCATGTCGCGCCGCTTTGCACTCTGATGGTTTTCTGCTCTAGATCGAGCGACAGGATTTTATTGTAGCCTGTCATGTCGAGAACGATGCCGTCCTCATAATATGTATGGCCGCCCATGGAGTGCTGGGCCCCGGCGATCGAGATTTTTATGTTTTTTCGATTTGCTTCTTTGACCGTGTCAATCAGCGTCTCCTCTTCCTGCCCTTTCACTGTCTGCTTAATTTTCACAGGCATCAGGCGGCTGACATCCGTCATCTCGCTTATGTCTGTTTTTTGATCTGAGTGCACAGAGTACGCAAACAGGGCCGCATACGCGCCTGTACAAAGCGCGAATGCAAGCAATTTCTTTTTCATGGCGCTCTCCCTGCTGTTTTTTATGATCATTATACCATGTCTGCGCCCTCATTTTTCCAGATTATCTTCTTGCCCGTTTTTCGGCACGCCGGTCGGCGACGATAAAGCAGGCGTGAATCGCACCCGGCAGCCAAAAGATACAGGTCAATATGAGATTCAGCAATGCCTGAAACGGTTTTCCCGAAAACAAAACAGCGAGCGGCGGGCATAGGACAGCAAGCAGGTACATCATTTTACCTCACTCCTTTCAGTTGTAAAAAAGGACAGCCTCACAGTAAGGCTGTCCTCTTTTGTTTTGTTTTATTGAATGCCAAGCGCGATTTTCGCGTATCTGGACATTTTGTCTCTTGTCCAAGGCGGATTCCACACAATGTGAACCTCCGTCTCTTTTACTTCAGGAATGTCCGCTAACGCTTTTTTCACTTCATCAACGATAATCGGCGCTAACGGGCAGCCCATTGATGTCAGTGTCATCGTAACGTGCGTTAAGCCGTCTTCATCCATATCAACATCATATACCAAACCAAGGTTCACGATATCAACGCCAAGCTCAGGATCGACAACCTGTTCCAGGGCGCCCATGATGTTTTCTTTTAATGCTTCTTCCACGTTCCCTCACTCCTTTTTTCTACAGTATAACGTAAATACAGCCTTTGTTCACACCTTTGTGCTTTATAAGTGCGTATCAAACCATTCAATCGTTTTTAACACAGCTGTCCGCGGGACTTTATGGTCAGCGTGTTCATCTCCGATAAATTGGAGGCGTTCCGGCTGTTCGCTGTAATGGGATTTGATCGTGTCATAAAATTTCCGGGTCGGCGCGTAAGGCACGACTTTATCTTTTGCGCCGTGCCAAAATAGTAGCGGGCGCTGGCGCAGTCTCTCCGGCTGAAGGCTGAGATCCCGCAATTCGAGACGTTTCATCAGCTCCTCTACTTTTTCTTCCGGCACATCGATATCAATGCCCTGAGATTGAATATGGTCAATCTGCTGCTGAAACAGTTCTACATAATTCGGGCTTCCCATCAGGCTGACGCCGGCTTTTATCCAATCATAAGCAGTCAATGCGCCAAGCGTTGTGATACCTCCCATTGATGTGCCTGCGAGGCCGATGCGGCCGCTGTCTATCAGGCCCTCTTTTTCAAAGTGGGTTTTGAGTACGCCGATCTCTTCAATCTCGTTGAGGACGATGTCCCAAAAATGGCCGGCCAGCTCTTCAACTGCCATTTCTTCTCCCCGTTCACCATGGTGCAGAGCCTCCGGCAGAACGGCTCTAAAGCCCTTCTCCGCAAGCAGATAAGCAATATGAAGGTTGTGTTCCTTCGCGCTTGTAAAACCATGTATAAAGATCACGAGAGGAACAGCGCGGTGCCTGTTCTCTTCCTTTACAATATGTAAAAACGGAATACCGGAAACGGTTTGATTTTCAATTTGAATCACAATGTGCCCCTCCTTAGGATAACCATAATCATAAGTGTAACATGTAGACAATAAAGATGGTAAAAAGCTACACTGTAATTAAGGCAAAACAAGCAAATTCTAAGGTTAAAGGAGCTTTTCATGGAGACAAAACCCTATTTAATCGCATTAGATTTAGATGGAACGTTATTAAAGGATGATAAAACCATATCGGAAAACACCCTTCGGACGATACAGCGCCTAAAAGATGACGGGCATTATGTCTGCATCTCAACGGGCCGTCCGTACCGTTCAAGTTCCATGTACTACCAGCAGATGGAGCTGACAACGCCGATTGTCAATTTTAACGGGGCGTTTGTCCATCATCCGCAGGACGACAGCTGGGGACGGTATCATACCTCGCTGCCGCTTGATGTTGTCAAACAGCTAGTGGATATCAGTGAGAACTACAACGTACATAACGTGCTTGCTGAAATCATTGACGACGTGTACTTTCATTACCATGATGAGCAACTGATTGATGCCTTTAACATGAACACAACGAATGTCACGGTGGGAGACTTGCGGGAAAACCTCGGTGAGGATGTTACGTCCGTGCTCATTCATGCAAAAGAAGAAGATGTGCCGGCCATACGCTCCTATTTATCAGATGTGCATGCCGAAGTGATTGATCATAGAAGATGGGCCGCACCGTGGCACGTCATTGAAATTATTAAAAGCGGCATGAACAAAGCGGTCGGCCTGCAGAAAATCAGTGATTATTACGGTGTGCCGAGGGAGCGGATCATTGCTTTCGGAGATGAGGATAACGATTTGGAAATGCTTGAATTCGCAGGCTGCGGCGTTGCGATGGGAAATGGAATTGACGAGGTCAAGCAGATTGCCAACCGAACAACGGCTACAAATGAAGAGGACGGCGTGGCAAGATTTTTGAAAGAATATTTCTCACTTTAAAGACCAGCTTGTATTAATTTTTCCCACTCATAAACCTTACTTCGCCCCACCATACTATTGAAGACGACTCATCTCGTCAAAGTATGGAAGGGGGCAGTCTCAAAATGGGTAAACGAAGCAAATCCAGAAGGTTTATTCACCAGGGTAAAGACTCCATCGGGCTACACGCCGCAAGATTTCCATATCGGTCTACTTTAGAAGAAGCTCACCAGCATGCCGCGGCACGAGACTCGGCTGAAAGGCAGTATGAATATTAAATGAGAAATGAACTGTTCCAGCAGGCAAAATCATTTGTTCAACAGGCTGTCATGGTGACAAACGGTTTTGAGGAAGGCGATCAGGAGCAAGCAATTCTGAGAGCCAAAAACGCCGTATCTTCTGCGTATGCCAACTCGACAGATGCGGAACGTCACCAGCTCCATCAATTTCAGGATCAACTGGACAAACTGCAATAAAAAAAGGCTATGGCGAATCGCCATAGCCTCTTATTTGACTTCAAACTGCTGAACGGCTTGAACCTGCTTGAGATTCTCTGCTCTGCCCTTAAATGTCACCTTCACCTCGTAGGTTCCCGGCTCAGGGACTTCCTTCCACACATCAGAGAAATCATATGTTTCTCCAGGTTCTAGTGTCAGGTTTTGAAAAGCTTGCGTAAACATTTTGTCTTTCGAATAACGGTATCTTTCTTTGTGCTCAGAATCATACACGACAAGTTCAAATTTTTGTCCTGTGCTGAATTGAAACTCGACAGCACGTTCGCTTTGGTTCTTCAGCGACATGTTAAACTTGATTTGTTCAGGCTCCTGAATTGCGTCAACAGATAAAACAACCTCTTGATTCTCCATTCCGCCTGATACCTCCTTATCGGGTTCTGTCTGCTCATCTTTCCCGCAGCCTATCAAAAGCAGCACGGGCAGGAGCATCACAAGCAGCCGTTTCACGACTTCCACCTGCTTTCGTCAGTCTTTTCTAAAGAATCCAAAAATCCCTGTCGTTTGAACAATGTTCGTAAATGCTTTCGGATCAACTTCTTTGACGATCTTCTCTAAATCGTACAATTCGTACCTTGTGATGACGATAATCATCATTTCTTTCTGTTCGTTCGTAAAAGCTCCTTTGGCCGGAACAGTTGTGATGCCGCGCACCATTTTTCCGTAAATGGCTTCTTTGATTTCGTCCGCTTTTTTCGTCACGATCATCGCCGTGAGCTTCATATGGCGGGTGTGAATGGCGTCGATCACCCTAGTTGTCACATACAGTGTTACCAGGGTATATAATGCTTTCTCCCAACCTTGCAATAATCCTGCCGTCAAGATGATAATCCCGTTCAGAATGAAGAAATATGTGCCGACGGGTTTATCCTTCCACTTTGCAAGCACCATGGCGACGATATCGAGCCCACCTGTCGAAGCGCCGTATTTTAATGTTAAGCCGATACCGACCGCTGAAATGACGCCGCCGAACACCGCGTTCAGCAAAATATCATGTGACAGGCTTGTTTCCGGCAGGATCCCCATAAACACAGTAGTGAGTGCGACACTTAAAATGCTGTACACCGTAAACGATTTGCCGACTTTCAGCCACCCTAAAATACCGACCGGAATGTTTAAGAGGAACAAGAGCGTTCCCGTCGATATGTAAAAGGGGGCATATTGAACAATGACGCTTGATAAAAGCTGGGCGACACCCGTAAATCCGCTGGCATATACATCTGCCGGAATCAAAAATAAGTTCAGCCCGGCCGCATTGAGTAAAGCGCCGATGATGACGATGAGTAATTTTTTTGTTTGATCTAGTACCATGGCATGTTCCTCCGCTCTTTCTTCTTTATATGTTTTCCCTTAAAACAAATATTTGAACACGATTTTGGCAAATTAATATGATATAGTTGGCTTAACTCTTGTGATAACGAGCGATAACGGAAAGAAGGGAAGCAATATGACAGTTCATCTCATCGCTGACAGCGCCGCCGATCTGCCACGTTCTTATTTTGAAGAAAACAACATCGGCTTTATTCCGCTCAGAGTTTCTCTCGGCGATAAAGAATACGAAGATGCAGTCACGATTGATGCGGATCAAATATTTGAAGCGATGCAAAATGGAGAAACGCCTAAGACGTCCCAAGCCTCACCGCAAACGATTAAAAATGTGTTTTTGCAATATGCCGAAACAGGTGATCCCGCTCTTTACATTGCCTTTTCCTCAGGCCTCTCCGGCACGTATCAGACAGCTGTGATGATGGCCAATGAAGTGAAGGAGGAATTCCCTGGTTTCGATTTACGGGTCATTGATTCCAAATGTGCTTCATTAGGATACGGCCTGGCTGTCCGGCATGCTGCCGATCTCTGTATCAACGGGAATACAATACAAGAAATTGAAACGTCTGTAAAGAACTTTTGCAACCAGCTTGAGCACATTTTTACTGTTGATGATTTAACGTATCTCGCAAGAGGCGGCCGAATCTCCAAAACGTCCGCTTTTGTCGGCGGCCTGCTGAATATTAAACCGCTGCTTCAGATGGAAGACGGCAAGCTTGTGCCTCTGGAAAAAATCCGCGGACAGAAAAAACTTTTCAAACGAATCATCGAACTAATGAAAGAACGCGGTGATGATTGGGGCAATCAAACCGTGGGGATCAGCTACGCTGCGAACGAAGAAAAAGCCATTGACATGAAAGATTTGATTGAAGATGAATTCAAGCCGAAAGAGATCATCATGCATCCAATCGGTTCTACGATCGGCTCGCACGCCGGCCCCGGCACATTAGCCGTATTCTTTTTAAGAAAATGAGCAAACAAAAACCTCCAGACATTTGATATATGCTGGAGGTTTTATATTAATTTTTTATTTACATAAATGATAACTCCAGCTCCATATGCTAAAATCATTGGCGGAATCAGCTGATCTTGTCCTTGGAATGAGATAAAACCGTTTAAAAGAATAAAGATCCCTGAATTTAGAAAAAAGTATCCCGCAATTCTAGCCAGACGGTCTTTGTCACGTATCCGGGATTCACGGAAACCGGACAATATCCATGTTTGCTTTTTAATTCCTGCCATATAAGCAATCCAAAAGAAAAGCATCGCAATCAAGATCAATAAAAAATCGATGCGAATGTACACGACATCTCCCCCTATCTTTTTACTGACAAAACAATCTGTCTCCTAATGATACGTAACAGAATTTTATTTGTGAAGTTTTTATATAAAAAAATAGAGGGCCTGTACGGCCCTCTATTTTTTCTCGTATGTCCATCCGTCTTCCTGATACACTTTTCCGTTTTTCATCAAATGGCCAAGCGCGCGCTTAAAGGCGGCTTTGCTCATGTTAAAACGTTCTCTGATATCGTCAGGCTGGCTTTTGTCGCTGTACGGCATAGCGCCGTTTCTTGTTCTCATATACGTTAAAATGTACTCGGCATCCACAGACAATGCATCCTGTTTTCTCGGGAGCAGCGACATGTTGACTGAGCCGTCTTCTTTTACTTGAATCACCCGTCCCGTGATTCTTGAGCCGAGTCTTGGTTCCTCTTTTCTTTCTGACGGATGGATAAAACCGCGGATACCATCGTCTGTGATGATAAATGAACCCGTTGCGATTAATCTGTACACCGTACCTGTCAGCTCTTTATTCATCAGATCTTCTGAAGCGTCGGTAAACAGTTCGCTTATAATATCCTCCGGTGCTGGTTTGGCAAACATGCGCCCCCGATTCGTCACTTTGAGCATACAGTAAAGTTTATCCCCTTTTTGCGGCCAGACCTCCTCGTATGGCGGCAAATGCTCAGTTGCAACAAGCGCGTCCTTAGATAAGCCAATATCAACGAAAACGCCCATATCTTCCACTTTATCCACCACTTCGACCCAGCCGTACTCATCAGCGCTGATGACCGGAATTTTCATCGTAGCCGCAAGTCTTTCCTGCTGGTCGACATATATAAAGACCTCTACCTCATCCCTGTCTTCGATATCCTCAGTTATTTCACTGTTATGTAAGAGAATCGTATCTTCTCCGTCGGTTAAAAAGTAACCGAAGTCAGTTTGGTGATCTATACTCAAGGTTAATTGCTGCCCTGGTCTCATGCTATCGTCCTTCCTGTTCCGCTTATTTTTATGCGGATTCTGTTAACATTTTTTCCAATCATCACAAATTGATTCTTTGTTCTGTTGGAAGTTTCTCTTTATTCTACTATAATCGACACATAAGTTAAATGTTATGGAGGTTTTCATATGGCAAAAGAAAGTTCATTCGATATTGTATCCCAGGTGGAATTGCCAGAAGTGCAAAATGCGATTCAAATTGCGCTGAAAGAAATCAGCACACGCTATGACTTTAAAGGAAGCAAAAGCGACATTTCGTTAGATAAAGAGGAGCTTGTTCTCGTTTCTGATGACGAATTTAAATTAAGCCAGCTCAAAGATGTGCTGGTCAGTAAATTGATTAAACGAAACGTGCCGACAAAAAATATTGATTACGGCAAGGTTGAAAGCGCGTCAGGCGGAACGGTGCGCCAGCGTGCAAAGCTTGTTCAAGGCATTGACAAGGACAACGCCAAAAAAATCAATACCATCATCAAAAACTCCGGACTGAAAGTAAAGTCTCAAGTGCAGGATGATCAAGTGCGTGTCACCGGAAAAAACAAGGATGACCTGCAGCAGATTATCACAGCAGTACGGGGCGCAGATCTGCCAATTGACGTTCAATTTATAAATTTCAGATAAATTTTCTGAATCCTATTGATTATTGTCTTTATTTTCGGTAAATTTGGAGAAAGGGAAAACGCCAGGCATCTTTTGGCAGCTCCTGAACATGTAAAATTTCATATCCGTTCTTATCAAGAGAAGCAGAGGGACTGGCCCGACGAAGCTTCAGCAACCGGTGTAATGGCGATCAGCCATGACCAAGGTGCTAAATCCAGCAAGCTCGAACAGCTTGGAAGATAAGAAGAGACAAAATCACCGACAAAGTCTTCTTCTTAAGAGGACTTTTTTTATTTCTCTTTTTTCCTTGCTGAATGTGAATAAAGGAGGCAGACAATGGGACTTTTAGAAGATTTGCAAAAACAGGTGTTAATCGGCGACGGCGCCATGGGGACGCTCCTCTACTCCTACGGCATTGACAGATGCTTTGAGGAGCTCAACATTTCAAAGCCGGAGGAAATTCAGCGCATACATAAAGCGTACGTTGAGGCTGGAGCCAACATCATTCAAACTAATACGTACGGGGCCAATTATATTAAATTATCCAGACACGGGCTTGAGGATGACATCAAAAAAATGAATCAGGAGGCGGTAAAAATCGCGCGGGCTTCAGCAGGCGATGCGTACGTGCTGGGGACGATGGGCGGCATCCGCACCTTTAATAAAAATGCGTACAGCCTTGACGAAATCAAACGCAGCTTTCGCGAGCAGCTGTACCTGCTGCTGCATGAGGAGCCGGATGGGCTGCTGTTAGAAACGTATTATGATTTGGAAGAAGCCCGTGAAGTGCTGAAAATCGCGCGCAAAGAGACTGACCTTCCGATTATGCTTAATGTCTCCATGCATGAGCAAGGTGTACTGCAGGACGGAACACCGCTTTTTGAAGCATTGCGATCGATTGCGGATCTCGGAGCTGATATCGCCGGCATTAACTGCCGGCTCGGCCCTTATCACATGATTGAAGCGCTTAGCGAAGTGCCGATTTTTGATGATGTGTTCTTATCAGTTTATCCGAACAGCAGTCTCCCCTCGCTTGAAGAAGGCCGGCTCGTCTATGAAACAGACGACACGTATTTTCAAAACAGCGCGTCAGAATTCCGCAAGCAAGGCGCACGGATTATCGGCGGCTGCTGCGGCACCACGCCGAATCACATCCGGGCGATGGCGGAAGCGATTGGCGGGCTTGCTCCGATTACAGAAAAAGAAGTCAAAACCCGGCCTAAGGAATTCATTTCTGTTCAGGATGAGCGCACAGAACCGGGCCTGAATGAGATCGCAGCGGTAAAACGCTCCATTATCGTAGAGCTGGATCCGCCGAAAAAATTGAGCTTTGACAAATTTCTGTCCGCCGCTGCTGAATTAAAAGAAGCGGGAATCGATGCCCTAACGCTCGCTGACAATTCCCTAGCGACCCCGCGGATCAGCAATGTTGCCTGCGGCGCCCTTGTGAAGCAGCAGCTTGATATGCGCTCTCTTGTCCATATTACGTGCCGTGACCGAAATATTATCGGCTTGCAGTCACACTTAATGGGTCTTGATACGTTAGGGCTGAATGACGTGCTGGCCATCACGGGCGACCCTTCTAAAATCGGGGATTTTCCGGGTGCCACGTCTGTTTATGATTTAACATCCTTTGATTTAATCAGGCTGATCAAACAGTTCAATGAAGGGCTGTCCCTGTCTGGAAAGCCGCTTGGCAAGAAAACGAATTTCTCAGTCGCAGCCGCATTTAATCCTAACGTCCGCCACCTGGATAAAGCGGTAAAACGGCTGGAGAAAAAAATAGATTGCGGCGCCGATTATTTTGTTTCACAGCCTGTCTATTCCGAACAGCAGCTTGTCGATATCCATAACGAAACAAAGCATCTGCAGACGCCGATCTATATCGGAATTATGCCGCTTACTAGCAGCCGGAATGCTGAATTCATCCACAATGAAATTCCGGGCATTAAGCTGTCTGACTCTATTCGGGAAACAATGGCCCTCGCCGGTGAAGACAAAGAGAAGCAAAAAGCGGAGGGCCTTGCAATTGCACGCTCTCTGTTGGATACGGCATGCGAGCTGTTTAACGGCATCTATTTGATTACGCCTTTTCTCAGATCTGACTTAACTGCTGAGCTCACTTCTTATATCCAGCAAAAAGATGAGCAGCGACAAAATATCTATTTGCATTAATTCCGATAAGACTGCCTGAATCAATCGGGCGGTCTTTTTTAATAGGATTCGTGTTACGATATAGAAAATCGGTATATGAGGAGGAACATCATGCTCGAAGTCAAAACCATTTCCGCGGAAGATACATACGAAATCCGGCATCGTATCCTGCGTCCCCATCAATCCATCGAACAATGCAAATATGAACAAGATCATGCAGAAGGCGCTTTTCATCTCGGCGCGTTTTATGAAGGAACGCTGATCAGCATCGCTTCTTTTTTCCCTCAAAAACAGCCATTAATAACGGCCTCCTCCGCATATCGGCTGAGAGGCATGGCAACACTTGAAGGATATCGCGATCAAAAAGCCGGAAGCACGCTGATCAAATACGCGGAGCAAAAACTGGCAGATAGAGGCGTACAGGCGGTCTGGTGTAACGCAAGACACTATGTCAAAGGCTACTACGCAAAGCTCGGCTGGGAGGAACTAGGCTTACCGTTTGAGATTCCCGGCATTGGCACTCATATTGTGATGTACAAAACACTCGGAACAGGCAGGTGATCTTATGGACGTAATGGATGAGCTGATTGAGCTTCATGAAGAGCATGCATCCGGTCTATTGCGACTTTGCAGGCAAGCCGGGTGGCCGGATTATGGCGAACAAGAGCTGACACTTCTTGTCCAACAAGGACGCTTTTTCGGTTATCAAAATGTCCGCGGAGACATCATCTCTTGCATCGGCTTGTTTTTGTTTGGCCGTCTTGCTTCTATTGGACTCGTCATCGTGGACAAAGAATACAAACGGCTCGGTCTAGGGCGGCGGATGGTAAACGCGTGTATCAGCCAAACGGATGAAAGCACCGCCATCAGGCTTTGTGCTACAAAAGAAGGTTTGCCGCTTTATGAAAAAGCAGGTTTTCATTCGGCTGGTTCAGTCCGAAAGTACAGCTGTCACAGTTTTCGACCGATCGAAACGCAAAATCGCCTTGATGCTGAACTGTCATCCTTCAGAGAACAAGACTTTCAAGAATTAGCTGCAGCCGATCTGACAGCCTTTGGCGGAGATCGATCAAACCTTTTGCAGCAGCTTATTTCTACCTCAGAGGAATGCGTCATCGCCAGAAACAATGAGGGACATCTGGTTGGCTACGGCCTATCTGTACAGACACCTGCCAATCTGAAATTCGGCCCCATCATCGCCCCATCATCAGACGTTGCTGCACGAATTATCAACAGGCTGGCCGCAGGCAAACAAGGTCCGATGCGCATCGATATACCGGCTGAACACACATCTTTTCATGACAGGCTGTTAGAGATGGGATTTCATTCAGACGCAGAGCTTCCGCTTATGCTTTACCAGAAAAAGATGTTTCCGGACCAAAATGGACACTTATATGCGTTGATTTCACAGGCGCTCGGTTAACCCTCCTTTTTCCCGAACAGGTATTTTCTGTTCGGTTTTTTGCTGTCTAAACGTTGAATAAACGAAGCTATCAGGGACATTCTAAGCAGAAGAAAAGGAGTGTGCTCTGAGATGGAATCATCAAAACAAAATAACGGAATGACGATTGTCGCAATCGGTTCAATCCCGTTAATATTAACACTTGGAAACTCAATGCTTATTCCGATTTTGCCAAAAATGAAATCTGAACTTCATTTATCACAATTTCAAGTCAGTCTCGTGATCACAGTATTTTCCTTGATTGCGGCGTTTGCGATTCCGATTGTCGGTTATCTCGCTGACCGATTCTCAAGGAAAGTCATCATTATCCCTTGCTTAATTTTGTATGGTGCCGGCGGCTTGTTAGCCGGGTTTGCGGCAGGTTTTTTTGACAATGCGTACCCTTGGGTCATGGCAGGACGGGCGCTTCAGGGAATCGGGGCAGCCGGGACCGGCCCGATCGCCATGGCACTGACGGGGGATCTGTTTAAAGGCGCCCAGGAAAGCAAGGTACTCGGTCTCGTTGAAGCTTCAAACGGCATGGGGAAAGTGCTTTCACCGATCATAGGCTCGCTTATCGCCCTGCTTGTCTGGTATGGCGCGTTTTTTGCCTTCCCGGTATTTTGTATCATTTCGATCGTGCTGACTTGGATTTTTATTAAAGAAAAGAAAAAGGAAAAAGAACCGCCCCCGATCGGAAAATATGCAAAAGGGCTGTTAAGTGTTTTTAAACATGAAGGCAGATGGCTGTTTACCGCTTATTTAGCCGGAGCGACCTGTTTGTTTACTTTGTTCGGCATCCTGTTTTATCTATCAGATGTCTTGGAGAAAACATACGACACCGACGGCGTCAAAAAAGGCTTGATTTTGGCGATTCCGCTTTTGGTCATGTGTGTGACGTCTTATACAACCGGAAGCAAAATCGGGCAAAAGCAATCGTTAATGAAAAAGCTGATCGTTCTTGGATTGGCGTTCATGACGGTGTCTTACGCTGCACTATCATTCATTGAGAATCTGGTCCTTTTCATCAGTGTTCTCGTACTGAGCAGCGTCGGTTCAGGACTTGTTCTGCCTTGTGTGAACA
This sequence comes from Bacillus rugosus, assembly GCF_023238245.1. Classification (NCBI taxonomy): domain Bacteria; kingdom Bacillati; phylum Bacillota; class Bacilli; order Caryophanales; family Bacillaceae; genus Bacillus; species Bacillus rugosus. Next base: position 1,208,882 of record NZ_CP096590.1, on the reverse strand, counting down.
GCTTTATTACCGGGGCTGTCGGCAAAGAAAGACGGGGATTTGTGACCTCGCTGTACGGATCAGTGCGTTTCTTAGGGGTGGCGATTGGGCCTCCGATTTTCGGCCGCTTAATGCAATGGTCCAGACCCGGCATGTTTTTGAGCATTGCGGGATTGACGTTTGTTGTCGGCATTCTCGTGATTTTACTGATCCATGTGAATCAAAACAAAGAAGAAACAAAAGAAAAAGAAGATCCTAAAATGGCTGGCAATCGGCTTCAACCAGCCGAGGAAAGGTAGTATCCAGTTTGAAAATCGAACGGGTTGAGACCTTTCCGCTTTTGTACCGATTAGAAAAGCCGTACGGAGACGCAAACGGATTTAAACGGTATCGCACTTGCTATCTCATCAGAGTAGTCACCGAAAGCGGGATTGACGGCTGGGGAGAATGCGTTGATTGGCTCCCTGCTCTCCATATCGGTTTTACCAAACGGATCATTCCCTATCTTTTAGGAAAACAGGCCGGCAGCCGCCTGCCATTAGTGCGCACGATTCAAAAATGGCACCAGCGCGCGGCCTCCGCTGTAAGCATGGCGCTAACAGAAATCGCGGCCAAAGCTGCCGATTGTTCTATTTGCGAACTATGGGGCGGGCGGTACAGAGAAGAGATCCCTGTATACGCCTCATTCCAATCATATTCAGACCATCCGCAATGGATCAGCCGGTCGGTTTCCAATGTAGAAGCCCAATTAAAAAAGGGCTTTAAGCAAATCAAAGTCAAAATCGGCGGGACTTCATTCGAGGAAGATGTCCGGCACATCAATGCGCTGCAGCATACGGCCGGCAGCTCCATTACGATGATTCTGGACGCCAACCAAAGCTACGATGCCGCTACAGCTTATAAATGGGAACGATATTTCTCAGCATGGACAAATATCGGCTGGTTTGAGGAGCCTTTGCCCTTTGATCAGCCGCAGGATTACGCTTTGCTGCGCAGCCGTTTATCTGTTCCTGTTGCCGGTGGAGAAAACATGAAAAGCGCGGCAAAATTTGCCCCTCTCCTTTCACAGCGCTGCTTGGATATCATTCAGCCCGATGTCATGCATGTCAACGGGATCGATGAGTTTCGGGACTGCCTCCAGCTCGCGCGTTATTTTGGCGTCAGAGCGTCCGCCCATGCATATGACGGATCGCTTTCACGGCTCTATGCCTTATTTTCGCAAGCCTGTCTGCCGCCGTGGTCTAAAATGGAGAAAGATCAAATTGAACCGATCGAGTGGGACGTCATGGAGAATCCATTTACAGACCTCGTCAGCCTTCAGCTTTCAAAAGGAATGGTTCACATTCCGAAAGGAAAAGGCATTGGAACAGAAATCAATATGGAGATTGTTAAACGCTACAAGTGGGATGGTTCAGCATATTAAGCTGAGCCATTTCTTTATTTGCAGACATAAATGATGGACAGCCTCATAAAATGGAAACAGCGGACAAGTCTTTTCATAAAGGAGCAAATGACTTAATGGCTGAACTGCTGATGAAAGTAAAACTCACGTTTATGATTGTCGTAGGCGGCGTACTACAGGGACTCGGCATGTCCTTATTTTTATTTCCGCATGATATTCCGACAGGCGGGGCAGCAGGTATTGCGGTGCTATTGCATTATCTGTTTGAAATTCCCCATGGGTTTTCAGTGTGGGCTGTGAATGTATCGATGCTTTTTACCGCCTTAAAATGGCTGGAGATGAGAACATTCACCGGCACCCTCGCTTCGATTACCGTCACCTCTGTCTCGGTATTAATCTTTGATGCGGTTTTTCCGGATATCACATCAAACCTGTGGATTGATCTTGCAAGCGGCGCTGTGTTATTGGGACTCGGCATCGGGCTTTTATACAAATATAAAATTTCAAACGGAGGATTCGGGGCTCTTGCTCTGATGATTTCCATCTACCGCGGCGGGAATCCCGGTACAATCCTGCTGATCATGAATTGCATCATTTTTATGGTGACTGCGTCTATTATTGCCTGGGGCATTGTCATTCAAGCCCTGATATGCCAAGTCATATCGACAAGAGTCATCGACTTCATCTATAACATCCGTCTGACTTCACTCCCCTATCTCACGCCTATGTACCGCCATAAAAAATAATAGGCAGAGGCTCTCTATAAGGCGAGAGCCCCGAAGCCGCGGTTTTACAAATAAAAGGTATCGGATCTTAGCCCTAAGCGCAGCGTCTCTAACGCGATCGCATCATGAAATGGGATATTGGCCAAATTCACATTCGGCCCGATCTTTTGAATAAACCCTTGCTGGAGCGTTTTGTTCGGCGCTTCAAAAATCAGCCGAGTGATATCAATATCCGAGGAAATGATATCATCAACGATTTGAAACCGGACATCGCCGCTGCTGGAACAGATCCCTCCTGTCCCGCTTTCCCTTGCCTCCGTAATCACTTTTTCCGCGCCCGCTTCCATATCCTCAATGATATACTCAAGCCATTCCTCAGAGCTTTGCCGGCTTGCCAATTCAGCATCCTTGCTGCCCACCTCGCTAAGCACAAGAAATTCATCAGAAAAATCGGCAATGTAAGCCGCTTTCTCTTTATTCGTCATCGGAAGCGTGCCGTTTGAAATCTCAATATATTCACAGCCGAAATAGGTGCAGTACCGATGAAATTCATTCACTTTTTTCTGGCTTACATACTTCTCAAACAATGTACCGCCAAAGAAAAATTTAATGTCATGCTCTTTCAGCGTGCTGATTTTTTCTTCAAGATCTTTCGTAAGTAATGATGTGCCCCAGCCGAATTTCACAAAATCAATATAGTCGGACGCTCCGGCTATTACATCTTTGAAAAATTGCAAGGGATATCCGTTATCGATTAAAATGGTCTGCCCGGTTTCTCTCGGTTTGCTTGTTCTCACTGGCAATTCTAGTGAAAAATCATTCATATTATGACCCTCTCTATCGTTGGAACTTCTCTTTCTTGTTTCACTTTCATCACGAAATCGCCTGTTAGTTCTTTTGTACAGTACGTGATATCTTCCGGATCAAACAATGGCTGGCTGCGGTCAAAAAATTTCTCCGCAACAGATGAGCGTTTTATTCTTTCAATCGACTCCGCAGCGGTTACAGCATTTGTCCCTTCGATGATGCCTTTAATATACTCCGCACACGCCATGTCGTCATCACCTGACGGGTGGGAAGCAACAATGTTCATGACACTATCCTTTGCGGCGAGAGTTTTCACATGCTCTGCCGTTGTTCTGGCGTTGGAAAATCCAGTTACAAACAGATGCTTGGCGTTCAGGGCCCCTAACGCCGCTGTGACGCCGTTTGTTGTTTTCTGGATCAGGCACTTATCCGCCATATCCTGTTCCGCCATGCGTTTTGGAGAATTATCCAAATCAAATCCGCTGATTCCGACCCCCTTTTCCTCTCCCGTCAATACGTATTCCGGATAAGTGTCTTTCAGCGCAAAGGCTTCCTCTGCTGTTCCGACCAATAAAATCTCTTTCGCCCCGCCGATAAACGCATAATGGGCGACCGTAAAGGCTCTGATGACATCAATGACGATGTTAATATCCGCCGGGGCAGGCGAATGATGATTCCCCTGATAAATGGTAATCGGCATAATACCTCTCCTTGGGCATAAAACCAGTTTGCTTAAAAGCATATTCAGCTGGTCTCTTAATGGTTCCGTTCCTCATTTTAGGCGGGTGCCGCACCTAAAAACCCTGAACCTTTATGCAAAAAATGAATAGTCTGCCTATAACTCGATCAAATAGATAAAAAAACAGACAGATGCAAACGGGGGGAAAACGTTGAACGAACAAATCATCACATATGACACATGGAACCACACGCTGTCCAAACAGATAACGGATCAATTGATCGATGAGCTTGATGTGTTGAAATGGGCTTACCGAACATACGGGGAAAAGATTGTGTACGCGTGCAGCTTTGGCGCAGAAGGAATGGTGCTTCTCGACCTCATATCAAAGATCAACAAAAACGCGCACATCATCTTTTTGGATACAGGGCTGCATTTCCAAGAAACATATGAGCTGATCGAGACCGTCAAAGAGCGATATCCGGGATTGACAATCCAGTTACTCGAACCCGAGCTGAGCTTAAAAGAACAGGAGACACAATACGGCGGTGAGCTGTGGAAGCATAACCCGAATCTATGCTGCCAATTGCGGAAAATCGAGCCGCTGAAAAAACACCTGTCCGGCATGACAGCTTGGATTTCAGGGCTGCGCAGGGAGCAGTCGCCTACGAGAAAGCATATTCAATACGTGAATCTGGATCAGAAGTTTAAGCTCATCAAAATTTGCCCGCTCATCCACTGGACATGGAATGACGTTTGGACGTACATCCGCCTGCACAATTTGCCTTATAACAAACTGCACGATCAACATTACCCGAGCATAGGCTGTGAAATGTGTACATTGCCTTCCTCGGACCCGGACGATGAGAGGGCGGGAAGATGGGCCGGACGGGAGAAAACAGAATGCGGCCTGCATCAAGAATAATGTCCGGCATGCCCATGCTTTGGGAATGAAATGATGTTGAGTCGCTGCCTTGACGTTTTAATCAGCGCACAAAAAAAAAACAAAGGAAACGTAAAAATGGAGGTTGAACACGTTGAATGGAAGCGAGCCCCATGGAGGGGTGTTAATCAACCGCTGCGATCCCGCATGCCATTTTGAAGGGTGCACGTGCGAAGCGGAGCTGGATCAGCTTGCACTGAGCGACCTGGAGCTTATCGCGATCGGCGGCTACAGCCCGTTAACTGGTTTTTTGGGAGAAAAAGATTATTATTCTGTTGTAAAAGAGATGAGGCTGGCAAACGGCTTGCCGTGGAGCCTGCCGATTACGCTGCCTGTCGGAGAAGAAACAGCAAACAAACTGTCTTCCGGAGATCGCGTTAAGCTTGTGAAAGACGGCGTCACCTACGGCATGATGACAGTCACTGATATCTACCAGCCTGATAAAACACAAGAATCACTGTCTGTTTTTAAAACAAACGATCCTGCCCACCCAGGCGTGAAAAAGTTGTTGGCGCGTCCGGATTACTATATCGGAGGGCCTATCGTTGTCAGCCGCCTTCCCGACAAATCCTTCGAACAGTTTTACGCAGCGCCCGCAGAAACACGAGCGGCCTTTAAAAAGCTCGGCTGGAAAACGATTGTCGGTTTTCAAACCAGAAACCCTGTTCACAGAGCGCATGAATACATTCAAAAAACAGCGTTAGAAACGGTCGACGGTCTGCTGCTGCACCCGCTTGTCGGAGAAACGAAGTCAGATGATATCCCGAGTGATATCAGAATGGAAAGCTACCAGGTTTTGCTTGATCACTATTATCCAAAGGATCGTGTCATGTTATCGGTTTTCCCTGCCGCCATGCGGTATGCAGGTCCGCGGGAAGCGATTTTCCATGCGCTCATCCGCAAAAATTACGGCTGCACCCATTTCATTGTAGGCCGTGATCACGCGGGTGTCGGCAGCTATTATGGAACGTACGACGCGCAACATATTTTTCAATCATTCACAGAGGAGGAGCTGGGCATCAAACCGCTGTTTTTCGAGCACAGCTTTTACTGCCGAAAATGCGGAAACATGGGCACCTCGAAAACATGTCCGCACAGCCAAAGAGACCACATCCACTTATCCGGCACAAAAGTGAGAGAGCTTCTCCGCAACGGCAAAAAGCCTCCTAAAGAATTCAGCCGGCCTGAGGTCGCAAACGTTCTGATCAAGGGTCTTCAGCAACAGCCCGTTGCCATCCAGATCCAGCATAACAGCGGGGGATTGCAATGAATCACAATCCAAACATCATTTGGCACCCTGCTGCAATCACAAAGTCTGACAGACAGACCTTAAACGGACACAAAAGCTGCGTTCTCTGGTTTACCGGTCTGTCCGGCTCAGGAAAATCGGTGCTTGCCAATGCCGTTGATGAAAAACTGTACCGAATGGGCATTCAGAGTTATGTGCTCGACGGCGATAATATCCGCCACGGCTTAAACAAAGATCTTGGTTTTCAGACTGAAGACAGGATTGAAAACATCCGCCGGATCGGAGAAGTGGCGAAGCTGTTTGTCGAGAGCGGTCAAATCATTTTAACAGCGTTTATTTCTCCATTCAGAGAGGACCGGGACATGGTCAGAGCACTCTTTCCTGAAGGAGAATTCTTCGAAATGTATGTAAAGTGCCCGCTGCATGTTTGTGAACAGCGCGATCCGAAGGGACTTTATAAAAAAGCGCGAAACGGAGAAATCAAACATTTCACCGGGATCGATTCTCCGTACGAATCGCCGCTTTCACCCGATTTCATCATTGAATCAGACCAGATATCTATTTCCGACGGAGCTGATTTGATCATTACAGAACTGCAAAGCAAAGGAATCATATAAAAAACCCGATCAATATCGGGTTTTTTCTTATGATTTGGCAAACTGCGCAATCAAACTGTTGATCTTCTCTTTTTCTTCAAAAAAAGCTCCGTGCCCGCTGTTTACAAACGGAACCAATTCCGACTGTTTGATGCCGCGCTTCAATTCTTTCGCAAAATCAAACGGCGCAATTTTATCCTTTCTCCCATGCAGGATCAGCGTCGGCACCTTGATTGAGGCAAGATCCTTTCTGAGATCCTCATCTCTTAATGCGATACCCGAGTGGATCGTCCCGTAGGAGGAGGCCTCCAGCATCAGATTGAGAAACCACTGCCTGAACTCTGGTGACACTTTTTTCTCAAAAAACTGCTGCCCTAAATCAGCCAGTGTTTTTGGCCGATCCGTTTTGAATTGTTCAATCATATCGTCAATATCCTGCTTCCTCATACCGTACGGATAACCCGGGCGTTTTGTGAATGCGGGTGCCGCTGCAGACAATAAAATCAGCTTATCAATATCGGCTCCGTTATGCCTTGCCAAATAACGGATTGCAATTGCGCCGCCCATCGAAAAACCGGCAAGAACCGCGTTCTCAAGCTGCAGCGTATAAATGACTGCCTTCACATCATCGGCCATCGTGTCATAATCATAGCCTTCCCACGGGCGGTCCGACTGCCCATATCCCCGTAAATCAATGCCAATGAAACGAAATCCTCTTTTCGGAAGCTCATTCATTTGATATTCAAACATCTTATGATTCAACGGCCACCCGTGTAAAAAGATGATCGGCCTTCCATGTCCGATATCCTCTACAAACAGTGTCACATGCTCCTCGGTTTTGACGTAATGCCCCATTCCGCACTCCTCCTGTTCCCTTTTCTTTCCCGGCCTGTATACGCCTTGACGTACAGGAAGCTTTCCATTTATGCTAACAAAACAAGCGGGCTGCTATACCAAGAAAAGGCTCTTCACGATTTACTATATGTATCAATTTCCATAACGATCTATTAAATTGATCCCGGAGGCTTCTGGTTTTCGGGCAGCAAAGGATGTCATCGCATGAATAAAATAGTGATTCAAAAACCGCACATACCGGAAAACCTGCAAACTGCAGATTTTCATGAAACCGTAACTCAGGATGATGTGGTCAGTATGCATTTGTTTGAAGATTGTACAATCTGCGGCGAAGAAATGGAAAGACTTTGTGTGGAAAAAACGATATTCAGAAATGTCGTATTTATCGATGTGTCTTTCCGGCATATTGAACTGACCGATGCGATCTTTGAAAAATGTGATTTGTCAAACGCCGATTTCAGCGGGGCTGTCATTCACAGAACTTCCGTTAAGCAATCAAAGATGGTTGGAATGAATGTGGCGGAATCAACGCTGCGGAATGTTTCATTCGAGGAGTGCCATGGACATTTCAGTTCATTTTCGTACTCAAATATGAGACAAGTTCGATTTGATCACTGTGCCCTTATGCAAAGTGAGTGCAGCAATATGACGCTCCAGCAAACACACTTTGACGGGTGCGAACTGGGAGGCGCCAGCTTTTTTGGCACGTCCCTTCAAAACATGGACCTCAGCACCTGCCGTTTTGAACAGCTTCATGTCTCCCTCGACAAATTGAAAGGCTGCAAAATTGCGCCGGAGCACGCGATTGCTTTCGCCAGGGCGCTGGGGGCTGTCATTATATAACAAACGCTTACATCAGGCGGCGGGCTGTATCGGCTGCCGCTTTAATGCCTGTTTCCAAATCCGTAAGAGACGCATAGGAATACGACAGCCTGATGCTGTTTCGATCTTCGCCGTCATAAATGGAACCGGGATTCACCAGCACCTGCTGTTTCAGCAACTCATGAAAGAAACGGCTGACAGGCAGGGTTTTGTGAAATGTCACCCAAATATAAAAGCCTCCGGCGGGAATGCGCCACGCCGCGATGTCTCCGGCATACTGCTTAAGAAAATGAATTGCCGCGTCTCTCCTTTGTTTTAGCACCCTTCGTATCCATGTCAGATGCTCTTCATAATACCCCTGTGACAGCCATTCGGCGGCAGCCCACTGGGACAGGCCGCTCGATCCGTAGTCTGTCTGCATTTTAATGTCCGCCAGCCTTTCAATGACTGGCTCCGGTCCGGCTAGCCAGCCGATTCGAAGGCCGGGGCTAACCGTTTTTGAAAAAGTGCCCAGATACAGAATATTGCCCTCATGATCCATTGCTTTTAAGGGGTGCGGCGGTTTTTCTTCAAACCACAAATCACCGTACGCATCATCCTCAATGATCGGCAGCTGCTCTTTTTTTGACAGGTCGATGATCTCTTTCCGTCGCTGCTCTGACATGACAGTGCCTGTCGGATTATGGAACGACGGAATGGTGTAAAGCAGCTGTCCTCCATATTGTTTTCGAAAAGAAGAGACAAGCCCCGCTTTGATTCCTTCCTCATCCAAAGGAAAGCCGCGAAGCCGCATCCCCGCTGATTGAAACACATGTAAAGATTGAAGATAGGACGGCTTTTCGGTCAAAATGACAGAACCTCGTTTTAAAAGCCCGACCGAGATGAGCTGAAGTGCCTGAAGTGCGCCGGACACTATTAAAATCGCTGACGGTGATACATGGATCTGCTTGCCTTTTAAATAGTCCGCCACCGCCTCCCTCAGCTTAAGATTTCCTTTCGGCTGCTCGTATCCTAAAGACAGGGCGTGCGGATTCATCTGCTGTAACATCCGGCGCATTGTGTCTTCCGGAAGCAGATCTGGTGAAAGCTCTCCTGTGCCTAATCTGATGATATCCGCTCTTGGTTCGTTTTGGTTAATCTCCTGAATGATAGAAGAATTTGGGTGATGAATACCGGAACGGACGTAATTGCTCCAATCGAGCGGAGGCTCAGCCGCCAGCACGCTCCAAGTACTGTTTACAACCTTCGTTCCGCCTCCTCTTCTCCCCTCTAACAGGCCTTGAGACGTGAGTTCATCAATGGCTGCTGTTACTGTGCTGCGATTGACTTGAAACATGTCGGCCAGCGTTCTCTGTGAAGGGATTTTCGTCCCCACAGCCCACTCTCCGTGAAGAATTTTGTCTTTCATGTATTGTTCAATCTGCCGATGCAGCGGAATATCCGAATCCCGGCTTGGCTGCCATTGCGACATAGTCATGCCCCCTTATTTTACATTATACATTTGGCCGGTTCTAAACCCAACCAAATGGCCGGAGACATGATAGAAAATCTCCCTTATGATTGAAAAAAAAGATGTAAAGGGAGTTTTTTCAGCATGAATGCAATTATTCACGGAGTTGTGCTTGCCTTTGGCTTAATTTTGCCGCTGGGAGCGCAGAATGTATTTATTTTTCAGCAAGGAGCGTGGCAAAGGCATATTTGGCGGGCATTCCCCGCCATCATCAGCGCTTCTGTCTGCGATACCCTGCTAATTGTTTTAGCTGTTGCAGGGGTATCTGTCATCGTGCAGCAGCTGCCTGTGTTTGAGACAGTTATGATGGCAGGCGGATTTTTATTTCTCCTCTATATGGGCTGGGTGACTTGGAACAGCCGTCCGAAAGCAAACCAAAATGTGAAAAATACGTTCACAGCTAAAAAACAAGCTGCGTTTGCGGCCGCCGTTTCTCTTTTAAACCCACACGCTATTCTGGACACGATCGGCGTCATCGGCACGAGCTCACTCCAATATTCTGGGCTTGAAAAATGGCTCTTTATGGCCGCCTGCATCGCTGTCTCTTGGTGTTGGTTTATCAGTCTTGCGATAGCGGGCCGGCTGTTTCAGACGATAGATACGAGCGGCAGGCTTATGCTGATCATAAACAAATGCTCTGCAGTGGTGATGTGGGCAGCAGCAGGATATTTCGGGGCATCGCTCTTCAGCAATTGAAGGAATAACAATTGAAACAGCGAATGTCTTAGAAAAGGAGGCAATGCTGATGACTGATGCAAAACAGTTTTATGACTACCATTCCTGGGCGAACAAGCGAATATTTAACCATATCGAAAACCTGCCGGAGGAAACCGCTTATCAAGAAGTAAAGAGCGTATTCCCTTCTGTCAGCCACGTGCTGCTTCATATGTGCAGGGCTGACTACATTTGGCTGAACGTTCTTTCGGAAGTTGCCTACCAAGAGATCATAGACAGCGTAGGCAAATTCGAGTCCGCGCAAGGTGATATGACAGCGATTAAACAGCATGCTTCCGAGTTGGAAGCACAGTATCATGATTTCTTCAGCCGCCAGATGGACTTGGAACAGACCTTCTCAATGAAACATCCGAAACTCGGTACACTGGAGACAACTTATGCAGACATCATCCTGCATGTCGTCAATCACGGCACTTATCACAGAGGGAACGTGACCGCAATGCTGAGGCAGCTTGGCCATACAGGTATACCTACTGATTATATGTACTATTTATATGAAAAGAGCGAAAGCAAGGGCTAAACTGTCCTTGCTTTTTTGATATGAACGATTTGCGGGAGAAGCCTCAAACGCAACATGATAACGCTTACATACCGGTGTAAGCACGCTTCACATCCAGCTGTACGGGCCTGCCGCTTCGATATGAATTGGTCGCGGCGATGCCGACTTCTAGATTGATCGTCGCATCGACATCTGTCACAATCGGTGTATTTCCATTCCGGACACACTCAGCAAAATGCTGCAGCTCTAAGCAGTAGGCTTCATGAAAACGAGTTTGAAAGTCTGGGATAATATCATAGCTGCTCCCTTTTGCCGACAGGATGGTCACATGTTGATTCCTCAATGTCCCTATGAAAATACTGCCCTCTGTTCCGATAATTTCCGCCCGGATGTCATGTCCGTATGGAGAGGTTCTGCTTGCCTCGACATCCCCCGCAGCGCCGGAATCAAATTCGATATACGTCAGCGCCTGATCCACATCGCCGTACTGCTCCATAAACGGGTTGTTCAGGATCCTGCCGTGTCCCGAAACAGAAGTGATCTCCGCTCCGAGCAAATAACGGGCAATGTCATAGTCATGGATGGAACAGTCAATAAAAATTCCGCCGCTGTGTTTGATAAACTCTGCGGGAGGCGCTCCCTGGTCACGCGTAAAACCTTTATAATAGATGGGTTTGCCGATTTCCCCAGCGTCGATCCGCCGTTTGGCATCTGCGTATGCGGGATCAAATCGCCTCATAAAGCCGACCTGGCAAATGACACCTGTCTCTTTCACTTTTTCAGAGACTGTTTTTGATTCCTCAAGGCTTAAGGTCAGCGGTTTTTCAACGAAGATCTGCTTGCCGTTTTCCGCTGCTTTGATGATTATATCGCCATGTGTGCTTGTCGGCGTTACGATGATAACAGCGTCAATGCCAGGATCTTCTAACATCTCATACGGGTCCTCTGACCATTTTTCGATACCGAATTCTCTGGCAACCTGCTCCGCTCTCCCTTTCAACGGATCACCGACACTGACCAGCTTTGCCCCCGGAACACTGGTGACGAGATTTTTCGCATGATAATAACCGAGCCTTCCTAATCCTAATACTGCACACCTTACTTGATGTTTCACGTCCCATCCTCTCCTTTATGTCATTCTAGGATCGCTTCGAGAAAGCGCTTTCTCACAACTGCTAAAAAACAGCGGTTCAATCCGCTTCCACATATTGCGCAAGCGCTTTCTCAAAAGATGGTTTCATTTTACACTGCCTGTTGTTTACACGCAATATGTTTTTTTGCTTCAGCTGTCAAAATGAAAAGAACCCGCTCATTAGCGGGCTTATGTTTTGAGTGGTGATGTAGAATGTCTGACCACGAGCTCAGGCGGCAGCACGATTTTTTGTTTTGTCTTTCGTCCTTCGATTGCTTCTGCCAGCAGTTCGATGACACTCCGTCCCATATCTTTGATCGGCTGGGCCACGGTGGTCAGGGGCGGGGCCGCCATTTCTGCAAGTATCGTGTTATCAAAACCGATGATGGAAAGGTCGTCCGGCACTTTTATGCCTCTTATTCTCGCAGCTTGTATAGCGGCGCAGGCCAATACGTCGTTGAAGGCAAAAATAGCCGTTGGGGTGTTCCTGTCCAGCAATTTTCCCGCTTCTTCCTTGCCGCTTTCCAAAGAAAATCGTGTCGGGACGATAAGCGATTCATCGACAGGCACGCCCGCTTCCTCCATCGCCTGACGGAAGCCTTTGATTCTGTTTTTTTCACCCGTTGTTGACCCGTCCCCAACAATGCAGGCGATGTTCGTGTGGCCGAGTGACAGTAGATGCTTGGCAGCCTCATACCCGCCGCGAACATCATCCATGACAACAATATCCATCGGAAGCAGCGGCTTATCCTGAGAAATCATGGCGAGCGGAATTTGTTCGCTGGCGATTTCCTCCAAAGCAGACATGCTGTCATGATTCTCAATGCCAGTCGCAAAAATAATCCCGTCCACTTTTTTCTGCTTCAGCATCGAAAAATACTTTGTTTCTTTTTTCGGATCGTAATCGGTACTGCAAATCATCATTTGAAAACCGAGCTCATCCGCCCTTTCCTCAATGCTTTTGGCAAGTTCGCCGTAAAACGGATTTGAAATATCAGGCGCCACAAGTGCGATCATATTCGTTCGTTTTCCTGTTAACGCCGCAGCGTGGACATTGGGCGTGTACGCCATTTCCTTCATGATATTCATCACCTTCTGCCGCGTTTTGCCGCTGATTCTGCCCGTATTGTTAATCACGCGCGACACAGTGGTGATCGAGACTCCTGCCGCCCTTGCCACATCGTAGATTGTTGTTTTCATGTTCATCCCTCGTCTGGTTATTGAACTTTCCGGCTGACAATTTTCCGGTATTCAATTGGTGAAATGCCCTCTATCTGCTTAAAGAGTTTTGAAAAGTATGTCGGGTCTTCCATTCCGATCGTTTCCGCAATGACACCCATTTTATCATTTGTAGAGGATAAAAGACGCTTCGCTTCTGTCATTCTCACCCGGTTCGTGTATTGTGCCGGCGTGACGCCTAGCACCTGCTGCATGCAGCGGCTCACATAATCCTGATGATAGTGAAGGGCGAGCGACAGATCCTTGATTGTCGTCTTTTCCTTATAATGCTCCTGTAAGTACCGAGCCGCCTCCCAGGCTACCCGCTCTTTCGCAGACGGTATTTGAAACGCCTCTTTTTGAAGATGCAGCATCAGCTCCTCAAATAAGATTTGCTTTCTAAGCGGCAAATCGGAGTTTTCCGCGGAGTAATCTATCAGCCTTTCAAACTGCTGCGCCATAAACTGCGGGCGCTGCACCTTGCCTTTTCTCGGCAAAGCCAGTCCGTAGCGGGCCGGCTCCTCGAAGCTCCCTTTTTCCTTCTGAAGCTCAGACCAATTGCTGCCTCCCTTTGCCGTAAATTCATACCGATGTTCATTAAAGTGAAGCCAATAATAGGAGGTTGCTTCATCACTGCCCTTCGTCCCGTAATGTTCAAGACCGGGAGAAAGCAGGATATACTCGCCGCCTTCAACAGAGAACGATTTTTCATTTTCTGTTATATATAACGTTCCCTGTTTGACATATATCAGATCAAACACGGAGAATACACGTTTCACATGGGTTTCTCCCTTTTTAAAAACCCCTTCTCCGGCTGCGATAAATACCGGAAAAGGCGGGACTGTAAACAGGATGCGAGGCATTTTGATCATCCTCCTTTTTAAGTCGGATTTTTGCAAGAAGTATCGTTTCTCTCCCTTTTTATTATAAGGAAATGGAGGTACACTTTAAAACGTTGATTTTATTTACGAAAGGGGTTAGACACAATGAAACAAGCTGTCTTCAAATCAACTGCTTTGAAAAAACCCGCTGACAAATCGTTCTCATTATTTTCACTTACTTGGCCGATCTTTATTGAGGTCTCATTATATATGTTTATGGGTAATGCCGATACACTGATGCTCAGCCAATACTCAGATAACAGCGTGGCAGCAGTCGGCGTCAGCAACCAGATTTTGAATTTAATTATCGTGATGTTCAGCTTTATCGCAACAGGAACGACCGTTATCATTTCACAATTTTTAGGGTCACGGCAAAAGAAAGAAGCCATGGAAGTCGCTTATGTATCAATCGGCGCCAACTTCTTCATCAGCCTTGCCATCAGCGCCATAATCTTTTTCGCGGCTGTCCCTCTGCTTCATATGATGGGATTGACAAGTGACCTGATGCCTGATGCAAAAGTCTTTTTACAAGTTGTCGGAGGTCTGTCCTTTATACAGGCTTTAATCATGACATTCAGCGCGATCTTAAAAAGCTATGGCTACACAAAGGATACAATGTTTGTCACAATCGGCATGAACATTTTAAACATTGCCGGAAACTTTGTTGTTATTTTCGGTCTGTTCGGCTTTCCTGTTCTCGGTGTTGCCGGTGTGGCGATATCTACATCTATCGCCCGCGTCATCGGATTAATCGCGATGATTATTATAGTCAACAAACGCATTCAGCTGAAGATGTCGCTGAAAAAAGTCTTTCATATGCATAAAGAGCATTTGCGCAAGCTGCTGAAAATCGGCATCCCTTCTGCAGGAGAACAGCTTTCATACAACTTGTCGCAAATGATTGTCACGTATTTTATCGCCATCATGGGCGCGCAGGCTTTGACAACAAAAGTGTATACGCAAAATATTACGATGTTTATTTTGCTGTTCGGCACTGCGATCAGCCAAGGCACGCAAATTTTAATCGGCCGTTATATTGGCGGTAAACAATTTGATGCTGCTTATGAGCGCTGCATGAAGAGCTTATATTGGGCACTTGGAATTGCTGCGGCTACATCGGTTTTGATGACGATTTTTTCAAAAGACCTGATCGGCATCTTTACACAAAGCCCTGACATTATTGCGACTGCGAGCCTTTTGATTGCCATGACGATTATCCTTGAACCGGGCCGCTCGTTTAATGTCATTATCATTAACTCCCTGCGTGCCGCGGGGGATGCGAAATTCCCGGTTTACATGGCAATGATTTCGATGTGGGGCATCGGCCTACCGCTTGCCTATCTATTCGGCATCCACCTCGGGTTCGGTCTTGCCGGCATTTGGATTTCCTTTATCGCGGACGAATGGGTCCGGGGAATCTTAATGTACAGAAGATGGCGCTCCCGTATCTGGATTCAAAAAGGAATGGCGTAACACCCGGCTCAAGGCCGGGTGTTTTTTATATGTCAGACAGAATCCGCTTCACTTCGTTCTCTGTGACATCGTATTGATGTTGAAATACATCGTGCTGCTCCGCCCGGATTTTTTCTAAAACAGCTCGATACAATTGAAGAGCGGCTTTCACCGTTTTTTGCGAATACAGCGGAAATAGCGGCAAGGCATCCTGACACTCCTCAAGGTAGGCTTCCGCTTCAAAAGCGATATACTCCCATGTCATGGTGAACGCCTTATTCACGACGCCCTTCTGAAGATCGTCCTCTGTATATCCAAATTGCTGCATCACCTGCCGGGGGATGCGGTTTTTTTGCTGGTGGCCCGTGCCGATATCTCTCAGAAGCCGAACCAGCTGAATCGCTAAACCGAGAGAACCTGCTGCATGTGTAAGCTGTTCCCGATGCCGGCGCGCCATGATCGGGAGCAGCATTAATCCGGCCGCGCCGCCCGTCTGGTATGCGTGCATGAGCAGTTCATCGAGGCTTTCGCAAGGTGTATCTTCCGCCTTCTGTGCGGCAATGAACTCACGGAATGGCGCGCTGTCCAATGTAAAGGTCTGATAAGCATGGCTGAAAGCCTTCCACAAAAAATGATTCCCGTTATATGTCCCGGAAAAAACCTGTTCCGCCTCAGCTTCGATGGCAGATAACGCCTTCTCTTCCGCACTGGCCGCCGTATGGCAAAACGCCATAACCGCCCAAGTTGCCTGTCTTTGCTTCAGCGGAAGAAACGAGAATGCTTTGTAACAGGCTGGTTCGCGGGCGCTGACGATCTGCCCGCACTGCTGATAGGCTTCTTTTATCTCTTTCATTTCTTTTCACTCCTATGTATCACTGCTTCTTCAAGTCTATTATGTTTTTTCCCAATTGTATATGAAGAAAAAGCCGATTCCTCTACATGGAATCGGCTTTTTCTTTATCCCTCATCAATATCAATGCGATACGCTTCAAACCATGTATGAATTTGGGCAAGGTGGGCGATCAGCTGTGGCCCCTTCATGAGCTGCCCGAACCACGGAACCTTGAAGGAGGAGCCTTCCGTTTCTAAAAGCTGATCCAGTTGTTTTCTGTCAAGCAGGGTATGGAGCACGGAGTCCTTTTGGCTTCTGATCGTTTTCAGCCATTCGCTGACGCCTTTTGTATATTCCGGGTGGTGTGTTTTCGGATATGGGCTTTTTTTGCGATACAGAATGTCATCAGGCAAAATGCCCTCGAGCGCTTTTCGCAAAATGCCTTTTTCCCGGTTGTCATGCATTTTCATTTCCCATGGGATATTCCAAACATATTCCACGAGCCGGTGATCAGCGAACGGCACCCGCACTTCAAGGCTCGCACCCATGCTCATGCGGTCCTTCCGATCCAAAAGGTTCGTCATAAACCAAAGCATATTTAAATAGAACAGCTGTCTTCTTGCTTTGTCCACACCCGTTTCTCCGTCTAATAATGGCGTTTCCGCCAAGGTTTCTTCGTATTTGGCATTTACATATTCTTTGAGATTCAATTTTTTCTGCCATGAATCAGAAAGCAGTTTGATCCGCTCTTCTGTCGATCTCATCCATGGAAAGCCCGATTCAACGTCTGCCATATGGAACCACGGGTACCCACCGAAAATCTCATCCGCGCACTCTCCCGACAGGCTGACGACAAAGTCCTTTTTGATTTCACGGCAAAACCACAGCAGAGACGAGTCGACATCAGCCATTCCGGGCAAGTCTTTGACCAGCACTGCTTCCTCCAGATGATTGACGAGATTCTTTTGGCTGATGACGCATTTGTGGTGTGTTGTGCCGAAGGCCTCTGTCATTTTTTCAATCCAAGGCCCGTCGTCATTCGGCTGAAATGCGCTTGCTTGAAAAAATTTATCGTTCTCTTCGTAATCAATCGAATAAGTATGAAGTGGCGCTTTTCCTCCCTTTTCAAAATGGCCTGCTGCAATTGCTGTAATGGCGCTTGAGTCCAGACCGCCTGATAGAAACGTACAAACCGGCACATCCGACACAAGCTGTCGCGTCACCGCATCCTGAAACAATGATCTGACATTGGCAACCGTGTCATCAAAACTGTCCGTATGTTTTTCGCTTTCAACATTCCAATAACGCCAAATATTCAGCCCATCTTTAGAAAACGTCAGCGCGTGAGCAGGCCGGACTTCTTTTATGCCTTTAAATACGCCAGTACCCGGAGTTCTGGACGGCCCAAGCCCGAAAATTTCAGAAAGTCCTGTTCTGTCCACTTGCGCTTTTATATCAGGGTGTGCGAGGATCGCTTTGATCTCTGACCCGAAGAGAAAAGAAGATCCTTGCTTCGTGTAAAAAAACGGCTTCACGCCGAGACGGTCTCTCGCGGCAAACAGCAGATCACGCTTTTCATCCCACACAGCAAAAGCGAATATGCCATTGAGATGGTCTACACAGTCTTCCTGCCATTCAATGTAGCTGTGCAGCAGCACCTCGGTATCTGACGTCCGCTCGAACTGATGGCCCCGCGCCCGCAATTCTTTGCGCAGATCTTCCGTGTTATACAGCTCGCCATTGTAAATAATGGTGTACGTATCTCCTTTATAGTTGCATGCCATCGGCTGGCGTCCGCCCTCAATATCGACAACCGCAAGCCTTTTATGTCCAAATAAAACATGGTGCTCCCCCCAAACGTTAGAATCATCAGGCCCCCGTTTGGAAAGAGTGTCTGTCATTCTGTTTATCGTTTGTTTTTCCTGGACGAGCTGCTTTTTAAAATCGACCCAACCCGTAATTCCACACATATGATATCAGCTCCAATCCCGTTTCTTTCATAACAATTTCGTTTCTTTCAGCACCTTAGTAAGTTTATGCATCTATAGGCAGATAGTTGATTTGTCCACAAAAGAGTTGTATGGGACAGGCTTGAATTGGAAAGAAAGGAGAGGAAAGAAGCAAAAGGAGACAGCATGCATGAAACGGAAACAATTATTATATAAAGAGGAGCGAAAATGGGAATACGGCACCATCCTCATTGAAGATGGCATCTGCTTAATCGAAAACGAGGAAGGCGATATACTGCTGGCGGACAGTCTCGATCACAGCCCAATCTGGATTCATCATAATGGAAAGTGGGAGCAGGCCGGCTTTCAGGATCAATTGGTTCTGACATGCGGTGAAGAAAACATCTCCCTTTCAGGCGGAGAACGCATCCGCTATGAAAAATCAGTCAAGCGGCCGCTCATGGCGCTTTTGGATTCGCTTGATGACGAAACCTTTCTCGCATTTTTACAGCACTTGCACAGCTTTGGCTTATCGGTATTCGATTGCGTGTTTTCTTATAATAAAGGAGTCTTTTCGAATACATCGGAGGAGCAGGGCGTTTCTTTTTATCACTTTTCAAACGACACCGCCCAGTGTGCGATGCAGCATCACTATAGCAGCGAAGGGACAGGAGACCGGTTCGAATGGACGGCTTCAAATGGAAAGCGATCCATTATGTATTCAGCAGTCCAGCGGGGGCACAAATAAAAAAATCCTATCGTAACGATAGGATTTTCAGATTGTTAACAAAACCCTAGAAGTCTAGGAAGGACAAGCATCGGAATAGACCTCCGCAGGATGCGGTGACAGCGGTGTTCGAGCAGGACGCTCTAGCTTTTAGCCGCTGATCTTTTTTAGTTGAGCACCGAAGCGCAGGCCTGGCAACGAATGCGAGGGTTTGTCGACACGCTGAGCGGTGCAGGGAGCACCGCTTTTTGATTACTTTTCAACAACAACTTTTACATCCTTGCTTTCTTTTTTGTCTGTATCGGCAGCCGTGACGTACAGTACCGTTCCGGCTTTTTGTTTTTTAATTTTCACCGTGAACGTTCCTTTCGCGTCAGCTTTGGCAGAAGCAATGACTTTCTTTGATTTGTTTTTCACTCTGATCATTGCCTTGCTGTTCGCCTTTCCTTTCACTGCCGTATCTTTCGTTTTCACTGCGTTTACTTTCGGTGTGCCGGAAGGTTTTCCTTTGACGACGACAACTTTATACGAGGTTTTCGCATCGCCTTTTGTCGCTTTGACATACAGGACTTGATCTTGTTTTTGAGTCGGGATGTTGACCTTGAACGCATTGTCTTTTCCGGCTTTGGCGCTGCCGAGTTTTTTCTTGCCGTTCATCACTTCGATAAGTGTGCCTTCCTTCGCGCTTCCTCTGACGGCTGTTTGCGTGCTTTCCAGCTTGTTGACTTTGAGCTGTAGATCAACTGCGCTGACAGCCTTCATGACATTCAGCCGTCCGTGGCCTGAATGCCAGTCTATTCCAGGTGTCTTCGGAATGTCAATCGGGTCGCCATAATCATCATACAATTCTTCTTCTTCGCCATCGACGCTTTCAAACGAAATATCATCTGCCGTCTTTTTCAGAATATCCTCTGCTTCTGTTCTTTTCAGCTTAGGGTTTTGAGCAAACAGCAATCCTGCAGCAGCGGCAGCATACGGCGTCGCCATAGATGTTCCGCTCATGTACGTGACATTTCCGTTCGGCACTAAGCTCGGGATATCAGATCCTGGAGCAGAGATGTCCAAACCTTTTCCATAGTTAGAGAAATCAGCGGTCATATCCATGCGGTTCGTTGCTCCGACTGACATCGCATATTTAGAAGAAGCGGGATAAGATAAGGAATTGGCTCCGTCATTTCCGCTGGCTGCGGCAATCAGGACATTTTTGTCAGCAGCGTATTTCAAAGCAAATTCAAGCACGCGGCTGTAGCCTCCGCCTAAACTTAAATTAATCACCTTTGCTCCTTTGTCAGCAGCATATTTGATGCCGAGGGCAATTTGTTCAGTATCTCCGTAGCCTGTGGAATCAAGCACTTTTACCGGGATAATTTTCGCTTTGGCATTCAAACCAGTCATAGAATAGCCGTTATCGCTTTGGGCGGCAATAATGCCGGCGACGTGTGTCCCATGCCCCTGATCATCCATTGCGTTATTATTCCGCCCGACAAAATTACGACCGAGATCGGTTCTTACTTTTCCTTTTAAATCAGCAAGCGTGCTGTCCACACCAGTGTCTACTACTGCAATCAATGTATCATTCAGCTTGCGTTTAGACAGCAATGTGCTGGCAGGCTCGTATTTCACATCCGCGTTTTTGGCACCGCCGTTTTCACCGTTATTTTTAAGCGGCCATTGGTAAGGGTATTGAATATCGTTTGACAGGCTTTTGTATTCCTGCACAGGTTCCGCAAACTCTACGTTAGACATCTTGGATAATGTCGCAGCAGCGCTTTTGACCCGTTTTGCGCTTGCCGTATATGTGCCGTTCTGTTTCTCGTCTTTTGGAAGCTCAAATGAATACAGATTGTCAAACAGTTTCTTTGCCTTTTTCACATTGGAAATGTCTTTTTTCGATTGCGCACTTGCAGAAAAGCCCTTCATTTCATTATGTACGGAAGAGAGGCTTTTGTTGTTTTTCACCTTGAAAATGACCTTTGTAGTCTGAACTTCGCTTTTTGCCGCAATCTTATTTTCTGTTAAAATTGCTCCTGCTGTTTTGCCTTGCAGCTGCTTGATATTTAATTGTTCCGCCTGTTTCTTTATCTCCTCTTTAAGGAAAGACGGGACTGATTGTAAAGCTTTCTCGTAAAGCCGATTGATCGATTTTTGATCCTTTTCAGTAATCTTATATGAAGAAGACGCTCCGTTTTCTGATACATCATCAAACAGTGGCTTTAATGTCACAAGATCCTGATAGATTTCATTTCTCGCTGTTTTATTGAGTGCTAGCTTTGCCACGATAAACGGCGCCGCTTTGTAGTAAAGGCTTGTCAGTTCTTTGCCTTCTGCTGTTTGGCTCAGCTGCTCATCACGAATCGCTCTCAACTTATCCAGGATGCCTTTACCTGATTTCTTCTGATCGACACTCATTTCAACCGGACAAGCTTCTTCTTGTTCTAAATCTGACGGCTGCTTTTTGGTGCCTTTATACCCAATCGAATACTTGGCTTCCGCAGCTGCTTCTGCCGTTCCGCCGTCCTCTGGTTCTTCTTCTCCGAGGTATTCAACTTTTACATAGTAAGGGCCGCTCCACGCGTATGGAAAAATGATTTCACTTTTTCCATCCTCCGCCGTGTAAGAACGGTACATCTCAAACGTTTCATCTTTAAGCGCTTTTTCCTTACTTGGATATACAGATACATTCAGTACTGAATCACTCTTTACGGTCAGTGCCATATGTGAGTTTTTCTGAATATCCGTTTTTCCCGGGGTCACTTTGTACCATTTTACCTGTTCCGGTTCCTTCATGGTGCCTGTCTGTTCTTTGCCGTTTTCCAGAGCCGCTGCCTGATCGATCGCACCGGCCGCTGCCGCTTTGGTTCCCGGAGAAAATAGGCTGAAGATCAGTGCAAAAATGAGCACTGCCGCCACAAACGAGCTAAATTTTCTGCGTTTCATGATATCCCTCCTGTAAAATAATGAATCTTCTTGAAGGTATCATAATTTCATAGGACGAGATACCGCTTACAGGGAATTTTAAGGTTATTTTAAATGATTTGGAATATAAGGGAGGAAATACCCAAAAACCCGACTCCATCTTAGGGCCGGGTTCATGCTCTTTCTATTAAAACAATTGAAAACCGATTGGCAAATGCAGACCGAGCAGCACTGTCAGCACGAGGACAATGATGAAGCCGATCCATAGGCCTCCGGTTGATTTTTCTTTTTTCTTGCGGATGAGAAGCATTTCCATTAGGCCGATGGTGATAATGCCAAGAATCATTTTCCCGCCGTATTCTCCGTTCCAGTTGGCGAAACGGACAAACAGCTCAGCTCCTGTCAAAATAATAAGGATATAGAATAACCGCAGAATCATATGAGTGATTTTTGCGCCCTTCGCACTTCCTGACGAATACAGCGAGTAGCTGACGAAAAGCAGAATCAGCGCTACCACCCATGTCGTAATATGTAGATGTGTCATACAGGTTCCCCCTATCAGATAAATTACCCCACTTATAGTACCATGAACTTATCCTCTGTCACAAAGATGAATCTCAGAAAAAACGGGCGGGTCCGTGTCCGCCCTCCTGTTTGGTTCAGCCGATTTGGTTTGACAGCGTTCCGATCGGGTCAATCGTAATGTCGATTTTGTCACCTGACCGCAAGAATATTGGCGGAGTAAAACCCTTTCCGACACCCGATGGCGTACCGGTGGCAATGATGTCTCCCGCTTCAAGCGTCATCCCCTTTGAGAGGGTTTCAATTAATTCCGGAATGGAAAAGATCATATCGCTCGTCGAACCGGATTGGCGGAGCTCGCCGTTGACTCTTGTTTCGACCTTGAGGCGCTCAGGCTCCTGAATCGATGATTTATGTACAAGGACAGGCCCCATCGGACATGTTGTATCCAGGCTTTTTCCGATAAAAAACTGCTTATGCCTTTTTTGCAGATCACGCGCCGTGATATCATTCACAATCGTATATCCGAAAATATGGTCATATGCGTCTTTTTTTGATATGCGGGTGCCGCTTTTTCCAATGACGACAGCAAGTTCTCCTTCATAATCAAGCTGAGAGGTGACCTCTTCGTGGCTGTTTACGATATCACCCTGGCCTGTAACCGTTACCGGTGATTTGGTAAATACCATCGGATGCTCAGGAATATCAGCCTCGCTTCCCATTTCAATCGCGTGATCCCTGTAGTTTTTGCCGATGCAGATGATATTTTTTGACGGCTTAGGAATGGGTGCATGGAGCTTCACCTCAGATAATGAATACATAAATGACCCCAGCTCATCATTCGGTTTCTTTGCCCACTCTGCCAGCTGCCTTGCATGCGCAACAAATTTATCCCCTTCTGCGATACATTCAATCAGCGATCCCGGAATCGTCTCAAGTTCAAACAGTTTTTTTTCAGCCTTTTGCAAATCCATAATTTTCTCATCATCAATGATCAGGCCGACAAACATTCGGTTGTAAAGTTCCCCTGTCGCAAATTTCATGTTATTCCTCCATCATCTTTTAAATCAGAATGCTCCTTCATGTATTCTCTGTCGAATGCTGAAATCCCTTTTTCTCATATCTGTTTTCATTTCGTTTCAGGACGAGCTTCCTGCACATATCATACAAATGTCGTTTTGAGGAGGAGGAAAGAATATGGAGAGCGTACATTTATTTTTTCATCGGCAGCAGCTGAATCGTAAAGGTACTGCCAAAGGGCTTCTAGTGACAAACAGATCAGTTTCTCCCATTCTTCTCACACAGCGTGATAAGGCGGAAAAGGCATCCTATGAAATCAGCTGGGAAAAGTCCCTGCTTGGTGAAAGCACACTTTTTTTGAATGCGGAACTGGATGATCCATCCCTGATGCGGCGCAGGCTCGCTTATTGTTTTTTTAACCAGATCGGTGTTCCTGCTCCCGCTGCCTCGTACAGCTTTCTGACCATCAATGGCGAGCCAGAAGGCATTTATTTGAACATCAAGAACGATCAGCTAGCCGATAGAACAAGTTACCGAGTGAAGACTGCCGACCCAAGGGTTCCGCTGTCTGTTTTTAAAAATGACTCTTCCGCGTTCTTACATGAATTTCTTACCCTGATCCGCACAGCCGGAGATGATGAATTGGCTGAACGAATCAAAATGTATCTGGATGTCAAACTGTTTTTTTTGTGGCTGATCGGCAGCGCCTGCACCAATCAAGGCTTTTATTACACATTTTGTTTAAACGAATCCGGCCAACTTCACGTTTCCCCGCTAGAGACCAGATCGCTTGCCGCACACGGAAAGTCTGACGAAGATCCTTTGCTGACAAACGGACGGACGCTTTCGTCAAGGCTTCTTTCCATTCCCGCCTTCCGGTCTCAATATCACACGTTAATGCAAAACGTGCTGAACCGGTCGTTTACCATTGAACGATTGTCTCCTTTCATCAGCGAATGGCATCTTGACATTTGTCAAAAAGCTGATGATGATCCTTTCATAAAAAAAAGCCCCTTGCAATTCGAAAAGGAGCAAACAAACATACTTAGAGAAATTGAGGAACGGCAGGACTTTTTGCAAATACACTTAGCTAGACTATAGTCCTTTCTTCTATTAAAAAAGACCGAAGCAAAAATTGTCGCTTTTTTAGTCAAATTGACGAAAGGCAACCTTTTCAGTGAAAATAGGTTATACTAACGATATCCTATGTTTATCAAAATAAATTCTAGAATTGGAGATAGCGTAATGAACAGTAAAATTGAAGAAATGAGAATCATACTAATTGAAACAGCACAAAAATACGGCATGAATTCAAAGGAAACGATTCAATGCAGCCAAAAGCTAGATAGCCTGCTGAACACCCGAATTAAAGAAGAAATGATTTTTTGGGGATATCCTGAAAATTCCCGTATGTAAATCATTATCTATAACAATTTGAATACACCACATGTAACTCCGCTTTTTGCTCAGCACTTCTGGGATATACCTCAGGGCGAGAATGTGCCCGCCCAAAAATCGGATACCGCAGCACGACTTACTCCAAAAAGCATTTCTACACGCAAAAACACCAAAGAAACTGAAACAAAAATCACGCAGGCGGATAGCGGCACCCATCGCCGCATTTCCGCTGTATACAATACCCGCTTTTAAAATGTTTAAACATGACGGCCGAAAAATGAGACCGCTTCCATTCAAAGCCGATATGTCCCCTTTAAATTTCTCTCACACATATGTGCGTTTGTCATAAGCTATCGTGAATAGCCCAATTACAATCAAATTATATTTTTACTTTACCTTCCTTTTTTCAATTTTTCAACAAAGGATGTGCTCGTATGCCGGCCATTGTCGGAGCGTTTAAAATTAATGCGATTGGTACGAGCGGAGTCATTCACATCGGGGATTGTATAACGATTTCACCTCAGGCCGAGGTCAGAACGTTTGCCGGTGCGGGCAGCTTTAATACCGGCGACAGCCTCAAGGTGATGAATTACCAAAACGCGACCAAAGTGTATGACAACGATGCAGTTGATCAGCCGATCGTAGGGAATGCGTAGAAGGGGTGTGCTTCATGAACTTTTATATTAATCAAACTATTCAAATTAACTATCTCCGGCTGGAATCAATCAGCAACTCCTCCATTCTGCAAATCGGAAGCGCCGGGTCAATCAAGTCTCTGTCAAACTTGTATAATACGGGCAGCTATGTCGAAGCCGCGCCAGAGGTAACCGCCTTGGGGCAGCCAATCGAATTACAGGAGCCCGGTACAGGTCCATTGGTTCCCCTCCAGCCTCCTGGCCGTTAATCTTCTGAAAGAGGTGAAAGAACATGTATGATCAATCTGTTTCCTCTTACTTGCAAAATTTGAATTCTTTTGTTCAGCAGCAGGCGCTTCATGTTCAGCAGCTCGAACGGCAGCTGAAAGAGATTCAAACTGAAATGAATACGATGAAACAGCGGCCGGCCACTACCATTGAGCGTGTGGAGTATAAATTTGATCAGCTGAAAATCGAAAGGCTTGACGGGACTTTGAATATCGGCTTAAATCCGACAGACCCGAACAGCGTCCAAAATTTTGAAGTCAGCCAAACGGCACCTGAAATCGGGATGTTGCAGCAGGAAGAGAGCGCCCAGCTCATGCAGCAGATCCGCCAGAATGTCGATATGTACTTAACCGAGGAAATCCCAGATGTTTTGGAGCAGCTTGAAAACCAATATAACAGCAGGCTTGACGATACAAACAGGCATCACGTCATTGAAGACATCAGAAAACAAATGGATAGCCGGATTCACTATTATATGTCCCATATCAAAAAAGAAGAAAATACTCCGCCTGCACAATATGCGGAACATATCGCTGAGCATGTGAAGCGGGACGTAATCCGTGCAGTAGAACATTTTCTGGAACATATCCCTACCGAAATGAAAGGAGATGAGCAAGCGTGATCTTTACAGTCATCAATCGCAACCTGGAAGTCGGGGATATCCGGATGAACGGTGTGTCCAGCTCCTCTGTTTTTCACATCGGAGACACTGAATCCATCTATCTGTCTTCTATTTTCGATACACCGCCTGAATCTCTTATTATCGGGCCGTTTGCTCCGCTGCCGTCGAATAATGTTTAAGCGTATATCCCGTATCAGACTGATTAAATTCAACTCTCTTGGAATAGCAAGTGTGTTTCAAGTTGGCGATACAAACGAAATCGATATGAGTGTAAAAGTATTAGCTGTTCAGCGCTCGCTGGCTGTGTTTTACAGTAATGAAGGCTCATTTAACAGAAAGGAGTACCCGATCTTTCAGCAGCAGGCAGTGAAGCCGATTCCCGAAACAGGTGTACACAGCGCGTTTTGCCACGAGGTGCCGATTATTCATGTCCGCAGCATCAAAATTCAAGGGGTCTCATCTTCTTCTGTTTTTCATGCGGGAGCATCTTCACTTGTCCGAGGCGACGCGAGAATCAAACATATCAGGCAGATTCAGTCTCCGCGCTCACAATCGCCCGACAAGAGCATATAATAAACAGAGACTTCGATAAAGGGTGTCGTTTATGCCAGCAATTGTCGGGCCTATAGCTATCAATTCCATATCGGGCGGAGTCGTAAACTTTGGTGATTCCTTTTACCTTTCTCCGAAAAGCTCTTCAAAATCTGCGCTCGGTTCGGGAGCAGGAAACACGGGAGATTTCCTTCTATTAAACAATGCAATCAACGCGACAAATTATATAGACCCCGATGTCAGCGATCAGGATATGGTTGGAAACGGATAAAAGCAGCCGCTCTGCAAGGAGAGGGCTGCTTTTTAGTCATTTTTTCTTTTTTCGTTCATTTGATTTCTTTGTTTTGGTCAGTTTCTCAGGCGGCTGTTTTCTGATCCATTTGACAAACCGTGCAAGCTGCGGATCGCTTCGGAGTTCATCTATTCCGTTTAAGCGAACGGCAAGCTCTTGATTGGTATATAAAGCATGAATCTGTTTATGGCAAGGAATACAGAGCATCGCTGTCGGAAGAAACGTTCCGCCTTCCTCTTTCGGTGTGAGGTGGTGCTCTGTCAGCTGGACATTGCTCCGGCCGCACAGTTCACATATTCCGGCAGTCTGTTTTGCCATATCCGCTCCTCCCTTACATCAACTCAAGTGATACCCGTGTACCGCGGCCGCTCGGTTCTGCCGGATGGACGATCAGCTTTTTCGGAAGCCGCGCCCGCAGTTCCTGCACATGGCTGATGACACCGACAGACAGATTGTCTGACTGCAGTTTTTCCAAGGCTGTTACAACCGTATCAAGCAGATCTTGATCCAAGGTGCCGAATCCTTCATCTAAGAAAAAGAACTGGAGCGGGTATTCCCCGCGAAGCTGGATCTGCGCAGACAGCGCAAGAGCAAGAGAAAGCGAGGTGAGGAAGGTCTCTCCCCCAGACAAGCTGGATACCGGGCGTTTGACGCCTCCATTCGCGTCATCCCGCATCACGAATCCGCCTTCTGAATCCACTTCGATGGCATAGCGTTGTCTCGTCAGCATGCCAAGTCTTGCCGAGGCGTCCCGCGCAACGCTTTCAAGCTGCTCTTCAGCTAAAAATTCAACGAAGGTATTGCCTTTAAACACAGCTTGCAGCTTGTCCATCCTGTCGATATGCGTCTGCCATATCTTCAGTTCAGCTTCAATTTCGTTAAACCGTTTATGATGGTCGCGAATGACGGCCAGCGCTTTCGCTGCTGCGCCTTTTTCCTCTATAGCAGCGCCAAATGCGTCCTCAGCTTCTTGTAATGCCGTAACGGTTTCGCTCCATTCACTCTCTGATAAGGCTCTGCCGGCAAGTATCTCTGCAACTCGTTTTAAGTTTGCAGCATTTTGCTTCAGTTTATCCACAAACTGGTCTATGACGGTTTTCATCTTTTCAAGCTCATCGGCCGGGATGAGACTTTGCTCCACCTCTTCAGTCCGGGTAAAGCGGGTGCTTTTCGCATACTCAAGCCAAGCAGCTTCCGCTTTCTCCAATCTGTCCTTCGCCTCTTGAAGGGTGAACTCGCTTGCTGAAGCGCGGCTTTTTGCCTGATTGAGCATGGTTTGGGCGCTTTGCAGTTCTTCATATAGAGATTGCTCTTTTTCCTTTAACAGCTTTAGATCCTGCTGGACAGAGCGGAGTTTGATGTGTATCGAATTTCCTTTTGCGTAATCTCCGAGTTCGTGCTCATAATCAGCTATCACACTCTTGATGCGTTCAGCCGCATAATGAAGCTCCAGCTTTTCCCGTTCAAGCTGGTGTCCCGATTCCCGCAGCTTTTCCTTTTGTGCTTCATGCTCAGTAAGAAACGCAATGCTGCGCTCAATCCGTTTTTCGCATTCTTCTGCAGCCCGGTCCTTTTCTTCAATGGCTTGCTGCCATTTTTCCGCTTCATTCACAGACTGATCCTGAAACGCTTCTTTAAACATTTTCAAACGGCTTTCCATCGAGGACTGAAGCTCGACGATGATGCTTTCAATCCGGTCAGCCTCTCTTTTTTCAAAACCGATTTTTTCATTAAGCTGATCGGCCTTTTTTATAGACTCCTGATAGGCGCTGATCATTTGTGCCATCCTTGTTTTAGCAGAAAGAATATCCTGTTTGATCCGTTTCCATTCAATTTTGGCAGTATCGAATGCCTCATGCACCGGCTGATTATCGTAAGAAGCTGCCACTTCAAGGCTCGGTGCTTGAATCGTTTGCAAAAACGGACACTGTTCGATAAAGCGCGCGGATTGTTCTTCAAGCGTGATTTTGGCTGATAGAATCTCCTGACTGAGAGCTGCCGCTTCCGTCAATAACATATCCGTCTGTTTGATGTTCTCTTCAAGATTGCTGTCGAGCTCATATGTTTCATGTACTGAGGCAGACGGATCATGATGGGTTGAACCGCAGACTGGGCAAGGCTTTCCGGCGGTCAGCTTTTCAGCTAACTCTTTTGTCAGCAGTGCCACCCTTGCTTTTTCACGCTGCGAGTGAAGCGTTTGCTGTCTCTTTTTAGCCTGCTCAGTCAAACGTGTTAATGAACGTTCCGTCTCGCACACCATATGGTATACAGTTTGTACAGCCTCATATGCCTGAATAATGTTGCTTTTTTCCGCTTCCGTCTTTTGAACGAGTGTACTCTTCTCCTCATTCATCTTCTGCAGCACGAGGTTCAATGCGTCACTACGTTTTTTCTCTTTCGTGATTTGCTCCTCAGTCTGTCTGATGCGCAATGCCATTTCTGCGGCCTGCTGGCAGCTTTTTCGCTCATCGGAAGTCACCTGCAGGGATTTGAGCTGTTGCTTCAATTCCGTCTGTCTGTTTGACCCTCGTGTCAGACGGTCTGTGACAGTCTCCAATTCATTCATGACAGATTGAAGGGCCTCTTCTTTCTGCTGGAGTTCAGCCTTTTTGCGCTCTTCCTCTTGATTGGCCTCACTCAGTTTGATTTCGATCTCCTGCAAGCGGGAAAGCTGTTCCTGCTTAGTTAAAAGTTCAGGCTCTTTCTCGCTTTTATGCTGGCGCCACGCTTCATACTCTTCATGTTTTTGTTGAAAGAAAGCAGTCCGGTCTGCTAAATCCTTTTGGGCAAGCATTTGTTCCTTTGCAGCTTTCTCCTCATGCTGGATCGCTTCTGCGTACCGGTCCGCATAGGGCTTCAGAGCAGCGGCTGTTTCTGCTTCCAGCATGCGCGTTTGCATTCTGTCTACGTGCGGCTGTTCCTCTTCGAGACGTTTTTTCTCTTCTTCATAAGCGGCTTTTTCCTTTTGGACATTCCAAATCTCTTGGTGCTCTGTAAACCGCTCTTTTGCCTGATCACGATTCTTCCTCATCTCTTCCAGCCGTGCTTCTGCTTGTTCGAGAGCCTTTTCCGCCTGCTCAACTGCTTCTGAGCTCGCCTCTCCGAGACCTGACTGTTCAGCAAGCATTTCATTTTTTCTCGCATTGGCTTCCTGCGCCTGCCGTCTCAGCTTTTTGACAAGCCGGTCTCCGTACTGCTCCAAATTAAACAAACGCTGAAGCATATGCCTGCGCTCCGCCCCTTTTAAAGACAGAAATTCAGCAAATTTCCCTTGCGGCAGGACCACCGCTCTCGTAAAGTCGTCGATCGTCAGCCCCAAGAGCTCCTCCACTCTTTTATTCACTTCACTGGCTTTATCAGCCAGCACCGTATGTTCGTCCTTGATTTCGATAAAGCGGCAAAGTGCCGTTTTTACCTTCATTTCATCCGTTCTCTTAAACACGCGCTCGACTTTGTAAGAGATTTGATGATCCGTCTGAAGCGCAAAGGTAAAGGAAACAGACAGCGTATCTTCCGCATGGTTTAAGATCCCGTGCGTATTATTCGCCGCCCGCTCCACCTTTCCGTATAAAGCAAGCGTCATTGCGTCGAGAATAGAGGATTTACCGCTTCCTGTCGGGCCGAAAATGCCGAAAACACCGGCACCGGAAAGGCCTTCAAAATCTATCGTCTGCTCCTCTCTAAAGCTGTGGAGCCCCTTAATGCTTAAGGCGATCGGCTTCATTTCGCATCCTCCTCTTCAACGCCTGATGCAAGCTCTAAAAACAGCTTCACCATTTCTTCATCCGGCACCGCGCCGCCAGTTTGTTTTTCATAAAATTTCTTAAAGCGGTCCTCGATCGACACATGCTTAACCTCGATCCGTTCCCGTTCTTTGTTCTGTTCTTCAAAAACCGGCCTGATATGGATAAAGCCCGGGTGCGCCTTTCGCAACCTGTGAATTTCTTCAAGTGACAGCTGGTCCGAGACACGGATTTCAAGGTCAATCCAGGCATTCTGATCCCTGCCTTCATCCAGCCAGCTGTACACCTCGCTTAAGCCATTTGCGGCTTTCCACTTCACAAGTGGCTTGCCGCTTGATAATAACACCTCACGCCAGGAGGCCTCTTCCCCCGGCTTAGCGTCTACGATCGTCACTGATTTGGCATAGCCCGCTTCAGAAAAACTGTAGGCGAGCGGAGATCCCGAATAACGTGCAAGCGTCCGCGCCCGCTTGATCGTTTGCGGACGATGCAAATGGCCGAGCGCCACATAAGCGGCATCCGCCGGCAGGCTTTCAGCAGCCACCGTATAAGCGCCGCCGACTTCAATCGGCCGCTCTGAATCCGTTTGGTTTCCGCCTGCGACATAAATATGGCTGGCGGCAATCTTCACTGCATCTTTGCGGAACCGGCTTGTCAAATGCTCAAACGCCTGTCTGATTTTCACATCATAATGATCGCGAAGCAGCTTTTCATCAAATGTATCGGAAAGCACTTCATTTAACCGCGCTTCAGATGGGTACGCCAGCGCTCCGACCGCCAAAAGCTCCCCTGCTGAAGGCACTTCAATATGGAGCGGTTCTGTTGTTGGATAGCCGATTAAATAAATGCCGCTTTCATGTGTCAGCGGTGAAGCGGCGGACAAACGGTCAGGATTATCATGGTTTCCGGCAATGACAACAATCGGGCGCTTCCCTCTGTCGCTAAGCGCAGACAGGCTTTCATAAAACAGCTGCTCGGCTAAAGCCGGCGGGTTCACGGTGTCAAACGCGTCTCCCGCCATTACAATGGCATCGACCTGCTCTTCCTTTACAATCGTATTCAGTTCATCAAGCACATCGGCCTGTTCACTCAGCCTGCTTCTTCCTTCTAGCGTTTTTCCAAGATGCCAGTCAGCCGTATGTAAAATCCGCAAATGCTATCACCTCTCTTTTGTATAGAAAACGAGATCCGCTCCGTCTGAAATCCCGGAGCTTACGGATCTCGCTATAATGTCAGAATGTGCCCTCCGTCAAAGAAATAAAGCGCACATCCCTTTACCTTTGTTTTTGCAATTTGCTCAACTGCCTTCGTGTACAGCTGAATTTGCGTTTCATATCGTTTCTTCAAGATAGGGGCCGCTCCTTCAAAGCCGTGCCGGAATTTGCCCTCAATCCGGTCTGATTTATAGTCCAAGAGATATAAGCCGTCCTCAGTTTCATAGAGACAATCTATGATTCCCTGCACTAAAAGCGGTTCATCCGCCTCCTGTGCATCTGGATAGATCTCCTTGGCCGGAAGCGCTAAACTGAATGGCACTTCCCGATCCTTCCATTTAGCACCGATCAGCTGTCCGCCGATTTCTGTATGGAAAAAATGCACGATTTCTTCTATATCAATAGCGGCTTTTTGTTCTTCAGTGAGCAGTTCTTTTTCATAAAGCTTTTGAACCGTCTGCTCCGCTTCTTCTATCGTCGGTACATGTGTCAGCGGGATATGCTGCATAACCGTATGCATGGCCGTCCCTTTCTCCGCTGCTGTCAGGCCTTTTTTCATCATAAAAGCGGGCCGCCTGTACAGAATGCTTCCTTCAGCAGGTTTAACGGGGGCCTGGCCGCTGTATTCATCCTCGTACTCTCTTTTTCTCTTGATCTCAGAAACCGACTGCTTTGTACGAATTTGTGTGACCTCGTAATGCGGATATGTCCAGTTCAGCTGCTCGCGGGCTATTTCATCAAATGCAAACGAGCCAGGAACTGGTTCACCTTTGCGGATCGCTTCTAAGCGCTCGCTTTTTTCTTCCATTCTTTCTTCCAAATCATCATCCAGCAAATCATAGGAATGAATCATTCGAACGGCAAAACGAGCCGGATGTCCTGATATATCAGCATGCGCTGCTGCACCGTTTTCAGCCAAAACCTCCATATCTCTGTGTCTGGCAAGAGCCGGCCCAATGAAATCTAAATAGGTTTTCGCCTGATAGCGGTCAAATTCCGGAAGAAGCCAGTCAGTTTGGGACGCGGATGCCTGCCATTTTGCGAGCTGTTTCTGATGATCCTTGCACGAACCAATCAGAAACAGTTTTTCTTTCGCTCTCGTTAATGCAACATAGAGAACACGCAATTCCTCTGACAGCAGCTCCCTGCGCATTTTTTTCTTCATCGCAATGAGCGGAAGCGTCGGGTAACTGATGCGCAATTGCGGATGAATATACTTCGAACCAAATCCAAGCTCCTTGTCCAGCAGGTACGATTTGTTCAAGTCCATCATGTTGAAATTCCGGCCGAGACCTGCTGCAAACACGACGGGAAATTCGAGCCCCTTGCTGCTGTGGATCGTCATTAAGCGGACAACATCCTCCTGCTCGCTGAGCGCTCTCGCCGTTCCAAGATCATCGCCCCGCTCCTGCATGCGTTCGATAAACCGCAGGAAACGGAACAGTCCGCGAAATGCCGTCGATTCATATTGGCGCGCCCGGTCATAGAGAACACGCAAATTGGCCTGGCGCTGTTTTCCGCCCGGCATCCCGCCGACATAATCCATATATTTCGTGTCTCGGTACACTTCCCAAATCAGCTCAGATACAGAGTGGTTTTTCGAAAACGCGCGCCATTTTTGCAGATGGCCGTAGAATGTTTGCAGCTTCTGATAAAGCTCATCGTTCCGGTCGCCAGCAGCCAAGTAGTCTTTCATCGCTTCATAGTACGGCGCTTTTGTATTTTCAAGCCGGATCAAAGACAGCTCGTTTTCATCTGCCCCGACAATCGGTGAGCGCAGAACAGAGGCAAGCGGTATATCCTGATACGGGTTATCGATCACTTTCAGCACGGAAAGCGCAACGGCGACTTCGACCGCTTCAAAATAACCTGACGTTAAATTGGCGTAAACCGGTATGCCCTGTGCTCTCAGCTCCTCCATGATTTGCGGCGCCCACGGCATGGAGCGTAGCAAAATCACGATATCGCGGTATTGAATATTGCGGTGTGTTTTCGTTTTTCCGTCATACACCTTAAATGGCGATGAAATCAGCTTGCGAATTTCCTTGGCGATCGCTTTCGCCTCGAACTGCACCGTTTCCAGCTCTTCTGCTTCCTCGCCTGCATCCGTCTCTTCTGTGTTGTCGATCAGCAGCAGCTCCGTTTCCGTCTCATCATTATCCGGATACGCCGCACCAAGCTTCAGCTCAGCCTGCTCGTCATAATCGACCTCACCGATTTTGCCGCCCATCAGCTGTTTAAATAGAAAGTTTGTGCTATCTAAAATATCAGCCCGGCTTCGGAAATTCTTATTCAAGTCGATTTTCCGACCCGTGCCTTCTCCGCTCTCTGTAAACCGTTTGTATTTGGAGAGGAAAAGAAGCGGCTCCGCAAGCCTGAATCGATAAATCGACTGTTTGACATCTCCTACCATAAACAGGTTACCGGTCTCCTCCGGCCCGCTTGTGACGAGCTGCAGGATCGATTCCTGCACTAAATTGGTATCCTGATATTCGTCAACGAGCACCTCATGAAACTGTTCCTGATAAAATCTTGCCGCCTCGCTCGGCTCACGTTCACCTTTGTCATTCTCAGCTGTCAAAATGGATAAACAGTAATGCTCCAAATCAGAAAAATCAATGATTGATTTTTCCTGTTTCGCGGCTTCGAACCGTTTTCCGTAGCTGATAACAAGCTGTACGAGCGTTTCAATGACAGGCTTCATATCGGCCAAGCTTTTCAAATGCTGTTCAGGACTTCTCGTGAAGTAATCGGATTTAAGCTTTTCAAGCAGTTTTTTTGCACCGTTTCTCAAATCCGTCGCTTCTTCAAGGAGCGCAGGATCAAACTCGTCCCCTTTTACTGCTTTCGCGCGCTTAAAAGAGACTGCAGGCACACGCCTATATAGTTCATTGAAATCGTCCTGATACTGAATCAGTTCATCAATCTGCGCAAGATCATCAAGAAAGGTGTCAGCGCGCGGGGCGGGGCCGCCCGGCGCTTTTGTCAGCTCCAGCGCGCGCTGCAGATTCTCCTTCGCTCCGTTAAGCACCATTGCAATATCCTCTTTGACATATTGATAAAACGGAAGCTCCTCGATGGCACTCTTTTCCGATACATCATATAAATGAACAAAGCTTTCCAGCCATGCCTCCGGGTTTGGGTTTGAACGGGAATACTCGTACACTTGTTTGACGAGAAATTGCAGGTCCAGATCGTGCCGGTCTGTCGTATAGCGGTCAACAAGCTCAAAAAATGCCTTTTCTCCCTTTGCGTATTCGTCTTCAAACAGCTCGTCCAACACCTCATCCCCAAGCAGCTCGCCTTCTGTCTGATCAGCAATCCGAAAGCCCGGATCAAGATCGATCAAGTAGTAATATTTCTTCAGCACTTGCAGGCAAAAGGAATGGAGTGTCGAAATGCTGGC
The DNA here is from genome assembly GCF_023238245.1 of Bacillus rugosus. Taxonomy (NCBI): domain Bacteria; kingdom Bacillati; phylum Bacillota; class Bacilli; order Caryophanales; family Bacillaceae; genus Bacillus; species Bacillus rugosus. Next base: position 1,173,282 of record NZ_CP096590.1, on the reverse strand, counting down.
CCGGTTTAAAAGAGACAGCTGGCGTCTGATATGCAGCGAGCCAGGGCGTTTTACAAGCTCTTTTTCCAAGGCATCTGCTATCCGGTGTTTCATCTCTGCCGCTGAGGCGTTTGTAAATGTCACAACGAGAAGGCGGTCTACATCAATCGGGTTTTCTTCTGCGGTGATTTTCCGTATCATTCGTTCAACGAGAACAGCGGTTTTACCCGAGCCCGCCGCCGCTGCCACGAGAATATCCTGGCCGGTTGAAACAATGGCATTCCATTGGTCATCTGTCCATGTGCTGTCTGCCGGTTTAGGAATGTTCATTGCCATCCGCCTCCTTTTTTATCCACTCAAGTATCGTCTTGTCCTTTTCAGCCTTTAGCGAGCGATACTCGTTCTCTTCTAATGATTCATCAAATTGACATACTGATTTGAACGCACAGTATGTGCATGGCGTCTTGTTCTTCATTTTATACGGCTCAATCGATACGCGTCCGTCGGTGATTTGTTCGCCGGCTTCTTGGAAGGTTCGGCGCACATGCTTCGTCAACAATTCAAATTCCTTTTCGCCGACTGCCGCTGAGTCTGATCTGAGAGAGCCGTCTTTTTTCAAGCCCGCGTTGATGATATTTGATCGTCCCTCTTGAAGGGTTGTATCCATGAGGCGAACAGCTTCCTGATCGCCGAGAAGCAGGCCCTTCATTTTAAATTTCTTAAAGATCTCCTGTTCAATCTCGTCAAGCCCAAGCGGGAGATTAGATTGAATCATTGGGTCATGAATATGGAAATACAGCACTCCGGCCGGTGTCGCTCTCATGCCAAGCCAGTCTGCTGAATGAGTAATCGATAAATCAAGGTACGTCAGCATTTGAAGCGCCAGCCCGTAATATACTTCCGCTAAGTCAAGGCCTTTGTCGCTTGATTTATAATCGACAATCCTTAGGAGCAGGCCTTTTGAGCTTTCCGCTTTATCAACACGGTCAATTCGCCCGACGAGTTCCATCGTGCAGCCGTTTTTCAGCTTAAAGGTCAGCGGCGGAAGCGGCCCTTTTCCTCCAAAGCCCAGTTCAAGCCCGATTGGCACAAATCCGCTCGCTTTCGCATGCTCGCTTAAAATGCCGGACACGCGTGTCACAATTTTTTGCAGTTTTTCCTTCACATAATAATGCCGGTTTGAGCTGAGCAAAATCTCCTTTTGCAGTTTCGGTGCCAGCCGCTCTACTGCATCATAGGAAAACAGCTCGCACTGCTCTTTCGTTAAATCGCGCCAATCCATTTTTTGCTCGCGCAGCCGGTCTGAAATCAGCTTTAAGCTGGAATGAAACAGCTGGCCGATATCCGGTGCTTCGAGCTTGAAAAATTGCCGTTCCTTCAGATTGAGCCCGTGCGATGCAAAATGGGAGAACGGGCACGCATTAAAGGTTTCCATTCTCGATACACTGCCCTGAATGCGTTCACCATAGAGCTGTCTCGATACGCTGCGTTCAAGCTGCTTTACTTCATTCCGGAAAAACAGGCTTGAGAACAGCTTTTTCGATTGCAGTCTGTCCGGATCACTCATCAGCACATTGTACGTGCTCCACCAGACGTCGCTGATGTCGTATTCCCTAGTCCATAATCTGAGCTGGCTCGCGGTAAAGGACTGTGCCACGCTTTTATTGACGACATACATAACCTGTTCCTCATCGCTGACCTGTTCAGGTTCACTTGTCAACAGACGCTCCTTATGCTGCGGAAACAGTTCTTCCAGCCGCTTAACGACAATCGACGGCAAAAGCGTTTTTCCTTCCGCATCGGCAATCGGATACGATACGTAAAGCCGGTCAGACGGACTGGAAAACGCCATATAGATGAGGAAATGCTCATCAAGCAGACGCTCCCGCCCGCCTGAGGAAAGCTCAACCCCAATCGTTTTCAGCCATTCCCGGTCATCGTCCGACAACACTCCGTTTTCATCAGGGCGTGCCGGCAGAACGCCGTCGTTTGCCCCCAGCACAAAGGTGCACGAGGTGCCATACATTCTGGATAAATCCATATTGCCGACAAACACTTGGTCTAGGGCAGGCGGAATTAAAGAAAATGTAAGCGACTCCGCGCCGGCTTCCATCATTTGCTGAAACAAATCAAGAGAAATCTCATCATCCCCCATCATTTCAACAAACTCCTCAAGCAGCTGAATGACCGCATCCCACGCCTGCTGATGCTGCTGTGCTTCAATGATTCTGCCGTCTTCCTCAGCACGCTGTCTTTCCTGATCCAGCTTCAGCGGCACATCCGTCTCTTCTAGATAGCGGTAGAGCGCCTCCGCCTTCTCCTGAACCGTCTTTGCTTTCTTCATTCTTTTCTGGAGCTGAAAAAGCGGCGGAACAATCCAGTCGCGTGTGTCATTCAGCATGTTTTCCATTTCGATTTCCTGATCGGTTTGCGCAAAATCATCATCCAATGACACAAAACGTCTGTAATGGAAACGGTCGCCCTTTGTCCAGCGATCGCCTTTGATACCGTAGGCGATACAGTAATTTTCAAGCTGATCGACCTGTTCTCTCACCTTAGTCTTCGGCTCGTTAAGCGGGAATAGCAGTTCGGTTTTCACACAGCGAAACACTGCTTCATAACGCCAATTCCCTTTCAGAACATCAATGCTCGACCTGATAAATTCGATTAACGGATGGTTCAGCATAGAAGCTTTTCCATCAATGAAATAAGGAATCTCGTAATCTGCGAAAACTTCCTTCACCATATCCTTGTAATCTTCCGGCTGGCGCGCAAGAATCGCTACATCCTTATAGCGATAGCCCTTCTCTCTGACAAGAGTGTGGATTTCCCGGGCAATGCCTTCCAGCTCAGCTCGTCTGTTTGTGGCCTGCATTACAGTAAAGGCCTCTTGTTTTTCTGCGTACGGGATAGCCGGACGCGCTTCATACTGCGCCTCTAGATGCGCCAGTTCTGGCGTCTGCATATGCCGCTCAGTTCCGTTTAGCTCTTTATAGGTAATATCCAGATTCAGTTCCTTGGCCTTCTGATGCAGGCGGTAATAGGTTTTTCCCGTCATTCTGAACAATTCCAGTTCATGCGGCTCCCGCTCATATGACGGCTTGTCCGCTGTCAGCGAAAACGTGATATGCTCTGCATGAACCATAAGCTGCTCCAACACCCTGAATTCCTGAGGTGTAAACTGGTAAAAGCCGTCCACATAGATATGCGCGCCTTTTACATCCTCCGACAGCGGAATATGCTCTGCCAGCAATGTCAAATAATCCTCAGAGTGAAGATATTGATCTGCAAGGCTTTTTTCCATTTGCTGATACAGAATCGATAAATCATGAAGCTTTTCAGATAAAACACGTTCTCCGCGATACTCGGAAGCCGTTCCGCTTTCCGCCATCCGGCAGATATCTTCCGGTTCCAAACAATAACGCTTAAACTCTGCCAGCATCCGTTCAACCTGTGCGGTAAACCCGCTTTTATCACTTGCTTTTTGATAGACTTTAAACTCCTGTTTATGCTCCTCAATGAGCTTCCGAAGGAGCATCTGTACGCCTGTGCTCGTAAGAAACGGCCTGCTCATTCCTCCCGTATGCTGGAGGACGCGCCAGGCCAATCGTGAAAAGCTGAACACTTGAGCACGTATCATTCCGCCCATATCAGGCGTTTTAGCAAGCTCGTATTCCATTAAAAACGTCATTTGATCCGGGACTAGAAAAATGATCGGTTTCCCGAATGGAGCCCGGCGCAGTTCATCCTGAATGCTGTCGATGATCAGCTTCGTTTTTCCACTCCCGGACCTGCCTACTAAAAACTCTGCTCCCAATTAGAAGACCCCTCTCTTTTTATCTCTATATATTTTATCGAATGTTGACGAAAATGACCAATCTGATCTATTGGTAAAAACGGCCTTTTCGCATATAAAAAGCTGAATTTCTCCGCACATGTCTTCCTGCCCTACATATACTTCTACAGAAGCCCAATTCCCAAGAATGGAGTTGAAACCCTTTTGCATTACAGCTACTATCCCTATCCAGTGCCATACCGGGAAGATCCTGTTTTGATTCGGAATTTGAAAAAGGCCATTAACGCAGAATTCAGCGCGATTCAATGCTATCGCAAACTTGCCGAACTTACCTACCGCGATGAAGTCAGAAAACAGATTGAAGAAATCAGGCGTGACGAAATGCGCCACCTCCGTGAACTTTCCACACTGTACGGTGCCATTACCGGCAAACACATCATGCCGAAACAGACGGAGGAATGCCCAGACACTTTCACGAGAGGGCTTGACGCAGCTTTTAAAGATGAACAAGAAACTGTCGACTTTTACTTACGTGCAGCCGAGGAAACTTCAAACTTAAAAGCGAAAGGCATCTTTACGCGCGCCGCACGGGACGAACAAAATCACGCTGTCTGGTTTCTATACTATCTGATGGAACGTTAATATACCCCTCACACAAAAAAACACACTCACCTGTTTTTTCAAAAGCAGCCGGGTAACATAAAACCATACACTGCCACACAGGGGGAATCAGTTATGGAGCAATATTCAGAAGCTTGTATTGAGGCTTGTAACCATTGTTTTACAAGATGCCTGGAAGAAAGCGTGCATCACGATCTCAGCGGCTGTATCCGGCTCGATAGGGAATGCGCGGATATTTGTGCGCTGGCGGTCAAAGCCACGCAAACGGACAGCCCGTTCATGAAAGAAATTTGCGTACTTTGCGCCGATATTTGTGAAGCGTGCGGCACTGAATGTGAAAAGCACGAGCACGAGCACGATCATTGCCAAGCATGTGCGAAGTCCTGCTTTACCTGCGCTGAACAATGCCGCAGCATGGCAGGTCATAAAAGACGGAGAGGGTTCAAAAAAAGGAACCCTCTTTTTTATTTGGACAGCCACACGGAGTACAAATCAATCCACCCCTCCTCATCAAGCATCAGGCCTTTCACATTCTCGCCTGATGTCACCTGCAGCACATTTTGATACAGCGGAATCGCATTGAACTCCTGTATAAGCTGGCAGTCAATGTCCTGCAGCATAAGGACTCTCGAACTGCGGTCAGACATTGAAAATATTCGTTCTGTCATTCCTGAACAAATCCGTTCCAGCTTTTCAGATAGATGCTGACACAAAAAACTGTTCTCCGACAACAGCAAATGCAGAAAACCAAACTCACTGTCTTGATAAAACGTCGCACTGTCATGAATGATATCTGCCATTTGCACGATTTCCGGCCGGCGCAGATCAGCGGAATCACAGAATTGAAGTGTAATCCTGATGCCATGTTGGGCGCAAACATTTTGAATCCACTCGGCATCCTCACAATGATCCGTCTCCGAAAAGGTACAAAGCACCAGCGCCTCTCCCTCGTACCCGCTCTGCTTCAGCAATTCAGAAGGTGAAACGTCTCCCCAATCAAAAGGATTCGGATGCAAAAAAGACGTAACCGGGGTTCTGCGGTGCCCGCCCGCTTCACGAACGAGCCGTTTAGAGGAAATCAGCAGGCGGAGCGCTTTTCTAAAGCTTCGATGCTGAAGAGGCCCCTTCTTTTTCAGATTGAGCGACAAATACTGAACATGCCTTTCATCAAAAACAGTTTGCTGCTCAGGACATGCTTGTTTTTCTTGAATGGTAAAACCGTTTACCTCTCCGGCTTGTTCAGAAAAAACAAACTCAACGCGATCCAAAAAGGGCCGTCCCTTGAAGTAGCGCTCATTGGCTTTAAGCACAAGCATCTGACCGCATTGCCGATTGACCCGAAAAGGCCCTGTGCCATTGATCCCGCCGCCCTGTTCTGCCAGCAGAATGGACAGCCGTTCATCACAAAGAACATACGGCAAAAGCTCATTCGGCTTATCGAGTATGAGTTCCACACAATAAGGCCCATTTTCTAAGATTTGTTTCACTCCGTGTAACAGCCATTTATATGGGTTGTCAGCCTGTGTCAAAAAACGCTGAAACGTAAACGCAACATCCCGCGCTGTCAGCAACTGTCCATTATGAAAAGACACACCCTTTCGAAGAAAGAATTTCCATCGTTTTTTCCCGTCCTCTTCCCATCCATGAATCAAATGAGGCTTCGGCTCCTGCAAAACTGGATCAAACGTGAGCAATGTATCAAATATCTGTTTAACGAAATGCCCCTCAGACCGCAAAAAGATGCGGCACGGGTCCAAACTGCTGACAGATTCAGGTGCGATGAATAGCCGGAGCACATCCTCTTCTCCATCCCGGCCGGTCTCTGTCACAAAACCGAATACCTCAGAAAACCACATATCATATTCGTTTTGAAGCCCTCGAAACGAGGATTGATACAGCTGAAGCAACTCCTTTGCCTTTTTAAGCTTTCCAGCCATTGTATATTCCTTGGCAGTTTGAAGAAGCAGTTCCTCAGGCTGGCGAAGAAACGCGATTTTGGATTTACGGCCGCGCCCCGCCCCACTTTCCCGGATGATCCAATTCTTGTTCTCCAGCTTATGTAATATAAGCTTTGCATTTCTTTCTGTACAAAATAAACAGTCAGCCATTTCAGCGAGAGTGATTTCATTCATTTGCCCATACGGAGCACGCCCTGTTTTTACAAGTGCCACATAGTGCTCAATCAGCTTCAATCCCCGCACCTCCCGACAAAAGGGGAATCTTTTTCTGTTATTTTCTTCACTTTTTGGGCCGCCGCCCCTTCTATACACTACTACTATATCAAACAGCGAAAGGCGGCGATCACATATTGAGCGGCTTTCAATCTATTAAATTAAGATATACCACTCCAGTTTGGCTCCGCTTTATCGGAGAAATGCTGACAAGCCTGACGGGTGCAATGATGGCCCCTTTTATGGTGCTGTATCTGCATGAACAATTAAATGGCAGTGTCATGATTCCCATGCTGATCATCAGTCTTCAGCCATTTGCTGATATTTTCCTGACACTCGTTGCAGGACGGGTAACGGACCAGCTAGGGCGGCGCACAGCGATTCTGATCGCATTGCTTCTGCAATCAGCGGCCATGACGGGGTTTGTGTTTGCCGAGCATGCATATTTTTTCGCCATTCTCTACGTCATGAATGGCATCGGGAGATCGTTGTACATACCTGCTTCCCGCGCCCAAATCGCTGAAAGCACGCCGGAAAGCAGACGTTCAGAAGTGTTTGCAGTCATCAATGCGATCTATTCGGCGGGCCTGACAGCAGGACCGCTAGTGGGAATGCTGCTGTACAATTATAACCCCGTGTGGATATTCGCTTTAGATGCCGCGGCATTGTTTACCTACTTTCTGATCGCTGCACTGAAACTGCCAGAAACAAAGCCGTTAAAGACAGCTGTTACACCGGAAATGTCCGCGAGCTTTACGGTATACAGACCTGTACTGCTTCTTTTGCTGCTTTCTCTCCCCATCAGCATGTTATACGCGCAAACAGAAACAACTTACAGGCTGTTCAGCAAAAACATGTTTTCTGATTATCTATCCATTTTGACCATCTACTCGGCGGCAAAAGCTTTATTCAGCTTTGTTCTCCAAGTTCCTCTTGTAAAAGGGACAGAAAAGCTTTCAATGAAAACGATCCTTTTCATTACTTATATCTGCTACTCTCTTGCGGCTGCCGGCTTTGCATGCTCAACCTCTCTGACCATGCTTTTAGTGACGGCAGCCGTGATGACGGTTGGCGAAAGCATCGGATTAACTCATATCCAAACCTTCATATCGAGATTGGCACCGCCCCATCTGCTCGGCCGGTTTTATGCGGTATACGGCCTGCATTGGGATATATCCCGCTCAATCGGACCTCTGGCAGGCGGGCTGATCTTGACATCGTTTGGCGGAGAAGTGATTTTCTACGCCCTTGCCGTGTGTTTGCTGACAGCGGGTTTATGCCTGACCTACACAATAGAGAAGCTCGAACACAAGGTCATAAGAAAAGCGAATGGCAAATAGAAAATAATTCATAATTTCTTTATCAACGAAAATATACTATAGTAATAATACATTCACTACGTGAACAATTGGAGTGTTACGTGAAAAGGAAGAAGGGTTTTACATTGAAGAAAGACAAAAATCTCCTCAAAGATCTATGGTTTATCGCAATCAGCGCAGCCGGGGGGTTTATTCTTTCATTAACCGGAATATCGATCGGATGGATGATCGGAACGCTGATTGTCGCCTGCTGCCTCGCCATGATACGGCCAGCATGGCTGATGATGGCGCCAGACCAAAAAGGAATTGACCGCCGATGGCTCGCCCTCGGGCAGATGATTCTCGGCATCGAATTGGGCCAAAAGCTGAATTTATCCGTTCTCTCTGTCCTTAAAGACCATTGGTTTTCAGTCGGCGTTATGCTGATATTGTCTATACTACTTGCTATGCTGTCAGGATATGTGCTTTGGCGTTTCAGCAAAACGGATATGATGACAAGCTTTGTCGGCACCGCTCCCGGCGGGCTGTCCGCCATGCCGAGTATCGCGCAGGAGGTCGGGGCCAACACCGCCATTGTCAGCCTTGTTCAAATGATGCGGGTGCTGCTCGTGGTGCTCTCCATTCCATTTTTAGTCATTCTGATCTATACAAAACAAGATCGTTCCGCAAGTGCCGCAGCAGAAACGCTTTCCTCGGCAACGGCAGATTTTAGGCTCGCTCCCGTTTTGTGGACTGCTGTTTTGATTCTCGCTGCCTGGGGAGCTTGCAAAGCTGCGAAATTTTTAAAATTTCCGGCTCCTTGGCTGCTCGGCAGCATGCTCGGTGTAGCACTTGTACATGTTGGGGGAGCTGCGGTGACAGGGCACGACATGATGGCATGGTGGCCGGCACAAGCTAACCATATATCACAAGTATTTCTTGGGGCAACGATTGGCTCTAAGATGTACAAAAGCATGTTTGCCGGCGTCACCCGCACTCTCATCGTCGGGTTTGTCTCGTCCGTCGGTTTAATCGCAGCTATGTTTTTGAGCGCCGTGATTGTTTCCAAGTTGACAGGAATCTCGCTCATCACTTCTGTTCTGGCATTTGCGCCCGGCGGCATTGCAGAAATGGCGACGACGTCTGTTACCTTGCATGCCGATTCCACCTTTGTCGTTGCGGTTCAGGTCATACGCGTCATCCTCGTCATTGCCCTCTTGCCGCCATTTTATCGTCTGCTTCACCATCTTCATGGTGAAAAAAAAGGCAAAGAGAGCTCCGTCAGCGGCAGTAGCGCCTAATTGGAAAAACAATCCTTCCATGGTACACTGACAGCAGATGGGGAAGGAGTGATCTTTTGCTGCGCAATAATCCCGAGAAAGCAATGCACTTATATTATGGAATATGCTTAGGAATCTGGCTGATTTATAATTTGTTGACATCGGGTTCTCCTGGACTGCCGCTTATGATTTTAGCCGGAGGAAATCTGATTTACGTTACAATCTTGAAAAAGAAAGAAGAAACGTGAAAAACACGCACCTTAGTGCGTGTTTTTTATTTAAAAACGTTGTGAAGACCGTCCCCCATTTCTTCTGATGACGGATACCATTTTGTCACCAGATCCCGAAACAGCCGTTCCGCAAAAAGAATCTCTTCCTCTGTATACCGATCAAAAAATGACAGAAAACGCTGTTCGACCTTCTGGTGATAATATTTGTGCAAACTGTGCAGTTTTTTCCCGGCCGGGGTCAATCGGAAGTAGACCTCCTTTTTGTTATCGCTGAGCTGTGTTCTGTGAAGGAAACCAGCGCCGAGCAATTTTGTGCTGATGCGCGATACAGTTGCTTTTGTCGTATTCATTTTTTCTGCAATAGACGTGACATTGATTGGTTCATTGTCCCCAACACAGGAAAGAACATGAATTTCTGTCATCGATAATTGAGATTTACTCTCGTGCTCGGCATCGAGCTTCTTCAATTCGTCAGCCAAAAAGGCTTTAATGAGCCCCTCCCATTTCTCCTGCTGATGAATGAGCTCCGCATATAATTCAAAAAGATTGCGCTTCGTATGATCTGTATTCATCGTTTTTTTCATCCTTTTTCATTCGATTGTTTCTTCTATCATACCGTTTTGTTACAGATGAAACAATCGAATTGAGCTACACCCGGCTGGTAACGGAAAACCAGCGGCTGATCCCTGATTGAATCACCTCACCACAATCAGGCTCCGATGCATCCACTGCCCAGGCAACATGTCCATCAGGGCGAATCAAAATCGTATGCACGTCTAGCAACTTTTCATTCTGTTCTGCAATTGAAGCGTTTACCGTACGTAAGCCTTTTAATCGGCTATGTACATCAGCTTCTTGTACCAATGACAGCAAAACGAATGTCCCGTTTTGGAGAAAGCTGTACAGCCGTTCCAAACTGCCTTCAGAAAGAATCAGGTCCATGTCAGGAAGCCTTGACCCGTTCAAACGATGCGGCGGCATGTTAGGATCAGCTTCATACCTGACATCAAGCGCAGAAATTTGGCCTGCTACATATCGATTCACGTCAGGGAAGGCGAGCAGTTCCGACATCATACTTCGCAAATGGAGGCCTGCTTGAGTAAAATCAAACAGCTTTGTTTGTGCCTCCGTGTTCCTCAGGAGCCCTTCAGCAGCCGGGTGCCGTTCCTCATGGTAGCTGTCCAAAAGCCATGAAGGCGCAGCCCCCTTGACGGCCGCCGCCAGCTTCCACCCAAGGTTCATTGCATCCTGAAGGCCGACATTCAGCCCTTGGCCGCCGGCTGGAAAATGAATATGCGCCGCATCCCCTGCAAGAAAGACTCTGCCATCCCGATACCGTTTCGCTTGGCGCGCGGCGTTCCCGAACCGCGACATCCACGAAGGCTCGGTTAAGCCAAAATCAGTCCCGCAAATTCGTACGAGGTCAGCTTTCAGCTCCTCCTCAGTGACAGGCGCATCTTTCGGCGTCTGGGTGCGATAAGGGCTGATCACGACGACACGGTATCGGCCCGGAGAAAGCGGGACGATCATGAAACCGCCCTCTTTCGTACAAAGGGACAGCACTCCTGACGGCGGCGGAGAAAGGAGCGCCACATCTCCAAGCGCAGCGGTGACGGTGCTGTCTGTTCCCGGAAACTCAATTCCAGCCTGTTTCCGGACGGTACTTCCTGCTCCATCGGCACCAATGACAAACATACTTTTGATCGTCCGCACACTGCCGTCCTGATCCTTAAAAATTGTTTGCGCCTCTGCCTCGTTTTGCGTAACCGCCAGTGCCTCCGCCCCTCGAAACACCTCTGTCCCCAAGCTTCGTGCATGTTCCTCAAGCAGCTTTTCTGTTTTGGACTGCGGAAGCAAAAGCGTGTAAGGACAGCTCGTATCCAAGCCTGAAAAATCAAGACGGGTATCCAGCATCGAAAAGTGCCCGGAAGGTATTTTGCTTCCCTTGGATACAAAACGTTCCAATAGCCCTCTCATCTCAAGAAGCTCCAGCGTGCGGGGATGCAGCGTCAACGCCTTGGAATGCGGAACAGGCTTTTGAAGCCGCTCAATCACACATGTTTTCACCCCGGCCATCGCAAGCTCGGAAGCCAACATAAATCCGACCGGCCCTCCCCCTATAATCACTGCTTCAACATTCATCTAAATCACTCCTTTTGTTTCATATGAAACTAATATAAACCATTGAAAACAAACGAAAATACAAAACATTTATTATTTTTGTTACACTCGTAACAATATTGATTATAACTTCTTACAAATTTTTCTTCAACACTTTTTTCCAAGCCAGCACAAAAAAGACGCCTCTTCAATTGGCGTCTTTTTATTCAGCATCGGAGATAACACCGACAATATTTTTTTCTCTTATCGGACCAAAGTGACGGCTGTCGAAGCTGTATATGCGATTATCTCCAACGACAAAATATTGTCCTTTCGGTACCTTGCTTGTACCTGTCACATCTTTCAAGGTAAAATCTCCCGTTACATGGCTTCCGGCAGAAACAGATTTCAAATGCTTCAAAAATGGCTCAGCCACCTGCTTTCCGTTCACATACAGCTGATCATCTTTATATTTGATCGTTTCACCGGGCAAGCCGATTACCCGTTTAATCAGCACTTTCTGATCGGGGCCTTTAAAAAGGACAATATCAAAACGATGGATGGTTTTAAATCGATGTGAAAATTTATTGACCAACAGTTCGTTTCCTTCCTGAAAGGTCGGGTTCATACTGACGCCTTCTACCTTGTAATCAATAAAGACGGCATTTTTAACCTGAATGACGAGAACGACGGACACTACACCGGCAAGAAACCAAAACCGTTTTTTCATGTTACTGTCTCCCTCCATCATGCTCACGCTGACTGGCTCTCACATGCAGGTACCGCTCTACCTTTTTGCCGATATACCATAAGATCGTGATCACCAATACAGCAATGACCGTTCGAATTGGCTGTGTAATCAGCGCGTGCAGATCATATCCGATGAAGCTGATCATAAAAATCATGACAAGCTTCCCCGAGGCTGCCGCCAAAATAAACGGCCGCGTTCCGATCCTCGACAAACCGGCAACAACATTCACCGCGGCTGACGGTGTAAACGGAAAACAAAGCAGAAGAAACACAGGACCAAAGCCATGCCTTTCCACCCATAACATCAGCTTTCTGACCGACGGGTGACTGCGGATAAAACCAAGCAATCTTCGCTGTCCGTATTGGCGGACAATCAAAAATACGAGTATAGATCCAGCAGTTGATCCAGCCCAAGACAGGATGAATCCTTCCCACAGTCCAAACGAGTTCGTATTTGCCACCACAAACACGATCAGCGGCAAAAACGGGAGAAATGCTTCAATTAAAGGCAGCAGCACAGCAATAAGAGGACCGAAAGCCCTATAGCTTTGAAATAATTCAGTTAAGTGTTCTTGTGTCAAATAGGATAAAAAATGCTCCAACATTTATACTCCTTACCGGGTTTGTCTATCCTTATTCTACACATTATCAGCAGAAAACTAAAAAGTTTTGGCGAATTTTTCTGTCTTGAAACATTTCACCAGCCGATATAGAATACATATAGAACAAACGTTCCCGTTAGAAAGAAGGAATCAGCATGCCGAATCTGCAGGAGGAAATATACGAATTAATTGAACGGGCTCTCTTTTTGCCCATGGCCATTACGATTTTAAATCGTGATCTTGCCGGTATTGAACAAAGCACATTAAAATTGAAGCATCCTTATAAACAGCTTATCAGCGAATCATTAAAAATAGCACAAAAGGATTTGATAGAGGTCAGAAAAGAGCTGAGGAAAAGAAAAGTTGCGATCCAAGAGGCGGAACGCGATGAGGCCTTTACGCTTTATGTATTTGTGATCGATGGTTATGAAGAAAAACACCGCTATTTTAATCCGCGAATCCGGGAGCAGGTCAGCGAATTATTAACGTTCTATTTATTTGCCCCGGACAGGCCATGAGTCTTTTGAATCATTCTGCACTCTCCCGAGACTGCCCGGTCCCTCTTCGGGCAATTCCAGCAATAAATTTCAGACAATTCGCACTATACAAACAAAATGAATTTATTTATAATTCGAACCACAGCCTTTTCACCCCAAAAAACGACATATGCTTCCATATCTGCGACATTATTTTCAGTACGCTTTAGGCTTGCCCACACCAATCCTAAAAGAGAAGGAGGATTCTATGAAACTGATTCACATTCTCGCCGCTTTGCCCTTTATTGGTATCTTACTCGGCATCCCTTTTGCAAATAAAGTGACTCCCTATGTGTTCGGCATGCCGTTTATTCTTGCCTATATCGTGATGTGGGCCCTTTTGACTTCTGTGTTGATGGCGATTGTGTATGTCCTTGACAACGAAAATAAAAAGGAGGAAGCAGAATGAACGCAGCTCTCATCATCATTTTCGGCGTCCTGCTCCTGAGCATTTTTCTTGGCATACGCGCCCAAAAAGGAAAAGACATGAACCTTGAGCAGTGGACTGTCGGAGGCCGCGGCTTCGGAACCTTGTTCGTGTTCTTATTGATGGCAGGCGAAATTTATACCACATTTACGTTTCTCGGCGGAAGCGGATGGGCCTACGGGAAAGGCGGTCCGGCTTTTTACATCATCGCCTACGGCTGTCTGGCTTACATCCTTTCTTATTGGCTCCTGCCGGCGGTTTGGACGTACGCAAAACAGCATAAGCTGATGTCGCAGTCTGATTTTTTCACCAAAAAATATAACAGCCCGCTGCTTGGCGTTTTCGTTTCACTGGTCGGCATCGCCGCTCTCATTCCGTATCTTGTGCTGCAGCTGAAAGGCCTCGGGCTGATTGTATCGGAAACATCGTACGGCAAAATCTCTCCGACTGCCGCCATCTGGATCGGCGCCATTTCGATCACGGTTTACGTTATGGTATCCGGCATTCACGGATCTGCCTGGATATCAGTTGTAAAAGACATTATGATTTTGGTTGTCGTTCTGTTTTTAGGAGTGTATTTGCCAATACATTATTACGGCGGATTTCAAAACATGTTTCAACAGATTGAAACGGCGAAGCCGGGCTTCCTTACGCTTCCCGAAACGGGACAAAGTACGGCGTGGTTTAGTTCAACCGTGCTCTTGACAGCACTTGGGTTTTACATGTGGCCTCATACGTTTTCCGCTTCGTATTCAGCCGAAAACCCAAAAGTCTTTCGTAAAAATGCTATTATCATGCCTTTATACCAGCTGGTCCTGCTTTTTGTCCTTTTCGTCGGCTTTGCGGCTATCCTGCAAGTTCCTGATCTAAAGGGGGCAGACGCGGATCTATCGCTTTTAAGGCTGTCTCTGCAAACATTTGACCCTTGGTTTGTCGGGATTATAGGCGCTGCCGGGCTGCTGACGGCGCTTGTGCCGGGGTCTATGATCTTAATGTCCGCCTCCACGCTGTTTGCAAAGAATGTGTATAAAGTGTTCGCGCCCCGCACGACAGAACAGCAAGTATCGGCGCTGGCTAAGTTTTTAGTGCCGGTGATCGCGCTGATTTCGGTGTACTTTACCTTGAAAGGCGGGAATACCATCGTTACGCTGCTATTGATGGGCTACAGCCTTGTCACACAACTGTTCCCTGCCCTGCTGTTCAGCCTGTTTAAGCATAATATGGTGACGAAGCAAGGAGCCTTCGCCGGGATCATTACAGGCGTCGGAGCGGTTTCTTATATTACATTGACGGAAACGACGATCGGCACTTTATTTCCGGCGCTGCCGCAAGCAGCAAAAGACTTAAATGTCGGCATAGTCGCCCTGCTTTTAAATATCACGGTCATGGTAGCTGTAAGCTTTGCGACAAGAAAAACGAAAAGCGCTGCGGCTGATCAGGCGGCGTAATAATAAAAAAGCAATCTGGCCATCAGATTGCTTTTCTTGTTTAACGTTCGCAGGCGATATAATCTTTATCGCGGTCTTTCTTTTTATTGGCATCATAAAGCGCCTTAGAGACGTAAGGCTTGTACTTTGTTTTTCCGCCTTTATTTTTCACCTTCGACGTGCGGGCCACCCCGCCTTTGTATACTTTGTTTAACTCCTTGCAGTTCTTATAGACCTTCACCTTTGTTTTGGCTTCCGCCACATGGTCAGCTCCGTATGAAAAACCGAAAACGAGACCGAGTGACAGCAAAACCGCCGCCGCTTTTTTCATGACGATATACTCCCCCTATATCCAATATTTAGTTGTTTTATAGCTGGATTTTATCATAATTCATACAGTCTTATTTTACAAGATAAATATGGAAGAAGGTTGGTTTTTCTTGTCTTTCAGCGTTCAATCTGCCAAAACATGTTTTTCTCCATATGCTCAGGGGTACACATACGAATGTACACCAAACAGAAAAGGAGCGTTGATGATGTCTGATTCAAATCTTAGCAATCCTTTAACAGCATTTTTTCACGATGAATTTCCTGAACAATATCAAGAACCACCCGGCCTGCAGAAGAACATGAAGCCTGTGCCGGATTGCGGAGAAAAAAGCTACAAAGGATCAGGCAAGCTGACTGGACGAAAAGCGCTTGTCACCGGCGGCGATTCCGGTATCGGCCGCGCTGCCGCGATTGCTTACGCCCGGGAAGGTGCCGATGTAGCCATTAACTACCTGCCTGCGGAACAGCCTGATGCTGAAGAAGTGAAAGAACTGATAGAAGCAGAAGGGCGAAAAGCAGTGCTGATCCCCGGAGACTTGAGCGACGAATCCTTTTGCCAGGATTTAGTCAAACAAGCCCATCAGGAACTCGGCGGACTGGATGTGTTGGCGCTGGTTGCCGGCAAACAGCAAGCAGTCGAAAACATCGAAGATCTGCCTACTGAACAAATCTATAAAACATTTAAAGTGAACGTCTTTTCCCTTTATTGGGTTGTAAAAGCAGCGCTTCCGTTATTGCCGGAGGGCGCATCAATTATTACCACCACCTCAGTTGAAGGCTACAATCCAAGCCCGATGCTGTTAGATTACGCAGCAACGAAAAACGCCATTATCGGCTTTACTGTCGGACTGGGAAAACAACTGGCTTCAAAAGGCATCAGAGTGAATTCAGTTGCGCCTGGGCCAATTTGGACGCCGCTCCAGATTTCCGGAGGACAACCGACGGAAAACATACCGAAATTCGGCCAAGGCACACCGCCATCACCGCTAAACCGCGCTGGACAGCCAGTTGAATTGGCAGATGTTTATGTATTCTTAGCTTCAGAGAATTCAAGCTATGTAACATCTCAGGTATATGGCATCACCGGCGGAATTCCGACAGCCTAAAGCAGGAGAAGGAGCTGTCCTGTTTGGTCAGCTCCTTTCTTTTTTTCTAATACCGCTCCCCGAGCTCACGTAAAATAAAATCATAAATCATCTTCGTCCGCTCTTCCTTCGGATACAGCATAAATTCCTGCCGTTTTGGCACGCGGTGTTCGATTCTGTCTTGGAATTTGGTTCTTAGCCATGCTGTTCGGTAAACCTGGTTCTCGAACGAATTGCAGGAGATCGGCAGCTCCATTGTTTTCCCGTTCGAAAACGTCACTTCCGTATCGTCGAATTCAGTCGGTTTGAATTCTTTCACATGCACATGGGAAATCCAGCCGCATTGGGGTCTTGTCGAAGAAAGTGTAGGGAATAAAAAGATTTGATTCGAAGGGTCCACCATGATCGGCGGTTTGTGAGAAATTTTTGTCACTTCATAAGTTCCAGCTTTTCTTCCCGCATAGCTTGATCCAAAAAACCGGCAGCTTCTGTCGACAATTTGCAGCGGCTTCATGCTGACGTAAAACACGCAGTCTTTTTCAATAATTTTGGAACAAATTTTGCCGTCGATTTCTTCTGGCAGCACGGCAATTGTTGCGCCGTTTACTTCATACGTTTCTAAAGGTGCGTCAGTTTTCTGACTCATATTATGGCCTCCATCCTTTTTCTGCAAAATTTATACTAATAATCTATCATCTGTTTTTATAAAACGACAGGTTTTTTTAACAAATATGCTAAAATCATCTTTTAATGATATTTATCGGTACTAAATTACTAGTAATAAAGTGATTTTACATTCATATGAACTTCCGGTTTACGGCATTTTGCAGGATATGTCGATAGATTGCCAAGCATTAGTTGTCTAAAAATTATAAAAATTTATTGATTTTTTCGACCGTTATCCATATACTATAAAAAAGGCATTGGGGGGATTCTTTATGAAAGAGAAAAAATCGTACACTGAGCTCATGAAGTCCCGCAACACGCAAAAAACAAATGAATTTGATGTCACAATGATGGATGTCTACATTCAAATGGTGCTCGATGAATCCTTGTATAAGCGTCGGCTTGCCATGCTGACGGACCAAATCAACAAAGCCTTGGACGAAAAAGATAAAGATGCGTTTCTTACGCTCTCTAAAGAATATGCAACGCTCAAGCAGAGCGAATAAGCCAATCCTCAAGGATTGGCTTTTTATTATCCATTTACAATTGTTCCGCCGTTGACGTGAATCGTCTGGCCTGTGACATAGGTGGAATCGTCGCTGGCAAGGTATAGATAGCTTGGCGCCACTTCCACCGGCTGTCCCGGGCGTTCCATCGGCACGTCTGAACCAAACACTTCTACATCCTTTGCGGAAAAGCTGGCCGGGATAAGCGGTGTCCATATGGGGCCCGGCGCTACTGCATTGACCCTTATGCCCTGCTGAACAAGCGACTGGGAAAGTGACCTTGTAAACGTAACGATCGCACCTTTTGTCGCTGAATAATCGATCAGCGTTTTATTGCCTTTATAGGCGGTAATTGATGCAGTATTAATGATAGAGCTACCCTTTTTTAAATGCGGCAGCACAGCCTTTGTTAAGTAAAACATGGAGAAAATGTTCGTTTGGAAGGTTCTGATCAGCTGGTGGCTTGTGATTTTTTCGATGCTGGGCTGGACATGCTGCTCAGCTGCATTGTTAACCAATATATCAATCGACGGAAATGCTTGGCTTGCCTGCATGACCACATCATTGCAAAACGCTTCCTCCCCGATATCTCCTGCAATCAGCAGGCATTTTACTCCTTCCTTTTCTACATACCGCTTTGTCTCCTCGGCGTCCTGATGCTCATTCAAATACACAATGACCACATTAGCCCCTTCTTTTGCGAATAACACCGATACAGCGCGTCCGATTCCGCTGTCTCCTCCAGTAATAATAGCGGTTTTGCCCTCTAATTTCTTTGCTTTCTTCGGCTTATCAAAAACCGGACGGGGATCCATGAGATATTCAAAACCCGGCTGCTGGTTCTGGTGCTGGGGCGGCAATGTTTTCTTTTTTTGATTCGCCAATGAAATCACTCCTTTTCAACCCTATTATGTTATGAACAATCCCTGCTTCCTATGTATGAAAAGAAAGAATATGGAAAAATTAAGAATAAATCTGATTGGAGGTATCATGGCTTGGCTAATCCATATTTTGCAAAGGAAGCACCTGAAACATACTGGAAAACATCAACTGACCTGCCTTCTTTTCCGGCGCTTCAAGAGGATACTGAATGTGACGTCACCATTATCGGAGGCGGGATTACGGGAATCACAACGGCGTATGAACTCACGAAGAGAGGCTTCCGTGTCGTATTGATTGAAGCAAATCAGGTTCTCAACGGCACCACTGCCCATACAACTGCTAAAATTACCGCACAGCATGACATGATATACGATGAATTTATCCGCAATTTTGGTTTGAATCACGCAAGGCTTTATTATGAAGCAAATCAAAACGCAATTGATTACATAAAAGGAATAGTAGATGAACATCAAATTGATTGCGAATGGATCGAACAGGACGCTTATCTTTACACAGCAAACGAAAACGCTGTGCAAAAAATCCGCACTGAACATGAGGCATACACAAAGCTTGGCATTGAAAGAGACCTGATCAAGGATCTTCCAATCCCCTTAGGTTCTAAGCTGGCGCTTGTCATGAAGAATCAAGCCCAATTTCATCCGCTGCAATACTTAAAAGCGCTTCTGGAGCAGATTGTTCAAAAAGGCGGACGGATTTATGAAGAGACCGTCGCGCTTGATATCAAAAAAGGAGAAAGGCCTGAAGTGGTAACCAAAAGCCGGCACGCCATTAAGAGCCGCTTCATCATATGCTGTTCCCACTTCCCTTTTTATGACGGAGGCGGATTATATGCTACAAGAATGTACTCTGACAGATCTTATGTCCTCGCCGTCAAGCCGAAGACAGAGTATCCCGAGGGCATGTATTTGAGTATTGATCAGCCGTCAGTGGCGCTCCGCTATACCATCGTAGGCGGTGAAAAACTGATTCTCTTTAGCGGAGTAAGCCATAAAACAGGCCAAGGAAAAGACATGTCGACACATTATGACACACTGAGACAGCTGGCCGAAAGCACCATTGGCATCGAAAGCATTCCATATTATTGGTCCACCCAGGATCTTGTAACCATCGACAAAATTCCGTTTATCGGGCCGATGTCGGAAAATGAGGACAATATTCTTGTAGCGACCGGGTTCAAAAAATGGGGCATGACGTCATCAGGAGTTGCGGCCACTCTATTGTCAGATATTGTAGAGAAAAAAGATAATCCATACGAAAGCATTTTCACACCGTCCCGTTTCCATCTGAATCCCGGGGTACAGAAAGTGATTTCTTACAATGCTGATGTCGCCAAGCATTTCATTAAAGGAAAGCTTGAAAAGCCTAACGTCCAGTTTGAAGACATTGCGCCAGGTGAAGGGAAAGCCGTCACTGTGAACGGCAAACGCGCGGGGGCTTTTCGGGATGAACAAGGCTGCCTCCATCTCGTTGATACAACGTGCACCCATTTAGGCTGCGAGGTTGAGTGGAACGACGGCGAGCATACATGGGATTGTCCGTGCCACGGATCGCGCTTTAAGCCAACCGGCGAAGTGGTGGAGGGCCCAGCCATCAAACCATTAAAACAAATAGATCTCGATTAAACCGTTCATTTTAATGAACGGTTTTTTAAATATTTTTCATCTGCATCTTCATTCATGTTTCCCTTAGCCGATAAAAAAGAAAAAGGCTTAAAAAGCCAAAAAGTGAAAATTATATTTTTCCCAAGGGGGATCATTGTATTGTTATTTAAAAAAGATAAAAAACAAGAAACAGCTTACTTTTCTGATTCAAACGGACAGCAAAAAAACCGCATTCAGCTCACAAACACATATGCAGATGTCAAAAAACAGCTCAAAATGGTCAGACTAGGAGATGCCGAGCTTTACGTGTTAGAGCAGCTTCAGCCATTAATTCAAGAAAATATCGTATACATCGTCGATGCGTTTTATAAAAACCTTGACCATGAAAGCTCATTGATGGATATCATTAATGACCATAGCTCAGTTGACCGCTTAAAACAAACGTTAAAACGGCATATTCAGGAAATGTTTGCAGGCGTTATCGATGATGAATTCATTGAAAAGCGAAACAGAATCGCCTCCATTCATTTAAGAATCGGCCTCCTGCCAAAATGGTACATGGGCGCGTTTCAAGAACTGCTTTTGTCAATGATTAACATTTATGAAACATCCATTACAAATCACCAAGAATTGCTGAAAGCCATCAAAGCGACAACTAAAATTTTGAACTTAGAACAGCAGCTTGTCCTTGAAGCGTTTCAAAGCGAGTACAACCAGGCCCGCGATGAACAAGAGGAAAAGAAAAACCTTCTTCATCAGAAAATTCAAGAAACCTCTGGGTCGATTGCAAATCTGTTTTCAGAAACGAGCAGATCTGTTCAAGAGCTTGTGGACAAATCTGAAGGCATTTCCGAAGCATCCAAGGCCGGCACAGTGACATCCAGCACTGTTGAAGAAAAGTCGATCGGCGGGAAAAAAGAGCTTGAAATCCAGCAAAAACAAATGAATAAAATTGACACAAGCCTTGTCCAAATCGAAAAAGAAATGGTCAAGCTGGATGAAATCGCACAGCAAATTGAAAAAATCTTCGGCATCGTCACAGGCATTGCTGAGCAGACAAACCTTCTCTCGCTCAATGCTTCTATTGAATCTGCCCGCGCCGGCGAACACGGCAAAGGCTTCGCCGTAGTGGCAAACGAAGTGCGGAAGCTTTCTGAGGATACGAAAAAAACCGTCTCTACCGTGTCTGAGCTTGTGAACAATACGAATACACAAATCAACATCGTATCAAAGCATATCAAAGACGTGAATGGGCTAGTCAGCGAGAGTAAAGAAAAAATGACGCAAATTAACCGCTTATTCGATGAAATCGTCCACAGCATGAAGGTCAGCAAAGAGCAATCAGGCAAAATCGACGTCGATTTGCAGGCCTTTCTTGGAGGTCTTCAGGAAGTCAGCCGCGCTGTTTCTCACGTGGCCGCATCTGTTGATTCACTTGTCATCCTGACAGAAGAATAAACATCAAAAACCGGTCTGCCAAGCAGCCGGTTTTTTCACGCCTATATTGTTAACTTAAATTAAAAATAAGTTGACATATTAACAGCCTGCATTTATTGTATAACCATATTTTATTACTGTTTGGAGGATTTCACATGCTGAGATTAATAGACATGATGCATATTGCCATTTTCACCGCGCTGATGGCCGTGCTGAGTTTTATGCCCCCTCTCTTCTTATCCTTTACACCCGTTCCGATTACATTGCAAACGCTTGGTGTCATGCTGGCAGGCAGCATCCTCAAGCCTAAGCCTGCTTTCTTAAGCCAGCTTGTCTTTTTGCTGCTTGTCGCCTTCGGTGCACCGCTTTTGCCTGGCGGACGAGGCGGATTTGGCGTTTTTTTTGGACCGAGCGCAGGCTTTTTAATCGCTTATCCCTTCGCCTCATGGCTGATCAGTTTAGCTGTTTGCAGACTGCGTAAGGTGACGCCACTGCGTCTTTTTTTCACCCATATTGTATTCGGCATCATCTTTATTTACCTGCTAGGTATACCAGTACAAGCTTTTATGATGCATATTGATTTGTCACAGGCCGCCTTCATGAGCCTTGCGTATGTTCCTGGTGATTTGATAAAGGCGGCTGTATCTGCGTTTCTGGCGATAAAAATCACCCAAGCCTTGTCTCTTTCTGATACGATGTTTACGAAAGGAGGCTGATTCCATGACAATTACTCATACCTATTCATCTATTGCCGAAAGATCACCAGGCCGTGTGGCGATCCAAACTGAATCGGAGCAAATCACATACCGGGTTTGGGCTCAACTAGTCTCTCAAACCGCAAACTGGCTGCGGTCGCAGCCAAACATGCCAAACCGTGTGGCGATCCTGCTCCCGAACAGCCTGGCGTTTTTACAGCTGTTTGCCGGGGCTGCAGCGGCGGGGTGCACGGCAGTTCCCATCGACACACGCTGGAGCGCGGCTGAATGCAAGGAGCGGCTGTCCATAAGTAATGCGGATCTTGTGGTTACTTCAGCCTTTTTCAAAAACAAACTGATAGATAACAAGGCACCTGTTGTTTTGCTGGATAACTGTATGGCAGATATTTCTGAGGCATCCGCTGAAGCCGTGCCTATCATTGATCCAGAGCACCCTTTTTATATGGGATTTACGTCTGGCTCGACAGGAAAACCGAAGGCCTTCACGCGATCTCACCGTTCATGGATGGAGAGCTTTACGTGTACGGAAACAGATTTTTCGATTTCATCAGATGACACAGTATTGATTCCAGGAACATTAATGTCCTCTCACTTCCTATATGGGGCTGTCAGCACCTTGTTTCTCGGGGGAACCGTTTGCTTGATGAAAAAATTCTACCCTGCTCAAGCGAAGGAATGGCTGAACCGTAAATCTGTCAGCGTTCTCTATACCGTACCGACGATGACAGACGCCCTCACCCGGGTTAAGGCCTTTCCCAACAATCCCGTCAAAATCATTTCATCAGGTGCAGACTGGCCGACAGAATCCAAAAAGAGGCTGGCCGCTACATGGCCTCATCTCAAGCTATATGATTTTTACGGTACATCAGAGCTTAGCTTTGTGACATATTCCTCACCGGAAGACAGCAAACGGAAGCCGCATTCAGCCGGCCGGCCGTTTCACAACGTCCACATTGAAATCCGCAATGCAGCCGGGGAACGCTGCCAGCCCGGGGAAATCGGAAAAATATTTGTCAAAAGCCCAATGAGGTTTTCCGGCTATGTCAACGGCAGCGCACCAGATGAATCCGGCTGGATGACAGTGGATGATATGGGCTGTGTCGATGAGGATGGCTTTCTATACATATCAGGAAGAGAAAACGGGATGATCGTATACGGAGGATTAAATATTTTCCCGGAAGAAATTGAACGTGTGCTTCTCTCCAGTCCAGAGGTTGAAAACGCGGCTGTCGTTGGAATCCCGGACGAGTATTGGGGAGAAATCGCTGTAGCTGTCATTCACGGAAACACTGATGCCAGAAAACTGAAAGCCTGGTGCAAACAGAAACTAGCATCCTACAAAATCCCGAAAAAATGGGTGTTTACTGACTCCTTGCCAGAAACGAGCAGCGGAAAAATTGCCCGTTCCATCGTAAGGAAATGGCTAGAAGAGGGTGCAGTGTAGTTTGAATGCGGTTATTGTTGATGCAAAACGAACGATCTTTGGAAAACAAAACGGGCTGCTGAAGCCATTTCTCCCGGAGGATTTGGCGGCTCCCATCATCAGCTGTCTCAGCCGAAAGCTAGGGGGTCAAATTCATGAAGTGATTCTCGGAAACGCGACCGGCAGAGGCGGCAATCTCGCCAGGCTGTCAGCTCTGCAAGCCGGACTGCCTTTATCGGTTCCAGGGATGACGATTGACAGACAGTGTGGCTCCGGTCTTGAAGCTGTGCGCTATGCCTGCACTCTCATTCAAGCGGGAGCCGGCACGATATATATCGCGGGCGGCTCAGAAAGCAGCAGTCAATCGCCTTTTTCAGAACGGGCCCACTTTTCTCCAGATACAATCGGTGATCCCGACATGGGCATCGCAGCGGAATATACGGCAGCACGCTTCTCCATCAGCAGAAAAAAGCAGGATGAATACGCGCTGCTCAGCCATCAACGCAGCAGAAACGCACATGATAGAGGATTTTACCGTCAAGAAATCGTTCCTCTCGGAGAATTAGAGAGGGACGAAGCATTTCTGAAAAGGCGGCCGATAGAAGCGATTATTTCCCGTGCAAAACCGGTTTTCGACACGAGTTCCGGAACGGTTACAGCAGCCAACAGCAGCGGCATATCAGACGGAGCGGCCGCTCTTCTTGTGATGGAAGAAGAAAAAGCGGCATCACTCGGCTATAAGCCTGTGCTTCGGTTTATCGGAAGCGCCGTCAGCGGGATTCACCCGAACTATCCGCCCGCGGCACCGGTTGATGCGATCCGGAAGCTCTTAACTGCACATGATGTAACACCTGATGATATCGATTTATATGAGATCAATGAAGCCTTTGCCGTCAAAATTTGTGTCTGCTCGCAAGAACTCGGCATCCCCTTTTCAAAAATCAATGTACGCGGCGGCGCGTTAGCTCTCGGTCATCCGTACGGCGCATCAGGTGCAGCTCTGGTAACCAGATTGTTTTATGAAGCGCAAAGACGGACAGACTGTCAATATGCCGTTGCTGCTATCGGGAGCGGCGGCGGAATCGGACTGGCTTTATTATTTGAAGTTCTTGCATAGGCGTTTTCATAGGATGCGTGCTTTTGATTTAGTATAATAGCGATATGACTAAAGTCAGAAAGGGGATTTTATGACAGCCGTTTGCTTAGTAAGACATGGAGAAACCGATTGGAACCTGCAGCAAAAATGCCAAGGCAAAACCGATATTCCGCTGAACGCGACAGGTGAACGCCAAGCAAGAGAAACCGGAGAATATGTAAAGGATTTCTCTTGGGATATTATTGTGACGAGCCCGCTGAAAAGAGCAAAAAGAACCGCGGAAATCATTAATGAATATCTGCATCTTCCAGTTGTCGAGATGGATGATTTTAAGGAACGCAATTACGGCGATGCGGAGGGCATGCTGCTGGAAGAACGGACCAAGCGCTATCCTGATAAAAACTATCCGAATATGGAAACGCTGGAAGAACTCACTGACAGGCTGATGGGCGGTTTGGTCAAAGTGAATCAGGCGTATCCAAACCAGAAGGTGCTGATCGTCGCGCACGGCGCAGCGATTCATGCATTGCTGACGGAGATTTCCGGCGGGGACCCAGAGCTTCAAAGCACGCGCCTCGTCAACGCCTGCCTCAGCAACATTGAATTTGCAGAAGAGAAATGGCGGATTAAAGACTATAATATTAACAGCCACTTATCCGGCTTTATCAAATAAGAAAAAGACAGGCATTCGCCTGTCTTTTCTTCTATTTCTTATCAGCCGGCATCTCTTTCTGAAGCTCATCCAAAATGGCATTCGCCCCGTCCACACTGCGGCGCAGAGACCATACCGCGCGGTCCACGTGGTACACATGTCCGTTTTTCACTGCCTTCAACTTCTTCCAAAGCACATTCTTTTCAATAGGGCGTTTGCCGTCCGCGTCGATCTCATCTGTTTTTCCTGTCATCAGGATGATCACATCTGGATCTGTTTTCAGCAGCTGCTCAAGTGTCATTTTCATGTTCACTGAGTCGCCGCCATTGCTTGATTCGCTGTTACTTGACGTGCTGATCGCGTATCGATAGCCAACCTGTGTTAAAAGTCTTGATGTAAAGAAATTTTCATCTCTCGCCTTAATCGTATCATTTGTATTTCCGATCAAAAGGACGGACTGGCTGTTAGCGCTGATTTTCCGCTTTGTCTCGCTAAGCTTTTCTTCATGTGCTGTCAGCTTTTTCTCCATTTCCTTCTCCTTGCCGACTGCTTTTGCAATCGTAAGTGAAGCATCAATTGTATCCTGATAATCAGCATTTAAATTATCAAGCGCGATCGTCGGCGCGATTTTTTTCAGCTGATCGTATACCTTCTTATACCGGGTTGTGTCGGCAATAATTAAATCAGGTTTTAATGAAGCGATTTTTTCCATGCTTGGCTGTGAACGAGTACCGACAGATGTGTAGCCGTCAATTTTCTTCAGCACATCCTTGTTGATCAGCTGCTTCGCTTTATTGTCATCGGCAACCCCGACAGGCGTAATGCCGAGATCAAGCAGTGTGTCGATAAAACCAAGCTCAAGAACAACAACCCGCTTCGGATGCTCAGGCACATTTGTCTTTCCTAAATCATGTGTTACCTCCACTTTATTTTCTTTGCTGTTTTGATTGCCGCTTGAAGACGAGCAGGCAGCCGTTAAGACAGAAAGAAGTAAAACTGTAAGAATAATCAGTGTTTTTTTCATGCGTTCCAGTCTCTCCTGTATGTAGTTTCTAAGGTTAAGATGTCCAAGAGATAGTATAACACGGAATGAGAATCATTATCACTAATTATTTTTTAAATGAGAAGAGAAAGTTCAGCTTACAAGAACATCTTGTTTCTCTCTGTTTAAAACGGCCATGCTTTCAAGTGATACGGAAGCTTTGGATGAACTTCTGGCTGATGACCTTATTTTTGTTAACCACATCGGTCAGGTGAATGAAAAATGACAAACATCGATGTTTTGGATCAATACAGCAGCTTAACATTATGTATATAAAAAAGCTTGCAGAAAAACCTAGATTTCTCTGCAAGCTGATCCTGTTAAAGCTTTACAATGACTCTTCCTTGAATCCGATTTTGCAAAATATCGTTTAACGCAGCCGGCGCTTCTGCCAATGATACTTCCCTGTCCACGATAGTCAGCAGCTGATCAGGCTTGAGATCAGAAGACATGCGCTCCCAAACAGCGGCTCTGACATCCATCGGACAGTACACTGAATCAATTCCGAGCAGACTGACCCCGCGAAGAATAAACGGATACACTGTTGCAGGAACCTCTCCCCCGCCCGTTAAGCCGCTCACCGCGACAGCTCCGCCATATTGGATTTTGCTTAAAAGCGAGGCAAGCTGTTTTCCGCCGACAGGATCAACCGCTCCCTGCCATTGCTGCTTGGACAGCGCCTTAAGCTTTCCGTCATAGACCTCTTCTCTGCTGATCACTTCGCTTGCACCGATCTGCTTCAAGTAATCAGCCGCATCCCGGTTTCCGGTGCTTGCCACCACATCATAGCCCCGCTTGTTCAGCATCGAGACCGCAATTCCGCCGACACCGCCGGTTGCTCCTGTGACAAGCACGCTCCCTTTTTCCGGAGACAGGCCGTTCTGTTCAAGCCGATGTACCGATAACGCCGCAGTAAACCCCGCCGTTCCGTACGCCATCGCTTCTTTTAAAGTAAGATTCGATGGCAGAGGCACCAGCCAGTCACCAGGCACTGAAGCATATTCACTTAATCCGCCATCGCGGGAGACACCGAGCTCATAGCTTGTCGCGATCACCTCATCACCCTCGGCAAAGCGCGGATCATTGGAAGAGACAACCGTACCCGCAGCATCAATGCCTAAAATAAGCGGATACTCTCTGACGATATTGCCGCCTGCTTTTCCGGCCAGGCCATCTTTATAATTGATGCCGGAATAAGCAATTTTAATCAGGACACCGTCTTTCGGCAAATCCTCTGTTGACATGGTTTTCACATGGACTGAAACATCTTCGGCATTTTTCTCTGCCAGCAATGCTTGAAATAACGTTGACATTCGGCACACTCCTTTTCGTTTATATCGTAACCGAAGAACGTTCAAAAAACCAAATCATCAAGCTTCAATTTTACTTCGCCGGCACATTGAGACGATAATGGACAAAAGCAGTTTCCTCTTCATAGCCGTTTTGCTCATATAAGCTCCTTGCCGTCCTGTTGTGGTGTTCCGTCTGAAGCGATAAACGGTTTGCTCCGTTTTCCGCAGCAAAATCCTTTGCAGCAGACAGCAGCTGCCCGCCGGCTCCCTTTGCCCGCGCATGAGGAGCGACGAATAAGTCATTTAATATGTAGATTCTTTTCATAGACACAGAAGAAAACGTTGGATAGAGCTGGGTAAAACCTATGAATTCTCCGTTTTTTTCTGCTATCAAAATAATAGACTCGTCATTTTCCAGACGCGCTTTCAAAAAAGTCTCTGCCCCTTTCCAGATCGGACGCCTGCTTATAAAACTCCCGATACTGGTTAAACAGAGGCGCAATGGCTTCTGCATCTGATGTCTTTGCTAGGCGAATGTTCATCTCATTTCTTCCTCCCTATCTATAATCGTTTTATTTTAGTCCTAATAGAATTTTCTGTAAAGTTTATTTGTTAGAATACTTTTATCAGCATGCATAGAAAAAATATCACGATAATATCCATTGATCTCACGGAAACACATGCAGGTCATTTGAAGGATTTTTTTCGACAGGAATTTGCCGGGGCTCAGGAGCATTTAACCTGAAAAAGCATGACATTTCAGCATAATGAACATTTACTCATGTCTATTTTCGTTCTTTTCTGTATAAAAATAGTTATTTCGAGTTCCTACAGAAATAGCGAGAGATGATATACCTAAATAGAGATGAAATCATCGCGAAAAAATGGGTCTACTAAAATATTATTCCATCTATTACAATAAATTTACAGAATAGTCTTTTAAGTAAGTCTACTCTGAATTCTTTTAAAGGAGAGGGTAAAGAGTGAGAAACAAAAAATTGTGGATCAGCTTGTTGTTTGCGTTAACGTTAATCTTTACGATGGCGTTCAGCAACATGTCTGCGCAGGCTGCCGGAAAAAACAGTACAGAAAAGAAGTACATTGTCGGATTTAAACAGACAATGAGTGCGATGAGTTCCGCTAAGAAAAAGGATGTTATTTCTGAGAATGGCGGAAAAGTTCAAAAGCAGTTTAAGTATGTTAACGCAGCCACAGCTACATTGGATGAAAAAGCTGTAAAAGAATTAAAACAAGATCCTAGCGTTGCATATGTGGAAGAAGATCATATTGCACATGAATATGCGCAATCTGTTCCTTACGGCATTTCTCAAATTAAAGCGCCAGCTCTTCACTCTCAAGGCTACACAGGCTCTAACGTAAAAGTAGCTGTTATCGACAGCGGAATTGACTCTTCTCACCCTGACTTAAACGTCAGAGGCGGAGCAAGCTTTGTACCTTCTGAAACAAACCCATACCAGGACGGCAGTTCTCACGGCACGCATGTAGCTGGTACGATTGCCGCTCTTAATAACTCAATCGGTGTTCTCGGCGTAGCGCCAAACGCATCGTTATATGCAGTAAAAGTTCTTGATTCAACAGGAAGCGGCCAATACAGCTGGATTATTAACGGCATTGAGTGGGCCATTTCCAACAATATGGACGTTATCAACATGAGCCTTGGCGGACCTTCTGGTTCTACAGCGCTGAAAACAGTAGTTGATAAAGCCGTTTCCAACGGTATCGTCGTTGCAGCTGCAGCCGGAAACGAAGGCACGTCCGGCAGCTCAAGCACAGTAGGATACCCTGCAAAATATCCTTCTACCATTGCGGTAGGTGCGGTAAACAGCAGCAACCAAAGAGCTTCATTCTCAAGCGTAGGTTCTGAGCTTGATGTGATGGCTCCTGGCGTATCCATCCAAAGCACACTTCCTGGAGGCACTTACGGCGCTTACAACGGAACGTCTATGGCGACTCCGCACGTTGCCGGAGCAGCAGCGTTAATTCTTTCTAAGCACCCGACTTGGACAAACGCGCAAGTCCGTGATCGTTTAGAAAGCACTACAACATACCTTGGAAGCTCTTTCTACTATGGAAAAGGCTTAATCAATGTAGAGGCAGCTGCACAATAATATAAAAAAGAAGCAGGTTCCTCCATACCTGCTTCTTTTTTATTTGTCAGCATCCTGATGTTCTGGCGCATTCTCTTCATTTTCCGCGTGTTGTATCCGTTCCATGATCGAAGGGTGGCTGCCTCTGAATATCTTTACAAGCACCGGAGGATCAACCTGGCTCAGTCCCGTCACAGCCAAATCCTGAAACGTTTTGACAGCGGCCTCTCTGTTCTCCGTCAGCTCAATCCCATACTGGTCAGCCTGATTCTCCTGATAACGAGAGACAGCATTAGAAAAAGGCGTGACCGCAAAACTCAAAACAGACACCAACAGCAACAACAGCGGCAGTGCTGCAAGGTCATGCCGCCCCTCCAAATGAAACATGCTGCGGGTAAAGCGGACCGTCCGCTTGTAAAGCTTATCAATGACATAAAATCCGGCGAGCGACACAAACAAATAGCCAGCCAGTCCGATATAGACGTGTTTCATGACATAATGGCCCATTTCGTGGCCCATAATAAAGAGAATTTCTGAGTCGTCAAGCTTGTTCAGCGTCGTATCCCACAATACAATCCGTTTGTTCGCTCCGATTCCTGTGACATAGGCATTAAGCGCATTTGTTTTTTCGGACATGTTCACTTCATATACATGATCAGCCGGAATATCGGCTTCTTCTGCCAGCTCTAAAATTTTGCTTTCAAGCTCTTTGTTTTTCAGAGGGTAAAAATCATTGTATAAAGGATCGATAATGACTGGCTGAATAAAAAACAGAAACAGCGAAAACGGCACAGTTAACAGCCAAGCATATAACCACCATTTTTTTTCATGCCTTTTGATCAGCCAATAAAACACGAGAACGCAAAGCGTAAAGATCGGAAAGCTGATCCAAAAGTCTATGACCTGATCCTTAGCCCAGCTGGCCGCTGTCTGTGTAGAAATGTTGTATTCAAGCGATACTTGATAGCCTATCCAATCTAAAGGCAGCGTCACTAACGTTGTGATCAGCGAAAGCACAAACACAAAGCCAATGATCTGCAAAAACCGAAAGGGCACGGCTGCTTCCATCCATTTTTTGATCTTCTTTGAAACGCCGCTGACCAGCAACACAAAGAACAGAAACCAATCAAGAGGAATCCCAATAAAAAATAAAAAATTCTTTACATTCGAATACTGCTCGGCCACTGTCAATTCAGACGGCTTCATGAAAGAAGCCGGGTCAGCCTGCGTCCCTTTAACGGCCTCCGGTACTGCGGAATCACCAGACAGGAAAAAATACCAATAAAAAAACAGCCCATACAGCACGTAAGCAAGCCCTGCTGCCGCAATCCACCTGCGCATAACGCCTCACTCCTCACATCAACCCGTTACTTCTATTGTAATCATAAATTCAAATTCTTAGAACCAGGCTGTGCATTCGTACTTTTCCATCCTTTTAGGCATGGAAACCCTGATCGCTGGGAAAACTAACAATGTTTGGAGTGATGCAAATGAAAAAAATAGTGGCAGCCATCGTGGTTATCGGTCTTGTGTTTCTTGCATTTTTCTATCTTTACAGCCGGTCAGGCGATGTATATCAATCGGTAGACGCGGATTTGATCACGCTGTCTTCTAGCGGCCAGGAAGATATCGAGATTGAAAAAAGGCAGCACGTCAAAGATATGCTGGACATTATGAATCAGGGAAAACAGCTGAAGACAGAAAAAACAGCAACCCCTGATTACGAAGGGACAATCAAATTTCATAAAGACCGGTACGACTCATTCAGACTATGGATTGACGGCAGCCAGCAAGCCGTTTATTTGAAGGACGGGACATACTACAAATTAAGTAAAAGTGATACAAAGGCGCTGCTAAACATTATTAAAAAAGAAGCAAAGGATTGAAATGAAAAAGCGAAGCTCGCCGCTTCGCTTTTTCGTATTATTGAGGCAAAATATCTCTCAGCGCCCGTCTGAGCATTTTCCCCGTCGCATTTTTCGGAATGTCGTCAAGAAACGTAATGGCGGCAGGCCGTTTGTATTTTGCCAGATGTTTTTCACAGTGCTGCATGATGTCCGATTCTGTTACGCCAGATCGTTTAGGTACAATATATCCCTTTACCGCTTCACCGCTTTGGGCGTCCGGCACACCGATAACAACTGCCTCCTTGACATCCGGGTGGCTGTACAGCACTTCCTCCACCTCGCGCGGATAGACGTTGTATCCCCCTACAATGATCATGTCTTTTTTCCGGTCAACAATGTAAAAATAGCCGTCCTCATCTCGTCTTGCCAAGTCCCCCGTATAAAGCCATCCGTCTTTTAACGCATGCTTTGTTTCCGCCGGCATTTTATAATAGCCCTTCATCACATTGGGGCCTTTCACGATCAATTCGCCGACCTGGTGATCGGGCAGCTCACGCCCGAGCGGATCTACGACCTTGTTTTCGACATGCAATATACTTGTCCCGATAGAGCCCGGCTTTCTGCCCCTGTCAAACGGGTTAAAACACGTGACTGGTGATGCTTCTGAAAGCCCGTAGCCTTCCAAAATGGTCACGCCAAATTTTTCTTCAAACGCGGTCAGCAGCGCGACTGGCATGGCTGCGCCTCCCGAAATGCACAGCCGAATGGAAGAAAAGTCATCTTTCTTTCCGTTTTCATGCTGAAACAAGTAATTATACATCGTAGGCACACCGGCAAAAATGGTCGCCTGCCGCTGCTTAACAAGCTGAAAAACAGATGCCGGGCTGAATTGAGGTTCAATCAAGACAGTTGCTCCGCTCATCAGCGGGGCATTCATGCAGACGGTTAAACAAAACACGTGAAACATGGGAAGAGCACAGACCA
Organism: Bacillus rugosus; assembly: GCF_023238245.1. Taxonomy (NCBI): domain Bacteria; kingdom Bacillati; phylum Bacillota; class Bacilli; order Caryophanales; family Bacillaceae; genus Bacillus; species Bacillus rugosus. The sequence continues at coordinate 1,140,377 of NZ_CP096590.1, read as the reverse complement.
CATTGTCATTCTCATCCATTCCCAAATAGCCGGCGACGTCGTTGGCATTGCTGTACAAATTTTGATGGGTCAGCATCGCGCCTTTCGGTTTTCCGGTTGTTCCTGACGTATACAAAATGACTGCGGTATCATCAGAGACAATCTCCGGGCTTTGTTTAGCGGCAGATGTCGGACGCAATATTTTTGCAAACGTTGTCATTTTCATCCTGACCTCTGGGTCTGAAGCTTCTGGCTCGGCATCTCCCGTCTGGCATAAAATGACGAGCTCAACCTTCGGAAGCGATTCATGCATGCTCTCATAAAGCGGCAAAAGCTGATCAACGCCCACGACCGCCTTTACATCGCCATTTGTCAGCATATAACCGATTTCTGTAGGCGTATACATCGGGTTGATGGGCACAACCACAATCCCAGCCTTTAACGCACCAAAAAACGCGATGATAAAATCGGGCGAATTGCCAAGCAGCAAAGCTAGATGGTCCCCTTTCTCCATACCGGCTTCCTGAAGTCCGTCCGCAAATCGCTGAATGTGTTCATTCAGCTCCTGATACGTTATCATGTGATCCTTAAACCTGCATGCGATGCTGTCGGGCTTCTCAGATGCTGTCTCTTCCAATTTTGAAACGAGATTCATTCTCCCACCCCTTAAAGTGAATGAACAGTCATTCATTAATGAAGATAAGCTTTCCCTTTCATTATAGAGAAACAGAAAAAAACACTCAAGAGCAAAAAGCCCTGAGTGTCAGTACTGTTATAGTTTCTTTAATGCTTCGGCAATCGGTGTGTCTCCTTCTGTCAGATCAAAGGCCCGATTTTCCGTATTGGTTTCATCTAAAGAGGCAATGACCGTTTTCGCAACGTCATCCCGGGAAATATCCCCCCGCGCCAGGTCCTCCGCTGCTGAAACAGTACCCGTTCCAGGCTCATTGCGAAGGCCTCCCGGACGGATAATCGTATAAGTTAAACCGCTAGCTTCCAGAATTTTATCAGCATAATGTTTGGCTACATAATAAGGTTTAAGTGATTCATTCCAATTTTCACGGTTGTGGGCTTGCAGGGCGCTAACCATAACAAACCGTTTAATGCCCGCGATATCCGCAGCTTCCATTGCTTTTGCCGCTCCGTCTAGATCAACCAGCAGCGTTTTATCATAACCTGTGCTGCCGCCGGAACCCGCTGTGAAAATGATCACGTCGCAACCTTTTGCCGCGGCAGCAATTTCTTCCGGGCTGCCCTCCAGATTCGCAAGCACAGCTTCTGCACCGGCAGCTTCGAGAGACGCTTTCTGTTCTTCTTTTCTGACCATCGCTCTAACGGAATGATCAGGATTGTCTCGGAATAAAGAAACGAGTCTTTGTCCAATTTGTCCGTTCGCTCCGATTAAAAACACTTTCATGTGAATCCCTCCTGCCTCCATTATTTCAAAACCACACCCGCTCTTTCAAACAATGTGTTTTGCCTTAATAAATCAGATCAAGGAAATCCTCTTTCGTAATGTTCCCAAAGTAATGCTTAAGATTCACACCGTCCAGCACATCAGCGATGACACTGCGTTCATATTGTTTTCCGACCAGCAGGTTTTCAATTTCAGATACATCACCGACTCCGAAGAAATCTCCGAAGATTTTGCAGTCCTCAATTTTGCCTTTCTTGACTTCCAGACGCAAGTCTATCGATCCGATCGGATAGCGTTTGGAGTGATTGAGGTTAAATTTCGGTGAACGGCCATAGTTCCAATCCCAATTCTGATAGCGCTCTTTCGAAATCTGATGAATGACCTCCCAATCTTTTTCTGTCAGCTTATACTCCGGCACGTTTTGAATATCATTTGTATTAAAAATATGGCGAAGCAAATGACTGCGGAATTGTTCTGTCGTCATTTTATCATCGAGAAACTCACTGATATTTGCCACTCGGCTTCTGATCGATTTGATGCCTTTTGATTCAATTTTATCCTTTTTCACTTTTAATGCAGACACAACATGATCAATGGCTGAATCAAACATGAGAGTGCCGTGGCTGAAAATTCGTCCTTTTGTTGCAAACTGGGCGTTTCCGGATATTTTCCGGCCATCTACTACAATGTCGTTCCGGCCGCTCAATTCTGCGTCTACTCCGAGCTGGCGTAAAGCCTGGATCACCGGCTCAGTGAACTTTTTGAAGTTATGAAAGCTGTCCCCGTCATCCTTTGTGATAAAGCTGAAGTTCAAGTTCCCCAGATCATGATACACAGCGCCTCCGCCTGATAAACGGCGGACAACGATAATCCCGTTTTCCTCTACATATTTTGTATTGATTTCTTCTATTGTATTTTGGTTTTTCCCAATGATAATAGACGGCTGATTCACATAAAAGAGCAAATACGGCTGTTTTGGGTCTAAATGCTTTACACAGTACTCCTCGATAGCAAGATTGATCCGCGGATCATTGATATTTTGATTGTCGATAAATAACATGGTGCTCCTCCTTTATCCTTCCCACACAAAACCTGATTTCGCAATATTCACTTCGCCGTTAAAAACGGTTTTCGCTTCTTTGCGAAGATTGTCATGCACGCCGAAATGCGGCAAATGTGTCAGCAGCAGTTCTCCCGCTCCCGCTTCTTTTGCAATTCGCCCGGCTTCCAGGCTGTTCATATGGCCTGCGCTTGTCCCGTTTTGGTCAGCATAAAAATTGCATTCTGAGATCAATAAATCGGCATTTTCCGAAAATGGAATAAATGAATCCTGATAGCTGGAATCAGCAGTATATACGACAGTATGGCTGCCGTCAGTAATCCGCATGGCATAGCATGTCACCGGGTGAATCGTTTTTAAAAAGGTGATCGTAAACGGACCGGCAGTCAGCGGCTGATCCGGCTGGTAGGCAATCCCTTTCGTATGTGTTTTATATGTAAGCTTTTGAAACTGTTCTATATCAGCATCATGTCCGTAAATCGGAAGCGAATGCTCTCCTTTGCCCAGAAACGAACCGACTTGCTTGGCAAATTGCAACGGCCCGATGTCAGCGATATGGTCATGGTGATAATGAGACAGAACCACCGCATCCAGCTTCTCCGCCGGCACATATCTGAACAGCTTAGATAATACGGCACTGCCGCAATCAACAAGCAAAGAGTAATCACCTGACTGAAATAAATAGCCCGACGTCGCTTCATTTGCCGCCGGAAAACCGCCATAGCATCCGATAACTGTAACTTTCATAATGTCCTCCTATCTTTTCAAGAAAATTGATCCTCCTTCAATATACCCATTTTTCTTAAAAAAAGCATGTTTTAAACATTGTATCAAAACAGTTGTTGATTTTTATAATCTGTTATATTACAATGAAGACACTACAAAGGGGAAAGAGGGATTGGTTATGCTGGGGAAAATCACAGAATTTTTTAGAAACCTGCCTTCGAAAAAGTGCGCGGAATGCGGAAAAAAGATAGAAGAGCAGCATGAATGTTATGGAAATATATGCAATGACTGTATAAAAGTAAACGATTTGTAAAAGAGCGAAAATCCCGCGCAGCACGCGCGGGATTTTCTTTATTTTTCCACACTTCTTTATTTTGAAATAATAATCAGGTTAGGTCAAAGCTCACCCGTTTTTAGATAATTCTGGTGATTTCAATCTCATTTTAGAAAATTCTTTATTTTCTAAATATAATTTACTATAGACGAATTCATTTCTTATCTATTATAATTTGATCTAATAGTGAGATTAAATATATGTCTATTCATGATATATGTTGATACTTTGTTTTTTGGGAGGTAATCTATGAAAAGAATTAAGTTTGGATTAGCCACACAAATATTCGTTGGACTTATTCTAGGTGTCATTGTTGGCGTTATTTGGTACGGCAACCCAGCATTGCCTACTTACCTGCAGCCAATCGGGGATCTCTTTTTACGCTTAATCAAAATGATAGTGATTCCTATTGTTGTCTCCAGCTTAATCATCGGTGTAGCCGGTGCAGGAAATGGAAAGCAAGTCGGTAAATTAGGCTTCAGAACAATTCTGTACTTCGAGATCATTACGACTTTTGCTATCATTCTCGGACTAGCCCTTGCAAACATCTTCCATCCGGGTACAGGAGTTAATATACACGAAGCCCAAAAATCAGACATTAGTCAATATGTTGAAACTGAAAAAGAGCAAAGCAATAAATCAGTGGCGGAAACGTTCCTGCATATTGTGCCGACAAACTTCTTCCAGTCCTTGGTTGAAGGGGATCTTCTTGCCATCATCTGTTTTACAGTTCTATTTGCATTGGGGATTTCCGCAATCGGAGAAAGAGGCAAGCCTGTATTAGCCTTTTTTGAAGGCGTATCCCATGCCATGTTCCACGTTGTAAACCTTGTGATGAAAGTGGCGCCATTCGGCGTTTTCGCGCTTATCGGAGTCACTGTGTCTAAATTCGGACTCAGTTCTCTTCTCTCTCTCGGAAAGCTCGTCGGATTGGTGTATGTCGCACTTGCTTTCTTCTTAATTGTTGTATTTGGAATTGTTGCAAAAATTGCCGGCATCAACATTTTCAAATTCCTTGCTTACATGAAGGACGAAATTTTACTGGCGTTCAGTACGTCCAGCTCAGAAACAGTTCTTCCGCGCATCATGGAAAAAATGGAGAAAATCGGCTGCCCGAAAGGCATTGTTTCATTTGTTATTCCGATCGGATATACGTTTAACTTAGACGGTTCCGTTCTCTATCAATCTATTGCCGCACTGTTTTTGGCACAGGTATACGGCATTGATTTGACACTTTGGCACCAAATTACACTTGTGCTCGTCCTTATGGTGACATCTAAAGGGATGGCTGCCGTGCCTGGCACTTCTTTTGTCGTCTTGCTTGCGACACTTGGCACTATCGGCGTTCCGGCTGAAGGACTTGCCTTTATTGCCGGTGTAGACCGCATCATGGACATGGCACGTACAGTTGTCAACCTGACTGGTAACGCGCTTGCTGCCGTTGTGATGTCTAAATGGGAAGGCCTGTTTAATCCTGCGAAAGCTGAGACGGTCATGTCTCAAGCAAAAGCAGACCAAAACGCAACCATTTCCGGTTAATGAAAAGCCTGCGGGGTTCTTGCCCCGCAGGCTTTTTTAATCTTTAATAAGCTCAAACAGCTCTGTAATCAAAACAGTATCCTCATACAGCTCCAGTTCACCGTTTTTGATCAGTTCCGCCCATGCCATCCGATGGTCTTCCTGAAATTCTTCAATTCGATCTCCATTGCCCTCTCCTTTGACTAACCTCATATCAGGCGCTCCAAAGGTCGTTTCAAACACATCTGTCACCTTTATATTGCCTCTCGGATTGTCATGTTTATCATAAACGGTAACAAGCTGCCCCGCCGTTTGATACACTTCTCTCAATTCATCTTTTGAATATAATGATTTCGGGGCGCACGTGGCTGTTTTTTCTCCGGCGAGGATTTGCTGAATCAGCTGTTCTCCCAAGCCGTCATCACCTTCCCATCCGAAAGTGCTTTTCAGCTTATAAATCTTCATTCGTCTTCTCCCTTATACCATCGGCGACTGTACATAATAGTACAGAAGCTTAGCTGTATGGCGAAGGGATGATTTATGGGTGCGCTCAAATGCATGCGAAGCGTCAATTCCCGGCCCGATCAGGCCATGTACAATATCATGCCCGGATTTGATTGCTGCTGACGCATCCGACCCGTAGTACGGATAAATATCAAGTTTATAGTCGATATGATGCTTCTCAGCTAAATTGGCTAAATGCTTTCTCAGCTGATAATGATACGGCCCGCTCGCATCCTTCACACAGATTGATACTGAATATTCATCTGTCGCCTGCCCGTCACCGATAGCTCCCATATCAACCGCCAAATATTCAACTGTTTCAGGAGGAATATTTGAATTCCCGCCGTATCCGATTTCTTCATTATTCGAAATGAGAAAATGAGTTGTATACGGCAATTCAATTTCTTCTGTTTGAATTTGATGAATTAGGCGGAGCAATAAGGCGACGCTTGCTTTGTCATCCAAATGGCGCGATTTAATAAATCCGCTTGATGTAATCTCGACACGGGGATCAAACGACACAAAATCTCCGACGCCAATGCCAAGCTCTTCCGTATCTTTCCGGCAGTGAACAGGTTCATCAAGGCGGATCTCCATATTCTCTTGATTCCGCTCCGCTTTGCCCGCGTCTTTGTATACGTGCACAGACGTTTGATGCATTAAAATTGTGCCTGTATACGTTTTTCCCGAGGCGGTTTCAATTTGGCAGTACTCCCCCTCAATCGAGTTGTAGCGGAACCCGCCGATCAAATCGATTTTCAGCCGGCCGTCAGCTTTAATCTCCTTTACCATAGCGCCGAGGGTGTCAACGTGCGCCGTCAGCATGCGGTGCCGGGATGTGTCGCGTCCGGGAAGTGTTGCAATTAAGCCGCCCTTATGGTTCCGAACCGTTTCTACCTTCCATTCATTTAAAAGGCTATCAATATAATTGATCACCTCATATGTATTTCCTGTCGGGCTTGGGATCGAAACAAGCTCTTTAATGAGCTCCATCGTTTTACGTACGGACGTCATAGGATATTCCTCCTTTTATTTTTCTATATAAAATATACTCTTTTCCCGAGGGACCCGTCCAATCTTTTCCTATCAATCTCTCATATGCTGTAGAGAGCATGGGAAGAGGAGGGATATCTATGTGCTGTCGTCATTCACATGAACGGAAACATCATTGTCACGATTGGTTTGATGAGTTTTGGTTCTTTGACGAGTGGTTCGATAAGGATTTCCACGACCATTGCAAGAAAAAGAAAGAATGCCATGACCCTTGCGAGAAGAAGAAGAAAAAGAAAAACCATTGTTTCTCTTGTAAAAAACACAGACACTCTTGCTGTCATTGCTAAGGGCTGAATCAGAAATATTCTGATGACCCATGCTTATCGAATATTTCCATTCACATTTTTCCAAGCAGGCTTTACTGCTGCTTGGACTTTTTTATTGAAACAGGCTTTTTGCTTTTACAATCCAATAGACTGATATGGCAGCTATTAAAGCAACAATGATTTCAACAGCTGCAGCATGTTCTATTATTCTTTTTTGGTATAAAACCGCCGGTACATTAAAGATCGCATGTAAAAGAATAGAATACAGCAAAAAAAGCGGCCGGCGGCTTTTAACCGCATACAGGATAAGCAGCGACAGCCCGATTTGGACGGCAATCGCACTGATTCTTTCTATTCCGCCCAGCAGCCATTCATACGAAGGGGTATGCAGCAGCTGCTCCTGAATCGGCAGAAGCGCCTGTTTGATGTCTTCATTGATCAGAAACTGTTCAAACGTTCCGCTATTGATCGCAAATGCGTATACAATAAGTGAAATGGAGGACAAGCCTGTAATCAGGATGGCTTCAAGCCCCCCATGGCCTGCTCCGAAAGCCAGGCCATCCGCCCAAGCATGATGGCGCTTCAAAAAAATTCTCATCATGATATATCGTCCGCACTCCTCAAAAATCCCGGCCATCAAGCAGCCGTAAATGCCATACCACAATGGATTTTGCATGGCCTCTTTCGTTATGTCATTCACTTGCAGTACATAAACATGAACGCCGCCCTCCAACAGCTGAGCAAAGACAAAAAACGTGAGAGCGCCAATAAAAAACACCTTTAACGAGGCGCCATACTTTCGTTTAAACCATACTATCAGTCCGACCGGCAACAAAAATGCAATAGCCCCGGATATCGCCATAAAGACTACTGCTTCTTGACTGACCATTTACCAGCCTCCTTTTTCTATTCCTAGATTCCCTATTTCACATTTTCTCTTTTTTTATGAAAAATCCTTCTTTTTAGTACCAGATGCTAATATCTAGTGTTATAATTTGGTCACAAGGAGTGGTTCATATGTCAAAAGCAAAAATTACGGCTATCGGCACCTATGCGCCTAGCAGGCGCTTAACCAATGCTGATTTAGAAAAAATTGTTGATACGTCAGATGAATGGATTGTTCAGCGCACAGGTATGAGAGAACGCCGGATTGCGGATGAACAGCAGTTCACCTCTGATTTATGCATCGAAGCGGTGAAGGATCTTAAGAGCCGTTATGAAGGGACACTTAATGATGTCGATATGATCCTCGTTGCCACAACAACATCCGATTATGCCTTCCCGAGTACGGCATGCCGTGTGCAGGAATTTTTCGGGTGGGAAAGCACCGGCGCACTGGATATTAATGCGACGTGCGCCGGTCTGACATACGGCCTTCATTTGGCAAATGGATTGATCACATCCGGCCTTCATCAAAAAATTCTCGTCATCGCCGGAGAGACACTGTCAAAAGTAACGGATTATACCGATCGAACGACATGCGTTCTGTTTGGCGACGCTGCGGGTGCGCTGTTGGTAGAACGAGATGAAGAGACGCCTGGATTTCTTGCGTCTGTCCAAGGAACAAACGGGAACAGCGGAGATATTTTGTACCGTGCCGGGCTTCGGAATGAACTAAACGGGGTGCAGCTTGCTGGTTCCGGTAAAATGGTCCAAAACGGCAGCGAGGTGTATAAATGGGCAGCGAGAACCGTTCCGCGCGAATTTGAACGCCTTTTACGTCAAGCGGATCTGACAAGCGGAGAGCTCGATTGGTTTGTGCCTCACAGCGCCAACTTGCGCATGATCGAGTCGATTTGTGAAAAAACACCGTTCCCGATTGAAAAAACGCTCACCAGTGTTGAATACTATGGAAACACGTCTTCTGTTTCGATTGTTTTGGCGCTGGATCTCGCAGTGAAAGCCGGGAAGCTGAAAAAAGATCAAACCGTGATGCTTTTCGGATTTGGCGGCGGATTAACCTATACAGGGTTGCTTGTCAAATGGGGAATGTAACAAAAAAAGAACTTGTTTCATAGGAAACAAGTTCTTTTTTATTATGAAGCCGGCTGTTCTTCTGAAGTATCTTCCTTCCGGCTTAAAATCGTAAAGTAAGTAATGCTCAGCAAAATCATAACGAGGGCGATGCCGATTAATACGCCGGCCATCTGCCACATGTAGCCAAAATCCCCGTTTGAAATGACCGCTCTGAATCCGTTAATGCTGTAGGTCATCGGCAATGCGCCATGGATAACTTGATAGAAATTCGGAAGCAATTCTAACGGGAAGGTTCCTCCGCTGGCACCGAGCTGCAGCACTAAAATAATGACTGCGATAAATCGTCCCGGGTTGCCCATCGTTGTCGCCAAAAATTGAATCATCGCTAGGAAAGCGAGACTCGTAATGATCGTAAACACGTAAAATCTCCACGTGCTCTCAACCTCGAGACCAATTCCGAGAAGCAGAACCGTCGCCACAATCAGCGATTGAATAATTCCAACGAGCATCATGACATTGAATTTGCTGAAGAACCACTCAAAACCGTTTCTCGGACGTCCTGACGCTTCCTTCAGCGGGAAGACAACCGTCAGCATGATGCCGCCGACATACAAGCCCATTGACAGGATATAAGGTGTCAGCCCTGTTCCGTAGTTAGGAACAGAATGAATGGCATCATCTTTGGTTTTAACCGGATCGGCAAACATGCCGTATGTTTGATCGTCAGCGTCGATATCTCCTGTTTGATCTGCCGCATCCTTCAGCTTATTAGACAGCTCTCCTGTTCCGTCCAATAGCTTGCCTAAACCTGTATCAAGTGATGCAGATCCGTCTGCGAGTTTTGATGACCCGCTTTGGATTTGTTTAGACCCGTCTAACAGTTTCAGCAATCCGCCAGATACTTGACTGCTTCCTGTCACCAATTGCTCTGAGCCGGCTTTTGCTTTTGCGAATTGTTTATTATATTCACCGATGCCGGCAGTCAATTTATTTTGGCCATCTGTCACCTGCTGTGACGCATTGTATATTTTCTCAGATCCAGCAGTTAATTTGTCAATCGCGTCTTGAGTGGCTTTTGCGCCGTTATAAAGCTTAGAGGTAGCTTCCGGCAATGCCTTCACCTGGGCAACCTCCGCTTTCACATCTTCCAATGAGCTTTTTATCGTTGCGATGTCAGGCAGCTGATCAGCTGCAGGAAGCCCACTTAAAATTTCATCAAAATCAGGCGCATCAACTTGCGGAAGCTGCTTTTCAACAGAATTGATCAGCTGGCTTTTTTGCTCTGCTGTTAAGAAATCACTCGAGTTGATGAGATTTTTGAATGCCTGATCACGGTTTTTCAAACTGTTTTCAAAGTCAGACAGCTGTTTTTTAAATTCCTTCATCGCAGTTTCTGACTTTTCCAGATTGTTCACAGCTGTTTCAAGCTGTGTTAAATCGAGCGCATTTATGAGTTTTTCCGCTTTTGCTGCTTTCTCAGAACCTTCTTGCGCTTTACTGTTGAGCTGATCCAGCCCGTTTGTAAGATTAGGCAAGCCCTGCTGCACCTTTTGAAGGCCGGCATTCAGTTCATTCAGTTTGCCCGTCAGCTTGCCTGATCCTGCTGCAAGCTTACTAGAATTATCATAAATCTGGTTGCTGCTGTCCTGGAATTTACCGAGCGAGCTGTCAAGTGATTGGATGCCGCTCGTCACCTGTGCCGCTCCATCTGCAAGCTGCGCCGTTTTGTCACTGATGGTGGCAGTGCTTTCCTTCAGCTTCGCCAGATTTTCTTTCAGCTGGGCGCTTCCGTTTTTCGCATCTTTTGTGCCGTCATCAATTTTTTTCGCGCCGCTGCTCGCGTCGCTCAACCCTTTTGCGATATCTTTAAAGTTATCAAAAATAACTTTCGTATATTGCTCGGTCACTTCTTTAGAAACAGAAGCTTTCAGTTTATCAATCGCTTTTTCGCCGATCGTTGCCCCCACATAGTTGGAACCGGCATTTGTATGGTATTTCAGATCCAATTTTTTCGGATTTTTGTCCAACACAGTACTGGCATTCTTAGAAAAATCCTCAGGAATCTCGACAACTAAATAATATTTTTGATTTAATAAGTCCTTTAACGATTGGTCAAGATCATTGGAAAAATGCCAATCAAAGTTGTTATTATCCTTTAATTCTTTGACCAGATCATCACCGATTTGAAGTTTTTCTCCTTCATACGTTGCGCCCTCATCTTGGTTGACGACAACGACAGGCAGCTGGTCAACCGTGCCGTATGGGTCCCAATAAGCCTTTAAGAACACGCCGCTGTAAATAAGCGGGACAAACAAAATGGCAATGATGGGAATTAATAATTTTTTACTCGTTACGATGTCTTTCCACTGACTTCGTATTGTGTTCATCCTGATGCCTCCATTCTAAAACTGACTCATCATGAAAAATGGTCATTTTCTTGCAAAGAGAAAGGATTATCTAGTTGGCTGACAATCCTTTGACAACATACAATTCAAGCAGTTCCGCAATCGTCTCTTTATCGAGCGGGGGATGCTGTTTTTCCCAATCAAAAATGAGCGCGATATAAAGCTTCAACATCACAAAAGCTGTCAGTTCAGGATCGCACGGCTTGATTGCACCGTTCTTGATTCCGTCTTCAATCTTATTTTTGATATAAGACAGAATGCCTCGCTCCATTTTTTGGATCACTTCCTGAACTGCCATTGTACCAATCTCAGCATTTTCTTGGAAAATTTTAATCGTCAGCTGATGTGTTTTCCTGAACTCAAGAATGGCAAACAGCGCCCTGTGCACATTTTCATGGAACGGAAGGTTCGGCTCCATCGCTTCGTCCGCTTTTTGCTTCATTTCCTTCAATAAAGTAGTGAAAATCTCGTCAAACAGCTCTTCTTTGTTTTTGAAAAAAGTATAAATGGTTCCCTTCCCCACGTTCGCAAGCTTCGCCACAAGATCCATTGTCGTCGCTTTATACCCGAACTGAGTAAAAGACTTTGTGGCTGCCGCCAAAATGAGCTTTTTTCGATCTATTGACATTGTATTCACCTCGAAACTGACCGTTTGAACATTTTAGTCATTAAGTACATATGCAAATGTATCATAACCTGCTGTTCAATTCAATCATTTCTTTACGCAATATTGCCATTGCACAACAAAAAACCTCCGCCTTAGCGGAGGTTTTCAGCTGAATAAATAAGTAAGCGCGTCAGACACGGCTGCTTTTCCTTGGTCGATGCAGTCGGGAATTCCAACACCTTCAAAAGAAGCGCCTGTCACGTAGACACCCGGATATGCAGAGGTCAGTGCTTCGCGCAGCTCTTTGATGCGCTGCTTATGGCCGACATGGTACTGCGGCATGCTTTCGTGCCAGCGGGTGACACAGGTCATTTCCGGCTCCCCGTTTATGTTCATGACTTTCTTTAAGTCTTCTAACACAATGTTGATAATGTCGTTATCTGAGAGATCGACAATCGATTCGTCTCCGGCTTTTCCAACATATGCCCGAAGCAGTGTTTTGCCTTCAGGTGCTGCATGCGGCCATTTTTTATTCGTCCACGTACAGGCTGTGATGGCGAAATCACTGTTTCTTGAGATAACAAAGCCCGTCCCCTCATGCTCCATTTGGACGGCGCCTTCAGGGAAGCCCAAAGCGACATTTGCCACGGATGTGGAGTGCATATTTTTCAAATGAGAAATGACCGGAAGCTCAGGAAGCATTCCTGCAGCCGCTTTATGCGGAGCAGTCACAATCACTGATTCAGCATCAAGTGTGACGCCGTTATCCAGATCAAGCGAGTAGCCAGTGCCGCCGCGGCTGATCTTGGTCACTTTGGTCCCTTTGTATACCTTCGTCAGCTTTAATTGCTTTTCGATCTCTTCGACAAGGGTCTGCAAACCGGTTGAAAGGGTCTGGAACTGCCCTTGCTTTTTAGCCGTCAGCTGCTGGCCGGAGCCTTGAGGCCTTGTTTTTTTCATGCCGAGAATCAGGCTTCTGTGCTTTTGTTCCGTCTGGTAAAATTGCGGAAAAGTCGACATTAGACTGAGCTTGTCAATGTCGCCAGCGTAGATGCCTGATAGAAGCGGCTCGATTAAATTCTCAACCACTTCATCTCCGACACGTCTGCGGAAAAATTCTCCCAATGACTGGTCGTCTTTTGACTTGCTTGCAGGCAGGATGAAATCCATAGCGGCCCTTGCCTTCCCAGACACAGAAAACAGACCGGTTGAAACAAACGGCGCAATTTTAGTCGGTATCCCCATCACGGCTCCCTTAGGCATTGGATGCAGGGTGCGATTTACAAGCACATAGGATTGTCCTGTCGCATTGTTGACAAGCAAATGCTCAAGGCCTACATCTTTGACAAGCTGCGGAGCGCTTGTCTTCCGTTCCAGAAATGAGTCAGGCCCTCTTTCGATGGTATAGCCGTCTTTCTTGACAGTCTGGATTTTCCCGCCGACTCTTGGACTTGCCTCAACAAGCGTCAGCTCAAGCGGCAGATTTTTTTCTTTGATTTCTTTTTCCATATAGAAGGCGGCGGCTAAACCGGTAATGCCGCCGCCGATGATGACTACATGTTTTTTAGCGTCACTCATGTTCATCGCCTTCTTTAACGTCCTAATTTTTTTAATACAACTGTTGCTAATGCATCAATAAATTCCGGCTTTGCATTCGGCATTTCCGGGCGGTAGTAGCTTGCACCGATATCGTCAGTGACCACTTTGCATTCATAATCATTATCATAAAGCACTTCTAAATGATCCGCTACAAATCCGACAGGGACATATACGAATGCCTGATAGCCTTTTTGTTCGAATAAATCACGTGTTAAATCCTGTACATCAGGTCCCAGCCAAGGATCAGGCGTGTTTCCTTCGCTTTGCCAGCCGACAGCATATTCGGAAACGCCTGCGCCTTCAGCAATCAATTTCGCTGATTCATGAAGCTGGTCCGGGTATGGGTCTCCAAATTCTTTGATTTTTTCCGGCAGACTGTGTGCGGATACGATGAGCATCGCGTTTTCTCTTTCACCTTCAGGCATTGACGCATATGTTTCCTTCACTCGGTCAACCCAGTATTTCACGAATTTCGGTTCATTGTACCAGCTTTCAACAGACGTAATCGTTAAACCGCCAAGTTTTTCAGCCTCTTCTTTGGCACGTTTGTTGTAGGACTGCACGCTGAACGTGGAGAAATGCGGTGCCAGCACGATGCTGACCGCTTCTGTAATGCCGTCCTTATGCATCTCTGCTACAGCATCTTCAATAAATGGCTCGATATGCTTCAGCCCGATATACGCTTTAAACGTAATCTCGTCCTGAATCTCATTTAAGTGCTGTTCAAGCTTGTGCGCTTGCTCATCTGTGATTTTGGCAAGCGGTGAAATGCCGCCAATTGCTTCGTATCTGTCTTTCAAATCTTGAAGCATTTCAGGTTCAGGCTTTCTGCCTCTTCTGATATGTGTATAATAACGTTCGATATCTTCTTCTTTATAAGGCGTGCCGTACGCCATAACGAGAAGCCCCATTTTCTTTCTACTCACTGTTTACACCCTCTTTAATGAACTGATACAAACATTTTGACAGGTTATCATTAAGATAACCAAAAGATATGCTTAGGAATATTGACCCATTTTTTTGTTTTGTGAATATTTATGGACAAATGCTGTCAGTTTTTTCAAAACCTCAGGACTGACGTCAGGAAATACCCCGTGTCCAAGGTTGAAAATGAAGCTGTCCGATTTCATGCCCTGATCCAGTATTTCCGTCGTTTTCTTCTCAATGACTTCCCATGGCGCAAGCAAAATGGACGGGTCCAGGTTGCCCTGCACTGTTTTAGTGATACCTTTTGATCTGGCTTCATCTATGCTGAGTCTCCAATCGAGCCCAACAACATCAAGAGGTAGGTCATGCCAGTCACCTGCCAGATGGCTTGCACCAACGCCAAACATGATCAGCGGCACATTTTCCTCCGCAAGCTCTGAAAAGATCCGGTTCATTACGGGTTTGATGTATGTTCTGTAATCTGCCTGATTCAGCGCACCGACCCACGAATCAAAGATTTGAATCGCTTTTGCGCCTGCCTTAATCTGCGCTTTCACATATACAATGATCATGTCGGCAAGCTTGGACATCAGCAGATTCCATGCATCCGGCATGCTGTACATGAAGGCTTTTGTTTTATTGTAGTTTTTCGACGGACCGCCTTCGATCATATAACTGGCCAGCGTAAAAGGCGCCCCTGAGAAACCGATGAGCGGGACGTTGAGCTGCTCATTGACAAGCAGTTTAATCGTCTCAAGCACGTACGGCACGTCCTGTTCCGGATCAATCTGGCCGAGTTTTTCAATGTCCGCCAGAGACCGGATCGGCTGGTCAATCACAGGCCCGATTCCGTTTTTGATTTCAACATCCACACCGATTGACGGCAGCGGAGTCATGATATCTTTATAAAGGATTGCAGCATCGACTCCGTATTGCTCAACCGGCAGTCTGGTGACATACGCACAAAGCTCCGGCTGATGTGTAATGTCAAACAATCCGTACTTTTCCTTCAGCTTACGGTATTCCGGCTGTGATCGCCCTGCTTGTCTCATATACCATACAGGCGTGTGATCCGCTTTTTCTCCCCGTGCAGCTTTTAAAAACGTCTCGTTAAACGTTTCTCGTTTACTCATCTGATTTCCACCTTTCATACTGCAACCATACGTTCGTATTTCTTGACTTATTACACTATACCTTGTTTTAGGCAAATGGTATAGAAGTGAGGCTCAAAGTTCAAAAAATCGCCGAATTCCATTAAGAGGAAAACAATTTAGGCTGAACGTAATCGGTTCCATCCCCTTCTCTCTTTGTCTGTGTATTATAAGGCACAATTTTATAAGAAGCGCCTGAAAACAAGTTGGCATAAGGGATTTCATAGCTTCCCTTTCCTTCAACTGAATCAAGAAGCGTCTCCTTGCCATCCTTATTTACATAAATTCTGTATACGGCCCGATCATCCTCTTGAGCATCCCATTTTAATTCAATGGTAAAGAGCCCCGCAGCTTTAAATGTGTAATCTGCTTTCAGCGTTTTGACTGGCTCCAGTTCAATCGGGCTTTCCAGTTCTTTGACGTTTTTAGGCTTCGTAAACACAGAACCGGTTTCTCCAGCCTGTGTCAAAATATCCTTAAACAGTCTCGTCGGATACGCGCTGCCGCCTTTTAAATAATGACTTTGATCCGTTTTGTCATAGCCCATCCAGACCGCCCCGGTTATTTTCGGCGTATAGCCTGCAAACCAGGCGTCCTTTGTGGCGCCAGACACTCCTGTATAAGATGTAGAACCAGTTTTCCCCGCCAGATCGCCGTGATAGGTGCCGGAGGTTGCCGTTCCCTTTTTGACCACCTGCTGCAACATTCTCGTCATATTCCAGGACGTTTGCTTGCTGAATACCCGCTTTCCTTCTTCTTTATGATCGGCTATTGTTTCTCCGTCTTCATCCTTTATGCTGGTAATAAAGTACGGTTCAGTATACGTCCCATTCGCGGCAAACGTATGAAATGCGCCGGCAAGCTGGAGTGGTGAAACGCCTTTTTCCAAGCCGCCTAGAGCGAGAGCAAGCCCTTCATCAGGGATATCAATGCCGTTTGCTTGCAAATAAGACTTTCCTGTTTCGACGCCGATCTCATTCAGCGTCCAGACAGCCGGCGCGTTTTTGCTGTACGTAATGGCATCAGACATGGTCACTTCGCCCTCATACTGGCTGTCATAGTTTTTCGGCGTATAATCTCCGTAGGATTGCAGCTCATCCTTCAATAGAGAGTAGGGCTTAAATTTCTTTTCCTGCATCGCCGGTCCGTATACTGCAAGCGGCTTAAATGTGGAACCCGGCTGGCGTGCAGCTGTGACACGGTTATACCCTTTGGATGTGTAATCTCTTCCGCCGATCGCCGCTTCCACACCGCCTGTCTTGTTATTGATAAAGACCGCGCTTCCTTCGGCATTCTGGTCTGTTCCGGGATAATAGCTTCCTTGTTTCATCACCTGATAAGCGGTCTTCTGCAGCTTCGAATCAAGCGGCACCTTGATCGTGTATCCGCCTTGAAGGAGCTGCTCTCCGGAAATCGAGTACTTGTTCTCCGCCTCTTCAATCACAAGATCAATATAGCTGTCAAACCAAGGTGTTTCTGACTGTTTCTTCACGTTCAGCCCGAGTGTCCGGCCCTGCGCGCTGACAGCCTCTTTAGCACTGATGTAGCCTTGGTCATTCATCATGCCGAGAATCGTATCACGCCGCTCCTTACTTTTATCAGGATGCAAAACAGGAGAATACGTAGAAGGCGCCTTCGGTATAGCGGCCAAAACCGCACCTTCGGATACAGTTAAATCTTTTACTTCTTTATTAAAATAATAGTGGGACGCCGCTTGTATGCCGTAGACTCCATGCCCGAAGTAAAGCTGGTTCAAATACATTTCCAGCAGCTTGTCCTTGCTGTAATCCCGTTCAAGATTGATCGCAATGATCACTTCTTTTGTTTTTCTTAAAAATGTTTTGTCATGGGTCAGAAAAATATTTTTGGCAAGCTGCTGGGTGATCGTGCTTCCGCCTTCCACCTTTCCGCCTGCTAAGATATCGCGGTATATTGCCCTTCCGACAGATTTTGCATCAATGCCGTGATGCTCATAGAACCTTTTATCCTCAACAGCAATAAACGCTTCTCTGACCTGCTTCGGAATCTCATTGATCGAGACAGGCTCACGATTTTCTGTATACAGGCTTGCAACCTCATCTCCGTTTTGATCCACAATTTTTGAAGATGCATGAAGAATGAGCTTCTTTTCATCTATGACATAATGTCCGAGAAAAATAATTGAAATATATCCTATTAAAGCGAGAAAAGCAGTTAACACTAAAATAATGATGGGTATAAATAGTTTCTTTTTCTTTATCTTAAACATGAACTCACCTCGCCTTTCTAAAGGTAGTATGGGAAAAATTGTTTGGAATTATGTTCGAAGCACTCGCCAATAGAAACTTATACCATTGTTTTGATATACTAGCAAGCAGGAGGTGGCTGATATGAAGGTTTATATTACATATGGGACAGCCGATTTTTTAAAAACGATCGTAAAGAAGCATCCTTCGGAAAATATCCTTTTGATGCAGGGGCAGGAAAACGCGATTTTGATTCACGAAACAAGCGGAGATACGGTTTTCCATTCACCCCACGCTTATGAAGTGATTGACCAAGTCGGAGAGTTGAAGCATCCCGGTTTTGCAGTATTGAACAATATTGCCGTTACTCAAGAAGGACGTCCGCTGTTTGAAAACAGATTTAAAAACAGAGCGGGAAAGGTCGAAAACGAGCCCGGTTTTGAAGCGATTCGTGTGCTTCGTCCGCTTGACAGTGACACCTATGTCATTCTCACCTTGTGGGAAACGGAAAGAGCCTTTCAAGATTGGCAGCAGTCTGATTCATACAAAGAAGCCCACAAAAAACGCGGCACGTCTGCCGGAATTGACACAACGTCGATCTTCTCACGGCCTTCGTATGTCACCACATATTTCGCTGTTGAATAGCTGCCGGCATGTCCGGCAGCTTGTTTAATGGGAGGAAAGCAAAATGATGTATACCTGCCAAACCTGCGGGTTTAAGGGATTGACGGAGCCGGCATATGATAAGCTTGGTAATCGTATTGCGGTTTCCAGTTCGGATATGATGATTACGAGATGCAGCGCAAGGATGGTTCATATTTAGAACGATCGGAAAGCATCATCGCCTATAGAAAAAACTGGATTGCTGGTGGAGGCATCATTTTTTCTCCTGAATGCTTCCCAACACATCAGCAAAAATCAAAAAAAGTGCTAAAGCATGATTTAACTGAACAGCTGCAAAATATCAATGTCAATTTTCCATCATAACCCAGCCTTCCGTCCCGGCACCTTCCGCCCGCCTATGAATAATCTGTAGGAAGCGGAAGGAGTGATCAATGATGGAAGTCGGGATTTTGTCTGTCCATGTTCTGTATGTGTTTTTTATCGGTGCAATTATCCTATTTATGCTGCTGAGAAAAGACACGACATTTATTTCTCTATTCGGCATTTTTATTATATCGCTATGGGCCAGCCATTCACTTTCAGCTTCTGTCAGCAGTTTATTCCACAGCTTTATCTATGCGGCCGGCGAACTGCTGCCCACGATTTTCATCATTTGCTTTATCGTTTCGATGAGTGATTTGTTAACAAAAACAGGGATAAATGAAGCGATGATTTCTCCCTTTGCAAGCCTTGTGAAAGGTCCTGTGACTGCCTACTGGCTGATTGGCGGCCTGATGTTTGCCATTTCTCTCTTCTTCTGGCCTTCTCCGGGTGTCGCTTTGATCGGCGCCGTCCTGCTCCCGGCAGCCGCCCGCGTCGGTTTGCCGCCCATTGCCGCAGCCATGGCCATGAACTTATTCGGACACGGCTTTGCTCTGTCAGGAGACTTTGTCATTCAGGCAGCACCAAAGCTGACAGCGGATGCAGCGGGCATTCCAGTCGGTGCTGTCATCTCAGCGAGTATTCCCCTTGTGCTGATTATGGGCGTGACCACCACAACCGCAGCATTTATTATGATTCAGCGAGAACGCAAAAAACAGCTGGGTGCAGCTTCTTTTTCCCCCGTACATTCTGGCGAACAAGACACCTCGCTGTACTTGCCAAAACGCCTGCGGTCCATACTGGCTTTTTTGATTCCTTTTGTCTTTATTGTGGATATCGCCTGCATGCTCTTGTTTAACCTACAGGGAAATGATGCGACTGCGTTAATTGGCGGGTCTGCAATCTGCATCCTCCTGATCGTTCATTTTCTCGTGTATAAGCAAAAAGGGCTTGAAAAAATCACCGGTTATTTTATTGATGGATTCCAGTTCGGCTTTAAGGTTTTCGGTCCCGTCATCCCGATTGCCGCTTTCTTTTATCTTGGCGACTCAGGCTATGAAAACATACTAGGCACTTCACTCCCTAAAGGTTCCCACGGAATTGTCAATGATCTCGGCATTGCTTTATCCCACATGATGCCCATGTCAAAGGAGCTTGCCGCTGCTGCTTTAACTGCCGCCGGTGCCATAACCGGCCTGGATGGATCAGGGTTTTCAGGCATTTCTCTCGCCGGCTCTATCGCCAAGCTCTTTTCGTCCGCTCTTCATACTGATCCCGCCGTTCTGACCGCACTCGGCCAAATATCTGCCATCTGGGTGGGCGGCGGAACACTGGTCCCATGGGCGCTGATTCCCGCCGCTGCCATTTGTAAAGTTGATCCTTTTGAGCTTGCCAGAAAAAACTTCATTCCCGTCGCAATTGGCCTTATCGTGACAACCATCGCTGCCATGATTTTGCTTTAAAACGCGCTGAGTTGAAATATTCAGACTTTTTCTATACAATCATGGAAAAGCATAGAAAAGGGGGAAGCGGCCTTGTCCATATCCACATTGCAGAAAGAGATTAACAAACAGCTCGACAGCTGTTTTGAAGAAATGGTCGAGATCAGGCGCCACTTTCATATGTATCCCGAACTCTCCTTTCAAGAAGAAAAAACCGCCGCATTTATTGCTTCCTATTATGAATCGTTAGGAGTCCCGATCCGCACGAACGTCGGCGGCAGAGGGGTTTTAGCATATATAGAAGGAAGCGAACCAGGCCCTACTGTCGCGTTGCGGGCCGACTTTGACGCTCTCCCCATTCAAGATGAAAAAGATGTTCCTTACGCCTCCAAAGTGCCAGGTGTCATGCACGCATGCGGCCATGACGGCCATACGGCAGCTCTTCTCGCTGTGGCGAAGGTCCTTCACCAAAACAGACATGAGCTGAAGGGAACATTTGTGATGATCCACCAGCATGCGGAAGAATATTATCCGGGAGGCGCAAAGCCAATGATTGATGACGGCTGTCTCGAAAACGCGGATGTGATATTCGGCACACATCTTTGGGCGACTGAACCGCTCGGAACCATTCTCTGCCGCCCCGGCGCCGTGATGGCGGCGGCGGACCGATTCACGATAAAAATCCTCGGGAAGGGCGGCCACGGCGCTCACCCGCATGATACAAAAGACGCCGTCCTGATCGGCTCGCAAATCGTTTCCTCTTTGCAGCACATTGTCAGCCGCAAAGTCAACCCGATTCAATCCGCCGTCATTTCGACAGGCTCTTTCATCGCCAACAACCCGTTTAATGTCATTGCAGACCAAGCGGCACTCATCGGCACAGCACGTTCTTTTGACGAAAATGTCCGCAGCATGCTGGAGAAGGAAATTGAAGCAGTTGTAAAAGGCGTGTGCACCATGCACGGCGCGTCCTATGAGTATAACTATGAATGGGGCTATCCGGCGGTTGTGAATCATCCTGCAGAAACGAGCCACTTGGTCAGCGTCGCAAAGAACACTGAGGGCGTTCAGCAGGTCATTGACGGTGAACCGCAAATGGGCGGCGAGGATTTTGCTTACTACTTACAAAATGTCAAAGGCACCTTTTTCTTTACAGGTGCCGCTCCTGAACAGCCAGAGCGCGTCTACTCCCATCACCATCCGAAATTTGATATCAATGAAAAAGCGATGCTGACTGCAGCCAAGGTACTTGCGGGCGCGGCGATCACCTATCATCAGCTATAAAAAAACAGCCGGAGTGTTCATTCTCCGGCTGTTTCCTTTCCTATTCTCAGATGAAAAACGTGTCTTGCCGTCTCCCCAAGCTGAGCAAGCAGCTTATAATTGGCAATGCCGCCGACCGCCGCTCCTACTCCGGGCAAAAGCTGCAAAAGCTTCACGACGTCGATATAATCGCGATATTCCTGCTGGAACACTCTCCAGTCGATACTCTTTTTCTCCGTCTCCCAATTGTCGACGACGGAAAAAAGCGATTTTCGGCAGTCATCACTCGAAAACGCAAGCTGAAACACAAGCAGCAAAAACATTCTTTCTTGTGGATCCTTCACATCAAAGCCATAAATTGAGGATAAGGTAAATAAACACTTCATCTTAATCGAAAGCAGCAGCGGGAAATCGGCAATGCCTAAAAAAATGCCGCCCGCTCCGGTGCCCACTCCCTCAGCAGCTGCCACCTTCTGATAAGAAGCAATCGTTTTTTTCGCCAGTTCGTTTTTTTCACCGAGCGAAAGTGCACTTGTATCCTTCTTATAGGTTATGATATTAGAGCCGGCCATCGTCGCTTCCACCATTTTTTTCACGCTCTCAGTGACGACCGTATGGATTTTTTCGGGAATCCGCTCATTCACCTTCGTTTGCACACGCTTCGAAAAACGTTCAAACATGGAATCCTTCCGCAAAAAATGCATTTTCCATTGAAGGGCTTCCTGCATCAGCAGATGATTGTCTGTCATTTGACTACCCCTTTTTTAGCTCACAGCTTTCCATGTTTTTTCAGTCTTGTTGTCATATAAGACGGCAGAACAACAAAAATCAGAACGGCAGAACCGATCAGCGCATAAAGAAAACCTGTCAATCCCGCAGCATAGGCAGATGCAGCAGATATCAGCAGCGCTTGAACGGTAAGTGCAGTTTTTAATAGAGAGAAATAGCTTTTCAGCTTCGTTTCTTTTTTCACAGGATAAAGCTCTTGAAGCGCCAGATGATCAAAGTGGCCAAACAGCGGCAGAAGCTGAATGCCTGTTATGAAAATGGTAAACACAGTCAAAACCGCTGCAATCAGCGGGCTAGCTGAGACATACATAATGATCAGCGCGAAAATGACCGTTAATCTGACGAGAATCCCCAAATAATCACTTGAACGCAAAAAGGCGCGGGTGAACATGTAGGCAAACGTTTTCCGCTGTTCAAACGGCACGAGCCGCAGCAAAAAGTCGAGATACGCCCTGCGTTTCGCTTGCTTTCGCAAATGCGGCACATCAGTGAACAGGTTGGCAATCCGATAGAAACGCTGCTTGCGTCTCAATTCGGACTCAATATGGCTCTCCCATTTAAACGTTTTGCGTTTTGCTGAGGAAGACATATACAGATAAAGAGCAGCCATAATGACATAGACCACAACCGCATACATATAAACAGATTGGAAAACAAAATAAAGAACGAGCGTATTCGCCGCAAAGCGAATGATCACATCCATCCGTTTCATGCTTCGGTCGTTCTGGAAGGTCGTACGCCATTCCATCACCTGATTCCACGCTTTCAGCAGCAAAAGCTGGACGAAGACTGCCGCATACGATACAAGCGAAGCCCCCGGTGCGACAGCGAAATAGAGCGGCATTGCAACAATGCTCAAT
The DNA here is from genome assembly GCF_023238245.1 of Bacillus rugosus. Classification (NCBI taxonomy): domain Bacteria; kingdom Bacillati; phylum Bacillota; class Bacilli; order Caryophanales; family Bacillaceae; genus Bacillus; species Bacillus rugosus. Next base: position 1,117,291 of record NZ_CP096590.1, on the reverse strand, counting down.
GCAATCAGCGGAAACAGCTGAGACACATAGCTGTAGACAAACGCCTGCTTCAAGTAAGGCTCCATTTTTGCTTCAAGCGGCAATAAGAAGACAAGGTCAGCCTCCTTCAAAAGCGTCCGCACATAAGAGCTTGTCAACACGAGTGAAAACAGCACGGCCATTACCCAGAAGGACGGAAAGTGAGCGGGAATGTCCCGTATCCATTTGCTGTACCAGCTTACAGCGCCCGCGAGAAAAAAGATCAAAACAATGACGAGGTGATCGTTGAGCATATATTTCATGTATGTTCTTGTTTCTTTGATATGCTCCTGCAGCCGCGACTGCCAAATATCAAGCATATTATTCATGGCCAGGGTCTTCCTTTGTGAGCTCAAGATACAAATCGTCCAGCGCCGCGTCCTTCATTCCAAACTGCTCTCTGAGCTCAGACAGCGTGCCTCGCGCCCGCACCTCGCCGTTATGTAAAATAATAAACGAATCACAATAGCGCTCTGCCGTTGCCAAAATGTGCGTTGACATCAGCACGCTCGCTCCGCCTTTTTTCGCTTCATTCATACGCTCAAGCAGCGCGTTAATCGCAAGCGGATCAAGCCCTAGAAAAGGCTCATCAATAATATATAGTGCGGGCTCTGCCAAAAATGCGCACATGATCATAACCTTCTGTTTCATTCCTTTAGAAAAATGAGCCGGAAACCACTTCAGCCTCTTTTCCATTCGGAATTCCTTTAAAAGCGCCGGCAGCCTTTTCTCCATCGTTTCTTTTGACAGGCCGTATGCCATGGCTGTTAGTTCAAGATGCTCCATCAGCGTCAGCTCTTCATATAAAACAGGTGTTTCAGGTATATAGGTGAATTGTGAACGGTAGCCTTCCGGGTCCTCAGCAAAGGTTTTTCCATTTAATTCGATTGAACCTTTATGCGGGTCCATCAGCCCGATGATATGTCTGATTGTTGTACTTTTACCAGCACCGTTCAGCCCGATTAAGCCGACAATTTGATTCGGTTCGAGGGTGAATGATACGTTTTTTAAAACCGGATTCCTTGTATATCCGCCGGTTAAGTCTTTTACCGATAGCAGAGACATAATTTCTCCCCTTATATTGTTTTTCTTCATAGTACCAAAAACAAGGCCTGAATTGAAACAATTCCCTTTTAACAAATGATGAATTTGCTGTTATAAGAAGACAGCTTCTGGACATCATAATGGTCGTAGAGGAAAAGCATATCAACTGAAAAATGAGGTGTTTGTCAAAGACGTCTTAGATACAGTTGGATAGAAAATAAACATGTCCAATGCTCAAACCTTTTCTCTTCACTGAATTGATGAATTCTTCATCTATGAAGCAAATTGTCAAATGAGGTGTTTATCGCAGGAATCGTTAGGCATTAAACAAGTCTTCATTTTATTGACAAATGAGGTGCTTACCAAAGGCATATCACATTTTCTTTATATAAGCTCTTCCTCTGCATTCAGGGTGAACGCTCGCCGTTCATCCTGTTTTCTATTTTCTGCATTTCTGTGGTACGATGAGTGTATACATACTAAACAATTTCATAAGGAGGAACCCTCATGCATTGTGCAGAAAATTGTATCTTTTGTAAAATCATCGCCGGCGACATCCCATCCGCAAAGGTGTATGAAGATGAGCATGTATTGGCCTTTCTTGATATCAGCCAAGTGACAAAGGGTCATACGCTTGTCATTCCGAAAACGCATATCGAAAATGTGTATGAATTTACGGATGAATTAGCAAAACAATATTTTCACGCCGTTCCGAAAATCGCCCGCGCTATTCGGGATGAATTTGAACCGATTGGCTTAAATACGCTGAACAATAACGGCGAAAAAGCAGGACAATCTGTTTTCCATTATCATATGCATATTATCCCGCGCTACGGAAAAGGAGATGGATTCGGAGCCGTTTGGAAAACACATGCTGATGATTACAAACCAGAGGATCTGCAGAACATCTCTTCCTCTATCGCAAAACGCCTAACCTCATCATAAGATGGGGTTATTTTATTTGTGAACATTTCGCAAACATCCGTCAATTTCTTTTGATTATTCTAATTTTTTATCAAAAAACTGAATTTTTATGATAGGATAATTGTATTATTTTATACATTAACGTGGAAAACAGGGAGAGATCATGATGGAACGTACAACGAATTTTAACGCAGGTCCTGCAGCACTGCCATTGGAAGTTCTGCAAAAAGCACAGAAAGAATTTATTGATTTTAACGAATCCGGCATGTCTGTTATGGAGCTTTCCCACCGCAGCAAAGAGTATGAAGCGGTGCACCAAAAAGCGAAAAACCTTTTAGTTGAACTGATGGGCATCCCGGAAGATTACGATATTTTGTTTCTTCAAGGCGGGGCAAGCCTTCAATTCTCAATGCTTCCAATGAACTTTTTAACACCTGAAAAAACCGCGCATTTTGTGATGACCGGCGCATGGTCTGAAAAAGCACTGGCAGAAACGAAACTGTTCGGAAATACGTCTGTCACTGCCACAAGTGAAGCAGACAATTATAGCTTTATTCCGGAGGTTGACCTTTCGAATGTAAAAGACGGTGCGTATTTACATATCACGTCCAATAATACGATTTTCGGCACACAGTGGCAGGAATTCCCGAATTCCCCAATTCCGCTCGTCGCTGACATGTCCAGCGATATTTTGAGCAGAAAAATCGATGTGTCCAAGTTTGACGTGATCTACGGAGGCGCCCAAAAGAACCTCGGCCCTTCCGGTGTGACAGTTGTCATCATGAAAAAAACTTGGCTGCAAAATGAAAATGCGAACGTTCCAAAAATCTTAAAATATTCAACGCATGTCAAAGCGGATTCACTCTACAACACTCCGCCGACATTTGCGATTTATATGCTGAGCCTTGTTCTGGAATGGCTGAAGGAGAACGGCGGTGTGGACGCTGCTGAACAGCGCAATGAACAAAAAGCTCAGGTTCTCTACAGCTGTATTGATGAAAGCAACGGATTCTATAAAGGGCATGCCAGAAAGGACAGCCGCTCACGCATGAATGTTACCTTCACGCTTCGTGATGACGAATTAACAAAAACATTCGTTCAGGAAGCAAAAGCAGCAAAAATGATCGGGCTTGGCGGACACCGTTCAGTAGGAGGCTGCCGCGCTTCTATTTATAACGCGGTGTCTCTCGAAGACTGTGAAAAATTAGCTGCGTTCATGAAGAAATTCCAGCAGAAAAATGAGTAAAAAGTCTGGCTATGCAAACCGTTCGTTTGGTATACTGTTTGCATATCACATTCTTTAAGCCTTCGCAATAAATGACGAGCATATTATTGGAGGGCAAAAAGCTTAGCAGAGGAGAGCATAGATATGAAAACGAAAGAGTTAGTCATTATGGCTCTGTTTGCCGCAATCGGCGCAGCGCTTCATTCCATTATTCCGCCTTTTTTAGGCGGCATGAAACCAGATATGATGCTGATCATGATGTTCATGGGCATCCTTCTGTTCCCGCGGGTGCAAAACGTACTCGTCATCGGGATTGTGACCGGAATCATTTCCGCGCTTACAACCGCATTTCCAGCCGGACAGATCCCTAACATCATTGATAAACCCGTGTCAGCGTTTCTGTTCTTCATCATATTCCTTTTATTCAGAAGGAGCCAGAAAACAGGTGCAGCCGCTGTGCTGACTGCGATCGGAACCATCTTATCGGGAATTGTATTTTTATCGTCAGCTTTATTGATTGTCGGTTTGCCTGGCGGTTTTGCCGCATTGTTCGCAGCAGTTGTTCTGCCGGCAACTGTGCTGAACACAATTGCAATGATTATTATATATCCAATTCTCCAAACCATTTTAAGACGTTCGAGCTTTATGGAAGCTGCTAAATAATTGTCACACAAAACCTCTTCCGCTTCCGGGAGAGGTTTTTTCGAACAGAGAGCCCGCAGCATGTCAGCATGTTTTAAGAGAAGAGTTTTGTGAAAAAGATAAGACATAGTGTAAAGGCGGTTCCGGTTGAACAAACAAGCGCTTTCTGCCGGATGACCTTTTTGGGCGGATAAGAAGCAGCCTGGCTGAGAAGTCTGATATAGTAAACAGCGCCTGAAGCGAAGGCAAGGGTGATGCAGGATAACACGATCATAAAGACAGACAACCTTCTCCCTCCTTTTCACTTAAAAAATATGCTAAAATAGAGCAAGCTATGTATAGAAGTTCAGGCTTTCAACAAAAATGAAAAATGCTGAATGAATCCTATTTTCAAGAAAAAGACGGGGTGATTGTAATGGCGGACGGACGTTCTCTATTAACAGGACTATTCGTAGGCGGCATCATCGGAGGAGCAGCAGTTCTTCTTTCTGCACCTTCCTCAGGAAAGCAGCTGCGTGAAAAAATGAAAACCAATTATGATTCTTTCGAGGAAACGATCAAACGCTTGAAATCAGACGGGCTTGCGTTAAAAGACCAGCTGATCAAAGCGGCAAAAGAAAGCACGGATGTCATTAAAGACGTGAGCGGAGAGCTCCAAACGTCAATTAAAAAATGGCAGGAAGAGATTAAGCCTCACCAGCAAGATCTGCAAAAAGAAATCGCTGATATTGAAGAAAAAATCAGACAGCTGGAGAAAACCTTACAAAACTAATATCCTATTCTAAAGAAAAAAATGCAGGCCAAAATTGGACCTGCATTTTTTTTTTGCCGAAAAAGCCTCTTACCGCAATGGATTGTGAATTTATTAAAAAATTCTTACATTTTCATCTTTATTAATCTTTATTTTATTGGCATAATAGAGAAAAAGAAAAAGAAAAAGAGAAGCAGGTGACGTAATGAATCGAGTGGAACCGCCCTATGATGTGAAAGAAGCTCTTGTCTTCACCCAGAAAATGGCTCAGCTTAGCAAGGCTCTTTGGAAATCGATCGAGAAGGATTGGCAGCAATGGCTCAAACCGTATGACCTGAATATTAATGAGCATCATATTTTATGGATTGCGTATCAATTGAATGGAGCTTCCATTTCTGAAATCGCGAAATTCGGGGTCATGCATGTATCGACCGCATTCAACTTTTCTAAAAAGCTGGAAGAACGAGGATATTTAAGGTTCTCCAAACGGCTGAATGATAAACGGAACACATACGTCCAATTGACTGAGGAAGGCACTGAGGTATTCTGGAGCTTGCTTGAGGAATTTGATCCGACTCGCAACGCGGTTTTTAAAGGGTCGCAGCCTCTGTATCATTTATTCGGAAAATTCCCTGAAGTGGCTGAATTGATGTGTATGATACGCCATATCTACGGCGATGATTTTATGGAAATTTTCGAAACGTCACTCACCAATATTGACAATGACTTTGAAAGCGTAAACGGAAAACTGAAGAAAAAAGCAAAGGACAGTGCGGCGGATGAACCGGCAGAAGAGCTCGAACCTGTAAACAGTTAATCAAAGTGCTTCATGATGTCAATAAAGACTTCCATCAGCTCTTGATAAAGCCCCTGCTCGTACAGGGCAAAAATCGTTTCATGAACATCTAATTTTTCATTCAGCTGTCCAGCAAAAAGCGCAAGGAGCTTATCGAAGGTTACAAATCCTTGCGCTTTTTGTGTTGCCAGCTCTTCTGACAATTCTTCGCATATCCTCATAACCTCTTCCCCTTCTTCCCTGCTCAGCCCTTTATCAATGAGAAGCGCATAGAAGGGGTACCTGTCCATATCTACTGTTTTCACCAATAATTGTATGTAATATTCTAATCGCTTAATGCGATGATCCATCGAATCCATCCACACCACTTCTTTCTATCTTTAATCTTATTTTAGCTGATTATTCACTGAGAAGAAAGTTCTAACCCCATATTTCGCGCTGTTTGTTTGCTTGTTTCAAAAAAATACCTGCCGGATGATATTTTTTCTTAAAAAAGCATTGATTTTTTCTCTTGGGAGGAGTAAATTATTTTGAGATTCTATTCAAGATGTATGGAAGGATGACTTTGATGAATTGCTGGAAGACCATAAATCTCATGAAGGATTATGGTGCCGTTCGCATAATATTAACTGCTGTATGTTTTATGATTTTGGTTTTTATATCTACCTTTTTAGCATTTGAGCTGCTGCGGCCTGGCACAAGCTTAAGCGATGAATATGTACCTTTATTCGGCGGTTTGCTCGTCGTTATTTTATTTGTACATAAAGTCATCCATGTCCTGCCAATCATCTGCAAAAAAAGAAAAATAGAAAAAAAGTTTTATATACTGCGCATGCGCACATGGAAACGAATACCAAAAACGACAATGTTGATTTCACTCGTAAGCCCGTTCTTGCTGATTACGCCTGTATTATTTTACGCCGCGCTGGCTTTTCCGAATCACGCCCATTATTTCTGCATGATTTCGGGCATTCATGCCGGCTACTGTCTGCCTGACTTCCTGCTGGCCCTCAAGCTGATAAAAGCGCCGAAAGCCGCTTTTATTGATCAGGAAGCAGACGGCTTGGATATTCTTGTTGAAAAGTAGCCAAACCTTGGCGCTAGCGGCGATTTTTCAATTTGCATTCTATCTTTTTTAATAAATATTTGGTAATGTAATATGGGACAGTTCAGAGAGAGGGGGAATCTCCCATCATTTTATTCTATTTTATCGTGGCTGCCGTGTTTATTTTATATTTCATAAACAGGCTCACCAATACATTATGCCTTGTCAGAGAGATTCCTGAAGAGCGGCAAGATAAGGTATTCCGATTTATTAATGTATCTATATTAATTTTACTGATCTCTTCGTTTGTGGAGATCTCCTTTACAGTGTAAATACGAAAAAAAGCATAGCTGAATCAGCAGCTATGCTTTTTTATTTTGATTAGTACAGCCAAGAAGCGCCGATGATAATCAATAAAATAAATAACACAACCAATAAAGCGAATCCGCCTGCAAATACTTCACCCATCTTAAAAAGCACCTCCTGTAAAAAACTTTATTTACCAATTACATGTTATGCAATTCATGTTTAAAACGATTAGGCGCTAGTGAAAGTAAAGGATCGCTTATCGTGCAAGCGATCCCCCGGGCTGCTTAGTAGATGTAAGCTGCACCTACGATGATAAGCAAAATGAACAGTACTACGAGCAACGCGAATCCGTTAGAGTATCCTCCGCTCATGTTACATACCTCCTTTTCTTGATCAATATATAAGTATGTCGTCAGCAAAAGTTTGACTAGACGAATGCCCTTTATTTAAAATCTTTTTACAGAAAGCCACAATATGTTATGATACGCATAGGTAATTTAATTTGGAATGATTAGGAGTGTTTGAAAACAATGAAGAAAATCGCAATAGCAGCTATCACTGCTACAAGCATCCTCACTCTCAGTGCTTGCAGCAGCGGCGACAAAGAAGTCATCGCAAAAACAGACGCAGGCGATGTAACAAAAGGCGAGCTCTACACAAACATGAAGAAAACAGCTGGTGCAAGCGTCCTGACACAGCTGGTGCAAGAAAAAGTATTAGACAAGAAATATAAAGTGACAGATAAAGAAATTGACAACAAGCTGAAAGAATACAAAACACAGCTGGGTGATCAATATACTGCTCTCGAAGAGCAATATGGCAAGGATTACCTTAAAGAGCAAGTAAAATATGAATTGCTCACGCAAAAGGCAGCTAAAGATAACATCAAAGTAACAGATGCCGATACCAAAGAGTACTGGGAAGGCTTAAAAGACAAAATCCGTGCAAGCCACATCCTTGTCGCTGATAAAAAGACAGCTGAAGAAGTAGAGAAAAAGCTGAAAAAAGGCGAGAAATTTGAAGACCTTGCGAAAGAATACTCTACAGACAGCTCTGCTTCACAAGGCGGGGATCTTGGCTGGTTCGCAAAAGACGGTATGGTTGCTGAATTCAGTAAAGCTGCATTCAAATTAAAAACAGGTGAAGTCAGCGATCCCGTCAAATCACAATACGGTTACCATATCATTAAAAAGACTGAAGAACGCGGCAAATACGATGATATGAAAAAAGAACTGAAATCTGAAGTACTTGAACAAAAACTAAATGACAGCAATGCCGTTCAGGAAGCTGTCCAAAAAGTTATGAAGAAAGCTGACATCGAAGTAAAAGATAAAGACCTGAAAGACACATTTAATACGTCTTCATCAAGCAGCAACTCTTCTTCATCTTCAAGCACTTCTAAATAATAAAAAAAGCTGTGCAGGCTCATTGAGCTGCACAGCTTTTTTATGCGATGGAATGGTTGTGATTTTCTTCTTCATGCTGTTGAGAACTGCGCCGTTCTCTCTCCTTTTCCATCCTCTCCATATAAATCTGCCCTTCTTTTTCAATAAAGGACTGGTCTACTTTTTCTTCCTCTTTGGCTGCTGCCACAATTTTATATGCACTGAAAATGATGCCTACAATACAAAGGTACACCCACCATGGAAAAAATAACACGGGCTCCTCCCCCTTTTTGCATAGATTCTTTATTCTTAACCATATGCGGGAATGAGACGAGTTATGAGCGGCAAAAGCGCATAAAAAGGACTGACCTGAATGTTTCAGCATCAGTCCTTTTTGATTATTTATGAAAAGTCGGTTTGTAAAAGGAACGGTTTTCCAGTGCAAATACACGTTCAGTGTACTCGCCCGGCTTCACGCGCTCAAGTGCTCTGTCCATCATATTCATTTTCGCATCCAGGTTGTCTATATAGTGTAAAATTTCTGCTTCTTTCACCATCGGCGGTTTTGGGCTGCCCCATTCTGCTTTGCCGTGGTGACTCAAAATCAAGTGCTGAAGAATTAACACCTCTTCAGAATCGATTTGAAGCTCCTCTGCAGCTTTTGAAAGCTCTGTAACCATAATCGAAATATGGCCGAGTAGATTGCCTTCGACCGTATACGAAGTTGAAACAGGGCCGGACAGCTCTTTCACTTTTCCGAGATCATGCAGGATAACGCCGGCATAAAGCAGATCGCGGTCAAGAGACGGATATAAATCTGCAATCGATTTCGCCAAATTCAGCATAGATACAACATGATACGCTAAACCTGAGACAAACTCATGATGGTTTTTCGTAGCTGCCGGATAATCCATAAATTCAGTTTCGTGTTTTTTGACTAAAAACCTTGTGATCCGCTGGATGTTCGGATTTTTCATTTCAAATATATATTGAGTGATGGTATCCATCATTTCATTTTTCGGAATCGGTGCGGTTTCTAAAAAATCATCAATATTGACATTTTCATGCTCGCTCACCGGTCTGATATTTCTCAGCTTCAGCTGGGTGCGCCCGCGGTAATGGTGGACATCCCCCACGACCTTCACAATCGTCTGCGGCGCATAGGTCACTTCATCACTTTGCTTGGCATCCCACAGCTTCGCTTCAATATCACCTGACTGGTCTTGCAGCATCAGCGTTAAAAACGGTTTCCCATTGCTCGCAATCCCTTTCGTCGAGGATTTAATCAATAGATATTGGTCCACCTGTTCGCCAACCTCATGTAGCATAATCCCTTTAGCCATTCTATTAAAGCTCCCTCCGTATCTTACATAATATCAGTATATCACATACCGATTTACAGCTATAGAACCTCTTTTATGACACCAAATGGATGATTTGGCTGCTTTGAAATGCATCTTTTACATGGTCATGGCATGTAAAATACAAAATCTGCCTTCCGCCTTCAGATAAATCATTTAGAACGTCTAATACACGTTTGAGTCTTTCCTGATCAAAATGAACAAAGCTGTCGTCAAGCTGGAACGGAAGCCTAGATCCATCCTGACGCGTAACAGCCAGAGCAAACCGGATCGCTGTATACAGCTGTTCACACGTCCCCTGTGACAGCTCTTCCGCATGATAGACAGTTCCATCACAATGCATGACCATAATGGAATCATCCGTTTCAGAAAAATATATCGTCTTGTAGCTTCCGTCAGTCAATGGACGGAAAAATTCTCCTGCCGTCTCCAGAAGGCGCGGAAGCTCGACTTTTTTATGACGTTCCAATTTGTTTCGGATCACCTGTTTGATTATTTGGAGCGAAGCCCATTTTTTAGCGGTTTCTTTGACACGCTCTTTTTGCATTTCCAATTGCAGCTTGAGATCAGAGACCAATCCCGAAGCCTCTAGTTGTTCCTGTTTCACGAAGAGCAATGCGATTTGGCTGCGAAGCTGTTGGATCTCCTCAGCCAGCCGCTCTTTTCTTTCATTCTCAACTAATTGCTTGTTTTTCAATTCAGAAAGCGTATTGGAATCCGCCAGTTTAAGCTCCTCTGGCTGTCCGCCTTCAAGCTGTGCGTTTATGTGATGAAGCTTGTTCTCCGTATCCTTCAATTGCCTGTTGATGTCGGCTATGGCGCAAAACTCATTTCTGTCTTTTGCAGCCACCGCGGAAAATAGCTGTTCTATCTGTGCCTGAAAATACTGTATTTCTTGCTCCAGCTCCAGCAGCTGATCCTTTATATAATAAATATCTGTTTCGATAGCCTTTTTTTGCTTCGCGATTTCTTTTTCACGTTCAACGTTTTTCCGCAGTGTATGAAGGGCGTCTGGGATGGAAATGTTCTGACTCTCATTCGCAGGATAAAGCATGCTGACGCGTTCTTCAAATGTGCGCCGGTGCTTTTTCAGCCTCCCTGCTTCAATTGTCAGCTCATGCTTTTTCTTCACTTCTTTTTTGACATCCTTCATCAAGCTGTATGCATCAAGCAAAAAAGTCGGATCTTCCTTGAATCCGAGCTCCTTCATAAAATGCTCGACCTGTGTAAAGGAGGGGGCCATATCGGCTTCCCACTGTTCAAACTGCTGGATGACTCTTTCATATGCTGCCTCTTTTTGCTGGAGCACTGCCCGCTGTGTGATGAAATGCTGTTTATTGCGGTCATCCTCCCATAACGCTTCTCTAAGCGCTTCGGCTTCTGCCGGTGAAATGTTTATCATTGGCTGTCTCATCTCCCGGCTGTTTCCGGAAGACGGTGTTTTTTTTCCAGAAGCAAGCCCATACACAATAAGGGCAGCGCCGATACTAATGGCGGGAATCCATTGCTGCAGCAGCAGAAAGAGAACGATGAACAGCATACCAGCTGCAATAACAGTCTTTTTCTGTTTAGCCTGCTGCCTTTCAAAAAACTTCAGCTGTTCTCTCAGCTTCGCTTGCTCCTGATGTTGCCCCTGTGCTTCATCATATGCTTTCAGAGCCGCTTCTTTATCTTTTCTTTCGCTGATTTCAAAGATGGCGGACGAAGCGGCATGAACGGCCTTTTCTGCGTCTTCCAGCTCTTGCCGGGCAAGTTCAAACGTCTCATCAAGCTGCCGTTTTCTGTCTCGTGCCTGTACGTATTGCTGCACCGCCTGCTGGAGCTGCCATTCATAGTCATATGACGTGTTCATATTCAACAGCTCATTTTCATCCGTTTTATTGAGCTGTTCCAGCCCTGCCGCTGCCTGTGCGGACGACTGGCGCAGCTGTGCCTGAATGGCGGCGAGCTGTTCCCCATAGGATTGGTACATATGAAACGCTGCCGAAAGCTCTTGTATCAGCGTTTCCTTTGCCAATATTTCTTTATCGGGATTAAGTTTTTGCATCTGTTTGTCCAGCTCCGCCATCTTCACCCGAAGCGCCTCCAGCTGTGCGGATTTCGGGTGAAGGTGGGATTCATATTTTTCCAGCTGATGCAGTCCGTCTGCCGGAAATTGTCCCGCCTGTTCCGGGTATTGTGCTATCGCCTGTTCCAGCGCCGCTTTTTCATTTAGCAGCGGCTTCAGCTCAATCGCTCCCTCAATCGTTCGGATATGTCCTGCCGCCTCTTTCAATTCGGTTTCTGCGGCTGCAAGGCGGGCTTCGAGCGTTCTTTTTTCCTCAAGAAGCTGATGATAGCCCGCTTCCTCTGCTTCAGCCTGTTTCAGCTTCGCTCCCATCTGCTTAAGCGTTTCCAGCTCCTGATTCAATTGAGGGTTTCGCCCGTTTGGTTTATAGAGCCTTTCGCTTTCCTTTGTCAGCCGTGAATCAAGCTTAGATACGGCTTCAGCGCCAAATAAACTGGAAAACAGCAAAAATTCCCCTATCTTGTCCCGATTAAAGGAGTGAATTTCCTGCAGCCCGAATACATCAAACGAATAAATGGCTTTGTACAATGCCCTGTCTGTACCCTGGAACAACTGCTTTAAAAAATCTCCTTTCTTCACTTCGCCCTTTTCTGTGTACACTCTTAGCTTTTCGGCAGTCCCTTTCGTCCGTTCGATTTTCACAGCCCCATACTCAGGGTGTTCAGCTTCAAGAACACCGCCATAGACACCGCCTGTTTTCGGTTCATATTTCTTCGTTTTCGGAAAACCAAACAGCATGCTTTCAATAAATGACATCATCGTCGTTTTTCCTGCCTCATTTAATCCGTAGATTAATTGGACAGGCGAGGCGGAGAAGTGAAAGGTCCGATTCGAAAATTTCCCGTATTGGTAGATATGTAAAGATTTAATTCGCAAAGCTTTCACCGCCTCATGTTCCAAGCACCTTAAGCTGTCTTTTCAATAAAATCTGTGCCTGCTCTTTTATTTCCTGTAACTCTTCTTGGCTAAACCGGTCCGCGTGCCTTCTGTACACAGGATGCCGCTCAAGCCCTTCCAGTACGTCTGACAGATCGCCGCGATCAATGTCTGTAAATAAACCGCCAAAAAAAGGATCAAGGTTTGTAAGGTTTGCTTCATTTTCTGTCTCATCGTCCAATGAAAGCGGCCAAACGAAGTGTTCCTCCTCCGCCTCTTGCTCCTGAAAGGCTTCGAGAAGCTCATCTAAGGTGCCTTTCGGCGCTTCCAGCAGCCATTCCGGCGCCCGCCCTTGTAATACAAGTCTTACACAAACAGGGCTCCCCTTTATCTGCAGCTTCGAAAACGCGTCCTCAACCATTTTGATAAGGGCGGTCATATTCTTTGCCTCCGTCACATCAACTGCCGCTTTTTCCCACAGGATGTCATGCGCTTTCTGAAATTCGTAAGATATATCTCCATTTGTCACACGAACGAGATAATAGCCTTTATCTCCCGTCTCCTTCATATGGCGCGCTTGCGTGTTTCCCGGATAGATGACTGCCGGGTGCTCGGCGGAAAGAACCTGGCGTTTATGTATATGGCCAAGCGCCCAATAATCCATTCCGCTTTTCACGAGATCGTCATGCGTAAACGGGCAATACGGATCGTGTCCTTCAGATCCTGATAGCGTGCCATGGAGCATACCGATATGAAGCGGCGCGTCAGTCGACCTCCGATAGCGGGCGGCTTGGTTTTCCGTCACTGCTCTGGCCTGATAGCTGAAGCCGTAAATGCTCGCTATGCGTTTGCCTTCCTTATAAAACGATTTTTCTTCAGGAACAGCGGACGAAAAAATATGGACATTCTCAGGCCATTCAATCGGCGTCCACTCCCCGCCAAGATGATCGTGGTTCCCAAAGATCACATAAACTGAAATCCCGCACTCTCTGAGTCTTTCAAATTGCTTTTTTAAAAAAAGCTGGGCCTTTAAACTTCGATTCGCTTCGTCAAACAGGTCCCCCGCCAGCAAAATGAAATCAACGTTTTCTCTCACTGCGGCATCTATCATATGTTTCACGCTTGCAAACGTGCTTTCTTTGATCCGGGCAAAAATCGGTTCCGGCAGATGCGATATCCCGTAAAACGGGCTGTCGAGATGTAGATCTGCCGCATGAATAAAGGTTAGATCAGTCAACATTCTGCTCCTTTCCAGGATGAAGTACCCTTATTTTAGCACCGAATTCTTGCGAATGCACGTTCTGTCAATAAAGAAACAGCCTGAGGAACCTCAGGCTGTTTTTCAATCAGTTTTTCGCTAAACGAAGCGCTTGTTTGATCGCTTTAAATGCGCTTGAATTGCCGTAAATCAACACACCGCCTTTGTAAATTCTGGCGCCGATGACTGCTAGTATAACAATGGTGAGCAGTGTGATTCCGATACCGGCAGCCGCCTGCCAGAACGGAATATCAAGCATACCGACGCGCAAGAACATAATCATTGGCGTAAAAAATGGAATAAACGAGGTTACTGTAATAAATCCTGCATCAGGTGCATTCAAGCCGAACATCGCGATCATAAAACCGGCGACAACCAATAGCGTCATCGGTGTGATCGTTTGCTGCACGTCCTCTATTCTGCTGACGACACTGCCGAGAAACGCAGCCAGTGTCGCGTATAAAAAGTAGCCGAGCAAAAAGAAAATCACAGCATAGATGACAGTGGTAGCGGAAACGTCGGTTAGATTAAGGAATCCGCCGATAGGTGAAGCTGTTTCGTTCGTTTTGTTCAGCATCAGCGACAAAGAGCCGGCTCCTATAATGACAGCAAGCTGCGTGATCCCAACAAGCCCGATGCCAAGCAGCTTAGCAAACATCTGCTGGATCGGCGGCATGCTTGAGATCAGGATTTCCATGACACGCGAAGATTTTTCGGTTGCAACCTCCATCGCAATCATGCTGGCATACATAATCACAGAGAAATAAATGACGAACAGCAGAATGTAAACAAGCCCTACCGTCTGGCCAAGCTCTTCCTCAGACTTCGCCCCCTCTTTCAGCGCCTCCTGCCCGACAGTAACGGGCGCATAAAGGCTGCTGATCGTTTCCTGCGAAACACCGAGCTCTGCCGTTCCGACAGCCGTTTTGGTTTGCGTCAGCGCCTGCTGCAGCGTTTGGTACGTGCTTTCATCAGAAATCGTTAACGCTTTATATGTTCCTGAAATGGTCCCTTTTTCATCTCGTTTGATGATGAGCATGCCATCGAGCGTTTCATCTTTGACTTGCTTTGTGACCTCGTCAGCGGATTGCTTCGACTGCTTCACATCAAGATCACCGTTTGTATCCACCGCTTTCAGCTGCTTCGAAAAAATCGGATATAATTCGTTTGTTTCATCAACAACGGCGATTTTTTCTTTCACATCATCACCTTGAAACGAAGAAATGATCGACTCCAGATTCGTTACAACTAATACAAGCAGTACCGTGATGACAGTCGAAATAATAAAGGATTTTGCCCTAATCTTATTTTTGTATGTATGAGAAAGCATGATCCAAAATTTATTCATAGACGGCCCCCACCTTTTCTATAAAAATATCATGCAGTGACGGCTCTTCAAGCTCAAACTTTCTGATAAACCCTTTTCCTTGGAGCATAGCAAAGATCTCTTGAGAAATGTCTTCATTAGCGATCTGCAGCTTGACGCCGCCAGCCGTTTCCTTCCATTGGAGAATGCCTTCATGAGACTGCAAAAAACGCAGATCGTCATCAGAGTGAATGGTGACATTCTTTTTCCCGAAGGAACGTTTTATCTCCTTCAACTTGCCTTGCACAACCGGCTTTCCTTTCTGCAGTATGCAAAGGTTCTCACATAGCTCCTCAACATGTTCCATCCGATGGCTAGAAAATAAAATAGAAACGCCGCTGTTTTTCAAAGAAATCACAGCATCTTTTAACAGCTCAACATTGACAGGGTCCAGACCGCTGAATGGTTCATCTAGGATCAGCAGCTCCGGCTTATGCAAAACAGCCGAAATGAATTGGATTTTCTGCTGATTTCCCTTCGAAAGCTCTTCCACCTTCTTATTCTCGTAATCTGTTATATTGAAGCGTTCAAGCCATGTCCCGAGCTCTTTTACAGCCTCCCGCTTCTCCATTCCTTTTAATCTGGCAAGATAGACGAGCTGATCCTTTACCTTCATTTTCGGATAAAGGCCCCGCTCTTCCGGCAAATAACCGATTTTGTTGCTCATACTATAATTCACAGGACGGCCCTTCCAGCTGATTGAGCCCTCCGTAATGCTTAATAAACCAAGGATCATGCGAAACGTCGTCGTTTTTCCCGCTCCGTTTGCGCCTAAAAGACCGAACATTTGCTGTTCCGGAATGTCTAAGTCCAATCCGTCAACGGCTTTAAAATCTCCAAATCTCTTCGTTACGTGATCAATTGTAAGCACCGAATCTCCTCCTTCCCTGACCCATTATATACTAATTTTGGATGAAACATAATAAAGGATTTTGATTTCCTTTTTAGAATATAAATGAAGAAGACTATAAACCTTGAAAATGGAGGAGAAACCTGATGGCTGATTATTTCCTTACAGCTTTTGATCCTTCGGGGAAAACACTGGTAAATGAGAGATTCGAGGCAGAAAATGAAGAAACGGCAAAAACGCATGGTGAAGCTCTGTTAAAAGAAAAAGAGCTTCACAGCCATACCCATCGTTTAGTCAATGCAGCCGGAAAGCTGATTTTGTTTCACAGATGATCAGCTTTCCGGCTGATCTGTTACACTTGGAACTTCGGCTCCCGTTTTTCTAAAAAGGCACGGATTCCTTCTTGGTGATCCTTGGTCCTTCTCATTTTCTCTTGGGCGCTGCGCTCAAGAGAAAGCACCTTTTTCAGTTCTTCAAGCTGAAGGCTTTGAAAGATGGCTTTCGTTTCGATCATCGCCAAAAGAGGTGAGGCCAAAAGGGTTTCGATAAAGGGTCTTGCGCCTTCCGCAGGGTCTCCAGCAAATGTCCCATCCAAGAGACCCATATCGGCGGCTTCCCTGGCGGAAAGTTTTTTCCCGCTCCAAATCAGCTTTTTCGCCTTCGCTTCCCCAATTCTTTTCTTCAGCAAATAATGCCCCCCGCCGTCCGGAACAAGCCCAATGCCGATAAAATTCATCGCGAGAACGGCGTTTTTTTCCGCGAGCACAATGTCAGCGCACAGCGCCAAACTCAGGCCCAGTCCCGCAGCAGCGCCGTGAATAGCTGCAATTGTTACTTTCTTCATCTGATATAACGTCAGAGTGACAGCCTCAATCGTATCCATTAGCTGTTTAAATTGATCAGGGTCATGCTCTGATGTCATCATCCGGATATCTCCACCGGCCGAAAAGCCTTTCCCGGTTCCTCTCAGGAGAACGATGAGCGCCTCGCTTGCAGCCGCCTTTTCAACCGCCTCCTTCAGTTCAGACAGCATCTGTTCATTCAGGGCGTGATGGGCATCAGGGCGATTCAGGATAATTTCTGCAACGACTCCATTCCGTTCATATTGAATAAACTCCATATGAAGCACCTCCATGTATGCGCTTGCTTTTTTCTTTCTCATATACATTCCCTGCCATCCTCAAATAAACCTTTTTATTTTTCAAGGTCAATAGATACCGAAAAATGCATATTGTTTGAGTGGAAACATAAAGTTTTATATAGTGAAAGAGAGGATATCAGGATGAGAAAGGAGGAAAGGAAGCATGGATAAATTGCTGATCATTTTTCTGTTAAGTTTATTTATGGTGTACTTTCCCCCTTCGGACGTGGTTCTGCCTTCCCAGCTTGAAGCAAGCACTGACAGCTATGTGCCTATGTCCTCATATCCGCAGGAAGCACAATCAGCCAAGGTTCCGTCGCCGAGCAGCCTGTACCCCGCAGAACTGATCAAAGAGTACAGTCCGCTGGCGCAATCTGTCAGGCAGCTGTCTGTCAAGCCCCTTGACGAACCGCTGATGAACAGGCTGGAAAAGGTTTGTGCCGTCCCTGTCAAATACCAGTCTAATTACCTCCGAATATAAATGCTCAAGCTTTATTTGTAACTCACCCCATTTGGCCAACACTACATTCGGAGGGATTTCATTGAATATTAAAGAAAACGATCTGCCGGGCATCGGCAAAAAATTTGAAATTGAAACGAGAAGTCACGAAAAAATGACGATTATCATTCATGATGACGGAAGAAGAGAGATTTACCGGTTTAATGACCGAGACCCGGATGAACTTCTTTCCAATATCTCATTGGATGATTCTGAAGCAAGGCAAATTGCCGCTATTCTAGGTGGCATGGTCTATAAACCGCAAGCGCTTGAGTCCATTGAAATGGCCTTCAGCGATCTCATTATTGAATGGTTTAAGGTTGAAAAAGCCGCCAAATCGATCGGGCGCACACTCGGGGAACTTGATGTACGCCAGAATTACGACGTCACTGTGATCGCTATCATCAAGCACAATCAGGAAAAGCTTTTAAATCCTGGAGCCGATTCGGTTATTGAAGAAAATGACACACTTGTCCTCTCAGGTGAAAGAAAGCATCTGAAGAAACTAATTCACGATTTTCTTTCTGGAGAGGGCGTGTGAGCGGCCGATGGATCATCTTGTATTTGAAGTCGGGACTGCGCTAGTTCTTGTGGCGATTGCCAGTGTAATCGCCAATAAAATTAAATTTTCGATTATTCCGTTTCTGATTGTGCTGGGCATGCTGGTTGGACCGCACGCGCCGAAAGCGGGGATTATTGACCTGACATTTATAGAAAGCAGTGAAATCATCGAGTTTTTTGGGCGGATGGGCGTACTGTTCCTCCTCTTTTATCTCGGACTCGAATTCTCAGTCGGAAAGTTGATTAAATCCGGAAAATCAATCGCGATCGGCGGAACGATTTATATCTTGATTAATTTCAGCCTCGGGCTGCTTTACGGGTTTATCACCGGGTTTTCCTTTCTGGAAGTCCTCGTCCTCGCAGGGGTCATCACAATCTCGTCAAGTGCGATTGTCGCAAAAGTGCTCGTTGATTTAAAAAGAACCGCCAATCCGGAAACCGAGCTGATTCTCGGCATCATTATGTTTGAGGATATTTTCCTTGCCGTGTATTTGTCCGTTGTTTCCGGCCTTGTGTTAGGTGATGCGACATCCGTCGGGAGTGCGCTCTTGTCCATTTTGATCGCCTTCGGTTATATGCTGCTGTTTTTTATCGCAGCCAGAAAGCTCCCGCCGCTGTTGAATAAACTGTTGGACATTCGCTCAAACGAAGTGTTTATTATCGTCATTTTCGCCGCACTCTTTTTTATCGCCGGATTTTCAGAGACGATCCATGTAGCGGAAGCGATCGGGGCGCTGCTGCTCGGTTTGGTGTTTTCAGAAACAGAGCATTCCGATAGGATTGAGCATCTTGTCGTTCCGTTTCGCGACTTCTTCGGCGCAATGTTCTTTTTCAGCTTCGGCCTCAGCATTGATCCGTTTTCACTCGGTGAAGCGGTTTGGCTTGCGTTGGGAGCAGTGATTCTGACCATTCTCGGAAACTTTATTGCCGGAATGGTGGCAGGGCGACGCGCAGGGCTTTCTCATAAGGCTTCATCGAATATCGGACTGACGATCGTATCACGGGGGGAGTTTTCGATTATCGTTGCGAACCTTGGGATAGCCGGAGGCCTGTCAGCCACATTAAAGCCGTTTGCCGCATTATACGTCCTCATTCTGGCGATTTTGGGACCGCTTTTAACAAAGGAATCAAAACGAATTTACCGCTTGCTGAACAAGATATTTAAATGGAAGCCTGATGTTCAGCCTGCAAGAAAACAAGGGTAAAAAAAGCAGCACTGTGATCAGTGCTGCTTTGTCGTTTTCTCAAAAATCTGCTCTAAATATTTAATTTTTTCGTCCGTGTAATGCTCAAAGCGCTCGTTGTACGATTTCGGATCTTTCGGATTGGCAAAGTGCGTGATTTTCCCCGTATCCCGATCAATAAATTTACTTGCAGCGCCGCAGCCAATGCCGATAATCGTCTGCACCTCTTCCATAATCATGATGTTGTAGATGCTTTCTTGTCCCGGCAAAGAATATCCGACGTTTTCAAGGTTTCCAAGAATATTTTTCTGGCGGTATAAATAATAAGGCACGTACCCATGCTCTTTCGTCCAGGCCACCGCGTCATCCATCATTTGAGAAACCTCTTCCCTGCCGGCAACTTTGTACTTATGCTTGTTTCTCGTCATTTCTGACGCCCGTTTAAAGGAAAGCGTATGAACGGTAAGGGATTCCGGCATCAGCTTTTCCGTTTCTGAAAGGCTGTGTCTAAACTCCTTAACGCCTTCCCCAGGCAAACCGATAATCAGGTCCATGTTGATATTATTCATGCCGTGCCGGCGTGACAGATGATATTTCTCAATGGTCTCTTCAACCGTATGATGCCGCCCGATCGCCTTTAGCGTTTCATTTTCATAGGATTGTGGATTGATGCTGATCCGGTCAATATCATATTTGTTTAAAACGGCGAGCTTTTCTTCTGTAATCGTGTCAGGGCGGCCGGCCTCCACCGTAATCTCACGAATGTTTTTCACATCCGGGAAGGAGCGGACCATTTCTTCATACAGAAGATCCATTTCTTCCGCTGTAATGCTTGTTGGTGTCCCGCCGCCAAAGTAAATGGTTGTAACCTTAACATCATGCTTCTTAAGCCATTCGCCAATTTTCTGCATTTCGTAATGCAGCCCCCATAAGAATGAGCCGACTCTGCCCGCCTGCCCTTGAATAGCGTACGCAGGGAATGTGCAATATGCGCACTTTGTCGGGCAGAACGGAATGCCGATATAAATACTGACTTCATCCTTTACTTGGTACAAATCCGGCACTGCCGCCAGCTGCCGGTCAACAATCTCCTGCATTAGCTCGATTTTCTCATCATGAATTAAATAGTCTTTTTTCAATTCAGCATGCGCTTGCTCCTTCGGCATTCCGCTTTGCAGCTTTTTGTGAAGCAGCTTTGTGGGCCGGATCCCTGTCAAGATTCCCCACTTTTGCGTGATGCCCGTATGCGCCTGAAGAAGATTGAGATACACATAAGAAATCGTGTTTTTCACTTGCTTAAAAGCTTCTTTTTCATTCATGTCGGGAGAAAAAGATTTTGTATGCTGTTCCTTTATGCCAGTTTCCATCACTTCTCCCGAAACCGTCACATGCTCATCCGTTTGTGAGCACTTTAAAGAAATAACAAAATCTGCGGGCTCCTCTCCACCGTACACAAGCTCGCACTCTTCATAAAACAAATTTGCAATATTTTGCAGAGGCCGATGCAGGCGGTCATCATGTATGCCTTCTATTTTTATTTGCAACTTCATCACCTAATTTATCAGATTCAAAACTTTCTTTAGTGTACAGAAATAAATCGCTAAAATCAATCCGGCAAAAAGCCGCCGCACCTGTCAGGGCGCGAGCGGCTTTTTTTACACACGTTTCATGTGGAACTTATCAAGAAATCCTTTTCGCTGCTGCATTCGGAAATATTCCTTCATCATGTAAGCAACACCTTGCTCGTCATTGGACCTTGTGACCCAATCGGCCTTTCTCTTGATCTCCGGAGCGGCGTTCCCCATCGCTACCCCAAGACCGGCAAGTTCAATCATCGGGAGGTCGTCATACTGATGCCCGATGGCCACAACATCATCCATAGTTAGGCCCAACTCTGACGCGACAAGGGCCAGGCCAGTTTCCTTCGAGACACCTTTAGGGACGATATTCAGCTTCTCATCGTTTACATGAATAACGTCAACTGCTGGGAAGGCTTTCGTAATCGTTTCTGTAATGTCATGCTGAATGTCGTGCTCTGTGTACACTTCGATGACAGGTGCACTAACCGGCTCATCCATGAGAAGATCGCTTAAAGATTCAACGAACTGGACTGGATAAAAGATCGGATCAGACGGATGAATGAGTGCTTTCCCCAATAAATTTGAATTCACCTTTTTCTTGTTTCCAATGGAATACTTCTCGTGAAGAAGCCGAATATTGCATTGATAGCTCTCCAGCACTTGAACAATGTTAAAGGTGTGATCGTCAGAAATTCTCTTTTCAAAAAACGGGGCGTCTATTTTCTCAGCGATGTATGCCCCGCTGTGGGTGATCAGCTTAGCATCAAGCTTAAGTGATTTCGCTATTTTCTGTGCTGAACGAAAATGGCGATTGGTCACGAGAGTAACGTAAATCCCTTTTTTCTTTACATATTCAATCGCGTCCTTCGTTGCCTGATGAATCTTCCCGTTCGACCGTAGCAGCGCTCCATCTATATTTAAGGCAAGCAATTGTTTTGACACAGAGATGTCCCCCTCCTTGATGACTGTACTTGTGTATAGGATATGACCCTGTCTCTGTGTTTAGAACAACCTTTTCTGGAAAGCAAAAAAGCCTGGCTCAGCAGACTTTATGTATGGCATGATGATAGGATACGATCGAAGCAGCCATTCTCCCTAATATCGTTATTTCGATTTACGAAAAATCATGTATCAGGAACCCCTTGTTTGACCGATGATGCGCTCCGAACACTTACTCTCTGTTGCTTATCCCCTCTATATAACGGCATGATATGCGACCGTATCCAATTGAAATCAGGTAAGTGTAGGCGCTTTCAATGCTATTATCTCAGTTTTTCTTGCTGATGACAAGGGTTTTTTTAACTAAAAAAAGTATCCAAATGATGTATACTAAGGTAGGATTTGTTGTTAATTTTTGGAACAATCTTCTTGATACAGAACATACATTCTCATATAATATAAATAATAAACGAAAGAGCGGTGATCAGGTGGCTGATTTAAAAGAAATATACAATGAAAAACTGATATCTCAATTGATACATCATATAAAGGCATCTTGTCCTGATTTTAACCAAGACAGATTCGAGGAACAATTGCTGCAGGAAGACTGGCCTGAACTCGCTTTAAAAGAGCGGATGCGCCGCATTACAGCTTCCTTATACGAAACACTGCCAAAACATTACGGTGAAGCGCTCGCAATTTTACGGGATGCAGCCCCTCATTTTAAAGGACTCGGCGGAATTCTATTCCCTGATTATGTGGAACAGTACGGGTTAGCGCATTGGGAAGAATCAATAGAGGCATTGGAATACTTTACGCAATATTCTACCTCAGAATTTGCTGTGAGGCCTTTTTTGCTTTTAGATCAAGAAAAAATGATTGCACAATTGCTTAAATGGACCGAGCATGAAAATGAACACGTGAGAAGGCTTGCGAGCGAAGGAAGCAGACCCCGCCTGCCATGGGGAAAATCGATACCCGCTTTGAAATCAGACCCTTCCCCCGTTCTGCCGATCCTTGAGAAGCTGATGCAGGACGAGTCCTTGTATGTAAGGAAAAGCGCGGCCAACAACCTTAATGATATATCAAAAACGCATCCTCATTTGCTGACAAAAGTCGCAGATCAATGGTATGGAACACATCCCTATTCCGATTGGATCATCAAACACGCCTATCGGACCTTATTAAAAAAGGGTGATAAACAGGCCTTAACGCTTTTTGGTTATGAAAGTGCTGATTCAATACAATTACATGATTTAACATGTCAATCCCGCCGTATAACCATTGGCGAAAGCCTTGAATTTTCTTTCTATATTCATTCAGACAGGGATCAAAAAGTAAGAATTGAGTACGCAATTGATTATGTAAAAGCAAGAGGTCAGCGTCATCAAAAAGTATTTAAAATAACAGAAACAAACATCAGAAAAAACGAAACGAAGCCATACACAAGAACTCAATCCTTTAAGGATCTAACTACCAGAAAACATTACAAAGGAATTCATACATTATCAGTGATCATCAATGGAGAGGTAAAAGGTTCATTGGATTTCCAAGTTTGCTGAGAATAAAAAATCCCTTCTTTTCCAAGAAGGGATTTTACTGTTTAGCCTTCGACACTGCCGTAAAGCTCTTCTAAAGGCTTCATAATGATTTTGTTCAATTCGCCGATCAGCACGCTCATGCGCTGCTCCGCTTCCATCAGCTGAGAAATTTTTTCGTGCTGCTGTACAAGCGCAACTGTTTTTTGAGCCTGAGTCACTTCTTCTTGTGTAATTTCTTCTCCTGCCATTTGTTTTTGCTGGAGTCTAAGCTGCACATCACGGAAATTTTCGAACATGCGCTTCGCTGATTCATCTGCGTTTACTTCATCGTAAAGGTTTTTTAAACGGGTGAACTCTTCGCTCCCGCGTAATGCATTTTCCAGATCATACGCTACATCATAAAAATTAACAGCCATTGTGAATAGCTCCTTTCATCATTGCCGTTTAGACATACCACTCCACTATAACAGACTATGGAGCTCCTTTCATTAATCAAGAACCATTTCTTCTTAAAAAAGGGTGACAAACAACGCTTGAACTGCGCCTATGATTCCGCCGAGTAGGCCTCCCAAATAGGTAATCATTTTAAATTCTTTTTTTGAAATGGACAGCACCATTTCTTCGAGCCGCTGCACCGGGAACTGATCCACCTGCTCCTTGACGATTTCCTCAAGACGCATCCGTTTTAAGACACTTTCAAGATTAGCCGAAATCCCCTCAAGTAATTTGTCTAACAGTGCCGGCAGCATTTGCCCGGTCAGTTCAGATTCATAGCGGACGGTTAGCGTGCCAACCGTATTGTCGAAGAAAGGAGCAGTCGAAAATGTTTGCAGCACTCTTCGCTTCAAGCTGAAAATAAGCGCTTTCGCATTCCATTTTTCGTCTGCTTCATTAAACGTATACTCCCTCAGCTTGCCCCATTCGTTTTTCAAGAGATCAGAAAGCAGTTTATTTGTTTCCTCATTCCGCAAAAACTTCAGCAGTTCCGGCAGCACGCGGTCCGCAAGGCTTGTATTGCCCAGAAACATTTGTACCATGCTGCCAAGCATGCCGCGTTCTTTTAAAAAGCCATCAATCATATTGCCAAGACGGACTTTTCCTTCATCACTTTCAAAATAATTGACACTGCGTGACAATATATATTCGGAAATCATCGGAATCTTTTCCTCAAGCTTTTCCTGCACTTCCAAAGGCACCAGGTCTTTTAACGATTGGTGCTCGTATTGGCGGAAAAGCTCATTCAGCTTATCATCCGTCCAGCGGCTGATCCATGCGTCTGCCGCTTCATCAGGACGCTTCACCCCGGCTTTTTCAAGCGCTTCTTTTACTGTCATTTCAGAAAGTGACAGCTTTTGAATCAGCTGTTCCCCGGCTTGAAGAGCCTGCGTTTTGGCTGCATCAGAGACGAGCCTCTTTTTAATGCCCTCAGGGGTTAAGAGATGATTGACTACCATCAGTCCCATTTGTTTTGCAAGTTCATCCCGTCGTCTCGGAATCAGCCCGGGGGTAAAAGGGACTCGTTTTCCAAATAAATAATATGCCTTATAGGGCCTAAATAGCATTTGAATTGCTAAATGATTGGTCACCGCGCCAATAGCAGCGCCGATCACGATCATAAAAATAAAGGTTCCTGCAATACCCATTCCTATTCATCTTCCTCCATCTGTGCTTCAGCTTTTTTTCTTATAGATGATGTACCTATTCGTATTATAGAGGCTCATGCAATCACTTAGCAAACCAGGAGACAAATTCCTGTTGTCAGAAAATCAGCTTGTTCTTTTGGAATAGGGCAAGGTGAAGAATCGTAATCTGTAAAGTAGAATACCGTCAGCTGCGTTCGTCTTGAATGTATTTAGCGTAAAGTTGCTGACACCCGCCAGCAGCTTTTGAATAAAAGGGGGAGTCTCACCATGATAACACTCGGTTTTATGTCCTTATCCCGCCAGCATGAAGCGGACTATTCCGCAGAGCTGGCCAAAAGAGCACCCGAATTTGGCATACGTTTCATCCGGTTTACACCGTTTGATATTTCTCCTGACACATTGCGTGTCAAAGCATCGGTTTATCATTCGGCCAGCAGCACATGGAACGAAACTGAAATGGCGATTCCAGATTATATTTACGACCGCTGTTTTTACGGCAAGGATTCACAATCCCAAAAAGCAAAACCAATCGTTGAGTGGCTCAAAAAATACCCAAAAACGGAATTCATCGGCCGGGGCCTTCCCGATAAGTGGACCGTCCTTCATGACTTGCAGCAGCATGCTGTGATCAACCCTTATATTCCGGAAACGATGAAGGTGAGCCGCTATGAACAAATTCACTCCTTCTTATCCAAAGAAAAGGCCTGCATCTTAAAACCGGCGTTCGGCGCAGGAGGCAGAGGCGTGATTCTTTTGGAACTGGGCAAGAAAAACATAACCGCTACGTATCACATCGGAAAGGATAAGCAGACAAAAACCTTTTCCAACCAAGCTTCTTTTAAAACATGGTGCAAAAAAGTGCTTCAGCATCAATATTTGCTTCAGCCTTATTTAAATATTCAAGATAAGGAACAATACCCGTGTGATATTCGCCTATTCATGGAAAAAAACGAAGCAGGTGAATGGAATACAGTCGGAAAGGCAGTGAGACGCGGATACAAACACGGGCTGCTGGCCAACTTGTCTGGAGGATCTGATGCGCTGACATTTGATTCTTGGTTTGAAGATATACCGAAAAAACAGCAAGTGGTCTTACTTGATGACGTGTTCTCGATTACCCAGTCGGTTCCGTATTATCTTGACGAGCGCTATGGGCCGCTGTTTGAACTCGGCCTCGATATATGCCTTGCGAAGGACGGGAGAATTTGGATTTTGGATATCAATTCCAAACCGGGCAGAAAGTCAATCCTGCGTGTCTCTCCCGAGCAAAAAGAACAGCTGTACACTTGTCCCCTAAAGCGCTGCCAAAATCTGTTTTCTGAGCAAAGCCAGAAAGGAGTTCTTCCGCGTGAATCGTAAACGGTTTTTGATCGGCATAGACAAAAACAGTGAAAATACTCTGTTTCTTCCTTCTTCGCTGAAGCGAGACGGACTTTTGCATGCCGCGTTCGGGACGAAGGTTGTCAGATGCCACATTTCTTACAGACAGCATCTGGACCAAACCGTGCTTCTCTCTGAAAATCTGTTTCATGAGCTTTTGCTTCCTCACCGAAGCAGAGCTGACATTCTGATTCATGATCATACGGTGCATATCGGGCCGTTAATCGGCATTTTCACGGCGGGGTTTACCGTATCTCTTGAGCGCCCTTTTAAGGATCGTTCCCTCTTTTTTTCTAAGCTCGTCACGTTACATGAGCAAGCCGGAGGCTACTGCTTCGTTTTTGGCGCGCACCAAATCAATTGGGAGGAAGGCACGATTGAGGGGCTCCTCTACAGGGAAAACGGCTGGGAGAAAAAGATCGTTCCATTGCCGAACGTTGTTTATGATCGTTTGCCAAACCGAAAAATTGAAGATTCGCTTCTCTTGCAGCATACAAAAAAGAGACTGATCGATGAATATCAAATTCCATGGTTTAATAAAACGTTTTTCAATAAATGGAGCGTTCATCAATTGCTCGAAAAAGATCCAAGAACAGCCCCTTTTTTGCCGAAATCCGAGCTAACACCATCTGTGGAGCGGATTGATGAGCTCTGTGATGCATACAAAAAAGTCTATATCAAACCGGCAAACGGAGCACTCGGCACCGGCATTTATCAGCTGACAAAAACAGACGACGGCCTGACGGTGAAACATACGAATGACGCCAAAACGTTTTCTTCAATCGATTATTCAGATGCCGCCGCATTTTTGGCAGAATTTCAAAAACAGCATGACCCGTCAGACTTTCTCATTCAGCAAGGTGTTGATTTAATCGAATTTCAAGGCAAACCAGCGGATTTCCGTGTCCATACGAATAAAAACAGAAAAGGGAAATGGACGGTGACAGCAATAGCCGTAAAAATTTCCGGAGAAAACAGCATTACAACACATCTTTCTAATGGCGGAATTGTAAAAACACTTGCAGAAGTATACGATGACCCCGCCGAAAGAATTGAGGTCATTAAAAAGCTTTCTGCTGCGGCACTGACGGCAAGCCATGTGCTTCACGATCATATCGAGGGGTTTATCGGGGAGATCGGTTTCGACTTTGGCATTGATCAGAACGGTAAAGTGTGGATGTTTGAAGCCAATTCACGTCCGGGCCGCAGTATTTTTTCTCATCCCAATTTGCATCATGTTGATTCTCTGACAAAAAGAAGAAGCTTTGAATACGCGTCATATCTATCCGAGAAGGCGATCACCTCCCATAATGCGCTGTGGCCTTCGTAATCTGTCCGCTTTTTTTGATAAAGCGGGCTTATTTTTGTTGAAATCCGGGACAAATTGCATCACAAAGACCTCTTCAATGATGTTCTGAAACAGTGCTACAATGAACATAATTCTTCGTATTCAGGTCAATTGATATCAATTTTAAGGAGCGTGGCCGTAATGATTTCTCATTTCAGCTGGAAACCTTTGTTCCAAAAAGAAAAGCTGCCCGGATGGAGAATTTCGTTTTATTATAAAGGAACCCATTATGAAGGCATCTATCACAAAAGCGGTGAGATTGAATGGGGAAATTTATATCCCGCCCGCGCTGACGAGCCTGCTCTTGCAAACGAAATTCATGAACTGATGCTTTTTCATATTTATGACTAGCTTAGCCTAAGCGGCTAAGCTTTTTTATATCTTCTCAAGATTTACCACTCAATTCTTTGCATGCGTTCCCGGCCAATTTAACATAATACTAGTAACAAGCCGGCAAGCATTGGGTTACGCCGAAGGGCAGTGACACCCGAGACGGGTCCACGGACTGGTGCAACTCCAGTTAACCCAACCATACTAAACAAAAAGGAGATTTTACACATGGCTAACCAAAACTCTTCAAATGACTTACTAGTTCCTGGCGCAGCTCAGGCTATCGATCAAATGAAACTTGAAATCGCTTCCGAATTCGGTGTTAACCTTGGAGCGGATACAACTTCCCGCGCTAACGGTTCTGTCGGAGGAGAAATCACAAAACGTTTAGTATCTTTCGCTCAGCAGCAAATGGGCGGCAGAATTCAATAACAACTCAATATATGGCTATAGAGGGCGCGGTTTCCGCGCTCTCTTTATATTTGTCACCCTTTTTTCCTACTCCACATATCCTAGAAAAAAAGGGAGGGAATAAGGATGGCATTCATCGCCTTTGTGAATTGGGAGCTGGTTCAGTTCGTAAGTATTTCCATGATTCATGAATATGTTTCCCATCGTTCTGTCTATTTGTACAGGTATTCTTTCCCGCGCTGTTCAAACTGAGAACATCCTTTTATAATGAGTGGCGAGGAGGTTTTTTGATGAAAATCGCTTTATTTGGAGCCAGCGGCCGCGTCGGACAAGCTTTTTTAAAAAAAGCTGCCGCAGATGAACAATTTGACATTTACGCTCTGGTTAGATCTCAACATGCTGAACTTCCCCTTCAAAAAGACCGAATCGTCATGGGGAACGCGCGCCGCCGGGAAGATGTAACAAAAGTTGTGAAGGATGCTGAAATCGTGATTAGCTGTCTCGGCACAGATGGTGATGATACCCTATCCGCAGCTATGACAAATATACTCGCCATTATGAGGGAACAGCATATCAAAAGACTGATTACGATCGGTACCGCAGGCATTCTTGATTCCCGGTATGAACCGGGAAAGTACCGGTTTGAAACAAATGAATCGAAGCGAAAGCTCACCCGCGCAGCTAGGGAGCATGCAAAAGTATACGAAATGCTAAAAGATTCCTCGTTAGACTGGACAATCATCTGTCCCACTTACCTCCCGGAGGGACCTGCAACTGGTGTTTATCGTACAGAGCGTGACGTTTTGCCGGAGGGCGGCACGAGCATTTCGGTCGGCGATACTGCTGATTTTCTATATCGTGAGCTTGTTACAGGAGAATATGTCGGATACCGTGCCGGACTGGCTTATTAACTACATAAAAAACCCAAAACACGATTGTTTTGGGTTTTTGAGCGTTATGCAATGGAATGTTTCTGGCCCTTTTGCAGCTCATACATTTGATAATATTGGCCTTTGATTGCCATCAATTCCTCATGGTCCCCTCGTTCAACAATTTCTCCTTTATCGAGGACCAAAATCTGATCCGCGTTTCTGATTGTTGAAAGCCGGTGAGCGATGACGAAGGTGGTGCGTCCTTGTTTGACGATATCAAGCGCCTTCTGGATTACGGCCTCTGTCTCTGTATCAATGTGCGCCGTTGCTTCATCTAAAATCAAAATGGCGGGATCGAACGCCAAAGCTCTTGCGAAAGAAATTAACTGCCGCTCTCCAGAGGATAGTGTGCTCCCTTTTTCAATCACGGGTTCATTAATGCCTTTCGGAAGCTTTTCCAGAAGCGGCTCGGCACCGACTTGCCGCAAAGCTTTTTTGATATCATCTTCGGTCATTCTTTCGTCATCCAGATTGACGTTAGACCCGATTGTGCCCGAAAATAAGTACGGATCCTGAAGCACAATGCCCATATGGGATCTGAGTTCCTGTCTTGACATGTTGTAAATGCTTTTTCCATCAATCAGAACATCCCCTTTTTGCGCATCATAAAAACGAAAAAGGAGATTCAAAATCGAGCTTTTTCCTGATCCGGTATGGCCGACGAGCGCTATGGTTTCGCCTTTTTGCGCGGTAAAGGAAATATGTTTTAATACCTCTTCACCATCATCTTGATAAGCAAATGACACATCACGAAATTCAACCCGCCCCAGCGCGCGCTCCTTCGCCGGTTCACCCGCTTCTTCCGTATTCTTTTCTTCAAGCAGTTCGAACACGCGCCCGGCAGAAACCCGTGCCAGCTCCAGCTTTGAAAACTGATTGACGATGCCTGTAATCGGCTGAAATAACCGGTTTAAATAATCGACAAACGCGTACAGCACACCGACGGAAACAATCCCGGCCGCATTCAGGCTGACACCGCCAAAATGCCAGATCAGACTGACAAACGCAAGGTTCCGGATCACATTGACAAGGTTATGGGACATTAAGGAGTTTAAATTCAGCATCCTGTTTTGAAAATAAAAATGAGATTCATTTAATTCCTCAAATTCTCTCATCGTTTCCTTTTGATGACGGAAAGCCTGAATTATCGTCATGCCTTGAATGGATTCATTCATTTTAGCGTTAATGTCACTGTTGATTGAGCGGATTTTTTGATTGTAATAAGACGCGTATTTTCGGTATATGACCGACCACACCCAGATAATCGGCACAATTGCCAGACACACAAACGCGAGCTTAACATCCAGCAGAAACAAAGCCGTGAATATCCCGAGCATATAGATTCCGCTTGTCACAAATGTTGACAGCACTGTGACATATAAATCCCTAATGGCCTCCGTATCATTGGTAATCCGCGCAACCACTTTCCCGGCCGGAAGGTTGTCAAAGTAGCGAATCGGCATTTTCTGAATATGCGAAAACACGTCCTGCCTCATCTTTTGAATAATCTGATTGGCGCTCATCTGCAGCAAATAATGCTGTCCGTATTGAAAGAAAACCGAAAAGACAAGCAAGCCCCCATAAAGGCAGATTAGAAACACCATTCCCTTTATTTCCGGCTGATAGAACTGGAAAAGTTCCTGCTTTGTCAGCTTTTCGGCAGCAAATGTCCGGCTCTTGTCTCCATTTGTGATCGTCAGCTTCCCGTCAGAAATCGTTCTGTTCCCGTCAAAGCTGACAGCCTGATCAACAAAATAGAACGCCATTCCCACTTGATAAATATGCGCTTCTTTCTCTTGAGAAACAGGGCCCTGGATACGGTCTTCTCTGACATAAGATGTACCGTGAAACTGAACGGCGTTTTTATCTTTTTCCGACGCTTCATACCATGTTTTTTCGATGCCGAGGATATGGTCGTCAATCATTTTTTTGCCGATAAACGGCCCGGTCAGTTCTGCCCCGACGGCGACAGCAAGCAATAGGACGGCAATGATCAGCAATTTTCGATAAAGGAGTGCGTATCTCCATAACGTTTTTCCTGTTTTCATGCACCCGCTCCCCCTTCTTCCGCAGTGAACAGCTGCTGTCTTTCATATTGTTCGCGGTACCACCCATTATTGGCCATTAGTTCTTGATGCGTGCCTCTTTCAGCAATCACACCGCCGTCCATCACAAGGATCAGGTCAGCATGCTCTACTGCTGATAATCGGTGCGTCAAAATGAATGTTGTTTTTCCTTTGCGGTTTTCTCTGATATTCCTGATAATTGCAGCCTCTGTTTTGGCGTCTACTGCAGAAAGCGAATCATCCAGGATCAATATCTCCGGATTCGCCATAAGTGCTCTCGCAATCGAAATTCTTTGTTTTTGCCCGCCGGACAGTGCCACGCCTTTTTCACCAACCATCGTCTCCAAACCGGTTGGAAGCATGTGTAAATCTTTTTCAAAATGTGCTTCGGCAATGGCTTGCTTAACTTCTTCATCACTTGCATCCTGTTTTCCATACAAAATATTTTCTTTTACCGTCCGTGAAAACAGCAAATGATCCTGAGGCACATATCCGATCCACCCGCGGAGCCGGTCAAGCGGGATCTGCTGAATCGGCACGCCTGAGAATGTGATACTCCCTTCACCGGCAGGGTACTGGCGCAAAAGCTGCTTAATAATCGTCGTTTTTCCGCTCCCGGTTTTACCGGCAATCCCGACAGTCTGCCCTTTTCGTACCGTAAACGAAATATCTTGAATATTGCCGCTTGTTGAGCTTGGATATGTAAAGCTGACATGGCTGAAAATGATATCCCCAGGCTCTTTAAGATCAGCAGGCTGCTTTGGGTCCATCACGTCCGGCTCATAAGAAAGGGTTTCATTTACCCGGTCTAATGATGCATTGCCCCGCTGCATCACATTAATGAGTTCACCGATTGCAAACATCGGCCAAATCATCATGCCGAGATAAACGTTAAAGGACACAAGCTCACCCAGCGTCAACTCGTTCCGGAACACCAGAAACGCTCCATAGCCGAGCCCGATCAGATAGCTGGCGCCGACAAGCAGCTTCACCGTCGGCTCAAACAGTGAATCAATAAAAGCCACTTTCATATTTTTCTGATAAACATCTGCGGTCATATCATTAAACCGGCGGACATCATTTGTTTCCTGTACATACGCGCGAATCACCCGCACGCCCGAAACAGATTCAAGCACCCTGTCATTCAGCGCCCCGAACGCATTTTGGGCCTCCGTAAACCGCTCATGAATTTTACTTCCGTATAGACTGATCGCAATCGCCATAATAGGAAGCGGGATAATGGCGGCTAAGGTCAGCTTCCAGCTGATCAGAAACCCCATCGTCAAAAAGATCGTCATCATAAACATCGTAGAATCGACTAATGTCAAGATGCCAAACCCCGTCGTTAAACTGACCGCCTGAAGATCATTCGTCCCCCGTGCCATCAAATCGCCTGTCCGGTTTTTTTCATAAAACGGCGGCGACATGGCCAGCAGATGCCCCATCAGCTTCGTACGGAGAATTTTCTCCATCACATTCGCTCCGCCGAACAGCTGGTGCATCCAAAAATAAGACATGATATACACGACCGCCGTCAGCACAAAAAAGATACCGATATAAAACAGCAGCCCCTCCGCAGTAAACGCCCCTGATTTCATATCATCTATGGCGTTCCCCAAGAGCTTAGGCGGAAACATTTCAATGACATTGACTCCCAATAAAAGCACAATTGCAATCGTATAGCGCAGCCAGTACGCTTTAAAAAACCAGCCTAGCTTTTTCAATACTGAAAACATCGATCCCCATCTCCTTTATCTCATCAGCCGCCTTCTATTTTTTCCTTGCTGCTTTTTTCGTTTAATTTGACATGAGCTGCCCTCGTCTCTGTATTTGTCTTCACATCCCATACACCTGTCTTTCCTTAGATTTTGTATATAAAAAAGGCATGAAGCGTCAGCTCCATGCCTTTTTTAACCAATATGATATGCACAGCGCTCTTCAGCGCGCGGCTAGACTTAAAAAAACCGTTCGATCGAACAGAACATAGGGGTTGCCGCGCCAATATGAAATTGTTTTGGAAACACGCAAATTCCTTGGCATAGCAAACCCTCCTTCCATTGATTTCATCTTTTTTTCATCATATAAACAAAACCTTTTTTTGTCAATCATTACTTGAATAGGAAAAGGGTTAATTGTACCCGAATCCGGGTATTGTGTTGTAAGACGCTTTTGAAAGGGTGAGAATGATGTTTCATGCTGACCGTATCATCGTTGCGTTTGACGGAAGTGAAAATAGTAAGAAAGCACTGCAGACAGCCATCGATCTTGCTACAACAGTAAATGCTGCCATTACCGTCGCCCATTCACATGATATGAAAGACAATCAGACCATCATCGACCCGCCGAGGCCCGCAGCAGGGGCAAGCTATATTGGCGGAGGCATGACAAGTGTTCCTGATCCGCTGATATCAGACGTTGCACCATCTGAGCCAATGATCTATGAAGACCGTACGGAAGAAGTCATCGCCGAAGCCAGAATGATGCTGAATGACCAACAGACAGATGGAGATATTGATATATTAGAAGGCGATCCGGCTGAATCAATTATCGAGCATGCAAACCGTATTTCTGCCGATTTGATCGTAACCGGAAGCAGAGACCAAAACAGGCTGAAAAAGCTCATATTCGGAAGTGTAAGTGAAAAGCTTTCAGCGAAATCGGATATACCCGTCCTGATTGTAAAGTGAGCACGCCCCGTGCTCACTTTTTTAAATTCATAATTGTGAAAAAACATAGATTTTCGTTTTTTTCTGTTATAATGCTTTCGTGCCCAAAAGCACAAAAGCATTAAAGATAAATTATGGGGTGTTATTTTGGATTCTCAAAGAAAGCTGACGTTTCCGTTAGCCGTCGGTTTATTTATATTAATGTTAGGAATCATTATTTCTTGCTTATTCTTGTTTCATACAGAACCGCATATTCCGCTGTTTCTATGTGTTGTCATGCTTTCGGCTGCCGGTTTATGGTTTGGTTTTTCCTGGAAGTCATTAGAAAAAGGGATTACAGATGGGATCAAGAACGGCGTACAGCCGATTATCGTTCTGGCGCTGATCGGTATCTTAATCGGCGCTTGGATGTACAGCGGCGCAATACCGTCCGTGACAGTTTATGTCCTGTCATTTATTGAACCCAGCCACCTCCTTTTGACTGCTTTGTTTTCTTGCATGATCATCAGTACGCTTGTCGGCTCAAGTTTGACAACAGTGAGCACGATTGGGGTCGCGCTGATCGGAGTGGCGAGTGCGGCCGGCGTTCCGCTTGAATGGACAGCAGGCGCGGTCATATGCGGCGCATGCTTTGGTGATAAAATGTCGCCGATGTCGGACACAACCAATTTTGCCGCCGGCATAGGCGAAATCCCAATCTTTGAACACATTCGCCATATGATGGGCACTACTATTCCGGCTTTGCTCATTACTGTCGTGCTGTTTTACTTTCTCGGTTTATCTGTGTCAGCGGACACGGCTTCAACCGATGATATTCAACATGTCATAACCGGAATCAATGATGCCGCAAACGTAACGCCGTGGGCGCTTCTTTCTCCACTCTTAGTCGTCTTGCTGGCGGTTAAGCGTGTGCCCGTGATTCCCGTGCTGACTGCTGGAATTATTTCCTCGGGAATTTTGACTGCTATATTTGTACCTGACAGCAGCCTGCAGGCGTTTATGACAGCTTTGCAAAATGGCACGTCGTTCGAAACTGACAATGAGGCCGCCGCTAAAATTATCAACAGAGGCGGACTGCAATCCATGATGGGCTCAGTCTCGCTCATTATGATTGCTTTTGCACTCGGCGGATTGATGGAGAAAATCGGATTGATTTCCGCGCTATTGGAGGGTGTCATGAAAGGCATCCGTTCAAAAGGCCAACTGATTGCGGCAACTGTCTGTTCAAGCATCGGCATCAATCTGGCAACCGGTGAACAGTATCTTTCAATATTAATACCGGGACAATCATTTAAAGCCTTATACGACAAACAAAACATCCAGCGAAAATTTCTTTCCAGATCCTTAGAGGACGGCGGGACATTAATTAATCCGTTGATCCCTTGGGGAGTATGCGGTGCTTTTATGACGAGCGCACTTGGTGTTCCCGTCATAGACTATATCCCGTTTACGTTCTTCCTCTATATATCACCGATGATCTCCATTTTGGTTGGATTTATTAAAAAATAAAAAGAGCTCCGCTTGCAAAGCGGGCTCTTTTTTTATGCTTCATTATGAAATACTTGCAGCCTGCTGAATGCTTTCTTGAAAAGCAGCCTGAAGCTGTTTTGTCACCGGCCCGGGTTCACCGCTTCCGACCGATTCTCCATCGAGCGTCACGACCGGAATAATCTCTGCCGTTGTTGATGAAATAAAGATCTCTTCCGCCTGTCTCAGTTCTTCCTCACTGACAGGCTTCTCTTCAAGCTCGATCCCGTTCTTTTTAATAAGCCCTAAAATATTCATTCGTGTAATTCCATTGAGAATGAGCCGATTAGCCGGATGCGTTCGCACCGTCCCATTGATAACCGCATAAACGTTAGAGGATGTACCTTCCGTAACAGTGCCGTCTCTTAGTAAAATAGTTTCAAAGGCTCCCGCTTCATAGGCTTTTTGCTTGGTCATAACATTATACAGTAAATTCAGACTTTTAATGTCGCATCTCAGCCAGCGGAGATCCTCATCTGTTATGGCTGCCACTCCGTATGCCTGCTCTTGCTCCGGTTTTTTCACACTAAAAGTGTAAGCAGTAGTCTGCGGTTCAAGTCCAGCTTCATATTGATGTTTTCGAGGCGCCACACCTCTTGTTGTCTGAATGTATACCGCTCCTTCACTGATCGCATTCTCCTGTACAAGCTTTTGCAGGTCCCACTCTAAATCTTCTATACTGAACGGCAGTGACATTCCGATTTCAGCCGCACTTCTGAAAAAACGCTCCGCATGCTCGCGCAAGCCGAACAATACCCCTTTGTACACCCTGATAACCTCATAGATACCGTCACCAAACTGATAACCGCGATCTTCCAAATCAACCGAAGCTTCGCTGCGTTCGATCAGCTGGCTGTTGACTAAAACCTTCATAATAGCCCTCCCTTTTCGAGATTTCCCTGATGTTTTTCTAGCTGTCATTGTCACTTATTCTATCATATTGGACGAGCTGAAAAACAGAAAGATCCAAGAGATCTATAGCGGGAAGGAGTTTATTTTTTCCTTAAAATCTGACATTTCGACACATTTTCTATGTTCTTTCCCGTTTTATTCCTGTATACTTGACTGGTAATACATAGGTTGTAAACATATGGCATCTTCATAAGCTGCCTGCTGTACAGCGGTATGTAGAGATTTTATGCCAATGGAGAGATTGTTATGCGACAAACGAGAGGAGACGCTTCTCCTTCTGCAGTTTCGCTTGCTTTTAAATTTGCAAGTTTAGCAGTTTTATGTGTGCTGCTTTTGCTTATGGTGATTCTGGGGTATTCCAACAGCTCATCGAAAGCAAAGGAAGTCACTGTCACAACAAACGGCCAGCTTCGCAATGAGAAGGAAAGCCTGAAGCTGAAAAACGACTCCCCCGATCTGCTGATAAAACATCTGCAGACAAAACAGAACATGGGAGATAAGACGGTTTACTTAACCTTCGATGATGGCCCGTCAGCCTATACAACCCGCTTGCTCGACGCACTGAAACGCGCTGATGTAAAAGCGACATTTTTTATGCTGTCACCGCGGATGAACGAATTCAAACAAGTGGTGAAAAGGGCAGAAAAGGAAGGCCACACACTCGGTTTACACGGCGTCACCCATAATAACAAATTATTCTATCAAACACCGACATCCCCGTTAAAAGAAATGCAGGAGGCGCGTGACACGCTGAAAGACATAACAGGATATAAAACCGATCTTGTCAGAACGCCATACGGGAGCAAGCCGTCACTGACCGCTTCACAAATCCGCAATCTTGAGAAAGACGGTTTTGTGTACTGGGATTGGACGATTGACAGCCTGGACTGGAAATACCGGAATTCAAAATATGTGACGGCAGTATTACAACAGCTTGAGAATATGGAACACAGCCACTCAAGCAGGCCGTATGTCATTCTCATGCATGATCTTCCAGCTACCGTAAACGCGCTGCCGGCATTAATCGATAAACTCAAAGAAAAAGGCTATTCCTTCGGAGTATTAGAGGACACCATGGTTCCTGTTCATGAATAAAAAAGTGAGGCGCACGCATATGGGTGGCCTCACTTTTTTATGTCCAAACTTCGGGCAAACTCTCCAATTTTTTGATGGATGACCATGTCAAACAAGCTGTCACAATACGTCGGCTCGAGGTTAATGATGACTTTCTTCATGCCGGGAATCCGGCTTGCGTCCTCAGGCACAAATCTCGCCGGAGCAACTTCGAGAGACGTGCCGATGACCAATAAAAGATCTGCTTGATCTAACTTTTCATAAAGGGTGTCAAAGTGCAGGACGGCATCACCAAAGAGAACAACATCGGTTTTTAATACCGTTCCGCAAATATCATCATCTTTTCCGACCGCCGTGCACTCCGGCACCTCTCTCTCCAGCAAATGAGGGAGCTCATATCGGACGCCGCATGCCGGACAAGCTGCTGTCTGGATAGAGCCATGCAGTTCATACACATGCCTGTTCCCGGCTTTTTTATGAAGGCCGTCAATGTTTTGCGTGAAAATATCGACTTGCTTCCCTTGCTTCTCCAGCTCAGCTAAAAGCAAGTGCCCTTCATTCGGTTCAAAGCTGCCACTCATCTTCATCTGGAACAATTCTTTGAATTTAGGCCAAAACAGACGCGGATGGTTTAAAAAGTAATCAAGACTCATCGCTTCCATTCTTGAGGCATCCTCCGTCCAAATGCCCCCGGCTGAACGAAAGTCGGGAATCCCTGATTCTGTGCTCATCCCAGCTCCGGTCAGCACGACAATTCGCTGCGCTTCATTTAGAATATTTCTGAATGCTTCCAACTCAACACCGCCTTTTTTCTATTATTTTACCACGAAAAAAACTCCGCCTCTGTAGACGGAGTCTTTCCCTTTTTAAGCTCGTTCCTTTTCCTCTTTATTTAAATTGACTTGGAACGGATCGTTTTGGTGCTTTTGCTTAACAAAAACCATTTGGCCGGGGTATGCAAACTCAACACCTTCTGCGGCTAGAATTTCAATAATTTTATAGTTGATATCCTCTCTAACATCAAGATTTTCAGCCCAAATCGTTGTTTTTGTATAGAAGTTGAAAAATAAATTGTAGTAGCTGTCGGCAAACGTATCAAAGTTGACCATGATCGTTTCATTATCAACGCCCTCATGTTCCAAAAGCATGGTTCTGAGAGAACGAATGGAGCGTTCAAGGTTCTCAATCGGCGTAGCGTAGGATACATGGATGGAAAACGTGATCTGGCGTTTGGTCATTCTCGTCCAGTTCGTGATTGCTTCCATCGACAGCGTAGAGTTAGGCACCGTTACAAGCGCCCCCTGTGCTGTTCTGAATCTCGTGCTCCTGAAGGTTATATCTTCTACTGATCCGGTTACTGTCGACGTCTCCACCCAGTCACCGATGGTAAACGGCTTTTCAGTAATAATAA
Source organism: Bacillus rugosus (assembly GCF_023238245.1). Lineage (NCBI taxonomy): Bacteria > Bacillati > Bacillota > Bacilli > Caryophanales > Bacillaceae > Bacillus > Bacillus rugosus. The sequence continues at coordinate 1,078,228 of NZ_CP096590.1, read as the reverse complement.
TGATGCCGCCGAAGAAGTTGCTGATGGTATCCTTCGCTGCAAGCGCAAAAGCCAGTCCGCCAAGACCTAGGCCCGCCACAAATCCGTTGACATCATAATTAAATTCCTGAGCGATCACACTGACACTGAGCGCAATGATGACAAAACGGAGCAATTTGGATAAAAACGGCGCCAGAATGTCATCCATGTCCAGTTCGAAGCGCTGATTCACCTTATGGAAGATAAATGACGACGCTGCGGTCAAATTACAAAGCCCCCAGCACAAGAGCGCAACAATCAGTGATCGGTATATTTTGCTGATGATCGGCATTTGTTCGTCTAAAAACGGTGAATACCGGATTGCTAAAAACAGCCCTAAGGCAACAAAAAACCACCTGGCCGGCTTTTCAAACGCAAGAACGACCTGTTTGAAAATTTCTGTTTTCCGCCGATTCGTTAAATTAAAAAGCAACTGAAAGAAATATCTTGTAAACAGTTTTCTCAGTATAAGAAACACCAGCAAAATCGCCAAGCTGATGCCGATTTGTATGATTTTATCAAGCGTAAAATATTGCTGCAGATAATCTGGCATGACAGTCTCCCTTCTATTTAAATCGAATGTTTATTATACTAAAAGATTCGTAAAGATGCTCTTCTAAATGTCTTTTTGCAGCACAAAACCCCGGCGAACGCCGGGGCCATTTCTCAATTCATCTATTCAGCCAGATACACTAGGGACAGTCACTTACTTTTTTTCGTTTGTGTCTGATCAAGGAGAGTTGCTTTTTGCATTTCAGCATCCGTTTCGGCTTTAATTCTTTCCTCCACTCTGATTCTCCCTTTTCCCATGATCTCGCCTCCTTTTTTGCTATTATAAAGTAACAGAATGTTTTGTGAATATGTCGAAAGACCTAATTTCCTGCCGAAATATGTTCTGAAACGCTGAGTGTCTTTTTTTAGTTATACGCACTCATCAGCCCGGACCATTCCGAGATGGCAGAAAAAATTCACCAGTTTGTATCGCCGCGCATATATGGATTTGATACAATAACAGAAATGCCCATATGAGGAGCTGACTTAGCTTGTACACCATTGCCCATCGAGGAGCATCAGGTTACGCTCCGGAAAATACGTTTGCCGCATTTGACCTTGCGGCGAAAATGAATGCAGATATGATCGAACTGGATGTCCAGCTTACAAAAGACAGGCAGATTGTTGTGATACACGATGACAGGGTTGACCGAACAACAAACGGCTCGGGTTTTGTTAAGGAATTTACACTGGAGGAATTGCAGAAGCTCGATGCAGGAAGCTGGTACGGCCCCAATTTTAAGGGAGAGCGTATTCCAACCTTAGAAGCGGTGCTCAAACGCTACCACAAAAAAATCGGCCTTTTAATTGAATTAAAAGGCCATCCATCTCAAGTCGGAATTGAAGAAGAAGTGGGACAGCTGTTAGGGCAATTTTCTTTTTCTATCAACAATATTGTCCAATCCTTTCAATTCCGCTCCGTCCAGAGGTTCCGCAAGCTTTATCCATCGATTCCGACAGCAGTCATTACAAGGCCGAACTTTGGCATGCTGTCCAGAAATCAGCTGAAGGCCTGCCAATCTATCGCAAACTATGTCAATATAAAATACACACGACTCAATCGGCTGATGATCGCTTCCGCCCATAAAAATGGCTTAAAAGTATTTGCATGGACTGTCAAGAATCCAAAGGTAGCAGCAAAATTACAAGCCATGGGTGTGGACGGCATCGTAACAGACTACCCGGATTTCATCAAAAAGGATGGCAAACATGAAAATATATAGCGCGGTTTTTATCGGAGGCGCGCTTGGCGCCTGCCTCCGATACGGATTAAACATGTGGATACACACCGATCAGTTTCCGGCAGCAACCTTGCTGGAAAATGCGGCTGGAAGCCTTCTATTAGGCATTCTGACCGGTTTTTTTATGGTCAGGGCAAAACGGCCTCTGCTGTCGGCTTTTTTAGGCACCGGCTTTTGCGGCGGCTTCACGACAATGTCCACGTTTTCTAAAGAAACGGTGCTGCTTTTGCAATCACAATCTTCACTGGCTGTTTTGTATATGGCAGTCTCATTGATATCAGGAATCGCTCTTGCACTGATTGGTGTTCTGGCGGGCCGGCGCATAGTAAGCATTCGGCAAAGAAAGGGGCTGCAGGAAAAATGACACTAGCGGGTATCTTCATAGCGGGCGGGCTTGGCGCGATCCTGCGCTTCTGGCTTGGCAATGTCATAACCGCCAAAGCCAAAGGTTTCATCCTGCCCATCGGCATAGTAACAGTCAATATTCTCGGAGCTCTCGGGCTTGGAATATTTACAGGGTTTCACGTTACAAATGCTTCGGCCTCCCTCATCATCGGCACGGGATTTTTTGGCGCCTTTACGACCTTTTCCACTTTCAGCGTTGAAAGTGTACAGCTCCTGCTGGCCAAACGCGTAATGGAAAGCATCCTGTACATCGCTCTGACGCTTTGCGGGTCGCTTTTGGCATTTTGGTGCGGCTGGACAATCACAACGTAAAAAAACCTTGAGCTTATTTCTCGCTCAAGGTTGCACTGTTCAGCATCACAGGCTCGGGCATCGGCAGCGTGTGGTGCGCCGTAATCCCGGTTGTGCTGCCAGCTTCTTCTTTTATATCGATTTGTTTAATTAATCGGCCGTCCATCTTCAGCACCTTTATCGTATACGAACCGATACGGATGGATTCACCAGCCTCAATATCGATGTTTTCTTTTAATATCAGCCCGCCGATCGTATCGACGTCCTCTTGAATCGATGCACCAAGAAGGCTGTTCACCTGATCGATCCGAACCTTTCCATCCATCACATAATGGCGGTCGCCAAGCTTTTGGATCACCGGCTGTTCATCTTCATCAAATTCATCTCTGATCTCGCCGACAATTTCCTCAAGAATATCCTCTGTCGTCACAAGTCCCGAGGTTCCTCCGTATTCATCAGACAATATGGCCATATGAATGCGTTCGCGCTGCATTTTAATCAGCAAATCATGAACCGGGATGGTTTCAATCACTTCGATTACGGGCCGCACATACGGGTGGATTGTCATCTTCATTCGTTCCTCTTCTGTCATAAACAGCAAATCAGAAAACAAATGCTTCGTATTAACCAATCCGATGACACTGTCTTTGTCCCCGTCTGTGACAGGCCAGCGCGTATATTTTTCCTTCAGCATGACTTCTAGCATCTCGGCCATCGTCATCTCTGTTGACACAGCGGCCATTTCCTTCCGCGGTATCATAATTTCTTTAGCGATCCGATTATCAAATTCGAAAATTTTATTCACATATTTATATTCAGACGGATTAATCTCTCCGTTTTTTAAACTCTCAGACAACAGCATTCTGAGTTCTTCCTCAGAATGGGAACCATCATGTTCTGACGCAGGCTTTAAACCGAACATCCCGCATAAAAGCCGCGCCGATCCATTGAGGATCCAAATAAACGGAAACAGGAGCAAATAGAATAAACGCAAAGGACCCGCTATCAGCAAAGTCAGCTGTTCAGCCTTTTGAATTGCGACCGTTTTCGGGGCCAGCTCACCTACAACAACGTGCAGGAATGTAATCAAGCCGTACGCGACCGCAAATGAGATCGCATGAGAAACCGATTCCGGCAGATCGAGCGGTTCAAACAATGGATGCAGCAGCCGTTCAAATGCCGGCTCCCCCAACACGCCGAGCCCGATTGATGTCAATGTAATGCCCAGCTGGGATGCGGATAAATATTCATCCAAATCTGTAATGACACGCTTTGCGAGTATTGCCCGTTTGTTTCCTTCCGTTATAAGCTGATCAATTCTGGATCTCCTTACTCTAACAATCGCAAACTCGCTTGCAACGAAAAACGCGGTTAAAGCAATGAGCACACCAATTAAAATCAGACTGTCAATATCGTCCATTTAACCTTATCCCCTTCATGAAAGGATAAGGAGTCACCTCCTGATATAATCATTTTTCCTTAACATTGAGGTACGCGGTGTATTGTTGCCTAAGCAGTGGGCCCCATCATACCACCTCCAAGTCAAAGTGATTATAAATTGTATATTTTATTGTAACACAACTCATTCCAAAAATGATTTTTAATTTTTAGACTTTTAGCATGGAGCAAGCCTTAATTGCAAGCACGGCCTGTCATTTCTGTTGCCTGATTGGATTGGAAGAGGGAGGGTTTGTGAATATAAAAAAAGAAAACAGCATTCAAAGCCATTTTCTTTTTCTTTGCTTTCCTAAGCAAAATCTCTATATAAGGATACGAAAATATCCCGTGAGTTTTTAATCTGCTCGATCGGCACGCTGAAGGATAAACGGAAGTGCCCTTTCATTCCAAAACCGCTGCTCGGCACAATTAATAATTTGTACTTTTGGGCGGCATGCACGCAAAATGCGACTTCATCTTCAATTGGCGATTTCGGAAAAACGAAGAAGCCGCCCTTCGGCATTTCAAATTCAAAACCGGCTTCCTTTAAAATGCTGACCATTAAATCCCTGCGCTCTTTATAAGCGCTTGCGTCTACTCTTACATCATCCATTCTTGCCACAGCCCGCTGCATCATGACAGGCGCATTCACAAATCCAAGCGTTCGATTACAATACACAAAAGCGTTGATCAAAAGACCGGCATCCGGCATCTTGCTGTCCAAACCGATATACCCGAGCCGCTCCCCGGCTATGCCGAGATCCTTACTGAATGAGCTCGCCAAAATCACACGATGATACGATTGAAACGGATTTGCCAGCTCTTCATCATAGATTAATTGACTGTATGGTTCATCAAACAGAACATAAATCGTCTGGCCGCTCTTCTCTTCTATTTCATTTAATAAAGCGCCTAAATCATCTATATTTTTCTGGCTGAGAACGGTACCTGTCGGGTTATGAGGTGTATTGAGGATCAGCCCTTTCGTCTTTGGAGTGATCGATTGCCTTACCGCTTCAATATCGATCTCAAACCGGGACGTCAACGGGCAGCTGACAGCCTTCCCCCCGTAGTTCTCAATATACAATTTATACTCGGCAAAATAAGGTGCGAGAATAATGACCTCTTCTCCCGGGTTTACGATACTTTTTAGCGCGACATTCAATGCGCCGCCCGCACCCACCGTCATGACGACGCGTTCCGCCGAGAACTCCGCTTCAAAACGGGACGCCAGAAATTGCGCGACTTTTTCTCTCGCCGCCGGAAGACCTTGGTTTTGTATGTATCCGTGATTGCCTTTTTCAGCTTCCTCTATTAACGCTCTCTTAAAAGCTTCAGGCGGTTCGACAATCGGGTTGCCGAGTGAAAAATCAAATACCTGGTCATCCCCGAACTCTTTCTTCAGCCTTGCGCCTTCATCAAACAGCTTGCGAATCCATGATCCTTTTTTTAAGTTTTCTTCAATTTCCCGGGATAACCCAGCCAATCTCATCTGTCCCTTCTGCATATAAAAGTTTGAAAATTCTATCTTTCTATGTTACTTCAATGAGATGAGGAATTCCACTACTTCCAGTTACCGTCTGGAAAAAACAATAAACTTGTGCAAGACACCGTTCATATATTAAACTATTCTCATAACTATAACGTGATGGTTGGGAGGGATATAGATGGGGCTGAGACTTATCGCATCAGTGAACTAGCGGCACTTGCCGGAGTAACGAAACGAACAGTTGATTATTATACGAATCTCGGTCTGCTTACGCCGGCCAGATCCTGTTCGAATTACCGTTACTACGACGAAATTGCACTCAAACGGCTTATATTTATTGTAGATTGTAAGAAGCAGCGATTGGCCCTGTCCGATATTAAAGATCGACTGGAGAACCAGTTTCCCTCTTCAGCTAAACTTGATGATGAAATTGGAAATCTGGCATTAGAAATTGATCATATGAATCAAAACATCTCCGGAATCTTGCATCGGTTTGAACGGCTGAAGCCCGAGGAGCGAGACAGGCTGAAAAGCAAGCTCCCGCCCGAAAAGCTCGCCGTGTTCCAATCATTTATGCTGCTGTTAAGTTAAAACCATTTTATCTAACAGGAGGTGTTACCTTCATTCTCATTGCTAGAATGAAGGTTCTAATTGGACATAGTGAATTTGATTTTTGTCGCTGTTTTAATCGCCCTGACGGCATTTTTCGTGGCATCTGAGTTTGCCATTATCAGAATCAGAGGCTCACGGATTGATCAGCTGATCGCGGAAGGAAATAAAGCAGCAATAGCCGTAAAAAAAGTGACCACGCATCTTGATGAATATTTATCTGCGTGTCAGCTCGGAATTACATTGACTTCCATCGGATTAGGGGTTTTAGGTGAATCAACGATTGAAGGGCTGCTTCACCCGCTTTTCGTACAATTGAACGTTCCAGGTTCCCTTTCACATGTCATATCGTTTATTTTTGCGTATGCCATTATTACGTTCCTGCACGTTGTTGTCGGAGAACTTGCACCTAAGACAGTCGCTATCCAAAAGGCGGAATCAGTGTCTATGCTGTTTGCGAAACCGCTGATTTGGTTTTACCGCATTATGTTCCCGTTCATTTGGCTTTTGAACAATTCCGCACGGTTATTGACAAAAGCATTTGGCCTGGAGACCGTTTCAGAAAACGAACTCGCTCACTCTGAAGAAGAGCTGCGAATCATTCTGTCTGAAAGCTATAAAAGCGGTGAAATTAACCAGTCAGAGTTTAAATATGTGAATAAAATCTTTGAATTTGACGACAGGCTCGCGAAAGAAATTATGATTCCGCGGACCGAAATTGTCAGCCTTCCGCATGATATCAAGATTTCTGAAATGATGGACATCATTCAGATTGAAAAATATACCCGCTACCCTGTAGAAGAGGGCGATAAGGATAACATTATCGGGGTTATTAATATTAAAGAAGTGCTGACCGCCTGCATCAGCGGCGAGGTATCTGTTGATTCTACCATTTCTCAATTCGTCAACCCGATCATTCATGTCATTGAATCTGCGCCGATCCAAGATCTGCTTGTCAAAATGCAAAAAGAACGGGTCCACATGGCCATCCTGTCTGATGAATACGGCGGGACTGCCGGGCTCGTGACGGTTGAAGACATTATCGAAGAAATCGTCGGCGAAATCCGCGATGAATTTGATATTGATGAAATTAACGAAATCCGCAAAATCGGCGAAGGCCATTATATTCTTGACGGAAAAGTGTTGATCGACCAAGTAAACGATCTGCTCGGCATTCATTTAGAGAACGAAGAAGTCGATACGATCGGCGGCTGGTTCCTTACCCAAAAATACGATGTTGAAAAAGACGATTCTATCATCGAAGAAGGCTGCGAATTTATCATCAATGAAATCGACGGCCACCACGTCGCTTATATTGAAGTCAAAAAGCTTGCGGCAGAAGAGCTGGTCGAAGCTGGGGAACCAAGAGAAGCATAATATAAAAAGACACCTTTTACTGAGGTGTCTTTTTATTATGTTTTATTTTAACCTCCCTATTCTCCTCCTATGAAAACTGCTGCTAATAAAACGCTAATCCTCGGGAATTCTAATCAGGGGACTGGATCTCATTTTAAAAGCGAGAAAAAGGAGTGACATCATGAAAGTAGTGGTAACTGGAGCAGCAGGCAAAATAGGACGGTGGGCCGTAAGAACAATACTGGAGGCCGGCCATGATGTAACAGCGTCAGATCGATTATTAAGAGAGGAATCAGCATCGAAAAAATTTATTCAAGCAGATTTGCGGGATTATGGCCAGGTATGTCAGCTTATTATGGGCTGTGATGCTGTGGTTCACCTCGGGAATATTCCGACCGATGTCAGGAATACCTCTCAGGCGATATTTGAAAATAATATGCTTGTCAATTTTAATGTCCTGGAAGCCTGTAAAGATTTTAAAATCCCTAAGCTGGTATGGGCTTCAAGTGAGACGGTGCTGGGATATCCGTTTGTCCCGAAAGAGCTCAGCTACCTTCCTGTAGACGAGGAGCACCCGACGATCGTGAAATCATCGTATGCCATGGCAAAACGGCTGACTGAAATTCTCTCAGATATGTATTCAAAGCTAACCAAAACACAAATCGTCACTCTTCGTTTTGCGAATATATATGAGCCCGATGAGTACGAAAAAATACCCGGGATGCACTGGAACGAGCAGCAAAAAGATATTCAAAAGAAAAATGCATGGGCGTATTGTGATGTCAGAGATGCTGCACACGCTTGCCTGCTTGCAGTCGAAAAAAATAATCTCGGAAACGATGTCTTCCATATTACTGCGCCGGACACCATCATGAAAGAACCGAGTGAAGATTTGGTTAAGCGGTTTTTCCCGGATGTCTCTTTAAAAAGAGATATAAAAGGATATGAAACGCTGATGGCAATCGATAAAGCGAAAAAGATACTTGGTTATGAACCGCGTTATACATGGCGTTCTGTATTAAACAATGACGGCTCACTTAAAGCACTGCCAGAGGATCAGCTTTCATTATCCAAAATATAAAACAAAAAAGCAGCAGATGTTCAATGAACTTCTGCTGCTTTTTTTATATCATAATCATCTAAATTGATGTCTACATCCATTTTGAGAGCCAGCTTTGCCAGCTGCAGCCCCATATAGGGGCCCATTGTCAAACCTGACGATCCAAGGCCATTTGCTGCTATGATCCCGTCCCAGCCGGGAAGGGGTCCGATTACCGGCACATCCCCTGGTGTAAAGGGACGTAAACCGACTCTTGCTTCTTGAAAGGTGCTGTTTGCTAAACCAGGAGCCATTTCTAAACCTTTGTTCAACAATTCCTGCAGCCCGCCGGCCGTTATCCGTACATCATGTCCTTCTATGTCATCTTCACGAGTTGCTCCGATGGCTATTCTCTTGTCAGCATAAGCTAACAGATATTCCTTAGAAGGCGGCATCACAGCCGGCCAGCTGTACATATCGTTTGCGGCCGGAACCTGTACATATACGATTTGCGCTTTTTGCACGCTTACTTTGAAGCGAATGCCTAAAGGCTCCAGCAATTGGCCTGCCCATACACCAGCACAAACAATCACCTCATCAGCAGTATAACGTTCATCACCGACGGTTACGCCTGTCACTCGTTTTGAATGATATTGAATTTTGGCGTCGCCTGTTAAAAAAACGGCGCCCATTCTTTGAGCAGAACGCACTAATGCATCTCTCAGCACTTCGCCATCCACTCGGGCAGCACCGCTTATATGAATGGAATGGTACCGTTTATCCAATAGCGGAAACATACCCGCTGTTTTTATTTCAGAAAGAAAGGAAATCTCACCGATTTCCGGGGCATCTTGTTTACGTTCCTGCACCCGTTTTTCAATATTCTCTATCTTTTCTTTCTCCTGATGGATACTAAGAGCACCAACAGGAGCATAACCCGTTTCTTTCTCGCCTTCTTTTCTAAGCTCCTCTATGAAACTGGGGTAAAAGTGTGCTCCTGCCTTTGCCATTCTGTACCACGCCTGATTTTGCCTGGGTGACAGCCATGGACAAATAATGCCCTTCGCCGCATAGGTGGCCTGTCCCTTATCCTTCCGATCTATAACAAGGACCTCGGCCCCCATTTTGGCTAACTGATATGCAGTTGACGCTCCCAGAATTCCAGCTCCTACCACGATAATTTTTTTCATTTTCCGTAACCTTTCCCAATAGTCAATTCCTCAATTAGTATAGCTAATTGCCGAGGAACTTATAAACAATCGGAAAATCAGTGAGTAGAAATACTGATGGTTTATAGCTGCTCAAGCTTCTTTTCAAGCTCTTTAATGCTGTTATTCAAAGCCTCTGTCATTGCTGCAAGTCTTTCTTTTGACGGCAGGTGGGCAAAATCAGCCTGCTGAAGTGGCTCACCGATAATTAGCTTCATTTTTCCTTTTTTGAACAATTCCTTTCCGCTTGAAGGCCCTTTATAAGCAGCGGGAACGAGCGGAGCTTTCCCCATTTGCGCAATCGTCACCGCGCCTCTTTTTAAAGGCACGTCCTCAGAGGTTCTTGTTCCGCTTGGGAAGATACCGACGATCTCTCCTTCTTTCAGCAGCTTAATCGGTGTTTTAATACTGCTTGGCCCGGGATTTTCCCGATCTACCGGAAAGGCATGAATTTTTTGCAGAAATGAACCGATCCATTTATTTTGAAAAAGCTCTTTTTTCGCCATGTAGTGTATTTGATAAGGAAGAATCCCGACTCCGAGTGTGATCACATCAACCCAGCCGGAGTGTGTACACGCGATGACAAAACCTGAATCGGCCGGAAGGTTTTCTTTGTTATACACCTTCACTCCTCCGCGAAGAGAAAGAATAACTTTTAAAGCATTTGCACAAAACTTATACATATCGCACTTCCTTTGTCGTAATCAATGATTCTTACTGTTACTTATTATAACAACATTTTTTATTACCTGGTACTAATTTTTATGATTTCTCTGGTTAAAACGACAAAAAGCTGAGGATGTGCCCTCAGCTTTTGTTATACTTCCTCTCTTGTCGGCGGTGCCATAAACTCCGGTCCGACCGTGTCTGATATCGTATTTTCTAATATGGTATTGATGTCTTTATGATCTTCACTGCTCAGCGTCCAATCTGTAATCTCTGATACCGCTTCAACCTGCTCAGTCTTTCTTGCTCCCCAAAGAGCGATATCTGCTCCAGGCTGATCTAATATCCATCTGACAGCCAAATGAATTACTGATTTACCATAACGTGTTTCCGCCAGTTCATCCAATTGTTTGACAGCGGAAAGATACTCTTTAAAGCGGGGCTTTTGGAATTTCGGATCGTGATTTCGCAGATCGTCGCCCTCAAATGTATACGCTTCGGTCATTTTTCCTGTTAACAGCCCTCTGCATAAACTGCCGTATAATAACGTTGTGATCTGTTTGTCTTTCGCATAAGGAAGAACATCCTCTTCGATTTCTCTTTCAAACAGATTATATGGAGGCTGTATCGTATGAAGCGGTGCGGCAGCGCGAAATGTATCCATTTGCTCAACTGAAAAATTACTGACGCCAATCGCCCGGATTTTCCCCGCATCATACAATTCCTTCATTACTTCCGCCGTTTCTTCAATTGGCACAAGCGGATCAGGCCAATGCACCTGATAAAGATCAATATAATCCGTTTGAAGCCGCTTCAAAGAATTCTCGACTTCCTCTATGATTCTCGCTCTGTTCGCATGGCGGAACAGCTGGTTGTTCTTCCAGTCCAGAGCCGTTTTCGTTGCGAGAATCACCTGATCTCTTTTGCCGTGCTCCTTGATCGCCTTGCCGACGATTTCCTCGGACTGTCCGAAGCCGTAAGCCGGCGCGGTGTCAATCAGTGTGATCCCCTGATCAAGAGCGGCGCGGATTGTTTTGATGGATGTTTTTTCGTCAGTGCCTCCCCACATCGTTCCGCCAATCGCCCATGTACCGAGGCCGATTCTGGAGGCTTTGATTCCTGTATCTGCTATACGGGTATTTTCCATTGTGCCACTCCTTCACTTTTTCACTATCTTTTCCCCGCTGGCAAAAATGTTAAACATTTCTCGGTACTATCTTTTGCGGCCATTTTTGGTTACTATATAGGAATGGTGTTTGATTAGGTATAAAAAAGCCGTTTGCACGTAATGTGCAACTTTAAACCTTTCTTATGCGTGTATAAGATAGAGGGGAGAAAAGGCAGTGACGATCGATGAAATTTACCAAATGTACATGAATGATGTTTACAGGTTCCTGCTCTCCATGACAAAAGACAAGCATCTTGCCGAAGACTTGCTGCAGGAAACCTTTATGCGGGCATACATACACATTCACTCCTATGATCACAGCAAAGTAAAACCCTGGCTTTTTCAAGTGGCGCGAAACGCCTTCATTGATTACGTCAGAAAGCATAAGAAAGAAGTCACCATTTCTGATGACTTAATCGGAAGCCTCTTTCAAAATGCTGTTCAGAGCCCTGCCCATCAGGTAGAGATAAAGGAAGTGCTGACTGGTTATATGTCCGAGCTCCCCGATAATTATCGGGAGGCCTTAACGCTATATTATTTAAAAGAGTTAAATTACAAAGAAGCATCCCATATTATGAATATTTCAGAGGCGAATTTTAAAAGTGTTTTATTTCGCGCCAGACAGCGGCTGAAAGCACTTTATAATAGAGGTGTTAATGATGAATGAAGAATTTAAAAAGCGTTTTGATCAATATAAAAATGGGGAAATGAGCGACCAGGAAATGACAGCATTTGAGGAAGAACTTGAGAAGCTCGAAGTGTATCAGGAACTGATTGACAGCGAGCTAGAGGACAACAACGATTGGGATGTCAGCATTAGTCCTGAAAAACAAAAAGCGATTTTAGCCTACGGAAAACGCAAGTCTTATTTGCGAATTTCTGTGCTTGCCGTCATTTCGACATTAATGATTTTGCCGCTCTGTACGCTGGGTAGCTACCTCTATTACGGAATGGGAGGAAAACACAGCACCGGCAATGAGCTTATGGAAACCGCCGCAGTCACTGTGGCCCTGACCATGCCGAATGTTCTTGTTGATACATCCGGACTGAAAAGCCAAGTGAAGCTGTTTGGCATGAATACGGAATTCCCGCTGCAAAAGCAGATCGGCACGAAGACGGCTGCCGTAGGGAATGAACGGGTTGAAATGTTTTATGATAAAGTGAAAGCGCCGGCCGTTAACTACTATGACTTAGAAGTGAACAAAACAGGCCATTACTTTACACACCCATCAAATGCGTCAGAACAAACAACCGCAAAAGCGGAAAAAACGTTAAAGACATTGCCTGAAGGAACGGTATCCGAGGTCTATCTTTCATATGACCGTGCATACCCGACAAAAGAGGTGTATAACAAGTTCAAAGGCTACGATGTGAGCTTTTTGTGGAATGCAATTGAAACAGAGAAAAATACAAATAAGACAGTGTACACAGAACCTCTTGGCTATCCTGGGAAGGATTCAAAGTTCTTGGCTGCACTTAATTCAAAAGGCAAGTCAAATGGCGATCAGTTTATCAACGCCCTGAAATTCATGTCCAAGCACGAAAAATGGGCGCAGGTCATTTCAAAACGAAAAGACCTGAATGTGGATAATCGATTGGATTATGTAGAGAAAAACGGTGTCAATGTATACGGTTCGGTCGTTACAGGGCCGACCAAGGAAATCCAGCGCATGCTGAAAAACAAATCTGTAAAATCAGCGAATGTCGGCGAGGTGGAATTATGGAACTGGTAAGAATTTTTAAAGAACACAATGTATTCGGCTGGATCTCTGTCGGGACAGCGATTCTGTCCCTGCTCTTGCTGAATTTGGCGATTATCAGCAACGTCACATTTTATTCCTATCAAATGCTTCCGTTCGCCATGGCTGCCGTTCCGTTTGGCATTATTGAACTCTTCATCAAGAGAGGGCGGACAGGTCCTGGCTTGCTCGGCGTCATCCTGAATCTCTTTGTGATCATTTGTGTGTATACCATTGTATCTGTTGATACCAATTTACAGTTTGGCTTTTAAAAGAAAGACGCCTGAAGAGGCGTCTTTTTTCATTGCATCGGCTTTCGAAACAAGTAGCTTTCTATAGTAAAACCCATTTTGTCTGTATAAAATCGGTGAGCGTCTTTACGCTGAAGGCCAGATGAAAGACTGACAAAGCTTAATCCGGCTTTTTTCGCCCAGTCTGTGGCATAATCCAAAAGCATTTTGCCGTATCCCTTTGATCGGCAAGGCGCGGTTGTCACAAGATCCGCAATCCATAAGTGCTCCCCTTTATGAATGGAAACCCTCGGCAGCGCGCCGCATAGCGCCCTGATTGTTGTACCCTCATATAAGGCAAACAGCATATACGATTCTTTCTGCACGCAGGCTTCAAGTCTTTGTAAATACGTCTCTTCATTCAGTTCTGTTCTCAATTCACTCATTATCGGATACGACTCGGCCCATTCTTCTTTCGTGGTTAATTGTTTCATATGAATCATCTTCTCAATCCCCTTTCCATTCGTTACAATGATCATAGCGAATAAATGGCATTCACCAAATAGCCAATATCAGAAAAATTGACCATGCCAGATACAAAGGAGATATGAGATGGATATCACGCCTTTTCTTGATAAAAAAAGCAAAACACCGCTGTATGAGCAGCTTTATACCTTTTTCAAACAAGAAATTTCACATGCGCGAATACCGAAGGGAACAAAACTTCCGTCAAAGCGCAGGCTCTCCGGCTTGCTCGGTGTCAGTACGGCAACAATCGAACGTGCTTACGAGCAATTAACTGCTGAAGGCTATGTCAAAAGCAAGCCAAAAATCGGCTGGTACGCGGCGGAAGTAGAAGCAGACTTCCCGACAGCTCCTGACCATTTTCAGCAGTCTATGCAAAAGGTCTTACATGTAAAGAACACACCTGCTATTGACTTTCATCAGGGCAATGTTGATCATGACCTCTTTCCCTTTAACGCCTGGAGAAAAAGTATGGCAAAAAGTCTGGATCGCTATTCCGGATCGTTCCATACCTCTGGCGATCCACAAGGAGAACCTGAACTCAGGCAGATGATTGCCCGTTTTGTCAGGCTGTCACGAGGAGTACATTGCGAGCCAGAGCAGATCATCATCGGCGCAGGAACTACCGTGCTTCTGCAGATTCTTTGCCTTACGCTTGTGCCAGGAACAAAAATCGGTTTTGAAGAACCGGGTTTTCACCGGTCGAGAAGGATGTTTGAAGCAAATCGCATGAATGTCATTCCGATTTGTTCTGATAAAGAAGGCGTCCTGCCGGGTGAGCTTAAACGCCAAAATCCGTATCTGGTGTATACGACTCCTTCGCATCAGTTTCCGCTCGGGACCATTATGACGATAACCCGCAGACAGGAGCTGCTGGCGTGGGCGAAAGAAGCAAACTCGTTCATTATAGAGGATGATTACGATGGAGAATTTCGCTACAGCGGCCAGCCCATTCCGTCTTTGCAGGGTCTTGATCCGAATGGCAGAGTCATATACCTGGGCACTTTTTCAAAGTCACTACTGCCTTCCTTGCGGCTCAGCTACATGATCCTCCCCCCTGCACTCGTGGAACCGGTCAGAAAAAACGCTCAGTTAATGAAGCAAACCGTCTCTTCCCACTCGCAAATGGCACTGGCAGACTTCATCGAAAGCGGAGAGTGGCAAAAGCACGTAAATAGAATGAGAGCCTTATACCGAAAAAAACATGCTGTCCTGTTAGAGGCCATACGCTCTGAACTAGGAAACACCGTTGAGATTCTCGGTAAAAACTCCGGGCTTCACATCCTGCTGCGGCTTTTGTTTTCAGTAAGTGAAGAAGAAGCGATTAAAGCTGCCGCCGACAACGGCGTAACCATCTATCCCGTATCCCCCTCATATAAAGGACAGCCGCCATTTGTTTCTGTCTTAATCGGTTATGGCGGTTTGTCAGAAGAGGACATCAGGCTTGGTATCCAAAAACTGAAAACAGCATGGGCTAAGTTGATATCGTCTAATTAAATAAGAAAACAGGCTCCGGAAACGGAGCCTGTTTTTTTAAAATGATAAAATCCCGATTAAATTTAAGAATACAATAATAATGGCTAATGGCACGATAAAACGAAGCAAATAAAACCAAGTGTAAAAGAATGCTTTACCTGCATTTGATCCGTTTCTCATTTCCTCCCAGAGCTCGCGCTTCGAAATTTTGAGCGGGATAAAAAGAGAAATTAACAGAGCGCCTAATGGCATCAAAACATTGCTGACGGTAAAATCAGCAATATCAAAAAACGTTTTACCAAATATGTGCACATCGCTCAATACGCCATAAGACAAGCAGCAAGGGATTCCGACCAAGAAGATTAAAAGCCCGCTCGTCCATGACAGTTTTTTTCTCTTCTTTTCGTTCCCTTTTCCGATTGTGGCGACAATAATTTCAACCATCGAAAACGCTGAGGTTAAGGCTGCAAATAAAAACGCAACGAGAAAGCCGATAAAAAATAACGTGCCGAACGGAAGCTGTTCAAAAACGGCCGGAAGCACTGTAAACAGCAGTGTTGGACCTTCATTTGGCTGAAAGCCGAATGAAAAAACCGCCGGAAAAATGGCCAAGCCCGCCAAGAGTGTCACAATGATATTCATCACGACAATGGAGGCTGCCGAACGAGGGACATTTTGTGTTTTCGGCAAGTAAGAGCTGTAAGTCACCATTACCGAAACACCCAGTGTTAACGTAAAGAAGGCCTGTCCCAGCGCGAATAATATCGATTCTGGAGTCAGATCGCCGAAATGAGGCACAAGCAAAAATTTCACGCCTTCCATCGCACCATTAAGTGTGAGAGACCGAAGAACGAGAAGAATAAACAATATAAACAAAATCGGCATGATCACCGCACTGACCCGTTCAATCCCTTTTTGAACCCCTCTGGCCACTACCAAGACAGTCAGCACCATAAAAACAAACTGAGCCGCGATCGTCTGCACCGGATTTTGGATAATAGAAGCAAAAAGGGTGCCATACTGTGCTTGAGAAAGTCCGGACAGTGAACCAGATGCTGTCTTCACGATATACAGCAAAATCCATCCTCCGATTACACTGTAAAACGAGAGTACTAAGAAACATGCTGCTACGCCGACCCACCCTGTTAGAAACCAAGCTGTTCGCGGCGCTTCTTTTTTATATGCATCAATGGCATTCGTCTGGTTCCGTCTTCCAAAAATAAATTCCCCCACTAAAAGCGGATAGCCTAAGAGGATGGTAAATAACACAAAGATAAGAAAAAAGGCTCCTCCTCCATTAGTCCCCGCTACATAAGGGAATTTCCAAATCGCGCCCAAGCCGATGGCAGAGCCGGCGGCTGCCATGACGAAACCGATTTTCGAAGCCCATTGGACTGGTTTTTGCTCAGACAATAAACGTCACTTCCTTTCCAGCCTATATTATCTCTTATTTTTGTCTTCATTTCTATATATTCATGATCAAGAATATAAAAGAGAGCGGTCTGAATCACCGCTCTCTTTATTGAAAGATTATTGATTTAATTTTGAATGCTTTCTTGAATACAGGAAATAGATTGCCAAGCCGATTAACAGCCACACTAAGAAGCGGACAATCGTCACCCATCCAAGATTTAAAATAAGGAACAGGCAGAACAGAATCGCCAGGCCGGGGATCACTGGAACCCCCGGACATTTAAAAGCTCTCGGAAGATCCGGCTGTTTCTTTCTCAAAACGATAACTGCCACAGAAATCAGCACAAACGCTGAAAGCGTCCCGATGTTTACCAGTTTTGCAAGTTCATCCAGCGGAACAAGCGAGCCGAGAAGCGCCGACATTGTTCCGAAAAACCAAGTGGCCACATATGGTGTTTTGTGCTTTGGATGTACCTTAGAAAGTGAGCCCGGCACAAGACCGTCACGTGACATGGCAAACATGACGCGTGTCTGTCCATAAAGCATCACGAGCATAACTGTCGTCATCCCTAAAACAGCGCCAATATCAATAATGCCTGCCACCCAATTTTGCCCTGCGCTTTGAAGAACGAGAGAAACCGGATGATCCACACCCGCAAACTGAGCAAATGGGATAACCCCTGTCATGATCGCTGATACGGTGACATATAAAATCGTGCAAACCAATAAAGAGAATATAATGCCTTTAGGCAGATCCTTCGCAGGATTTTTCGTCTCTTCCGCTGCAGAGGATACAGCGTCAAATCCGATAAAAGCAAAGAATACGAGCGCCGCTGCACTGAATACGCCGCCAAAGCCCATCGGCATAAACGGCTGCCAGTTATGCGGCTTCACGTAAACGGCTGCCACTGCGATAAACAGCAGAACGACCAGCACTTTCAAGATAACCATGATGTTGTTGACTCTTTTTGATTCTTTAATTCCTAAATAAAGCAAAAACGTTATCGCCATTACAATCACGAATGCAGGCAGATTAAAAATGGTAAAGGTGCCTTTCACCGCGCCCGGTGCCGCTGTTAAAGCAACCGGAAGATGAATGCCAAGCCCTGATAAAAATGATTGGAAATAACCAGACCAGCCGACTGACACTGCACTTACCGCCAGCATGTATTCTAAAATTAAATCCCACCCGATAATAAAGGCCATAAGCTCTCCCAATGTCGCATATGTGAATGTATACACCGAACCTGAAACAGGCACGCTTGAAGCAAATTCTGCGTAAGACAGGGCGGCGAATAGACAAGCCAGCGCCGCCACAACAAATGAAACGGTCAGGCCGGGACCGGCCGTGACTGCACCTGTTCCCGTCAGCACAAAAATCCCTGTGCCAATAATAGCTCCGATTCCAAGCAATGTTAAATCGAATGCCCCTAATTCTCTTTTTAAAGATTTTTCACCGCTCGTCGCAGCGATTAAATCCTGAATGCTTTTCTTCCTAAATACGCTCCCTTTCATTCCCCTTCAACTCCTAGACTAATTCTCTATTTTTATATATTTTATTTGAATTTTCTGAATTCATGAACGATAATGGGCATTTTTCTTTTTTTCTACTCTATTTGTACCGGTCGTGAATCATTCCTTTCTCCTACTCAATATTATATATAAAATCACAAAAATGAAAACAAAATTGTTAGAAAAATCGACAAATTTTTTATTTTTAAATTTCTCATCGTAAAAAAACCAGCCATCAGGCTGGTTTCTCGTTGATTATGTTGAAATAAAACGGCCGCCATTCACATGAATGGTCTGCCCTGTCATATAAGAAGATTCGTCAGACGCCAGCAGGACATAAGCGCCTGCATGCTCAACCGGCTGTCCCGGTCTTCCCATTGGGGTATCCAAACCGTGCTGTTTCACTTTTTCCTCAGGGAATGTCGCCGGAATAAGAGGTGTCCAAATCGGGCCAGGCGCCACCGCATTCACTCTGATGCCTTTATCCGCAAGCGACATCGCCATGGACCTCGTAAAGGAGACAATTGCACCTTTTGTGCTGGAGTAATCAATTAACGCCGTATCCCCTTCATAAGCGGTAATGGAAGTCGTATTAATAATTGCACTCCCCTCTTTCAAGTGAGGCAAAGCTTTCTTCGTCATATGAAACATGGAAAAAATGTTTGTGCGAAATGTTTTTTCAAGCTGTTCTGTTGAAATGTTGAGAATGCTGTCCTGCGGATGTTGTTCAGCAGCGTTGTTCACCAAGATATCAAGTTTGCCAAAATGGTCTACTGTTTGCTGTACAGCTTGTTCACAATGGTTCTCGTCCCCGACATCTCCCGGGATAAGCAGGCAGCGGACATGTTCCTTTTCGATCCGTTTACGCGTTTCCTCAGCGTCCGAATGCTCGTCTAAGTAGAGAATGGAGACATCAGCCCCTTCTTTAGCAAACGCAATAGCGGCTGCTCTCCCTATTCCGCTGTCGCCCCCGGTAATGATGGCGACTTTTCCTTTCAGCTTTCCGCTTCCTTGATAATCCTCGTCCTCTGACAGAGGCAGCGGATTCATTTCTGACTCAATGCCCGGCTGTCTGTCCTGATGCTGCGGCGCTTGCCCTTCTGTTTGTCTGTCCATTGGGTTCATATTCATCAGTCCTAGACATGTGGTTGATACTGAACGTTACCACGCCATAGAAGCAAATAAACGGCAAGATATGTTATGAAAGAACTTCTTCAGGAATGACGCCTGTATATTTCGCCGATGGACGGAAAATCATGTTGTTTTCTGCCTGTTCGAGCACATGGGCGCACCATCCTACCATTCTGCTTGCTGAAAAGGTCGGTGTAAACAATTCATCATCAAAATCGATCGCCTTCATGACAGCCGCCGCATAAAATTCAACATTTGTATACAGCTTGCGTCCCGGTTTGTAGATTTCAAGCAAACGAATCGCTTCTGCTTCTACATGCAGCGCAAGATCAAGGTCGCGGTCATTGCCGGCCACCTCTTCTGCTTTCTGTCGCAAAGCTTCTGCCCGCGGGTCCTTCGTCTTGTACACCCTATGGCCGAATCCCATCAGGCGCTCTCCTTTTTCGAGTTTTTCTTTCAGATATGCTTCAGCATTTTCTTTTTCTCCAATGTCTTCAAGCATTTTTGTCACCGCAGAAGGAGCGCCTCCGTGCAGCGGGCCTTTCATCGTGCCGAGAGCAGCAGTGACGGCAGATACTAAATCACTCTCTGTAGATAATGTGACCCGTGCCGAAAAAGTGGATGCGTTCATGCCGTGCTCCATGGCCAGAATCATATATGTTTCAAGCGCTTTCTTTTTTGCCTCTGAAGGCTGTTCACCTGTGAGCATATAATAGTAGTTTTCGACATGTCCGTACTGGGAAGATGGCGCAATTGATTGTTCACCGCGCGTCCATCGTTTTCTGTACGCTATGATGGAAGGCGTGATTGCAATCAGCCGAATCGCTTCTTCTGTTTTAGGATGGAATGTGTACGCATTTTCTCCCAATGCGGATACAACCGTTCTCAGCACCGACATGTCGTCCATGTTGTTTGGCAGTGACTGAATCAAGCGCTCGATGTGTTCCGGCAGATGCCGCTCCGCAGCCAGCTTATCTTCAAATGTCTGCAATTCTTCAGATGTCGGCAGTTTTCCAAATAAAATCAAATAAGCGGCTTCTTCAAAGCTGTGATTCAAAGCAATGTCTTTTGCATGATGGCCTCGGTAAATCAGACGGCCTTTTTCGCCATCAATATGGCTGATAGATGTTTCCACACATGTAATTCCCTTTAATCCGTAATGTACCATTTGTATTCCCCCTATCCTTTTCTGTTATTATAGTAAATATAATATTTAAAAAATAATGAATATTTTAAAGGGAATTAATTAAAAATATTAATCAGAGGGAGAATAGAAATGGACTTCAAATGGCTTCACACCTTTGTGACCGCTGCGAAATATGAAAACTTCCGAAAAACAGCGGAAACGCTTTTTTTATCTCAACCCACTGTGACCGTACATATCAAGCAATTAGAAAAAGAAATCAGCTGCAAGCTGTTCGAGCGAAAAGGAAGGCAGATCCAGCTGACTGATGAAGGCAGAGCTTATTTGCCGTATGCGCTCCGGCTTCTTGATGATTACGAAAACAGCATGGCAGAGCTTCACAGAGTGAGACAAGGCTACTCTCAAACCTTACAGCTCGCGGTTTCTCCGCTTATCGCAGATACTGTGCTCCCTTCTGTCATGAAGCGGTACACAGCGATGAATACGGAAACAGAAATGGCAGTTACGATTTTCGAATCCGCAGAAATCGCGTCACTGATTAAAGCCGGCGAAGCAGATATCGGCCTGAGCTGTTTAAAGGTGCAGTCTTCCTCTTTAACCTGCCACTGTTTATATCAAGATCCTGTTGTCCTTGTTGCTCCGCCCGATCAGCGTTTCATAGATGACAAAGAAATTGATGCCAAAGAGGTGCTTGAGCAGTACCTGCTTTTGACCCACAATCACCCTGATTACTGGGACGACTTGCTCCATCAAGTCAGAGTGACATTTCCATTTGTGAGAACAATGAAAGTCACACAAACACATATAACGAAACGGTTTATCAAGGAAGGACTCGGCGTTTCATTTCTGCCCTTATCCACAGTAAAGCGTGAATTGGCAGAAAAACAGATGATCAGAATCCCTTATCAATCAGTGCAGCTGCCCTATGCCGGCGCTTACGCAATTGCCCTTTATGAAAATAAGAAAGAAAAAAAATTTTTGGATTTTCTATCACATTTTCATTTTTAGGAGCAACCAAAACGAATGTGCTTCGTCTAATGAAAAAAACCCGTTCCAATGAACGGGTTTCCTATTAAAATTAGAATCTTTTCGCACCGAGGTAACGAGGCTTCCAGTAGCTGTTGTCCAGGCTGCTGATTTGTACGCCGTCAGACCCTGCATGAACGAAACTGTTGTTTCCGATATAAATTCCCATATGAGAAGGGCCGGATTTATATGTTGTGAAGAAGACAAAATCTCCGACAGACGGGTTGGAAATGCTCTTCATAGAACTCCAGTATCCCGCAGTGCTTGTTCTGCCCACACTTGTTTGTTTATTCAGCACGTACCAGATGAATCCGCTGCAGTCAAAGCCGGAAGTTGTCGTTCCGCCCCATTTGTATGGCGTTCCGATTAACGCTTTTGCATCAGAAACCAGCTTGCTCACATTAAGTGATGTAGCAGATGATGCTTTGCTGCTTGAAGATGAAGAAGAGCCGGAAGAAACATTTTTTGAGCTTGAGCTTGTGCTTGTTCCTTTTACTTTCAACACTTGGTTGACGTAGATTACATCTGATTTTAAGCCGTTTAAGCTTTTTAATTTGCTAACTGTAGTGCCGTATTGATTTGCGATTTTAGACAGACTATCCCCGCGTTTCACTTTATAAGTTGAAGTTGAACCTGAAGATGTTGATACGCTTGATGAACTAGAGCTGCTTGAACTTGTTGAACCTTTCAGTTTCAGAACTTGTCCGATACGAAGTAAGTCTGATTTTAAGCCATTCAGTTTTTTCAGTTCATTGACTGTCATGCCGTATTTTTTAGAAATTTTCCAAAGGCTGTCCCCGCTCTTTACTGTGTATGTAGAAGAAGATGAAGAACTGCTGCTTTTTGAACTTGTAGATTTGCCGTTAATCGATAAAGTCTGCCCTACATAAATGATGTCTGAACGAAGGTTGTTTTCTGATTTAATTTTACTGATCGTAGTGTCATATTTTCTTGAAAGATCCCATAGCGTGTCGCCTTTTTTCACCTTGATGCTTTGTGCAGATGCCGCTCCTGCAAATAATGTCGATCCTAAAACAACTGCTGTCGTCGCTGTAATGATTTGCTTTTTCATATTTTCCTCCCCAAATTTTATATCTATATATGTATCTCTTTTTTTTAATTAATCTTATTGTTTTCTATTATAAGGATAGATTCCCAACAGAAATAGTCTTGACTTCATGCGACAAATTTCTTAATTATTCGTTCTTAAAAAAAGTTTTTAAGGGTATTAAATATTTCATTTTCGTTTCAAAGGTGACAAAAAACGAGTGCTTTTGTCATGTTTTATGGGAGGTTTTTCAACATAAAGGAAATAAATGAGAACCTCTCGGGGTCAACTTACTTATGGAAGAATGTGTGATAAAGAATATACGTGGAAAGCTGCGGTCATCCGCAGTTTTTTTATTTAAACAAACATATCATGCAAGGGCAAAGAGGTAAAGATTTTTCTGAAAAATGAATGCTTTACATCAAATAAGGCAAGATAACGAAACAGCGTTTTTATATTTCCTTACAATGCTTTACTTAATGTTTACACGATCAATAGCCGCATTTAACAATATTTCCCTAACATGATAAACAGAATACATTTAAAGGAGGCATGCAAAGAATGAATTTGTTTCAAAACATGAAATCAAAACTTTTGCCACTCGCCGCTGTTTCTGTCCTTACAGCTGGGATTTTTGCCGGAGCCGAGCTGCAGAAAACCGAAACGGCAAGCGCTAAAAAACAAGACAAAGCCGAAATCAGAAATGTCATTGTGATGATCGGTGACGGCATGGGGACTCCTTACATAAACGCCTACCGTTCCCTGAAAAATAACGGTGAAACACCGAATAACCCGAAACTAACTGAGTTTGACCGGAACCTGACAGGCATGATGATGACGCACCCGGATGACCCTGACTATAATATTACAGATTCAGCAGCAGCCGGAACAGCATTAGCGACAGGCGTTAAGACTTATAACAATGCAATTGGCGTTGATAAAAACGGAAAAAAAGTAAAATCAGTGCTTGAAGAGGCCAAACAGCAAGGCAAGTCAACAGGTCTTGTCGCAACGTCTGAAATTAACCACGCCACTCCAGCCGCATATGGCGCCCACAATGAATCACGGAAAAACATGGACCAAATTGCCAACAGCTATATGGATGACAAAATAAAAGGCAAACAAAAAATAGACGTTTTACTTGGCGGCGGAAAATCGTATTTTAACCGCAAAGATAGAAATTTGACCAAGGAATTCAAACAAGCCGGCTACAGCTATGTGACAACAAAACAATCACTGAAGAAAAATAAAGATCAGCAGGTGCTCGGGCTTTTTGCAGACGGAGGGCTTGCTAAAGCGCTCGACCGTGACAGCAAAACACCATCTCTCAAAGATATGACGGTTTCAGCAATTGACCGCCTGAACCAAAATAAAAAAGGATTTTTCTTGATGGTCGAAGGCAGCCAAATTGACTGGGCGGCCCATGACAATGATACAGTAGGAGCCATGAGCGAGGTTAAAGATTTTGAACAGGCCTATAAAGCCGCGATTGATTTTGCGAAAAAAGATAAACATACGCTTGTCATTGCAACTGCTGACCATACAACCGGCGGCTTTGCCATTGGCGCAAACGGCGAAAAGAATTGGCACGCGGAGCCGATTCTCTCCGCGAAAAAAACACCTGTATTTATGGCAAAAAAAATCAATGAAGGCAAACCGGCCAAAGATGTGCTCGCCCGCTATACAAATCTGAAATTTACATCAGAAGAAATCAAAAGTGTTGAAGCCGCTGCACAGGCTGACAAAAGCAAAGGCGCCTACAAAGCCATCATTAAGATTTTTAACACACGCTCTAACAGCGGCTGGACGAGTACCGATCATACCGGCGAAGAAGTGCCATTATACGCGTACGGCCCCGGAAAAGAAAAATTCCGCGGACTGATTAACAATACAGATCAGGCAAACATCATATTTAAAATTTTGAAAACAGGAAAATAAAGAGGATGCAGAACGCTGCATCCTCTTTTTTTTATAAATACCTGCGGTGAACACCTTTTCCGTCATACGAAAACATGACTTCCTTATCCTCTAGTACAGACTCGATGTGCACGCTTCTCCCCCAAAGCTGAAATAAATAAGGGAGCACTTTCTCCAAATACTTTAAATCCAGCTCAATGCCCTCATACCAATGCTTAATGTAGAGCTCGTTATTTTTCATGTAATCGCCGTCGTTTACTGTCAAATATGGAAACCCGCCGTTTACCCGCATGCTCACGAGCTGGTCGCGTACCGATTTCCATTCTTTATCGACGATTTTATAATCTCTGCCCTGTTTTTGAAACAAGTAAAGATCCTCGCGCATAACTAAGTCTTTTGTTAAATAATTGCGGATGAAAGAGATATCAGATTCAATTTCCCTGACCTCAAACATTTTCTCGCGGCCTGAGTCAGGCTTCACGCCCATTTTTTTCATTTCTTCCGTCGGGTTGTTGTACCGCTCTTCAATGTCTTCAAATATTTTCAGCCCTAAATAATAAGGATTGATGCCTGTTTTGGACGGCTGAACGACACCTGCATTCAGCTTGGCGAACTCTATCGCTTCATCAGAGGTTAAATCAAGCTCACGTATAATTCGCTGGTGCCAATAGGAAGCCCAGCCTTCATTCATAATCTTTGTTTCCAGCTGAGGCCAGAAATAAAGCATTTCCTCTCTCATCATCGTTAAAATATCACGCTGCCACGGCTCCAGCTCCCGGGAATGCTCCTCGATAAAAAGCAGAATATCTTTTTCCGGTCGCGGCGGGAAAGGTTTTTTCGATTTTTTCACTTGTTTTTTCGGTTTCTTTTCATCCAAAGACCATAAATCATCATAAGGCGTTGCTGCCTCTTCCATCTCCTCTTCCTCATCATCCACACTCCATAGGAGCTTCGGACGGACCAAAGACGGATCGATATGCTCCTGAATCGAAAGGATCGCGTCTAAAAAAGCTTCTACTTCCTTTATCCCGTGAACCTGTTCATAGTGTTTAATCCGCTCGGCCGTTGCCGCCATGCTTTCCACCATATCGCGCTTCGTGTTTTGGAATCTGCAGTTGTTTTTAAAGAAATCGCAATGGGCGAGAACGTGAGCGACAATTAATTTATTTTGGATCAGTGAGTTGCTGTCCAGCAAAAAAGCGTAGCATGGATCTGAATTAATGACCAGCTCATAAATCTTGCTTAATCCAAGATCATAATGCAGCTTCATTTTGTGAAACTGCTTGCCGAAGCTCCAGTGGCTGAATCTTGTCGGCATCCCGTACGCGCCGAATGTATAAATAATTTCAGCCGGGCAGATTTCATATCTCATCGGGTAGAAATCAAGGCCGAATCCTTTTGCAACTTCGGTAATTTCCTCAATTGCCCGCTGTAATCCCTTCTTCTCCTCCGCGTTCAACCGAATCCCCCCTACTTGGACTTATCTATAATGTATGAGCCCGCCTGACAAAAGATGATAGCCTCACATGGGCAAGAAAAAATTCGACCGGCACATTCAGCTGTTTGCCGATTGTGGCAGTGGGTAAAAACACACCATATTACGAAAAAAAGGAGCGATACCAATTGAATGTAGCAGACATGCTTTCTTCTTATCTCAGTAAGCTTCCAAACGTAATCATTGCTTTACTCGTCTTATTAATCGGATGGGCTATCGCTAAAATTATTGAAAAAGCGGTTTACAAAGGGCTCAGAAAAACAAAAATCGACGACAAGCTCTTTGCTGGGAAAAAGCCATCACGCTATTCCTCCGAAAAAGTCATAAGCAAGATCGTTTATTTTATCGCATTGATTATCGTCTTTATTTTATTCTTTAACATTTTGCACCTGACAACAGTAGCATCACCGTTTGTCAGCATGCTTTCCGCAATTGCAGCAGCCATCCCAAGCGTGCTGAAGGCCGGACTCATTCTGCTGTTAGGGTGGGCTGCAGCCTCTGTATTGAGCTTCCTTGTTAAAAAAATCGGGATGAAGCTGAACACGAGTGACAAGCTGCGCAAGTGGAATTTGGTGTCTGAAGGAAAAGATATTCATCAGGCAGTCAATGCCGCTTCACAAATTGTTTTTTATCTCGTGCTGCTTGTTTTTCTGCCCGGGGTTTTATCTTCTTTAAAAATCAGCGGCATTTCAGGTCCGTTTACAAATATGATGGAAAGCGTGCTCGCTTTTCTCCCGAAATTATTTGCCGCCGCGCTTATCGTCTTAATCGGCTGGCTTGTTGCCCGTCTTGTACGTGACATCATTACGAATTTCCTTGCAAGCATCGGCACGGAGAGATTTGCAGCACGTATGGGTTTATCTATTTACTTAAAAGATACAAGCCTTTCTGCAGTCATCGGAACAATCGCTTATGTGCTGATTTTAATACCGGTCGTCATTTCAGCGCTTGACCAGCTGGATGTCGCCGGCATTTCGAAACCGGCTGTCTCTATGCTAAACACCATTTTAAACATGCTTCCGAACATCATCATAGCCATCGTACTTGTTTTAGCGGGTATATGGGCAGGAAAATGGGTAAACACCATGGTGACCGGACTGCTCCATCGCGCAGGCTTTGATTCTGTGTTAGGAAAAATGGGCATGGAAACAGGAACGCCTGCGAAGCTGTCCCTGTCTCAAGTTGTTGGTATGATTGCGCAAATCATTGTCATTCTGCTGTTTACAGCCGAAGCGCTGCAAATTGTTCAGCTGCACTTCCTCGTAGAGATTGCGACTGGCATCATTGCGTATCTGCCGAATGTTCTTGTCGCTGTATTCATTCTCGGCATCGGCCTTTACGCCGGAGAATTGGTGCGAAAAGTGCTCGCAAGCATGATCAAAGGCCAGGAATTCAAGTCTTTAGCGGCGATTGCTAAATATACGATTATTGCACTTGCTTTCTTTATGGCCCTGGACCAGCTTGGTGTCGCTGCCACAATCGTCAATTCCGCGTTCATCATCGTGCTTAGCGGCTTCGCACTCGCTTTCGGTTTATCCTTCGGCCTTGGCGGAAAGGATTTTGCATCACGTTATCTGTCTACATTTGAACGCAAAATGCAAAACACCGAAATTGATAAGAACCGTAAAAACCAAAATCCGCCGAATAACATGTAATAAAAAACGTGTACCCAGCAGGGTGCACGTTTTTTATGGAAAATTCCTTTTTTTTCATTTTTCAATCGATTATGATAAGATATAGAAAATGTCTTATTACGAGGTCTTATTATGAAGTTAACAAATTATACAGATTATTCATTAAGAGTGTTGATTTTTCTGGCTGCAGAACGTCCCGGAGAACTTTCAAATATAAAACAGATTGCCGAAACGTATGCTATTTCAAAAAATCATCTCATGAAAGTGATATACAGGCTCGGCCAGCTCGGCTACGTAGAAACAATACGCGGACGAGGCGGCGGTATACGCTTAGGCATGAACCCGGAAGACATCAACATCGGTGAGGTTGTCAGAAAAACGGAAGACGATTTTAATATTGTGGAATGTTTTGATGTGAACAAGAATCTCTGCGTTATTTCCCCAGTATGCGGTTTAAAACATGTGCTTAATGAAGCGCTTATGGCCTATCTTGCGGTTTTGGACAACTACACACTGCGCGACCTTGTTAAAAACAAAGAAGACATTATGAAGCTTTTAAGATTGAAGGAATAGATTGATTCCTTCTTTTTTATGCCCTTTTTCCCCCTTTTTGTTAAGAAAATTTGGCTGTTTTAAAAAAAAGGCAAAACGATGGGACGTATCTGCCGATATAAAAAAGAAACAGCATATTCAAAATCATTGGGGGAAAAAAGGAGAGCTCAGATGAAAAAGAAATTAGCAGCAGGTCTGACAGCATCTGCGATTGTCAGTACAACTTTAGCAGTGACACCAGCTGAAGCAGCAACGATTAAGGTCAAAAGCGGAGATTCGTTATGGAAACTGGCACAAAACTACAACTCAAGTGTGGCGGCTATCACATCCGCCAACCATCTATCGACTACTGTTCTGTCGATCGGCCAGACGCTTACGATTCCGGGCAGCAATTCCGGCACTTCATCTACTTCAAGCTCAACAACCAAGAAGAGCGGAAGTTCTGTTTACACAGTGAAAAGCGGAGATTCACTTTGGCTGATCGCAAATGAGTATAAAATGACGGTGCAGGAACTGAAAAAATTAAATGGACTAAGCAGCGACATGATTCGTGCGGGCCAGAAATTAAAGGTGGCCGGTACGGTTTCTTCAAACTCCAGCTCTAGTTCCAGTACAAAAAGCAGTTCTAATAAGAGCTCAAGCTCTTCATCTTCTACCGGAACATACAAGGTGCAGCTTGGAGATTCGCTTTGGAAAATTGCAAACAAAGTCAATATGTCCGTCGCTGAATTGAAGGTCTTGAACAACTTAAAATCAGATACCATTTATGTGAATCAAGTGTTGAAAACAAAATCAAGCGGCTCTAAAACGTCTTCCAAAGACACTTCATCCAACTCCAATTCGAGCCAAACTTCAGGAACAAAGAATTATACTGTAAAAAGCGGAGATTCACTTTGGAAAATTGCAAACAACTATAACTTAACTGTTCAGCAAATCCGAAACAGCAACAATCTAAAATCAGACGTGCTGTACGTCGGACAAGTGCTGAAGCTGACAGGTCAAGCATCTTCAGGAACTTCATCACCATCGTCTTCTTCGTCAAATGCTAGCTCAAGCACGACGACTACATACACGGTGAAAAGCGGCGATTCCTTATGGGTGATTGCTCAAAAGTTTAATGTAACAGCTCAGCAGATTCGAGAGAAAAACAATTTGAAAACGGATGTCTTGCAGATTGGCCAAAAGCTGGTCATTACCGGAAAAGCTTCATCTTCATCGTCTTCTTCATCCGGTTCTTCAAACACTACCAGCTCAACAAGCGCAAAAATTAACACAATGATTGCCGCCGCTAAAGAGCAGTTGGGGGTTCCGTATCGCTGGGGAGGCACGACACCGGCCGGGTTTGACTGCAGCGGATTCATTTACTATGCACTGAACAAAGTCACATCCGTATCTAGATTAACGGCAGCTGGATATTGGAACACAATGAAAACTGTCAGCCAGCCTGCTGTGGGAGACTTCGTTTTCTTTACAACATATAAAGCCGGCCCTTCCCACGTCGGAATTTATCTTGGAAACGGGGAATTCATTAATGCCAACGATTCCGGTGTTGTCATTTCCAGTATGAACAACTCTTACTGGAAACAGCGCTATCTTGGTGCAAAACGATATTTCTAAAAATAGAAACTGTATGGCCTGAGCGGCTGTACAGTTTTTTTAGAGCCTAAAGACATTGATGCTGATCATATGCTTTGTCACCGGATGAAAATAGACTTCGGCCCGAACAGAAAAGGTATCATCTTTCTGTCTGACCGTCACCCGAAAAACATCTTTCGTCTGCTCATCATTCACCTCGGTCCGCCCCATATAAGCGTAATCAGAAAATGAAGCACCCTTATATTCATCCTGAATTTTACTCCAGGCGAGCTGTTCCCACTTTTGAACGGACTCGTCTGTGTCCGTTGAATGCCCTTTTGCAGCCATTGACACGATGATCAATCCGCAAAAAAGAAGCGCAATGGTATACGGCAGAGATTTCATGTTTTCAGTCTCCTGTACCCAGATTATGTTCTCCCATAGGTTTTCCAAAAGAGACAGCTTCATTCAAGCATTTTGATTTTATGTCTCCCTCATATTGCTACCCCTGTACTGCCGCAGACGCCAAGTTTTGCCCCGTCAATAACATGGAATGCGGCATAAACTAATCACGAACTTCTCACACAAGAAAGGAGAAGCGATTCATGGATTATGCCGATTACGATAAAGCGTTGTATTACACCCATCGTTCTCAATGGGATAATTTATTAATTTTAATGGTGCGTACAGAGGATGATTTGTTATCAAAACGAATCGAGCATTTTCTGCATGCCTATCATTTTGAACAGGATTACGCCGTTCTTGAAAAGATGCTGTATTCCCTTCTCCGTTATATTGATCATGCCACAGAACTAACTTACGAAGATCAATTAGCCTTGCTCACATAAACAAATCCCGGCGTTCAGACGCCGGGATTTCCTGCTTTTGCGAACATGCTAAGTTCTTCGACAAGCTCCTTTATGCTGACCTTTATATTTTCCATCACTGCAGCATTTTCAACATCAATGTGCACCGGATCAAGCACGAGCTGCTTCGGAATGACATTGGCGTAAACACCCCGCATTACAGTTCTCATATTGTTCAGCGCGTTGATGCCGCCTTTTCCGCCTCCCGCCACTGCCAATAATGCTACAGGCTTATATTTGAATTGTTCGCTGCTTAGAAAATCCAGTGCATTTTTTAAAGCGCCGCTCATGCCGCTGTGATATTCAGGAGATAATAAGACAATCGCATCCGCTTTAGTGACGCGCTGCTTAAGCTCCTGTACCTGCAAAAGTTCGGATTGCTCCGCTTCACCGTTAAAAATCGGCAATATAAACTCGCTTAGATCAATTAGGTCTGTGTGATACAGCGCTGAAATATAGGATGCGGCAATTCTTGTTCTGCCATGTTTTCTGGGCGTACCATTTATGACTAACATATTCATTTTGTGATCTCTCCATTCAAGTTATATTTCACTGCGAAAAGCGCTGCTTGTGTGCGGTCGGCCACTTCAAGCTTTGCCAAAAGATTCGACACATGGGTTTTCACTGTTTTTTCTGAGATAAACAAGGCTGCCGCAATCTCTTTATTGCTTTTTCCGTTCGCAATTTCGTTCAGAACGTCCTTTTCCCTGCGTGTTAATTGATAAAATTTTTCTTTTTCCGGATCGTGCTGATTTCTCATATGTGTCAGCACATGGGGCATAATAGCTGAAGAAAGCCTGTATTCGCCGGCATGCACTTGTCTTAGTGTTTTCACCAATTCCTCGGGCTCTGTATCCTTTAATTGATACGCTTTCGCACCTGCCTGAAGCGCAGGGATGACATGCTCCTGATCGGAATAGCTCGTCAGCACAATGATATTGATCCCCGGAAAATGCTGTACTGCTTTTTTTATGGCTTGAATGCCGTCCATCTCAGGCATAGAAAGATCCATTAGCACAAGATCAGGTTTTGTCTCTTCGATGACACGAAGAGCTTCTGTTCCAGTTGCTGCCTCGCCGGCAACTTCAATGTCATCCTGGGTGGCAAAGAAAAAACGAAGCCCCTTTCTGACAACATGGTGGTCATCCGCAATTACAATTTTCATTGTACTGTCCTTCCTTTCTGATTGGTAAGCGGAAGCCTAATGGACAGCTTTGTTCCCGCTCCAAGCTCTGACTCAACCAAAAACTCCGCGCCGGCTTTTTCTGCCCGTTCTTTCATACCCATGATGCCGAGTGAAGGCAGGCCTTCATGCACTTCATAACAAAACCCTGCCCCATGATCGATTATATCCAGCTCCGCACAGCACGAAGAAGCCGTCAGACTGACATACGCCGTATCAGTTCCGGCGTGCTTTTTGCAGTTATTTAAAGCTTCCTGTACGACACGCCACAGCATATGCTCCTGCTCATCAGTAAAAACAGGACAGCCTTTTTGTGTAAAAATGACATTCAATCCAATGAGCGCGCCATAGCTTTTAATAGCTTCAGACAGCCCTTTTTCCAATCCTCCGGGGCGAAGCTGCCATATTAACGCTTTCATTTCTGCGAGCGCGTCCTGTGATAGATTTTGAATGAAATCAATCATCTGCTGCAGATTCTCATCTTTTGTTAGTGTCTTTGCCGCTCTAGCTGTTAAACTGACGGAAAAAAGCATTTGATTGACAGAATCGTGAAGCTCCTGAGCGAGGCGGTTACGTTCCATTAAAAGAGCATTTTTTTGTTTATATTCAGAAAGCTTCATGCGCTGGATCGCCGTTCCGATCTGAAAGGCGACAGATTCGAGTAAATGCAGCTCTTCCTCGTCAAACATGGTTTTTCCGGCCGCCGCTACATTTAACAATCCGAATCTCCTGTCCCCGTCTTCTAAAGGAACAGTTGCATGATGCGTAATCCCTTCTGTGTCAAAACAGTGCAGTTCCTCAGCTGATTCTATGCGCTTGCAGTTCATTATATTAGCCGCCCTTCTAAGCCCTCCGTTATTAAATTTCGTCAGGCAGTAGCACTCCCCTTCACACATCAATACTTTTTCCTTGCGGCATAAAGCTGGGGGAAGATAAGCGTCGGCCGCTAACGTATAGGACCCGTCTTCTTCGATCAGAAAAATCCAGCCGGATTGAAGGTTCGTCAGACTCAGCAATTCTTTTAAAACCTCATCCAGTGTTGCTTTGACATCGTGCCCTTGGTTTAAGGTTTCCGCAATCGTTTTCAGCGTTTTTAATTTTTCCATCCTCGTTTTGCTCACATTTCTCACTCCGGCATCGGTCTTGTTATTTAAGATTATACCAGTTTTTTGTATGTCGCTACTTCGCTTGAGGGAGGATTTTCTTTCAGACTTTTGGATGAGAAAAAGAAAAAAACCGGATCATTTATAATGATCCAGCTTAAACTCGAATTATTTTGCTGTAGCCTCTACAATGTCATCTACCGTCTTCATTACATCATCAGAAAGAGTGGAAAGACGCGTTTCACTGTCTTCTAAAGAGGTGCCTTTTACGGCGAAATAGAATTTGACCTTTGGCTCAGTTCCGGAAGGACGAAGGCAGAACCAAGACCCGTCTTCCAGGAAGTATTTCAGTACATTTGATTTTGGCAAGTCGATTGCTTCTTCTTTGTTTTCCGTCAGAAGCGTGCGTTTGCTTACAGCGTAATCTTCGGCTGTAACAACCTGTTTGCCGGCCATTTTTTGCGGCGGATTTTGTCTGAAGGAAGCAAGGATCGCTTCAATTTGCTCTGCTCCTTGTTTTCCTTTCAGCGTCAGGGATTTCAGCCCTTCACGGTAAAAACCGTACTCGTTAAAGAGATTGATGAGCGCTTCATACAATGACATTCCTTGTTTTTTATAGAACGCGCAAACTTCAACTGCCAAAAGCGCCGCCTGAATGGCGTCTTTGTCGCGGGCGAAGTCCCCAATTAAGTAACCGTAGCTCTCTTCATAACCGAATTGGAAGGTGTACTGGCCTGATGCCTCGTATTCCTTAATCTTTTCACCGATAAACTTAAAGCCTGTCAGCGTATCAATCGTATCAAGACCGAATGAAGAAGCGACGGCACGCCCGATTTCACTTGTGACGATTGTTTTAAGAACAACGCCATTATCAGGCAGGATGCCTTGTTTTTTCTTTTCAGAAAGCAAGTAATGAAGCAGCAGTGCACCAGTTTGGTTTCCTGTCAGCACTGTATATTTGCCTTGATCGTTTTTCACCGCAATGCCAAGGCGGTCAGCATCAGGGTCTGTTGCGATGAGAATATCTGCGTTCTGCTCCTCCCCAAGCTTAATGGCATATTCAAATGCCGCATGCTCTTCCGGGTTTGGAGAGCTAACAGTAGAGAAGTCTGAATCCGGCTGCTCCTGTTCTTTGACAACCGTTACATTTTTGTAGCCGAGTGCTTCAAGACCGCGTCTGACCGGTTTATTCGCAGTTCCATGCAGCGGTGTGAACACAACGTTTATATCTACTTCTCCAGATAATTCAGGATGAACGGAAATGGACGTCAATTTTTCTGTATAGACTTTATCAATGTCTTCACCGATGATCTTGATTAAGCCTTTTTCTTTTAACGCATTTTCATCGTCGACTGTGATCGTCAGCTCATTTTCAATCGCGTTTACCTGCTCAATGACAATGTCCGCTTCCTTTGGAGGCAGCTGGCCGCCGTCATCTCCGTATACTTTATAGCCGTTATATTCAGGCGGGTTATGGCTTGCCGTCACCACAATTCCCCCATAGGCGTTCAGCTGTCTGACAGCGAATGACAGCTCCGGCGTCGGGCGAAGCTCATCAAACACGTATGTTTGGATGCCTTGTGTCGCAAGTGTTTTAGCCGCTTCCATCGCGAACTCCGGCGATTTATGGCGGGAATCATAAGCAATGACAACGCCCCGCTTTTTCGCTTCCTCACCTTGCTGCGAGATATATGCCGCAAAACCTGCTGATGCTTTGCGAACAGTGTAAATATTCATCCGATTAGTCCCGGCGCCGATTTCTCCGCGCATTCCGCCGGTACCGAATTCAAGGTTTTTATAGAAGCAGTCCTCAAGAGCCTGTTCATTCCCCTCTAACTCAGTGAGGCGCTCTTTCAGTTCCGGATCTAAATTTTCAGTCTGTTTCCAGCGTTCATAGCTCTTTCTCCAAGTCATATTCGTCCTCCTATGTATCAGCTTATGCCATTATTTTATATGAAGCGGGTGCCTCTGTCACTTGATAACCTGAGGTCTGGCACTTTCGGCACGTAAAAAGAAATAACGGGCTGACAGACAGCCCGTTATGATTTATTGTTCGAGCGGTACAACCGCATCGTGTAAAAGCTTGTTGAGGTTTTCTGTATGTTTGTTTTTCGCTTGCTCATCCCATTGGAATCGCTCGCTCATAAAATCAATAACGGCATCTTTATATGTTCTTACCCAATTGATATCAAAAAATAAACGTCCCGTTCTGCGGACAAAGAAGTCAGCAGGTGTTGCCGTCATCTCTTCTTCTATACTGTATTCTGCCTCAGCAAGAATATGAACCGGAATGTGGCGTTTTGCGGCCTCATCTTTCAGCGCTTCCACTCGGTTATAGACTCGCTCTACGTTAGAGCCGTATCTGATCGCCAGCTGTTTTGCGTCTTTTTCTGATAAGCCGGCTGCGATTCCTTCTTTTGTTTTCGCAGTAACGAAGGACATAAGATTTTTAGAACCGCCGACGTGTCCTCCAGAGATTGGCATGTTTTTCGTTTTACATGGTCCGAAATCCTTTTCGCCTTCTTCTTTTAAGCGATCACGCACAAGATCGACGATGTGCTCTGCCATTTTTCTGTATCCGGTCAGTTTTCCGCCCGCGATGGTGATCAAGCCTGAGTCAGATGTCCAAATCTCGTCTTTCCGTGAAATTTCAGAAGGGTCTTTGCCTTCTTCATGAATCAGCGGACGCAGCCCCGCCCAGCTGGATTCGATGTCATTCGCAGTGATATTCAGTTCCGGGAACATGTAATTGATTGAATTGATGAC
The DNA here is from genome assembly GCF_023238245.1 of Bacillus rugosus. Lineage (NCBI taxonomy): Bacteria > Bacillati > Bacillota > Bacilli > Caryophanales > Bacillaceae > Bacillus > Bacillus rugosus. Next base: position 1,042,414 of record NZ_CP096590.1, on the reverse strand, counting down.
ATAATCACGATCCTCCGTTGTCATTCGAGGATGCTCCAGCGCCTCTTTGTAAACGGTGTCTGTTGTTCCCACGTATGTTTTGCCTTCTCGAGGAATCGCAAATACCATACGGCCGTCAGGTGTATCGAAATATACTGCCTGTTTCAGCGGAAAGACAGACTGGTCAAATACAAGGTGAATGCCTTTTGTATGCTGCAAATGCTTTCCGTTTTTGGAATGGTCTTTTTCTCTGAGCTGGTCTACCCAAGGGCCTGTCGCATTGACAATTTTTTTCGCGTACACTTTATATTCTTTTTTTGTCAGCATATCTTCAATTAATACGCCGACTGCTTTGCCTTTTTCGTAAAGGAGCTCCTTCACTTTGGAATAATTCACAGGCTCTGCACCGAATTTAACCGCTTCCTTCATGACCTCGATTGTCAGTCTTGCATCGTCAGTGCGGTACTCAACATAATAACCGCCGCCTTTTAAGCCGTCTTTTTTCACCAAAGGCTCTTTTTGCAGCGTTTCTTTTGCTGAAAGCATGCTTCTTCGTTCTGATTTTTTCACACCTGCTAAGAAGTCATAAACTCTTAAACCGATAGAAGTTGTGAATGAACCGAATGTGCCGCCTTTATGAAACGGAAGGAGCATCCATTCCGGTGTAGTAACATGCGGACCGTTTTCATAAACGATTGCCCGCTCTTTTCCTACTTCAGCGACCATTTTCACTTCAAATTGTTTTAAATAGCGCAAACCGCCATGCACAAGCTTCGTTGATCGGCTTGATGTTCCCGCCGCGAAATCCTGCATTTCGCTGAGCGCGACCTTCATTCCCCTTGATGCCGCGTCAAGAGCTGTTCCTGCTCCTGTAATTCCTCCTCCGATAATAAATAGATCATATGTTTTTTTCGTCATGTCTGTCAGCATGCGATCTCTTTCAAGACTTGAAAATTGATGTTTCATTATTGCTCCTCCTTGTTGTCACGGTGTGTAAATAGAAAAAGAGACCACAACAGCCAAAGTGCATGTTTACACTTTGGTGCTGTGGTCTCTCCTCATCTCAGGACCGTTCTTATTAACTTGTAACTATTATATCATACTTTTACTTTATTTAAAAGCCATAGCTGCTTTCACGGCTTTTTGCCAGCCTGTATACAGCTCATTTCGTTTTTCTTCTTCTAATTTCGGTTCAAACCGTTTATCCAGATTCCACTGGTTCGCGATTTCAGAACGGTCCTTCCAGAATCCCACAGCAATACCTGCCAAATAGGCCGCGCCAAGCGCAGTTGTTTCATTAATTTCAGGTCGTTCCACAGGAACATTCAGCAAATCGCCTTGGAACTGCATCAAGAAATTATTTTTCACAACTCCTCCGTCTACACGAAGCGTTTTTAATGAAATGTTTGAATCAGCTTCCATTGCGTCAAGCACATCTTTTGTCTGATAAGCCAATGACTCCAGTGTCGCACGGATAAAATGTTCTTTTGTTGTGCCTCTTGTCAAGCCGAAAACCGAACCGCGCACATCGCTGTCCCAGTAAGGTGTTCCTAAGCCGACAAATGCGGGAACAACGTATACGCCGTCAGTTGAATCCACTTTCTCCGCGTAAGATTCGCTTAGCGAGGAATCCTGGAACAATCTCAATCCGTCTCTGAGCCATTGGATGGCGGAGCCTGCGACAAAAATACTTCCTTCTAAAGCATATTCAACTTTTCCGTCAATGCCCCAAGCGATTGTCGTCAACAGCCCGTGTTCGGACTTAATTGCTTTTTCCCCTGTATTCATCAGCATGAAACATCCTGTGCCGTACGTGTTTTTTCCCATGCCTTCTTCAAAGCATGCCTGACCGAACAGTGCGGACTGCTGATCGCCTGCCGCTCCCGCAATCGGGATATTTTTTCCGAAGAAGTGGTAATCAACAGTTTCAGCATACACATGGGAAGATGGCTTCACCTCAGGCAGCATGGATTTCGGTACGCCTAAAATCTCAAGCAGTTCATCGTCCCATTTTAAATCATAAATATTAAACATCAGCGTTCTGGAGGCATTGGAGTAATCAGTCACATGCGCTTTTCCGCCTGACATTTTCCAGATGAGCCATGTATCAATCGTTCCAAACAGCAGCTCGCCTTTTTCCGCTTTTTCTCTCGCACCTTCCACATTGTCTAAAATCCATTTCACCTTCGTGCCGGAGAAATATGGATCGATTAATAGTCCTGTTTTTTCTCTGAATAGATCATTATGTCCTTTTTCACGAAGCTCCTCACAAACGCCAGACGTCTGTCTGGACTGCCAAACGATCGCATTATAGACAGGCTTTCCTGTATCCTTATCCCACACAACCGTCGTCTCGCGCTGGTTCGTGATACCGATGCCGGCAATTTGTGAAGCACTGATCCCAGATTCAGAAATGACTGATGCGATAACAGCGAGAACAGAACCCCAAATTTCATTCGCATTATGCTCAACCCAACCTGGATGCGGGAAGTATTGTGTAAATTCCTTTTGAGCGGAGTGAACAATTTTGCCTTCTTTATTAAACAGAATCGCTCTTGAACTTGTCGTCCCCTGATCTAAGGATAAAATGTACGTTTCCATAAGATGTCTCCCCTTTGATTAAATATATTTTGAATTTGATAATGTTTTAGCTGAATGTGATTTCGTATAAACATAGAGCCCTAACAATACCACAACCAATATAACGCTTACAATCCAGAAACTGCTCGTGATCTGCCCTTTAAATGCGGCGTTGTAAAATACGCCGCCAAACGATCCGCCCAAAATCGGGCCGACTACCGGAACCCATGCATATTTCCAGTTTGACGATCCCTTGCCCGGAATCGGAAGAAAAGCGTGCGCAATCCGCGGACCTAAGTCGCGGGCCGGATTAATCGCATAGCCTGTGGTGCCCCCAAGAGAGATACCGATCGCTACAATAAGAAAACCGACGATTAAAGGATTAAGCCCTTCTGTAAATTGATTTGCCCCAATGGCCAAGATTCCAAGCACAAGGACAAATGTCCCGATCACTTCACTTAAAACGTTTGCAAATATATGCGGAATGCTGGGACCTGTTGAGAAAACACCCAGCTTGGCAGCGGGATCATCCGTTGCCTTCCAATGCGGAAGGTAATGCAGATAGATAATCACTGCACCGATGATGGCTCCAATCATTTGCGCCGCAATATAAGCCGGAACCTCTTCCCATGGAAAATCTCCTACAAATGCAAGCGCTATTGTTAGCGCCGGATTCAAATGGGCTCCGCTGATGCCGCCAACTGCATAAGCCGCCATGGCAACACCCAATCCCCATCCAAATACAATAACAATCCAGCCAGACTGGAATGAAAGCGATTTCTTTAAATTGACACCTGCACAAACACCTGCCCCAAAAATAACAAGCAGCATCGTACCGATGACTTCTCCCCAAAATGCTGTCATAGCACATTCCTCCTAAAGTCACGATTAAGAAGTATGATAGAGAAGAAGGGTATAAAAAAACCACAACAAACCGCTTTACGGGTGCATAAACATTTACCGTAAAGAGCTGCTGTGGTCTCCGAGTTCTCCATCACAATGTATTAACCTAGTGCAATTGTATCAGTGGATGAAAGCGGTGTCAATCATTTTCCGTCAAAAAGTTTTCATATTTCTTCCATAATTTGGTATTTGACGTTGTGACAGCAACAGCCCCCGCTTTCAATGCCTGTTCCACATCCTCTTCCGTACGGATGAAACCGCCAGCAAAGATGGGAATCCCTGTTTTCTCTTTTATTTCCCGAATAAGTGACGGGACGATGCCAGGCAGCACTTCAATGAAGTCAGGTTTATGCTTGCCGACAAACTCCATGCTTTTCTCCATTGCGCTTGTATCAAGAAGAAACAGGCGCTGAATCGCATAAATTTTCTTTTGCTTCGCTTTGGCAATCACGTTCGATCTTGTTGAAATAATCCCGGCTGGCTTGATGTCCTGGCAAATAAACTCCGCTCCGTATTCATCATGCTTGATCCCTTGAATCAGATCGACGTGCACCATCATGTTCTTTCCGTGCTTTTGCGCTTCTCTGATCACGCCCTTTAGCTGGCCGAGATGAATATCAAGAATAACACCGTAGGAAAATGAACTGTTCAAAAACTCATCAAATTGCTTCATATTGCGAATAGCCGGTAAAATGGGCTGTTTGTGAAAACTCATCGTGTGCTCCTTTAACAAATCACTTTTATATTAAATCGTCTTAAAGCTATCTTTCACCGTTTTCACGATAAAGGAAAGGTCCTCTTCTGTCAGGCAAAATGGCGGTGCGAGCTGGATAACGTTGTTGTAGCCGGCGACTGTATCGCCGTTTTTGCCGATGATCAGGCCTTTTTCTTTGCACGCCGCAACCACTCGGTTTACTTTGTCGGCATCAGCTGGCTCTTTTGTCAATTTATCTTTGACGAGCTCGATTCCGATCAGCAGCCCTTTACCCCTCACATCTCCGACTGCCGGGTGTTCTCTTAAAGCCTGAAGCTCACCCAAAAGCGTTGCCCCAAGGTCGCGGGATCGCTGAATCAGCTGTTCGTCCTCCATAATTTGCAGGTTTTTCAACGCCAATGCACAGGCCGCCGGGCTTCCGCCGAACGTGTTCACGTGGCGAAAACGGTCATAAGGCGCTTCACCCTGGTACGCTTCGAAAATATCCCGTTTAACAGCAGTCGCTGACAATGGCAGATACGCGCTTGTGATTCCCTTTGCCATCGTAATGATATCAGGCTTCACGCCGTAATGCATAAACCCGAACGGCTCGCCTGTCCGTCCAAACCCGCAGATGACTTCATCGCAAATCAAAAGAGCTCCGTGGCGGCGGCAAATGTCCTCCACCTTCTTCATATATCCGTCCGGCGGCATTAAGATGCCTCCGCCTGTAATGATGGGCTCCATGATGACCCCGGCAATCGTTTCGCTTAACTCCCATGTCATGATGCGGTCAATTTCGGTTGCGCTCTCAAGCGTGTCGGCATCCTCAGGATTCCGGTATACATCTGGCGGAGCTGCATGCAGGAACCCTTGGCTTAAAGGCTCATATTTATATTTCCGCTGTGCCTGTCCGGTAGCTGAGAGCGCTCCCAATGTGTTGCCGTGGTATGCTCTGTATCTTGAGATGAATTTATAACGGCTGTGGTCACCGTTTTGCAGATGGTACTGGCGAGCGATTTTAAAAGCGGTTTCGTTTGCTTCCGATCCGCTGTTGGAAAAAAAGATGACATAATCGCCGCCAAGCCATTCATTCAGCTTTTCCGCCAGTTGAATCGCCGGTGCGTGACTTTGCGTTAACGGGTAGTAAGGCAGCTCCTTTAATTGCTCATAGGCAGCCTCCGCAAGCTCCTTTCTGCCGTAACCAATATTGACACACCACAAACCGGACATCGCATCCAAATAGCGTCGTCCGTCTATGTCGGTCACCCAGGCCCCTTCAGCCTTTTGGGCAATCAGGCTGTCAGCTTGATGCGCTCCCTTCATGGCATGCCACACAAATTGCTCATCTTTTTGCTTTAATCCCTGATTTTGCTGAATGTTTTCCATCCCCATCATCTCCATTTCATTAGCGTTCACTAAAGTGCCAATTCAATTGAAACAGACCTTCTTCTCTTATGTGATGTCTTGGTGATGATTTCCCTGCCTTCAATATAAAGCCAGACGGGGCTAGAGTCAATAAAGCCCGGAAATAATAAAACATCCTCTTTCTCAAGACGAAAGAGGATGCAGCATCCAAAGCAGAACAGGCAAGGTGACAATGCTCAGCATCGTGCTGATAAAGGTCGCGCTCGAAACGACTTCCGGTCTTGTATTAAACTGGACAGCCATTAAAGTCGTGTTGGCAGCGGTCGGCATAGCGGCCACGAGAATCATAATTTGTTTTGTCATGTCATCCACCGGCAATATCATTGTGAAGCCTAGCGCAATCATCGGAGATACCATCAGCTTCAAAAGCAATGAATAAGAAATTTTTCTATATTCAATATTTTTGAAAGAAATCAATGCAAGCTGCATGCCAAGAATGATCATAATCGTAGGAATGGCCGCATTTCCGACCAGCTCAATTCCCGTCATTAACTCTTTAGGGATTGAAATATCCATAAGCTGAAGTATTGCACCGAAAAGTGCCCCGTACGCAACAGGCATACGAATAACCCGGGTCATGACCATTGTAAATCCGCCTTCCTCCGAACCTCCTTTTGCCGCATAATACATGCCGATCGTACTCATGATTAATTACTGCAGCACCATTAACACAACGGCCGTGTCCAGTCCGGCTGTCCCAAACACCAGCAGAACAACAGGCGTGCCGTAATTGCCGTTATTCATAAAAGCGGATGACAGGATTATTGCACAGCGATCTTGGTTCGGGTACTTATGAAAAAAAGATAAAAAGTAGACAAATAGAACAAGGACCAGGCAAAGCCCCAGCACAAAAATAGAGAGATAGACATAATCCATCGTCAGCTTGTTAGTATAGAACGTATCAAATGCAAGAAAAGGAGACATTAAGTATAAGGACATTTTGGACAGTGTTTGAATATCAAAGCCGAGCGTTTTCTGTCCGATATAACCGATTGCGAAAATTCCGAAAACGGGGACTAAAACAAGCAGAAATTCCATAGGGCACCTTCTTTTCCGATATACAATTTACTTTTATTTTAAAGAAAGCGCGTAATCGTTTCAATTCCGTTTTTGATCAAAAAACCCGCCAATATCGGGCGGGTTTCGGGATTATTTTTTATATTGAATATGATAAACATCACGCCGTCTGTCCTTTAGCTGACGCACTGTACCATTTTGGCGCTGTCTTCTGAGTATTTCCAGGTCAACATCGCCGATAACGACCATTTCAATATTCGGGTTTGTTTCACCGACAATGCCGTCTCTTGCGAATTCAAAATCAGATGGTGCAAAGATGCCTGACTGAGCATATTGGATATCCATATTTTCCGTTTGCGGAAGGTTTCCAACCGTTCCTGAGATAACCGTATAAATTTGATTTTCAACCGCTCTTGCCTGCGAACAGTATCTGACGCGCAAATAGCCTTGGCGGTCTTCTGTACAAAATGGCGTAAAAATGATTTTTGCGCCTTTGTCCGCCGCAATCCGGGCAAGCTCAGGAAATTCAATGTCGTAACAGATCTGAATCGCGATTTTTCCGCAGTCCGTATCGAACACGCGAACCTGATCTCCGGCGCTGATTCCCCACCATTTGCGTTCATTCGGCGTAATATGGAGTTTATATTGCTTCTCGATCGTTCCGTCCCGTCTGAACAGGTAAGCGATATTATAAATCTTGCCTTCCTCTTCGACGAAATGAGATCCGCCGATAATGTTGACGTTGTACTTCACGGCCAAATCAGTAAATAGACTGATGTAATCTTCTGTATACTCAGTAATTCTCTGTACCGCCAAGCTCGGTGACCGTTCCTCAAGGAAAGACATCAGCTGGGTTGTGAAAATTTCCGGGAACACCGCAAAATCAGATCTTGCGTCAGAAGCGACATCGACATAGTATTCTACTTGATTCGCAAATTCATCAAAGGAATAAATTTTCTTCATTTCGTATTGAATCACACAAATTCTCACAGGGAACGCCGATTTATAATAGCGTTTTGTCTGCTGCGGAAGATAATCGACATTATTCCATTCCATCAGCGTCGCATACTTGATCGAAGCCGTATCATCAGGGAGATAATTCGGGTTAATCCGCATAAGGGTAAAGCCGTTCATCAACTGAAAAGATAGGACCGGATCGTAAATTTGGTGGCGAGTCACCTGTTCAACATACTCTCTCGCCGTCATTTCGTCTGCATATTTATGATAGTTTGGGATCCGTCCGCCTATAATGATGCTTTTCAGATTTAAGCGTCTGGCCAAGTCCTTTCTCGCCTCGTACAAACGGTGGCCGATCTTCATTCGTCTGTATTTCGGATGCACCATGACCTCAATTCCGTACATATTCAAGCCGTCCGGATTATGGTTGGTGATATAACCGTCATCTGTAATGTCCTGCCACGTATGGCGGTCATCATATTCATCAAAATTAATCAGGAGACTTGAGCACGAACCGATAATTTCACCTTCGAATTCTGCACAAAACTGCCCTTCGGGAAAATGCTCCAAATGGCTGATTAAATGCTCCCGCTTCCAAGGCTCCATCCCCGGAAAGCAATCCTTTTGAAGATCGATAATCTTATCGATGTCTTTCTCTTCGATATTGCGAATGACCATTTTCTTTTCAAAACGGGTCAAATCTAATTTCTCAGACAATCTACTCGCTCCTTTCTAGCGTTGTTTATTCAGATGATCAAGCAATAGGGCGAGCTCCATCTCCGCCATTGATTCAAGCCTGTGATCATAGTCTTCAAACATCAAGGTGCCCGTGACTTTATTCGGGACAATGACACACTTCATGCCCGCTCTTTTCGCAGCAATCGAACCGTTGACAGAATCCTCAAACGCGAGACATTCCGATGGCGATACACCAAGATTCTTTGCCGCTAATAAATACAGTTCAGGATTCGGCTTCACCTCTTCCACATCATCCGCCGTTTGAATGACCTCAAAATCATCAAACAAGCCGATTTGCTTCAAATGGCCAGACACCCACTTATAATCAGAGCTGGAGGCAAGGCCTACTTTTAAGCCTAAATCCTTTGCCGCATTCAGATACGCTTCGACACCCGGTCTCGCTTTTTCTGTTTCCATGCGTTTGGCAAACCGCTCTCTTCTCAGTTTTGTCAGCTCTTCATGGTTCAGCTTTTTGCCGATCTGCTCTTCTAAATAATCAAAAGGCCGAAATCCTGCGGCTGTTCCAATTACCTCTCCCCAGACAGACAGCGGCAGGACTGAGCCGTGTTCCTCAAATATTTCCTGAAGGACTTCATATTCATGTGTTTCTGTATCTAGAATCAGTCCGTCAAAATCAAAAATTAACGCTTTAATCACTGCGTACAACTCCTTTAGTCCGAATTGAGACATATGTATACACTCACTATACCCCGAAACATGACTGCTTTCAAAAAGTAAGGTTTATGTGAAGAAAGAGCCTGCACACCGCAAGCTCTTTCTTATTAATGAATGTTTTGATGAGAAATGTTTGTCAGCGCTTCTCCTGCAGACTCGTTCGACATCTGATTGACTGCCAGGTCTCCAAGCGCAACGATCCCGACTAGATTGTTTTGATCTACAATAGGAAGGCGGCGGATTTGGTGCTGGGCCATCAGCTGCGACGCGTCTCCCAGACTCATATTAGGATTTCCTGATACGAGGTCTGTTGACATCACTTCTGAAACGGGTGTCTGGCCATCTCGGCCCTGAGCTGTAGTTCTTAATGCAATGTCACGGTCAGTCAGCATTCCTTTTAAAACACCTTGCTCTACAACGGGAATTGCCCCGACGTTATGCTGTTTCATGAGAGAAGCCGCTTCCTGAATCGTTTGATTCGGAGAAACGGTTGCCACCTGCGTTGTCATTGTATTTCTTACTGAACTCATTGTCAGCACCCCTTTCAATCATTAGTATGTTCAGACACGTGCCGATTAAAAAGGGAGTTAGAGGAAAGGTTTTATGATATGATTTCTCTGATGCAAAAAAGAGCTTTTCTGAAAATGGAAAAGCTCTTGCTGCCTAGTTATATCAGCCTTCTATGACCGAAAAAGGCTTTGTTAGTCTTCGTTTGAAAGTCAGAAAAAGAAAATGGAAAATAAATTCCAAAATCATTCAGCATCTTGCTGTTTTTTTCAAAAATCGCCTGATCACTCAAATCTGTGTGCGGCGAAGGCTTAGTCAGGATAATATGTATCATTTGCAGACAAGCCATGATTTGAAATGCTTCTTTTAATGTTCCTTGGTAATAATGGTTATTTAAAGACAAAACGCCTTTCTTTTTAAAGCGCTGAATGTCCAGTTCGGAGAAATAAAGAGGAAATACATCATGGATCAGCTCCATTGACAGCTCCTTGATAAAGCTCTCCTGTTCTGCAGTTGCTGCGTTCACAATTCTCACGTCAATCACCTTTCTTGCCATCGAATATCCTAAGTCTTAATCAAGAATAGCACAGAAAAAAACACGAAAGCTAAGGTAAGTGTTTCCTATGAGAAACAGCAGCCTTCCGCTTCGAAAAGGAGCCATTTGACATGAAACAAAAAGGCAGAGGGCTTGAGTTCCTCATCAATGAAAAACAAGATGGCCAATGGCTGTTTTCTGTACTGAAAACAGCGCTCAAAGCCTCTAAACCCGTGATTCAAGACTGGATGTCCCATCATCAGATAAAGGTCAATCACGAAGCCATCATAAACAATGTTATCGTAAAAAAAGGAGACCGTGTGTTCATTGATCTTCAGGAAAGTGAAGAATCCTCCGTCATACCACATTATGGAGAGCTTGACATTTTATTTGAGGACAATCACATGCTTATCGTCAATAAACCTGCGGGCATAGCGACGCATCCGAATGAGGATGGCCAAACTGGCACACTGGCTAATTTGATTGCATACCATTATCAGGTAAATGGGGAAATATGCAAGGTGCGCCACGTCCATCGTCTTGATCAGGATACCTCCGGCGCAATCGTTTTTGCCAAGCATCGTTTGGCACATGCCATTTTAGATCAGCAGTTAGAGAAAAAGACGCTGAAGCGTACGTATACTGCCATCGCTGAAGGAAAGCTAAAGACGAAAAAAGGGACAATTGATTCACCGATCGGCAGAGACCGATCACACCCGACAAGACGCCGGGTTTCACTAGGCGGGCAAGCAGCCGTCACTCATTTCAAGTTGATTGCCAGCAATGCGAAAGAGCGGCTGTCGCTCGTTGAATTAGAGCTGGAAACAGGCAGAACACACCAAATTCGTGTTCATATGGCGAGCATCGGCCACCCGCTGACAGGAGACTTGCTTTACGGAGGCGGGAGCAAGCTGCTAAACAGACAGGCGCTCCACGCCAAAAAGGTACAAGCCATTCACCCGATAACCGGCGAGCTGATTGTTGCCGAAGCGCCTTTCCCGACTGATATAGAAAACCTTTGCCACACTTATTTTTCATGAAGAAAAGCCGCAGGAATGGCCTGCGGCTTTTTAAGTGACTCGTTTTCCGTATATAATATAGCGCTTCGGGGCGTTTCCGACATATGAAAACGGATAACAGGTCGTAATAATAAGCTCTTCCTTTTCATGCTGGAGCGTAATAATGGATGTGTCATCCTTATCGACAATTTTTGTTTTTACAATTTCATATGTGAAATCACCATATGACAGGAGTATACGGAGCTGATCCCCCTTTTCCAGCTCTCCCGTCCGGCGAAACACGGTATCCCGATGTCCTGACAACACAATTTGCCCGTTTTCATCAGGATAATAGCTGTCCTTGTAATGCCCGACACCTTTTTCTAAATCATCTGCATCAGTGCCCTCCACGATCGGAAGCTCTGCGTTGATTTTCGGTATTTCTAAGATGCCGCTCGCTTGGCCGGTCTCAGGCTTAAATGATGCTTTGTTCCCTGCTTGACCTGCGCTTTGTTTCGTGTCCGAAGCTTCCTGCGGCTTTTCAGCCGCCAGTTTTGCTTCTTTTAATGTCTGTTCGGTCTTCATATTCGTATCGATCAATTTAAGGCCTCCATAGCCTGTGATCAAAAGACCGACCGCAATAATGACGAGTGGAATAATCTTTTTCACGTTCTGGAGGCGCTCCTTTTTCTTCTGACATATAGATAAGTTCCTGACAGTGTCACCGCCGCGCCGATTACCATAAAGTTATAGTGGCCCGCTGATGTATCCGGAAGCTGATGATCAGACCCGCCTTTCGAAGTTCCGTTTTGTAAAGGCAATGTGCTGATCTTGCCGGCTGTGTCAGCATTTTTTTCAACGCTCGGCATTTCACCTAATCTCAAAATGTCTGAAGGCGTCAGCTGATGAACCGGCACAGTGCCTGGAGTCTCTTTTATATCTGTCTGGTCTTCCCCAGGTGCTGGGTCCTCTTTAACCGGCTGCTCCGTTCCCGGGGCATCTCCCGGCTCTTCCGTAACTGGATCTTCTGTTACAGGGTCTTCAATGCCGCCGGCTTCAGCTAGTTTAATTCTTCCCTCTTTTGTATACACAATAGGCTCATCAAAGCTTTTTACGTACTCAACTGTCGCGTCCAAATCCTCAGGCCCTGTTACCAGATTTTTCCCAAGCAGTCCGATTGGCTGATATTTGGTTCCTGTTGCTGTCGCCATAAAATTGTTGACGGTCAATGTATATGTGGTATCGGGCTGAATCTCGGTGCCATCTGCCATTTTCATATCGACAGCTTTTCCGGTTTCTTTGTCCCACGTATACGTAAACCCGCTGATGCTGTAGTCAGGCCCAAAAACCGGCGAGATTTGCGCATTGATAATCTCTCTTAAATCTTTTCCTTTGATCTCAAGCTTCGTTAACACATTTCCGAACGGCTGGATATTGTAAAGATCTCCCCACGTAATGGGTCCCTTCTTCAGCGCTTCACGTACTCCGCCGCCATTCATTAGGGCAAAATCTGTTTTCATGGCCGCTCGCATGCCATCCGCAATCAGGTTTCCAAGAGGCGTATCACCGTCATTCGAATACCCCCCTTCCATATCAACAGCCGCTTCGCCGACGACCTCGCTGATAATCGGCTCAGCAAGTGTTTGATATTTCTTTAAAATGGCTGACGCGCTGGCATCCGGTTCTATTTTACTTTGATCAACATATAGGATTTCCGCCGACTTTTTGACAATGTCTTTTGTCGTTTTATCGAGCTCTACATCAACAACACTTATGGCTTTTCCATATTCAAACGCCTGAACAATCAGTTTTCCATTCACTTCACCGTTAACAACCTTATGATTATGCGCTGCAAAAATCACGTCGATTTCAGAATCTGTTTTGTTTGCAAGATCAGCAGATTCACCGGTAATTGCGGTGCCATTCTGTTCGGCTGACATATGCGCGAGAACCGCGATGGCCTTTACGCCTTTTTTCTTCAGCTCTTCTGCCGCCTCATTCACCGCTGTTACTTCATCTGTAAACTCGATGTTTTTTATTCCGTCAGGCATGACCATGCCCGCGGCCGACTGTGTGACAACCCCGATAAAAGCAACGGGTATGCCCTCCACATTTATGATGTCATATGCCGGCAAAAAGGGCTCTCCTGTAGATTTCATTTTACAATTGGCGCATACAAGGGGAAAGTTCTGTCCATCATATCCGCTTGTGCCTTTCGGGTGGTCTCCGCCATTTAAGATCCTCAGCAGTTCATCCGTGCCTTCATCGAACTCGTGATTGCCGACAGTTCCGACATCAAATCCGATGTCCTCCATCAGCTCTACAGTCGGTTCATCTTGAAGAAGAGATGAAACTGGAGAGCTGCCTCCAATCATATCTCCCGCGTGCACAATCAGCGTGTTTTTCTTTTCGGCCTTTTTCTCCTTCAAATATGCGGCGGCATAGTCCATGCGTCCAAATGTGCCGTCTGCAGCTCCGTTCCCATCGAGATCAAGCTCATATTGCTGATCGATCTTGCCATGCAAATCATTCATGCCGAGAATTCTAAGCGGTATATTTTCTTGAGGTGCCGTTTGCCTCTTTTTATATCCTGCGTTCTCCGCTTCACTTGCTGAGGCGAAGAAAATTCTGTTTTCCACAGCTACCTGCTTCCAGTCGGCCGGCTGCACATACGTTTTATTTGACGAATCTCCCACATATCTTGTCAGGCCTTTTCCTTGCTCTCTAGCTCTAAATTCAAACGGCATTTCCAAGAGGGGATCGTCTTCATTCCAAATTCCTTTTTGCTCTTTTTTCGCGGCAGCAACGGCAGCCTGAAACTGCTGATAATCCTCTTCATTGTCAACCGGCCAAATAAAATACGTCGGAGCATAGCCATTTTTCACAAGCTCTAAGTTCACGTTTGAACCCGATTCGGTTATGACCTGCCCAAGAAGTCTGCCATAGCTGTCCTTGGCTTCACTTCCGACCTTAACCGTAATTTTATCTCCTGAGGACAGAACCGTTTTTAGATAGTCAGATGCTTTTTTGCCAAATCTTAATTGATTTTCGTCTGCTTCATTTTTGGGTGTGTGATACGTTTCAGGTGTATCTACATTTACAAAACGGATTTTTGTCGTTCCAAGTACCGGAGATTTAAGATGGATGGTATCGCCGTCAACAACCCGGTCAACAATACCTTCATATTCACCCTCCACAGCTGGAGGTGCGGGCTGTTCTTCTAGCAGCTTCACGTCAGACGCTTTTCGCGGAAGTAGCTGAAGGGATTGGTATCTGCTTAATACACCGGTAAATTCATACCATTTACCCTCATCAAGTTCGTCTATCACCCCTGTATCATTCATAACCCGGAGCGTAATAGCATGGTGGTCTTCATCAATCATCGTTACATTGTAACCGCCGCCGGCAGGAGAATTTGGAATTGAGGAAACAAACGCTTTTAGTGTTACAAGGCGGCCTTCAAACTGATCACCCAGACTGCTGTTAACCAGTTCATCGATTGTTGAATGTTTAGGAGCGGGGAGAGATTGGTTTGACTGGTTGATTTTGATGCCTGATGATTTTGGAACAATTTCTTTCAGCCCTTGGTATGTTGTGATTTTCCCTGTCACCGTGATATCCATGCCTTCTTTTAATTCAGGAAATTGCCCCGGTACAGCCGAATAAATGTTAATGCCCCCGGTTTCATCCTGCATAAAGGTCGACAGCTTCCCGCCTCCGACCGCACTTTGATCAGCAGTGACGATCCCTTTTATCGTTACTTCTTCATTCAGCCGTCCCCGCGCTTCATGTATTGTGACTGGCTGTTCAGCCGGCGGAGTTTTCGTGTCATCAGTTACATCCATCGACTGAACATTCTTAAGTCCTGTCGTATTAAAGTAATCTTCAAGCTTTCCTTGAACAGTTATCTTTTTTCCTAGAAGAAGCGGATTGGTTTGCAGCCCAAATTGGCTTCTGAAGGCGGAGGGGATTTGCACAGGAAGGATGTGATCAGACGATGTCTCGTTTTTACTGTCTGCCAGCGCGACATTATAATCATTTGAAAAAGGGCTTGTCAGCTTATAATGCTGCGGGGAAACAGCCTGGCCGACAGCATATCCTTCAACAAGCGCCTGTCCTTCTTTTTGCTGTATCGCCTTATCAACCGTTAGCGGCTGTTGTGGCTCAGCTGCCTTTACAGCTTCGCACGTGTACATCACATTCAAGAACATCAATGCTGTGATCAAGACAATATGCAGAATACGCCTCATCATTTTTCCTCCCTTAATATACACATTATGACAACGACTTTGTCTGCTTATCATTTCGACAGACAGCATATAATTCCTTTCGGGCTTCTGCATAAAACGCGCCAGACTGACACATAATACAGCTGATCTGAAAAAAAAGGAGGAATTCGGTTTGGATCAGTTAAATCAGCAGCAGCAATCCCAAATGAATAAAGGTATTCCTGGCAAGCCGCATAAAAATCACGGCGGACATGAAATGTTTGATATGCACGAGGTGCTTTCCGGAACACTTACTGTGCTAGATCAGTTTATGATGCTGAGACAATTTTGTAAGGATCAAGAACTATTAAACATCCTTGATCGTCAACATCAATTCATTACGTCTCAATACAACTTAACTGCAGAATGCTTCAAAACAGGAAGCGAACCTTCACAAAAAACAGCAACTTACATGATGAAGGAAGACAACCAGACTGTTTACGGCATGCAGCCGTCACAACCTAAAAAACCTGTTCAATCTATGAATGATATTGATGACAGTATCATCAGCCGACAAATGCTTTGCGCGATTAAAGCACAGGCTTCTATGCTGACGATGGCTTCTCTGGAAATGACAAACCCAGCCGTCAGACGAGTACTGTCTGCGCAAATTCAGCAGTATGTTGAAATGGCTTTTGAAATTTTCCTATACCAAAACAAACACGGCTATTACCAAGTTCCTCAGCTAGATGCGCAAGATATGGAACAATTGAGAAATTCATTTGCTCCGGCACAAGGGCAAATGCCTCCAACTCAAGGCGGTATGGGACAGCAACAGCAAGGACTTCATTAAATAACAAAGGCATTGGATTGATACTATCCAATGCCTCACTGTTTTCTTCAAATGTTTTCTTAAAATCTTTTTCAAATTGATCAAGGCTTTCATTTGTTGCCGATTGAAACCCTTTTTTAAAGTCCCCTTTTTTTGCCGTTTCCTTTATCATTTCTGAAATAATGTCTTTCCCGTATTTGTCCGTCAGCTCATTGATCATATAAAAGCTTTGCAAATAGACATCAGTCTCAAATTCAGCTCGGGCTTTCTGCCAGTCTTGATCTGACTGTAAACGGTCAAAGGGCACAACAGAAAACGTGATCGGATCTATGAGCAATTCATAGTTCGCGATCCACTCGCTTAGCCCTTCATGAAACCATAGCGGAAACTTATCGGGATCTGCTTCAAGCTCCTTCAATTTCTGGTGAAAGGCATGGTGCGTGTATTCATGAATCAACAATCTCTGGTACAAATAAACCGCTACCTCGTCACCTTCTAACAATTTCTTTTTCTCTTCAGGCAACAATCCGATCAACTGCTCCCGCTCAGAATAAAAACCAACGACATCCAATAAACCGGAGTAAGCCTCCATCTGTTTTTCATTAGAAAAAAAAATAATATCAATAGGCTTTTGATTCGAATATCCAATCATAATCTGATTAATACTGACCGCATATTCAAGCGTATCTTTCGTCAATGGCAGTAAGGACTTTTCCTTAGAAGTGTAATAAATATCGGCCTGTTTAAATGACTCTTTCTTCATGTGCTTCGTCACTTGTTCTTTTGTTATACCAGATGCCTGCCCTGGCAAAGACAGTATATACATCGTGCTTGATACGATGGCCGAGCTTACAGCCAGCATCACAAGGACTCCGCACAGGAATAGAGCGGATGCCGCACGCTTTCCTATGCCATCCCGCAAACGTCTCCCTCCCTGAGCCGGTCCGTCTTGTACCTTTTATTTTTACTCTATGCAGCCTGCGTTTGCGGTGTGTCATTAACGCAAAGAAAAAGCCGCACAAATTATGCGGCTTTTTTCATTTATTCAGCTTGCGGGAATATACGCTGTACAGTTTCACTGAATTCATCGAAGAATCCTGCAACCGGATCGCCATTTTGTATCCGCTCGCCATATCCCTGCATTCGGTCTACAAAGTCTGGATTGGCAGAAACATAAACATTATCCATGTTTTTATCAGTGTCTCTTACTTTATCGGAAATTTTCTTTTTCAGATCTTTTCCAACTTCTTTATTTCCATTTGTTAATACAACAGCAACATATGCTTGATTTCCGGCAACGATTACATTTGCATGTTTTACTTCTTTCATATCTGTGATTTTATCAGCAGCATCGTCAGCAACTTCTAATTTGCGGTTATCATTACCGTTGTTGTTGTTGCCGTTATCGTTGACATTGCCAGTTAGATTATTATCGACATTGTCACGATTATTATTGGCATCGTTCATATTTCTTGTGCCATTATTGTTTACCGGGTTGCGGTAATTAACGTTTTCTGGATTTGCATTATCACGTCTGCCCTCACCCTGATTGGCCATACCGCAGCCAGTCATAAGCAAAGGGATAAGCAGCATGGACGCAAGGACTTGTTTTTTTCCAAGCATGTGAATTCCTCCTTTATCACTTTACTTATAGGTTTTTCTAAATGGTTTTAATTATGCATGTCATTCTGAAGGAAATGCTTTCCCGGGAAATAAAACGGTTAATTTGTCTAATGAGAGGGGAAAATATCAATACACTTATAAAGGAGGGATCACGTTGTTCAACCAGCGAAAAGGAATCAGTCCGACAGCCTTAGTTATTGGTTCAACTATGCTTATTGCTGCTTTATCACCACAGATCCGCCAAAGAATCAGCGGTTTTATTACAGGTCAAATGAACAAACAGAATTCTAAAAATAACATGTTTGGTGCTTCTAATGTAGGAAACATGGTCAAACAAGCACTTGGCGGCGGTAATCATCAGGAACGTTCGCAAAATCAAAGCCAACAGCAAAATGGCCGTCAGCATCAACACGCCGGAACGCAGCAAACCCAGCATCAGCATACACAGACTCAAACTAGGCAAACTGAGACAGCAGCGAAAAAAAGACAGCCGCATTATGCTGAACCCATTCAATTTGAACAAAGCGCAATGAATGTGATGGACGACAACACCATGATGGAAATGCTGGAGGACTTAGAACCCGGCCGTTAAAAAAAACGTGTAATCCAAGATGGATTACACGTTTTTATATGTTACGCTTCTTCAGCTTCAATCACTCTGGATTGATCATTAAATACCCCTGGATCAATTTCCTTCGTAACCTTACTCGTAATGAGACCAGATGTCATACTTCCGCTGACATTCAAAGCAGTACGCCCCATGTCAATTAACGGTTCGATTGAAATTAATAAACCGGCGAGCGCTACAGGCATATTTAATGATGATAAAACAAGAAGCGCCGCAAATGTCGCTCCGCCGCCAACTCCGGCAACACCGAAGGAGCTGATGGCAACGACAGCGATAACTGTGATGATAAATACCGGGTCAAACGGATTTTGGCCGATAGTCGGGGCAATCATCATCGCCAGCATCGCAGGATAAATGCCTGCGCAACCATTTTGACCGATTGAAAGACCGAACGAACCGGCAAAGTTTGCGATTCCTTCCGGCACACCCATGCTTCTCTGTGTTTTAATATTCAACGGCAAAGCACCAGCGCTTGACCGTGATGTAAACGCAAATACAAGTACAGGGAGCGCCTTTTTCAAATAAACAATCGGATTCAAGCCGCTGAGCGTCAGCAGCAGCAAATGAATGATAAACATTGTGATTAACGCGGCATACGAAGCAACCACAAACATTCCTAATTTTAGAATGCTGTCAATATCACTCGTGGCAATCGTTTTAGTCATAATGGCCAGCACCCCATAAGGCGTCAGTCTCAAAATGAGGGTGACCACACGCATGACAATGGCATAAACGGCATCAACCATTTTTTTAAATATTTCTGCCTGTTCCGGCTGTTTATGTTTCACGCCTAGGAATGCCATTCCAAGGAAAGCGGCAAAAATAACGACTGCGATTGTTGAAGTCGGTCTAGCTCCCGTAAAATCTAAAAATGGGTTTCCCGGCAGCAGTTCAACAATCTGCTGCGGCAGCGTTTTCGCTGTCATATCCTCTGATTTCTGCTGAAGCTCCTGTCCCCGTGAAAGCTCTGTACTTCCTTGGTCAACCTGAATCGCCTGCAGATCAAATGAAAGTGCGGACGCGATACCGACAGCTGCAGCAACAGCTGTTGTTGCTACTAAAATCCCGATAATCAAACCGCTGATTTTTCCAAGATTTTTTGTCAGCTTCAGCTTTGTAAATGCGCCGAGAATCGAAATAAAGACGAGCGGCATGACAACCATCTGAAGCAATTTGACATATCCGCCCCCGGCAATATTAAACCAATCGGCTGTTTGAATGACTATATTTGAAGTCGGGCCGTATATCAGCTGAAGCGCAAATCCGAATACAATCCCCAGCCCCAGCGCAGTAAATACACGTTTAGAGAAGGAAACATGTTTTTTCTGCATAACAAAAAGCCCAAAGATAAGTAAAAATAAAATAAATACATGTAATACGACTAGTAAAGTCTCCAAAGCAGGTAAACTCTCCCTTCAAATTTTCTTTTTTACTATATTACACTAATTCCGATGGGTCAAGTGTGAATTATTCCAACTGATGATTCAAGGTAAAAAAACCTTATATTATCCCTTTTTTGTCCTTTTCTTTCTCTTCCATCTTTAGTACCTTATATAAGGGTGATAATATTTGCTGAAAGAACTGTTTGTAAACTTGACGATTTTAATCACATTTAATTATCTCTTCACCCACCTGTTTAAAGAAAGGTTAGTACATAAAAAAGACAGCATATCCTTCCAAGCTGTTAAAGGACTGGCCTGCGGTTTGCTCGGGGTTATTCTGATGGTTT
This sequence comes from Bacillus rugosus, assembly GCF_023238245.1. Lineage (NCBI taxonomy): Bacteria > Bacillati > Bacillota > Bacilli > Caryophanales > Bacillaceae > Bacillus > Bacillus rugosus. The sequence continues at coordinate 1,022,383 of NZ_CP096590.1, read as the reverse complement.
TTGGATTTACCTATCACAATTCAATCATTGATCTTCGAAATATCCCTATTATGATCGCCGCTCTTTATGGAGGCTGGGTTTCAACGGCAATGGCCTTGATTATGATTGCCGCAGGCCGCATGCTGATCACGGTCAACACATCTGCAATATACTCGGTTATTACAATTTGTATTGCTGCCATCCCGTCACTCATTGTTTCTAAAAGAAAAAAAATTCAATTTAAACATGCTTTCTATCTTTTAATGATCACAAATAGTCTGATCTCCTTTTCCTTTTATTTTCTTATAGATTTATATTCATATGAACTTTACTTATATTTTTGGATCATCTCAATAGCGGGCGGCATGCTCAGTTTATATATTATTGATCATGAAACAAATGCACATCTTCTTTTTAAACAATATAAGTTTCAGGCGCACTTTGACTTTTTAACGGGCATCTATAACCGAAGAAAGTTTGAAGAAATCACACAAGCTCTGTATCAACAGGCGGCTAATACCCCGCAATTTCAATTCGCACTAATTTATATAGATATTGACCATTTTAAAACCATCAATGATCAATACGGCCATCATGAAGGAGATCAGGTACTGAAAGAGCTGGGTTCACGCCTGAAGCAGAGCATCCGAAATACTGATCCTGCCGCACGGATTGGCGGTGAAGAACTTGCCGTGCTCCTGCCGAACTGTACGCTTGATAAAGCTGCCAAGATCGCGGAAAGGATCAGATGTGCTGTCAGTGACGCACCAATTAAATTAACAAATGGTGAGGAGCTGTCAGTGACAATATCACTAGGGGCTGCTCATTATCCCAATAATACGGAGCATCCAGAGTCTTTGCCGATTCTTGCCGATCAAATGCTGTACAAAGCCAAAGAAATGGGACGAAACAAAGTATGTTTTTCAGAAAAAAAAGAATGAATTCAATGTTCGAATTCATTCTTCCAATCTGAAAGACGTTTCAAAGGCAGAAAAGCCGGTACAAGGTCCCCCTGATACTCTTTTTCTATAAATGCTGCTGTATCATCAGCTTGATAGAGCTCAAGAATGGTTTGCAGTGCTTCCCGATCTTGATCCTCCGCTCTGACAACAATCAAATTCATCTCTTCCTTAGACATCAGTCCGCCGCTCTTTATGGTATGTTTTTTCGGATCAAGTCCCGCTTTTTTTGCTTCAGACGGCCTCATGACAAACACGTCGGCACTGCTGACTGCATCCTGTTGCCTGGCAGCTTTTAATTTCAAGTGTCTCGGATTTTCTTTAATCATATCGACTGAACCTGTCCCGTTAAATCCATTTTTCAACGTTAGCAAACCCGCCTGCTGAAGCACCGTAAGCGCCCTGCCAAAATCGAACGCTTTATCCGGAACAGAAACGACAGCTCCGTGCGGTATATCTTGGATTCGGTCATATCGTTTTGAATAAATGCCCATAGGCGTTATGTATGTTGTACCGAGCGGTGCCAGCTTAAGTTTGTATTTTTGAATGAATGACTGAAAATATGAAATGGTTTGAAAGGCGTTGGCATCAATTTCTTTGTTAGCAAGCGCGATATCAGACTCCGCATAATCAAAAAAAAGTACCAGCTGAATATCCAGCCCTGCTTCTGCAGCTTTTTGAGCAATATAGTTCCATATTGCCTCGTCAGACTCAGCAATTCCGATTTTTAATGTTTCATGTTCTGCTGACGGTGAGCATGCAGTAAATGAAACGAGAAGAACAACAACGAAACTGCATATAAGCCACTTTTTCATTGTGACCATACTCCTATCTATGTATTAGAGCATGCAAGCAATATCAGACATAAAAATCATACGCTCTCTTAGTTGATAAACGTTGTCATTTGTAATATTGATTAACTTTTACCTTACTCATATCCAATAAGGTTGTCAATTCCTATACATTGTCTTCTCGAAAAGAAGGAATATCTAAGGCAAACGTATGATCACATATCGAGAAAACAGATGAATTTCCGTAAATAAATATCAAATTGAAAAATAAATATGGTATTTTCCGAAAAAAATTTCATTTAGCAGTTGTTTTTTCCGAAGATTACTGGTAGAGTAAAGGTAATTATTTTTGTTCGAACTATCTTTAAGAAGAAAGTTTTGTAAGAGTTTTCGTCTTGAAAGTTTGTTAAGAGCAAGAATAGTGAATTTAAGCGTTATGATCGCTTTAGGAGGAAATTTCATGTTAGAAGGTAAAGTAAAATGGTTCAACTCTGAAAAAGGTTTCGGATTCATCGAAGTAGAAGGTCAAGACGATGTATTCGTTCATTTCTCTGCTATTCAAGGCGAAGGCTTCAAAACTTTAGAAGAAGGCCAAGCTGTTTCTTTTGAAATCGTTGAAGGAAACCGCGGACCACAAGCTGCTAACGTTACTAAAGAAGCGTAAGCATAAATTGATATGAAAAACTGCAGGTGCAAACCTGCAGTTTTTATTTCGATAAAAAAGCTGTTTTGCTTAAGCAAAACAGCTTTTTTTCATCAGTTCGCAATATCCCGTTTCATGAAGATTCCGAAAGCAAGCAGCAGGAAGACAACAAAATAAACTGCCAGCATGACAACGGAGAAAGTCATGGTCATCCCTTCCACTAACGGTGTCCCCTCTACATATTGCAGCAAATTCACATTGGCAAATAAAATATACTTGGCCCATTCAAATTTCGCTGCAATAAATGCAGTGGCTGTAGTGCCGGCTACCAACAAAAAGATGGAAAATCCTACTGCAAGAGAGCTGTTTCTAAATACAGCGGACAGCATAAATGCCATCGTCGCCACCATTAAAGCCGCGACGGATTCAGAAAGATACGTTGAAGCCAAATGTCCCATCATGTTTTGCTCAATGACATGGCCATCCTTATAGATTAAATGAATATTCGCGGCAGTGTCACCGCCTGTCCCGAAAAAGATCAGCCCCAGCAAAGTAGAACCCATAAATAAAACAAACAGTAATAAGAAACCAAACACGAGAACTGTAATATATTTGGAGAGCAAAATCTGAAAACGGCTAAGCGGCCGGATCATTAATAGCTTAATGGTTCCCCAATTAAATTCGTTCGCGACAATTCCGGCTGCGATAATAATGGTAAACAGTCCGGTAAGGATTGTAAAACCAGCTGAATCGGTTACATAAGACCACACAGTATAGCCTGTGTCACCGGGGATGTTATGCTCTATCCGATAGTTGTTAAGGGTGATTGTTTCTTCATATTCACCTTTCAGTGAAGGATTTTCTTTGATTTCTTTCTTCAGTACGGCGTTTTCCGCTTGGAGTTCTTGTTTCCAATGGGGATTTGAATCACCAGCAGAAAAATGATTCGCCAGAAATGCATATCCAACCATTGTTAATCCCAGAATCCCGATCATCACCCATGTTCCGGCACGGCTGAAAATTTTGATCCATTCATTGTAAATCAAATTAAACATGTTGAACCTCCTCTTTTGCTTCACCTGTCATTTCTAAGAAACGGTCCTCTAATGATTTTGTCATTACTTTGACTTCATAAATGCGGATTTGCTGCATCACCAGCAATTCAATGGCCGCAGGGACTTCTCCTTTAGCCAGTTTGACTTCTACACCATTTGTCTTCTTCACCAAATTGTACTCCTTCAAAACAGAAGCGGCTTCATTCGGCTGCTCAACTTGAAAGAAATATGTATCGTTCTCATCAGTGATTTCATCTCTCACATTTTGAATATCAATAAGCTTTCCTTTTTGCAAAATCGCAATTCGATCACACATTAGCTCCATTTCTGACAACAGGTGGCTTGAAACGATGACAGCCATTCCTTTTTCCCGTGTCAGCTTCTTTAGATGATCCCTGATTTCCCTGATCCCTGCCGGATCAAGGCCGTTTGTCGGTTCATCCAAAATCAGCACTTTCGGATCATGAAGAAGACATTGTGCCAAGCCAAGACGCTGTCTCATCCCAAGAGAATACGTTTTCACCTTGTCATGGATTCTGTCTGTTAAACCGACCAGTTCTACGACTTCATCTATTTTTTCCTTTGTGACGCCCTTGACCATTCTTGCGTATTGCTGGAGATTTTTATATCCGCTCAAAAATTTATACAGCTCTGGATTCTCTACTATAGCCCCAATATGTTTAATCGCCTTGGCATAATCTTTCGTAATTGATTGGCCGCAAATAAGCACATCACCTTTTGACAGCTTCATTAACCCCACCATCATCCGAATGGTTGTCGTTTTCCCTGCGCCGTTCGGTCCCAAAAAACCGAATACTTCGCCTTCACGAATCGAAAAACTCAGATGATCAATGATCGTTCGGCCTCTGATGTTCTTTGTTACATTTTTCAATTCCAAAACTGTTTTCATCGAATTCCTCCTCTAGCAAACTTCCATTTTTGATTTAAACCATTGCAATACAGACATGCCTTCCTGCTCACGAATATCCTCTACATCACGCTGCGCAACTTTTTCGCCATTTGCCAGTATGATTACTTCGTCTAGCAAAGTTTCAATTTCATCAATCTCATGCGTTGCGATCACGACAATCTGCTGCTCAAAGTCAATGTATGACACCAGACTGTTTACGATGGAGTCCCTGACCATCGGATCAAGCCCTGAAAAAGGTTCATCAAGCAAGGTGACAGATGCCCGTCTTGCTAAAGCAAGGACGATTTTCAGCCTTCCCCGATTTCCCTTTGATAGCTTTTTGATCTTTTTTTCCGGGTCAAGCTGCATCTCATTCAACAGCTTATAAGCTTGTTCTGTTTGAAAATCGGGAAATTGGGACTCATAAAAATTCACCATATCCTTTACAGTAAAATGCGGATAAAACATGTCAAGCTCTGTAAGATAAGCCGTTTGACGCACCATATCTCTCATAACCGGCTTTTCGTCCGCTTTCACGAATCCTGAAGTCGGAAAGAGAAGGCCAGCCATCATTTTTAAGATCGTTGACTTGCCGCTGCCATTAGGTCCGATCAGTCCATAAATCCGCCCGGATGATAAGGTGATCGACACATCATTGACGGCAATATGGCGGCCGTATTTTTTTGATACGTGTTCTAAGTTGATTTCCATTTTAGCCCCCCTCAGTGAATGTTTTAATCCTTTCTACCATTTCCTCTTTCGTTAGCCCTAGCTCTGTCATTTGTTTCACAAAGCCTTCCAGGACTTCACGTGTCAGCCTGTCCTTCAGCTCATCTACGATTTCTGCTTTCTCTGCAATAAATGTGCCTTGACCTCTTCTTGTCTCCACAATACCCAGCCTTTCCATCTCACTGTATGTTCTTTGAATTGTATTGGGATTTACCTTGGTTTGAATCGCCATTTCTCTAACAGAAGGAAGCTTGTCTCCTGGGAGCAGCTCCTTCCTGACCAGCCGATAAAAGACCTGATCTGCGATCTGCAGATAAATCGGTTTCGAGGATTGAAAGTGATTGTCCATATTCACACCTCTACTTTACGATCAAGCAGTTTTGAAGCCATGATGAGCAGCAAGATCGTGATGATTACAGCAATAGGAAACCCGAGAACAGACAGATGTATCGGTTTTAATTCCAATCTCCAAACGTCGCGGAAGTGAAAATCAAAATTACAATAGACTGTTACAGGCCAGAAATGCTTTTGAGATTCAACCAAAGGGCTTATGATGTATTCATCGAAGTAGAACCACACTGCGACCAACAGCCCCATCGCAGCCCATCGCATTCCGCGCCAATTCCTGAGAGAGTGAAAAACAGTCCAAAACACAATGACTGTTACTGACATATCTAACGAGGAAATAAGCCCGTACATATTCAGCAAAACCACTGTACTTGTTATATCAGTCTGATGCTCAAGGAGATTTTTTACAGTGAACATATGATACATCCAAATACCATAAGCCGTTAATGCCAATTGAATCAGAGATTGATAGAGCAAAGATGCTGCCAATTTAGAAGAAAACAGCCAGAAACCGCCATTTGAATTGTACAGCCAAAGCTGTGATTTCCCTTCTTTGCGAAGATGATAAAACACAAAAACAGGAGATAGGAAAAGCACAAAAAAAGCAACAGCAACAAAGAAACCAAACATGACAAGAGGTTCTTTTGTGCGAGAAGCTATGATATGACCTGTCACTAATAAGAAAATGATTCCGCATATCCATACGAGCAGCCACATTCTTGAAAGCTTTATATCTTTTTTTAACAAACCTAAAAAAGAATCCATGTCTTTACCTCCCGGAAGTCTCTTCGGTGTATGAGTAACATAGTACACTAGATCAAATCCAATTACAACATATTCCATGGATGTAATTGATAAAAAAACATACTTCATACATATAAACAGCAAAAAAGGCAAATCCGACATAAGTAAACGGATTTGCCTTTTTGATTACTTTTTCTTATTTTTCATGGAGAGCAGCGCATCACGATAGCTGCGGTCCTGCATTTTGTCACTTTCTTCAGTGACCTCTTCTTCTGTCTGATCTTCATCAGAATGCTTAAACTTTTGCAGCGCCTGCCTGTAAATATCATCACCCATTGTCTCACGTTTCTCTTTTGGAGAATCGCTTTTTACAACGGATGGCGTATGCTCAGCAGCCCTTGCTTCAGCAGGGTAATGCGCTTCGTTTTTTTCCTCTTCTGGAGGGGCGATTCTATCGGTTGCTTCTTGCTTCTCGGGTCCAGGTGAGGCGTTGCGGACGTTAAATGTAATAAGGGCCGCAATGACAATGACAGCAGCAATAATTGCTATAATAATGGCCATTTCAACCTCTCCTTACTGTCCTGCTGTTAGGTTTCCTGTGACTTGGCTGACGCGTCTTCCTAAGGCGCGGCCAAGCTGAATACCTTCCTCAGACATTAACTCATCACTGTCAACCGGACAAGTGACGCCTGCTCCGTAATAAGAGCCGTACAGTGCGTTTTCAGGCACGTTGCCAGGCAGACCGACAACGATCATGCCTTGGTGGAACATCGGCGTGATCAAGTTGTGCATTGTCATTTCCAAGCCGCCGTGTGTTGTTGCCGTTGTGCAGAAAACAGCGCCGACTTTGTTGATCAGCTCGCCTTCAGCCCACAAGTAGCCAAGTCTGTCGATCCAAGCTTTAAGACCGGAGCTGATGGTCCCGAAATGCCCCGGGCATCCCCAAATAATCGCATCCATATCTTTCAGCTTGCGGATATCTGCTTGATCGACATGGTCGATTAATACCTCAGCCGCCTCGTTTTCTCTCGCGCCTTCAGCAATCGCTTCTGCAAGAACCTTTGTATGTTCACCTTCACTGTCATACACTACATAAATTTTCATTCAGGAAACCCCCTGTACAGATTAAGATTCCTTAGCTTCTTTTGGAGCAGGAAGCAATGAAAGCTCCTCTTTTTTCTTCTTACGCAATTTATCTTTTCTGACGTCACGCAGGAAGATACTTAAAATCAAACCTGCTACACAGAATAAGGTTGCCCACATAAAGGCATCATTTATCCCCATGACATTGGAATCAAGGGACGCGTGTTTATAAATATGTGTGTAAACATATGTTTTTGCCGTATCATAAGACACATTCATGTTCACCATTAAATTCGAAACTGCATTTTGGAACGCATGAAGGAAGTTCGGGTCCGCCGTGCTTGTTTTATCTGCAATTTGTGAATAATGGAATGTCGTCCGGTTTGTATAAATCGTCGTAATTAAACTTGTTCCGATTGATCCGCTGATTTGGCGAAGCGTGTTGCTCATCGCCGTTCCGTGACTGTTCAGACGGGCTGGAAGCTGGTTCATCCCGGCTGTCATGACTGGCATCATTAAGAGAGACATACCAAATGCACGAATTGAATAGATCAGCATGATGTGCGTATATGGTGTATCAATTGTTAATTGCGTGTATTGATATGTTGTTACCACTGTCACGAGAAGCCCGATAATCGCAAGCGGTCTCGGACCGAATTTATCAAACAAAATACCTGAGATCGGTGACATAATCAGCATGACGATCGCACCTGGAAGCAGAAGCAGACCGGATTGAAGCGCCGTAAAGCCGACCAGATTTTGCAGATAGATCGGTAACAGGAACATACCCGTGTAAAGTGCCACTGTAATAATGATATTGATTACACTTGAGAGTGAGAAAATGTCATATTTAAACACCCTGAAATCAAGCATCGGATCATCATGACGCAATTGCTGAACAACGAAAGCAACAATTGCAATGGCTCCGATAATAACTGTAGACAGTACAATCGGGTCGGTCCAGCCATCAGATCCGGCTTCACTGACTCCGTATAATAAGGATGCGAATCCGACAATCGAGAGGATCGCTCCAAGTGTGTCGAGTTTGATTTTTTGCGGCTCCACCATATTTTTAAAGATGAAGAAAGCCACAATAATAACAATTGCGCCGACCGGCACAAGTCCGTAAAACATAATGCGCCATGTATAATGCTCAATAATCCATCCGGAAAGAGTCGGGCCGACCGCTGGAGCAAACATCATCGCAAGCCCGAAAATCCCCATTCCTTTCCCCCTGCTTTCAGGCGGGAAGATTAACAGAATGGTTGTCATAACGAGCGGCTGCAAGATACCTCCGCCCACGGCCTGAATCAAACGTCCGATCAGCATTGTAGAGAAGTTCGGCGCGATACCGCAGACTAACGTTCCAAGCGTGAAACAGAACATCGCGACGAGAAAGAGACTCCGTTGGCCGAATCGTGTAATCAGGAAGGCAGATAACGGAATCAATACGCCGTTAACAAGCATGTAACCTGTTGTCAGCCACTGAATCGTCGTTGCACTTACACCAAATTCAGTCATTAAGTGCGGCATTGCAACGTTAAGAAGTGTTTGGTTTAGAATTGCCAAAAATAAACCCGCCATTAGCACAATCAGCAATGACATTGGGCTTTTTGCATTATTTTCTTTGCCTGTAGCCATCTAAGACAACCTCCTTTCATGGTTTGATGACTGATCTGTTTTACTCAGAAATCTTAACAGATGCATTCATACCAGGAAGCACCTTATCAGATGGGTTTTTGATTGAAATTTTAACAGGAATTTTTTGCGTTACTTTTGTGTAGTTTCCGCTAGAATTTGTAGATGGCAGCATATCAAAAGTTGAGTTAGTCGCATAGCCAATTTCTTCTACAGTACCATCAAATGTTGTATCAGGGTCTCCGTCAACTACTACGTCTACACTATTTCCTACTTCAATATCCGCAATATCTGTTTCTTTAATATTTGCAGTGATGTATAGGTTATCCATGTCAATGGTTTGCGCAATTGTTGTACCAGCTTGTACGGTTTGTCCGTTTTTCACTTCGTTTTTCACAATTGTTCCATCCATTATGGATTTTACGTCAACAGTTTGTTCACCTTTGATTTTTGCAACTGTGTCGCCTTTTTTCACTTTTTTTCCTTCTTCAAGATCCCAGTCGGATACTTTACCTGCTGCTGGAGCTGTAATAGCAGCCATATCGCCGGCTACTTTTGCTTCATCAGTTTTTACATAGTTTGTGCTTTGATAATAGTAGTAAGCACCTCCGCCTATAATTGCAAGAACAACAATCAAACCGATAATGTTGGTCAGAATTAAACGTCCTCTGTTCATTTTGTTTTCTCCTTTCGTTTCATCCTCTATCATTTTGTGGAAAACTGGTGAAAATATGTGAGAAGTTTTTAATTACCGCTTTTTTCTGAACAGCCTTCAGCAAGCTTCGTTAGGCTTCCGGCAAGCTTGCGCAAATATTGAAACTGAGATGTGTCGAGCTTCTGATAAAGGCCCGCACCCATTTTTGCATACTGTACAGCGGCTTTTTCTATCAGTTCTTCCCCCTCTTCGGTTAACTGAATCATGACGATACGGCGGTCATCCGGACTGTCATATCGATTCATCAATTGGCGCTTATACAGAATATCTGTCATCCGAGTCACAGAAGCAGGCTTAAGATCAAGCGACATTGCCAGCTTACTTAACGGAGTGCTTCCGCTTTGATGAATTTTAAACATCAGCAAATATTGAAGGACTGTAATATCATAAGGCTCAAGCACAATCTCCAATATCTTCTTCTGCTTTTTATAGATAGCCCGAGACGTATCGAAGAGCTGTTCAAAAGTGAGCAAAGCACGTTCTGATTCAGTCAACTCCTTTTCACCTCATTCCTCAATAATAGTTCACAAGATAAAATATTAATAAATGAAAGAAGATTTGTCAAAGGAAAAACTTCTTTTTTGTCCGTATTTTTTTCGCAACCGTTTTCTTACTATTATTAAATAAAAAAAAGCCCTGAGATGGGCTTTTTTTTACGAAAATTGATGGCTTACGCCAGACTCTTCATTTCTGAAAAAGTTCTTCAGCGCCTGAAAAACATCAGATTTCTGTTTTAAAATATAGTACTTAAATTTCTCGTCTTTCACATTTTTGTATGCAGACATTAACGTTGAATGCCTGTTGTACTGATTGACCTCACCGTAGCAGAAAAGATTTGCTTTCTTCATAATATCATTAACCAGTTTCACACAACGCGCATTGTCAGATGTCAGGTTGTCACCATCAGAAAAATGAAACGGGTAAATGTTATAGCGGGCGGGATTGTACTTTTCGTCAATAAGCTCAAGCGACTTCCGATATACGGAAGAACAGATTGTTCCGCCGCTTTCTCCTTTTGAAAAGAAGTCCTCCTCCGACACGACTCTTGCTTCTGTATGATGGGCAATAAATTCAATTTCCACAGTCTCATATTTCGTCCGCAAAAAACGGGTCATCCAGAAAAAGAAGCTTCTGGCCATGTATTTTTCCCAAACACCCATACTGCCGCTTGTATCCATCATTGCTAATACGACGGCTTTTGATTCGGGCTTTGTTATGTCATTCCACGTCTTATACTTCAGGTCCTCCGGGTAGATCGGATAGAAAGACGGCTTCCCTGACATCGCGTTTCGTTTAAAAGCTGACATCATTGTTCTTTTCTTATCAATATTACCGGTTAACCCTGTTTTACGGATATCATTAAATTCAATATCTGTATGAATGATATTGTCCCGCTCTTTTTGCTGGAGATTCGGAAGTTCTAATTCTTTAAAAAGCGCTTCTTCTAAATCCATTAATGAAACTTCTGCTTCATAATAATCTTCGCCTGCCTGATCACCGGCGCCCTGCCCTTTTCCAGGTCCCTGTTTTTTGTCTGATCCATCCCGGGCTACAACATCTCCAACCTGGCTGTCGCCTTCTCCTTGCCCTACGTGTTTATTTTTATCATAGTTATAACGGATTTTATACTCATCCAGTGAACGGATTGGGATCTTCACTACATCTTTTCCATTAGACATAATAATGCTTTCCTCAGTTACGAGGTCCGGAAGATTGTTTTTGATCGCTTCCTGCACTTTTTTCTGGTGGCGCTGCTGGTCATCGAAGCCTTTGCGATGGAGGGACCAGTTTTCCTCAGAAATCAAAAAATGGCCGCTGTCATTTTGGGACATGAATTCCCCTCCTTAACCATTTGTGGTCGTTATACATACGTATTCCGGCTTGTGCCAGATTATGAAACAAGTCTTTCGAAAAGATTTATATTCATCATATGCACAAAAGTACGGTTAATTGACAAACTATTTAGAAAATGGGACAAAATAACCCGCCCTATTCGGACGGGTCACGTTGCTTATCGGTTCAGCAGGCTGCCTACATATTTCAGCAGCTCATTGGCGCTCGTCGAGTTGTAGCCGTGCTCATCAATTAAACGGGCCACGACTTCATTTACCTTTTTCAGCTGCTGCTCATCCGGCGTTTTTGTTGAAGTCGTAATTTTAACGACATCCTTCAGATCAGCAAACAACTTTTTCTGAATGGCTTCACGCAGTCTTTCATGTGAATTATAATCAAACCGTTTACCTTTTCTCGCATAGGCCGAGATGCGGATTAAGATTTCTTCGCGGAACGCTTTTTTGGCGTTTTCCGAAATGCCGATCTGCTCTTCGATTGATCGCATCAGCTTTTCGTCAGGGTTCATTTCTTCTCCTGTCAAAGGATCACGAAGCTTGTTTTTATTGCAATAGGCCTCTACGTTATCGAGGTAATTGTCCATAAGTGTTTTAGCTGATTCTTCATATGAATACACAAACGCTTTTTGAACTTCCTTTTTCGCAATGTCATCATATTCCTTGCGGGCGGCAGAAATAAAATTCAAATACCGCTCCCTGTCCTCGCTTGAAATAGAAGGATGCTGATCTAGACCCTCTTTTAAAGAGCGAAGAACATCAAGTGAATTAATCGATTCCATATTTTTTCTGATAATCGTTGAAGAAATCCGGTTGATCACGTACCGCGGATCAATGCCGCTCATGCCTTCATCATTATATTCCTTTTTCATATCCTCAACGTCGACAGAATTATAACCTTCCACACTTTCTCCATCATACAATCTCATTTTCTTGACCAGATCAATATCCGACCGCTTCGGTTCTTTTAATCGGGTAAGAATCGAGAACATCGCAGCGACCTTCAACGTATGGGGGGCAATGTGAACATCCGACACATCGCTCTCCGCGATCATTTTTTCATATATTCTCTCTTCCTCAGACACTTTTAAATTATAAGGGACCGGCATCACAATAATTCTCGAGTGCAGGGCTTCATTCTTCTTATTAGAAATAAATGAGCGATACTCCGTTTCATTCGTGTGAGCCACGATCAGCTCATCAGCAGAAATTAACGCAAACCGCCCCGCTTTAAAATTCCCTTCCTGTGTCAATGAAAGCAAATGCCAGAGAAATTTCTCATCACACTTCAGCATCTCCTGAAACTCCATCATCCCGCGGTTCGCTTTATTCAACTCTCCGTCAAACCGGTATGCGCGCGGATCTGATTCTGAACCGTATTCAGCAATTGTTGAGAAATCAATACTCCCTGTCAAATCGGCAATATCCTGAGATTTCGGATCAGACGGGCTGAATGTTCCAATTCCCGTACGCTTATCTTCGGAAAAGAAGATGCGCTCAACCTTCACATCCTCAATTCTTCCTCCGTACTCTTCCTCCAGCCTCATGACATTTAAAGGAGAAAGACTTCCTTCTATTCTAATGCCGTATTCTCTGTAAAAGTCATCACGCAAATGATGGGGAATTAAATGTAGAGGGTCCTCGTGCATCGGGCAGCCTTTAATCGCGTATACAGCTCCATTATCCGTCAGGGTGTACGCTTCGAGACCTTTTTTTAGCATCGTAACCAGCGTGGATTTACCTCCGCTTACTGGTCCCATAAGCAATAGAATCCGCTTTCTGACGTCAAGACGTTTCGCGGCCGGATGAAAATACTCTTCCACAAGACGCTCCAAAGATTCCTCAAGCCCGAACAGCTCCCGGTCAAAAAAGCTGTACTTCTTACGTCCGTCAATCTCCTCTATCCCGCTGTCTTTTATCATATTAAAAACACGAGAATGAGCAGATTGCGCGACCATTGGATTTTCTTTAATAATCTCCAAATAATCGGCGAATGTTCCTTCCCATTTCAGCCGCTGCTCTTCCTCTCTGTACTGTTCAATTTTCTTTAATATATCCATAAGGACCTCCTCCATCATGTTTGATGCGCTATGCAAATAAGGTACTTTGATACAATCTATGCCGCCATCCCGTGATACATGCTTTGCTTTCTTAAAAATAAAGATACTTATACGGCGTTGACAAGGCAGACCGCGTCCGTTCATAATAAAGGAAAATACAGAATCATCCAGACTCGGACATCTCGGAAAAATTGAAGAGGGGGAGAGACGGTGAAAACAATCATCATGATGGGTGTCATTGTCACTTTTTTAGTATCAATTTTTACTGCAGGGTACGAAAGCAAGCCGGGAAAACAATAAAAAAGGGTGCTCCTCATAAGAGCACCTTTTTGTATAACAGAACATTGTTTTACAGTTTTATACTTTCTTTTATCTTTGAATGATGATCGCATTGGTATTTGTTTTTGTACTCAATTGTTCCGATGCTGCAGCCCGGCCCAACGACCACTTCTTTTCCCCTGACAACTGCCGCCTCGGTGTTCTCCAAATAAACCTGATCTCCTTCTATGACGTCGGCAATCAATTTTACTTTCTTCCGGTTAAAAAAGCTCGCGCGTCTTTTCACTGTAATGGTTGTTCCGCCGATTTCCCGCACATGGCTTACATCATGGCATAATTCAAGCTTGATATCACCCGCATTTAATAAACCTGATACATCAACGCAGCCTGTGACATGGAACATTTCCGTTTCACAATCACCTTTAACGCTTAGCTTCCCTTTCACACCGCATGATTCTCCAGTCACATTCCCGCAAATTTCAGTCAGGCCTTTCAGATTGAATCGATCAAATTGAAGTGAGCCGCTGACTTTTATTGTACCGTAAATATTGATTCTTCCGGCTGTCAGGTTGCCTTTAAACTCACTTTCTCCGTGCACACGCAGCCGCTCAGTCTCTGCTTTCCCGAGAAAAAGGCCTGTTCCGAATATGCGGCAGCCCGCAGCAGACAGCCCTTCACCAATCACACCTTCACCTTTGATGCTGACATGATGGTATGCGCCGCCTGCAGCGTGTCCGGCGCCATATAATTTTAAATTTCCCAGTTTTGTTGTCTCCATTACGATCCTCCTCACATCTTCGTGCAGGTTACTACCGATGCGCTCGGATCACAAGTATAGTCCCCGCTGTATTCAACAGTTTCAATCTGGCAATCCGGACCGATTTTCACTTTATTTCCTCGTACGGTTTTCGCCTTTGTATTTGTCAGTTCAATTACATCACCTTCGATCAGTTCAGCCGTTAAAACAGGCTGCGGCATCAGTCTAAGCAATGTCAGCATTCCTTTTCTGCCGGTTACTTGAAGATGGCGGCATCCGATTTCCCGCACATAACTTTCCCCGGCAGAAAGCTTAATGGTCACCTCGTCAGCGTTCAAAAGCCCGCTGACTTTGCATTTCCCTTCTGATTGAAAGGTTTCCGTTTCACAATCGGCTTCCATGACCGCTTTTCCGCTAATGACAATGCCATCAGCCTTGACTGTGCCGCCAAATGTTGATGATCCAGCGATTTTCAATTGTTTTGAGGATACCTCTCCTTGGAAAAAACCTGTTCCGTTAATCCGAATAGATTCTGCTTCAACGTCTCCATGTATCTTTCCTGAACCGCTGATGGTTACCGTTTTCGCTTTGACGCTGCCGTCAGCTTTTCCGGTTCCATTAAAAGAAAAAGTGTCACACTCTACGTCTCCGGCCACTGTTCCGCTGCCGTTAATTTCAACTGATTGAAATGTTCCTCCCTTTGAACTTCCTGATCCGTTTATCACCAGCTTTTCCATTACATCCATTGATGGCCCTCCTGCATATATGTTGTTTTTAATTCCTCTGACGCCTTTACTAAATCTACCCGTTCCACAACCTTAACGGATGATTCAAACAGAATGCTGTCCGCTGCAGCCGCTATAAAACAGGTTGTAACACCGAGCTTACGCAGCACAATCAGCTCCGTCTGTTTCTTGAGCTCTTCAGTATCATACTGCTTTAACACCTCTGCAGCCATTTTCGCTTCTGCCAGACTGACATTTCCAGACTGCAGCAGCCCTTCAAGCACATACAGCGAAAGCAGATCTCGCGAAGAAAAAACCGAATTCCCGCCGCCTTCTGAAAAGACATCAAGAGCAGTCCTTGAAATCAAACCTTTATGAATCAAATCATCAGCGGTCATGCTGACATCCTTCATTTTCGGCGACAGCATTTCCCTCATTTCATCCAGTGACAAATTTTCCTTCATCTTTTGAATCATTGAAATGCGTTTTAAAATATCCTCTCTCGGAAAAAACGTCTCTTGCCCTGTAAATGTGGACTTGCGAATAAACCATTCCTCAGGAATTAAGTTCTTCCGCTTCCACCGATACAGCTGACCGTAAGAAATCGATGTTTTTTCAAGTAATTCTTTTTTAGAGATTAATTGTTCTTCCATAAGTCCAGCTCCTTCGATGGATACATTGTAACATAACACTGTTACGTTGTTAAGCCCAAAAACAAAACACAGCATCTCAAATCACATAAAAAAAATCCGCCCATCATTGATGAGCGGATTTTTTTGCTATTTTAAATCACGGTAATTTTGCTGGCGCAGCGCTTCATAAACGAGAATCGCCGCAGTGTTGGACAGGTTTAACGATCTAACGTGCTCTGTCATCGGGAGACGCAGGCAGCGGTCCATGTTATTTTGAATTAAATCCTTTGGCAAACCACTTGTTTCTCTTCCGAATACGAAGAAATAATCCTCGTTAAGATCAGTGTAATCAAACGATGTATGAGGCTGCTGGCCGAATTTCGTGATAAAGAAAAACTGGCCTTTTTGATATTCCTCAAACAATTCCTCTAAAGAATCATGATACACAACGTTAACAAACTCCCAATAATCGAGTCCGGCACGCTTCAGCATTTTATCATCCGTAGAAAAGCCGAGCGGACGAATCAGATGGAGCGTTGTATTAGTTGCTGCACAAGTACGTGCAATATTCCCTGTATTGGCGGGAATTTCTGGTTGATATAAAACGACATGTAATGCCACAATGTTCACCTCTGTTTTTCTTATCCGCCCATCATTATATCATTAATTACTCTTTTGTCGTATCATCAACGATATGAAAAAATGCATATCGTATAGACGGCGTATATGCCGTAGAATCCTCGTATGACCAATACCTCATCCGGCTGTCATAGGACTGGGCGTTGACAAGCGGCATATTGCCTTTGTCCTTCGCCACAACAATCGTTGTATGATTAAACCTGCCGTCTCCTTCAAAGTCATAGCAAATCACATCGCCAGGCCTCAGCTCTTCCGCGGATTTCACCCGCACCGCACGCAGGCCGGCCTTTGAATTCGACAAATACATTTTCATAGAATGAGCCACCGTCCAGCTGTAACTCCATGAGTTTTGTTTCATCCACCAGCCTGACCCTCTGTTCGGATGGCCTCGCATCGGTGCGCCTCCCGCATGAAGACACTGAGAAATAAAATTCGTGCAGTTATCGCTGAAATTTTTATAAGCCGGGTTGCGCTTGTTCCAAAATTTCTCGGCATATTGCACAGCGCCGAGACGATCGTATTGAAAGGCCCTGCCAAACTCTTCCCTTTCCTCTTGAGAATAGTCAATAATACTGGTCCCTTCATGAAATCCAGCCGGCTTTTTCGTAATTTCCTGGTCACTAATCAAAATATGATCATAAAGGAAAGCCATCCGCTCCTCTATGTGCTCTTCCATATACAAGCTGTCGTCCCGTTCCTTACACACGTATTCATAATGGATGGTATACGTAAGGCAAGTCGTTCCGTCATCCTCAATCCGCACATGACCGATGACGGCCTTTGCTTTCGCTTTTATGATGTCAATTTTACGTTTATCCAGAAGCTTCTTCTTTCGCTCCATGACTTCAAGGTCTCCGACTTCAGATTCCTGTCTCATAGCATGCCCGTTAACCAGATAGCTCAGCCGCTCCTCCGCTAATTGTTCTAAAATGTGCTTCAAGCTCACCCCACCCGCCATACTTTTTTATAAAGAAAAAACACTTGGATACATCTCAAGTGTTTTTTCCTACTGTTCTATACGTATGTCAGGACAGGCCTTGTTTAGTCATGCCTGAAGCTTTTAGCAAATCAATTCCTTTTTCAATTTCCAGCTTTGCCTCTTCATCCTTCTCTTTTTCCAACGCTTTTTCAAGCTCTTCCGCGTATGCGGGGTCTCCGATTTTACCGATCGCCCATGCAGCTGTTCCCCTGATAACAGGACGCGGGTCCTTATGCATCAGATCCGTCAATTCAGGCAGTGCGGAAGCATCCTTAAAGTGGGCAAGGGCGAGAATGGCGTTACGCTGAATCGGCTTCTTCCCGCGCCAGGAACCTGAGACATGTCCGAATTTCTCCTTAAATTCACGGTTGCTGATGGTCAAGAGCGGCTTCAATAACGGTTTGGCTATCTCAGGGTCAGGCTCCATTTCCGGATGAAGATGAAAGTCCTTCCCTTTATTGAGAGGACACACCGTTTGACACGTGTCGCACCCATACAGGCGGTTTCCAATCTTTGTCCGGAATTCATCAGGCAAAAATCCTTTCGTCTGGGTCAGAAAAGAGATGCAGCGCTGTGCATTCAGCTGCCCCGGATTAACAAGTGCTCCCGTCGGACAGGCGTCCAGACATTTCGTGCAGGACCCACACATATCTTCAATCGGCACATCAGGCTCAAAAGGTATATTTGTAATCATTTCTGCCAAATACACATAAGAGCCGTACTCAGGCGTTGTAATCATACAGTTTTTCGCACTGAAGCCGATGCCGGCCCGCTCTGCAACTGCCCGATCAGACAATTCGCCTGTATCAACCATTGACTTTGTTCTGATATCCTCATGCTTGCTTCTCAGAAATTCCTCCAGCAGATCGAGCTTTTCCCTCAGCACATCGTGATAGTCTTTGCCCCAGGAGGCTCTGCAAAAAATGCCTCTGCGCTCAGTTCTCGTGCTTCTCGGCGCATCCTTCATTCTCGAAGGATATGCGAGAGCAATCGCCACAATTGATTTCGCTTTTGGCAAAAGCAGCTTCGGCGTCACCCTTTTCTCAATATCTGGCTCTTCAAAGCCGGAGAGATAGCCGAGTGATTCTTGAAGAATCAAACGGTCTTTTAAACTGTCAAAAGTATCAGCGGTCGTAAAACCAATCTTGTCCACGCCAATGCTTTTCGCGTATTCAATTAATTCTTCTTTGAGCTGATAAACGTTCATGTTTTGCACAGCCTCCTTTCTTTGTGATAAAACGATACAGCGTTTATAATAGGTTGATATCCCGTAATGGAGTGATTGCTAATGAATATCAAACTTGATTCTGTAATTACCGAACGCGCAGCCGGCTTACATGCGGCGGCTGTGATTTATAAGAATATCGAAGTCGGCTCCTCTCCACAAATGCTGAAAGGCAGGCTTCGCCTATTTCAAGAATCCCTGTTTTTCGATTATGCTGACGGCGGAATATCCGATGAATCCTTCGTCAAGGAATGGCGGGAACTCTTTAAACAGCTTAACCCTTCATTTGAGGGAGAAACAACCCCAATGGAGGACATGCTGATCCCGATATCCAAAGAACAATTTATGGAAAGCAAGGATTCAGCCCATGACACCATCGATTTTTTCGCATTAAAATATTCTCTGCCCATTATGATTTATGATGCCGGCAAGCTTCATGAGCCAGTCCGAATCTCATTGGGAGAAAAAGAAAACATCCTGCTTTTCTCTGATGATAACGGCATATTTGGCGATTTAAAAAACAACATCAATCGCTATCCCGTTTCAAACGAGACCAAGAACATGCTGCAAATCATTTTTTTTCCGCCATCCATTGAAAAAAGCAGCGCTGTTAAACTCTTATCATCATTAACGAAAATGTTTGAACAAATTCACGGCGGAGCCCATACAGTACATTGGCTTACGTAAAAGAACACGAGTGACGTGTTCTTTTTCACATAAAAAAACGCAATACTTCGTTTATCTAAGAAACGAAACACTGCGTTAATAACGTATGTATGGAGCGGGTGATGAGAATCGAACTCACGACATCAGCTTGGAAGGCTGAGGTTTTACCACTAAACTACACCCGCATTTGTGTTTTGTCAGTAACATTACCGCTCTGACTTGTCTAATATTACACGTTTATTATTTTTTCGTCAAGGGAATATAAAAATTTTGTCGAAAAAAAGTTTTCTTTTTGTAAAGATGTTAAGTCACATTTACATAATGTTAAGTATAGTATACAATATAATTAATCGAGAATGTGAAGGGGACAGACGTCATGATGAAAAATAAAGTAAAAGAGCTAAGGGCACGCTTCGGCTATTCTCAGGAAAAACTCGGAGAAACGGTCGGCGCCACAAGACAGACTGTGGCAGCTATCGAAAAAGGTGATTATGTTCCCTCACTGTTGTTAGCACTGAAAATCTGCAAAGCCTTCTCCATGAAAATGGAGGATGTCTTTTGGTTAGAGGAGGAAAACTAAGATGAGCATGAAAACAAAAGCAGCTTTTCAACTTGTTTTATTTGGCCTTGCATGCTGGACGTTAATTGCATACTTTGAAGCTTCAGAAGGCATTGCATCCTTTTTCCGCACAAAGAGCGGCGAGATGGTGTTTGAATTAAACCTCACTCCCTTTATTCTGTTTGTTGCGGCGTCTGCGGTTTATTTG
The DNA here is from genome assembly GCF_023238245.1 of Bacillus rugosus. Classification (NCBI taxonomy): domain Bacteria; kingdom Bacillati; phylum Bacillota; class Bacilli; order Caryophanales; family Bacillaceae; genus Bacillus; species Bacillus rugosus. The sequence continues at coordinate 1,002,213 of NZ_CP096590.1, read as the reverse complement.
TACTTACAGAAGAAAAGCCGCCCTGCTTCAAAAAAGCTTCTTCTGCCTGATGAGTTTGAAGAGCAGGATGAAAGAGAGCAGATGATGACGGCAAAAGCATGCCGCGCATCATATATCGCCGTCTACTTCTCGCTACCTGCCGCAGCGGTTCTTCTCATTTTTTATCCGCTGTTTCAGTCCCGTGTTCCATTTTTCCCTATTATTATTGTGTTTGTCATCATGATCATCCAGCACCTATCCTACGTCATCTCTTTCAAGAAAAACGAAAAAAACTCCGGCGCGCTATAAGCGGCCGGAGTTTTTCTTACCAGCTTGCTTTTTTGACACCGGGAATCTGGCCTTTATGTGCCAGCTCCCTAAAAGCGATTCTGGACATTTTAAATTTCCTCATATATCCTCTCGGGCGCCCCGTTACCATGCAGCGATTATGGAGCCTTCCCGGTGCAGAATCTCTCGGCAGCTTGCTGAGTGCCTCGTAATCTCCTTTTTCTTTTAACTCGCGTCTAATAGCAGCGTATTGTTCAACAAGCTGTTGGCGTTTTAACTCTTTTGCCACTTTTGATTTTTTAGCCAAGACGTAGCCTCCTTTTTTTAAATCGAAATTATTACGATTTAAAATGTATCATTCACCATACATAAAAGCAAGCATAACGCTTTGTAAAACAACTGCCTGAAGCTGCCCATTTCTAATGATGCAATTCTACATCATAGGGTAAGGTATCATAATGCTTAATAAGCTCTTTTTTATATTCAGATGGGGTGCACGGGCTCGCCCGTCCCTTTTATACTGCTGCCGATCAAAACAGGTCTCTAGAAAAAGTCGGTTCCGCGATGAAATATTCTGAGTCATTTCCTCTGTTGCGCTATCATTACGTTTCACCGATGAACTGGCCGCGCATTTCCCTGTTTATCCGCAATGCCAAAATGAACAGTGTTGCGTTTATTCTTTCCGTCTCCCTCTTCATTTCAAAATAAACAAATTGTTATGTATCGGGTTTTTCCTCTGAATAATCTGCACTTACCGGACCAATCTCTAACAAGCTCTCCATTTTGATAATGTTCCCAGCTGGAGAAATACCTTCACTGATATTATCAGCAGTGAATCCTGTGAAGCTGCAACAGTCATTCTGTTTTTTCAAAACCTGATATGTCCGCCCGCTTTGATTTCCGTCTGCTTTGAATATCCGCATGCTCACAGCATAGCTAACAGGCAAATGACTGATGGCTTATCAATGTGTTCAGAATAACAGCCCCCTTTTTTGAATACCATGTTCGGGGGCTGTATTTTACTTAGACCGACTCATTTTTTTCTTTGACAAAATAAGTGTTCCCGACGGCTTCACCCCTTTTGTTCTGAAGCTTTCTCGTCCGTTCATTTTCAAAAGGCAAAAGCGGAAACACAAGCTCTGCAAAATAATACGCTTCTTCTAAATGCGGATAGCCTGAGAAAATAAACGATTCTATACCGAGTGCCTGGTACTCCGCTATCCTGTCGGCAATCGTCTGCGGATCACCGACAAGAGCTGTTCCTGCTCCGCCTCTTACCAGGCCGATCCCCGCCCACAGATTCGGACTGATTTCAAGCTTCGACCGATCGCCTTGATGAAGGACGGCCATCCGCTGCTGGCCTGAAGAATCGTAACGGCTCAAAGCTGCCTGTGCTTTGGCAATGGTGTCATCATCTAAGTGGCTGATCAAGCGTTCAGCCGCTTCCCAAGCCTCTTGTTCGGTTTCACGGGCAATGACATGCAGCCTAATGCCGAATCGAACGGATCTCCCCTCTTTTTCCGCCTGCTTTTTGACTCTCTCAATCTTTTCTTTTACTTGTTCAGGCGGCTCGCCCCATGTTAAATACACATCAGTATGCTTTGCCGCAGCTTCAATCCCTGCCTGTGACGATCCTCCGAAATAGATAGGCGGATGCGGCGCTTGCTGCGGCGGGAAGAGCAGATTGCTGTTTTCCACTTTTATATGATTTCCTTCATAGGAAACCGTTTCTCCCTGCAAAAGTCTCCGCCAAACGGTTAAAAACTCGTCTGTCGCTTCATAGCGTTCATCATGGCTGATAAACAGGCCATCTCCAGCCAATTCGTACGGATCGCCTCCTGCCACAACATTGATCAGCAGCCGGCCGTCTGAAATGCGGTCTAAGGTGGACGTCATTCTGGCTGCTAAAGAAGGCTGCATTAAACCGGGTCTTACTGCGATTAAAAACTTTAAGTCCTTTGTTTCTCCTGCCAAAGCCGATGCTGTAAGCCACGGATCCTCGCACGATCTTCCCGTGGGCAGAAGAACACCCGTATACCCCAGCCTGTCAGCCGCCTGCGCCACTTGTTTAAAATAAAGATGATCCGCAGTCCGTCCATTGCTTTCAGATCCTAAATATCTCGCGTCTCCATGAGTCGGTATAAACCAAAGAATTTCCATTTCCATCTCCCTTTCACGTATATTACCCTTCGTAACTGTTTCTCCACTTTAATAGTTTTCGTTCAAGCAGCCTGACAAAGGAATCCGTCAGCTTTCCAACCACTGCAAAAATGATAATCCCAGCAAACACTTTGTTCGTTTGTGAAAACTGTCTAGCATCCATGATCATATAACCGACTCCTGAGCTTGAGCCCATCAGCTCTGCTACAACAAGTCCGAGCCATGCAATGCCGAGCGATAAGCGAATGCCGAGCAGTATATTCGGCAGGGATGCCGGCAATATCACTTTGGAAATCTGCTGATGCCATTTAAATTCAAGCACCCGGGCGACTTCAAACAGCTTCGCGTCAACCCCGCGGATGCCGTTAAATGTATTGATATAGACAGGAAAGAAAGCGCCGAGCGCAATCAGCAAAATTTTAGATACCTCATCAAAACCGAACCATAAAATAAACAGCGGCGTGACCGCCAGATGGGGAACGGTTCTGAGCATTTGCAATGACGGATCAAGATAAAGCTCCGTCCGTTTGGAGAATCCGGCCAAAATCCCGATCATCAAGCCAAGCCCCGCGCCAAGCAAAAAACCAAGCGCCGCACGATAGATACTGATTTGCAGATGGCCGAACAGCTCACCGGACAAAATAAGCTCTTTAAACGTCAGGACGATTGCAACGGGTGTGGGCAGCACTGTAGCGGACATAATTCCAAGGCCGCCAATGATCTGCCAAATGGCGATGATGACAGCGGGCAGCAAAAGTCCCTTCATCCAGCCGTATTTTATCCTTCCGGGCTTTTTTCGCACCGCTTCCGCATTCGTCTTCGGCAGCGAGCCTGCAGCCTCTGCTTTCATCATTGATCACCTCCGGAGGAATTTTCCTTTAATGCTTTTTTAATAAATGTGTTATCTACAACCTCTTTCACATCAATCTTCTTGTCTATCGCCTTCGTTCGATATTGAAAATCTGCTGTCTCCTGCTGCGCTTTCACAATGTCGTCACTGATGACCTCATTCAGAGGCTCAGTATTTTTCAGCACATTTTCGACGACCTTTTTATCGAGATCTTTAATGTCTGCATACAAGTCAGCGGATTCATCCAGATGTTCCTTTTGCCACACAACAGCCTTATTAAAGACCTTCAGAAAACGGACCACTTCGTCCGGGTGCTCTTCCGCAAACTTTGTTCTTACTAAAGTAAATCCGGGTGAATATAAATCTGTGCTTTCCCCGTTCACAAGGATTTTTGCTCCGTGTTTGATTGTTTCTAAAGACAAGTACGGCTCCCAAATGGACCAGGCATCAACAGATCCGTTTTCAAACGCGGAGGCCGCTTCATCAGGCTGAAGCTGAATGATCGTCACATCATTAGCTGTCAATCCCGCTTGATCAAGTGCTTTATACAGAAAATCAAAACCGCTGCTGCCTTTGGCGACTGCAATTTTTTTTCCCATTAAGTCCTTGACGTCCTGAATGCCGCTGTCTGGATTCACAAGGATGCCGTTCGCTTTCAAACCGTCCTGAGATAAACCGATTTCTTTAAAATCAATGCCTGCCGCCTGTCCTGAGATCACAGGCGAATTGCCGACTTGAGAAAAATCAAGTTTGTCTGCCGCAAGGCCTTCAAATTGGGGCGGACCGCTTTGAAACTCCACCCATTTCACTTTGATGCCTTCTTTTTCAAATGCATCTTCAAACCAGCCTTTCTCCTTCGCAATCAAAAGCGGGCTTAAGCTTTGCTGAATACCGATTCGAATTTCTTTCAATTGTTTATTGTCACCGCTGGCTCCATTTGCTCCGCAGCCTGCCAGCAGAAAAAAAACGGTAACCAATACAATGAGTCTTTTTTTCATTTCTGCTTCCGCCCTTTCTATATCCCTGATCCTTCAGCGTGCTCTAGATCTTCTGTTTTCTCGAATTCAGACAGTACTTTCTGTCTGATCGCTTGGAAATCCGGAGTCGTCCGGTTTCGCGGATATGCCAGATGAATGGGCATCAGCTTATGGATGTTCCCCGGTTTGGCTTTAAGGATCGCAAGCTCATTTCCTAAATAAACAGATTCATCTATATCATGAGTAACGAGAATCATCGTTGTTTTTTTCCTCCGCCATATATCCAGCAGCACGTCCTGCAGGTGTTTTCTAGTAAAAGCGTCCAGCGCACCAAACGGTTCATCTAAAAGCAGCACCTCAGGCTCCCGCAAAAGAGCACGTGCGATAGCGACTCTTTGTGACATACCGCCTGACAGCTCGCGCGGATATGCTTTCTCCGATCCCTTCAATCTGACAATCTCGATCAGTTCATCTACCTTTTGTTTGACTGTTGGATCTTTCAAGTTCAAATCGGCGGCAATATTCTGCTCAACCGTCAGCCAGGGAAAGAGGCGGTGCTCCTGAAAAATAAATCCTTGCTGAATCCCCGGAGCTGTTACACTGCGTCCGTTAACTTCAACACTCCCGTCATAATCTGAATCAAGTCCTGCAATAATCTTTAACAGAGTGCTTTTTCCGCACCCGCTCGGTCCGATGAGTGTTAGAAATTCACCTGGTGCGATTGATAATTGAATATTCTCCAAGACCGTTGTTTTGCGGCCCTCTTGAACAAAAGTCTTTTCTTTGATGCTGATGGTCACAGCCACTTTTATCCCTCTCTTTCTGCCAACCCCGCCTTCTAAAAAACAAAAAGGCCCCCATCTCTGTTCTTTGTAGAGACGAGAGCCTTCGGCGGTCCGATCAGCTGCCCAATTGTTTTTTTGTTTGAATATCATGTTAATTCAAATTATTCCGATATGTCAACTCTTTTTAAACGAGATTTTTAACATCCTTGTTTATCACTTACTCAGCTTGTTTCGCAAATAGAGAGGAAGAAATTATTCTTCAAAAAGCTTTATTCTCCCTTAATGGCTGTTATAACAAGGTTTATCAACATTTTTAATACTAGATATCGCTTAATAGAGATAACTATTTTATAATAATTATAAAATAATATTGACTTTTTACTTAGAGATGATATTATGTTTTTATAAATTCCAAGAGGTGATCACATGAGTTCAAATAAACTGACAACTAGCTGGGGCGCTCCAGTTGGAGATAATCAAAATTCGATGACTGCCGGTTCTCGCGGACCAACTTTAATCCAAGATGTACATTTACTCGAAAAATTGGCCCATTTCAACAGAGAACGTGTTCCAGAACGTGTCGTTCACGCCAAGGGTGCAGGCGCACACGGATATTTTGAAGTGACAAACGATGTAACCAAATACACGAAAGCCGCTTTCCTATCTGAAGTCGGCAAACGCACACCGTTGTTCATTCGTTTCTCAACAGTTGCCGGTGAACTTGGCTCGGCTGACACAGTTCGCGACCCGCGCGGATTTGCTGTTAAATTTTATACTGAAGAAGGAAACTACGACATCGTCGGTAACAATACACCGGTATTCTTCATCCGCGATGCAATTAAGTTCCCTGATTTCATCCATACACAAAAAAGAGATCCAAAAACACACTTGAAAAACCCTACAGCTGTATGGGATTTCTGGTCACTTTCACCAGAATCACTGCACCAAGTGACAATTCTGATGTCAGACCGCGGAATTCCCGCGACACTTCGCCACATGCACGGCTTCGGAAGCCATACATTCAAATGGACAAATGCCGAAGGCGAAGGCGTATGGATTAAATATCACTTTAAAACAGAACAAGGCGTGAAAAACCTTGATGTCAATACGGCTGCTAAAATTGCCGGTGAAAACCCTGATTACCATACAGAGGATCTATTCAACGCGATCGAAAACGGTGATTTCCCTGCATGGAAACTATATGTGCAAATCATGCCTTTAGAAGATGCAAATACGTATCGCTTCGATCCGTTTGATGTCACAAAAGTTTGGTCTCAAAAAGACTATCCGTTAATCGAAGTCGGACGCATGGTTCTAGACAGAAATCCAGAAAACTACTTTGCAGAAGTAGAACAAGCGACATTCTCACCTGGAACACTTGTGCCTGGTATTGATGTTTCTCCTGATAAAATGCTTCAAGGCCGGCTGTTTGCTTATCATGATGCACACCGCTACCGTGTCGGTGCAAACCATCAAGCGCTGCCAATCAACCGTGCACGCAACGAAGTGAACAATTATCAGCGTGACGGACAAATGCGCTTTGACAATAATGGCGGAGGATCTGTGTATTACGAGCCTAACAGCTTCGGCGGTCCGAAAGAGTCACCAGAGGATAAACAAGCCGCATATCCGATACAAGGAATCGCTGACAGCGTAAGCTACGATCACAACGACCACTACACACAAGCCGGTGACCTCTATCGTTTAATGAGCGAGGATGAGCGTGCCCGCCTTGTTGAAAATATCGTTAACGCCATGAAACCGGTAGAAAAAGAAGAAATCAAACTTCGCCAAATCGAGCATTTCTACAAAGCAGATCCTGAATACGGAAAACGCGTAGCAGAAGGCCTTGGATTACCGATTAAAAAAGATGAATAATAAAAAAGCAAAACCCGCTTTTAATTAGCGGGTTTTTTTATATTTTGTACGCACTGCCGTATGCTTCTCATCAATCTTTATATAAATTTCCTCCATAAGCTCCGCGCTGTTCATAATCTCTCGTTTGTTTTTTTTAATCAGAATCTCAAGCGGCAAAATCTGATTCCCGTATGTTTTTCGCTTCCTGAATCGTTTTCTCCCCTTCTCTTTTTTGATTCCCATCTATGATCCCTCCTTTTTCATACAAAAAAGGCCCTTATCTAAAAGATAAGAGCCTTCGGTGTCCCGATCAGCAAATACTGGAAATGTATATTGACTATATTAAAACGTATTCCATTTTGCCTGTCAATCTATTATTTATACAGCTGGCTGCCTTGATTCACAAATTCTTCGGCTTTTTCTTTCATCCCCTCTTGAATGGCATCCCATTCACTAAGATCTTTGTCCTTCGCATAATCCCGAATATCCTGGGAAATTCTCATGCTGCAAAACTTCGGTCCGCACATTGAACAGAAATGAGCGGTTTTTGCTCCTTCAGCCGGCAGGGTTTCATCATGATATTCAAGCGCTCTTTCCGGGTCAAGGGATAGATTAAACTGATCTCGCCAGCGGAATTCAAAGCGGGCTTTCGATAACGCATCATCCCGTATTTGTGCTCCGGGATGCCCTTTGGCAAGGTCTGCCGCGTGCGCAGCAATTTTATATGTAATGACCCCTTCACGAACATCATCACGGTTTGGCAGTCCCAAATGCTCCTTGGGCGTTACATAACAAAGCATTGCTGTTCCATACCAGCCGATCATCGCCGCTCCAATCGCTGAAGTAATATGGTCATAGCCCGGCGCAATATCTGTCGTCAGCGGCCCCAAGGTGTAAAAAGGCGCTTCTTTACAAATGTCCATTTGTTTATCGACGTTCTCTTTGATTTTATGCATCGGCACATGCCCCGGTCCCTCAATCATTACCTGAACATCATGCTTCCAGGCAATTTGCGTCAGCTCTCCAAGCGTCTCTAATTCAGCAAACTGCGCTTCGTCATTGGCATCAGCGATTGATCCGGGACGCAGACCATCCCCAAGAGAAAAAGCAATATCATACGTTTTCATGATTTCGCAGATTTCTTCAAAATGTGTATACAGAAAGCTTTCCTGATGATGAGCCAGACACCACTGCGCCATAATCGCTCCCCCGCGTGACACGATTCCAGTTGTCCGTTTGGCAGTCAGCGGCACATACCGAAGCAAAACACCAGCGTGTATCGTAAAATAATCCACTCCCTGCTCTGCCTGCTCGATCAGTGTATCACGATAAATCTCCCACGTTAAATCCTCCGCTACACCGTTTACTTTTTCAAGCGCCTGATAAATCGGAACAGTTCCAACAGGCACAGGGCAATTGCGGATAATCCATTCACGCGTCGTATGAATGTCTTTTCCGGTAGAAAGATCCATCATTGTATCCGCTCCCCAGCGGATGGCCCACGTCATTTTTTCCACTTCTTCTTCAATGGATGACGTAACCGCTGAATTCCCGATATTCGCATTAATCTTCACATGGAAATTCCGGCCGATAATCATTGGTTCACTTTCAGGGTGATTAATATTTGAAGGAATGATCGCCCGGCCGCTTGCTACCTCATCTCTGACAAATTCAGGAGACACATGCTCGCGAATTGCGATAAACTCCATCTCAGGTGTAATCATCCCCTTTTTGGCATAATGCATTTGAGTGACATTTTGGCCAGCTTTCGCCCTCAGCGGTTTCCGCTTTAGTCCTGGGTAGCTTACGTTTGGATTTGCTTTTTTATAACCGTTATCTTCTGGTTTTATCGCCCGTCCTTCATATTCTTCGACATCGCCGCGCTCTGTGATCCATTTTTGGCGGAGAGGCTTTAATCCTTCTTGAATATTGATGGTCACCTCAGGATCCGTATACGGTCCGCTTGTATCATAAACACGCACAGGCGCGTTTTCCTCTTCGCCGAACGACCCAGTCGTCGGACTTAATGCAATTTCCCTCATCGGCACTTGAATGTCCGAAGAAGAACCCTCCACATACACTTTCTTGCTCCCCGAAAAACTCGACATAATGGAAATGTTGGCTTGCTGCACTGAATCGTTTTGCATCACTGATCCTTCCCCTCTCTTCGTTTGAAAGGACAAAATCAAGCCCATAACCAGCACAAAAAACCGGATTCAAATAATGAACCCGGTTGCAGTCAGAAAGAAACATATTATTGCCCACACGACAATAATAAAAGCTATTCCTCTACTTCCCCACGCTGGTACGAACCAGATCAGGTCCAAAGGGTTAAGAAGCTTACCTTCTCTCTCAGCCCGAAAGCGGGCACCCCCAGTAACTATTGATTTCGCACTCATCTTAACATAAAAACAATCTGAAAAAAAGAGAAATGTAGAAAATATTCAGCCAATTCACCCTAAATATCTGACGGGCAGCGGGGTTTCAGATATGTCATGTTCACCCTTCATCACCCGATATGCCTTTGCATCCTGTCTTGAACTCACTATCTGAAACAGCTGTTCATTTATGAAATGAAGAGCCGCTCCGTCGTCCGCCGCATAGCCATCGCACAAGAATTCGTTAGATATCAGCTGGTGGTATATCGGTCTCCGATCCTTTTCACCGTCATAATGAGGACAGAAGCTCCCTTGCAAAAAACCTAAACTTTTCATGCTTGTCAGCGGTCCGGCTGAATCTGTCACCCCTTCTTCAAACCAGCAGATCGCACCGGCACTTAATCCAGCTAAAATCACACCGTTCTTCCATGCCTCTCTAAGAATAAGATCCAGCCCCCACTCCTTCCACAGCACAAGCATGTTCCGCGTACTCCCCCCGCCAACATAAATCACGTCCTTTTCCATAACAAAAGAAGTTAAATCTGTTGACGGCGGCTTAAATAAGGATAAATGAGACGGCACACAATCCAGTGTTTGAAATGCATGATAAAATCGCTGAACATAATTTTGGGAATCACCGCTCGCCGTCGGCAAAAAACAAATGCGAGGCGGCTTCCGTTCCGATTGATTGATGATGTATTGATCGAGGGCCAAATTTTCCGGCTCCATCGAAAAACCCCGGCCATCCATTGCAATAATCTGTTTCATCATCCCACTCCCCGGAAAAATTTGTTACTCATTATAGCATTTTGTATAAATGCATGATACAAGGTTAAATACTTAATAGGAAAATCTAGGAGATAAAATCCCTGACATAACAGGAGGTGAAGCCATTGAACGATTTCTTAGTCTCTACCAGACCTATAATGATTCTTGTTTGCTTAACAACAATAAAAACCAGCATTAAAAAGTACATGGTCGCAATAACAGAAACAACTAACCCCGACCTCAGAACAGCGTTGTATGATCAATTAGATGCAGCTGTTCATCTGCATAGAGAACTATCTGACCTCCTGATGGAAAAAGGCTGGCTACTGGATAAACCATTTCAAATCGATTCACTTTATCTTGCAGAGAACTGTAACAAAGTCATACAAAAAAGACGGTATCTCTGAGATCCCGTCTCTTCATTTTATTGCTCCACTCTTCTTAAAGCCTCGTTTACAGTTTCTTTTATAAACGCGTCTTCACCGCTTAATCGGTCTAAACTGAGATCTCCGTTTCTCAACCTTTCGGAAATATTGTTTATATCCTCCTCTACCGTGATTTGCAGCTCACCAGCCAAAAACATTCTGTGTAATTCATCAGCAACCATACTTTCTTTATCCATTTCAATCCGCTCCTTTGTTTTCAATATTATTCTTAGTCTGTCCCTAGGCCGGACGAATAATAGGTAAAAAGTACGAATCAAACGAATCTTTTTTCTCTTTCTTACGTATATCTGTTGAGAAAAAGAAAAAGGGGAAGATCTAACATGTCATTTTTTAAGAAGCTTGCGGCAAGTGCTGGTATCGGTGCTGCAAAAGTGGATACAATTATAGAGAAAGACGCATATTATCCAGGAGAAGAAGTACGGGGGACTGTCCATGTCAAAGGCGGAAAAATCGCTCAGGACGTCCGCTATATTGATTTACAGCTTAATACTCGGTACGTCATTGTAAAAGACGATGAAGAGCATCGGAAATATGCTACAATTCATTCTTTACGGGTTGCTGATTCATTCACCATTCAGCCTGGAAAAGAGCATCAATTTCCGTTCTCATTCACCCTTCCTCTTGATACACCGATCACTGTAGGGAAAGTAGAGGTCGCTGTGGTAATAGACCTTGATATCGAAGGCGGTATCGATAAGTCCGACCATGACCGCATTTTCGTTGAAGCGCATCCTTGGATTGAAAGTGTGCTGGAAGCAATCGAAAACCTGGGCTTCCGTCTTAACGAAGCAGACTGTGAACAAGCGCCTTACTTTCAACGCCGCCTTCCGTTTGTTCAAGAATTTGAGTTCATTCCGACATCAGGCTACTATCGTCAGATGCTCGATGAGTTAGAGCTTATTTTCCTTTTAGACGAAAACGGTTTAGACATTATTTTCGAAGTCGACCGCAGGGCAAGAGGACTGCGAGGATGGCTGGAAGAGATGTATAATGACGGAGAACAGCTCGTACGCGTCCGCTTTAGCCAATCAGAGCTTGAAGATGCAGAAGGGCTTGAAGAGGTGTTAGAAGAGATCATAGACCAATACGCTGATTGAATGATAAAAAGGAGCCTCAATTAAGGTAGGCTCCTTTCTATGATATAAAAAATAAAAACCCGTTTCTTCATAAGAAACGGGTTTTTCAGTATACCGGTGGTCGGGGTCGAACCGACACTCCAGAAGGAACACGATTTTGAGTCGTGCGCGTCTGCCAATTCCGCCACACCGGCAAGTTTTACGTCGTATCTAACCGACGAATATAAATATATCATGGATTTTATAAAGTGTCAACGTATATCAAAAAAGTTTTTTTGGAAATATAAAATAAAAAAGTATTAAGAGACTTAGCTAAACATAAAGGCTCAAGCAGCTTTATGATCATGTATCGGAACTTAGCTGCTTATGATAAATCAAAGCAATAAAAAAATGATCTACACAAGTAGATCATTAATATGATTAGTTATAGTTTAAACGAACAAACACCAATTCAACTTAACCTGTAAGTAAAATTGGTGCCGAGGGCCGGACTTGAACCGGCACGGTAGTCACCTACCGCAGGATTTTAAGTCCTGTGTGTCTGCCAATTCCACCACCCCGGCAAAAGAAAGGCGACACCCGGATTCGAACCGGGGATAAAGGTTTTGCAGACCTCTGCCTTACCACTTGGCTATGCCGCCGTAATTGG
>NZ_CP096590.1:177500-985000 GCF_023238245.1 Bacillus rugosus | reverse complement strand
AGGGTTGCGCTCGTTGCGGGACTTAACCCAACATCTCACGACACGAGCTGACGACAACCATGCACCACCTGTCACTCTGCCCCCGAAGGGGACGTCCTATCTCTAGGATTGTCAGAGGATGTCAAGACCTGGTAAGGTTCTTCGCGTTGCTTCGAATTAAACCACATGCTCCACCGCTTGTGCGGGCCCCCGTCAATTCCTTTGAGTTTCAGTCTTGCGACCGTACTCCCCAGGCGGAGTGCTTAATGCGTTAGCTGCAGCACTAAGGGGCGGAAACCCCCTAACACTTAGCACTCATCGTTTACGGCGTGGACTACCAGGGTATCTAATCCTGTTCGCTCCCCACGCTTTCGCTCCTCAGCGTCAGTTACAGACCAGAGAGTCGCCTTCGCCACTGGTGTTCCTCCACATCTCTACGCATTTCACCGCTACACGTGGAATTCCACTCTCCTCTTCTGCACTCAAGTTCCCCAGTTTCCAATGACCCTCCCCGGTTGAGCCGGGGGCTTTCACATCAGACTTAAGAAACCGCCTGCGAGCCCTTTACGCCCAATAATTCCGGACAACGCTTGCCACCTACGTATTACCGCGGCTGCTGGCACGTAGTTAGCCGTGGCTTTCTGGTTAGGTACCGTCAAGGTACCGCCCTATTCGAACGGTACTTGTTCTTCCCTAACAACAGAGCTTTACGATCCGAAAACCTTCATCACTCACGCGGCGTTGCTCCGTCAGACTTTCGTCCATTGCGGAAGATTCCCTACTGCTGCCTCCCGTAGGAGTCTGGGCCGTGTCTCAGTCCCAGTGTGGCCGATCACCCTCTCAGGTCGGCTACGCATCGTTGCCTTGGTGAGCCATTACCTCACCAACTAGCTAATGCGCCGCGGGTCCATCTGTAAGTGGTAGCCGAAGCCACCTTTTATGTTTGAACCATGCGGTTCAAACAAGCATCCGGTATTAGCCCCGGTTTCCCGGAGTTATCCCAGTCTTACAGGCAGGTTACCCACGTGTTACTCACCCGTCCGCCGCTAACATCAGGGAGCAAGCTCCCATCTGTCCGCTCGACTTGCATGTATTAGGCACGCCGCCAGCGTTCGTCCTGAGCCAGGATCAAACTCTCCGATAAATGGATCACAGGTTAAGTTCACCGCATCCTGCGGCGACACCTGTGCGACCTGCATCGTGCAGGCCCTAGTTTGACTGACTACGCACATCGCTGTGCGATTTTATAAAAATGAATTAACAGGTACGTTTTGTCTTGTTTAGTTTTCAAAGATCATTCTCACTTCTCGTCGAAGCGACTTTATTAATATAACATTTCGACTTTCTTTTGTCAAATGTTTTTTTATTTTATTTCTCCGCCGCTGTGAGCTTGTTTTTTCAGAAGCGCATCAGCGACGTTTAATAATATAACATGGTCAAGAATCAGAGTCAACATCTTTTTTAAAAGAATATCCTCGGTGATAAACAGCCTGTCCTTTCGTTTCTATCTTGCAGACGTTGATAAGCCCCTTGTCCGTCAGGTAATCAAGCATAACGCCAAGATCTTGGGTAAAGTGCTTTAACTCAGGATGCTGAAGAAGCTCACCGAATTGCCATATGTCTTTTTCTTTCATCACTTCAAAAAGATGAGCCGAACCGATCTCAGCTTTGGAATGGATGAGAAAATCATTTGCTAAGAATAATAATTCGAGTCTTTTTTCCAAACTCTCTTGACTGTCAATCAACTCAGAATATAATTTGTACACTTGAGGCTCCATCTGACGCACTTGGCTCCATACCGTGGTTTCCGGGTGGAATCCTCTGTCGATTACTTCAATACGCGCTAAATGGTGCAACGCATGAACAACCGCGTTGTAGGCATCTAAAAATTGATTGGCTTCAAAAAAAGCTTTGCCTTCAACATACCTTCTGATTAATTTGCCGTATTCGAGTCCGATCTTCAGTTTGCGTTCGGCAAACGGAAATGTATTCAGCCTGTCAATCAGCTCGACAATGTATTCGTTACGATCAAATAAGACTCTGCCATTTACAATCCAATCTATGATTCTCCTATTTGTCCCGAGCAAAATCCATTCTTGAATCTGAGAATCTGTTACCACATGCAAAGAAGCTGTTTTTTGATCAAATTCATAATGCTTTATAAAAACAGGCTCTTCAGCCTCCTTTACAATCACCAGCAAAGCGGCATCAAAGTTGTCTGTTAAGGAAGATGTTTTGTTTCTTCTCTCAATCATAATGACAGCCAATGTGTTGGGGTGACTTGCTCTTTCTTGGTAAATTGGACGGAGAAGATTATCCATCACTATTCCTCCAATGCAATTGTTCAAAATTTTTTATTCTCTATTTGATTCAATTCTATGGTTAAAACGAAATTCCTTTTTTCTAAACACATTGAACTATTATAAACAATTTCACAGTAAGTCTCCATATGTAAATTCCAGTTCAACCGAAAACATGAAGAAAATCCCATCAGGTTTGTGCTATAGTTAAACCAGAGGGGGATGGACATGGCGAAATACTCCAGCAAAATTAATAAAATCAGAACATTCGCGTTAAGTTTGGTTTTCGTTGGATTTATCATTATGTACATCGGGATCTTTTTCAAAGAGTCAGTTTTGCTATCTAGTTTGTTTATGATACTCGGGCTTTTATCCATCGGTCTCAGCACGGTTGTTTACTTTTGGATCGGAATGCTTTCAACCAAAGCAGTTCGTGTCATATGTCCGGCCTGTGAAAAAGAGACAAAGGTTTTGGGAAGAGTCGATATGTGCATGCATTGCAGAGAGCCGCTGACTTTAGATAAGGGATTAGAAGGAAAAGAATTTGATGAGTCTTATAATAAAAAGAAAATGCACAAATAAAATAAGCTGACCGTTTCGTGCGGTCAGCTTATTTTTAATGGTTTTCTTTTTTCGAACACTCTTGGCAAACGCCGTAAATTTCTAAACGGTGGTGGCTAACTTTAAACCCCGTGACATGGGCAGCGAGCTGCTCCACTTCGTCAAGGCCCGGGTAGTGGAAGTCCACAATTTTACCGCAGTTTTCACAAATCGCGTGATAGTGATCGGATGTGACAAAATCAAATCTGCTGGAAGCATCACCGTATGTGAGCTCTTTTACCAAACCGGATTCCCGGAACACACGCAAATTGTTATATACCGTCGCTACGCTCATGTTAGGAAATTTCCCTTCCAGAGCTTTATATATATCGTCCGCTGTTGGATGAGCCATAGAGTTAACGAGATATTCCAGAATCGCATGACGTTGAGGAGTAATGCGAACTCCGGTTTCCTTCAACGTTTCTAAGGCTTCTTTTAGTTCATGTGCAGCCATCCGTCATGCACCTCTCTTCTAAAAAAAATTCTTACATTGTAATGTTTATAATTAGTGTAACTCTTTTTACGATAATTTGTCAATTGATATCAGGGTAAAAGCAAGCATGCCATTTGAAGCTGATAGACGAAATTACTTTTCCGACATATCTTTGAGGGTTTGAAGCGCTTCGGCTACGTGGTCCTTCACTTTTACCTTTCTCCATTCTTTAACGAGCCGGCCTTCTTTGTCAATTAAAAAAGTGGAGCGCTCAATTCCCATATATTCTTTCCCGAAGTTTTTCTTCAGCTTCCATACGTCAAACGCTTCCGCCAGCTTATGTTCGTCATCAACAAGAAGCAGAAAAGGAAGGTTATGCTTCTCTTTAAATTTTCCGTGTTTTTCTTGACTGTCCGGGCTAACGCCGATAATAACGGCATCCAGTTCAGCGAAGCTTTCGTGGCTGTCCCGAAAATCGCATGCTTCAGTTGTGCATCCCGGTGTCATGTCTTTTGGATAGAAGTAAAGCACGATATACTTCCCTTTATAATCCGATAATTTTACTGTCTCCCCATGATCGCCTTTTAACTCAATATCAGGTGCTTTTTGTCCGATTTCTATCGTCATTGCGTTACCTCCGGATGTTTTTTTATTAAGCGTATCCAATTCTTGTCCAGATTACAACCGTCGTCCCTTGCATCTTAAGCCCGAATCCATTGTTCTTGTTCGGAAGCATGCTACAATAGAAAGGACGCATGGAGATATAGGAGGTTTTTATTCTTGCATACAAAATCAATTGAACTTCACAATGAGGCATTAGAGCACATTGTCGGCGGTGTAAACAGCCCGTCTAGATCATATAAAGCAGTCGGCGGCGGTTCTCCCGTTGCAATGGAAAAAGCAAACGGCGCTTATTTTTGGGATGTGGACGGCAACAAATACATCGATTATTTAGCGGCGTACGGTCCGATCATTACCGGACATGCCCACCCGCATATTACAGAAGCGATTAAAAAAGCGGCAGAGAATGGTGTATTGTATGGAACACCGACAAAACATGAGGTTACATTTGCAAAGATGCTCAAAGAAGCCATTCCTGCTATGGACAAAGTAAGATTCGTCAATTCGGGAACAGAAGCTGTTATGACGACTATCCGCGTGGCACGCGCATATACAGGCCGGACAAAAATCATTAAATTTGCAGGCTGTTATCACGGACATTCGGATCTTGTGCTTGTCGCTGCCGGTTCCGGTCCATCTACTCTCGGCACACCAGACTCAGCCGGCGTACCAAAAAGCATCGCAAACGAAGTGATCACAGTTCCATTTAATGATATCGAAAGCTATAAAGCGGCCCTTGATAAATGGGGAAGTGAAATCGCGGCGGTTCTTGTTGAGCCGATTGTCGGCAACTTCGGAATTGTTGAGCCGAAAGAGGGCTTCTTAGAAAAAGTAAATGAACTGACACACAATGCGGGCGCTCTCGTTATTTACGATGAAGTCATTACGGCTTTCCGCTTTATGTATGGCGGCGCGCAAGATCTATTACAGGTGAAACCGGATTTAACAGCGCTCGGTAAAATTATCGGCGGCGGACTTCCAATTGGCGCCTATGGCGGTAAAAAAGAGATCATGGAGCAGGTAGCTCCGCTTGGGCCGGCTTATCAGGCTGGAACAATGGCGGGTAATCCCGCTTCCATCCTATCAGGCATCGCTTGTCTGGAAGTGCTCAAAGAGGAAGGCGTGTATGAAAAGCTTGATCACCTTGGCGCTATGCTGGAGGAAGGCATTTTACAGCATGCAGAAACACACGGCATCACGATTACTGTCAACCGGTTAAAAGGCGCACTCACGGTTTATTTCTCTGATGAGAAAGTCGAAAATTACGAGCAGGCTGAACGCAGTGACGGAGAAACATTCGCTAAGTTTTTCAAGCTGATGCTGGAACGCGGAATTAATTTAGCACCTTCTAAATATGAAGCCTGGTTTATTACAACAGCACATACAGAGCAGGATATTAAAGACACGCTTGCAGCGGTCGAGGATGCTTTTAGTCACCTTAAAAACTAGAATCAGACAACTTGGACAGGAGCATTGAGCTCCTGTTTTTTTATGGATTCAAACAGTGTGTAAGATTTTGGTCTTTTTCTAGAAAAATAGCTTGAATATTTGTGTTGATCCCTGTATATTACTTAATTGTTTAGCAAATAAACTTACCGGGAATTTTAAGGATTAGCCATTTGCTATGTCACACAATTTACTATAGAAAGGAATGCACGCACAAACTAATGAAACTTGGTGCCCGCATTTTCAAAACCGGGATTGCGATTACACTTGCCCTTTATTTGGCTTCGTGGATCGGGCTACCCGCGCCGATTTTTGCTGGGATTGCAGCGATATTTGCGATCCAGCCGTCGATTTACCGCTCTTTTCTCATTATTATTGACCAGGTTCAGGCAAATATCATCGGGGCTGTGATCGCCACAGTGTTCGGCCTTATTTTCGGACCCAGCCCGATTATGATCGGGTTAACAGCAGTTATTGTCATTACAATCATGCTGAAACTTAAAATTGAACATACAATTTCGATTGCTCTAGTAACAGTTATTGCGATTTTAGAATCCGCCGGTGACGACTTTTTAATGTTCGCGCTGATCAGAACAAGCACAGTTATCTTAGGGGTTCTTTCTTCCTTTATCGTCAACCTTGTGTTTTTGCCTCCTAAGTACGAAACAAAGCTGATTCATAATACTGTCGAAAACACCGAAGAAATTATGAAGTGGATCAGGCTGTCCATGCGGCAGTCAACAGAGCATTCGATTTTGAAAGAGGATATTGAAAAACTGAAAGAAAAAATGATCAAGCTTGATCAGACATATCTTCTATATAAAGAAGAAAGAAGCTACTTTAAGAAAACGACTTATGTAAAATCAAGAAAGCTTGTCTTGTTCAGACAGGCCATTATTACTGCAAATCGGGCGCTTGATACATTGAAGAAACTGCATCGTTTGGAAAACGAGATCTATCATATGCCGGAAGAGTTTCAGGAAACACTGACTGAAGAGCTTGATTACCTGCTTTACTGGCATGAACTGATTTTGATGAGGTTTGTGGGCAAAATCAAGCCACATGATGACGCGGATGAAGAAGGCATTCGATATAAGCAGCTGTTAACAAAGTCATTTTTAAAAAATCAGCAAAACACGGATGATGAGCTTATTGATTACAACATGCTAAATATTATGGCAAGTGCCGTAGAATATCGCGAGCAGCTTGAACATTTAGAAACACTCATCACAAGTTTTCAAACGTATCATCCGAAAGACTGCGAAATAGAAACAGAAGAGTAACCCGGTTGAACAGCCGGGTTTTTTATATACAAAAAAATCTTATATCCTTCGTTAAAAGGATATAAGATTGATGTTCAGCTTAAATTTTGAATGGTAAATAAGTGCTTGTATTGACTATCATAGTCCATGAGTTCATCATGGGTGCCGATTTCGATGATCGTGCCGTTTTCCATGACAACAATCTTATCCGCATGTGTGATCGTCGATAAACGGTGGGCGACAACAAAAGTTGTTCTGTCCTTCGCCAGTTTGTCCATCGCTTCTTGAATGTAATGCTCACTTTCCAGATCAAGAGCTGATGTCGCTTCATCTAAAATGAGGAGCGGCGGATTTTTCAAAAATACCCGCGCGATTGATATCCGCTGCTTTTGTCCGCCTGACAGCTTAACGCCTCTTTCTCCCACCCGGGTCTCATACCCTTCTGGAAAACTCATAATAAATTCATGAGCATTGGCAGCTTTGGCGGCTTCAATAATCTCTTCAAGCGTGGCCTCAGGTTTGCCGATTGCGATATTTTCCCGAATCGTTTCACTGAATAAAAAGGTATCCTGAAGCACCATGCCAACCTGGTTGCGAAGGCTTCTCGCCTCATAATCGCGAATATCCGTCCCGTCAATCAGCAGTCTGCCGCTTGTCACATCATAAAATCTCGGGATCAGGCTGACGAGTGTTGATTTACCTCCTCCACTCATGCCGACAAGGGCTACGGTTTCTCCTCTATTTATTTTTAAAGAGACATCATGGAGAATATTTTCTTTTTCCTTTTCATATTGAAACGATACGTTTTGAAATTCCACTTCTCCGCGGATCTGGTCAGCCTTAATGGCATTTGGTTTGTCAGTGAGTTCATATGGCTCGTCAATAAATTCAAACACCCTGTCCATTGATGCGATTGACTGTGTCAATGTTGTGGAGGAATTAATCAGCCTTCTCACAGGATTGTACATTCTGTCAATATATCCGACAAACGCGACCATTGTTCCGACTGTCAGCGGTCCATTAATGACAAAATAGCCGGCGCACGCAATGACGATAAGCGGCGCCAAATCTGTAATGGTATTGACGACCGCAAAGGTTTTGGCATTCCAATTCGTGTGGCTGATGGCTTTATCTAAGAAATGGCTGTTTTTCTCATTAAAATTATCCTGTTCATGATCTTCTATCGCAAAGCTTCTGATGACCGGCATGCCTTGAATGCGCTCGTGCAAATGTCCCTGCACTTGAGCGAGCGCCTGCGAACGCTCCCTTGTCAGCTTTCTTAATCGGCCGTAAAAATACTTCACTGATATGCCGTATAATGGGAATAAAATGATAGAGATCAGCGTTAATTTTATGTCCAGTGTCAGCATGATAGAGATCACAATCAAAATCGTCAGCATATCAAGCCAAATATTCATCAGGCCTGTGATGACAAAATCCTTTGTTTGTTCCACATCATTAATCACTCGGGAAATGACTTCCCCTGTTCTTGTATTCGCATAAAAACGAAGGCTCAGTTTCTGTATATGGTCAAACAGCTTGGCTCTTATATCGTACAGCACCTTGCTGGCTGTCCACTGGGCAAAATATTGCCTATAGTATTCAACAGGCGGCCGCAAAATTAAAAACAAGGCGAACATGATCGCCATAATGGTGAACAGTGACGTTGTTTTGTCACTAGCCGTGCCGCCTCCTTGAATAATGTCGTCAACGACGTACTTCAGAAGCAATGGGAGAGCAAGCGGAATGGAGAATTTTACGATCCCGATTAACACCGTAACGAAAATTTGCTTCTTATAAGGTTTGACGAATTGCATGTAGCGTTTCATAACCCCCACGTTGATTCCCCCTCTCTTATCATGATGTGTGTGAGCCCATGTGAAAAACCTGTTGTACCCCGCAACAGGTTTTTACGTAACTATTATTTTGTATAGCGCAAATACCGTTCATACCACATATCGACAAACTCGGGCGCAAACGGTCCCTGGCGCTGGTGAATCCAATGGAGCAGCGTGTTTAAGTAGTCTCTTAAAATACTGTCGATTTCTTTTGGATAATTCATGGATTTCCGATGATCATCATATTCGTCTTCATCGAGAATATTGTAGGTCATGTCAGGAAAAACCTTAACATCTAGGTCATAATCAATATATTTAATTGCTTCGCCATCATAGGCAAACGGAGAACTGATGTTGCAATAGTAATGGACCCCGTCTTCCCTCAGCATCCCGATGACATTAAACCATTGTCTTGCGTGAAAATAACAGATTGCGGGCTCTCTGGTTATCCATGTCCGGCCGTCTGATTCGGTTACCATCGTCCGGTCATTGGCTCCGATGACACACATTTCTGTACTTTTTAAGATTGTTGTCTCATTCCAAATTCTGTGAATCAGCCCGTTATGCTTATAGCTGTGAATTTGAATGGTTTCTCCTTCCTTGGGATAGCCCATATTTCTCCCCTACTTTCTATAAAGCCCTACAGTTAGTATGTCCAAATTTGCTTACCGACAACGTCTTTTACCTATTATAACGTTACAAATTGAAAAATGAAAATAAAAGAGCCATTCCGGCCGGGGAATGGCACATTCCTGCTCTACACAAAGGAAGACGGCTTTTCTGAGCTGCGATAAGAACGAATCACTTGCTCTGTCTGCTTTTGAAACATATCCTTTATATCGGCTAGATGTTTCCGTTTTACCGCAATTTCATCCTGAATGCCGCGCAGCCTTGCATCCCTTTCCAAATGCCGGAGTTCTGCTTCAATTTGTTTGCAGCGGTCGAGCTCTGATTGGAGATCGAGAAGCTTATCCATCGTTTTCATTTGTTCGCTTACCAGCTTTTCAAATTCTGTCATCGGTTCCTCCTTCAGCCTGGTGAAAGTATAAACGTTTCCTCCTTTTATCATTTCGATCCCGTTAAAGCAAACCCTTTGACTCATTCTGTAGACCTTTCACAAGTTTTGTCGTATACAAACAGAAAAAAAGCACTTCCATCCGAAGATGAAGTGCTTTTTTCTGTTTCAGTGATTAGCTGTTTTGTTGTTTGTTTTGTTCAGCAGATTGGTTTTGCTGTCTTACCTGCTGTACGTTAGTTTCACTAGCGAATTCAGTGCCGAATTGACCTTGTTGGCCAGCAGCTGATTGCTGGTTTTGTTTTCTGACTTGCTGAGCGTTTGTTTCGCTAGCAAATTCAGTGCCGAATTGACCTTGACCAGCAGCTGATTGTTGGTTTTGTTTTCTAACTTGTTGTGCGTTTGTTTTGCTGAATTGATTTGAGTTAGCCATTGTTATCACCTCCACGGTCATTAGAATGTGCAGGTGATCGTATAGCTATTCCTCTTTTTTAAAAATTTTTAAACGAGCAGTGAGCGTCCGCCGTCAACGATAATTGTCTGTCCGCGGATCATGTCAGCCTTGGAAGATACTAGAAATTCGACAGTATCAACCATGTCTTTAATTTCAACCATGCGTCCCGCCGGCGTGTTTTGACGCGCATCCTCAAGCAAATCCTCTCTGTTCGGGAAATGTTTGAGCGCATCTGTGTCAATCGCTCCGCCTGATACGGCATTGACGATAATTTGTTTTGGCGAAAGCTCAACCGCAAGATAACGGGTTAAAGCTTCTAACGCCGCTTTTGATACGCCAACTGTCGTGTAGTTTTCAAGGTAGCGGATCGAACCTAATGAACTGATGCTGACGATATGCCCGCCCCCGTTCTTTTCCATTAGCTTGGCCGCTTCCTGAGCACAGAAAAGCAATGCTTTCGCATTAATGTTCATCGTCCAGTCCCAGTGTGTTTCTTCTAGTTCCATGACAGGTCTCAGAACGCCTGAAGCGGCATTATTGACAAAAACATCAAGTCTGCCGAATGTTTCATCAATTTGCTGAAACATTTCTTTGATTTTTGCCGGCTGTCCTACGTTTGCTTTTACGACAAGCACTTTGACGCCAAGTTTTTCGATTTCTTCCGCGGTTTCCAAAGCGGCTTTTTTGCTGCGTGCATAGTTAATGACAATGTTATAGCCTTTCTCAGCAAGTCTGAATGCGGCCGCTTTTCCGACACCGCGGCTGCTTCCTGTTACGAGAGCGCATTTATTTTGTTCCATTTTTCCTCATCTCCTTGTAGCGTATAGTTCTTTTATTTCCACAAACAATAATGGCAAGAACTTAAAAGGGGGTCTTCTGTTTATGTATGTCGGACGTGATATGAGCGAATTGAACATGGTTTCCAAAGAAGATTGGAAAAACAGCGAACTCGCCTATTTTCATCATGCCTTTCAGCAAATTATGCCTTATTTGAACGAGGAAGGCCAATCAAAATACCGGGAATTAGCGCAAGAAATTGAAGCGCGCGGCGGAATGAAGCGCAATGAAGCGGACTACAGCCACGGCACGCGCGTCTCCTACGATTAACAATGTTTACGGAGCAGCCGGGGATGCGGCTGCTTCCTCTGCCATCTTCCAGATTTTTTGATGTGACACCGGGAACGCAAATTGTTCGAGTTCTTCCTTCGTTACTTTTTTCAGCTCTGAGGTATCCGACACTTGTTTTACTTTACCGAAAAACACAGAAATATTCCATACCAGGTGGGTGAAAACGTGCTCGACTACACCCTGCAGGTCACTGATATCAGCTTGTATCCCACATTCGTTTTCTAAAAATGCAGTGAGCTGTTCACGCTCGGTTTTGATCCCTTTTTGTGTTTCAAGATTAGGGAATTCCCACAGGTTGGCGAGCAAACCTTTTGACGGCCGTTTGTGTATATACACTTGGCCGTCTTCATCAGTCAGTACGATCGCGGCCATTGTTTTAATCCCGGGCTTTTTCTTTTTGCTTTTTACCGGAAGCTCCCGTTCAGTTCCTTCTTCAAATGCTGAGCAATGCTTCTGAACCGGGCATAGCAGGCATGAAGGTGACTTTGGCGTACAGATCAAGGCTCCGAGCTCCATCAGGCCTTGATTGAATTCCGATGGTTTTTCTTTAGAAATAAATGCACGGATTGCGTCTTCAAAGATCGTTCTTGTTTTTGGTTTGGCGATATCATCCCAAATGGAAAGAATTCTGGACATGACACGCATCACATTTCCGTCAACCGCGGGAATCGGCTTATTATAGGCGATGCTGAGCACCGCTCCCTTTGTATAAGGGCCGACGCCTTTTAAGCCGCCAAAATCTTTCTCGTCTGGAGGAACAATCCCCCCGTACTCCTGTTTCACTTCTTTTACTGCGCTTTGCAGATTTCTGACTCGCGAATAATAGCCGAGCCCTTCCCATGCTTTCAGCACTTTTTCTTCATCAGCATCAGCGAGCGCTTCCACTGTCGGGAATTGTTCCACAAACCGGAGAAAGTAGGGAATGACTGTCTCTACTCTCGTTTGCTGCAGCATCACTTCAGATACCCACACTTTATATGGATCTTGATCCTCTCTCCACGGCAGAACGCGCTGCTCTCGTTCGAACCATGAAATTAAATCATCGCGAAATCGCTGTATGTCTTTTTGTTTTAATTTGTCTTCAAGTACGTTCATATGTGTTTCTCCCCAGTCTTTCGCGCCCCGCTTTTCTTTAGACTGTTTTTTGTTGTACACTAAGGGCACAGTACGATAATATGTTACATTAAATAGAAGTAAAGAAAAAGCGGAAACATATGAGAATGATTGAATCAGGTTAGAAATTGGGTATATGAAAATGGGGAATATCTTACAAAAGTGAATGTGCAGGACGATCCTGCAAGGAGGTCACCTATGGATACGGGCACACATGTCGTGATGGGCATCGCACTTGGCGGTATTGCGACGCTTGATCCTGTTGTCGGATCAGATCCGGCAATGGCTCATGCTGTTATGATTGCAACGCTTGCGGGCTCTCAGGCTCCGGATATTGATACTGTGTTAAAGCTTAAAAATAATGCTGTTTATATAAGAAATCACAGAGGATTCACCCATTCAATTCCCGCCGTTTTGTTTTGGTCTGTAATTATTCCGGCGATTCTGTATTTGTTTTATCCGCAGGCCGATTTTCTGCACCTGTGGCTGTGGACGCTGCTGGCAGTCGTTCTGCATGTCTTTGTTGATATTTTCAATGCGTACGGAACACAAGCGATACGTCCGTTTTCGAAAAAATGGGTTGCGCTGGGCCTGATTAATACGTTTGATCCGTTTATTTTTATCAGCCATCTGGCGGCTATCGCGATTTGGTATGCGGGCGGCAGTCCCGGCATTACATTTCTCAGCTTATATATCATATTGGCAGGCTATTATTTGGTGCGTCTGATCATGCAGCTGAGAATTAAACGGAAGCTTCATGAGATGATTCATGACGATATCGAAAGCATTATTATTTCTCCGACGATGAAATTCAGGCAATGGCGGATCGCAGTGACAACAGCCCATGCTTTCTATGTAGGAAGAAGCATGGAAGGGCATGTAGTGATTCTGGATACGTTTAATCGGGTGCCTGTTCCTGAAACCGAAGTAATGCATGCGGCAAAGCAGGATGATAACATTGCGGCGTTTCTGTCATTTTCTCCGGTTTACCGATGGGAAGTCGATACGTTTAAAGATCACTACGAGGTGAGGTTTATTGACCTGCGTTATCGGAGCAAAGGCCATTATCCGTTTGTGGCCATCGTTCATATCGGTCACGACCTCACGATTCGCTCATCTTATACAGGATGGATATTCAGCGAAGAAAAACTTCAGAAAAAATTAAAGCTCGGCTCTATTTAGAACCGGGCTTTTTTTCGTCTTATATATAAAACAGCAAGCAGCAGACTGACGAGAGATATAAGAACCGATATTTTAAAATATGGCGGATAGTAGGTCAGCTCAATGTGATTGTCTCCCTTTTGCGCCTTAAAGCCTATGAAAGCATAATCCACTTTATCAATCGTCTGTGGTTTCCCGTTGATCTTCAGCTCCCAGCCTTTTTCATAGGGGATCGGGAGCATGATGTACTTGTCTTTTGACAGATGATATGCAAACGTCAGCTTGTTTTTATCCCATTTCAGATTGTTTGCTTTATCTGTTTTGTTTTGCAGCACAGCGCTCTTCAGTGTTTGGTAATTTTCTTCATAGAGCGCTATATTTTTAAGCTCATACGTTCCTTTCGGTAGCTTGATTGAAATATGGCCTGATTTAGGCACTCTGACCGTGATATCATCTACTCCGGTTTTATAAATCGATTGGTTCGATTTCCTTGTTGTGACATAATCATTGACTCTTAATGTAAATCCTTTGTCTTTTGCTTTGCTTTTTAAATAAAAGCTGACATAGTAGTCTCCTGGAGCGGATGACGTCTGTTTCGGGGTGATGATCAGTTCTCCTCCGTTTTCTCCAGTCACAGTAAGCAGTCCATTTTGATACTGTGCATATTTTGCAGTGATGTCCGACTTAGGAATGAGATTCGCCAGTTTTGGTGTCTGCTCCGTTTTCCCTGCTGGATCTGCTACTACAATTCCTTTCAGCATTGCCTGTTCTTTCGCAAGAGCGGGCAATTTGTCCAGCTCGCTTTCGCTGTATATGGCATCGGCTGTTTTGACGAAAGGAAGCATGTATTGATTTTCATATACCGCATAATGCTCTGATTCCAAATGCTTTTTGAAGCCGTACGGGACGCTGGCTTCGTTTGTTTTTTCCGTCATATAATATTTGCCGTAAAGCAGGCTGTATAAATTGGTCCTGTCTCCCAATGACGCATAACGGCTGACGCTTTCCCTGCCCATATCAATGCTTAAATCATTCCAATAGAAGGTCAGCAGATGCTTGTTTAAAATGCTGGAGTAGGCGCTGAATCCATTAAACCCGTAAATAATTGGCGTATTATTGCGGACCCCGTTCATCCAATCGACTCTCATGAGCGGATCATCGTCTTCCTTCTGTAAACGCCCGATGAGCTCAGATGATTCTTGCCCTTTGTATTCCTCACCCGTGAGATATTCTTTTGTCACACTGTCCAGTCCGCCGCCTTCTGAGAGTGCATATTTTTGATAGGTGTTGGCGACAAACAGCGAAGAAAGAATGATCACACCGTACACAGCCATCTTTGCCCTTTTTTTCGCAAAAGCTGCAGCAAACAAGGCTGCTATTGTCAGGAATAAGAGCAATAGAATGCTTTCATTCGCAGGCTTCCATATATCCAGTTCATACCTTTGGATATGATACCAGTAAAGAAGCAGGACAACAGCTATAGCCGGGAGCAGTTCTTTCCATTTCAATTCAGACAGCTGTGACAGGCCCGCCGCAGCTGCTCCTGCAATGGTAAACGCCAGAACATATTCAAACCGGTTTTGCGGGGCGGAAAAGCCGTTAAATACGCTTGCCGCACACGGACTGAAATGAAAAAGAATAAACAGCAGGCTCAATCCGGCAAAGAGACGAAACACGCGTTTTTTGTAAAAAGAAACAAGAAATAAAAACAGCAGAAAGGCGGCCGGCACAATGATGATCCGGCTCGAAAATAAGATATTATCATCGAAATTAAGCCACTCTATTTTTTGGCTGTACGGGGGGCGCAGGTTGTTTAAATAACCGTATACTACCGGCACAAAAGCCGCCGCACTGATGCCAAAAGAAATGAGGCCTGAGACCAAAAACAGTCTGCATTGAATCCATCTTTTCTCTTCATGCTTTTCCAGTCGGATCAGCCATCTGAACAGCACGTAGATCCCAATGAATATAAGGTTTATGTATGCAAAGTAAAAATTGTTGATTAACGTCAGCGAGCAGGCAATGATAAACCATGCCGGGCGCCGCTCTCTCATGATTTTTTCTGCCCCGAGCACAAGCAGCGGAAGCCAAATCATTGTATCGGTAAAGAATTCCCAATACGCTTCGTGGCGGAAATAAATGATTGAGGCACCGTATAATACGGCCCCCGTAAACGACGCCGCTCTGTGTTTGAGAAGATAGTGAAAAACAGAAGCGGCTGAAAAAATGATTAGGCTCAGTTTGAAAATACTGACAAAAACTGCTGACTCCGCCCAAAAAAGCGTATCCGCTTCTCCGATCAGCTGGACGGCCTGAAGAAGCAAGACAGCGGCGGATACCGCAAGAAAAAGAAAGGAAGCAGAAAAATAATAGCCGAGCTGACTGAACGTACCGCCGCCGAGTCCGAATGAATAATTGTAGAAAAAATTCCCGTGTGTATATTGGTCAAATAATAATTTTTTAAATACGATCATTTGCGCAAGCCCGTCACCCGGACCTGTCATATATCTGCCGTCCGCCCATTCTTTCACAAAAAAAGCGTGTGCCAGAACGGAAACCAGCAGACTGGCCGCATAGATCATGACATATTTTCTTTTCATATGAATTCTCCAGTCTTGCTTTTAAGATAGTAGACACGCAAAAAAAGCACTGCCAACGGCGCTTGGATATTCAGTGCATTTTTGTCAGACGCCGCATGCTTTTCAATTCGTTCGTTTCAGGCAGGTCTTTGTTTGGGATATTCGCTTCTTTAATCAAATAATGCGGGCGTTTTTTTGTTTCATAATAGATACGGCCGATATATTCGCCTATGACTCCGAGACTTAACAGCTGTACCCCGCCAAGAAATAACACTGCTGAGATAATTGTGAAATACCCGGGTACAGAAATGCCGTTAGTCAGAATGTTAACGAATGTGGCAATGATATAAATGATGGAAAGAAGTAAGATGAAAATGCCGGTATAAAAGCATATTCTCAGCGGCTTATGGTTAAATGAAACAACGCCGTCCATTCCGTAATTAAACAGACTGCTGAACGACCATTTGGATGTACCGTTTTTTCGTTCGACATTTTCATAAAACACAATTTTCTGATCGAAGCCGATCCAGCAAAACAGACCTTTGGAGAAGCGGTTGCCTTCACTCAGCTTCAAAAGAGCGTTCACAGCTTGGCGGCTTAACAGCCGAAAGTCTCCGACACCGTCACGCAAATCAACTTCCACCGCTTTATTGATGAACTTGTAATAAAGAGATGACAGGAGTGAGCGCACAGGGCTGTCCCCTTTTCTGTTCCTTTGGGCAATGACTTGATCATAGCCTTCTTCATAGCCTTTGATAAATTCCTTCAGCAAATAGGCCGGATGCTGCAGATCAGCGTCCATTACAATAACCGCCTCGCCTTGAACATGCTCAAAGCCCGCCAGAATTGCGGCTTCTTTTCCGAAGTTCCGGGAAAAAGATATGTATTTTACCCTGCTGCATACGGCTGCCAAGTCTTTGATCTGCTGAAGCGTGTCATCAACACTTCCGTCGTTTATGAAGAAAATTTCATAGTCATAATGAATGGTTTTGAATTCCTTTTTCAAAGATTCATGAATGAGTTTGACATTATACCCTTCATTGTAAGACGGGATAATAATCGAGATTAATCCTTGCTTCATTAAGGCACCTTCTTTTTTATTCTATTTAAGTATTGCCTTAGGGGGAGTTGTAGACAAATCTTCAGTAAGGCTATTCCTTTTTTTAAAGTCGTTTAAACCTGTTTTTTGTTACATTTTATGGTGACATTCATCATTTTTTTAATGTTATTTTGTCATGTTTAAAACAGACTATGAAAAAAACGCACAGAAAAAGTCTGCCATTATGACAGACGGACGAGAGAAATTCGACTTATTGTTTTTTAAGATATTCCAGAATAAGCTGATTGACGATAGCTGGTTTTTCGTGGTTAATCCAATGGGAAGCATCATCAACAAAAATGAGATGTCCATTCGGGCAATGCCTTTCCGTTTCTTTCGCAAGCTTTCTGCTCAAAAAGCGGTCCTCCATTCCCCAGATCATCCGGTAAGGTGCTGTTTCGTAAGCGGTTTTCTCTGAAAGGCTTCCTTTTCTGAGGGCTCTGTACCAGTTCAGCATAGCTGTCAGCGCACCGGGCTGTTTCCACGCTTCTTTGTACTTGCTGACATCCTCTGACGTAAAAAGCTCAGGACGGGTCGATAATCCAATCGCTTTGTCTAATGTTTCGTAATCATTTTCCTTTAGTGATGCCTCCGGTATGTCGGGCAGCTGGAAGAAGGCGATATACGAGCTTTTCAGCCATTGCGGCGGATAAATCGGCGTTACGGTTTTCATGATGTGTGGGTGCGGGATATTGATGGCAATTAACTTTTCTAGATATTCCGGGCGCGTGGAAGCCAGATGCCATGCGACAGCTCCTCCCCAGTCATGCCCGATGACAATTGTTTTTTCATCTGTGAATTGGGAAATAAGCCCGATGATATCATCTCTTAATGTATCAATCCGATATGAATCAATTCCGTCCGGTTTGTCACTGAGATTGTAGCCCCGCTGATCGGGAGCAATGACCCGGTAACCCGCATCGGCGAGCGGTTTGATTTGATTTTTCCAGCCGTACCAAAACTCTGGAAATCCATGGAGCAGGACAATTAACTGGCCGTCCTCCGGCCCTGCGGCCGCAACGTGGAGTGTGATTCCGTTTGTTTTGACAAACTGGCATTTAACTCCGTCCACTTATATCTCCTCCTTGACTGTACGTCATGTTTTTCAGCCTTTTCTCCGTTAGCATAAACGTAATGACACAGGCGGCAAGCAGCAGGATAAGCTGAAGAATGATCAAGTTTGATCTCAGCAGCAACCCCATTCCCGCAATCACCAAGCCTGACAGGAGCATCAATGATGCACTGTAACGGTTCGCTTCATCCCATAATCTTTGACCTGACATTGAGCGTCTCGTTCTGTATCCGTACACACTGTTGATGGATTTGGGAGGAAATAGTTTGATCAGTATACCCGCAATGATCATAAGCCCTCCACCGACTAAACCAGCCATATCATCATCTCCTTTCTCATTGTTACGTGCAGAAAGAAGAAATGTTTCATACATAGGCAAAAAGACAAGCCTCAGCCTGCCTTATTTATCGTATTGTAAGTCCTTTGTCTGAATATAGCCCTTAACTCCGCCATAATCAACGAACGCCCATGTGAAGTCAAATCCGCCGTTTTCACTGAATCCCCATCCGAGTAATGTCACCTCTGTTCCGGATGAGAGCTGTTTTGCTTTCCCGTTTTCTGGTGTCGGTGCATAGAAGGCTGTCTGTTTCACTGTTTTCGCTTGGCTTGCGGTTTTCATTAAGAAGTGTGTTGATATATATGCTTTTTTTCCTTTGAATTGAATTTGAGCCCAATCGGCATTTGCGAAACCATTGACTGTGACTTTTTGCTCTGATGATATAGTGCCGAGAATTTTACCTTTATGATTTGGCTCAGTCCGGACATTCAGCTTTCCTGCTTTTATGATGTAAGAATCGGATGATGGCATGCTGACAGATATGTCGTGAAGGGGCGCAGCTTTTGCTGCGGGAGCGGAATAAAGTGCTGTCATACTCAGTCCTGCGGCAGCTGTTAAAGCGAGCATTACTTGTTTCTTTTTCATATAAAGTTCCTCCTCGCATTTGACAAGATATAAGTGGTATTCCCTGATTGACCAGCGGGTGAAACACGTTTTGTTTATTTTTTTGCCTGTTAAGGTAATTTTAAGAAATGAAAAAACCTGCCGGATGATAGGGCAGGTTTTTTTAATGCAAAAGGCCTCTGCTTTGGTTTAAGTGATCATTTACGTCGTCACGGGAACTTTGGAAAAGGTGGAGCTGGCCGCCATAGTTTTCGATCCATTGTGTGACGATTTTCTCTGTCATTTTTTCACCCTGATAGGCGTGTCCGGCTTTTGCATAGGTTGCTTCGAAATCGCTCCATAACAATTCCACCCATGTTTTTGCCTGTATATAGCTAATCATATCGTTCTTTTCCAGAAGCAGATTTGTCAGTTTCTCAATATACGTATCCATATGTGCAGTCCCCTTTCTTCAGGAAAAAAATGACGCTTTAAAACGTGCTGTTCTCCATATACTAACCTTACGTCTTCATCTGGAAAGACGCAACTTTTTGATCTCGAACCTAGGGGGAAATGACATGGTCCGGAATAAAGAAAAAGGATTTCCTTACGAAAACGAAAATAAATTTCAGGGTGAACCGAGAGCAAAGGACGACTATGCTTCAAAGCGTCCTGACGGATCAATCAATCAACATCCTCAAGAAAAAATGAGAGCCTCCGGCAAACGGTAAAGAAGAACAGCTGCATGCGCTGCAGCTGTTTTTTTTACCCTTTATTGACTTGATACTCATAGACGCTTTTCTTTTCTGACAAATGTGCGAAGGTAGAAAGCACGAGTCCGCATGCGGTCATAAGCGCTCCGCCTGCGAACAGCCAGGAATAAGAGCCTGTACCGCTTAAAATCATTCCGCCGATCCACGCACCGAGCGCATTAGCTAGGTTAAACGCCGACACACTGACAGCAGCGGCAATGGTTGTGCCGCTCTCAGATGAGGAAATGACCTTCGTTTGCAGTAAAGGCGGCGTGCCGAATGCGCATGCTCCAAATAAAAACGTTGCAACAATGGCTGCAGCCGGGTAAATGGAGATGTAAGGAAAGACGGCCAGCACACCGATCAAACTGATCATCACGCCAATCATCGTCCGAGTCAGCAAAGGAAGTGGCACTTTTCCCGCAAAGAAATTCCCTGCAACGCCTCCCAAACCATACGCAAAGAGAGCGCCAGTAATGCCGACCGTGCCGAATCCGGCTGAATGTCTCAAAATCGGTTCGATAAAGGTGTAGGCGATAAAGACTCCGGAATAGCCTAAAATCGTAATAGCAAAGGAATATAACACTTGTTTGTGTTTAAATACTCCCCACTCATTCATGAGCATTGGGATGACTTTTGGTTTTCTGTTCGGCACAGCAGCCATGAGACCTAAGAATCCGATAACTCCAAGTGCCGTAATGATGGAAAAAACGACTCTCCAATTTAGGACATCTCCGAGAAAGGAGCCGAACGGAACACCGAGCATTAGAGCCACTGTCAGCCCGCCGTTCATAGACGCAGCCGCAGCCGCTCGTTTCTCTGGCGGAACCATTTCACTGGCAAATACCATGGCGATCGCGAAGAAAGCGCCGTGAATGGATGCAGATAAAATTCTAGAGACAGCTAATACCGCAAAATTCGGTGCCAGCGCGCTCATCAGGTTAGAAAGGATAAAAATCGCCATCAACCCAAGCAGCACAGGCTTTCTCGGAAGCTTGACGGAAATGATGGTGACGATTGGTCCAGTTAAACAGACGCTTGCCGCATAGGCCGTGACAAGAAGCCCCGCAGATGAAACTTGTATATGAAAGTCATTGGCAATCGACGTCAAAATACCCATCACTGCGTATTCTGTATATCCGATTGAGAATGTACAAATCATAAGAACAAATATAATAAATTTTACAGAGGGGTTTTTGATACTCAACGTCATCGCCTCCTTTGATTTTAAAAAACAACGAGTTTCATCTTAAAAGATTTTTGAAGTGAATTCAATGATTTTTTCTTTAAGATTTCGTGTAAATGTGCTGCACATAAAAAAGAGGCTGATATTCAGCCTCCCTGTTACACTTGCTTCTTTTGTTGCAATACTGAGATTGGCAGCGCTTCCTCTTGTTGTGGGGACGAGGTTCTGTATCCCCATGCGAAAACGCCATTTAAATAGCTGATGGTAAACTCGTCTTCAGAGTCTTCCACGCGATACGTTTCTCCCGGTGAGAAATCTTCCGGGTTGAGCAAATATGCTTTTGCCATCGTAATTTTCCGTTCGAACACTGCCAGTTCGTTTATGATTCCATGCTGTTCGGCTTTTCTTGCTTTTTCTGAAAGTGATGCGATTTCGGTATTGAGTTCGTGCTGTGTCATTTGACTGTATCGTTTCTCCATTTTTTCAGCTACTCCTCTTCCTGCAGAAATTGCTCGATTAAATCGAGTGAGAATCCTTTACGGAATAAAAATTGTTTGACCTTCATGGCGCTTTCATATGAGCCGTCATAGCGATATTTTCTAAACGCTTTTTCAGCGTGAAGGCGCAGCGCTTCTTTCTCTGTGTCTTCATCATTTTCATACTCAATCTGCTCAAGCGCCGCGCTGATGACATCAAATGAGAAGCCCTTGCGCTGAAGCTGCATCTGGGCGCGCTGTTTGAGTTCTTTCGTCGAAAGTTTTTTATCTTTTTTGAGAAGCTTTTCAACATGCTTGACCGCTTCTCTCGTCTGATCTTCAAAGGAAAAGGAACTCAGCGCCTCCTTAATTGTATCGTCATCGATCCCCTTCGCTCTCAGCTCTCTGAACAAAACGTCAGGGCCTTTTCCGTTCGTTTTTTTATGGGTGCTGACATAGGCCGCGGCAAATTCCTGGTCGTTTAAGTACTTATAGTCATTGAGCTTATGGATGACTTCTGCAATGACGGGCGCCGATGTTTCTTTTTTCTTTAAGTGGTCCTCTACCTCTTTCGTTGACCTCATTCGGTAGGATAAAAAATCAAGCGCACGGTTGAAGCCTTTTTTCACTTCGTCCCCGTATTGAATCTCAATGATGTCAAGGTCATCAAGCTCTTTTCCCTTTTCAAGCTCAAATTTCACGAGCACGTCCGCGTCCACACTGAAGGCGTATTTTTCATCCAAAAAGATATTGAAGCGTTCCGTATTCTTTTTTTGCGTTGATATTTTTGTAATAAATGGCATCTTAATCTCCCTTCTCAGGCTAGAAACGCGTTTTCACTTATTAAAATGAGGTAAAGTATATTTATTAGAACAATGAGGAGAGATAATCATGAATATAGCAATGACGGGCGGAACCGGTTTTCTCGGCCAGCATCTGACGGGCGTTCTTACCAGTCAGGGACACCATGTTTATATTTTATCAAGAAACGCAAGGGAAACTGAACAAAAAAATATCACATATGTCCAATGGCTGACGGAAGGAGCCGAGCCGGAGCAGGAACTTCCTCATATTGATGTCTGGGTAAACCTTGCGGGAAAATCGATTTTTGGCCGCTGGACAGAAAAAACGAAGCAGCACATTCTCTCCAGCCGTATCAATGCGACGCGTGAAGTGCAGCGGCTTATTCGTAAACAGAAGGAAAAACCCAATACGCTAATCCAGGCCAGTGCCGTGGGCATTTACGGCACAAGTCTTGAAAAAACTTTCACAGAGGATTCTGCAACGTCAGATGAGGATTTTCTCAGCCATACTGCACATGTGTGGGAAAAGGAAGGACAGAAAATTGAGGCATTAGGCATCCGGACGGTTTATGCGAGATTTGGCGTGATGCTTGGCGAAAAAGGAGCTCTGCCCCTCATGGTTCTTCCCTATAAGCTTCTGGCCGGCGGAACGATCGGAACGGGCAGACAATGGCTGTCATGGATTCATGTCGAGGACGCGGCCCAACTGATCCGATATGCGATCGAAAACACCGGCATCTCAGGGCCCATGAATGTCACCGCGCCCAACCCTGTGGTAATGAAGCAATTCGGAAAAACGATTGCACGGGTGAAGCGCCGCCCACACTGGCTCCCCGTTCCAGAATTCTTGTTATCAAAAGTATTGGGTGAAATGAGTCTTCTGATTATGAAAGGCCAGCGTGCTCTGCCTAAAAAAGCGATGACCTCTGGATTTCGTTTTACATATTCGGATCTTGAATTTGCACTCTCACAGCTGATAACGGAACGAAAGGCTGTATAAAAACGGAAGGAAGCGTCAACCTTAAGAATAACATGGTTGAAGGAGGTCCTTTTTTATGGAAAAGAAGAGGGAGAAGCATCAGCAAGGCGCCAACCTGAAGAAAATGCAGGAAGTTCTTTATTCAGGCGAATTTAAAAAAGCGGAAAAAGCTGCTAAGCGGAAGTAGGAATACATAACCCCTTATTGCCAGATACTATGTTTGTTTGATATCACTTTTTAGGGGGAATTTGATATGGGCAGAAATCATATCCACAAAAACCGTGATAAAAACAAACAAAAACTTCCTCAAGTTCCCGACGCATTAAAAAGGGAAACTGACGGCGTTTACGAAGAATATTCAAGCGAGCTTGCTGATGCGGATGACCGCGAAGCGCAAGAGCGTGCGAAAGCAGCAGATAACAGAGCGAAAAAGAAAACTCGTTAATGAAAAAACCCTTGTCTCCGTTTGAGACAGGGGGTTTTTTACATGTCGGTGAACCGTTCACGGATCGGCGTGCGTTTTTTCACTTCCGGTGCTTCGTCAGGATAGCCCGTTTGTATGATGGCGGCGAATCGTTCATTATCCTGTAAACCAAAGGCCTGATGGACTTCTTTGTCGTAAAGGATTTTTCCGCTTTTCCAAACCATGCCGATTCCTTTTTCCCAGGCAAGAAGCTGAAGATTTTGAATCAATGAGCTCGTTGCCGCAAAATCATCGTCTCGCGCTCTTTCGTTTTCATCTTCTTGAAATACAACGAGCAGAAATCCCGGAACGCGTCCGAGTGTGTTTTTGAAATTTTGAAGCTTTTCCTCTGTCAGATCCGGCTTGGATCTCTTAGAGAATGCTGCAAATGTGTTGATCAGGTTTGCTTTTCCTGTCTCACTGGAAACGTAAATAAATCTCCATGGCTCTGTCACTCTGTGATTTGGCGCATATTTTGCCGTTTCAAGCATGTCAAGAATGACTGCTGAAGGCACTGGATCTTGTTTAAATTTTCGAATCGATCTTCTGCTGCGTATGATGTCCCGCAGTGCTGAATGTTGATGTATCTGTTCGGTTTGAGGCATACCGTCTCACCTTCCTAAGCAATTGAAAATGATTATCATTCATAATGATAACGGAAAGTGCATCTTTTTGTAAACCATCATCCGTATTAGATTTTCAGAATACGGGTTTCTGAGTATACAGCCGTTCCAGTCATGTTTACTTTCACATGATCACCATCTTCGTTTATTTCAATTTCTACTTTACCGTCTTTTCCTATTTCCTGCCCTTGTTCAATGATAAATTCACGCTGCTCGGTATTGCCGTACTGTTTCATATAAGCCCCCATCACACCAGATGCTGTGCCCGTTACAGGGTCTTCTATCGTTCCCGAATATGGTGATGAAAAGTGGCGTCCATGCAGGTCGCTGTCGGGATGAATGGTTTCATAGGTAAACGGGTGGACAGAAGCCTTTGGCAGATCAACTAACACCTCTGGAAATTGTTTGTTATCAGGCACCATTTTTTTGGAGGCCTCTAATGATGCAAGCGGAATGATGGCTGTCCATATGCCAGTGCTGCCAAACACAATCGGAAGGTCTTCATGAAAATCTTCTTCCGTGATTCCCAATGCGCCCGCAAGTTTTTTTCGATCGCCTGTAAATGGTTTGAATTGCGGAGAAGCCTGTTCAAGCGTGATATGAATGCGGCCATCTTTTTCAGAAATCTTCACAGGCAGGATACCGGCTTTTGTCTGGATGCTGTATGTTTTACCGCTCTTCAGCATTCCTTTTTCACATAATGCGTAAAGAGAAGCGACTGTTGCATGACCGCACAAATTCATTTCGTGTCCAGGGGTAAAGTAACGGAGTTCAAGATCAGCCGACTCGCTTTTCCGGATAAAGGAGGTTTCTGAATATCCGGCACGCTCAGCTATGGCCTGCATCTCTTCTTCAGTATAATCGTCCCCCTTCAATACGACGCCTGCGGGGTTTCCTTTACCGGGACTGCTTGTGAATGCTTCATATTTTAATACCTCTATTTCTTTCACTTGTCTGCCGCCCTTTCTTTATCAATGTCTCTGTCAGTATAGCAAAAATAGTTATGAATTTTCAGTCATTATCAGAAAAACCCATTTTCCTTTTTTAGAAAATGGGAGTAACGATCAAGAGTTTCTCGTTTTATAAAGCAAATAAATAAAATAAGGGGCGCCGATAGCCGCTGTAAAAACGCCGGCTGGCACTTCCACCGGAGCAAATAAGGTTCTGCCGACGATGTCAGCTGTTAAGACGAGCAATGCTCCGATGAGTGCCGACGCCGGAAGCAGCGCGCCGTAAGACGAGCCGACGAGGCGTCTTGCAATGTGAGGAGCCATCAGCCCGACAAAACCGATTGTGCCTGCAACCGAAACTGCACAGCCCGTAAGAGCCGTACTCAAAAGCAGCAAGAAAAAACGATTTCGCTGCACGGCACTTCCGGCACCGGCCGCAATATCCTCGCCCAGCACCTGTATATTCATATTTTTCAGCGCGATAAAACAAATAAATAAGAGAATGACAGATAAAATTATAGCTATCTTTACATGCTGCCAATTTGACCCATAAACTGACCCGGTAATATACACATTGGCTTGCGATGCTCGGTAAATTGGCCCTTTGATCATCAGCAGGGTAGTCATCGCTTGCGCCGACATTGAAAATCCGATTCCGATAAGCACCAGCCGAAATGTGGAGGCACCATTTTTGTATGCCAGTAAATAGACGATGAGTCCAACAGCTGAGGCACCGATAAATGCGGCCGCCGGAAGCCATGACAGACTGATCGTAAGTGAACTGCTGCGATCCGAGAAGAACATCATCAAAAGCACGACTGCTACTGCCGCTCCTCCTGTTATTCCGATAATATCCGGTGATGCGAGAGGGTTTCTGACGAGCCCCTGCAATATCGCGCCTGCCGCCGCCAGGCAGACGCCGGCGCATAAAGCGGTCAAAATTCTTGGCATGCGGAACGACATAATCATCAATTCATCCAGCTTTGAACCTGCACCAAAGAATGTTTTTGCTACATCCCAGGGAGGAATAAATCTTTGTCCAAGACCGGCGCTTATCACTAGTACAGCCGCTGTTAATCCCAGTAAAACAAAAAAGACAATCCATGCTTTCTTTTCAGCCCCGGTAACGCCAAAACGAAGTTTCATAGTTTAGCCCCCCTCCTTGCGATGTACACAAATACAGGCATACCGATGATGGCTGTCATGACCCCAACAGGAACTTCCTGAGGCATAATGATATATCGCGCCCCGATATCCGCGGCAACAAGCAAAAACGCACCCAAAACAGCGGAAAACGGCAGAATCCAGCGATAATCATTGCCGACGATAAATCGGGCAAAATGCGGAATAATGATGCCAATAAATGAAATCGGCCCGGCAATGGCGACAGCAGATCCGGCAAGCAAGACAACACAAAGCGCCATCACAAATTTCAGGAGGCCTGTTTTTTGGCCGAGTCCTTTTGCCACATCTTCCCCCATGACGAGGAGATTGATTTTTTGGCCAAGGAACAAGCTGATCACAAGCGCTGCTGCCGCATATGGGAGCATTGTCATCAACAGATCCAGACTCCTGCCCTGCACAGAGCCGGTCAGCCAAAAAAGCACTTGAGCAAGCTCGAGTTCATTGACAGAAAGCAAGCCTTGTGTCAGAGAAGAAAACATGGCCGCCATGGCGGCTCCCGCCAGCGTCAGTTTAATTGGCGTCAGCCCTTCCCTTCCAAGCGAGCCTGCGGCATAGACGATCGCGGCGGTAAATGTAGCCCCGAGAAACGAGCTCCATACTAGTGCCTGAGGTGATTGAATATGCAGAAAAAACGAGCCGGCAACAATAAAAAAGCCGGCACCGGCGTTAATTCCGAAAATCCCCGGTGACGCAAGCGGATTTTTTGTGAGCGCCTGCATGAGAGCGCCCGCAGCTGCAAGCGAGGCGCCGACGACTGTCGCAACCAAAGCGCGCGGAAGCCTGACATCTTTGATGATGACATGCTCATTTGTTCCGTTGAAGGAAGTAAACGCCTGATAGACCTGTCTCCATGACGTCCCTGTATAGCCGTAGACGACGCTTGCGCAGACAGTCGCCAGTAAAATGAAAATCAGACATACTAACACAATCCATTTTGAAGATGCCTTTTTGCAGATCATGATCTAATTCTCCTAGTTATTTACTATGTAATGTTTGTTTTTGAGAATAATCCTCAATTAGGGATTGACACTCTTAACACTGCTTATTATGATCTAAATGATAATGAATTTCAATATTGGGAGGAAAAAGATGAAAAAGCATATCAGCATGCTATTCGTAATTTTAATGGCCGTTATGGTACTTTCTGCCTGTAATGGTTCAGAAAGTTCAAGCAACAGCGAGGGGTCAAGCAGCAAAACAAGAACGGTCAAACATGCAATGGGGACATCAGACAACATTCCCGCCAATCCAAAACGGATTGTTGTTTTAACAAATGAAGGAACAGAGGCGCTCTTAGCGCTTGGCATTAAGCCGGTCGGAGCCGTAAAGTCATGGAAGGGCGACCCGTGGTATGACTATCTGAAAGATGACATGAAAGGTGTTAAAAACGTCGGTCTTGAAACGGAACCGAATGTGGAAGCCATCGCAGAATTAAAGCCTGATTTGATTATTGGAAACAAAGTGCGCCAGGAAAAAATTTATGATCAGTTAAATGCGATTGCGCCGACCGTTTTCGCTGAATCTTTGGCTGGGAACTGGAAGGATAACCTGACTCTATACGCCAACGCGGTGAATAAGGCGGATAAAGGCAAGGAAGTCATTGCCGATTTTGATAAACGTGTTTCTGATTTGAAAGACAAGCTTGCCGATCAGACAAATAAAACAGTTTCTGTCGTACGCTTTTTATCCGGCGAGTCAAGAATTTATTATACCGATTCATTCTCTGGGATTATTTTAGACCAGCTTGGATTCAAACGCCCTGAAAAACAGGTGGAGCTGTTCAAGAAACAGAAGGACCAATTTACGTTCTCAACAGACAGTAAAGAGTCCATTCCTGATATGGATGCCGATGTGCTTTTTTATTTCACATATAAAGCCGATAATGCAAAAGAAAATGAAAAATGGGCCAATCAGTGGACAAGCAGTTCACTATGGAAAAACCTGAAGGCCGTGAAGTCCGGTAACGCCCATGAAGTCGACGACGTCGTATGGACAACCGCAGGCGGAATTAAAGCCGCGAACTATCTGCTTGATGATATTGAAACCTATTTCTTAAAAACGAAATAAAAAAAGACTCCGTCTGGTTAGACGGAGTCTTTTTTGCTTTTACCGATCAGCCGCGTGACGAGGAACATAGTGACGGAAAGAGATCTGTTTTTCCGGTACGCCAAGTATTTGCCGCGCCATTCCGGTTTGTATTTTTCTTTAAAGGCCCTGAGACCGCTAAAGCTGTACATGTATCTGACATTATTAAAAATGACAGCGGCAAATCTTTCTGACCAGAAGGATGTAAAGGCGGTGCCGACATTGGCCAAGGGCGCCATTCCCATGTTAAACGACGAGCAGCCTTCCTCCTTCGCCCATAAAAACATACGGATGAATAATGCGTCCATAATGCCGTTCGGGGCGTCGTCACGGTAGCGCATCAGATCGACTGATATCTCTCCTTCCTGATACATCGGCATGACATTTGCAAATGCAACGATCTCTCCTTCTGCATTTTTCATGTAGGCAATCGGCGCTTTCTGTAAATAGGAGGGATCAAAAAATCCGAGCGAGAATCCCTTCTCCTTTTTCGAGCCGAGCCATTCATCTGAGATTTGTTTCAGCTCCTCCAAAAACACATCAGAAAATGGGGGATCATCCACATGGAAGGTATATTCCTCCCGCTCAAATCGGTTATTGATTGCCCGAAGGCCGGCTTTTTTCTTCCCTGTCAGGGTAAATGTGTTTAAGTCCACATAGGCTTCCTCGCCCAGCTTAAAGAAGTTATAGCCAAAATCGTGATACAGCGCCATGTCCTCTCGCTCAATTTGATAGAACAGAACACTGAATCCCTTCTGATGCGCTTCGTTCAGAAATTCTTCCAGTACAAGCGGGAACGATTCTCTTTGGCCTGACGGATCTCCGAGCACGACCAGTCTTCTGGCGATTTTTCCGAACAAAAGAAGTGCATTGCCATCACTTGAAAAATAAAACCGCTTATCTCCAAGATAGCCGAGATGGCTCAGCGCGTTGCCGCCTTTTTCATTGAGAAACGCAGCAAGACGCTCAGGGTCTGCTTTCTCTCCGATTGGTTTCGTTCTATTATGATACACCACTGTAAATATTAAGAAGAACAGCGGCACAATGATGATCGCCATGATGGTTGCATGGGTAATGTGCGAGGTGCTGTGGACGAAATATTCGTGATGCATCACCTTTTTCATCCGGTCCCAAATGAAGCCCGCGATCAGATTGTAGTTAAAGAGTGCCACGGTAAACAGCGCCACAGCGAATATCAATTGTCCCAGCGTATAGGATGCCTGTTCTCGGACAAATTGTTTTTTTAACAGCACAAGCAATACGATAATCATCGGCAGTACGAATATCGCACTGATGTTAAGTCCTTTTAAAAAGCTGAACACAAAGCCGCCGACAAGCGCTGTAATGGCCATCGTATAGGAGCGTTTTGTCCGTTTATAAAGCTCGATCGGCAAAATCAGCAGAATGAGCGCTGAGCTTAAGGACAGGCCATTGAACAGCAAAAGAGCCGGGCGCGGAATGTGCGGTATGACGGTCAGCCTGTCAATCGGCAAGGATACTGAAGCCAGAACTATCAGGCCTGCAACGAACACAATAAGCGAAAGTGAGCCTTGCAAAATTTTCACTAATATCGCCCGCTGTACGACAAGCAGAACATTTGTCGTCTCAATTGCCGGTGCGATCCGCGGGTTCGTTTCGAGCCGCTTCATTGTATTTTCGGTCAGGTCGCCGGCAGCAAAGAACAGTCCCAAAACGAATGGGATAAATGAATAGACGAGCCTGTACAAAACAATAGAAGTAACAATGGCCTCCTGATGATAGCCAAGCTGCTCCATCCCGAGCAAAAACAAAAGGTCAAACGAGCCGAAGCCGCCCGGCACGAGGCTGATCATTCCTCCAATCGCCGCAATGACGAACACTCCGAACACAAACCTGATATCAGCATGAATGCCCATAGCGAACAAAGACAAATAGATGACAATTCCCGCCATAAGCCATTCGGCAACGGAAGCGCCGACATAAGCGAAAATCGGATTTCTCACCTTGTCCGCATTTTCTTCGTCCCCGGCTTTGCGTCCTTTCATTTTGGACACCGTCAAGGATAGCGGCAAAATCAGCGCGAAACCGATAACGACTGCCCACAGCCAAGGCTTTTCATTCATCACTTCATCCACTGGCAGCACTCGTGCGGCGACGAAAATGCTGAAAACAGATAACCCAAGCAGCATAGATGATGTAAGCCAGGCGATTCCTTTGACGAGCGCCTTATGGTCTTTCGTATGCTCTTTATAAAACATCATTCTTAACCCGACTCCGGCTAATCCGCCGAATCCCAGGACGTTATTAAATGAATTGGCGATCCAGGAAACCCTGAATACCTTTCCGTTTGCGATCGATAGGCGCAGTGAGTATTTCAGGACGTAATCATACAGTGACATGGCTGCAACAGCCAGCAAGCCGACCAATACAAGGATGAATAAGTCCGTTCGCTCAAGCCCGTTGATGACCATGAGCGTGCGTTTGAATGACAGATTTGTCAGTTCTTTTTTCGATTGATAAATAACAAATAATAAAACAGCAATAGGAAAAACGATTTTTAAAATTGATAAAGCATTCTTTTTAATCAGCAATGGTCTCTCCAATCATAATCTAGTTCGAACTTCTTCCCCCCCAATAATCTCCAACTCATTATACACTACCGTTATTTTTCGGACAAAGTCCCGCATACATTTCTGCTTACTTTCTTTCAGGAGTGGAAATCGAGTAATATGGTAAGAGGAGTGAATGATGAGGAAGTGATGACATGGAATACAATCTACATGATACAACGGTATTAAACGAAGACATTCTTTCATCTGAGGAACGGGAAATATGGGTGCTCTATA
The DNA here is from genome assembly GCF_023238245.1 of Bacillus rugosus. Classification (NCBI taxonomy): domain Bacteria; kingdom Bacillati; phylum Bacillota; class Bacilli; order Caryophanales; family Bacillaceae; genus Bacillus; species Bacillus rugosus. Next base: position 953,693 of record NZ_CP096590.1, on the reverse strand, counting down.
TGAAAGTACTAACCTCTGCAGGTCTTGGTGATGTGTCCGAGTGGATGAAGCTGGATATGAGCATGCCGCAAATGAAAGTGATGATGCTGTTAAACAACCATGGAACACTGAAGGTCAGCGACATTGCAGAAAAAATGGGAGCTTCCCTGTCCAATACAACAGGACTGCTTGACCGCCTTGAGAAATCAGGGTTTGTCAAACGCTCACATTCTGAAGAGGACCGCCGTTCAGTGGTTGTTCAGTTGACGGAGAATGCAAAAAATATTTTTCGGGGGCTTTATGAAAAGGGCCATCTGAAATTGAAGCGTTCATTGGAGCTGCTGTCCCCTGAAGAAAAGCAGGCTGTCTCTGAAGGGCTGTCTATCCTTTCAAGAGCATTAGAGAAAGCGAAAAAGGAATAAATCTGTAAGTCTGTCATCCGCAAACCGCGGGGCAGGCTTTTTTTATTTGACATTTAGTTCATTTAAAATGAATAATATATTTAAAGTGAACCAAAAAGGAGGTTGATGAATATGCCTGATGTATTGACAGAGCAGAAAAGCCAAAAGTGGGCAATCAGCCTGTTTACGATTGGTGTGTTTATGGCTGCACTGGATAACGGAATTATTTCTGCTGCTTTAACAACGATAAACGAGTCGTTTGCCGTTTCTCCTTCCTGGGGATCATGGGGCATTACTCTTTATACGCTTGGTCTTAGCGTCAGTGTGCCGATTGTCGGAAAGCTTTCTGACCGCTACGGCAGAAAGAAACTTTTCCTCATTGAGGTTTGCCTGTTCGGACTTGGTTCCTTGCTTGTTGCTTTGAGCCAAAGCTTCCCGCTCTTTCTGGTCTCACGGCTGATTCAGGCGCTTGGGGGCGGCGGGATTTTCATTATCGGAAGCTCTCACATTCTCGCTACCCTTCCAAAGGAAAAACAGGGAAAAGCACTTGGGCTGCTTGGCGCAATGAACGGGATGGCCGCTGTGCTCGGGCCGAATATCGGAAGCTTTCTGCTTGATTGGACTGGTTCTTGGCATTGGCTGTTTTTGATTAATTTGCCGATTGCGGTGCTATTGGTTGTTTTCGGTGCATGTTTTATTGCGGAAACAAAAGCGCCTGAGGCTAAGCGCCTCGATACGGCAGGAATCTTCCTTCTGTCCCTGTCGATTTTAGCTGTGATGTACGGCATGACGAATCTTGACGGGGCAAATCTCTTAAACAGCTTGGGAAATCCGGCGGTTTATGGGTGTATTGTTTTTGGCATTCTCTGTTTTGCAGCGCTTATCTCGTTTGAAAAGAGGGTTGAAATGCGCGGGGGCGATCCGATTTTGGCGTATTCTCTGCTGCGGAACCAAATGTTTCAGCGCACGCTTATCATCGGTTTGTTATCCGGGGGACTTTTGGCGGCGGTCATTTTTATCCCGTCATATGTTGAGCAGTATTTGGGTGTCCCTGCTGCAAAAGCAGGCTATTGGATGACACCGCTTGCGTTAGCTTCCGGCATCGGCGCTTGGCTTGGCGGAGCGCTCACCGACAAGAAAGGACCGGTAAAAACCGTTGTTCTTTCGGGAATCATTTCATGTGCGGGATTTGCTTTATTTCCGCTCTGGGTGACGGACAAATGGGAGTTTGTGATCGCAAGTGTGGCAGCTGGGATCGGTTTTGGCTTTCTGTTAGGCGCGCCGCTGAACGTCCTTGTATCAGAAGCGGCTAAAACCAATAAGGGAACAGCGCTTGGCACTCTTTCATTAGTAAGGCAAATTGGACTGACATTGGCGCCTACTCTTTATGCAGGTTTTATCACAGCCGGGTTTGATCAAATAGGTGATGAGATTAGCAGCCGCTTATCGGACAGCGGACGTTCGGAACAGGCGATGCAGATGATTCCGGAGATCGACAGTTCTAATGTTTCTTCCTTACAAGAACAAATCGAACGCATTCCCGTACCTGAAGTGAAAACCGCGATAAGCGATGCCATTCATGCGAGTGTCGCCAGCGGCTATGATCATTTATATGCAGCGGCTGCTGTGATTTCACTGCTGGTGATTGCCGCTATCACTCTTCCGGCTTTCCGCCGGCAAAAGCGTTAAGACCACCCCATCCGTTTGGAAAGCTCCGTAATATGAGCGATATGGTGATGTGAGTGCCAGACGTACAGTCCGAGCGCGTTCTCTAGGGTCATGATCTCCTTTGTATCGGGATGGTAAAATCCGCGCTGAAATTGCTGATCCGTCAGAGTGCGGAGAAGAGCCGTCCATCGCCCGTGAAGCTCCTGCAAAAGCGCGAGTGAACCGCTCGGCTCTGCTGTTTTGGAGTCCTTTAGCTCCGACCACGCTTTTTCATTATACGGACGGATGGCCGGTGTCTCTTCCGTCAAGCTCAATTTAAAGCGGATATAGCTGTTCATATGGCTGTCAGCCAGATGGTGAACAACTTGCCGAACGGTCCATCCCCCGTCTCGGTACGGTGTGTCAAGCTGGCTGTCTGTCATGCCTTCAATCGCTTGCTTCAGTTTGGCCGGCACTTCTTCAAGCGCTTGAATCCATTCTTCTTTTTGCTCCTTCGATATGGATTCCCTCGGCGTGTATTCTCCTATTGGGTAGCTTTGATTTGCTGTTGTCATGAATGTACTCCCTTCTGTTCAATCTTCTCCTATATTTTACAAGAAAAAGTGCATGTTGTATAATTTAAAACCCGCTGAAGTTAAAGGAATGGAGGATTGCAATCATTATTTAAACTGAATAAACATAAAACAAGCGGCAGGAGAGAAGCTCCTGCCGCTTGTTTTCATCCTGCGTGATCACGCACTCCTACTGTTACTTTCTTCTGTTTTGGCTGATAGATTTTCCCCACAAATAGATAACCGTATTTGAATTGATTTAATGCCCAAGAGGTCAAGATTGGGCCGGCTGTGCACACGGCAAACAACAGGAGAACAGCCGGTACGGCGGGAATTCCGGGCATGTTTGTCAGTAACACGTAGCCTATGATCATAAAATAGGCATGGAGCAGATAAATCGAAAATGAATAGTTGCTGATAAACATCATGATCTTCGGCACATGCTTTATTTTAGAAAACAAGTGAAAGCACAGGAAAATCATGCTTGTCGAATACAACATGATATCAGGCCGTTTCGAGCTGATCATGCCGATTTCACCGACATAAGAAACAGTGACAACCAGCGCAGCAGAAGCTAGCGCGGCGCCGTATATCACCCAGCGGTATTGGTCAAGCAGCGCTAAAAAACGCTTGTACTCTTTTCCGCAATAGTAGGCTAGACAAAAGTAGAAAAGCCAGCCTGTGAACGGAACCCAGAAGAATGGAAACGACCCGCCCTCTTCTGAAGCAGGAGCTGGGCTGACTGCTGAGAAATAGCTTAAATAAGCTGCTGTCACCACAAATGAGATGGACAGCACCCATTTCGGCGAAGCTTTTTTCAAATACTCATGAAAGATCATATGCAGAATGTAAAATTGAAAGATGACGAGAATGAAGTATCCGATAAAGTTTCCTAACAATACGTTCGCCAGGTATTTTTGCACAATCGCGAGAAAGGTTACCTCTCCCCCCATCGCACTGGTCATCAGCAGTGCATCGATGGCCGCGATAAATAAAAAAGGAACGAAAATCACTTTTCCCCGCTTCCTTAAAAAACCGTCCGGCACCCCATCAGGATAAGAACGGGCCAGCAGAAATTCAGAGATGAAAATGAAAGCAGGCGTACTGAACATCAGGAGTGTGCGAAAAGAATCTACGGTGTGAGAAATGTTTGCGAGAGCCTCTGCCTGAAGCATCAGGACCATTGAAATGATATGGAGCAGGACGACACTTAAGCACGAAATGCAGCGGATCATAAAAATTTCTTTAATTTGCATAACAGCGCTCCTTTTATTTCAAATTTTTAGAAATCGATGGTTGTACCTTAACATGCCTGCCTTATTTGAAAAAGTGCCTGATGTCATAAATTGGGGTATGTATTATAGACTAAGGTTATCAAAATCCCTGACTTTTTGGTGTATCTTTCTAATACGAGATTGCTAAGAGAATCTCAAAAAACCTGCTGTAACGGAGACGGCAGGTTTTTTTATAGAGATATTAATTTGTATTGAGGCCTCCGCCATTCAGCCCTTCTTTGATATAGCCGTTCACTTGGCTATTAGAAAGCAAGCCAATATGGCCGATGCCATAAAGCTGGATGTTTCTCGCCCCTTGTAACCGAGACAAGCTATTGATTACAATTTGATCATTTAGGCTGTAAATAGATGTATAGAGGATCTTTTGATTAGGGTCTGTACCTGGGAGCGCAACAGATGACACTAAACCATTAGCCCCTCCAAGTGTTACGACATTTTGAATCTTATTGCCCCCGCCTAAATATTTAATATAGTACAGCGTGTTAGCGCCTCCCATACTATGAGCCACAATATCTACTTTTTTGGCTCCCGTTTCTTTTAAAACGCGATCAACATATGAAGCGAGCTGCGGGCCGTTATTTAGGTTGTTCCCTGTTTTATCATAAAAATCAATAGCATACAGTTTGTTGCTTTGCCAGCCTTGAGAAATTAAGTAGTTTTTAATAGCGAAAAAGTTGTATGAGGCACCGCTTATTCCATGAACAAGAACTACAGGATTATGTACTGATTCAGCTTTTGCGCTTGACGGCGGAGCAGTTAGAACAGATAGAATCAGCGATAAACAGATAGCGGATGCAAAAAGTATTTTTTTCACGTTCATTCCCCCTTAAAATGTTTGTACCATCAATTTCCTATTATACATAAAAAATCAATGTTGTTAATATTTTTTTCAGAAAATTAAATTTAAATAAATCATTCTTATATGATGGATGAAGATGAATCCGATATCTCCTGAATCATTCCATCCCTTTTATCTTAATTTCACAAGTAGACCGGTTGTGTTCCCTTTCTCCCTTTTCTATAATAAGGGGAATAGGCAGTTAGAATCACAGATGAGCACTGGCTCATCTTTTTTGCGAAACAGCCATAGACACGGAGGATAGCATGAGAGTATTAAAATACGCCATATTAGGGCTTTTGCGAAAAGGCGAATTGAGCGGATATGATATTACAAGTTATTTTAAAGAGGAGCTCGGCCAATTTTGGAGCGCCAAGCACAGCCAGATTTATCCTGAGCTCAAAAAGCTGACGGATGAAGGGTTTATCACGTTCCGGACAACAATTCAAGGCACAAAGCTGGAGAAAAAGATGTACACCCTGACAAACAGCGGAAAGCAGGAGCTGCATGACTGGCTGATCCGCCACCAGCCGATACCGGAGACGGTGAAGGATGAATTTATGCTGAAGGCTTATTTCATTTCATCTCTATCGCGGCAGGAGGCTTCTGATTTGTTCACAGACCAGCTGCTGAAACGCAAGGCCAAACTGTCAGATCTGCAAGGAAGCTATGAAAAGCTTATGGCTTCAGCGGAGCCGATGTCGTTTTCTTCACCGGATTTCGGCCACTACCTCGTGCTGACAAAAGCGCTGGAGCGGGAAAAAACTTACGTTTCTTGGCTGGAATCGATTTTAGCGATGATAGATGAGGATTAGCTGGAGCGGCCTTCAGGCTGCTCCGATACTTGAAGCGGGAGGACAAAGGATGAATGTGACATTCAATGAATTAACAGGGAAACAGGTCCAAGTTGTGCCGATGGACAAAAGCCATATCCAAGGTTTATACGAAGCTGCAAATGATGAAAACATCTGGACCCATTTACCGAAAACCATTACAACGCTGCATGATATGGAGGCTTTTGTAGAGGAAGCGCTGCAAACGAAAGAGTCCGGAGCAGAATGTCCATTCGTGATTATTCATCGTGAAACTGGCAAAATCGTCGGCACGACGCGATTTCTGTATATGTCATCCGCTTCAAGGAGCCTTGAGATCGGCTGGACGTGGTTTCACCCTTCAGTGTGGGGAACCTCGTTCAACACAGAATGCAAATATGTGCTGTTACAGTATTGCTTTGAACAGCTGAACACGATTCGGGTGCAGTTCAAAACAGATGAGCGGAATATCAGATCGCAAAAGGCGATTGAACGGCTTGGAGCAGTTAGAGAAGGCACATTGCGAAACCAAATGATCAGAAAAGACGGAACATTCCGCAATTCGGTATTTTACAGCATCATCGACAGTGACTGGCCGAGCGTGAAACAGCATTTGGAACAGAGACTAAAGCTTACAGAAAAAACAAAATGATTGCGAAAAAACATCTGCCCGGGGGCAGATGTTTTTTAGGCGCGGAGCGCTTTCAGTCCCGCTGTGAAAGTAATTGCCGCAAAAGCAAGCAAAATGCCGCAGACCCCGAGTATATCTGTGACGTGGGCACCGTTAGCCATTATCTCAGTGAGCCCGCTCATCGCCCACTTTTGCGGAAGAAATTCAGCGATGGATTGCATAAATTTCGGTTCAATGTCGATCGGCCAATACATTCCGCTTACCATACACGTTGCGATGACGAACAAGTTGCCAAACGCAAGCTGCTGTTCCGGCGTTCTGACATTGGCCGCAATCACCAATCCGATGCCGACAACGGTAAGCAGAAAAAGCGACACTAACACAATAACCGCAGCCGGGTTCCCCCAGTTGATGCCAAACAGCCAATGGGTTGCAAGAAGCAAGATGCCAAATTGAATCCAGCCAATGACGAAGAAGGACAGCACATACCCCGCACCAATTTCCGCCCGGCTGACAGAGGCTGTAAGCAATCTGGACCAAACGCCGTTTTTTCTTGCCTCTAAAATGGTTCCTGCCGCCCCCATCATTGTCAACATGACAAAGAGAATGGAAAAGCCTGCTGCTCTGGAAGCTATATCACTTGCACCCGCGGCTTCCTTTTTATCGCTGAGGGACTTTTGTTTTACTGTTGGTACTGCATCTTCATGGTCTTTGGCAATAACTGTTTTATAAGCCGCCTTCCAGTTCTCCCCCGCTGCCTGAGCAGCCGTTTTCGCCGCGGCAACCTGAATATTAAGCTTTGCCAATGCGCTTTCTGCATACTGTTTGGCCATCGGTGCTTCCGACAGCTCCGGACCGTGCCGGAAGATCAGCCCCGGATTTTTTCCTTTTTCGAGCTGTGCCTGAAACGAGCGGGATATGACGATGACCCCGGCAATTTTCTTTTGCTTCAGCTTTTCCGACGCTCTGCTTTCAGACATGCTATCGAATGTATACATATCATCGTGTGTCTTCAGCTGTCGAATATAATGCTGCGAGAGAATCGTGTCATCCTGATCAACGATGGCAAGATGCAGCTTATCATCATTGCTGCCAAGCATCCCCCCAAATACAAAAGTCAGCAAAAGCGGGGCAGCGAACATCATCAAATAGTTCTGCCGCTTCTTGAAAATGAGAGATAGCTCAATGCCGCAAATGGCTATGATTTTTTTCACCTCGGTGTACCTCCTTATCTTGTATGAAGCCGTCTGATGCCAAGCACGAGTGAACAAAGGCCAATCACCGCAAAAAGAAGCACAAGCTTTTGAAGGTCAGCCCAGCCTCCGCCTTCCATTAGTGAAAGAAAGCCATCAAGCGCCCATCGATTCGGCACCGCTTTTGATACAGACTGCAAGAAGTCCGGAAATTGGTACAGCGGCAGCATGGACCCGCCGAGAACCGCAAGCAATTGAATGCCGAAGCCGCCTATCGCATCGGCTGATTTCATATCGCTGATGCACGACGCAAGCAGCATGGAAATGCCGGATACAGCTGCAGCGTATGAAAGCCCGAGCACACTCACAAACAGCAGATTGCCGCCCCAGTTCACACCAAATATATTGATCGTGACGCTCAGAAAAATAAAAAATTGTATGATGGCAAATAGATAGGTTCCCAGCCATTTTCCGAAGAGAATGGCGTATTTTTGTACAGGCGTCATCAACATTCTGGCAAGCGTTTCCGTCTCCTTTTCCTGTAAAAATGATTTCGCCCCAACTGTCATATGAAACAGCATAAACATGCAAAGCATTGCCGCCGAATAGTATTGAAAACTGGTAACTGCCTTGCTGCCGACTGATCTTTCCGTCACTGTTGGTTTGTCACCCGTTTCCTCTTCAAGCGCCTTTACCAGCTTTTCTACAAAACGTGAAGGGTCAAGTTTTCCTTGCTTGACAGCTGCCGTTTTGCTGATGTAGTCCATTGAGGCTGACGCGGCTTCTTTTACCGCTTTATATTGGTCTATGAAAGATGCGGCGGCTGTTTCGATAATGGAACTTTTTAATGTTTGATCAGGATCAGCATAAATAAAGGCTGACGTTTTGCCGGCTTCCCAATGGTTCGGGATAACGATACCGACATCGATTTTCTTTTCATCGAGCAGGTTCTTCATCTCGTCCTCGCTGCTGGCTTGTGTGACCTTTATCGAGTTCATTTTTTTGAGCACATCTGTTTTAAACATGTTCGCTGCTTCTGACTGGTCTGATTGAACATAGCCGACTTTGATGTCGTCAATCTGGCTGCCTCCGTCAACAACCGATCCGAGCGCGGCCCCTAAAATACAGGTCAGGATCAGCGGCATTAAGATAAGCATCATAAACCCTTTTTTGTCCGTGATTCTGATTTTGACATCCTTCCATGCGATCCATATGCTTTTTTTCATAGCCGTCCCCCCCTTAATCCCGCAAAGTGCGGCCGGTCAGATTCAGAAACAGACGCTCCAGGTTTGGTTCCTGCACCTGAAGAGACAGCAGGTTGATGTGATGGGCAGTTGCTTCCGCAAGCAGACTGGTAACTACCTTCTCATGATGAGCCGCAGAAATGTCAATTTTGAGCTCTGACTCGTGTACTGTCACATCATTCACATGAGCCAGGGAACGAATTGCAAAAAGAAACGCTTCATCGATTCCGCTGACAGTGAGCTGAATGATCGTATCGCCTCCAAGGCGGCTGCATAAATCAGTTTTTGTGCCGATCGCAATCATTTCTCCTTGATCAATAATGCCAATCCGATCACATAAATACTCGACCTCTTCCATGTAATGACTCGTATAGATCACCGTCATACCCGTTTCATTGAGCTGTTTCACCGTTTCTAAAATATGATTTCTCGATTGGGGATCAATACCAACAGTCGGTTCATCCATGATCAGCAGCTCAGGTTTGTGCATTAAGGCAGCACCGATGTTGATTCTCCGTTTCATTCCGCCTGAGAATGTTTCAATTTTATCTTTGGCCCGCTCAGTCAGGCCGACATATTCAAGGACCTCTGCCGACCTTTTTTTGGCTTCGCCGTGCGTTAGTCCGTACATTTTCCCCCAAAACATAAGATTCTCATCAGCCGTCAGCGTCGGATATAAAGCAATTTCCTGCGGGACAACGCCGATTTTTTGTTTCGCTTTTACCGTTTCTTTTCCGATGACATAGCCGCCCACTGTGATGTTTCCGCTGTCATGCGGCACGAGGCCGGAAATCATCGAGATGGTTGTGGACTTCCCCGCACCGTTTGGTCCAAGCAGCCCGAACGACTCCCCCTTTTGCAGAGAAAAAGAAATGCCTTTCACGATTGTTTTTTTCCCATATGCCTTTTTGATGTTTTCTGCTTGCAGCACGTCGTTTCACTCCTTTTTTAATCCCATTGTCATTGTAGATAAAAGAAAGGCGTGCGGCATGTAGCGGCAGATAGATCATAAGGCATGAAAAAAAGGCCTGTAAAAGGCCTTTTCAAAGAGACGCATGTGCTGAACGTCATATGTCAAAAGACAGATACACCATATCTGACGGAATAGATGGCGGCTTGGGTTCTGTCCCTGACAGCCAGCTTGCTGATGATGTTTGACACGTGATTTTTTACTGTGCCTTCTGTAATGTACAGCTTTTCGGCAATTTCTTTGTTATTCAGCCCGTACCCCAGCTCGGCCAGAACTTCCATTTCACGCTCGGTCAGGTCGAGCAGCTCCTTAGGTTTTTCTATCTCGTTTATTCCTTTCAGCTGTTTTTCATGCTTCCACTCATTCAGCATTTGGGCAGTCAGTTCTGGAGGAAGCACCATTCCGCCAGATTGAACAGTCATCACCGCTTTAACAATTGTATCGGCTGACATGTCCTTCAGCAGGTACCCGCTCGCTCCTTCTTCAAGTGCTTCTGCAATCAGCTCTGAATCTTTGAATGTTGTCAGCATTAACACCTTTACGCCAGGTAAAGAGCTTGTAATCATTTTTGTCCCTTCAACTCCGTTGGACACCGGCATTCGGATATCCATTAACACGATATCCGGCTCAAGTTCTTTCGCCTTTTCGAAGGCTTCCTGTCCGTTTCGCGCCGTGGCGACCACATCAAGCTCTTCTCTGAGCTGAAGCAGCGATGCCAGCCCTTCTCTGACGATATCCTGATCGTCGGTAATGATGATCTTAATCATGATAAACTCTCCTTTTGCTGCGCGGGCCCAAAGCTCCATTTTTTATTTGCCAGTGAAAATTCAGCGATTACAGCAAACCCTTGGTCCCGTTCGCTCTCAAAGCGGATCATACCCCCATGCTCCGCTGCCCGCTTTTTCATATTCAAGAGGCCAAAGCCAAGTGCCGCCTCGGGATTTCCTTTTCCGTCATCCTTAATGACAAGGCTGATACTTTCCACTGTGCAGGCAAGCTGGATCGAACAGGCTGTAGCGCCGCCGTGCCGTTTGGCATTGGTCAATGCCTCCTGCACCGTTCTGACCAAGGTCGGATGAAGTGACAGCGGGATTATCGCCGGATCGCCGCTGACCGCAAATTCGGTTGTCACTCCTGCATTTTTGTAAAAGTCTTCTGTCAGCTGTTTCAATGAATCGATTAACGAAGGGTCGTTATCCGTTTGCAGGGTGCGTACTGATAAGCGGACATCATCGAGCGCTTCACGGGCAAGCGTTTCACATACCCCAACGGTCTCCTCCGCTTTTTGGCTGTCTCTTTTTTGCCATTCACGCAGAAGCTGCAGCTGCACGAGGAGCGCCGTCATTTTGTGTCCTACTGTATCATGGATTTCCCTTGCCATTCTGTTCCGCTCATGAATGGCAGTCAGCTTTTCAACCTGCTTCGCATATAAATGGAGTTCCTGGTGCGCAGCAGACAGCGCAAAGTGAGACTCTGTCAGTTCCTGAAACTGCTGTTTTGCCGTTTCCTGCGTATCCAACAGCTTGCGGATTAATTTGCCGACGACTCCGCAAAAGACAACGAATGTCTGCTGATACAATGATCCATAACATATTCATCGCCGAACATACGATATGTACGAATAAGCACAATCAGCCACATGATAAAACAAAAACAAAGCACAGACCATACTGTTTTTCGGTCAAACCCTTTCAAAAAAAAGGTAACAGCAACCGGGCTGAGCAATGTGATATATAAACCTGTACCCGGAAACATGAAACCGAACGAAAAGCCAACTGCAATATCAATCAAACAAAAAATAACGGCATATTTCCCTACTCTTAATAAGAGATGATTTGCTAAGAACACACCCGCACCGCCAGCGATGAACAAATACTCAAACCAACGGTCATCTTTTACAAGAAAAAAGTAAACCGAACAACTTACCATTAAGGTGAAAATCCTAGTAAATATAAGAGCCTTCACGCTCATCACTCCCGATACCCAATTCCTTTCTTATCATACCTGCCTCAGGTCATTTTTGACAGGAGTTTCTGGAAAATAAAAACCGCATATGAACTTTATGTCATATGCGGCATCTTCCACTTATTATTCAAATTCAACCCATACGGACCCTTGGTCTGCTGAACGTACACAATTCTCAATCCAGCGGATGCCCTCGATCCCTGCGTCAATGTCAGGATAAACCAAGTTGTTCAGTGTTTCTTGATCTTCGCGTTTTTTTGCGTCAATTGCAATGGCAAACTTAAGATAAATGTTGGCCCACGCGTCTGACAGCCCTTCGCTGTGTAAAGCGCCCAGACGTTCATCGGCGCTGCACACACCGTCTAAATACGGCATGCCGCGAACGAGTGTCTGAATAGGCTCTCCCTGCACTTCATACATCAGTTCGTTCGGTTTGCTGTCCCACCATTCGAGGCTTGCTTTTGAGCCGACAATTCTGATTCTGTGGCCATCCATACACCCTGCATTGATTGATGATGTCCACATCGTCCCGACCGCCCCGTTTTCATAATGCATCAGCACATGGGCATTGTCCTCAAGCGGCGCACGGCTGCCGACGAAGCTCTGGCGGTCACACAGCAGTTCTTTGATTTTCATCTGCGGCATAATGAGCTGCGACATATAATACGTATGGGTAGATAAATCGCCCAGCACAAAGCTTGGCCCGGCGATCGCAGGGTCGACACGCCATTTCTGTGCAGCGCTTATGTTCTCGCCCTCATCTGCTGCACAAAAACCGTGTGTGTACTGCAAGTCAACCACACGAATATCGCCGATCTTGCCCTGCTCAATCATCGCACGCATTTGAAGGAGCATTTGATTGCCGGAAAAACCGTATGTCACGCCGACAATTTTTCTTTTTTTCTCCGCGAGCGCTTTGATTTCATAGCCCTCTTCTGAAGTGAAGAACAGCGGTTTTTCACAGATGACATGAAGATCTGCTTCAAGTGCTGCCTTACAGATCTCATAATGAGTGCCGTTTGGAGTGGCAATCGATACAACCTCTATGCCATCGACTCTTTTCGCTTCCTCCGCAAACATGGTTTGATAGTCGGCATAACAGCGCTCCGCATCTACTCCGAGGTTCACCCCGAAGTCTTTTCCTCTTTCGGCATCGATATCAAAGGCCCCTGCGGTTAATTGAAAGGCAGTATTATCTCTCAACGCTCCAATACGATGTTTATATCCAACCTGGCTGAGCCGTCCGCCGCCTACCATTGCCCAGCGCAGCGGCTTTGAAATGATTCTTTCTCCATTTAGCATCATGAAAACCTCCTATTGGCTGATGGTTTGTTTTAAAGCTTCTACAGAAGTGCGGACGCCCGCTTCAGGCGACATCGTCAGGTCCTCCATTTCTAAGGAAACCTCACCGTCATACCCCATCATTTTGACGACTGAAAAAAATTCCTTCCACCACTGTAAATCCTGTCCGCAGCCGACTGCTACGTAATTCCATGCCCGGTTCGCAGGATCTGTCACTTCTTTTGTTTCTAAAAACCCATTTACCGCGGCTAAATGTCTTTCAATTCTGACATCTTTCCCATGAACATGGTGAATGGCTTCTCCGAGCTTCCTTGCTGCGATGATCGGGTCTGCACCCATCCATAATAAGTGGCTCGGATCAAGATTCAAACCGACCATCGGGCCGACCGCGTTTCTGAGCCGAAAGAGAGTCTCAGGATTATAGACTAATTGAGAGCTGAAATTTTCAAGCGCAATTTTTTCCACTCCGCAGGCTTCCGCTTTTTTGACAAGTTCCTTCCAATACGGAATCGCAACGTCTTCCCATTGATAGTTGAGAATATCTTTTAAAACGGGAGGCCAGCTCACTGTGTATGTGATCCAGTTCGGCACTTTGTCGTCCGGGCCGCCGGCTGGCAGGCCGCTCATCATGATCACTTTCTTGACACCTAATAATCCAGCCAGCTCCATCGTTTTGTCCGTTACTTCTCTGTGCGATTTGCCCAGTTCGCCTGGATCTAAAGGATTCCCCGAGCAGTTTAAAGCGCAAAGTGTCATATTCCGCTTTTCCAGCGCGGCTGAAAGTTCTTCTCTTTTCTTGCTGCTTTGCAGCAATTCGTCAAGATTCAAGTGAGGTGCCGGCGACCAGCCTCCAGTTGTCATTTCAAGCGTATCAATGCCAAGTTCCGCGGCAAAATCGAGCATTTCTTCAAAAGGCAAATGTCCTAAGCTGTCTGTTACATAAGATAGTTTCATTGATAGATTCCTCCTAGTATCTGCAAGTTACGAAAAGTGAGTCGTTTGATTCGGCATTTCCTGATCAGCTTGGCGGCCATACTGGCGGAATGAATGCTCAAGCTGTTCAAGTGACCGCCCTTTTGTCTCAGGCACATATTTTTTCACAAATAGAATCGCTAGAATATTCATTGCGACAAAGATAAAAAATGTTGCCGACATTCCAATATGATTGAGCAAAATGGGAAAAGTGAATCCAATGAGAAAGTTAGCTGTCCACAAGCAGAAGGTGCTGATCCCCATGCCAAGTCCCCGCACATGCATCGGAAATATTTCCGAGAGCATGAGCCACGTCACCGTAGAAATGGCAGCCTGCTGAAACGCAAGAAACAAAACGGTCAAACTCAGCACAACATATGGCAGGGCTGCTGTTCCTTCAAGAACAATGGATAAAATTCCGATCAGCAGAAGGGCTGTCATCGTGCCAATCTGTCCGATGATCAGCATGGGCCGGCGGCGGACCTTGCCGAGAAGCCAGATCCCAAAAATGACCGCGATGACTGAAATAACTCCGTTTGCAATATTGCCGATCAATGCAGCTTCTGTTTGAAAGCCGGCTTCTCTCAGAATTTCTGTCCCATAGTACATGATCGAATTGACACCGGTAATTTGCTGGACGATGGCGATTCCGATCCCAATCAATAGAATGCGCCTAATCCACGGCTCTTGAAAATCATGAAAGCCGGTTTTTTTTGATGTACCCTCAATCGCGATCGCATGTTTGATTTCTTTGATTTCCTGCTGTGCCCGGCTGTCTTCACGGATTTGCTTAAGCACCCGCAGGGCGTCCCCCATTCTGCCTTTAGCCGCCAGCCAGCGCGGGCTTTCAGGCACGATGAGCATTCCGAACCATAACGCAACAGCCGGAAGTGTCGCGATGACCAGCATATACCGCCATACATTTGCGCTCTCCCCCATTGTGTTCCCGATAATGGCGTTAAAGGTGTAAGCCAGCAGCTGGCCAATCACAATCATCAGTTCATTTTGTGTCACGATTCGCCCCCTGCGTTCTGCCGGCGAAATCTCTGCTAAAAAAGTTGGAACCGTTACAGAAGCGCAGCCAACCGCTAGTCCGAGAAGAAAACGAAAGGCAATCATGACGGACGCATTTGGAGAAAAGGTACAGCCAAGTGTGGCCGCACTGAATAGTAAAGCTAAATAAAGGATCGTTTTTCGGCGGCCGTGCTTATCGGACAGACGTCCTCCAAACATCGCTCCGAAGGCTGCCCCGAGAAGCAGGGAACTCGCAACCAGTCCTTCTGTAACAGGTGTAAGATTCAGTTGGCCTGCAGTTGCCATAAAAGGAAGTGCCCCATTTATGACGCCCGTATCATAACCGAACAAAAGCCCGCCGAATGTAGATACCAATGTAATCGTTCGTAAAAGCCCTTTATGAGCTAAACTTTCTTTTCCTTTTACAGCCTCTTTCTTTTCCTTTGCACTCATGGTTTTCTTCCCCTTCTTTCAAGAATGGCAGAGCACCCGACACCAAGCATAAGCCAATACATCCCTCCTTCAGCAACACCTATTCTTGTAACCGCTTTCTTAGAAGATTATAAGACACCGAGATTTCTCGCGTCTTTATCATATAGAGACATTGTTTTGTCATTTCAGGACATCTTATTCATGCGGCTTGGCCTGTTCGATTTTTTGAAAAGATTTATTGATTTGAAATGCGGTCATTTTTGAGTCCTTATAAAGGGAACGGAAAAGCCCTGGAGAGCTGCCGATTTTGGCGGAAAACACGCGTGTGAAATAATGCACCGTAAATCCGATTTCTTCCGCAATTTCTTTGATTGATAGATTCGTTGATTTCAGCAGCTCGGCAGCTTTATTTATCTTTTCATTTTGGACAAATTCAGAGTAGCTGACGCCCAGTTCTGCTGCAAATAAACGTGACAAGTGCCTCCCTGAGATATGAAAGTGACTGGCGACATCCGTCAGCTTTAAGGGCTGTGACAAATTGTCTTTAATGTGCAGTTTCACCTCTGTCAGCAATGCAGAGGATGTTTGAATGGGCTGCTTTTGTTTCGGCCGATGGGCAGACGGGAGAAAGGTTTGGATTAATGAAAGGATCAAAGCCTGCGACAATTGTGATAGGATCTCTTTGTCAAAAGCATTGACTGGCTTCGCTGCTTGCAACATTAATGTTTTCCAAAGCAGGCCCGGCGGTTCGCCATCTTTCATTTGAACTGTGGTAAGAGGGCTTTGTTTCACATCTTCCATCACTTTGATCCATTCAGCGCTTGACTGGTCCTCGCTCAGCTCGAAAGCGACATAAAAAAGGAACAGCCCTGTTTCACTTTTGATTTGGTGCAAATGCTCCGGCTTTGACAAAAAAAACGTCTGTTCACGAAGCGGATATGTACGATCCCCTTCAAGGTAATATCCTTCACCTCTTACGACGTAACAAATTTCATAAAAGGAATGCTTATGAAGCAGTGTGTTATAGTGGTTCGTCATCGCTCCCCAATAGTGGACGTAAAATGAAACATCCTTTTGCTCTAAGCGATGTACATATTGATTTAAAGCTATTTTGCCTGTCACAAGGTGATTGAGTTCCATGTAAACGCCTCCTTACAAGTTGGTTCTCTCATCATAACAAGGCGAACAAAAATAAAAAATCCCTCTGCCGTTTTTTCGGCAAAGGGATTACAGTCAAATCACAAATAGAATATGGACCCCGGAAACAGGATCTTTCACCCGGAAGCTGCTTTCCTTTTCTTCGATCGAATATCCGGCATGTTTGACTCGGTCTGCCACTCGATCCAGTTCCTCTTGATGAGGCAGGACAACCGTGTAATAGTCTAGTCCGCTGGCATTTGTCGGTTTTGGCGGCGCGTTTCTTTCCGCCCAAATGTTTAAGCCGATATGATGGTGGTATCCCCCGGCTGATACGAAGAGAGCGGACATTCCCGCATAGTTTCCGACAATGTCAAAGCCCAGCACATCTGTATAAAACGCTTTTGCTTCGTGCAAATCACTGACATGGAGGTGAATGTGTCCGATGATGGTACCGTTCGGAAGCGCTGTTTTCCGCTCATCTCCGGCTTCTTCCATAAGACCCTCAATGTCAACAGCGGTTGTCGTCATGACATAGTTTCCTTCTTGATCACGCTGCCACGTGCTGCGGGGGCGGTCAGCGTACATTTCAATTCCGTTTCCATCAGGATCAGACAGGTAGAGTGCTTCGCTCACAGCATGATCCCCATGTCCGATTGCAATGCCGTATTCAATCAGGCGGGCGAGCGCGATACCAAGTTCCTTCCTGTTCGGAAGAAGAATCGCAAAGTGATATAGGCCCGTTACAGACCGTTCAGGCAAGACGACGGCACTTGGATTTTCTTCAAGAGTAAGCAGTACACGTTTCCCGTCAGCCGTTAATTGAGCTTGGCGATCCGTCTTTTGTAAGACTTGAAAGCCGATAACGTTACAGTAGAACTGAAGAGAACGCTCCAGACTGCGGATTGTGAGTTTGACATAGCCAATATTTGTATCCTCATGAATGCTGGTCATGCTGTATGCCTCTTTTCTTATGCTGATACGTTTTCGCTCTTCTTTGCTTTAAATACAAGTGGGTCTAGCGCCAGGAAACGACTTCCAGAAAGAGCCAGGTGGATAGATGTCAAAAGCAGAAGGTAATCAAATTCTGCATTGCCCATGAATGGCGCTTTCAGCTTGACTGTAATGATGGCACCAATCAGCGTGAGGGTAAACAGAACACCGACAATACGTGTAGCCAATCCGAAGAAGACAAGCACTCCGCCAACGAGTTCAATCGCTGCAATGACATACGCCATAAAGCTTGGAAGGCCTATGCTGCCGAAAAATTGGATGGTGCCTTCCATCCCCTGAAACTTAGATAAACCGTGAACAAAAAAGATAATACCTGTAATAACTCTTAAAAGTAATGTGCCAATTTCAAATGATTTATTCATTTTATCCTCCTTGATAAATGTTATCACTTACTTAATGTAAGCTAGTATATATACATAACTTGTTTACGTCAAGTAATTTTGTTACATTTTACGAAAATGAAATAAAAGTACTATAAAACTGTAACAAAAAAGACCTTTGTGCAGGACAAAGGTCTATTTCTCAAATTGGCTTTGATATAAGTCACTGTAAAATCCTTTTTGCCGGATCAGCTCGTCATGGCTGCCTTTTTCAATCATTTCGCCGTCTTTTAGCACCACAATCTGGTCCGCTCTTTGAATGGTGTTCAGCCTGTGGGCAATGATAACGCTTGTTCTTCCTTCCATTAAACGGGCGAGCGCTTCTTGAATGTTGACTTCTGTTACGGTATCAATGTTGCTTGTTGCTTCATCCAAGATCAGGAGAACCGGATCGGCAAGCACCGCCCGCGCTATAGAAATCAATTGTTTCTGTCCTTGGCTGATGCCTGATCCGTTTTGCGTCAGCACGGTATCATACCCTTTTGGCAGCCTTTCAATAAAACTGTGGGCGTTCGCTGTTTTTGCCGCGGCTTCGACTTCCTGATCAGATGCATCGAGCCTGCCGTAGCGAATATTTTCTCTGATCGTTCCGTGAAACAAGAACGAATCCTGAAGAACAAAGCCCATGTTTTTCCGCAGGCTTGCTCTAGTAAGGGTTTTAATATCTGTACCGTCGATTAAAATCCTGCCCTCATTAGGTTCGTAAAAACGGGCGAGAAGATTTGTGACAGTTGTTTTCCCCGCTCCCGTCGGTCCGACAAACGCGATGGACTGTCCGGCAGGCACTGTAAACTGTAAATGCTTCAAGGTCTGCTGCCCTTCATCGTAACCGAAGGACACATCACGGAATTCAATACTGCCTGTTTGAATCGGCTGATGCACGGCGTTCTTTTCATCCTCGCGCTCTTCTTTTTCATCAAGTACGTCAAACACCCGTTCAGCACCGGCAATCGCGGACAGCATTGTATTAAACTGGTTGGCCAAATCATTTAAAGGGCGTGTAAATTGTCTTGAATACTCGGCAAAGACGACGATGGAGCCGATCGAGATCCAGCCTTTCAGCGCAAACAGACCGCCGAATGCCGCAATCATCGTAAAGCTTAAGTTATTCAAAGAGTTCATGACTTTCGGGATAAAACCGGAAATCGTCTGTGCCCAGAAGCCCGAAGTCTTGAGCGCAGCGTTTTTTTCGAGAAATTCGGCAGTAATCTGCTTCTCACGCGAATAGGCTTTGATGACCTTTGCGCCGGAAACAGATTCCTCAATATATCCGTTCAGTTCACCAAGGTTTTTCTGCTGTTCTTTAAACAGCTTTCCCGTCCGGTTGGTAATCCATCTCAGGCTTACTGCCATCACCGGAATGATGGTCAGGGTAATCACTGTAAGGAGCGGGCTCATGTACAGCATGACCGCAACCGTTCCGACAAAGGTGATGACGCTTGATAAAATTTGAATGACCGACGTGTTTAAGGTCGAGCTGACATTTTCGATGTCATTCGTCACCCGGCTCATCAGCTCGCCGTGCCGCTGTTTATCAAAAAACGGAATCGGCAGCTCATGCAGATGAGTGAACAACTCGCTTCTCATCCTGAAAACAGTGCCTTGGGAAATCGTAATCATCCAATAGTTTTGAAACCAGAGTGAAAGGGACTGAATTACATAAATGACAAGCAGAAGAAGCAAAACGGGAACCAGTCCGCTTACCGTTCGCCCGACAATGAAATGGTCGATGGCCTTTCCGATCACAAAGGGGCCAAGGAGCCCGAATATCGCGCTGATGACAACCATCAGCATGACAAGGATGAGCAGTCCTTTTCGTTCAGCCAAGTAAGACCAGATTCGCTTCAGTGTGCCTTTTGCATCCTTTGCTTTCGCCCGCTTTTTCACGCCTTCTTTTTTGTCGATTGGCAGTTTGGGATATTGGAAAGGCTTGCGGATGTCCTTTAGCATGACTCGCTCCCCTCCCTTCCGAATTGCGACTCGTAAATGCGCTTGTATAACTGAGATTCGGAGAGCAGCTCACTGTGCGTGCCTCTTTCAATCAGTTCGCCATCCTCAAGCAGCAAAATCTTATCAGCTCTCATCGCCGTGGTCATTTTTTGCGTAATGATCAAAGTTGTGCACTCATATGTGCTGATCGCCTCAAGCAGCTTCGCCTCCGTTTGCAGGTCAAGCGCGCTTGTGCTGTCATCTAAAAGAAGGATGGCCGGCTTTCGGATCAGCGCCCGCGCAATGGAAATCCGCTGTTTCTGGCCGCCGGACAGGTTGACGCCTCTTTGCCCCAAAACAGTGTCATATCCATTTGGGAGCTTTATAATCGTTTCATGAATTTGCGCATGTTTGGCCGCTTCCATTATTTCATCTAGTGAAGCATTTTCTTTGCCCCAAGCGATATTTTCTTTGATTGTGCCGGAAAACAGAAGCACTTCCTGCGGTACATATCCCATTTGCTTGCGAAGCCTCTCTGCCGGGAAATCGCAAATCGGCTTTTCATCTATGTAAATGCTGCCTGAATCCGGCTGATAAAGCCGCGGAATGAGCTGAAAAAGCGTGGACTTGCCCGATCCCGTCGCACCGAGAATCGCGATCGTTTCCCTCGGCTTTGCGGAAAATGAGACATTTCGCAGCGCCTCTCTGTCCATTTCAGGATAACGGAAGGATACATGCTGAAACTCAATCCGTCCCAACAAACGATCAGATATGAAGCCTTCCTCATGCTCATCACCTTCCGTCTCAAGCACCTCACCGATCCTATCACCTGAAGCCTTCGCCCGGGTGAAAATCATAATCAAAAACGGAAACATCGAAAGCGCGCCCGTAATTCGTGTTGCGTAGTTAATAATCGCAACAACATCACCGACTTGAGTGCTTCCGTTCCTGATACTGTAGGCCCCTGCCCACAAAATGAAAAGGATGCAGAGATTCATCAGCAGCATCAGCACAGGCATCGTGAATTCCACAAGCTGAAAGGCTGAAACGGTTTTTTCCATCAGCCTCGTGTTGGCTTTGATAAATCTTTTGACCTCGTGGCTGCCTCGAAGCAGCGCTTTGATCAGTTTAATCGCTGTTAAGTTTTCCTGCATGACAGTGTTCACCTGATCCAGCCTTTTCTGCACTGAGCGGAATAGCGCCCCGCCTTTCTTTAAGACCCATAGCAAAAACAAGATCAGGATCGGAATGGTTACAAGCAGAAAAAAGCCGAGCTTCATGTTAACGGTGAGTGACAGCACAATGCCGCCTACAATCATTAACGGAGCCCGCAGCATAAACCGCAAACTCATAAAAATCATGTTTTGAACCTGTGTGACATCGTTTGTCAGCCTTGTGATGTACGAAGAGGACGAAAACTGTCCAAATGTAGAATAGGAGAAGGACTGTATCTTTTGAAAAAGCCCTTTTCTCGTATCGTAAGAAAAGCTTTGGCTGACATGGGCGGCATAAAAGGAATTCAGCATTCCCGCCGCAAATGATAACACGGTCAGTCCGATCATGACCGCGCCCCATGTCCACACATGCCGGAGATCTTGCTTTAAAATCCCATCGTCGATGATTTTTGCGATCAATAAAGGCTGCATCAGTTCAACCGCAAGCTCCGTCAACATGAGAATCAGCGCAATCCCCACCAGCGATGAGTATGGTTTTAAAAACGATAAAGCCTTTTGCATGTAAAAGCCTCCAAACCCCTTTTTACTCAATTGTCTCTTTCTTTACTTTACTATGGCGGTCTTTTTGGCGGCAAACAAAAACCCTCCCGAAAAGGAGGGCTGGCTTTATTGATTCAATATTTTTTCCACACGCTCCCGCATCTGCGGAACGCTCAATCCGATAATTACCTGAAACGCCTTTCCGCTCCTGACGACACCGTGTGCGCCAAGCGCGCGGAATACGCTGTCGGGCTCAACCTTTGTTTCATCCTTGACGCTGACTCTGAGGCGGGTGGCGCAGTTTGTCACTTCAGTGATGTTGTCTTTTCCGCCCAGCGCTTCAATATACAGAAAAGCGGTGTCATCTGCCGTTTCAGCAGCAGAGGCCGTTTCATCCTTGTTTTTTCTTTCTCTGTATTCCTTTTTCGAATACAGCTTTGTTTCCTGCTGATCATCCTTTTCCCGTCCCGGTGTGGCGATATTGAATTTGAGGATTAAAAACCGGAAGACGAAAAAATAAATAGCTGTAAAAGAGAGCCCGATTAAAACTTGATACACATACGTCATACCGTGACTGCCAAAGAGCGGAATCCAGTTCAAGGTCACCGCTTCAATCAGCCCGCCTCCCATGTTTCCGACGACACCTGCCATATACATGACCGTCGACATTGTTGCTGCTAGCACGGCGTGAACCGCAAATAAGAAAGGAGATATGAATAAGAAAGTGAACTCAATCGGCTCTGTAATACCAGCGACAATCGCCGTCAGCGTGACAGGAATCAGCAGCCCTGCAACAAGTTTTTTCTTTTCCTTTTTGGCTGTGACATAAAACGCCAGTGCGATCCCCGGAATGCCGAAAATTTTCGAATTGCCGTGGAGCGCGAATCCGCCTTGCGGGAAGAGCTCCTTCAGCGGTTTGGCGCTTTGCGAATATTCGCCGAGATGCTGTGCCCAATACGTGACGATCCCCCCTTCTGCTACAGCAGGCCCATAAATAAACGGCGTGTAAATAAAGTGATGAAGACCGGTTGGAATCAAAATCCTTTCTAAAAACGTGTATATCCAAACGCCCACCGCCCCGGAAGCAACCAGGAAGCTTTGAAGCGAGCCGATTCCCGTCTGAACGATCGGCCAAATGTAAGACACAGCCAAGGCGATCGGAATCATAATGAAGAAGGAAATCATCACAATATACGTTGAGCCTTGAAAGATGCCGAGAAAATCGGGCAGTTTTTTATCAAAATAGCGGTTATGCAAAAAGACGACAATCGACGAAATAAAGATGGCTCCGATAATATTGGTATCAAGTGTTTTGATGCCAGCGATCATCGTTAACCCGCTCGTTCCGCCGACCTCTTGGTTCATGTCGACGCCGAATGTTCCTCCCCATACCGTCAAGATCGAGCTGACAAAGTAATTGAACGTCAAGTAAACCGTAAGCGCTTCCAAACAAGCTCGCGCCTGAGCTTTCTTCGCCAAGGCAACCGGGATGCCGATAGCAAATAAGAGCGGCATTTGATTAAATACGGTCCAGCCGCCCTGCTCAATGATATACCAGCACTGGTACCAAAACCCGTCGGGATCGGCAAGCGGGCCCATGAGGGTTTTATTTTTAAAGAGCGTGCTGACACCGACAATAATGCCGGCGAACGCGAATAATAGAACAGGCACAAACATCGCGCTTCCAAAGCGCTGAATTTTTTGCATCATACCAGAACCCCCTGCTACTTCATGTCATTTTTTTCTGCCTCTTTGTAATCAACATATGCGCGGAACAATGCTTCGCCAACGAGAAAAAATGGTGCAAAAGCGACAATTTCCGTTTTATCGCTTAATGTCACAGGTTTGCTTGTCGCATAAAGATTATGCGGAGTCAGCTGGGCGAGGACATTGTTTTTTAAATTCGTAATGGAAATAAAGGGAATACCCTTTGCAGAAAGCATTCTTGCCTGAGGAATCAGCTCCGGTGTTTCTCCGGAAAGAGAAATGATGATAAACAGATCGTTTACTTGAAAATCCTCGCGCATCAGATTAAATTCATTTGTGTCTTCAATCAAAATGAGATATCGATGGCGGGGAATAAACATTCTTTGCAGATCACGGGCGCATATCTTTTGCGCATTTCCTGATCCATACACGAAAATACGGTCAGCTTCATCAAGCAGCTGGCACATCTCCGTCATGTCCTTTGTCCTTAAGAACTTCAGATTTGATTCAATATCATCAAGCAGCTTTTGAAAACTCATACTCTCGCCTTCTTCCGGCTGATCTTCCCACTTTAAATAGACGCGAAATTCACTGTAGCCGCTGAAACCGAGCTTTTGGGCAAGCCGTAAAATCGAGGAACGCGATACGGTGCAGGCTTTGGCCAGCGCGTCGATTCCAAGGTGATAGCACGTGTGCTTGTGATTCAATATATATTTTAAAATATGAAAATCGTTATCATTTAATTTGCTGTAGTGCTGATTAATCAGTTCTTCGAGCTTCATATCAGATCCCCCCATTTTCTTTCTATTATATACAATAACAGATTCGAGAATGGGGGAATTTCAGTTATGAAATGCGAGTAGGGCTTTGATCAAGCTCTGGCCAATAGTCTTTATTGGCCTCTATTAAATCCTCAAGAATGAGCCTTGCTACACGCGCGTTCGGCACTGTTTTTGACAAGATCAGCGCCTGCCACAGCTTTTGGAACGATTTCTCCGCCCACGCTTCAACAGTCAGTTTCTCAACAGATACCTGCTGCTCCATCAGCCCTTTTTGGAATTGCGGAATGATGCCGACGGTGATCGGTTCAGGCCCATTAGAGCCGACAATACATGGCACCTCGACCATTGCAGTCGGGTCAAAGTTCGCAATCGCGCCGTTATTTTCAACGATCAACAGCATTCTCTCACCTGTGTTGTAGGCAATCGCCCGGGCAAGATCAACAATATATGATGCGTGATCATCGATTTTGATTTCGCTGTTTTCCGTGGACTGCTCGCGTGTGATCATGTCACATTGGCTGAAAATAAAGGCTTCGCGCCCTTCCATCACTTCGTTTGCCCGTGTATGATTCGGATTTGATTTTTTCACCATATCATCCGGGAACAAATAGTATTGCAAATACGTATTCGGCAGTGTATCAGGATCTGCGGCCTGCACGTCACGCGCCTTGGCGAACGTGTCATTCCAGCTCGCCTCCACAGCTTCAGCCTCCGTTTTCGGAATGTACCCGTATTGAGATACATGTTCCTTCAGCTTCGGCATTAAATCGTTGCCCTCTTGATCCTGAATCGATGTCCACCAGCCGAAATGGTTTAATCCGTAATAGCGGACTTTCATTTCTTTTCTCGAGGACAGGCCGAGAATTTGCGCCATCCGGTCTTCAATTCCAACCGGCATATCGCAGATGTTCAGGATTTTTGAATTCGGTCTAAGGCGTCGCGTTGCTTCGGCTACGATCGCCGCCGGATTGGAGTAATTGAGCATCCACGCATCAGGCGAGTATTTTTCCATGTAATCTAATATTTCAAGCACGCCGCCGATTGAACGCATGCCGTATGCGATACCACCCGGCCCGCACGTCTCCTGTCCGACAACTCCGTACTTCAGAGGAATTTGTTCATCCAGCGCACGCATCGCGTATTTCCCTACCCTAATGTGTGCCATGACAAAATCGACATCTGTAAAAGCTTCTTCTGGGTCAGTCGTCGCGGTAAATTCAACTTCCGGTGCTTTTTCTCTGATAAAAACGTCACAAGCACCTGCTATGCGATCCTGTCTTTCCTTATCATTATCATACAGCTTCAGCTTTCTGATCGGAAACTCCTCCAAATGGTCCAAGAGCATCAGAACGATCCCTGGAGTGAAAGTGCTGCCTCCGCCCGCTATTACGATTGAGAATGATTTTTTCTTCATATGACGACCTCCTTGATAACGTTTACAATTCCATTTATACCATGGAAGGGCCCGTCCCGTAACACGTTTTGCGCACTTAGGTCATTTGATCAATTTTAGTGTTTTTTCCCACAAGGCGGGAATTTTCCCACTTACCTTACGTCTGAAGGACTTGATTTTTTTACCTTTTTTGTAATCTTAAAGTCTCACCAACTGTGAAATTTGAGTGAATATACGCCCTTCCAGTTCTTATGAAAAGGTTCTTTTGTACGATTCGGATACATGTCGAATTATTTATAATCATTTATATAAAACATCCATTTGTGCGTGAATTTAGAAAAGGCAGGGGACAAAAGTTGGACTCATATAAAGTCATTGAGCTGGCAAACAAGTACAGTTCGGCCGCGGAACAGGTCAGAAGCTCCAAAATGCTGCTTGAATCCCGGTTATCTGCATTGGGGGATGCTTGGCAGGGAAAAGCAAGAGATTCGTTCGATCAGGATTTCGAGGAAACGAAAGCATCCTACGATCAATTCGAACAGGAGCTTCTTGAAACAAGCCAGGAACTGAAGGCAGCCGCCGTCAAAATAGAAGAACGAAAAGCTGAAATTGCCAGAATGGAAGAACTGGAGCGTAAAGCTAGAGAGGAAAGACATAAACTCGGGGGGTGAACGATGTGTCAGGAAACATTGCAGTTGATCCGGATAAGCTCGAACAGCTGGCAAATGATGTTGTCACTGAATTAACCGATATGGAAAACAAATATAAGGACCTGCATCTGGAGCTGGGGCAGATGATTTTGCAATGCGATCCCCGCTACAGCAGCTGTTTTTCCGGGGTCGGCGATGCGTGGAGTTCAGGAAAAGCGCTCGTCACCAAGCTGAGTGACAATGAGATTTTTATCAGAAAAACGAGCGATAAATTTGTTGAACAAGATGATATGTTACGAAAGCTCTATCATGCTTATGACAAATACGGAACGATGACAAGCTTAACCGCTCTTATGCTGACGCAGGGAAAATACTACGGATTAGGGCTTACGAAATTTGAGAAACAGCCCAGCGGCTTGCATACCGCCCGGCACTCAAAACTTCTATTGGATATTTCCAGAGCCGTTGACAGCTCACGTTATCAAAAAGCGGCCAGAGTGCTTTTGAATCCTAAATATTTGTTTAAAAAGACAAACCGGCCATTTTCTGATTTGGTACATAAAAAGTTTACAAAGTATTTCCCCCAGGACACGGTGGATTTTTCAAACAGCGTCAGAAGCTACACAAGAGGATTTCTTAATGAAGCCGGCGTACGCTCAACTTTGAAGGATGTCGGAAAAACGGGCTTGAAATTCGCAAAAGGAAATGCCATTACCGCCACACTGATCACCGGTGCAACCGAAACATTCGGTGCCGGCTTGAAAATTGCTGAAAATTACGAGAAATACCAAGACAAACCGGAAGTTCTCAAGCGTGAAAACGCCAAGGCTGTCGGGAATGCTGTGAATAACACGATTTTCATCGCAGGAGGGGCAACGGCAGGCGCTGTCGTCGGCGGCGCCCTTGGAAGTGTGTTAGGCCCTGTTGGTACAGTAATCGGAGGTACAATCGGATCAGCCGTAGGAGGCTTTGTTGGGGAAAAAATCGCAAAATTCACATCTGGCTTTGCTGAAAAAGCAGCTGTCAAGCTGAAAGAACCGATTCACGCTGTCGTTGATACTGCCAAGAAAGGATTGGAATCAGCCGGCAAAGTCGTCAAATCAGTAAATGACGGGATAGATACAGCAAATAAAACGATACATAAAGGGATAGACAGCGCGAAAAAAGGAATGGAAAAAGCAAAGAAAACAGCGGATTCGCTCATACACGGCGCAACCCATTTCCTCAAAGGGAAACTTTCATTTGGATAGGAGAATAAACAATGAAGCAGTTTACAATCAGCATTGAAGAACTCTTATTTTGTTTTTACAGCGAAGGGTTTTTTGAACAGGGAATGGCCTTGAAGCAGGCCTACTTTTCGGAAATAGAGGATGAACAGCTCGGCGCTCTGTTTGAAGCGGCGTGCCGCTCACTCCTAGCCAAGGATGCGGCGGAATATCGGAATCACCAATATCGGTTAAAGGACGAGAACTGTCCGTTTATCCACGTATTAAACGACGCGGATTATACAGTGAAACTGTCCAAATTTGATGAACAAGGCAAAGAACAGAATGTGTCCTGCCATGTTTCTAAGTTCGGCACTTACTCTCATGAACTGCTGTTTGATGAACAAGTGCACATCATTAAAAAAATGGACTCAAATGACGGATTACTTTCTAAAACATCCGATTTTTTAAATATAATAGATGCAGAGGATCACAAAGAATCAATGATGACTCTGACATCGCCCGAATTTGAATTGCTTCTGGAGGGTGCTTCAGACACTCCCTCACATCTGAAAGAGTTTCTACATAAGCATGAACACCAAGAGGATGTTACACGATTCGTAAATGATTTGGCTTTGCGAAAAGGGAAAATGGATACGCTGATGCGCCTTGTTTATGACAAAGACAACTCGCCGGAAGTGGCTGACATGGCTTTTGTCTTACCTGGCAGCCGTCATACTTGGCTGGTAACAGGTATCACCCAAAATGAATTTTCTATCGTGCCAGCAAATAAAGATGTGTTAAAAGGAATACTTTTTTGCTAAAGAGCGATAAAGGAGAATAGCAATTGAAAAAAGATGAAGTAATTAAGGTTAAAAGCAGACTGTTTTTTAGAATATGGCTGTTCCTCGCCACAGGGGGCGCCTTTATTGTGGGAGTCTGGCTGGTGTCTGAAGCTCTCACATTTGAATCTAAATATGCCCTGCTTTATTTGGGCGGCGGGTTACTGGCGATTGTTTATGGATTGATCACATTCTTTATGGCTTTTCCTGCGTTCACAAGCCGTGGAAATGTCATTTTCAGCATAAAGACCGGACCTAGTGGCGAGATCTTCTCGAGAAAGCGCAGCGTGCTGTTTTCTGAGGTAAAACGGATTTATATGGGACGTCATCAATACAGTTTGAAAGGGATCTTTTTTGAGGATATTATCATTGAGAAAACAGACGGCAAAATCGTTCGCATCCCGACCTGGAACATAATCGCGAATCCGCTTTTTTTCGAAGCGGTTGAACGCTATATCCTTCCCCATTTGAATGAAGAGGCTCAAAACAATTGGATCAGCCAATTTACAGAGGTTCAGCGAAAAGCGTATTTGAAGGAATTTGAGAATCATCCGAAGCTTTAACAGCACTCCTCCTTTATAATAAAAGTGAAATGCAAGTTGGGGAGTGCGCGTGATGCTAATTACCATTCTATTATTTCTCGCGGCGGGGCTTGCCGAAATTGGCGGCGGGTATTTGGTTTGGCTGTGGCTGAGAGAAGTAAAGCCAGTCGGCTATGGGATCGCCGGAGCGCTGATCCTGATTGTTTACGGCATTCTTCCGACGCTTCAGTCCTTCCCCTCCTTCGGCCGTGTATACGCCGCCTATGGCGGGGTATTCATCGTGCTTGCGGTTCTATGGGGATGGCTTGTCGACCGGAAAACGCCTGATCTGTATGACTGGATCGGTGCATTCATTTGTCTCATCGGCGTCTCTGTCATTTTATTTGCGCCGCGCGGATAACAAAATGGCCTGCTTATGAAGCGGGCCATTTTTGTTTAATCCTCTTTTAAGTTGGTCAGCTGTACTTCATGCTCCTGCTCAGGTTCATCAAGCGGATAAATTCTCGCTGTTCCGTTTTCTTCATTCACGTGCTGAATGTAAATAGGAACTCCATTATATGTTACTTTCTTCATGTCGGGAGATTCTACAATTTCTTTCGCCCTTTGACTATTCATTCTAACACCCTCCTTCATACATAACGTTTCCATTTCTTGAAAGAAGTATGCTTTATGATTCAGCGGACAGGTTGAATTTTTTCAGCCGTTTGTAGAAAGTGCTCCGGGGTATCCCGCTGATTTTGGCGGCTTGAGAGACGTTTCCTTTTGCGGATTCAAGCGCTTTGATGATGACATCTTTTTGGATTTGCTCACGAAGGGTCAGCGCGCCGGCAGCAGCCGGCTTTTTTTCTGCCGGACTGATCGGCAGGCCTGAAGCTTCCAATAAAGCGGTAAGTGGCTCATCCCTCAGCCGGCCGTCCGGAAATCTAATGGAAAGACGTTCAAACACATTGAACAGCTCGCGAATATTCCCCGGCCACCTCCATTGCTTCAGCACATCCAAAAAAGCAGTGGGAAGTTCGCCAGGCCAATGATTCTTCTGTTTGTAGTACTGAAAGAGGTCTGGAATATCCTCGGGGCGGTCGCGTAAAGGAGGAAGCTCGATCGGATAGACATGAAGGCGGTAAAACAAGTCCTCTCTGATTTTCCCGCTTTCGGCAAGCTCGCGTAAATCACAATGTGTGGCGGCAATGACTCTGATATCAACCGGAATTTCTTTCGTCCCGCCAACCGGTGTAATCTTACGTTCCTGAAGCACCCGTAAAAGCGCAACCTGCATCGAGTGGGAGATTTCTCCGATCTCATCTAAAAATAAGGTGCCTTGATTCGCTTTTTGAAAGGCGCCTTTGTAGCCGTTTCGTTTCGCTCCCGTAAAAGCGCCCTCCGCATAGCCGAACAGCTCGCTTTCAATCAAATCAGACGGGATCGCTCCGCAATTGACAGCAACAAACGGGCCGTGCCGCCGCTCGCTGTTCTCATGAAGTGCGCGGGCCGCGACTTCCTTCCCCGTACCAGTTTCGCCCGACAGACAGACCGTTGCATCCGCCGCTGCCGCTCGTTCAAGGCTCTTCAGCATAGCTTGCGATTGGCCGCTTTGCCCGATGACTCCATTGAATCGAAACGCCGTCTTTTTCTTTGATTCCGAGAGATAAAAACAAGTGCCGCCATCCCCGATGGAGACGGCTTTTTCGATTGAAAAGCCCCGTTCCTTCACCTCATATAGGTGCCGGCCCTGCCAATCTGGCATTGAGGTTCGAATCGGTATGCTCGCGCTGATGATATGCTGTTTGGTATTGCAGAGCACCATTGGCACACAGGATGCAGCCCTATCCCCAAAACGGCTGATCAGCTCCAGCTCTTTCTCACGGCTTTTAGCTGCCAGTTCCCGTTCCGCAGCATAGGCGATCGCCGTGGCAATACCGAGCATATGAGGATGCGCGCCTGCTGCCGGACACGATATGTCAATCACACCTGCAAGGCTGCCATCCTCATGGTGAATCGGGGCGGCTGAACAGTTCCAGTGATGGGAAGCGATGGAGTAATGTTCTGATCCTTGTATTGCAACTGGCTCACTGATGTGGAGCGCCGTGCCAATTGCATTTGTCCCGACAGCCGTTTCCGTCCAGCACGCGCCTTCGACAAAGTTGATGCGTTTGGCTTCATTGAGCGCACGAGGATGGCCGTCCAATGCCAGAACAACGCCGTCTGAATCAATTAACAGCGCCATCATTTCCATTTCTTTTATGGCAGGCAGCAGTTTTTCGAGGTAAGGCTGTGCGGTCGTCAAGAAGAATGAATGATTTTTTGACTGCTGATCCAGCTCGGTTTGCTGTAAAACCTTCGGGCCTTTTTCTAAATAAGGATTGACCTCAGCTTTTTTGCAGCGATGCCATGACTCGGCGATCCGTTTTCTTAATCGGCCTTCGTCAAGCACACCGTCTTTCACAAAACGTTTCCAGGTTTGCAAATCGTTTGGGATCGAATTCATTTCCTTGATCGCTCCTCCCTTACACGCTGTTTTCATCTATTGTAGGGGAAAAATAAAGCGCTTTCAACAACAAAAAAAGCAGACGCCTTGTATTCTCTGCGTCTGCTTTTTCCTATATTATGCATGTACTGCAAGCCCGATCGTGCTTAACAGCGCCTCGTGCAATGTTTCCGACAGTGTCGGATGGGCGGCGATAAAGTGCTCCGCCATATCAGCGGTCATCTCACCATTCATGATCGCAGCCGCCTGGCCGATGAGCTCGGTCACATCAGGACCAATCATTGAGACACCGACAATTTCGCCGAATTCCGGTTCAGCCACGATTTTGACCTTTCCTTCCGCTTGCTGTTTTATGAGTGCCTTGCCGTTTGCGGAAAAAGGAAATTCACCAATCTTTACATTCCCGTATACGCTTCTTGCTTGTTGTTCTGTCATTCCGATGCACGCAATTTCCGGAGATGTATAGATGCAACGGGGCACATGCTTCTCATTGATTTTGACATCCCTTCCGGAAGCATGAGAAGCAGCGATAATGCCCTCATGGAAAGCCGCATGCGCCAGCTGAATGCCTCCGATTGCGTCTCCGCACGCATAAATATGAGGCACGTTCGTCTGCATGTGCCCGTTTACCGGAATGCCTTTTGGAGAAAAATCAACTCCGGCCTGCTCCAGCTGTAATCCGTCAAGACGAGGTTTTCTGCCGATCGCCACGAGTACATAATCGGCCTTCGTTTTAAACTCCCGCTGCCCGCTTTTCCATATTGCCGTTTTGGCCGTTTGATCCACCCGCTCTAACTTGGATGAAGTATGCACTTCAACACCGTCTTCCTCGAGCTTCTCCTGAAAGAGACGGGCAATATCTTCATCTTCAGCCGGGATCAGCTGGCCTGCTGTTTCAATGATGGTCACCTTCGACCCCAGTCTGGCAAACAGCCCGGCATACTCACAGCCGATGACACCGCCGCCGACAATGACGAGTGAAGACGGGATTTCAGAAAGGGATAGAGCGTCCTTGCTGTCGATGATCCATTTGCTGTCAAACGGGGCGAATGGCAGCTCGATCGGCTCTGATCCGGATGCAATCAATACTTGGTCAGCCTCTCTGATTTCTTTTCCGTTCTCTCCTTCGATCAAGAGCTTTCTATCAGAAAGAAAGGAGGCCGCCCCCTTCACAACCTGTATTTGATTTTTCTTCATTAAGTATTGAACGCCTTGGACAAGCTGTCTGACAACCTGCTGCTTTCGGTTTTGCATTTTGCTCCAATCAACCGATATCGCACCTGCCGGAAGTTCGATTCCAAAGCGGTCGGCATGCTTGATTTTATCAAGAACGTTTGCGCTTTCTAACAAAGACTTCGTCGGGATGCAGCCTTCATTCAGGCAGGTTCCCCCAAGCTGGCCTTTGTCAATCAGCAGTACGTTTCTGCCCTGCTGCGCCGCGGAGACTGCAGCCGCATAGCCTGCGGGTCCGCCGCCGATAATGGCTAGTGTCATGTCGTTTCACCTGCTTTTCCTATAAGATTAGAGCTGCCGGTTCTTCCAAATATGTTTTAATCGCCTTCAGAAAGGCAGCGGCAGGAGCACCATCGCAGGCTCTGTGATCAAATGTCAGGCTGAGCGGAAGGATCGTGCTTCTGACAATTTCCTCCCCTTGATACAGCGGTGTGTCATAGCTTGCTCCGATGCCGAGAATACCTGTTTCCGGCGGATTTAATATCGGCGTAAAATGCTCCACTCCAAAAGCGCCAAGGTTTGTAATAGAGAAGGTTGAGCCTTGCAGTTCTTCGCTTCCTGCCCGTCCCTCGCGTGCTTTTTTGGCATATTCTGAGATGGATTGAGCCAGTTCAATCAGCGATTTCTTTTCAGCTTGGCGGATCACAGGCACAACTAATCCATTTTCCAAGGCTACAGCCATTCCGAGGTGCACATGAGGATGTGTAATGATGCGTTCATTTTGATAAAAGCTGTTCAGCGCAGGATGAGCTTGCAGAGCGAGAACGGCGGCTCTTGAGACAAAATGAGTCATCGTCAGCTTTGTGCCGTACCTCTCTTCTGCTGTTGGAGAAAGCTGTTTTTGAAGGGCTGCCAGCTTGGTGATATCAGCCTTCATCGTAATCGTCAGCTGCGCGCTGTTTGCCAGGCTTTCCTGCATTCTGGCCGCGATCACTTTTCTCATGCCTGTCACCGGCGTTTCTTGCGCCTTCTGCTCAGAAACCCGCTCTGCCCGGTCATTTTTCTGTTCAGCAAGCGCTTTTGTTACATCGTCTTTTACGATTCTCCCGCCTGGTCCTGTGCCTTTCAGCTGTTTCACGTCTAATCCCGCTTTTTCAGCTATTTTCCTGGCGACTGGAGATATTTTGATTCGTTCTTTTTTAGCGGCTGCGGGTTTGCTTTCTTGTTTTGCGGGCTGGACGGCTAGCGGCATGCTGTCTTCCGCAGCAGGCTCTTTCGCCTCTTCCTGCACCGATTCATTGGCGTCCCCGATGTAGCAGATCGCTGTGCCGGGCGGAACCTCTTCTCCTTCTTTTACTTTGATATCGATCAGCGTTCCTTTTTCAGGCGCCTCGATTTCCATTTCAATTTTCTCCGATTGAATGCTGGCAATGCTTTCTCCCTTTTCAACCGGGTCGCCTACTTTTTTATTCCATATCGATACTTCCCCTTGTTTCATGGCCATTCCCAATTTTGGCATCACTACTTTTACCGCCATTTGTGTCCCCCCTTTAATTCATTGCCGGCTCGCCAAGCAATTCAAGCGTGACGCTGACAATTTGATCTGGTGTCGGCAAATATTGATCTTCAAGCACTGGCGAAAACGGCACTGGTGTATGCGGCGCTGTAATCCGTTTAATCGGCGCATCAAGCAAATCAAAGCCCTTGTCAGCGACAATCGCAGCAATATCCGTGGCGATGCTGCATCGCGGATTGGCTTCATCGATGATGATCAGCCGGTTTGTTTTTTCCAACGATGTGAAAATCGCTTCCTCATCCAGAGGAGACAGACTGCGGGGATCGAGCACCTCAGCTTCGATGCCTTTTTCTGAAAGCTGGGCTGCCGCATCAAGCGCGGTATTGACCTGCTTGCCGACTGCAAACAGCGTGATATCGCCGCCTTCGCGTTTGATGTCCGCCTTTCCGAGCGGGATTGTATAATAATCTTCCGGCACATCGCCCTTCATGTTGTAGGACGTTTTGTCTTCAAAAAAGAACACTGGATCATTGTCTTCTATTGCTGCAAGGAGCAGGCCTTTGGCGTCATATGGATTGGACGGAACGACCGTCTTCAGTCCCGGGATGCTGGTGAAAAGGCCATACAGCGCCTGTGAATGCTGAGCAGCTGCCCGGAACCCTGCCCCGTATGTGGTGCGGACGGTAATCGGCACTTGCGCTTTTCCGCCGAACATATAGCGGAATTTCGCCCCTTGGTTGATCACCTGGTCAAAGCATGTGCCGATAAAATCATTAAACATCAGCTCGGCAATTGGTCTCAGCCCGGTTGATGCCGCAGCCATAGCTGCACCCATATAGCCCGCCTCAGAAATCGGTGTGTCCAGCACTCTGCTGCGCCCGAATTCCTGCACAAGCCCTTTTGTGACACCTAACACGCCTCCCCATGCTTCATCATCCTGCAAATGATCGACCGCTGCTCCCCCGGCGACATCCTCACCGATCAAAAGCACATTTTCGTCTCTTCTCATCGCAAGCTTCATCGCTTCATTGATCGCGTCTGACATGCTTATGACTCTCGCCATCTCACATTCCCCCTTTTTCATACGACACGTAGACGTCTGTCAGCAGCTCTGACTCTTTCGGATATGGACTGTCTTCGCTGAACGAGACGGCTTTTTCAATCGATTTGCTGACACGCTGTTCAATGTCTGACAGTTTATTGGCATCTGTTTCTTTTAAAAGGTAGTTTTTAAAGCCTTGAATGGCATCCTTTTCTTCAAGGTGCTCAGCCCTTTCATCCTTCGTTTTATAGGTTTGGGCATCCCCTTCGAAATGGCCGTAGTTTCTGTAAGTCATACATTCAATCAAAGACGGGCCCCCGCCATTTCTTGCTCTTTCAACTGCTTCCTCGGCGGCTTGGTAAACTGCTAAAATATCTTTTCCATCCACCGTGACCCCCGGCATGTTGTAAGCAGCTGCCCGGTCGGCGATTGAATCACAGGCTGATGCGTACTCAAAAGGGGTGGCTTCGCCATAGCCGTTGTTTTCAGCAACAAATACGACAGGAAGGTTCCATACTGCCGCTAAGTTCAGCCCTTCATGGAAGGTGCCTTGGTTATTTGCTCCGTCTCCGAAAAAGCAAACGCTTACATTTTTAGTCTGTTTATATTTAGCGGTGAGCGCTGATCCGCATGCAAGTGTAAATCCGCCCCCGACGATTCCATTTGCCCCCAGCATGCCTTTATCGAGATCCGCAATGTGCATAGAACCGCCCTTGCCTTTGCACAATCCGGTCGCTTTCCCGAAAATTTCCGCCATCATGCCGTCCAAATCACAGCCTTTGGCGATACAATGGCCATGTCCCCTGTGCGTGCTTGTAATGCTGTCACCATCATGTAAATGAGCGCACACACCTACAGCTACCGCTTCCTCACCGGCATACAAATGGACGAATCCGGGAAGCACTCCCTGTGCGAACAGTTCATGCACTTTGTCTTCAAAGCCCCTGATTTCCAGCATCTTTTGGTACATCCACAGCGCTTTCTCCTCAGTTAATGACAAGCCTTCTCGTTTTAACAATTCCATTTTGTGCGCCTCCTTCTATTTAAGGTTCATATTTATAAATGCAAGAAGTGTGCCAGTCTTTGGAGCCCGTAAAAATCAGTCTTTTCATTTTTACACTGGAGACAGTTTGAGACATGTGTCTCATTTTGTCTCGATCTGTTCCAGCTGTCTCGTTTTCTTGCATGCAAAAAAGACCGGGCACCCCGGTCTTTGACAATGATCGACGTATTTATTTCCTCGGAAATCTTTTAACTGCCTAATTCCTCTGCATCGTTTGGCTGAATGGCTGTTTTCGGAAGAAAATCAACTGAATATTTGACATAACCGAAACCGCCGTCCGCGTCCTTCTGCATACAATCTACCGTGCCATTTGCATATGTATATCCCTTTTCATTAAGCGTCTTTCTGACCGTTTCCGCCATCTTTGCGGCACCTGTTTTTGATAACCCGCTGGAATCTAACTGAATCGTCATGCTCATAGACGCTTTTTCAGCCAGCTGTTTGTTCCATTTTGTCTCTAAGGTGAACTGGCCGTTTTCGACGCTCAAAGCAGCGTCAGCTTTTATGATTTGCGGAACCGCCTTTTTCAGATCTGCTTCGATTTCTTTTGATGCTTCTAGATTTAGATGTTTTGCTACGGATTCGGTATACGCTTCTTCAATTCCATCGCACGTTACTTTAGGATGGAGGAATCCCTTCGTACACATTGGATAGCGATGGGATTGAGTGTTTGCTTGGAACACATATTCCGAGGTTTTAGCGTTATATACCCCATTTATGATCTTGATTTCTTTTTTGGGATAGGTTTGTGTCACATAAGATATAAGCTTTTGCTCTGCGGCATTTTTCGAAAATGGATCACCGAACCATACATGATAGATATATAATCCGCATCCGAATACCGCAATAGCAAGCAAGCCAACCACAAGTTTTTTCATGTTCACACTCTTTTCTTCACATGTACCGTGCTACAGTTCATGCTTTTCTTCAACAGCCCGGTTCAGTGCTTGAAGCATGTAGCCAATGCCTTTGCATGATGACAGAGGCCAGCTAATATGCTGATGCTCGCCAATGACGGCGTTTAGAACGCTTCGATATTTATTCCCGCCAAGCATGACAAGCTCTTCGATGTCGGAAAAGCCTTTTTCGCAAAATTGGCGGTGCAGCTCCTCTGCTGTCATGATCTCCGAATGCTCGGTTCCAAAAGCCACATCGTAATTTTCGGGAACGATATCATCTGGCCGAAGAAATCCGTGCTTCGCCGACAAAATCACCCATTCATCAAAAAATGCTTTTGCATACCTCTCGCACGCCTGATGAAACGGGCTGAGATAAGCGTCCTCCGCCCTTACCGGCCCTGTATTTGGATGGTTGTCCCATATTTTTTTCTTGCCGCAGGGGATGATGCATAGTCGTTTCATTTTTCTCTCCCCTTATTTCCGTTTCATATAATAGCCAAAATAGCAAGTGCCCTGTTTAGTTTCTCCTTGGCACTTCGCAGGTCAAAAACCCTAATAATGGAGGCTGTTTTCCAGATCGCGGTTAGTTTCTCACAATAGAGAATTAGTTAAAGTTCATATTTATCTTTTCCCAAACCAGATTTTAAATCTTCCTTGATCATTGAATACATATATAAATCTTCAAATTTACCACAAGTAAATTCATAATGTCTCAGCAAACCCTCTCTGCTAAAACCTTGTTTTTCTACTAGTTTTATCGATGGGAAATTAGAAGGTTCAATAAGAGCTTCAATTCTTTCCAGCTGCAAGTGGTTATATCCATATTTGACAACAGCCTCTAATGCTTCACTGACGATTCCTTTTCTCCAGTAATCTTTGCTTAATTCATACCCAACTTCAGCTCGATAATGTTTTGCAAGTCTATTAAGAAATCCACAGCTTCCTATTACTATGCCTGAATCTTTAAGTGTAATTCCCCATCTGATTCCTGTACCTTTTTCATATATGGATTTATACCACCTAATCTCTTTCCAAACATCTTTAGTTGTTTCAAAGGGTTCTAACCCCATCGGCTTAACAACATCTTGATCTGAAAGATATGTTAGCATATCTTTGGCATCTTCAAATTCTACTTCTCTTAACAATAATCTTTTTGTTTCAATTATAGGAAATTCTTTCATCAAATCCCCCCTTCATTGGATCCGTACCATCTCCTATTATTACCATGTATTTTATCTTATCTTTTTCGATAAAAAAAGATAGCAAGGAAAATTGTCCCTGCTATCTTGATTCTTACAATTGATAATCTCTCCACTTCAACAGCTTCCCGGCAGAATGTCTCCCTGAATATCGAATTTTTCCGTGATGAAAATCTGCAGGAATACTCCGGTTCAATACAGCCTTTCACACCAGTTTAACGTCCACAAATGGGATACTTCTACTGTTGCTCCACCCTATCAAGATACTTTCTCTCAAAGTCATCAAGCAATGCACGCACTTCATCTGTTGACTTTGTGTTCATGCATTGATTTCTTAATTCACTTGCCCCGCGGAATCCACGGAGATAAATCTTGAAAAAGCGAGGAAGAGGCTTATACGGACGGGCTTCTAATTCTGAATATTTATCATGAAGATCCAGATGCAGCCTTAAGAGATCAAGCAATTCCTTACTGCTATGCTCTTTCGGCTCCTTTTCAAAGGCAAATGGATTCGTAAAAATACCACGCCCAATCATAATCCCATCAACACCGTATTGTTCAGCAAGTTTCAGGCCAGTTTGGCGGTCAGGAATATCCCCATTGATCGTCAATAGTGTATCTGGCGCCACCTCATCACGAAGTTTCTTAATTTCCGGGATGAGTTCCCAATGCGCATCCACTTTGCTCATTTCCGCTCTTGTGCGCAGATGAATGGAAAGATTAGCAATGTCTTGTTTCAATACGTGTGTCAGCCAGTCGCGCCATTCGTCTACATCCGTGTAACCAAGCCTTGTCTTCACACTTACAGGCAATCCCCCTGCTTTTGCTGCTTGTATTAATTCTGCGGCAACTTCAGGACGACAAATAAGGCCGCTTCCCTTTCCATTGCCTGCTACATTAGGTACAGGACAGCCCATATTAATATCTAGACCCTTAAACCCTAATTCCGCCATACCAATACTCATTTGGCGGAAGTTTTCAGGCTTATCCCCCCATATGTGAGCTACCATTGGTTGTTCATCCTCCGTGAAAGTCAAACGGCCACGCACACTATCCTTTCCATCTGGATGACAGTAACTTTCTGAGTTTGTAAACTCCGTAAAGAATACATCTGGTCTGCCAGCTTCACTCACGACATGGCGAAATACAACATCCGTCACATCTTCCATTGGAGCTAGTACAAAAAAAGGCCGTGGTAATTCACGCCAGAAATTATCTGTCATAATCAAATTCAAATCCTTTCATAATCAATACCAAGCCAAACATGATTCCAAAATTAAAAAGCAGAATGTTCTTTTACACTTATAGCATGCTTAAGCACTTCTAATCAAACTATAGTAAATTTCGAACATTTAAACCTTTACTAATAACACGTTAAAAAGGGCAGTTTGGGTCATAGGGTTAAGTACATGATCTAGGCTTCTATTTATGTTCCCCAAAATTTCATATCAATAGCTGGAGGGGCTTATCACACTCTTGTTTCTGCCTCCCTACCTGAATAAAAGACATCAGGCCAACGCTGTGCATGAAAAAGACCCGGAAATCGGCAATGTTAATTCGCCCAAAATCCAGATCTGTTTAGAAATAGTTTATATTAATTAGACGATTTATGCGCAATTAAAATATACATCTCATCTCCTAAATCAGACACTCCACCCTGCATTCCACCGTTCCAGTTTAAATATAGTTTTCCTCCAGAAACCCATTTTCACACTTTTTTGCTTCAGTATTGGCCGTTTTTCACCTGCTTGTCCACCTGTTTTCATTTTGCAAATTTCCTCAAGTTCCCCATTTGCATCTTTCACTGTCAAAAGAAAGTTAGTCGTCAGGATGTAAGGCTCCATCGTTTCTTTTTTCAGTAAACTGACCAAAACGAAGACCATTATCTGTATGAAGGTGATAGGTACGCTTTGTTTTTAATCCATAAATAATAGTTCACTGCCTCAAGTTGTTTTTTATCACGTATAGGATGTACAACTTTCACTTTCGCATCTCCAATTATCCTTACTAAATCATTGTATCGGGAGAATTAAGCAGCCACAATAGCCTAGAAGCTAAGATAACCCTTCTAGGGTTATTAACTATTTTTCAATATGAAACGTCTCAAAATTTCCTTTAAAGCCGCAATCTCTTAAATAAGATGAATAATTCACTATATTTTCCTCATCAAAATCATTAAAATACCAAGTTATATTTTCAGTATTAATTCGGTCACAAATCTCTTTAAAGTACACAGCATCTACTTTATTAAATGAGAAACCATATGAATATATTTTACTTATGTTAGCTACCCTTAACTCTTCAAAAAAATCTATGCTTAACTCAATTGCTCTTTTTGTATCCTTTCTTAACTGTACGTCTATCTCACTTAAGCTGTCTTGAGATCCAACATGATCTTTCATATGATCATCAGTACGATCCTTCAAGTTTCCATGACCAAAGAAAATTTCTTCGTTTTGTAATCCATGAATATGACATATGCTATCCTCATCGACATTATAAAGCACTTCTAAAGTATCTGTATAATTAAAAGTTAAGAATAAGTCCTCTTCACCTATTATTTTTTCAAAGTCCTTCTTAGGTGGTACAGTATTTAATTTCAGTGAGTCTATCCATTCTGAAAAGTAGTTTTTTATTTTTGTGGTTGGTATAACTAACTGCGCAGCTAAGTCTTCATTTCTGTAAACCATTTTCCACATATCCTTGTCTCCATCTTTGTCAAGAATATCATCAAACGAGTCGAATACTAAACTATAATCTAATGCTCCCAATGAGGATTCTATGTCACTCCATTTTTCTTCGCTTTGTTCTGCTTCATTAATTAGAAAAAATAGCATGGATAATACTTCTTTATCATCATATTCCACACCTCCATCAGGCATTAGTATTTCATTAGGTACTATTGAATCATACATGTTTATTTCTGGATAATTTAAAAGCAAATAACTCCTGAAATCATCATATGAAGTTTCTAAATCATGATCTAAATCAAAACCATTTCCAATTATAAAAAGATTAGACAATTTATCATTCCTTTCTCCTCTAACTAACATACTTCTACCTTATATTACGTAATATTTATATAATAATAAATGAAGAACATTCAAAAATGCTAATGTAATAGAAAAGGAATGCTTATTTAACAGCATTCCTTTGTTTCCTCCGCTAGGTTTTGTAAAGTTGCTAAAGTAATAGCTAAGGAGGTAGAAGTTAAGCATTGATTTATTAACACTCAATTAAAACTCTCTCTGTAATTGCCCTTTTCAGATGACTAACAGTTTATTAAATAAGATCTAAAAATCCCAGTCTTATCAGTTTACTTCCCAATATTTAAATTTATACATACTCTTAAAGGAATCAGTATGAGATAAGGCAATTTTCTCTTCTTTTCTTTCATCATATGAGGACATACCAGTAATACCAAACACCTCAAATATTATATCCCTTTCTTTATCGACAATGTATCCATCTGGAATAAAACTTCCGTAACCTTCAATTGGCAAATAAGGCTTGTAAAATGTTAGATTATCATCACATAACCGATCATATATATTTTTTTCATGAGAACTTTCACAATATAAACCTCTATCAGATACTGGTATTAAGCAGTAGTTTTGTAGGGTCATACATCTATGGTACAAGTCTTTTTTATATACAAAACCTGCTACCACATATTCAGGGCTATGCGGTTCTATTTTTTTCTTGTGTTCATATTCTTCCTTTTCAACATAAAAACGATTAGTTCGCCCAAAAGCATCTTTACAATACAGAATATCTTTTTTTGTATTATCAAATAGGGTATCTTCTCCAAACGGTCTTTCGCGATTTACATACATGTAAACAAAATAGATATCTTTTTTTACTTTTACATTCCGTATGTTTACTTGTTTATAAAACATCTCGTTTAATGTTTTTCTTTTTCTCGATAACCTAATTCGAGACGTTATGCCATAAACATGCTTAGCTAACTCATATTTATCATTAGGAATTCTATGTTTTTTGCCTAACACCATACTTTCCCAAGCCATCATATTTATTCTTGTGGCTAAGCCAAAAACTGTTGATACATTTTTATTAGATCCTGTTCCTTCTTGATAAAAAACATTATTTCTAACATTATTGTTTCTCTCGTTATTATCTCCTGACTGAGAAAAATGTAATTCTTTAATTCTAACAATATGTAATCCTTCTTCTTCATCATAACTCCAGGCCTTTTCATATGGGCTTGAACCCACAAATTGAGGATGTCGGCAACAATCCTTGGAATGTTTAAATTGTCTGGTAGAATTATATAAATATGGAGATTTTGCATTGGAAACTTTAAGCACTATCTTATCAGAACACTCACACCTTAATTCTATTTCTCCCTTTTCACTCCTAGTTTTTAAGTTTAGCAGCAGAGACTCTTTTATAGGTGAATAAGGTAGTTTTGTTATGTTTCCTTTTGGTTTCCCAATTACAATAAATGATTTTTTATCCAAGTGATCCCTTCTTTCTATATTAAACAGACTACACTTCAATTATAGTTGACATTAATATAAAAGTTTCCAAAAATCTCATATTCCAGAACTACTTTAAAAGAAGAATGAGAAAAACGAAAAAAGACCGTCAGGACAAGGGCAAAACATGGAAAAGACCCGGAAATCGGAATTGTTTATTTACCGGAATCCAGGTCTGATTAGGAAATTGTTTATTTTAGTTAGACGATTTTAAAACAAGCTTGGCCACAGCTTCCACATGAGCCGTCTGCGGAAACATATCCACAGGCTGAATATATTCAACGCGATAGTCCTTCGACAGCGCCTGCAAATCCTTCGCAAGCGTGGATGGATTGCAGGAAACGTAGACAAAACGTTTCGGTTTAACTTTTTTGATCGTATCCAGGAACGTGTTGTCACAGCCGGTTCTTGGCGGGTCAACGATGACGACGTCCGGGCGGAAGCCTTCTTTTGTCCATTTCGGGAGCCAGTGCTCGGCTGTTCCTGTTACGTAGGTGGCATTTGTCATGCCGTGTTTTTTGGCGTTTTTCTTGGCATCATCAATTGATTCCTTGATGACGTCCATGCCACGGACCTCCTTCGCTCCGTCCGCTACCCACATGCCGATGGTGCCGACGCCGCAATACGCGTCAACGACTTTTTCTTTTCCGGTCAGCTGCGCCGCTTTTTTCACTTCGTTGTACAGCTTGACGGTTTGCTCTGGATTGAGCTGGAAGAAAGCGCGGGCGCTCAGTTCAAATGATACGTCGCCGAGCACCTCTTGGATCACTGTATGTCCGGCGAGCGGTTTTGATTTCTCACCGAAAATCACTGAGGTTTTCGCTCCGTTTACATTCTGGATAATGGATTTGACCTCTGGCAGGCGCTTCTGGATCGCTTTGACGATTTCTTCCTTGTGCGGAAGCGTTTCTTTTGCTGTCACAAGCACGACCTGCACCTCGCCTGTTTCAAAGCCGACTCTCGTCACAATAGTCCGAACGTCGCCTTTTCGTTTCCGTTCATTATAAACAGATACATTGAAGTCCTCCAAAATCCGGCGGACGATGCCTGTTGTTTTGTTAGTTGCCGGATGCTGAACGATGCAGTCTTTAATTGGCACGATGTCATGAGAATCAAGGCCGTATAAGCCGGCGATGATGCTGCCGCTTTGCGAGCGCCCGATCTGGAATTGGCTTTTGTTGCGGTAATTCCACGGGTTGTCCATGCCGATCGTTTCTTTGATTTTCATGTTTTCTACTTTAAACTTCGTATGGCGTTCAAGAGACTGAATGACAATGTCGCGTTTTTCCCGAAGCTGCTGGCTGTATGCAAGATGCTGAAGCTGACAGCCGCCGCACTGTTCGTATACAGGGCAAGGCGGTGCCACGCGGTGCTCCGACGCCTTGCGGATCTTCTTAACGCGGCCCTCCGAAAACTTAGGCTGAACCTTTGTAGCCTGCACGACAACCTCTTCACCGGGAAGCGCGCCGGGCACAAAGACGACTTTTTTCTTAAAGTAGCCGACACCTTCTCCGTTAATGCCGAGACGCTTAATCGTCAGCGGAAAGGTTTGTCCGACTTTCAGTTCGACGGGCGCCTGTTTCTTTTGTTGGTTCACGTTGTTCTCTCCGTTTCTATATGAAGCTTTCTGCGGATGGCAGAAAGTGAAATGTTTTTTTCACATCTTTCTAGTATAACACGCTTGCCTAGATTCCTTCATACTTTTCAAAAACATTTCCATTTTTACTCAATCATTTAGCAAGACAGCCGATACAAGTTATGACTATTACATAAAAGAGGGATAAAATGAAAAAATTTCTAACCGCTACCTGTGCATTAGGATTACTATTCAGCGCAGCAGGATGCGGAAACGACAGCACCGCGACTTCTGCAAAAACAGAAAAAACGGCAGAAGACGAAAGCAAAAATCTGGATTTGCTAAAAAAAGACTTTAACAGTATTACCAAAGAAGATTGGGATAAAATTCATATTTCCAAAAAGGATTTAAACGGCGCATTTGAAAAAATGACAGAAGCCAATTCCGATGGAGAAAAAGTGGTTAAAAAAGTGGAAATAAAAAACAATACGGTTGTTGTTACCTTCAACAACTCAGACGGAAAATCGATGGAAAACGGTCTCTTGGCTATTGTCTTTGATCAGTTTCTTCGCGCATTGTATAAGCATTCATCTTATTATGACAGCAGCGAACCAACCATTCGATTTGTTGATCTTGACAATCAGCTGATTCAGGAAAGCAATAAGCCGCTGGATACAGACAATGAAACAGATGATTCAAGCCAAGACAGCGGAAAAAAAATTCTTTCCAAGCCCGGTGAAACATCCACCGAGGACAATGGAGAAATAGTGACATTAGACAAAATTGCTGATGTCCAGAAACAAACAGCAATGAAGCCCTTAACGATTACTGTCGACCAAGTCAAATTGCTGTCGCGTACAAATATCACCCCTTACCAGCTGAAGCTCTTTAAAAGAATGACAGATCAAAAAGTTTCTGAACCGCTTCGATACATTCAAATCACCTAT
This sequence comes from Bacillus rugosus, assembly GCF_023238245.1. NCBI lineage: Bacteria > Bacillati > Bacillota > Bacilli > Caryophanales > Bacillaceae > Bacillus > Bacillus rugosus. The sequence continues at coordinate 908,731 of NZ_CP096590.1, read as the reverse complement.
AAAGCCGAGAATACAGGAGACACACAAATTGATTGGCAGGGTATCGAGTCTGTAGAAACAGATGACGGACAAAAGCTGACAGTTGCTGATAATAATATCCTTAAAGACAATGATCATGCTTTCGCACCGCACACAGAAAACGAGGGTGTGATAGGAGCTGTGTACAGCGGAAAAGCGGAAGATCTTCACCAATTAAAAATTGCGTTTTCCCCTGTTAAAAATGCCGATACAGGCCAAAGCATTACAGTGAAGCTTGATTAATCTCAGGAGGCTGCCGAAAAGGCAGCCTTTCTTCATTCGATACTTCTCCACAAATACAGAGACGCATAGCTTAAATAAGGCTCCCACTCATTACTCATTGCCAGCATGACATCCTTTGCCGGCTTATCGTCCAGCTGAAAATGGCGTTTGAGCGCGTTCTGTAGGCCGATATCGGCAAGCGGGAATAAATTGGGACGACCAAGGCCGAACATGAGGACGTTTTGCACGGTCCACGGGCCGATGCCCCTGATTTTGATCAGCTTCTTCATAATGTCTTCATCCGTCATGTGTGGCAGCTCTGATAAGCTGAGTGTGCCTTCTGCGATCATCCTTGATGTATCAATGGCGTATTCCGCTTTTCTCATACTGAATTGCAGATCGCGCAGATCCTGATAATCGAGTTCGGCAATCGTTTCCGGCTTTGGATAGCACCATACGCCATCCTTCTGCTCGCCAAACGCATGAACAAACCGTTCTGTCAGCGTGTAAGCGAAGGAAAGATTGAGCTGTTGGTGGATAATGCATTTCATGATGCAGTTGTACACGCTGTAGTCCAGTACCAGCGGCGTGCCTGCGTGCTCTTCAAAAATGGCGGACAGACTTGTTTTTGAAAAATGATCGAGAACATGCTGCAAATCATTTTCCCATTGAAAAATCCGCTTTATTTCCTTCATCATCTCTTCCTGATCCGTTTCTCCGCTGACGAGAAACTCAGGCTCATCCGCATGGCCTAACGCCTGTACCTTCACAATGCACACGTCTCCCGCTTGGTTTCTGACCGGCACACGGATTTCCCGCGCTTCTTTATCTGCCGCATTGAGAGGATCTAAAGACAGTCTGTCCAACACGCGGTCAAAATGGTACGGAGGCGTGACAGATACTTTTTCCTTCCACATGCAATCCACCCTTTTCCCGTTTTTGTTCAGTATAACACGCCGCTTGAAATAGGCAGAGAACACCGTATACTTTTCTCATAAAGGCCGCATGATATAATGGCAGGTGGAGGGTTGTTTATGATCAACATTACGGCAATTACAACAGAGCATCAGCTGCTGAAAAATATACCGATCGAACGAGTGGAACAGCCTGATATTGCGTGGTACTGGGTTGATTTATACGGCCCGGAGGATACAGAAACGGCATTATTAAGAGATTTTTTTCATTTTCATCCGCTTGCTATTGAGGATTGCTTTCAGCATATGCAGCGGCCGAAGCTTGACCATTATGACGGGTATCGCTTTTACGTGATTCATGCGCTGAATAAGGAAACGCTCGAGACGGAGGAAGTCGATATTTTTCAAGGCGAAAGATTTGTCGTCACCTTTCATTTACACGAAACACCCGGTATCGCCAAAGTCCGAGAGCGTTTGTATACTTCACCAGAGATATTAAAAAAAGGACCCGGGCATATCTCTTATATGATTATGGATCAGCTTGTTGATGAATATTTTCCGCTCGTGTACAAAATTGAAGACCGGCTGAACGAAATTGAAGAAAGCCGGCCCCACAAAACGTACGGAACACTGATGAACGAGGTGTTTGATCTCAGGACAGACCTTTTGCATCTAAGACGGACCATTATCCCGATGCGTGATTTGCTCTATCGGATTTTAAGCCTTGACCATGTGAAAGAGCAGCGGGAAACGAAAGCCTACTTCAGCGACATATACGATCATTTGTTAAAATTGTCTGAGATTGTCGAATCCAATCGTGACATGACGTCCGACTTGCGCGACAGCTATGTGACATTGAATTCAAACCGGATGAACGCAATTATGATGACACTGACGATCGTATCGACCATTTTTATCCCGCTCACCTTTATTGCCGGCGTATATGGAATGAACTTCGACAACATGCCGGAGCTGCATTGGAAATACGGATATTTTGCTGTACTTGGCCTGATGGCCGCACTTGTGATCGGGATGCTGATATGGTTTTTACATAAAGGATGGTTCAAAATTTTCAAATGAGGACAGCGTGAAGCTGTTCTTTTTATATTGGCGAGCAGATTACCATGCATATAAAGTTCATTTTGTTTATAATGGAAAAAATGTTCAGGGAGTGATCTGATTGAAAATCGCTGTTATCGGACTCGGCAATATGGGACAGCCCATTGCCCGAAACGTGCTTCAGGCAGGCTATGAATTGACTGTTTATAATCGGACGAAACAAAAGACGGAGGAATTTATAACAGAAGGTGTACAGGCAGCTGACACGCCGCGACAGGCGGCAGAGTCCGCTGATATTGTCATAACGATGCTTTCAGATGACGATTCTGTCAGCGCAGTGACATTCGGAGAAGACGGACTGATTAAAGGATTAGCCAAGAACGGCATTCACATTTCGATGAGCACGATCAGTGTTGAGTTCTCAGAAAAGCTCGCAGCGGCTCATGCGGAGAAAGAACAATCCTTCCTCGCCGCTCCTGTGCTCGGAAGACCGGACGCCGCCGCCAAAGCCGCGCTCCGCATCATAACAGCCGGACCGGCGGAAGCGAAGCAAACCGCCAAGCCACTGCTCGACAGCCTAAGCCAGCAGGTATTTGATGTCGGCGAAGAAAGCAAGACTGCAAATGCGGCCAAAATCAGCATCAATTTCTTGCTCGTGTCTATGCTTGAGGCATTATCTGAATCATTCTTACTGATGGAAAAGTACGGCCTAGAACAAAAACAATTTTTAGAAATCGCCAGCGCGCTCTTTGGCTCTCCTGTCTATCAAAATTACGGAACCATCATGGCCGAGCAGAATTTTGAGCCAGCCGGTTTCAAAATGTCTTTAGGGCTGAAGGATACCAATCTGGCACTCGCCGCCGCAAAACAGGTCTCTGCAAACCTCCCTCTTGCCGAGCTGGCCAAGAGCCATTTTGAAGGCGGGATTGAAAAAGGCTTCGGAGATCTGGATTGGGCTGCACTGATTAAATGTATAAAATAATAAGAAAGCCTCTCCATTTAAGGAGAGGCTCTTCTCGTTACAAAGACGGCAGCTTCATTTCTTTCTCAAACATTAAATCATCAAGGCTTTTAAATGTGTAGCCTTGTTTTTTCAGGTCTGTGATCGCATCATCCAGTGCTTCGGCATTGTCCCTTGATACGGTGTGAAGCAGGTAAATGGCTCCTGGGTGCGCCTGCTTGATCATATGGTCGTAGGCATATTTCTTCCCCTTTTGGTTGTTGATTTTCCAATCAACAAAAGCAACCGACCAGAAAACGGTTTGATAACCTAAGCGTTTCGTTTCTTTCAGCACGTATTCACTGAACACGCCGCGCGGCGGGCGCAGATACAGATTGTCCTGTTTTCCTGTAATTTTATAGACCTCTTCGTTGACGGAATCAAGTTCGTCCTGAATTTGATCAGCCGTTTTTGTCGTTAAATCCGGATGGTGAAAGGAATGGTTACCGATAATATGGCCTTCATCTGACATTCGTTTAATCAGCTCAGACTGATCCTTTACGAAATGGCCTGTGACAAAAAATGTTCCTGTTACGCGATGTTTTTTTAAGACATCAAGCACTTTTGGCGTATAGCCATTTTCATAGCCGTTATCAAACGTTAAGTAAATCGTTTTTTCCTTTGTATTGCCTAGATAAAATGCGTCATATTTTTCAACTAAACTGTTCAGCTGCTTCCCGGCATCAGGCGGCTGATGATTGACACTTCGTTTAAAGCCCCAGTTAATCGGCTCATTCGGCACCGCTTCCGCCTGTGCTGCGCCCCCGGCAAGCAAGACGGCGGCACAGCATATTGAACACATCCATTTCATGGCCAGCGCTCCTTCTGCATTTTTTCTTATTTTACAGAAAGGCGCTTCGTTTTATACTGACGCTTTATGCCAAACAAAAAACCGCGGCGGGCGCGCGGTTTTATTCCCAGTCTTTTTTAAAGCGTTCATATTTGGCTTCCAGGTCATCAAGCATGCTGATGAGCCTATCTATATCTTCAACGTCGGTTGCTTCAGGGTCTAATGAATCGATGACGTTCATAAACATGTCAAGTCTGTTCTTTAAATAATCAATCTGCTGATCCTTATTGTTTACGGCGTTCCCCATTCTGTTCCTCCATTCATTTTTTATTATCGTAGCTCATTTTTTGCCGTTTTTCAATCACTGCGCTACTTGCGATCTTGACTAATCAGGTCTAAAATTAACTGTTGGCAGCGTTAGTATGCCCCATTTATAAAGGAGTTAGATAGTCATGACACAAAACACGAAGCTGCGTCCGATTACACCTGAGTTTGATCCTTGGGAAGCCTATATGGATGTTGACCAGTATGGAGACATGCAGCTGACAAACGTTGAATTCACAACGACGACACTGTGCAATATGAGATGCGAGCATTGCGCTGTAGGCTATACATTGCAGCCTAAAGACCCCAATGCTCTGCCAATAGATCTTCTGTTAAAACGGCTGGAAGAAATCCCGCGCCTGAGATCCATCAGCATTACAGGCGGAGAGCCAATGCTTTCGTTAAAATCAGTAAAGGAATATGTCGTTCCATTATTGAAATACGCCCACGAGCGGGGTGTGCGGACGCAGATCAATTCCAACCTGACCCTTGATATTGATCGATACGAATGGATCATTCCGTATCTTGATGTCCTGCATATTTCTCATAACTGGGGTACAGTGGAGGATTTTGCCGAGATCGGTTTTGCCATGATGGACAGAAAACCGACCTTCGAACAGCGCGCGCGCTATTTTGAAAAAATGATCGAAAACAGCCGCACGTTAGTCGATGCCGGTGTAATGGTATCTGCGGAAACGATGCTAAACAAACGCACACTTCCGCATATCGAGCATATTCACCGCCAAATCACAGAAGATATGAAATGTCAGCGTCACGAAGTCCATCCGATGTATCCGAGCGATTTCGCAAGCGCTCTTGAATCTCTCAGCCTGAAAGAGATGAGACAGGCCATTCACCGCTTGCTGGATATTCGTGATGAAAATACGTGGATGCTGTTCGGAACACTTCCGTTTTATGCCTGCAGTCAGAACGAAGACGATCAAAAGCTGCTTCGCCGGCTTCGCGCGGCGAAAAACGTCACGGTGAGAAATGATCCTGACGGCCGTTCCCGCCTGAATGTGAACATTTTCGACGGAAACATTATCGTGACCGATTTCGGCGATACACCGCCGCTTGGCAATATTCAGACGGACAGCCTCCCTTCCGCCTATGAAAAATGGAGAGACACCAAGCTTGCGAAAGAGCTGAATTGCCACTGTCCGAATGTCCGATGCCTCGGGCCGAATGTTCTCGTCAAAAACAGTTATTATCAAGATACAGATTTCTCAAAACGTCAAGCCAGGAGTTAGATGCGGATGGAAGAAACACTCACGGAGATTTTTCAGAATAAAATCGTCGATATTCTCCTCGTCGCCGTTATCCTTTGGATCGGTGTCTTTATCATCAACCGGCTGGTACAGCTATTTTTTAAACGGACTGACTTTATCGAAGAAAGAAAAGAAAAAACAATTGAAAGCCTTATCCGTTCTGTCACCCAGTATACAGCGACGATTGGTTTTATCTTTTACGTTATTTCTTTATTTGTCCATGATTTCGGCAAAATATTAGCTGGAGCTGGCGTAGCCGGTATCGTCATCGGTTTTGGCGCCCAATCGCTGATTAAGGATGTGCTGGCGGGTGTGTTCTTAATTTATGAACGCCAGCTGCACAAAGGCGATTATGTCACCGTCAACAATTTGTTTAACGGGACTGTGGAGGAAATCGGCCTTCGCTCGCTGCAAATCCGGGAATGGAGCGGGAAGCTGCTCACCATCAGCAACGGCGAGGTCAGACAGATAGAGAACTATAATATCGATTTTATGCGGATTACCGAATCCTTTCTCATCAGCTTTAAAGAAGATCCAGACCGCGTGTACAGTGTGTTAGGGGAAGCATGTGACATGCTGAATGAAGAGCTTCGGGATTCATTGAAGCTGGATGAATTCGGCAATCCGACAGAACCGTTTCAAATCCATGGGATCACCGCATTGAATAAAATCAATCGCGGCGTCGAATTTACGGTAAAAGGCATGGTGAAAGATGACGATTATTTCAGCGCCAGCCTTGCTGTAAGACGGGTTCTCGTTCGCCAGCTGTACCAAAACAATGTGCAAATGCTTGAGGAAGCGGTCAGAATCGAAAGAACGCAATAAATAAAAAAACTGATTCCAAGTTGGAATCAGTTTTTTGTTTATCTTGGCTGCGAGGAAAGCTGAAAGCTAAATGTGACGTGGTCTTGTACCGGAATCCAGGCTCCGATTCCCTGTGACGTGACATTTTTCACGACAAGTTTTCGTTTATTCCCTTTCAACACTAAGTACACTTCTCCGTAAGTCACTTTTCCTTTTTCATTCACAGCAGGTGCATATGCATTTAGATAACCTAGTTTTTTAGGAGCGACTTTATAAATTTGATCCCGCTTTGTACCCGCTCCAACGACTGTATCAAATGCAAGCGGAAGGTTCGTTTTTTTCATCGCCTTCAGCATCATCATGCTTTTGACATCTTCCGCATTTGGAACCTTAGCTGTTAGGCCGCCCTTTACTTTGTATTGCTGTTCTTGGGCATAATGCATTTCAGCCGTTTCTTTCCCGCCGCGGTTATCTGCGCGGTTTGTGTTGATTTTTTTATATTCCCAGTTCGCAACTGTTTCATTTGATTCATAGCCGAGCGCCCATTTTCCGAGAAATATTGTTGCCCGGTAGCCGACTGCAAGCGGTGTGCCGGATATGTTGGATTCATTCAGCATTTTGATAAGGTGCGGGTTTTCAATCTTCACCTCAGAATGATCGAGTAATTCCTTTGCCAGCTTGCTCGGCTGAAGCATCGGCTGATCCTGTGAAGCATTCGGATACGTGTTTTCCTTCGAGATGCTTGCAACAGAATTAGGAACCTTAAACTGCTTTTTCGCGTGGATGGGCTGAACGCCGAAAAAACTAAAGAATAACAACACAATAAGTGTGGAATGAAATAGCTTTTTCATTATATCACTCTTTCTATGGCATTTTCCCTTAGTCTTTTCATCCCGCTTTGTTGTTATCCATCATTTTTTCAGGTTATAGAAGGAAAAAGCCGATCGCCATAATGACATAGGCGGCGAGCAGTGTCGCTCCTTCAAACCAGTTGGAATCGCCGTCATTCGAAATGGCGATCATCAAGAGAACGGCTGATACCATCGCAACGAGCTCCGGCAGTGTAAACACTAGCGGCATGCTTACTGGGAAAAAGATGGAACAGATGACGAGAACCGGCGCGACAAACATAGCAATCTGCAGCGTCGAGCCGACTGCGATTTCAACCGCAATATCCATTTTATTTTTATAGGCCATAATGATGGCTGACGCGTGCTCCGCGGCATTACCGACAATCGCAACGATGATGACACCAATAAACAGCTCGCTCCAGCCGAACTGTTCAGCCACCGAGTGGAATGTGTGCACCAGGTTTTCCGATATGTATGCCACGGCAATCGTTGCCGCAAACAAGACAATCGTAGCAACCTTGCCTGACCATTCCGGCTCCTCTTCTTCCACATGCTGGGCGGCATTGTTCGGCTGATAAACACCGCGGTGTGTAACGAGTTTAAAGTACAGAGCAGCCACATACAACAGAATCAAAATGATGCTGATCCCGATGCTTAAATTAAGCTTGCTCACGTCACCCATACCAACGGAGAATACCTCCGGAATCACAAAAGCGACGATGATGGCAAAAATCAAAAGACCGGAATTATGGCGGGCATCATGGATATTAAATTCCTGCCGCTTAAATTTTAAACCGCCGACAAAAAACGATAGGCCCGCTACCAGCAGCAAGTTCCCCAGCACTGAACCGGTTAAAGAGGCAAGCACGATCCCGGTCAAGCCTTCCTTTAATGCAAAAATGGAAATGATCAGCTCAACCGCATTTCCGAAGGTGGCGTTCAACAACCCTCCGATCCGCGGCCCTGCGATGATGGACAGCGATTCTGTCGCCCTCCCCATATAGCTTGCAAGTGCGATAATCGTTACGCAATACACTGCAAAGAGAATGGCAGAAGGCCAATGCATGAAACTGCCGATCACAGAAAGCGGAATCCCAGCCGCTACTAAAATAAAAAAGATACGATTCATGGTGAAATGACTCCTTTTATATGACTTGTTTTATTTTTATTCTTCACAAAAATCATCATGATTACACGAGTTCAAATGTTTACCTGTGATAGAGGCTTTTTTCATGTTGCCTGCTTTTGGAAATCATTGTACGATCAACATAGATTCCACATAAGGAGAAAAACACGATGTCACGATTTCATTTCTTTATCCTTGTTTTGCTCGTTTCCATTTCCGGGTTTTCACAAGGCATGCTGCTGCCTGTCATCTCGATCATTTTTGAAACAAATGGGGAATCGGCCGCCATCAATGGCCTGCACGCGACCGGACTGTATATCGGCGTGCTTTTGGCCTCGCCATTTATGGAAGCGCCGCTCAGAAAGCTTGGATTCAAGCCGCTGATCGTCATTGGCGGGAGCATTGTGATTGTAAGCTTGTTCGGTTTTATTTGGCTTCAGTCGGTTTGGATCTGGTTCCTGCTTCGCTTGTTTATCGGAATTGGCGACCACATGCTTCACTTTTCTACGCAAACGTGGGTGACCTCCATGTCATCAAAACAAAATCGCGGAAGAAATTTGTCTATTTACGGGCTTTCCTTCGGCCTTGGCTTTGCCGCGGGCCCGTTCATGGTTCCGCTAGTCAAGCTGAGCCCGGCGCTGCCTTTTATTGTGTCCGGCTGCTTCAGTCTGTTTGCGTGGCTTTTTGTTTTCTTTCTACAAAATGCATACCCGGAAACCAGTCCTCACGAAACCAAATTAGACAATAGTTTCAAGCGGTTTTATCAAGCCATGCTGTTTGGATGGGTTGCCTTTATGCCTACATTTGGCTACGGCTTTCTGGAGACAGCACTAAACGGAAGCTTTCCGGTGTATGCGCTCCGTTTGGGGATATCTGTAGATGCAGTGGCACTGATTCTTCCCGCATTTGCGATTGGGAGCATAATCTTTCAGTTTCCGCTCGGCATCCTCAGCGATAAATACGGGCGGCGGAATGTGCTGCTTGTGATTTTGCTGACAGGGGCACTGTGCTTTTTCATCGCTGGTGTTTTCCCTTTGCCTTACGTCATCGGCTGCTGTTTTTTTATTGCGGGAATGGCAGTCGGATCAACCTTTACACTTGGCATCAGCTATATGACAGATCTGCTTCCGCCTCACCTGCTGCCGGCGGGTAACCTGCTTTGCGGCATTACATTCAGTCTCGGCAGCATCCTCGGCCCAATTGCCGGCGGCTGGTATATGCAGACATTTGAAAGCGCAAACTTGTTTTATTTCATTACCCTCACGCTAAGTGGTGTGTGGCTGGCCCTTGTGCTGGGCAAACCGAAAAGCTGGTCACCAGCCGAAACCTATTCTTCATCTTCCTAATCATCAAAAAGCCCCCTGACATGACGTCAGGAGGCTTTTGTGCTAATGGTAGCCGTTTTGTCCGTTGGCGCTTCCGCTTGTTTTATGGCTCGATTTGCTTTTCGAATTTTGTTTGTTATGGCTTCCGCCTTTTTTCGTATGCTTGGTCATCACGATAGCCCCCCGACTTCATTTTGAACCGAAGTTCATTTATAGAGTGCGCTAATTGTAGGGATTTTCATCAGGAAGCTTTTTACGTTTATGTAAAAGAGCGTTGATTTCTCCCCCAAGGATAATTAAAATGCCGCTCAAGTAAAACCAAATCATCAGGACGATGATTCCCCCGATGCTTCCATATGTGGCACTATAGTTGGCAAATGTGCTGACGTAAAACGAAAACAGAGTGCTGACAACGATCCAGCCGATGGTCGCAAACACCGCACCCGGCATGACAAACCGAAGGGACAGTTTTTTGTTCGGTGCAATCACATACAGGGCGGAAAAAACGATCAGCAGCACGACCGGGCTGACACCCCAGCGAATTGCGGCCCAAATCGATAGAAACAGATCCGACGCGCCGACAAAGTCGGAAGCGAGCCTTCCAATCTCCCGGCCGAATACCGGCAGTAGCAAGGCCACTAAAATCGTAAATACCATGGCAATTGTCAGAAAAATTGAGGTTAGACGAACAATGATAAAAGAGCGGTTTTCCTCCACTTCATACGCGTGGTTTAATGATCGGACGATGGCATTCATTCCATTAGACGCAGACCATAAAGCCGCGATAATCCCGAATGACAGCAAGCCGCCATTTCGATTATTTAAGGTTTGCTGGGTAATGGATTCAACGAGGGACATCGCGCTGTCTGGAGCATATTGTTTTACAACTCCCAGAACATCATTAGTAGAAATCGGAAGATACGCGGTGAGCGTCAGCATAAAAATCAAAAACGGAAACAACGACAATAGAAAGAAATACGCCAGTTCCGCTGATTTGCTTTGCCCTTCATGAAGGGTGTATCTGCTGAAAAGCTCTTTCAAAAAATTCATGTCGTCTCACCTCGCCTATTTATCATTTTTTTGAAAAATGCTCTTTCGTTTCTTGTACGAGCTCCATCACTTGCGGTGTAGCTTTCTTCAGCTCTTTCACCTGCTGATTCACAAAACCGACTTCATCTGACAGCGTTTGGGCCAGCTTCTTGGCCTCATCCATTTTTGTGATGACGGTGTTTTTCAACAGCTCCGGATTGCTTTTGTACAGTGAAAGTTTATGCTTGCATGTCAGCCATCTCATGCCGCATGCCTGTCTTGTCGGCTTATGGAGCAGTGATAACGCCGCACCTGCCGCAGCTCCGAGAAATATCCCTTTCAACATTAAACGTTCGTTGTTCATGCAAATTCTCCTTTCACTCACAATTGTTTTTCTTTTTGAATGGATGCAAGCAGATGCTCACAGCCCGATTTGATTAATTGGCAGACCTCTTCAAAGTTCCCTGTGTAGTAAGGATCGGGAACGTCAGCCAGATCTGAATCTTCAACATAGTCCAACAGCCTTTTGATATGCGACGTGTTCTTAAAGCCCGCCATGCTTCTGAGGCTCCCGATATTTTCTGCATCCATCGCAATGATGTAATCAAAATCGGCCAGATCCTGTTCGCTGACTTGCCGCGCCAGCATGCCCTCAAAGCTGATTCCTTCTCTCTGCAATATCTCCCGCGTTCCTTCATGGGGCGGATTGCCGATGTGCCAGCCGCCGATACCGGCTGAGTCCGTCTTGATTTTCCCCTCTAATCCTTTTTTGGCTGCCAAGTCCCGAAAAATCGCTTCTGCCATCGGAGACCGGCAAATGTTTCCTAAACAAACAAATAACACGCTGATCATATTGTGTAACCTCCCTATTCTTTGCCCATATTTCTTTAAAAAGAAACCTTCATGAATATCTTAGTAGGATGTTCATTTCCTTTTCAACTGATGTCTCCACTTTTTTGAAATCAACAGCAGCTATTAGAATAGGGTTTTTTTCTGATCGAATTCTGTTAAAATAAACATACCGAATATCGCGTAAAGAAAGGATGGAACCATTTGTCCAGCCCAAATACAGAAACATTAACTCAAATGATTGAAGAGATTTCCCAAAAACTGAACATGCTGAACGTCGGCGTGATTAAAGCGGAGGATTTCAGTGATGAAAAGATCGAAGACCTCACATACCTTCACAGCATGGTGATGAAAAAACAATCATTCAGCCCTAGTGAAATGCAGGCGATTGCTCAAGAACTAGCCTCACTTCGTAAATAAATGAGACTGGCCGAAAACTCGGCGAGTCTTTTTTATCATTGTCCCAAAACCAAATTTCCTTAAAACAGGCGTCATTCACTTTATTTTTACAATCGGAAGATACAGGCTGCCAAACATGATACTGTGGCAGGGCGCCCTCGCTTTACGCTATTTGACCGGTAAAGAATGCCTGTGATGACAAAGTTCGAATAAGATTTGAAGGAGTACAAGCATGCAAACGACACCTATCAAAACAGCATCCGGAATGTATATCAACTACTTCTTTCTGGGGATGGTCAACATCATTCTCGCGTCCAATATGTCCTCATTAACGGAACAATGGAATACGGACCCAACCGGCATCAGTTATGTCATTGCCGCTATCGGCTTCGGCAAGCTGCTGACATACGGCATTTCTGGCGTTTTATCAGATAAAATCGGCAGAAAGCCGCTTGTGGTCGCCTCTGCTGGAATTATGGCCGTCTTTTTAGTCGGTATTCCTTTATCACCGAGCTATGAACTGGCGTTTGTGTTTGCCTTATTAGCCGGAGTCGCAAATTCAGCGATGGATGCTGGAACATATCCGGCACTAACCGAGCTCTTCCCGGCTGCTTCCGGCTCGGCGAATGTTCTGGTCAAAGCCTTTATGTCTGTCGGGGCCGCACTTTTGCCGCTTTTCATCACTTTTTTAGCAGACAACAGCCTGTTTTACGGTTTTGCTTTTTATCTGCCGGCAGCAGTCTATGCGCTGAATATCGTTTATCTATCAACGCTTTCGTTTCCTAAGAGACAGAAACCAACTAACAGCGGCCAACAAGAGTCTCCCGCTTTCTTGTCTGAACCCGTTTTTCAGAAAGAAGGCACCGCATTGATCATTATCGGTTTTACATCCACGGCATTATTTACGGTTTCTCAAATCTGGCTTCCGAGCTACGCGCAAAATGCAGCCGGTTTAGCTGAAGCAGCATCCGTGCAATTGCTGAGCTATTACAGCATAGGATCTCTGACATCCGTTTTACTATTAGCCGTTTTGCTGAACAGATGGGTAAAGCCCGTTATGATTACGCTCTTATATCCTGTTATTACTTTATGTACGCTTGCAGTCATGCTGACGGTTCATGTGCCGGTTGTGCTCGGCATCACCGCCTTTTTCTTAGGCTTTTCAACCGCGGGTGTGTTTCAAATTACCATTACATTAATGACAGAGCTTTTCTGGAAGCGAAAAGGAACCGTTACCGGAATTGTAGCCACCGCTTCAAGCATCGCGTCGATTGTGCTGCCGATTGCCACCGGGCTTATCGCAAAAGCGGGAGGCATCGCCCATATCTTTATGTTTGACTTCTGCATTGCCGTCATCGGCACAGCTGCAGCCGCCTTCTTGTATTACAGGTACAAGAAACTGACGGGTGCTCCGGCAGATGCTAGGCTGTAATCAACAAAAAACGGACGCTCCTAGGCGTCCGTTTTTCTTATTTCTCAAGCAATGCCAACGATTCACGATTAAACGCCGGAATATCATCCGGTGTGCGGCTTGTGACTAATTGATCCTGGCAAACGACCACTTCCTGGTCCACAACGTCGGCACCCGCGTTTTCCATATCTACGCGAATCGATGTATAGCCTGTCGCTTTTCGGCCATCGAGTGTTTTCGCATTAATTAAGAGCTGCGGGCCGTGGCAAATCGCGAATACCGGTTTCTTGTCAGTCATAAACGCTTTGGTAAACTGGACGAAACGGTCGTCAGCGCGAAGCTGGTCTGGTGAAAATCCTCCGGGAATCAAAAGCGCATCGAAGTCTGAAGGGTTGACGTCGTCAATGGACGCGTCAACTGTCACTTCCGCGTTCCCCTGCTTGCCTTTTACTGTTTTTCCTTTTTCATTTTCGATGACGGTCAGTTCATGCCCCGCTTCTTTAAATGCTTTCGCAGGTTCAGTGTACTCGCTGTCCTCAAAATAATCTGTTAAAACAACTGCAATTTTTTTCCCCATCATTCATAACCTCCCGCTTAATATGACTACATAAAACACTCTACCCCAGCCACACTAAAGTAAACATTCCGCAGATCTGAACAAACGATAAGCAAAAATACCCAGCATATGTCGTTTGATGCTATTACATAATACTCATTTTTCTCCCTTTTACAATAATCATAAAGAAACACCTACAAATAGTTACAAAATATTCTTACAATAGTAGCTGTAACACAAATTTCGTTGAAAGGTGGAGAACTGGTGAGAATACAGAAAAGACGAACACACGTCGGTAACATTCTCCGTATTCTTTTGCCCCCAATTATGATATTTAGCCTAATCCTCCCAACACCACCCATTCATGCAGAAGAAAGCGCGGCTCCTCAGGTACAACTGAGTATTTTGGCCACGACTGATATTCATGCCAACATGATGGATTACGATTACTACAGCGACAAAGAGACAACGGATTTCGGGCTGGCAAGAACAGCACAGCTGATCCAAAAGCACCGCGAGCAAAACCCAAACACCCTGCTCGTTGATAACGGCGACTTGATTCAAGGGAATCCGCTGGGCGAATACGCGGTGAAATATGAAAAAGACGACATTATCTCCGGCGCGAAAACCCATCCCATCATCAGCGTCATGAATGCGCTGAAATACGATGCCGGCACACTGGGGAACCATGAATTCAACTATGGGCTCGACTTTCTAGACGGCACGATCAAAGGAGCCGATTTCCCGATTGTAAATGCCAACGTCAAAACAACAAGCGGTGAAAACCGTTATACGCCGTATGTCATAAAAGAAAAAACCGTCACTGACGAAAACGGCAATGAGCAGAAAGTGAAGATTGGCTACATAGGCTTTGTCCCGCCGCAAATCATGACGTGGGACAAAAAGAATCTTGAGGGGCGGGTTCAGGTGCAGGATATCGTAGAATCCGCCAATGAAACGATCCCGAAAATGAAGGCGGAAGGCGCAGATGTCATCATTGCCCTCGCCCACTCCGGCATTGAAAAGCAGGCGCAATCGTCAGGAGCAGAAAACGCCGTGTTTGATCTTGCCACCAAAACGAAAGGCATTGACGCGATTATCTCGGGCCATCAGCACGGACTGTTTCCTTCCGCTGAGTATGCAGGTGTTTCTCAATTCGATGTTGAAAAAGGAATGATTAACGGCATTCCTGTCGTCATGCCGAGCAGCTGGGGCAAATACTTAGGCGTGATTGACCTTAAACTCGAAAAAACGGACGGATCTTGGAAGGTGGCAGATTCCAAAGGCAGTATTGAATCCATTGCCGGCACTGTCACATCCCGAAACGAAACCGTTACAAACACCATTCAGCAAACACACCAAAATACATTGGAATATGTCCGAAAACCAGTCGGCAAAACAGAAGCCGATATTAATAGCTTCTTTGCACAGGTCAAGGATGACCCTTCCATTCAGATCGTGACTGACGCGCAAAAATGGTACGCCGAAAAGGAAATGAAGGATACCGAGTACAAGGACCTCCCAATTTTGTCCGCTGGAGCGCCGTTTAAAGCAGGCGGCAGAAACGGAGCCAATTACTATACAAACATTCCGGCCGGAGATCTTGCCATAAAAAATGTCGGTGACTTGTATCTATACGACAATTCCGTTCAGATCGTCAAACTGACTGGAAGCGAGGTTAAGGACTGGCTTGAGATGTCAGCAGGCCAATTCAATGAGATTGATCCATCAAAAGGCGGCGATCAAGCCTTGCTGAATGACAATTTCCGCTCCTATAATTTTGATGTGATTGACGGTGTCACATATCAGGTAGATGTGACAAAACCGGCGAAATACGATGAGAGCGGAAAAGTGATCAACGCGAATTCATCCCGGATCATCAACCTTTCCTATGAAGGCAAACCAATCAGCCCGAACCAGGAATTTCTCGTCGTCACCAATAATTATCGTGCGTCCGGAGGCGGCGGTTTTCCACACCTGACGAGCGATAAGATTGTCCACGGCTCCGCGGTTGAAAACAGACAGGTGCTGATGGATTACATTATTGAACAAAAAACAGTCAATCCAAAAGCAGACAACAACTGGTCAATCGCGCCTGTTTCCGGCACGAATTTAACGTTTGAATCCTCGCTTTTGGCTAAGCCATTTGCCGATAAAGCAGACGATGTTGCTTATGTAGGCGAGTCGGCGAATGAAGGCTATGGAATGTACAAGCTGCAATTTGACGATGATTCAAACCCTGAGCCTCCTAAAGACGGACTGTGGGATTTGACTGTCATGCACACCAATGATACGCATGCCCACCTTGATGACGCAGCAAGACGAATGACGAAAATCAACGAAGTACGAAACGAAACAGACCACAATATTCTCCTTGATGCGGGAGATGTATTTTCCGGCGACCTGTATTTCACAAAATGGAACGGTTTAGCCGATTTGAAATTGATGAACATGATGGGCTATGACGCCATGACCTTCGGAAACCACGAGTTTGATAAAGGGCCGACAGTGCTTTCTGATTTTCTCAGCGGAAACAGCACAACCGTCGACCCGGCGAACCGCTATCACTTTGAAGCACCTGAATTTCCGTTCGTCAGCGCTAACGTAGATGTGTCAAATGAGCCTAAGCTGGCACCATATGTCAAAAAGCCGCAAACCTTTACGGCAGGTGAAAAGAAAGAGCCCGGCATCCACCCTTACATTCTGTTAGATGTTGACGGTGAGAAAGTCGCCGTATTCGGACTGACAACCGAAGATACTGCCACCACATCAAGCCCGGGCAAAAGCATCGTATTTCATGATGCTTTTGAAACAGCTCAAAACACTGTCAAAACGATTCAGGAAGAAGAAAAAGTAAACAAAATTATCGCTTTAACCCATATCGGGCATAACCGCGATCTTGAGCTGGCCAAAAAAGTAAAAGGCATTGACTTGATCATCGGCGGACACACCCATACCCTCGTTGACAAAATGGAGATCGTGAACAACGACGAAGAGCCGACGATTGTAGCGCAGGCAAAAGAATACGGCCAATACTTGGGACGTGTCGATGTCGTATTTGATGAAAACGGCGTTGTGCAAACAGACAAATCAAATCTGAACGTGCTGCCAATTGATGAACATACAGAAGAAAACGCAGAAGCAAAAAAAGAGCTTGATCAGTTCAAAAATGAATTAGAGGACGTTAAAAATGAAAAAGTCGGCTACACGGATGTGGCGCTTGACGGCCAGCGTGAGCATGTGCGAACGAAGGAAACGAACCTCGGAAACTTCATCGCGGACGGCATGCTTGCAAAAGCGAAAGAAGCAGCCGGCGCCAGAATCGCGATCACAAATGGCGGAGGCATCAGAGCCGGAATTGACAAAGGCGATATCACACTCGGCGAGGTGCTGAACGTGATGCCTTTCGGCAACACACTTTATGTGGCAGATTTGACCGGAAAACAAATTAAAGAAGCTCTTGAACAAGGTTTAAGCAATGTGGAAAACGGAGGCGGCGCCTTCCCTCAGGTGGCCGGAATCCAGTATACGTTTACATTAAACAAGGAACCTGGACACCGTGTTCTTGAAGTCAAATTGGAATCGCGTGACGGAAAAACAGTTAATCTTGATCCTGACAATACCTACCGCGTGGCAACGAATAATTTTGTCGGCGCCGGAGGAGACGGATACTCTGTCTTTACGGAGGCATCCCATGGTGAAGACCTTGGCTACGTTGATTACGAGATTTTCACCGAACAGCTGAAAAAACTAGGAAACAAGGTGTCTCCTAAAATCGAAGGACGCATCAAGGAAATATTCCTGCCGACAAAGCAGAAGGACGGCAGTTGGACACTCGATGAAGACAAATTTGCGATTTATGCTAAAAATGCCAACACCCCGTTTGTCTATTATGAAACATCCGAAGGATCTCAAGAGAAACCTATCAATCTTAAAGTAAATAAAGATCAGGTCAAACTTTTGAAAGAAAGAGAGTCAGATCCTTCATTGACGGTCTTCAACTACTGGTACAGCATGAAACTGCCAATGGCGAACCTCAAAACCGCAGACACTGCAATTGGAATCAAATCTACCGGTGAATTGGACGTGTCCATTGGAGATGTATATGACTTTACAGTAAAACAAAAAGGAAAAGAAATAAAATCATTTAAGGAGCCCGTTCAGCTTTCGCTTCGCATGTTTGATATTGAAGAAGCTCATAACCCTGCCATTTACCACGTCGACCGGAAAAAGAAAGCTTTCACAAAGACAGAAAACGGATCAGTTGACGATGATATCGTGACAGGATATACAAACCACTTCAGCGAATACACGATCCTAAATTCCGGTGAAAACAACAAACCGCCGGCATTTCCGTCCGATCAGCCGACAGGCGGTGATGACGGCAGCAATGGCGGAGGCTCCGACAAACCAGGCGGAAAACAGCCGACTGACGGAAACGGAGGAGGAAATGATACACCTCCTGGCACCGAACCGACAAACGGCTCTGGAGGAAACGGATCAGGTGGATCAGGAACGGACAGCCCTACCGGCGGCTTGCTTCCGGACACAGCTACATCCATGTACTCGATCCTCTTGGCCGGTTTTCTGATCAGCGCGCTCGGAACGGCATTGTACTTACATCAGAGAAGAAAACAGAATAAAGCGAATCAGGCATAAAAAAAAGCTGCTCGTTAAGCGAGCAGCTTTCTTTTTTAGACCCACTTCACAACATCTTCAACAGCAGATCTTGTTTTCGGACGAGGGTCTCGTACACGGTAGCCGAATGCCACCATCACAGAAATGTCGAAGCTTCCGTTTTCCAGAAGGCCTTCTTCTTCAAGAATGCGATGAATGTGATCATACTGGAAGCCTTCGATAGGGCAGGAATCAACGCCGATTTGCGCAGCGGCAGTCATCATGTTGCCAAGCGCAATATAGGTTTGTTTTGATGCCCAGTCAAACAATGTTCTGTCACTTTCAAGCAAATGCAAATCGTTTTTCTGGAATTCTTCTGTTTTGCTTAAATAGCCTTCGTATACGTCTTGAGGCATTTGTTTTACTTCTTTTAAATGACGTTTGATGTAGTCCGCATCGTATTTGATATCCTTCGCAGTACGTGCAAGAATCAGAACGAAATGGCTTGCTGTCGGAAGCTGATTTTGCGCGCCCCAAGTATATTCGCGAAGCTTCTCGCGAAACTCCGGATTTTGGACGACGACAAACTTCCAAGGCTCAAGGCCGAGTGAGCTCGGAGACAGTCTTCCTGTTTCTAAAATAAATTCAAAATCACTGTCTGATACTTTTTTATTTGGGTCAAATTCCTTTGTCGCATGTCTGAAATGGTATGCATCTAGAATTTGTTTCTTTACATCTGCCATATTTTACACCTCTCCTTATGGTTACTCTCATCTCTATTGTAGCCATTATGATAAAAAGTAAAAGTACGCACATTTTTGTTGGATAGTATCAATTTTGATACCAAACAAAAAAAGCGCCCTGCCGCAGGCAGGCGCCTTCTCATTTTCCCCGCCGCGCAAAATCAACAAACCGGAATTTGTCGAGACGGTGTCTGCTTTCCGTATATTGAAACAGACTCGTATCTTCTAAAAAGACGTAGTTTCTCACCACGACCATATGGTCATAGCCGCGTAAATCGAGCAACTCCCTGTCCTCATCCGTACATGGCTCGGCAACAATTTCTTTTTGGGCATAACTGATCGAAAGACCCAGCTCTCCTTCAATATATTCATATATGGAGTTTTCACAAATTTCTTTCGTCAGGTGAGGCACATGCTTTCTGAAAAAGTAATCCTTGTCCAAAATCACATGTTCTCCGTCAATTTTTCTAGACCTGATGACTTCCCAGATGTCGTCATCCGGTTTAGCACGGAGCTGTTTTTGGATCAGCTCTGACGGAGGCTCCAGCCCGAATTTGTGTACAGTTGTTTTCGTTTCCTTGCCAAGCGTTTGCGCGAGCTCCTTGAAGCTGACAAGACCCGAGACGGGAAACTGCATTTTTTCACGGTTGAGAACAACAGAGCCCTTCCCTCTGATTTTCTGAATATAGCCGTTTTGCGCAAGCATGTGAAGCGCCTTTCGGACCGTTTCTCTTGATGTATCATACTGTGCGGCCAACTCATGTTCAGACGGAAGAATCCCCTCCGCTTTCCATCGGCCGCCTTCAATTTGCTGTGCAATGTCTTTATAGATTGTGATGAATTTATTCACCTTCATTATGGACCACCCAGCTTAGTTTAACACGGTTTCGTTAAACGATAAACAATGGACTCATACGGACGAAGCGTCATGTTCTGCAGCCCTTCCCTCACATTATCGTTCGTCAACAGCACCTCTGCCTTCCACTCGTCAGGCGCTAAAGAGTCCGGCAGAGTAAAGGCTGCCTCCGTCCCGTAAAAATTATTGATGACGAGCAGCTTTTCATTGTTGCCGTGTCTGAGATACGCAAAAACGTTCGGATCATCCTTTGCGATTAACTCATACGTCCCCTCTGTCACAATGTCATACCTTTTTCGAATCTGAATCAATTTTTGATAATGGTAAAACACCGAGTTCTGATCCTTCAACGCCGCTTCGGCATTGATTTCCTTATAGTTGCCGGAAACCGGTATCCATGGCGTACCCGTTGTAAAACCGCCATTCTCCGTATCATCCCACTGAACAGGCGTTCTAGAGTTGTCGCGGGATTTCGCCTGTAAAATTGCTGTGATCTCTTGGTCGGGCATTCCTTTTTCCTTAAAGGCTTGATACATGTTCAGTGATTCGACATCCCGATAGGAGCTGATGTCTGCAAACTTCGGATTCGTCATTCCCAGCTCCTCGCCCTGATAAATATAAGGCGTGCCCTGCATCATATGAATGGCGGTAGCGAGCATTTTCGCCGATTTCACCCTGTACGCGCCGTCATCCCCATACCTAGATACAACGCGCGGCTGATCGTGATTGCACCAAAACAGAGCGTTCCATCCCCCTCCAGCGTGCATCCCCGTCTGCCACTCGGATAAGATCTCTTTCAGCTTCAAAAAGTCAAAAGGTGCCAAGGCCCACTTTTCCCCGTTTGGATAGTCAACCTTGAGATGATGGAAGCTGAATGTCATATCAAGTTCTTTATTGTCAGGATTCGTATACCGGATACAATGGTCTACGGTCGTTGAAGACATCTCACCGACCGTCATACTGTTGTAATGTGAAAACACCTTTTCGTTCATTTCATGCAGAAATTCATGCACCCGCGGTCCGTCAGTATAAAAGGAACGGCCATCGCCTCCGTCTTCCGCATCCGGAAAGCGCTGTTCTTTAGAAATCAGGTTGATGACATCCAGCCTGAAGCCGTCTATTCCCTTTTCAAACCAAAAATGCATCATGTCATAGACATGCTTTCTGACCTCTTCATTTTCCCAATTCAAATCAGCCTGCGTCACATCAAACAGATGCAAATAATATTGGCCCGACGCTTCGTCAAGCTCCCATGCCGAGCCGCCGAATTTCGATTCCCAGTTTGTCGGAACAGAACCGTTTTCTTGCGGGTTTTTCCATATATAAAAATCACGGTACGGGCTGTCTTTTGACGAAATCGCCTCTTGAAACCATTTGTGCTCTGTTGATGTATGATTGACGACAAGATCCATGACGACTTTCAGGCCCCTTTTATGGGCTTCGGACAGTAACCGCTCAAAATCCTCCATCGTCCCATATTCAGGATAAATCGAGTAATAATCGCGAATATCGTACCCATTATCATGCTGCGGAGAATCATAAATCGGTGTCAGCCATAGCACATCCACCTGAAGTGTTTTTAAGTAATCAAGCTTTTCAATAATGCCGTTCAGATCGCCGACACCGTTTCCCGTCGTATCGTTAAAGCTTTTCGGATAAATTTGATAGACCACAGCTTTTTTCCACCATGGTGTTTGTTCTGTTTTCATCTGTCTCCACCACCGTTTTATAGAATAAAAACGGGAAAAGGGAACGTTGAAACACGTCCCGCTCCCATTCGTTATTTATGTTTAAATCTTGCATACGCGTATGTTCCGGCAAACGGCACGATCAATACAATGGCCATCCCGATTGCAAACGCGCCCCAGTACTGGCTCATGATTGAGAAAATCCCCGGCACCCCGCCGACACCGACGGAGCTTGCCAGCACACCTTGAGAAGAAATATACATTCCGGCCAGCCCGGAGCTGACCATCGCAATGATAAACGGGAATCTGTATCGCAGATTCACCCCAAAGATGGCAGGTTCTGTAATGCCGAGATAAGCAGAAATCCCTGATGTGAGAGAAAGGCCTTTTTGTTTCTCATCCTTCACGATAAACATCATGGCCAGCGCTGCCGAACCTTGTGCGATATTAGAAAGCGCCAGCATCGGCCATAAAAATGTGCCGCCGAGCTTTGACCCGATGAGCTGCAGGTCGACTGCAAGGAACGTGTGATGCATGCCGGTAATGACTAGCGCTGAGTAGAAACCGCCATATAACAAACCGCCCAGTGCGGCAAAAGAGCCGAACACCGAGATAAGCCCTGAAGTCAGCACGTTTCCGATCGCAAATGTAACCGGACCGATAATGATAAAAGAGGCAAAACCTGTTACGAGAAGCGTAATCGGTGCGACAACGAGCAGCTGTATACCCTCAGGTGTTCGTTTTGTTAAAAACACCTCAACCTTCGCCAGCATATAGGAAGCAAGTAAAATCGGGAGCACCTGCCCCTGATAGCCGACTTTCTGCACCTCAAGGCCGAACAAATTCCATACCGGAATTTTCCCGCTTTGTTCTGCAGCGCCATATCCCCACGCATTAAGCAAATCAGGATGCACGAGCATAACGCCAAGCACAATGCCAAGAAGCGGATTTCCGCCGAACCGTTTGACCGCAGACCAGCCGATTAACGCAGGCAGAAACGTAAAGGCCGTGCCTGCAATCAGATTAATCATATTTGCGAAATCAGCCCACTGCGGATAGACCTGCACAATCGATTTTGTGCTGAAGAAAATGCCTTGCGCCGTTAAAATGTTATTGATTCCCATCAAGAGACCCGCCGTGACAATCGCAGGCAATATCGGAATAAAAATATCTGCAAGCGTTTTCACAGCACGCTGCAAAGGATTCATATTTTTTTCTGAAGCCTTCTTCACTTCATCCTTTGTTGACTCGCCAATCCCCGTTTCCTTGACCAGCTCAGCGTACACTTTATTGACCGTTCCTTGGCCAATCACAACCTGAAACTGCCCGTTTGTCGAGAACGACCCCTTTACAATGTCAATTTGATCAAGCACCTCATGGTCAACCTTGCTTTCATCTATTAATGCAAAACGCAAACGTGTAACACAATGAGTTGCCGCTGCAATATTTTCAGCACCGCCGACTGCCTCGACAATCTGCCGCGCCGATTTGTTCAGTTCCCCCATGCCAACCCCTCCGTATCCGTCTTTATAACTTGTATATACAACTTATGATTATATTGTATTCCTGTATATACATGTAGTCAACATTTTTTTATAGCGCTTTCATCCTAGACCAGGAATATCTAAAACAGACAAGGTTACTCTAAAAGTCACAAGCACTTATTGTATAAGATATTGAAAAAGCAGGGTGAGCCTCTATGAATAAACGCGATAAAACGCTTCAGCTCATCAAAGAGCTTGAAGACAATCAGGACAGACCGATCTCTCCCAATTTAAAGGAAAACCTCGATACTCTGACCTTATTAACAGAAGACTGCTCAGACATCGTATTTAGACAATTTGACTTTGGTAACGGGCTGTGCGGATTTATTGTTTATATCGAAGGAATTGTAAAATCGGAACATATTCAAGATCACGCCCTCCGTCCTTTCTTGAGTCATCTGACGGATCAGTTAGATGAACATGAAGAGGCGCTGCAAAACACATTATCGATTTCAAGCGTAGCGTCAGAAACAAGTGTAAGCAAAGTGGCTGCATCCATCATTGAGGGGAACGCGGTTTTATTTGCCGAGGGGCATTCAAAATGCCTGATCTTAAAAATAAAAGGCGGCCAAAGAAGAAGCATTGAAGAACCGATAACAGAATCGACCATCAGAGGGTCTAGGGAGGGCTTCACTGAAAGCCTCAGGGTCAATACCGCTCTAGTGCGTTTTCGCATCAAAACGCTTCAACTTAAAATGATCTCTTTTAAAATCGGCACGAAAACCAAAACTGACATTGTCTTGGCCTATATTGACGGGATTGCCGATCCAAAGGTCATTGACAAAGTGAAAAAAAGAATCAAAAAGATCAAGATTGATGCCGTCCTAGAAAGCGGATATATTGAGGAATTTATCGAAGACGACACGTACTCGCCCTTCCCCCAGCTGCAATACACGGAAAGGCCCGATACCGTCGCCGCCCAGCTTCTCGAAGGCCGATTTGCCATTTTCACAGATAATACGCCGTTCGTCTTAACAGGCCCGATTACGTTTTGGCAGCTGATGCAGGCCAGTGAAGATTACTATGAGCGCTATTTGATATCTAACTTACTCCGCTGGCTGCGCTATATGTTTTTATTCATTGCTCTTTATTTGCCGGCTATTTATGTTGCCGTGATTACATACCATCAGGATTTAATGCCGACAAACTTAATGTTCAGCGTGGCATCTGCCCGTGAACCGATTCCTTTCCCAGCTATCGTAGAAGCATTAATTATGGAAATTTCCTTTGAGGCCCTTCGTGAAGCAGGCGTTCGGCTGCCCAAAACGATTGGCCAGACAGTCAGTATTCTCGGCGCTCTTGTCATCGGAACGGCCGCCGTTGAAGCGGGAATTGTGTCAGCCCCCATGGTGATCATCGTATCGTTAACAGGGATCGCGTCATTTACAATTCCACGGTTTAATTTAGCCATTTCCATCAGGATGCTTCGTTTCCCTTTTATGATTTTGGCAAGCATTTTCGGGATATTCGGCATTATGCTCGGCACGATTATTTTAGTGCTTCATTTGTGCAAGCTGCAATCTTTCGGCATTCCTTATTTATCCGGGATTTCTCCATTTAAACGTGATGAAGTAAAAGATATTTTTGTCCGGGCGCCTTGGTGGGCGATGACCAGAAGACCGAGCACGTATTCGCGCGGCAATGGACAGAAGGGAGCGAAAAGAGAGGACCCTCAAGATGAAGAAAACAATATATAAGGCTGTTGCACCGCTTCTCGTTTGCATGCTTCTAGCGGGGTGCTGGGACCGGACAGAAATCAATGACATCGCATTTGTCGTCAGCTCTGCAATTGATAAGAAAAAGGATCAGTATCGAGTAGCCATGCAGATTCCCTTGGTTGGCCAATTAGGCGGACAGACAGGAGGAGGAGGCGGAACTACCGGTTCAAAAACATGGTATGTTGATTCAGCTTCCGGCACTACGATCAAGGAAGCGAACAACAAGCTGCAAACCTCCTTATCCCGAACGATCAATACGTCCCACAGACGTACGGTTGTTATTGGAGAGGATATGGCGAGAGAAGGCGTCGCCCCAGTATTTGATATTTTAACGCGAAATCCGCAGAACAGATTAACGGCGCTTTTTTTAGTCAGCCAGGGTGAGGCGCGGGATATTTTAAACACCGATGTTCAGCTTGAACAGTTTCCGGCGGAAATGATTCGAGAGCTGGCCATTTTGGCGACGAACCGCCCCGTGTTTTTAAGCAGGTTCATGTCTGACTTAGTAGAAAAAGGCAATGATCCGTATGCGCCGGTCATCTCCTCCTCTAAAACAAAGCCTGGAGGGAAAGGGAAATCCAATTTAAAAATTGACGGGCTTGCGATCTTTAAAAAGGACAAATTAGTGGATATTTTGAAAAAGGAACACATGACAGCTGCCCTGATTTTACTGAATCAGGCCCGTCAGCCAGAATTCATTTTAGTCCTGCCGAATCAAATGGGGAAAGCGACCATTCAGCTTCAAAAGCCGAATGCATCCTTTCATGCGGCTGAAAAAAACGGAAAGCTGTCGATGACAGTCGAGATCAGAGCCAAAGGAATTATTATGGAAAACCAATCCACTTATGAAACGAGAGAAAATGACCAATTTTACATCATACAAAAAGCATTAAACAGGGCTGTAAAGGAAGAGATGATCAGCACCGTACATCGGCTTCAAAAGCTAAAGGCGGACCCGGCCGGCTTTCAAGACCGAACGATAAGAAGCATGGGCATCACAAACAATCTGCTAAGAAAGGATTGGGATGAGGTCTACAAGGACATGGAGATTCACGTCAACCCGATTGTGACGATTGAGCAAGGCGGAGTTTTGTATAAAACGATCAGCCATTAATGGAGGTGCGCCGGCATGATCAGCTATATTGTACAGGCATTGATTGTGTGCATTGCCATTTACGCATATGAATGGAAGAATTTTCATTCCGCTAACACCGTAACAAAATGGGCTTTCAGCCTGCTGATTGCAGGAAGTATTTTTCTGTGGATTTATATGAGAGTGAACCCCCTGCTTCCGCGGCTGGGACACCTGTTTAAATATATTCCGTTTTGAACATGACAGAAAGGATGTGCTTTATGGATAAGACCTCTGCATACCAAGGATTATTTTTCGGAGCGCTGTATACGTTAGCGGTCGGACTGAAGCATGCTCCGATCCTCATGATCCAATCGGCAAAACAAAACGCCTGGCACAGCTACATCCTCGGCGTTATCCTCGTGATTCCGGCACTCTGGCTAATGAACAGGCTGATGAAAAAGCATCAGGAAAAAAATATCTATGAACTGCTGAGTGATTCCTCGCCAATCGCCGGCCGGTTTATTATTTTGCTGTTCACATTGTATTTCCTGTTAATTAACGCTCATGACATACGTTTCTTTGTCAATCTAATTAACATTCTATTTCTCCCGAGAACACCGATGGCCGTTCTTGGCGGTGTTATTATCTTTGTGGCGATCTGTATTGCCAGAGAGGGCAAGGAAACGTTGACCAGAATGGCGCAAATTTTTTTATTTCCATTCGGCACCCTGGTCTTGTTCCTTCCATTTACGCTGGCCACACAAATTGAGCTGCAAAATGTAACACCGATCTTTGAAGGGCCGATTCAATACCTTCAATCAGGTTTTTATGCGTTCGGGACAATGGGGGAATTGATCATCCTGCCGCTTCTCTTCTCAAGCCGGAGCGTTCCGCTGAAACACACCATTATCGCGATACTGCTGGGAGCTTTATTGCTAGCCGTGATGTTATTTTCCTCAATTTCTGTCTTTGGCCCCAACCTGACATCTACTTTCTTTGATCCGGCCTATATGGTGATCAGGCAGATCCGCATTACGGATTTTCTGGATCGTTCAGACCTGATCATCGCGGCCTTATGGATTCCGGTCATTATGGTGAAGATATCCGGTTCGCTTTATATTGTGGTCTATGGGCTTTCCTTCTTGCACTCAAAAGTCTACCTGAAAGCCATGTATACACCAACCGGCTTGTTTTCTCTCGTATGCAGCTTTTGGTTCTTCTTAAATACAAATCAGCTGATCGACTTTAACAGAATCAAACCGATCATAAATGTGGTGATTTCCCTTTTGCTGCCTTTATTCATCTATTTGATCATCAAAAGCAAAGCAATGTTCGGCGCCAAAGCAAAACACTAAGAGTTTTTGGCTTCTTTTGTCTGATAAACAGGGTTCTGTTTCGTTTTCCCTGTATCTTTCAGGTAATACTGTTCAGATGTAAAAAATTCGGTATACAGCGCTTTTACCTTTCTGCTCAATAACAGCAGCGCAATCACATTCGGAACAACAATAAAAACTAATGCTAAGTCCAAAATGCCCCAGATGGCTTTTGCTCCGCCTGCGGCACCTATGATAATAGCCGCTAAATAAACGAATTTGATTACATGTCCTGCCAGCCGCCCGAACAGAAATTCAGCTTGCTTTACACCGTAAAAAATGACAACCATAATGGTCGATACAACAAAGAAAACGAGAGAAACAGAGACGAAGTACCCTCCGCCAGAACCGAAGTAGTGCTGAAATGCAGCCGTTGTCAATGCTGCCGGGTCATTTGAGGCATTTTTCCCTGTCCAGACACCGGATGAAAGGACGATAAAAGCCGTGGTGGTGCAGATGATCAACGTATCAATGACAATGCCGATCACAGACCAGAATCCTTGCCTTACAGGGTGATCAGTCTTTGCCGCCGCATGTGCAATCGGGGCTGTTCCCATTCCGGCTTCATTAGAATACAGTCCGCGGGCAAATCCCCAGCGAACGGTTTCAGCCAGGGCAGCACCAGCGAATCCGCCAACTGCTGAAGAAGAGGTAAACGCATTCGAAAAGATAAGAGAGAAAAACGCCGGCACTGATGAAAGATTCATCAGAACAGTGAGGAGCCCGGCTCCCACGTATGCCCCTGCCATAAGAGGCACGACAAACTCTGTTACTTTTCCAATCCGCTTTACTCCCCCTATTACCACTAACCCGATCAAAAACGCAATGCCTATTCCCGCATATATTTTATTGAAAGAAAACGTTTCGGCAAGAGAGACTGAAACCGAATTCCCCTGAACCATAATGCTCGGAATCAGCTCCACGATCAGCGCAACCGAGAAAAATACGCCGAGCCATTTCATGCGCAGGCCTTTGGTTATGTAATACATCGGTCCCCCGACAAATTCCCCCTGCTCATTTTTTTCTCTGTAATGAACAGCAAGCACACTTTCAGAAAACTTAATCGCCATGGCAAATAAGGCAATAAGCCACATCCAAAAAACAGCTCCGGGTCCGCCAAACATAATAGCGGCAGGCACCCCGACAATATTCGCCGCACCGATCGTGGAGCTGAGGGCTGACGTCAAAGCCTGAAGCGGAGTGACTGTGCCCTCTCCCTTCGGCTTTTTTCCTACGCTGCCGATCGTCTGTTTCAAAATGTATAAAGGATAACGAAATTGAAAACATTTCAGCAAAATGGTGAAGTACAATCCCGTCCCCGTCAGCAAGATGATTAGCGGCGGCCCCCACAGCCAATCTGATATGCGCTCTATCCATTCCAATAGTCGTTCCATCCTATCACCCTTTTTTCGTTTATGAGTCATTTCCCCACAGACGGATAAACATAAACCTTTTAGACTGAGACCACTGGAACATAAAGAGGATGGCTTGTGTCAATCGCCATCCTTCAGACAGGACAAATCAGCTGGAAGAAGGTCTGTTTCGTCCAAGCCGGTCATATACTTTATTCTTATAAAAAGCGGACGCCGGCTTTGAAAACATGCCTTTTTTGTCGACAAGCTTATCAAGCAACATCTGCTTTTCGGTTTTTTTTCTGATTAATAGCTCACGTTCTTTTTTGTCATAGCATTTTGAGATTAAATGGTCGATGGTCATGAGCTCTTTTTTGAGCGCGCCCTCATCCTCTGCCATTCCTGCGTTTTTTAACACACGGTAGCTCATGCGAAGCGATTCCGGTAAGTGTGCCGCGTCATCCTTTGGCAGCGGCTTTCCCATTCCCGGCAGGTTTTCAAATTCTCCGTCTTTGATGGCACGTTTAATTTTATCTTCAGACACAATATGGGAAAAATCCATCAGTTCACCTCTTTTCATTTATTTCCTTATATTTTATCATACATCTCCCGCAGTACCATTTTATTCCTTTATTTCTAGAAAGAAACCTTTTTTTACATTTAGCAATTTGCAAGCGAAACGTTGATTCGACGGCGTTTTTCGCCACTTTTTCCACCCGACGATTTACACTTTTCTAATCTGCTGATTCGTGTTATATTGGATACGTTCGTTTTTTCTATCGTTTCGCTCGAACTGTGATCGGAAAAAAGGAGTGTAACAATGAAAACATTTATAAAAGAAAGAGGACTGGCCTTCTTCTTAATCGCGGTCGTCCTGTTATGGATCAAAACGTATGTCGGTTATGTCCTGAACTTCAACTTAGGAATAGACAACACGATACAAAAAATATTGCTTTTTGTGAATCCTCTCAGCTCAAGCTTGTTCTTTCTTGGCTTTGGACTCTTGTTCAAGAAAAAATTACAGCAGACAGCCATTATAGTGATTCATTTTTTAATGTCTTTTTTACTGTACGCAAACATTGTGTACTACAGATTTTTCAATGATTTTATTACAATTCCGGTCATTATGCAGGCTAAAACAAACGGCGGCCAACTCGGTGACAGCGCATTTTCGCTGATGAGACCGACTGACGTCTTTTACTTTATCGATACGATCATTCTGATTATCTTGGCGATCAAAGTGAACAAGCCTGCTGAAACGTCGAGCAAAAAATCGTTCCGAATCGTTCTAGCGTCTTCGATTCTTGTGTTCTTAATCAACTTGGCAGTTGCGGAATCAGACCGACCTGAATTGCTGACAAGATCATTCGACCGAAACTATCTTGTGAAATACTTGGGAACGTACAATTTTACGATTTATGACGCTGTGCAGAATATCAAATCCAACAGCCAGCGCGCGCTTGCCGATTCCAGCGACGTGACGGAAGTGGAAAACTACATGAAAGCCAATTACGACGTGCCGAATAACGTGTATTTTGGCAAGGCAGAAGGAAAAAACGTCATTTACGTTTCACTTGAATCTCTGCAGTCATTTATCATTGACTATAAAATTGACGGCAAAGAAGTCACACCTTTCTTAAATAAACTGGCACATGATAACGAAACGTTCTACTTTGATAACTTTTTCCACCAAACGGGACAAGGTAAAACATCTGATGCAGAATTTATGATGGAAAACTCTCTGTACCCGCTGGCTCAAGGTTCAGTTTTTGTAAACAAAGCGCAAAACACGCTTCAATCCGTTCCGGCGATTTTAAAGTCTAAGGATTACACATCTGCTGCATTCCACGGAAACACGCAGACGTTCTGGAACCGTAACGAAATGTACAAAGCGGAAGGCATCGATAAGTTCTTCGATTCTGCTTACTATGACATGAACGAAGAAAACACGAAAAACTACGGGATGAAAGACAAACCGTTCTTTAAAGAATCAATGCCGCTGTTAGAAAGCCTGCCGCAGCCGTTTTATACGAAGTTCATTACCCTATCTAACCACTTCCCATTCGGAATGGATGAGGGGGATACAGACTTCCCGGCTGGAGACTTTGGTGACTCTGTCGTCGACAACTACTTCCAGTCAGCCCATTACCTTGATCAGTCCATTGAACAATTCTTCAATGATCTGAAAAAAGACGGGTTATATGATAAATCGGTTATCGTGATGTACGGAGATCACTACGGCATCTCTGAAAACCACAATAAAGCAATGGCCAAAGTTCTTGGCAAAGATGAAATTACTGATTATGACAACGCCCAGCTTCAACGGGTGCCGCTCTTTATCCACGCTGCCGGCGTGAAGGGCGAGAAAGTTCATAAATATGCCGGAGACGTCGATGTGGCTCCTACCATTCTGCATTTGCTCGGAGTGGATACGAAAGACTATCTGATGTCCGGTTCTGATATTTTATCTAAAGAACACCGTGAAGTGATTCCGTTCCGTAACGGAGACTTTATTTCACCGAAGTACACGAAAGTATCCGGCAAGTATTACGATACGAAAACCGGAAAAGAGCTTGATGAATCCGAAATCGACAAGTCAGAAGACTCACTCGTCAAGAAGGAACTTGAAATGTCCGATAAAATCATAAACGGAGACCTGCTGAGGTTCTATGAGCCGAAAGGTTTTACAAAGGTGAATCCTTCCGATTATGATTACACAAAACATGACGAAGATTCTTCCGAAACGTCAACGGATGATGAAGATCAATAAGAAAAAGCGGAGAGGATGCCCTCTCCGCTTTTTTATTTCACCGCAGCTCTCAATTCCTCTGCCGCAAATTCTACATTCGGCCCGATGATCACTTGAACCGATTGCCCTCCTGATTTGACGACCCCTTTTGCGCCTGCTTTCTTTAGCAGCGCTTCATTCACTAAAGCGGTATCCTTCACAGTCAGCCGCAGTCTTGTGGCGCAATGATCAATGGTTTGAAGGTTTTCTTTTCCGCCGAGCCCCTTCAGCATGATGTTTTCATTGACATCCTGAACGGTGTTTTCATCAAGCACTTCATCCACATCGTCATCTTCCCGTCCCGGCGTTTTTAAGTTCAATGCCTTAATCAGTATATAAAACACGATAAAATAGACTGCCGCATAGCATATACCTACCAGAAGCAGCAGCAGCGGTTTTTCTGCAATTCCATAGCTCAGCACATAATCGATGGCTCCGGCTGAGAAAGAGAAGCCTGAGCGGATGCCGAGCCAGTTGACGATAAATAAAGACAGCCCGGTTAAGACCGCGTGAACAGC
Organism: Bacillus rugosus; assembly: GCF_023238245.1. Taxonomy (NCBI): domain Bacteria; kingdom Bacillati; phylum Bacillota; class Bacilli; order Caryophanales; family Bacillaceae; genus Bacillus; species Bacillus rugosus. Next base: position 876,514 of record NZ_CP096590.1, on the reverse strand, counting down.
GTATAATAACGGAGATAAAAACATAAATGCAAACTCAATCGGCTCCGTAATCCCTGTGATAAACGCAGTCAAGGCAAACCCGATCATCATTCCCGCCGTTGCTTTCCGTTTTGACGGCTTTGCAGTCACAACCATAGCCAGACACGCCGCCGGAAGACCGAACATCATGATTGGGAAGAAGCCGGTCATATATGTGCCCGCTGTCGGATCTTTCGCGAAAAAGCGCGCCAGATCTCCTGTCACTCCGTTATATTCTCCGAATTGGAACCAGAAAATATTGTTCAGCACGTGGTGAAGGCCAAGCGGAATTAACAGCCTGTTGAACAGGCCAAATATGCCAGCCCCGATGCCGCCGAGCCCAAGCATCCATTCTCCAAACTCGTTAATGCCCGATTGAATCGGCGGCCAGACGACTCCAAATATGCCGGCTAAAATAATCGTAATAATAGCTGTTACAATCGGCACAAGCCGCCTGCCGCTGAAGAAGCCAAGATATTCAGGCAGCTTTGTATCCTTGAAGCGGTTATAGGTATAACCGGCTATTAAACCAGCAATGATTCCCCCAAATACCGCCATGTTGTTTGTTTTATCAATTGTCTTTGTCGCCGCGTCGAGCATCAGATACGATATCGCCCCTGATAAACCCGCGGCTCCATTGCTGTCCTTTGAAATGCCAATGGCAATTCCGATCGCGAAAATAAGCGGCAGATGATCAAAAACCGCCGTCCCCGCTTGATAGATAAACGGGATATTAAATACATCCTCTCTGCCAAGCGCAAGGATAATTCCAACTGCAGGCAGAACCGCAATCGGGAGCATAAATGACTTCCCGAGTTTTTGTAAAAATGAAAGCATACCCATCCCCCTCATACCCTTTTTTTTCAAATATACCATATAAGATATCTAGTGATCTATACCAATTTTCCCGGAGTATTTCTTTTTTCCCAGGTCCGTGTGTTTCCTATTTTTAAGACAGTTGTGGTAAGCTTAAACTAGATTATTTAAAAAGAAAGCGGGAATGACAGATGATTGTAACAAACGATCAAGAATTAGAAGGCATGAAACAAATCGGAAGAATCGTCGCGCTGGCGCGTGAAGAAATGAAACGGAAAGCAGAGCCCGGCATGAGCACAAAAGACCTTGACCTGATCGGAAAAGCGGTGCTTGATGAGCATGGCGCCGTGTCAGCTCCTGAGAAAGAATACGACTTTCCGGGCGTGACATGCATCAGCGTAAATGATGAAGTGGCTCACGGCATACCAAGCACTTCTAAAATTTTAAAAGCGGGAGATCTTGTGAACATTGACATCTCCGCTGAATTTGGCGGCTTCTATTCCGACACAGGCATCTCATTTGTGCTTGGTGAAGGAGAAGAGCGCCTTCATAAGCTTTGCCAATGCGCGGAAGACGCTTTTCAAAAAGGACTGCAGCAGGCAAAAGCAGGCAAGCGCCAAAACCAAATCGGAAGAGCCGTTTATCATGAAGCACGCTCTCAAGGCTTTACCGTCATTAAAACCCTGACCGGCCACGGAATCGGCAGAAGCCTGCATGAAGCGCCGAACCACATCATGAACTATTATGATCCGTTTGATAACGCGCTTTTCAAAAACGGGACAGTCATCGCGCTTGAACCGTTTATTTCAACGAAAGCCGAAACAATTGTTGAAGCTGGAGACGGCTGGACGTTCAAGACACCGGATAAAAGCATGGTTGCCCAAGTTGAACACACCATCGTCATCACAAAGGATGAACCGATTATCCTGACAAAACTGTAAAACACATTCCGGGCTGCCGGATGGTTTAACCTCCTCCAATTGCAGGTAAAACATCACTATTCGCAGGAGGAGGTATTGCAATGAACAGAGATCAAGAAAAAATCCAAATTGAAAACGAATTGAATGCGATGCATGGCACAACAAAAGAAGAAATTTTAAAAGACTTTGAGGAATTTAAAGAATACCTAAGCAAACAAGTGAACCGAGGCAAAAAGCTGGGATTGGATGACGGCAAGCTTGTGAAAAGCGCCGCGATCCTGGGAGACTACCTCGCGAAGCATGAAGAGCCTCACAACAGTGAAGAAATGCTCCTGCAAGAGCTTTGGAGCGTTGCGGACGAAGATGAGAAAAAACATTTGGCACAGCTGCTGGTCAAATTGGTTGATAAGCAATAAAAACACGAGCCGGGCGCATATGCTGCCCGGCTTTCTTGATATTGTCACAGCCCGGCTCTTTCAGATATGCTACACTACTATTATGTCTGCGAAAGGAGCCTTTACCTGCATGTGGTTTATTATTTTCGGCATCATTTTTTTCATTGAAGGCATTATTATGACCGTTTACGGCGTGAAGAAGAAAAACGGGATGCTCACATATATCGGCATTGTTTTCAGCATTATGACATTCGGCGTTGTCATGATGAAACTAACCGGCCATTAAATCATATTCAGCTTTTACTCGGCATATACATACAGAAGTACATTCGCATAACTAGTGCGAAAGGCTCAGTTTTTCCCGCATCTCTTTTCAGCATCATTCCATGGATGTTACAATGCCAATCGTTTGGTAAAATCCTCTCCATTGGGAGAGATAGGGAAAGGAGTTTTCTGACATGCATTACGGCAGTAAAGGCTGGTATGTGGCAGAATTAAAAAAGCAGGGGATCACGCACCATGAAGGAAGAAAGCTTCAAAGCTATAAGACCTATTTTCTTGCCAACCTGCTTGAAACAAAGAAAAAATGATCATAGAATGATAAAGCCGCGCACGTTGATATGCGCGGCTTTTTTCTATTCAGCCGGCTGCAGCCTGTCCCTTATTTTCATAAAGGACGCTCTCCAGCTTTCCGACAGTGCGTCTTCACTTAAAACCCGTTCAATGGCGGCGAGATTTTTTGCATCATGGTATTTGATACGGTTTGCGAATTGAACTGATATGTCTTTCTCGCCTCTGGACAGCAACTCCAGTTTAGCGCCGGGAGATACCCTGCCCTCTTCCAGCACGCGAAAATAAAATCCGGTATAGCCGGTTTGCTGAACCTTTAGCACCATTTCCTTTACACCAAGCTTTTTCGCCAGCTTTACACACGGCTGGCGCGGCTGGCTGACCTGAACAACAGCTTCATCAAGCTTGAACACATCACCGATGCAAACGTTCTCCTCGGTTAGGCCCGCGACCGTCAGATTTTCACCAAATGCGGCGCTTGGCAGCGTTCTTGAAAGAACCTCTTCCCAAAACGGATAGTGCTCGGCCGGGTAGACACAGACAGCCTTGTCAGGTCCTCCGTGATTGACGAGATCGGCCTGTCCGTCACCTTCAAAATTCTCCCGATGCAGCATTACAGCGGAATCAGCGGGCTGCTTCGTAATGCCCGTTTCGATTTTTTTGCCGTCATACTCAAGCGTCTGCGGCTTTCCGAGATTAAGAGAAAGAACTTTATAGTGCAGTGACTTCATACGAACACATCCCCTTTACAGGTTGTAAAATGATTGATTATCATAAAAAGAAAAGGTGGTTTTTACATGCTTCAATACCGAATCGTTGCAGACGGCCGGGTTCAAGGTGTGGGCTTTCGCTATTTTGTTCAAATGGAAGCCGATAAGCGAAAACTGGCTGGGTGGGTCAAAAACCGTGATGACGGCCGTGTCGAGATTTTGGCAGAAGGCCCGGAAAACGACTTACAATCATTTCTTGAGGCTGTAAAGAAAGGCAGCCCTTTCTCAAATGTTACCGACGTCTCTGTCACAGAATCCCGCAGCCTTGAAGGCCATCACCGATTTTCCGTTGTTTACTCGTAAGGCTTATCCTGATAAAAGTAATTCGGCTTAACGATTGAGTTGTCATAGGAACGGTGGAAGATATGAGTGGCAGCGGGTGAAATCGGCGGGATCAGCCACGTCCAGTCCCCCGTCAGCTTTCTGCCCGCTTCTTCCTCCTGTTCTTCAAACCGTTTAAACTGGCTTGCGGCCGTATGATGGTCAACGATACTGACACCTTGCTTTTTATACGAGTGCAGTACAGCTTTATTCAATTCAACAAGCGCTTGATCCTTCCATAAATCCGTATTGTAATCAGTAGAAATACCGATAACGGACGCCACTTTTTTGAGCTTGTCGTACCGCTTTTCATCTGCCAGATTTCTCGCTCCGATCTCCGTGCCCATATACCAGCCGTTAAATGGCGCGGCATTATAATGGATACCCCCGACCTCAAGCTTCATATCGGAAATAATTGGCACACCGTACCATTTCAGCTCTAAATCAGAAAACGCTTCAATTTCAGGATGTGTGATTGGAACCTCGATCACAAGTGAACGCGGCAGCTCATACCAGACCGGCTGTTCTTCACCTCTCATGCGAAAAATGAGCGGCAGCAAATCAAAGTCCGTTCGCTCTCCGCGCCAGCCAAGCTGCTCGCAGGCTGCCGTCAGGCAACGGGAAGCCGGGTCACCGATTTTTCCCCCGTCAGATTCATATCCAGCGTATCGAATCAGCTGATGATTCCATATTTCGACTTGCTTTTCACCCTTCTCTTCCGGAGGGAAAATCGTAATGCTCGGCCTGATTCTCCCGTTATTGGTGGCGGTTTCAATGTGATGAAAGAGGGCGTCCCGCACATCCTCCTTCGTCCGGACGTCACGTCTGTCGATGACATTCAGCGAATTCCAAAACAATCTGCCGATGCAGCGGTTGCTGTTTCTCCATGCCATTTTCGCACCATGCTCGATTTCTTCCTTTGTATGTACATAGCTTCCGGTCTGGTCAATTTCACTTTTAATGCTATCCAGACGGTCTTTCACTTCCTCCTCCTTCCCCAATTCCTGATAGCATGCGGCAATAAACACTTTCGCTTCGTTCCATAGTATTTCTTTTTCTTCCAACAAACTCTCCCCTTCAAATCGCATTCATGCTTTTCATTGTATCGTTTTTAAGCCGGAAGACAAATGATTTTTCTGTATCCTCTTAGAAAACAATTAAAAAACACCCGCATGTCCGGGTGTCAAAGAGACGATAAACGATTTGCCAATTCAATTAAGTCACTGCGAAAGTTTTTGCCGGTCATCGGTATGCCATGCCCCGTCAGCAGTGCTTCCGGTTCAAGACCGGCAAGCTTCTGAATGGATTCCGCAGCAGTCCCTGTGTCAGGCGTGAAATAAGCCGGCGGTCCATGAAGCTCCTGTTTTTGAATCAAGACGTCTGCCATTTTCTCCTGTTCCACTGTAATAACAGCATCACCTGCCACAAGCACACGCCCGTCCTCACGGAATAACGAAATATGGCCGGGGGTGTGTCCTGGAGTCGCAATCCACATCCACTCGTCAAGAAACGGCACAGAGCCGTCTTCCGGCAGTGCCTGCACATGTGAGGAAATATCGATGGAGTGCCGCGGAAACAGCGGCGATAGTTTGGCGACCAGCCCGCTCTTACTGTCAGGACGAGCCGGAGGATAATCCTCTTTCCCCGTTACATAAGGCATTTCCCGAGAATGCACATAAACAGGAACATCCCAGTCCTCAAGGATTTCTTCTATCGCACCAATATGATCAAAGTGCCCGTGTGTAAGGATAATTGCCTTCAGCTGAAAATCATCGCCGAATCTTTGTTTGGCTTCATTTATAATCATGCCGGCTGATTGAGGCATGCCGGCATCAATTAAAACAAATGAGCGAGGTTCAGACGGGAGCTGAATAAAATAGACATTCGCAATTTGCACGGTTAGGCCGTGCACCCCTATTGCCGCTTCGAACCCCGTTCCGCTTCTGACTGAAGTCATTGGCATATAAGGATCACTCATGATGACACCTCCGGTATGTTGTTGCCGTTAGTGTGCGTCATTACGTCTGAATTATCATACGGAAATAGAAATGGTACCGATCAATAAAGCGATAGCCGTCATCACGATTACTGCGAGAACAGCCCATTTCATGGCGAATTTTTGATGGTCGTCAATAGATACTCCGACAAGTCCGACAAGCAAATGAGTGGATGGCACAAGCGGACTCAGCATATGAATCGGCTGGCCGATAATAGAGGCTCTGGCAATTTCCACTTTATCCACACCGTATGCGACAGCCGTTTCTGATAAAATCGGCAGCACCCCGTAGAAATACGCGTCATTCGGCATCAGGAATGTGAAAATGCCGCTTGTTAAGGCCACTATCGCCGGGATCAATCCGCCCATTTGTTCAGGAATCATAGACACAAGCGAAATCGCCATTTCATCAACCATTTTGGTGCCTGTCAAAATTCCCGTAAAAACCCCCGCAGCAAAAATCATGGAGCCAATAGCCAGTACGTTGCTAGAGTGCGCCGCGATGCGCTGTCTTTGATGCTCAAGGTTTGGATAATTCACAATCAGTGCAATACAGAACGCAATGACAAACAATACAGTTAAACTAACTTTACCCGATACTAAACATCCTATCAAAGAAAGCGTTAACAATAGATTGAACCACCAAAGCTTCGGCCGCTTCCACTCATCTTCAACTGCAGCCGCCGGTTCATTGGCATTGGCCGGCTGCTTCAGTTCAATCACGCCAAGGCGCTTTCGTTCCGCTTTGCCAAGCACATACGCAACCGCCACCATACAAAGCATCCCACTTGCGATGACAGGAATCATCGGTCCTGTAAGCTCAGCCGGATCAACCCCCAGCGCGCTCGCCGCCCGCGGCGTTGCGCCACCCCATGGAATCGTGTTCATGATTCCCATGCCGACTCCCGCGATTCCCGCTAAAATAATTGGCCGGATGCCAAGCAGCAAATAGAGCGGAAGCATTGCGCTTGTCGTAATCATATAAGTAGTCGAGCCATCCCCGTCCAAGGCTACGAGCATCGTGAGAACCGCTGTCCCGACAACAATTTTTAAAGGGTCTCCTTTGACCATGCTTAAAATTTTGCCAACCATCGGATCAAACAGCCCTGTATCAATCATAATTCCAAAATATAAGATCGCAAACATAATCATGACCGCAGTCGGCGCGACTTGCTGAATCCCTGAAATCATCATGTCCCCAACTTCAGTAAATCCAAATCCGGCGATAAGTGCAAACACAATCGGCGTCAAAACTAAAGCGGTTAAAACAGAAAGCCGTTTTGTCATGATCAATGCCATAAATACGAGCATCATGAGAAAGCCTAAAATTGCTAACACATCCATTCCCCCTTAAATGAATCCGCTTACATTTTCTCTCTTACTCCCCTTCTTGCCTTTTTGCCATCGTATGGGAAAACCAATCGCAAGTAAATAATTTGGTTTTTTTGTATTTTTAATTTTTTAAAACCGTTTTGTTCTTTTTGATCATTTCACAGTGCATCAAAAAGATCCCGTAATGCCGGGATCTTAATTCCCTGTCATAATGCTTTGATAAAACGCGGATTGCTGATCAAGAAACCGTTTCGTTTCCCTGCTGTTCAAATAAAAGCTTTCCCAGTCCTGTTCATTTATTTTCCGCTTCCACTCTCGCGAGGAGGTGACCTTCTTTAGCGCTTGATCCCAGAAAGAAATCTCTTCCTCTGACATGTTTTTCGGACCCAAAACCCCTCTCCAATGTGAAAAAACAAACGGGATCCCCTGCTCCTTCCACGTTGGTACATCAGGAAAACCATCAAGTCTTTTATCAGACGTTACAGCAGCTAGCGTGATGTCGCCGAGCCGCTCATATGGTTTTGCTTCAGAGAGTGTCATTGAAGCCGCTTCTATCTCATGTCTGATCAGCGCCTGAATAAGCTGTTCACTGCTGTCATACTTCAAAAATTGAATGTCAAAAGAGTCAATGCCGTACATATCTGCCGCTCTGACGAACGAGAGCTGATCATCATTGCCAAGGCCCGGGGCAAAGCCGATTTTCACCTTGCCGGGATGCATCTTAATTTCATTCAGCAAATCCTTGCCGCTTGTTAACGCCGATCCTTTTGGCAATGCAACCGTCTGCCATTCCTTGGAGAGAATGGCAAGCGGAGTAAAATCGCCAATTTTTAATTTGCTTTGCCCAAGAAGATCATTGCTCAGTATTAAACTGGACGTCATGCTGATGGTGCGTTTGCTGCTTTCGTTGACATATTTCCAGCCTTTATCTCCCCCGCCGCCAGGTTTATAGACGATATGAACTTCATCCTTCACGATCTGCTTCTGCCTCAAAACCGCTTGGATCGCCTGTGCTGTAACGTCCCATCCGCCAGAAGGTTCAGCAGGAACGACAATTTCAATTGGCCCGCCAGGCAGGCGCGGCGCAGCCGCCTGCCTGATGTCCCCCTGCATAAAGATCAATAAAGCAATCAATAGAATCATACATTTCTTCATCTCTATTCCGCCGCCAAATAATATTTTCTCTCCGGCCTGCCGATAATCCCGTATTCAAGCTCGGCTCTTGCTTCATCCTTTGCCACAAGGTACTCGGCATAGCGGCGGGCAGTCGTTCGTGACGCCCCCATTTTTTCTCCTAGCTCTTCAGCTGTCAATCCTTCTGACGCAGTTCGGAGCGCTTCCTTAATTTTTCGCAGTGTAATCGAATTAATGCCTGTCGGCAAATCTCCTGCCGGCAAAGGTGTCTTCACACTGGTCCCGAAAATATGATCAATCATGGATTGGCTGACCTCTGGCTGAGACAAAAGCAGCTTTCTGTTTTCTTTATACTGAAGCAGCACCTGTCTGAACTTGTCAGCCGTTACAGGTTTGATCAAATAGTGGGCAATCCCTGCCCTGAGCGCTTCCTGCAAGTGACGGGTTTCTGTTGCCGCTGTGATGATCATAATATCCACTTCAGGAAATCGGCTTCGTATCTCCGGAATCAACGTGGTCCCAAGCTCGTCCGGCATATAAATATCCAGCAAAAGCAGATCAGCCCTATGTTCCTCCAATAGCGCCATTGTCTCTTTGGCATTGGCCGCCTTGCCAATCATCTTGAATCCATCAAGCTGTTCAATCAATCTCTCATGGATTTGCGCAACCCGAAAATCATCCTCCGCAATCGCGATGTGAATCAAATGAATTCCCCCTTTATTTCTCCTTCGGTATAAACACAGTGAATACCGCTCCGCCAGCTTTTGAGTTTGCCAATTCAATCCAGCCGCCCAGTTCACGCACTGAGTCTTTCACATTGGCCAGACCGTAGCCTCTCTTCCTCCCCTTTGAAGAATAACCTCTTTCAAACACAGCTTCCGTCTTATCGGGCGGCACACCGGGCCCTGTGTCCGAAACTTCAATGATAATGTCACGCCCCATATCCGTGATGAAAAACAATACCTCCCTCACACTTTGATCCGCTACAGCTTCGAAAGCGTTATCAATTAAGTTGCCGATAATTGTGATGAGGTGAGATAAGCCAATATGTGCAGGAAGAGGCGCGAGCGAGCTGTTCTCATCAATAACCAGCTTGACCTTCTTTTCCGATGCTTTGCTTATTTTTCCTAACAAAATCGCCTGCACCTGCTGTGAATGGATGTTTTGGAATAAAATATCATGCTGTTCATTTTGTATCGCATATTCCTCTTTAATCAGATCAATGGCTTCATCATACTCACCAAGCTCAAGCAGCCCTAAGATCGCGTAAAGCTTATTGGAAAATTCATGGGTCTGCGCCCTGAGATCCTCTGAATATTTGCGAACCTCTGTCAGTTTATCAATTAGCTTTTTCAGCTCTGTTTTCTCCCGGAAGCTCACGACAATCCCATACGCCTGCCCGCCTTGAGTCATCACTTTCGTATTGATAATAAAAACTTGATCGTTGACGTTCACCTCTTGGTTAGGCAACATTTCTCCTCGCTCAAGCACACCCTTCAGCCCTGCTCCCGGCATAACGTCATCAATAGAGAGATTGATCACAGGCTCGGGAAGCTTTAGCATCTCGGCAGCCGATACATTCATCATGGTGACGACGCCTTCACGATTGGTGGCAATGATTCCTTCTCGAATTGCGAAAAGCATTGCATTCCTTTCCCGATAAAGAGACGCGATCTCGTGCGGCTCTAGGCCAAGCGTATCCTTCCTGATGCTTTTCGCCAGTGCGGCGGCACCGGCAAATCCGAGCAGCAGCACAAGCACAGCGATCACACTCAAGTTTCGCAAATGCTTTTTGATGCTTTGCTCTGTCTCGGTTTTCAGAAAATCAACAGATACGCTGCCGATTACTTGGCTGTATCCCTTCTGCTCTTTAATAATCGGCGCACTCCCCCTGATGACTCTTGATCCATCCGCTTTTGTTTCAGAAACATGCGAGCCGCCAAATAAAATTTCCCTGCTACGCTCAAGTTTCTTTTGGCTGCTTTTACCTGAGGCGCTCCGAATGTCTCCTTTTTCGTCCAACACATAAATGGCATACGCGCCAGTCTGTTCTTTCATTTGTTCAATGACCTCTTGCGCCTCATCCGCATGTCCGCCTTTTCTCTCAATGAGCTCTTTAGCCGGCGGCATATAGGATATGGTTCTCGCCGTCTGAACCGCCAGTTGTTCAGCCTGTCTCCGTTGTTCCTGCGTATGCTGAACGGCTAACGTAATGGTCAGCACACCAATGACAAAAACCAGCAGAGCCGCAATCAGCCCCATTATTTTTGTTTGCAGGGAAAAATGGAACCGCTTTTTCACCAAGCACCAGCCATCCTTTCTACCTAGATCATACCATTTTTCATAGGGAATTTTCTCATTTTTCAAAAATCCATTTTCTTTTGAAGGGTGAACAATAGGAGGAAATATGTTTTGCAGTTTGGCTGAATGAAGTTAAGGGACTTGCTTTAAAATAAAAAAGGCAGACCGCGTCTGCCTTTTTCTTTCTACCATATTCCTAGTACTTTCCACCATAATCCACCGATCACAAGCCATACGACAATATGGACGATCGACAGGATAAATCCGATGGACCACCATTTGCTTTGCGGAACGTAGCCTGCTCCGAAGAAGACTGGAGCCGCTCCAGCACCGTAGTGAGTCGTTGACCCAAACAGGTTGCTGAAGAACGCGAGGCTCAGTGCTGCTAAAAGCGGCGGTGCGCCCGCTGCCACGATCACCGCCAAAAATGCTGAATACATCGCGCTGATGTGAGCTGTCGCGCTCGCAAAGAAGTAGTGTGAATAGAAATACACAACGATTAAGATTAAGAATGCCACAATCCAAGAGAATCCTGATACGGAAGATTTCATGGCATTACTGAACCAAGACACCATGCCTAACTCATTCAGGAAGTTGGCCAGCATGACAAGCGCCGCAAACCAAGTGAGCGTATCCCAAGCGCCCTGTTCTTTTTTGATATCATCCCAAGTCAGTACCTGTGATAATAATAGAACGGCCAAACCGATTAATGCGGTTGTGGTTGCGTCGATGTTGAAGCTGCCGCCAAAAATCCACAGCACAAGCACCAAAAGAAACACAATAACCATGGAAAGCTCTGACTTTTTGAATGGTCCCATTTCTTTCAGTTTTTCTGTTGCGATTTTCGCCGCATCCGGTGTTTCTTTGATTTCCGGCGGATACAGCTTGTAAATCACAAGCGGAGTAATGATTAAGCTGACAAGTCCCGGTACAATCGCGGCAATTGCCCAGCTTGTCCATGTTAAGTCCACCCCTGCGACATCATGGGCCAGCTTGGCAATCAGCGGGTTCGCTGCCATCGCCGTTAAGAACATAGCAGATGTGATCAGATTTCCCTGAAAACCGGTTTTTAGTAAGAATGCGCCGATTTTTCTCTCTGTTCCATTTGCCGGGCTTGATCCGAATGTTTCGGATAATGATCTGATGATAGGAAATATAATGCCTCCTGCACGCGCCGTATTACTTGGAATGGCAGGTGAAAGTATTAAATCACTGAACAGCAGTGAATAAGAAAGTCCAAGGGTTTTTTTCCCGAATTTCTGAACGAATACATACGAAATTCTCGCACCGAGCCCGGTTTTGATAAATCCCCGGGAAATAAAGAATGCGATTACGATAAGCCAGATGGTCTTATTCCCGAATCCGCTTAATGTATCCTCAATTGATAGTGTTCCAGTTAGTGCAGTAACCGCCAATGCAAAAATTGCAATTGCACCCATTGGCAAGGGCTTGGAGATAAAGCCGATAATTGTCGCGACAAAGATCGCAAACAAATGCCAAGCTTTAGGTTCAAGTCCGGACGGAGCGGGAATAAACCAAATGATTAGTCCCACAGCGACAGTAATCAGCAATGGAACAAGCTTTACTGCTGACTGTTTTCCTGCGTCTTTTTCTGAAGCCATAAATAGGTCTCCTCCTATATACTTGTTTTCCGATCCCCTTTCCCATTCTACTCCTTAACTAAGTTAATAAACATTTTAATTAATTAAAAAACACAAAGGTGAGCAGACCTTTGTGTTTTTTCATTTCTTAATTCAGTTTACCCGCACCCGCTTGAGATATAACATTCGATTTTACATTCGCGGAAGCATCGATTGTGCCATGAAGAGACGGTGTCCAACCGACAGAAGAGCTCAGCCCGTTTGCAGCCGATGCGCTGATCTGCGTGCCATTCAGCAATGTGCCTGAGTCATATAAAGCAGTCCCCCCGCTGAAAACACTGATCGTTTTAGCAGCTGACAGTCCAGGCACGTCAATGACATTGTTTTGAGCGTAGATTTTAGATGATTTTCCGATCCCCCACACATAGCTGAAGGCATAATCTGAGGAGCTTGTGCTGCCTTCATAATAGTTGTTGTAAACGTGCACCTGCCCGAAGCGGACTCTCGGTGCGCGCTGGACGATATTTTTATAGCGGTTATGATGCAGCGTAATTTTTAATTTGCCGTCATCAGATGTTTTGCTGTCGCTTGATCCGAAAATAGAGCTTTTATCATGATCGTGATAATAGTTGTAAGACATCGTGATATAGTTAGCGCCGTTAGAGGCATCGGTTTGGCCGTCATGGTGCTGATATTTTCTGCCGAAATACTTTGGCGATGTGCTGTCCGGACGTGAGCCGTCATTAAATGTACAGTGATCGATCCATATGTGCGTACCGCCGTTTATCGTGATGTTGTCGTATTGTGAGTTCCAGTTTCCTGAGCTTCCGTCAGTCGGATCCCATTGCGGGAAATAATCATAAGCGTCTTGGAATTCAATGTTGCGGATGATGACATTATCACTCTTAATCTGGAAGTTTCCGCCCACGACCTTGGCATTTGTCCCTGAACCGACGATCGTCGTGTTTGCAGGAATATCCACCATGACCCGTGCTTTTTGATTTTTCTGAGAGCGTGCTCTCGCCTCTTCTAGTGTCCCCGAAGGCTCTTTTTTGCCCCATGTGCTAGGATCATAGGCTTTCAAATATTTGTCCAAATCGTATTCTGGATCTTTATAGTCATTTAGGCCAAGCGGCTTTAGATTGCCATCGACGTTCATGTCAATCGTCCCCTTGATATAAATGATTTTTGGCGTTGTGTTAGTGTCCTTGCCTAATGCCGAGACAAGCTGGTTTCTGTTGCTGACGGTATACACGTTCGAAGACGATGCTTTTGATCCGCCTGTTGTACCGGTCGAGTACGCGCCCCAGCCATCATTTGATCCTAATGTCTGATGGCCTAAATCAGCCGCGTTCGCGCCAGCTGGAGTCAAACCTAAAAGCAGAGCCGTGGCTAACATCACTTTTTTCATTCACTATGAACCCCCATTTTCTATTTTGTGAGATTATATTCCAATTTCTCACAAAGATATGATAGCAAATTGAGAGACATCCAGAACCGAAAATGTTCCGCTATCGGATTGCGGCATTCTGCAAAACATACACCGCAAAGACCGCAAAAAAACCCAAAAAGCCAAATTTGGCCTTTTGGGTTATATCCCTGCATTATGCCCAGGATTTCACTTTTTCATTATCGGTCACAAAGAGAAGCACTTTCCCTTCATCTAAGCGTTTTTCGAATTGAGCGGCTTCATCCTCAGAAAAACCGATTTCATGAATTTTATTGCGGAGCTCGTCTCCTTTTTTATTAAACACATTTCCTACAGCATGCTTGATACCCGTTTCTTTGGCTCCGATCGTGTTGGCGTTCGTGTTGTCTGCCAGCCGTTCCGTTCTGTCATCGTCGTGAGCTAAGACGTATACATCTTCTTTCGCAACACCCATTTGCTGTAATTCTTCTACATCCTTCATGAGCTGTTCGTCGTTTGTATACTCTTTTACAACTGGTTTCATTCCGACATTCCTCCTTCATGATTACTATATTTCTTTCATACCCGGTCACACATAGATGAAACAGATTCCAGAACATTGAAGAGAAAAACAGGAAGAATGGTAGTAGCCATTTATTTTCCGTCCATGGTAAAGTGATAGAAACGACAATATTTTCAGAAAAGTTCAAATTCGAAGAGAAACCGCTGCACGGAGCAAACGATCATGAATTGCTGTCTTTATCCGTACGAGCAGGAGGTATGTCAATGCAATACTTTTCACCAGAACAGCAATACAATGCATGGGTTGTGAGTGATTTAGTCAAACAGATTTTCCATCAGCGATCCGGCTGTTCACCCGGAATTCACGAGCTTTCGGCCTTTGCTGAGGAACATTTTCATATCGATATCGACTTTGTTTTCTCGATTATTATGAATATCGGCGACATTGAATTCGCACTCGCAGAAGAAATAGAAAAGAAATTGTCCAGCTATCTCGGCGCTCTCCTTCCATATGTCAACGCTGAAATGCTCGAAACCTCTAAAGCAAATGCCAATGCGTTTTTATCCCGCAGACATGGCAATGCTGTATACCATTTATTTGTGTCTGATGATGCTTTCATGAAAAAGCAGTAAAACTGCAGCTTTCTTTACTAAAAAAATATTGACATGATGAGCCATGCTATTATAGTGTTTACATATGATAATGATTCTCATTACTAAATCTAAAAAAAGGAAGAATGACATGCGCACCTATTCTAACAAGTTGATTGCCATCATGAGTGTTTTATTAATCGCCTGCTTCATTGTATCCGGCTGTTCATCCAGCCAGAATAACAGCGGAAGCAGCGAAAGCAAGTCAAAGGATTCTAGAGTGATCCAGCACGAAGAAGGAAAAACGACAGTAAGCGGAACACCTAAACGGGTGGTTGTCCTTGAGCTTTCATTCTTGGATGCTGTATACAATCTCGGCATTACGCCGGTGGGCATCGCCGATGACAACAAAAAAGATATGATTAAAAAGCTTGTCGGCAGCTCAATTGATTATACATCTGTAGGCACACGCAGCGAACCAAATCTTGAGGTCATCAGTTCCTTGAAGCCTGATTTAATTATCGCTGACGCTGAGCGCCATAAAAACATTTATAAACAGCTGAAACAAATCGCCCCGACGATTGAATTAAAAAGCCGGGAAGCGACATATGACGAAACGATCGACAGCTTTACAACCATTGCTAAAGCATTAAATAAAGAAGACGAAGGAAAAGAAAAGCTTGCCGAGCACAAAAAAGTCATCAACGATCTAAAAGCGGAGCTTCCGAAAGATGAAAACCGCAATATCGTTCTCGGGGTTGCAAGAGCAGATTCCTTCCAGCTTCATACGTCATCATCATATGACGGAGAAATCTTTAAAATGCTCGGCTTTACACACGCTGTGAAGTCAAATGAAGCCTATCAAGAGGTCAGCCTCGAGCAATTGAGCAAAATCGATCCGGATATTTTGTTCATCTCAGCCAACGAAGGCAAGACAATTGTAGACGAGTGGAAAAAGAACCCGCTCTGGAAAAATCTCAAAGCGGTGAAAAACGGACAAGTCTATGATGCGGACCGTGACACTTGGACAAGATTCAGAGGCATCAAGTCTAGTGAAACAAGCGCCAAGGACGTGCTAAAAAAAGTGTATAATAAGTAGGACAAATGAGAAGCGAGGGGAAATCCTTGCTTCTTCGTTTTTGCAACCAGACGCAGTAAGGAAGTGAGACTGTTGTATCATTCAGCCAAACGGCGCTCATCATCAAGACTGATGATGTTCATCATCGCACTGATCATTTTGATATTCGGGCTTGGGCTGAATCTTTCAGTAGGAGCCTCAGACATCGGAATCATAGATTCATTGAAATATCTTTTTGTATGGGATGGTTCAAAGGAACAGCTCATCATCTCCACTCTCCGCCTTCCCCGCACATTAATCGGCGTATTCGTCGGAGCCAGCCTAGCCGTTGCAGGGGCGCTGATGCAGGCCATGACCAGAAACCCTCTGGCTTCACCTCAAATTTTCGGTGTGAATGCGGGTGCTTCGCTTTTTGTCGTTGCTTCTCTCGTCATTTTGCCGGCATCGCCCTATTCTTCCGTTGTATTCGCTTTTGCGGGTGCGGCTGCAGGCGGCGCGATTGTGTACATGATTGCCTCATCCGGCGGAATGACACCTGTCAAACTGGCATTGTCGGGAATGGCGGTGCATCTGTTCCTCTCCTCCATGACACAGGCCATCATTATTTTAAATGAGTCGGGAGAAGATGTTCTGTACTGGATGACAGGCGCGATTGACGGAAGCAATTGGCAGGACGTCATGACCATCGCTCCGTTTTCTGTCATCGGCATCGGGCTTGCCCTCGTGTTTTCCGGTTCTGTTTCTGTACTTGGTCTCGGAGACGAAACAGCAAAAGGGCTTGGGCAAAATATGAACGGCATCCGGATTCTGATCAGTTTTATCATTTTAATTCTTTCCGGCGCTTCCGTAGCTGTCGCCGGGCCGATCGGCTTTGTAGGACTGCTCGTTCCGCATATTGTCCGCAAGCTGATCGGAGAACATTATCAATACGTGCTTCCGTTTTCGGCGCTGTTCGGTGCCATTTTGCTGGTGTACGCAGATGTTCTGGCCAGATGGATTGCATTTCCTTATGAATCACCGGTCGGCATAGTCACCGCGATTATCGGAACACCATTTTTCTTATATTTGGCAAGGAAAGGGCGAAATCTGAAATGAAGAACACAACCAGAAAACAAAAACGCCCCTTACTGGCGATACTCATACTGGCCGTGATTCTGATCATTCTGTCCGTCATCAGCATCGGCTTCGGTGCATTATACATTTCACCGGGTGCAGTGGTGACGAACTTGCTGGGACTGGATCACTCCTTTGAATTCATCATCCAGCAATACCGCCTTCCACGGATTATATTAGCGATTTTGGCCGGTGCCGGGCTTGCCGCGGCCGGTGCGATTTTGCAGGGTGTCATCCGCAACCCGCTCGCTTCCCCGGACGTTATCGGCATTTCAAAAGGGTCCGGACTTGCGGCGATGGCTGTCATTCTGATCTTCCCTGAATCGCCGGTATACGTGCTTCCGTTCTCTGCATTTGCCGGAGCAGCCATTATTGCTGTACTATTATTAATGATAGCCCGAAAAAAAAGCATTCAGCCCTCTTCATTGGCTTTATCAGGCATCGCCTTAGGCGCGGTCTGCCATGCCGGGATGCAATATATGATGGTCAAGTTTCCGGGCGACGTGAATGCTGCACTCATTTGGCTGACAGGCAGCCTATGGGGAAGAAACTGGGAAGAAGTTAAGCTGCTTGCGCCATGGCTTTTGGTTCTTTTGCCGATCGTCTGCATTCTCATACCAAAGCTGGATCTTATGTCACTCGGTGATGAGCTTGCGCAGGGTCTCGGCGAAAACGCAAACCGGCTGAGATTCATCCTGATTTTCACCGCGGTTGCACTGGCGGGAAGCTGTGTAGCCGTCGTCGGCTCAATCGGTTTTATCGGCTTGCTTGCTCCGCATATTGCCAGACGGCTTACCGGAGAAAAAGCTAAATATTTACTGCCTGCATCGGCATTGATTGGTGCTATTATATTATTAATTGCAGATACGTTAGGGCGCGGCATCATGCCTCCGGTTGAAATACCGGCCGGAATATTGACAGCCGTGATCGGCGCGCCTTATTTCTTATATTTATTGAAATTCGAAGCGAGGAAACAGTAGGGAGAGGATACCATGGGAAAACTGGCTGCAGACCAGCTCACTCTTTCATATGACAGCACAGTGATTATTGACGGAGTCGACTTAAAGATAGAAGAAGGAAAAATCACTGCGCTCATCGGCGCCAATGGCTGCGGGAAATCAACAATCCTCAAATCGCTCGCCAGGCTGATGGCTCCAAAAAGCGGTACGGTCCTATTGGAAGGAAAAGATATACATCGCCAGCCATCAAAAGAAGTCGCAAAAAAACTGGCCATTCTTCCTCAATCTCCTCAGGCTCCTGAAGGATTGACGGTAGAGGAATTATGCTATTTCGGCAGACATCCTCACAAAAAGCTGTTATCCAAGCATACTCAAGAGGACCACGACATGGTAAAGTGGGCGCTGGAAGCAACGGGCATGGTTGAGCTGAAAGAACGGACACTGGATGCCCTATCCGGCGGCCAAAGACAACGAGCATGGATTTCCATGGCGCTTGCGCAAGGCACTGATTTGCTTTTGCTTGATGAACCAACCACGTATTTAGACATTTCACACCAAATTGAAGTGCTTGAGCTGCTGAAAAAGCTAAACCGCGATCATGGCCGCACCGTAGTCATGGTGCTCCATGATTTAAACCAGGCCGCTCAATATGCGGACTATCTAATCAGTGTGCTGGACGGAAAAATATACAATGCCGGAACACCGGAAGATGTGTTTACCCAGCCATTTTTCCGTGAAGTCTTCGGCTTGGAATGCTGCATCATGAGAAGCCCGATCGACCAGAAGCCCATGTGCCTGCCGACGGGACTGTGCCCGAAATTACGGGCGAAATGAAAAGGAGAGGAGCTCCTCTCCTTCCAGACTGTTGAACAAAAGCTCAAAACGATAACCGTTTTGAGCTTTTGTCATCCTTTCAGCATGATCGAAAATCCTTGAAGTCTAGGAAGAACGAGCATTGGAGCAGACTTCCGCAGGATGCGGTGACAGGGGTATTTGAGCAGGACGCTCAGTTTTTAGCCGCTGATCATTTCTCAAGTAAGCACCGACGCACAGTTCTGACAACGATTGCGAGGGTTTGTCAACATGCTGAAAAGGAGAGGAACCCCCTCTCCTTTTTTGTATGCCGACTTACCTTTTGTATTTCATCACTAGTCCGTGTTACATTGGTGTCAATCAAGTAGTAGGAGGATGAATATGACAAAAACTCAACAGCAGATTCAATTAGCCAGACGTCCGCAAGGGGCTCCCGTTCATGAAGACTTCCGCTTTGAAACGATCCCTGTCCCTGAACCCCAGCAGGGTGAAGTGCTTATCAAAACGCTTTATGTATCGGTTGACCCTTATATGCGCGGCCGTATGCAGGATACAAAGTCATATGTTGAACCGTTCGCCTTGGATGAAGCGCTCTCTGGCGGGGTTATTGCTGAAGTCGTGTCAAACGGTGATCATCTAAAAAAGGGCGATATCGTCATCGGAAACCTCAGCTGGCAGGAATTTTCCGCTGTAAGCGAGTCTGCCTTGCGAAAAATTGATACAAGCCTCGCTCCCGCTTCGGCCTATCTCGGCATTTTGGGAATGACCGGTTTGACAGCATATTTCGGATTGCTGGACATCGGGCGTCCGAAAGAGGGTGAAACCGTGGTCGTCTCTGGAGCTGCGGGAGCCGTCGGTTCAGCTGTCGGGCAGATTGCCAAAATCAAAGGCGCGCGAGTCGTGGGCATCGCAGGCTCCGATGAGAAAATCGCGTTTTTAAAACAGGAGCTTCAGTTTGACGAAGCCATCAATTACAAAACAGCAGATGATATCCAAAAAGCGCTTGAAGACGCTTGTCCTGACGGTGTCGATGTGTATTTTGACAATGTCGGCGGGCCGATTTCAGATGCGGTCATGAACCTGCTCAATGAATTTGCCCGCATTCCGGTGTGCGGCGCCATTTCTTCCTACAACGCGGAAAGTGAAGCAGATGACATGGGCCCTCGCGTCCAATCGAAGCTGATCAAAACAAAGTCGCTGATGCAAGGGTTTATCGTAGGCGACTACTCTGATCGTTTTTCTGAGGGAGCAAAACAGCTGGCCGAATGGCTGAAGGACGGAAAGCTCCATTACGAGGAAACCATTAAAGAAGGCTTCGAAAACATTCCTGACGCGTTTCTCGGCTTATTTAAAGGCGAAAATAAAGGAAAACAGCTGATCAAAGTCAGTGATCCGAGCTGACATGATAATGAAAACACGGAGGGATTTTTGCCCTCCGTGTTTTTTGTGTATGCTCAGGTGCGAAGAATCAAAGTGAGAAAGCCATCTTCATCAGGTTCCGGGTCCTCCATAGTAAATCCAGCTCCTTGAAAGCAAGCCAAACTGATTTGATTGTCTTCCTCAATGCATGCAGCCCACTCTCTCACCCTAATAAAATCAGGATCATTCAGCAGTTTTTTTAATATCTGTTTTCCGTATCCTTGAAGCCGGTACATAGGATTGACGATCATTCCAATATACGCCCGCTCCTCCACGAACTCCATAACGGCCATCCCTGCCGGCAGCTGCCCGTCATATGCCATGATGACAGTATCGTCTTCATCTTTATTCACTCGTGCATACCACACATCTAATGGCAGCATCCCATCCATTCTTCGCATGGTATCCTCATTTTCAAACCATTGTTCAAGAATTTTCAGCTCAGGCTCCTTCAATCTTTCAAACCTGTCTATTGAAGCCATCTCCTCACCCCGCACGAATCTTTTTCTACTATTTTACAGCAAAAAAGAAGGGCTTACCGCCCTCCTTTTTATTTCGTCTTCAATTTTCCGCCTGTATAAACAGCTTCACTCAGCTCTACGCCCAGCTTCTTCGCCATTTTTTTCAGCTTTGATTCTTCCAGTTTCGTCACGAGGCTCAGCACGTTGCCTTCTTTTCCGGCACGGCCTGTTCGGCCTGATCTGTGAATATAGCCGTCTTCGTCAGGAATATCAGCATGGATCACGTATGGCAGATTTTCAATATCCAAGCCGCGTGCAGCAATGTCAGTCGCCAATAAGAGCGGGAATTCTCCGTCTTCGAATGCGGCAATGATTTTCGCCCGCTCCATTTTTTTCGCTTCACTGTGCAGAACGCCGAGATCGACATGGTGATACGCTAGCTTTTCCGCATACACACTCAGGTTGCCGATGTCTCTCACAAATACAAGCGCCTGCATGCCTTGGAGTCTTGACAGCTTTTGCAGCAGCTTCACTTTGTCGCGCTGGTCGCAAATCAGATATTGATGCTTCACTTTCCCAGCTTCCGTCTTGCTTCGCTGCACCTTCAACACCTCAGGCTCTTGCGCCAATTCGCGGAGCACGTCCTCTGTTTCCTTTTTGAGGGTGGCAGAAAAACATAGAAGCTGCCGGTCTCTTAATGTCGTTTTAATGATTTGCTTCATCGTTTCGCGATGCTCCGGCAGGATAAGCTGATCCGCTTCATCAAGCACGATCGTTTTCACTTCATGCATCTTTAATTTCTTCGCTTTAATCAGTTCAAATACCCTGCCCGGCGTGCCGACAATGATATGCGGATGTTTCTTCAGCTTTTCGACCTGCTTCTTCACATTTGCCCCGCCGATTAAGGAAGCCGCGCGCAGCTCTGATCCCGCTTTCCAATCCTGAATCACCTGAAAGATCTGCATCACCAGCTCACGCGAAGGCGCTAAGATCACTGTCTGCGGATGCTTCTGATCTGGTTTGATCCGTTCCAAAACCGGCAGTGCGTATGCAAGTGTTTTGCCCGTGCCTGTCGGAGATTCCGCGATGACATCCTTTCCGTCCATGATTAGCTGTGCTGTTTGCTCCTGAACAGGGGTTGGCTTTTGAAAGCCGGAAGTATTCCAATTCTCTTGTATAAATGATTGTGCATTATGTAAAAATGGCCAAGTTTGCGTCATTTTTGTTCTCCTCAATTCCTGAAATCTATTCCATAGTATCTCAAAACCTCGCCCGGAACGCAATTTTTCTTTTTCTTTCCTATACCTTTCAACATTCCGCTTCCTCCTTTATAATCAAAAGGGTGAATATTACACGCCGATTGTGCGTGTTTGATAAACGATAGAGGTGTAAACATGAGTATTTTATCTGTAAAGGATTTAAGCCACGGCTTCGGTGACCGGGCCATTTTTAATAACGTCTCCTTCCGCCTGTTAAAAGGCGAGCACGTCGGGCTGATCGGCGCAAACGGTGAAGGAAAATCAACCTTCATGAATATTATTACCGGAAAGCTTGAACCTGATGAGGGAAAAGTCGAATGGTCAAAAAATGTCCGTGTCGGCTACCTAGATCAGCATACCGTGCTGGAAAAAGGAAAATCCATCCGTGACGTCCTGAAAGACGCATTCCATTATTTATTTGCGATGGAAGAAGAAATGAACGAGATTTACAACAAAATGGGCGAAGCTGATCCCGACGAGCTCGAAAAGCTGCTTGAAGAAGTCGGTGTGATTCAAGACGCGCTGACGAACAATGACTTTTATATCATTGATTCCAAAGTGGAAGAAATTGCCCGCGGCCTCGGCTTGAGCGATATCGGATTAGAGCGTGATGTCACTGATTTGAGCGGCGGACAGCGCACCAAGGTTCTTCTCGCCAAGCTGCTTCTTGAAAAGCCGGAAATTCTGCTTCTCGATGAGCCGACCAACTATCTTGATGAACAACATATCGAATGGCTGAAACGTTATCTGCAGGAATACGAGAACGCGTTCATCTTGATTTCCCATGACATTCCGTTCTTAAACAGCGTCATCAACCTGATTTATCACGTTGAAAATCAAGAACTGACACGCTATGTCGGTGACTAC
Source organism: Bacillus rugosus (assembly GCF_023238245.1). Classification (NCBI taxonomy): domain Bacteria; kingdom Bacillati; phylum Bacillota; class Bacilli; order Caryophanales; family Bacillaceae; genus Bacillus; species Bacillus rugosus. The sequence continues at coordinate 853,850 of NZ_CP096590.1, read as the reverse complement.
CATCAGTTTATGGAAGTCTACGAGGTGAAGAAGCAGCAGCTTGAAGCGGCCTACAAAAAGCAGCAGCAGGAAGTCGCGGAGCTGAAGGATTTCGTTGCCCGCAACAAAGCGCGTGTCAGCACGAGAAACATGGCGATGTCCCGCCAAAAGAAACTCGATAAGATGGATATGATCGAGCTTGCGGCAGAAAAGCCAAAGCCGGAATTCCACTTTAAGCCGGCGAGAACGTCAGGCAAGCTGATTTTTGAAACGAAGGATCTGGTGATCGGTTACGATTCCCCGCTGTCACGTCCGCTGAACCTCCGCATGGAGCGCGGCCAAAAAATCGCCCTTTACGGCGCTAACGGGATCGGAAAAACGACATTGCTGAAAAGCCTGCTTGGTGAAATCCAGCCGCTTGAAGGCTCGGTTGAACGCGGCGAGCATCTCTATACCGGCTATTTTGAGCAAGAGGTCAAGGAAACAAACAACAATACTTGTATTGAAGAGGTGTGGAGTGAATTCCCTTCTTATACGCAGTATGAAATCCGGGCCGCTCTGGCAAAATGCGGACTGACGACAAAGCATATCGAAAGCCGCGTCTCCGTATTAAGCGGAGGCGAAAAAGCGAAAGTCAGATTGTGCAAGCTGATCAATTCAGAAACAAACCTGCTGGTGCTCGATGAGCCGACAAACCACTTGGATGTCGACGCGAAGGAAGAGCTCAAGCGCGCCCTCAAAGAATATAAGGGCTCCATTCTGCTCATTTCTCACGAACCAGACTTTTATATGGATATCGCGACAGAAACGTGGAACTGCGAGTCTTGGACGACGAAAGTGCTTTAAATCGAAGAAAACCCGCCTGCTGAAGGGCGGGTTTTTTAGTGCCACTTTTTCTGAATGATTATTATGATGCCATTATAACTGATAATAAATACTGACAATAAAGGGTATAACATCATCATCTGCAAAAAAGAATTCAATGTGAATGGGCTTCAGTATACTATTCGATCAGCTCGTGCACAGAAGCTGCTGCATTAAGCTGTAGATAGATGGAGAAACGGAAGAAAGACGAGGATTTTATTGATATATCTGGTTTTGCACAACGACTAAAAAAAGACACTGCTTCACGAGCAGTGTCTTTCGTTATTAATGTCCCGCCTTAATTCCAGCAAGATGTTTACGTCCCATGAGAAGGACAAGCATGCCGACAAGAACGACGATTCCACCTACCGTATACGGTGTGCTTGCTGTGAAGTGCTCTGACAGCATTCCCGCAATCCACGGAGCGATCGCGCCGCCGATGAAACGGACTGAGCTGTAGGCTGAAGACGCAATTGAACGTTCAACCGGCGCAGCCCCCATCACAGCTGTTGTCATAATCGTGTTGACCATACCAAGGACAGCACCAGCGACAACGATACAAGTAATAATCAATGTCTGATGGTCTGTCCAAATTCCCATGATGATGAGAATGACCGCAAAGGCGATAAAGAGCACGACCAGCGAACGCACTGTGCCCAGCGCTTTGTGCACGAGCGGCGCCGTAAAGACTGACGTAACAGCCAACAGAAGGCCCCAGCCAAAGAAGACATATCCGAGACCGTGTTCATCTAAATTCAGTACGAACGGAGAATAAGCAAGCAAAATAAAAAATCCAAAGTTGTATAAGAACGCAGATACCGCCATCGTCAGCAAGCCTTTATATTTGAGTGCCTTCATGGCATCAAACACACCGACGCGTTTCGCCGGTTTCGGCAATTTTGGCAGCATCAAAGAAATCGCGATTAACGCAATAAACATCAGGACAGATACCCCGAAAAACGGTGCGCGCCATGAAATACTTCCAAGCTCTCCGCCTGCAAGCGGTCCAACAGAAATCCCGAGACCGAGCGCAGCTTCATACAAAATAATCGCTTGGGCGCTGCCCCCGACTGACACGCCGACGATGACCGCAAGCGCAGTTGAAATAAACAAAGCATTACCTAATCCCCAGCCGCCGCGATAGCCGACTAGCTGAGCAATTGAGCTTGAGCTGCCCCCAAGCCCCGCAAACACAATAATAAAAATAAGTCCGAGAATTAATGTCCATTTCGCGCCAATGCGGCTGGAAATGGCGCCTGAGAAAAACATCATAAATCCGGTTACAAGCAAATAACTTGTAAACAAGAGTGATACTTCACTAGGTGAAGCATGTAATTGTGCTGCAATTGCCGGAAGAATTGGATCGACCAGCCCGATTCCCATAAAGGAAATCACACAGGCAAACGCGACAGCCCATACAGCTTTCGGCTGACTGAGCAAGCCCGTTTTCTGATTCTGATTCACTTGTTTTGTCTTATCCATTTGACCTGACCTCCATCTTTATTCCATTAAAAGAAACGCTACAAAATAGCGTTTGAGAAATTTTTCATTCGATTGATTGAATGGCACGTTCTGCTTTATTTTTCATGCCTTGCAGGCGTTCTTTAAAGCTTTGGAATGTGCGGATTTTCTTATCAATCAAATCCAGCTGGTGATTCAGGGTTTCCTGAATTTCCTCCAGTTTTTCTTTCCGTTCCTTAGGATCCAGTGACAACAAATACCCCTCTTTGTTTAACTCTAGCTGGCGGCTGGTTTCCATGAAATGCTGAAGTTCCTGAAGGGAAAAACCGAGCACTTCTTTTGTGCTGATGACTTTCTCAAGCTCCTCCATATCATCCTCTGAATAAAGCCTCACGCCGCCGTCTGTCCGTTTCGGCGCCGGAATCAAGCCGATTTCTTCATAAAACCGGATGGTCCGCTTTGTCAGCCCGCTTCTTTTGGCTACTTGATCTATCTTCATCCATTCCAAGGTAAATCCCCCTTCGCCGTTTCTGTTCCCATTATACACCTTTTAAACCTTAACGTAAACGTTAAGGTTTAAAAAACAATAAAAAAGACGAGTGCATCAATCACCCGTCGTTCACTGTCCTGTTTAAGCCAAACTTCCAGTTACTGATAGAGGCTGCTTTTGAAGGCTATCAGAAAGCAATTGATACGCAATGACTTTCTTCTTGTACTGTTTCACGACGTCGATATGGTCGTCGTAGCGGTACACAAACAGCTTCACATCTTTTTTGCCTTTTTTCGTATCTATCACCAGCGGCGTGCCGCCGTTTTCTGGATGTAAATAACGCTCTTCATCACCCGGGTAAATATAATATTTCTCCAGGAAGACAGCATCGTTAAATTGGTCTATCACTTTCCGCTTCTCTTCACCTTCGAGACGTTTTCCATTTAGAGAGAGAACAGCATTTTCGTCACTTAGCTTGGCATGCACCTCGAATTTGCTGAGCAGCCATTCCATGACGCCTGTTGGAAGACAGGTTAATACGATTTTCACCAGACTCATGAGGATTAACATCACGATGGTCCATGTCATACTTCATCATCTCCGTTAGTTTTCCATGTGTCTTTGACACACAATTCCATCCTATCATAAGCTGGCCGGTTCGTTTTTGTACATTATGTGAAAAAAGCACGGCCTGCTGCGGGCCGCGCTTTTTTAGCTTTCCAGCTCTTCTATCATGAGAGACAATTCTGTCCAACGGTCCATAGCAGCCTCAAGCTCTTCCGCTGTTTTCGCCTGCTTGGCCATCAGCTCTTGGATTTTTCCGAAATCGCTGCCTGCTGCGGCGATGTCAGCTTCAAGCTGTTCATGCTGTTCTTCCAACTGGGCAATTTTGTCTTCAATCCCATCCCATTCAATCTGGTCCTTGTAGGAAAGCTTTTTCCGTTTTTTCTTCAGCTCCGCTTCGGCCGGTTTTGCTTCAGCAGCCGGCTTTTCAGCTATTTTCTTCGCTTTTGTCTCCTCCATATAGTCGCTGTAGGAGCCTTGGAAGCGGGAAATGACGCCATTTCCTTCAAACACAATCAAACGGTCGACGACACGGTCAAGGAAGTAGCGGTCATGGGATACGGTGATGACGACGCCAGGGAACTGGTCGATATAATCCTCCAGTACGCTTAATGTTTCAGTATCCAAATCGTTCGTCGGCTCATCGAGAAACAGGACATTCGGCTCCTGCATGAGAACCTGAAGCAAGTATAAACGGCGTTTTTCTCCTCCGGACAGCTTGCGGATATACGTCTGCTGCATCGAACGCGGGAAGAGGAAACGCTCCAGCATTTGTTCAGCTGTAATGATATCGCCATCCGCTGTTTTTACGACCTCCGCCGTTTCTTTTATATAGTCAATGACCTTTAACTCGCCATTCATTTCACTATGATCCTGGGTATAGTAGCCGATTCTGACGGTCTGGCCGATCGCAATATGGCCGCCGTCTGGAGTATGACGGCCGGCAAGGGCGTTTAACAGCGTTGTTTTTCCGATGCCGTTTGGCCCGATGATCCCAATCCGTTCACCCGGTATGACCAGCTCATTAAAGCGATCGACGAGCATGCGGCCGTCATAAGCGATCATCACATTTTCCGCTTCAATGACCTGTTTACCAAGACGGTGGGAGCCAATCGCAAAGTCGAGTGAGCCAGATGACTGAGGGCCTTTCTGCTCCTTAAGCGCCTCCACTCGGTCAATTCTCGCCTTTTGTTTTGTGGAGCGCGCTTTCGCTCCCCGTCTCAGCCAAGCCAGTTCGCGGCGCAGCAGGTTTTGCCGCTTCGTTTCCTTTTGCTCAGCCTGCGCTTCCCGTTCCGCGCGTTTTTCTAAAAACACTTCATAGTTGCCTTTGTACGTGTAGAGACTGCCTCGTTCGAGCTCATAAATGCGGTTGGTGACACGGTTTAAGAAATACCTGTCGTGTGTCACCAGCATGACGGAGCCGGGATATTGACTTAAATATCCTTCAAGCCACTCAATCGTTTCATTATCCAAATGGTTCGTCGGCTCGTCTAAAATGAGCAGATCAGCGGGCTGAATTAAGTTTTTGGCAATCGCCACCCGTTTTTTCTGACCGCCTGAGAGCTCGTTGACTGGCTTTGTGACGTCGTTAACGCCCAGCTTAGACAATACGGTTTTCGCCAAGGTGTTTGCATCCCATGCGTTGTTCGCATCCATTTTCGCCTGCGCAGCCAGCAGGTGCTTTTGGCGCTGTTCATTTTCAGGATCTTCCCCCAGTTCATACAGCGCTTTTTCATATTCACGCAAGGTTTTCATCACAGCAGATTCACCGGAATAGATATGCTCCAGCACAGTTTGCCCCGCAGGCAGCTCTGGGTCTTGATGAAGAAATTCAACGTGCACGCTGCCTGATTTCGTGATGTCTCCCTCTTCGATAGATTCCAAGCCGGCGATCACTTTCAGCAGCGTGGATTTTCCTGTTCCGTTCGGCCCGATTAATCCGATTCTCTCATTCTCTTCAATATGAAAGGAGATATGGTCAAATAATGTTTTATCTCCGTATGTTTTATACAGATTTTCCGCTTTTAATATACTCATGATTCCTATCAATCCTCACGTAAGTTCATGTGTACATTTTAAATCAGCCGCTGGAATAAAACTAGTAAAACGTCAGACAAATTTCATGGAAATGCAGGATAGAAAAAAGACCGGGGACATCTGTCCCGGTCTCTTATTCTTCCTCAAGCGCTTTTTCTGCCATTTTTGCGAGATGCTGCGCACTTCCTGAAATCTCCTGCATCGTGGCGGAAATTTGCTCAACGGCAGCGGCTTGTCCGTCTGTATGCTGATTAATCGACTCAATTGATTCCTCCAGCCCTTTCAGCAGGCTGTGAATTTTTTTCGTGATCTGGTCAATCTGGCCGACATTTTCTTTCGAATGCGTCGCTAGCTTTCTGATCTCATCTGCGACGACAGAGAAGCCTTTTCCTGACTCCCCTGCTCTGGCCGCTTCGATTGCGGCGTTTAAGCCGAGCAGGTTGCTTTGGTCAGAGATGCCTTTCACGGTTACTGAAATATCGGCGATTTCACCGGCGCTTTCGCTTACCTTTTTCGCCTGAGAGGAAATGCCTGACATTTGAGTTGAAAACCCATTGATTGAATCCGAAATATCGGAAATGGCTGCAGCCGTTTGTTCAACGACAGCTGATAAGCTTTCTGCTACATCATGCAGCTTTGAGGACTCCTCAAGGCTCGTTCCGAGGCCGACGCCCCCTATCACTCTTCCATTCTCGTCGTGGAGCGGGATGGCACGTGCAATCAATGGGAAGCCGAACAACTCTTTCGGAACCATGCTCGTCTTCTTCTGATTGGTGCGGATGGCATCTGTGATAATATCCCCTTCCTGCAGCGGATCGCCGGCTTTTACGTTTAGAGAAAAGGTTTTGGCTGGTATATTCACAAGTAATTTTTCCGTATCGTAAATGCCGATTGTAATATCATCTTGGACCAGGCTGTTTAAATAAGGGGCTACTTTGACAAACGCGTCCAGAAGGTCTGCCGTTTCTTTTTCCGTTTTTATGCTCAATTCCATTCACTCCTTTTTTATTAATAAGGGAAGCTGCGTTTTTCGTGCTGGACCGAGATCCATTTCAGCGTCGTAAATTCTTCAAGGCTCCACTCACCGTTCAAACGGCCGAGACCTGATTGCTTTTCACCGCCGAAGGCCACATTTGGTTCATCATTGATTGTCGTGTCATTGACATGTATCATGCCTGTTTCAATGCGCTTCGCAAAAGCCACGCCGCGCTCAAGATTTGAGGTATGTACGGCTCCGCTCAAGCCAAACGGCGTTTCGTTTGCGATATCCACCGCTTCGTCTTCTGAATCAAACTTCATAAAGGAGACGACAGGTCCGAACAACTCTTCCTTGGCAATGCTCATGAACGGTTTCACGTCTTTTAAGATCGTCGGTTCCACGATCGTCCCGTTAAACCCGCCAAGCTTCACTGGAACAGCGCCTTCTTCAATCGCTTTCTCAACAGACTTCATCAGCCCGTCCGTCTGTCTGCTGTTGATTAAAGGCCCGATAATTGTATCAGGGTCCATCGGGTCGCCGACCTTCAGCGATTCCACTTTTGCCTGATACATTTCAAGGAACTTATCATAAATTGATGAGTGAACAAGTACGCGGTTGGCTGACATGCAAATCTGTCCTTGGTGTGTAAATCGGCTGAACACCGCCGCATTAACCGCATATTCTATATCTGCATCCTCAAGCACGATGAAGGCGCTGTTGCCGCCGAGTTCAAGAAGCGGCTTTTTAAAATGCTTCATCGCAAGCTGGCCGATGTAGCTGCCGACTTTTGTCGAGCCTGTAAATGAGATGATCCGCGGTACCGGGTGTTCGACAAAGCTGTCTCCGATTTCTGCAATGTCTGTGACAACCACGTTCAGCAGCCCCTCTGGAATTCCCGCGTTCTCAAAAATTTTGGCAATCAGCGTGCCGCCGCAAATCGGCGTTTCTTCATGCGGCTTTAACACGACGCCATTGCCTGCTCCGAGCGCGGGCGCCACTGATTTCATAGATAAAAAGAATGGAAAGTTAAATGGACTGATAACACCGACAACGCCTGCCGGCACACGATATAATCTATTTTCCTTGCCGTCTATTGTTGACGGAAGAATTTTTCCTTCCATGCGGACAGGGAACGTTGCCGCTTCTTTCATGATGTTTTTGACAAGCCCGATTTCAAAAGCTGCTTTGAGCCTTGTTCCGCCAAGCTCTTCCATAATCAAATAAATGATGGCTTCTTCGTTCTCTTCGATATACGTGACGGCTTTTTCTAAAATGGTTCTTTTCTCAAACGGATTGACCGCATCCCATTTTTTCTTCGCCAGCGCTGCTGCCCGGTACGCTTCATCTACATCGTCAGCAGTCGCTTTTTGGAAGGTTGTGAATGTTTTTTGAGTATAAGGATTTTTGTTTTCCAATACATTTGGGCTGCTGCCCTCCTGCCATTTCCCGCCGATAAACTGTTTATTCAATTCTTCATATTGAAACATGGTCAGCATCTCCTTTTTAACCGCAAATCAAAATTGGGCGAATCTATTTTTTCTATCGGTTCACACTGCATAAAATTGAATATGTTATTAGTAAAAATTACTATCCTATCTTACGCCAACGCTGTTTCGCTTCTATCATTTAAAGCAGAAAAATATATGATTGACTGCGCCAAATTTCGACAATATAATACAACAAGAACTGTATATAATGATTAGAATATTTTGAATTTTCCGGGAGGAACTTTGATGAGTTCATTATTCAGAAAAAAACCGCTTGAAACATTGAGTGCGCAGAGCAAGTCAAAAAGCCTTGCCCGTACATTAAGCGCATTTGATTTAACCTTGCTTGGTATCGGTTGTGTGATCGGTACAGGGATTTTTGTCATTACAGGAACAGTGGCAGCGACCGGTGCAGGTCCCGCCCTCATCATCTCGTTTATTTTAGCAGGCCTCGCCTGTGCGCTCGCTGCCTTCTGCTATGCTGAGTTTTCGTCTTCGATTCCGATTTCGGGAAGCGTGTACTCATACTCCTATGTGACACTCGGAGAGCTGCTCGCCTTTTTGATCGGGTGGGATCTCATGCTTGAATATGTCATTGCACTGTCGGCGGTTGCCACCGGCTGGTCTTCATACTTTCAATCACTGCTTGCCGGCTTCAATCTTCATATTCCAGCCGCATTGACAGGAGCGCCGGGAAGCACGCCGGGCGCCATATTTAATCTTCCGGCTGCAGTGATCATTCTCATCATCACTGCGATTGTCAGCAGAGGCGTTAAGGAAAGCACACGTTTTAACAACGTCATCGTATTGATGAAAATCGGCATCATTTTATTGTTCATTATTGTCGGCATCGGCTATGTCAAACCGGATAACTGGTCTCCTTTTATGCCGTTCGGCATGAAAGGCATCATTGTCAGCGCGGCAACTGTGTTCTTCGCGTATCTAGGGTTTGACGCGGTTTCTAACGCTTCAGAAGAAGTGAAAAATCCGCAAAAAAACATGCCCGTCGGCATTATTTCAGCCCTTGCCGTCTGTACTGTTTTGTACATCACGGTATCGCTTGTTTTGACAGGCATGATGCCTTATACGAAATTGAATGTCGGAGATCCGGTGTCCTTTGCGCTTAAATTCGTCGGCCAGGACGCTGTTGCCGGAATTATTTCTGTCGGTGCGATTATCGGGATTACGACGGTTATGCTCGCTTTGCTGTACGCTCAGGTCCGTTTGACATTTGCCATGAGCAGGGACGGCCTTCTGCCTGGATTGTTCGCAAAGGTTCATCCGTCATTTAAAACCCCGTTCCGCAATACATGGCTGACTGGTATCGTTGCGGCGGGAATCGCCGGGTTGATTAACCTCGGAACGCTGGCCCATCTGGTGAACATGGGAACGCTGGCGGCGTTTACGGTTATTTCAATTGCTATTATCGTGTTAAGAAAGAAATACCCGGAAATCAAAGCGTCCTTCAGAGTGCCGTTCGTTCCGGTTGTGCCGATTATCAGTGCAGGCATCTGCCTATGGTTCATGTACAGTCTTCCCGGCGTCACATGGCTTTCATTTGTGATCTGGATCGCTGTCGGAACGCTGGTTTATTTCCTGTATTCTAGAAAACACAGCTTATTAAACAAATAATCTCTTTTCAGCCGGCGGTACAGACGTTCCAACCTCTCATCGCCGGCTTTTTCCCTTTTTTTATGTGCTATACTTTGAAGAACATATGAGAAAGGGAGACAAACTGATGAAACAATACCGCACGTTATTATTTGATGTAGATGACACCATCCTTGATTTTAAAGCGGCAGAAGCATTAGCACTGCGTTTGCTGTTTGAAGATCAGAACATTCCTTTAACAGATGAAATGAAGACGCAGTATCAAACAATCAATCAAGGTTTGTGGAGAGCCTTTGAAGAAGGAAACATCACACGGGATGAAGTCGTGAACACCCGTTTTTCCGCTTTGTTCAAGGAATTTGATTATGAGGCAGATGGTGCCTTGCTTGAACAAAAATACCGCAGCTTTCTTGAAGAAGGGCATCAGCTTATTGATGGCGCCTTCGATCTCATCTCAAGTCTGCAGCATCAGTTTGATTTGTATATCGTGACAAACGGCGTGTCTAGGACACAGTACAAGCGCCTCCGTGATTCAGGATTATTTCCGTTCTTCAAGGATATTTTCGTTTCTGAAGATACAGGCTTTCAAAAACCGATGAAGGAATACTACGATTACGTGTTTGAACGGATTCCCCAGTTTTCAGCGGAGCACACATTACTCATCGGCGATTCACTCACTGCCGATATCAAGGGCGGACAGCTCGCCGGACTTGATACTTGCTGGGTTAACCCTGACACGAAGCCGAATGAGTCCGAGATTATGCCAACTTATGAGATTCGCAAGCTTGAAGAGCTGTATCACATTTTGAATATCGAACATACCGTCAGCTGCTAATCATGCTGGCGGCTTTTCTTTTAGAAGAGCCTTTTTTCCTCTTGATAAATTCTTCACCTTATGAATAATATGGTGGTATGCTTTGGTTATATATGTAAGGAGGAGACTCAATTGGCTATCGCCGCCCCGCTAAAAGAAAAAACAGTTCAAAAACCCGGCACCACGGTGTATCCGATTTTGATTATCATCGGAATCTGCCACATGCTCAACGATTCGCTGCAAGCCGTGATTCCGGCCATGTTCCCTATTTTGGAACGCTCCATGAGCCTGACGTTTACACAGCTCGGCATCATCGCTTTCACATTAAACATGGTGTCATCTGTGATGCAGCCTGTCGTCGGCTGGTATACCGATAAACGGCCGCGGCCGTACGCCCTGCCAATCGGTCTGACCGCCAGCATGCTCGGCATTTTGGGCCTTGCATTTGCCCCTTCATTCATAACGATCTTATGCTGTGTGTTTTTCATCGGATTAGGCTCGGCCATTTTCCATCCAGAAGGCTCTCGTGTGGCGTATATGGCCGCCGGCACAAAACGCGGGCTCGCCCAGTCGATCTATCAGGTGGGCGGAAACTCAGGCCAGGCGATGGCGCCGCTGATCACCGCGCTGATCCTTGTGCCGCTCGGACAATTCGGCGCCGTTTGGTTCACGCTTGTCGCCGCGCTCGCTGTTATGTTTCTGCTGTATATTGCGAAATGGTACGCCGCACGTCTCGGAAGCCTTGCCCAGAAGTCAGGCAAACAAAAGAAAACGGCTGAAAACACGGCCATTACCAAGTCTGTTGTATCTGCTCTTATTATTATTATTTTTCTCATTTTTGCACGTTCTTGGTATACGAGTGCGATCGGCAATTTTTACACGTTTTACGCGATGGATACATATCACGTTAGCATTCAGCAGGCACAAAGCTATATCTTTGTCTTTTTGCTGTTTGGTGCTGTCGGCACGTTTCTCGGCGGCCCGCTGGCAGACCGTATCGGAAAACGCTTCGTAATCCTCGGTTCGCTGCTCTGCTCGGCGCCGCTGGCGATTTTGCTTCCATTTGCCGGCCCGGTGCTCGCCTATGGCGTGCTTGCGTTGATCGGTTTGGTTCTGATGTCGAGCTTTTCCGTAACGGTTGTCTATGCCCAGGAGCTTGTTCCTGGAAAAATCGGCACAATGTCCGGTTTGACCGTCGGGCTCGCCTTCGGGATGGGCGCGATCGGCGCTGTCGCGCTGGGCGCTCTCATTGACGCCGCGGGGCTGACCCCGACAATGATTGCCATTGCCTTTCTCCCTATCCTCGGTATTCTGGCCTACCTATTGCCGAGCGATCAGAAGCTGAGAGAATGGCATAGCTGAAAAACCCCTGCCATCGGCAGGGGTTTTTTAATCCAGCTGTATAAAATGAGTGTCAGGCACTGCGTGCTTCGGGATAAAGCCGTCAGCAAAGTCTGGGAACGCTGACTGAATTTCGTCAATCCATCTTTTCAGGTTTAGCACATACGGCATATAAATCATTTCAACTGTCGCTTCGTCTTCAATGCGGTAATACCAGCAAAGATTAAACTCTTTTTCCGTCACCAGTGTAAACCCGGAGAAATGATAGAAAATCAGCGGCGTTTCATCTACATACACACGGCCATCCTTGTGCCCGACCTTATAGTTTTCGATATTCCAAAGCGCTGTATTGGCTCCGATTGATTTGACTACATGCACACCTTTATACTGCGCCGGCCATTTCTCCACATAACGTTGATCGCCGTACGTCTTTCGTTCCGTATCCATTTCTACCGTACAAAGTGCAATGCAGTCCTGTCTCCACTGCCACACCGCTTCATATGCTTCCTTCGTATTTCCGGCACCGACAAAACCTGTGTTAAAGCGGCCGGTCCGTTCATAGTAGGGCATGAACCGCGGCGAGTTGCGGTGATCGGTCAAATACAGGGAAGCCGTTGGGTTTTCCGCAAAAATTCGTGCCGGATCAGAAAAGAAAAACAGGTCTGTATCCAGATGAGCAAAGTATTCTGCATCATTCCACTTGCTCATGACATGAAACAAAAAGGCCGGCTTCAATGTCCAACAATATTCATGAAACGTTCGATTGCTTTTCGCTTGCAGCAGCTCCGGGTCTTCCATTTCATGCAGCTGCACAAAGGTCACATGCTTCCATGGCACGTGTTGAAGCAATTCATACGCTTTCTGATCGACACACAACACATACAAATGAAAATCATCGCAATGCTCATGCAGAGAATGAATCATGGGCATCAGCTTAAAGATATGCGTTCTTGACACTATCGTTGAAAAATGAAATGTTCTCACCATACCACATCCAATTATCTAAGATCCACTTGCAGCAAATCGTTGACAAGCGCATACAGTGCATTGGCAAAATCGTTCACGCCAAGCTTTTTCTTCGCTTTTGGCAGAAGCTTGCGGACAGTTTGTAAATCAAAGTTTTTCGCCGTCACCCTTGGGGCTTTCTTTTGCCAATCCGGGTCAATGTTGCGCTCTTTAACAACATGGAGCAGCTCAAGAAACAGATTCAACAGCATGTCATATTTCTGAGATTCCAAAAGCTTATGAATATCAGCCATGATGCCGTTCGTCATGTCAGGAGGGAACGGCCCGTTAAAAGCGAGATGAACGTCTAAGGAGCGGATGTTGTTGTATTTATCGCACATATAAGCAATGTTTGCTCGAATATCGTCTACAGACTTACAATTGCTCGGGTGCTCCTGATGAACACTGACAATGTCGCGATGCAGCCTGAACGTCAGTCCGGCCTGATGAAGCCTGATCCCAAGGTCATAATCCTCGAACCCGTACCGAACAATGCCTTCATCAAATAAGCCGAGGTCAACCACATGCTTGCGTTTAACAGAGGAATTATTCGTGATAAAAAAGCGCCACGGCATATGATAGCCTTTCAGGTCATCGCCGTACTCATCTAAAATCTGCTTGAGCACGTCAATAAAATCGGTATCGAGGTCAAAGCTTTTATCCAGAAAGCTTCCGTTTTTGATGTCCGCTTCCTTCAGCAGCTTTTGTTTGTCTTTTTTCGGCATTTCGTCTACGCGCTTTGCGAGCTGTTCCTTATGTTCCTCTTCAAAGCGTTCATAATAAAAACTGTAGATCCGTTTCCAAAACAACCCGCATACGACGAGATTCTCTTCGTTCTCATGGGCTTTAATATGCTTTGCCACAAGGTCCTTTGCCGCAAGCATATCGCTGTCGTGAAATATTAGGATATCTCCTCTGGCATTGCGAAGCGCCTGATTTCGTCCGTACGCAATGCCCCTGTTTTCTTTAATCCGTGTAAAGATCAGCGGAAAATCCGCTTGAAACGACTCAAGCATCGAGAGCGTCCCGTCCTCAGAGCCATTGTCCGCTACAATGACTTCAAATTCTTCATCGCACTCCTGCTGATTTAATGACAGAAGGCTGTTATACAGGCGCTCCTTTGAATTATATGCAGGAATAATAACGCTTGCTTTCACTTCATTTTCACTTCCTGTATTTAATCATTTATTTGTTGTCATCTTTTGAAGCAAAACCGTTAAATTCAGGGTCCAACGTTTTGATGTGCTGAATGATATGCGGCAGCGTCTCTTGGTACAGTTCATGCATAAACGGCAGGTCTGTGCGGGTTGTTTCATGAATCTGTTTGATTTGATTGATGCTGACGATCCGGTATCCGCTGAAATGGTAAAAAATCAGCGGGCTGCCATCCTCTAGCACAATCCGGCCATCCTCCCAGGAAAACGTATGCTGTCCGTAGTTCCAGTGGCCGATGTTTACACCGGGTGTCGTAATGTCACACACATTCGGAAACAGCTGAGACATATAATCCAAATAGCCCTGATCACCGAATTTCCCTTCACCCGGGGCATTTTTGCATTCCTCAAGACAACGTTCCTTCCACCACTCCAAGCAGTCAGTGCCGGCATCATCATGCTTGAAACTGATAAAGCCTGAGTTATATCTGCCTAAAAGACGCTGCAGCATGTCAATCTGCTCTTTCTCAAAAGATGGGATTACGATATCACCCCGTGAAAGGAGCACCGAGCAGTCTGGCTGGTTTTCAAAAATCGGCGACGGATCAGTGTAGAAAAAGAGATCCCCGTCAATATACGTCACACGCTCCAGCTCGGGATTGCTGTTCAGCACAGCTTGCAGAAAGATCGGCTTCATCGTCCAGCAGTACTCGCTTTGATCTCTCGTTTCTTTCAGCTTCAAAAGCATTTCATTTTCGAGCGCGGCCACCGGCACAAGATTCAGCTGCTTCATCTTCAGTTTCTGTAAGACGCGGTGCGTATCTTCATCCATGCATAGCGTAAAAATGGGACTGTCTTGGTCAACTTGCTCTAAAGACTTAAATAAGGCGACTGCCTGATATAATCTCCCTTTTGATAAAACGGTGCAATACGCGCTGGTCACAGTCATGTTCACCTCGTTTCACATTACTTTTTGAAGAATTCCGTATACCACTCAATCGTTTTTTCAAGTCCTTCATCAATGGTGTAGGCTGGTGTCCAATTCAGCAGCTTCCTTGCTTTTTCCGCGGATAAATATTGATGTTTGATTTCATTGCTTCCCTGGTTCAGCACTTTCGGCTTCAGAGCACTGTTCATTTTCTTCAAGATTTTTTCTACCAGTTCAAGTACAGTCAGTTGGATCTCATTGCTGAAGTTAAAGGCCTCTCCGGCAAGATTGTTTTCCTCCATTTTTTCTGCCAGAAGCAAATAAGCCTGAACGGCATCTTCAATATAGAAGTAGTCGCGGACAAAGGTCCCGTCGCTGCGGATTTCAGGCGCTTTCCCGTTCAGCACAAGCTGAATCGTCTGCGGAATGATGCGGTTGAAGTTCAAATCCCCGCCGCCGTAAAGGTTCCCGCAGCGCGTGATGCAGACCGGGAGCCCGTACGTGTGAAAATACGTGTGGCTGATCAGATCTGCACAGCTTTTCGAGACGTCGTACGGATGCTTGCCTTGCAGCGGCATATTTTCATCGTACGGAAGGTTTTCTTGATCGCCGTATGCTTTATCACTAGAAGCGACAATCACCCGCTTTATTAACGGATGCTTTCGGCAGGCTTCGAGAATATTCCATGTGCCGAGGATATTCGCTTCAAAGGTAGAAATCGGATTGCGGTTCGCCACGCCGACAATCGCTTGAGCGGCGAGGTGAAAGACTGTGTCAATTTCATACTCGCCAAGCGCGCGTTCAATCACAGGCAAGTCTTCAAGAGAGCCCCGCACGATGTTCATTTTCTTTATATGTTCTCCTTGATAAAGGTTAGATTGAGGCACATGATCCCTGACAAGCCCCGTAACGTTTGCACCCTGTTCGATCAGCTCTTTCACCAAATAGCTTCCTAAAAGACCTGTACACCCCGTGACAAATACGTTTTTGTTTTTCCAGAAACTCAAATCAGTTCACCATACCTTCCATACTTGTTGTCCTTGATCCCACATTTTGTTGACTTCTAAGAGATTTTTATACGTATCGATGGCCGTCCAAAATCCATAATGGCGGTACACGGCAAGCTCCCCGTCTTTGGCAAGGTTCTTCAGCGGTTCATCTTCGAACATCATGTTCCCGTCCTTCGGCAAATATTCGAAAATCTTGGGACTGAGAACAAAGAATCCGCCGTTGATAATTCCGTCACTCGATGTCTTCTCAGAAAATGTTTTCGCCATGCCGTCCTCAACCGTCAAGGTGCCGAACTGCGAGACTTTGTCAATGCCGGTGACAGTCGCGGCAGTCCCTTTTGTCTGATGATAGCTGATGAGATGGAAAAGATTGATATTGGCCAGCCCGTCTCCATAGGTGAGCAGAAACGTTTCATCGCCGATATAGTCTTTTGCCTGCATGATTCTTCCGGCTGTCAGTGTGTCTTCCCCTGTCTCCAAAAACGTAATTTTCCACGTTTCAGGCTGCCCCAGCATCTGCACCTCTCCCGTAGAGCAGTCGAGTGTCAGGCTGTTGTGCTTCCATTCATAGTCGAGAAAGTATTCTTTGATTTTTTCTCCTTTATAGCCCAAAAGCAGAATAAACTCGTTTACTCCGTAGTACTGATAGATTTTCATAATATGCCATAGAATCGGTTTGCCGCCTATCGTGGCGAGCGGTTTAGGAATGTCATTCGTGACTTCACTCATTCTCGTTCCTTTTCCGCCGCAGAGAATGACCGCTTTCATCTCTACCCCTCATCTCTATGAATATTGAGTTCGAAACCTGGTACATCTTTACAATCTATCAAGGCGTTTCCCCGATAATTTGTCCACTTCAATACCGGTTTCAAAATCTACTGTAATGATATGAGAGAAAGCCGGCCTTGGTGACCAAATGGAATCTATTTTTTCAAGTTGGTTATGTAACCAAAAAAAAAGAGCCTTGAGCGAAGGCAATGCGCCCGCTCAAGGCTCTTTCTCGTCTTATTTGATTTCTTTTTCCTTGCCGTAATGATAGTCAGACGGATCAACGGCTGTGAAATCGCTGAGTTTGTGGAATCTCAGCAAGTCTTTGTACAGGACACTGTCTGACAGACTCAGCTGCTGGTTCACTCTTGTTTTCAGATTCTTCGTTTCTTCATTCGCTTTCAGTTTTTCACCAGTCTTCGTATCGTAAATGACATTGTCGACAGATGTGTACTTCGGCGTCACGAAGTCTCCGTTTCTGAACGCCACTGTATCGTCGTGGTCTTTAGAGAATAAATCAGTACCAAAGTTGATATATTTCTGAGAATCAATTCCTTGTAAGTGCAGAAGTGTCGGCATGACGTCAATTTCGCCGCCATACGTATGGTTCACTCCGCCTTTAATGCCAGGAACGCGGATCATCAGCGGCACACGCTGGTTTTGCGCGTTTTGATAATCTGTGATCTCTTTTCCAAGAATTTCTTTCATCGCACGGTTATGATTTTCAGAAATACCGTTATGGTCACCGTAAATGACGATGACTGAGTCGTCATACAGACCGGCTTCCTTCAGCTCCTTGAAGAATTGCTCAAGCGCCTCGTCAAGGTAACGGGCTGTCTGGAAGTAATTGTCAACTGTTTTGTCACCGGTTGTCGCTTTTTTAATGGACGCATCTTCTTCATCCAGGTTAAATGGATAATGGTTTGTCAAAGTAATCAAATGAGCGTAAAACGGCTGTTTAAGAGATTCAAGTTTTGGAATCGATTCAGTAAAGAACGGCTTATCCTTGAGTCCCATATTCACGATGTTTTCATCTGACATATCATAACTGCTTGCGTCGAAGAACTTGTCATATCCGATATGTTTGTAAATCTGGTCACGGTTCCAGAACGATTTGTAGTCACCATGCAGGACGGCGCTTGTGTAGCCTTCCTTCTGATCCAAAATCGCCGGAAGCGACTGGTATGTGTTTTCGCCTTTCGTCACAAACGCGGAGCCTTCAGGAAGGCCGAAGATGGAGTTATCCATTGTCAGCTCGGCATCAGATGTTTTTCCCTGGCCTGTCTGATGGAAAAAGTTATCAAAATACGTCACATCTTCCCCACCGTGTGCAAGTTTATTCAAGAACGGCGTCACCTCTTCACCGTTCAGCTTGTAGTCAATCAGGAATGACTGGAAGCTTTCCAGATGAATCTTAATAATGTTTTTGCCTTTGGCAGAGCCGAAGTATTCAGCATTCGGTTTCGCATAATGAGACGTCGTATAATTCTCAACGCTTGTTAAATCGTCGCTGCTCGCGTAGGCTCTTTGCGTTTCTGTTTGAGCCGTCTGAACACCGTCATAAATGGTGTAATTGTAAAGACCTAAATATTTCACGATATAATTGCGGTCAAACGTTCTTGTCAACAGCTGCGGACGGTCTTTTTCCGCATAGTGCAGGTTAATGAAAAACAGTGCGACCCCGGAAAGAATCACTAAAGATGCAAAGCGTTTTTTCATTTTGTATTCTTTTAATTCAGGTCTCCAGATCAGTACCGCAATCAAAATCATGATATCTAAGAAATAGAAAATATCATGAGCGGCCATGATACTGAAAATCCCGTCTCCCATGTTTCCGACGTTGCCGGACTGTTTAATGTTCGGGAACGTCAAGAAATCGTCAAAGAAACGATAGAATAAAATATTTGCGTATAACACAAATGTCATTACGAAATCGATAATCAGCATGATAATGGCTGATTTACGCCCTTTCGCAAGCAAAGCCAGTCCTAAAAAGAAGACGGCGCTTGAGAACGGGTTAAATACCAGGAGGATCTCCTGGGTTGTGCCTTTTACCCCAAGATTGAACTCAGTCTTGTAGGATAAATACGTTTTTGCCCAAAACAGTATAACAGCCAGCACAAAAAAGCTAAGTTTGTAAGAAAAAAGTTTCTTCATGGCAACCTCTACTTTCTTAAACACTTTAAGTCTTCATTCATATTTACCTGCTCTTTATCCTGCCTTCCAATTCCTTCTTTGCAAACACAATCAAGGCCTCACACCATAAATAAATACACCGCGGCAAGCCGGAATATTTATGCTTCGCACCATACCAATTTTAGTACAGCCATTTCGACCAAACACTGGACGAAAGAAGCCTTCATTTCGTTTCACATTTTTTCTCGGAAATAAAAAAAGGGTTTCTTTTGTCATGTGTGCCTTTGAAAAAAGAAATAGATACCGAATATAAGAATAACATAAACTAGCAAAAACGAAAAATAGGTTTTGCAGAAAGCCCGCCCTTCCGGCGGACTGTGGCTATTGTATGCACTCATGTTTAACACGATCACAATTTTCGAAAGGGCAAAAAAAAGACTGGATGTCTCCAGTCTTTACAGCCCCGACCAAACATCTTTTGCATATATACCGGTATCCTGCAGATGTTTCAGCCAGTTTTGTGCCTCTTGTTCACCGGTGCCATGGACAGACTGATACGCTTTTTGCAGTGCTGCCTCCACATCTGGGGCCATTTTGGTGCCGTCGCCACATACATAGAGCCTGCCTCCGCGATCAAGAATCGAAATTAATGTTTCTGCATGGCCAGACATGAGATGCTGGACATACGTTTTCGGCATGCCTTCTTTTCGGGAAAAGGCTGTGTGGACAGTGACGATTCCGTCTTTTTCAAACTGCTCAAGCTCATCACGGTAAATAAAATCACGATCATTCCTGCAGCCGAAATAGAGATGTGCTTCACCGAGGGCTTTTCCCTCCCGCTTTAAAGCTGCGCGTGCTTGGAGGAAACCGCGGAATGGCGCTACCCCTGTGCCCGGTCCGACCATAATGATTGGGGTTTCCTGGTCTTCCGGAAGCTGAAACCGGGATTCCGGTGTGCGGACAAACATCACGACGTCATCCCCCGTCTTGCGTTCAGCTAAGTAATTTGAAGCCACACCTCTGTATTCGCCAAGGCCGCTCCAAGCAGGGCCTCGCACAACACCGACTGTAATGGATGCTTGCTCAGGATTCACCCTTGGAGAGCTTGAAATCGAGTAATATCTCGGTTTTAACGGCCGTAAAAGCTCTAAAAATCGTTCAAACGGCATGTCGCACGCTTCATATTTTTCAAGCAAATCGAGCATTGAAATCCGCTTTTTCAATATTTGTTCCTGGTAGACACCCTCTGCCGTCAGATCTTCTAATTCGCGTTTATGCGGCGGGCAGACTGTAAATGCCGCCAGCTCACGTATTTGCGCCCTTGTGGCGGCTTCTTGCACCTCGACGCTGTAGCTGAGAAGATCATGCAGGCTGACAGGACGCCCTAATGGCAGATGCCCCGCACTGCGCCCGCTTGCCGACAATGTCACTTGGTCGGTTCCCTTCAGGCCGAATCTGTGAAGAATCCGGCTGACATTGGTTTGGCTGTTCCTCGGCAATACGCCAAGGTGATCGCCCTCCCGATATTCAACATCCGGCGGCAATGTGATTTCGATATGGCGGGTGCTGCGATCACTGTCTGCGGACTGGAGTTCACGATTTTCGGCAATGGATGCGTGAGAGGCTTCGTACGATCTAGCCAGCGGAGACTCGCCTAACCCTCTGACAAACTGAAGGCTCAGTGTGCTTCGTTCCTTATCGGCGTTTTCATTAAGCTCAAGTCCGAATGCTTTGATGGCGTCTGTCCACATGCTTTTTTTCCACTCGTCAAGCTGCCCTTCAAAATCACCGCTAACATCCCCCTCTCCGCGCGCAGAAAACCGAGTCGCGCCTTTCTCCGCAAGCTGCTCATCAATGAATCTCGGCACGTACTGGTACGTGCTCGCCCAGTTGTGGTCACCGCAGCCAAATACCGCGTAATGGACGCCTTCAAGCTCACCCGGTTTGATTTCTTGAAGCCACTGCACGAACTGTCCGGCATTGCTTGGCGGTTTCCCGTTATAAGACGAGGTCACAATGACAACCGCTCCCTCTTTCGGCAGCTTTCCAATCCGGTCGTTCAGAGGTGCCACTTCAGTCCTTACGCCATGAAGACTGGCTGTATCGGCAAGCTCGCGGGCTACGCCTTCTGCGGTGCCGGTATCAGATCCATACAGCACGAGAAGCGGGCGGTTGTTAAGACCGATAACCGATGCGCCCTTTGTTTCCGTTTTCTCTTTTTGCTCATCAGGCGCCGCTTTTTCAGCTGCCGGAACGTCCGCATGATTGGCTTCCTGATTTCGTGTTTGAACCCTGATACGAAAATCGCCCGGCTTGAGTGTTAAGGTTTGTTTGATATCAAGCTCATAATTCTCATGATCAATTAACGTGAAATATTTTAAAACCATGCCCAGCACAAGTGAAGCTTCATGAAGGGCAAACTGCATGCCGATACAGGCCCGCTGTCCATTTCCGAACGGTTTGTACGCATGATGAGGCACTTGGTCCTGATGTTCAAACCGTTCTGGACGGAATTCTTCAGCGTCCTCTCCCCAAGCGTCTTGATCACGGTGAAGCTGCGGAATCAGCACAGAAATTCTATCTTTGGTTGTAATCGGATACTTTCCGCCAATGACTGTGTCTTCTTTTGGATAAAGGCTGAAAGCCGGAGCCGTCGGCCATAAGCGCAGTGATTCATTTAAAATCATCCGTATGTATTTCAGCTCGAGCACTTGTTTATAGGTCGGCGCTGCACCCGTCAGCACCCGGTCGACCTCTAGAAATGGGCCAGGCTCAATCCTAATGAAGCAGTCGATGTCCCAGGGGATATGACCCGGCTGACGCTCGACACAATTGGGCTGTGCGGGTTTGACTATCGCTTTAACAGCTACTACAGAGAAACGCCCCACCCGTTTATCAACAGCATGGTGCGGGCGCTGGATGAAGCGATGCACCAGATGCAGCGTCTTGATTTTCAAGATAACCCTGTTTCCGGATCTTCCACATTCAGCATGCGGGCAAGCAAATCCTGAATAAGCTGAACAGCGATATCGACCATTTTCTCATGATAATCCTTCATGGCCCGCTGGCTGAACGTCGGCATCAGAATGTTGTGCGCTTTTCTCCAATTAGGTTCATGCGTCCAGCTTGTAAACAATCCGTCACCGGAAAACGCACGAACCTTCTCCAAGGCGCCTTCAATGCTTTTGTCGAATCGCTCTTCATCACACACTTCTTTCACCAATTCGTGGCCGGACACCACAATCGTCGTGCCCGCAGGTGTATGGATTTGAAAAATCGGGCCCTGCTCTTCCGCCAATTTGATCAGCGACAGTGTTGGTTTGTCTTTATCAATTAAAGGCAGATTACCGAGCGGCCCAAACGTCTTCGGCTGAGGAATCGGGCTTGTTTCCTTCATCGAACCATTCCTTTCCGTATGAAATACCTTCTATCTGACTACATTTCCCTTTCATGGTCATGATTATTCCGTTCTCCCAATTGACGCATGATCGCTGTTTTTTCTATACTTGAGAAGCTGTACAATACGCGAATAAGGTGAGTTCATATATGGATTTTGAAATTCGGTTTTTATCCTTTTATGTCATACAGGTGGAAGGAAAAGATGAGCAGGCGAACAAGCAGTTCAAACACTTCCAGACCCTTGATACGGGTGAATTTGAAGAAAGCGAGCTGAAGGACTTTCTCGACGGTGAGCTGAAAAAAATCGTCAAACGCAAAGCCGACCGCCATCCGCAGTCCGAGCAGGTGCCGACGAAAATCGGCCATTTTATCGTCGAGCCCGGCCACGAGCTTGATTCCAACCCGAACTACAACATGTTCAACCGGGCGCGCCTGGCGGAAACAAAAGAAGACTTTAACGAGCTGAGCGAGCAGTTCGTCCGCACGTATCTTGACACGAGTGCGGTCCGCGGCGGCGTGTTCCTCGTCGCTTCAGCCGTGCCGAGAAAATACTTCGACGAGTCATTTGTCTTCATTATGAAATGTGATTTCGAGCCAAAGGTCGCCCGCATTTCAGACGCGTCTTCTCTTATTAAAAAAGTCGAAATGGCGATTACTACAAAAAACATGAAAAGCATCCAATACCCGTTCATGCCGGAGGAAGGGATGGTCGAGGAAGGCGAGCTGAAAATCCACCAAGCCTCGCACGCCCGCTATTTCGAGGACTTTTTGAAATTCGTCGAGTACGGAGAATCAATGCCGGAAATCATGAAAAACCAGGTCATGAACATGGTGCAGGAGCACGTCTACGAGACATTTGAAGACAACAGCGAAGAGCTCAAGCAGTTCGAGCACGACATCGAAATATGGGAAGCAAGCGAAAAACGGGAAATCCAAGAACGCCTCGACACCCATCAAGTCATCGAAGCCTCCGCCCAAATCATTGAGCACACGCCCGAGGCCCAGCTGAAAATGAAAGTCGGAGAAACCGAGATTAAGGGATTGCTAGCGGATTTTGGCGATTCGATTCATCTCGCAAAAGTGAACGGGCGCTATGTCGCGCTGATTGAAGCCGAGACAATTTCGTTTGAGAAGGGCAGTTCTCCGGTGGAGTTTTATAAGCCTGAGGGGCTGCATGAGGTGATTGAGCGGATACGCCACAAAACAGAGCAAGAATAAAAAGTCCAGAAATCACTTTCTGGACTTTTCCTATTTAGTACCCTTCCCTCAACACCGCATAGCACTCCCTAATCAGTTCTTCCGCTCCCGGCTCTCCTCTCAGCCCGCGGCGGACGATTTCTGAAGATAGGTTCTGGACTTTGAGCGCTCGCGGGGCTCTTCTTTCGTAATACGCATGAAATGCGGTTTCGATGTCGTCGTGGTTTTTGAGTTCTTCGGCGAGGACGATGGCATCCTCGATGGCCATTGCCGCTCCTTGTGCCAAGGTCGGCGCTCCGGCATGGGCGGCATCTCCTCCGATGACGACGCGGCCTTTGTACCATGGCTCCTGCACTGCGACCTGTTCCAGTTTGTTAAACATGACAGGATGCTCTTTTGACATATGCTTTGTGACAAAATCCAGCCCCGGAAAGCTGGAAAGAATCTCTTTTACTCTATCAAACCGGGTATCTTCTTTATCCCAGTAATCGCTCGTGCAAGGCTGGAGAACGAAGACATAGCCGGCGTGTTCCGCCAACGGCACGACGCCAATTTGTGTGTCTCCGCTTCTATACATCAATGTCGCGTCCTCAAATGTAAAATCAGGAAGCTCGATATAAAAGCGCCACGCCCCCATGCCGAGGTGCTCTTTTTCTGTTCCCTTATGCAGCATCTTATCGCGAACAGCGGAGTGAATGCCGTCAAAGCCTGCCAGAATGTCAGCCTTCATCTTTTCTCCGTCTTCACATACGGCAGTAACCGAATCAGCCGTTTCTTCATAGGTGACCACCTTTTTCCCCCACTTGATATGTACACCCGCCGCCTCGGCATGCTTAATAAGAATGTCATTTAGCGTCTTTCGCAGGATATTATTTCGTCCTGGAAGTGTATCGTCTAAAAAGGATTCACTGACTTGAGACAGCAAATCCCCCTGTGCATCAAACGTTTTAAACCATTCTGTTTGAAAGCCGTGCTTACAGCAATCTTCGAATACGCCCAGTTCTTTCAACACCGCCAGTGCGTTTTGCGGCTGAAGAATCCCCGCACCTGTTTTTCGGTTTTCTGAAGCCGCTTCACATAAGGTGACGGAAAACCCTGCTTTACTAAAGGAAATGGCCGCTGATAATCCGCCGATTCCGCCTCCCGCTATCAAAATATGTTTCATATCAATAACCACCTTTTCAGTTCTCTATGTGGTTAGGCACCTAACTATATTACCTTACTATGTCCGGTGAAAAGCTGTCAATCATCTCCAAGCCAAGTTGCGTTATGGTTTTCCCTCCTTTATAATCATGTCACAACGAACGTACAGGAGCTTATTATGATGGAATTAAAACATTTACCGAAATATAAGCATATAACAGAGCACGCCGAGACGTATGCCAATATTGATGCCGGCTCTCTTGAATTGTTTTTATCTCTTTTTGATATCTCAAAAAAAATGAATCATGTGATGGAGCATTATTTCGCAGGCCGTGGGCTGTCAGAGGGAAAATTCAAAATCCTGATGCTGCTCTTTGATGCCAAGGACCACACGTTAAGTCCGACAGAGCTTGCAAAGCAGTCAAACGTCACGAAAGCAACGATTACAGGACTGCTGGACGGGCTGGCGAGGGACGGTTTTGTCAGCCG
This sequence comes from Bacillus rugosus, assembly GCF_023238245.1. Lineage (NCBI taxonomy): Bacteria > Bacillati > Bacillota > Bacilli > Caryophanales > Bacillaceae > Bacillus > Bacillus rugosus. Next base: position 828,994 of record NZ_CP096590.1, on the reverse strand, counting down.
CAGGCATCACACAGAGGATAAACGAAAAATCAGCATTGAACTGACAAAGGAGGGCAAAGAACGGCTGGAGCAATTTCTGCCCGGCCATTTCAGCAAAATCTCCGCGGTGATGGAAAACTACAGCGATGAGGAAAAAGACATGTTCGTGAAGATACTTGGTGATCTTTTTGAAAAGCTAAGCGTGTTTAAAGACTAAAAAACCCGTCCGGCCAGGACAGGCTACAGCGTCTTTTCTTTTGAAGCCGGATACGTATCCGGCTGTTTTTTCTTTATGACCGTAACAAATATGCCGCTGATGACACATGCAATTCCGATCAAATGCACAAGCTCAAACGGCTCCTTCAATATCACACCTGACAAAATAACAGCAGAGACCGGAAGAACAGATGTGAAAATGCCCGACACTCCCGCCGGCACCTTCGTCACCCCGCTATACCATAGGTAAAACGCCAAAACGGTCACAAAAAGCGCGTAATACAGCACATACGACCAATCCAAAACAGTCGGCACGCTGAAATCAAATGAAGAGGCCTCAAACAAAGCAAACGGGAGAAAAAACAGGAAGCTGAAGCATGATACGAAGGTCGAAATCGCCAGTGCCGAAATATGCGGAGATAGCAGCTTAGCCATCAATGTAAACAACGCTTCGCCAATGACTGCAGCAATGATCAGCATGTTCCCGAATAAGGCGTGCGGCGTCCCGTCTTGGCTCCCCGCACCAAACAGATTAATCGCCATTACGCCGCAAACCGCCAGCAAAATGCCGATCAGCGTCTTTTTCTCAATTTTTTCTCTAAGCAGGAAAAAGGATAAAATCCCGATCACCATCGGGGTTGTGCTTGTCAAAATGCCGCTTTCCGTTCCTGTTGTATATTGAACCCCATACAGCAGGCAAATACTGAACAAAAACACACCTGTGAATGATTGCACCAGTAATACGAACACATCTTTTTTCGTCAAAGCCGGAAACCCTTTTTCAATGCAAAACAGCAGTGTCAGCAATACGATAGAAGCCAGCAAAAAACGCAGTCCCGAGGATAGAAAGACAGGAATACGCTCGACCATGAGTTTTCCTACGACGACAGAGCTGCCGACGATTGCCATGGCCGTTCCCAGGGAAATATATGCGCTTAATTGATTTTTCATCACAACATCACCTGCCTTTTTATGTATGACGAAAAGCGCCTATCCAATGACAGGCGCTCTCTGATTAATCATCACTGCTCAAAATGCCAAAGAAGCGAAGCAGGTTGATGAACAAGTTGATAAAGTCAAGGTACAGCGATAATGCCATAACCGGAATTAAGTCTTCCGTAATATGGCGGTGTTTGATTTGGTTCAGATCATACAAAATGTAAAGGGAAAAGACGATGGTTCCGATAACGGAATACGCCATCATTGCCGCTGAGTTTAACGGGCTGAAAATATTGAAAATGCCAACCGCCACCAGCGCGAGAACCGCTACCAGCAGAAATGACCACAGGAAGGATAAATCCTTCTTCATTTTTGCGCCGATTGTGCCCAGAACGGCAAAAATGACAAATGTAGAGCCAAAGGCTTCAAGCACGACATAGGCGCCGGCGATGGAAGCGTAGTGGCTGACGATCGGAAATAAGGTAATGCCTGAAACAAACGCGAATGTATATACAAACGCATATCCGACCGCTTTTCTTCTGCGCATCCAGAAGGCCAGAATAATCATCCCTACTTCAAGAATAGAAAGCGGGAGCATCAAAGCGATAGGAACAAATTGGCCGATAAAAAGACCGACAGTTGCGATTAACAGTGTGAAAACAAAGACTGTCAAAATGCGCTGCATGATCGATTGCTTACTCTCGTGAACCGTAGCTTGCATGTCAAAAATCCTCCTAAAAAATGATCTTAAAGGTTTATTATATAAAAATTGGATGAAATATGTATATGTTTTAAGGAGAATTTAATGAAAACAAACCCTTTACGCTCTTACTTCGTTTCTCTCCTTTTCAAAGAAAATCGGTGCTTTTCTATTTTCTCTATTTGGGTCACCTGAGAATCATGAACCGTAATCTGAACGGTGCCGAAATCGAGCGTTTCCAGCGAGCTGATTATTTTTTCAATGACTTCCGGATCAATGGTTGATTTTGAAACCAAAAGACCTTCCCCCCTGTTGAGTACGTTTTAATTCACAGTATTCTTATAAGAATTATAATATTATGTTTTTTTTGATAAATCAATGGTGATTTCTGTTCAAATCAAAAAGGCATATGATCACCCGGTGACGGACAATCATATGCCTGGAAACTTCCTATTTGTTTGCTTCCAATTCCTCAACAATACAGCGGACGCCCATATTTTCTAATGCCTGCTTCAGCGTGCCGTACGTTTCATAATCACTGAAATCAAGCCCCAATTGAATCGATGTCTGGGCCACGTCTGGGCGAATCCCTGAAAATACAGCTTTGACGCCTAGCAAGAAGAGCGTTTTTGACAGGTTGTACAGTTGCTGCGCGACCATGGTATCCACAATTGGAACACCCGAGAGATCAACAACAAGGCTTGTGATTTTTCTCTCGATACAGCGGACCGGCACTGTTTCTAAAATGACCTGTGCCCGTTTCGTATCAATGGAGCCGATTAGCGGCAATATCCCGATGCCATCCGCAATGGAAATCACCGGGCAGCCCAGCTCAGAAATCAGCTCCTGCTGAGACGTGAGCCTCATCAGCATAAATTTTTGGTACTGCTCGGAAAATTCAATAATCAGCTTATCGAACGATTGATTCACAATGCGGTTCCATCGGTCGGCATCCTCATTTGTGACGATATCCTGATTCTCTTTTATAAACGCCACGACTGCATCCCAGAATGAGATTCTCGAGTTTGATATGGCTTCTACGACCTCATGCACCTGAACATCTTGCTCTACCCTGTTTTTCGCAACAGTTTGCGCCCATTTTGTCATATTTTCTTGAAACTCGGTTTGATCCTCTAGAAACGCACTTGCGATTGTTATATTGGTAAACGTATGCTGCTCGGTTAAGAGCTGTTTCGTTTCCGCACTTAAATTATCGGCCGAATAAAGCTCGCCTTTCAGCTGACATCGCAAACTGAACCATTTCTCGGTAATCCCCGCAGTATTGTCTATGATATATTGATATAATAATTGATCGATATTCACGGTCTGTCTCCTTTTTCATAATAGAAGCTCTTTCATTATAAAATGATACATCGGAATTGTGAATGGGACTAGGAAAAAATCAAATGATTCTGCTCCCTGAACGCATTCCAGTTTCAACCGTAGGCGAATGCACCAATAAACGTCCGCATGCATAGACTGCAAGTGTACAGTTTACATTGAGAAAGGACGTTATCACATGTATTATGTTGATCCTTATATGTTTGCCGGGCATTTTTATGATCCTTGGCCTGCTTTTGAATATGAATACCGTTATCCAGATGGTTACCCATGGTCTGGCATTGGCGGCGGTGCTACTCCTGGCATCGGCGGCGGCGCTGTTCCTGGCTTCGGCGGTGGCGCTGTTCCTGGCTTCGGCGGCGGTTCCGGCCCGGGCATCGGCGGTGGCGCTGTTCCTGGCTTCGGCGGCGGTGCGCCGCAGGGACCCCCGCCTTCACAAAAGCCGGCGAAACCGAAAAAGCCGCAGAGCCCTCAGGGAGTCGCTTATTTAGTTGAACCTGTTGCCATTCAGCCTTGCCTCTTTCGGTTTACCTATGTTTGGTTAACCAACGGCAGCTCTTTTTGGTTCTATCCGATCATTCTTGGCAGAAGATCAGTCGGCGGCTTTTACTGGGATTCTTCACGGCGCCGCTGGATTTATTTCGCCTTAGACACAAATCTGATAGATGTTGTGAGCTGCTCATATTAATCGAAAATCAGTCGGTTTTTCCGGCTGATTTTTTATGTTACTTCGGCCGTGAATAGGTTATAGTATCATTATCTTTCAAATTGGAGGTTTCCCTATGATCAAACAAATTGGCACTGTTGCTGTATATGTTGAAGACCAGCAGAAAGCGAAGCAATTTTGGGCGGAGAAGGTTGGCTTTGATATTGCGGCGGACCACCCGATGGGACCTGACGCAAGCTGGCTGGAGGTTGCGCCAAAAGGAGCCCAGACTCGTTTAGTCATTTACCCAAAAGCCATGATGAAAGGCTCTGAACAAATGAAAGCTTCCATCGTATTTGAATGTGAAGACATCTTTGGTACATACGAGAAAATGAAAGCAAACGGTATAGAATTTCTTGGTGAGCCCAATCAAATGGAGTGGGGCACCTTCGCTCAATTTAAGGACGAAGACGGCAATGTATTTTTATTAAAAGAATAACGATGCGACGGCGGCTTTATACCGCCGTGCACTTTCTTTGACATTGAGAATGAATTTCATTTACAATTATTCATATATGAGAATGATTGGAGAGAGACAGATGTTTGTTCAGTTGAGAAAAATGACGGTAAAAGAAGGCCATGCAGACAAAGTCATCGAACGTTTCAGCGCTGAAGGAATCATTGAAAAACAAGAAGGTTTAATCGATGTGACAGTGCTTGAGAAAAATGTCCGCCGCGGTGATGAGGAAGTCGTTGTCATGATTCGCTGGGAATCCGAGGATCACTGGAAGCAATGGGAAAAAAGCGATGCACATATCGCCGGCCATAAAGCGAACAAAGGCAAACCAAAGCCTGACTATCTGATCAGCACTGAAGTGAGCATGTATCATGTAAGAGCTGTTAAACAAGGGACTCATGAATAACGAAAAGAGCTTGCAACAGCTGCAAGCTCTTTTTTACGGTCACGATGAACTGTTTTCTTCATATGGGATGACATAAAGAGGCTGGTTGGCATGCCATTCCGCATATAAGACGTCCTCAACCTTTTCAACTCCGCGCTTTTGCAGTGATTGCTTCAGCCATTGTTCATCCACACCCGCTTCCACCAGGTTATCAAACACAATCTCCCCATCAAGAATTAACGTAATCGGCAAAGATACATCCTTTGTCGAAAGATTCATGTCTTTTCTGGTCGGCTTATCGAAATCGGCTTTCGGTAGCACACTGATCATCCCGTTTGTTTCCAGAATCGCATATTCCACTTCCTGAATCGAAAAGCAGCCTTTTTGCCTCAGGAGGCTTTGCAGCTGATTAATATCGAGTTTGTTTTTCTTCAGCATCTTGTATTTCAGCTTTCCTTTATGAATCACTATATTCGGTTCGCCTTCTAGAAACTTTCTGGTCCCTTTTAGTTTTTGTGTAATCAATTCAATCAAAAAAATAAGCAATCCCCATAGGAGCGAAGCAAAAATAATTTCTTTAATCTTGATTTCATGATCATAGACGGCATTTCCAACCAATTCCCCTAAAATTAAAGCAGAAATAAAGTCAAACGGGGTGAGTTGAGAAAATTGGGTTTTCCCAAGAAACTTCAAAATGACAAATAAAATACCGAGACCGCAAACTAATTCTATTGCTACATTCAAATAATCTCCCACGTTGATAGCACCTACTTCTTAAGAGCTACTACCATTATGGTCAACTGCATTATTTCTAAACCGGAACTGCAGATTTCGATAAAAAAGGCAGCCCGTCCGCTGGCTGCCGTTTTTCACATCGTTTGGTGCTTTGCCAGCATGTCATCGAAAAGCTGCTCTGCATCACTGCGATCAATTGTGACAAGCGGATCATTGAGGAAGGCTTGAAACGCGAGGCCGCGATCCTTTGTTAAACCGGCTTCCGCCACTGCCTCCTGATTGGATACGTGCCTAGCCGCAATCATTTCCACACCCTTTGGCAGCGCTCCGGAACAAATCGGCTGAACACGGTTGCGTGTGATAAGTGCGTTTGTTTCAACAATCGTTTGCAAAGGAAGATTGGAAACTTGGCCTTGATTCGGCACATTTACATTCGTGACGAGTTCACCCAATCCAAGAAGAGCCGCTATGATGTTCACGCCTTCTTCTCCTGAGGCTTTCCCGGCAACGCCCCGTTTTTGCACGATTAATCGTTCTGTTTCTTTTCGCTTCTCATCTCTGTCCTGTTTTCTGAATGATACAGATGTAAGATGAAATTTCCATACCTCAGGCTGTTTGAGATATGGGCCGGGAAGAAACTCTGCCAGATGCCTGTCACCCGCAGCCGGGATGGCACCATACATTTCAAATAAATCAAACGCAACACGGTGTGCCGAACGAAAGACGCTGTCTCTCCAGCTTTCCCCCTCCAGCTCATACCCTGATTCTCCATAATGCGCGCTTAATTCATGGAATACAGGCAGCAGGTCCATATGGCGGTAAGAGGCTTCCGTGATCCATGTGAAATGGTTAATGCCGAGCACATTGACGCGGATATCTTCGCGCCGCAGCACCTCTATTCCCAGCCTTTCTGTGACCATTTCCGCCAGCAGCTTTTGCGTGCCGAATACCTCATGGCAGCAGCCAATGGCTTTGATGCCCGGAAACACTTTATACAGCACTCTTGTACAGACAGACATCGGATTTGTATAATTTATGACCCATGATTCAGGTGCATAGTCTCTTATGGCCCGGGCAATTTCCGCAAACATCGGAACAGCCCGCAAGCCTCTGCTGATCCCGCCCGGCCCGACTGTATCACCGACAGACTGATAAATGCCGCAGCGCTCAGGCAAGTGGACTTCAATTTCCATATCGTCCAGTGAACCCGGCAAAATGGAAATAATGACGATATCCGCGCCCGATAACGCCTTTTTCAAAGTAGAAACCGCTTCGTACCTCCACCTGCCGTCTCCGCTGTGATTGCCGATCACTTCATTTTTCTGAGCAGCTTCAAAATCAAGATCATAGAGCGCCACTGTGCCTGACATCCGTTCATCAATCGACAGATCACTCATCAGGCTTCTGGCCCAGCCTTGAGACCCCCCGCCGATATAGGCAATTTTAATTTGATCCAATGTACTGATATGAAACACTCCCTTTCTCAGCCTTTCACTGAACCGATCAGCATTCCTTTTGCAAAGTGTTTTTGCAAGAATGGATAGACAGCCAAAATAGGCAGCGTCGCAATGACAATGACGGCGAGTTTTATTCCCTGCTCCGGCGGAACGGTATTTTGCATCGTATCGCCATTGGTCGCCGTTAAATCCGATAAGATTGTGACTTGCCGGAGCACCATTTGCAGCGGCCATTTTGCACTGTCATTGATATATAAGAGAGCGTGGAAGAAATCATTCCAAATCCCGACCGCATAAAACAGCGCAAACGTCGCAATAACCGGCTTTGACAGCGGCAGGGCGATCCGCCAGAAAACGCCGATTTCAGAACAGCCGTCAATTTTGGCCGATTCCTCCAGCTCGCGCGGCAGCTGCTGAAAGAAGTTTTTGATAATAATAAGATTGAACGGATTAATCGCCATTGGCAGAATCAATGCCCAATACGTATCCAAAAGGCCGAGTGATTTCACGACAAGGTACGTCGGGATCATGCCGCCGGAAAACAGCATGGAGAAAATCACCAGGTTCAACAGCAGATTCCGCCCCCTCACATGCCGCTTCGCAAGCGGATACGCCATCGTGAAGGTGAAAAACAGCTGGACAGCCGTCCCGACCACAGTGATGAAGATCGATACGCCCATGCTTCGAATGAACGTCGGTGTCGAAAACACGTACTTGTAAGCATCGAGTGTAAAGGTTTTCGGAAAAATAAAGAAGCTGCGCTGGGCGAGTTCCGCTTCTGTCGCAAAGGAACCGGCGATAATGTACAAAAACGGCAAAATGGTAATCGCGCCGACACCGCCGAGAAACAGAATGTTGCAGACATCAAACACCCGTCCGGCTTTTGTGTTGTGCATCGTGTGAATTTCAGCCATACCTCTCCCTCCTCTAAAACAATCCTTCCTGATCAAACTTTTTCGCAATGTAATTGGCGCCGAAAATCAAGATAATCCCGACAACCGATTTAAACAAACCGACCGCTGTGCTGTAGCTGTACGCGCCTTGGGTAATCCCCATCATGTATACATACGTGTCAAAAATGTCAGCCACGCTGCGGTTGAGCGAGTTCGTCATCAAATACACCTGTTCAAAGCCGAGATTCAAAAAGCTGCCGATTCTTAAAATCAACAAAACGATAATGGTGCTTCTGATTGCCGGCAGCGTAATATGCCACATTCTCCTGAACCGGCCCGCTCCGTCCATAATGGCGGCTTCATACTGCTCCTGATCAACCGTCGCCAGCGCAGCCAGAAATAAAATCGTTCCCCAGCCTGTCTCCTTCCAGATGCTTTGCATCACAATCATCGGCCGGAACCAGTCCGCGTCCGATAAGAAAGAAATCTGCTCACCTGTCAGGTTCATAATCAATTTGTTGATCACACCTGTATCGACAGTAAAGAAAACAAAGGTGACGCTGACCACGATTGTCCATGAAACAAAATGGGGCACGTAAATAAAGGTTTGGATGCATCTTTTATACACGGCCTTTCTCACCTCATTCAAAAGCAAGGCCAAAATGAGAGGCGCTGGAAAGGCAAATAAAAGGTCCAGGCTCGCCAGCATGAGGGTGTTGCGCAGCAGCCGGAAAAAATCCGGGTTCATAAAAAAGTCTTTGAAATAATCAAAGCCGACCCATTCGCTTTTCCAGAAGCCGAGATATGGCGAATAGTCTTTAAAAGCGATCAGCACGCCCCACATCGGCAAGTATTTGAAAATCAAAAAATAAAGCAGACCGGGAATAAGAAGAAGATAAAGCCATTTGTCCCGTTTGAGTGCAGCCATCCAGCTGATGCCTTTTCCAGCAGTGAGAACAGGTGAATCTCCCTTCTTCGGCACTGTTTCCATATCTGTTCTCCTTTCGTGGTACCGGTGCGCCCGCCGAACGGCAGGCACATCGGTTTATTTTGACGATTGATACAATTTGTTCAAGTCCTTCATCAGGTCATTGCCGCCGCTTTTTTTCCAAAGCTCCACCGCATCCTCGAACCCTTTTTCATCAATTTCTCCAATGATAAATTGTGTTCTCGCGTCGAGAATAATGTTGTCAAGCTGGGCTCCTTTTTGGGTATAGACATCTGATACAAGCGACTCAGCCGGGTTAAAGACAGCTATTTTTTCTCCTTCAGTTATGATGTCTTTACGATGCTGAAAGAGCTTTGTTTTCTGGTCTTCGATGTAATATTCGCTTTTCGGAATCGACATGCTGAACTGCGCCAAGCCTTCATGCTCATACAGGAGAGACTTGTTGTTTTTTTCAAGCGAGGTGAATACGCCGTTCTTGAGCTCGTAATTGCGGCCCTCCACTCCGTTGTTCGTGAGAATCTGCGCTTCCTTATCATTCATCTTATCGAGGAAGGACAGCACCTCTTTCAGCTCTTTTTCGGTTTTGACGCTTGATTTTGGTATCGCGATCATGCCTGAATAACCGGATGTCGGGAAGGTGCGCTTGCCATTCGGCCCCTCAAGCGAGCCGACGATATCAATCACATCCTTGTTCGACTCATCCGCCTCCTCCATCGCGCTTTGGATTTGAGACGCTCTGGAGCCGGTATCAACGATGATCCCCGCTTTTCCTTTCACAACCGGATCATTCCACTTCGCTGAATCCATGACCGCAAAGTCCTTATTGATCAAGCCCTCATCATAAAGCTTTTTAAAAAACTTGAGCGCATCCATGTATTCCTTCGTTGTAAAATCAGGAATCAGCTTTCCGTTTTCAACGCCGTAGCGGTTCGGAGCGCCGAACCAGATTTGCAGAACATCCCACGGGCTTCCGTTGCCAAGCCCCATCCATTTCGGCACGACCATGCCGTACGTATCATCCTTGCCGTTTCCGTCAGGATCTTTTTCCTTAAAGGCTTTCAGCACTTCATAGAAATCATCAATCGTTTCCGGCATATCCAGACCGACGTTTTTAAGCCAGTCGGTTCTGATGATCATACACGCTCTGATCAGGTCCCTCGTTCTGTAGATTCCGTACACCTCGCCGTTCACCGAGCTGTTCTTCAAAATCTTTTCATCTGCCTGGCTTAAATTCTTGTAGTCTTTTAAATAAGGAGACAGCTCCCAAAATGCCCCTGCTTTGACAGACTTGATAAAGCCGGCTGATTTATCTTTAATCACAATCGCATGAGGCATCTCTCCGGAAGCCATGACGATGTTGAATTTGTCGTTGTAGGATGAATCAGGCACCCATGTGACCTTAATCTCTTTGCCTGTGTATTTTTCGAGCGCTTTTAATGAAGGGCTCTTTTCACTCGGGCTTTCCGGCGATAAGAGCGGCGCCATAATTTTAATCGTGTCTTTCGAACCGCCTGCTGAACTGGATGTTTCCGAATGGCTGCATCCGGCGATCATCATGGCAGCGAGCGGCAAGGCCAGCCATTTTTTTCGCATTCTATTTTTCATGATGCGTAAGTCCCCCTTTTTTCAATTTGCATTTCCCCTTTGCCCCTCCTAATATAAAGCGCTTACATAAATTCTTGCAATCTTCATTTTTTGCACCATTTCTCCTATGAAATTCCGTCTGTTATCCTTTTTTGCCGGATGTATCTTTTTTTGCTGGAAGGGAATCTCCAATCAGTTCCAGCGCTGCTATGACGTTCAAACACCATTGAGAGACGGTGTTCGTTGTCACCCACGGGAGCTCCTCCAGCTGCGTCCATGTCTCAATGCGCTCTGGTTTGATCGGTAGCGGCGTATGGCTCAGCTTATCGTCGAGCAAAAGATTCCACGCTTTGGCGGCGAGCTTCTGATCTTGTTTGTTTCTTGCGGCGTAGGCAGTCATGGCAGCGGCAAACATCGGCCAGTGAAAATGCCTGTCATGAAGCGCGCCCCCGCTTTTTTTCCGTTTTTCATCATCACTGAGTGTGTAAAATTCGCCGAATTCACTCAGCATTTCCTCCCATTCCCGGTCATCAAGAAGCTCAGCCAGCTCCATCCACACTTGCGGCGCGCCGAAGGCAATGATCATATGATATCCGCCCGCTATGCCGTCTCCCATGTGATGAAGCATCGAGGTCGCCGGATCATATTCAAATGTCGGGCCGGATAATAAACGGAGCGGGAGCCGCTTCAGACAGCTGATGCCCGTTTCGATTTTTTTGAGATATTCGGGATTTTCGGTCCGCTCCCATTCCGCCAGCCAGTTCGAGCAAAACGCCGCCCAATCCGGTCCCGTTCTGGCGTGGGTCGGGTACTTCCCTTTCTCGTAAAAAGCGCGCATCGGATCGGTTTTGACGAGGGCGTAATCGGCGTCCTTTACTTCTGTCAAAAGATCTCCCGTCCGCTCATCTCCCGTCAGATAATAATAAAATTTATAAAGCCCGGCCATGCTGATCCTCGCTTCCTTGCAGCCGCATCCCCAGTGAACAACATTATGCCGCGAGCCAAGTCCTGCGTATTCCCCGAGGTGAAAGCTGTCCGTTTCGCTAGTGTGGCGGGTCATGGCTTCTGCCATGCGGAAAATATCCTCTCTGCCTGAGCGGAAAAACGCCTGCCACAGCCATAAGGTCGGAACGAGCTCATTATTTTGCCAAGCATACCCGCCGAGATCATACCGCCACATATGCCGGATCGGGTCATACGTATGCATGACATCGCCATAATCCCAAAACCCGTACCATCTGCGCTGCTCGACTTCCTTTTTGTAAAATAGAAATGCGGCGTCGAGCTGTTCTTCCAGCTCTTTTTTGAACGGATGGGATGTGTCAATGACACTCCAAACTCCCAGCGCCCTTGATTCGTAATAGATCTCCGGCTCACATACAAGCAGCGGCGGCGCCTGCCATTTGTCAGCGAGTGCATGAAGAACATCATCAGACGGCGTGTGTGAAAAACAAGACAGGCTGATTTCATTTGTGTTGGCAATGCCGGTCGGGTCAGCGCGCATTTCATCAAAGCCTTCATACGCGCTGGCTACATGGGTGTTTCCTGTATAATGCCGCAGATCCATTGCCTCTCCGTCCGGGGGCCAAAACCAGACGGTCATTTTTGGATGACTGCCGGCAAGGCCTGTGATTTCCAGTGCTGACGGATATTTCTCAAAAAAATACCGCAGGCCAAGTGCCATTCCGCCATTCTCGCCGCCCGCATAACAAAGCCCCTTCGCCCGGCTGCCATGCAGCATGCCAACCCACGCATAATCTTTTCCGGTCCGTTTTGACAGGCTGTAATGATCGCTGGAATCCTGCACGAGCTTGACATCGTTCCAAACCGCGTTCTGTATACCGTGAGCAAACCATTCCTTGTGCTCTTCACTTTGAGACAGCATTTCGCCATTGATTTGTTTTTGATAAAGCGGATACCTTTCATTAAATTTACGCGTGCCAAACAGCTGGGCTGGTTCTTTGTACATCCCTTTCTCTCCCGCAAAACGGAAATGGCGGTTGTATGGCTCCCCTTTCAAAAAAAGGTCGAACACTATGCCAAGCCCCTTAATGAATTCTTGTTTACCGTTCCTGTCAATCAGCTGCGTATGTACGATGCCGACTTCTGACAGCCCGGCATAGAACGTCAATCGGACCATAAACGGCAGCCATTCTTCATTTGTTTTTTTGAGGATATGCACGCCCTCTATTTTGATTACTGTTTTGACAGGTCCTTGCATCTCAAGCGCCGCACGTTTGATGAGGCTGACAGACGTTTCACGAAAAAGAACCGTTTCCGCCGCCGTCTCTTTTCTCGTTTCTCTTATGGCAACGAGCCTCCCGCCTGCGGCGATCGGCTTTCCGTTAATCTGCAATGATTGAATAAGATCGGAGCCTGTTTTATGGATGGTACAGACGAGCGTTCCTGTATCCACTTGGATGTCATGCTTTGACTCTTTGATGCTGAGCGTTTCACCTGGCTTCAGGGCTTCTCCTTTTTGCACTGCAAAGCTTTGATGGTCCTGTCCGCTGAACACTGCCGCGTGCTTCGTCCACTTGATGCTCCCGTCCGGCCAATAGGCCGACGGTTCGCTTTGCACAAATTGGCTTTCCGCGTTTTCATTCACAAGCGCCAGACGGTCACCCTTTTTCAATTCTCCTTTTTTCCATGGCACGCCCCACGTCACACCGCTTGTCACCTTTGGCTGTTCTGATAACCATTTCATCTTTTTCATCAGTTCTCTCCCTCCATAGAAAAAAGCTGATTCGATGCAAAGAATCAGCTGTGATTGTCAAACTGAATCACACGGTATTCATGCGGTCCGACCGCCAGCCTCCCCGCTTTTTCCGAACGGTTCGTCAACAAATCCGTTCCCGCTTCCGGCAATGTTACGCTTCCGCCTTTTCCATCCATATTCACGATGACCCACACAAGGCCGTTATCGCCTTTGCGAGGGGCAACGATCGTGCCGGGTGTCACATCCGACCGAACGGAAATGGCTGCTTCAGCGACATAATGCCTGACGAGCGCTTCCAGCATCGCATCCCCTTTTTTCCCGGATGGAAGCGAGCCGAGCATGACGATTTTTCCCTTGCCGTGCTTCCGTTCTGTCAGAAAAGCATGGCCTGCTGCCGGTCCTGACTCAACCGTGCCTAGGGTGTTTCCGTTCTCTGTATCAAACACCGCGCTCCACAGCCCCAGTGGCGCCGTGATGCCAAACGCTTTCCCTGTATTCGCATCCTCGTTCATTGGAAAGATAAACAGCGTTTTGATCCCGGCTGTTTTCTCAAGTTCGCCAAGCCCGCAATCGGTATGAATTGTATGCTCGCTTGAGCGTCCCCCTGTCAGCGGTCCAACAATCCAAATGCCTCCAGCTTCAGCGAATGCCGAAGCTTTTTGGATAAAATCCGAAGACAGATACGGCACAAATGGCGTAAACAGCAAGCGGTAGCCGTCCAGTGGAACGCCTTCCGGAATGAGGTCACGGTGTATCCCCGTGTTAAGAATACACTCATAAAAATGGGTCACAAGCGTACGGTGCTGGAGTCCCCGGTGAGGCTCCGTTTTGATAAATGCTTTTGCTCTGTCGGAGTACGTCATCGCTGCCTCGGCTTGAACGGGCACAGTCGATAAAATCACCTGTTCGATGTCCTTTCTTGCCCGCTCGACTGCCAGCACGTTCTGATAGCCCACGGTCGGCTCGCCCCAGGCACTGAGAACCGAACCGTGTGAAATCTCGCTGCCCGAACGCTGCTGGCGCCACAGCCAATAGCAAAAACCCTCGCTTCCTAAGGCGTAGGAAGATACGGCTTCGGCCTGTAAATACCCATCGGCATGCGGAAACGCGGAGCTTTCGAGCGAGGCGGCATACGACGGACTCGTTTCCAAAATCCAAAACGGGCGCCCTTGCTTCAAGTTCCTCCACAAATCACAGTTCAATACAAAAGCAGAAGCGTTTTCCTGCGAAGCGTACGTATCATAGGAGGCAAAATCGAGATTCCGAAACATCCGCTCATTGTCCACGCTGAACATGACAGAGCCGTTATGCGTGATCGGCGCATCCGAATAGCAGCGGATGATTTTGGCCTGTTCATCCGCAAATGAAGCGATCATCTCCATCGAAAACAGCTGATACATTGTGCTTAGAGAGGCGTGATGCAGAAACGGGGCTGGCCCCGGCTGCGGCACTTGCTCAAACGTCTGGTAGGTTTCGCTCCACACATTGGTTCCCCATGCCTCGTTTAACCGCTCAATCACGCCATAGCGGTTTCTGAGCCAGTCATGCCATAAGTGCAAGCACGTCTCACACATGCATTCTGCAACATGGCATTTAAACTCATTGTCGAGCTGCCAGCCGATCAGTCCCGGGAGCTGGCCAAGCTCCTTGGCGATGCTTGTGGTGATGATGGCGGCTTTTTTTCGGAAATACGGGTTGTTCGTACAAGCATGCTGACGGGAGCCATGCCCCATGACCTCTCTTTTTTCGTTTACATGCATACGCTCCGGCCGGCCGTGCGACAGCCAAATCGGCGGAGTAGGCGTCGGCGTGCACATGATCGTTTCGATGCCGTTATCATACAGCCGGGTGATGATCTCTTTGAAAAAACTGACGTCAATTTTTCCTTCTTCCGGTTCCATGACGGACCAGGCAAATTCGCCGATCCGCACAACATTCACGCCAACTTCACGCATGATGTCAATGTCCTGCTGAATCGTCTCTTCATCCCATAGTTCTGGATAATAGCAAGCACCGTGATACAGTTTTCTCCTCACATTTTTCACCCTTCTTTGATGATCGATTCTGTCAATGGCAGGCCGAGCTCCTTTATGCCTTTTGCCACAAGTTTCGCCATTTCATTTGCGCCTTTTTTTGTAAAGTGCGTGTAATCGTTCATTCCTTCTGACACCATAAAATAGGTGTACACTTTTTCCTCGCCCTTCTCGGTAAAGAAAGCAAGGCTTTTCTCCATCAGATCAATGAGCTGGACATTCTCCTCAGCAGCCGTCTGCTTCATGGCAATGCAATAATCAGGAAAGTCGTTCAAAAACACGCCGTTTTCATAATGAAAGCGGGCTACAGGGGTAATGAGAAGCGGATGGGCACCTTTTTCCCGCGCGCCTGCGATATATTGCTTTAAATATTGTTTATAGGTGGTATAGGGCTCGGTGTAGCGCTCCGGCTTATTTTTCGATGCGTCATTATGGCCCATCTGCACAAACAGCCAGTCACCCGGCTCAATCACATCAAGAATCGCCTGAAGCCTGCCCTCTTCCACAAATGTTTTCGAGCTTCTTCCCCCGATTGCTCTGTTGATCACTTGGATATGCTCCGGCAGATGCGAGCCGAGAAACTGCCCCCAGCCCCCTTGATTTGTGCTGTCTCCATACGTTTGAACAGTCGAATCGCCTGCAAGATAAATGTGATTTGCCATTTCTCATTCCCCCTCGTTTTTTCGTTTCATATGGCATCAATCATGGACAGCTCTTTCCTTGAAAAACCGGTGAGTTCAGCGCCTGAACATTGGTCGTCCTGGCTTTGATAAGTCATCTTGTCGTACTGTTCAGCCTTTGCTTCGTAGTTCCTCCTATAGCGGCGCCTCCGCTTTGCTGCCCGCTATGTACAGGGCGGGCTTCGGCGGTTTTTTCATTCCCGTTCCAAGATAAAAACCCGTGTGCGGCGGCTGGTTGTAGGCGGTGTTCTGCCAAGCGATGCCGAGCCTGTAAACCGGATCATGCATCAGCGTGTAAAAACGATGGCGGGTGAGATGTGTCGTTGTATAGATGCGGAGCTCGCTGCTGTCTTCCGTTCTCCATATCACTTCTTCCCGCCAGTCTCCGAACAGGTTGGCTTGAAGAACAGGATTTCCCTTTGTGCCGTTGTTAGACAGCACGCCGTCCGGCTGAAAAATCGTCTTCAGACAGCGGTTTTCAGCATCCCATTTTTCAATCTTCGGCCTGCCGATTGTTCCGTTCCAGTCATGATCGAGCAGCTCCCTGACCAAGTCGCCGTCCCACCAGATGGCAAAATTGGCTGAGGCGGGCGCTTTGTCACTGATTTTTTCTCCTTTGCTCGTAAAAAGGCCGTATGACATTCCGTCATTGCCCGGCGGATCGATTCCCCAGACAAGCGATCCTTTGTAGTTTGGGTCGATATGAGCCGCCATGCCCCTGCCAACGTCAGTTCCCGCATGAACACCCCACAAAATCTCGCCGGTTCCGGCATCACGCAGCGACAGTCCATACGGCTTAGAGGCATCCTCATGCACCTGAAACACTTCAAGCCCTTTTCGGGACGGATCCAGATCTCCTACATGCATCGCGTCTCCGTGCCCGAGCCCCGTTGTGTATAAGCCTATGCCGTCATGATCGACCGCCATGGCGCCGTAAATGATTTCATCCTTCCCGTCTCCGTCAACATCCGCCACACTCAAGCTGTGGTTGCCCTGCCCTGCATACGCTTCATGGCCCGGCTGATTGGAATCAAATATCCAGCGCTTCTTGAGCCTTCCGTTTCTGAAATCGTATGCCACAAGTACCGCTCTCGTATAGTAGCCGCGTGCCATCACAAGGCTCGGCCGCTCCCCATCCAAATAAGCGATCCCAGCGAGAAAACGGTCCATGCGGTTTCCGTAGCCATCTCCCCAATCCTCCAGCTTGCCGCGGGGCGGTTCATATTCCACAGTCGTGAGCGCTTCACCGGTCTCTCCTTTAAACACAGTCAAATATTCCGGACCAGACAGGATTCTGCCCTGTTCGTTCCTAAAATCAGCATGCTCATCGCCAATGATGTGCCCTTTCCCGTCTGTTGTGCCGTCGGCTGTTTTCATAGCGATTTCTGCTTTTCCGTCACCGTCCAGGTCATAGACCATAAACTGGGTGTAATGCGCGCCTGCTCTGATGTTTCTGCCGAGGTTGATGCGCCACAGTAAGGTGCCGTCCAGTTTATAGGCATCTATGAGAACCTCCCCGGTATATCCGTCATGGGCGTTGTCTTTTGAATTGGACGGGTCCCACTTCAGGATGATTTCATATTCTCCATCCCCGTCCACATCTCCGACACTGGCATCATTGGCGCTGTAGGTATACGGCTTTCCGTCCGGCGTCACGCCGCCTTCCGGTTTGTTAAGCGGAACCTTTAGGACATTTTCCCGCCAGACGGGAGCTTCTTTGGACAGCTTCTCTTCCCGTCCTTTATTGACAGCCGCCACCTGATAAACAGAGTCCGCCGTTCCGTTTTGATCGAGAAAATTGGTGCTTTCCGCGATTGGTTCACGGGTAATCCGCTTTCCATCCCGATAAAGGTGAAAAACCGTCGTCTCATGATCCGTTCCTAGAAAACGCCAACTGACAAACACGCCCTGCTCTGTCTTGACCGCAATTAAGCCTCTGGTCAAGTATTCCATCTGCCTCTTTTTTGGTTTCATTTTATTGGGAACGGGCTGCGCGCAGCCCGTTCCTTCACCCCCTTCTATTAAGGCGTATACATATTCGGTTTTGGCTGTTCCGCCATGCCGTCTCCTAAAAAGAAGCTTGTGTGCGGCGGCTGGTTATACGCGACATTTTGCCAGGCGATGCCAAGCCGGTACACAGGATCGTGCATCAGCGTGTACAGCCTGTGCTCAGTCGGAATGGTTGTCGTGTAAATGCGGAGCGCACTGCTGTCCTCCGTTCTCCACACAACTTCCTCGCGCCAGTCCCCAAGCAGATCAGCCTGAAGCGTTGGTGTTGCTTTTGTGCCGTTGTTGGCGGCCACACCTGACGCAGTCAGCATATTTTTCGAAATGCCGTTTTGATAACCCCACTTATCGATTCGGTTGCTGTCCAGCTGTTCCCGAAGCAAGTCGCCGTCCCACCAGATGCCGAAGTTGGTCGATGACGGAACACTGCTTCCGATTTTGACCCCTTTCGCTGTGTAAAGAGAACCGTTTGCCCACACTTCCTGTCCCGGATAACGCGGGTCAATATCAGCAGCCATTCCCCGGCCTACATCCTTGCCGGCATGGACGCCCCAAAGGATTTTCCCGGTTGCCGCATCACGGAAGGATAAGCCGTATTTTGCGTTTTTGTCCTCATGAACTTGAAACACCTCAAGACCCGGCCGGCTCGGATCAAGATCCCCGGTATGGAGGGCATCCCCGTGGCCTAAGCCAGTTGAGTACATGCCTTTTCCGTCATGATCAACAGCCATTGAGCCGAAAATAATCTCATCTTTTCCGTCCCCGTCAACATCGGCAATGCTCAGGCTGTGGTTCCCCTGTCCGGCAAACGCCTCATTTCCAGACTTCGAAGAATCGAATGTCCAAAGCTTTGACAGCTTTCCGTCTCTGAAGTTATAGGCCACAAGCGCAGTTTTGGCATAATACCCTCTGGTCATAATCAGGCTCGGCCGCTGTCCATCGAGGTAGGCAATGCCAGCGAGAAAACGATCAACCCGGTTGCCGTAGCTGTCTCCCCAATCTGATACATTGCCGCGCGCCGGTTCAAAATTTGTTGTGACAAGCTCTTTCCCGGTTGCACCCTGAAACACAGTAAGGTATTCCGGCCCCGAAAGCACACGCCCCTGCTCATTTCTGTAATCAGCATTGGCATTTCCAATCACTTTGCCTGTGCCGTCTTTTGTACCGTCTGCCGTTTTCATCGCCACTTCCGCTTTTCCGTCACCATCAAGGTCATACACCATAAACTGGGTGTAGTGTGCTCCCGCCCTGATGTTTTTGCCGAGATTGATCCGCCATAGCTTCGTTCCGTCCAGTTTATAGGCGTCTATCAGCACGTCACCCGTATAGCCATCCTGTGAGTTGTCCTTTGAATTAGACGGGTCCCATTTCAGGATCAGCTCGTATTGCCCGTCACCATCCACATCCCCAACACTTGCGTCATTTGCACTGTAGGTGTAAGCTTCACCCTTTGGCGTCGTGCCGCCAGCCGGCTTATCCAGCGGGACGGAATGATACGGCTGTGCCCATACAGAGGCTTTTTCAGATGCCGCCTGTTCAATTCCATTTACGACAGCCCGAACCGTATACGTTGAGATCGCCGATCCATTTTTATCCACATAGTTCGTGGTTTTGACAGGCGCAGCATTCAGCTTTTGCCCGTCTCTGTACACATTGAACGAAACAGATGCATTTTCAGTGCCAAGAAACCGCCAGCTGACAAAAATGCCGCCGTCCGTCTTGACCGCCACAAGCCCCCGGTTCAGCGCTTCCATCTGCCGCGCTGCTCCTTCAGCTTTCACAGGACATACAGTGGTTCCCATCACCAACAAGACCAGCAACGTAACAGCGGTAAACAAGCGTTTCCTTCGTTTAATCATCAGACAGCTCCTTCTCATTTTTCTGTAAGCGCTTACTTAAATTGGATTTTATGCGCTGTGTGAGCTGTCTTCAATTTCATTTTTTTGCATCTGCCTTTTTCGGGCACTGTACTTTTTTGCACGATTGTCATTTTTTTGTTAACCTGCTTGGTGGTGCTGGGTCTCCGTCTTTTGAAATCCTCTGAGAGCAAAAAACATCGACACAAGCCCAAATAAACATGGGCCGTAAAATGGGATCAAGCCTGGGAGCGTATACAGCAGATAAAGGACAAATCCGCACCCGATCAGCATACAGCCGGTCGTCAGCGGCCGCATGGCGCCAAACAGCAGCGCTTGCGGAATATATTTTCGCAATGGGAGCTGGTAATGCACATAAAGGGGAAACACATACATCAGCGCGATGATATACAAAAGGCCCGCAAGCAACGTGCAGCTTGTTACGGCAAAGGACAGCCAATCCGTACTGGCTGAAAAATAATGATAATTCGCGGACAATATGAGCAAAAGCGCTGCAAATGCCAATCCAATCGCATTGACCTTGAAAAACTCTTTTTTGTAGGTATCAAGAAATAACGGAAACACTGGGACATCCTTTTGCCCCATCAGCCATTTCCGTATGACGGCACACATTGCGGCTGTGCTCGGCGCCCATCCGAAAAGAACGCCGCCCAAAAGCGTAAACAACAGCCACAGCCCGTTGAGCCACGCGATTTTCACAACCGCTTCGCAGCCGGCGTAAAGCGCATCCGTTACCGTCGTCTTCATCTTCTCACCGCTTGATGCACAGCAAAATCTCGATAAGCGGCTTTCATGGACGCCATCTGCCGGAACCCGATTTTCCCTTTCGTTAATACAGGCCCGTATGTGCTGCCGTCGTCCATCCATTCAAGAATGGGCAAATCATTAATTGAAAAGTGCACATAGCCTTTGTCTTTAATGAGCTTCATATGATACGGGGAATCAGCGTCGTCTGGAGATGGCAGCGGATCGGCTCCCATCGCGGCGAGGTGGAAACCGCGGCTTTTTCTTAAATTGCAGGTGCGGAACGCTCTTTCCTCCTCGTATTTTCTGCGGAAATACGACAGGTGGAGCGCGTTGATGTCCCCCGAATGATATTCGGGGTATTTTCCCGTTCTTTTCTTGAGACTAGGGTCAAACAAATCCTCACCTCCGATCCCAGCAGCGGAAAAAAACAGCATACACAGGCCCGGCTGCTCAAGCGGAGCGAAGTCCCATGTCACAATGATGCCGTCAGGAAACGTTTCGGGGCACCAATAGACAAAGTGCGCTTCGTCCTGAACATGCGACAGATGCAAGCAGTGATCGTCAAAAGAGATCTGTCCGCCTCCCTCCATCCGCCAGCCCTTCACATCGCTTGCTGACCGTAGGGGGTTGCGGTACAGGCACGCGCCTTCCTTATACATATTCCTTTCCCTCCCGGCTCACAAGATGGTCCTTCAGCGGAAGGCCAAGTTCTTCAATGCCTTCTGCCACAAGCTTCGCAACCTCCATTGCCCCTTCTTCTGAAAAATGCGTATTGTCCTCAATGCCGTCTGGGTAATTCGGATGTTCATTCGGCTGAAACCAAACGAACAATCTTTTCGACTCCTCCGTCCCGTACGCTTCATACAGCACCTTTGTTTTTGCCAGCAGATCAATCACGGGCACATCAAGCTCCTTCGCCAGTGCTTTCATCGCATCAGGGTACTCGCCAAGTGTATGCTCGATCCGTCCGTTTTCATCAAAACGGCGGCGCTGCACCGATGTGACAAAGACAGGTTGCGCTCCCTTTTCGCGTGCCGTATCTGCAAACAGGGTGAGAAATTGCTGAAACGTAGAGTACGGCTTCGTCCCGCGCGGTTTCTGGTCATTGTGGCCGAATTGAATAAACAAATAATCGCCCTGTCTGATGCGCTCGGCAATCGCCTGAAGCCTTCCTTCCTCCACAAAAGAATTGGTGCTTGCCCCTCCTTTGGCGTGATTCTGCACCTTCACACCTTCAGAAAACAATTGCCCGAATACCTGCCCCCACCCCGCCATCGGCGCTTCATGAGGCGGGCAGTCACTCACGGTGGAATCCCCCGCTAAAAACACTTGAATCACTTTCTCCATCACATGTTCTCTCCTTTCACGGCGTTTCCTGATACATTTGCCTGAAGACACCCGGCGGCATGCCCACCTGTTTTTTAAATATCCGATTGAAGTAATTGTGGCGGTAGCCGACTTCTTCTGACACGTCGTGAATTTTTTTATTCGTATTCACCAGCAGCTCTTTCGCCTTTTCGATTCTGATTTGGGTCACATAATCTATAAAATTAATGCCGGTCACTTGCTTAAATGCCTTGCTTAACGTATATGAATTCATGCCGAGCGCATCGGCACAGCTTTCTAGCGAAATATCCGCCATATACTGTTCGTGAATCATGGCTATGACACGATCCGCCAGCTGTTTTTGCTGTCTGTTTTTTCTGCCCTCAAGCTTAGAAAGGTAAGGCGTCACCACAGCATCCATCAGCCAGGCCGCTGCTTCAATGGGTTCGCGCAATTCTGAAATGTCAAGAAGCAGATCCCGATTCTGAAACAGTTCACTCGGATTGAGCCCGGAATGCAAAATATCCTCCTGAATGCGGGAAAACAGCTGAATCAGGGCGGAGTGCACGTGCCTGTCTATAACCGCCTTTTCCGCCAGTTCCTCCATGCATACACGTATTAGTTCCTCGGCTTCCTGTTTTCTTTCCAGCCGGATCGCCTGAACAATTTGTTTTTCCAGTTCAAAAGGATAATATGGGACGGAGTGCTTATCCTGAGGGAAGTCGCCCTGCAAATCAATCATCTGGTGCCGGTTGGCAAACTGCCTGCGGGATTTGCCGCTTTTCACATCCTGAAATAAAGCAGGGATTTCCGTAATATGCTCCGTCTTCCTGCTCATCGTTCCGGTCAGGCTTAATCCGGTAACATCGTCAAATTGGCGTGCCAGCTCCGTTACATACGCCTTCAGATCAGAGCTGTTTGTTTTCATCACCAACACGGTGACGGAAAGCCGGCCGATATCTAGAATGGAGGGCTGAAAACAGCGTTTTTCCGCAAGCTCCTCGGCCAGATTGGTCAGGGTAAATACAGCGAGCTGTTCATCACCGGCATGGAAGATGCTTTTTTCAGAGCGGAGCCCTGTCACCTGAAGATCAAGCACCTGAAACACGTTTTCTCCGATGCTCCATCCAGCCTCCTCCATCCGCGATCTGAGGCTTTTCTCGTTGTCATAGTAAAAATCGCCCTGCAAGAGGTGCTGCAAGAAACTCTTTTTCATATGGGGTGTCTGCCGCAGGAGCTGCTCTTGAAGCTTCCGGCTTTCAAGGGAAAGATCATTCCATCGCTTTTCAATCCACTTGAATTCATCCTGCCCGGACGCCTGCCATGTTTTCTTCTCTCCACCGGTAAATAAGCCAAGCAAATGCTGAATGGGACGGTAGATTTTTTTTGATGCATACCACGTCATGCACACCGCTAAGATAATGCAAATGACAAGCATCACGATGATCACTTTTGATAAAAACACCATCGGCGCTGTAATAGCTGAAAGAGGCGCCGCTGAAACAAAGATCCACTGCTGATGCATGCGATTCATTTCTCCAAATGAGACGGAATACACCTTACCGTCCCATTCCATCTGAAAATGGCCTTTTCCGTCCGGCTGTTTTTTTACCTCTTTTAGTAAAGCTTTTTCAAAGTCCTTCTCTCCCTCCTGAAAAAGCACCTCCTGCTTTTGATCCAAAAGAAGCGCACTGCCATCAGGATAAGGAGACAAGCTTTGCAGGATAGACTCCATTTCTTTCGGATCAACCGCCAGCATGATCGCGCCGAACGGTTTCTGCGCCGAGCCCGGAATGAGCTGGATCAGCATCGCTTGATTTCCGGACCGGTTCCAATAAATACTGTTGTCTGAGGCAAGCAGCGAGCGATACTTGCGAAGCGCCTCCTGTTCTGTCAGAGCGCTGTATTCGGGACTCAGCACAAGAGGCCGGGGGCTATTCAGAAAGATGGAAGCCTGCTCGATCAGCGGCTGCTGGTCCCGTAAAAGAAACAGCTTTTTCGTTAATTGATAGGAGAACGTAAAGTCTTTCTCCAAATCCCTCTCGGCCAATCCGTTCATCAGCGAAGAATCGTATGCCATTTGGGTGAGAGTCAGCTCCAGCACTCCGAGCTTCTCATCCATCCGGCTGACTTCACGCGCCACCTGTGTTTCATGCGATTTCTGCAGCTCTTTTTCCACCTTGTCGATCGAAAGAAAGTATATAGCGGCGCCAGTCAGCAATCCGGGAATACAGGCAATCAGCAAAATGAAGACAAAGTTTCTTTTGAAATACGATCCCTTCCAGCGTGAAACCCGTTCCTTCTGTTGAGGCTGTTTTTTCATCCCTTTCCCCCCGCTGCCGTCTTTACTGATACACGCGTTTTTTCGTTCTCAATACATCAGCAAGAAACGTCAGCGCAAGTCCCTGTCCCCATCCTTGTATTCGTTTGTAAGGCACCTGTTTGTAGCCTTCAGCATTTTTCATGACGGCTGTTCCGGCCGATACCTTGCTGACCCGTCCGTCCTCTTCCACCGCATCTAATATGGCGGCAAGCGATTTCTGCGCATATTTCGTATACAGCTTTCCGCTCGACAGCAGAGCAGAAGCAATACCTGCCGATGCCGAAACTTCGAGATACGAATCCGGGTCATCCAAAATGGTATGCCACAGCCCTGTATCGTCCTGGAGGCGGACAAGTGCGCTTAGCTGATCTCTAAGCGATCCGTCGATGATCATAAAGGAAGGATGCGTCACCTCAATGAGCGGGAGTGCCTTCGCCATCGTGAGTGCCGCCCAGCCGTTCGCCCTGCCCCAATAAATCCCCGACAAATGATTTTGCGCTTTGTTGTCCCAGGCGTGGTAGTACAAATTCGTGACAGGGTCCTGAAGCACATCCTCATGTCCGTGAAACTGGCGAAGGCCGTCTTCAAAATAATCCTCACGCTCCATCACCCGCCCGATTCTCAGCAGAAACAGTCCCGCCATCATCAGCGTATCCGCCCATGCCTGCTCAGGAAACACATATTCTGCCGAATTAACCGTATGTTGAAGGATGCCCTCGCCAAAGCGCGGCGCTTTATGCAGCACATATTCCGCCATCTCGCCCGCTGTTTCCAAATACACGTGATCACCCGTCACCTTGTGGAGGAACAATAGCGTATGCCCGATGGAAACCCCGTTGATCGAAAGCGGCGGCAGCCCATCCTCCAGCTGTTCATCCACCCACGTTTTTAGCAGATTGATATATTCCTCGTTTTCCGTCGCTTCATAAGCCTCCGCCACGCCGTAAAATGCGACGCCGCCCGGCCAATCCCACGCAAAATCCATCTGAAATGTCCGTTTCACGATCCGGTCAATGACGGACGTCACCTTTTCTTCATCAAAAATAAGCTGTGCCATCTGCAACACTCCTTTTTATTTTAATCCGGTCGTACTAATGCCCTGAACGATATATTTCTGAAACAAAAAGAATACAAGAATCACAGGCAATAACGAGACGGCCGACATGGCAAACATCGCACCCCAGTTTGAGGCCGATTCCGTATCGAGGAAAAGCTTCAGCGCAAGTGAAACAGGATAAAGCTCCGGCTTATTCAAATACAAGAGCGGCTGAATCAGCTCCTCCCACTTCCAATAGAAAGAGAAAATCGCAGACGTCGCAAGCGCCGGGGCGATCAGCGGGAGAATGATCCGCCAAAAGCAGGCAAAACGCCCGCAGCCGTCGATTCGCGCGGCTTCATCCAGCTCCTCGGGAATCGTCCGGATAAACTGGATCATCAGAAAAATAAAAAACGCATGCCCGAAAAATTGCGGAACGACAATCGGTTTAAAAGAATTCAGCCAGTCTAATTTCGCAAACAAAATGTACTGCGGAATCATCAGCACTTCATGCGGCAGCATTAACGTCCCCATCATACAGGCGAACCAGAACGCTTTCCCCTTAAACGGGATGCGCGCAAATCCGTACGCAATGACAGCCGATGACAGGACGGCGCCGATTGTTGACAGCCCGACAATGATCGCCGAGTTTTTAATAAAGGTCAGAAACGGCTGCCCCGCAATGCCCTTCCATCCTTCAGCATAGTTGCTGAGAATAAAAGGATCGGGAATGAGAGAATGAGAGGTTGTAAAAATACTGGAGCTTTCCTTAAACGAGCTGACAAACAGCCAAATGAGCGGGTACAGCAATAACACCGCCAGCGATGCCGTAAAAACATGGAACAGTATGCGTTTGGGCCTGACGCGCCCGGCTTTTTTTCTCTCAAAAACCGGGGCTTCTCTGACAGGCTGGTTGACCGGATCCATCCGTCATTCCTCCTTTGACTCGTAATGAACCCAATATGACGATGTTTTAAACAAAATCAGCGTAATCAGCCCGACAATGATCAGCATGATCCACGCCATCGCCGATGCGTAGCCCATTTGAAAATAGTTGAACGCCCGCTGGAACAAATAGAGCGAATACAAAAGCGTCCCGTCAAGCGGCCCGCCCTCGCCCTTCGAGATGATATAGGCAGGTGTAAATGTCATAAAAGCGGAAATCGTCTGCATCACAAGATTAAAGAAAATAATCGGCGTGAGGATCGGAAGCGTAATTCTAAAGAAACGCTGCACCCGATTTGCCCCATCCACGCTTGCCGCTTCCAAATACGATGACGGAATGTTCTTCAGCCCGGCCAGAAAAATCAGCATCGATGATCCGAACTGCCAGACGGACAACAGAATCAATGTCCACAGCGCACTTGTCGGGTCCTGATACCAGAGGATTTTTTGATCAATTCCGACAAAAAACAGCAGCGCATTGATGACCCCGTCATTGCCAAAAATATTCCGCCACATAATCGCCACGGCCACGCTCCCGCCGATGATGGAAGGCAGATAAAAGAGCGTTCTGTAAATGGCCGTTCCTTTTGCTGCATTGTTTAAAATGACAGCGATAAAAAGCGCGAAGCCGAGGCGGAGCGGAACCCCGGCAAGTACATACGTAAACGTCACCTTGAGAGACTGCCAATACTTTTCGTCACCCGTAAACATTTCTTTGTAGTTGTCTAGGCCGATCCATTTCGGAGCCGTAAACAAGTCATAGTTTGTGAAGGACAGAAACAGGGACGCCCCCATCGGAATCACTGTAAAGCAAAGGAACCCGATAATAAACGGAGAAATAAAAGCATATCCCGCCAGATTGTCTTTTCTCATACTCCGGCTTTTTTTCATTGCATCAGCCCCATTTCCCGTCAATTATTCCTCTCTAATATCTCATTGGCCTGCTTCCGGAACGTTTTGGCGGCTTTTTCCGGCGATACCTTCTGATACAGAATCTGATCAGACGTATCCTTCAGCAGCTTGATGACCTCCGCGCTTCCTACAGGCTCCGGCGGATCGGCTTGGCTGATGTTTTTTGATGCGGTTTCTACATATTCTACGATGTTGGCTTCTTCCTCATTGAGCTTCGGTTTAATCGCGTCCGCCACCTTGTCGGAAACCGGAACACCCCGCTCGCCTTTGATCAGCATGTTGGCTTCTTCATTGTTGATGAAGAAATCGATAAACTTTGCAGCCTCTTTTTTATGCTCAGAGCTTTTCGGAATCGAAAACAGCATACTCGGCTTCAGCGTCAGCGCCTTTTCCTTCATTTGCTCCGGCGGCAAATAAAGAGACAGCGGCGAGTCTGTCAGCTGGGCAAAGCCCAAATATTGATTGGAGTAGTTCCACGTAATTGCTGACTTGCCTTTGACGATAAAATCGTCCTCCATCCCTTTAATCTGTGCGCTTTCATCAGGTGTTGGGGATGTTTTCGCTTTCACCAGCCTCAGCTGCCGCTCAAAATAATCGACAAACAGCTGATCATCCTGATACGCAAGGCCTGTGCCGTCTTCTTTATAAAAACGCTCACCCTTCGTGCGCAAATAATAAGGGAAGAAAATATCAGGCGGATGCATTCCGTTAGAGCCGTAGACGCCGGCTTTCTCCTGAAGGTCATACGCCAGCTTCTCGTAATCCTCCCACGCCCAGTTTTCCTGATTGATGGACACACCGGCTTTCTTCAGCAAATCATCATTTGCAATCACAGACAGCACGTTGACGCCCAGCGTAAACCCATAGAGCTTATTGTCAATTTTTCCGCCTGACAGCATATTCTCGTCGATTGAACTGACATCAATCGTTCCATCCTTTGTATACGGGGTTAAATCTTCCAGCTGGTTCTTCTTTCCATACTGTGCCAAATAAGCGGTATCCATTTGAATGACATCAGGAAGCTGGCCGGCGGCAGACATCGGAGCAAGCTTTTTCCAGTAGTCATCCCAGTTCGCAAATTCCGCATCAATATGGACGTGCGGATTCTTTTTCTCATATAGTTCAATCACCTTCGTTGTATAATCATGCCTTGGCTGCCCGCCCCACCATGCGATTCTGAGCGTAATGTCTTCTTTTTTCCCCGATGCCTCTTCACCCGCAGAACATGCGCTGAAAAAAAAGACGCAGACAAGCGATAACAGCACGTAGCAAATCTTCTTCAAACCAATCCCCCCTTTAATGTAAGTGCTTACATTTTATTTTAAAGCGTTCAGATGGGGCGAAACACTCAAAAAACAGTGGCGAAAGTAAAAAAAACAGAGATGGCTATCCTGCGGAAGCTCCTCCCTGTTTTCTTCTGAATTCTGACGGTGTCAGACCGGTATATTTTTTAAAGACGAGACTGAAATACTTCGGATTATCGCCAAACCCTATTTCTTCTGCAATTTCTGATACACTCGCATTCCGCCTTATTTTCATCTGCTTCATCGCATGCTCAAGACGCACTCGCGTAACGTATTGGGAAAATTTCTCCCCTGTTTCCTGTTTAAATAATTTCCCGAGATAATCAGGATTCATAAACAGCATATCCTTCGCCGCCCATTTTAAGGACAAGTTCGGATTTCCGAGCTCGTCGGCAACAAGCCTGATCATTTTCAAAATCACTGCGCTCCCGTGCAAGTCACCAGACGCTTCGGCTGTGTCACGAAACAGCTGCCCAGCGTGCCGGAGTTCTCCCGCCTGACTGATTGCCATCTGGCGGTCCGCGAAAACGTCCGCCGCCTTTTCAGCGGCGTTCTCCTCCACGGCGAGCATGGTCCATTCTCCGCTGCTGCAAACCGCTGTCAGCGCCGAACCGAGCGCTTCTCTAGCCGCGGCATCAACAGATTGTTCTCCTTTTAAAATCAGGAGGCGGACCTTTTTTTCGGCAAGTGAAGGCGGCGGAGACAGCTGGGCCACACCGGCGATTACCCCCTCCAAGTATTGATCGGCGGCAAAAGAACGGATATGATCGAGCTCATGTTTCAGATGAGCGGTTTTCTTTTTCCGCACCTCATGCTGCTTCAGTTCAGCAATGATTTCCTCCAGTGAGCTGATAATCTGCTGTTCATTGCAGGGCTTCAGCAAATAATGCTTGACCCCATATTTCATTGCTGCCTTCGCGTACTCAAACTCTCCAAACCCGGACAGGACGACAAATTGAACCGACGGACTCACGGCTGACACCTTTTTGATCAGCTCAAGCCCGTCCATGCCGGGCATTTTGATATCTGTAATGACGATATGCGGCTGCTTATGTAAGATCTTCTCATACGCTTCATTCCCGTTCTGCGCCTTGCCGATTAATGAAGCGCCAAGCGCCTCCCACTCAATGATTCCTGCCATTCCGTCAAGAATAATCCTCTCATCATCAGCTAGCAATATCTTATACATCACGCCACCTCATTTCGGCACGGTATTGTGATCACAATCCTCGTTCCCTTCCCTTGCCCACTTTGAATGCGCAAGCCGTACGGCTCTCCGAATGTCAGCCGGATGCGTTCACGAATATTCCAAAGTCCGATTCCACTACCGCCCGATGTTTCAAGCATCCGTTCATCCATGCCTGGCCCATTATCTTCTACCGTAATACAGACACAATCCTTCATCTTTTTCGCCTGAAGGCGGATGGCGCACGGCCTTGTGAAGGGCTCAAGCGCGTATTGAATCGCATTTTCCGCCAACGGCTGGAGCGTCAGTTTCGGAATGAGGCAATGCTTCACTTCATCGTCAATATCCAAAGTGAAGTTCAGGCGCTCTTCAAATCGAAACCGCTGAATGGTCATATAGTGAAGAACGATGTCCGCCTCCTCCTGAATGGTCACTATATCTTTCTTCATATGAATGCTGTTTCGAAGAAGAAAACCGAGCGATTCCACCATTTTTGAGATTTGCTTTTGCTGATTCGCCTTTGCCAGCCAATTGATGGACTCGAGCGTGTTATACAAAAAATGCGGGTTGATTTGGGCTTGCAGTGCCTTCAATTCGGTTTCTTTAATGATGAGCTGTTTTTCCACATTTTCTTCCATAAGCTCGTTAATCCGTTTCATCATGACAGTAAAATGGCGGTTCAGCATGCCTGCCTCATCCTGTGTATGTTCCGGCAGAGAAAGCGATACGCCCGCCTCAATGCCGCCGTCCTGCACCGATTTCATCGCGGACACAAGCTGCTCGATCGGCTCCGTGATACTATTGGCGATTTTCCTTCCGAAAAGCAAAACCACACAGAAAAACAGAAGAAAACACGTGCCAATCACCGTTTTCATAAAGGAAATTTTTTCGAACATCTGATCAAAGGGGATGACGTTATAGTAGCTCCAATTTTGATAGGATGATTGAAGGAAAGAAATAAAATAACGTTTGCCATTCTTTTTTATTAAGTCATAACCGGGGTGCTTTAGCGTCTCCTCTGCCGCCTCAGGCACAAGCACAGATGCATGTGCCGAATACACCAAATTCCCGCCTTGGTCGGCGATCATGATGTCTCCGACCGAATCGCCCCAATCCTTAGGCACATCACGAATCATCTGTTTCACATTGACTTGGATCAGCACCATGCCCAAGCTGTTCAAGCTCAGCTGGTGAAAGGATCTGATCTGCCGCGCCGAAATCAGGACAGGATCTGATCCGCCGAGCGTCATCCAAAGATTTCTTCCATTTTTCGCTTTGGCTCGTTTAAACACCTCTTCCCACTCCTGCTTCAAAAGATCTGAAGAACTGCTTCCGGCTGAATACTCTGAGCCGCGGGCATCAATCAAATGAATGGAATCGATATACTTTTCATCGCCGGCATATTCCGCCAGCTGATCCCACAGCTCCTGCTTCATTTGATACTGATCGTACGTATCATCACGGTTTTGCATGCTCAGAATGCGCTGAATCTGTTCGTCCGTAATGATTTCATATGACACATCCTCTATCTTCTTCAGCTCGTCTTCGATCCTTTCAGAAGACATCCGCAGCACCTCCGAGGATTTGCGGTAAATCTGCTCATCATACACATGAAAGGCGTACTGCACCCCGCTGTATACAAACAAAAAGGAAACAGCCATAATCAGTGAAAGGAACACAAACAGCTTATCCCTAATCTTCATACGCCTGTACCAGCCAGCAGCTCTTTTTTTCATGCCGCCTTTTCTTTCTCCTGCCGCTGATCCATTGACCGAAACGCTTTAAAGGATAGCTTCGTTAAGATCAGGCTCACTAAACTACCGCTGAAAAACAGCAGAAACGTGACATGAAACAACACGAGAAACAGCACACCGACAGCGCCCGCCGCCATCATGAGCGTCACCGCCGGACGGCTGAAAGCAATCAAAAAGCTGATGCTCAGCACTTCTCTGACTTTCACGTCAAAATGAGAAAACACCGGAAACACATACAGCACAACAAATGCGAAAATCAAGCTGATGCTCAGGAACACATTGACGAGCACAGGCTGATTCATCTGAGCCGCAATCCGCATATCCGCAAACAGAAACAGGCCGGCCGTCACAAGAATGAGTCCAAGGATCTGTGCTGCCCGCCACTCCTTCTTGAATGCCCGAAAAAAGACAGAAAACACTGGGGCATCCGTGTTCCCCTTCGCCCATTCTCTCGTCACTGAAAACATCGCGGCAGTAGCAGGTATCAGCCCAAACACAACCAGACCTGCAAGAGAAAACAAAATCCAAAGCACATTCAAATAGGCCAGTCTCATCACCCACGTACAAAAACGATTCAGCCCATTCGTCACACTGTGTATCATCAACATCACCTTCCCACTCCAGAAAACGCTTTCATTTGAAGTAATAAGTATTTCTCCTTCCGAAAGAAAATTCCTGCCGCCCTGTGAAAAATTCGACATTACTTGAGACAGCAGTCGGCCTTACCTTTTTCTGTAACGCCCCTTTAGCACCCGGATGACCAACTCGATCAGATATCCGGCAATGGCCCCGCAAATGACATGAAATCCAAGCAGTCCGAGCGCCATGCCATCCCATCCGCCGACAAAAAAGATGCTGTACCAGATCGTAAGTACACCGAGGACAACCAGCCCGGCCAACATCCATTCCGGCCACCTTCTTTTTGGAAGCTTCATTCGTACAAAAACGGATGCGCTAGCGGATATACAAGCTGTCACAAACCCTATCACATAAAAAATGACCACAGCTCTTCCCTCCTTTTTGCACAAGACAAAAAAGCCTCCTGCAAAGGACGCTTATTCTGCCGAAATCTCTTTCTCAAACAAATGATAACCAGATGCATCAGCACCCATGAATTGATATCCCATACGCCGATAAAAGGAGTGCAAGGCATCGTTATCAGCGACACAGTCAAGCCGGATCCGTGTTTTCCCCGGATAGTCAACACCCGTCTCTGCCCAATGCAGGACACGCGCGCCAAGCCCCTGTCCTGCAAACCGGCGGCTGACTGCCAGACGGTGCAAATAAATGGACTCCTCATGGCCATCGTCTCCCCAAAGCGTCTTGTCCCACTCGCTCGGTTCCGGCAGCAGCATCACGACAGCCGCAAGCTCTTCATCTTTTTTAAACACAAACACATGTCCATTTTCAATGGAACCTGTGATATCATGTGTATCTTGTCCTTCCAACAGTCCGCTCCATTGGTTAGAGCCCCGATCCCGGAGCCATTCAGCAGTTCGAACGAGCAACCCAGTAATCGATTCTGCATCCTCATACACAGCCGGACACGCGTAAAACCCATCTGCAATCGTTTCACTCTTAATCTTAAAAGATGACATAAAGGCCTCCCAATCAAAAAGTAAGCTTGCACACACCTTGATTATAATGCAGACCTAACGGCAAAAACAGACATTTTCTCTGTATGTAAAAGGGGTGCACGAAAGAGAGGCCAATCTGCCCATTAGAAAATCTTCTTTTTATCCCGCTCTTCTTTTAAAATTTCAACCGCTTCTCTGAAGCGCATGGAGTGTACAATTTCACGCTCACGCAAAAAACGCAGGGAATCGTTCAAATCAGGATCATCGGATATATCGATCAGCCATTGATACGTCGCCCGCGCTTTTTCTTCTGCCGCAATGTCTTCGTATAAATCGGCAATCGGGTCGCCCTTCGCCTGGATATAGCTCGCTGTAAACGGCACGCCCGCCGCATTGTGGTAAAAAAGCGCGCCATCGTGATTGGCGTAGTGATCTCCAAGCCCGGCTTCACGCAGCTGCTCCGGCGTAGCGTCTTTCGTCAGCTTATAAACCATGGTCGCAATCATTTCCAAATGGGCAAATTCCTCCGTGCCGATATCTGTTAAAAGGCCGATGACCTTATCAGGTATCGTATATCGCTGGTTCAAATACCGGAGAGCCGCGGCCAGCTCGCCGTCCGCTCCGCCATACTGCTCAATCAAATATTTCGCCAGCGTCGGATTGCACGTACTGACCTTGACAGGGTATTGCAGCTTCTTTTCATACACCCACATTCAGGCATTCCTCCTTATACTTGCCACGGCCATGGCCCTTTTCCCCAATCCCAATCCTTGCCCGCGGGGCTGTTGCCGAACTGCAGAAGCGGTCCGTAAGAGGATTCGAACTGTCTTTTTAAGTGCCTTGAATAGCCGGAATATTGATTGAATTGCTTCAGCGCATCTTCATCATGAGGATGTGTGTCCAAATAAAGACTCAGCTCAACAAGCACAAAATCAGCAGCCTGTATTTGCTCAAGCTGACGGTAATATTCGGCATCAACCTTTTTTGCCATGTGCGTCTCCCCCTCGATAAGGGTTTTCATAAAAATCATAGAGATCCTTCCAAAGGGTGCCTTTCCTTAAAGCCTCCATCGGCGAAAACTGCTCCATATGCTCAGGCTGAAAGGTCATATAGAGATTAGGCGGCGTTCTGTAATATTTCTTCCCTATGGGCGGACAGGGATCAAAACGGCTGTGAAAGGGCGTGTATGATTTGACAGGCGTAAACGGCTGCATATCCTTCATTCCGGCTCCTCCTTTCTCAAAAACAATGACCTTAATAGGTATGAGGCAGGAGGTATCATTATGACTGAAAGCGTTAATAAGGAAGCTTGATCTGTCCTTCGATCCTCGCGATACGGAGCGGACCTAGCAGCGTTAAACGCGTTAACTGATTCGCCATAAACAACGGGCTGTACTTCATGCCCCTATCCAGCCAGGAACAAATGACCCCGATAGGCGAGGGCCTGCCGTTTACACTGCCGCGGGTTGAACACAGACTGCGCCATCAGCGTCCTGAAACCCATGGCAACCATAAGAAAGCGGCGACCGAATACCTCCGCAAAAACTTTTTTCTCACAACAAGCGGTGTGTTCAGAACACAGGCCTTAATTGATACATTGTTAGAGGTCGGCTCAGACCGCATCCTCTTCTCGGTCGACTATCCGTATGAAACGATGGAAGAAATCTCTTCCTGGTTTGACCAATGCCCAATCAGCGAAACGGACCGATACAAAATCGGCGCTGAAAACGCGGCTCAGCTTTTTTTAATTTAATCGGTAAAAAGAAGACCTTCGGCAAAGCCGAAGGTCTTTCTAGATCAATCAGTCCAAAATGAGGTCAGCGTTTCCAGTATACAGCATGAGCAGCGGCAAACTCAGTCAGTGAACGGGGTTCTTTTCCCGTCACACGCTTCACTGTATCCGTTACCCGATGTTCCGCACCATGGCGGATCGCGTCATCCAGCTCCGCCATAAAACGGGCATAATCCCCCGGCAAACCTGCTGCCTCCATCCTATTCTGCAGCTCGGAAAGAGAAATACTGACGTGCTCCACCCGGCGTCCCGCCGCAGCTCCGATGATCTCCGCTGCTTCGGTATAGCCCAGCGCCTCAGGCCCTGTCAGAATATGATGTGTTTGATGAGGAACATCATCTATCAAAGCACGCACAGCCGTTTCTGCGATGTCATCAGCGTCAATAAACCCCAGCTTCCCCCCGCCAGTAGCCGTGATGATGTGCCCCTTTGTTTGAATTGACATTCGATGCTGGACATTGATGAAATTTTGCATAAAGTATGAAGGACGCAACACCGTCCATTCAGGGAATTCGCGCACTGCCCGATGAAGCGCACCAAACACAGGGCCATCCTCAGGGACAACAGACGCACTGAGCATCACCACACGTTCAGCACCGAGCCGTTTTGCTTCCTTTAGAAACGGGAGTACATAGTGAGCAGGGTCAAACACACCAACCGGGGCAACAAGATAGATCTGTTTCACCTGTTCCAGAGCAGGAGTAAAACTGGAGGCGTCCTTCCAATCAAAATACACATATTCAGCAGCAAGCTTGCCCTTTTTCCGGCTTGCAATCCGCACCCTGTACCCGAGCCCTATTAAACGTTGGGCAATTCGGCTCCCAGTTGTGCCGGTTCCGCCCGTAATTAAAATCGGCTGCTTTTTCATCATCTTCCACTCTCCTCTGTTTGCAAAAATGATCCTCCAAATGCCTCTTTTACGACAAGCGGATTCCAGTAATCCCTATAACGCACAATGCGGCCATCCCTCGTTTCGATGACACTGATATAGCTTTGGCGATACGGCAGCCCAGTCTCGATCACATGGCCGTCACATTGAAACTCTGCAATGATCGTATTCGTATCTGCTGAGCGGTACACTGTCGGAGCCGTAAACGAAGAAAGATGAATCTGCTTAGGATAATCTTTAATATAATCGTAAATGGCCGCTCTTCCTTCTATTCTTTTTGGTGACCCCTCCGGCGCATACGGAAACTCAAATACCGCATTCTCATCCCAAAGCTCCGTCCAGCTCTCCATGTCTTTTTCAAGCATATACGCCATAAATTTTCTCAATGTGTCACATGCCTTTTCAAATTCAGTCATTAACATTTATCATCACCTCATGTTTTATATTCCAGACCATTCAGTCCAAAAAGTGCATACATGGGCAAAGAATCCTTTACCACATGTTAATCAAGCACCGATAAACTCACGTCAACATGGTCCTGAAGCTGATCCATATCAGCCGTCACTTTAGCAACAAACGTCAGAGACAGTCTGCTCTGATTCAAGTATCGGGCAAGCGCTGATATATCAGTGTCTTTGCCAGTCAGCTCTCCTTGATCCTTCGCTCTTAAAAGCGCCTGATAAAAAGCGTCCTCAAGCTGCTTGGATTGTCCCTCAAAATACCCGGCAAGCTCAGGATCATGCGGGATCTGTTCAATCGCGCTGTTAATGATATAACACGCCTTCGCCCGTTCTGGATCTTTAAGGACATTGACACCCTCCTGAAAAATATCACGTATGGCTTCCTTTACAGATCCAGGCGCCTCAAGCCTTTCGATCACGGCAGCGTTTTTCTCCTCAAGATACGTTTTCACAGCTGACAGAAACAAATCACGCTTCGTACCATACGTATCATACAAACTTTGGCGCGCAATGCCTAAATGAGAGAGCAGCTCCTGAAGAGACGTTCCTTCATAACCATACTCTCCAAAAACTTCTATCGCTCTGTGAAGAACAAGTGCCGTATCAAATTCTTTATTCCTCCCCAAAAGCTCATCACCTCTTGAAACAAAGATTACCATTTTTCAGACTGAACAGTCAAGAATAAATATAAAAAACACCCTTGGTCAGCAAGAGTGTTCCCTTTTAAACAGCCTTTATTTATGGCCGCCTTGTCCCCAGTGGCCCATATGGTGGTGATGATGGCTATAATGACCGTCATGGTGATGATTATCTTTTCCATCATGATGATGGTGATAATGGCCGTAATGACCGTCATGATGGTGATGATGATTATCTTTTCCATCATGATGATAATAATGGTGATGCCCATCGTTCTCATGGTGCATGCTGTAGCTTGGATAGCTTACAGTTCCCGGAGAGCCCCCGTAGCCGCCGAATCCCCCGTGTGCGCCATAGCCCGGATAGCCGCCGACTCCTCCATACATGCCGTATCCCGGATAGCCTACACCATGCATGCCATAGCCCGGAAAGCCTGCACCCTGCATGCCGTATCCCTGATGGCCCATACCACAGTCCGGATATTGACCAAAGCCGGATCCGCCATACATATGTCTTGTATCAGTCATATTCATCCACTCTCTCCTTCTCATAGGTTACAGTCCAGAGTATGAGAAGATCTTACAGATCGTATGGGCGGCCGCCTAAATCAGCTAAAAAGAAAAAGCAGACCATGACAGTCTGCTCATTTTTCTTATTCACCTAAATCAACGTTATGATACACCTGCTGAACATCTTCCAAATCCTCTAACGCATCAATCAACTTTTCAAACTGTTCCTTCGCATCATCCGGAAGCGTCACTTCACTTTGCGCAAGCATTGTCAGCTCGGCAACCGTGAATTCCTCAACGCCCGCGTTTTTAAATGCTTCCTGCACCGCATGGAATTGATCCGGCTCGGCATATACAATCACACTGTCATCCTCTTCTAAAATGTCACGAACATCGACATCCGCATCCATCAGGATTTCTAGCGCATCGTCAGCTGTTTTGCCATCTACACCAATAACAGCCGTGGCATCAAACATGTAAGCAACAGATCCGCTCACACCCATGTTTCCGCCATTTTTCCCGAACGCCGCACGCACTTCCGGCGCCGTACGGTTTACATTATTCGTCAGCGCATCAACAATGATCATTGATCCGTTCGGACCGAAGCCCTCATAACGAAGCTCATCGAAATTCTCTTCCGCTCCGCCCTTCGCCTTCTCGATCGCACGTTCAATGATGTTTTTCGGCACACTGTACGTCTTCGCGCGCTCAAGCACAACCTTCAGCGCCTGATTGGATTCCGGATCAGGCTCGCCCTGTTTCGCCGCCACATAAATCTCACGGCCAAACTTCGCATAAATCCGACTCGTATTCGCGTCCTTAGACGCCTTCTTCTCTTTAATATTGTTCCACTTACGGCCCATGATGCTCCACTCTCTTTCATATATATCAATCTGTATATTGTTATTCACTTT
The DNA here is from genome assembly GCF_023238245.1 of Bacillus rugosus. NCBI lineage: Bacteria > Bacillati > Bacillota > Bacilli > Caryophanales > Bacillaceae > Bacillus > Bacillus rugosus. The sequence continues at coordinate 791,023 of NZ_CP096590.1, read as the reverse complement.
ATCCATTATACCTCAAATGGTTTGGTTGTTTCGAGTGTCTTGCGTTAGAAATAGAAGGAATGCCGCGGTGTAAAAGTACGAACTTTATCCGTAAAACAAAAAAAGCCCTAGCTAAGGGCTTTCTTCTTCTGATCTATCATACTATTGTGAGAGGAATGATCGATATACGTCGTGTTTCGATCCGTTGATTCCTTAAAACCGCCGGAGTTTGTCAAGAAAGGAAACGAAATACTTCCGAAAACTAGAGTAACAGCAAGGCACATCATCACTTTTTTCTTAGTAAGCATATAAACACTCTCCTTTTTGAATATCTTCTTGGGCTTTCAGCACTTTACGATAAAACGCAGCAGCGTGTTCAAAATGACAGCGGCTTTCAAAAACAGCGGCAGCGCTGCGGGCACATGCTTCAATGTAAGCGTACAGGTTCTTTTTTTCAAAATAGGCTAACATCTCAAGGACTTTAGCTTCATCAACACTCTCTTTGTAGACGGCCTGCAAGAACAAATACAATTCTTTATAAAATTTGTGAGAACCCGCATTTGGATATGTTGTGATAAGTTCTAATCCTTCTTCTATGAACAGAAACGCCTTCTCTGTTTGGCCTGCGCTACATAATGTCCAGCTTAAGCCAAACAAGACTTTCGGAAGCAGGTCAGGGACCGTTTCCCTGCTTACTTTCGCTGCTTTTTGGAAATGTTCTATAGCCATAGGATAGTCTCCTGATCTGTCATAACTATTCGCGATGTTCAACAGAGATATGGCGATAAACCGGTCGTTTCGAATGTCCATTGCCAATCCCAGCGCCGCTTTTAAATGCGGGAGCGCTCTATCATAATGTTTGAAATCATCATAGTTCCCGGCGATCACAAACAAGCTTTGTATCGTTCTAATGCTGTATAGGGGATTGTTTTGATAAATGTCTAAGGCTTGAAGAATATGATGCATCGACACATGGGTTTGCTTCATGTGATAATACGCCTCTGCCACTTTAAAATGGAATTCCGCTTTCTCAATTTCATCTGACACAATCGGCAGTTCTTTCTCCGCCTCGCGATAATACCCGATCGCTTCCACATATTCTTTCTGATCAAATTCATACATGCCGCGGAAGAACAAAGAGTAGTATTTCAAAAGGCCTGTGAGTTTTTTCTGAGGAGTTTCAATCGTTTCAAGAAGCTCTGTCACTGTAGGGCGATTCCCGTAAGGTTGTCCCGGCTCCAAATAATCCAGCATCAGCTGGTGCCGAAAACACATCAGAGAATAATAGATCAGCAAATCCTGATCCTCTTCCATCTGCTGTATGTCCTGCTCCACCTCCGCTTTCAGGACCTCAGCATCCGGGACACTGAACTGGCGAATCATCTTGTACCATTCATTAATCTTAACACCAACACGCGAAGACGGTATGGCTTGACTCAACGGCTTCCCTCCTTCTCTGTGAGATATGTCATATTCTATCAATCCCAAATTTTGAAAACAATATAGGAGGAAGAAATTGTTTTTTCATCCTGTCAATTTGTTTTTCTTCAAACAATAAATGCCTGACAAAGGCATCGTACCAAAATCTGCTGTCAGGCATTACGTGTTATCCATTCATTTGATTCGTAGGGGCTGCAGTTTGTCGGGATTCCAAGTAATAGCAAAATGGTTATTCTTCCGGCACCTGCAGTCCGATAAAAAAACCTGTGCTGCCAACCTGTATTTCTTTCTAAAGCATGTCCAAGCAAAAGGACCTCCTGAAAAATGACTCATCACCTGGTGTTCCCTTTTTATGTATCCTTTACTCAAAAAGCCTTTCCATTTGATCGTTAGGAAAAGCTTTAACCTTGGTTCACTCATTCCCGACATGCTGATAGTTCTGCAACGTCAGTCTCTGCATTTGTTCACTGGCCATCGGAACAAATTCACCATTTCCTCTTCTGATAAGAAGGGTGTACAGCATTTGCAGCGCAGCATCTTGGAAAGACATTTGAAGATGAATATTCCTCACGTTAGGATGTTTCATCATTAATGCTGAATTGAAGTTATCGCTTCCCATGAGTTTTGCGGTCGACCTAGCCTCCAAAGCTATATCTTTTTCAGCAGCCGATAGAGCTCTTGAAAGCTGGTAAAAATGGACAAGCGGCATTTCAGGTAAATGTACCTCACTCGTTTGAGCTGGGTCAATCAGTGCCAGCATCGCAGTGACATGAGATCTTAAAAGACTCGCATGCAGGTGCAGCAAATACCTCAAATCGTTATGACGGACAGCAGATTCGTATGCTTTCAGCTTAGAAATCACACCTTCATGGGTGCTCAAATGCTCAGCCATAATCCCCAAGTCAGCCGCAGGAAGTTTCATAGTAAAGTCCCCCCTTTATCGTCTGTATAGGCTATGAACGATAGAAGTAATGGTGCATTATTTTTTATTGGCATGATGAAAATAATAAACGAAAGACATGGGGAGCATATGCCAAAGAATCTATATAAAGGAGTATTGTCGATGCTAATCACACAGCTGATCATTAGACTCATCATCGCTTTTATTACCTTGTTGGTGTTAACAAGACTGATGGGCAGAAAAGAAATTGCCCAGCTAACCTTTTTTAACTTTGTTTCAGCAATTTCCATTGGAACCATTGGGGCCTCGCTTGCCATTGACTCAACCCTTAGTATCAGAAATGGGTTAATCGCCCTGTTTGCCTGGAGCGCTTTTACAATCATCGTCGGATTTTTGGATATTAAGTTCCCTGCTATTCGGTATGCGGTTGAAGGGCAACCGGTCATCTTGATTAGAAAAGGTAAAATAATGGATAAGCAATTGAGAAGCGTCCGTCTTGATCTCGATGCTTTACAAACCTTACTACGCAAAAAAAATATATTTTCCTTGGCCGATGTCGATTATGCCATTTTTGAAACGGACGGCAGTCTATCCGTACTGAAAAAGGAAGCAAAACAAAACGTGACGAAAAAGGATATGAACGTTCAAGGGGAAAATGCAAATCCGAACGTATCTCATCCTGCTTCAGTCATAACTGATGGGAAAGTGAGAGAAGACAACCTGAAAAAAATGAATCTGAGCAAACAATGGTTGATGGATCGGCTAAAAGAAACAGGTATCCAGCATCCTGCAGAAGTCTTTTATGCAGAAGTTCAAACAGACGGCACTCTGTATATTGATAAAAAAGAGGATTCTTCACCTGAATAAAAAAGGCTTGAAACAGTCTTCTCTAACTGTTTCAAGCCCATGAAATACGCTCATTGTTAAGCTGCCTGTTTACAAGCCTCGGCACATGAAAAACAAGCTTCCGCACAATCCTGACAATGCTCTTTGTCATGCTTTTTGCATTCATTTCCGCAAGCCTCACAAATCGCCGCGCAAACCTGTGTCAGCTCTGAAACAAACGGCGTGCCTCTTACAATCGACTGCGCAACATACGCACAAATATCAGCACATTCCCGGTCCAGCCGAATGCAATCCGCCATCATATTTTCATTTTCTTCTTTTAAACAGGCGTCATAGCAATGGTTGCAAGCCACCATGCAGTCATGCAACGTCTCAACTAACGATTGATATTGTTCATACGCCATTCGTAAACCTCCTCAATAATCATCTCATTTATACCATATCCATATCCCCTGCTTGTAAAACATGACTCCTTTATCAACAAAAAAGACCTATGTCCGCAACACTGATATGTTGCGGCACAAGGTCCCTCGTTTTATTTCATATACGTATTCACTAGCTCAATGACACATTCTAATGAGCCGTCTTCTTCGTCATGCTGATTTGCCGCCGCATCTCTATCCTTTGTCTATTAGCATTGCTCCATTCACAAGGCCTCCATGTCTGAAACAACTGGCAGCACGCCGTAAACCTCATTCAGCAATGCATCCCACATTTGATAATTATAGCGGTTATCTATCATTTGATAATGAGGTTGAAAGCAGCGTGCTTTCTTTTATGAAAGGATTGGAGTAAATAAAAAAGATGCGGTCTTCTTCGGGGTGAATGGCGGGAGCTCTGACAGGAATATTGTTTTTATCATGTAATTGTATATATAGAACAAATAGGATGATGCATATCATTAACCCTAATAAACCGAATGTAATGCGTTTTTTCTTCATCACCATGCTCCTCTTCCAAAAAATGTTTAGTGAACAATAACATTTCGACCATGTTTCCACCAATCCCTTCATGAACAAAGACGCATGCCAAATGACTCATTTTTCCACCAAAACACGTTCTCACACCCACCCCCATCCCGCCCCGTGGTAAAATTTTGATATTGAGCGAACAAAAGAAGGGAAATGGTCATGAAAGTATTTGAAGCGAAAACACTGCTTTCGGAAGCGACAGACCGTGCAAAAGAGTACAAAGAACTAAGAACGCAAATGGTAAATTTGAGAAAAGCATTAAAAAGCGTCGCTGATCTCAGTGACAGCGAATTCTCAGGAAAAGGCGCCAGCAACATCAAAGCCTTCTATCACGACCACGTCGGCGTCACCGACCAATGGATCGACTACATCGACATGAAAATCGCATTTTTTAACAGCATCGCCGGAGCCGCCGAGGACAAAGGCCTCTCTGACGCATACATCGAAGAATCCTTCCTGGAACACGAACTGGCAAATGCCAATAAAAAATCAAAATCCATCATGTCCGAACAGAAAAAAGCGATGAAAGACATCCTGAACGATATCGACGACATCCTCCCGCTCGACCTGTTTTCAACAGAAACCTTCAAAGACGAGCTGGCCGATGCCAACGACAAACGCAAAAAAACACTGGAAAAATTGGACGCCTTGGACGAAGACCTATTGACAGAATACGCCCTGTCAGAACCAAACGAACAATTCATTAAGTCCGACTTCCAAAAGCTCCAAGAAGCAACAGGCAAAGGCAAAAACGCCACACCTATCCACTACAATGTCAAGGCGTATCGTGAGAGTGACATACATAAGAAAAAAGGCGACATTGAAAAGCGGACTGAGGCTTACTTGAAGATTAAGAAAGAGGAAGCGAAGGAACGGGAGATTGAAAAACTGAAAGAAAGACTGAAAAACTACGATTATGCAGATGCCGATGAATTCTACGAAATGGCAAAAACGATCGGCTATGAAAATCTGACAGCAGAACAACAGATATACTTCACCCAAATTGAAAACACGCGTGAGTTTGAAGCAGGCTTCAAAGGGGTCGCCGTCGGCCTTTATGATTCCGGAAAAGACGCGGTCACAGGCCTGTGGGATATGGTCACAGATCCGGGCGGAACCGTTGAAGCCATTACAGGAGCGGTGGCTCACCCGATCAAAACGTATGAAGCCATTTCAGCGGCAATCGAAGAATCATACCAAAAAGACATGGTGAATGGTGACACCTACTCAAGAGCAAGATGGGTGTCATATGCAGTGGGCACTGTTGTCACATCAGTTGTCGGCACAAAAGGTGTTGGCGCCGTTTCTAAAACAGGCACAGCTGCCAAAGTGACGACCAAAGTCAAAACAGCAGCAAGCAAATCAGCCACAACACAAAAAGCCATAACGGTCTCAAAACAAACCGTTGATCAGATCAAACAAAAGGTAAACACAGGCATTGAAGTTTCAAAAAAACGCGTCAAAACCAAGTTAAATCAAATCGGAGATCTCACACTTGCGGATATTCTCCCGTATCATCCCCGTCATGACTTAGTGCCAGCAGGCGTTCCTTACAACGCAGTCAATGGGGTCACACTTAAAGAGGGACTGCAGAAATTCGCCAAGGTCATCATGCCGAAACCGTACGGAACTTCTTCAAGCGGTAGACGAACACCAGCGCCAGTTGTACCGCCGGTAAGCGTCAAATACGGCGAGCATTATGCAAAATGGAGCAGAAAGAAAGTGCTGAAGCCGAATGTTGTCTACAAAACAAAAGAAGGCTACACGTACACGACTGACAACTATGGTAGAATTACAAGTGTCAAAGCAGACTTGCAGCTGGGAGAAGCAAAACGAAACCAGTATGCACAGTCGAATGCTGGAAAGCCCCAAGACCGAAAGCCCGACGATGATGGCGGCCATTTAATCGCCACCCAATTCAAAGGCTCAGGCCAGTTCGACAATATCGTGCCGATGAATTCTCAGATTAATAGGAGCGGCGGGAAATGGTATGAGATGGAGCAGGAGTGGGCAAAAGCTCTAAGCAAAAAACCACCTAAAAAAGTAGCAGTTCAAATAGAGCCAGTCTATTCTGGAGATTCACTTAGACCATCATATTTCGATGTAACCTACAAAATTGGGAGCAGAAAAGAAATAAGCGTCTCTATTAAAAATCAGCCTGGGGGTTAAAAGAATGGAAACTAGGAAGATGCAAGATTTGTATCAACTCATTGGAGAAAAACTCAATGACATCATACCTGGTGAATGGACAAAGATATATCTTTATGCAGAAGTATTAGATGATTCCACAATGGTTCTTTTTCACTTCAGAACACCAGAAAATAATCAAATTATTTATTCACAAGATATACCTAGCCATTACAACGTAAGCAAGGATATTTTCAAGACGTTATTAAGAGAACTAAGAGAACTTTTTGAAGAATTAAGAACTGAACACAGAAATAATAACGATGATGTTTGGACTAACCTTACACTAACATTGGATAGTAGCGGAGAATTCCAATTAGATTATAATTATGATGATATTTTAGCATCAGAATTAGATGGATATGAAAGAATCGCAATATGGGAATATAAAAACCTTGGTATTTTGCCTGAAGATGAGGATGATAAAGAATTTGTAATTAGCTACCTCGGTCTATAAATAAAAAAATGGCTCAGCCCTACTCTGCTGAGCTATTTTTTATAAACCATAAATTTAAATGTTTTCTATATAAAATAAATTAACTCTATAATGAGGCTAACCTTCCTTAGAACAATTATCTATCATTATGCAAACAACCTATAACACTACCCAAAGAAATAAAACATTTGTAAAAACAATGGAGATACAATTTGAGAATATAAGAATGAGTGAAATCTGGTCCTCTGCTTCATTTTACTTTGAATTTCCTAAATATGAGAAGGTCTCCAAAGGGATACAACGAATTGGATTATCAAGAAATGAACGAAGTCATTTGTGATCTTGATATAAAAACAGAGCCTTTACTTTATTCGGTCCCCAAATCAACGTAGAACTTCACTTATTTCATGACTTGTTAGAACTTTGTCCAAAAGGTAGCTAATGTTGGGGGTTGATTCTTTTTGGAAAATGAATTAAATGCATTATATAGAAGTATAGCTGAAACCGTTAACGAAATGATACCAGAACCATGGGAGAAATTTTTGTTCTATGCTCAGGTTTCAGAGACAGGCGGAGGCACTTACTTTTTTTATAATTCTCAAAATGAACCTAATCATTTTAAGTACAGTCTTGAAATTCCGTTTGAATTTGATATTGACGAAAATGAATTCGATCAGTATGAGATGGAATTATTTAAACTAAGCGGAAAAATGAGAGATGTTTTCAAAGATCATGATCAAGAATTATTTTATTCTTTCACTCTTAGCCTAGAAAGATCAGGAAAATTAACTGTCAACTTTGATTATACAGATTGGTTTAAGACAGATTATAGTTTCAGTGATCAGCTTATCATCTGGAAATTCAAATATTTAAGGGAAGAACCTAAGGATTCATCATTACAAAAATTAATAAAAAAAATATTTAGATGAATATCCTGAAAATCCAATTTAATAAAGTTGGGATAATGATGTTAGAAAAAGCTTATCTAAAAATAACTGATGCCATAGGAAAAATAATTCCTTCTGAATGGAGCAAAGTTGTTCTTTATGCGGAAATACTAGACGGTTCCAGAGAAGTGTATTTTTTCTTTCAAACACCAGAAAACGATGAATATATATACTCTCATGACATTCCAGAACAATTTCAAGTTAGTAAAAAAATTTATACCGAACTATTAATAGATCTTCAAGAGTTATTTAAACAGTTACACAATGAGTTTAAAGAAAATAATCCTGAAGCATGGACAAATTTGACACTGAATCTTGAAAGCGATGGAACGTTCTCAATTGATTATGATTATGAAGATGTTATTGAATCTGATTTGGACGAATACGAAAGACAAATGATTTGGGAGTTCAATAACTTGGGGATTTTCCCTGAAGACGAAGAGGACAAAGAATTTGTTAAGGATTATCTAAATATTAAATAATGGGTTCAACAATTCAAAGGTAGAGGGTCATCAATGGAAACTCAAAAAATGGGTGAACTATATCAAAAGATTGCTGAACATCTAAATGAAATGATTCCATCTCAATGGGAAAAGATCGTTTTATATGCTGAAATACTTGATGACTCAGCGGATATATACTTTTATTTTACAACACCAAATAACAGTGATTATTTATTTTCTCATAATATACCTGAACATTTTGATGTGAGCGAAGAGATTTACGATCAACTGCTAATTGAACTTCAAGAGCTTTTTGAAGAACTAAAAGAAGAATTTAAACTAGTCAATCAAGATATTTGGACAAATCTCACTTTAAAATTAGAAAACACCGGAAAGTTTTCAATTGATTATAATTATGATGATGTTTTATCCTCTGAACTTGATGACCTTCAAAGACGAGATGTTTGGAAATATCAAAATTTAGGGATATTGCCTAAAGATGAGGACGATAAAGAATTTGTAATAAGCTACTTCGGTCTATAAATCAATAATGGCTCAGCGCTTTACTGCTGGGCTGTTTTTTATAACTAAGATCTCTCGACAATAGGAGTTTAAAAGGTTGGAAACTAAAAAAATGCTAGATTTGCACCAGATTATTTGTGATAAATTAAATGACATCATACCTTGTGAATGGGCAAAAATATATCTTTATGCAGAAGTATTAGCTGACTCTACCATGGTTCTCTTTCACTTCAAGACACCAGAAAAATATCAACTGATTTATTCGCAAGATATACCTGTCCGATACAGTGTAAGTAAAGATATCTTCAAAACTTTATTAAGAGAAATCCGTGAACTTTTTGAGGAATTACGAGCTGAGCACAAAAATAATAATGATCAGGTTTGGACGAACCTTACATTGACATTGGAGAGCGATGGTCCATTCCAACTTGATTATAATGATGACGATATTTTAGCATCAGATTTAGATGGATATGAAAGAATCGCAATATGGGAATATAAAAACCTTGGTATTTTGCCTGAAGATGACGATGATAAAGAATTTGTAATTAGCTACCTAAATCTATAAATTTGAACTGGAGGTTAGCATGGAAACAGAAAAAATGGGTGAATTATATCAACAGATAGCAGAAGGCATTAACGAAATCATTCCTTCTGAATGGGAAAAGGTCATTCTTTATGCAGAAATACTCGACGATTCTTCTGAAGTTTTCTTTTATTTCAATCCTCCGCAAAGTGAGGATTATATCTATTCTCATAATATTCCTGAGCACTTTCAAGTAAGCGAAGATCTTTATGACGATCTATTAATCAAACTTCAAGAAGCCTTCGAAGAACTGCGCAAAGAATATAAAGAAACTAATCTGCATATTTGGACGAACTTGACTTTGAATCTAGATATAACAGGCCAGTTTTCTATAGATTATAACTATGAAGATGTAATCGGTTCAGAGCTAAATGGAGCACAAAGAAAAGCTGTTTGGCTGTATAAAAACCTAGGCTTGATGCCAAAAAGGATAACGTTAAGAGCCTTCCTAGAAGATTTCATCAAGACTAGCGAATGAAAAATGAAAAGCTGACAATCAGGATATCTTGACTAATGTACACAAAGACAGGATTTGAAGAAGGGCAAAAATATGGGCATGCTCCCATAAGACTAAACAAAACAGGCAGCATCCAGTAAACGGATGCTGCCTGTTACCTCGTTATGTATCGTCTGAAGAAGTCATTTATTTTGTTTTTTAAATATGAAAATAGATATGACGGTAAATATGATGGCTGTAATAACAATGATCCACAAGCTTGCTGCCGTACTGATAAAATGGCCGTTTAACTTGTAGACGATCCCGTAATGCTTTTCATATTCCTGTATTTGGTCCGCAGAGGCATGTTTAAATACTTTATCAACTGAGTCTGTCATAAACGCTTTTCTGAACAGAACGGCGGTGTGGCTGATAGGGAAGTACATAATAATCTTCTGCACAAACACCGGTACGCCGCCGATCGGCACATATACTCCGCATAAAAAACCGATGGCTGTTCCGACAATCGTACTTAACGTCGAAAATGCATTTTGTGTGTGAATAAACAGCGTTAAAAATAAATTTATGGAACTTGACAGTGCAACTGAAAGAATAATGATCCCCAATACTTCAAGTATATCTGTTCCGCTTAAAAGTTTGCTGCCTGTTGAAACGAGAAAAATTTCACAGCCTAAAAAGGCGATGAAAGAAAAGATCAAGCCGATGACAAATGAATGAATGACATAGCTCAATTGGATGGTCGCCCTTGATAAAGGAGCTGTTAAAAAGTCATACGTTCTTTTACTTTCTTTATCTTTCACCATAATTCCGAAAGCGCCTAAAGTCGTTGTCACAGCTGTAATGGACAACAATCCCGCCACCATCCATTCGTTCACCATTGCTTTGGAATCATCTGTCGAACCGACCAAGGCCTTAATGGCGTCCAGCTGTGTCTGCTGTAAGAACACGGCATATAACAGAATGACGATAAATACTGACAGCAAAGAAAGAAGCAAAAGCGTTCGATCACGGAAGTATATTTTTATATTTCTGCTGATTAAACTGGATAAAGACTTCATTTATGCAATGCTCCCCTTTACTGGCAAACTGCTTCCTTGTTCTTCGATAATATGGATAAACACATCATCCATATTCCCTTTAATCACCTCGAAAGATTCGATTTTTCCTTCAAGACCTTTCAAAATGTCAAACGCTTGGAGAGTGGACTCTACACGAAGGGAATAAATAGAGTTTTTAACCGTAAAATCCAGTTGTTTATTTTCAAACCATGCAATCGGATCAACGCCTTGCTTAAACATCATATGCAGACTGTCAAACGCATATTGATCTTTCAGCTGATTCGGTGTACCCTCTGCGATCAGATGTCCTTCTTTGATGACCACAACGTTATCAGCCACAGCGGCCTCCTCCATGTAATGGGTCGTTAAAAAAATCGTCATGTTTGTTTCTTCCTGCAGTCTTTTAATCGCATTCCAAACAAATACTCTCGTTTGCGGATCAAGACCTGTAGTAGGCTCATCTAAAAATAATATAGTCGGTTTATGGATGATGGCACGGGCAATATCCGCTCTTCTTCTTTGACCGCCTGACAAATCGCTGTATTTTTTCTCCTTAATATCATCCAATTTTAAATAGTCTGTTACAAACTGATAGTTCTCTTGCACTTGTGCCTTGCTTAAATGATAATATTGTCCGCGGTTCATGATATTTTCATAAACGGTCAATCGTTCATCCAAAATGCTCTCTTGAAAGACAACCCCAATCTTTTTGCGGATATGATTATTCTCTTTCCCCTCACCAAGCGTATAACCGTCTATTACCACTTTTCCGGATGTCTTTTTAATCAGCGTACAGAGAATATCGATAGTGGTCGATTTCCCTGCACCGTTCGTTCCCAGAAATGCAAACAGCTCGCCGCGTTTGACAGAAAAGGATACCCCTTTCACTGCTTCAAATGATCCATATTTTTTGCGCAGATCGGTTACTGTAATAATGTCTTGTTCTTCTCCCATTCTGTTCACCTCGAAAAGTAAGATTACTAAATTATGCTAGATTGTTAGTCCTCCGTCAACTGCAATCATTTGCCCAGTAATGTATTTGGATCTATTTTCCGACAAAAAAAGTGATAATTCACTTACATCATCCGGACTTCCTACACACTGCATTGGGATAAGATTGATCATCCTGTCCTCGTCCAAATTACTTGTCATGTCTGATTCTATAAAGCCTGGGCAAACGGAATTGACCCTAACATTATACTTTGCCAACTCTTTCGCTAAAGTTTTTGTTAGCCCGTTAACCCCTGCTTTTGCCGCACCATAATTAGTCTGACCTTCAATACCTTTTATACCTGAAACCGAGGACATGTTAATAATTGAACCATAACCTTGATTGATCATATATTTCGAGACGAATTTACAACAATTGAAAGTACCGTTCAGATTTGTATCGATCACTTCTAACCAAGACTTTTGATTCATAAAAGAAATTGTTTTATCTTTATTAATTCCGGCATTATTAATCAGACAATCTATCCGTTCATGCGTGTTATATATTCGCTCGATAAATTCTTTCACAAGGCTGTATTCTCTGACATCGACCTTTATAGCTTTTGTTCCAGGGTATTTTTCTTCAATCATTTTAGCTCTCTCGACATTTCCGAAATACGTAAAATAAACAATATAATTATTATGATGAAATTTATCAATAAGTGATTGTCCTAAATCTCCGGTACCACCCGTTATAATGGCTATTTTTTTCATAATCTGATCCTCAACTAATTTTTGAATTTATTTTAATGATGCTATCGTTTCCAACTTCATTCGTCTCGATCACTAATGTTTCACCTTCCATGTCCATTGATACCAGTAACTTCAAAAACCCGGATAAAGCATTTGACATCCCGGAGCTTCGAGATATATCCAATATATTTAATTCATCGTCAAATTTTTTGCTTTTTAAATAGTTAAAAATGATTTCATCATTGCAATTATTTGAACCATAAATTAAATTTTTTGTTATTCCGTCATTTAAATCTTTTTCTAAGTTCATAATGATTTTATCCCTATTATCTTCAGTATGTTGGAAACTATTTATATTTTCTATATTTGGATAGTTATTTTCATCTTTTTCTATAATAAACGAAATTGCGCCTGTAACAGCATTTACTTTTTTTTGAAGGTTCCCTTGTTGATAAATGGATCCTGCTTCGTTTCCCTCAACAGCAGTCACAATGGCAATATCAATAACATTATTATTTATGTATGAAACTGCCATTTTCAAAGCGTCTATTCCAGAAAGATTTCCTGAAATTACAGTTGAGTTTAAGCCTGTTATTCCATAAACAATGGAAGCCCATCCGGAAATATTATTTAATACAGAACTAGAGAATTTAACCGGACTCACAAAATCCGGAGAAGCTTCATAGACATCTGTCATAAAATGATAAGCGGCATCCAAAGGGTTTAATGTACTTCCCACAAAAACACCGATTCTTTCTGGAGAATGTTCACTGTATCTGCTTCCCGCATCTGTAATTGCCTCACTTATTGATGCAATTGCTAAATTAGTTGCTTTTGTTAATGAACGGAGTCCTTTATATTTAACATACTGTTTTATATCAAAATTCTCAGGTTCAAGGATACCGTTTATCTCTACGTTATTTCTTATGCTTTCCACGCTTATTGTTTCAGAAAGAACTTTACCTCTTCCAATAATATTCATTTTACTCATCTCCATTTTTAGCAATTGTCTCTGAATTTCTTGAAAATGATGCTGGAATTGGCGCCGCCAAAAGCGTAAGAATTATTCATAGCATACTCAATAGGAAATGACCGTTTATTATTTGGAATACAATCAACATCACAATTTATATCTTTTAGTTCAAAGTTTATTGTTGGAGGTGCAACGTCTTCTTTTACAGCGTTACAACATACAATCGCTTCAAGAAGACTTGCAGCCCCCATAGAATGACCTATCATGGACTTAATTGAACTCATCGGCACTTTTTTATTAAATAATTGGTTAACTGCAAACGACTCCGCTTTATCATTAGCTTGAGTACCTGTACCATGAGCGCTGATGTAATCTACATCATCAGTTGTAATACCAGCCTTTTTTATAGCTTTTTCCATGGCTTGTATTATCCCTGTCGAATTAGGATGCGGCGCAGTGATATGATAGGCATCACATGAAACTCCATACCCTTTAACTTCTGCCAGGATATTAGCACCTCTTTTTTGGGCGTGTTCTAATTCTTCTAATACTAAACAGCCCGCTCCTTCAGCAACAAGCATTCCATCTCTGTGAGCATCAAATGGTTTACATTCTTTTGCTGCAATAGCCTTTAATCGGTTAAACCCGTAATAAGCAATAGTCGAGAAAGGATCTTCTCCTGCTGTAAAACAGATAGATTGTTCTCCGTTTCTGATCTTTTCATAGCCTTGAATAATTGCATAATTACCTGCAGAACAAGCATTTGCAACAAGCATTGTCTCTCCTTGTAACTCAAATTCTCTGCAGGCATTTGCTAATAACGTATGCAAGAATCCTTGATCTAAAAGATGTTGAGGGCTAGCTTCTTCCAAATGACGATTATAGTCAGTTTTTTCAATGGATATTTCACCCATAGTGGTTCCAACATATAAATCTGCCATTTTATAAGTTTCAGGCTTCAATTCAGCATTTTTGATTGCATCATACATACTTGCAATTAATAATTGAGAACCTCTTCCAATTGACTTATAATCGTTAACTTTAATCCATTCAGAAGCATTGAAGTTATGAATTTGACCGCCATACTTAGGATCCAATAATTGAAGTCCGTCTTTTTGAATAGGTGAAATGCCGGACTCTCCACTCAAACAAGATCTCCAAAAATCTTTTGAATTAAGGCCTATCGAAGTAATAGCTCCTGTACCGGTTACTACAACTCTTTTCAAATTATTCATCTCCCACAAGTGTAAAGGTCAATTCTCCCGATGCGCATTTAGAATCATCTACTTTCACTTCAGCTTTCACAATTGCAGCCTTACTAATTTTCTTTATTATATTTAATGTAATAATCATTTGATCTCCCGGTACAATTGGCTTTTTAAATTTCACATTTGTGTGGTAAAGGAGAGGAAGAGTTTGTTTTGTTTCTTCTGAATTTTCGTTCTGTGAAAACAAAAGAATAGCTGCTTGAGCAATCGCTTCTGTGATATACACACCCGGAAATATCTTCTTTTCAGGGAAATGCCCTTGGAAGCACGGTTCATTTCCTGATACATTTTTCATAGCTGTTATGTAAGTTTCATTAGCCTCAATCACTCGATCTATCATTACAAAAGGGTATCTCTGCGGTAATTTCTCTAAAACCTCATCATGCGACAATGAATTCATATTATTTTTCCTTTATTCTTTCTTCAATAATTGAAATAATATTATTTACTGTGGTGAAGTTTTGTAACTCTTCTTCCGGTATTTTTATTTGAAACTCCTTTTCGACACAGGCTAAGATTTCTAAAGCCATCATTGAGTCAGCATCTAATTCTTCAACCAGATCTGTATCATCCTTTATTTCTTCTGGTTCCACTTCCAAGATTTCCGCGATCATTCCCACTAGCTTTTCTTTTTTTTCTACACTAATTAATGTTTCCAGACTCATTTAGCTCCATCCCTTTCATTAAATAAATTCCGATATATTTACTACCTTTTCGCTTACTTTCATCACGTTAAGTTTCATAGGACATTGGTATGATTTCTCTCTGTATAATCTGAAATCACCGATTTGTTTAAACCCTATTTTTTCGTACATTTTTTTAGATTTCTCTCTGCTCTGCAAGAGAAGATGAGTAATATTTTCAGAGATAATAATATCTTTCACTGTTTCAAATAGAAGGTTCATTACTTTACCTTTCATTGAAATCGTTTTAGTAAAAGATGTTTCTAACACGACTAATCTCATGACTTCTGCATATTTTTCATTCTCTTGCGGTATCAAATTATGAGTTTGTTCAACCTCTAATAATTCATCATCTTTTTTTACAATTAAAGTCATAAACCCAACTAATAAATTGCCTTCATAACAACCGATTTGGTAAGCATGATCATCAGAATGATCCTTTAATAAACCGTCCTTATAATTTTCAGCAGGCACTGATTTTTCCTGTTCAACAAAGATTTTATATCTCGTTGCATATAGTTCTTTTTTCTCTTCTTCGGTTTCTAAGATCTTTACTTTTAACATTATTACCCCTCCCTTTGTCCCGTCTCAAGATTGAATCCTGATTCTGTAACTCTTTAAAAAGTTTACTCTGTCTACGCTTTAGCTGAAGTGCATCACAGTATTTTTTGAGGTGTATCAAAAACAGAACATCAGTGAAAATAGTATATTCTGCCTCTATTTAACCAATATTTTCTTCTCTACATAAAAATATCAAAATATTGACTCAGATGAAATCCGTAAATCCCGCCAAAGAACTGGCGCGATGTTGCCAACTTATTATTGTTAATTGCAGGTTTTTAGAGGCGATTATCAATTTAGGAAATTTGAGTAATTAAAAAAATGAGTTATTAAGAAATAACTAACAAAAAAGGGATAGTATATTATACTTTTATCTAGATTAAAAACAAGGAAAACGATATAATATTCCATAAGGACCATATTATAGATATATATTATAACCTTCTTACCAATGATCAGGATCTACATCATTTTAGAAATAACTAAAGCCCAAAGCAGATATCTTATAATCGATCCTTTTCTATTTTAATTTATAACCAAAGAGAAAAACGTTTTAACACATTATTGTTACAACTACTTTTCCAATGAATGGAGTAAATCAGTTGAAAATCAAAGTATTGCTGTTAGATGATCATATGATGATGGTACAAGGTATTAAACAATTGCTAGAACACGACAGAGTTATTGAAGTAGTTAGCACTTTATCAAATCCTGCAGAGATATATGATGAAATTGACCACCATCGCCCCAATATTCTAATTATTGATATTAGGATGAAATCTTACAACGGAATCTCCTTGACAAGAAACATTAAGAAAACATTTCCGGAGTTAAAAATTGTAATTTTATCCGGTTATGAGTATGATGAATATATATATGCAGCATACAATGCCGGAGCGGCTGCTTATGTAAAGAAAGAAAATTCAATTAATGAACTAATAACTGCAGTCAAACAATCTTTTGCAGGAAACCATGTATTTCCTCAACATGCTGTCAAGGGCTGCTGCATGTATAACTTAAGGATTAAAAAATAGCAACTTTCTTACAAATGAAAGGAGTAAAGATATTTATTATCTTTACTCCTTCTTCTTAGTAACAGTTAACTGCACCCTTAGAATAAAGCACAGCCACACACTCCACATGATTCGTATGCGGGAACATATCCACAGGCTGCACTTCGCGCGTCACGTACCCGCCATCCTCAAGCACCCGCAGGTCTCTTGCAAGCGTTCCTGGATTGCAGGACACGTACACCACCCGCTTCGGTTTCATCTCCACAATCGTCCGCAGGAGGGCTTCGTCGCAGCCTTTTCTTGGCGGGTCGACGACGAGGGTGTCGGCCGTGATGCCTTCTTCATACCACTTTGGAATCACGGTTTCCGCTTCCCCGACCGCGAACTCAGCGTTTGTGATGCCGTTGAGCTCAGCGTTTCGTTTCGCATCTTCAATTGCTTCTGGCACAATCTCTACACCGTACACTTTTTTCGCCTGCTTCGCCAGGAATAGAGAAATCGTTCCGATGCCGCAGTAGGCGTCGATGACGGTTTCTTCTCCTTGCAGCTCCGCGTACTCAAGCGCTTTGTCATAAAGCACTTTTGTTTGCTCTGGGTTAACCTGATAGAACGATCTTGCGGAGATGGCGAATTTGACGTCTCCGATGAGGTCGTAGATGTATTCTTCGCCCCAGATGACGTTTGTTTCGTTCCCAAAGATGACGTTTGTTTTGTTTGGGTTGATGTTTTGCACGATGGATTTGACGTGCGGGAATTGCGCTGTGATGTCTTCAATGATCTTCGCTTTGTGCGGGAAGTCGTTCGTTCTTGTAATGAAGACGATCATCATTTCTCCCGTTACCACGCCGTATCGAACCATAATATGGCGGAGCCAGCCTCTGTGGCGTTCTTCGTTGTAGGCTTTGACACCGTATTTGGCGCAAATGTCTTTGACGGCTTGGACGGTTTCGTCGTTTTTGGATTGCTGGATCAGGCAGGCGCTCATGTCGATGATGTCATGGCTTCTTTGCTGATAGAATCCGGCGACGAGTCCGCCTTCTCGTTCTCCTACCGGCACCTGCGCTTTGTTTCTGTAGTTCCAAGGGTCTTCCATGCCGAGTGTCGGGTGTACGGTGACGTTTGACAGGTCCAGCTTGCCGATCCGTTCTAAGACGTCTTTGACTTGTTTCTGTTTAAACAAGAGCTGGCCTTCGTAGGTCATGTGCTGAAGCTGGCAGCCTCCGCATTGCTTGTAGATCGGACATGGGGCGTCAGTTCTGTGCGGGCTTTCTTCCTTCAGCTCGATCAGGCGGCCGAAAGCGAACCCTTTTTTGACGCGTGTCACTTTGATTTGTGCTTTTTCCTCCGGCAGACCATTTGGCACAAAGATTGGGAAGCCTTGGATCTTTGCGACGCCCGCTCCTTCGTGGGTCAAATCCTCAAATGTCACGTCGTAGTATTCGTTTTTTTCTACTGGGGGTTTCATTTTCATCTATAATCACCTCTAGTTTTAAGCGAAAGAAAAACTTGGCCTGTACAAGCCAAGTTTTTAGTCATCCAGCTGTTCCGCTTTCTCCTTCGGCATGACGACGTGAATGTGTCGATACAGATTCACGAATTCGCCCGGCAGCATGCCGCCGTACTCGCCGTCCAGGTTCAGCTGCATCTTTTCTGATACATTGACTTTCACGCGGTTCGCTTTTGTATAAATAATGTGCTGGTCGTTGATGTGTTCGCCGCGGAGCGCCATCGTTGCGACCCTGATAAATTCAGCAAGGTTTGCTTTCTTTAATATCATCAAATCAAACATGCCGTCATTCAGGCTGGAATCCGGTGCGAGTTTTTCGAACCCGCCGACGGAATTTGTCAGCGTGACCAAAAACAGCATGATTTCACCTTGAAACAGCTTGCCGTCATATTCAATCTCGACTTCTGTCGGACGAAGTGAAGGCAGCATTTCCATTCCCTTTAAATAATAAGCAAGCTGGCCGAGCATCGTCTTGAGTTTGCTAGGCACGTCGTACGTCAGCTCCGTCAGACGTCCTCCTCCGGCGATATTGATAAAATACTGGCCGTTCACCTGTCCGATATCAATCGGGCGGGCAACACCGTTAATGACCGTATCTGCCGCTTTTAAAATATCCTCGCGCGGAATATTGAGCGCTCTGGCGAAGTCGTTCGTTGTGCCGACAGGAATGACACCGAGTGTCGGACGGTTGTCTAAAGGCGCAAGCCCGTTGACGACCTCGTTGATCGTTCCATCTCCGCCTGCTGCAACGATTAAGTCAAACTCACGCAATGCCGCTTCCTTGGCGGCGTGCGTAGCGTCTCCTGCGCATGTCGTGGCATGGGTGGAGGTTTCATAGCCGGCTTGTTCAAATTTTTGCAGGACCTGGGCAAGATGCTTTTTAAAGATCTCCCGTCCTGAAGTCGGATTGTATATTATGCGTGCACGTTTCATTATCTCATCATCCTACTTAAGAGTATCCGATCCATTTTTACACTAACAACCTTTAATTATACTATGAGTTAAAAAAATCGCAACAAAATGTACATAATCTTACAGGTGAAAACGCACAAAAGCTCAAAACTGATTCTTGTTTTGAGCTTTTGTCATCCTTAACATTCTTTCAGCTTGATTGAAAACCTTTGTAGTCTAGGAAGGGGGAGCATTGGAGCGGAGCGAATGTAGAATTCGTGAGCACCGACGCGCAGACCTGACAACGAATGCGAGGGTTTTTCAACAAGCTGAAAGCCTCAGCAGAGCTGAGGCTTTTTGTTTTTTTACTCTTCTTCCGTTCCCGGTTTTTTCTTGCGGAACTTCGCCAATACTTCGTATACGATTGGCACGATTAAGAGCGTCAGAAGCGTCGAACTGATTAAACCGCCGATAACGGTTACGCCGAGTCCTTTTGAAATGACCTGGCTTCCGCCTTCGAATCCGAGTGCTAACGGAATCAAGGCGCCGATTGTCGCGATGGCTGTCATCAGGATCGGACGGAGTCGTGTAGAGCCGGCTTCGAGGAGCGCTTCTCTCGTAGACAGTCCTTCCGCTTCCTTGTGGATGACGCGGTCAATTAAGACAATGGCATTCGTAACAACGATACCAATCAGCATAAGCATACCGATCATTGCGTTCAGACTGATCGTTTCACCTGATACATAAAGTCCGACCAGGGCACCGATGACTGTGAACGGCAATGAGAACAGAATCGCAAATGGCGCTAGTGCTCCGCCGAATGTAATCACAAGCACGAGATAGACGATCGCAATCGCTGCAAGCATCGCTAAACCGAGCTTCGTGAAGGAATCAGCGATATCTGCTGATACGCCGCCTGTATCAATCGATACGTTATCAGGAAGGTCAAGCTTATCAATTTTCTTCTGGACATCAGCTGATACAGCTGTAACGTTGTCTGTTGTCACTTCACCTGTGACATCTGCATAGACTTTTCCGTCACGTTTTGACACTGTATCGGATGTTGATCCTTCTTTCACTTTTGCAACATCGCCAATTTTGACTTCCTGGCCAGTTGCAGAAGTGATCTTTTTGTTCTCTAAATCTTTCACACTCTTATACTCGTCTTTTTCAGTCTTAATGTTCACATCAAGCTCTTTGCCGTCTTTTTTCACGGTTGTGAGCGGTTCTTGTGATGTTTGTGTCATTAAGGCCTGAGAAATTTGAGACGCCGTTAAACCAAGTTTGCTTAATTTTTCTTGGTCAGCGACAAATGTGTACTCATCATATGTGCTGGAAAGGCCTGAGCTTACGTTTTTCAGATCCTTTTCATCTTTCATGACTTTTTCAATGTCTTTGACCGTGTCTTTAATGTCGTTTTCAGTATCGCCATACACATAGTATGTTAATTCATTGTTATTGCCTGAAGAGCTGAAGTCCTGTGACTTCCATTCTCCGCGGTCAGATTGCTTTTGGATTTCCTTCAGCACGTTGTCTTTTTCTTTATCAAAGTCTGGCGTGTCGCTTTCATATTTGATATAGAATAACGCACCGTTAGAATCTCCTCCGGCAAGCGGGCTGCCAGAGCCTAATGAATACTGAACCGTATCGACATGCTTGCGGTCAAGCAGGATTTTTTCCGCTTTTTCAGCTTCTTTTTCGGCTTCTTTTTTCGTTTCACCCGGTTCTGGGCTATATGTGAGCTGCATCGTTTTTTCTTCCTGGGACGGCAGGTAGCTGGCACCGATTAACGGTACAAGGAACAAGCTTCCAAGGAGCATAAGAACAGCGATGATAGACGTGATCCATTTATGGCTCAGCGCCCAGTTCAATACTTTTTTATAGATGTTTGCAAGTCTGCCAGGTTTGTGTTCTTTCGCTTTGACCTGCCCGCCCGTTAATGATTTTTTGAACAGGCTGTGCGCAAGCATCGGCACAAGCGTGATCGAAATCACCAGGGATGCGGCAAGCGCAAATACGATCGTTAAAGCAAATGGAATAAACAATTCACCGATTTGTCCGCCTACAAGTGCGAGCGGCAGGAATACTGCGATTGTCACGATCGTTGATGACATGATCGGTTTAAACATTTCCTTCGTCGCTTCACGAACCAAAGCTTTTCCGCGGAGCGGCTCATCTTTGAGTCTCATGCGGCGGTAAATGTTCTCGATCACAACGATAGAGTCATCGACAACCCGTCCAATCGCAACTGTCATCGCACCGAGCGTCATGATATTCAGTGTGATATCAAGCTGTTGCAGCACAAGAAGTGCGATCAGCAATGATAATGGAATAGAAATAATCGAAATTAATGTTGATTTGATATCTCTTAAGAATAAGAGAATAATCACAATCGCAAAAATAGCGCCGAAAATGGCTTTGCTTAACATCGTTTCAACTGACTGTGTGATCGGCTCTGCCATATCGAGTGTTGCGCTGTAGTCGAAGCCTTTATGGTCTTCTTTAAACTTCTTCAGCTCAGCTTTGACATCGTCAGCAACCTCTACTGTGTTTGCATCGTTTGCTTTGACGATGTTAATGCCGATACTGTCTTTGCCATTTGTGCGTGAAACAGATTCAGCTTTTTTCACATCTTTCATTGTGGCAATGTCAGAAAGCTTGACCGTCGGCACGTCTGTGCTTGCGCTTTGCTGCGCCTGTGCTGCCGTGCTTTGAGCTGCTTGTGCACTCTGCGCTGCCGCTTGAGATGCTGCGCTGCTGCCTGCACTTGAAGCAGATGCCGTCGGGATTCTCATATTCTTCAAATCTTTGATTGTTTCAATATCGCCGCTTACGACAACAGATTTTTCTTTATTTCCGAATGTGTACAATCCAAGCGGAGTTGTCACATCTGAACCTTGAATCACTTGCTTGACTGTATCTTCATCAAGGCCGTATTCTTTCAGTTTGTCTTCTTTGAAAGAGAATTCAACCTCTTCCACCTGCTGGCCTGATACTTGGACTGAAGCAACGCCTTCTATGCCTTCAAGCTTAGAAACGAGGCTGTCCTCCACTTGTTTCGTCAGTTCTTGCAAGTTGTCTTTGTCACTGGACACGCTCAGCGTCAGAATCGGGAAGGAGTTCAAGCTGTAGCGTGAAATTTCCGGGTCCTTCGCGTCATCAGGCAGGCTGACGTTTTCTAATGCTTCAGCCGCTTCTGTTTTGGCTTTGTCCATATCTTTCTCATAGTCATATTCAATCATGACCGACGATGCGTTTTCATAGGACGTCGAAGTCACAACACTGACCCCGTCCAAATTCTGCACCGCTTGTTCAACCGGTTTGGTCACCTCATCAGCCACCTGGCTTGGCGTCGCGCCCGGATATGTCGTGCTGATCGTCAAGTAAGGCATGTTCACGTCAGGAATGGATTCTTGCTTCATATTCATACCCGCATACAAGCCGGCTGCTGTTACAATAATCGTCATCAGCCATACGGCGAATTTGTTTTTCAGAACGAAATTAATAACGTGATTCATCATATCCTCCATTACATTTTTAATTGACTGACTGGTCATTCTATATAATACTAAACGTTATAACGCAACAACGTCAACTCATATACCAGAAAATTTTACTAAATTTTTCAAGGATTAAGGGGAAGCACGTCATGAATGAGAAAAAAGAGAAAATCATAAAAACAAGCATTCATTTATTTGCGAAAAAAGGATTTGCAGCTACGACGATCCAGGAAATCGCCAGTGAATGCGGCATCTCAAAGGGCGCTTTTTATTTGCACTTCAAATCAAAAGAAGCGCTGCTGTTATCTGCCTGTGAATATTATATTGGCATGTCTATGAAAAAAATGAAGAATATAGAAGAGGATCTCGCCGGTAACCCGCCTAAAGAAGTATTAAAAAAGCAAATCGGCGCTCAATTTGAAGATTTTCGTGATCATAAAGATTTTATCGTTCTTTTGCTTACCGAAAATATCGTTCCGGAAAATCAAGAAATCAAGCAATACTTTTACAACATAACAGCGGAGACGGATAAACTGTACCGAAGCGCATTGCTGGCGTCCTATGGCGAAGGAATCGAGCGGTACGTCGCAGACCTTTCCATTATGGCAAGAGGCATTGTGCATTCCTATATGAATGTGATGGTATTTAACGGAGAGCTCAACATTGATGCAGAAGAAATCTCAGCCTTTATCATCGAGAGGCTGGATGACCTCGTACAGGGACTGAGCCGTTCAACCCTCAATCCAATTGTGCCAAAAGACATTTTCAGACCGATGTCTGCGGGAAAAGACCAGCTGCTTGAGAACATACAGAAAGTGAAAGAAAATAGCACGTTGCCTGAGGATATCACCGTATCGCTGGAGGTCATCGAGGAAGAACTGTCTCAGGTTAAACCGCGCAAGCCGATTATTAAAGGCATGCTGTCCAATTTAACCGGAACCACCGATAAAGAAGTTGAAAAGCTTCGGACCCTGATTTCTGTCTTCATCTCGATTTGACCGTAAAAAAAAGCAGCCCCTGCGGGCTGCTTTTTTATTAGCGTTTTTTTATTTCTTCAAGCAGGATTTTGTTGACCATCGGCGGGTTGGCTTGTCCTTTGGACGCTTTCATAATCTGTCCGACAAGGAAGCCGATCGCACGGTCTTTCCCGTTTTTAAAGTCTTCGATTGATTGAGGATTGTTGTCAAGCGCCTCTGTGACAAGCTTCAGAAGCACACCTTCGTCAGAAATCTGAACAAGGCCTTTCTCTTTCACAATCTTCTCAGCGTCGCCGCCTTTTTCAATCAATTCCTTAAACACTTTCTTCGCGATCTTAGAAGAAATGGTTCCTTTTTCAATCAACTTGATCATGCCGGCAAGGCCTTCAGGTGTCAGCGCTACGTCAGCAAGCTCTTTTTGCTCAGCGTTTAGGTAAGCTGACACTTCACCCATCAGCCAGTTAGACGCTTGTTTGGCTTCAGCGCCTTTTTGAACGGTTTCTTCGAAGAAATCAGCCATTTCTTTTGTCAGCGTCAGAACCATCGCGTCATATGCAGGCAAGCCAAGCTCTTCGATATAACGCTTGCGGCGCTCATCCGGAAGCTCAGGAATACTTGCTTTTACGCGCTCCTTCCATTCATCATCAATGTAGAGCTCGACAAGGTCTGGCTCCGGGAAGTAACGATAGTCGTCAGATCCCTCTTTGACACGCATGAGAATGGTTTTCTTCGTTGCTTCATCATAACGGCGCGTTTCCTGCTGGATGACGCCGCCGGAAAGAAGAACCTGCTCTTGGCGTTTTTCTTCATGCTCAAGGCCTTTTTGAACAAACGCAAAGGAGTTCAAGTTTTTCAATTCTGTTTTTGTGCCGAATTCCTCTTGGCCGATCGGGCGAAGAGAGATATTGGCATCACAGCGAAGTGAGCCTTCTTCCATTTTACAGTCGGAAACGCCTGTATATTGGATGATGGATTTCAGCTTTTCAAGATACGCGTACGCTTCTTCCGGCGTGCGGATATCCGGCTCAGATACGATCTCAACAAGCGGCGTTCCCTGGCGGTTAAAGTCAACAAGAGAATAGCCGTCGCCTGTATGCGTCAGTTTTCCGGCATCCTCTTCAAGGTGAAGACGTGTGATGCCGATGCGTTTTGTTTTTCCGCCGACTTCAATTTCGATCCAGCCGTTTTCGCCGATCGGCTTATCAAATTGAGAAATCTGATACGCTTTCGGGTTGTCAGGATAGAAATAGTTTTTGCGGTCGAACTTCGTATCCGTTGCGATCTCACAGTTGAGCGCCATAGCGGCTTTCATTGCGAATTCAACGGCTTCTTTGTTCAGGACAGGCAGGACACCCGGGTATCCGAGGTCAATGACGCTTGTCTGCGTATTCGCCTCCGCGCCGAATGGCGTTGGAGAGCTTGAGAAAATTTTTGATTTTGTTTTTAACTCAACGTGGACTTCAAGTCCGATTACCGTTTCAAAGTTCAATTCTTTTCACCCCTTACAATTCAGGTTTTGCTTTATGATGGTCTGTCGCTTGTTCAAATGCATGAGCAACACGGTATACAGTGCTTTCATCAAAGTGTTTTCCGATGATTTGCAGGCCGAGCGGAAGTCCGTCTGCTAATCCGCATGGCACACTGATTCCCGGTACGCCGGCAAGGTTGACCGGAATCGTTAAGATATCGTTTGCGTACATTGTGAGCGGATCTTTCGTGTTTTCACCGATTTTAAACGCAGGTGTCGGCGTAGTCGGTCCGACAATGACATCATATTTCTCAAATACGTCTTCGAAATCTTTCTTAATCAACGTACGCACTTTTTGCGCTTTTTTGTAGTACGCATCGTAGTAGCCTGAGCTTAAAGCAAACGTTCCAAGCATGATGCGGCGTTTGACTTCATTTCCGAAACCTTCAGCGCGCGTTTGCTTGTAAAGGTCGATCAGGTTATCCGCATTGTCTGTGCGGTAGCCGTAGCGGATGCCGTCAAAGCGTGCAAGGTTCGCTGATGCTTCAGAAGATGACAGCAGGTAATATGTCGCAAGCGCGTATTTACTGTGCGGAAGAGACACTTCTTCCCATGTAGCGCCGAGGCCTTCAAGGACTTTTAGCGCTGCCAGGACAGATTCTCTCGCTTCTTTGCCAACACCTTCACCAAGGTATTCTTTCGGAACGGCGATTTTCAGTCCTTTGATGTCGCCAGTTAATGAAGAAAGAAAATCAGGCACGTCCACATTGGCACTCGTGGAGTCCATTTTGTCTACACCGGAAATCGCTTGAAGTAAAAATGCGTTATCCTCAACCGTACGGGTAATCGGACCAATTTGGTCTAATGAAGACGCAAATGCGACCAGTCCGTAACGAGATACACGTCCGTATGTAGGCTTTAATCCGACAACGCCGCAGAAAGATGCCGGCTGACGGATGGAGCCGCCTGTGTCAGATCCAAGAGAAAACGGAACTTCTCCCGCAGCAACCGCAGCCGCTGAACCGCCGCTTGAACCGCCGGGAACTGTTTCTAAGTTCCAAGGGTTTTTCGTCAGCTTGTAAGCTGAGTTTTCGGTAGATGATCCCATGGCGAATTCGTCCATGTTCAGTTTGCCGATTGTGACTGCTTCAGCGTCTTGAAGGCGCTGAACGACAGTAGCGTCGTAGATCGGATCGAAGTTTTCAAGAATTTTGCTGGAGCATGTTGTGCGCAGCCCTTTTGTTACGATATTATCTTTTACGCCGATCGGCATACCGAATAGAAGACCATGCTCAGAACGGCCGTCAACCGCCTCATCAAGCTCCTTCGCGTATGCGCGTGCTCTTTCTTCATCTAATGCCAAGAAGGCTTGTACCTTATCATCAACCGCTTGGATGCGTTTATAAGATTCGTCAACCAGATCAGAAATCTTAATCTCTTTTTTATGTATGAGCTGTTTTAATTCTGTGATTTTATGATCAAATAATGACATTCTTGTATCCCTCCTTTAGTCCAGAATTGATGGCACACGAATATAGCCGTCTTTATGGTCAGGCGCATTTTTCATGACATCCTCAACCGGAAGACCTTTACCCGCTTCATCTTCTCTCATGACATTTTTCATTTTCAGCACGTGAGTTGTAGGCTCCACATTGTCTGTGTTGACCTCATTCAGCTCCTCGGCAAAGGAAATGATGCTGTCGAGCTGTTCAGTGAACATCTTTGCTTCTTCTTCAGTAATCGCAAGTCGTGCAAGGTGCGCAACGTGCTTTACTTCTTCTATTGAAATTCGTGACATATGATCCACCTCCACATATTTCTCCGTTAAGTCATATAATACTGATCATATCAAAAACAAGCCCTCTAAAGCAACAAAACGCCTTGGAACAGGCCTGTGTTTTCGAGACAATACCCTATATATTTTATACTAAAAAGAAGCAAAGGAGAAACGAAATATTTTTCTGAATATTTTTACTTTTACTAATTTATGAAAGCGCTTTATCTACTAGTCCCTTCTAGGTTTACAATGGTATTTCTCACTGCTGCTCCAGGTTTCATCGCTTGAATGGCCGGGAATACTTTGTTAGGTTAAGTTAACAAGTGCGCACCTGCAAATGAATGACTTTAGGGCTGCACTTGCGCCAGGCTGCTTAACTGGCACCATCAATTTGAGAGGTGATGCAACATTATTAGAACTGAAGAGAGGGTAAAATGTGAGTATTGAAATTATTATATCGTTAGGAATTTACTTTACTGCCATGCTGTTAATCGGCTGGTACTCGTTTAGGAAAACAACTGATATCAACGATTACATGCTTGGAGGAAGAGGTCTCGGACCGTTTGTCACAGCTTTGTCTGCCGGAGCGGCGGATATGAGCGGATGGATGCTGATGGGAATTCCAGGGGCAATGTTTGCGACAGGCTTGTCGACATTATGGCTTGCACTCGGTTTGACAATTGGCGCGTATTCGAACTATCTTCTTTTGGCTCCCCGTCTTAGAGCTTATACAGAAGCGGCGGATGACGCGATTACGATTCCGGATTTCTTTGATAAACGATTCCAGCATTCTTCGTCAGTGCTGAAAATTGTATCAGCTTTAATCATTATGATCTTTTTCACACTGTATACTTCTTCAGGTATGGTATCGGGCGGACGATTATTTGAATCTGCTTTTGGAGCCGATTATACCCTTGGACTCCTGCTGACTGCAGGCGTCGTTGTGTTATATACACTGTTTGGCGGTTTCCTTGCTGTCAGTCTGACTGACTTTGTACAGGGTGCGATTATGTTTGCAGCACTAGTGCTTGTGCCGATCGTTGCTTTTACCCAGCTGGGCGGCGTTTCTCCTGCTTTGCATGAGGTTACAGCTGTAGACCCAAAGCTATTGGATATTTTTAAAGGCGCGAGCGTCATTAGCATTATTTCTTATTTGGCCTGGGGTTTAGGCTACTACGGCCAGCCTCATATCATCGTCCGTTTTATGGCGATTAAGCATATCAAAGATTTAAAACCTGCGCGCAGAATCGGTATGAGCTGGATGGTCATCTCCATTCTCGGTTCAACCGTAACGGGTTTAGTCGGCGTGGCTTACGCACATAAATTCGGAGTTGCTGTAAGTGATCCTGAAACGATTTTCATTATTTTTTCTAAAATATTGTTCCATCCGTTGATTACGGGGTTTTTGCTTTCTGCTATTTTAGCAGCCATTATGAGTTCGATCTCTTCTCAGCTTCTGGTCACAGCGAGCGCAATGACAGAGGATTTATACCGGACATTTTTCAGACGTGAAGCATCTGATAAAGAATTGGTCATGGCCGGCCGGCTGTCAGTATTGATTATCGCGGTCATTGCGATTCTCATGTCCTTGAATCCAAGCAGCACGATTCTTGATTTGGTTGGTTATGCGTGGGCCGGATTCGGTTCTGCTTTTGGGCCTGCCATTCTACTGAGCCTGTATTGGAAACGGATGACTGAATGGGGCGCCCTTTCTGCCATGGTGGTGGGGGCTGCGACAGTGTTAATTTGGATTACAACTGGTTTAGCTGACTCTACAGGTATTTATGAAATGATTCCAGGATTTTTCCTGAGTATGATTGCGGGTATTATCGGAAGCTTGATTACAAAACGTCCTGCAAAAGCCTCTTACCGTTTATTCGGTGTCATGGAAAAGCTGTTAAAACGCAAAAAGTAAGCAATAAGCCATCAAGCACCGCTTGGTGGCTTTTGTGCTCTTGTTTTGCTATAAATACTGTGAGAAAATCATATTTATTTAAAAACACCTTAGAGAAGGGGGAAGTTGCTGTTGAGCTGGTATATTGATCCTGATATATTATTAAAACTGGGCATTGCCACTTTGATTGGCATGGTCATCGGGCTTGAGCGCGAATTAAAAAATAAGCCGCTCGGATTAAAAACCTGTATCGTTATCGCCGTCAGCTCATGCATGCTGACGATCGTCAGTATTAATGCGGCATATCATTTCCCTAAATACTACCGCATCATGATGGATCCGCTGCGTCTGCCGGCACAAATCATCTCCGGCGTCGGGTTTATCGGAGCCGGTGTCATCTTGCGGAAAAGCAACGATGTCATTTCCGGCCTGACGACATCAGCTATGATCTGGGGGGCAGCAGGACTCGGGCTGGCAACGGGAGCCGGATTTTATAAAGAAGCGTTTGCCAGTCTTCTGTTCATCCTGATCAGCGTGGAGTTTCTCCCATGGGTGGTCAGAAAAATCGGGCCCGACCGCCTTCAGGAAAAAGACATCCGCATCAGAATGTCGCTTTCTGATAAAGACAAAATGACAGAGATTTTAAAAGAAATGAAAAGTAAAGATATCAAAACACACTCCGTTCGGATCGACGACCTGGGCGAAAAGGAATTTCCGATTATGGAAGTGAAGGTCCGCGTCCATAAAAACAGGTACACGACCGATGTCTACTATGACATTAAAGACATTGAAGGCGTAGTCGGCGTAAAGTGTGATACATTATAAAAGCCAATGGGACATGAACCCCATTGGCTTTTCGCTGTCATCGAAAAAAACATTGAAGTCTCTATTACTTTCAAATAAAATACATATTAGTAAATAAATATAATAAAAGGAGATGTTCCTCATTACCAAAGCCCGGTTTACAGTAACTGTCGCCCTCATTTTGACTGCTTTCTTAAGTATTTTTGCCATAACAGAATTCATATCCCCTCCTCAATCTCAATCATCCAAGAGCAGCAGCAAGAATCCTAAAAATATTATCTTAATCATCGGAGACGGAATGGGTATGCCAATGATTAACAGCTATAGGACATTAAAAAGCGAAAAGCTGAACACTCCCGTCCAAACAGCATGGGACTCTTATTTAACAGGCATGCAGATGACACATCCTAACGATCCCAGAGACAATATTACTGACTCTTCGGCGGCAGCAACCGCCATGGCAACCGGAACGAAAACATATAACGACGCCATTGCTGTAGACAACAATCATCAGCAGCTCAAAAGCGTAACAGAAGCTGCCAAAGAGAAAAAGAAGTCCGTCGGCTTCGTCGTGACTTCGGACTTAACCGACGCCACTCCCGCTGCTTTCGGCGTACATAACGTCTCACGGAAAAACTACACTGAAATTGCTGACCAATACTATGATGAACGGATTAATGGATCTCATAAGGTTGATGTTTTACTGGGAGGCGGAGCGAAATATTTCATTCGCAATGACCGAAATCTTGCTGAAGAATTCCAAAAAGATGGCTATCATTATGTGACCACAAAGCAAGACCTGAAAAAAAATCAGCACGATAAGCTGCTCGGACTGTTTGGAGAAGTAGAATTAGATAAATCAATTGACAGAGAGAACAGTACACCTTCTCTAAAAGACATGACAGAAGCGGCACTCACCCAGTTACAGAAGAACGAAAACGGTTTTTTTATGCTTCTGGAAGGAAGCAATATTGACAATGCAGCCCATGAAAATGACGTGGTGGGCGCTTTGAGTGAAATGGAAGATTTCGAGAAAGGTGTTCAAGCTGCTCTGGATTTTGCGAAAAAAGATAAAGAAACGCTGGTTATTATTACAGCTGACCACTCTACAGGCGGGTTCTCTTACGGCGCAGAGGGAATGACGCGCGAGACCGGCTATAAATGGGATCCTTCCCCAATCATCGCCGCTAAAAAAACGCCGGGCTATATGGCAGAAAAGATCGCTGAAGGCCAAGATGCCGAAAAAGTGCTCAGCACTTATATTGATATGAAGCTGACGGAAAATGAGATCAATCAGGTTAAAAACGCAACCTCACAATCGAATACAGCTGCTGTCCAAAAAAGCATTCAATTGATTTTTGATAAACGGTCTTTTTCAGGCTGGACGACGTTAGCCCACACCGGGGAAGACGTACCGGTTTATGCTTACGGTCCGGGAAAAGAAAAATGGAAGGGGCTTATCGACAATACGCAGCAGGCAAAAAACATTTTTGCTATTTTAGAACAAAAATAAAAAACTCCGGCTCACAGCCGGAGTTTTTTATTAAGGAGCGCCGCCCCAGAAAGGATCGGCGCAAATTTCTTAAGCTAACTTCGAAAAGTCAAATTCGGTTATCGGCGTTTGATTTTCGATATCGTTTCTGAATCCCTTCAGCATTTCTTTTTCTTCTTCTCCTATTGAATCAAGGTCAAACATTTGATGGAGCAATCCATAAATCAGCATATGGCGCAGGCGGAGGAAATCCGGGATTTTCTTGAGCCATTCGGCGGCAATTTCATTTTCCTCCCTGTACCCTTTCATAAAATGCGTCATAAATTCTTCTGTAAAGGCTGCTTTATTTTCATATGGAACAACCGGATACCATAGTACATTGTAGAGGAGAATGCTGATATCATTCACAAACCAGTTGTACCCGATGTCATCAAAATCAAATGTAGTGATCTTCCCATGATCCCAGTTAAAATTACCATGGTGAAGATCTGCGTGAACAAGGCCGTAGCTGTCACGGTTTTTTGGCAGTTGCCGCAACTCATTCATTAAATCGTCCGCCTGCTGAAAAACCTTTGTCTGATCTTCAGGGACATATTTTCTGAGCTTTAACTGCTCTTCTTCATCCCACTCTTGTCTTTTAAATCTAGGATTGCTCAGTTTATAGCTTTTTGTCAGGCTGTGCATCTTCCCTGTATATCTGCCAAGCTCGAAAAATAGGGTTTCGTTCCACTCAGATTCGTCTACTTTATGACCCGGCGCCTTTTCATACACTCTCAATAAAAATGCTCCGCCGTTTCCGTCCGGCACTTCCTCAACATCCTTACCGTTTAACGACGGGATTGGTTTGGCGACTGAAAGCCCGCCTTCAGCAAGATGATGGAGCCATTCCATCTCTCCCATAATATAATCCGGCGACCGGCGAATCGTGTGTGTAATCTTTAAAATATAAGATTCATTGTCTTTGGCAAACTCATACACATAGTTTTCCGCATCCGCTAAAAACTGCACTTGATCTCTAGTAAATCCATATATAACGGCAGCTTCTGCCAAAACCTTTTCTTCATCAAATATTGCTTTAATATCTTTATGCATGCTGATTCTCCCTCTTCATATATTTAGACAATTCCCTTATCGTGTGTTTTTTCGCAAGATTCAAATCATCAACATACCAGCCTTTCTTTTCCATCTCTACTTCCATTTTGACAGCGAGCAGCGAATTTCCTCCCAAATCAAAGAAATCGTTGTCAATTCCTACATAATCCAAGTGGAGAATTTCCTTCCAAATATCCGAGAGGATTTTTTGCTGTTCTGTCTCCGGTCCGCTATCTTCTGTTTCAGCTCCTAAATGTTCCTTCACTAACAGAGCCCGCAAATGCTCCGGCTGATTGGTATCTAAGGCCATTAAATATGGAGAATGCAAGGATTTTTCAGCATGCAGCACTTCCCAATGAGCGTTTGTGTTTTCCATTAAAGCGGATTGCAATACGCCATCAGCAATCACTTTCGCCTTTTTGCGAGGCGCGGGTTGTAAAGAGGACGCCCATTCGATATGTGCGCTTTGATCCTCTACCTCATCGACGGATATGTGATAAACCGTTTTTAACGGGCCTGCCTCTTCCTTAAAGCGATGCTCAGCCAAAAACTCAGAAAAAGCCCGGTTCTTTTCTGATTTCTTATACTTCAAGGACAACGTCGCAAGCTGTTTATCCCGTGCATATGAAGCAAGGCCTGACAGCACTTTATGTTCAATTCCTTTGCCTAGTGCGCGGCAGCTGAGCAGAAAAGTATCTAGCTTTAATGAATCTTCTGTTCGGATTCCCATGATTGCACCGACGATGCCTTCATCACTGAATCTGTCCGCTGCTTCAACGATCCAGCCGATATGGCCGTCCGTATTGAGCCGCTGGGCAAGCTGCTCCTCACGATAGACTGACGGATTCATATTGAACTGATTAATTCTCGCACTCATTTGAGCAACTCGCGGCAAATGCTCTTCTGTCATCTCAGTCAAGGCGATACGCAGGTGTAAGCCGGAAAGAAATTCTTCAAGCGAACGGGACGTATTCAAATCTATTTTTCTTTCTTGCGCGGCCAAATATCGTTCCGTGCGCTTTTGATCAGCTTCTGTCACTCTGAATCTGTCAAATGCCCAGACATGTTCTAAGAACATCGGAATAGAATCTGTATCAGACGGCAGAAGCAAGGTCAGAACCTCTGGCAGGCGTTCGTTCATTTCCAGGCATTGAGCCGGATCATCATCTAAGAATATGAACCGATCCACTGAAATGTTCAGCTCATCGGCCATTTCTTTCGTGTTTCTGGCTTTCTCATTCCAATTAATGCGTGACAGGACAAAGTCCTCTTTCTTCAAAATCATATCTGGATGACGTTCAAACACATTCCAGACGTCTTCTTCATTATTTCTGCTTGAAAGCACAAGGAGCAGACCCTCTTCTTGTTTCTTCTTTAAAAATTGCTGCAGCGCTCGGTGGGCAGGAGTAATAATGACTCCTTCCGCACCAGCTTCAGACACGGTACCGCTCCACAAAGTGCCGTCACAATCGATGGCGGCCGCTTTAAATGACGGTTTGAGCCATGCTGCAAACTCACGTGCCACCCGTGTTCCCATCGCCGCATAAAATTCTTCAGTAAACGGTATTCTTGCCGCTCTTTCACTTTGCGGGTCAAATATGGCATCAAGCTGGTATGTTTGATGCAGCTGGCGGAGATCAATCAAATGTATATCCGTTTCTCCAGCAAGCTGCGCGATCCAATTCTGCTGGGATTGCACAAGGATGTCCCGGAGCTCCTGCTCTTTCACATTTTCCAGCGGCAGCAAGCCAATGAAATAAGGCACTTCCTTTTTCTTTTGTTTCATGATGGCGAGCAGTTCATCTGAATTATATTGAACGTCAGCCATTCTTTCTTCCAAAGAAAGACCCGAATCCCCCGCCATATCCTCAAGGCGAATCAACAGCAGATTGGCACCGTTTTTTTGCCGTGACAGCAAGCTTTCTTCATTAAGCAATTCTTGAAACACCTGACCGTAAGGAGACAGCTTTATATCTAGATTGATATCAAACTGTTCGCCCCACCATTTTAGGTAAGGCACAATCGGATCAGCCGTAAAATTAGAACAAATGGTTAA
Organism: Bacillus rugosus; assembly: GCF_023238245.1. NCBI lineage: Bacteria > Bacillati > Bacillota > Bacilli > Caryophanales > Bacillaceae > Bacillus > Bacillus rugosus. The sequence continues at coordinate 756,611 of NZ_CP096590.1, read as the reverse complement.
TGGGCACGAGATGACTCGGTTTGACTCTCTCTCCCTTTTCCGCTCGGCCTCTTCCTGCTCTTTTTGGCTCAGCACCGGAATGTCCTTTATGCGTTTTTCAGGCTCTTCTGCAGCTTTTTCAGCAAGAGAGATAAAATGAGAAACAAATGCCTGCATGGATTCATGAGTGAAAAGCGACCGGTTGTATTGAAGCACACATTTAAGCTCTCCCGTCACTTCCTTCACGACGTCCATTTTCATATCAAGCTTTGAAATGCCCTTTGCGAATTCGTATGTTTCAAATGTTAATCCGCCAGCCTCTATTTTTATATTCGGGTCATACTCATTATGATAGATCAGCATGGTATCAAAGAAAGGGTTGCGGTTTGGCTTGATCACCGGCTGCAGCGCTTCTGCCATTTGATCGTATGGATAATCCTGATGGTCATAAGCTTCAAGCAGAGTTTGTTTTGTGTGTTGAAGGTTGCCGGCAAACGACTCTTCAGGATTCAAATGAATTTTGATCGGCAAAAAGTTAGTAAACATGCCGATCGTATTCTCAATATCCGCATGACGCCGGCCTGCCACCAATGACCCAATCATCAGCTCCTGCTGTTTTGTATAGCTGGACAAAAGCATGGCATATAGCTGAAACAGCATGACATTGTTGGTCAGCTGCTGCGCCTCTCCGATTTTCTCAAGCTTTTCTAAAACACGAGGCGGGATTGTAAACTTAATTGCCCTGCCTAAAAAGCTTTGTTCTTTTCGTTCATAATCAAGAGGCATATTCAGCACAGGCACTTCACCCTCAAGCTGCTTCAGCCAATACTCTTTTTGGCGTTTAAACATGTCACTATTAAAAAATGTCTGCTGCCACTCCGCATAATCTTTATATTGAATGATTTTTTCCGGGAGCTGTTCCCCTCTATATAATTGGGTAAATTCTTTTATAAAAATATTCATCGAGGCGCCGTCCGCCACAATATTATGCATATCAACAAGCAACGCATGTTTTTCTTCCTCAATTTTGACGAATTTCACCCGAATTAATGGAGAGACCTTAAGATCAAATGGCCGTATAAATGAACTGATTTCGTCATCAAGCTCATCCATTTTCGCTTCGGTTTGTTCGATCGAAAAATCAAAGTTCTGATGGACTCTCTGCACAGGTTCTCCATCCTTAATTTCAAACGTTGTACGCAGTGTTTCATGCCTTTCGATCAGCTTTTTGAATGTATCCTCGAAGTGGGCGGCATCAATTTTTCCGAAGCACAAAAGAGCCATCGGCATGTTATATGTGGTGACTTGCCCGATTCTCTGATGAATCAAATACGTTCTCCGCTGTGCCGCTGACAGCCTGTATACGTCTTTTTTCTCTGAAGGCTGAATGGATGTATATTGATTTCGGTCAGAGCGCTCAATAAGTGCGGCAAGCGCACGGATTGTCGGGTGCTGGAACACGTCGCTTAGCGTAAGCTCCGCTCCAAATTCCTTGTGAATGCGGGAAATCAGACCAGTGGCGTTCAATGAATGCCCGCCTGTTTCAAAGAAATGGGTATCTAATGTGACACGTTTGACTCCGAGAATGTCCTTCCACATAGCAGCCAAGACCGCCTCTGTCTCATTAAATTGAACATCTGATTCTGTATCCGCTGTCTGCCCGTCATTTGCTTGCTCAGGAACCAAAAGCTGAAAATTTTCTGCCACCGGTGTTCCCGACTGTTCATTTGTCCGGCCAATCCAATATCTTTCTCTTTCGAAAGGATACGTTGGAAGCGGAATAAGCTGGCATTGCTCCTGATCATAAAAAGCTGTCCAATCGACCGGCACCCCGTGCAGCCACATCTCACCCAGTCTGCTCAGCAAGTAACGGTAATCAGAAGCTGCCTCCTTTGGATGCCTCATCAGCTGGATTGCAATGTGCTGCTTGTCCTCTGCCTGATACAATTTGCTGACAAACGAACGCAGTGCATTTCCAGGGCCGACCTCTATAAAAATTGGATCCAGCTCTTCTTTTAAGCGTTTTGCGCAGTTCATAAATCTGACGGTCCCCCGCAAATGATCAGCCCAATATGACGGATCTCCAGCTTCCTCATCAGTGATCCAGTCTCCTGTTACATTTGAGACAAACGGGATCTTTTGTTTTTTAAATTGATAGGCTGAGAGCTTTTGTTTCATGCTTTCTAAAACCGGTTCCATCATATACGAATGGAAGGCATGTGATGTATGAAGCTTTCTGCAGCTGTGTCCTTCCGCGTTCAGCTTCCTTTCCAATGCATCAATCGCACTTGATTCTCCTGATACAACACATGAATCCGATGCATTCACAGCAGCGATTGAAATGGTTCCGTCTGTATACGGTTTGATGTCTGCTTCGCTTAAGGAAACGCTAAGCATAGAACCGGACGGCAGATTTTGGAGTGCAGCCCCTCGATAGCTGACGATGTCAAGAGCATCTTCCAATGAGAGCACACCCGAAATGGCTGCAGCCGTATATTCACCGATGCTGTGTCCCGCCATTGCTTTCGGCTTAATTCCCCAGTGGATCAGCATTTTTGCAAGTGAATATTCGATACAGAACAGCAGAGGCTGCGTATATTCAGTTTGGTTAATCAGTTTTGCATCATGCTGATTATTGTCAGAGAAAAGCACCGTACGCGGATCTGTGTCCATATGATTTTTTAATATGTCAAAACAGGCATCGAGCTCTTCTTTAAAAATGGGTACAGTATCGTAAAGCCCTTTAGCCATATCAACATACTGCGCCCCCTGTCCCGGAAAAAGAAAAACAACGGGCCGGCTTGCAGATTGAGAGCTGCCGGTTTTAACAGACTCATAGTCATTTTCATGAATAGCCTGAAGAAGCTCAGGCACATCCGCTGCCACAATCGCTTTTTTATAAGGAAACGAATGACGCCCTACTTTGAGGGTATATGCCGCGGCTGCCAAATTGGCATGCGGATTTTTCACAAAATAGTTTGACAGCCGGTCTGTCATGTTGTTTAAAGCGGCCGGTGTTTTGGCTGACAGCAATAAGAGTTCAGCGTCATGTCTATCCGCTGCTTTTTGCTGTGCCGGCGCTTCCTCTAATATGACATGGGCATTTGTTCCCCCAATGCCAAATGAGCTAACACCCGCTCTGCGCGGGAACTCATTTTCTTCCCAAGGGGTGAGTTTCGTATTGACGACAAATGGTGATTGCTCAAAATCGATTTTGGCGTTTGGCTTTTCGAAATTCAGAGTCGGCGGAATCACTTTATGCTTTAAGCTTAGAACTGCTTTCATAAATCCAGCCACACCAGACGCATCATTTAAATGACCGATGTTGGATTTGACAGAACCAATTCTGCAGTAGCCGCGACGGTCCGTTTGGTAAGCTTGTTTTAATGCTTCAATTTCTATCGGATCACCAAGTGTCGTCCCTGTGCCGTGAGCCTCGACATAGGTAATGGTTTCAGGCTCCACCTCGGCCATGTGCAAGGCTGTTTTGATAGCTGTTACCTGGCCTTTGGTGCTCGGCGCTGTATATCCAACCTTTCTGCTGCCGTCATTATTGATCGCAGTACCTTTTATTACAGCATAAATATGATCTCCGTCTGCTTCAGCATCTTCAAGCGTTTTCAAAATGACCGCTCCTGCCCCGTCTCCAAATACTGTGCCTGCCGCCTCATCATCAAAGACGCGGCAATGCCCGTCTGGAGAATGGATCATACCTTCTTGGTAGAGATACCCGGATTTTTGCGGGAGGCGGATAGAGACTCCGCCTGCAACCGCCATATGGCAGTCCCCATTTAACAAAGCCTGAGCAGCAAGGTGAATAGAAACCATCGAGGTTGAGCAAGCAGTCTGCACCATCATGCTCGGCCCTTTCAGGTTAAGCTTATAAGAAATAAGTGTTGCCATGTAATCTCTCATATTCAAAACAGCTGTTTCCAGCGTCTTTGAGTCTTCTCCAGACTTTGCCCCCTGAAGAGCCCTCAGCACCCATTCTGCATTGAGGCCCGCTCCGGTATAAAGGCCGATCTGCCCTTTGTAAGTGAAAGGATCGTAGCCAGCATCTTCCAAGGCGGTCCACACGCATTCATGAAAGATACGGAACTGCGGATCCATCATGGCAGCTTCCTTCGGCGTATAATCAAAGAAGCCGGCATCAAACAGATCTACATCCTCCACAATTCCTTTTGCTTTGACAAATCGCGGATCATTCAGCAGCTCTTCATTAACGCCCTCTTCTCTCAGCTCCTCATCAGTGAAAAAAGAAATCGTCTCTTTCGCATTTTTTAAATTGCTCCAAAACTCCTGCATGTTTTTTGCTCCCGGAAATCGGCCTGCCATACCGATTACCGCAATTTCAGCTCCATGATTCGCATAATGAGAATTACTCATTCTATTCGCCGCCTCTCAATCTTTTATCTCGCTGATTGCGTATCCGCGTTTTTCTTCGTCCCTTGGATACAGCTGCCATTTCTTCTTTCTCCTCTTCACTTTCCTCTTGATCAGGACCGATAAATTGCGCTAAAGCAGCTACAGACGGGTATGTGAATAAAGTCACCACAGCCTCGTTGGTTCCCAATTCTTTATTTAAACGGTTTGTCACTTGTACAATGTCTAAAGAGCTGGCTCCCAAATCAAAAAAGTTATCATGTATGCCGACTTGCTCCAGACCCATGAAATCTTGCCAAATGCCGCATATGACCTGTTCTGTTTTGTTGCGGGGAGCGACATATGGATTATTCAATTCAGGTCGGGTGTGTAAGGCGCCCGTCTTTTTCTCCTCTTTCGCTATGCTATCGGCATTCATGGATATCCATTGCTTCATTCTGTATCCCAAATCACCTGTTGAAACTAATAAATGGCGATTGTTGATATCTGACAGCACATATTGAAAAAGAGCTGCTCCTTCTTCAGGCAAAATGGCAAGTTCAGCAATAGATTCTCCGATAGTAGATTCAAGCTGGCCCCAGAAGTTCCATGCATCCCAGTTCACGCAAACCCAAGGAGTCTTGCTGCGCTGATTCACCCTCGCCGCAAAAGCATCCATATAAATATTCGCTGCAGAGTAAGCTGAGAAACCGAGACCTCCAAGCAAAGCACTAATCGATGAAAATAAGAAACAAAAATCTATAGTTTCGTTTTCTAATAGAGATTCAAGCACTTTCAATCCTCTAACTTTAGACTGGAACTGGTCTTCTCCGCCTTCAATCGTTGCAGGTATATCTGTTATCGCCCTGAAAGACGAACTTCCCGGAAGCCCTGCAGCGTGAAAGACGCCGTTCAGCTGGCCAAACTCAGTATGAACCTTTCTCATAACAGCCTGCATATCCGACAGGCTTCCCGCATCTGCCTGAAGAGCTGTCACCTTTGCACCTAACCGTTCCAATTCTTTTATTTTCAGGATTTTCGCGGTAATCGGATCATCTTCCTCATGTTTCTCGCACCAGCTTTCCCACTGGCTGCGCTGCGGAAGTTCACTTCTTCCTGTCAGAATTAGACGGACGTTTCCTTCTTGTGCAAGCAGCTTTGATAACACAAATCCGATTCCGCCAAGCCCTCCCGTAATAAGATAAACACCTTTCGGGCGGATCATATTCGGCAAGCCGGTCGCTTTATTTAACTGAACAGGCTGATACATCTGCACCCATCGGCGGCGGTTTCGGTATGCAATAATTTGATCTTCACCCGCAGTATCAGTTTCCGTCAGAATTTGGTCAATCAACTCCTCTTCTTTCCATGTCAATGTATCCGGTAAAGGAGGAATGTCGATGTTCCAGCATTTCAAATGGTTATATTCCTGCGGGATGACTTTCAACGGCCCCAAAATCGTCGATTTTTCAGCATTGATTTGTTCTTCTCCAGTCACCTCATGAATCCCGCTTGTCAGCACAAACATGTTACATTCGTTCATTTGTTTTTGAATAGATGCCGCCTGTGCAGTAAAAATCAAACTGTAATAGCCGTTTTCACTGTATGTGCTGAAAGTTTTGAAGGATTCCCCTTGCTCCGAAACGCTCCACAGATGCATCATACAGTTTGGAAGTAGCCCGTCTGAAGCAAGTGAAGAAAATAAACGCTCATAATGTGTCCCATCAGCTGGATTGATGACATACAATCCGCTGTTTATTTTTTTGAATTGCCGGTCTCTCGTGACAATTACGGTCTCATATCCTTGGCGGCGTATCGATTGCACCAGCCGATCTCCAAAGGCTGTTCCTTCATGGAAAACCAGTGTTTTTCCGCTTTCAGCTGGCTGCTCTTTCTTTCGGCTGTCAGCGGACTTGATCTTTCTATCCCATGACGGCAAATAGAACCATTGATCCATCGGTTTCTTTTTATTCCATTCATCAACTGCGGTGAAAGCAGCCGCATTGTCAGCGGCTTCTATCCAATAGCGTTTTCTCTCAAAAGGATAAGGCGGAAGCGATATCAGACGCTTAGGCTTATCACCGCCATACTGCCTCCAGTCAATTTCACATCCGCAGACCCAAAGCTGGCCTAATTTCTTTAAGAAGTAGGAATGATCATGCGCTGGTTCTTGAACATGTCTGACGAGATTGACGATGTCATGCTGGCTAGATCTCTTCTTGTGCCTTCTGGCAAATGTGCTTAATGTGCTGCCCGGTCCGACTTCTATTAACAGAACGTTATCGTCACTCAAAATCTGTTCTAATCCTTCATGGAAGCGGACTGTGCCTCTTAAGTGCTGAGACCAATAAGCCGGGTCTGCTGCTTGTTCCGGAGTTATCCATGTTCCCGTTACATTCGAAACAAATGGAATCCGAGGGGTGTTCATATCCTGTTGCTTTACAATCGCGGCAAATTCCTCAAGAATGGGTTCCATCATATAAGAATGAAAAGCGTGAGAAGTATGCAGCTGGCGGCCGGCAACGCCCTTTTCTTCAAGGAGAACCGCAAACGTCTCAATGTCTTCGTTTTTTCCGGATACTACGCATAAGTCATGAGCATTGACAGCCGCAAGTGACAGACTGTTCGTAAGCAGAGGCTGCAGCTCTTCCTCTGATAGCTGAACACTCATCATTGCTCCAGATTCCAGCTGCTGCATCAGCCTTCCCCGCTCCATTACGAGCGTTAAAGCCGTGTCTAATGCGAACACGCCGGACAGGCATGCAGCAGTGTATTCACCAATGCTGTGTCCAATCATATAATCCGGTGAGATGCCTGCACTTTGCAGCAGCTTTGCGAGCGCGTATTCAAAGATGAATAGCAGCGGCTGCACAACAGCGGTCTCCGTCAGCTTCGCCCCATCATTTGAATCTGGGAAGACGATCGCCTTCAAATCAATTTGATGTGACTTCTGTGCGAAAGCAAAACAGCGGTCCGCTTCTTTCTGAAATACAGGTTCAGCTTCATATAAATCTTTCATCATATCAATATACTGAGAGCCTTGCCCGGAGAACATAAAGGCAGCCGGGCGCCTGCTGTGTCTTTGATAGGCTGTGAGCTCTGCACCGCTTTCCCATTCCGTTGATTTTGACAGCACGACCGCTTTTCGGTATGAAAATTGTTTTCTGCCAACTTGCAGGGTGTATGCCACATCCTCTAACGGAACGTTTGGATGCGTTCGAAGAAATTCCTTCAATCGATTTGTCATCTGCTCCAATGCTGTGTCTGTTTTTGCTGACAGAACTAGCAAATGCCGCTGGCTCTCGGAAGCTTCTCTGCCTGACTCCGGCTCTTCTTCCAGTACAATGTGCGCATTTGTGCCGCCAATTCCAAAGGAGCTGACACCCGCCCGCCTTGGATCAGCGGATTCCTTCCAGTATGCCGTCTCGGTATTTACATAAAATGGCGTCCGGTCAAAATGAATATGCGGATTAGGTGTCGTGTAGTTCAAGCTTGGCAAAATTGTTTTATGTTTTAGCGATAAAACGGCCTTAAAGAGTCCGGCAATCCCAGCAGCGCTGTTTAAATGTCCGACATTGCTTTTCACTGACCCGATTGGAATTGACATTGGCCTGTCACTTTTAAAAACCTGGCTCAGGGCTTCCATTTCGATTGGATCACCCATTTTTGTACCGGTTCCGTGAGCTTCGATATACCCTACTGTGTTCGGGTCAATCCCTGCATTCTCGTATGCATTCTTTAACACTTCGGCCTGGCCTTCTACGCTCGGGGCGGTAAAACCGACTTTTCGGCTTCCGTCATTATTCATTCCGATCCCTTTTATGACCGCATAAATGGTGTGCCCTTCTTTAACGGCGTCCTCATATCTTTTTAAAACGACAATCCCCGCGCCATCGCCAAAAACTGTACCGCCTGCATCCTCATCAAAAGGACGGCAATGCCCATCAGGTGATTGAATCATGCCATCCTGATAAACATAGCCTGACCGCAAAGGGGTGCTGACAGTTACGCCTCCCGCAAGCGCCGCGTCACATGCTCCGTTCTGCAGTGCTTGACATGCCGCTCCAATATTGACTAAAGAAGTGGAGCAGGCTGTTTGCATTGTGATGCTCGGCCCATGCAGGTTTAATTTATAAGCAAGCTGGGTACTAAAAAATTCTCTGTCATTTAGCAGCATGGAGCTAAACTGTTCAGTCCCATCCAGTTTCCCTGCGAAACGTGTAATCCATTCGAGGTTCGGACTTGTCCCAGTGTAGACGCCGATTTTCCCTGTTGTCCGCTCAGGGTTGCAGCCCGCATCTTCTAAGGCCTCCCAGGCACATTCATGTAAAAGCCTGAATTGCGGATCCATCAATTCTGCTTCTCTAGAGGAATATTGGAAAAAATCCGCATCAAACATATCAGAGTCCTCGATGATCCCCTTCGCTTTTACATAATCGGGGTGCTGCAAGAGCTGATCATCAATGCCTGACGCTTTTAATTCTTCATCCGTAAAGAAGCTGATAGATTCTTTGCCGTTTACGAGATTATTCCAAAACTCATCCAAATTGCCGGCTCCCGGAAAACGCCCTGCCATACCGATAATCGCGATATCAGATCCCTGACCGTTCGGACGGCTTTGCGACACCTTTTGATGCTGCGTCATTTCTGGCTGCCCGGCCTTCGTTTGAACCTGTTGATGAAGATGCTTCGCCAGGCTGCGAACTGCGGCAAATTGATAAAGCAGAACTGGTTCCACCTTCCATTTCAGATGATCTGTTAATTTTGCCGCTAATTGAGAGATATCAAGCGACGTAGCCCCCAGCTCAAAAAACGGCGCATCATCGTTAAGCTCTTTGAATCCAAAATGCTTTATGACAATTTCTCTGATTGTCTTTTCAATAGCAGATAACGGCATTGCACGGTACGGTTCTGCCGGCTTGCGAGGCTCATCTTCTTCAAGTTCAGCCAGTGCTAAGCCGTCAGGCAACGGGAAATGCTGCTTTGTAAAAGGGTAAGTCGGCAGAGCTAACCTTTTATTATGCTGAGGTTCATGCAGGACGCTGAAATCAACCCCAGACCCGAGACTCCACAACGCTCCGTATATATGTAACTTTAAAACGTCTGTGTGTCCTTGTGTGCCGAGATCACCTGTCATGCCAATTGATTGACGCTCTGTAAACACTGAGGCCCCCTGAGTCAAACGCAGGTCTATGCAAACAGCAGGTTCCTCCCGCAAACAAGACGAGATGTGTTCAAAAAACCGTATCGGCTTGCAGATTTGGCCGGCCCAATAACTGGCATCCGCTGCTTCGTCATCTGTTATCACTTTTCCAGTGACAGATGAAACGACTGGAATGTCTGGTGACTTCATGTCCAGCGTGCCAAGGAAGTGCATGAATTCTTCCGCAGCGTCGACCAGCAGATCCGATTGATACGCAATATCCCCATCAAGTAACTCAGCAGCTATCCCTTCTTGTTCAAGCCGCGCCTTCAGCCGATACACATCCTCTGGCAAACCGGAGACAGCACAATACCACTCATCAATCAGCGCAAGGGACAATGATTTTTCTAAGTATTGAACGATATCCGGTTCTGACAGGCTGACACCGAGCATTTTACCTGCCGGAGACATGTTGATTAACTCTCCGCGTTTATATGCGGCTGCGGCCCCTTCTTCAAAGGAAAACATCCCTGCCGCACATGCCGCCGTAAACTCCCCGAATCCCCGCCCGATAAAGCGGTCTGGTGTTATGCCGATGTGCTGTAAGAAACGGACTGCGGCGTATTCCATGATGAACGACAACGCATGGACCAATCCTAGATTTTCCTCTTCCTGGTACGTTTCTGGAGCAGAAATACATGCTTTAAAGAAGCTGAGTACATCCTGCTGAAAAGCATTTTGCACCTTTTCAAGGCAAGCATCGACTTCTTTTTTGAACAGGTTTTCCGTGCGGTACAGCTGCGCATATCGGCCAAAGCCCTCTTGAACGTCTCCCGCAAATACAAACATGGTGCTGCTTGGAACAACCGCCGATTCGGTGATTTGTTTTTTATGCCGATGTTCAGAAAGCTGATCAAGAAGATCCTTCCGATGTGAAGCAACAAAGGAGATTCTGTACTGGAATTGCTTTCTGCCAAGCTGTAACGTACGGGCTATGGCTGGCAGCGGCGCTTCCGGGTTCCGGCGAAGAAAATCAGCCAATTGATCCATTGAACGGGTAAGCTCCTGTCTTGTTCTCGCAGAAAGAACAACGAGCTCAGGACCGCCGGCTGGCATTTCGTCAGTAAGAGATGGAGGCTCTTCAAGGACAACGTGAGCATTAGCACCGCCGATTCCAAAGGCGCTCACGCCGGCTCTTCTCGGCCCTTGCAGAGATTCCCATTCAGTCAGCTCTGTATTGACAAAAAACGGCGTGTTCTCAAACTTAATGCGCGGGTTCGATTTTTGATAGTGAAAAGCGGGCGGCAGCATTTTATGATGGAGCATCATAACGGTTTTTATAAATCCCGCTACCCCGGAGGCGGCGTCCAGGTGCCCGATATTCGCTTTGACAGAACCAATTCGGCAATATGCTTTTTTATCTGTATTGAAAGCACGGGTCAGCGCCTCAATTTCAATCGGATCTCCGACAGGCGTTCCTGTCCCGTGGGCCTCAACATAACCAATGCTTTCCGGTTCCGTTTCCGCCATCTCCATAGCTGTGGCAATGACATTCGCCTGGCCTTCAGCACTTGGAGCCGTATACCCAGCCTTATTGTTTCCATCATTATTAATTGCAGAGCCCTTGATGACCGCATAAATCACATCACCCTCAGCTTGTGCGTCTTTCAATCGCTTTAACGCCACCACTCCGGCTCCTTCACCAAAAATGGTTCCGTTCGCCTTTTCGTCAAATGGGCGGCAATGACCATCTGCTGAATAGATCATTCCTTCCTGATAAAGGTACCCAGATATATGCGGCAGGCTCAGGGTAACACCTCCGGCTAATGCAAGGTCACATTCTCCTCCAATCAAGCCCTGACACGCCATATGTATCGCGACAAGAGAAGTCGAGCAAGCGGTTTGAACTGATACACTCGGCCCTTTCAAATTAAGTTTATAAGCGATTCGTGACGCAAACGACGAATCATTTAAATGCATGATTTGAAAAGCGTCTTCATTCTTATGAAGAGAAGACATATGACGGCCCATCCAGGACAAATTGCTGGAAGCACCAGCATACAGCCCGATCAGCCCGTTAAATCGTTCAGCGTCACAGCCCGCATGCTCAAGCGCTTCCCAGGTACATTCATGCATGAGTCTGATTTGCGGATCCATCAAGGCAGCTTCTCTCGGTGAATAGCCGAAAAACTCCGCGTCGAAGTCAGAAACCTCATCGATGATCGGTTTTGCTTTTACATATGCCTCTTGACGAAGCAGCGTCTCATCTACCCCGGCGTCTTTTAATTCTTCATCGGTAAATTGAGTGACAGATTCTATTCCTTTTGAAATGTTGCTCCAATACTCATCAATATTTGCCGCGCCTGGAAACTTGCCCGCCATACCGACTACCGCTATTTCCAGTCCTGTTTCTGTCCATTGTTTCTCGTCAGCCATGGAAATCAGCCTCCCATCTATTTTCGTCTCATTCGCTGTTTTCGCCGGTTTTTCCCTTCATTTATGGCTTTTTGGCGATCTGGCTCTATTCCTTTTATGTGTAAGTCATCACCGCTTTGCTGTGCTTTGACGGCTTGGGTTAATGCTGCAACCGTCGGGTGGGCATACATCATCACAACCGGGATATCCACGCCAAGCTCTTTTTTGATTCTCCCGCTCACCTGAAGCAGATCAAGTGAAGAGGCTCCTAATTCAAAGAAATTCATATTTACATCTGTCTCAGAATGAAAATAATCTTTGAAAATATTCATTAACCTTTCTTCAAGTGTGTCCAAGCGGTCTTTTGTCAGCACATGCGCTGCGATTTGTCTATCCTCTTTCACATAGCTGTCTTTCATTCGTTTGTTTACATCCTGCAGCGAAATCAGGACTTGCGGGTAGCGCAGCTGCAAAGCTCTCATAAACGCTTTCGCTCCTTGAGCCGGCAGGATTCCTTGGTGTTGCTCCTCTTTGTCCGCTATCTTCGAAAGAATGGCTGCCGTTTCTGATTCATATGCCATCCCTACTTGTTCCCAACGGTCCCAGTTAACCGTCACCATGTTTTCACCTTCTTTTCGGCATGCATGAGCATAACTGTCCAAGAATGCGTTTGATGCAGCGTAGCCGACTTGGCCCCCCGCTCCTAAAAAAGAAACTAGAGAGGAACAAATGAAGAAGAAGTCCGGCTGTTTGTTTCTAAGCGCTTTTCTTAACAGAGCGGTTCCTGTTATTTTGGCCTTAGCCATATGCCTCTCATCGTCTGGTGTCCTTGCGTGAATCACTTTGCCATCAGGAATGCCCGCTGCATGAATAACGCCATGAATGGCTTGTCCGAAACGAGATTCTGCCGTTTGCAAGGCTTTTTGAAGCTCTGTTTCGTCTGAAATATCCGCCTGTAATACCAGCACCTCAGCTCCAGCCTTCTCGAGTTCTTCCACAGCTTTGAGTTTTTTGGCAGTATCGTCATTTGCTCTCAGTTTATCGGGCAGTCCTGTCCGGCTTAGCAGCACAATCTTTGCTTGAACTGTTTCAGCTAAATGAGATGCAAGAGATAATCCGATCCCGCCAAGGCCGCCTGTAATGATATAAACTCCTTTATGCCTGAGATTGCCGGCCATATCAATCTCATCTTGCTTGCCCGGCTGCTTCGCCTGCCGAATCCATCTGCTGTTTCCCCGATAAGCCACAATAGGCTGATCATCCTCTTTTTTAAGTTCATAAGAAATCATTTCAGGCCAGCTTGATTGACCGTGGTCCAGACAAAGATCAACAGCTTTACAGCTGATCTGCTTATACTCTTGCGGAATGGTCAAACAGACTCCGGTCAGCGCAGCCTGATGAGGCTGAAGATCCTCCATTCCCGTCACATCGTGAGCTTGATTGGTCACTACGGTCATGCTGAATCTTTTGTTGCTCTCTGTTCCAAGTAAACGGACAAGATCAAGGAGAGGAAGATAACCGGCTATTGTGTGCTCTGCAATATCTCCATCACGACAATCACAGTCTTGCAGCCACATCCAGATGATTTCATCGGGGATAAACCCCCTTGCATTCAGTTCATCCAGCAGCTTCCGAAAGTGGGCCGTATCACGATGGTTTACCGTAAACGTGTTTCTGTCTTTTTCCGTAAAGTGATCACCCGGCTGGACAGACACGGCTTCCGCTTGCTGTTTTAGGAGATATTGGCTGACATCACTGTTTTCTTCAAAGACAAGTATCCTCTTTCCTTGATGAGTGAATGTCTCATTGACTGGTTCCATTCGTTCCCAGAACGGAACGGAAAACCACTTATCAAAAGGAAGCTGTTTTTCACTTGAAGCAACGTTTAATTTCAATTCGTTTTTGATCTTTTCTTCCATCCCGCCCTGAGATGTTTGCGGATCGGGAAATACTTGATGCTCAAAAGGATAAGTCGGAAGCGGGACCCTTTCGTATGAGCCCCCCTGGCGAAAGTGCTCCCAGTTCATGTTTACACCATGCGTCCAAAGCCTGCCGATGCGGTTTAACAGATAGACACGATCAGACGATACTTCCTTTGGATGCCTGATCATGTTTACCGCAGCATGTTGCTCCGTCATAAAACCCTCATGTTTTCTCACAAACTGCGTCAACGTATTCCCTGGTCCGATCTCAACAAATACAACATTGTCCATTTGTAAAAGTGTGTTCAGCCCTGAATGAAAATCAACCTTTTCCATGATTTGCGAAGCCCAGTATTTCGGATCTGTGGCCTGCTCTGCTTGTATCCAATCGCCTGTCACATTTGAAATAAACGGAAGGCCAGGTACTTGGAATTCCATATCTTGCAGAATATCAGCAAAACGAGATACCGCCGGCTTCATCATGCTTGAATGAAACGCATGGGACGTTTTTAAGTGCTGAATTGCCACTCCTTTTGACTGAAGGCTCGCGGCAAAAGCATTGATTGGCTCCATAAGGCCTGATACAACCGATAAATCAGAGCTGTTTGAAGCCGACAGCTCAACCCCCTCTGTCAATTCCATTTCTGTCTCTCTCCTAGACAGTCTGACGCTCAACATTTCTCCCTCCGGCATTTCCTGCATCAACTGGCCTCTCATCGCAACCATATGAAGCACGTCTTCCAATGAACAAATGCCTGACAGACATGCTGCCGTTAATTCCCCTATGCTGTGGCCAATCATGTATTGCGGTCTTAAACCTTTTTTGCTCAAGAAGGACGCCAGCGCATATTCAAAAGAAAATAAAATAGGCTGCGTATATGAAGTTTCATGGATAAGCTGTTCGGCTTCTTTGCTTTCTGCTTCATTAGCCGGAAACATGATGCTTCTAATATTGAGTCCTTCCTCAGCTTTCAGAATGGTAAAACAGCGCTCCAGCTCCTCCTGGAATACGGGCTCCATTTCATACAGTTGTTTCCCCATATTGACGTATTGAGAGCCTTGCCCGGAAAACATAAAGACAACTGCCGGCTTCTCCAGCGCTATTGAGGAATTTTCCATATCGCTTGTAATCCCTAAAGGACCCGCCGTAAATGCCTGACGATACTGAAAATGCCTGCGGCCCTCTTGCAGTGTATATGAAACGTCTTGGAGCGGTACCTCTTCATTCTCTTTTATAAATTGCTTGACCTGATCCGCGGCCTTCATTGCAGCTTTTTCAGATCGGGCAGAAATAAGCATAAGGCAGTCTTCATGATCCTCTTGATGACGTCTTTCCTTCATCGGAGGCTCCTCCATGACAACATGAACATTCGTGCCGCCGATCCCAAAGGAACTGACGCCCGCTCGAAACATCCGGTCAGATGCTGTCCATTGTTTTGCTGATGTGCTGACATAAAAAGGACTGTTTTCAAAATCAATTTTAGGATTGGGCTTTTTGTAATGAAGGCTTGGCGGCAGGGTTCTCGCTTTGAGACTCAGCGCCGTTTTAATAAACCCCGCAATTCCCGCGGCGGAATCCAAATGACCGATATTTGTTTTAACAGAGCCGATCGCGCAGAATTGCTTCTTTTCTGTTTGAAACGCTTGTTTAAGTGCCTCTATTTCAACTGGATCTCCTAACGAGGTGCCCGTGCCATGCGCTTCAACATAAGAAATACTTTCGGACTCTATACGGCTGATGTTCAGTGCTTTTCTAATGACATCTGCCTGCCCTTCGATACTTGGCGCGGTGTAACCGACTTTACGGCTGCCGTCATTGTTATATGCTGATCCTTTAATGACAGCGTAAATATGATCTTGATCCTTCAGCGCCTGCTTTAAAGTTTTCAGCACTACAATACCGCAGCCTTCTCCCCCGACTGTCCCTTTTGCTTCCGCATCAAATGCGCGGCAGCGGCCGTCCGGCGACATAATCATCCCTTCTTGATACATATAGCCCTTTTTATGGGGACAAGTCACCGTTACTCCTCCGGCGAGCGCCATTTTGCAGTCGCCGGTAAGCAAAGCTCTGGATGCGAGATGCACAGCGGTCAGAGAAGATGAACAGGCTGTATCCACTGCGATACTCGGCCCTTTCAAATTCAATTTGTAAGAAATTTGTGTATTCATAAAATCCTTGTCCGTCAACTGAACAGCAGCAAACTGCTCAGAAGAACTGCTGCTTCTCAGCAGCATTGAACTTGCCTGCCAGTACAAATTCGCAGACGCAGCGCCGAATAAGCCGATAGGCTGTGAATAGGTTTCGGGATTGTAGCCGGCGTTTTCAAGGGATTCCCACGCGACTTCATGAAACATGCGCACTTGCGGGTCCATTACCTCAGCTTCGCGCTGTGAGTAGCCGAAAAACGCTGCGTCAAAGTGGTCATGCCGGTCTACTTTTCCTTTGGCCCTGACATAATGCTTATGATCGAGCTGTTCTTTAGGCACACCGGCTTCCATAAGCTCTTCTTTTGAGAAAAATGTAATGGATTCCGTGCCCGTTTTGATATTCTCCCAAAACTCTTCAATATTTTTGGCACCGGGGAAACGGCAAGCCATTCCGATAACCGCTATTTCTAAGCCTGTTGTTTTACTCATCAGAAATCCCGCCTAACAGTTGTGCGACATTTTCTAAATCTTCCGCTGCCTCTTCAACACTCTCAGCATTTGCCTGAGAACCCTCAGACTCCGTCTGCCGGCTGAGCTGGGCTGCTATTGCCGATACGGATGTATATTGAAACAGCTGAACAACAGACAGCTCTTGTCCAAACTGCTCTTTCAATTTGTTCGATAATTCTACGATGTGAAATGAGTTTCCGCCGATATCAAAAAAGTTATCTTCCATGCTGATATCAGATCCAGGTATATTCAAAATGGCAGCAAAAATGGAAACCAGTTTTTTCTCAGTTTCATTGTGCGGTTTTATGACCTGCTCGTTAGATTCAGGCTCTTCCATAGGATCTGGGAGCGCCTTGAGATCAAGCTTTCCTGACAGGTTCATTGGAAATGAGTCCACGCGAATGAATCGTCTCGGAATCATATAACCCGGCAGCTTTTCTGCTAAAAGCCCTCTCATTTTTCGAGTTTTCAGTTTTTGATCGGAAATGAGATACGCCACAAGAAACTGATCATCTGATTCCTTTTGAACTGGAATAATCACCGCGTCATGAATGATTTGTCCCGACTCCCGGTAATCAAGCAAGGCTTTTCTAATCTCATCAAGCTCTACTCTGAATCCTCTTATTTTTACTTGATCATCATACCTGCCAAAAAATTCGATTAAGCCGTCAGAACGCCATCTCGCCAAGTCGCCGGTATGATAAAGCTTGCCGGCAGGAATATGCTGCGGTTCTGTAAATTTTTCTGCCGTCAGCTCTGGCTGACAGATATATCCTCTTGCCACCCCGTCTCCGGCAATGCACAGTTCTCCGTATACGCCAATGGGCACAGGCTGTCCGCAATGATCCAAAATATAAATCTGTTCATTCGGCATCGGCCTGCCGATCGGTACGACGGCTTCATTCCAAGACTCTGGTATGGTAAAAGCCGCTGACTGTACAGTACATTCCGTCGGACCGTAATTATTTGTCATTATCGGCTTATTAGCCCGAAACGTTTGTAAATATTGCTGAACCAATTGGGGCGGCAGAATTTCGCCGCCAGCCATTATTAACTTCAATTTGTCAACGTGATGCGGCTCTTTCTCAGCGGCTTTGATCATTAGGCGCAAATGAGAGGGTGTCGCATCTGAAATATGAATGCGGTTCTCCTCATAAAAAGACCACAGCTGCTTTCCATCCATCCTTGCATGATCCGGTGCAATATATAAGGTGTGTCCAAGAAGCACTGCCGGAAATATCGTTTGCACGGATGCGTCAAAAATATGTGAAGCAAGCATGCCGATGCGGAGATGCTCTTGTGAAAATGGCTGAAAATGAAGGCTGTCTATGCCATATACTAAATTGACGACTTGACGATGCTCCACCATCACGCCTTTCGGTTTTCCCGTTGTCCCTGATGTATACAGCACATAAGCGAGATTTTCAGGAAACGGCAGAAGCCCATGCTCCGCCGCCCCTTCAAATTTCATCATTTCCTCTATAAATAAGCTTTTTTGATTCTCAGCAGAAATGTCATGATCCTCGTTCGTGATCACAAACCGCGAACCGCTGTTTTTCAGCATATAATCCATCCGTTCGGACGGCATATTTACATCTATCGGCAAATAAGGACATCCTGCTTTCAATATGCCTAATATGCCAATAACCATTTCTGCCGAGCGATGAACCATCAGCCCCACAGGCTCCTCATGACGAACACCTTCTTTTATCAAAAAAGCAGCAACCCTGTTCGACAATTCATCAGCCTCACCGTATGTGAAGCTGACATCTTCATACACGATTGCAGGCTGATTAGGTTTGAGAACTGCCTGTTCTTTGAAGAGATCGACAATCGATTTTTCTTTCGGATAAGGCTGATTTGTGTGATTAAATGTCGTAATGATTCTTTCTCTCTCCTCATGAGAAAGTAACTGCAGCTCAGAGACCAGAGTCTCAGGCGCCGACAAAGCCCGGTCCGCCAGCATGCAAAAATGGCCGGCTATCCGTTCAGCAGTATCGAATGTGTAATGTTTCAAATTCCAGCTCAACTTTCCAGTCAATGTCCCTTCATCACGCTGAATGGAAATAAGCATATTCGTGTCCAGCGCTTTCAAAGACGACGGCTGCTGAAGATCATTCACAGCAAGGGAAATGCCGAAGCGGGGCTCCCCTTTTTTATGCAAAGGATGAAGCTCGTCCAATAGTATTTTCACAGGATAATTTTGATGGGCATACACTTCTTGAAAAGCTTGTTTCACATGCTCTAGACAGTCTCTGAAACTCATAGAAGAATTGATTTTCACCAGCAGCGGAAGAAGATCATTGATCACCGGCTGTGTTCCCCGCTGTCTTAACACAGGGGCCGACGCCATGATATTCGTCCTTCCGCTGTACCTGTGCAGCAATGTGACTGCCGCAGTCATAAAAATGATAAACATACGCAAATCTGAAGCTCCGGATGCCTTTAAGATGGCCTTTTCCAGCTGAGCCGGGAATGAAAAAGTTATTGAAGCTTCTTCATCGTTTTGATCAAGAAGCTGTGAATCATAAGGAAAACGGCAGTCCGACGGGATTTGAGATAATAGAGAAGTCCAATATTGCCGCTCCTTCACTTTTTCAAGAGCTGCGGTTTTCAATTGAAAGACATCGGTTTGGTTCATTGTTATTCACCTATTTCTGCTAGATTTTCAGATCGTCTAGTTCCAGCAACGATACCTTTTCTAAATCATTGATGCCTGAAGTCAGGTCAATATCCTTGAGAGCGGTTTGCTTACAATCAATCACGGCTAACAGCACCATTTTAATCCCTTTCGCAACGCTTTCAATCGTTTCTCTTGTAAACAGCTCAGTGCTGTATTCAATGACAGAAGATAAACCGTTTTCGTCTTCTGAAGCGATCCAAAGCAAATCAAACCGGGAAACCGCTGTTTCATATTCATAGTCGGTTAGTGTGATCCCGTCTACCTCTAAAGCAGGCTGGCTTAGATTCTGCAGAGCAAAAACGGTATCAAAAATATGATTTCTATTTAACGTCCTATCTAACTTCAAATCTTGAACCATATGTTCATACTGATAATCTTGATGATCAAAGTCATCAATCACCAGCTGCTTGACATGGTGCAGAAATTGAGTAAACGTCATCTCTTTTTTCGGATAAAACCGAAGCGGAAGCATATTAACGAATATACCGATGATCCGCTGCAGTTCCTCCTGTCTTCTCCCTGCGACCGGAACGCCGACTACAATGTCGGACTGTCCAGTGAGCTTGTGCAGCAGGATTTGATAGATTGATAAAAGTCCCATAAAAAGCGTGGCATCTTCATCGGCCATAATGGATTTAAACGCCTCAAGCTCTTTTTTGCTTATATAAAAACGATAGTGGGCGCCGGCAAAGCTTTTGACATCGGGTCTCTGGTAATCAGCCGGCAGCCGAAGCTCACGAAAGTCGTCAAGCCGTTTCAACCAATATGTTTTCACCTCATTCAGGTCATCAGACTGAAGCATCTGATTCTGCCATTCTGAGAAATCCTTATATTGCAGTTCAAGCGGTGCAAGCTCTTTGCCGTCATACAGATCCATAAACTCGCTGACCAAGATATCCTGAGATAAACCGTCAGAAATAATATGATGCATATCGAGCATCAGAATATACTCGTTTTCAGAGTTCTTAATAACACCAGCTCTCATCAAAGGAGCCTGATCAAGCTGGAACGGCTTTAAAAAGCTGCTGATGACTTCTTGTTCTTTTTGGTTTTGCCCTTCCTGGCCTGCTACATTTGATAGATCAAAAAAGTCGGCATGAAATTCCGCATGCTCAGCTATGCACTGCATAGGAACACCGTCTATTGCTTTAAAGGATGTTCTTAAACTCTCGTGACGATTAATCAATTGCCGGAACACATTCTCAAGCCTTTGCATATCAAGCTTTCCTGCAATCCGGCCGGCAGTGAACTCATTGTAGCCAGTGCTCGTTTGATCTAACAGCTGAACAAGATAAAGCCGTTTTTGCGCTGAGGACAACGGATAATAATCCCGTTTTTTAGCTTTTTCTATCTTTCTGTAAATCTTCTTGTCGGCTTGGCTGATAAATTCGGCCATCTGCCTGATCGTCGGAATGTTAAAGAAATCCGGCAGCGCAATTTCCACATTGAATGCTTGATGAATAATGGAAATGAAAGTAATCGCCTTTAACGAATCCCCGCCCATCTCAAAGAAATCATCGTCTATGCCAATTTGATCAATCTTGAAAAATGACTGCCAATGAACAAGGAGTTCTTTCTCCATATCAGTTACTGGTTCAACATATTCAGCGGTAAGTTCTGGCCGCCCGTACAGCGAAACGTCCTCTTGCTCTTCACCGTTAGGCTGCTGCAGACGATTCACATATTTTTGTATCCTCTCCTGCAGATCCGTGGCAGACACTACAATCTGATCCATATGATCAAATGTGAAAATTTTCTCGAAAACCTCTCTGCCCTCATGCGCACGAATCAGGGTATTTTCTAAATCCCCTCCGACTGGAATATCCGGTTTTTTGCCGTCCTCAAATTCCCAGCCGTCTAAATTTAGGGCTGTCCACTGAACAGGATGCTGCGCATTATGTTTATATACAAAGGCATCAACAAACTGGTTAACCGCAGTATAGGCGGTAAATCCAAGTCCTCCCAATATCGGAGACAAGGACGAAATCAAAAAGCAGAAATCAAGCGGTCGATCGGCCAACACTTTTTCTAATACCGCAACGCCCGTCATTTTTGCTAGAAAGTGAGCATTCGTAAAACTTTTATCCGTTTGTTCCATCATCCTGAATGATTGTTCGCCTGTTATTCCAGCTGCATAAATTACACCATGAATGGAGCCGTACTTACGTTCAGCCACATGAACCAGTTCAGACATATCCGCTTCACAGCTTGCATCCGCAGCAACAGCAGTGACTTCTGCGCCTGTTTTTTCTATCTCATATATTGATTTTATTTTTTTAACGGTTGGATCATCCTCAGCATGCGTGCTGATTAAGGACTCCCATTCACTCCGCGGCGGTAGGCCGGAACGGCTTGTCAGAATAAGTTTTCCTTTTGTTTTCTCAGCAATGGTTTTTGCAGCATGTAAACCGATGAAGCCCAGCCCGCCAATCAGAATATATACGCCTCCGGGACGAAGGTGCCCCTGCGATGATTCTGCAGGCACGGCTTTGTGAATAAAATTCCTGGTGTACCTTTTATTACTTCTGTAAACCGTTAAGAGATTGCCTGATTCGGTCATCAGCTCTGATCTGATGAGTCCCAGCAGCTTGTCTTCTTTCCAGGAATCTTCTTTCTGCCTGTCTATATCAATCACTCGATAGCGAAGAAACGGTGTTTCCTGAGATATGACCATACTCGGCCCCAGATGTACGGCTTTCTCTGGATACAGCATGTCTTCTCCGCCAAGCTGATACGTAAGGGACGATAACACAAAGATCGAGATTTCCTGCTTTGTTTCTTTCTTTTTCAATGCTTGCCCTAAGTAAAGCAAAGAGTAATAGGATTCGTTTTGCATCTGCTCAATCCACTCGGCAGCAGCGGTTTCATCTTTCTCTGCCAGCCCCCAGAGGTGCAAAATCCGGCTGTACTGAATCTTTTCCTTCTCCAACACTTCAAAAAGACGGCAGTAATCTTCCGCAGAGTCTGGGCGGAGTGTGTACACTCCTTTTTCAACCTGCTGAAAGTTATGCCCTTTTTTAACGATGACACAAGAAGCACAGGTGGATTGCAGCCCCTGAATAAGCTTATGGGAAAAATTGCTATCCTCCATGAAGACAAGCAAACGTTGTTCCGTCGCTTCAATCCCGCGGGAAATCGGCAGGATTTCTTTTTCCCATTGCGGCAAATAAAACCACTCCTGAAGCGGAAGCTTTCCTCCTGAATGTTTTTTGCCTTTTCCGCTGGCAGTATGTTTCCGTTTGTGCCAGAAGGATTCCTTTTCAAAAGGATATTGCGGCATAGTAATCTTTTCAGGATGTCTGCCCTCGTGCAGCCCGCGCCAATCAATGTCCGCGCCATACATCCACAGCGTGCCAATTCTGCTGAGTAAAAATTGGACATCTGACATACTCTGTCTGCTGTGTTTCAGCACATTGCAAGCATGCTGGCGCAGCTCATCGTTAATCGATCTCTTCACCAGCACACTTAAATCTTGTCCCGGGCCGATTTCGATAAAAATAGCATCTTCCTGCTTCGTTAACACGCCAATACCCTCGGCAAAGCGAACAGTCTCAGTCATGTGCCGCTTCCAATAGTCATAGTCCGCAGCCTCTTCATCCGCTATCCAGTCTCCCGTTAAATTCGAAAAGAAAGGAACATCCGGTTTTTGATAAGAAATGCGCTTAGCCGTATTTCCAAATCGTTCAGCGGCGGAAGCCATGACGTGCGAGTGAGCAGCAATTGAACCTTTTACTCTCATACAAAGCACTTTTTTGGCTTTTAACTGTTCTTCAAATGCGGAAATGTCAGACTCAAGCCCCGACACAATGCAAGAAGCGTCATTAACAACAGCCAACGAAATGCAATCAGGGAGAATCGCTTTCAGTTCTTCCTCTGGCATTGGCACGCTTAGCATGATGCCTGACGGCGCTTCGTGCATCGCTTGTCCACGTAAGCTGATTAGCTTGATGGCATCACTTAGCGTAAACACTCCCGATACCGCAGCAGCCGTTAATTCGCCGAAGCTGTAGCCGATCATAGCCCATGGCCGCAGCCCCCACTTCATCAGCAAAAGTGACAGCGCATATTCCAGCATAAAAATAGCCGGCTGGGCATATTTCGTCTCTTGAAGCTTTATCGCGGCAGCGTCTTCATCCTGCTGGTCAGGGTATAGAATATCCTCTAGCCTCTCACCGGTCGCTTCATAAAATTCTTGAAAACAGTGATCCATCGTCTCTTTGAAAAACGGCTCCTCCGTGTACAAATCCCTGCCCATGTTCACATATTGACTGCCTTGGCCCGAGAACATGAAGATCAATTTTTTCTCCTTTTTTTCCTGAATCCGGGACATTCGGCTGAGTCCTCTGTCCTTCTTCTCGGAAAGCAGGCGGATGACATCCTGTCTGTCCTTTGCCACAAACATTTGCCTATAATCAAAGTGCTGTCTTCCAGCCTGCAGCGTATAAGCGGCGTCTGCTGCATTAAGCTCTGAGTTCCTTTCCATATGTTCGAGCAAAAGGTCTTTCGTTTTTTCTAAAGCATTCATCGTTTTTGCTGAAAGAGGAAACAGCTGATACGAACGCGAATGTTTCTCACGGTCACTGACAGGCGCTTCCTCCAGAATCACATGGGCATTGGTGCCGCCCATACCGAATGAGCTCACGCCTGCTCGTCTTGGGGTATTTGTTCTCTTCCACACTCGGAGCTTGTCATTCACTAGGAAAGGACTGTTTTGAAAATCAATATTCGGATTCGCTTCTTTAAAATGAAGACTAGGCACAAGTTGTTGATGCTGCAGAGAGAGAACTGTTTTAATGAGACCCGCCGCTCCGGCAGCAGCATCAAGGTGTCCGATATTCGTTTTTACGGAGCCAATCCGGCAAAACGCGGTCTTATTTGTTTGAAACGCTTTAGTTAAGGCTTCAATTTCAATTGGATCTCCGAGAGCTGTGCCTGTCCCGTGGGTTTCCACATAGCTGATGGTTTCCGGTTCAATCCCCGCGTCGGCAATCGCATCTCTTATAACCTCTGTCTGGCCTTCCACACTCGGCGCATTGAAGCCTACCTTTTGGTCACCATCATTGTTAACCGCAGATCCTTTTACAACCGCATAGATCCTATCGCCGTCAGCCAAAGCGCGGCTCAACGATTTCACTGCGACAAATCCGACACCATCGCCTCCTACAGTGCCTTTCGCGTCTTTATCAAAGGCTCGGCAATGGCCGTCTGGCGATTTCACCATATTCTCTTGATAGATGTAGCCTGACTTAACCGGATGGAGAATGGACACACCGCCTGCGAGAGCCATATCAGATTCTCCATTCAGCACTGATTTGCAAGCCAAATGCAGCGCGACCAAGGAGGTTGAACAAGCTGTCTGCAGGGTAATGGCTGGACCTTTTAAATTAAGTTTATGAGCAACCCGCGTGCTGATCGTATAGGTATCATTTAAAGAGCCGATTTCAAACAGCTCTGACATCCTGCCGTCTAATGAGTCAGCGAAATGCTGGAGCCATTGAAAATTTGAGGTTGTTCCTGTAAACAAACCGATTTTCCCTTCATATTCAGCAGAAACACACCCTGCATCCTCCAGCGTTTTCCATACATATTCATGAAGAAGACGGATTTGCGGGTCCATGACCTCCGCCTGTCCAGGTGAATAGCCGAAGAAGGAGGCGTCAAATAAATCGGGACCGTCGATGATTCCTTTCGCCCTTACATAATCAGTTCTCGTAAATGTTTGTTCATCAATGCCTGCCGCAAACAGCTCTTCATCAGTGAAAAAAGAGATGGATTCCTTGCCATTTTGCAGGTTATGCCAAAATTCATCTATGTTTTTAGCTCCAGGGAAACGCCCGGCCATCCCGATGATGGCGATGCTGTCATCTAAAGGATCCTTCCGCTTTGATATGAATGGTGTTTTCTTTTTTGATTGCTTTTCCTCATGACCTGATAAGAATTCTGCAAGCATCTGAACTGTTGGACGGCGGAACATCTCAACCATCGGAATACTTTTTCCCGTTACCTTAGAAAGCTGCTGATTGACTTGGATCAAATGCAGGGAAGTGCCGCCGATTTCAAAAAATTTATCCTGAACATCGATGCTGTCTTGACCAAGTACACGTTTCCAAATCTCCAGCACCATCTTTTCTGTTTCAGAAGCGGGTGCTGCCGCAAGTGCCTTTCGTTTTGTCTCTGCAGCAAGCTCCGGCAGTGCTTTTTTATCCAGTTTTCCATTGGCCGTCAGCGGCATCTCATCCATCACAATAAATCGGGATGGAAGCATATATTCCGGCAAATGACGACGCAAGTATTCACGCAGCTGCTTTTCATCAATCGTCTCATCAGTGAAAAGATAAGCAGCCAGGCACGGTGTCTGGGACGCGTCCTTTTTCACGACAGCGGCCGCCCCTTTTATACGTCCGTACCGGCAGAGCCAGTGTTCAATCTCCCCGCTCTCAATCCGATAGCCCCTAAGTTTGATTTGGTCATCGTTTCTGCCTAAAAACTGAATGGTTCCATCCGGTAAAAAGCGGGCTGCGTCCCCTGTTTTATACATTTTTTCTCCGGGTTTAAAAGGATGCGCCACAAATCGCTCTGCCGTCAGTTCCCTCCGGCCTAAGTAGCCTTCTGCTACTCCTTTTCCGGCAATATATAGTTCTCCCGCTGCTCCTTGTGGCAGCAGATTCATATGTGAATCAAGAATGTATATATCAGTATGTGCTGCAGGCCGGCCGATCGGCACATACAGATCTTTATCCCTTTCAGATGAGTAGCGGTGAATCATGCAGCCGACTACCGTTTCCGTCGGGCCGTATTCGTTAAAAATTTCAATTTCCCCATCGAAGTTCTCTTCAATTTTCGCCGCAAGAGAGGTTTCTAATTGCTCTCCCCCCAGTATCAGGCACTTCATCACACTGTCACGAAACGGCGTCCCGGAAATGAAATGAAGATGGGACGGCGTTAACTTCATAACGTGGGCTCGATTATCTTTCAGAATTTGTTCCACAAGAAGCTGCTTGTTTTTATCCTGGTACACAATAATTGCGTTTCCGGTTATAAGCGGGGTAAAGATAGAAGTTACTGTTAAATCAAAAGATAGAGACGTATAAAGGGCAAAATCTCTTTTATCACCCCTTACATATTGCTCGGCGGCCCAGGAAATATAATTTTCAAGACCAAGATGCTTAACAAGCACCCCTTTTGGCCTGCCTGTTGTTCCAGAGGTATATATGCAATACGCAATATCCTGCGGACCGTAATGTTTCACCAGATTGCTGTCGTTTCCTTGATAAAGGCTCTGATCGGTAATATCTATTTTCACACCATCGTATGAGTAAACCAGCCCCTCAATATCCTCTGTCAGCAGCAGGTTTATCCCGCTGTCCTGAAGAAGATATTCAATTCTTTCCGCAGGATAATCGGGATCAACCGGAACATAAGCACCACCCGCTTTTAATACAGCGAGACAAGCGATCACCATTTCAATTGAATGTTCTGTTAAAATACCGACTCTTTGTGCAGGTTTGACTCCCTGACTTTCTAAAAAGCGGGCGAGCTGATTCACTTTTTTATTTAATTGATCATAGGTCAGGGATTCCGAGCGAAACTCCACAGCAAGAGCGTCCGGCGTCTTTTCTGTCTGCCGTTCAAACAAATCAATGACAGTTTGATGTTCGTTGCCGGTCAAACCTTTATAATTGCAAAACTCTTCAAGCTGATAATGCACCTCATCTTCGGAAAGCATATTCAAGGGGTGCACAGATCTGTCTGCCGGATTCTCAATCACTTCCGATAACAGGTTGAGAAAATGATCCCCCAGCTGCTTCACTTGAAGAGCAGACATGACACCAGGATTGTATATAAATGAAAAATGGATATGTTCATCAAAAGCTTGTACACTCAATGTCAAATCAAACTCAGTTTGCTCAAACATGTCATATTTTTCGATTGAAAGAGGAAGACTGTTTGACTTAAGCATCTGATCAAGCGGATAATTTTCAATCACGACAATCGTGTCAAATAATGACTGCTCAGCTGTCAGCCCCGCATATGTTTTTAAATCAGACAGCGGTGTATGTTCATATTCACTTCTTTTGGCAATCTGCTCATGTGCAAGCTGAATCACATCTAAAGGCGTGGATTGAGGCGCAAAGCGAAGACGAAGCGGAATGGTATTAATAAACAGCCCCGTCATTTGTTCTATTCCCGGTACATCGGCGCTTCTTCCTGACACGGTTGTCCCGAATACCACTTCTTCTTGATCAGAATATTTTTTTAGCAGCAGACCCCAGACACTATATAGAATTGAAGCAAGCGTAACTTGACGTTCAGAAGCGAGTGAGCGCAGAGCTTTCCCTTCTGAAACCGGAAGCTGTATTTCATGTTTAGAAAAAATAGCATTTCGCTTCCCTGGTCTTTCTGTATTCGGCAGCAATTGCACAGGCTCCCAGTCTTTCAATAACCCTTTCCAAAATGACGCCTGGCTGTCTTTTGTTTTACGCTGCTGTTCCTGCTGCCATTTCACAAATGCTTGATATGACGGTTTTTGAGAAATAACAGGTGTTTGACCCATGGATAACGCTTGATATGACTCCATCCACTCTTTGAGGACAATCCCCATGCTCCAGCC
The DNA here is from genome assembly GCF_023238245.1 of Bacillus rugosus. Taxonomy (NCBI): domain Bacteria; kingdom Bacillati; phylum Bacillota; class Bacilli; order Caryophanales; family Bacillaceae; genus Bacillus; species Bacillus rugosus. The sequence continues at coordinate 728,838 of NZ_CP096590.1, read as the reverse complement.
GTCCATCAGGATATGATGAAAGCTGATCATCATCCAGATCCCGTTTTCTTCTATTTGATAAAGTGTGACACGAAAAGGTACTTCTTGAAGCTGAAACGGCTCTTTCCGATCACGCGTTGCAAGCTCCTCCTTCAGCTTTTCCTGAGAAATGCCTTTCTCGAACGAGATGCTCTGATAACGGATATCTATTTTATGATGCTTTAATATAACTTGAATGGGCTTAGCTGTTTCCTTCCACCTAAACACCGTCCGCAGCATTTCATTTTGCCGAACCGTTTGCTGCCATGCTTTTTCAAAAAGATCGCGGGCTGGTTCGCTCTCCAGTTTTATCAGCATTTGTTCAAAATAAGCATTACCTTCCGGCTCCATTAAATGATGAAAAAGCAGACCTTCCTGAATGGTTGTCAGTCCGAGAATGTTGGCTATGTTATTTTTATCTATTTTATTCATTTGCTCACTCACAGAATCCTCTCCATCCTCTGCCTATATATGTTTGACAAAATATCGTCTCAATCCATAATTCGCTATAACTTGCTGCTGAATTTGAGATGTTCCTTCAATGATCTCCAATACTTTGGCTTCTCTGTACAGGCGGGCAGCTGAATGATCTCTGCTGAAGCCGCTTCCTCCATGGATCTGTACATTTGAATTGGTAATTTCAACAGCAACCTTTGAAGTGAAATATTTCGCGATAGACGTTTCCGTCACGGCCTCTGGATCTTGTTTCATCCGCATTTCGCCGGCTTTCATACATAAGGCGCGGGCTGCATGCAGCTGTGTTACAGCATCACCGATCATTCCTTTAATCATTTGATGTTTGTAGAGCTTCTCTCCGAATTGGCTTCTCTTCCGTGAGTATGTTACTAAAGAATCGACGGCTTCCTGTGCAATCGCCAATCCGGCCCACGCTACACTGTATCTGCCATGATCCAAAGCCAAATTAACGATGTAATTAAAACCGCCCCCGATTGGCCCTAGTATCTGGTCATCAGAAACCTCAACGCTGTCAAACTCTATTTCCGCAAGATAAGAAGCTCTATTGGCCATCATGCCTTCCATTTTTTTTACCGTTACGCCGCTCTGGCGGCTGTCTACAATAAAGGCTGTAACCACTTCTCCATCACGGGCTATAACCAGAAAAAAGTCAGCAATGGCGCCAAAGGAAATCCATTTTTTTCTGCCGTTGATGACATAGCAGCTTCCGTTTTTTGTATATGTTGTTTCAATGTGGTTTGCGTCTGAACCAATGTTTGGTTCAGACAATGCAAACGCTCCGATTTTCTCTCCTTTTCCGATGGGGACAAGCCATTCTTCTTTTTGGCGCTCTGTACCGTACCGCAGCAGAGATTCACCGACTAACGAATTCACAGTCAAAAGGGTTCGAATATTACAGCACGCTTTACCTGCTTGTTCAGTAAACAAACCGTACTCGACAGGGTTCAATCCCAATCCGTGATAGACCTCCGGAATACCCGCAGCAAAATAAGATTTGCTCCCTAACTCTTTTATTAATTCTGCCGGGATGCATTCCTTCTCATCAAACTCGCCTGCAAAAGGTCTGATTTTTTCGTCACAGTAACCCCGGAAATCTTGAATGATGTCGGCTTTCTTCTCAGCTGTTTTCATTAGCAAGCGCTCCGTTCTGTTTCTTTTCAATTAGGCTGACGATTCGGTTTACTGTGCTGAAGTTAGCAATATCTAAATCTTCGTTATCAAGCTGAAACCCAAAGTTTTGCTCAAGAAATGTTACAAGCTTCATCGCAAATAAAGAATTCACAAATCCCATTTCAAAAATGTGATCATCATTGGTTAATTCGATTTCATCGTCAAAGACCACCAAATTTTGTTCAATATATTCTCTAATTTGTTCATGAAGATTCATCTATTTGCTCTCCCCGCTATTTAGATTAATTGCTGCTTCCCGCAACAGGTGATTGGCTGAATTCCGTTTTGACCTCGACATACGCAGGATACGGCTGGATACGGCTCAAGTCATTTTCAAATAAGATGAAGCCGTCCGGGCCCTTCGTATGTACTTTGAAATTGGCAAATTTATATGTGATATACATGACTCTGTTCCGATCTGTTTGTTTAAAATCAGCGAACAGTTTTTTCCCTTTTTGTTTCGCTTCATTTAAAATGGCTGTCAGTAAAATCGTACCGACACCGCGGGACATAACCCGACATGACATTAAAAGAAGATTAATATGCCATTCATCTCCCTTTTCTTCTATTAAAGAGAGTCCGATCTTTCCATAAGAGCCGTACTTGTCCTCAAGCTCGCAGACCAGCAGCATATGAGAATCTGACTCTCGGAAATAATTTAATTCCTGATAATCATATGTTTTTCCGCTTGCATTCAGCTGGTTTGTACGCACCGTAAGCTCTTCTGCCCGCTGCAAATCGCTTTCTTGCGCATGGCTGATCGTAAACTTCATATTCAGAGTGGCAAGAAATTGTTCGGACGGTCCTTCAAACTGCTCTTCGTCCTCTTTTCTGCGGTCATCCTCCAGATACATCTGCCGGCGTCTTTTGGCATCCTCCGTTACGAATGCAGGCTTCAGTAAAGGATCGACGATTAGATCCTTATACCGAACGGCATCCCAGCACGAAATCTCCGGATGGGCATTTTTCACTTCTTCCCTTTCAAACGCTTGGTCGTCAATAAAGAGAAGCGTATCCTTATGGATATTGAGGTTTTTGCTAATTTTTTCTAAAGAAACCGATTTGGCATTCCAGCTGATTTCCGGATATAAAAAGAAATGGTCTATTCCAAATTCCTTTAATTTTTCCATAACAGCAGCTTCGTCATTTCTGCTTGCGACAGACAGCAATATGCCGCGTTCATCAAGCTCAGTCAAAATTTCTATGATATTGTCCTTCAGCTTTACATCATCAGATTCAAGCAGAATACCATCCCATAGCGTATGATCTAAATCCCAGACAACACACTTAACTCCCTTTTTCAATGGTCTGCTCCTCCTTTAACTGTATTGAAAGAATCCTTGTCCTGACTTTCTCCCTAACTTTCCTGCGTCTACCATTTTCACGAGCAGCGGACATGGCCTGAACTTTGAATCTTTGTAGCTTTCATATAGAACCAGCAAGGAGTTAAGGATCGTATCAAGACCAATTAAATCCGCAGTCGCGAGAGGACCCATTTTATGCCCGAACCCGCCGCGGAAGATTTTATCCACATTGGCTGGTGTCGCCACTTGATCTTGAACCGTCCAAATGCTTTCATTAATGGTCAGCATTAACACACGATTTGACACAAAGCCAGGCAAATCATGAACAACGACAGGATTTTTGTCGGAAGATTTCAAAAACTCGACGGTTGCATCGACAGTCTCGTCAGAAGTGGCATCGCCCCGAATCACCTCTACAAGTTCTTTCAGAGGAACAGGATTCATAAAATGTGCTCCAATTACCTTTTCCGGACGATGCATCAGTGAACCGACCTTCGTAATTGAGATACAGCTTGTATTTACAAGGTAGATGGTATGCTCTTGGCAGATATCCTTTAATTGTAAATATACTTGTCTTTTTATCTCCCAATCTTCTGTTACGTTTTCAATGATGATATCAGCCGGCTCCACATTGTGCGGCTCAGTCGTGAATTGAATGTTATCAAGCACATCTTCCAGTGACATGCTGAATTTTTCTTTACGCATCAGTTGAACAAGCCTGAATGTCTTTTTAATATTTTCCTCTGCGGCTTTCAGTTTTTCATCACTGATATCCAGCAAAATCACTTGATACCCATTCGCAGATAAATCAAGAGCCATATCGGCCCCCATGACGCCCCCTCCGATAACACCGGCAGTTCTGAAATCCATTTCACACCACTCCTGTCTGATTCAAAATATGATTGATTTTAGCTGTCACTTCTTCTGTCTTCTGATTAATGAAAAAATGATCTCCTTCAAATTCGTAAAATCTGCATGTCTGATCGGTGTACTGATTCCAATCGGATAAATCAAACAGCACTGACGGCAGATCACGTTTTCCATAAAAAACCGAAATATCGCAGGATAAAGGAGCAACAGCTGTATTCCTGTATGTTTCCAGCAACTCAAAGTCAGCTCTTAATATAGGAAGGAAAAAGTCAAGCACCTGCTCATTTTTGCTGAATTCTTCCGGTACACCCCCCATCTCAATAATCGCTTGTTTTAAAGCGGAATTTGAAAGCTGATGAAGCACTTTCTTTTCCGGGATATGAGGCGGGAAACGCCCGGAAAAGAACATATGGATCGGCTGTTTATTTTCCATGGTTAATTTCTTTTGCAATTCGTATGCAAGCAGCGATCCCATGCTGTGTCCAAAAATGGCATAATCCGAATCACTCAAATGGGATTTTGCTTGCGCAAAAAGATCTTCCGTCACGGATCCTGCATGATTCAGCAATGGCTCAGACATTCTCGTTCCATGTCCCGGAAGCTCTAAGGCCACCAGTTCAACTGACGCATCAAGAAACCTTTTCCACCCGCTGAAGATGGTGCTCGAACCCCCGGCATACGGCAGACAGAATAATTTGATCACTTGACCCTCTCCTCTTTACCAATATCCTTCAGGCATTCAATATAGGCTGCTTCAAGCTCCAGCACTTTTTTCAGTGAATCTTTGATCCGGTCTTCATAACCTGAAGAAGATCCTCCCGAAAAATAAAGCTTAGCCGCAAGATGCCGCGCTGCTTCTAACTCATCAATAATGTCAGACGTCACAGCGGCAAGCTGTTCAAACGCCGGGAGAAATGCGAGGCGGTATTGCTCTGTTTTTTTCACATTTAAAATTCCATTAAATGAATGAAGGAGCTTTTCGCTGTCTCTTATGCTGTGAAATTGCTCAGTAAACCGGCTGAAGGACGCCAAACCGGATAACATCCGATCTACATGCTCGGTGATGTTATGAACAAAGAAGGCAGCCGCATCCTTGAAAATGCTTTGCCCTGAGCGATCCCTGTCCGGATCATAAGAAAAGGAGGCATAAGAATGAAAAGCGGCAGGAGGCTGAAAATAACTGTGAAAGCCTTGATAGGCTTTGGCCAAATGATGATATGAAATATTTCTGGCTTCATATGACAAGTTATCGGGATAACGGTTTTCAATGGCAAGAACAGTCTGATCTACGTCATGAAAGCCATAAATCAGTATGCTGTTCCGGCTATGCTTAGACATATATTCCTGTCTATAAGGCTGCGCATATGTATCCAACCAAATGATGACAGGTTTATTTTTAAGAACATCCCGTTTCACATCATCTATGAGACTGCTGCTCACCGATTGCTTATCCGCGCTTATTCCCTGCTGATTCATGACATACTCAGGATCATAAACTTCAGTCCGATCAATCATTGGATAACCGTCTTCATCCAATTGATACGAATATATGTCATTTAAAAGATAAGGATAGATTTCTTGCTGAAACGAGCGAACCACTGAAAAATAACAGTTAAAAAAACAGCTGCGATAAAATAGGTCGTTAAACGGCTGAATACCAGGGATGGATGTTTCACATTTCATGTGTCTCACTCCTTCTTGCGGCACGGTGATTGAAAAAACAAGCGGTTAAACCGAATATACAGGAGGCAAGGAGCAGCATATAATAAACCGCCGCCAAATAAAGAAGAGAACCGGGTCCCCAAATAAATATCATGCTCCAAGGCAAGCCATTAAAGGCGAAGATTGAAATGAGCTTAGGCGCCACTATTCCGGCTGCCAGCAAAATCCCCCAAAGCAGCGCCTTTCTTCTTGTTCGCTGCTGAACGGGAACATTTTTCGCTTTAACGCTTTTTAGAAAAATAAAAATTCTCCACAGCAGAACAATAAGCAATAAACTGAATAAAACCAGCATGGCAGCCGCAGCTTTATCAATGACCTGGAACGGATCAGTGACAGAACCGTCCTGTTTTTGATTTGGATCGGCAATCACTTGTAAAACAGAACGAGCGATTTTCTCAGGGTAAGCGCTGTTCATATTGGCCAAAACCCCTACAGCCGCTTTATCGTCAGGACTGATGATAATAAACGAAGAAAAGTTAGGGTTGGAGCCGGCATGGAACATTTCTTTGACTCTTCCCTTTTTTTCAAAAATTGACCATCCCGCACCATAATACACACCCGGCTCTTCGGTTTTTACGCTTTTATCAGGCAGGTGGCTCTGCTCAATCAAGCGGCCTATATCACCGTCGCTGTGATTCAGCTGAAATCGAAGCCATTTGGATACATCCTCTGCGTTCGTGATAATATATCCGGCAGGCGTGTTCCCCCTATACTCAGGCGCTTTATAGGCTCTGGCCTTTAAAAATCCGATTTTAAAACCTGATGATACATCGCCGGCATGACCAGCGTGTCGCCCAGCATACGTGTTTGACATATCTAACTGCTTAAAAACGTGCTCAGCCATATATTGCTCGTAAGGCTGGCCTGATGCCTGTTCAATGATATATCCCAGCACATCATAATTGATTGTGGCATATTCAAATGTGCTTCCCGGCTTATGACTAAGTTCAACTCCCTTTAATCCTTTCGCCGTTTTCTCCAAGGCATCTTCCTTTGAATCAACTTTGATATCCGCTATCGATAAAAAAGGAATTCCGCTTGTATGATGCAGCAGCTGATGAATAGTGATATCTGTTTTCTTTCCGTTGTAAACTGTATAAAATCCGCTGATATACCGGCTGACAGGGTCATTTAGATTGATTGCCCCCGAACGTACAAGCTTAAGCACACCCAGTGCAGTAAACGCTTTAGAGGTTGAGCCCATCTCAAACAATGTCGAGGCGGTTACAGGGCGGCTATGCCTTTCGCCGGCATAACCAAACCCCCTTTCGTATACCACATCATTTCCTTTTACCACTGTCACTGAGATCCCCGGTATTCCGCTTTCTTTCATCTGCTTTTCGATCAGAGCGTCAATGCGCTTATCAACTGGCGTCTGAGCGCTTGCCTGTCCGCCACCCCAGATTTGAATTGACAGGATACAAAGACATAAAATCAGCCATACGTTTCTCATCATTTGAACAAGGAATCCAATTCTTCAATAGATAATGAGGCAGTTTCGAAATCTGATGGCGTATATTCAACAGACTCTTGTTTACAGCAATGTTCAGTCAGCTCCTTCAACTGTACAAAAAATTCATCTAAAAGCTGTTCCATATCCTCTGTCTGATAAAGATCACTGCAAATTACATCCAACGTTAGCTGTCCGTCATAGATTCCCGCTGTCAAATCAAGACTGACTGTCAGATCATTTTCAGGTGATGACTCGGCGCCTGAATTCAAATAAGTCATGCGGTATTCTGATTTGTCAGCTAAAAAACGGTCAACTTCTCCCAGATAATTAAAGCGTAGCTCAGGCTTCCTGTGATCCGGTATTCGTTTACTCAAATAGGTGAGAGAGCCGTAGCCAATACCCTTATTGGGGATATTCCGCAGGTTTTCTTTCACTGAACGGATTTGCGCCGGCAGATCAGCCTCTGCCTGAAACACGGCGGGATACATTGCTGTAAACCACCCAAACGTTCTTGAAAAATCTAAGTCTTCCTTTAATGGCTCTCTTCCGTGACCTTCCAATTCCAAAGAAATAACCTCTTTGCCTGTGCAATGATGGCAAGCCCGGATTAACGCAGTGATAAGCAAATCATTTGTTTGGGTTTGATACGCCTCATTTGCTTCACTGAGCAGTTTTTGAGTCATCTGGCTGCTCAAAGACCGTTTCAGTTTTATGCTATTTTCAACTTTGGAATTTTCCGGACAAATCCCATAGAGCGGCTCAATCTTTTTCACTTTTTCATTCCAATAGCTGCATTCTTCTTCCGCCTCACGCGAATAAGCGTATTCATGGATCGAATTTGAAAATTCCTGATAAGAATGTGTCTTTAAAGGCAGTCTCTTTTCTTCCTTCCTATCTATTGAATGTAAAAGAGCAAGAAAATCATCAATCAGGATTTGCCATGATACACCGTCCGCGATCAGGTGATGGGCTGTAAATAACAAATGCGTTTTTTCGTTTGCTTTGATTACACCGGTTTTAAAAAGCACTCCATTGTATAAGTCCGTGCTTTCTCTCATTTCCTGCCCGATCACCGCTATTTGTTTGGTTTGCTCTTCCTCGGAAACATTAGACAGATCCCAGTATTCGATATAAGGTTCGATATTTGTATTGTGATAGACCAAGGCATTCGTTTCTTTTTCTACATTCATTCGCAAGCTGTCGTGATGATTGATTAAAAGAGACAGAACCGCCTTTACATCTTCAAGGTGAACCTCTTTTTCAGCAGTTAGCATAACCGATTGATGCCAGAAATGAGCGCACTTTAAATCCAAAGACCAGAACCATTGGGTAATCGGTGTGCCCATCACTCTGCCTTCTGCTTGTTGTTGAGAAATTGCAGGCGATTGTTTGCTAGTCACAGCACTGACAAGTTCTCTAAATACGGGATAAGTCATAATATCCTGCGTCTTGATAAAAAGACCTTTTTCTTTCATTTTCGAAACGAATTGAATGGCTTTGATAGAATCTCCGCCAAGCTGATAAAAATGATCCCCTGGGCAAATGTCAGTGCCGAGAATCTCCTTCGCGGTTTCCAAAAGAACCGCCTCTGCAACCTTCTGCTCTTCATTTAACAATCCGTAATTTGTCTGTTCTTGATACAGTAAAGGATCAGGAAGCGCTTCCTTGTTTGTTTTTCCATTTTGCGTAAGCGGAATTCGATCCATCTTGATAAAGTAGGCCGGCACCATAAAAACGGGCACTTTGCCAGAAAGCTTTTTCCTAAGCTCCAGCACTGGCGTAGGTGCAGAGCTCACTACATATGCCGCCAATTGCTTTCTGCCCTGTGAATCACCAAAATCAATGACAACCGCTTCTTCTATTTCCTCGAGAGAAAGCAGGGCTAATTCAATTTCTCCCAGTTCTATACGGTAGCCTTTCAATTTGATTTGATGGTCTTTACGCCCTGCATATTCAAGCAATCCATTATTCGTTCTTTTCGCCAGATCGCCTGTCTTATACATTTTTCTGCCCTTCATGAAAGGGTTATCCAGAAAACGCTCGGTTTGCAAATCCGGACGCTTCCAATATCCTCTGGCGACATTATCGCCTGATATATACATTTCACCTTGAGTTCCCGGCAATACCGGCTGCAGCTGTTCATCTAATAAATAAATTTCTGTATTCTGCAGCGGAACCCCAATTGGAACCGAAGCTTGCTGATCCTGTTCTCGGTCATATTTGTGGATCATACACCCAACGGTCGCTTCTGTCGGCCCGTATTCATTAAAGATTTCGATGCGGTGATCTGATGCTTCTGTTATTTGACGTGCTAAAGAAACAGACAGCTGCTCTCCGCCAACGATCATTCTTTTTATAGAGGAATCTTTTAAGTTTACGTCTTTCAGCAACGCTAAATGCGCTGGTGTCAGCTTGATGACAGCTGTTTTCATTTCTTTTACGATTTGATGCAGTATAAATTCCGGGATATCTTCTTGTCTGTAAATGACAATCTTATTTCCTGTCACTAATGGGGTGTAAATGGATGTAACGGTTAAATCAAAAGCTATGGATGAGTACAGCGCAAAGCTGTCCTCTTGGGAAGAAGTATAATTCTGAGAGGCTGATGTAATGTAGTTCACAAGGCTTTGATGTTCGATCATCACGCCTTTCGGCTGCCCTGTTGATCCAGAAGTGTAAATCATATATGCGATGTCGGAAGGATCGTTCCTGATGTCTAACTGTCCCGTATCTAAATCATTAAACATGGTGCAGTCAATACTGATTTGTTTTACGTGCCTTGGCAAACGGCAGTCTATTTTAAAAAGAGGGTCTGTAATAAAAAACGCCGCTTCACTATTTTCTAAAATATACTTGATTCGTTCCGCGGGATACTCGGGGTCGATCGGCACATAAGCACCGCCTGCTTTTAAAATGCCCAGTAAAACAGCAATCAACTCCGGTGAGTGTTTCATGCTCACGGCAACAAAATCACCGCGGCTTATTCCTTTATGTATAAGGCAGCGAGCAATTTGGTTGGAGCGCTCATCCAGTTCTTGATAAGAAACATGTCTCTCGCCATCCTCTATCGCTGTGCGAAACGGATGCTGCAAGGCCGTTGCTTGAATTAATTGATTGATTGTCTGCTCTTTCGGATAGTCGGCCTGCGTCTGATTCCACTTAAATATCTCGTCCCTTTTTTCTTGTTCAGTTAATATAGACAAATGTCTGAATTGAATGTCTGGATCCTCGATAAGCAATAAAATCAGGCGGAGTAAACGGTCTTTCAATTGCTGAATTTCCGCTTCGCTGTAATCCGCAACCTTGTAGTCGAACTGTAATTCTATTGCTCCGCCTTCGTCCCATTCTTTAACTGCAATTTGAAGGGAATAAGGCTGTGATCCGTTATATAATTCATCATATTCGACATGGCATCCATCTATATCAGAAGCAAGATCGGTGTTGTATGAATTGATATACATTTGGAAGAGCTGATCGTATCCCTGTTTTGCCAGCTGTAATTCCTTTATCAGTTCGTCATAGGGGTACCGTTGGTGGAGAAAGTATTTCAGGTAGTCTGAATTGACTTCTTTTAAAAAGTCTGAGAAACGTTGGTCCAGGTCTGTTTTCTTTCTGAACGGCATCGTACTGACAGTCATCCCCGCCGTGCTTTTTTCCTTCTTTCCAGACCTGTTTAGTACCGGCGTGCCGATAATGAAATCATTCTCTCCCGTTGCTTTGCTTAAATACCAAAACAGCGATGCGGTAAACAATGCGTTTAACGAAGCGCCTTGCTTTTGAATAAATTCATAAACAGCAGCAGAATGTTCTTGGTCAAGTTTAAATCGTTTGCGTTTTCCAGCAATGTTCGCTGAACTTTTTGACAAGAAGCTGTCCGGCAAATGAGAAAATTCCTCTTTCCAAAATGCGGCATCTTTTTGATATCGTGGCGAAGAAAGGTATTTTTTCTCTTTTTCTATGAGAACCGAATAGTGGTCACCGCCTTCTTCAGGCAGTTTTCCATTTGCCAGAAGCATGTACAGATCCTTAATCTTATCAATGATGATTTTCATAGACCAGCCGTCAGCAACAATATGATGGCATTTGATTAAATACCCGCAGGTTGCTTCATCTGTTTGGAAAACATAAAATTGAACAAGCGCGCCATCATATAAAGAGAAAGGTATTTTAAATTCCCGTTCGGCCCAATCTAGCATTCTTTCATATGGATGGTCTGTTGAAGTAAAATCGGCTGATGGCACACGGGCCTGCGCTTTTTCGTCTATGTATTGAAGAACTGATCCTTCCTGCTTCATGAGCCGTATTCTGAGGGACTCTGTCTGTCTGATGCAATGCTGAATGGCTTTTTTTAACGTCTCAAGATGAAGCTTTCCATTGATTTGGATAAGGCCGCCAATATGATTAATAGCTGTTTCTGGGTATAAATTTTCGATATTTAATATCCTTTTTTGATGATGAGAAAGAGGAAATAAATTCAAGTTACCATTCAACATATCCACCTCTTTACAAGTAGTATTTTACATCACCAATTTAAACACACAACAAATATTTTGTAAATATTTATAAAACATTGTCTATATTTGTTCATTTTTTAGTTTTAAAGATAAAAGCGCTGAAACGGTAAAAATAATAAAATTCAAGAAAAATACATATTGAACACCCAGCCAATCTGTAAGGCTGCTCATAATTAAGATCGATGCGCCGTATACAAATGTACTTATTGTATGCTGAGCCGACAGTATTTTCGGAAGCAAAGTTTCGTTTATGCTCTCCTGTACATAAGTTCTGATCGCAATTCCCCGGAGCTGAAATGAAGGTCCTAAAATAAAGACAAAAAGCAGCGATGCCAACGCATACTTGTTAAGCGCAAGGCATAGTGTGCAAGCGCCGATGGCAAGTGATGTCCATAAAATCATCGAGAACAGTTTTCCATTCATTATTTTTGAAAGTTTCCAAACGATTAAACCGCCTGTAATGGTGCCGGCGAAATAGCTTGCGTTAATAAACCCCCACCATGTTTCGTTTTGATGCAGCACTTCATCGACATAAACAAGGATAATGGCTCCTGTCCAAATACTTCTGCCGAACATGGATAAAAGCTCAAGAACAGTCAGCATTCTGATAACAGGCATTTGATAAATTGCTTTCCATCCAGAGGAAATTTTATCCATAAAGGACTCATTTTCTTCCTTTTCGGCATCTCCTTTTCCCGCATCCTTGACAAAAAATAAAGATACTGTAGAGGTGCCATAAAGCGCAAAAGTCAACAATAGAAGCAGTTGCGGCCCGAGCCATTTGATCAAAATACCGCCGAGCAGCCATCCGAGCAGGAGCACGATTTGATCAGAGGTCAGCACCAGGCTGTTTGCTTTCAACAACATGGATTTTGGAACAAAACGGGGAATCATTGAATTTCTGACCGGAATAGTTCCACCATCTAACAGCGACATTAAAAATACAATAAAGAAAAAAATAAAAATAGATTTAAAATCTATCATAAATATGAGAAGCAACAAAGATAACAGAATGGTTTGCGTTAACTGTAAAAAAATCAAAATGTGCTTTAATCTGTATTTATGAATAAAAACCGGTATAAATACTGCGCTTAATGACTGACCCACGAACTGCATCATGGCTACCAGCGAAGCCAAAAAGGCCGAGTCTGTGACTTGATACGTAAACAGGGTCAGTACCAGCACGTATAAAGAATCTCCTAAATTAGCAATTGACTGGCCCGCCCATATGAAATAAAAGGATTTATTTTTCATAATTTCAACCCTTTTCTATTTTTAGAACATCATAACATAAATAAATACCCTCTCCAATGCTACTTAACCTTCAAAAAAACGCAAAAAAACCCCTGCGCCGCAGCGGCACAAGGGGTCATCCAATATCAGTCATAAATGTGAACAGTCGGCTCTTTATCTCCGGCATTGCGGATAATGACCGCTTCCTGTCCGTCTGAGGATGTGATATTGACTTCGACATCGACTGAGCTCTTGGAGTAGTAGTCCATCACTTCACCCGTTAAGAACTGGGTAAACGCGACAACTTCGCTTTTTCCGTAGAATTGCATTGGAATGTCGATCTTCATTTTCGTCATTTCATTATTTTCATACAGCGCTGTACCGACAACGCCTGTGTAGTTCGGGAAATATTCTTCAATTGAGTTTTTGAACCGCTTAAAGACCTCGGTGTCATCCGGGTATTTTTCTGCTGTCGTTGTATCTGCCGGATAAAATACATATTTTTCATTTATGTCATCCCAATTTGAGATATCAGTGGAGCCTGCTTTGACTTCCGTTTTGGCGATGAAGTTCCCCGGCACAATCGATGTTTTTGACGCCTGCTTGTAGAGCGCGACGGTGATCGGCACATTCTTCAGGTTATCTTTTTTACGGAGGCGGTTAATGACCTCTTGTGCGATTTTTTCTCCCTGCTCGCGAAGCGTGCTGTCCTTAATCTCCACTTCTTTCTGAGGGTCGCCTGTTTTTTCACGATAGTAATATACGGAGTTTAATGCCAGTCCGATCATCACGCCGCCAAGCTGAATGGAATTCTTGTCTTTTCTGACTAAATAATCGTGCTCCAGCATAGATGCTAAATAAACCGGGCTGCTTTCGTTCTTTTCTTCTGTTGAACCGGAGCTCGGAAGTGCTGGGTTCAAGCCTTCATTTTTGAAGTTTTTATCTTCTTTTTGGGCTTTTTTCAGATCAGAGCCTGTTTTTTTCCGTGCCAGCCAGCTTAATACTGTATCTTCATCTAAATATTGCCCTTCTTGGAACAGATAATCGTCAGTCGAGAAAGAATCTTGGGCAAGACGCATCAGCCCTGTTTCAAACTCATCGATGTCAAGTCTTGTATTCAGCTGTTCAGTTGTTAAGCCGCGCGCTTTTCCTGCCTTAAAGGGCAGCACCATTTTGTAATAGGAGTCAGAGATATTATATTTCGGGACAATCGCTTTTTCTGACGATTTCGCCGTCTTTTGCGTGATCTCTTCCTCCTTATCCCCCCCAAAACCTGACGAGCAGGCAGACAGCATTAACACTGCCGCCGTTGCCGCCATTGCCAACGTCTTTTTCAATAGAAAACACTCCTCTTATTTCTTTAGCTCTCCCATTAACTGTTCTTCATTCCACACTTCAATGTTCAGCTCTTGTGCTTTTGTCAGTTTGCTTCCCGCCGCTTCGCCGGCGATGACCAAGTCTGTGTTTTTGCTGACGCTTCCAGTCAGCTTTCCGCCGAGCGCTTCGATTTGCGCTTTGGCATCGTTTCTTGACAGTTCTTCCAGCTTTCCTGTCAGAACAATTGTTTTACCGGCAAAGTAAGAATCGCTGTCCTCTGCTTTTACTTTTTTCGGGCCTTTGTATAGTGTATTTACACCCAACTCCTGAAGTTCATTCAAGAGATCAAGCATTTCTTCTTTATGAAAATAAGTGATGACCGCGTCAGCCATTTTTTCACCGATTTCATCAATCGCGAGAAGCTCCTCTTCTGAAGCTTTTTTCAGGTTCTCCAAGCTTTCAAAATGCATGGCAAGCGTCTTTGCGGCCTTTGAACCGATAAAGCGGATGCCGAGTCCGAACAGCAGGCGCTCTAACGAATTTTCTTTTGATTTTTGGATGGAGCTGATCAGGTTTTCAGTAGATTTTTCTCCCATACGCTCGAGCTGGATGACCTGTTCCTTCGTCAGCTTATATAAATCCGCCACATTGCGGACAAGGTTCTCCTCAAACAGCTGTGTGATGACTCGTTCGCCAAGTCCGTCAATGTTCATGGCATTGCGGGAAACGAAATGGATCAGCCCTTCCCGGATTTGCGCCGGACATTCAGGGTTAATGCAGCGAAGCGCCACTTCTCCTTCGATGCGGACGAGTTCGCTCCCGCATTCAGGGCATTCCGTGGGCATGCTGAATTCCTTTTCTTCTCCTGTGCGCTGTTCAACGAGGACGTTCACGACTTCAGGAATGATATCGCCCGCTTTTTTGATGACGACCTTATCCAAGATCCGAATGTCCTTCTCTTTAATTAAATCTTCGTTATGAAGGGATGCTCTTGAGACCGTTGTGCCGGCAACTTTTACCGGCTCAAGAATCGCGGTCGGCGTAATCACACCCGTTCTGCCGACATTTAATTCGATATCGAGAAGCTTTGTCACGACCTCTTCTGCAGGAAATTTATACGCGATGGCCCAACGCGGGCTTTTCGCCGTAAAACCAAGCTCCTCCTGCTGATCAAGGGAATCAAGTTTAATCACGATACCGTCAATTTCATACGGGAGGTCAGCGCGTTTAGCCTGAAACTCATCGATCAGTGCAATAACTTCTTCTATGCTGTCGCATTTTTTTCGTTCCTGGTTTGTTTTAAATCCGATTTCGTCGAGAAAATCAAGCCCCTGGCTTTGCGTCTCCACACCCATCTCGTCAAGCTCCGCTATACTGTAGACGAAGATATCGAGGTTTCGTTTCGCTGCAATTTTCGGATCGAGCTGTCTGAGTGATCCCGCGGCGGCATTTCGCGGATTGGCGAACGGTTCTTCTTCGTTTTTGATCCGTTCCTCATTGAGCGCTTCAAACGAACGCTTCGGCATATACGCCTCGCCGCGCACTTCGATCGACAGATCACGTTTCATTTTGAGCGGAATATTGCGGATCGTCTTCAGATTCTCCGTAATATCCTCTCCCGTCGTTCCGTCACCTCTTGTGGCTCCTCTGACAAAATAGCCGTCTTCATAACGGAGAGAAACAGCAAGACCGTCTATTTTCAGCTCCACATTATACGCCACATCGTCGCCGACGGCCTGGCGCACCCGGCGGTCGAAATCACGAAGATCATCGGCATTAAAGGCGTTGCCCAGACTGAGCATCGGCGTGCCGTGTGTGACTTTCTGAAACGCTTCAAGCACGGCTCCGCCGACACGCTGCGTAGGAGAGTCAGGTGTTCTGAGGTCTGGATGCTCCTCCTCGATCGCAATCAGCTCCTGCATCAATCTGTCGTATTCAGCATCAGGGACGCTCGGTTCATCTAAGGTGTAATATTCATAGCTATACTTGTTGATGGTGCGGCGCAGTTCGTCTGCCCGCTGCTTCGCTGTTTCTTTGTCCATCTGCTTCTTCCTTTCCTCTTCAATTACTGCTTTTCAATAGGAGCAAATGCTGCTAACAGGCGTTTCACGCCGACTGGGCTTGGGAAGGCAATATCGAGCTCCGTCCCTTCTCCTTCGCCTTTCACGCTGACGACAGTTCCTGTTCCCCATTTTTTATGGCCGGCCTTATCTCCCACTGCCCAGTTTAAAGTGTCGCCGCCTGTTTTGCTGGCGTAGGATACCGGACGTGAAACAGGGCCGCGTCTCGGCTGCATTTTTCTCGCAGACGGCGCTCTCGTTTCTTTTTTCTCATTTAGGTTTTCCAATAAATCATCCGGTATTTCAGCAATAAAGCGAGATTCCGGGTTCATATTTGTTCGGCCAAACAAGGTGCGCATTTTGGCATTGGTCAGATAAAGCTCCTGCTCCGCCCTTGTAATCCCAACGTAAGCAAGGCGGCGTTCTTCTTCCATTTCCGCTTCCTCCATTAATGAACGGCTATGCGGGAAGACGCCTTCTTCAAGCCCCATCAAGAAAACAACCGGGAACTCCAGCCCTTTTGCGGCGTGCAGTGTCATCAGGGTAATTGCATCCTTGCCGCCTGACTCTTCCTCTTTCTGATCGAGCTGATCGATATCTGCAATCAGCGCCAAATCTGTCAGAAACGCAACAAGTGTCTTATCTTCACTTTTCTGTTCAAAGTTTTTCGTAACAGACAGGAACTCGTCGATGTTTTCTAAACGGCTTTGAGCTTCGATTGATTTTTCAGCCTTCAGCATTTCTCTGTATTCCGTCTTATCAAGAATTTCTTCTGTCAGCTCTGTGATGGATAAGTAGTCCTGCATATTGGTCAGGTTTTCAATCATCTGCCTGAAGCTGTCGAGCGCGTTGGCTGCCTTGGCGCTGACGCCGATAAAATCAACCTGCTGAATCGCTTGGAAAAATGACAAGCCGTTCATCGCCGCATATGAAGCGATTTTTTCAAGTGACGTCGCGCCGACTCCGCGTTTCGGCACATTGACAATGCGCGTGAAACTGATATCGTCATCCGGATTGGATACGAGGCGCAGGTACGCGAGAATGTCTTTAATTTCTTTTCTGTCATAGAACTTTGTGCCGCCGACAATGTTATAGTTCAAGCCTGCTTTGAGAAGCGTTTCCTCAATCACACGGGACTGTGCGTTTGTCCGGTACAAAATGGCGATATCCGAAAGCTTCCGCTTGCCTGAGCTGTGAAGCTGATGGATTTTACCGGCCACAAACTGCCCTTCGCCGAACTCATTATCTCCGCGGTAATAAGAAATTTTGATGCCTTCATCGTTTTCCGTCCACAAATTTTTCGGTTTGCGGTTTGAGTTGTTTTTGATGACCTCGTTAGCTGCGCGCAAAATCCGTTTCGTTGAACGGTAATTTTGTTCAAGCAAAATCACACTGGCGTTCGGATAATCTTTTTCAAAAGAAAGGATGTTGGCGATATCCGCGCCGCGCCATCTGTAGATCGACTGATCAGAGTCCCCGACCACGCAAAGGTTCTGGAAACGCTCTGCAAGCTGCTTAACGAGCATGTATTGTGCTCTGTTCGTATCTTGATACTCATCGACGTGGATATACTGGAATTTGCGCTGATAAAATTCAAGCACTTCCGGCACACGGTCAAACAGTTTAATCGTTATCATAATTAAATCATCGAAATCGAGCGACTGGTTTTTCAAAAGCTTCTTCTGATAATCAGCATATACATCGCTGACCACCTGATCGTAGTAGCCGCCGGCAACTTTAGAGAATTCTTCCGGTTCGGTCAATTCGTTTTTCGCACTGCTGATCGTGCCGAGGATGCTTCTTGGGTCAAACTTCTTCGGATCTAGATTGCGCTCCTTCAAAATCCCCTTGATGACTGAAAGCTGGTCTGCCGTATCAAGGATGGAGAAATTGCGGTTAATCCCGATCCGGTCTATATCTCTGCGCAAGATCCGCACGCACATGCTGTGGAATGTTGAAATCCAGATATCGTCCGCGCCCGGTCCGAGAATGCTTTCCACACGTTCTTTCATTTCGCGTGCTGCTTTATTTGTAAATGTGATCGCCAGAATGTTCCATGGCGCCACATGTTTTTCCGCCATTAAATAAGCGATTCTGTGTGTCAGGACACGCGTTTTTCCGCTTCCCGCACCCGCCATCAGCAAGAGTGGCCCGTCCGTTGTTTTGACAGCTTCCTGCTGAACGGGGTTTAATCCGCTTAGTAATTGATTGCTAATATAATTCAAAATTTGTTCACCCGCCTATACAAAACATATGTTCTATCATAAACCAAATCCGTACAATTTACTACTCGCCTTTCACAGCCGCTACTGTTTTCAAAGCCTGGTCAAAATCTTCGTACACCGCATTGCCAACAACAACCACGTCCGCATGCTCAGCATACTGCTTTGCCGTTTCCGCATCCTTGATGCCGCCGCCGTAAAACAAGGTGGACGTTTCCAATACAGCCTTCGTTTTCTTCACGGCTTCTATGTCTCCAAGCACGCCGCTATATTCCAAATAAAAAATGGGAAGATGCAGTAGCTCAGACACGCGCGCATAGGCAACAATATCGTCAATAGTCAGATCGGCATTCGCTTCAGTCAATGCTGCGGCTTTGCAATCCGGATTAGCGATGCAGTAGCCTTCCGCCACGATTTCTTCCATAGACATCAGTTCTCCGTATTCCTTCATGGCTTTCTGGTGCATTCCGACAATCCAGTCCGCGTTTTTGCTGTTTAATACACTCGGAATAAAATATAAATCAAAGCCGGGAACGATTGCTTCAATCGCTGACACCTCAAGGACGCACGGCACCAAAAACCGTCTCACCTTAGACATCATCCGCAGGACATTGTCCTCTGTCACACCATCGCTTCCCCCGATAATGACCGCATCCGTTCCTGATTCACAAAGAATCTCCAGCTGTTCGTCAGGCAAATCTTTATTTGGATCGAGTTTAAAGACATGCTTCCACTCTGTTACATCGTACACGTCATACGTTCCTCCATTCGTTTGTTACCATTTAAACATTATAACAAATTCACATAGCGCGGAAAAACGGAAAAAGCCGTTAATCTCGTTATTCACTGAAAAAGGTGTTTTGATTCTTTTTTCATAAAAAAGAGAGCTCCAGAAAGCCTTCAATAGTTCAAGCTCTAGGCAAAAGATTCCTTTCTGTTATTGTTTGGAAAGTGCTCAACTGTGGAAATGGATACATAAAAAGGGAGGCTGACACATGGAATCCATCATTATTGCACTCATCGCGTTTATTATTGGGATTATCGCCATCCCCATCGTTTTGTTTGTATGGATCTACATAAAGGATGAAAAACAGGAGGAGCATTCGATTCTCCGTAACTATCCCGTCATCGGAAGGTTTCGATATATCCTTGAAAAAATCGGGCCGGAGCTCAGGCAGTATTTATACAGCAATGACAATGAGGAGCAGCCCTTTTCCCGAAAGGAATATGAACAAACCGTCATCTCGGGCAAATATAAAAGCAGAATGATGGGCTTTGGATCTGTAAGAGATTTTGATAAACCTGGTTTTTATATTCGTAACGCCCTTTTCCCTAAACTAAAAGAGGAAATGCATGTAAACCAAACGCCTAAGATTGAAACCCAAATCTATCAACTCGATGCTGACAATCTGTTCAAACGGAAGGAACACGCCGAACACGTGAAGGCCGATCCGTATTTTCTCCACCCTGATGATGTGCAGGTGATCGGCGAGCATACATGCGGGAAGCCTTTTTATGTGAAGGGATTAGTCGGCCAGTCTGCCATGAGCTACGGTTCCCTTGGAGAACGGGCGATTACGTCGCTCTCAAAAGGGCTTCATCAGGCAGGCGGCACTTGGATGAATACCGGTGAAGGCGGTTTATCTGAGTATCACTTAAAAGGCGGTGCCGATATCATTTGCCAAATCGGGCCCGGTCTTTTTGGCGTACGCAAAAGAAACGGAGAATTTTCATGGGAGGAGTTTAAAAGAAAAAGCAGGCTTGACCAAATTAAAGCGTTTGAACTAAAGCTGGCGCAAGGAGCGAAAACCCGCGGCGGCCATGTGGATGGCGCCAAGGTATCAGAAGAAGTGGCAGACATCCGGAATGTAGAACCCGGGAAATCCATTGACAGCCCGAACCGCTTTCATGAATTTTCAAGCGCTCCCGAAATGCTCGACTTTATCGAGAAACTTAGAGATGTCGGACAGAAGCCAGTCGGAATCAAACTTGTCGCAGGCCATCCTGACGAGTTGCACGAGCTTTTCGCCTATATGCAGAAAAGCGGACAGCATCCGGATTTTATCACGATCGACGGGAGCGAAGGCGGTACCGGCGCTTCCTTTTATGAGCTCGCTGACACTGTCGGCCTTCCGATTATGACAGCACTGCCTATTGTTGATACGCTGCTTAGACAGTACGGCTTGCGCAACCATCTGAAAATCTTTGCTTCAGGAAAGCTCCTGACTCCTGACAAAATTGCAGTCGCTTTAGCTCTCGGCGCTGACTTTGTCAACATTGCACGGGGCATGATGTTTTCGGTCGGCTGCATCCGCGCTCTCGTGTGCCACACCAACACTTGTCCAGCAGGTGTAGCGACAACAGATCCAAAACTGCAAAAAGCACTGAGTGTTGAGGAAAAACAGCATCGTGTTTGCAACTATGTCATTTCACTGCGTGAGGGATTGTTTAACCTCGCAGCCGCAGCCGGGATCAATTCGCCGGTCTACTTTTCCAAGGAGCATGTTGTCTATCGAAAAGAGGACGGCAGCATCGTCGACATCGACAAACTGATCCACCAATTTGTTTCATAAAGAAACCGCCCTTGCCGAACGGCAGGGCGGTTTTTTGTTATTTTGAAGAAGACTCTGTTTCAGTTTCCTTCACACGGTCAAGCGCCATTTCATATGCGTCATTTCCGTAATTTAAGCAGCGTTTCACACGGGAAATCGTAGCTGTGGAAGCGCCTGTTTCTGTTTCAATCTTATGATACGTGTTACCTTCGCGAAGCATGCGCGCTACTTCAAGGCGCTGAGCCAGCGATTGAATTTCGTTAATTGTGCAAAGATCATCGAAGAACCGGTAACATTCCTCCAGGTCTTTCAGCGATAAGATCGAGTTAAATAACTGGTCCAGCTCTTTGCCGCGTAATTTATCGATTTGCATCGTTACACACCTTCTCCTTTACTAATGGAAGCCGCATCGAGATCAGGCACGATATTAATCCAAGTCTTTCCTGGAACAAACGGAAGCCATTTGCCGTCTTTTACCGGCACAATTCTACCGTCTACTTGTTTCCAGTCTGTTTCAATAACGTTTCCGTGCTGAAACAACAGACCTTTCCCCCCTGATTCCAGGTCGATGTCCCGCCTTCCATCTTGATCAATAGTATGATGGCTGGCTTCAACAATGAAAATATTTTGCATTGCAACCGACTTTCCGGTTTCCCGGTCTGTCGTTATGACACCATCAGAGCTTCTTGTATAAGATTCAGCTTTTTTATCATAGTTATATTCGACAAGATTTGTAACGTTCTTTGTTCCATAATCTACCCGAACATTGTAAGATTCATTTGCAGGTTTTGCTTCTGATGTTTGAAACAGCAGCGGATCTGTTTCCCGCTTCAGCTCATATCCCTTTTGTTCCGCCGCCTTTTTTATGTAATCATAAGACGTGTAGGAATTGTGGGGCGGTTTGCTGAAATCAGCTCTCCAAAATAAGCTTCCGTCAAAATCCAATCCGTTAATATAATCGGCAGCTCCAGATTCCAGCTGCTCTTTGGCGCCAGGACTCCAGCCGTGATGGACAAATATGCTGTCAAAGCCATTGCTGAGAGTGACGAAATATTCCCGCGCGCTCCGCACAGGTCCGACAGTTTCAGGCATCTGGCTTTGAAAAACGGCCAGAAATCTTGTAATTTGCCCTTCGGCTAGCGCTTCTATGACAATGTCGGCTTTAGACAGCCCTGACTGCGGCCTCGCCTTCGGGTGATTGTTCACCACAACAGCAACAGGCCGGCGTTCAGTCACCTTCTGTTCAGTCTCCAGTCCCGTCAAAGGAGCTTTCAGCTTCTTTTCAGCATCCGGGACAGCTTCCTTC
The DNA here is from genome assembly GCF_023238245.1 of Bacillus rugosus. NCBI lineage: Bacteria > Bacillati > Bacillota > Bacilli > Caryophanales > Bacillaceae > Bacillus > Bacillus rugosus. The sequence continues at coordinate 706,620 of NZ_CP096590.1, read as the reverse complement.
TGCTGACAGGATACCAGCAGAAAAAATACGAAACACAGTATGCAAACTGACATCCATTTTTTCATGTGTCGGCTCCCCGCTCTTTTATATTTTAACGCATTATCGATGGAAAGAGTACAGTTTTTTTCATGACGTCGAAGATTCCTCTCGGCGTAATGCGTATATACGGAAGGTGCGTACTTTGCAAAAAGAGCAGCGTATAGACGGGATCACAAAACTCGTAGCCTCTTTCAGTCAAAAGATCTCTCAGCTTTTGTTCCTTCTCAAGCACATCTTCATACGCTTCCGAAGAGGCACAGCCGCACAGCGCAAGCGGAATTTCATGCAGAATGTTCCCGTTTTCCGCAAGGACGATTCCTCCCCCGATCTCTTTCATGCGGGCGAAAGCGAGCAGCATATCCGCTTTATTTTTTCCGATCGCGACAATATCGCCTGTCGTCGTAAAGGAGCTCACAAATCCCTGCACGCTTGAGGCAAAGCCTTTTATCATCGTATTGACACGCCATTTCCCATGTCTGTCAAGCATCGTCAAATAACTTTCATCATGGTCAAACGAGAGCTGTTCCATCGAATTGTCGATCTCAATCATATACGGCTCCATAATGACCGCATTCCGCATTTTCACGCCCATCGGCATGGAAAACTGCAAATCATCCATCGTCATATTATATGAAAGCTCAAGCGGGACAAGACCGCCTTTGCTCCAGCCCGTCTTTGTAAACGCCTTCAAATCATGGCCGTCTTCACGAAGGATGATTCCTTTTGACAGAACGGTCACGGGATTCGGGTTTAACGGATCTTCAAGTATATTCAGCGATGCCAATCTTCCCGGTCCGACCACTCCTAAATAATCATCCATTTGGTAATACTTTGCGATATTAAATGATGCCATATTGTAGGCATCGATTGCCGGAACTCCTTCTTCTAACGCGACCCGGATCAGCTCGTTTGTCATGCCGCCTTTATAGAAATTCGGCGTCGCGCCGTCTGTCGTGTAAAAGAAATGGTCATAATAGCGGAAACCCTTCTCATGCAACTCCTGCAAGATTTTTCTTACATCAGGACGAATGGAAGAATTTCGGAGGGAAACATAGTAGCCCAGTTCCAGCCTTCTCATCACTTCATCACCTGTCATCGCTTCATGATCACAATCCGCTCCGAACAGTTTCATCTTTGTAAGCGTTTTATCTGAAGCGCCGGGAAAATGCCCTTCAATGCGTTTCCGCTGCTTCTTTGTAGCTTGCATGCAGTGAAGCATTAAATCATCACCATCTACCAAACGAGGCCATCCGGTCATTTCTCCGCCTTGAATCACATCCGGATGTTCAATCCACTGTTTTCTGACGTCAAACGGAAGTACGTGATCCTCGTTCAGAACCTCGGTCTGAAGGTCATAGCGTGACCACCAAAAGTATTGAACAGGCTGCTTTTTGAGTTCATTTAAAATGGTAAGCGCTTTCTTTTTTCCGCTTTGTAAAAGCAAAAACAAGTTATCATTCACAAATGTCGTTGTTCCGTATTGAGACACATATTCCGCCAGCGTTTGGGGATTATATATTTGAAAAGGATGTGCGTGCGGTTCGATATACCCTGGCACAATGTATTTTCCTTCACAATCAATCGTATGAATTTCTTCGGCTCTATTCGGAAGTTCATGACCCACATAAACAATGCGGTCCTGATAAATCCAAATGTTTTTTTTCAGCCATTGTTTTACATATGGATTTAAGACGAGAGCATTCCGTAAAAGGAGCGTTGGAAGCAGCTTTGAGTCTACAACATCAACCTGTGCCCTGATGTCTTTGTTTTTCCAGTTAAAGGTGCGTTCGGACATTCACATACTCTCCTTTACATGTATTAGACTCATGTTATCACATCCTTCCTCATCACGCACGGTAAAAACGTTACAAATTTTTGAAGGTTCAATTAAAAAACTTTTTTAAGTAAGAAGGAGCGGATTTACATGAAGCCAAACATCAATCTCATCAATGCCGTCTTCAGAATCGCCTGCGGACTGACGATTATGTCAGCCGCCAGCGCAAAGTTTACGAAAAAGCCTTGGTGCAGAATGCACCTCTTTTACATCTTTATGGGGGCCTTGAAAGCAGGTTCGGGAATTTTGCGCTTCTGCCCTGTGACCTACATGTTTCAAAACGGCGCTTCCGGGAATAACGAACAGGAGCATCAAAACAGATAAACAAAAAAGCTTGATCACAAAACGTGATCAAGCTTTTTCTCATGACATTTCTTTGTCTTCATATAGAGATACCCTGCAGCTGCCAGTGCTGCCGGATAAAGAAGTGCCCAGCCGCTGAATGAGTAAATCACTGCGCACGCCGCAAACGACCCGAGCGCCATCCACCAGCCTGAATCTCTCCAGCTCAGCAGTTTCAGCGCTGCCGCCATTGTACATATGTAAGAGGCGATGAATGCCGCACTCGGTCCTTTTAACAGAGTTGTCAAATCGATTTGAAACAAGCCATATGCCCCAAGCACTAAGCCAAACACTGCAGCAAGCGCTGTTAATACACGGATAGGCGTATGTTTTGTCTCACTAAGTTTCCCGAAATATAAGGGGATGTGTCCCTCTCTCGCCAATGCGTATACCATTCTGGAAAAACCCGCAATATTGGCATGAATGGTGGCGAATGTAATAAACAGTGCTAAACATACCGTTACATATACTCCGCTTTCCCCGGCTCCTTTTGATATGAGCATGGCAAGCGATGCGATTTCTCCATTCTCTCCATATGAATGAGTCCCCACCGTCACAAATGACAGCATGATATACAGCCCTGCCACGCAAGCCGCTCCCAAGAACAAGCTGATTGGAACATCTTTTTCAGGACGATGAAATTCCTCAGCCAGTGGGGTAATCATTTCCCAGCCCACAAAAGAGAAAAAAATCATAACTGAAACAGATCCCGCGGCAGACCAGCCATGCGAAAGAAACGGTTTGAATTCTGCTGCTTTAACGTGAGGCAATGACACGGCAACAGAAGTGACAAGCAGAAATACGATGATACAAATGACGAGTGTACTAATGTTCGCAGATAATTGAATGCCTCTCATATGAAGCAAAATGGAGACAGCCAGCATACAGCATGCAATCAAAGTAATCTGCCAATCCGAAGCTTCTGTGACATAACTGACGTAATGCGCGCCAGTCAAAGCGATGACGGGAACGCCGATTGGAACGGATCCTAACATGATCCAGCCTAAAACCGCTCCAGCTTTTTTCTGAAAAGCCAGCTGCACGTAAGCCGTAATTCCTCCCGCGCTGGGCGCTATTTTCACAAGCCGGGCCAGTGTGCCGACTAGAAGAAAAGATAAGAAAGACATGAACACCCAAACAAATAAAGAAACGGGACCGGCTGCGTCAGCGGTGACAGACGGCAGTATTAATATCCCGCAGCCTAAAACGGCCCCAATCGTTAATGCCGTCCCTTGTATCCAAGTGATCGAACGCTGCAATTCAGGCAACATGATGCCTCCTCTCCGTTGATGGCTTTATTATAGGAAAAATAAGACGGCATCCATATGCTACAATTAAGTTAAATCAACAGCATCACCTTATGATAAAAGGAATTTTCACAAATTCGCTTAAACATGTAAAGGAGCCGGACAAATGGACGATACAGACCTTCAGATTCTCTCACATTTGCAGCGAAATGGCCGATTAACGATGGTTGAACTGGGAAAGCTTGTCGGACTCAGCTCGCCAAGCGCGGCGGAACGTGTCAGGAAGTTGGAAGACAAAGGAGTGATTACTGGCTACAGCGCGAATATCTGTTACGAAAAACTAAACAAGCATGTTACGGCTTTTATCCTGATGGAGCCAAAAAGCTGCAAACACTACGCCGCCTTTGCAGCAGCGCACCCGGATGTGGCAGAAAACCACCGCATTACAGGGATGTACAGCTATGTGACAAAAGTGGTGACAGAATCGGTACATACACTCGAAGATTTTATTGACGCTTCGATGGCCCACGGAAAACCGACCACGCTGGTTGTACTTTCTTCTTCTGCTCAGCACCCGGCTTTTGTATAACAAAAAACCGCAGCTCAATCTGCGGGTTTTCTTCACTTTATTTTTGTGCAGCCTTTAAAGCGCGTGCCCCAATGTCTTTTCTGAAAAAGAGTCCAGGCTTGATGATCTCATCAACAGCTTTGTACACTCGGTCTCTCGCCGCTTCAAACGTTTCATCAAAAGCTGTCACATTGGCGACGCGGCCGCCATTTGTGACGAACTCTCCGCGCTTTGCTTTCGTTCCGGCATGGAAGACCACAACCTGGTCAATTTCCGCTGCAAGGCTGCCGATCGGCGTGCCTTTTGCATAGCTTTCCGGGTATCCTTCTGAAGCAAGCACCACACTTACCGCCGCGGTATCCTTCCATCTTAAGTCGACTTCCTTATCATCCAAAAGATCAAGAAGCACCTGTACCAGATCAGATTCCATGCGCGGAAGCACGACCTGTGTTTCCGGATCGCCAAAGCGGGCATTAAATTCGATGACCTTCGAGCCGTTTTCAGTGAGCATTAATCCCGCGTACAAAACGCCAGTGAAGGAACGCCCTTCTTGTACCATTGCTTTTGCGGCGGGCTTGACGATTGTTTCTACAGCATGGCGGACGGTTTCTTCCGAAATTTGCGGAACTGGAGAGTAAGCGCCCATTCCGCCCGTATTTGGGCCTTTGTCTCCGTCAAACGCCCGCTTGTGATCCTGTGCAATTACCATTGGATACACCTTTTCTCCTTTGACGAATGCCATAAGAGAAAACTCTTCGCCGGAAAGGAATTCTTCAATGACAACAGACGCGCTCGCATCACCGAATTTTTCATCCTCTAGAAAATCATGCAGACATGCAATCGCTTCTTCCTCTGTCATAGCAACTGTAACGCCTTTTCCAGCCGCAAGTCCATCTGCTTTTATGACAATCGGAGCGCCTTTTTCCTGCACATATGCCTTTGCCTCTTCAAAGGATGTAAACGTGTTGTATTCTGCTGTCGGAATATCGTATTTCTTCATTAAATCCTTAGCGAACTGTTTGCTTCCTTCGATGATGGCAGCGGCTTTTGACGGACCGAACACACGCAGACCTGCTTTTTCGAATTCATCCACCAGACCTTCAATTAAAGGAACCTCAGGGCCGACGATGGTCAGGCCGATCTGATTTTCTTTTGCAAACGAGACAAGCCCGGCATGGTCGCTTTCCTCAATGTTTACAAGCTGTGCGGAAGCTGCCATGCCGTCATTTCCAGGAGCGGCAAATACCGTATCAACGAGGCTGCTTTGCTTCACCTTCCATGCCAGTGTATGTTCTCTTCCGCCTTTACCGATAATGAATACATTCACGTCGTTTTCATCCCCTTAATGTTTGAAGTGTCTAATGCCGGTGAATACCATGGCAATGCCGTACTCATCCGCTTTTTTGATGGAATCCTCATCACGTACAGATCCCCCCGGCTGAATAATAGCCGTAACGCCCGCTTTTGCCGCTTCTTCGACAGTATCCGGCATTGGGAAAAATGCATCAGATCCGAGCGCGCTGCCTTTCGCTTTTTCACCTGCTTGCTCGATGGCAATTTTCGCTGAGCCGACGCGGTTCATTTGGCCTGCTCCAACACCGACTGTCATGTTGTCCTTCGCGAGAACGATCGCATTTGATTTCACATGCTTTACGACTTTCCAAGCAAGCTTCAAATCTTCCCACTCTTGCTCGTTCGGCTCTCTTTTTGTCGGAATGCTGATCTCAGCATTATCGAAGCCGTGCATATCTAAATCTTGAATCAACAGTCCGCCTTGAACCGATGTCAGCTGTTTTTCTTTTTGAACGGCAGTTGTCACATCAAGCGTCAGCAGACGAAGATTTTTCTTCGCAGTCAAGATGTCAAGTGCTTCTTGGCTGAATGAAGGCGCGATGATGATTTCTAAGAAAATGTTGTGAAGCGCTTCGGCAGTTGCCTTGTCCACTTCACGATTCAGCGCGATAATGCCGCCGAAGATAGATGTTTTATCCGCTTCAAACGCTCTGTCAAACGCTTCTGCAATCGTTTTCCCTGTTCCTACGCCGCATGGATTCATATGCTTCACGGCAACCGCAGCCGGCTCAGTGAATTCACGAACGATTTGAACTGCTGCATCCGCGTCTTTAATGTTGTTGTAAGAAAGCTCTTTTCCGTGAAGCTGTTCTGCTTGCGCAATGGAGCCTTTGACAGGAAGTGCTGTTTGATAGAATGTTGCTTCCTGATGCGGGTTTTCCCCGTAGCGAAGCGATTGTTTTTTCTCAAATGTCACAGTGAATTGTTCCGGTTCTTTTTCACCGACAACGTTTGTCAAATAGTCAGCAATCAGTGCATCATATGCCGCAGTATGACGGAATACTTTTGCCGCCAGCTCGCGTTTTTTCTGAAGGGATACGCCGCCTTCTTCTTTGATTTGATTCAGCACTGGGCTGTAATCCGCCGGATCAACGATAACCGTCACATCCTGATGGTTTTTTGATGCCGCACGCAGCATGCCTGGTCCGCCGATGTCGATATTTTCAATCGCTTCTTCATATGTGACATCTTCTTTAGAAATCGTCTCTTTAAATGGATAGAGGTTGACGACAACGAGGTCAATCGGCTGAATCCCGTGTTCATTGATCTGCGCCATATGCTCTTCATTGCCGCGAACCGCCAGAAGGCCGCCGTGAATATTCGGATGAAGTGTTTTGAGCCGCCCGTCCATAATTTCAGGAAAACCTGTCACTTCAGAAATTCCGATGACATTCACACCGTTTTCTTGAAGAAGCTTTTTCGTTCCGCCTGTTGAAATCACGTCAACTCCAAGCTCTGTTAGTTCTTTTACAAAAGGAACGAGATTTGTTTTATCTGAAACACTGATTAATGCACGTTTAATGGTCATGCCTTTTCACCTCTGTTATTTAATCCTAATAGCTGTTTAATCACACTCGGATACCATTTATGCTCAAGCTTGTGAATCCGCTGTTCAATTGTTTCCAATGTATCATGTTCGTCAATTTCGATTGCCTTTTGAGCGATGATCGGGCCTGTATCCATTCCTTCATCGACATAATGCACGGTGATTCCGGCAACCTTCACACCCGCGCGGTACGCCTGTCCAACTGCGTCGATCCCAGGGAACGCAGGAAGAAGTGACGGGTGAATGTTAATGATTTTTCCTCCGTATGCCTGTAGCAGGGTATCACCGATCAGCCTCATATAACCGGCAAGAACAATCAATTCAACGTCATGAAGATGTAGTTGTTCGATAATGGCCCGTTCAAATGCGGCCTTGTTTTCGTAAGACTTCGGCTCAAATGCAAAGGATGGAATACGGAATGTTTCCGCCCGTTCGATGACTTTCGCCTCCGGTTTGTCGCAAACGAGGAGCGATACGGACGCATCCCACTTCTCTTCTTTCAAACGCGTGACGATGGCTTCGAAGTTTGAACCGTTTCCGGATGCAAATACCGCAAACTTTTTCATGAAAGTGCTGCACCGCCGAATGTGACGCCTTCGCCTTGTTTCACACGTCCGATCAAATAGGCTTTTTCGCCTTGGCTTTCAAGCGTTCCGATCACATCTGTCAGATGCTCTTCTTTGACTGCCAAAACAAATCCGATCCCCATATTAAAGACGTTGAACATGTCTTCTTCCTTCAGCTTGCCGTATTCTTGCAGGAAAGAGAATATCGGCGGGATTGGCCATGATCCGTGATCGATTTCCGCACTTAAGCCTTCCGGAAGCATGCGCGGGATATTTTCGATGAATCCTCCGCCTGTCACGTGTGCCATGCCGTCGACTTTTCCGCTTTTCACCGCGGCAAGCACCGGCTTCACATAAATTCTTGTCGGTTCAAGCAACTCCTCGCCAAGCGGGCGGTCAAACGGTTCGTATGTGGTATCAAGATCCAGCTCCGCATCATCCAGAAGCACTTTTCTCACAAGGGAAAATCCGTTGCTGTGAAGGCCGCTGGAGCTCAAGCCGATCAATAGATGACCTTCTTTGATGTTTTCTCCAGTCACGATTTCGTCCTTTTCCGCCACTCCGACAGAGAAACCGGCAATATCGTATTCATCAGCTGTATATAGTCCCGGCATCTCAGCCGTTTCGCCGCCGACTAAGGCTGAACCTGACTGCTCACATCCGTTCGCTACGCCTTGTACGATCTGCTCAATTTTCATAGGGTCCGCTTTGCCGACCGCTAAATAATCGAGGAAAAACAACGGCTCTGCGCCTTGTGCCAGCACATCATTGACACACATCGCAACAGCGTCAACGCCAATCGTGTCATGCTTATCCATGGAAAAAGCGAGCTTTAATTTTGTGCCGACACCGTCCGTTCCCGAAATTAAAACAGGTTTTTGATAAGAAAGCTCAGACAGGTCAAACATGCCGCCAAAACCGCCAAGGCTTCCCATAACGCCAAGCCGTTTTGTGCGCTCCACATGTTTTTTCATTCGTTTTACAGCTTCATATCCGGCTTCGATGTCAACTCCTGCGTTTTTATATGCTTCAGACATCCTATTCACTCCTTTAAGGCGCTTTTCAATATATCTCCCCGAACGAGGGCAGAAAGAGAAAGGCAGCTGAACTGCGCTGCCTTATGTCATTTTCAAGTTTTATTTGGTTAATACTGCTTCTTTTACATGAGGAAGCACTGTATCCTGGTAAATTTCAGTCGGATATTTTCCTGTAAAGCAAGCGAGACACTGTCCGCAATTAGAGTCATCGTATTTTCTGCCGATGCCTTTCAGCAGCCCTTCCACACTCAAAAATGAGAGGGTGTCGGCCCCGATTTCCTGACGGATTTCTTCAACAGAATGGGAAGACGCGATCAGTTCCTCATGTGTGGAAGTATCAATGCCGTAAAAGCAAGGATGAGCGATCGGCGGTGAACTGATTTTCACATGCACCTCTGTTGCTCCCGCTTCTCTGAGCATCGTGACAATCCGGCGGCTTGTTGTTCCGCGCACGATAGAGTCATCAACCATCACGACGCGTTTGCCTTCCACGACCCCGCGCACCGCTGATAGCTTCATTCTGACGCCTTGCTCGCGCAAAGCCTGGGACGGCTGAATAAACGTTCTGCCGACATAGCGGTTTTTGATTAAACCCAGCTCGTACGGGATGCCTGTTGCTTCTGCATACCCGATCGCCGCAGAAATACTGGAATCCGGAACCCCTGTTACGACATCAGCTTCAACTGTGGATTCCTGAGCCAGCATTTTCCCAAGGTTTTTTCGCGCACTGTGCACGTTAATGCCGTCAATGTTGCTGTCTGGTCTTGAGAAATAAATGTACTCCATGCTGCAAATGGAACGGTTGATATTCATGGAAAAACGCTCTGATTTCATGCCTTCATCATTGATGATCAGCATTTCGCCCGGTTCTACCTCACGAAGGTACGTTGCACCGACGACATCAAATGCGCATGTTTCTGATGCAACAACATAAGCGTCGCCCATCATGCCGATTGACAGCGGTCTGAGCCCGTTCGGGTCAAGCGCGACAATCATTTCTGTTTCGGTCATGATCAGGAATGCGTATGCACCTTTCAGCATGGAAAGCGAGTTTTTAATTTGATCCTTCAGCGTGAAGTGGCCGCTTCTTTTGATCAGGTGAGCCAATACCTCTGTATCCGAGGAGGTTTGAAAAATGCTTCCTTGATTTTCGAGCTGCTGCTTCAGCTGAGTGGCGTTGACAAGGTTTCCGTTATGAGCAAGCGCCAGACTGCCGTTGTTTTGGGAACGGAAGAGGAGCGGCTGAACATTTTCGTATCCGCCGCCTCCAGCCGTTGCGTACCGAACATGCCCGATTGCGCCTTTTCCCTTCACTTTGCTGAGCTCACCGTTTTGAAATACTTCAGTGATCAGCCCTTGGCCTTTGTGTGCCGTCAGTTTTTCACCGTCAGTTGCTACAATTCCCGCGCCCTCCTGACCTCTGTGCTGGAGGCTGTGAAGGCCGTAATACGTGATTTGCGGGGCTTCTTCATGTCCCCAAATCCCAAATACGCCGCACTCTTCATTTAAGCCTTTGATTTCAGCAAGCATGGGATAGCTCCTTTCCATGCGCGCTCAAGTTCTTTCGTTTGCGCATGAATCAATTGTTGTCCGTCTTGGTTTTGAATCGCCAGAAGACCATCAGCTGTTACCTCACCGATATGAACTGCATCTTTCACAGCAGCTTCAAACGCTGCTTGATGTTCTTTTTTCACTGAAACAACGAAGCGGGATTGAGATTCAGAGAATAATAACGCTGCTTCTCCTTCAACAGTCACGTTCGCGCCTAGGTTTTCCGTCGTCATGACACTTTCTGCGATCGCTACGCCTAAGCCGCCTTCAGACACATCATGCGCTGATTGAACAAAGCCTTTTTTAATCGCTTCCAGCAATGCTCTTTGGCGTGACAGTTCTACATCAAGATCGATTTGCGGGGCTTTTCCGTAAATGCTGCCTTCTGTCATTTTTTGCAGCTCGCTTCCGGCAAACTCAGGTTTTGTTTCGCCAATCACGTAGACGAGATCTCCCGCTTGTTTGAAATGCTGTGTTGTAATGTGTGCTGTATCTTCAATTAAGCCGACCATGCCAATAACAGGTGTCGGGTAGATCGCCGTGCCGTTTGATTCGTTATAAAGTGATACGTTTCCGCCAATAACCGGTGTGCTGAGAACATTGCACGCCTCGCTGATGCCATCAGCCGCTTTTTCGATCTGCCAGAAGATTTCCGGTTTCTCCGGGTTTCCAAAGTTAAGGTTATCTGTGACGGCAAGCGGTTCTGCACCTGAGCAAATGATGTTGCGCGCCGCTTCAGCGACAGCAATTTTTCCGCCGACTTCAGGATCAAGATAGAGATAACGCGCGTTACAGTCTGTCGTCATCGCCAGCGCCTTTTTCGTTCCGCGGATTCTGAGAACACCTGCGTCAGACCCAGGAGCGACAACTGTATTTGTCCGCACCATGTAGTCATACTGATCGTAAACCCACTCTTTGCTTGCGATCGTCGGCTGCTGGAGGAGGGCCTTCAGCGTTTCATTCGCATCTTTAATTTGAGGAGCCGGAACGTCTGTCTCTAAAAACTCGCGGTAGTATGCAGGTTCTTGAGATGGCTTGTGGTAAACCGGAGCTTCCTCTGCCAAAGCATCAACAGGCAGCTCACATACAACCTCGCCTTTGTGTGTCAGGCGAAGCATTTTATCATCTGTTACACGTCCGACAGAAACCGCTTCAAGTTCGTACTTGTCAAAAATATCGATGATTTCCTGCTCACGTCCGCGCTCGATGACCAAAAGCATCCGTTCCTGTGATTCAGAAAGCATCATTTCATATGCAGTCATGCCTGTTTCACGCTGAGGAATCAGGTCAAGATTCATCTCAATACCAGAGCCGGCTTTACTTGCCATTTCGGCACTTGAGCTTGTTAAACCAGCAGCTCCCATATCCTGAATGCCGACTAACGCATCACATTGGATGACTTCCAGACACGCTTCAAGCAAAAGCTTCTCCATAAACGGATCGCCGACTTGAACAGCAGAGCGCTTTTCTTCAGATGAATCAGACATTTCTTCAGAAGCAAACGTAGCGCCATGAATTCCGTCACGCCCTGTTTTTGCTCCTACGTACATTACTGTATTGCCGATACCTTTCGCCTGGCCTTTTTTGATGTCTTCATGGTTGATTAAACCGACGCACATTGCGTTGACGAGCGGATTTCCTTCATAGCTGCTGTCAAACTGCACTTCTCCGCCGACTGTCGGGATGCCGATACAGTTGCCGTATCCGGCGATACCCGCTACTACTTCTTCAAACAAGTACTTCACGCGCGGTGAAGTCAGTTCACCAAATCGAAGAGAGTTCAATACAGCGATTGGACGGGCACCCATTGAGAATACGTCACGGATAATGCCGCCGACGCCAGTCGCAGCGCCTTGGTAAGGTTCGAGAGCTGATGGGTGGTTATGTGATTCAATCTTGAACACAACCGCTTGGTTGTCACCGATATCAACGATTCCGGCGCCTTCCCCCGGACCTTGCAGCACACGCTCGCCGCTTGTCGGGAATTTACGCAGTATCGGCTTTGAGTTTTTGTAGCTGCAATGCTCTGACCACATGACAGAAAAAATTCCGATTTCTGTGTAGTTCGGCAATCTGCCAAGAATGGATTCAATCAATGCAAACTCATCATCACTGACACCCATTTGCTGATACATTTTCTCTTCTTTTATTTGTTCTTTACTTGGTTCAAGCAGTAGTGACATGAGTTTCCCTCCAATTTTTCACGATAGACTGAAACAATTTAAGACCGTCGGCGCTTCCAAGCAGTTCATCGACCGCGCGCTCAGGGTGAGGCATCATGCCTAATACGTTACCTTTCTCATTCACGACACCGGCAATGTCGCTGACACTTCCGTTAATATTGGAGCCGTATGTGAAAGCAATTTGATTGTTTTCTTTCAATGAAGCAAGCGTTTCGTCATCACAGTAGAAATTTCCTTCACCATGGGCAACAGGGATTGTAATCGATTGGCCCTTTTCGTAGGAAGATGTGAATAATGTTTCGTCGTTCTGTACAATTAATTCAACCGGACGGCAAATGAACTTCAAATCTTTGTTGCGTCTCATTGCACCTGGCAGAAGGCCAAGCTCCTGTAAAATCTGGAATCCATTGCAGACGCCGAGAACAGGTTTTCCTTCAGCCGCTGCTTGTTTGACAGCTGGCATAATATTCGCAAATCGGGCGATAGCGCCGCATCTCAAGTAATCGCCGTAAGAAAATCCTCCCGGAATTAACACGCCGTCGAAGCCGTCAAGGCTTGTTTCCTCATGCCAGACGTATTCTACTTCATGGCCGAGTTCATCCTTTACAGCATGATACATATCGATATCACAGTTGGAGCCGGGTAACACAATCACCGCAAATTTCACTGTGCGACTACCTCCTCAACCTCGTATCTGTAATCTTCAATCACTGTATTAGCAAGAAGTTTTTCGCACATTTCTTTCACTAGGACGTCTAGATCACGGTCAGATTTTTCAATGGTAAGCTCCATGTATTTTCCGATGCGCACATCTTGAACTTCATTGTAAGTCATACTGTGCAAGGCATGCTGGACAGCGCTCCCTTGTGGATCTAGTACACTTTCTTTTAAGCTGACATAAACTTTTACTTTATACATGATGAATGCCTCCCAGTCTTTTGAAAATCTCTTCGTATGCGTCGGTTAAGCTTCCAAGATTTCGTCTGAATAAATCTTTGTCCAGCTTTTCGTTCGTGTCTTTATCCCACAAGCGGCAGGTGTCAGGTGAAATTTCATCCGCCAACAGCACTTGCCCGTCTGCATCTAAACCAAATTCAAGCTTGAAATCTATTAATCTCACATGACAATCGTCAAAAATGGTTTGAAGCTCTTCATTCACTGTTTTTGTAATGGACTTAATGGTTTTTACTTGCTCAGGAGTTGCCGCTTTCAAGAGCCAAATATGATCTTCTGTGATGAGCGGATCACCCAGCGCGTCATCCTTGTAGTAAAATTCGATAATCGGCTGTTCAAGCTTTGTGCCTTCTGGAATGCCAAGACGTTTGGACATGCTTCCTGCCACAACATTTCTGACTACAACTTCAAGCGGTACAATCGTTACCTTTTTAATGAGCTGCTCTGTTTCCGAAATGCGCTCAATAAAGTGATTGTTAATCCCTTTACTATGAAGATGTTTGAAAATTAAGCTTGAAATCTCGTTATTTAAGCGCCCTTTTCCGCTGATTTCTGCTTTTTTCTCGCCGTTAAAGGCAGTGGCGGAGTCTTTATACACGACATACAGCGTGTTTTCGTCATCGGTTTTGTAGATCTTTTTTGCTTTTCCTTCGTATAAAAGTTCATTCTTCACAATATTCACGGAAGGCCTCCTAACCCGAATGTTGGGAATTTTCAAACTGCGGCGGCATAGAAGAAGCCGCCTAAAAGCTTCTTCTATGCCAAACCTAAACGTTCAAAGATCAGATCAACATTTTTAAGATGATAGTTGTAATCAAAGCAGTCAGCAATTTTTTCCGGAGAAAGACGGGACGTGATTTTCTCTTCCGCCTCCACAAGCTCACGGAAAGGCACTTGTTTTTCCCACGCTTCCATTGCTTTCGGCTGTACTGTATCATAGGCTTCTTCGCGAGTCAGACCTGTGTCAATCAGAGCAAGCAGCACGCGCTGAGAGTAAATAAGGCCGAGTGTGCGGTCCATGTTGCGCTTCATGTTTTCCGGGAAGACCGTTAAGTTTTTCACGATGTTAGAGAAGCGGTTCAGCATGTAGTTCAGCGCAATTGTCGCATCCGGAAGAATAATCCGTTCTGCTGATGAATGAGAAATATCGCGCTCATGCCATAATGGAACATTTTCGTAAGCCGTCATCATGTAGCCGCGGATGACGCGCGCCATGCCTGTCATGTTTTCAGAGCCGATTGGGTTGCGTTTGTGCGGCATCGCAGATGATCCCTTTTGCCCTTTCGCGAAAAATTCCTCAACTTCGCGTGTTTCACTCTTTTGCAGTCCGCGGATTTCCACTGCGAACTTTTCGATGCTTGTCGCGATTAAAGCAAGTGTCGCCATATAGTCAGCATGGCGGTCACGCTGAAGGGTTTGAGTTGAAATCGGTGCTGCTTTCAATCCGAGCTTCTCACATACATATTGCTCAACAAATGGGTCAATGTTCGCATATGTGCCGACAGCGCCGGAAATCTTCCCAACCTCGATGCCTTCTTTCGCTTGTTTGAAACGCTCAAGATTCCGTTTCATTTCCTCATGCCAAAGCGCAAGTTTTAAGCCGAATGTTGTAGGCTCAGCGTGTACGCCGTGTGTGCGCCCCATCATGACTGTGTATTTATGTTCTTTCGCTTTTTCTTTTATAATGTCAACAAATCTCTCAAGGTCCTTGAGCAGAATATCGTTTGCCTGTTTTAATAAGTAAGAAAGAGCAGTATCAACAACGTCCGTTGACGTTAAGCCGTAGTGCACCCATTTTCTTTCTTCACCGAGTGATTCGGAAACGGCGCGTGTAAACGCGACAACGTCATGGCGCGTGTCCTGTTCGATTTCTAAAATACGGTTGATGTCAAATGACGCGTTCGCGCGCATGACCTTTACGTCTTCTTTCGGAATGACGCCAAGCTCCGCCCACGCTTCACATGCAAGAATCTCAACCTCCAGCCATGCTTGAAATCTGTTTTCATCCGTCCAAATCGCGGACATTTCAGGTCTTGAATAACGTTCGATCATTCTGCTTGTCCTCCGTCTCTATTCATCCATTTATTTGTGATCTCCTGAATCCAATGGTCTTCAGGCTGCTTCATAAATGTAATATGCCCCATTTTGCGGCCTTTTTTGATTTCATGTTTTCCGTATATAAATAGCTTTGCTTCTTTTAAAAGCTCCGGCTCTTCCTCAACAAGCTTCACTTCATCGCCTAGAAGATTCACCATCATGCCCGGCTTCAGCAAATCTGTTTTCCCGAGAGGAAGACCGCATACGGCTCTGATATGCTGTTCAAACTGGCTCGTTTCGCAAAGGTCCAGTGTATAATGCCCTGAATTGTGCGGTCTTGGCGCCAGTTCATTGACCAAAAGCACTCCGTCTTCTGTCAGGAACATCTCAACAGCAAGCGGTCCGACAAGGTTAAGCTCGTCTGCAAGTTTAACGGCCAAATCAGCAGCCTTCTTCTGAATCCCTTCCTCCACCCGTGCAGGCACGATGCTTTGGAAGAGAATATTGTTGTGGTGAATGTTTTCAGCTGCCGGAAATGTTGCAATTTCGCCGTTTACCGATCTGACGACGATGACCGACAGTTCCATTTTAAAGGAAACCCAGCTTTCGAGAATGCAAGTTCCGTGCTCTAAAAGAGCGGAAGCCTGCTCAATTTGCGCCTCTTCTTTCATCACAAATTGGCCTTTGCCGTCGTACCCGCCTCGGCATGTTTTAAGAACTGCTGGAAGCCCAAGCTTCTGTACTGCCTGTTTCAGTTCATCCTTTGTGTTGACGATGCTGTACGGCGCGACTTCACAGCCTGCGGCTTGAATTGCTTTTTTCTCTGTTTCACGGTTTTGGGTAATGAGCAGCAGCTCACTTCCTTGCGGGAGATACGCATGACCTTTTAGCCAATGCAGCGCATCATAGTCGATGTTTTCAAACTCATACGTGATGATGTCGCTGACTTCAGCCAATTTTCGAATCGCTTCACGGTCATTGTAATGAGCGGTAATTTCAATATCCGCAACCTGCCCGCACGGCGAATCTTTCACCGGATCAACGACCGCGACTTTATACCCCATTTGTTTGGCGGACACAGCCATCATTTTCCCAAGCTGGCCGCCGCCAATAATGCCGATGACAGCTCCCGGATAGATGATTTGTTTAGACAAGCTGATCACTGCTTTCTAACACCGTCTGTTTTGTATTTTCTCTTCTCTCATCCAGTTTACGGGCAAGATCTTCGTCAAAAGCTGACAAAATTTGCGCCGCTAACAGGCCTGCGTTCACAGCGCCCGCTTTACCGATGGCTGTTGTCGCAACAGGCACGCCTCCAGGCATTTGGACGATAGAAAGAAGTGAATCCAGTCCGTTCAGCGCCTTAGACTGAACCGGAACTCCGATGACCGGCAGTGTTGTTTTCGCCGCCGTCATCCCCGGCAGATGCGCCGCTCCTCCGGCACCGGCGATAATCACCTTGATGCCTCTTTCTCTGGCAGTTTCAGCGTATTCAAACATCAAATCAGGCGTCCGGTGAGCGGAAACGACCTTTTTTTCGTACGGAACATTGAGTTCGTCAAGTATGTCGCATGCGTTTTTCATTGTCTCCCAATCGGAAGTGCTTCCCATGATGATTCCTACTAGCGGCTGCATTCTGTCCCCACCTTCTAATGCTTTTGTTTTCAGAAAATAAAAAATACCCGCTCTGCATTGCACTTATGAGGAAGCAATACAAACCGGGCATGGTACATGTATCGTCAGTCGTTCGCTTCTGCGATATATCCATGTCAGTTTTATCGATCACTTTCCTGCATAGTCCGGCAATTTACGGTTGCCGGGTAGAAACTTATGGGCCATATTCCCAAGATTATATGAGGTCGTGTTTTGATTTCATGTTTATCTTAACAACGGACATGGATAATGTCAACGATATTATCGAACGATACAAAAATTCATTCTACTAATGTTCGTGTTTTAGATCAATTTCCCTTCAAATACGATTTTTTTCCCGCACGGAACGATCTGAATTGACCCATTTTCCTTTTTCTCCATAAAAATAGGCTCCTCCATTCGCCGCACTGGCAGATATCCTTCTTCTTTCATTTGCTGAAGCACTGCATCAATCGTTTGCTGCTCTGTCACTTCAAACTTTTTCTTCTTCGGCTTTGCCATTATTCTTTAATTCTCCTCTTCTTCACCGCTTTGACCCAGAAGCCGCCATGGATTGTTTTTGGTTCATACGCAATAATAAAAGCTTTTGAATCAAGTGTTTTTATCGTATCATACAGCTGGAGTTCATATCTTCTCGGCGTCAGAATCTGAAGGGCTGTGCGGTCACCTTCAAGCCCGCCAACCACCCAGTTTGTTACGCCGTAGCCTTTTTCACGGAGCTGCCTCGGAAGATCAAGATCGAGCTCCTTTGTAATCACATTGACCATAATATAGCCAAGTGCCAATTTTTCTTCTATTTTCATGCCGACAATCACGCCAAGACCGTAACCGATCGCGTATGCAATTACATTTTGAATCTGGTCTAAGTTATCGAGCACCAGGCTCAGTCCTGTCACATAAACCAGTATTTCAATCGTGCTTATGCCGGCCGCTAAATAACGCTGCCCTTTCAGCGTTAAAATCATTCTTATCGTAAAAAATGACACATAGACAATATTAATAATAAGAATTATGAGAACCATGGCTAACCCATTTGATAAGATGGTTTGCATCATTTTATTTCATCCCCCCACTCTTCAGCTTGCATAAAGCATTCATATTCTACTAGAGAAATGAGTCGTTTACAATGAGCTGAGGCCGTAAGCCTAAGGAAAATATTTCGACACGCTTTATGAGTTTGAACAGTAGTAGTTTACCCTCTTTCTCACCATTTCAAAATCAAAACAAAAAAGCCTGCTTTTCAGCAGACTCACCTCTTCTCATATATTGTCAGATCTCTTTTTTCAATTTCAGAAGGGACTTGTATTCTTTTTCAAGCTCACTCAGCGTATAATCAGACAGCTGTTCCCCTCTTCCCTGATAAAATTCCGAGAGCAGTAATTTGGTTTTTAAAAATTGCTTCTTTTGATTAATCGCTCGGCGAAGTAAATCAGCCATGTCCATCATCCTCCTTAAACATAAAGGTTTGTGCGCTGGACTTTTACAGCATTTTCCCCATCATACATGGATTAATCCTACAAATCAACTATGTTTTTTAGATATATTTGTAAAAAATGTGACATAAAAAAACCGGCTATGAACAGCCGGTTTTTTCATTAAAGCGGAATCAGCGACGCCGTGAAATACTCAGAAATCAACGGCCAAGTCACCGCCGTAAACAGCAGTGCTACCGCAACCACAGCAAATACACAATAGATATAGTCAATCGGTGCATCCTGTGCCGCCTGATACAGACGCTGCACATACAGCGCCGTCATAAAAAAGATCGAAAACAAGATCAGCACTGTAAACAGAACTGTCAGGATCGGGATATTTACGATCGCAAAGATCAGCCAAAGAATTGAAACAGCAATCACCGGTACAAGCAATGATCCCAAACCGGCAGCTGCTTCCCTGAACGACACCTTCTGCTTCATCATATAGCGGGAGACGGCCCATACCGCTAAGACCATTACCGCGAAAAAGAGAAGCAAATACACAAGAACAACTAAAAATCCGTCATAAAAAGCGTGATGGCGTTCTCCAAACCCGAGCGGGCGATTCCAGCTCGCCTTTAACTGAAACCAGTTCCCGATTGAAAAAATCATACTGAATATAAGCATTGAAATCAAACCATACTTATAATGAGAAAAACCATCCGCCACGACGGTTTTCGCCGGTGATTTTAAAATCGAGAACGCAAAACCGCAATATCTGTTGATAGCTGCCCAAACAGACGCAAGCTTGTCTTTAGCAGTTGTTACACCGCGTTCCTTGTGCGGTTTCTGCTTTTGTTTTTGCTTCTGCTTGCTTTGCCGGCTCGCCTTTCTGGACATTCTCGATAGCGGTTCTTCATCTGCATCTATTCTTTCACTCTGGTTAACTTCTTCTTCAAACGTTTCTTTTCTATCTTCCGTCATGTCAGCAACTCCTATCAAAAAAATACGGCGGAATACCATTCAGCAAGAAAATAAAACACTTATATAAGGTACCGAAGCCTTCCTGAACAGTCAAGTCATTTCCATTTAAGTAAAGCATGGCGGCACATCTACATGACGGTATATCGTATGAAATGGTTTTACCTTTTGCAACAAAAAAACCAGCCACCTCAGCAGCTGGTTTTCATTCCTTATTTTAAAAAGATAAAGTACAGGATAAATACGACAAACAGTCCGTACATGATCGGATGAACCTCTTTGGCTTTTCCTTTGCACACCATTGTAATCGGATAGAAAATAAATCCAATGGCAATCCCGGTCGCAATGCTGTACGTTAACGGCATCATGATCATGGTAAGGAAAGCGGGAACGGCTACCTCGAACTTATCCCAAGCAATTTTGCCAAGCGGCGCCACCATCAGTGCACCAACAATGATCAGTGCCGGCGCTGTTACGTTTGATGTAACGACTGATAGGAGCGGTGAGAAAAACGTAGCCAGTAAAAAGAGAATACCTGTTACAATTGCCGCAAATCCTGAACGGGCACCCGCAGCGACACCTGAGCTTGATTCCACGTAAGAAGTTGTTGTAGACGTACCAAGCACAGCACCGATCACAATAGAAGATGAATCAGCTAAAAGCGCACGGCCCGCACGCGGCAATTTGTTTTCTTTCATTAAACCAGCTTGAGTTGCCACAGCAACAAGTGTACCCGCTGTATCAAAAAATCCGACAAACAAGAAAGTTAAAATGACAATCAGCATTTGTACGGAGAATATATCCGGCAGGTGAATCCATGCTTGTCCGAAAGTCGGCGCAAGGCTCGGCACACTGCCGATGATTTGAGATGGAACTGGAACCAACCCGAAAATCATGCCGGCAACCGCTGTTAACAGCATTCCGATAAACACGCCCGCGTTAACGCGAAGCACCATTAAAATAACCGTTACAATCACACCGAAAATCGTTAACAGCACAGGACCGCTGTGAATGTTCCCGATGGTGACGAGTGTAGAAGGGTTTGCAGTAATAATTCCTGAACCTTGTAATCCAACGAATGTAATAAACAGGCCGATACCCGCACCGACTGCCAATTTCAGCTCAGGTGGAATGGCGTTGATGATTTTTTCACGAAAACCTGTTAAAGAAAGAGCAACGAAAATAAGTCCTGAAATAAAGACACCAGACAAAGCTGCCTGCCATGAAATGCCCATCCCAAGGACGACAGAAAACGCAAAAAACGCGTTCAGCCCCATACCGGGCGCAATGGCGATCGGATACCTCGCGATCAACCCCATTAAAATACAGCCTGCTGCTGACGCCAAAGCTGTCGCCGTAAAGACCGCACCCTGATCAATTCTCAGCGCCTCCGGAAAATCTTTTACGCTCTCCAAAGCAAGTGTAATCGGATTGACGAACAGAATATATGCCATAGATAAAAAAGTCGTTAATCCGCCAATGATTTCATTGCGATAGCTGGTGCCCAGCTCATCAAACTGAAAAAACTTTTTCAAGCTATTTGACTCCCTTCACTCTTTGCTATTTATTCTGTCCTGAAAACGCCAAATAAAAAACGCCCCAATACAATTTGGGACGCTTGACTACAGACGGATTTCAATTCGAATAAATAAACGTGTTTTATTTATATCAAACGAAAGAAATGTTTACGTAGTCAAGCCATTTACGGTAGCTTGGTAGAGACTTGCGAGCCATATCCCCGCGATTATACGAATTCATCTTATTTGATTTCTGTGTCTATTGTACCAACTTCAATTTGAAATGACAATATAAAAAACGAACAATAGTCAGATGAAATTCGATTTTGTTCGTAATAAACAGAAAAAACCATCTTCTTGGCAAAATCGTCAAAAAGATGGTTTCCGTTAATTGATTATTATTCCCACTCAATCGTCGCAGGCGGCTTACTTGTAATATCGTACACCACGCGGTTAATGTGCTTCACTTCGTTGACGATACGTGTAGAAATGACTTCAAGCACATCCCACGGGATACGCGCCCAGTCAGATGTCATGCCGTCGATTGATGTAACGGCGCGAATTCCGATTGTGTAATCATATGTTCTTGCGTCACCCATAACACCAACGCTGCGGATGTCAGGAAGAACAGTGAAGTATTGCCAGATATCACGCTCTAACCCGTGATTTGCGACTTCTTCACGCAAAATCGCATCTGATTCACGAACGATTTCCAGTTTTTCTTCTGTTACTTCACCAAGAACGCGGATTCCGAGGCCCGGTCCTGGGAAAGGCTGGCGCCATACGATTTCATCCGGAATGCCGAGCTCTGTGCCAAGCGCGCGCACTTCGTCTTTGAAGAGCGTATTTAACGGCTCGATCAGTTCAAACTGCATGTCTTCAGGAAGCCCGCCGACATTGTGGTGAGATTTGATCGTTTGCGCCGTTGCAGTACCGCTCTCGATGATATCTGTGTAAAGCGTTCCTTGTGCAAGGTAGTCGATGCCTTTGAGCTTGTCCGCTTCATCATCGAACACGTAAATGAATTCATTACCAATGATTTTGCGTTTTTGCTCAGGATCAGAAACACCTTTTAGTTTATTTAAGAATCTGTCTTTAGCGTCTACTTTAATCACATTCATGTTAAAGCCTTCGCTGAATGTTTTCATAACACCCTCAGCCTCGCCTTTACGGAGAAGACCATGGTCTACAAAGATACAAGTCAGCTGGTCGCCGATCGCTTTATGAATCAAAACAGCAACAACAGAGGAATCAACGCCGCCGCTTAGCGCGCAAAGAACCTGTTTGTCCCCGACCGTTTCACGGATTTTTTGCATTTCGATTTCGATAAAGTTTTCCATTGACCATTTGCCTTCACAATCGCAAACGCCGAATACAAAGTTTTTCAGAAGATCATTGCCGTATTCAGAGTGGCGCACTTCCGGGTGGAACTGAACGCCGTACCATTTTTTGTCGGCTTTGCTCATCGCTGAATTCGGGCAGTGATGGCTTGTCGCGTCAACAGTGAAGCCTTCAGGAACTTCTACAACCAAATCGCCATGGCTCATCCAAACCACTTGTTCGTTCGGAAGATCTTTGAACAAATCAGGTGTGCCTTCGATGTGGATGTTTGCTTTTCCGTATTCACGCTGGCTTGCCGCTTCAACTTTACCTCCAAGGTAATGAGTCATCAGCTGCATGCCGTAGCAAATTCCCAAAACAGGAATATCGAGCTCAAAGATTTTCTCGTCACAGCGGAAAGAGTTTTCATCATACACACTGTTTGGACCGCCGGATAAAATAATTCCTTTTGGATTCATTTCTTTAATTTCTTCAGCCGTCAATGTATGGGGATGCAGCTCGCTGTATACACCGAATTCACGGATACGGCGTGTAATCAGCTGGTTATACTGACTGCCGAAATCAAGGACAAGAATCATTTCATTCACTAACTTTGTCATGGTTGTCACCTAATCTCCTCTAAGTTTTTTGACACAGAAAAAAACGAGGACAGATATGAAGCTCGCTCCGCCCTCTTTGGCAAGGCCGTTTTGCCGGAGTCAGGCAACTCGCTCCCAGACTCCGATAATATTCACTAATTCTAACAACACGTTGATAAGTGGTCAAGACCATCTTCTTTTAATTAAATTTTCCCATAACTCTCTGGATTCATTCCAAAGCGCGGCCGAATCTTCATTTCTGTAAAGGGCCCGTTCATAGCATAATGTCAGCTTTGACATGTCTTCTGAGTCGTATTTTCCATCGATTCGTTTTGCATAATCACGAAGCGTTTCACTGTCTCGTTTCGGCATTCCTCTTCTCTTCAGCTGTTTCAGCAGCGCGCCGTACGCCTCAAAAAACACGTACTGATCACTGCGCCGCTTCAATCTTCTCGCAATGAAAACAGGAATCCATAACGAACGGAAAACATACAGCAATACTGCTGCCAACAGGAGGACTACAAGAAGTGCGGGCGCTACATACCATCCTGCACCCGCGTTTGCATGTGAAGCGGACGGCTTTTCAGAACCAGCTGGCTCCCGTTTTTCCTTTTGTGTTTCCTCTTTTTTCGGCTGTTTTTTCTCTTCTTTCTGCTCCTCTTTTGTTTTCTCCGGCGAGCTGCTGCTCTCGCTGCCGGAACCCTTTGTGTCAGAAGAAGTAAACTCAGCCGGATTTGTAAACCCTTTAGTCGGCTCAAATGTGACCCAGCCCTGTTCCGGGAAATACACCTCTACCCAGGAATGGGCGTTGTTATTTGTCACTTCGTAGATGCTGCCGTTTTTGTTTCCTGCATCTTTATATTCGCCGGACGTATACCCCTTTACCCAGCGGGCCGGAATGCCGGCCGAACGCAGGAGCACCACCATAGCGGAAGAAAAGTTGTCACAGTAGCCCATCTTTGTTTCAAACAGAAATTGATCGACGTAATCCTCATCATTCTTAGGGATGGACACGTTTTCGGTTTCATATGTGAACTCATTTGATCCTAAGTATTCCTCAACCGCTTTCACCTTATCAAACATATTATCGTGATCCTGGGTCAGCTTGATCGCAAGGTTTCTCACCCGCTCAGGCAGTGAATCCGGCAGCTGCATATAGCGGTCGCTGAATGTGTATTCCTCACTGTTGTTTCTCACTTTTACCTTTCTCAGCTCATCCAGCTTGTAGACCGGGGAATTGTACGCTACTGTATAGCTCCCCATATTTCTGATCTCACCGGCTTGTTCACTGATCGGGGAAATTTGTTCCGTGTTCCCGTTCATTTCAAGTGAGACAGCCCGCTTTGGCTGAATGGTTTCTGCACCGATCGGATACATCACATGGTTATACCCGTAGTGTTCGTCGACTTTTACACGGACGGTGTTGCGCTCTGTCTTAACCTTATGGTCAAACCACAGATTTTCAACTTTTCCTCCGCTAAGCTGATATGACATGCCTGTGTCTGTTTCAATCCAGCCTTTTCCTGTATACGTATCCTTCGTTTCCACACGGAAATACGTACGCTCTTTTCCCTGCCATGTAAAAACAGGTGTATCATCCTGCTGGAACGGTCCGCCGAGTGATTCATCATGGTTCCCGTATCCGATTTTGCTTTCTCCAGCCGTCACATGATCTTGATTCGTGATTTTTTTGAGAAAAGGTACCGGATCAGGCCAAGCCGGCTCTGATTTCGGAGCTGCAAGTCCGAATCCCACAGCAGCCAAAATCAATACAGATAAAGGAAGAAACCATTTCAGGACAGATGTTTTTGGCAGTGTGATTCTTTCCATCAGCTTGATGCGATCTAAGTATAAAAGGCCCAGCATAAAGAAGCCGATCAGCACGATACGGATGACGGCAAAAGTGGCATCATATGGCGTAAAGGTATCAAGAATCGTAATGTACGCTACTGTCATCATAAAGAAAAACAAAATTCTTCTCTGATAAATCACCCAATAATGAAGGAGATAGACCAGCAGCCACAGCAACACAAAAAACAACAGGGTCCGAAATGAAGGGATCATGTCATTCCATTGCCCTGATTGAATCAACGTGATATTCAAATAGACATCCTGTAAAAAAGAGCTGATCCAGCTCAAATCAAATATAGAACCTTGATAAAACAGAATGTGTATCGAGATCAACGTAAATAAAACGCAAAAAGGAACGGTGACAAACCACCTCATCCGGAAAAAAGTCAGCAGAAACGTCAAGCCGATAAAGACGCTAAAAAAGCCCGTATGTTTCGTATCTGTAAAACTGTCAAGCGGTCTGAGCCACTCCCACAGCAATAAAAACGCCAGAAAATAAAATATCAGCAAGCTCAAACGGCTTCCCTTCTGATCATCGTGCGGCATGTGCACCCGTCACCTCTCTTTCTAAACAACACGCGAAACTCGTCCGTCCCTCATGACCTGAACTCTGATTTGACGTTTCTTCATCCGTTCAATCATGACATTTTCAGCTTGAGAAAGCTCAGCATCTTTCTCTTTTGCCAGTATCACTGTAACCCGTCCGCCCCCGGTTTCTGCGATGTTCAGCAAATCTTCCGTGAACTGCCCCGTGACGATCACTTTGTCAGCCTGGCGAACAGATGGCTTCCCCATCTCCTCCCGTACATATCGGCTTACCGGGTCTGCCGCATCACAATGAGCAACGGCTAAATGCCGTAGCATGTGCTTGAAATGATGCTCCCCCTCCTGAATAGGAAAAATCGTTTTTTCCTTTCCGACTGAGGCCAAGCCTGCCGCCGTGCCATTTTTTAAAACAGAATGAAGAATCGAAGCTGTTACAGAAACGACCTCTTCAAATGCTTCAGAGGAAGAACGATCCATCAGAAGAAACAGGTTTTTGCTTCGAGACGGTTCAAACTCCTTCGTCATCAGCTGGCTCCGCCGTGCAGAAGTCTTCCAGTCTAATGCAGCAAACCGGTCTCCCGGCTGATAATTTCGCACACTTGCTACGACAGCGGAATGGTGCTGATGAACCGGAGAAGAACCGCTTACACCGTCTTCCTGATGCCTCTCATTCACCTGATAAGAAAGACGCTGAAAGGATGGATAAACAAACAGGGTGTCTTCCAGCTCATAAAAAGCTGTTTTTTCAATCAAACCGAGGACATCCCCAGTTCGCACCCTGACAGCATGAAAATGATGCTCCCCACGCGGTACCCGAGCTAATTCATACGACATTGTCATACTCCGTTTAAACCAAGGAAAAACAAGCCGTTTAGCCACTGCTTCGTCTCGGTTCAATGACTCGACTCCTTCTGGAAGGCAATCTTCAATTACCATATACACCAGGGGAAACGGCAGCTTCCTTCTCAGCGTAACCGACACGCCCAGCCTGTCCCCGGCATGCAATTGTGTTTTGGCCATTTGCCGTGAAGCCTGAATAGAGCGGAGCGGATACAACGCCAGCAGCCCGGCATACACGACAAAAGGGAGAAACGCGTAAAACAAAAACCAGCTGACAAAGCCGCCCTGAAACATCGCGTAAGAAAAAACAGCAGCCGTCAATAACGTTAGTCCAATGAGCTTCCACCCATATACGAACCATTGCAATTTCTTCTTCATCAGCGGATCGACGACCTTTGAACCGGCACCTTCGCAGCTGACATGATCTCCCGTACGATCGTTTCTGCCTCGATCCCTTCAAACTTCGCCTCAGGCTGCAGCAGCATCCGGTGCGAAAGCGTAAAAGGAGCTAAATATTGAATATCATCCGGAATGACATAGTCGCGATGATGCAGCAGCGCGTATGCTTGGGCCGCTTTCATAAGAGCAATTGATCCGCGCGGACTCACGCCTAATTGAACAGAGGCATGCTGTCTCGTTTTCTGTACGATTTCAACAATATATTCCTTTATGCTGTCATCAGCACGAACATTTTGCACTTCCCGCTGCAAACGGATGAAGTCTTCTTTTGTAATGACCGGCTCAAGCGTCTCAATCGGATGGCTGTTTTCTTGAAGAGATAACACATCCAGCTCCTCACGAAAGGTCGGATAACCCATGCGAAGTTTGAATAAAAAACGGTCAAGCTGGGCTTCCGGCAAAGGGTAGGTCCCTTCATATTCGACCGGGTTTTGGGTTGCCATCACAAAAAACGGAGCGGCAAGCGTCATCGTATGGCCATCTACCGTTACGCTTCCCTCTTCCATCGCTTCAAGCAAAGCCGACTGTGTCTTCGGAGAGGTCCGGTTGATTTCATCGGCGAGTACGATATTTCCCATAATCGGGCCGGGACGGTATTCAAATTCCATTGTTTTCGCATTATAGATGGATACACCTGTTACATCAGATGGCAGCAAATCCGGAGTGAATTGGATTCTTTTGAAATCGGCGCCGATTGACTTTGCCAGTGCGCGGACCATCATCGTTTTTCCAACTCCGGGTACATCCTCAAGCAGCACATGCCCTTTGGCAAGAATGGCTGCTAAGCTGAGTATGGCGATGTCTCGTTTTCCAACCATTACTCTATTAATATGTTCAACTGCTTTCCCCAGCAAAGGATGCAGGTCTTCTTGGTATGCCATTCTTTTCCTCCTAGTCATCTACAAAATTCTTCATATTGTAACCTAACTTTACCACAAAAAGCGATCTGTATAAAAAAACGATTCTATCAAATTGTTTCCAATAAAACTGGACAAATCACATAAAAAAGCTTCCTGTCACAGGAAGCTCAATTACTTATGTTCTAAAGGCTCCATATGAACATGCGAATAATCAATCGCATGCTCCTCCTTCATTCTCCGCTCAATTTCATTGGCAATATCGTGGCTTTCCGTAATATTTAAATCAGCGGATACTTCAACCACCACATCAACGTAGACCGTACTGCCCAAGTATCTCGCTTTAATGTCTTTTAAACGGCTCACACCGGAAATCTTTTCGATCGTCTGTTTATAAGCTGACATGTCCTTTACGTCGAAGCCATCTGTCAAAGAGTGAGATGATTCTTTAAAAATATCCCATGCCGTTTTGCAAATGAGAAGACCGATCACAAACGCAGTGACCGTATCGATCCAAGCAAGGTGGAATTGCGCAGCCACAATGCCGATAAACGTGCCGATACTGACAAATGCATCTGATTTATTATCAGCAGCCGCGGCAAGGAGCGCTTGGCTCTTTACCTTTTTGGCCAGTCTTCTATTGTACTGATAGACTACAAGCATCAGGGCTGCCCCGCCCGCTGCCGTCCAAGCTGCAATCATATCCGGCGTCTCTTGTTTAGCAGAAAAAATAGATTCTCCGGCGCTGAACAGCACCTGCAGTCCGACAACCATCATAATAAAAGATGCGATAAGTGATGCAATCGTTTCTGCTCGAAAGTGGCCGTATGGATGATCTTCGTCAGGAGGCTTTTGAGAGATGCGCAGGCCGATCAGCACAGCAACAGAAGCAATAATGTCAGTTGTGTTATTTAACCCGTCTGCCGTAAGCGCTTCTGAGTGAAAGAAATAACCGATGATCAGCTTAATCGCGGACAGAACAAGATACGCCGCTATACTGACCAGCGCCCCGGCTTCTCCTTTTTTCAGTTCATCATATCTTTCCATACAAAACCTCCTCTCCGCTCGCGTTTTCCTATTATTATGATACAAAGCTGAACCGCAGTGGGTCTACAGAAACATGATTCACTCGCCACAGGAAAATAGTGATGATAGAACACTTTTTCTCTAATCCAATTTATTTTCTTCTTTGAAAACCACTTCAAATCCAATGACACCAACACATCTCGCGAACTGCCGTATATTAAAAATAATAACAACCTACAAAATGAATAATGACAGAAACATTTTTTCTTTTTTTCAAGTATATCTGCGGAAAACACCGTAAACAAAACCCTACAAATTTGAAATAAACTGTTATATTTTCTTACACGAATTTTCGACAAACTGTATATTTATGATAGAGTTTCAATTATCATAATATTCAGTAATGAATTCATTCTTAAAGGAGGCAACTTATGAACCAAGCTCAATCAGGATTAAAAAAAGAATTAAAGACCCGCCATATGACAATGATTTCAATCGCTGGCGTGATTGGAGCCGGCCTATTTGTAGGCAGCGGTTCAGTGATTCACTCGACCGGTCCCGGTGCCATTGTTTCCTACGCGTTAGCCGGATTATTGGTAATCTTTATCATGAGAATGCTCGGTGAGATGTCTGCCGTAAACCCGACGAGCGGATCGTTTTCTCAATACGCTCACGATGCCATCGGACCGTGGGCAGGATTTACAATCGGCTGGCTGTATTGGTTTTTCTGGGTGATTGTCATTGCAATCGAAGCCATTGCCGGTGCTGGCATTATTCAATACTGGTTCCATGATATTCCGCTATGGCTGACAAGTTTGATCTTGACGATCGTGCTCACCCTGACAAACGTCTACTCCGTTAAGTCTTTTGGTGAGTTCGAATATTGGTTCTCCCTCATTAAAGTTATTACCATCATCGCGTTTCTAATCGTTGGATTTGCCTTTATTTTTGGCTTTGCGCCAGGCAGTGAGCCAGTCGGTTTATCCAATATTACAGGCAAAGGCGGATTTTTCCCCGAAGGCATCAGCTCCGTATTGCTCGGCATTGTCGTTGTCATCTTCTCTTTTATGGGAACAGAAATCGTTGCCATTGCAGCGGGAGAAACATCCAACCCGATCGAATCCGTAAC
This sequence comes from Bacillus rugosus, assembly GCF_023238245.1. Lineage (NCBI taxonomy): Bacteria > Bacillati > Bacillota > Bacilli > Caryophanales > Bacillaceae > Bacillus > Bacillus rugosus. The sequence continues at coordinate 677,170 of NZ_CP096590.1, read as the reverse complement.
GAAAGCGACCCGATCCGTTGTATGGCGCATCATCGTCTTTTACGTTGGCTCCATCGCCGTTGTTGTGGCGCTTTTGCCTTGGAATTCAGCCAATATTTTAGAAAGCCCTTTCGTCGCTGTACTTGGGCATATTGGAGTGCCGGCAGCCGCGCAGATTATGAACTTTATCGTCCTCACAGCTGTACTCTCTTGCCTGAATTCAGGTTTGTACACCACATCCAGAATGCTGTATTCACTTGCAGAAAGAAACGAAGCGCCGCGCCGTTTTATGAAATTGAGCAAAAAAGGCGTTCCCGTACAAGCCATTGTCGCCGGAACATTTTTCTCTTATATTGCGGTCGTAATGAACTACTTTTCACCGGACAAGGTCTTTTTATTCTTAGTCAATTCATCAGGCGCAATTGCTTTACTCGTCTATCTTGTCATCGCTGTTTCCCAACTGAGAATGCGAAAAAAACTCGAAAAAACAAACCCAGAAGCATTGAAGATCAAGATGTGGCTCTTCCCTTTCCTAACCTACTTGACCATTATCGCCATCTGTGGAATTTTAGTATCTATGGCGTTTATTCATTCCATGAGAGACGAGCTGCTGCTGACAGGCGTTATCACGGGAATCGTTCTGATTTCTTATCTTGTGTTCAGAAAACGCAAGGTCAGCGAGAAAGCGGTAGCCGAGCCTGTCACACAGCAGCAGCCCGACATCCTGCCATAATGCTGATCAACTCCTAAACGGTCTGCCGTTTAGGAGTTTGTTATTTTCTTCTTCGAGCAGGCGGCGGCCCACAGATTTTTTTGTAACCATCACGTCCTTATTGTCATTAACTATAGTACCAATTTGGAAAAATTAGATAAGGACGATGAAAATGACACTTGAAAAATTTGCGGATGCCCTCCCAATCCCAGATACACTAAAGCCGGTGCAGCAAACAAAAGAAAAGACATACTACGAAGTCACCATGGAAGAATGTACTCATCAGCTTCACCGCGATCTCCCTCCAACCCGTTTGTGGGGTTACAACGGCTTATTTCCCGGACCTACCATTGAAGTCAATAGAAATGAAAACGTTTATGTGAAATGGATGAATAACCTTCCTTCCACACATTTTCTTCCGATTGATCACACCATTCATCACAGTGAAAGCCAGCATGAAGAACCAGAAGTAAAAACCGTTGTTCATTTGCACGGAGGCGTCACGCCAGATGATAGTGACGGGTATCCGGAGGCTTGGTTTTCCAAAGGCTTTGAACAAACAGGCCCTTATTTTAAACGAGAGGTTTATCATTATCCGAATCAGCAGCGCGGTGCTATTTTGTGGTATCACGATCACGCCATGGCGCTCACCAGGCTGAATGTCTATGCCGGACTCGTCGGCGCCTATATCATTCACGATCCAAAGGAAAAACGCTTAAAGCTGCCTTCAGGCGAATACGACGTGCCGCTTCTTATTACAGACCGCACGATCAACGAGGACGGTTCTTTGTTTTATCCAAGCGGACCGGAAAACCCTTCACCGTCACTGCCTAACCCCTCAATCGTTCCGGCTTTTTGCGGAGAAACCATACTCGTTAACGGGAAGGTATGGCCATACTTGGAGGTCGAACCTAGGAAATACCGTTTCCGCGTCATCAACGCCTCCAATACAAGAACCTATAACCTGTCTCTTGATAATGGCGGGGAAATTATTCAGATTGGTTCAGACGGAGGGCTCCTGCCGCGCTCTGTTAAACTGAACTCTTTCAGTCTTGCGCCCGCTGAACGTTACGATATCATTATTGACTTCACAACCTATGAAGGACAATCGATTATTTTGGCAAACAGCGCAGGCTGCGGCGGTGATGTCAATCCTGAAACAGATGCGAATATCATGCAATTCAGAGTCACAAAACCATTAGCACAAAAGGACGAAAGCAGAAAGCCGAAGTACCTTGCCTCATACCCTTCCGTGCAGAATGAAAGAATACAGAACATCAGAACACTGAAACTGGCAGGCACCCAGGACGAATACGGCAGACCCGTCCTTCTTCTCAATAACAAACGCTGGCACGATCCTGTCACAGAAGCACCAAAAGCCGGAACAACTGAAATATGGTCCATTATCAACCCGACGCGCGGAACACATCCGATCCACCTGCATCTGGTCTCCTTCCGTGTGTTAGACCGGCGTCCGTTTGATATCGCGCGTTATCAAGAAAGAGGGGAATTGGCCTACACCGGTCCGGCTGTTCCGCCGCCGCCAAGTGAAAAGGGCTGGAAAGACACCATTCAAGCGCATGCAGGTGAAGTCCTGAGAATCGCGGCGACATTCGGGCCGTACAGCGGACGATACGTATGGCACTGCCATATTCTTGAGCATGAAGACTATGACATGATGAGACCGATGGATATAACAGATCCCCATAAATAACCCGACAAACTTGCCTCCCGCAGGCAAGTTTTTTTATACGAAACTTTTGTCCCCATTTTTCGTATAACATAAAAACAGCAAAAAGGAGCTGCTTTTTATGCTGACAAACGACCTAAATGAAAAAACAAAACACTACATTTCCATTTATGCCGAATTAAAATCAAAATTAAAATGGAAAGTTGCACACGATCAGATATTAATGCTCATATCTTCTGCATATATTGTGAATAAAAGAGAGTTTGATTTTCAGCGCTTTTATGATTTGAGCAGCTATATCAAATCAAACATCGGCAGCTTCTCAACACTCAATTCACACCACCGCTTTACTGTTGCTTCCATTCTGGACATTCATTTTCAGCATGAGGCAAAACAAACGTTTCTGACTTTCATCGATGTCTACAATGAAATGGTGAGGCTTGGATATAAGCGGGATATGTTCACGTACCTTTCCGCTCTGATCTTGCTCACCAGCAAATCTGAAACGTCAAACCAAAGAGAACAGATGAACATGGGGCTATCTGTTTATCAGCAGATGAAGAAAAACCATTATTTCCTCACTTCAACTCAGAATGTTCCGCTTGCCGTATTGCTTGGCGAAAACGAAAACGGTTTGCAGGCGCTAAACAAGGCGGAAACATGCTATCAGCTGCTGGCAGCCAGCGGGTTTAAAAAAGGACATTACTTACACCAGGTCAGCCATATTCTGGCCTTGCAAAGTGAAAAAGACCCTGAAACGCTCGTTTCCCATTGCAAACATATATGTCAATCCATCACTGAATCTTCCAAAAGGCCAAAGGATTATCATTATCCGGATCTTGCCCTTCTCACATTTCTGGAAGAGCCAGATATCAAAACCGTTTTGGGCATCACTCACGAATTAAACCAAGAAAAAGCATTTAAATGGAAAAAGGAAATGAATTTCAAAATTGCTGTCAGCCTATATCTCAGTGAGCATATGGAGAAACATCTGCTGATGGAATCAGGACTATATACCGCAATCGAAACGGTCATTCAGGCCCAGCAGGCAGCCGCGACAGCTGCTATCATCAGCTCTACAGCAGCCAGTCATTCTCATGACGGAAACTAAAGAGGAGGGAAAACATGCCATACATCACATTAGGAGATCAGACACGCCTATACTATGAAACGCACGGAAGCGGTACACCGATCCTATTTATACACGGCGTGCTGATGAGCGGACAATTTTTCCACAAACAATTTTCAGCACTTTCTGCCAATTATCAGTGTATTCGTCTCGACCTTAGAGGGCACGGCGAATCCGACAAAGTGCTTCACGGACATACCATTTCCCAATATGCCCGTGACGTAAGGGAATTTCTAAAAGTAATGGAACTCGATCATGCCGTTCTTGCCGGCTGGTCAATGGGCGCTTTCGTCGTATGGGATTATCTCAATCAATTTGGGAATGATAATATACAAGCCGCTGTGATCATCGATCAATCCGCTTCCGACTATCAATGGGAGGGCTGGGAACACGGTCCGTTTGATTTTGACGGTTTAAAAACAGCGATGCACGCCATTCAGACTGAACCGCTGCCATTTTACGAAAGCTTCATCCACAATATGTTCGCAGAACCGCCTGCTAAGACAGAAACAGAATGGATGCTGGCAGAAATCCTCAAACAGCCGGCTGCGATTTCAAGTACGATTTTATTTAACCAAACGGCTGCTGATTACCGCGGCACCCTTCAAAACATCAATGTGCCGACATTGCTGTGCTTCGGGGAAGACCGCAAATTTTTCTCGACAGCTGCTGGGGAGCACTTACGCAGCAATATTCCAAACTCGACGCTCGTCACCTTTTCTAAAAGCAGCCATTGCCCGTTTTTAGAAGAGCCCGACGCTTTTAACAGTACACTCATCTCCTTTTTAGATGGTCTGATTGGAAAACCATAAAGAAAAAGGAATTAGGAGATTGAGGAAAAGTATGAGACAATAAGAAATGTGCAGTAAAATACATGAGGGAAGAAGTGACTTTATGTCTTACTATAACAAACGTAATCAAGAACCGCTGCCTAAAGAAGATGTGAGTACATGGGAATGCACAAAAGAAGACTGCAACGGCTGGACCAGAAAAAACTTTGCCAGCAGTGACTCGCCATCATGCCCTTTGTGCGGAAGCAAAATGATCGACGGCATCCGTTCATTAGTGAATCTCCAAAACAACAGTCAAACGAAAACAAGTTAGCTCCTCCCTATAACAAATGAAGTCTCTGCAAGCAAACAATCCCCGAACGAGACGCAAATTCTATATCCAGAATAAAAGCCTCTCATTGCAAGAGTCCGTATATTAGAAAGAAGCCCAAACTGTAAATGTTTAGGGCTTTTTGTCTATCCGCTTGGTATTATATGGATTTCAAAAAGGGAGTGATAACGTGATCACAAATCAGCAGCAAAAAGACCTGAAAAAAAGAGCTAGGTTCAAAAAGCTGAACCTTGCAATCAACTCCTATGTTGAACTTCTGTTTTTGTCGATGCCTCTGATCCATCTCTTTAAATGGCTCGGATCATTAGCCCTTCACCTCGTCCAGTAATAAAACCACTCAGCCCATGCCGAGTGGTTTTTATTAGTTGATGACAGAAAAGCTGTTGATAATGCCGTTCGGATTTTCCCATACTTTTTTAAACTTCTTATTTTCAAGGTTATAGGAATAAATCGTCCGCACCTTGGCTTCACGCCCTGTTTCATCCTTCAGTTTTTTAGCCCCTTCGGCTTCGGCGAGAAAATAAATGTTCTTCCCATCCTTAGAGAACTGCGGCTGTGCGTCAATTAACAGCTTGAATGATTTTTGATTTGAAATGATGGTTTCATATTTTTTCGTATCCGCATTCAGCATCTGAATAGAAGCGGTTTGCTCCGTGCCTTTTTGTGTATATGATGTGAACAAAATCCGTTTATCATCATCAGAAACAGCAATATCGCTGATAAACTGGTCAAGGCTCTTCAGCTCATCAAATTTGTTTTGACGGCCTGCCGCAAAATGAATCGTAGTCGGTTTAGGATCGATTCCCTTTTCGTTCGCTTCATCTGTTTTCTTGTAATCTTCTTCTACAGAATAATGCAGTAAGGCAAATGAATCTGTTTTTTTGTTATAAAAGAAGCTGCTGACGCTGTCATCCTGATTATTAGCGGCAGGATAAAGGTTTTTGTACTTCTTCGTTTTCAGATCAAAAGCTGCAATCCGGAAATTGCTTTCATCCGCTTTTCCTAAGCGGAAAAAGATGGTTGAACCGTCCTTTGACAAAAACAAACTGTCCGCACTCTCAGCACCTTTATAAAGGATCGTCTTTTTATTAGACTTTAGATCCAGCTTAAAAAGCCTCATTTCATTTTGTTCATTATTGCCCGTATAATAGAGCACCTGCTGCTTTTGATCCAAAGCAAATGCTGGATAGCTGGTCAGCTTCTCCTCATGGATCACCTTATCATTTTCATAATACTTCGTCTGCAGATCGGTATTCGTAATCGAAACAAGCAGCTTATCACCGCTTTCCGTATTTACCGAAACATCAGCAGCGCTCTCATGACCTTTATCCTTTGCAACATAAAACGCAACACCAGCCGCAGCGGCTGCAATCACGACAGTTAACAGTAACATCATTCTTTTTTTCATCTTTTATCTCCACCAATAGAAAAAGCAAGAATGTGACTTCTTGCTTTACAGATTATATATGTAAATTAATAGCTGTAATGTCCCGCTACTTTTCCTTTGCTTAATGGGTATCCAAGCGCTTTAAACGCTTTAGGGCTTACATCCAGAACTGCGTTAGGCATTCTGCCAACATCATTTTTGTAAACCGTAATTACCTTTTTAGGCTTCGCTTTTGCATAAGCTCTGATTTTTGTCCCGTTTTTAGGAACATCAAATCCGATCTTGGTCGCACAATCCCAATGTCCAAGTTTTTTACCTGAAGAGCCTTTTTTTCCGACTCCATTATACCAAGTAATATTTCCGTTCACATGTTTCGCACTGGCATCTGATGAAAAACTGAAAGCTCCCAAAGTACTTCCTACTAAGATAAAAGCGGCTAAAATGACTTTCTTCAACATTTCGTCCCCCTGTTTGTTAACTTCTAGGAAAAATTATACACGATGAACCAGGGATTTTTCATTTCAATAACCTTACAGTAATGTTACAAAGTCAGAAAAGTTACCTTTGCTAAAATAAACCATGGAAGATTATCCTATTATAATTACAGTGTTAGCGTTATAATTGTTGATAGAGTAGTTAACGCATTCAATATGAACGAACCATTACCGTATTGTTCAAACCAAATTCATAGTTGTGTATACAACTCATACTCTCTCATAATAAAGAAAAAAGAGTGTGCGAGACTCTTTTTTCTTCAAAGTTTCTTTTTTCAAAAAAACGTAGATTATATTATATAAAAATTTCATTTCTTTTTTGGTTTTAAAAATGGCGATTTTGTGAACAGTTCATATTGATCAGTGCGGAATTACTCATATCAAAAGATGTAGGAGTGGTAATCCATGAAGGCAGCAAGATGGCATAACCAAAAGGATATCCGTATTGAAAATATTGAAGAGCCAAAAACGGAGCCGGGAAAAGTAAAGATCAAAGTCAAATGGTGCGGCATCTGCGGCAGTGATTTACACGAGTATCTGGGCGGACCGATCTTTATTCCGGTTGACAAACCGCATCCATTAACGAATGAAACAGCACCTGTCACAATGGGCCATGAATTCTCCGGTGAAGTTGTTGAAGTCGGAGAAGGCGTTGAAAATTATAAAGTTGGAGACCGCGTCGTAGTCGAACCGATTTTTGCAACACACGGCCACCAGGGCGCCTACAACCTTGATGAGCAAATGGGATTCCTCGGCTTAGCCGGCGGAGGCGGCGGTTTCTCTGAATACGTCTCTGTCGATGAAGAGCTGTTGTTCAAACTTCCTGATGAATTATCATACGAACAAGGTGCGCTCGTTGAGCCTTCTGCGGTCGCTTTATACGCTGTCCGCTCAAGCAAACTCAAAGCCGGTGACAAAGCAGCTGTATTCGGCTGCGGACCGATCGGACTTCTTGTGATTGAAGCGCTGAAGGCTGCTGGCGCGACTGATATTTACGCTGTAGAGCTTTCGCCTGAACGCCAGCAAAAAGCTGAAGAGCTTGGAGCGATCATCGTTGATCCGTCCAAAACAGACGATGTAGTAGCCGAGATTGCAGAACGTACAGGAGGCGGTGTTGACGTAGCATTCGAAGTCACTGGCGTTCCAGTTGTGTTACGACAAGCCATCCAATCTACTGCAATTGCCGGTGAAACAGTCATCGTCAGCATTTGGGAAAAAGGCGCTGAAATCCACCCGAACGACATCGTAATCAAAGAACGTACAGTCAAAGGAATTATCGGGTACCGCGATATCTTCCCGGCTGTATTGTCATTAATGAAAGAAGGCTATTTCTCAGCTGACAAACTCGTAACGAAAAAAATCGTATTAGACGATTTGATCGAGGAAGGCTTTGGGGCACTTATTAAAGAGAAAAACCAAGTCAAAATCCTTGTCAGACCTAACTAATTTGAAACCGAAAAGAATCCGCGCGCGTATGCGGATTCTTTTTTTATCTTATCCAATCACTTCAGCGCTGGAATCTTTCTTCGCCCCGCCGCGATCATAAGCGCGGAAGTTTTCCTCCAGCTGTTCAAGCGAAAGTCCTTTCGTTTCCGGTAAAAACTTCTTCACAAACAGCACAGAGCAAATTCCTAATACAACGAAGATAAAGAACGTTGTGGACAGCCCAATGGCGGCCAGCAGTATCGGGAAAGTGAAACTGACTGCAAAATTCACCATCCACAGACAGAAAACCGTGACGCCCATTCCCAGACCGCGAAGGCGAAGCGGGAAAATCTCAGAAAGCATTAACCATGTCACTGGTGAAATCGCGCCCTGCTGAAAAGCAAGGAATGTAACCGTTAATGACAGGACCACATATGGAAGTGCCGGTGATCCTTCAAACACTAGTGAAAATATCCCGATCATCAATAATGCCGTTGTCGTACCGACCAAGCCTGTCATCAGCATCGGCCGGCGGCCTACTTTACCAAGAAGCCAGATTCCAACGAACGTTGCCAATACCGAGATCACGCCATTGGCGATATTTCCGATTAAAGCGGCTTCCGTTTGAAAACCAGAATCTCTTAAAATTTCAGTTCCATAATACATAATCGAGTTTACACCTGTAATTTGCTGTACTATTGCAATCCCTAACCCAATGAACACAATGCGGCGAACCCATGGGACCGACAGATCTTTAAACGTCGCTTTTTCAAGCTGATCTTCTTTTTTGAAAGCGAATTCAATTTCTTGCAGCTCAGATGCCGCCCGCTTTTCATCCCTGATTTTTTTCAATACACGCAAAGCATCTTCTTTTCTACCTTTAGAAACGAGCCAGCGAGGACTCTCAGGCATTCTGATCATGCCGAAAAACAGGAATACGGCTGGAAGCGACGCAATGACCAGCATATATCTCCACACATGGGAGTTGTCCCCCATTGTTGTACCAAGGATTGCATTAAAAACAAAGGCCAAAAGCTGTCCTGATACAATCATCAATTCATTCTGCGTCACCATCCGCCCCCTGCTTTCCACAGGGGACATCTCTGCTAAATAAGCAGGAACCGTGACTGATGCACCCCCGACCGCGATTCCGAGCACAAAACGGGAGAGAATCATGATCGTTACATTTGGAGCAAACGTACATCCAATTGTTGAAATAAAAAATATAACAGCGAGGAACAAAATATTTTTGCGGCGGCCATTAAAATCAGACATTCTACCGCCAAACACAGCACCGAGCGCGGCTCCAAAAAGAAGCGAACTGGTGACAAGCCCCTCTGTGAAGGCATTGAGGTTAAGCTGATCTGGCTCTCCCATATACGGCAAAGCTCCATTGAGCACTCCGGTATCATAACCGAAGAGAAGACCGCCGAAAGTCGAGACTAAAATAATAGTACGTAAAAATGACATTTGATTGCCTTGTTTATTCATACTGTTTCCCCCAGTCTTTTTCAAAATCGATTAATACGTATTTCAAAAACTTATTCTAGGGCTGCCTTCCTCACAATTCGTAAGCAGGCTTCAGAAAAAATTCATCATGTTTTTCTCCAATGGCCTCATAACCTTCCCTTCTTCTTAGCATGTCAGTTCACTTGGAAGCGATTTCATTTTTCACTGAAAGAACAGTGGGTATTTCTTTGTGCACACACTTGATGTTTTGTTACTTTATAGTCACTTCATAGTTCTATCATAGTAATATTATAGTGACATTTTAGTTATATCTGATATTATCATAATTATTAAAACGCTTTCAGTCAATATAAATTTCTGAAAATTTTTTACTCAATAAAAGGAAAATCACCAAATCAAGGGGAAAATGAACTTTTTTCTTTATAATATTGTGTAAAACAAGTCAAAATCTCTGTGAGTTTCTGTTCATCTGCTAATATAATTAAAATGAGTAAGTGTTGGGTAACTTCTCCTGATTTTCTTCTCTAGCAATGATCTCTTATCAAACATTCAATCAATTGTTTCAGACTCAAGATAAAAGGTAATAAAAGAAAATAAAATGGCTGGCTCAGGGGAGGCAACAAAGTTGAATGAGGTTTATGTCATTGCAGGTCTTATTTTGTTGACAGCGGGGATGATTGATTTTTTATGGACCACATTATGGTTAGAGAGCGGTGCAGGCCCCATCACAAGATGTCTGTCTGCATGGCTATGGAAAGGCTGCCGCAAAATCAGCGGAGACCACGCAAAGGTTCTAAGTATGGCAGGCCCTCTGCTGTTATGCCTGACGCTAGTGATATGGATCATTTTATTTTGGGGCGGGTGGTTTTTGATTTTCTCAAGTGACCCCCATTCACTCGTGGAAACTCAATCTAAAGAACCGGCATCCTGGTCAGATCGAATTTATTTTTCCGGTTATGTCATGTTTACATTAGGAAATGGCGACCTCGCACCGAACGGAGACCTATGGAAGCTTGTCACGGTTATTGAAACGGCTCAAGGCCTGCTTACCATCACATTCTCTGTCACATATTTGATTTCCGTCTTGAGTGCTGTTAATCAAAAGCGCTCATTTGCCCAAAGTGTATTGAATCTGGGGCGTGATGGAACAGAAATTGTCCAGAATGCATGGAACGGCAAAGATTTTCACGAGATTGATTTTCTTCTTATCGCTATCTCATCAGAGCTGGGAAAGCTGACCGCTCAGCATAACGCCTTCCCTATCCTTCATTTTTACCATAGCACGCAGCGCCATGAATCATCCATTATAGCTGTCACTGTATTGGATGAGGCATTAACCATTTTGAAATACGGCATTCCTGAACAATATCAGCCGAATCAGCTTCACATCAAAGAAACGCGCTCAAGTATCAAAAACTACTTGGATACCGTTCATACTGCCTATATCCATCCAGCTGAACAAGCGCCGCCGGAACCAGACATCTCAAAACTTCAACAATCAGGCATACCGGCTTTATCCAAGCAAACATTTCAAACTGCCGTCAATTCTTTAAAGGAACGACGTCAATTGCTGCTGGGAATTGTCCAAGCGGGTGCCAGAAAATGGCCTGTTCAGGAACAGACAATAGACAACGCGTAAAAAAGTCCCGAGTGTCTGATCACTCCGGACTTTTCACTGCATGATGTTTATACAAGCTTCTGGCCGCAATTCGGGCAAAAATTGGCTTCACCGGTTTTTGTTCCGCAGTTCGGACAGAAATTCGGTTTGCTTCCGTTGCCAGATGACTGTGAACCTGATGGCTGTACCTGCTGATTTTGATTCATTTGATTCATCATCTGATTGGCCATATTCATTCCCATCATCATTCCAGCCATATCAGAAGCCGCTCCGCCTCCGTTCATCTTTCCGGATGCCATTCCATCCGTCATTGATATTTGCTGGTATTTGTTTACATCCCCAACCATACCGTAGGAAGCGTTCTTCGTAATCATATCTTGAACTTCTTGAGGGTAGTTAAAGCTCATGATTTGAAAACCGGTAATCGTCATTCCGTCGCTGATTAATTGCATATCTAAGTCGTCTTGAATCCCCTTCGCAATGTCAAATGCGTTGGCTTGGAGATTAAACATATCTTTCCCTTCTCTTGTGATCCACTTCATAAGAAGCTGATCCAGAATAGAAGTGATCCGGATTTTAATATCCTCTACAAAGTATTGATCCTTCACGCCAGCGATTTTATCAATCAGGCTGATATAGTCCTGCACCTTGAAATGAAATGTGCCGTTTGCGCGAATTGGCATCCCGCCAGGCATTCCCGCTGCCGGAATATTGATCGCCTGCTTTGTTCCCCATCTTACGGTAAATTCCTTCGTATTGACAAACAGCACCTCGGCGCGCATGCCGCTGTTAAACCCAAACTTAAAGCCCTTCAACGTTGAAAGGAATGGAATAATTTCTGATTCAATATCATAATCGCCATCATCTTGAAAAATCCCTTCAACTCGCCCATTGTTCAAGAAGACAGCATCCTGTCCGGGACGAATGATTAAACGACTTCCTTTTTTGATTTCACGATTGTTCCATTTATAAAAAATCATATCATCTCTAAATTCTTCCCACTCTACTACATTTGCTAATTGGTTTCTGAAAAACGACATCATAACTCTTCCTTTCTCTACTTTTTTCCACTAGAAACTGCCGCGGCTTCCACTGTATGACGTGCCGCCTTTCGTAACACCGCCATCGCCGCCGCTGTCTTTATCATTTGATGGTTTTCTTTCTCTAGTTACAGTCGTTCTGATATAAGTGTCGTATTGATCAATCACATCAGACGTACGATGATCCATATATGTATTCCCATTAACCGTTACTTTGCCGCCCGCATGATAAAGCATGATTGAAACCGCGATTCCCCCGACTGCGATGGCAGCTACCAGCTGAAACCACCATTTAAAGAACACGCTGTCGGGATTGACTCCCGGTTTTATGCCCATATCTTTATAAGAAAGCTGAATATAGGTCTTAAAAGCTTTGAAATAATCTTCATTTGATAAATCAGATGAAATCGTATTTCTGATGCTGTTTAGCCTGCTGTTGTCCAAATACTGTTCAGCTTTTTTGAAGCCTGCGATAAACACTTCTCTGTTTGTCATATCAATGGTCAGAATGGCTGTACTGCCTTTTCCGTAACGATCATAAAAATCGCCGGTATAGTCTGCAATATCTTCACCGTTTGTGCTTTTTGTCGTAACTATAATGAAATCAGTCTCCCTCTTGGCACCCCGCTCTGCCGAGAGAGATTCAAGTTTTTCGATTTCTGCTTTTGATAATAGATGGGCATGGTCATATACATGCTGCTGTGATTCAGAAGCTCTTGCCGCTTCGACTCCCAGTACCGGCATTACCATGAAGACAGCCAGAATAACAAGCATCGCTTTCCCAAAAAATCCGCGCATCAAAATCCGCCTCCCATCATCAATGAGACGAGCTTCAATGCAAGAAATGTGCCGCCTGCTATACCGCTGAACCATGCCGCCACTTTTCCTGAACTGATCGGCGGCTTCCCGACAACCTTTCCTGTTTGCCCGTTCATCGCAAAGATATGCTCTGCTCTTTCATAATCGTAACTGACCATCCAAACGGGAAGCAAAACATAAAAGCTGTTCACGTTTTTCGTGTGAATATGTTTGTCCCTCACATTGACTGACGTATATCCGGAAAAAGTAGAATGTATGTATGAATCTATATAACTGCTGATTTTCTCTTTTGCCCTCGGAAAAAGCTCCTCATCGGTATAATTGTACTTTTCCGCAATATAACCGGCCAAATATGCCGTTTGAAAGTCTTTCAGCTCTTCGTATGAATAAGGCTCCAATTTGTCCATTAATTCGTCTTTCATTTTTTCAGAGGCATCGACAGGGATTTTCAAATAATCGAGATTGATATCACGAAATGCTTCAAAGTGCTCTGTTTCTGTACAAATATAATCCCCTTCTTCATACTGATGGACTCTGGTACAGTTCGCTCTCACCTGTACTTCACTATTTAAATCAAACATCCAAAACGGGATATACATTCCGGTGATGCTTTTAATACGATCAGCCGACATGAATCCTCTTGGTGTCAGAAGGCCTTTTTTGCACCACTTTCGAAATGCCTGTTCCGCTTCTTGTTTACTGATTGTAAATGGAATGACCTTCGCCGGTGCCAAATGTCCTGATAAACGATCGGCAAGTATAGCCGCACCTCCGCAAAAGCTGCAAGTCGTCGCTGTCGTTTCAGCTTCCGTGATCAAAACGGCGCCACAGTTTTCACATTGATATTCTTTTGCCTCATCTTCGGAAAACCGCGCCGCAATGTTTTCTTTCGGAAGGCTTTCAATATTGTCCTGTCTTCCGCAGCTGCCGCAGGATAACGAGCCGGATTCACTGTCAAATGCCATATCACTGCCGCAGTTCGGACACTTATAAGATATTATCATTACCGTTCCCTCTCACATCTTATGATAAAAATGGTGCCGCAGCCGAAAGCTGCGGCCTCCTATGTATTATTTATCCAGCATCATTTTCGCTTTTAACGCAGCAAGTTCATCATCAACCTGACTTGAACCCGCAGTATCATATTTAGCAGTCAGATCAGCAATATCATCCTGCGGAGCGCTGTTCAATTCAGCCATCGCATTTGCCTGATCAAGCGCCTTATTTACTTTGTCCTCCATTCGGCCGAATGCAGACATTGATTGGCTTGTACTCGATACAGAAGCGCCCAGCTTGTTCATTCTTTCTTGCGTTTTCGCTACTGCCCACTTCGCCTTGATCATATTTTTGCGTGCTTCCAGCTCTCCAATGTCAGAAACCAGTTTGTCATGCATCTTTCTCATTTGTGCGGCATTGGTTACAGCAATTTGATTCGCCGTCTGCAGTTCAGAAAGCTTTGATTCCAAAGAAGTTTTTCTTTCAAGGAATTGTCTCGCATCGCCCTCATTCCCCGCTTGCAGTGCTTTCATTGCATAGCTTTCCATCTTTTCCATATCTGCCTGACACTCGCGTAATGCTCTTTTGGCCCTCTGCTCCTCAGCCATAACAGCTGCTGTTTCTGCCTTAACCTTAGCCAAGTCGCTATTCATGTTTCTTAAATACTGATCTACCATTTTCTCTGGATTTTCAGCCTTATCCAATAAAGCATTAATATTCGCGGACATAATATCTTTGAATCTTCCAATTATACTCATCATATCGTTCCTCCTAGAAGCTATTTCGTTAACCCCCTTATTACATATACTATTTATTATCGTTAAAAGTTTCATTTTTTAATAAAAAATGACATTTAAACAGAAAAATACATAACTTTTTACCCGCAAAATAAAAAATAATATAAAAAGGATGCCTCCCAAAAGTCCAAAGACTTTCAAGAAACATCCTCGATGTTTACAAAGAAACTTCAATCTCTTTTATGCTGGGCAGTGCATCAATCGCTCCAATTTTAGTGCACACAAGAGCTCCCACCTTATTGGCAAATGACACAATCTCACGCAGCTTCGCAAAATCAGCATCTACAGATTGAATGTGACCCGTGTTTGCCAATTGATATAAAGCCGCGCCGACGAAAGCATCTCCAGCTCCTGTTGAGTCAATTGATGTAACCGGAATGCTTGGAATGATTTCACGGTCTTTTCCATTGGAAAGAAGCGTTCCGCTTTTCCCAAGTGTCACAGCGACAATTTTTGCTCCGGTCTCATGAAGGATCGCAACGCCCTTTTCATGATTCTTCACACCGCTGATAATCTCAAGCTCCTCGTCACTGACTTTCACAAAATCGCTTACAGCAATTGCTCTTTTTGCGACACTTACAAACTCTGAGACCCTTCCCTTCCATAAATCTTCACGATAGTTAGGGTCAAATGAAATAAACTGTCCATTGTCTTTTGCAATCGACATGAGCCGTAAATAGGCTGAGCAAAACGGATCTGATAACAGGGCCGTTGCAGAGCCGAAATGAAGGATTTTCGCTTCGTTAAGTTTTTCCTGATCAATATCCTCCAGCGTAAACAACGCATCCGCGCCTCTATTAAAAACAAAATCGCGCTCCCCATTTTGCTTTAATGAAACAAAAGCAAGCGTTGTAGGCGCTTTCTCATCCATGACCAGCATAGAAGTATCGACGTGTACAGCGTCTAGAGTTTGCTTCAGAAAATACCCAAACGGATCCTTGCCTACTTTTCCGCTGAAAGCAGCATGTCCGCCCAGCTTCGCAATGGCGGCTGATACATTCGCCGGTGCACCGCCGGCACTTTTTAAGAAATTGCGTCCTTCCATTAAATCAACATCCACATCGGTACAAAAGAAATCGATCAACAATTCTCCAATACAAACTACAGAATGACTACGCATATTATCACACTCATTTATAAAGTCTAGATTACAGTCTCAGTATATAACTTTCTGCTATAAATACAACCGTTTATATCGAATATTAAAAATTTTACATATATTTATCTCGCAGACCTCTGCTCCAGCTCAGAGTTGATGTACTTATATCTTTTTTCAGTTAAAGGATAGAAGGCGATGAGAATAATAGAAATCAAAATGAATAATCCTGGGATTAAGGCATTCATATTTCTAATCGCATTCAATGACGTAACTGTCTGATCTGCATTCGCGACATACCCGGCTATTCCTAGATAAATGGCTGAAAATGACCCGGCTAACGCAACACCCAGCTTATTAATAAAGCTCATACTGGAAATGACCACACCATCAGCGCGAACTCCTGTTTTCCATTCTGCAAAATCGACACAATCAGCAACCATTCCCCAAGCAAGCGTATTTAAAGGCGTTGTGAAAAATCCTGAAGCGAAAAGCCAAATGAATATGAGTGTAATCGAAGAATACGGTGTAAAATGCAGGCCGGCATAAGAAATAAGCGATAGAGCTGCCGTGATGATCATGACTTGTTTTCTGCCCCACTTCTCAGAAAAGAAAGGAATAAACAGATTGCTGATCAGAGCTGCCCCGAAAAATAAAACGGTTCCCATAAACACGAATTCTTTATGGTTTACGTTATACGTAAAATAGTACACCATCGTGCTGAGCTTAATATTAAATCCGATCGCAAAAGCCAAAAATGATGAAATTAACACAAGCAAGGGTTTGTTTCGAAACAAAACGGATAACGTCTTTTTGATCCCTTGTTTTTTTCTCTTTTTAGGCTGAATCCGCTCCCGCACAGTAAAGAAACTAAATAGATTCAAAGCAATGCTGACCGCCGCATAAATGAGCGCTGTCATCTGAAATCCAAACGCCTGATTCTCTCCTCCGATAGCAGTTGCAAGCGGTGTCGCACAGGAAATGGATAATAGAATTCCGATATACACCAAAATCATCCGGGTTGTGGTCAGAACCGTTCGTTCCTCCACAGAATTCGTCATCCGCCCCGTTAAGCTGTTCACCGGGATCGTTTGCATACTAAAGGACATCCCAAGCAGAATATAGGTGATGTACGCATATATCATATTCCCCGTCTCACCGAAATGAGGCGTCGTGAAACATAAGAACGTAAATAACGCAAAAGGAAATGCCACCCACAAGAGATATGGCCTTGCCTTTCCCCATCGTGTGTTCGTTTTGTCTAAAATCAATCCCATAATCGGGTCAAAAATTGCATCCAGCACCCGCACAACAAGAAACAAAGTTGCGATCACCGCAGGCTGAATGCCGCCGACATCTGTATAGAAGAATAATAGGTATGCGTTTACAAACTGAAAGATAATATTATACGACATATCACCGAAACCATATCCGATTCGTTCAAACCAGGACAGACCGTGATGCTTCGCCTGCATTGCCGTTACTTTTTCTGTTTCAATCATCATTTTCCACCCCAAGAATCCGTTTTCATTTCCAGTAAACAAGAGGGAGAATACAAAGATCCTCCCTGTTCCTCAGCGATTTGGATACACCATTACTTTTAAACATTCATTCTTAAATTGAAGCGCCCGCTCCATCGCTTCATGCGTCTGCTCCAGCGAATATTGGTCCGTTACAAGATGCTTCGTGTCTACAATGCCTGAAGCGAGAAATTCGATTCCCTTTGGATACGTATTGGCATAACGAAAGATCCCGTAAATATCAATCTCATTGTCTGCAATAAACGGCACATTGAGCGGAATCTCGTTCTGTGAAGGCAAACCGACAATCGCCAGTTTTCCGCCCCGGCGCACAGAAGCCAGTGCGGATTGCAATGCCTTTGGATTTCCCGCTGTTTCCCAAGCAACATCTACGCCTCTACCATTCGTGATCGTTTTAATCTCTTCAAGCGCGTCCTGTTCACGGATATTAATGACATGAGTCGCTCCCATTTTTTTCGCAGCCTCTAACCTCAGCGGCTCTAAATCGGTCACAATAATTGTGCCTGCCCCAAACGCTTTAGCTGCCGCAACAGCCATTAACCCCACAGGGCCCATTCCCATAATCGCAATCGTTGATCCAGGCTGAAGCTTCGTTCTCGCCGCTGCATGAATGCCAACAGAAAACGGTTCAATCAAAGCCGCATCTTCATAGGAAAGTGAGTCTGGGATCAAAAAAACGAAGTCCTGACGCATTTTAATATATTGGACAAACGCGCCGTCTACCGGCGGTGTAGCCAAAAACTGTACATCCGGGCAAAGATTATAGCGCCCTTCTTTGCACGCCTCACAGCGTCCGCACGTAACACCTGGCTCTACAGCAACGCGGTCTCCCACTTTAAATTGATCGACGGATGATCCGACAGCGGCAATTTCACCCGCACATTCATGGCCAAGGATAAATGGTTTTTCTACTACATAATTGCCGATTCTGCCATTTGTGTAGTAATGCAGATCCGATCCGCAAATTCCGACAGCCATCACCTTAATCAACACTTCATCATGATTGATGTCAGGCACAGGCAATGTTTCAATTTTGATCTCTCTTGTGTTGTGCATAACAGCCGCTTTCATGTTCTGAGGTACTGTGTGAGTCATTTGGCAAAATTCCTTTCTTTAGAAAATAAAATGTAAGTGCATACATTTTTGTTTTCTCTGTTACTGCCCCCATTTTATCTGCTTTTCAAGACGTTCAACAGCCTTTCCTGCTGTATAAAAGGACAGCGGCACTGTACTTTTATTTTTTCATATACAAAAAACGCTGGATTGATAAAATAGTACTAATAGGAGGTGCAGGCTTATGGCTGAACTTGAAAACCGAAAACAATTTGCACAACTGCTGGCACCTGCCGTCAAATCGCTAAAACTTCATCCTGATTACAAAGTCAGAAGGAAAAAGAATGAAAAAACAGGACATTCTTATATAGATAAAATCGCACTCCAGCTGGGGGTCTCCTCTAACACGATCAAAAGCTGGATCGGACAAATGGGTGCAAACTATATTCCCGGAAGAATTGATGATGGAAAACTGTTCGGGATGATCTGGATCATTCTCGAAAAAACCGACTTCGATATCGAGTGGTTGACCGATCTACTGGAAACCACCACCATCCCTGTTATCAAACCTGCATTGCCTGTCTGGGCGGCGTCTTGTTTGCAAAAAGCGAAGACGCTGAGAAAAGACGGGTCATTCGGGGCGCCGAGTGATAACGATATTAAAAAAGCGGTAAAGCGGCTGTTTCATGATATCCCCGGCCAAGAAACGAATGCGCTTTCAGAACATCCAATCATGCATAACTTACCATCACGCTGGTCCGGAAACTTTATCGGACGCAGCTTTGATATGGAAGCAATACGGCAATGGATGCTTTCTCCGTCACCAGTCTGTTTAATCACTGGCTGGGCTGGTATGGGTAAAACCACAATCGCTCTTGAAGGTGCCTATTCCTGTGTCGGCAATTCTTCAGATTGGCCGGCATTCAACAGCATCATCTGGGTCAGCGCCGATTGGAAAGGTTTAAGCTTTAGCGATTTTTTAAATACGATTGCCTACCAGCTCGGACGCGCTGAACAAATCGATAAATCAATCAATGAAAAACGATTCGTCGTCCGCAATGCGTTAGCCAATTACACAAGACAAAAACCGGTCCTGCTGATCGTTGACAGCATTGATACCGCAGAACGTGACATTCACGAATTTATCACCAGCCTTCCGCAAGGCGTAAAAGTTCTCCTTACAGCGCGGGAAAACGTAAAGCAAACCTATCGAGAAAGCTTCGGAGAAATGTCGGCCATCCAGCTGAGCGGCCTTGACCAAACAGATGCCCTTGAATTTTTTCAGCAAGAAGTGCACCGCTGCTTACAAACATGCAACCTTCCACATAAACGGGAAAAGCTGGAGCAGCTGTTCCAGCTATCGTCTGAACTGAAGAACGAATTCATTTCAGCAACGGCCGGAAACCCGAAAGCCATGGCACTCAGCATCGCCTATATGTCAGACGATGACATACCCGCTCAGCAGCTGATTCATGAGCTTGGAAAAGCAGGCTACACACTGCTGGAATTGTTTGAGTTCCTCTTTGGCCGCACATGGGACAGATGCAACGAAGATACGCGAAAGCTATGGCAAGCACTTTGCTTTTTCAGCAAGCCGCCGGATGAAAAAAGCCTGGCGGCAGCGGCCGGATTAGACGCCCGCCGTTTTCATTACGCTATCGAACAAATGCGGTCATATGCCCTGATTCAGCCGGAACGAAGCGAGGGAAGGACACAATACTTAGCGCATCAAACGGTTGTCACTTACGGAGAACAGCACTTATCTGAACATCACGAATATGAAAAAGAAGCCCGCAGCCGCTGGGCTCACTATTATATTGATTATGCCGAAACCCATTTAAAACGGGAACAGCCCAACTCTATCTATTGGAGCTACCTTCTGGGACGGAATTTAGATCAAATGAAAAAAGAATGGCCAAACATCTTAAAGGTCATCCAATGGACAAGTGAAACCGGACAAAAAGAAACCCTAATCGAACTCATCACCCGCATCAGCCATTTTCTAAGCAGAATCAACCTGCCCCTGCGAACCGAATACGGACGCAAAGCCGCCGATGCCGCCCACCAATTAGGCCAACACACACGAGAAGCATTCTTCCGAATCGACACAGCAGGCTGGGCACTGATGGAAGTCAATGATTTAGATGGGGCGCTTCAGCAAATTGAGGCCGGACTGAAGATTCTGGAACTATCAGACGCAGAAGATCTCGATGCCCACGATTTAAAAGTATGGGGACACGCACTGCAAGCAAGGCTGTTTTTAAAAGCCGGGCAACAGGAAAAAGCAGAAGTAATTTTAAACGAAATCGAAGATCAACCGATTTCTCCAACGATTCAACACAGGGTTCTACTGGTACGCGGAGACCTAAGCTTTGCGAGAGGCCTTGATGAAGAAGCCATTCAACTATACGAAGCGGCAAATGAGATCAGCTCCACGTACGGCGGCGAAAAAACGATAGAAGCCTATTTCAATTTGGGTGTTGCTTATGTGAAGTGTGATCAGTTTGAGAAAGCAGAAGAAGCCTTTGAGCAAATGCTCTATGACAAACACAACGCGAATCAGGTTGAGCTGATTTATTATTATTATGGGATGGCGCAGCTGTTGTATCGTAAAGGAGAGAAAACGAAAGCGATGGAATCTAATCAAAAGGCGATTCGTTTGATTGATTCTTGGGAGCCTGCAATTGGGATTCGGGGTGAGGTGGAAGAACTGACAATGGTGATTAAAGAAAAGTACTCAAAGTAGTTCTGTCAGCAATCTCACTCAGTTTCTTTACTATAAATAGGAAAGGCCAACTGAAGTTGCAGTTGGCCTTTCGTTTCTTATTAAGGTCTACAAATGTACTAAACCAGTTTTTCCCGTATGTATTCTTTCTCGTATAAAGGAAAGCGTATCATTTGCCAGTTTTTTGCGACAAAGAACAATACCAGAATGACCACAATTGTAAACATATCTTGTGGGTTTCCCCCAACTTTCCCATAAATAATCTGCATTTTTTAAGTCAATATATTGATCGTGTTTAGCAGAAATCAGCAGCATGTTATCTTTATTAACTTTAGGCAAGGCTTGACTGGGATCTGTGATATTCCAATATTTTATTAAATCTTCATAGGTCACACCATTTTGTTCTAATTCTTCTCTTATGTATTTACCTGGGATCGTGTTCCATATCGAATAAGAAAGGCGATTGGCATAAAAGATTGATACCATTACATCAATTTGAGATTCTAGGGTAGCAATTAGATTAGTAACCCATCCCCCTAAGCTTACTCCCACTATGATAACAGGTCCTTTTTTATTTGCTTTTATCCAGTGAATTAACGCACGTAAATCTACAATGGCCTGTCTTGTCGACTCAATTGTACGATCAATATTTGCACTAATCATCAATTCGCCACTATACAGGGAATTTTCCGGTTCTCTTTCAAAATGGTATGGAAGAGAATAATAATACATGTTCCAGCCTAAATCGTTCATTATACGATTATGAAATATTTTTTTGATCCTATTGTACGAATCCATGCGCCAACCGTGTACAAAGATGACATTGGGTTAATCTATATCATTTTTATTTAAAAAAACCTCCCCTTTTAAAGTATCATTAACAAGATTCCCAGTTTGAATTAAGGATTCATAACTAAATGTTCCAACCCTATAACTTTTTTTAGATTTATTCAAATAAATTGAAACATCAGCTATATTTGCACTGTAAAATTCCTCTCTATCATCTATATCGACTGTAAAAGCAGCAGAAAAATGTTTATCTTTGCTTCTTTTTCTGTGTAAATCATATAAAGCAAAGCGATCTATCATTTTTGAGAAATGCACTATTAAGTCCTCCTTGATAATCATAAAAAATAATATCAGAAGTTGATAATTGGGTTGTCTGTCTCCATAGAGTTGGGACGGATTTCATCAAGAATCTAACTCCATCAACAGTGAATTTTTGGGGATCGGAAATCATTATTCTGTTGCTTTAACATAAAAGACTAGTTTCTAATTGCAAGGAAAACATTATCTTTTAGTAGCTAAAAAAAAGCAGCACAAATAGACATTTTAACAGGATTTCTCTTTGACAGTACTTTCCTAGGGGAGACCGTCTAAGAGTGTTGGTGGCACTATTATTTAGATAACTAGGTCTTTTTTGTCGTATGAGAGTATACCAATATGGTCTCCTGTCTGCAATAGAGAGAGAAGTAACAAAGGTTTGGACGAATAATTTTTAAACCCTATTTACGGAGTTATTAGATAAGCTCTACAAAGAGTAATGAACGGATAAAGTAAACTAAGAATAAATAAAAAGGAAAGACTGATTTATCATGGGATATTCATTTAAATTTAAAAGAGACCCTTTAGGATACTTAAGAATAGTTCTTCCAACAGAACTAGAATACTTTTCCGATTTCATTGAAAATATTGTTTCAGTAGAGGAAGCTGATGAATATTTAAATATTGTTCAAGAAGTATTGGATCGTTCTTCTCAAGAATATGAGATTCAATTAAACACCATCATTGCATATATAAAAAAAGATAAAACTGTCGTAGAACACCTTTATACAGAAAGTGAAAACGATAAAAATTCCTTGGAAACAGTAAAATTTAAAGAACTTATGCTTATCTGGAGAGACAAGATCCTACAAAGGTATAAGAGTGATGATTGAAACCTTTGTAGGTCCCTTGATTTCAAGGGACCTTTTTATTACTTCAATATCGCTTCAATTTTTGCTTTTGTTTTCGGTCCATAAATGCCATGTAAGCCCGCACATACTACACAGGTTTATTTACACTTCACAAAAGACAGAAAAAAAGAAGCCTCTCACAAGTTCAGTGAACTCGTAAGAAGCCTCGAAAATTTATAAATGGCATCAAAAGGGCATCAAAAATGACGTCTGTTGCCGACAAACCCTTGTAAATCAAGGGTTTTTTGTAGGTTTTACATCATGCAGCCTGTAAGTTGAAAGAGTGTAATTTCGTTAACATGAGGTGCAAAAGTGCGGTAAACCAACGTTTTGGATGTTACTGGCTGTAACATCTTTAACGGCGATTTACCGGTTTTTCATTGAAGTTCGGTTCGTTGAGAAGACGTTAGCAAATTGTTAACATTCTTTAGATCAAATGTCGCCGGGTAAAAGAAGTTTTGTACTTTTAGAGTTATTCATTATCTATGGTGGTTACATACCCCTTCTACAATAAAAAGAACAGCAGGATTTGACTCGAATAAGATAAGTCTATCTACTGTTTTTTCCTAAAAATTGTCCAAAGTTAATTTAACTAGGTAGCTTCTCTAGTAGGTTTTGGGCGCTGTATCTTATGTCAGCACATCCTTCTAGAATGCTTCTTGCAATCTTCCTTACCTCCATGTCTTCCAAGTTCAAGCATAGGTTAAAGGAAATTTGCGCGAAGATATCATAATTTGTCCAGCCTCCGTACCCTGTTGCTTCCGAATAATTATATGAAATAGATTGTAGAATCTTGGTTTGGTAACCACTTTCAAAACTCAAAACAAGTTTCCAGAACGTTGACAACCTATGTTCAACTATAAACTTGCTGATTCTATCCATCTCTGTTAGACCAATAATAAAATCATGTACCTGAGCATCATAATAATTATTCAGAATTTTGCTAATCGTGTTCTGTTTGCTTTCTGCCTGATCTTGATTCTTCAGAATACTTTCTACTTCATTAAGAATATATTGAGCTGTGTCATATCGCAGGTCTTTATTTCGAGAAATGCAACGCTCAACAACAGTCTTAAAAATATGATTAGAATCAGAAGCATTATGTGTAAAAACATAATCAATTATCTTACCTATGGAATAGACATCACTTTTTTGATCTAATTTCGTAAAGTCGGACATAGAAAGAGGATCAACAAACAGATGATTATTTTTCTCTGTGGCCGAAGATTTCATACTCCGCTCAATAGACAGATCCTTACTTAATCCGAAATCTGCAATCACAAAATCATTACCTATCTTTAGAATATTCCCCAAGTGCAGGTCTCTGTGAATAATCGACTTTTCATGTGCAAATGCCATCCCCGTTAGGATATCCATAATAATTTTTAGTCTCTCTTCAAAAGTCAATTCCATTTCGTCTTCCAAATGCTTATAAAGATTCTTTTCGCATTGTTCCATAAGATAGGTGTGAGTTTCAGGATTAAAATCAGACACATTTAAAATTGCCGGACATCCCTGCAGCTTCTGCATATTTTCAAACTCATACTGCATACGTTTTTTTAGCTTCTCATCGTTTTGAAATATAGATATTAATTCTTTTCTTAGAACCCCTTCCCTAACGCGAACAATATTACAATATGATCCCGAATCAAGGATGTCATCTGGCATTACAGTTAAATACCCAATATCAGGATTATTAATCTTTACGTTCTCCCTCTTTAGAACTCTGGTGACCATTTCAATCATATGGTTACTTTGTTCCTTATTTACTGTGGAATGCTTTAGGATGTTTAGAATATTCTCTAGCACCTGCAGATGTTTACCAGATGGAATATTACCATACTGCTCCAAGAGGTACTTGTCATCTACAAATCCAAAACTGCCATTGTGATCAAAGAAGTCACCTATATCCAAATAATCAACACATAAGACTGAATTATCAAAATGCCAATCCAGAATTAAACCGTAATAGCTCCAATTTGTATCTGTCGTCTTACCGTCCCATAAATGCTTGTCAAAATAGTTTAGTATTTTTATATAATTTTGTTTGGATAGCATATCTTCAACTGCCCTTTCATTATTTTGAAACCCCATCGTTCATTTTCGAAAATCCTAGGATTATTACTTACCCATACAAATGTACCTGCTTATTTCTAAATCGAGTTGGTAGTCGAAACAATGTTTTTTGTAGTAATATTCTGACCTATCTATGTGATCCCAGTCTACTAATGAAATCCATGGATTTCGAGTCAGACACTTTTACCCCATCTTTGGAAATGACCGTTACTTTATGAACATTTTCAGCACGTCGAGTATTACCAATATTCGTTGTGCCACATTATGGTCTGGCAGTTGAACACAGAAGTAAATTAGTTCTCCCGAGTCATCATTAGTTACCTAGCTTCAACAACTGTATATCTTTATTGTTATTTTTTGGCTTTATGCTACTCAACACCTTTTGCTCGACCTCGGGTGTCCAGTAGATTTTGAGTTTATTTCTCGCACGGGTAATAGCTGTGTAGAAGATATTATGTGTTATAATTTCATCAATCTCATCTGTTATGACGATTTTAACAGAGTTGTACTCCAAGCCTTGTGCCTTGTGCATGGATACGGCATATGCAACTTGGAATGGAACAACTGATTTTGAAGAGCCGTCATCATCTTCATCAGTACTTTTAAGTTTGTTGACACAAAAACGTATAACAGAGTGACCGCATTCTAAATTATCCAATAACTCAAAATCTTGACCGAAGGCATCTACACCGTTTATAACCATTTCAAGTTCGATATCAAACTGTATGCGTTCTGTGGGCTTTTCAATATCAAGAATTTCTATCCCTACTATCTGTCCCTTCATGTTGTTATAAATTAGGGGCGCAAAACGGTCGGATTCATTGAATAAAATTGGATCGTTGACCTTATATTGTTGAATTCCCCACGACACCGGAGCGTTTGGATTGCTTTCTTGTAAAAAACGATTAATGTTATTTATTCCGTACAGCCCGTCATAATTAAGACAAAGAATTATTTCGTTTGCTTCAGCAGGGGCAAAAATTGAAACGTCTAACGTGTTGGAATAACCTTGCCGTGTAATAAGTTCAAGAATGGTATCATCCATCTTACGCACTCTATCCCATAATGAAAGCAATCCTTGGTTATTGCTCCGGTAAGGCTTTTTTAATTCAAACACTGAGGTTTCTGGAACAAACATACGAGCAACGTTAAACCAGTTGCCAAATCGGATAGATGCTATTTGATATGAGTCGCCTACCATAACCAAAAGCTTGTATGTAGCTTTGATAAGAATATCTCTCATATCACGATTGTTCACCGTACTACACTCATCTATTATTAGCACGTCATAATCAGTAATGATGCTCTTCCTTTTTAGAAATTTTGTAATCGTTGAAAATGTGCAATCTGAAGCTGTTACTCGTCGTTTCAAATTATCTACAGCGGGATTGGTCTGTGCTAAAAACAGTTTTTTCTTATCAGCAAAGAAATGTGCTAAGTGGTTTATGAGCGTAGACTTTCCCGTGCCGGCCGAGCCGTACATTAAAGCCACCCGTGAGCTTTCAAACATTTGGGTTAAAGCCTCTTTTTTCTCGTCGCAGTCAACACCATGATTAGGTTCGCTCAACCACGCCTTTACCGAGTTTGAATAGTTCTGAACTCCGCTTTTTGCCAGATCCTCAAGTTGGTTAATAATGAAACGGGTATCGTTTTTATAACCATTAATAAAGATGTGACCAGCTTCAATCACTAATTTGCTGTTTTCTAAATGCCCTTGCCATAAATTGGAGTTATAGATTTTTACGAGTGCTGCTATATCATCGAACCCAACGATATCCTTTACGGGTGTAAAAAGTTGTCCCTTAATTTCGGTGTTATTCCTAACCAGTCGTGCAAGTATTTCGTGTTGTCGTTCTGCAGTATCAATGCAAGCGAACAAATCACCCAGTCTGGGGTTATGTCCTATCGGCGAGGTATTAAAGGGCATACTGTCGAACGGGATACAGCCGTTTTTCACATAAAGCCCGGACAAATTATTGTTTGGAAGGCTTTGTTGCTGGTTTTTAATTACTTTGTTATTCATATGGTAAAGTAAATACCGCAGGAGATTGCTGCCCACGGCATTTTCTCTCATTATTGTTCGGCAAAGCTCTAAATCATTGAAGAACACAACCGTTTTGGCTCGTTGTGTCGCTTGCTGCTTAATCTCTTGAAATTCCGCATCGGGGAAATCAACGAGTTCTGTCAGATTAAATCCTGTTGACGTTAAAAATAGTGAGATGCCCAGTTGTTCGGCATATCCGGTCTTAACTGCCGCTCCTCTAATCAAACTTGTAAAATTCCTAAACTCACAATCTCGTATTGCGACTTCCCAACCTATAATAACGATAATAGGCATAGTCTTGCCGAGGATTTCAATACTGTCGCGAGCTAAAGTAAACTTGACAGCATAGTTTTCGGTTATTTCCAAACTAGTAAAGGCGATAACCCTGTTAAACTTACTCGCATAATCATTGGCAGGTGTAAAAGTTATCTCATAGTAAATCCTCTGACCCACAAAGAATGGCTTAATCTTTTGAATATAGTATTTTTCGGATTTTCCAACGCCCTGCAAATTATAGCTTTTTATCTTAGTAGCAATCTTCTCATAATACTCCTGCATGTTTGAATCCATGTTCAGCGGAAACTTGTCAAGGTTGTTAAGAACGTTAAGGGAAAAACTGTCATGCAAGAGGTTTTTGATCCTCAAAAGATATTCATAATATTTTAACATTAGACGCTCTGAGTTTTCCTCGTCAAGCGTATAGTGTGATGCTACGATTTGCAAATAATCATGAAACCGTCTCAGCACTTTTAAATTGCCCCGTGTTTTAACAAAGTCAATTGCCTTGCAGATATTATCATAGTTGTTTTCTATATCTTGACCGTTGGCGTAGAACTTCAGCATTATATGCTCAACAAAGTTACGTAATTGAGACAGGATATCCTGCGAAACTACTCCTCTTGTCGAAGTAGCAAGGCTGTCTATGTGACGGCAAACAACTTTGTTTATAGTTAGAATCTGTGTGTCTATTCGTAATTGTGTTACATTAGACATTTTGCACCTCCAATAAAGTCACTGCTATAAAAAGAATCTAGAGATAATTTTACAAATTTACTCTGTTATTTACTTTTTAATAAACATACTTCGACAAAAATTGTTAAAATCCTCCAAAAATAGAATGTGCTCTTTTTATGGACAGACTTGCACATTCACATGTTTAAAGCACGAAAAAGTTTATCTCCATGTTTCACAACAAATGAAAAAAAAAGCTTCCGAATAATTAAAACTAATAAGAAGCTTCTTTTATTTTTCATTATGCTAGCATTTTGTTAAAAAGTCACTTCAAACCCGTAGGCTTTGAGTGTGTAATACAAGAGGTGTAAAAAGTGCGATAAATCAACGTCTTGGATATTGTTGTCTGTAACATCTTTAATGGGGATCTACCGTTTTTTATGTGATTGCGTTAGCATAATGTTAACATTTTATTAACGGTCCTCTTTTATATAACTTATTGATCTTCTTCAAAAGTTTTAATTTTATCTCTAAGTTCATTTATATTAATAGATAACATTTTAGCTATCTCATCTGCCTCAAATCCTTTGAGATAAAGGGCTACAGCACTAGCTGTATTATTTAAAATATTTATAAGAACTTCCTCAAGGCCTGTTTTAGTCTTATTACTTTTATGCATAACACACCTACATTTATATGTTAAGATTAAATTTACCTGTTAATTTATTTATAGTTGTAACCCGATACCAATACACAAAACATATTTGTAAATTCCGGATATTTTTCATAGTATTCATCGTTTGTTAATAAGTTGAATATTCTAGTAACATCTTCTACATTTTTAGAAATATCAAACCGATGTAGATTTTTCTTCAGACTTTCTATTTTCCATACAAACTCTCCATAAGTCGTTTCACCTATATCATCCTTAATTGATTCTAAGAATTTCAATGCCTTTTAAAAGTTCCCACTTTTAAGATATGCCATAGAAAGCTTGTCTGCAATCCATAAATTCCCTTTATTATGAACCCACACCTTCTCCAAAATATACACACGCTTTATTGGAGGCAGAGAACTTAGCAGAGTTAATACTGGGGGTTGTGTACCTATTTTATTATCTTTAAAATAGATGACCAACAAATCTTCAAATATATTCAAAGCATGCTCAATAGCGCGCTTAATTTCATAGGAAGTAACACTTTGACCATAATGGGCCCCTTTATATCCAATGTTTTTTATTTTAAAAAATTTATGAGAAATACTTTTGTCTACATGCTTCTTAATCAAATTAACCTTTTCATCCAGTGTATTTTTTTCCATTCTCCTTCTGTAATGTTAGCCAACTTCAAAACCTTATTTTTAAGTGATTGATAACACCTTCTAAATATCGAAGTAGGCAATTTGCTTGCACTACTTCTCGTAATTCTGGGTTTAATAAAATCTCTATACTCATAATAATTCAGATGGAATTAGTGGTGGAATAGTAGTTTTTAAAACACTAGTATCTTGACTCAAAGCACACCAACTTTCTTTACTGAAATGACGACCATAGTTTATAAAAATAATAGTTTACTTTTTAAAACGTAGAGATATGTTACATGATATTTTTGTGATAGATTCACCTGTAATAGTGGAGCGCATAGCTCGCAGCGATGGGTAAGAGGTTTGTTACTTTATCACATTTAACTTCTTCAAGGCATTAAAGAACATCAACGGGTGGACCAATTTTCTTTTCTTGGTTGGCTATCTCACATTTTATTGAAATTTCGAGTTTTCTCCCTGTCTAGGTTCCCCAAATAACAGGGTTTGAGTTTTTACCCACTTTCTCGAAAATTTCTTATATTAGGGTAAAATTAACTGGTCTTACTTACTGGATTTAAATAAGTTTCTGTAATTTTTATAAATCTCTGTTATTGAAACCAACTGAAGCAAAAAAGCTCTTGTAAATCGTAAATACAGACATATTTTTTATTATATTAAAGCTTTGCCGTTTCTCCAATCTCCCCTTACATAAGAAGCAAATTCATCTTTAATTTCTAAATCTTGCCCATCAACGTGATCAACTATCAATATTTGCGGAATAATACCAGTATCTTCACCAATGGAATTAATTTCTTCAAATATAGTTTTGTACATTTGATTAACTGCTTTTAAATCAGAGTCCGATAATTCATTCCTATCATTCTTTTCAAATGCCCCTTGTGGAAAATATACTTGGCTAGGTTGATCAAAAAACATTGTTAACGGCATCGGCGATTGCTCTTGCGTAGCGAAATATCTTAAAAAGCTTAGAAAAAGGGCGATATGGCACGACACCCAGTTTGCTCCACTTCCCATTTCGTACAGATGAATTTTATCATTTTTTTGCAGCTGATAAACGTCGAAAGTTTCATCCATAAGTCCAAAGTTTAAATTTAACGGGCGATATTCTTCTTCAAAATCTAAAGTAAGTGATAAACGATTCATATTATACGAAAGGAATGTCTGCGCTTTTGCCTTCTTATTATCTAAATCAAACCCATTTATCTTAACTTCCAATTGAGAAATTTTTGTTTTTAAATCTGCTATATCCTCATCTACACTGTCCAACAAACCTGAATTGGCCATCTCTGAATATAATACAATTCTGGCTTTCGCGTAATTAACCTTTTCTCTTTTTGAAACAAGCTCTTTTGAATTGATAAATTTACGTTCAATATTTTTAATCTGCTGCCATACATCTTTTATTCTATTTTCTATTACTCCATGTGCATCTTTAAGCTTTCGAATATCCTCTGAAAAATCATTTGTAAACTTCCTAGTAATCTCTAACTCCTTATCAAGCCATACATAAGCTTCTATCAGTGTAGCGTCATCCTCAGAGATTTCTTCACATATACCTCCACATAAAGGACAAGAATATTCTTTTTCGAAGTTTCCAGAAATACTAGTCTGATCTTTCAATTCCTGTAACATACCAGTAAAGTTATTTCCATTTTGATTTACATCATCTAAATTATCAATTCTAAGCAACACATCTCTCTCTTGATCCCTTAATCCATCTAATTCATTATTAAGCTGACGATATCTTTCAGCGATTCCATTCTCATTGAAAAGCTGCGTTTCATCAAATTCAGGTAAATTCGAAGCAAGTTTAAGCATTTTTTGTATTGTAATATTTGAATTAAATGGAACATCTAGCAAAGCGTAATAATCTTTCAATAGAGGTTCTAAATTCTCTTTAATATATGTTGAACTTTTTTCATTTGCCTTTTGAGTCTTTTGTTTTTTCTTCAATTGAGCCTTCAAATTATTTAGCCGGATTAAATCACTGTAATATTGTTGTCCAATCATTCCTGCAAAAACAGGAAATTGCTCTATAATATCTTTTCTTTTATAATAATCAGAGAATCTGTAAAACAATGCGAATTTACTTGCCATCAAATTCTGATGTTGAAAAAGATATGATACCATATTTCTTAGAGAAGCTTTTTTTCCTTGCTTTTCACTATCAGTAACAATATTTGTTACATATAATCCCAATGCAGATTCAATCTCATATTGTGCATCCTTTACGGATAATATTGGCTTATCCTCAAAGTATTCTAGTGTTATATTATCTATTGGAAAATCTGGGGATTCTTTTAAAACATACATTTTCCCGCCACTTTCCCAATTATATCTAGCAACTACATATGTATTTTGGTTTATTAGCATGGGCATGACATAAAGATATGAAAAATCCGTTATTTTCCCTTTTGGTATGGTCGATCTTGAACTGCATAAACAATAATCTATTATTTCAACTAGAGCACTTTTACCAGTTTTAGATTCTCCCGTTACAATATTGACTCCCGGTTGCAACGGAACCCTACGCAATTCTCCTGATTTATTAAACATCATAATAGCCTTTAAATAGCTTTTCATTCTCTATCCACCCCCAAGAAATAATTCAAATGATCTTCATTAGTCTTAGCAAAAACAACGCCTAAATAATGTGCAGCCTTAATCCACTCTCTTGCAGAACTATCAAAATCCAAATATTTTATTGGCTCTATAAGTATTATTTTTTTTTCATTTATTACTATCTTCTTTTTTGAGTACAAAATCACTAACGCCTTTTTCGAAAAAGGTTTTAGCTCATTGAATCGACTTAAATATCCTGCAAGCTTCACTTTTCCTGAAACCTTAGTATCATTATTCAATTTTTCTGGTTTATTGAATAAAGTTTCCATTTTACTAGTACTTTTTGCTGAAGCTAACTTTTTTCTCGATTCAGAATGTAATAGAATAGGTAACGCCATAAATACCAATCTCATCTCACAAGGCTTATTGTATCCTGATAAAAAGCCTTGCAAGAGAACGCTATAAAAATGAGAATTCATTGATAATGCTTGTATACTTTCAATACTCATCCTTCTTCACCTACATCCCAGCTAAACTTTTTATCGTCAACAATAGTATGAATAATTCCTCTTTGAAAATAGCCCTGATTTCTAACTATTGATCCAAAATCCTTTACATCCCATCTCATAACCTCTGTATACATCAGTTTTGAAATCTTAATCTCTATATTCCTATTCATCCCTTCGGTTTCAATAACTTTACTTTCTTTTACATATTTTAATTGTCTTTTTAACTCATTTTTATATAGTGGCAAACTTTTGAGATATAAAAAATCATCTTTAAAATATTTCATAACTGTCATTTCAGCTTTCCAATAATCAGAAACCGCATCTGGAATTTGTTTATCATATTCAATTTTTCGAATGGCCTCTACAAATTCCTTATTTAGTAATGATTCTGCAGTTTGTTCAGGAATATTTACCTCTGCAAAGTCACTCGGTAACGGTTGTTCATTTGGACTTGAGTAAGCAGGCGATTCTTGCTGTAATATTTTATCAAATTCCTCTCTAGTGACCTCCCAACGGTGCGGTGGGTCTTTAACTATAGAAACAATTCGTCCAAGTAATGCCCCAATATAATTATCACGATTGTTTTCCGGAATATGTCCTATGTAGGAACTAAATTCTTTTGAAATACCTGAAATTTGATTTTGAGAGGATTCTATAGTGAATCTTGATAATATATCTAATAACTTAATCTCATCATAAATTTCTTCCGCAAAAATCTTATTGTAATACTTTCTAAAAGTTTCTTCTCTCTTTTTATTTAATTGTCCAATCGATTGCAGAACTGTGATTTTATCATTAGATTCTTTAGTGTTCCAATTATAAAAAAGAGAATCAGAAGATATTGTGGCGGTAGTGTGTAAAACCAGACTGGAAAATGTTGTAATTCTATTATGTTCTATATACCAATTAGATAAGGTTTTCCAAAAATCCACATCTCTATCAGAAAGGTTTCTTTCTCCAAAATGATGCTTTACCTCTCTCTGAAACGATTTCTTTGATATCGCCGCAACAAGACTAACATCACCATTTACCTCAATTTGCAGTTTATCCCCATTTTTCATTTTAAAGCAATCACGTAAAGCAATATAATATTGAAAAATGTCTCCAACCTTTACCAGAGTTGCATCATTTATAGATCTATTCATAATATCACCACACAATAATATATTTTGATAATTATAACATATTTATCTTTATAATGTCGTGAATTTTTCCTAGTGGACCCCTGAACTTAAGAGTATTTTCAAGTTTACCCCCTGTTTTTTTACAGGATAATTCACCTTTGATAATTGTATGTTTTCTACATTTGTCTTTCTACTCGTTTCGGTACTTCATCCTAATTCTCACCAATTATAAAGATATTCTCCGGAAGATTAAATCGTTCTATGTTTGCTTAAAATATAAATGTTAGTGCAGTCTGTATGTCAGAAAAAAAGAAGTGCCTTTTTACGCTTCTTTTTTTATAAGGTAATCAACTTTTTGATTTAAGATTTACTGTATAAAACTACTGAACCCCAAGGTTCTCATAATTCCGAAAAATAAAGGACGTCCTATATAGATTTTTGAATAGTATGAATAATAATGAGAGGTTATTCGTTTATTTAATTTTACTCTAAGTTAATTGCGCTCAAGTGGAAAGATCTTGATTTTGTGGATCACCCCATCAGCATCATGAAAACGTGTTACAATCCAAGCAACAATGCGCTGAAATATCAACCGGGTACTCCATAGACAAGAAAAACACGAAGGAAAAACATTGTAGAAGTAGATGTCATCTATGCTTTGAAGGAGCATAAAAAGGTTCAAGATGAGGTCATCGAGCTGTTAGGAGATGCTTACTATACCATAATTTTATTTTCGCTAAGATGCAACAGTAAGACGGATATCCCATAATGATTAAAAATGTGCGAGAGACCGAATGAAAAGGCTGCTAAAATAGCCGACCTAAATGAAGATTTGACTCAGCACAGTTTAAGACAAACCCATACATCACTTCTTGCCGAAACCCGTGTGTCACTTGAACAAATCATGGACCGTCTTGGTCATACCGATGACCAATCTACGAAAAATGTTTATCTACACGTTACCCAAGAAATGAAAAAAGAAGCCTCTCAAAAGTTTG
The DNA here is from genome assembly GCF_023238245.1 of Bacillus rugosus. Classification (NCBI taxonomy): domain Bacteria; kingdom Bacillati; phylum Bacillota; class Bacilli; order Caryophanales; family Bacillaceae; genus Bacillus; species Bacillus rugosus. The sequence continues at coordinate 642,535 of NZ_CP096590.1, read as the reverse complement.
GTGAACTCATGAGAAGCCTCCGTTAGTTTCTGCAATATTAGCAAACCATTCTCATCTTACTACAAAACCCAGTCATATCAAGGGGTTTTCGAGGGTGTTTACATCATGCCGCCCATACCGCCCATGCCGCCCATATCAGGCATTCCTGCGCCGCCAGCGTTTTCTTCTGGCTTGTCAGCGACAACGGCTTCTGTTGTTAAGAACATTGCAGCTACAGACGCAGCGTTTTGAAGAGCTGAGCGTGTAACTTTCGTTGGGTCAACGATACCTTTTTCGATCATGTTTACCCATTCGCCAGTTGCAGCGTTGAAGCCTACGCCGATTTCTTCGTTTTTGAGGCGTTCAACGATGACAGATCCTTCAAGACCAGCGTTGTGTGCGATTTGACGGATTGGCTCTTCAAGCGCGCGAAGCACGATGTTGATACCTGTTTGAGCATCGCCTTCAGCTTCAACTGCAGCGACTTTGTTATATACGTTGACAAGTGCTGTACCACCGCCGGATACGATGCCCTCTTCAACAGCTGCGCGAGTTGAGTTAAGGGCGTCTTCGATGCGAAGTTTACGCTCTTTCAGCTCAGTTTCAGTCGCAGCGCCGACTTTGATGACAGCTACGCCGCCAGCAAGTTTCGCAAGACGCTCTTGTAATTTTTCTCTGTCGAATTCAGAAGTTGTTTCTTCCACTTGAGCGCGGATTTGAGTCACGCGGGCAGAAATTTTGTCTGTTTCGCCAGCGCCTTCAACGATTGTTGTGTTTTCTTTTGTAACGACAACTTTAGAAGCGCGTCCCAATTGTGTGATTTGAGTAGATTTCAGGTCAAGGCCAAGATCCTCTGTGATGACTTCTCCGCCAGTAAGGACAGCGATGTCTTCAAGCATTGCTTTACGGCGGTCACCAAAGCCAGGAGCTTTAACAGCCACTGCGTTGAATGTGCCGCGAAGTTTGTTCACAACAAGTGTTGCAAGTGCTTCGCCTTCAACGTCTTCTGCGATCAGAAGCAATGGTTTGCCTTGCTGAACAACCTGCTCAAGCACAGGAAGGATTTCTTGAATGTTTGTGATTTTTTTGTCTGTGATTAAGATGTAAGGATTGTCAAGAACCGCTTCCATCTTATCTGAGTCAGTTACCATGTAAGGAGACGCATATCCGCGGTCGAATTGCATACCTTCCACAACTTCAAGCTCAGTTGTGAAGCCTTTAGACTCTTCGATTGTGATAACGCCGTCGTTTCCTACGCGCTCCATTGCTTCAGCGATAAGGCTTCCGACTTCCTCATCAGCAGCAGAGATCGCAGCAACCTGAGCGATAGACTCTTTGCCTTCGATCGGCTTAGAAATTTCTTTTAAGTTTTCGATCGCAACCGCTACAGCTTTTTCCATACCTTTACGCACGCCTACAGGGTTAGCGCCTGCTGTTACGTTTTTAAGGCCTTCACGGATCATTGCTTGCGCAAGAACTGTCGCAGTTGTTGTACCGTCACCGGCAACGTCGTTTGTTTTGCTGGCTACTTCAGCAACAAGCTTCGCACCCATGTTTTCAAACGCGTCTTCGAGTTCGATTTCTTTAGCGATTGTTACACCGTCATTTGTGATTAACGGAGAACCGAATTTTTTCTCTAGAACCACGTTGCGTCCTTTTGGTCCTAAAGTTACTTTTACAGCATCAGCAAGTGCATCGACACCGCGAAGCATTGCGCGGCGAGCTTCTTCACTAAACTTAATTTCTTTTGCCATGTTTACAAGACCTCCTCAAATGTTTTAAGTATTGTTTATTTAAGAATTAGCCGATAACAGCTAAAATGTCGCTTTCACGTAAGATTAAGTATTCAGTACCTTCGTATTTCACTTCAGTACCTGCGTATTTTGAGAAGATAATGCGGTCGCCCTCTTTTACTTCTAAAGCAACGCGCTCTCCGCTTTCTAACACGCGACCTGAACCAGCTGCCACGATTTTGCCTTCTTGCGGTTTTTCTTTTGCAGAATCCGGCAACACAATTCCGCTGGCAGTTTTTTCTTCAGATTCTACGAGTTCAATGACAACGCGATCACCTAATGGCTTTAACAATGTAATAACCTCCTCAATAGTATGAATATGTAATTTTAGCACTCGACACTAAAGAGTGCTAACACAATTCTTATAATAAAGAATCTCCCTTCCAATTTCAAGTGATAAGATAAAAATTTTTTCACGCTTACATGATTCTTTTCAGCTCCCTTTTCCCTTAGCTTTTTCACCCCCGTTCCGATTATGTTACAATAGCTGTAGATGAACGAAACCCATTTAACAAAGGAGTACATACCATTTGAGAAAACAGTATTGGTTTATTATTTTGACATATATCATCATGCAGTTTTCCGCATTAATCGGGATTCCCTTGTTATTTAAATTCGGTTATGCCGGAGGACAGCCTACAAATGAGAATATGCTGCACGCACAAGGATTATGGTCCGTTATCAGCTTTATCGCCTGTCTCGTTGTCGTTCTGCTCATTCTGAGAACTGTTCCGAAAACAACGCTGCGAAACGGCCGGAAAGACTCCGTCGGACTTTCTATCCTTTGGGCGATAGCCGGTTTTTTCATTGCCCTCTTCTCGCAAGGATTAGCAGGCTCTATTGAATATTATGTATTTGGCATCGGAAGAGAATCAGAAAATACACAAGCTATTCTGGATGTCATTCAGGCGGTCCCGCTCATGATTATGGTTTCTTCTGTCGTCGGGCCTATATTAGAAGAAATCATCTTCAGAAAAATCATTTTCGGCACACTGTACGAAAAAACGAATTTCTTCTTTGCCGGACTGATCAGCTCGGTTATTTTCGGTATTGTTCACGCTGATTTAAAGCATCTTCTTCTTTATACAGCAATGGGCTTTACCTTTGCCTTCTTGTATGCGAGAACAAAACGGATATGGGTGCCGATATTCGCCCATGTCATGATGAATACATTTGTCGTCATCATGCAGCTTGAGCCTGTTCAGAAGTACCTTGAACAGCAGAGCACACAAATGCAATTGATTATTGGAGGATTATTTTTATGAGAAACCCGGTAGTTTGGGGAATGATCTATTTTGCCGTAGGGTGCATCTTTACTTATCTTGCCGCAAGCTCGCCAGGCAGCATGTGGTCATTTTACTCCATCCTGCTGATGGTGTTCGCCGCTTACAACATCAGCATTTCTTTTAAGATGTTCGCCTTTTCATTTAAAATCAAAAAGAACCAGAAATAAAGAAAATCCATTTCTCTCATGAGAAATGGATTTTTTATGATTGCCCGGAAGACACGTCCTGATCGGCAGCACTGCTTTTCTGCGCTTTCCGATAGGCGGCCTTCGATATAAGTATACTGATTTCATATAAAATCAACAGCGGAACAGTGACCATCATATGAGACAAAAGCTCAGGCGGAGTAATCAGGGCAGCGATTACCAGCAGTGTAAAATACGCATACTTTCTGATTTTCGCTAAGAACATCGGTGTCACAATTCCAAGCCTGGTCAAAAACATGAGGATGACTGGCATTTGGAACAACAGTCCAAACGGAATCGTCAGCTGCAGAAGAAAATGAAAATACTCATTAATTCCAATTACCTGATTGACATTCAAGTCCTGAGAGATCCGCTTCATAAAATCAACAACAAAAGGAAATAAAATATAATATGAAAAAGATAAGCCCGCTAAAAAAAGCAATATAGAGATCGGAATGTAGCTGAGCGTTACTTTGCGCTCTTTCTCATAGAGACCTGGGCTCACAAAAGCCCAAATCTGATAAAGAATAATCGGTGAGGTCAGGACAATCCCGATGATAAACGCAAACTGCATAAACACGAAAAGCGGGTCTGTCAGATTAAACGCATTAAGCGTAAGCTCCTTCGCTTCATCCGTTTTTTGCAGATAAACAATCATAGGCTTCGCTAAAAAAAATCCTGCGATAAAGAAAACGACAAATGCCAGCGCCACAACCAGCAATCGTTTTCGAAGCTCAGCAATATGCTCCAGCAGCGACATTTGATTCACTTTCATTCGTGTCATCCTAACTTACTGATCTTCTTTCTTTTTTTCCTCGTCATCACTCGTTAATCCTTTAGTAGCATTTTTGAATTCACGAAGTGTGTCTCCCGCAGCTTTCCCCAACTCAGGCAGCTTTTTGGGACCGAAGATGATCAGAGCAACGATTGCGATAACAGCAAGGCTTCCAGGACCGATCGGCATATGTGGGCTCCTCCTTTCCCTCTATTCGATTTCCTCTAAAACTGAATAATGCTTCAAGAAATAAACCAGTGACTGAAGCTCTACAGCTAAATCTATATGATGAATTCGAATGTGTTCCGGCACATTCAAACGGGCCGGCGTAAAATTAAGAATTCCCTTGATTCCTAACGCGACCAATCTGTCTGTAATGGATTGAGCGGCAACTGCTGGCACTGTAAGAATGGCAACTGATTCATTTTTTACGTGTTGTTCTAGGTCATCAAGGTTATAGACAGGCACGCCGCCTACCTCAGTTCCTATTTTACTCTCATTTATATCAAAAGCCATAGAAATTTTTGTGTTATTATTTTTTGTGAAATTATAGTGAAGAAATGCCGTTCCCAAGTTCCCGACACCAATCAAGATAACGTCTGTCATCTCATCCTGATCAAGCGTTTTTCGGAAAAATGACAGTAAATAATCGACATTATATCCATATCCTTTTTTGCCAAGAGCTCCAAAATAGGAAAAATCCCTGCGAATCGTGGCAGAATCAACCTTTACGGCATCACTGAGTTCAGCGGATGAGACACGCTGTTTTCCTGACGCATGCAGATTCTTTAAAAAGCGATAGTAAAGCGGCAGCCGTTTTGCCGTCGCCTGCGGAATTTTTGATTGATCCTTATTCATTTTTGGTCCTCCAAATTATACTCGGATAGTTCTCTTTTAAAGTCACCGTTTTTCCCGCCTGTCTTCTCCAGCAAGAAAGTAGGGCCGATGACCATCCCCTTATCAAGGGCCTTGCACATATCGTAAACGGTAAGAGCACACACCGATGCAGAAGTGAGCGCTTCCATTTCCACACCTGTACTCCCTTTCGTTTTGACCTGTGCTTTTATATGAAGTATAACTTCTGCTTCTTTTATTTTCCAGTCAAACGATATATCTACCCCGCTCAGTGAAAGCGGATGGCACATCGGAATGATATTCGACGTTTGCTTTGCGGCCATAATGCCTGCAACCTGCGCAACAGCCAGTACATCTCCTTTGCCGATATCATGACTTTGTATTTTCTCGTACACTTCATTCTTCATGTGTACGCTTGAAACGGCCGCCGCAGTACGGACAGACGAAGATTTTTCGCTGATGTCTACCATCTGGGCTCTGCCCTGTTCATTAAAATGAGAAAATCCATTCATATTAAAACTCTCCTTAAACAGATCATACACTATTTTCTTCTCTATGTCTTATTCGGCCAATGTATTGTTTGCTGACTTCTGGTTCATAAGCTACACTTAACTTATTATAGCAGAGGTGAAATAATATGATGATCTTACAAGTTAATCAGCTGTCCAAATCATTTGGTGCTGATACTATTTTAAACAATATAAAGCTGGAAGTCAGAAATCGTGATCGCATCGCCATTGTTGGAAGAAATGGCGCGGGAAAATCCACGCTGCTTAAAATTATCGCAGGCCAGCTTTCGTATGAAAAGGGCGAAGTTATTAAACCGAAAGATATTACAATGGGATATCTTGCCCAGCATACGGGCTTGGATTCTAAGCTTACCATAAAAGAAGAGCTGCTGACTGTTTTTGACCACTTAAAAGAAATGGAAAAGGAAATGCGGGCTATCGAAGAAAAAATGGCGGCAGCTGATCCCGGTGAATTGGAAAGCATCATGAAAACCTATGACCGGCTTCAGCAGGAATTCAAAGATAAAGGCGGCTATCAATATGAAGCGGATGTCAGATCTGTGCTTCACGGACTCGGCTTCAGCCATTTTGACGATTCAACACAGGTGCAAAGCCTCAGCGGGGGGCAGAAAACAAGGCTTGCCCTTGGTAAGCTTCTGTTAACACAGCCTGATTTGCTCATTCTCGATGAGCCGACAAACCATCTCGATATTGATACGCTAACCTGGCTTGAACATTATTTGCAAGGCTATTCAGGCGCCATTCTCATCGTTTCGCATGACCGCTACTTTTTGGACAAAGTAGTAAACCAAGTATACGAGGTATCAAGAGCTGAAAGCAAAAAATATCACGGCAACTACAGCGCTTATCTCGACCAAAAAGCCGCGCAGTATGAAAAAGATCTTAAAGTGTATGAAAAGCAGCAGGATGAAATCGCAAAGCTTCAAGACTTCGTAGACCGAAATCTTGCGAGAGCTTCTACCACAAAAAGAGCGCAAAGCCGCCGAAAGCAGCTGGAGCGAATGGAAATCATGTCAAAACCGCTCGGCGATGAAAAATCCGCAAACTTTCATTTTGATATTACAAAACAGAGCGGAAATGAAGTCCTGCGCGTTCAGGATCTCACAATCAGCTATGAAAACCAGCCGCCGCTTTTAACAGAAGTGTCGTTCATGCTCACAAGAGGAGAAAGCGCCGCTCTTGTCGGCCCTAACGGAATCGGTAAATCGACTTTACTGAAAACATTAATGGACACCCTAAAGCCAGATCAAGGAACAATCTCATACGGCTCGAATGTCAGTGTCGGCTACTATGATCAGGAGCAGGCTGAACTGACTTCCTCTAAACGCGTCCTTGATGAGCTGTGGGATGAGTACCCTGGTCTTCCGGAGAAAGAAATCCGAACTTGTCTCGGCAATTTCTTATTCTCCGGAGATGATGTACTGAAACCCGTCCATTCACTGAGCGGGGGTGAGAAAGCAAGATTGGCCCTTGCTAAGCTGATGCTTCAAAAAGCTAATTTTCTCATCCTTGATGAACCGACGAACCATCTGGACTTAGACAGCAAAGAAGTTCTTGAAAACGCGCTGATTGATTATCCAGGCACACTGTTATTTGTCTCTCATGACAGATATTTTATTAACAGAATCGCCACAAGAGTATTGGAGCTTTCTTCAAATCATATAGAAGAGTATCTGGGAGATTACGATTATTATACGGAGAAAAAAACAGAGCAGCTTGAATTGGAGAAAATGAATCAGCAAGAGGAAATAGAAAAAACGCCTGCTGCGGTAAAGTCTGACTCCAAACGTTCTTACGAGGAAGAAAAAGAATGGAAAAAGAAAGAGCGCCAACGGCTCCGCCGGATTGAAGAAATTGAAACCACTGTTCAAACTATTGAAGAAAACATTAGTCATAACGATGAATTGCTATGTGATCCGGAAGTCTATCAAGACCATGAAAAGGTACAAGCCATCCATGCAGACAACGAGAAACTCAATCAGGAGCTGGAAACTCTTTTGTCTGAATGGGAAGAACTATCCACAGAAGAAGATTAAAAAAGTCAAGCACCTCTTTTTAGAGGTGCTTTTTTATCCACAGAAAATAACCTTATAAACAAACAAAGTAAACGCTTTATACACATTATCCACAAAATATTCTGAATTTATCCACTTTATTAACAGTGTCTTCAGCCCTTTATCCATCGATATCTTCATAATTACTAACAGATATGTGGATAAATTTAGAATTACCTGTTAATAACAGATAAAAAGCCTCACTCCGTTAGGTCGTGAGACTTTGATAAGAAGTCAATTCAAGGCCAGGCTGGCCATTCATATCATATGCACCGCGAATTCCCTTCTCAAAAGCAATTGTACCAGCTGCAGCGATCATCGCAGCATTATCTGTACATAATGCTAACGGAGGAATGACAAGCGTAATCCCCTCATGCTGGGCAAATTCCTTTTCTAATGCAGCTCTGAGGCCTCTATTTGCAGCTACTCCTCCAGCTAAAAGGACTTGTTTGACACCATATTCCTTTGCCGCACGCGCCGTTTTTGTTACCAAGACATCTATTACACTATTTTGGAAACTGGCAGACAAATCTTCCGGAGCAATCTCCTGTCCTTTTTGAGACGCATTATGAAGCGTATTAATCACCGCAGACTTCAACCCGCTGAAACTGAAATTGTAGGAGCCTTCTTCAAGCCAAGCGCGAGGAAGCGGAATATTGTCATTCCCTTTTTCAGCAAGCTTGTCAATTTGCGGCCCACCCGGATATGGCAGTCCCATCGTTCGAGCCACTTTGTCGTAAGCTTCTCCTGCTGCATCATCGAGAGTTTCCCCAATGACTTCAAATGATCCGTGTTCCTTCATATAAACCAATTCTGTATGGCCTCCTGAAACAACCAATGCCAGTGCTGGAAACACGATGTCTTCCACAAGGCGGTTCGCGTATATATGACCGGCTATATGATGGACGCCTACTAACGGAATGTTATGCGCAAAGCTCAATGCTTTAGCAGCGTTCACTCCGATAAGAAGCGCTCCCACCAGTCCTGGACCTTCAGTTACTGCAATCGCATCAATATCACTATACGTCATGCCAGCTTTACGAAAAGCCTCTTCTATGACCAAAGTGATTTGCTCAACATGATGTCTTGATGCAATTTCCGGAACAACGCCTCCGAAGCGCTTATGGCTTTCAATTTGAGAGGCCACTACGTTCGAAATGATTTCTTTCCCGTTTTTTACGATAGCTGCCGCTGTCTCATCACAGCTTGTTTCAATTCCTAATACGTAAATCTCTTTTTGCTCACTCATTTATCGTCACCCACATAATTAACGCATCTTCCCCGTTATCAGTATAATAGTTCTTTCTTATTCCGCCGGGCTGCATCCCGAACTTTCTATATAAGCCTTGAGCAGGATGATTAGAAACCCTCACTTCAAGCGAAAGCCGCCTTGCGTCTTTTTCTTTGCACAGTTCAACCGCTGAACGAAAAAGTGCTTCTCCTAAAGACTGGCCGCGATACTCCGGTTTTATTGCTATATTTGTAATTTGAGCGTCGTCCATCACAATCCAAATCCCGCAATACCCAGCAACATGGCCATCCTTTTCAATCACGAGATAATGAGCATACGGATTTTCCAGCAGCTCATGATAAAACGACTCCTTTGTCCAAGGAGACGTAAAGGAGGATGTTTCAATTTCGTATACGTGATCAATATCATCAAGCCGCATGTTTCTGACCGCTGCTTTTGTTTTCATCCTATCACCCTACTTTTGACTTTCAATCCATTTCGCTTCAGCTTCTGCCAGCCGTAAGTAATCAGGGACAAGTCCGTGAACATCAGCTGCTTCCTTTTCCGCCCCTAGATAAGCCAATTCTGAAGGGCGTGGGTTATGCTGAGCAGCAGCTCCAATGAACCCTTTTGTCCCAAGCACATCCCCTATCATCTGCTTGTGAATAGAAGTATCGTGACCTAAAAACAAAACAGGGCGATCCTTTTCTTTTAGCATCTTCAGCCATTCGGCCAGCATCACATTTTGATCAGGAACAACTTGCTCCAAAAGCCCGTTTTTATATTCATAAAGACCTGTATACACCTGTCCACGTCTTGCATCAAAGATAGGACTGATCAGACCGTCGAAATGCCGGCCATTTGCCGCAAGCGCCTCAAGGCTTGATACAGCAGAAATCGGAATGTGTAAAGACCAGGCAAGCGTTTTGGCGAGCGTCACACCTATTCTTACTCCTGTGTATGAACCAGGGCCTTTTGCAACAACAATTTTAGAAAGGTCCTGCGGTGTCATATCACATTCTTTCAGCAATGAATGAACAGCAGGCATCGCTCTAACAGAGTGGTTCTTTTTCAAATATGTAATGTATTCTGCTATGACGGTGTCTTCTCGAAGCAGCGCAATGCCTAACGTGTAATTTGAAGTATCAATTGCTAATATTGTCATGTCCACTTATCTCCTCACAAAGCATTTCATACCGATTTCCAACGGCAGTAAAGGTAATTTCACGCTCATCATCACCAGCTCTTTTGATGACAATTTGCAATCGCTCCTGCGGAAGCTGCTCTTCAATTAAATGTGCCCATTCCACGAGACAGACACCTTGTCCGTGAAAATATTCATCAAGTCCCAAATCTTCACTTTCGTCTTCCATTCTGTACACATCCATATGATAAAGAGGAAGTGTGCCATCGTGATATTCTTTTATAATTGTAAAAGTCGGACTGTTTACAACACGTGTAATGCCAAGTCCTTCTGCAAAGCCTTTTGTAAAAGTCGTTTTTCCGGCTCCTAAATCACCCTCTACTGTTAGGACGTCTCCCGGTTTAGCAAACGATGCCGTCAGCTTAGCAATTGCTTTTGTTTCTTCAGGATTTACAGTTCTCCACTTTAATTGCTTCACATGAGTCACCCGTCTTATTTAAAATGATTATATCCTTTTTTCTCTAAGGTCATTGTTGTTTTTTCTGTTTTTAGGATCACGTTGGATTTTGTTCTTTCCCTGACATGGCCAATCTTTGTAATGGGTAGTTGCCGTGTTTTGCACTCCTGCTTCAACACTTCCCATTCCTCCTTTGTAACCGTCCCTGTCAGCTCAAAATCCTCACCGCCAAACAAAGCCCATTCTTTCCAGTTAGGATGAAGCTTAGGCAAATCAGAATGGACTGGAAGCATGCTTTCATCAATTTCAATTGAAACACAGCTGGCTTCTGCAAGTTCATTCAGTTCACTAGCTAATCCGTCACTGATATCATTCAAAGCTGCCCGCTTCAACCCCGAGCATAATCTGCCGACGCTTACTCTTGGCTGAGGCCGTTTATGCTTGTTGATAAAGTAACCCGCTTCAACACTTGAGTTTTGAGGATTGGTTTCTTCAAGCAATAAAGACAATCCTGCTGCAGAAGAACCAACTTCCCCGGTTACAAACACAATATCATTCGGTCTTGCCAAGCTGCGCAAACAGGCCCGTCCCTTTTCCACTTCACCGATCACAGTGACCGTTACAACTAATTTGTCAGAGGTAGAGACTGTGTCGCCGCCAATCAGATCCATATGATATAGTTTCGCCAGTTCATTCATTCCTTCATACATTGCCTTGATTTCAGATTCCGTCCATTTTGAAGGGACCGCAAGTGATACCAAATAAAATTTAGGAATGCCTCCCATCGCGGCAATATCACTTATATTAACGGCTAACGCCTTATACCCGATATCTTCAGGTGAGGAATAGTGTAATTTAAAGTGCACATCTTCTACCATAGTATCAACACAAACAATTTCCTGAACGCCGTGTTTCGCAGTGTAGAGTGCTGCATCATCACCTATTCCTACATCAACGGAAGAATGGTGAATGGTCCGCGGAGTAATGCTATGTATCAAATCAAATTCATCCATGAACCAAAACCTCCTTTCAACCTGCTTATGCCTATATGGCTCTTCCTAGTGTATCGAATTTTGCTGGAATATCCAAGATATTGCCGATATAAAGAAAGCTTGGCTATGACACCAAGCAGAAGATACAGTAAAAGAAAACACAAAAAAAAACGAAAACATGATCGTTTCGTTTACAATAATGGCGGTCCGGACGGGACTCGAACCCGCGACCTCCTGCGTGACAGGCAGGCATTCTAACCAACTGAACTACCGGACCATATTTGTATAAAATGATTTTGGCTGCACCCTTGGGGCACTTCTTATATCATTTATATATTTGGTTGCGGGGGCAGGATTTGAACCTGCGACCTTCGGGTTATGAGCCCGACGAGCTACCGAACTGCTCCACCCCGCGATGATAATAATTTAAGATTAAAGCTTGGCGGCGTCCTACTCTCACAGGGGGAAACCCCCGACTACCATCGGCGCTGAAGAGCTTAACTTCCGTGTTCGGTATGGGAACGGGTGTGACCTCTTCGCTATCGCCACCAAACAAATTGAGAGTGTTCTCTCAAAACTAGATAACAGATGTGACATCATTCAAAATGTGGGTTAAGTCCTCGATCGATTAGTATCTGTCAGCTCCATGTGTCGCCACACTTCCACCTCAGACCTATCAACCTGATCATCTTTCAGGGATCTTACTTCCTTGCGGAATGGGAAATCTCATCTTGAGGGGGGCTTCATGCTTAGATGCTTTCAGCACTTATCCCGTCCGCACATAGCTACCCAGCGATGCCCTTGGCAGAACAACTGGTACACCAGCGGTGCGTCCATCCCGGTCCTCTCGTACTAAGGACAGCTCCTCTCAAATTTCCTGCGCCCGCGACGGATAGGGACCGAACTGTCTCACGACGTTCTGAACCCAGCTCGCGTACCGCTTTAATGGGCGAACAGCCCAACCCTTGGGACCGACTACAGCCCCAGGATGCGATGAGCCGACATCGAGGTGCCAAACCTCCCCGTCGATGTGGACTCTTGGGGGAGATAAGCCTGTTATCCCCGGGGTAGCTTTTATCCGTTGAGCGATGGCCCTTCCATGCGGAACCACCGGATCACTAAGCCCGACTTTCGTCCCTGCTCGACTTGTAGGTCTCGCAGTCAAGCTCCCTTGTGCCTTTACACTCTGCGAATGATTTCCAACCATTCTGAGGGAACCTTTGGGCGCCTCCGTTACCTTTTAGGAGGCGACCGCCCCAGTCAAACTGCCCACCTGACACTGTCTCCCCGCCCGATAAGGGCGGCGGGTTAGAAGGTCAATACAGCCAGGGTAGTATCCCACCGATGCCTCCACCGAAGCTAGCGCTCCGGTTTCCAAGGCTCCTACCTATCCTGTACAAGCTGTACCAACATTCAATATCAGGCTGCAGTAAAGCTCCACGGGGTCTTTCCGTCCTGTCGCGGGTAACCTGCATCTTCACAGGTACTATAATTTCACCGAGTCTCTCGTTGAGACAGTGCCCAGATCGTTGCGCCTTTCGTGCGGGTCGGAACTTACCCGACAAGGAATTTCGCTACCTTAGGACCGTTATAGTTACGGCCGCCGTTTACTGGGGCTTCAATTCGCACCTTCGCTTACGCTAAGCGCTCCTCTTAACCTTCCAGCACCGGGCAGGCGTCAGCCCCTATACTTCGCCTTACGGCTTCGCAGAGACCTGTGTTTTTGCTAAACAGTCGCCTGGGCCTATTCACTGCGGCTCTCTCGGGCTTGCACCCTAACAGAGCACCCCTTCTCCCGAAGTTACGGGGTCATTTTGCCGAGTTCCTTAACGAGAGTTCTCTCGATCACCTTAGGATTCTCTCCTCGCCTACCTGTGTCGGTTTGCGGTACGGGCACCTCTCACCTCGCTAGAGGCTTTTCTTGGCAGTGTGGAATCAGGAACTTCGCTACTACATTTCGCTCGCCATCACAGCTCAGCCTTATGGGAAACGGATTTGCCTATTTCCCAGCCTAACTGCTTGGACGCGGATATCCAATACCGCGCTTACCCTATCCTCCTGCGTCCCCCCATTGCTCAAATGGTGAGGAGGTGGTACAGGAATATCAACCTGTTGTCCATCGCCTACGCCTTTCGGCCTCGGCTTAGGTCCCGACTAACCCTGAGCGGACGAGCCTTCCTCAGGAAACCTTAGGCATTCGGTGGAGGGGATTCTCACCCCTCTTTCGCTACTCATACCGGCATTCTCACTTCTAAGCGCTCCACCAGTCCTTCCGGTCTGGCTTCACAGCCCTTAGAACGCTCTCCTACCACTGTTCGAAGAACAGTCCGCAGCTTCGGTGATACGTTTAGCCCCGGTACATTTTCGGCGCAGAGTCACTCGACCAGTGAGCTATTACGCACTCTTTAAATGGTGGCTGCTTCTAAGCCAACATCCTGGTTGTCTAAGCAACTCCACATCCTTTTCCACTTAACGTATACTTTGGGACCTTAGCTGGCGGTCTGGGCTGTTTCCCTTTCGACTACGGATCTTATCACTCGCAGTCTGACTCCCAAGGATAAGTCATTGGCATTCGGAGTTTGACTGAATTCGGTAACCCGGTAGGGGCCCCTAGTCCAATCAGTGCTCTACCTCCAAGACTCTTACCTTGAGGCTAGCCCTAAAGCTATTTCGGAGAGAACCAGCTATCTCCAGGTTCGATTGGCATTTCACCCCTACCCACACCTCATCCCCGCACTTTTCAACGTGCGTGGGTTCGGGCCTCCATTCAGTGTTACCTGAACTTCACCCTGGACATGGGTAGATCACCTGGTTTCGGGTCTACGACCACGTACTCATGCGCCCTATTCAGACTCGCTTTCGCTGCGGCTCCGCATCTTCTGCTTAACCTTGCACGGGATCGTAACTCGCCGGTTCATTCTACAAAAGGCACGCCATCACCCGTTAACGGGCTCTGACTACTTGTAGGCACACGGTTTCAGGATCTCTTTCACTCCCCTTCCGGGGTGCTTTTCACCTTTCCCTCACGGTACTGGTTCACTATCGGTCACTAGGGAGTATTTAGCCTTGGGAGATGGTCCTCCCGGATTCCGACGGAATTTCACGTGTTCCGCCGTACTCAGGATCCACTCAGGAGAGAACGAAGTTTTGACTACAGGGCTGTTACCTCCTATGGCGGGCCTTTCCAGACCTCTTCATCTACCTCGTTCTTTTGTAACTCCGTGCAGAGTGTCCTACAACCCCAAGAGGCAAGCCTCTTGGTTTGGGCTAATCCCGTTTCGCTCGCCGCTACTCAGGGAATCGCATTTGCTTTCTCTTCCTCCGGGTACTTAGATGTTTCAGTTCCCCGGGTCTGCCTTCTCATATCCTATGAATTCAGATATGGATACCACTCCATTACGAGTGGTGGGTTTCCCCATTCGGAAATCTCCGGATCAAAGCTTGCTTACAGCTCCCCGAAGCATATCGGTGTTCGTCCCGTCCTTCATCGGCTCCTAGTGCCAAGGCATCCACCGTGCGCCCTTTCTAACTTAACCGTTAAAAAGAATCACTATGTGATATCTTGTATTACTAATTGAATGTGATGTCTACTGTTATCTAGTTTTCAAAGAACACGTTTCGAAGGAATGATCCTTCAAAACTAAACAAGACAGGGAACGTTCTGTTTATAAGACCCAAGGTCTTATATTCCGTAAATATCCTTAGAAAGGAGGTGATCCAGCCGCACCTTCCGATACGGCTACCTTGTTACGACTTCACCCCAATCATCTGTCCCACCTTCGGCGGCTGGCTCCTAAAAGGTTACCTCACCGACTTCGGGTGTTACAAACTCTCGTGGTGTGACGGGCGGTGTGTACAAGGCCCGGGAACGTATTCACCGCGGCATGCTGATCCGCGATTACTAGCGATTCCAGCTTCACGCAGTCGAGTTGCAGACTGCGATCCGAACTGAGAACAGATTTGTGGGATTGGCTTAACCTCGCGGTTTCGCTGCCCTTTGTTCTGTCCATTGTAGCACGTGTGTAGCCCAGGTCATAAGGGGCATGATGATTTGACGTCATCCCCACCTTCCTCCGGTTTGTCACCGGCAGTCACCTTAGAGTGCCCAACTGAATGCTGGCAACTAAGATCAAGGGTTGCGCTCGTTGCGGGACTTAACCCAACATCTCACGACACGAGCTGACGACAACCATGCACCACCTGTCACTCTGCCCCCGAAGGGGACGTCCTATCTCTAGGATTGTCAGAGGATGTCAAGACCTGGTAAGGTTCTTCGCGTTGCTTCGAATTAAACCACATGCTCCACCGCTTGTGCGGGCCCCCGTCAATTCCTTTGAGTTTCAGTCTTGCGACCGTACTCCCCAGGCGGAGTGCTTAATGCGTTAGCTGCAGCACTAAGGGGCGGAAACCCCCTAACACTTAGCACTCATCGTTTACGGCGTGGACTACCAGGGTATCTAATCCTGTTCGCTCCCCACGCTTTCGCTCCTCAGCGTCAGTTACAGACCAGAGAGTCGCCTTCGCCACTGGTGTTCCTCCACATCTCTACGCATTTCACCGCTACACGTGGAATTCCACTCTCCTCTTCTGCACTCAAGTTCCCCAGTTTCCAATGACCCTCCCCGGTTGAGCCGGGGGCTTTCACATCAGACTTAAGAAACCGCCTGCGAGCCCTTTACGCCCAATAATTCCGGACAACGCTTGCCACCTACGTATTACCGCGGCTGCTGGCACGTAGTTAGCCGTGGCTTTCTGGTTAGGTACCGTCAAGGTACCGCCCTATTCGAACGGTACTTGTTCTTCCCTAACAACAGAGCTTTACGATCCGAAAACCTTCATCACTCACGCGGCGTTGCTCCGTCAGACTTTCGTCCATTGCGGAAGATTCCCTACTGCTGCCTCCCGTAGGAGTCTGGGCCGTGTCTCAGTCCCAGTGTGGCCGATCACCCTCTCAGGTCGGCTACGCATCGTTGCCTTGGTGAGCCATTACCTCACCAACTAGCTAATGCGCCGCGGGTCCATCTGTAAGTGGTAGCCGAAGCCACCTTTTATGTTTGAACCATGCGGTTCAAACAAGCATCCGGTATTAGCCCCGGTTTCCCGGAGTTATCCCAGTCTTACAGGCAGGTTACCCACGTGTTACTCACCCGTCCGCCGCTAACATCAGGGAGCAAGCTCCCGTCTGTCCGCTCGACTTGCATGTATTAGGCACGCCGCCAGCGTTCGTCCTGAGCCAGGATCAAACTCTCCGATAAAGTAGTTTGACTGACTACGCACATCGCTGTGCGATTTTATAAAAATGAATTAACAGGTACGTTTTGTCTTGTTTAGTTTTCAAAGATCATTCTAATAATGGAGCGGGTGATGAGAATCGAACTCACGACATCAGCTTGGAAGGCTGAGGTTTTACCACTAAACTACACCCGCGTGGTATCTTATAATGGCGCGCCCGAGAGGAGTCGAACCCCTAACCTTTTGATCCGTAGTCAAACGCTCTATCCAATTGAGCTACGGGCGCTTATCAAGCGACTTAACTATCATACTATCATTTGAAGTTAAAGTCAAGAAGTTTTTAAAATGTTTTTTGAAGAGCAAATCTTTTTTTCAATTCGACTTTTCTTATTATACACGTTTTTAAAAACTTGTAAACACCTTAGAAAAACTTTTTTGTTTTCCGTTTTGTTTCGTGCTGTTCATCAGCGACGTTTAATAATATACCATGTGTATTTCATTCGGTCAATACTTTTTCTATATTTTTTTATTTTATTCTTTCACGCTTTATCATGTATAGACTTTATCTCCTTTTACAAAGGATATAAGAAACCAATCACTAGAAAAGAAACGAGGCGTGTTATGTATTACTACAAAGAAGAGCTGATAAATATCATTAAGCCAGATAAGTCAGACCCGGCAGCAGCTAAGGTCCTTCAGGAAATATTGGGCGGTCATTACGGAGAAATGCGTACGATGATGCAGTTTTTTTTCCAAAGCTCCAATTTCAGAGGAAAACAAAAACAGTACCGCGATCTGCTCCGTGGCATTTTTTTAGAGGAGATTGCCCACGTTGAACTGGTTCAAAACACAATTAATGCTCTATTAGATGAATCAGGCGGAGAAGGAGTCGGCAGTCAAGGTGCAGATCAGGCACCACTTGATGAAGCGATTAAACATGCTAACCCTCATCATTATATAATTGGGGCGCAAAGTTCCTTACCTGTTGATGCAGGAGGCAATCCGTGGAATGGGTCATGGGTGTATAACCATGGAAACTTAATTACCGACCTATTGGATAACTTGCTTCTTGAATCAACAGGCGTGCTGCAAAAAACAAGAATTTATGAAATGAGCTCGAATCAGACGTTTCGGGAAACTCTTGCTTTTCTGATTGTACGCGACAATGCTCACCAGAATGCGTTTGCGAAAGCGCTCGAGACATTGGGCGTTGAGTGGGCGAAGCTCTTACCTGTGCCGAATTACGACATTAATAAATACCCTGAGTGCAGAAAGTATGTTGAATTAGGATACCACAATGCGCAGTTTAACTTCAGATTGGATGAGACAAGAATTGGCGAAATCTATCAAGGAACATCCCCGAGCAGAAATGGCGGAGAGTTACAAGTAATAGAGCCTCCGGCAGGGTTCCCTGTTCCAGTGCTTCCGGAAATGCCAAATGAACACAGTCCTGGATTAGGCGATATGAATGCCTGATCAGGTATGAAGGTGCTCAAGAAACTTCTTGAGCACCTTCTGCTTCGTATTCATTCAACGATAGGTGTTAAAGAATCACCATTCCATATCTCTCCCTTATTGAGTGTCCAGCTGTCGTTATATAAAGCTGATGCACCCTTGTTTGCAGCTGGGCTCCACTCGTCATTCCAAGCCAGAAAGTAAATGGTTTTAGGATATTTTTGTTTTATTGCATTGACCAACAGGCTGTAATCGAAGCTGCCGTTTGCATTTTGCGGGCCAACTTCTGTAAAGGCAAATGGTTTGTTAAGCGCTATTAGCTGATCGTATCCGTTAATCGAATAGGCATCTTGAAAATATGCATCTAATCCGACAATATCAACGTAAGACGCCCCGGGGTAAAAATCGGTTTTAAAATCTCGATTGGCGTCGGGAGAATAAACCCATAGCAAATGATCAAGTCCTCTTATGTCGGTCATATAATGATAGATTTTTTTGTAGAGCTGTTTATATAGAGAGATTCTTTCATTATCCTTTTGATTATATGATGTAAGTCCCCACCAAAACCATTCACCGTTCATTTCATGCAACGGCCTGAACAGTACAGGCACACCTTGGTTCTCCAGTTCTTGAAGTCCGTCAGCAATTTTGCTGAGCATGGCATTCAGCCGTTTCCCTTCCGCTGTTGATGCATCTAATATGTTTTCATATTGATCGTTTGTGATCTGTGTTTTAAAATGCCCTGACTGAAAAGCCGGATTCGCCAAATGCAAACTGATTTGCGGGATTCCTCCGCTTTTCCAATACGAGAGTAAATCGCTATTGCAGCTTACATCAATTGAATCTTCAATGTTTACTGTTTCAAGCCACCCTCTGGCATAATCACAGCCGTAAATAGCAGGTGATTGTCCCGCGGCACTTTGGATTCTTTCAGCTTCGGTCATAGAGAATGTGTCATGACTGTAGCCTCCAAACGCTCCGGAAAGGACCCTGTTTTCTGTTCGATTCGGCAGATGAGCAAGCCAATTCATCACTGCTTGTGTTGTCTGCTGTGCATTAGGATTTACAGGCGACACAGTATGGGCTTCCATTGGTTTTGCTAAAATACAAGACGCAAGTAAAAATAAAATGAGCAAAGAGATCGTAGGTTTCTTAAACAAATGCAATTCCCCCATTCATTAAGGATGAGATATTATCAACTCACATGTTCCTTCTATTGAAAACTCGCCAAATTGGGCAGGCAAAATAAAGTGTGAGCCTGCATTGCACTCATACTGAATACCATTATTTACGATTCGTCCTGATCCGCTCAGAACACTCCCCAGCAAATAAGTTTGATGAGAAGGAAAAACAGCTCGACCGCTAATTTTCCATTTGTACACTGAGAAATAATCCGATTGTACATAAGCAGTGATCACCACGTTATTATTTTCTTTCACTTCCGGTGTATGCACTTTATCGATATGCGGTATCGTTAAGACTTCGGTGGCCTTTTCTATATGAAGAGTTCTTTTTTTGCCCTGGTCATCACAGCGGTCATAATCGTATACGCGATACGTTGTATCAGAGTTTTGCTGGATTTCAAGGACAAAGGTTCCCTCACATATAGCATGAAGCGTACCGCTTGGGACATAAAAGAAATCTCCGGGCTTGATTTTGATGCGTCTCAGCAGCCCATTCCAATCCCCGCTTTCTATTTGTTGTTTGAACTCTTCCTTTGTGCTTGCGTGATGGCCCAAAATCAGTTCGGCGTCATCTTTGCAATCAATAATATACCAGCACTCCGTTTTTCCGAGATCACCGTTTTCATGCAGTATCGCATAATCATCATCAGGATGTACTTGCACGGAGAGATCCATAGTGGCGTCCAGCAGCTTTACCAGCAGCGGAAACACCTCTCCATCTGGAAAACCGAAAACCTCCGGATGATCCTGCCATACTTGATTTAGTGTCTTTCCTGCCATCGGCCCGTTTTTAACAACCGACGAGCCATGGGCATGTGCAGAAACGGCCCAGCATTCACCTGTTCTAACTGAGGGTATTGCGTAGCCGAAAACGTCACGAAGCTTTGTTCCTCCCCATATTCTTTCTTTAAAGACAGGCTCCAAAAATAAAGGGTGCCTCATGACCGCACCTCCCCCGATGCTGATTCTGCTTGAAAGGCCTGATTCGCTAAAACAAGCGTGCCGATAATTCCAGCGTTACCGCCTAAACGTGGAGATACAATATAATCGCATATACTTTCTGATAATTCAGAAAAATCAAAGTAGCTGTTCATGATTTTAGGAACATATTGATAAATATAAGGAAACACTTGTTTCTGCTTCATGACGCCGCCGCCAAGAATGATTTTTTTAGGTGCAAGGATCAAAATATACTGAGCCAGCGCTTGGGCAATATAGTACCCTTCCAGTTCCCAAACTTGATTGATATCAGATAAATCAGCAGCTTTTTTTCCCCAGCGCGCTTCTATGGCGGGACCGGAAGCCAAGCCTTCAAAGCAGTCCTTATGATATGGGCACTTCCCTTGGTATTCATCCTCCGGGTGCCTGCGAATATAAATATGGCCCATCTCTGGATGTGACAGCCCCTGAAGAAGCCGGCCCTCTACAATAGCACCTGCGCCAATGCCAGTTCCAATCGTCATATACAGGCAGCTGTCTATATCCTTCGCTTCACCGAAAAGGAATTCACCCAGCGCCGCAGCGTTGACATCTGTATTAAATCCGATTGGAATTTTCATTTCATTTTTAACGGTCTGCAAAAAGGGATAGTGTCTCCAGCCTGTTTTCGGCGTGGCTGTAATGGTTCCGTAGGTTTTACTGGTTTTATCGTTATCAACGGGACCAAAGGAGCCGATGCCGATGGCCTGTAATGAGAATTGGCGAAAATATTGAATGACTTTCTCTATCGTTTCATCCGGCATCGTTGTGGGGATCTCTAGTCGGTCAATGATCGTTCCATCCTCTTTACCGACGGCACAAACAAATTTTGTGCCGCCTGCTTCAATACCGCCAAGCATACAGATGGCCTCCTTATTATCTCTGCGATCAGCGCCGTATGTTTACCGAAGTGACGACAAACTTGTCATGCCGATGACGTGAAAAGGAATATTCAAATGGAATGCCATTATCTAAGAAGCCCACATGTTCGACTTCAAGAATTGGATCATCCTGTTTGCAGCCCAGATGCTCCTGGTCAATATGATCAGATTTACATGCCCTGATTTTTCGATGCGATCCGGCTATTTTCAGCTGCAGCTCGTTTGTGATGTGGTTGTAGACCGAATCATGAAGGACATCATCATTAATGCCCGGTATTAAATGAGTCGGCATATATGTTTTTTCCAATACATAGGGCTCTCCCTCTACAATCCGCAGCCGTACAACATAATAAACCGGTGTTTTCTGATCAATGGACAAATGAGCAGCTACGTCTTCTGTGGGAAATTGCACTTCAAACTGAATGATCTTGCTTTTGATTTCCTTATCTTTCAGCAAGTTGGTCAATCCGAGGATTTCATTACTCACGACATGGACATGGTCATCTTGTATCGCTGATTGAATAATAAACGTGCCGTGACCCCGTTTTCTGAACAGCAGCCCTTCGGCAACCAAATTATCCAAGGCTCTTTTCATCGTCATGCGGCTTGAGTTGAACTCTTTTGCAAGAGATACTTCATCGGGAATGGGCTGATCGATTGGATATACGTTATTTTTAATTCTATTTCTCATTTCATTTGCAATGATTTCGTATTTATTCATTGGTATCCTCCGGCAGCTGTTAGAGTTTAATATCACATAAGCTTTTACGGATATCATAAGTTCTTTTCCCTATTTCATCAATGTTGCGGCTGGTTGTAATCTCTATTCATCATGATGATTGCCGGAAGATCAGTATCCTTCGAAAATCTAAAAACCGTTTTGCTCAGCTACCTTTTTGAACCATTTTCCGCTCTTTTTGACGGTCCTTTCCCCGTCTTTCTCGAGATTGACTGATACAAACCCGTATCGGTTTTTATAGGCATTTGTCCAAGACCAGTTGTCCATAAACGTCCATAAGTGATAGCCTTTTACGTTCGATCCTTCCTGGATGGCACGGTGAATCCATTTGAGGTGCTCTTTTATAAACTCGATCCGGTACTCATCTTGAATAATGCCTTGTTCATCCCTGAAGCGTTCCTCGCCTTCGACTCCCATGCCGTTTTCCGAAATAAAGCACTCGATGTTCCCGTAGTTTTCTTTTAAATTGATCAAAATATCATAAACGCCTTTTTCGTAAATCTCCCAGCCGCGATGCGGATTCATTTTGCGGCCCGGCATGACGTAAGGATCAAAATACCTGTCCGGCAAAAAAGGAGCGTCAGGATTCGGAAGATGTTCTTTTGCTTTTACACGTCTCGGCTGATAATAATTCACACCCAACAGATCGACCGTATTGTGTTTGATGACTTTAAGATCTTCTTTCTTATAATCAGGCATAAAGCCTTCGCTCTTCAAAATCTCAACCAGCTCTTTTGGGAATTCCCCTTTAACAGAAGGGTCTAAAAAGGATCTGTTAAAAAATGCATCTGCTATTTCCCCGGCCTTCACATCCGCCGGATGACTGCTTCTCGGGTATGAAGGCGTCAAATTTAAGATGATGCCGATTTTTCCGTCCTGCTTCATCTCCCTATATGCCTGAATGGCACGGGCACTTGATAGCATTGTGTGAAACCCGACCTGGACAGCCTCTTTAAAGTCGACTTTGTTTGGATAATGAAAATCATATAAGTATCCGCCTTCTACGGGGACGATCGGTTCATTATGCGTAAACCATTTTTTCACCCGGCCGCCAAACAAACGGAAACACGTACTTGCATAGTTTTCATAAGCGTCAACCGTTTCTCTGTTGACCCAGCCGCCGGTTTTTTGAAGTTCCATCGGCATATCAAAATGAAACAAATTGACAAAAGGCTCAATTCCGTTAGCGATCAACTCATCAATGACGCTACTATAAAAATCTGCAGCTTTCGTATTGATCTCTCCTGTTCCGTCCGGTATTAAGCGCGACCAGGAAATCGACATCCTGAACGAGTTGTGGCCAAGCTCCTTCATCAGCCTGATATCTTCTTTATAGTTGTCGTAAAATTGAGATGTGGCAGCGGGCCCAACATGATCGAAAAAACGATGCGGTTCTTTTTCAAACCAGTAATCCCATATATTCTGCCCTTTTCCGTCTCTATCGGCGGCACCCTCCGTTTGTGTTGCTGAGGCAGATGATCCCCACCAAAAATCTTTCGGAAAACGATATTGTTCTGTTTGTGTCAAGGTCTCTCTCCCCTTATGTCACATTTTGATATTGTTATCATTTTGCTGAGCAGCTGTTTCCTTAACAGCCTGTTCTTTTTCCTTTGCCAGATTTAATTTATCCATCGCTTTCAGGAACGGAAACCATATCACGAAGACAATCAGCAAATTGACAAGCTGCATGACGCCACCCATGATCGAGTTCGTTGCCATGATGCCATTAATGAATAATGGAACCGTCCACGGTACCGTAACACCAGTCGGAGGCGGAACGAGCCCGGCTGACATGGCCAGATAGGTGACGAGCGTAACAACCATCGGCGCCAATACCCAAGGCACAATAATGATCGGGTTCATGACAATCGGAAGCCCGAAGATAATCGGTTCATTTACGTTAAAAATACCGGGAGCGAGGCCAAGTTTAGAAACTTGCTTCATCTGCCTGCTTTTCATGAATATGAGAATGGTAAACACAATCGCAAGCGTCATCCCGGTTCCGCCCATCCCTACTGTATAAATCTCCATAAACGGTTTTGAAATAATATGCGGGATTTCTTTTCCCGCCGTGTAAGCAGAAAGGTTTTCTACCTGCAGGGTATTCCAAATCGGGTCCATCACGGAGTTGATAATAATCTGTCCGTGCAGTCCGAAAAACCAAAGGATTTGAATGAAAAATACGGCAATCAGCGTCGGGATGATACCGCTTCCAAGTCCGACAAGCGGAGCCTGAATCGCATGGTAAATGACGTCATGCATATTTGTTTTAAAAAGCTGAGTCACCAGAACGTTAATCAGCAAAAACACGGTCAATGTTATAAAAGCCGGAATAAGTGCGGCAAATGATTTTGCTACAGCGGGCGGAACACCGGCGGGCATTTTGATCGTCAGGTTTTTTTGAACAATTCTTCTGTAGATTTCACCAGCAAGAAATGCCGTAATCATGCCAAGAAACATCCCTTTTGCACCGAGACGGTCGACCGGGATAACCCCTGTAATGGCATCTCCTGTTTCCGGCTGAACGATAAATGGCGTTAAGAGCAAAAAGGAAACTAAAGCGATTGCGCCGCCAAATACAGCTTCGACCTGATAGCTTTTTGACAGGTAATAGCCTATCCCGAAGACAACAAAGACAGACATAATGCCCATAGTCGCCGTGGAGGCAATGCCGAATTGAGACTGAAACGATGTCAGCATTGAGGCATTCATGATTTTGTTTAAAAATGGCAGGTTCGTTAACACCACAAAAATGGACCCGAATATCGTAAGCGGGAAAGCCAGCATAAATGCATCACGCAGCACTTGCAAATAGCGGTTGTTGTTTAACCTCCCTGCAATTGGAACAAGGAATTGGCTGATTTTTTCGAACACCCTATCCACCCCGATTGTTTATAGATTCTTTGTTTTAAAGAGATCAAGCAGTTCTTTCACTAATTCCTTCATGGTCAATGTTGACATCAGGTGATCCTCCGCATGCATAAGCAGCAAGGAGAAAGCCGCCTCTTGCCCGCCGGATTCTTTCTGTATCATTTGAAAGTGAATGTCATGGGCCGCGGATAAATCCTGCTCAGCTTTGGCAATGAGGGCATCCGCCTTCTCCATGTTCCCTTCTTTGTAGGTGCGCAGTGATTGTATGAGGCAGCTGCGGGCATTGCCGCTGTGAAGGATAAGCTGAAAACTGATTTGTTCGTCTGTTAAATCCGTGATTTTCATCTGTTCCATTATTGATTCTCCATTAATGACAATGCCTGCTCATACGCTTTTTTGCCATCTGCCATTCCGTAGGCCATCATGTCAATGACTTCAACCTGAATATTGTATTGATCCGCCTCTTTTTGCAGTTCGCTTTTCAGAAAGCTCATTTGTGGGCCGATCAAAACAGCATCCGCTTCTTTCATGTCTTCTTTCGCCTTATCTTGGCCGACTGCCCAAATCTCCGCTTCCTCTCCAATGGATTGTGCGTATTCCTTCATTTTTGTCACCAATAAGCTTGTGGACATTCCTGAACTGCACGCAAGTAATATTTTTTTCAACTGCTATCCCCCCTTATGGTTAAAACGCTTACAATTGTTATTATAGTCATTTATATTTAAATGTCTATACTTTTAAAAAATAAATATAATCATATACTCGTCCGGTTCACCGCTTTGTAAAATTTTCTATGGAAGATTCATTCATAATGTGGTACACTCATCACGGAAACGAATCAATTAAATAGCTATTATCACTTGTATAACCTCAATAATATGGTTTGAGGGTGTCTACCAGGAACCGTAAAATCCTGATTACAAAATTTGTTTATGACATTTTTTGTAATCAGGATTTTTTTATTTGTCAAAACATTTAAGTAAAGGAGTTTGTTATGAATTTTAAAGTTTTCCTGCTTGCAGCTTCTACGATTGCAGTCGGATTGGTTGAATTAATTGTGGGAGGGATTCTTCCTCAGATCGCAAATGATTTAGACATTTCCATTGTCTCAGCCGGGCAGCTGATCAGTGTGTTTGCGCTGGGATATGCAGTGTCAGGGCCGCTGCTTTTGGCATTGACTGCGAAGATTGAGCGGAAGCGTTTATATTTAATTGCCTTATTTGTTTTCTTCCTTAGCAATCTTGTGGCCTATTTCAGCCCTAATTTTGCAACGCTGATGGTATCAAGGGTATTGGCTGCGATGAGTACAGGGCTGATTGTTGTACTTTCTTTAACGATTGCCCCAAAAATTGTAGCGCCTGAATACAGAGCGCGCGCCATTGGAATTATTTTTATGGGATTCAGCTCCGCTATCGCATTAGGCGTGCCGCTCGGCATCTTAATCAGCGATTCCTTCGGATGGCGCATTTTGTTCCTTGGCATCGGCCTGTTGGCGCTGGTTTCCATGCTGATTATTTCAATCTTCTTTGAAAGAATACCCGCGGAGAAAATGATTCCTTTCCGGGATCAGCTCAAGACGATTGGCAATCTGAAAATCGCGAGTTCACACCTCGTCACGATGTTTACATTAGCGGGTCACTACACGCTATACGCTTACTTTGCACCGTTTTTAGAAGAGACTCTTCACCTGAGCTCTTTCTGGGTCAGCGTTTGTTATTTCCTTTTCGGGATATCTGCTGTGTGCGGAGGTCCTTTCGGCGGTGCGCTTTCTGACCGGCTTGGTTCCTTTAAGAGCATATTGCTGGTGACCGGTTCCTTTGCCATCATTATGTTCTTACTGCCGCTGTCAACATCGTCTATGATTTTCTTTTTGCCTGTCATGGTAATTTGGGGACTTCTGAGCTGGAGCCTCGCCCCCGCTCAGCAAAGCTATTTAATTGAAATCGCACCAGATTCGTCTGACATTCAGCAAAGCTTTAACACGTCTGCCCTCCAAGTCGGAATTGCTCTTGGCTCAGCCATTGGCGGTATTGTTCTGGATCAAACGGGAACTGTTGTCTCAACGGCATGGTGCGGCGGATCGATTGTCATTATCGCTGTCCTGTTTGCCTTAATTTCGTTAACAAGACCTGTTCAGACAGCAAAAAAATCCTCCTTGTAAAAGGAGGATTTTTTATTATTTCGCTGCAAGCTCGTCTTCGGTCACCCATTTGTGGTTTTTCACTTTTTCACCGCTTGTTGTCGATGTATAGTCAACCATGTATACGGTTGTTTTTTCTGCTGAGTCGATCTCGGCTGTTGCTCCCTTCATGCCTTTCATATGTGAAGCCTCTAAAATCACCTGATCTCCGGGATTTAACGTTTTATCTCCGGCATCTTTGATCTCTTCTTGGATCACCCATTTGTGATGATCCACGCGCTGTCCTCCATTTGTCGGAGTGTAAGAGACAACATACGCCGTTGTGTCATAGGCTCCTGTCACTGTAGCTTCGGCACCTTTCATGCCTTTCATATGAGATGCATTGATGACCACTTGGCTGCCTACTTTATATTTCGGATGTTTAGATTCCTGTAATCCCTCTGGTACATCAGCTGATCCGGAATGCTCCATTTCTTCATGTGATGATGAATCTGAATGATTTTCATGAGTGTTTTCTTTCGTGCTATTGTTATTGCCGCAAGCTGATAAAACAAAAATAAGAGATAACATCAGAATTCCCAGTGCTTTTTTAGAGACTTTCATGTTCATTCTCCTTTGCTTCATTTTTTTCTGTGATTTTTGCCCGCAGACCATGAAACCGCATATCCGCAAGCAAACATGCTCTCTCGATAATACTATACCCCCGAACGGTATGTAAATACGCTGATATTCTCATAAAACGTTCCCGCAGTTTGTCCTATTCCCTTTGATTTGCTTAGTCAAACTTGAAAAAAGCCGCTGTTACACGGCAATTAGTGATGCAACACTTTTATATACACACCTTTTTTTGCTTTTTGATAAGCGGCCTCTCCCATTTTTCTGACGTTTTCAGATACAGCAGAGGCTTTGACCCATTCGTCATGATGAAAAATGGATGGATCGATGAGCCGCATTTTCTTCTTTTGATGGAAATCGTACTGGAAGTTGTCTTCTTTTACTTGGATACGGGGATGAATATGTTTAAGCAAGCTCAGTACTTCTTCATTTTTTGATGCGTGCAGGATGTTCAGCACCTCTTGATCCGTTTTCAGCAGATCCCCTGGGGATATGACTTTATGCCGCAGCGCGGCCTTCAACGTTCGCGCTAAATATTCATATCCATATACATTCACGGGATTCAAAAAGAAATCTATCACTTCCTTGTAATACACCGCGACAAACCATTCGGCGGCTTCAATACTTTCCGGAAACATCCTTCCATTTCTCACAATAAGATGATCCAAAAAAGTTTGTGCTTCGTGCAAACTAATGTGCCCATATCGGTACATATCCCGCAGCGTATAGTCTGTCCGATCGGCACAGAGCTCCGGTGCGGGCTGTTCCAGCAATGTCCATCTCGTATCGTCTGATAAAAGTTCTTCGGCATCATAACCGTGTTTTCTGAGAATACCCGGGATCTCAGAGTGAACAATGACTTGTTGAAAGATGTTTTCATGGTAGTCTTCCGCCTCATTTTCAAAGACAACATCAATTACATGGGAAAAAGCCGTGTGTGACACATCGTGGAGCAGGCCTGCAATCTGCTCTTCTACGGTTCCTCCGAGCTTTTTAATAAGGAGCATCACGCCGATGGAGTGCTCATACCGGGTCACATTCCACTTTTGATTGACTAAAAAGCTTGCTCCGCCTTGGTAGATTCCTTTTAATCTTTGCACCGGCGCGCTCTTGATAAGCTCTTCCAGCAACCCGTCTACATGGTGCTGCCCATAAATGACATCGTTGATTTTCATGCCGTCACCTCAATATCTATTTTCTTATTGTTATTTATTGTATATATTGATATTACATATTTTCTAGTAAGGGGGGTTAAGATGAAGATCGTCTCAAGCAGTGAGTTGTCGAAACATTTGATGACCGATTTTTTTGCCAAGCATTGGGGTTCACCCGAGATGGTGATTTCCAGCGGCATTTTTCGATGTGATGAATTAGATGGCTATGCCGCTGTAGATGGGAGTGGCGAAATCATCGGTTATATTACTTACGTGATACATGGAAAAGATTGTGAAATCATTTCATTAGATAGTATCATTGAAAAGAAAGGAGTCGGCACAGCTTTACTGCATCAGGTTGAAGAGACGGCTAAACATGCACATTGTCATCAAATAAAGCTTATCACAACGAATGATAATGTACATGCGATGGCGTTTTATCAAAAGAGAGGCTATCAATTCGCCGCATTGTTTCCGAACGCAGTTGAAAAAGCGAGGCGCCTCAAGCCAGAGATTCCCGAGAAAGCTGATAATGGCATTTTGATTCGGGATGAAATTCTTTTTTCAAAAGTAATTGATTAAACAAATAGGAGTTTTTTATGTCCAGTTCTTTTAAATACCCTCTCATTTTCACAGCAACTTTATTATTGGCTTTCTGCTTGATCTTCTTTTCCTATCAGCTGATTCATCATGTGCGATTGGAGTATCCAAATTGGCAGGGAGAAAGCAAAGATCAGAATTGGGAAGCTGTTTTTACAAAAAATGAAGATGCTCTGAATGAATACAGCGGCAATCTATATTGGATCGGTGATACGGCTGAAGCAGACATCACTTATGTGGAATCACTGATTGTAAAAAAAGATGATGAGGTTTTGCTGAGTTCTGATACAGAAATCCCCATGCGTGATTATTCCGGCGGCACTTCTCGTGATGGGAGCGCAAAAGAAAAGTCCGTTTCTTTTTTAGAGCGGTTGGATGAACATGAGCTTAAAGGCCATGATATTACGATTGAGGTAAAATGGAAGCAAGGTGATCATTATGCTGCAAGTCATTTTACCCTTAATGAAAAGACCTTGTTTGATTAAAAGCAGGGATTCTCCCATAGAGATCCCTGCATGCCGCTTACAAATTGTCCGGTAAATGGTATAGATACTTCTTTAAGGCGTCTGTAAGACACTTTAGACTTGTATAGATCAGCGGCTTACCTTGTTCACCCATTCTCCCGTTGACTGAAATGCCAGTCTCTCTTTCTCAATTGTAAATGGTGTATTGCCCCCTCCTAATTCCCGCACGATTTTCGCTTTGTCTATTTCTGTTCGAGATGAATGAAAAGTTCAGCTGCCTTCTCTTTTATCACTGGATGAGATTAGCCCCCTCGCTTTTCTGCAATTATTCGTCATCCTCTTATTCTTGTAAATCCAATCTTTAAAATCGATTAATACTAGCTTAACACTTTAAAAATATAATGGGTTTGTCATTGAGATTCATCTATTTTTAGGAGGTTATCCAGTTGAAAAAATTCCCGAAGAAATTACTGCCTATCGCGGTTCTATCATCTATTGCGTTCAGCAGCTTAGCCAGCGGCAGTGTGCCTGAAGCCAGCGCCCAGGAAAAGAAAAAGGGGAATCAAAACGAAATTAAAAATGTTATCGTTCTGATTGGTGATGGTATGGGTGTGTCCTATACGTCTGCACATCGCTATTTAAAAGATAATAAAAAGACAAAGTTTGTAGAGCCTACCGCCTTTGATCAATACCTTGTCGGCCAGCAAACGACTTACCCTGAAGATCCAGAACAAAATGTAACAGATTCTGCATCTGCAGCAACGGCTATGTCAGCCGGGATCAAAACATATAACAATGCAATTGCCGTGGATAACGATGGTTCAGAAGCCAAAACGGTACTTGAAGCAGCGAAAGAGAAAGGAAAATCAACAGGGCTTGTGGCCACTTCAGAAATTACACACGCCACTCCGGCCTCTTTCGGTTCACACGATCACAGCCGAAAAAATATGAACTCGATTGCCGATGATTATTATGATGAAATGGTCAACGGCAAGCACAAAATTGATGTGCTGCTTGGCGGAGGAAAAAGCAATTTTGACCGGAAAGACCGCAATTTGATTAAAGAATTCAAAAAAGCGGGATACAGCTATGTGGATAACCGCAAGGACATGCTGAACAATAAAGACAGCCAAGTTCTCGGCCTATTCGCTGACGGCGGCCTGCCTAAAAAGATTGACCGTACGAAGGATATCCCTTCATTAAAAGATATGACAAACACAGCGATTAAAAAATTAAACAAGGATAAAGACGGGTTCTTTCTCATGGTGGAAGGCAGCCAGATTGACTGGGCGGGCCATGACAATGATATCGTCGGCGCCATGAGTGAAATGGAAGACTTCGAACAAGCTTATAAGGCGGCTATTGATTTCGCCAAAAAGGACAAGCATACATTGGTTGTCGCAACGGCTGACCACTCAACCGGCGGATACTCCATCGGTGCGGACGGCATCTACAACTGGTTCAGTGAACCAATTAAAGCCGCAAAGCGCACACCTGACTTTATGGCAGAAAAAATCGCTGACGGCGCGGATGTTGAAAAAACATTAAAAACGTATATTGACCAAAAGAAATTGGCTTTAACTGAATCAGAAATTCAATCTGTTGAAAAAGCCGCAAAATCGAAAGAAGTGCTTGAAATCGATAATGCGATCGAGGAGATTTTCAATAAACGCTCTCACACTGGATGGACGACAGGCGGACATACTGGTGAAGATGTTCCCGTCTATGCGTACGGACCGTCTAGTGAGACATTTGCCGGCCAAATCGATAACACAGAAATCGCCAAAAATGTCTTTAAGGCTTTACAATACAACATTAAGATTAACGATAAGTAAAAGAATACAAGGTGTCCCGTTGCTTGTATGAAGTAACGGGATCTCTTTTTAATGGAGGAATCATCATGAAAAGAATTCTTTCAATTTTTGTTTTTGCCATCGTGCTTGCGGGCTGCTCATCGAACGCCAATACAGAAAAACAAAGTGCGACCGGCGAGCAAGCGGTAAAAGCCACACCGCAAAGCACATCATCTCTAAAAGACAGTATTGATGAGTATCAGCCTAATTCCCAAGTAACCGATGACCGGTCATTGCTGAAGGTTGGCCAAACGTTTTCTGATGACAAGGGAAAAGCTGTTTTAAAGGATATCAAGCAAGTGAATCAAACCTATAAGATTGGCGATGTGGAGTTAACAGTAAAAGAAATGAAGCTGATCCATCTGCGTCCGGATTACAGCATGATTGATTATTTTCATGTGTTAACACATGATGAAGAGTTTGATTTCGTTAAGGTCTTCGTTGACATCAAGAACACCTCTTCAAAGAAAGTAAACGTTGCGCCGATTGCCTTGATGAAAACAAATACAGGGGAAACCTTTGATTGGAACAAAGACATTTATCTTGAAGAGTTAAATGGTGAGTTGGAAGGAGGAGCCGAAAAATCCGGAAATCTTGGCTTTATTGTGAATGCATCAAGCGGCCATGCACACGATGAAGATGCTGATGATAAGAAGAAAAAAACAGAGATCAAGTGGATCGAAATCACAACAAGTGACGTCTTTGACCACAACCATAAGAAAATCAGTGATGCTCAAAAGATCAAAATCAAGTTTTAAAATGAAGAACTCCCGTACCAGGTACGGGAGTTCTTTTGCTTACTTGGTTTTTTGTTGAATCAATTCGTCAATCCGCTCCATCACTTCATCCATGTTCATAGACTCTTGGAAGCTTTGATTGATTTTTTTAATGCCTTCCGTATATTGATCATGATGTAAAACCGCCTCTACGCCCTGTTTTAATTTTTGTACATCGAACTTCATCTTTCGAAATGACATAGCCTGCATGGAGTTCAGAAAGGCGCTGCGCCACCATCGGCTGATCCTTGTCATGAGGCATTACAACCAGAGGCACATTGAAATGAATGCCTTCATTTACGCTGTTCATTCCGCCATGTGTAATGAAAACATCAGCATGCTCCAGCACTTCCAGCTGAGGGACATATGGGGCGATGATAAAGTTTTCCGGCGCCCGCTTTAATTTGGCCAGGTCCGCTTTTTCTCCGGCTGCGATGACAACTTTTCCGTTAAAGCCAGAAAATGCATCAATACAAAGGTTGAAAAATTCCTCCGTATTGTCGAGAACAGTCCCCATTGAAATGTAAATGACCTTTTCATCTTTTAACTGTTCAATCGGGAAATCTGATTTTTCCGCTCTCTTTGGAAAGCTGGGACCGATAAACAGACATTCATCCCCGAAACGATCGCTTTCAGGCTGAAAATAACGGCTCGTATACACTACATTCAATTCCCCTTTATTGTTCATGAATTGAACCAGGTTTTTCGGGGCAACACCGTACATTTCTTTCATTTTTGCCAAAAGGTCTTCGCATTCTTGATCCAATTCAAGCGGCGCTCCAGACTCAGGGTGCAGGGGCAGGATTTTCAGATGCTCTTCGCCAAACAGGAAGGACGCTGATGAAGCGACCCCTGGAATATCTAAGTAATCCCTCACCAATTCCCCCGCGCCGAATTTATCATAATACACAAAATCAAATTGAATGCTCTTAGATAAGTCTTTGACTATATGTAAAATGTCCAGTGAGGTTTTGATATGGATCTTCAGGAAATCAAGAATGCCATTGGGCGAAGCGATATGGATAGGTGTTGTCCGCAGCAGATCCCGGTGAAGATGGACAGTCGCTCCCGCCGCTTCTAATCGTTTTTTATATTTTTCAGTGGAAATATAATGGACGTCATATCCCTTAT
Organism: Bacillus rugosus; assembly: GCF_023238245.1. Taxonomy (NCBI): domain Bacteria; kingdom Bacillati; phylum Bacillota; class Bacilli; order Caryophanales; family Bacillaceae; genus Bacillus; species Bacillus rugosus. The sequence goes on along the minus strand of NZ_CP096590.1, from coordinate 609,181 downwards.
CGGAAAACGCTTTTGTAATGCCTAAGGTAGGATTCACATGACCTTCCGCAGGAAAATTCAAAATCAATATTGACTTCATCTAGACAACTCCCTCTCACATCGTATTCTGAATCTTTGTTTGATCAGACTACTACTAATCGTAAAATGGGAACGTAACCCATGCAAGGGACTAATGAATGAACAATTCTGCTGCTTTGGACTAAAATCTAAAAAAAGACACCCAGCTTTGGTGTCTCTTTTTATACCTTTCTGATCGTAAAAAATTTCCGCAGAAGCCATGGGCCTGGCGTAAAACCCAAGGTTAACTGCCAAGCGCCTATGGCCTGCAATCCGTACTCGCGGACGATCAGCATCTTCTGGCTCATGCTCCTGACATCTTCGAACCATACCTCATGTGTCCGTCCCTGCTGATCTCTGTATCGGAAAAAAGGTGATTGATATTCGGCTGAATATTGTATCGGGGCTTGGTACCGCATCGCTGTTTCGATTGCGTTTTGATTTGAAATGGCTGAAGCAACTGTGCCTGGCTGGTACGGGATGATCCAGTCGTACCCGTAGAGCGGGACTCCGATGATCATTTTTCTGCTTGGCACCTGCGCAATCGCAAACTCAATGGTTCTCCTGATCTCAGTAATTGGCGCTACAGGACCCGGCTCACTTCCGGCATGATGCCAATCATAAGCCATGATAAACATATAATTGACAACTGCTCCTATCCCTCCATAATCGTAGCCTCTCAGCCATGGGATATTATCGCTTGTTTTTGCCGGAACAGCGATCGTCAGTACATACCCTCCCGCCTGAAGACGATCTCTCAGCTGACGTAAAAACCCAGTAAAAAGATCACGATCCGCGGCGCTCACCTGTTCAAAATCGATTGTCACACCTCCATATCCCCTTGTGGAGACTAAGTAATAAATATTGTTGACCAGATTGGTTCTTGCTGTCGGATTGTTCAGGACTTGGTGAACAAGTTCCGTACTGAAGCCTTCTGATGTAAGGTTTGTTATGGTGGCAAGCGGCGTCACTCGTCTTTGCCATGTTGTCTCAATAGCCGCCGCATCATTCAATTGGTTTGCAATGTCGCCGTTAGGTGCAATATGGTATTCGAAAATCGAAATCGAAGACGAGTATGGCGCATAATCGTTGATTAATTCCCGGTCGAGGTCAGGGTTTCGGAGCACGTAAAAACTTAACGTACCCGCAATGTAATTTGAGATAGAAGGAATCGTTATTTTTGCTCCCGCTTGTAAAGCATTTGGGTTGATGCCCGGGTTTGCGGCCTGCAATCGCTCTAGGGGAACAAACGCTTTTGCCGCAATGGCGGTCAGCGTGTCTCCCGGCTGAACTGTATATACATAAAGAGGGATTAGCAGAGCCTGCCCCGGCACTATATTCGTTTCGTCTAACCCATTCACACCCCGGATTTGATCAACAGAAGCACCGTAACTTCTGCCTATGGAAAACAAAGAATCACCAGGCCGGACGATATGAATAAACATGTTTAACCCCCATTATTCGTTAATAAATCCATCATAAAATGTTATTAACGGGAGCCCTTTTATATGTTTGTGAAAACAAAAAAACCAAGGAGCAGCTCCCCTTGGTACTGTATCACGCAAATCAATTCTCTTTTCCTTCTTCAAGCACTCTTTTCAAATGCTCACAGTCATGATTGAAATGAGCCATCACATACTGTTTGGCTGCTTCTTTGTTTTTCTTTTTCACTTCTTCAAATATTTTGCGGTGCTCACTCAGTATCGTTTCTGCACGGTGGTCGCCAGTATAATTAAGGATTCTGCAAAAGTGAATCAGATCATTTACATGCTCAAGCAAATTTTTCAAATGCCGGTTATGGCTAAAATCGACAAGCAGCTCATGAAATTTTTGGTTTAAACTGATAATTCTCGTATCTTCCGTTCCGTTGTGAATGGCTTTTTCTGTTTCTTCAAGCTGTTTTTCAAGTATGGCAAGCTCTTCCTCATTCGCTTCGTCTATGACTAACTCGACTGCCAGCTGCTCCAGCGGAATTCTGATTTTATAAATCTCATCTACATCTTTTGCCGTTAACGACGTGATCGAAAATCCATTTCGGTCATCTGCTTTTAACAACCCGTCTTTCTCAAGCAGCCGCATGGCTTCTCTTATCGGAGAGCGGCTGACGCCAAAGCTTTTCGCCAGCTGTGTTTCGTTTATCCGTTCCCCCGGCTTAAAAGTCCCGTTGAAGATCATTTTTTTCAGCTGGTTATAAAATTGCAGGTAGTAAGGAGTCGGTTTGTCTAATTTAAAATCGTCCATATATAATACCTCTTTTGAATATATTCAGGGGCTTTTCTTCATCAAAATCATATAACAGATGGTAATGGGAAGCAACAAACTGCCTTGTCAGATTTCAGAATATGAGGTACGATATGTTTGCTGAACGACGGTCGACGGACTACTGGCAACTATTTTACACCGCCAATAGGACACCATACCTCCGCCAGAATAGCGCACTTATTTTATTAGATCTTTTCAATGGAGGAAAAAATATGCTCATCATTTTTGTTATGTTTCTTCTCGGAATTATTTTAGGCTTTATTGGTGCCGGGGGAGCAGGCTTTGTCATTGCCCTTTTAACTCTTCTATTTCATGTTCCGATTCATACGGCTTTAGGTACTTCCCTCGCCGGGATGGCTTTCACCAGCTTATCAGGGGCGTACAGCCACTATCGTGAAGGGAACATTCAAATGAAAATCGGCTTAACAGTCGGATGCTTTGCTGCGGTCGGCTCATTTTTCGGCGCAAAGCTGACATCTTTCATTCCGGCTGATTTGCTTCATTACTTGACGGCTGGGATGTTATTTTTATCAGCGATTCTCATTTTAATCAGATTGTTTCTTTTAAAAGAGAAGGCACAAGTGAATCAAAGCACTCTTTCAACGTATACGAGAGCGGTCATCTTAGGAATTGTAGCAGGCGTTCTTTCCGGCACATTCGGCATCGGGTCGGCACCTTTTATTCAAATCGGTTTAATGATTATGCTGAACCTGTCCATCCGCCATTCTGTGGGAACGACGATGCTTGTGATCATCCCTCTCGCTGTAGGAGGAGGCATCGGATATATCACAGAAGGATTTGTCGATTATATATTGCTGGTCAAAGTTCTGGTCGGCACAATGTGCGGTGCCTATGCAGGCGCGAAATTCACCAACCTCATGCCAAAGGTGGTCTTAAAATCGGCCATCTTCTTGACTCCTGCGATTGCGGGCCTGCTGTTGTTATTCTAAATAAAACAAAAAACCTGACGTCATGTCAGGTTTTTTATGAGTTTTGCTCCGCTCGTTCTTTCGTTAATCCAAAAAACGCCAGTGAGCCGATGACTGCTGTCACAAACATGATCGCTCCCATCGGAATGGCTGTCGTCTCGTTAATGCCTACAAGCGGCGACACGATCGAACCGAGGAGCAGCGGAAGCATGCCGAGCAGCGCACTTGCACTTCCGGCACGGTGCCCCTGCTTCTCCATGGCCAACGTAAACGTGCTGGTCAAAACCATGCCGATCGTAATCATGTAAATGAAAATGGATATGACTAATGTGGCAAGAGGGCCGTGAATTAAGGTCATGGTCAACAGCACAGCAGTCGCAATCATAGCCGTAATGACTGCGATGCGAAGCAGGCTTTTTTCATGAATGATTCCGCCAAAGCGCCCAATAATAAAACTTCCCGATATAATTGCCAGGCCGTTAATGCCGAAAAGAATACTAAACACCTGCGGAGACACCCCGTAGATATCCTGGTATACAAATGGTGTACCGGATACATAAGCAAAGCTTCCACCATGAATAAATCCGACAGTTAACGCGTACCCCATAAAGGACCGATCCTTCAGCAGGCTGCCCATCGTTTTTACAGACGTTCCAATTGAGCTTGGAATCCGCTTTTCCGGCGGCAGCGTTTCTTTTAAACGAAAAGCAATCAAAAGAACAAGTAAAAATCCAATGATCATTAATACGTGAAAAATCGTATGCCACGTTGCAAATGGCAAAAGCAAAATGGCACCGCCTGTCATAGGTGCAACCATTGGCGCAACCGCGGTAATGACCATTAACAGCGAGAAAAATTTAGAAAGCTCTCTGCCGGTAAACACATCGCGGACGATGGCGCGAGACAGCACAAGCCCCGCGGAAGCGGTAAACCCCTGTAAAAAACGCGCAGCCACTAGTGTTGTAATATTGGGCGACAGCGCACAAAACAGAGAAGATAATGCAAATAAAAAAATACAGATTAATAGCGGTTTCCGTCTTCCCTGCGCGTCACTGACCGGCCCGACAATCAGCTGGCCGATCGTAAGCCCGACCAGACAGGCTGTTAAACTTAACTGTACAAGTGAAGCACTTGCTGATAAGTCACTCGCGATTTCAGGAAAACTCGGCAAATACATATCTATATTAAGCGGGCCCAATATAGCAAGCATACCGAGCAGAAACGCCAATGCCAAGCGTTCTTTTCCAGTTGGATTGTGCAGCATGTTATCAAACCTTCCCTTCAACCTAGTCCCTTATGTAAAATCGATATCAACTCCAACGATGGATTGAAGCTGTAAAACATTTGTATATTGTATCATAACTTTCAGCCTGTGAAAGCAGCTTGAGCACGGGCTCCAGCAAAGTGACATTTCGAACTACTATAAAGGGGATAATGCGGGGAATCATCACGTGACCAGCCGCTACATGATCTGAAGAAACGCCCAGCTTTTTTCTGCTGATGTATGATCCCGAGCCGCAAGGATGAAAACAACCTCCCAGCTAAATACGTTGGGAGGTTTTTCAAATGTGCAAATGACTTGCAAGTTGGAATCAATCGTTGTATATTAATTGACGTGTCAATCATTGATATATCAATTAATAGTTTTGACAAGAAGGAAGGGATGGGTTTTGGCGTCATTTTGTTCAGAGGAAGCCGAGATTTTATATCAGCTGCAAGGCGTGAACAAGGTGATTGGCGTGAAGTTCGAGGCATGCACGGGCATCAGCCAATCTCGTTTGGAATTGCTGACATTGCTTTATCATGCAGATGAGATCAGTCAAAGCGACCTTCAAAAGAAAGTAAATATTGATAGCGCCGCCGTCACTAGACACTTAAAACAACTGGAAGCCAAAGGCATGGTCTCAAGACGGCGCAAGCCTGAAGACAACCGCATCACCCTTGTTCGGTTAACAGACCAAGGTAGAGAGCGCATCGAGTCTTCAAAGAAAGAAAAGGAGCGTTTCATGAAGGAAATGCTCGCAAATGTAAATGCAGACGAGCGCCGCCTGCTCATTGATGTGCTGGCGCGCATGCGGAACAACATAGACAATATCAAAGCATAAGAGGAGTGTATCAACATGATCAAAACAAACGATTTTATGGAGATTATGAAAGGCCGCCGTTCTATTCGCAACTATGATCCGACAGTGAAAATCACCAAGGAAGAAATGTCAGAAATCTTAGAAGAAGCAACAACTGCTCCATCTTCTGTCAACGCACAGCCATGGCGTTTTCTTGTCATTGACAGCCCTGAAGGAAAAGAAAAACTCGCACCGCTTGCAAGCTTTAACCAAACTCAAGTCACAACATCATCTGCCGTCATCGCTGTATTTGCAGATATGAACAATGCAGACTACTTAGAAGAAATCTATTCAAAAGCCGTGGAACTCGGTTACATGCCGCAGGAAGTCAAAGACAGACAAATCGCCGCGCTAACCGCTCATTTTGAAAAGCTGCCGGCACAGGTAAACCGCGAAACGATCCTGATTGACGGAGGTCTTGTTTCAATGCAGCTGATGCTGACTGCACGTGCGCACGGTTATGATACAAATCCGATCGGCGGATACGATAAAGAAAACATCGCGGAGACGTTCGGATTAGATAAAGAACGTTATGTACCGGTCATGCTTCTTTCTATCGGAAAAGCAGCAGACGAAGGCTATGCTTCCTACCGTCTGCCGATTGATACAATTGCAGAATGGAAATAAAACAAAGAGCCCAGATCTATTTTCTGGGCTCTTTTTGAATCTTAAATAAATCCGCCGTTCACACGAATCGTCTGGCCTGTGATCCACTGTGATTTTTCACTTACCAAGAACTCAATGACATTTGCAATATCTTCGGGTTCGCCAATTCGGCCGAGTGCAATGGTCTTTTTCAAGCCTTCGATTTGCTGTTCGGTTTTGCCAACAGTAAACAGCTCAGTATTTACAGGCCCCGGCGCAACCGCGTTAATGGTGATTTGCTTCTCTGCGAATTCTTTTGCAAGCTGGCGGGTGAATTGCTCAACCGCTCCCTTTGTTCCTGCGTATACGCTGTACGTCGAAAACATTTGCCCGACGACGGATGTAGAGAAGTTGATGATTCTCCCCTTTTCCTCCATGTATTTCATTGCTTGCTGGCAGGCGAAAAATGTTCCTTTTACATTGAGATTAAACTGCTTGTCGAAATCTTCCTCTGTTACTTCTTCGATTGGCTGATAAATATTGATACCCGCATTGTTGATCAGAATATCTACTTTTCCAAATGCCTCGATGGTTTTTGTAAATAACGACTCTGCGCCGGCTACCTTGCTGAGATCGGCTTGGATATCTACAGCTTCTCCGCCCTTTTTCTTGATGCCTTCCACAACCTCTTCCGCTTTTTCCGGGCTGCTTGAAAAATTGACTGCCACTTTAATGCCGAGATCAGCCAGCTGTTCGGCAATCGCACGGCCGATTCCTCTTGAAGCTCCCGTTACAATCGCTGTTTTACCATTTACCTGTTCCATGTATGCCACCCTCCGATTGATTACGATTTTTCCGTAAAAGCCAAAAAACCATTTTCAAGTAATGACCAAACATTTTCAAATTCCTCTTCTATCGTATCTCGTTCCCACTCGTACGCATGAGCGGGATGATGAAAACGTTCTGTCGCGAAAAAAATGCCCCGCGCCAGCTCCTCATGATCCTTAGTTTTTGTGTCACAGTCATTCAAAAGGACACTCAACTGCTTGACCATATGAACAATGCTTTTGTTGACCATCTCCGAGCATTCACCCGTCACTTTCGTATACATGGCAAATAATTCTTCATCTTCTAAAGCATAATACCGCTTAAGATCAAACAATTTCTTGATATACGCTTTTACATGCGCAGCGCCTTTTAGAGAAGAATCTTCATATACAGCGGTAAGAGGCACGATGATCTTTTCATTCAGCCACATTTCAGTCGCCGCTTCCAAAATCTCTTTTTTGCTTTTGAAATGGCGATAGATCGTTCCATGGCTTACCTGTAATGCTTTCGCTACATCTGTAATCGAAGTTTTCGCGACACCAAAACGCCTTAATGTTTCTTCTGTCGCTGCCAGTATTTGTTTTTTGGTTAATACGTCACCTTCTGAAGATCTGTTCATAGTACTGTGGCTTTTCAGGGCCGCATACAACACCTCCCTGAAGACATCTTAGCAAAATCACAAACAAATGACAAATATCCATTCCTGTCATTCGTCACAAAAAAAAAGAGTGATGTACTATGCATCACTCTTCTCTCTATTATTCTTTGATTTTCTTTCTTCCAAACGGCCACCAGTTGCCTTCGCCAAAGGTCATGATGATTGCCGGAATGAAGAGCGGGAGAATGACAAGGCCGTAAAGCAACAGCCCGATAATGATGACACTTGCCACCTGCATCAGCGTATTGACGCCTGAAGGCATCATCGCCGCGAACGTTCCGGCCAAAATAATGGCCGCCGTAATAATGACGGATCCCATTTTGCTCATTGATCTGACAACACCTTGCGCAATGCCAAGGTGCACCTCTTCCTTAAATCGGTCCAACAAGAAGATCGAATAATCCACGCCTAACGCGATCAAAATAACAAAGCTGAAGAACGGTACCGCCCAGCTGACGCCGGCGTTTCCTAAGCCGTTTACAAAAATTAATTCCGTTATGGATATCGAGGTGTAATACGTCAGCAGCAGTGACGCGATCATATAAATCGGCATGATCATTGATCGGAACAAAATCGTTAACACAATAAACAGGCCAATAATCATGATCACCATTGTTCTGGAGAAGTCCGTTGTGGAAAGCTCTTTTAAGTCAGCATTCACACTCGTGACCCCGCCGTATACGATCTGTGCATCCTCGAGAGGAGTGCCGTCCACTTCGTTTGCTACAGCTTTTTTGATTTGGTTTATTGTTGTAATGGCTTGTTCTGAATAAGGATTAGAGTCCAAGACGACGCTTAATTGCACGCCTTTGCCGTCTTCAAAGGAATATTGGTCGATTGACTTCTTAAAGTCTTTATCCTTCATTACTTGATCAGGAATGAATATCCCTGTATCCCTTACGGTTGAGCTTTTGCTCATATCCTCTAACATATCACTGGAAGCTGTAATGCCGTCAGAGATTTTCGTCAGGCCATCATTTGCACTCTTCACACCCCCGGCAAGCTTCTTCAGGCTTTCGGTCAGTGTTCCAGCTTGTGCCTGCTGGCCTGAGAGCTGCTGGTTCGCTTGTTCAAGTCCGGTTTGAATCTGTCCAAGCTGTCCGCTGATTGCCGTAAGCTGCTGCACGGTCTGTGCAGTATTGCCGGATTGGGAAATCTGTTTGCTCACGAGCTGCAGTTGCTGATTGATTTTGCCCAATCCGTCTGCCGCATCGCCCAGTGAACCGCCGGCGCTGCTATTTGAGGCTGAGACGGTTTGACCCGTCATTTGATTCAACCCGTTTTCGATATCCGTTAAACCGCTTTGGACATCGGCGATTCCTTTTACCGTCTTATCCAGCCCGTCTGAAACTGAGCCTAGCTGTTTATCAATATATAAATCTTTGATTTTTTCACCAGTCGGCTGCGTGATGGTCATGACAGAGTCAACATGCTCGACTTTCTCAATCGCTTTGCTGATATTTCCGAGATAAGGGATTGTATCAGCTGTTGTGAGATCTTTGTCTCCTTTTACGACAACATTGATCGGGAACGCTTTCCCTTCACCGAATCCATCCTTGATGGCCTCGAGAGCTTTTACTGATTTATAATCGCTGCTGATTTCCGCAGTCGAATCGAATGAAATCTGGTCATCATAGGTCAAAATGAACGGAAGCGTGATAATCACCGTGATGACAATAAACAGAAACGGACGCACAACGGAATGTCTGCCGAGAAACGCCCATAATTTGTTGTCACTGTGCGACAGCACTTTCTTAGAAGGCCAAAATAATTTTTCGCCCAGCGTCACCATAAATAATGGCAGCAGTGTATAGAGAATGATCATTAATATCCCTACACCGACTGCTACCCCTACTGCGGATTGGAAAATCGCAAACTTCGCAAATCCTAAGGCGGAAAATCCGATCAATACCGCAAATCCACTAATAAATAAGGTTTTTCCCCCCGTACGGTAAGCGATAAGCGCCGCTTCTTTTTTGTCATGCCCGTTCGCTAACTCTTCACGGAATCGGGTAAGAAGCAGAATGCAGTAATCTGTTCCGATACCGAACAGGATGGCAACTAAGAAGGTTTGCGTAAACGTCGAGATAGGAAAATCAACATTGTACACAAGGATGCCCAATATGGATTGACTGATCAGATAAGAGAAACCGACAACTACAATCGGAATAAAAGGCGTCACAACAGATCGGAACACGATCAGCAGTAAACCGATGATCAAGCAGACTGTGATCACTTCCGTTTTCTTGAGCCCTTCTTCTGAGCTGTGAGCGAAATCCTGATTAATGAGAGAGGCTCCCGTAATATATGCAGTCAAATCATTAGGAACGATTTTATAAATATCATCCGCGATTTTTTCCGCTTTTTTATCAGAACCTGTAATCGTGACAGGAATGAGAACGGTTTTTTTGTCTTTTGAAATCAATTGGTCTTTGACTTCTTTGTCTGCTGTTAGAGGAGACGTTATTTCTTCTACACCGTCGATCTTTTTGACTTTATCAATCATTGTCCGGAGCTGATCCTCTGTTTCTTTCTTCAAAGCGTGATCTAATGTAAAGACTATACTGATCGAATTATTGTCTTCGCCCGCTTGTTTTAAAATGGCATTTGCTCTTTCTGAAACAGCATCTGCAGGAAGCTGGGCCTGCCCCTTTTGATTGGCCAGCTCCGTTAAGTTCGGAGAAAACAAACCCAAAACGACGGTAAGTGCTAATATAACCGCTGCAATTGCCCACTTGAATTTGATGATTGCCCTCATTCTGCAGAATCTCCTCCTTTAAATTTGCTTTTTAGAATGGTGAATATCTCTATGATGGAATTTAAGTGTTTCTCATCTATATCATCGATCAGCTCTTTGAGAGCATTAAAAATGGCTGAATCTAATTCTTCCAGTATGGTTTCACCGCTGGATGTGATGTTAATAAGCTTAGAGCGCTTATCACTTTTCGCCGGACAGGCATCCCATTCAACCAATCCCTTATCGAGCAGCTTTTTCAGCCTGTTTGAAATCGCGCTTTTATGTACATTTTGATACATGGCTAGGCTGCCGGGAGAGGTTGGGCCCTTGACTTTTAAAATCTTTAACAGGTCTGCCTGCTCCCTTGAGATATTCTTGAAGACATCCTGATTGATTTCATGATGCACAAACTCTGTCCCTTCAAGTAATACTTCCACGAACAGGTTTATCGCCTGACATAGCTTTTGTTCATTCAACAACTGCCCCTCCTCACTATAGTTTACCCCTCTAAACTTTATGATCAATGTCAATTAGTTTATTCCCCTAAACTATGTCTGTCAACAAATTTTATTCACGAACACCTTACCAGGAACGCTTGTTCGTGTATAATAGACGTTATAAACGCGAAAGGGGAAAATTAACATGTCAGATTTTTCATTAAAATTGTATGAATATAACGTCTGGGCCAATCAGCAAATCTTCAACCGATTAAAAGAGCTTCCACAAGAGGTGTACCGCCAAGAAATCCAAAGCGTGTTTCCGTCGATATCCCATGTGCTGTCTCATGTTTATCTTTCTGATCTCGGCTGGATTGAAGTGTTTTCCGGCCAAAGCATGACTGATGCTTTGGCATTAGCTGAACAACTTAAAGAACAGACAGAGGCAAAAGAAATGGAGGAAATGGAAGACCTGTTTCTGACATTATCCGAGCGCTATACATTATTTTTACAGCAAAAAGAGCAGCTCAATAAGCCCCTCCAGATTATAAATCCCTCAGGCGGAATCATGAAAACGACTGTTTCTGAGCTGGTTCCCCACGTTGTCAATCACGGGACATACCACCGCGGCAATATCACAGCAATGCTGCGGCAGACAGGATACGCATCCGCTCCGACAGATTATGGGCTATACCTGTACATGAAAAAAACTGAAATGGCATAAAAGAAAGCGGCTCCCTAAATTGAGCCGCTTTTTTTATGATGCATCGTTCAAAACCATAAAAATTTCTTTTCATATTTCCTGTATAGTAAAAAAGATAGAAATTTTAGTGTTATAATAATCATTAAAAATATATTGCTGACCCAATAAACAATTTTCAATGGAGGAACACACAAAGTGACAGACGATATGACGAAAGACAATATAAATCAGCAAAAATTGGAGAGAGGCTTGAAAAACAGGCACATCCAGCTCATCGCCATCGGCGGGGCCATTGGAACGGGCTTATTTCTCGGCTCAGGAAAATCCATTCATTTTGCCGGACCGTCGATTCTATTTGCTTACATGATCACAGGCATCATTTGCTTTTTGATTATGAGATCTCTGGGTGAACTGCTGTTATCGAATTTGAACTATCACTCTTTTGTTGATTTTGTACAAGACTATTTAGGCGATATGGCAGCCTTTATCACCGGCTGGACCTATTGGTTCTGCTGGATCTCGATTGCAATGGCTGATCTGACAGCCGTCGGACTTTACACTCAATATTGGCTTCCGGGTGTGCCGCAATGGGTGCCCGGCTTAATCGCTCTGATTATTTTACTGATTATGAACTTGGCAACCGTCAAGCTCTTTGGAGAATTAGAATTTTGGTTTGCTTTAATTAAAGTCATTGCCATTTTGGCGCTGATCGTCATTGGCCTTGTGATGATCTTTAAAGGTTTTTCCACAAGCTCAGGCGTCTCCAGTTTCACAAATCTCTGGAGCCACGGAGGTATGTTCCCGAATGGCATGCACGGGTTTATCCTCTCGTTCCAGATGGTTGTATTTGCCTTTGTCGGCATTGAGCTGGTCGGACTGACAGCCGGTGAAACAGAAAACCCTGAAAAAGTAATCCCTAAAGCGATCAACAATATCCCTGTCCGGGTCCTGCTTTTCTATATCGGTGCTCTTCTCGTGATTATGAGCATCTATCCTTGGGATGTCATTAATCCTAGCGAGAGCCCATTCGTACAGGTATTTGTCGCGGTCGGTATCGTCGGGGCAGCAAGCATTATCAACTTTGTGGTGCTGACATCCGCTGCCTCAGCATGCAACAGCGCTGTATTCAGTACAAGCCGTATGGTCTATTCCCTTGCGAAAGATAACAATGCGCCTGAATCAATGGCGAAACTGACTCCGCGTAAAGTACCTAGAAATGCGTTGTTCTTTTCAGCTATCGTGATTTTAATCGGTGTTACGTTAAACTACATCATGCCAGAAGGCGTATTCACCCTGATCACAAGCATTTCAACCGTCTGCTTTATTTATATTTGGGGGATTACGGTCATCTGCCATATGAAATACCGGAAAACAAGACCTGAATTAGCGAAAACAAACAAATTTAAGCTTCCGCTTTACCCGTTTACCAATTACCTGATTCTTGCGTTCCTGGCGTTTATCCTGGTTGTGCTGGCATTGGCTGAGGATACTCGTGTTTCCTTATTTGTCACGCCGGTTTGGTTTATTTTGCTGATTGTGATTTATAAAGTGAGAAAAGCGAAGCATCAATAAGATTCGCAGCTCCTGCCTCAGAAATGAGAGCAGGAGCTTTTTTGATGAAAATAAATGACAAATGACCTTTGCTTTTGAATTTGAAGTTATGCTATAGTGTGTGTAATCAAAACAAGAAGGGATGATGGGTGGACAATGATTAACTAATCTTATTTTTGCCGTTTGAAATCAATATTTCAAATCAGAAAAAATAGGATTAGTCTGCCCATTTTCTATATATACGACATTGCTATTTATAAATAAATAGCTTATTTGATCATGCAACGGTGCGGCTAATCCTTCCAATACATTTTGGGAGGATTTTTTTATTCTCCCTTTAAAGCGAGGGATATGGATGAAAGAGATCGTAACATTAACAAATGTCAGCTATGAAGTGAGGGATCTGACTGTTTTTAAAAACATAAATGCCAGTGTTCAGCAAGGAGATATCATTGGGATTATTGGAAAAAATGGTGCTGGGAAGTCTACGCTGCTGCACCTCATTCACAATGACTTAGCTCCTGCACAAGGACAAATCCTTCAGCAGGATGTAAAAATGACGTTGGTTAAGCAGGAAACCGCGTCGTATTCCTTTGCGGATCTGACGCCTGCCGAAAAGAAGTTACTGGAGAAATGGCGTGTGCCCGTCAGGGATTTCCAACAGTTAAGCGGCGGTGAAAAACTGAAAGCACGGCTGGCGAAAGGACTATCAGAGGATGCAGATCTTTTACTGTTAGATGAACCGACAAACCACCTTGATGAAGAAAGCTTGCAATTTCTCATTCAACAGCTGAAAAGTTATAGAGGCACTGTAATTCTTGTTTCTCACGATCGTTATTTTTTAGACGAAGCCGCAACAAAAATATGGTCGCTCGAAGCTCAAACCCTGATTGAATTCAAAGGAAATTACTCTGGGTATATGAAGTTCCGGGAAAAGAAAAGACTCGCCCAGCAGCGTGAATATGATAAGCAGCAAAAAATGGTTGAACGGATTGAAGCACAAATGAATGAGCTTGCTTCATGGTCGGAAAAAGCCCACGCCCAATCGACGAAAAAGGAAGGGTTTAAAGAATATCACCGGGTAAAAGCGAAGCGTACGGATGCCCAGATTAAATCCAAGCGGAAGCGGCTTGAACAAGAGCTGGAGAAAGCAAAGGCCGAACCCGTTGAGCCGGAATATACTGTCCGCTTTTCAATTGATACAACCAAAAAAACAGGAAAACGTTTTTTAGAAGTTAAGCATGTAACGAAGGTTTTTGGCGAAAGGATCCTCTTTAAAGACGCACATTTTACAATTCAGCACGGCGAAAAGGTAGCGATCATAGGACCCAATGGCAGCGGAAAAACAACATTATTGAAAATCATTCTGGGACAGGAAACGGCTGAGGGAAGCGTATGGGTATCGCCGTCTGCAAATATCGGCTATTTAACGCAAGAGGTGTTTGATTTGCCTTTAGAACAAACACCGGAAGAGTTATTTGATCATGAAACATACAAAGCAAGAGGACACGTTCAAAGTCTGATGAGGCACTTAGGTTTTACAGCTTCGCAATGGACTGAGCCGATCAAGCATATGAGTATGGGTGAACGTGTAAAGGTCAAGCTGATGGCATATATGCTAGAGGAAAAAGACGTGCTGATTTTAGATGAGCCGACAAACCATCTCGACCTGCCGTCACGCGAACAGCTGGAGGAAACACTGTCACACTACAGCGGCACATTGCTGGCGGTTTCACATGACCGATACTTTCTCGAAAAAACAACAAACAGTAAACTCGTCATCTCAGACAATGGCATCGAAAAGCAATTGAGTGGCGTTCCATCAGAAAGAAATGACCGGGAGGAGCTTCGTTTAAAGCTTGAGACAGAAAGACAAGAAGTGCTGGGCAAGCTCAGTTTTATGACGCCAAATGATAAAGGGTACAAGGAGCTTGATCACGCGTTCAATGAGCTTACGAAACGAATGAAAGAGCTGGATCAATAGCGTGTAGGGGATACCAAGGGCTGTTCGCCCTTGGTATTTTTCAAGCTTTCGCCTTCAGCCCTCGCCAAAAAATATCGAAGGAAATCTCTAAAGACCGCTCAAATGATTGTTTATTCTCGTAAACCAGCTGAATGTTCAGCCCGTCAAAAAGAGTGATGAAGGCTATCGCACACTTCTCGGGCGGACAGGTGATGCCCGATTCTTTAAAAACAAGTGCAACCCGGCTTTTCAAAGCATGCAGAAACATCAGGTACTGGGCTGAAATAAAATCACTTACTTCAGCAGGAGCCTTAAACGACATCGCCTGCAAAAAGGCTACATTGGGCATAGCATGAAAGCGCATCTGTGTTTCTTTTAAAAAATCATATATAAGATTCTTGGCTGGCATATGCTTTCGTGATTCAAAAAAATCATTGATAAACGCTACTTCTTCTTCAACAATCTCGGGGTACACTTCCATCAGCAGATCCTTTTTTGACGAGAAATGGTAGGACAGAGATTGTTTCCGAATTCCTAATTCTTTTGCAATATGCGCCATTTTGACTCCCTCGTAGCCAAGTTCATTAAATTGGCGAACGGCTGTGCGTTTTATATTCTCACGGGTCACTGTTCTGCCCTCCCCAAATTATTACATCCGTTTTCTCTTGGAACAGATAAATAAAATATATAATAAAAGAAACAGCAGGTACACCAAAATAGAAGCGATATAAAGCTCCCGATAAGAATAAAGCGTTGCCACCACACCTAATAACAACGATCCTCCTCCAATTCCCATATCAAAAAAATTAAAGAATGTCCCCATAGCATCCTCATGTTCATGCTCTTCTACAAGATTGATACACCATGTCTGGATAGCCGGAAATATTGAGCCGAACCCAAATCCGTAACATATTGCCGCTGTAAAAAACATTGCATTGGTTTGGGCAATATATAATATTGAAAGGCCTGCTATTGAGAATATTGATGCGGGGATAAGGATGGCTGCCGCTCCGAATCGGTCAAATATTTTCCCGGAGATAAGACGTATAAAAAAACTGGCTGCTGCAATCAGAAAGAAAAACATTCCGACACTTCGGAAACCCTTTTCGATCGCATAGAGCGCAAAGAAGGACATAATCCCTGATGCAGCAATGCCGACTAATAAAATTAAAAACGAAGGAAACAGCACACGTCTTTCTAACACCTTTATCTTTACCCTTCCCTTTTCACCCGTGTCTTTTGCTACAGGCCGCCTCCGCACAAGTGCAGCCATAAGCACTGCCAGTAAAAGAATGGACATCCCGCCTAGAAAAAGCCTCTCAAAATCATAAAGCTCCAGTGCTGAGATACCAATCATAGGCCCAACCGAAACAGCAATCGTTTCGCCTACCCCAAAATATCCAATCCCCTCGCCTCGGCGCTCCTTCGGAATAATCTCCGCGGCAATCGTCGCAAAATAAGTAGTTGCTAATCCAAAACCGGCACCATGTATTAAGCGAATGAGCAATAGGACGCTCACATCTGATGCGAGATAATATGCACCGGTTGAACAGGCACTGATAACAATTCCAAATATAAGTAAATATTTTTTATTAAATCGTTGAGCCAAAACCCCTGCAAAAGGACGTATGGCAATGGCAGATATCATAAAAATCCCTGTAACCAATCCGACTTGCTTTGCCCCGCCTCCGATAGCAGTTACAAACAAAGGCAATGTCGGCAATAACATTTCAAACACCATAAATAAAAATGCATTTGAAAGCGTGACAAAAATAAATGATATAGACCACATTTTTGCAGCATGTATTTTTTCCACCTGTAACTCCATGAGCTTCTTCTCCTTTTCTGTTGATCGATTTAATTGGATACACTCACTTTATCTGACTATAGTCAGATTGTAAACTGGAAATCCACGAAAAATTTATGTTAATGACTTATTTTTAAATGTTTTTCACTCAAAAAAACTGACAATAGTCAGACATCCATAAAGAAGAAAATAAGTTTGATTCGATCGTTACAGGCGAGGAGCTCCGTAAAATGTTGACGATTTCAATAATAATGTACATAAAAAAAGAACAACACACGTTGTCCTTGTTTATATCTTAAAGTACCCTGTCACCACTTCCAGATAGACATTTCCATACTGGAGGAAAGGATCAGAGCCTGGCTGCCGTCATAGGACACCATTTTGTTTTCAAACATCAAAACGAACTGAAAATGATAAAAAGTGTTCCCCTACATCAAATGCAAAAGAAGGAAAATAACGGAAGACAGTAGAAGGATAAACCCAACAAACAAAATGAGGATGGATCATATGACTGAAGACTTTTACTGTGATGAGGTATTTAGCGGCAAAACGAAAGTGACTAAGGTAATAGAGACGGATAACGTATTGGCTTACTATCATACAAAGCCTTTTTATCCGGTTCATATTGTAGCTGTTCCCAAGAGACATATCTCTTCGTTAATCACCTTGGAAGAGTCCGATCATGACTTACTTCTTGAATTAATGAGTGTCATTCAAGAGGTCGCTTCCATGGTGACGGAAGAAAAAGGCGCATGCCGTGTAATCACCAACTTAGGAGCTTACCAGGACTCTAAACATTTACATTGGCATATTGTGTTTGGAGAACCGCTTAAGTAAAAGCGTCTGGGTCAGCACAGCTGTTTCCGCATACGTATATTGGTCATGGCATAGCCCATCTTCTGATAGAGATGGACGGCTGTCTCGTTGTGCGCAAACACATGAAGCGCAATTCTTTCCGCTCCAATCTCTCTTGCTCTTTCATCCAGCGTTTGAAGCGCCAATTGCGCCAGCCCTTTTCCGCGATAGGCTTCATATAATCCAAAGGAATAAATAAACGCTTCCCTTTGTGGATGGAGCGGATCAGCATACAGCCAAAGCCAGCCTATCCTTTCTCCTTGTTCATTTGTAATGTTCCAAAAGTTATGATTGCTGCTGTTTCGACCATCCGGAATCATTTTCTCATATGCTTGCTTCGATTTCTCAATCGCCTCTTTTTCTGTCCAAGTTCCCGACGCTATGTTTTGTTTCGCATAATTTTGCACGGACATCCCGCGAAATGCTTTTAACTCTTCCACAGTCATATCTTCCAAAGTTAACGTCATCCTGTATTCCTCCTTATGAAAAAAGTCCAGCCAATGCCAGACAATTGAAAATCTCTTCAATAAGCCGTTTTCAGCCTTTGACTCTCTATCATTCGATAAGAGAAATAGATTTCCTGCAAACCAGTATAAAAGACTGTGAGAATATAAGAGAAAGCTTACGTGACCTCCCAAATGATTATCATGATCGAAACAATCAAACAGATCATTGCGGGTATCGTCATGAGAACCGATTGACGTGCTCGAACAATGTGCCCATGAACCGCTCCCGCCATGAGAACGACAAACAGTACGCCTGCTCCAAATGCTGCATACCGATTCCAAATTCCCGCTGTCATAGCAAGTGCCCCGGCTATTTCAAGAATGCCAGTAACAGTCAGAAACCACAATGGATATTGATAATGCCGCCAATGCTCCACTTGAAAGGGAACGCGGAGCACCTTTATGATCCCTCCCGCGAGCATAAAAGCTGCCAAACTGACTTTCATGATCATAGATATCATCTTACGCCACTCCCTTTTTGAAGCATCCCGTATATTAATAGATTCACAACCTGTGCTGCGAGGCTCGCCGGATCTTTGATTCCGGTTAACAAAAATGAATCGGTTAAATGTTCGATCATGCCGATCAAACACTCAGCGACCGTTTCCATGTCGAGTTCGGAGTGAAAATAGCCAAGCCGCTGTTCTGCTTCTAAGTTCTCTTTCAAAACCATCGCCAAGTCTTTTTTCATTTGTTTCGCTTCTGGGTTCAGAAAAAAGCCGATCTTCGTTACATCCTTGTCCTCAGCCAGACATTGAAAAACAGTTTCCACAGCAGACAGCACCCGTTTTGACACATCCTCCGTCTTTAATCCGTTTTCCAGAAGAAGAGACTCTGTCAGCTTTCTTACACGAGAGTGAAAAACGGTGATTAACTCCTCAAAGACGGCTTCTTTGCTTTGAAAGTACAGATAAAAGGAAGGCTGCGTCAGTCCAGCTTTTTTCACAATTTCACTTACTTTTGTCTCATGAAATCCCCGAATCGAAAATTCATTAGCAGCAGCTTTGAGTAATCGTTTCCGGCTTTCTTCTCCTTTACGTCCTTTTTTGCTTTTCAACTAGGATCATCCTCCACAAAAAGATACTCAAAAGTAATGTTACTCGCGAGTATTATTTTATAGCATTGGATTTTATGTCAATGAGTTTCATTTTTTCTCCAGACTTGTCCTGCCCATTTTACCCTCATCTCATTATATAGGCCGCCTCATTGCTTATTGAATCTCTAATACAAGGAACAATTGGATGGCGCGGCGCATACTGTACTGTACAGAAGGATGGGAAGGTGTGATGGGATGCCGACTACAGTAATCAATCTATATTACTTGAAGATCAACAGCATTTCAGGCAATGGTTCAATTACAATAGGCGAAGCCGCATATAACAGCCCTACCAACAATCAAAAATCTCAAGGAACCAATTCTTCTTTCGGTGATACATCACCTACAGAATCAGTAATGGAAAACTTCTTAAATGATCCTGATGTAAATGATCAGACATCTATCGGCAGCTCTGCTACATCCAACGTTAATACACCTCCGATTGTACCGCCGCCAATCTTAGATTAAAGAGGTTTCGTTTATGCCATATCAAATTAATATCGCGAATATAAAGGTTAATGGAGTTACGCAAAACGGGAATGTGGATATCGGTCCAACTTTGCATAACAGTCATACAGCGAACAGCAAATATTTTGGAGCAAACTTTTCTTTAGGGGATTTTTCGCCTTCTTCTTCACTTTTAAACACTGGAAATCTTGATACTGACGTCAGTGACCAAGACAAAATCGGAAATTTTTCTGCACCAATTGCAAATCAAATATAAGGAGTACGTCGTATGGATATCGAAAAAATACGAAAGTGGCTTGAGATTACCAATGAATATAAGCAAAGTGATTTTTGGACAAAAGTGCTCAAGCATAAAACCCCGGAACAATTTTTTGATTCCGATACTAATACGTTCGTTTATGACCTTTATCAAGATGAAGAGAATAATTTCATCATTGTGGAAATCCCCGGTGTGTATAAGGAGGAATTAACGATCAGCTTAATATCTAAAACCCAGCTGTTAATTAAAGGAACGATCACACCTGTTTTCCCCGCCGAAATGGAGGTGCTGCGTGAACGATATTACGGTGAAATTGAGCGAACGATTCATCTTCCTGAAGCCACCGAACCCCATTTATTACAGCTTCAGATGTTAAACGGGCTTCTTCACATTTCGTACCCAAGACAAGTCGAAACCATCGCGTTCGATAAAGGGCTTAAATAAGGTACATTTATACCATCTAATCAAGCAGTCATGGTTGAGAAACTGTGAATATGATCCTCAAAAGAAACCGCCCGGTATCCTTATACGAATGAATGACCAAATAACTGGTCAGGTGGTAGCATGAATTTATTCGGGATGCTTTTGTTCTCTTATATCTGGTGTCATCTTGCAGAGGATGTCGGGAAGAAAATCAATTGCGCAAATGACCTCTACCCAAACCGTTGTCATGATTTCTATCGGAACGATTATTGTTCAGCTATCATTGAACCTTTACGATTGCTCTTCTCTTTATGGAATGGCTTCAAGTGAAGTCTAACTTTATCGAAACGTTTTTAACTGGAAAAGCAAGAATCGTTATTGATCATGGACATGTACATACAGAAAACTTAAAGAGGATGAGGCTTGCTGATCAGCTTGAAATGCAGCTGAGACTTCAGGGTGTCAGCTATACAAGAGGCAAACGGCCAGTTAGGATTAAAATGAACAGACGCGGCCAAGCCCTTAACAGTCAGGGAATGAAACAGACTTTATAAATAAAGACTATCAGCCTTCACAAACAACAAACCATAATCCTTTTGATAAAATCAATGAGAATGTAAAGCCAAGTCCTATAAGACGCATTAAAAAGACGCCAACTTTGGGCGTCTATTCGTTTTTTTACGTCATTTTTTACCGTTTTGTTTAACCAGTTGATCCTCACGCTACGTAAACTAATAAGCAGTTCATACAGAGAAAGGAGAAATGGGATGGACAAATATCCAAATATTCATTCGATTTCTGAAAACGGCTTCTCGAATACTGGCGGCGCATTTTCAATCAGTCCGCTAACGGTGTCTAAATCAGAATCCGGTGATAGCGGATCGAATACGGGAATTGTTTTTCGATATAATCTTTTTAATCAAACAAGCTCCACCAATAGTCAACATGTGATAAACACACTGCAAGAGCTTTTCCAAAACCTTTTTGATCCTTGATATTTTCCACTTTTTAAATACAACTCTGCTGAGGTGGCGTATGGATTTTCCAATTATTCACACAAACTTTTAGGATGCTGTGATAGCCGTTCCAACAATTATCTTGTTAACTCAAATCCTCAAAATATTATTAAAGATCCCCAAAACATTTGTACTCTCAGTTGCCTTACTAACAGGTCTTATCATTTCTGTTTTCATAAGCCATCGACACAGCCTCTTTTCTGGCATATTTATGGGCTGGTTTTACGGCTACGCCGCTATCGGTTCCTACTCAAATAGGCGAATAGTCTGGATTATACATATTATTCAAGGTTCATCAGCATTGTTCAGAGGATTTGCTGATTCAGCGTGCTTTGGCGTACGGAGTAAAAGTCTATCCTACCGCGCTCTATTTCGTAAACAACACCCCTGATCAGCCACTGATTAAATTGGGGTTCGGCCATCTTGGCTTTGATGAGATAACACATGGTGTCCAGCTTTTAAAACAAGCATGGGGGATGGCATGACGTTGTTCCCTTTCTAATTCAAAAAGCCCCTTAAAGGGGGCTATTATTCATCTTCATATAACCGATAAACCCTTTTCAGCCTTTCTTCGAGCTGTTCAAAATGAACAAAACGGGCTTCTCTCAGAAACTCAGTCCCATCAATGAACAAAAGAAGCACAGGGACAGTGAAGACTGAAAATCTGCCGGCGACCTCTTCTACATCGTCAGCATTGATATGCCCCAATGTGATCTTTGGAAACTGATCCAATAATATTCTGAGCTGCGGCAGAACAGCGTGACATACTGTACAGCTGTGTCTTGATATATAGATAAAACTGAATTGATGCTGTTTAATAAAATTCTCTATAGCATCTAATGAATGTAATTCTGTCATCTCTTTCATCAATTTACTCCTTCAATTTGGTCTGTCTTTCATGACCAAGCTCATCGATACGTATCATTCACTATACACATTTATAGTTATTATATCCGCTTTTTTGCTTTGCAGGGCACCTGTAAGTTTGCACGAATATCGCAAAACAAAAGAACAGTTACTGCTTGCCAGTAACTGTTCTTAATCCCTTCGTATTAAAAATGCAAAGCGTAAGCTCCTGAACCGATGAGTGCAACCCCGATGGAGACTGCAATCAGCACCACGTTATATTCAAAACCGCCTGCGCCATTTGCAAATCCTTTCGCTCCATGGACTTTTACAATGGCACCTAACATAATGATCGTTATGATAGCGGCTCCAAGCGGGAGGAATACACCTAAAATAAATAAAATTCCGCTTACTAACTCCCCAAGACCTGATAAAGCGGCCGCGACGTTACCTGGTTTAACCCCAATTGACTCGAACCATTGTCCGGTTCCTTTAATTCCGTATCCGCCAAACCAGCCGAATAATTTTTGTGATCCATAAAACAGAAACACCACACCAATCATAATGCGAATAAGCAACAGTCCTGCATCTTCCATTTTTATCTCTCCTTATTTTTGATGTAACATGATGTGCTAAAAGTCAGTACGTCTCGTTATTTACCTTCAGTAACTTCCAGCAATCATCTGTTGAATATATGTCATTTTATGTTTCTTCATGCGTCAGGTTCACCCATTACAATTAGTCTAATTCTCTCACTTCAAAAGGCAGCAGCCCTTGTTCAATTTGTGTTCGATGCGGTTCATACTGCACAGGCAGCATCAATTTTCCGCCCATTGTTTCTTGTGATTCATCATGTGCAAAGCCTGGAGGATCCGTTGCGATTTCAAATAGGATTTCCCCATGTTCTCTGAAGTAAATCGCATTAAAATAGTTTCGATCCTGAACAGGAGTCACACCATAACCGTGAGAAGCAATATATCTTTGCCAATCTAATTGATCTTGGTCATCTCTAGCCCGCCAAGCAATGTGATGCACCGTGCCGACTCCCATTTGCCCGCGGCCAATAGGCGTTAATTTAAGGTCAATCATATTTCCGATATCTCCGGCAGAACGATAACGAACGAAGTCTCCTTCCTTGCCGACTCGGTCCAGCCCCATGATATTTTCTAGCAGTTCACCTGTTTTTTCAGGATGTGCTGATAACAGGGTTGCACCGCCAAAACCTTTAATGGCAACATCAGGTGTTATATCTCCGAACGTCCATGTATTGGCTTCTCCTTCTTCTCTTTCCACGATTTCTAAATGCAGGCCGTGCGGATCATCAAATTCTACATATTGTTCACCAAAACGCTCGATTTTCGTGTATGGAACGTTGAACTTCTCAAGTCTCTTTTCCCAAAAAGCCATAGCTCCCTTCGGCACGACATAAGACGTCACGCCTACTTGACCGTCTCCAATGATGCCTTTGCGGGCTCCCGCCCACGGAAAGAAGGTGATGATTGTTCCAGGCTTCCCGCCTTCATTCCCAAAATAAAGATGATACGTACCTGGATCATCAAAATTGACCGTTTGCTTGACCAATCGAAGCCCCAACACTCCTGCGTAGAAATCTGCGTTCTCTTGAGGGTGACCGACAATTGCTGTAATATGATGTATTCCCATCGTTTTTTTAGCCAATTTTATCCGCTCCTTTAAACGTTCATTTAGATATACTCAACAAACTCATTCACAGGCTTCCGGTAGCCGCGCGGCCTTCTGCTCTCTGTTTTTTCTTTCCCAATTGTAATCATCATGACAATCTCAAATTGATCATCTATATTCAAAATTTGTTTCACGGCTTCAGCATCAAAGCCGATCATAGGGCAGGTGTCCCAGCCTTTTTCCTTAGCACTGAGCATAAACATCATCGCAGAAAGTGAAGCATTCCTTATCGCCTCATCTCTCTTAAATTGTTCTCCCCTGTTTTCATAAAACGAAACGGTGTCTTGAACCATGTGATCATACTCTTGCTTATTTAAAACCCCCAACACCTTTAATCCTTCATAAATGTCAGCCGCTTGCTGATAGGCCTGCTTATCCCCTAATACCAAAAGAACCGCAGATGAGCTAAACACTTTATATTGTCCGTTTGCAGCCTGCTTCAGCTTTTCTTTTACATCCGGATCTAAAACCGTCACATATTTTGTATGCTGCAAATTAAAAGCCGATGGAGCCAATGTGACCAATTCAAACATCTCATTGAGTTCATCCTTGGTGATTGGATGGTCTGGAAGGAAATTGCTTGCAGATCTTCTTTCATTGACTAGCTGTGAAAATTCAGCCATTTACGATACACTCCCTTTATCTCGAATTCGAGATATTTCTTTATAAAAAAACACATTGCATAACATTCAAAAGAACTGACAATGATTGATATCCACTACATTATTCAGCAACCCGCAGGTTTACGCCTGATCGTTACCAAAATATCTCGAATTAAAATATCTTGAATATGAGATAATAATAAAATACGGATGTTCTAATGTCAACAGGTTTTTAAAAATTAAGTGGAAATTTTTCACTGAAGCACCATGTTGATTGGTAGATCATCACCGTTTGTGACATAAGAATCCATTTATATGTGTGATCTTTTAGCCCGTCCAACTTTTTTTCTTTCACCTTATTTATTAGTAAACAGGAAACAACGTTGCTATAGACTCACTCGAAATTGAATTGGTATGATAAGCAAAGTGATTACACAAGAAAGGATACGGAGAGCGAATAAAAAGCACTCCTATTTTTTTGTGCAGTTTTACAGGAGGAAAAAATGGCAAGTGAAAGAGAACTAATAAGCAAAAAGGTTGCTTTGATTGCATTGATAGCCAATCTGATCTTAATGGCAGGAAAGGTCTTTTTTGGGCTGATAGGCGATAGTGAAGCCGTTTTTGCAGACGGAATCCATTCCGCAGCGGATGTCGTTGCTTCGATTGCTGTCCTGGCAGTGATCGGCATTTCCAATAAACCGCCTGATCAAGACCATCCTTTTGGGCATGGAAAAGCTGAAGTCATTAGTGAAGCGATAGTAGGAATTATCTTAGTGATCGTATCCATTTATATCCTCATAGAAGCGATTCTGTCCTTTGTTGAAGGGCCTAGCGTTCCACAATACAACGCATTGTTTGCAGCTCTGATTTCGTACGTGGCTAAGGAGATCTTATATCGTTATTCCATAAAGCAGGGGGAAAAATGGAACAGCAAAGCGATTATAGCGATTGCATACGATCATAAAGGCGATATCGTTGCCTCTCTTGCCGCTTTTATCGGTGTCCTATTGGCGATTATCGGAAACACCCGTGGATGGTCTTATCTGTTGTACGCCGATGCAATTGCCAGTGCCATCGTGGCTTACCTTATTTTTAAGATTTCAATGGAATTAATCAGGCCGTCTGTTGATGTTCTTATGGAGAAAAGTGTTGATCCCGAGCTGATAGAGGAATATAAAGCTGTTATTTTTCAATGTGATCAAGTAAAACGAATCGATAGAATCCGCGCGCGAGAACATGGCCACTATAAATTGCTTGATGTCCGTTTATCTTTGGATCATGATTTGACGATTAAGCAGGGACACGATATTGCCCGTGAAATCCGAAATGAAATCAAAAGACAGTTTTCAGATGTGGAAGAAGTGCTCATCCATGTGAATCCATATTTTGAAGAGTGAAAAGCTCCTTTTTAAAAGGAGCTTTTGCTTTATGCCGTTTGTTCAAATACGCTTCCTATCCTCGAGAATATCAATTTGTTGAAGACATATTGGCCTCATATGTTACATGCGCAAACTTTCCCCTTAGAACTCGCCATACTATATAATGTGAATGTATAAATCATATCAACAGAAAGGTTGTTAGAATGAAGGAATTTTTTTCAATTGGAGAAGTTTCAAAGTTATTCAATGTGAAAGTCTCTGCTCTTAGGTATTATGATGAAATCGGTCTTTTGAAACCGGAATATAAAGACGAGCATACGAACTATAGATATTATTCTACCCAACAGTTTGAGCGGTTGGATACCATCAAGTATTTGAGGGCTTTAGGCCTGCCAATCAATAAACTTCTTGATTTTTATAATTCTCAAAATACAACCAATCTGATTCATTTACTGAAAAGCCAGCAAACTGAAATTGATCGCAAAAAGAGAGAATTGGAGCGCATTGAAAAAAAGATCTCCCGCCGCATCTTACAAATAGAAGATGCCGTTCACACGCCATTACATCACATTTCAACAATCAAACTTCCCGCATTACGTGTGGCTTATTTACAGCATGAGTATATTCTCGGCCATGATATCGAACATTCATTAGCAGAATTGAGAACTCATCTGAATGTGAACGAGGATATATTTATAGGAAAGATCGGTTTATCCATTTCAGCAGCAAATGTAAAAGCAAATCAGTTCGACAAATATTCCAGCATATTCATGATTCTTGAAGATGAAAATGAAGAAACTTCATCCGAAATTATATTTCCTTCTAGAGAATATCTGCAAATCAGGTTTAAAGGGTCACATCCAGAAGCCGAACCATATTACAAACAGTTACTGGCATACATGAAAGAACATCATTATGAGGTAGCGGGAGACTCAATCGAAATCACACTCATTGATTATGGGATTACAAATAATCTAGACAATTATGTGACTGAAATCCTGCTGCCCATTAAATAAATCTCATAATATGTTTTTATTCTCCCTTGACTCTCTACTAACTTGAGGGTTTATTTTTTATGCAGGAATCATTATTGGAGGAGAACGCGTATGTTTGGAACCATTTTTAACACAGTTATGATCATTGCGGGAAGCATAATTGGCGGGATATTCAAAAAAGGCATTAAAGATGAATACCAGAATATCCTGATGCAGGCAATGGGATTCGCTGCAGTCGCCCTGGGGATCAACGCGATTACACAGCATTTGCCTGATAGTAAATACCCCATTCTCTTTATCGTGAGTTTAGCCCTTGGAGGTTTGCTTGGGCAGAGCATCAATCTGGAATTACGGTTCAACAAGCTGGTGAACAAATTCTCTAAAAGCAATTTAGCGGAGGGTTTATCAACTGCGATCCTATTATTTTGTATAGGTTCGCTGTCAATCTTGGGCCCTGTTGAAGCCGCGCTGAATGAAAATTATACGTATCTCCTGACAAACGGTATGTTAGATGGGATTACCTCCATTGTGCTCGCTTCGACATTTGGATTTGGAATAGCAGCGGCTGCCATTGTCTTATTTGCCTGGCAGGGCTCCATCTTTTTATTTGCTAAAGTAATGGAGAGCGCAATCAATACAGACCTTATAAACGAAATCACAATTGTAGGAGGCATACTCATCCTCAGCTCAGGGTTAAGCATTCTGGGAATTAAAAAGTTTAAAACGCTGAATCTGCTGCCGTCCTTGTTGATTCCGCCTGTAGTCATTTACGTCATTCATGTATTTGGATTGCGGTTTTAATGGCAACCTTCAAACACATGCTTCAAGGAAGGGAGTTCGTTCCATATCGTTAAACTTGATTCACTAATATCGCAAAATAGGGGCTCTGTAATGGGGCTCTATTTTGCGACATGAACCAATCCTAATGACCGGGCGGCAGTTTTGAGACAGCAGCTCACTTCACAACACGCGCACAAAAAATACCAAGGTATTCACAACCCTTGGTATCATGATGAAAATTCCCTGCCACTACCTTAGCCTCTGTTCTACATTCGTAATAGCAAGGATGTCTTTTATGTCGATCCAAAATCAAACAATATGCAGCTCAGTTTTTCGAAATCAGAAGCCAACTACTGCGCAAGCATTAAATCATTTTATATTGTCCTCTGTAAGGTTTTTTCACCTCTGGGTGCATTTTCATTAAAGTATTCATAAATGATGTCATATTAGAGATGTGCACACCGGTTTCTTTCTCAATCTTTCTTTTCAGCTCAATACTGCTCATTGGCTTATCCTGCTGCTTTAATATGTTTAACGCTGCTTCACGAGAGGTTTTTGATTCAGCTCTGCCCTGTCTTCTTTTTTTCCGCTGGATTGGTTTTGATGTGATATGATATGTCTTTACATCATTTGCTGTTTGTTCAATGAGCGCGACTTGAGATGGGCGCTTCTTTTCTATATTAGACTGTTCTAATGCTCTTAAGCTTGAAAAGATTTTCTCCCGTTCTAACTGGAACTCACGAAGTATCGACATTTCATGTTTATCTATTTCTGCTAATCTCAAACACAAAGCTTCTCTTTGATCAGCCATCTTCTTCCCCCCAATTAAGCAGGCGGACAAGAGCTTTATTCCACCTGCAGATCTGAGTGATCGTCCAACTCTTTAGTACCCTGACCAGGGAAATCAAAATAGTGAAGATGAGTGCGCTGTTAATCCTTTATTCGTTTTATAGCAGCGCTTATCACGATTTTTTTGTTCGGAACATACTTAGTATATAGCCGCCTATTCCCCCTATAATAGCTGGAATGAGCCATCCGAGCCCTATGTTGTACATAGGAAGAACCTGAGTGAATACGCGATTCACGACTTCAACTTTTACCCCAGCTTCATTCAAACCGTCGAATAGGCTAATGATAAACGTGAACAGTAAACTGCCCTGATACACTTCAGCCTTCCCTTTAAATACAGAATGCAAAAACGTTAAAAAGATTAAGGAAATCGCGATTGGATACATCGTCATTAAGACAGGCATTGACACTTTGATGAGCTGTGTTAACCCTATATTTGCGACAAGCGCACTAAACACCGCTAGGATCACAGCAATTTTTTTATACGAAATGTTCGGAAATAATTCATGAAAAAAGGAAGAGCATGCTGTGATCAGTCCGACACTTGTTGTCAGACATGCGACTGTGATCATTAAGCCTAAAAAGACGGAACCATAGGATCCAAAATAATAGGATGAAACATTAGCCAAAACCTCGGCTCCATTTTCTAAAAGCCCCAGCTTTTCAACACTGGAGGCTCCCATATATGAAAGGGCAGTATAGATAAGAGCTAAGAGTGTCGCAGCAATCGCAGTTGCTTTTGCACAAATTATGACCAGCTGTTTTTTGGTGGCAGCACCTTGTTCTTTAATTGCCTTCACAATGATGATTCCAAAAACAAACGCTACGAGGGCATCCAGAGTCAGGTACCCTTCCTGAAAGCCTTTAAAAAACACATGTGATGTATACCCTTTTGATGGTGCTTGGATTGTTCCGATTGGATGAACAACAGCTACCACTACAAGCAATCCGATAAATGTCAATTTAATTGGCGTTAAAAATTTTCCGACTACATCAATGATTTTTGTAGGGTTGAGTGATAACAGACATGCAACCGTGAAAAATAAAATTGTAAATATGATCAATGAAACAGGGCCTGCATCGTCTGATAAAAAAGGTTTCACTCCAATTTCAAACGATACGTTCCCGGATCTTGGGATTGCGAAAAAAGGCCCGATTGCCAGATAGAGCATCGTCGTAAACACGATTCCAAACACTGGATGCACACGGCTGGCTAGCGATTGTAAGTTATGTTTACCCGAAAAAACAAATGCTGTCATTGCCAGCAATGGCAAGCCAACTCCTGTCACTAAGAAGCCAGCATTGGCGATCCATACATTTGTTCCAGCCATTTGACCTAGCATAGGCGGGAAAATGAGATTTCCTGCTCCAAAAAACAATGCAAATAGCATTAATCCTATAATGATGATATAGGAAGAAGAAACTTTCTTTGACATGATAAATCCTCCGATTACCGTAGATACTTTTTTAAATGACCAGCAAACATTGCAGCTGCTATTTGCATTGGCACGGCGTTGACTCTAAAATCATAAGCTTGTGTCAGTTTTACATATTTTTATCAAGTTCAATAAAATCATGATCATTTCGATAGGCTCCCATAGCTGGGTTCAGACTTTTGCCATGCAAGATTCTGGTTCGATAGAATCCTGTGCAATCAATGCATCTTCGCTCTGTCACAGGACCCCGGGTTTAGCCGGCTGAATAAATTGACGACTGCGCATGTTCATAGATTTGATACTCTTCCATTTTCTTATTCACCATTCCCCTTTGATTTTCACAAGCCTAAATCGTTCAAAAAACCAATTGTACCAGAACCATATAGACAACGGTTCCCCCCGCTATAGAAAGAAGCATATTCTTCTTCCAAAAGTGAAGAAGTGCAACGGCAGCTGCCCCAATCAATTCAGGGATGCCATGGCTTCCAGAAAGTAGGCTCACATCTTTAAAACAATAAATAACCAGAAGCCCGATTACGGCTGATGGCAGCACTCTCCCTAGAAATTGTACATATTTCGGTGTCGGTTTGCCAGACGGGAAAATCATGAATGGAAGGAACCGTGTCAGCATTGTGCCCAGCACGACCATTGCAACGGTAATAATTTGCTGCGTTATACTCATCGTCATACCGAAACCTCAGCTTTCTCTAATGGTTTTCTCAGAACAGTAAGTATCCCTAAAATGGCAAGCATAGCAGGAATAATAAAATGGTCTCCTCCAAAAATCATAAGACTGGCAGCAGAAAGCCCAAGTCCTGCGAGAGCACTGTGGTGTTTTTTCTCTTTCATCCACTGTTCTATGAAGATCACAATAAAGAGGGCGGTCATCACAAAATCAAGCCCTTCAGTATTAAACTTCACATACGATCCAAAAATACCTCCTATCGCTGCTCCTGCGACCCAATATAAATGATTAAGCAGCGTCACAAAAAACATAAACCAGCCCTTATCAACATTCGCTGGAACATTAGCGGTATAATTGATAGAAAATGATTCATCACACATTCCGAAAATCAGATAAAGTTTTTTCTTTCCAGTCCCCCTGTACTTATCCAACATGGAAATTCCATAAAACAAATGCCGGGCATTTACCATTAACGTCAAAAAAAGAGCATTCATCGGGTTGAACGCGCCCAGCAAAAAATGGGCGGCAACAAACTCCATCGATCCTGCAAATATAATAAAACTCATGATGATCGGATAAATTGCACTAAACCCTAAAGAATGCATAAAGATTCCATACGCAATTCCCAAAAATAAAAATCCGGCAAAAATCGGAATCGTATACGGGAAAGCCGAACGAAATGCAGCCCCTATTTGATTTCTTTTTGTCATAAAATTCACACCTTGCAACATTTTATCTTAAAGTACCATATAAAATCCATACAACAAACAAGATAATTGTATGGATTACAATTATCCTTTGTATAATGATAGAGAAACCTGCTGCACTCCTTTAGAAACCATTCGCGGGAATTTAGACAATAGAGGTGGATTATGCCAGTCAATTCATTCGACAATTACCCAATGTCTTGGAAGCCTGAAAGAAAAGCATTAAAGCGGCCTTTTTATGAATCAATCGCTGCACTGCTTGAACACGATATCAAAAACGGTTTTTTAGCACCGGGTACAAAGCTCCCCCCGCAGCGAGAATTGGCTGACTTTCTTGACTTAAACTTCACTACAATTACCCGAGCCTATAAAGTGTGTGAGGTGAAGGGGCTGATTTATGCGGTCACTGGAAAGGGAACCTTTGTTTCTCCTAGTGCCGCTCGTTCAATTACGATTTCTAAAGATAAAATCACCAACTGTATCGATCTTGGTTTAATCGCCTCTTTTGAAGAAACCAATCAAATTGTATCTGAGGTGATTCAACAGGTTGCGAGTAAACATTACGTAGAACAGTTACTCAATTACAATGATCCAACAGGCATTCCTCATCAAAAAACAGCGGGGCTAAACTGGATGAAATCGTTTGGCATTCAAACTGATCAAGACCATATCTCAATTGTTTCCGGTGCCCAAAATGCGCTGGCCATTTCATTGGCCGCGCTGTTTGAGCCAGGGAATCGAATTGCCACTGACTTATACACGTATTCAAACTTTATCGAACTTGCAAAAATGCACCACATTCAGCTAGTGCCAATCCCCGGAGATGAGTATGGAATGCTGCCGGACGAACTAGAAAAGCAATGTACTCAACTCAACATTCATGGCATTTTTCTGATGCCCTCTTGCTGTAACCCAACTACTGTCATGATGTCGAATGCTAGAAAGAAAGAAATCGCGGCAGTCATCGGCAAGCATCGTTTACTATTGATTGAAGACGATATTCATGCGTTTATGACCGCAGGTTTGATCTCTGATTACCAAGAGCCCATGTTCAATTTGCTTCCCGAACAAAGCGTATATATTTGCAGCACCTCTAAGTCAATCTGTTCAGGATTAAGAGTGGCCTATATGGTCTATTGGGATGCCTTACGCGAGAAAATCCATCAGGCGATGTTCAATATTAATGTAAAAACGTCTTCTTTTGATGCAGAGGTGATAACAGAGCTTATCTTATCAGGAAAAGCGCACAATATTGTTTCTCAAAAAAAACAGCTTGCCCAGTCAGCTAATAATATGTTTGCAGAATTTTTTCCTGAACAAGAGCTGAACGGACATCCTCTCAGCTTTTATCGGTGGCTTTCCATCAATGATTATGCCGATGCGTTACAGCTAGAAACAGATTTGAAGAAACATGGAATCCGTGCATTTCATTCCGATCGTTTTCTGAGCGGTTCTGCCACTCCTCATAAGTATTTGCGTGTTGCGCTTTCTTCAACAGATTCATTAGACGAGTTGAGAATGGGTTTAGAGAGATTGAAACATTATCTCGGCTAATTGAATCATCGAACATTGCTAGAATGAATGCTTTATCCAAAAAAACATACCATACGCTTGGTATGTTTTTTTGAAACTCATAGAAATGGCTTTAAATATTTAGTTTTCAGAATCCGCATAGTCAGTGGTGCCTGCATTCTTTCCCACTATTTTCATTTCGCGCAATAATGTTTTCAGCTCTATTAAATCATGTATGACAAAGTCAGCTTGAGCAAGTTCCTCTTCCTTTGCAAAATCAAAATGGCATCCAATTGCCAGCAAACCATTATCTTTAGCCGCATTTATGTCAGATAGACGGTCTCCGACAACTGCTGCATGTTGAATGCCGTACTTTTGCACAATAGAATTAAATAAATCACCTTTATTCAGTGTATGTATTTGTTGAATACTAACTGTTTCAGTGACCCACCTGTCCAATTGATAAAAACTCACAATTGCTTTTAGATATTCTATTAAGCCATTACTGGCTATAAAAATTGAATAATTGTTGTTTTTCAAATAACTGAACATCTCTTCAACATGAGGATATAATGCGCCTTTCCCATGATTGATATTAGCTATTAACCTTTCTAAAAAATAAGCATCCACCTTTTCTCTTATCTCATTTGAGTGATGCGGCAATAAAATCTTCCATACTTCAGGTAAAGGAACACCCATGATCTCCCTGTATTTCTCAATAGGGGTGACCGTATCCCATTTGCCCAGTGACCTTAAATAATCAAAAGCATCATCTAATGATAATTCTAAAATTTGATCAGTTTGAAACAAAGTTCCATCCATATCGAAAATGAGCGATTGCATCATAACATATTCTCCTTTTTAACTGCACTGGCTTCACCTTCTAAATACTACCACATTGAAAGCTATAGAATCGCCTACAGCCTGCAGGGAATAAACGTTAAGCAAAAAAGCAGATCATAAAAAGATCTGCTTTTTCTATTACATGATTTGTTTCTTTTGTTCATGATCTATTTCTGGCTGAATTTCCTTCGTGAGTTGATGTCCTTCTATGTCCACATTCGGAATGATCTTGTCTAGCCATTTTGGCAGATACCAAGCTGCATTCCCCATCAGCTTCATGACACTTGGAATCAGTGTCATCCGTACAATAAATGCATCAAAGAGCACACCAAAGGAAAGAGCCAATCCGTTTGCTTTAATAGAAGCTTCACCAGCAAAGATAAATCCTGCAAAAACGAATATCATGATAAGACCGGCTGCGGTGACAACAGGCCCGCTGTGTTTTAATCCAGCGTGAATCGCTTGTACTGGATTTTTTGTTTTTACATATTCCTCACGCATTCTGCTTACAAGGAACACTTGATAATCCATTGCTAATCCAAACAGAATCCCAATGGATAAAATCGGCAGGAACGCAAGTATCGGCCCTTTTTCAGGTATTTTGAAAAAGTCGATGAAATTCCCGTCTTGTAAGACAAATACACAGATTCCAAGAGTCGCTGTCATCGTCAATATGAAACCTGCAACCGCAACAAGCGGCACAAGCAGCGAACGGAATACGATTGTCAGCAATATAAACGCAAAGCCAACAATGAGTACAGCAAATACCGGTATCGCATCATTAAGGCGATCAGAAATATCAATATTCACTGCAGTCGATCCAGTAACGAGCAAATCAACCCCATTTTTGTCTGATAAGCTGCGTACATCCTTTACCAAATCCTTCGTTGCTGCATCATTTGGACCTGTTGTAGGAACTACCGTAATGATGGCAAAGTTCCCTTCTTTATTAGGCATTGCAGGAGTGACACTCGCTACATGTTCTAGTTCCTTTATTTCTTTCACTGCATCTGTGAATGCTTCCGCCTTATTTCCTGTCACACTTGTGGCATCCGCTACGATTGTTAATTGGCCATTAAATCCTTCTCCAAAACCATCGGCAAGCAAGTCATAAGCCCGGCGATCTGGATTATCCTTCGCTTTCATCCCTGCATCAGGCAAGCCCAGCTCCAAATGCATAGACGGGATACTAATGACGAGCAAAATAAGAATGCTGCATACACTTAGCATGATAGGATTTTTTGTGACAAAGCGTCCCCAGACATTTGTTTCAGCGCTTTGTTTTTCTTTTTTCTTATTTGACTTCGGAACCATCCGTTTCCCCGCTATCGACAAAACGGCAGGCACAAGCGTGATTGAAGCGAGAACAGCTAACAATACACTAAGCCCTGCTGTCAGCCCCATTGCAGACATAAACGGAATGTTAACGACAGTCAATCCGCAAAGTGCGACGATAACAGTAAGTCCGGCAAAAACGACTGCACTTCCTGCTGTTCCCGTGGCTCTCGCAATGGATTCATTTTTTTGAATACCTTCGCCTAAAAACTGTCGGTGCTTCATAAAAATAAATAAAGCATAATCAATCCCAACAGCAAGGCCAATCATTCCGGCTAATGAAAGACTGACGGAAGCAATATCAAATACTTGTGTCCCAATCAACACCAGTCCAATACTTACACCTAATCCAATCAGTGCAGTTAAAATCGGCAAACCAGCTATCAATAAAGACCCGAATGTAATGGCTAAAACGACAAAAGCCAAGATAATGCCGACAATTTCAGATACTCCGCCTATCTCCATTTCGGCTCCCGGTACATCTCCGCTTAACTCAGTCTGTAGTCCCTCATCATCAGCCACTTTCAAACTGTCTTTTAAGTGTTTGATAGAGTAATCTTTTATATCATCTGCTGAAGATTTATACTTGATATCGGCATAGGCAACTGTGCCACCTTTCGCGATTGTTCCTGTAACAAAAGGACTCGCAATCGAGTCAACGGAATCATCTTTATTGATTTCCTTGAACGTATTTTCTATTGTTTTTTTCGCTGATTTTGCAGTAAGTTTCTCTCCGTTTTCAGCTCCGAAAATGACCCGTATGCTCCCTTTATCAGGGCCGTGAGGAAATTCTTTATTAATGACATCCATCGCTTTTTCCGAAGGTGTGTCAGGTATGGACATATCCTCAGAAAAACTTGGTTTTAACGTGATTGCAAGCCCTATCGAAGCAACTAACACAACGATCCACGCACATATTACTTTTATGCGATTGCGAGCAACCCATCCTCCTAATTTATATAACATTCTAGACATGATAATCTCCTTTCAGCACATTGCTTGATAACATTGTTTGCTTTCTCATTGTAGTTGACAATGAAATAAAAAAAACGTACATTCGGGCATGTACGTTTGGGTAAATTTCAAATATATAATGTTATTCATCTAATGTCAGAATGCCTCTTTGCATGGCAATCGTCACTGCTTCAGTTCTCGAATTCGCGCCTAATTTATTGTAAATGGACGTTAATCTAGACTTTACGGTTCTCTCAGAGACGCCCAAATCAAAGGCGATCGCTTTGCTCTTAAGACCTTTAGCAATTGCTTTTAGAACAATGACTTCCTTTTCTGTCAGCTGCGTATCACTGCTCTGCTTCTTCATCCGCTCCAGTTTAATTTCTTGCAGACGTTTTAAAATATCAGGCTGCAGCAGCACGTTTCCTCTTAGCGCTGCATCCATTGTATGAAAAAGGGTTTCTGAACTCGTATCCTTCAGCAGATATCCTTTCGCTCCTAATTCAATTCCTTCGATCATTAAGTGATCTTCATTATACGTAGTCAAAATAATGATGGGGATGTCGTGTTTTTCTTTTATTTGTTTAATGGCTTCTAACCCACTCATCTCCGGCATATACAAATCCATGAGAATGATATCCGGTTTTAATTCATCCGCAAGGCGGACTGCTGCTTTGCCATTTTCCGCCTCTCCGATGATGGTGTAGTCATCATTCGTTTCAATTAAAAGCTTCAGACCTTCCCTCACGACAAGATGGTCATCAACGATTAAAACTTTATTCATCTTGCATCTCTCCCTGAATTGGTACAGTGATTTCAATTTGTGTTCCTTTAGATTTTGTACTCTTTATATTAAATTGGCCTTTCATTGCTCTGATGCGTTCTTCTATGCCTAGAAGCCCATAGTGTCCTCTCTTTTTCTTGCCCTTTTCAACATCAAATCCTTTGCCATTGTCCTTGACAGTTAAATGGAGCATCCCCTTCTGATCATCCCAAATGGATACCGAGATCGTTTCTGCTTCAGCATGCTTTGCTGCATTCGTTATGCATTCTCCAATGATGTAATAACAATTTTCAGCTGTACGAACGTTTAACACCTGATGTAATCGATAGTCTAAAAAACCACCCATGCCTGTCGATTCTTGAAAATGATCCATTAGTGAGGTAATTCTTTCTTTTAGAAAACCGATTTCTTCTGATTTGCTGCGCAGATCGTCAATCGCTGAACGTGCATCCGCTAATGTGCCTCTCACTCTTTTCATAGATTGTTGAATGATTTCTTTTGCTCTCTCTGTATTGCCTTTGGCGAGATGAACATGAATCGCATCCAGCTGCATATTTAAACTGACCAGCCCTTGAGCAAGCGTATCGTGTAAGTCCCGGGCCATACGCTGTCTCTCGTTTTGCAGTGTCAGCTGTTCGACCTGCTGATGGGCAAGCTCCAGTCTTTCAAGAGTCAGCTGCGCTTTTATCTTTTCATCGACTTGGGCAAATAAAGTAGCGGCATAAGTAATAATCACGATCATAATAGGTACGGCAATGACAAGAAAATGCAAATATTCACCTTTGTGAATCTGATATACTACATTGATTAACAGCAGTAACAATAAATAAAGAATGAGGAAAGTCTTTCTTCTGTCTGCCATTCCTGCAATCTGTCCAATCAAAAATGCATAAAGGCCAATGATGATCAGCACTAAGAAGCCAGTCATGACATTAGCCAGTGTAAAAGTGATCAAACCTTGCAGCACAAAATAGAGAATGACCCTTTTCTTAACCCAGCGATATGAATGCCAATGCAGCAAAGCAAAAATGGCGGTCAATACTGTAAACACATGAAGCAATAAAATGGACCAGCTCCCAATAATAAATTGCAGCACGATAGAGGCTATATAGATCATGAGAATAAAAGCCAGTCCCGGAACTCTGAGCGCAAGCATATTTAATGCCCGCCTATCATGTGAGTAGTATTTTTCTTTGAATGGATTCCTTCTAAACAAACCTCATCCACTTCCTTTAACAGTTTAACTGAACCGATTCTAATGAAAGCGGCACACCATTTATTTGAACGTGCAACTCATACTTTTATCCACTCATTTTATAGGAAGAGAAGGAACACAACAATACCAGGGTGCAGTGAACCATTAGAGGTTCGCAACATGTAATCATTGCCCAAACGTACATAATCGTTCTGCCTTTATGTACGTTTTATCTTTTCAAATTTACATTTAAAATAATGAGGAACTCACTATTCATTGAAGGAATGATCATCATGAAATCGATTGATCTCACCATTTTATCATTAAAAAGAAAAGGAATCCGAACTGAGAAAGTGTTAAAAAATCAATGCCCTGATCGATTAAGCAATGTGAAAGACAAAAATAATCAATCAAAGATTACGTGTAAAGAAAAAGAGGAATGAATATGTATTGGTTTTTAGCTACTTTATTATATTTTCTCATCGGTACTTGTATATTCATTGGAGTCATTAAAGACAGTCACTCAGGCTCATGGATACTCCTTGCCTTAGCAGCTCCACTCATCATTGTTGGCTATCCCTATTTTTATTCAAAGCAGCTTCTTGCCAAAAGATAGTGAAATAGATGCCATACAAATTGCATATTGGTAAAATGATCAATATCGGAATAAAATCTAATGGTTTCTTTAGAAAAGGAGTCTTGCCTTATGAGTCAAAGAGTGTCCTACTACGATGTTGCACCTGAAGGTATGAAGATGATGATGGATATGGAGAAATATACGAAACAATCTTCAATTAACCGAAATACGAGAGAACTAATCAAAATCAGAGTTTCTCAAATAAACGGCTGTGCATTCTGCATAGATATGCATACTTCTGATGCTCGCAAAATGGGCGAAACAGAACAGCGAATTTACTGTTTACATGCTTGGAATGAATGTGATTTTTATTCACCTGAAGAGAAAGTAGCGCTCGAACTATCTGAACACATCACGCTTATTCCATCTAAAAGGGTTCCTGATGAGCTATATCAGCGAGTGCGGGAACATTATGATGAAAAACAATATGTTGACCTTGTTCTCATCATCAATCAAATAAACAGTTGGAATCGCATTTCTATTGCAATGGGAAACCAAGCAACTTCAAAATAATAAGAAGGAGTAAGATTCTTAACGAATCTTACTCCTTCTTTCTCATTCCCTTAATAAAAAGTTCCCTAAATATTCATTTTAAAGTATTTCTCCAATGCAGCTCTCCCGCTTTGTGTCATCTTAATCGCTCTTGTTTTAGGCATACGAACAATCCATTTTTCCTCTAACATTCGCACCAACAGAGCGTTCCCTAACGCTCCTGCAATATGATGCTGCCGCTCACTCCAATCCAAACAGCAGCGGGCAAATGCTCTCCTCTTATTTCGCTGCTGCTCTTCGTTGATGCCTAAATTCGAAAAGAACAAAGAACCCTCTGACGTTACCTCAAAGTTTAGATCGACTTTTTTTAATATTCCCTGCTCAACTAGCGAATTTGTCATTTGCACGCCCACATAACCTGCCAGATGATCATAACAGGTGCGGGCGAAATGCAAGTCACTTTTCTCTTTTGAACCTTTTAAAGATGTGACTTTGGCTTTAGGCGCAATACGAAGCAATTGTTCAATCACGTTTGCAGTATCTGAGTTAGACAATCTATAATACCGATGCCTTCCATGCTTCTCTACGCTGATCAGTTTTTCATCAAGCAATTTTTTCAGGTGAAAACTTGCGGTTTGAGGTGTAATGTTAGCGAGATAGGCAAGCTCTCCCGCAGGGTGTATCCTTCCATCCATTAAGGTGAGAAGAATGGAAGAGCGCGAGGGATCAGATAGCAGCGAAGAGATTTTTGCGATATTAGGATTCATGATTTTCCTCCTTACATTCATATTTCGATGATAGTTGAAATGTTAAACCTTTACAATATGAATGTAATGATGACAAGGAGGAATAAGCGTTGGACATTGAAAAACAAGACACTCTTCATTTTAAAGAAATCAAACCAACAATCATGTATTATGGGACCTCAACATTTCTTCTTACCACATTGAATGAGGATGGAACCACTAATATTAGTCCTATGTCTTCTTCTTGGGCTCTTGGAAACTATATTGTCCTAGGAGTAGGACTAGGAGGAAAAGCCATTGAAAATTTGGAAAGACATAAAGAATGTGTCATAAACTTGCCTAGCCCGGAATTATGGGAAAATGTTGAAAGAATTTCGTCTTATAGCGGAAAAAAGAATATACCGCCTTTGAAGAAACAGCTCGGGTTTACATATAAAAAAGAAAAATACGAGTCAGCAGGGTTAACACCTTTACAATCAAAGACAGTTTTACCAACACGAATTAAAGAATGCCCTATCCAAATCGAAGCTGAAGTCAAACATATTCGGATTCCTGAATATGAACCATCATTTGCGATTGTAGAGACGCAGGCATTACATTTTCACGCCGAGGAAAGTATCATATTGAACGAAAATCACATAAACCCTTCAAAATGGAGTCCGCTTATCTATAATTTTAGACATTATTTTGGTTTAGGAAGAGAAATAGGAAAGACCTTTCGTTCAGGAACATGACCCTTTTTTACCTTTTAAAAACCAAGCTATGGCTTGGTCTATTCTAGTAACCTTAGGGATAAAGAGCACACGCAATCCTCATTCAGACATCATGATATAATTGAAAAAATTGTAATGACAGGAGAGTGTGCCCTCTATGGAATTGTCTTTTTTACCTAACAACGCATTCATAGACCCTAATGGACACAATGTAAATGACATAAGGGGGTTAGTAGATCAATTAGTCGGATTAGTTATTGAAAACTCAATTCATGCTGCAAAGCGAGAGACACTGCCTTCTATGGAGTCGTTTGATTATAGTTCTATACCCGAGACTGGTATAGAACTTGAAAGACTTTTGCTAAACCTGCAGGTTATCATCAAAAACTCAATGAATCCTCAAAACCCAAGATATATGGGGCATATGGATTCAATCCCCACTCTCATGTCATGCGTGGGGGAGTTCATTAGCAGTTCCATTAATAACAATATGCTAAGCCTTGAAATGTCCCCTGTTTTTTCAAAAATGGAAGCACAGTTACTCAAAACCATTGCCCGTATGTTCGGATATGATGATAAGTCAGGGGGAGTTATGACAAGCGGCGGAAGCCTTGCTAATCTTCATGCACTTACAGCAGCAAGAAATTTTAAATTGAATGTGAAAAAGACAGGTATATGTGGGCTTTCTGGGCAGCCTGTCATCTTTGTTTCAGATGTAAGCCATACTTCCTTGCACAAAGCAGCTATGATACTCGGTTTAGGAACCTCTAGTATTATTCCTGTAAAAAGCAACAATCTGGCACGCATGGATATCTATGATTTGGAAACAAAAATTCAACATGCAAAGAGTGAAGGCAACATTCCATTTGCTGTTGTCGCAACTGCCGGAACAACTGTGACAGGAAGTCTAGATCCAATTTTGCCTATTGCAAGAATTACAAAGAAAAACGGACTGTGGTTACATGTAGATGCAGCATATGGCGGCGCTCTCATTTTTTCTGACGAATATCGTGATAAACTGGCTGGTATAGAAATGGCTGATTCCGTTACTTTTAATCCGCAAAAGTGGATGTACATCACAAAGACCTGTGCAATGACTCTTTTTAAAAACCGTGAAATCCTTGAAACAGATTTTCGCATATCTGCCCCTTATATGAATGATACTGATTTTATTAATCTGGGAGAAATAGGTGTTCAAGGCACAAGACATGCGGATATTTTAAAATTATACTTAACACTTCAACACATTGGAACAAAAGGATACAATCAGTTGATAAGCGAAAGCTTCGCATTAAACGAAGAATTTATAAAACAAGTAAAACAGCGGCCTTTTCTTGAGCTTTATTGTGAGCCTGATACAAACATCTGCTGCTTTCGAGGTATACCGAATGATATTGATATTGATCAATGGGATAACTGGAACTTGGAACTGCAGCAGTTCTTATTGACAGAAGAAAATATCTTCTTGTCACTGCCAGATTTTAAGGGACATCGCTGGCTGCGGGCAGTGTTACTCAATC
This sequence comes from Bacillus rugosus, assembly GCF_023238245.1. Lineage (NCBI taxonomy): Bacteria > Bacillati > Bacillota > Bacilli > Caryophanales > Bacillaceae > Bacillus > Bacillus rugosus. The sequence goes on along the minus strand of NZ_CP096590.1, from coordinate 567,207 downwards.
CATTTATAACAGGCACACTTATACAAGAACTGTTTAGGAAAATAGATCAATTTCATGATGAATATAAAAAAATGAAGGTATAAAACTCATCAGATCAAGCGGTTATTGGGCTTGGTCTTTTTTTAAGTAGTTACTTACTTACCAATTCTTTTATCATCAAACCTAACTCACAAATCCCCTTTTGAAGGTCTTCAAGGGATGCATAAGCATATGATAAGCGAACATAATTCCCTTTTTCCTGAGCATAGATACTGCCGAGATTGAGAAGAATCCCTTTTGATAAAGCTTTAGTATAAAGTAATTTCATTGATATTGAAGGCAATATTTTTATCCAGACAAAGAACCCTCCCTTTGGCATGTTCCATGTCGCAACATCCTTCAAATGGGTTTCTAATGCACTCAAGGCCAATTCTCTTCTCACTTTTAATTGCTGTCTAACCTTTTCTAAATGCTGCTGGTATTGGCCGGATGTAAACCACTCAGCCGCTACTCTCTGAGATAACGAACTGGACCCGTAATCTGTTTGCATTTTAATGTCAGCTAAACGTTCAATTACTGGTTCCGGTCCGACTATCCATCCAATCCTCAAGCCCGGACTTAATGTTTTTGATAAACTGCCTATGTATAGCACATGCCCACTTTTATCTATAGTTTTAATAGGATATGGCGGAATTCCATCTATCCATAACTCACGATAAATGTCATCTTCAATAATGGGAAGCTGTGTACTCTCACTAGCTTCAAGGATTTCTTCCCGCCGGTTTTGCGACATTAAAATACCGGTCGGATTATGAAAACAAGGATTTGTATATAATATAGCTCTTCCCCGTTCCCCTCTTGTCATTTGAAGATTTTCTAGCAAAAGCCCCTCATTATCCATAGGAAGCCCAGTCAATTTCATGCCAGCTGATTGAAATACGTGTAATGAATATAGGTAGGATGGCTGATCAAGATAAACGGTTGATCCCCTTTGCAAAAGCCCCATTGATATCAGCTGCAGAGCTTGCAATGCTCCCGACACAATTAGAATGGAAGAAGGTGAGGCATTGATTCCAAAGGTTCTTAAATAGTTGCTTAATGCCTCTCTCAACGGAAAATATCCTTTCGGTTCCTCATATCCGAATGCTTCCATGTTTTGAGATACCTTGCCCATCATCTCTTTCATAGCAGTTAAAGGAAAAATCTCAGTTGAAAGCTCGCCTTTACTAAGCTGTATCAGATCCGTATTTGATTCTGATTGGTTTATCTCTTGCACGATTTTATGGCTAGGCTGCTGAATCCCGGAGGTTACATATTGACCCCAATTAGGAGCAGAATTCTTAGCTAAAAGTGTCCATGTATTGTTGATAACAACTGTGCCTTTCCCCATTCTGCCTTCTATTAACCCATCTGCCATTAATTCCTCTAAGGCCGTAATCACTGTGCTTCGATTTACCTGAAAGTCTTTTGCAAGCGTACGCTGGCTTGGAATTTGGCTTCCAATCGGCCACTCTCCATTTCCTATTTTCTCCTTAATAAAATGAACGATTTGTCTGTACTTAGGAAGCTTTTTCATCTTTTTTCTTCTAGTAAGCTCATGAAAGCAGTCTCCTTGTAATTAAATTGGTTGGGTCAAAAACTGTTTAACTGGTTGAAGCCACACCACAAAATCTTTATTAGTATAGAAACACATTATATAACTGGTTGGATTTTGTAAAGAGGAGTGAGAAATATGAAACAGAAAACAGTTCAAATGATTATATCTAACAGTTTGATGATCGGTTTGTGGGCATCAGCTTTTCCGGGAATTCGCACAGGCTTAGAAGGTTACACACCAGAACACCTTGCTTTATTTCGTTTGTTAATCGGCTCTATAGCTTTATTGCTTTTTGCTTTTTTGACTAAGATGCGCGGGCCTGACATAAAAGACATACCTGGCATTTTTCTTTTAGGAGTTTTAGGTTTTGCACTCTATCACATTTTGCTGAATATCGGTGAAAAAACAGTTAGTGCTGGCGTTGCAAGCTTACTCGTCACCACAGCACCGATCTTTTCTGCCATGTTATCCCGCCTGTTTTTTAGAGAGCATTTTGGATTTACGAAATGGATTGGCTCTATGATCAGTTTATTGGGTGTGTCATTGATTGCATTTGGGTCTGGAGACTATACCTATTCAATGAAAGGTATTTTGTTCATCCTGCTGGCCGCTTTTTCGGAGAGTATTTATTTCGTTTTTCAACCCCGCTATATAAAAAAATATGGCTTTATCCGATTCGTTACATTTTCAATTTGGGGCGGAACTATACCTATGCTTATGTTTCTGCCAGGCTTAGGCGGAGAGATGATGAACGCTTCCATGAACTCAACATTGTCTATTGTTTATTTAGGTTTGCTGCCAACAATCGTGCCTTACTTTGCCCTTGCATATGTCACTTCACTCGTCGGCTCATCAGAAGCAACCCTTTCGCTTTATGCAACACCAACTTTAGCCTTGCTTATTTCTTGGTTGTGGATAGGTGAAATACCCGCATTCATTTCTCTGCTAGGCGGAGTGGTGACAGTCGGCGGGGTGTGTTTCACCTATTTAAAACCAAATAAAATGAATTGGTATGGAAACGCGCTTAGACAAAAATAAAAAAGATACCTACATCATTTGGTATCTTCTTTATAAGCTTAAGCATCAATGGAAGGTTTTAAAGACATTGTAGATGCTATTGGCGGAATCACAGTGAATAATGAGTTCCCTTTCACCCTTGAAGGAGTGCATATACCAAAAGGGGAGCAGCACCTTGATGGAAAGGTTGCTCTTACATATGCACGGATGAAACGAGAAAGGACATATCTAAAGAACTGCGCCAGCAACTGAATTTAGAATCTTAAAATATAGGTATAGAGAAGAGTTCTTATCTCTTCTCTTATTTTTATTTGACAAATGTTTTATGCCCTAACAAACTCGCTTTCTGCTATTTACAGTTGATTTTCATCGGTAATTGTTCGCCTTGCCTTACCGCTCATACGATATCATCAAAATGACAACATGCCATCTCACCATTGTCGGGGTTTAAGGCCAGTTTATGAAAGGTCTACTTAATGAAAATGAATATTTTTTTTCATCACGATTTTCCAGAATAGAAAATAGTGTATTTGGTTTTTGCTTTAAAGCCTAGTTTTGCTGCTAAAGTAAGGGACGAATTGTTGCGTGCATCACAATCCCAACTAGGAATAACCCCATTTTTCAAACAAAAGTTAATAAACTCACTTCCTGCACAATAAGCTAAACCCATGCCTCTATATTCTTCAAGTGTATAGATATCCATTTCTGCACGATTATGCCCTAAAAATATAGAGGTACATTCACTAACAACATGATTGCCATGTAATACGGCAAACCCAAAACCTTTAGAAGAAAACTGTGAAACAGAATCCCAATACTCTTCATAATAAGATCTGTTAAACTCTGTACTGTATGAAATGACGTCTTCATCTATTCTTTTCAATACAAGCCCCTTTGGAAGTTCCAAACCCGTTTTAGAAGGTTTTGGCTGAAAAGAAAATGCCACTCTATTCATTTGATTCAAATCGTTTTTCAGCATCGTTTTCATTACTCTATCCCATGTATCGTTAGAAGAAAACAGGGTAAATCGTTTTGTTGATTTCATTTGTTCTTCATAATATCCTGCAATGAAATCATTAAAAGCCCGATTCCCTTGTTCTCCTGCAATAAAATAAATTCCTGATTCAGTCCCTATAAAAAACGATCTAGGGAATGTTTGGTCATCTACATAAACAACCCCCGGAATGGTTTGTTCTAATATTGAATAAACAAATGTTGGGCAAAATGTTTCATCAAACAATGTTTTTAAGCCGTTATATTTTTCTGCTGTTAACTCCTGCAAACTGACAACTCCTTTAAAACAGCGGTTCCTTTATGATTCTGTTAACAAAACAATTTTCCTCTGTCGTAAGCTAATTAACTTCCCTTTTAAGCGGACAGTTCACAGATTACAGACAAGTTAAACCAAAAAACAGGTGTTTGCACTTAGCCTGCAGACACCTGTTGAACAATACATTGCTAGATCATCCACTTATATATAAAAAGGAAAAGCTGAGTATATCTCAGCTTTTCCTTTTGTTTTTTTATTCCCCAGTTTCAGCAAACTGTTTTAAGCGGTCTCCAATTTCATCACGGACTCTTTGGAAAAACGCCCATTTTCCTTCGTCCGTTCCTTGTGCTTTTGCCGGATCATCAAATCCCCAATGCTCGCGTTTTACATGCGGCGGTGTCATTGGGCATTTGTCAGCTGCATCCCCACAGAGAGTTACAACTAAATCAGCATTGTTTAAAATGTTCGGATCAATGATATCTGAAGTTTGATTGGAAATATCAATCCCTGCTTCTTTCATTGCTTTGACAGCATTAGGATTTAACCCATGAGCTTCGATTCCTGCGCTGTACACGTTCCACTTGTCTCCAAGATATTTTTTCCCCCATCCCTCAGCCATTTGACTGCGGCAAGAGTTTCCGGTGCATAAAAAGTAGATTGTTTTCTTTGACATGTTTATCTTCTCCTTTTAGACATTAATGGATGATCATCAGCCAAATATATAGGCCGACAAGTGTAATCAATAATGTTGGGATTGTCAGAATGATTCCTGTTTTAAAATACGTTCCCCAGGAAATCTTCACACCTTTTTGTGAAAGGACATGGAGCCACAATAGTGTCGCCAAGGAACCAATCGGCGTGATTTTAGGCCCTAAATCTGAACCGATGACATTTGCGTATATAAGCGCTTCTCTCATCATCCCATGTGTATCTGTGCCGGCAATTGCCAGTGCGTCAATCATGACAGTTGGCATGTTGTTCATAATGGAAGAAAGAATCGCTGCGATAAAGCCCATCCCAATCGTACCCGCAAACACTCCCTGATCAGCCACGGCTTGAATCACATCTGAAAGGACATCTGTCAATCCAGCATTACGGACACCGTACACGACAACGTACATGCCAATTGAAAAGAACACGATAGCCCATGGCGCTTCTTTCAGTACTTTTTTTGTATGAACGGCTGGGCTCTTTTGGGCGGCAATTAAGAAAAAGAGTGCAATAATACCCGCTACCACTGATACAGGGATAGATAAGAATTCACTTGCAAGATATCCAACTAACAACAGCCCCAGGATATACCATGATAGTTTGAACATGTTCTGATCTTTTATGGCTTCAACAGGTTTTTTCACCTCAGTGAGATCATAGCGTTTTGGTATGCTTTTTCTAAAGAAAAGGTAAAGTACAATGATGCTCGCCAGCAGTGAGAACAAGTTGGGAACAATCATTCTGGATGCATAATCAATAAACGTAATATGAAAATAATCCGCTGAAACAATGTTGACCAAATTGCTCACGACTAATGGAAGCGAGGTCGTATCTGCAATAAAACCGCTGGCAATGATAAAAGGAAAAACCAATTTTTCATTGAAGTTTAAAGCTCTAACCATCGCTAATACAATCGGTGTCAATATAAGGGCGGCACCGTCATTTGCAAATAATGCGGCGACGATAGCCCCTAATATAGATACATAAACGAACATCCGCACACCGTTTCCTTTTGCAGCCTTAGCCATATGAAGCGCTGCCCATTCAAAGAAACCGATGTTATCGAGGATTAGCGATATAATAATGATGGCCACAAATGCCAATGTCGCATTCCAAACAATCCCGGTCACAGTTAACACATCATGAAAACTGACAACTCCGGCTATGAGAGCTAAAACAGCTCCTCCACAGGCTGACCACCCTATAGACAAGTTTCTCGGCTGCCATATGACCAATACTAAAGTGAATAAAAAGATGACTAACGCCAAAATGACTGAAGTCAATCAAATACCTCCTTACTAGCAAGACGATTGAGTTTCCTTTTGTTTGATATTCTTTAACAAATCGTCCTCCTGATCAATTTGTTGTAAAAGGAATTGCAATATGTCAAACTCGGGACATGATTGATTGATTGAATAATAACGCCATTGCCCTCTTCTCTCCTCGTTCACAAACCCTGCGTTTTTTAATTTTCGCAAATGCTGGCTTATGGCAGGCTGACTCATCTCAAACATATCAACCAATTGACAGACACAATACTCTTTTTCAAGAAATAGTTTCATCATCATGAGCCTTGTTTGATCACTAAGTGTTTTTAAACAGCAGGTCATCGCAGCAACTCCTATTTTTGAATCAACAGTCAAATGGACCCCTCCTTCAAATTAATATATAACCAAATCATTATATATGGGCCAAAAACGTAAACCTGAGTCACTGTCCACGCAACCATAGCGCTGTGAATCATTAGATTTTGTTACACCGTGATTATATAAGTTTTTATTTATATAATCAATCATTTATATGATAAACATCAAATAAATAGAAGTGAACGGCTTGAGAAATCGAAAACTTGCTATTGATTATTCTTCGGATGAATTTGAAGGATGCCCCGTGGAGACAACATTAGATATCATCGGGGGTAAGTAGAAAGGCATTCTCCTTTATCATCTCAAGACGGTAAAAAGAGGTTTAATGAATCCCAAAGGCTATGTCCTAAAATTACCCAACATATGTTTTTTTACAATTAAGGGTATTTGAACGGGATGGCGTGATTCACCGCGAGGTTTATAAACAGGTCCCTCCAAAAGTGGAATACTCATTAACCGAGTTTGGAAGAACGTTAGAACCTATTACCTTTCACATGAAGGACTGGCGAGAAAAATACAGAGACAAAATCAATAAAATCGAAACAACACGTAAAGCTGGTTTTAAACATAAAATCAGCAAAATACAAAAATACCAAGGGCGTCAAAACCCTTGGTATTTCTAAGATTAGGCCTTCAGGTTATTCACCCGTGACCCTCAATAAAGCGTTTTTGATTATATCACTGGCGGCAAGGAGAGTTACCGTTAAAAGGTCATTCTTTTGTCTAATGATGATTGAGACTTCTAAAATTGCTGCCCTTCACTTCAGCTACGTCATATACGGTCACAAAGGCACTTTTATCAATATCATTAATAATTTCCTTTAGTTTGGTTTCTTCTAAGCGGTTGATGACACATGTGATTTCTTTAAATTTCTCGTGGGAAAAACCCCCGTAAGCTTCTTTATATGTGGCGCTTCTGCCTAGTTGATCACGTATGGTCTCTACCATCAATTCAGGTTGGGTTGTAATAATTTGAAACATTTTAGAACCGCTTAAGCCTTCCTCAACGACATGAATGACTTTCGATGCAATATAGTAAGCAATGACTGAAAGCAATGCCCCTTGCAAGCCAAATACAGTGGAAACAAAAATAAACACAAAAAGGTTTAGGAATAAAATGAGATCGCTCGTTCCGAATGGCAGTTTTCGGGATAGGAGCACAGCAAGCATATCAATTCCATCTAATGCGCCGCCATTTCGCAGCGCCAACCCCATTCCGAATCCAAGGATAATCCCGCCAACAACGGTGATTAACAAGGTATCTCCCTCTATAATAGCGGGTGTGTGGTGGAAAAAACTTGTCCCCGCGGCGAGTGATATAATTCCGATAATTGATAATAACGCAAAACTTTTCCCAATTTGCTTATATCCTAACCAGACAAATGGAATGTTAATAACAGCAATAAGAATCCCCAGCGGCAAATTGAATAGCTGTGAACCAACAATGCTGAGGCCTGTCACCCCTCCATCAGAGACACTGTTCGGAATCAAAACTGTTTCTAACCCATATGCCGCTATGATTCCTCCGATAATGACCATGATGACTTGCAGAATCTTTTTTGCTTTAAATTTCTTTTGTTTTTTGATTGTATTCATACCATTCCTCATTTCTTAAATATTTCGTTATATTTAACTATACCATAATAGATTTTTCCGGCTAAAAACATGCTTATTAAAAAGGACAATCAGGTATTTTTGTAAGTAGATCGCTTCCGATACCACTTTACCCCATATATAAACCGAGAGAATAACAAATCTAAAAGATAAGGTAACCCTTTATGACTTAGAACATTCAACATGCACCTGATACAGGTGTGATCTAGCAGTCCGTTTAAAGCACAAATACCAAGTAACTTAAATTCCTCGGTATCCTTCATAAAAACGAGAAGCCTTGAACCTCTTTGTGCACTAGATTATCAAGTACGCTCCCGGATCAGAACACCGAATATCCTGATTCATTTTGATATTATACTTTTTAAAAGGAGGTTTGATTACATTGAATAGCTTATGCCGCAGCAAACAAGCCCCATTTGAATACACCTTATCTCTTATAGGGGGCAAGTGGAAAATGAGAATTCTCTATGAGTTAGGGTGTGAAAAAACGATGAGATACGGCGAGCTGAAACGGGCTATGCCCGTAATCACCCATAAAATGTTAAGCGCACAGCTTAAGGAATTACAAACCGACGGCCTTATTCAGCGGACGGAAATTTCCCAAATCCCCCTCAAAGTAGAGTATTCGTTATCAGACAAAGGGCTGTCATTGTATCCCCTTATAGATGAAATGTGCAAGTGGGGAATAACACAAGGCGCACCTCATGAATAAAAACTACTTACAAAAAATTGCGTACTTGTCTACCAATGAGAGGAATTTTATACTAAATAAAAATATTTTGTTAGGAGGAAAAAATGACAAAACAAGTCTATATCATTCATGGCTACAAAGCCTCTTCGGCAAACCATTGGTTTCCATGGCTGAAAAAAAGCCTGCTCGCAGACGAGATTCAAACAGAAGTTTTAGACATGCCTAATCCACTTGAGCCAAGACTTGAAGATTGGCTGGATACACTCTCTTCTTATCAACACACTTTACATAAAAATACGTATGTCGTTGCTCACAGCTTAGGGTGCCCTGCCATTTTGAGATTTTTGGAACGTACTCAATTGCGCGAACAGCTTGGCGGAATCATTCTTGTTTCCGGCTTTTCCAAATCATTGCCTAATTTAAAGATGTTAGATGAATTTACAGAGGGGTCGATTGATGATCAAAAAATCATCAGGTCCGCAAAGCACCGTGCTGTCATTGCTTCTAGGGACGATCAAATTGTGCCATTTGCATGGAGCAAGGATCTAGCACAACAAATTGACACTGCGTTGTATGAAGTCCAACACGGAGGTCATTTTTTGGAAAATGAGGGGTTTACTTCCTTGCCCATCGTTTATGATGTTCTACACTCCTATTTTTCAAAAGAAACCCGCTAAAATCTTTCATCGTATTTGAATAAGCCCACTTTAGAAAAGCGGGCTTTCTAAGTTATTGTTTAATCAATACCGATAACTCACCTTCAAATACTTTTTCTTCTTTATGATTATAAGTAGACAACAAAACAGTGAGTATTCCCATTTCGTTTCTCTTTGGCTGTTTATCAAGAACCTCAACAATTGTATGGAGTTCATCATTTGGATACACGGGTTTTATGAATTTAATGTTATTCATTTCTGTTCCAGCAATCACATCGTCTCCATAGAAACCTTCTTCAATCCAAAGTTTAAAAGAAATGCCTAGCGTTTGTATGCCAGAAGCGATAATTCCATTAAATCTGCCTTTATTCGCTTTTTCCTCATCTAAATGCATATATTGAGGGTCAAATTCACCTGCAAACCGCATAATATCATCTTTTGTTACTTTTAATGATTTCGTTTTGAATACCTGTCCAATTGTAAACTCATCTAACTTCATTGTTACACCTCTATTTTTGTCAATTGTGTACTTTTTTATTTTAGCTGATAAACAGCAAATAAAAAAATCGTTTCGGAGGCTTCTTCAGCTCCCTATCCTCCAATGCGTTTCATGAAGAGTAAGAAAAAAGAGAAAGAAAAAGGTGGATCAATTGCATGAAACAATATTTCACCATTGAAGAAACCGCCATCCTTTGAATATCAAAAGTATTTTATAATCTAAACTAAAAGCTCCCTCATAATTTCCAGGCAGCTTTCAGTTTTTTTATCCCTTCTTGGATGTTAAATTCAGAAACTCCTGCAAATCCAAGTGAGACCGTTTTTGTAGGAGGATGGTTTTTATATGAAAGAGATACAGGATAAATTTTCACTCCATGTTCCTTTGCCTTCTCAATTAACTCGTTTTCACTAAATGGCAAATAAACGTCCAGTAAGATACGAAGTCCAGAGTTTTCTCCGCGAATCCTGACATGCTCCCCTAATTCTCTTTGTACAGTCTCAAGTAAAATGGCTCTTTTTTTACGGTAAAGCTTTCTCATTCTGTTGATGTGTTTTTGCCACTCTCCATTTTTTATAAAGTCAGCTAGCGTAAGCTGACTGTGGCAGGACACCGTTTGCTTATATAAGGATGTGATTTCATGGCCTTTTTTTAAAAGATCCGAAGGAAGAATCATGTAGCTGATACGCAGCGAGGGAAGAAGAGACTTAGAAAAAGTGCCCATATAAATGACACGATTATGCTTGTCAAGCCCTTGTAAGGAAGGAACCGGCTGTCCTGTGTATCTAAATTCCCCATCATAATCATCCTCTATGATAAAAGATTGATTTTCAGCCGCCCATTTGAGCAGTTCAATTCTTCTGTTAATCGTCATAATGGTTCCCAGCGTAAATTGGTGAGAAGGCGTGACATATACAAGGTTGGGCTGTTGTTCTTTGATCTTCTGTATGCAGATTCCTTCCTCATCAACCGGTATAGGAAGTATATTCATCCGATTGGCTTCAAAAATCTTGCGGGCTCTTGGATAACCGGGATCCTCATATCCTATGGAAATATTCGGTTCAAAAACTTGGCACAAGATTTGCAGAAGAATAGGGTTCCCGGCACCTATGATGACTTGTTCAGGGATACAATGAACACCGCGTGATTGATACAGGTACTCTGCAATGAGTGTTCTCAGCTCAAACTCTCCTAAAACATGTCCCGGCTGATAAAGCTCGTGGCCATATTGGTCTAAACTATTGACCATGCTTCTTCGCCATGCGGAAAAAGGGAAGTAAGAAGAATCTACGTTTCCATAGTGAAAATCAATCCATTGTTTATGTTCTTGTGCTTTCTCTTTACTTAGTGATGTAGTTGGCATTTTACGATAGGCAAAATCAGAATCATGATAATCAGCAAACCATCCGCTTCTTGGCTTGCTCATAATATAGCCCTCAGCGGCAAGCTGTTCATAGGCACGTTCTACAGTCGTTTGACTGATGGAAAGCTGACTCGCCAGGAGTCTTTTTGAAGGGAGCTTCATTCCTTTTTGAATATGCCCCTGATGCATGTTTTCTTTGAAATACCGATAAAGCTGCTGATAAAGCGGAATATCCAGATTTCTATTCAAAAAAGGCGTGATATCCATTTGCACGTTGTTCTCCTAACTGGTATGCATTTTTTTATGAAAACTGGCTGTTTATAAAAGGCCAATTCCAGTTTATAGTCATTGTAATCCTTAGATACTGGTTTTGTTAAGAAAATCCAGATCGTTAAAAAGAAACATATTTGGAGTGATTGTAATGAACAAAACAACAAATGGCTGGATAAATGGTTTTATAGGCGTACTCATTTTCAGCGGCTCGCTGCCTGCAACCCGCTTAGCTGTGACGGACTTCAACCCATTGTTCCTCACCGTATGCCGCGCTGCGATAGCTGGTGTATTGGCTGGGGGTCTCCTTCTCATTTTCCGGCAGCAGCATCCTGCCAAAAGAGACATCATTTCACTATTGGTGGTAGCGTTCGGCGTAGTGATCGGTTTCCCGTTACTGACAGCCTTAGCGCTTCAGTATGTCACATCCGCACATGCTATTGTCTTCATTGGGCTTCTTCCGCTTGCAACGGCGATCTTCGGCGTCCTGCGCGGAGGTGAACGCCCCCACCCAGTCTTCTGGGTTTTCTCAGCTGCTGGCAGCTTACTAGTAGCAGGATTCGCTCTGATCCAAGGCGGAGGATCATCCCCGCTCGGTGACGCGTACATGCTGGCTTCTATCGTCGTATGCGGTCTTGGTTATGCAGAAGGGGCTAGGCTTTCACGGCGTCTGGGGAACTGGCAGGTGATCTCTTGGGCACTCGTTCTGTCGCTTCCTCTGATGCTGCCTTTGTCGTTCTTTTTTACACCGGACTCATGGTCAGGCATCGGCGTTCCTGCGCTGCTCAGTCTTGCCTATGTGTCCTTATTCAGCATGCTGATCGGCTTCGTGTTCTGGTATCGAGGTCTCGCCCAAGGCGGAATTGCAGCGGTTGGGCAGCTGCAGCTTCTTCAGCCCTTCTTTGGACTGCTGCTTGCCTCAGTAATTCTACACGAGAAAGTGGGCTGGGCACTCGTAGCAGTGAATATCGCCGTTATCATGTGCGTGGCAGCTGCTCGGCGATTTGCAAAGTAGGCAGACTTACTTTAAAAAAGCCGGGTGACGATAATAAATGAAAGCATGAAAAATACCAAGGGATCGCAGCCCTTGGTATCATTGATGCGGCCGAGAGGACTTGAACCTGACCGGTTTTTATCCACCAGGCCCTCAATAAAGTAGTAGGTCTCTCTATTTGTTAATCACAATCGACAATTTATAATTGACATGCTTGTTTAATTCCACTAGAAATTGATCTAACATTTCATTAGACGGAAATCTGCATTCAAGCAGATAACAGCCATCCCCGCTGATTTTATAATTATTCATGACATATTTCTTTTGTGTTTTGATAAATGACAGGTATGGCTGATGATGGGTGCTTTTTGTATAGATATTAAGCAAAGCATGTATATAACACCCTAATTTCACTTGGTTCACTTTAATTGTATATCCCTCAATGACACCGTTGTCTTCTAATTTGGCCACCCTTGAGGCTGCTGCCTGCCCTGTTAAATGAACTTTCTCACCTAATTCTTTCATCGTAATACGGCTATTTTGAGATAACTCCTCTAATATTTGCATGTCTGTGTGATCCAACATGAAATCAAATCCCTTCAATATTCGCTAAAATAACATCATCATCTCTCTATCAAGGTGCAGTCCTGCACCCTTCTTTAAAATTGCTTCTTTTAAATTACCTGATTCTAGCTCAGTGACAATTTACACAAAATAAATTACATCCTTTCAAAAATCAAGTCAATCGACAGAAAGACTTGATTTGTTCCATGTATTTATTTAGCGGCTGCCTGTAAACTATACACATCTTAAAAAAAGGAGTGTTATACATGAACATTCAACAAATCCGTAATGCCACACTTGTTGTCGAATTTGCAGGCAAAACGTTTTTAATAGATCCAATGTTAGCCGAGAAAGGAGCTTATCCTCCATTCCCAAACGCGCCAAGACAGGACCAAAACAACCCTTTGGTTGAATTGCCAACTTCTGTCGATCATATTATTCATCATATTGATGCTGTCATTGTAACTCATTTACATGATGATCATTGGGATGAGGCAGCTAAAAAGGTATTGCCAAAAGATATCAAGCTGTTCTCCCAAAATAAAGAGGATGCAGCAGAAATACGAAATGCCGGGTTCAAAAACGTCGAAGTTTTAACAAATGATACCGTCTTTGAAGGCATTCAGCTAATCAAAACCAAAGGCGAACACGGAAGAGGAGACATTCTAAAACTTGCAGGTCTTGTTTGCGGCGTTGTGTTCAAGCACCAAAGTGAGAAAACGTTATATGTAGCCGGAGATACTGTCTGGTATGATGCGGTTCAAGAAGAGATTGATACACATCAGCCAGAAATTATTGTAGTGAACGGCGGAGATAATCAATTCTATGAAGGCGGTTCTCTCGTTATGGGTAAAGAAGATATCTATGAAACGTATAAGGCTGCTCCAAAAGCAAACATCATCGTGAGCCACATGGAAGCTGTAAACCATTGGGGATTATCAAGAGAAGAATTAAAATCCTTTATTCATGAAAAAAGAATCTCCTCTCGTGTCTTAGTGCCTGATGATGGCGAAGCATATTCATTTTAAATGTTTATTTAATGACAGAAGCAGTCATGATGTCCGTTGAAAACAATAAAGAATCAGCAAGTCTTTTTTTGAAACGATTAACCAGAAACGATGCTCTAAAAGGCTTCTGCCATAAAGACTGTGTATTCTACCCGCAATGAGATACACCGTTTCCGGGTGTAGAAGGTTTCATTGAATCTGAAAAGATACACATCTAAATACATGATACCCAATTGATAGAGAAAATTTTTATATCAAAAGTGAAATAAACATACCAAATTTGTTTGTATGTTTTTTACTGATAGAGCCAATAAAAAGAAACTCGTTTTTCTCTGTTTAAAATTGATCATATCAACATTCTTTATGTTGATATGATCATCTGCAAGAATTTATGTCCAAGGTGTACCTCGCTTGAAACGGGGTACTTTACCCTACTTTACATTCAAAACCTGAAGAATTAGGGACAAAAGTTCTTAAGAATTCTTAAGTTTCGGCGAAGCTAACAGCCGGTCTCCAGGATTGACCTAAAATCGTTTCCTCTTTTTAAACAAATTTCAAAACGATCATATCTATCACATGGTAATATTTAGATAAAGAACTTTTATATGAAGCTGAAACCGAGTTGATGGAGAGGAATGAAATAATGAAGAAACTGAGAAAGATATTTTATAGTAATGTTGCCCTGCTGCTGCTGCTTGCCTTATTGCTTGCCGGATGTACGGGCAGTAAGAACGAGGAATCAAAACAGTCTTCAAATCATGATACTGCTGCACCATCTGACGAAAATCGTAACGGGACTGAAGATAGCACCAAAATAGGCAAGGATGAATCAGAAGAATCCGTAACAAAGGCTTCAAATGAACATTCTTCTAAAGAAACCGCAGCGGATGAATCAAATGAAACTTCATCAAAAGAAGTAAAAAACGACGAGGAAGGTAAAGAGGGCAATGTATTGGCGGCATACTCTTCTGAAAAAATCGAATATGCCCGAGTTTGGCTGCAGCTTGGACCCAATCAAGAGATAGATGAATTGAATGTTCGGCACATTTCAGCTGGCGAACCGATTAATCCTAATGATGATACAAGTGCGAGCTATCCAGAAGATGTGATCCAGTTAGCTGGTTCTCGATTAGTGGATGGATCAGTCACTTATCATGGAAATGGAGATGGCACGATTCATGTATACAATGTCCCTTTACGCTGGGATTCCGCTGATGATCTAGATCAAGGCGTGATGCGGGATGTGACTGAGAATATCATTAATAATACAAAAAAGGTGTACGTTGATACAGGCGACAATGAAAAAATCAAGCGACTCATTGACATTATGGTTATTCATCGTTTGACTACAGCTGACACCGCACTTTTTCACGCATACAGTATTAATCAATAGACAACATCTCAGTAGTAAGTGAATGATGCCTTACGAAAAACAAGCATTTAACATGATGCTTGTTTTTCTTTTACATATAGTAGCTAATTCCTTCAGTCTCTAAGATGTTAAACATGGTTGAACTTTTGCACTCACGTTAGCTATAACCGCAAACTATGATTCTTTTGAGCAACATCACAGTAAAAAACGTGTTCCATTATTTGTTCAATCAATTCCTCAGCAATATCCAAACGGCCAGGAGAATCCAAATCACTCTCTACTCTGACCTTATTTAGCAGCAATGTACCTTGTAGGTTCATTTGGTATGTTTCTTGTTTAGATACCTCCCCAGCTTATCAAGTTCCCTTGTATGATCAATTTATATTCTCATCGAATATATTAATCCTTTAATCCCTTTCCATCGAGAATATTCTGCACACATTTTTCAACCCTCGCCTCTCGGGTTTTGGCTTGTTTGGCTTGAGAAAAATGAAGAATGTATGCTCTTTGCCGTCCCGGGGTCAGTGCTTCAAAAGCTGTTTTTAAAGCAGGGATTTCATCGAATTTATTTTGAAGTTCTTCAGGAATTTTATATTCTTTATTCTTTTTTAAATCCACTTCCAATCCGGCTTTTTCAACTTCAATGGCTTCACGAATATAAGCTTTCAAGATCGTTTCCATTTCATCAATTTCCTGAACATTGGTGAACCGGATCTGGCGTGCCGCCTGTACGTTCTCCGTTTGTTGGATGAGAATCCCATGGGCATCCTGTAACAAGGCGCCTTTGTGAAACAGAAGCGCACAATAGTCTTTAAATCCATGTATTAAAACGATGTTCTTATTATTAAGCGTGTAACAAGGATGCTTCCACTTAAATTCTTCGGTCAGCTCAAAGTCAAGAACGATAGCTCTCAACTTCTCAAATTCTTCCTTCCACTTTGTAGCTTTACTTAAAAATTCATCAACCTTAGGATTCGTTCTGTTATTTGTCATAGGAACTCCCTCTCAGAGTCATTTACGTTAATTTTTAGATTTTTCGCCCATTCCACATAAATATCACGCTCTTGATTTTTCTCGTTTAACATCCCATTTTCCTGCCCTCAATTTTATTTTTTCGCATTACGATATTTGTTTTTGTTTTATTCTCCTAACATCAAATATATTGATTCCTTCTATATTATTTATTCAATAGACTCCAGAAAATAATATTATAAAAGACCAACCATACGAAGACCATGATAAATCCCATCGTCATCAACTGCTTTGGTTACATATTTTGCGACCTTTTTTATTTCTTCTTCAGCATTTCCTATGGCGAGACTATGATAGCATTTCTTTATCATTCAGCCCGTCACCAAATGCATAAACACGTTCTGGAGGAAAATTTAATTTCTCAATAATCTTTACTAAACGCTTAGCTTACGACCTTTGGAATCACATCGACAGAGACAGGATGCCACCTCACAAAATCAAAATCTTTATAAGATTGTTGGTATGATTTCTCTTCCCTTTCCAGGCAACTTAGAAGAGAAGGTAGGTCTAATCCCTTCCTTTTCACGCACCAACTCGATCCGCGGCAATTTTAAAACCATCATTTGAACGCTGTCTCCATCTGCAAAGTGCATGTCACTAGGCCGTGTCTGTTATGCTATTTGATTTCATAAAAAAAGTTGCCAATTTAGAATATCAATTGACAACTAATGCTAATATAACTGCACTTTTACTCAGTGACACAACAAGAGGAGGAATCTTGTTTGTGACCATCACTATTCGATTTGGTATAGAAAAACTCCCATTCATTCCCGTCGGGATCTGATACCCAAAATTTATCTTGTACTGCATAACAACATGTTGTATCCATTTCTCCACGAGCAAAAAATCCTTCTTTTTCAAGCCGTTCCTTATGTTTCAAGACCTCATCTAAACGATCGACTTGAAACCCAAAGTGATTCACCTGATTCCCGTTTACCTCATCACGCACATTTAACGTAAAATTCAACCCCGGTGTTTCCAATAAGAATTTTGCATAGTCTGATTCTACTTTTAACGGTTTCTCTCCAAAAACCTTTTCATAAAATGTAATAGATTCCTCTAGATTACTTACATTAATCCCTACATGAACATACTTCACAGTAACATCCCCTTTGTTGTCAAATTAATCAAATAAATTTGATTTAGCAAACAAAAAATTTAACAGCTTCTTTCTCCATTCTTTCTAAATACACAACAAAGTTCTTCAGATAATAAGTGATTTAGCTCATCATCATTAAGATCATAGTAGCTCCATGTTCCCTTCGTTTCTTTCGTAATTAAGTTGGCGTCCAATAAAATTTTGAGATGATAAGAAAGTTTTGATTGGGTCATATTAAAAATTTCAGTCAAATCACACACACAGGTTTTTCCCTTTTGACAAAGTTCATACATGATCTCTAACCGTTTCTGATCAGCAAGAGCTTTAAATTTTTTTTCATAATTCTGAAGCAGTTCTGTTTTTGTTTCATTCATCCTATCACCTTATTTAATCAATTTTTTTTGATATATACATTATAACCATAAGTTTTCATTAAATTCAATCCATCAAATCAATTTTTTTTGATTATTTAATTCGTAATCTCAGGTTTCTATTTGGACTTCATGTCATGAGTGCTTTTAGAAGGGATTTATATTCTAAAAACAACAAAAAGATACCATATAGTACGGGATCTTCAAAGGTTATTTTTTCATCTAAATTGATTAAAAATTGAATTTTTTCTTATTATAAAAAGGCTGGCGAAAATGTTCATCAGCCTAATTCTTTATCAAGAATGAACTCCTTTTTGTTATGCTAATAATAGACGTATCTGTTTTGTCTATTTCATACGAAAATCATCCATATCTATTTTGTTATGATTTAACCTCTTTATTCTTACCAATTAATAACGTTACTACAACACTAGCTATACTGACTATAGTTCCTCCAATAGAAACAAGAATTGTCAAAAAACCGTTGGGAATAAGAAATCCAATTGGAATTAGCCCCATAAAAGTTAAAACAATAAAACATTGGTAGACTCCAGATATGATTCTAACAACCCAGTTACCAAAAAAGGACATGGCTAATGGAGGGATGAATAAAAATACAACGATTCCAATTGATATCATTAAGATAATTGGCTCATTAAATGAAATGACGTTATCTCCAGGGGAACCTTTAGCTGCCACTAGTACAACAACGATAGACATAATCAGTGTAAGAAAAACCAGAGAAAGCCTTTTTAACAACGTTATGACTCCTTTTTATAAACGTACTAAAAACGGGTATCCTGCCTTTTTCATTTTCACAACCATTTTATGTTATAAAATAAAAGATATGAATGTATTTTTCATTTATTTTTCTAGGGAGCCCTGCATTTTCTCTCACTATCCAGGCTAGCTGTTTCTTCATCCAATAAAAGGATGTCAGGATCTTTAATACAGCTTCTTGCAATATCGATCCGTTGATGTTGGCCTCTTGATAACTTTTCTCTTTTTTACCAATAATACATGTAACCTTTATATAACAAAATAACAAATTAATGGCAATTGAGCAATTCAAAATTTATAGTGCTGCTAGAATCAACTGAAGCAAAATGAATTTCCGATAGATTTGGAATTAAACAAACAGAGAAATCTTATCTATTTCAGTACTAAGAAGACCGACTACAATGCCATTTGGTGTACATCTCTTGCATTCAAATTTACTGTTTTCACAAAACAATCTGGCTTATCTTTTACCTCCACGAGACCATACCACCACCGGAATGAGGAATAAGGATAAAATCCCTCCAGCAAATGATAATGTCATGAAACTTGAACCTGCTACAATCATTCCAGACAATGCTCCTCCAGCAGCTCCTGACAACGCGATCAGAACATCCACTGTACCTTGAGTTTTAGCCCGTGTGGCCGTTTCAGTTGAATCAACAATAAGTGCAGTCCCGCTGATTAAACCAAAATTCCATCCTAATCCAAGTAAAGAAAGAGCAATGACGAGAAAAACCATAGAATCTGCTGGTGCAAATGCTGCCATTAAGCCTGCAAGAAGCAACGTTGTTCCAGAAGCAATCGCCATCACAGTACGCCCCAACTTATCAACAAGAACACCTGTAACCAGTGAAGGGAGATACATGGCACCGATATGAAAACCAATAACAAGACCGACTGCACCTAAACCATGTCCATGGTGTCTCATATGAACTGGTGTCATTGTCATAATAGCTACCATTACAATTTGGGTAAGAATCATAATTGCTGCACCGACGATTATGCCTGTTTTGTTTTCTGTATGCTCAGTTGTTGCCAAATGTCCTTTATCACTAGGCTCTTGGTTGGTCGCTTCTAATGTTCTTGCTATAACGAATGGATCTGGACGAAGCATGATGAAAAGAACCACACCTGCTAAGATATATGCTGCGGCTGCTAAAATGAAAGGACCAGCAAGTGATGGAACACCAATAGACACAGCAAAATTCCCCATGACATTTACTAAACTTGGACCTGCAACTGCACCAAATGTTGTAAAAACCATCGTAATACTAACAGCAGTCGCCCGCTGTTTACGATTGGCTAAGTCCGTACCTGCATAACGAGCTTGTAAATTTGTCGCTGTTCCAGCACCGTAAATAAGCAATGAAGTAAATAACAAGAAAATACTATTTATGATGGCTGCAATGATGACTCCTATTGCTCCAAGTCCGCCAATTACAAAACCAGCTGAAAGACCAGTACGGCGGCCATAGCGTTGAGAAAGTCTCCCAACAACTAATGCAGATCCTGCTGATCCTAAAGTAAATAAAGCAGAAGGCAGACCAGCAAACGCATCTGTACCAAGCATTTGCTGTGCGATAAGCGCTCCGACAGTAACTCCTGCCGCAAGCCCTGCACCGCCAAAAATTTGCGAAATACTTACAACGAATAATGTACGCTTGTATAATGCTTTTTGTTTTTCCGGAGAACTGATGTAGCTTTGTAATGAAGCTTGTTGAACGTCTGTTGTTTTTACCATACTCTTACCTGCCTTTCGTAAAGCCTAATGATATAAACCTCCCTCTAGATGTGGATCATCATAACACGCACAAAAAAGCCATACAATATTATAATTGTATGGCGAACAATATTAGCTAAGACCGTTTAGCAAACGTTTTAGGATCCTTAGTCCTTGCTCAAGCTCTTCGAGTGTTTTTGGTGCACATACTGAAACCCTGACAGCCCTTTTCGGACAACTATTTCCCACTACAAAGCGTTCAGCCGCATACACTTGCACGCCATGTTGTGCAGCTAGCTCTTCAAATTCAGCACCAGTCATTTCACCCGGCAACAACAGCCAACGAAAGATGCCTGTTTCAACACCTAAACATGTATAATCCGCCAAATATCGGTTTACGATTTGGTTTCTGCGAATCGTTTCTTCCCGATGGCCTTCAATTAAGGCTTCAAATTGATTTGATACAATCGTGCGTGCAGTAAGTTCTGCTAATAGCGGGGAAACCGTTATATTTAAATTATAAAGCGCCTTTGACATTGGCTCCTTAAATTGATTCGGCACCGCTACATAGGCCAGGCGCAGTCCTGGTGCTAACGATTTTGATAAACTTGCAATGTGGATAACCTGTTCCGGCGCGAACGATGCAAGTGCGGGAAGCGGATTTTTGTTGAGAAGATGGTACGATGCATCTTCAATAACAAACAGATGATATTTCTTTGCAATTTCTGCAATCATTCTTCGATTCTCAACAGACATAAAGGAAGCTGTCGGATTATGATAATCCGGGATCAAATAAATGCCTTTAATATTTTCATTTTTACACGCATATTCAAGTGACTCCGGACTCATTTCATCGTTCTTTGATTTTATCGGTACGATTTGCACACTAAGCATTGAAGCAACAGTTTTTAATCCAGGATACGTGTGATCGTCAACACCAATGCGGTCTCCAGGCTTACAAAGACTTGCCAATGCAGCAGCAATCGCATTTTGTCCCCCATTTGCAAATAAAATGTGATCAACGGTTGTTTCGAACCCGCCTCTTCGGATTAGCTTTACAGCTGCATCCTTTTGCCAAAGGCTCTCGCCTGCCCGGCCATAACCAAACCATTTTTCATAATCCTCATCTTGCAGCATGTTTTTTAGTTGAAGTAGCAGAGGCTCATAAGACGCATTATCTGGCAGTGTGGCTCCCATTTCAATTAAATGCTTTGGCTTTGTATCCTCAAGTAAATACGCATTCGATAACGCATCGTATGATACAAATGTGCCGCTTCCTACAGATGCACTTAGCAAGCCCTTTAACTCGCAAACTTTAAAGGCTTTTGAAATGGTACTTACATTTAAATCTAAATAATCAGCAAGTTCTCTCTGTGGAGGAAGTTTTGTTCCTGGTAGCAAAACTCCGTTTATTATATCCTGTTCCAATTGCCCCGCAAGTGCTCTATAAATAGGCTTTTCCGTTTTATCAATCGACGGCTTCCAGCTCATCGGATAGTTTTCAAAAGAATTAATCGGCATGATACGCATCCCTTTTTTCACTCAATTATAAGAATGTGATGTTTATAACACAATGATAACTTGCTTTTTTGTGGATACTCTAGCAGCAGTTCTTTACACTTAATTTTTTAGCAAATAGGTGTTTATTAAAAAAACTATACAAACAAAGGTGAATAACATACTTTATTACATATAAGGAATCCTGCAAAACGGTGCACAGAATGTCGGGTAGATACATTTCACTCCTGTTATTCTTTTGTTAAAGGAGGTCAAATAAATGGATTCGCTTAAAAGTATGAATAGTGCTTTAAAGTATATTGAAGAAAACCTCACAAATGATATTGATTTTAAAGAAGTAGCAAAGCTTGCTTTCTGCTCTGAATATCATTTTAAAAGAATGTTTTCCTTCCTTGCAGGCATTTCACTATCGGAATATATTCGTCACAGACGTCTTACTCTTGCAGCTTTTGAACTAAAAGACAGCAGTGTAAAAGTTATAGACATTGCAATAAAGTACGGTTATAAGTCACCAGATTCTTTTGCACGGGCATTTCAAAATTTGCATGGCATAAGACCATCAGAAGCTAGAAATAATGGCCATTCACTTAAAGCTTATCCACGAATGACCTTCCAGTTATCAATCCAAGGAGGAAATGAAATGAACTATCGTATTGAAGAAAAAGAGGCATTTCGTATCGTTGGCATTAAAAAAAGAGTTCCTATTATGTTCAAAGGGGTTAACCCGGAAATTGCATCTATGTGGGAAAGTTTAGATGAAGACACAATAAATAATCTTAAAAAGCTTTCTAATGTAGCGCCTTTGGGACTCATTAGTGCATCCACGAACTTTTCTGAAGGACGGACAGAGGAGAATGGCGAACTTGATCACTATATTGGCGCAGCCACAACGAAACAGTGTCCAGATAACCTCTCACAGCTTGGGGTTCCTGCCTCAACGTGGGCTGTATTTGAAGCAATCGGATCATTTCCGGATACACTGCAAGACGTATGGGGACGCATTTATTCCGAATGGTTTCCATCGTCCAATTATGAACAAATAGAAGGTCCAGAAATACTGTGGAACGAACATAAAGATGTAACATCGTCATCTTTTAAAAGTGAAATTTGGATACCGATTTCAAAAAAGTAATATATTTTACGATGAAGCAAGAGGAATTGAAGGGTCTTTAAGGAAGGGGGCTAATCCCTTCCTCTTTATGCTCCAAAATGACCTTTTAAGCGCTATCTGCAAACATTGATAAGCTGGGTGAATTATTCTAAACAAACACCAAAGGTCTACAACCCTTGGGTGGTGAATAAATTTGTGTCCATATAAATTAGCAAACATGTCATTGATGCCAAGTCGGGAATTCCTAAAGGAGATTTAAAAACTCATTTTTAATGAAAAACTGATATATGTTAATTAGTCGGGTTTCAGGATATACACCGACCAATTGACCTTTCCTTGATTGGAAATCCGGACACGTTCCTATTGTTTTGATGTTGTTTTTGTTCAATCTAATTTTTAAAAAAAGTTATTGACACCAAAAATTTGATTATGTTATTATTAAATATTTGATAAAAAAACGTATATATGGTAATCTTAAGAAGGTTACCATATATGGAGGTGTTGATATGTTTCAAATTGGCGATAACATTATTTATCCCATGCACGGAGCAGGTATAATTGAAGCTATAGAAGAAAAAGAAATCTTAGGGAAAAAACAACAGTATTATGTCATAAAAATGACGATTAGTAATATGCAAGTTATGATTCCAACGCGTAAAATACTGAGTTCAAGTATACGACCAGTTACTGATATACGTGCATTAAAACACATTATACACATTTTTCAGCATGGAGAATCAGATAAGTTACTGCCGTGGAAACAAAGGTATATAGTAAACACGAACAAAATAAAGACGGGTGAAATACAAGAAGGCGCTGAAGTTGTGCGTGATTTAATGCGTATGAAGAAAGAAAAAGCACTTAATGCAAGCGAAAAAAAAATGTTGGATAATGCATATGAATTTTTGATTAGTGAACTGGAAGTAATTAAAGGAATCACTGAAAAGCAAATAAAAAGTTTTTGTTAAGGTTATTAATTATAGATCGTATTGCACCCTAAAAATATCCCGAATTTTCAGATAATATTATGATTAAAAGTAAAGCATTTCAAAACGTTCAACTTCTTCAACTTACTTTTAGAATATTAACCTCTTTTGTTATTCCTACAATCTAAACCATTTTTATTATTTAAATTTCTTCTACGAACATTTGAAGTTTTATCAATACACTCGATGAAATAGTCACTTGATTTTTGTAATCCTGATTCACACTGGCACGGACTAGGAGCCGTAAAGATGGAAGAGAGGTAGGGCTTTCATTGTTTTAGGTATCTCTAAGTGATTATTTCTAAAAGAAAATCAATCCATTTCCCCTATACCTTTAAGAATTTCTTATATCCACTGCGACAGTGAATAGTAATTGTTTATCTTCTTTTCATAAAAGAGATACACGAGTGGGTAACATCTAAATATATGGTCAACGATAAAAAAATGACGAAATTACTAGAACTAGAAACTATTTTTACAATTCATTTAACATAATAAGATTAAATGAAACAATAAGAAGGAGTAGAGATATGAAACACATGCCAACGCAAGAATTAAGTAACGAGTTAAAAAAGCGAAAAGGGGTTACTTCTATTAAGGTTGAGTCTTATGAAAAAATTGAAGTTGGTGGAATTCTTGTAGATGGACCAGCTGTTATATTAATTAATCAAGAATACCTAAAAATAGTTGAATGAACGAAGAAAAGGATGATTCTTTACGAAAAGGGATGATCCTTTTTGTTTGCCACTGGTAGTAATAGGATATAAACAAATTTCATCTGGGGTGATGGATTAAAAGGAAGGAGAGTGTCGGAATTATCATGGATGAGTCCCGTTTAGCGTGGCGGTTGGTACACGACACATTTAGAGTTGGCTATTATTTTAGAATTTCGTAAAAGTTTGCTTCCTAATAAGATGTAGGTGTGTTTGAAAGGAAAAATAAATAACTTATATACATTACCGCATATTGTCAATCCAGTATGTTATACTTGTAAAGAAACCTTTGAAGCGTTAAGTCTTTTTCTATTACCTGTACCATCTCCCTACTCGTACGTTGAGTAGGGTTTTTTATTGAGTATTATACAGAGAACGTAAAAAAACAGGCCTTATATAAAGAGCCTGTTTCTACAAACGATTTAAGATTAAGAAGCTTTTTGAACGTTAGCAGCTTGTGCTCCACGAGCACCTTGCTCAACGTCAAACGTTACTTTTTGACCTTCGTCTAATGATTTGAATCCGTCACCTTGGATTGCAGAGAAGTGTACGAATACGTCGTCTCCATCTTCACGTTCGATAAAGCCAAAACCTTTTTCTGCATTAAACCATTTCACTGTACCTTGTTCCATTTTTGTTGCCTCCTAGTGTGTTACCACACATTTTAATTACTATCCCTGCCCAAAGTATCATCAAGACGAAAAATCAATATTCATTCTATCCTTTACACGAACAAAAATAATCTTTCTTTATCATAGCACGAAACGGAAATAATTGCAATTGAATATTATCGTTTTAGTCATGGCATTATTTAATAAAGGTGTGGATACTGTGCAGAAGCGGCAAGCAAAATTGATTATTAAAAAAATTTGTTTCTTGTTCAAGTGCAAGATATTCTCTTAAAAGCAGGGCTGTTCACTAGTAAAGCTTTGTTTCTGCAGACGTCTCCAAACTGTCACTCATTGTTTATCCCCGTTTGCCAAGAATACTTGACCACAAATCATCTTCCTTTTCTTCCTTACCACTTTCCACAGCCTTTTAATAATTTTGCACTCAACATTCAATCCGTATTTACGGTAGTATTTCCTTACTTGTAATGTTTTGTTCCTCAATCAATGTTCACAGTCTAAATAAACCGATTCCCACAGGTTAGTGAAAAAAGAAAGAATAGTTGTATTCGAAAAGAAAAATAAATATTTTATATACATTCCGCATATTGTCAATCCAGTATGTTATACTATAAACAAACCTTTGAAGCGTTAAGTCTTTTGCTATTACCTTGTAACATCTCCCTACTCGAACGTTGAGTAGGGTTTTTTATTGAGTTTGAGTATTATACAGAGAACGTAAAAAAACAGGCCCTATATTAAGAGCCTGTTTCTATAAACGTTTTAAGATTAAGCAGCTTTTTGAACGTTAGCAGCTTGTGCTCCACGAGCACCTTGCTCAACGTCAAACGTTACTTTTTGACCTTCGTCTAACGATTTGAATCCGTCACCTTGGATTGCAGAGAAGTGTACGAATACGTCGTCTCCATTTTCACGTTCGATAAATCCAAAACCTTTTTCTGCATTAAACCATTTAACTGTACCTTGTTCCATTTTTGTTGCCTCCTAGTGCGTGTTACCACACATTTTAATTACTATCCCTGCCCAAAGTATCATCAAGACGAAAAGTCAATATTCATACTATCCTTTACACGAACAAAAATAATTCTTCTTTATCATAACATGAAACGGAAATAAATGCAAATTAATATTATTGTTTTATTCGAGGCATAATTTGTTAAACATGCAGAATAAGAGGCCTTCAATAACTATGGTTTGAAAACACCGTGAAATTGAATCGAAAGTGTCTTCAAACCTTTTTTTTGGTTAATCATACTTCAATTATTGATTGTTAAAGATCTCTTTACAAAGCACAGCTGTTTCTTGTTCAAGTGCAAGATATTCTTTAAAAAACAGGGCTGTTCACTGGTAAAGCTTTATTTCCGCAGATGTTTGCAAACGTCACTCATGGTATATCCCCATTTGCCAGGATGCTCATAAAAATAAAACTTGATCTCAAATCACCTTCCTTTTATTCATCACCACTTTCCAAAGCCTTTTTAATTAAGCAAATAGGAAATTCAAGGTCTTCTAGCTCTTTATTTTGACACTCAAAAACCGATCCATATTTACCCTTGCTTGTAATGTTTGTTCCTCAAACAATCCGATTCCCATAGGGGAACAGCGAGAGAGTTTGGCTCGATAAAGAGCTGGGTATAATCTTCATACACCTTCTGTATCCCGGCTGGTTCTGCTAATAAAGATGCAATTGAGCTGGAAACCTGTTTCTCATTTCCAATAATTTCACAGACGGATGGGAAAGATACTTATCATATATGGTGTATGACGCTGTGACTTCAAAGACAAGCGTTTTCTATACTTAGAAGAACATCAGGGAAGGGGAAATTTTTAGAAAATGAATGAACAAAACCTAAGGACTTTGAGAAAACTGGTTACACCCTATGAAAAGTCCGATTTACAAAAAAGTATTTATCAAATCATTAACACATTGGTACCATTTTTCCTGTTATGGTACTTGGCATATAAGAGTTTGTCGATTTCTTATTTCCTTACATTAGCGATTTCTGTCGTTGCGGCAGGTTTTTTAGTAAGAACCTTCATCATCTTTCATGATTGCTGCCACTATTCCTTTTTTAAGAAAAGAAAGGCGAATCGAATCCTTGGAACAATTACAGGCATTCTGACTCTGCATCCTTTTGATCATTGGGCACACGACCACTCTGTCCATCATGCGACAAGCAGCAACCTGGACAAACGCGGTACAGGCGATATTTGGGTACTGACCGTTGAGGAATATAAGGAAGCCTCAACGAAGACAAAAATCATGTACCGTTTGTACAGAAATCCATTTGTTATGTTTATTATTGGGCCGATTTACGTCTTCGGGATTACCAACCGTTTTAATCGTAAAGGGGCAAAACGCAAAGAACGGATAAATACGTATGTAACGAACCTGGGGATCGTCGCTTTGGCAGCACTTTTATGTTGGGCTATTGGCTGGCAAAACTTCCTGCTGGTTCAGGTGCCAATTTTTATGGTATCGGGATCTCTCGGAATTTGGATGTTTTATATTCAGCATACGTTTGAGGATTCTTATTTTGAAGAAGATGAGCATTGGGAATATGTAAAAGCAGCAGTTGAAGGGAGCTCTTTTTACAAGCTTCCAAAAGTCATGCAATGGCTTACAGGCAATATCGGTTTCCATCATGTTCATCATTTAAGCCCAAGAGTCCCAAACTATAAGCTTGAAAAAGCGCATAACAACACTGAACCATTGCAAAACGTTCCGACCATTACACTGGCAACAAGTCTTAAGTCTTTAAAGTTCCGCCTATGGGATGAAGAAGGTAAAAAATTTGTTGGTTTTAGCCACTTAAAAAAAGCTTCTAAAAGCCAAGTATCAGCACGATTGGAAACGGATTAAACAAACTCCCCATCATCAATGATAACTAGCAACATATCTTACAGGATGAAAGTGCAGACTCGCACAACGATATTGTGCAGAGGTTAGCACTTTTTTAGTGCCAAATACACTTACAGATTCCACAATCGTATTCCGCCCAAAAAAAGAATACCAAAGGTGGTTAAACCCTTGATATTATTGGGATGCGGCCGAGAGGACTTGAACCTCCATGGGTTATTAACCCACTAGGATCTCAATAAAGTGAAAGCTAATTGTCAGTTACAAAAGCCCGTCATTTCAAGCATTTGAATTCATTTATTACATGTATTTTCATCGTTTTATATTCATTTTGGGCATAAAATGGGCACTGTTTTTAGGCTGTAAGCACACTGATTAATTTAAAGTTCGCATCCCAATATAATGAAAGAAAGAGCAATGAATAGAAGCTGCAAACATAACTGCTCCAATTCCATTCTTTAATTCTCGAATTTTTTTAATCTCCTTTCCATCTGTTCTGCCATTTGTTTTGAATTTGGATTTCCTTCATTTTGCAATTGGTCAATAATATTCATATAATCCATTTCACTTCGGTTCTGACTTAATTTATATGCAGCCTGAATGTCATCCACCTTAATCTTAAAACCGACAATCGCTTTCAGTTGTCTTTCTAAGAGTTCAGGAGAAAGTTCATCCCATAAAATTGGATTTTCTCGATGTTTTTCGTATTTTTCCATCATTGTTGTTAATTCTTCTATTAATTCATCTCTCTCTAAAATACGTGCTTGACCGTATATATGGACGGCTTGATAATTCCATGTCGGAACATCTTCATGCCCGTACCAAGAAGAAGAAATGTAAGCGTGTGTTCCCTGAAACATAACAAGCACATCTTCACAGGTTTCAAATGTTCTCCACTGACGATTTCCATAAGCGATATGCCCAGTGATATAGTAATCATCACCTTTTTTATTTAACCCCAAAGGCAAATGCGTGGCAATTGGTTTCCCTTGTTCTGTCGTGACGATCGTGCCAAAAGAGTTTTTTTGAACGAAATCCCTAATTTCATCAACATTTGAGACCTTAAAATATTTTGGAATATACATAATCATCCTCCTTCCAAAAATTATATAAGTGTTTTAGCCATTATAAAGTCCGTTTGTTTTTCATGCCCCATATAAAAAGAATGGGCTCCAGTTTGAACAAACCCCATTTTCTTATAAAAAGCAATAGCATTTTCGTTTTTTTCCCATACGCCCAGCCAGATTTTCTTTTTATTCAGTTCCTTCGCAATTTCCATAGCTTTTTTTAACAGATATTTACCAAGTCCATGTTTTTGAAATTTGTTCTTGATATAAATCCTCTCAATTTCAAGTGATCCAACACCCATTTCTTCAGTCTGAGCATCATTGATATTGACCTTTAAATATCCAGCGACTTCATGATGAAAATAAACAAAAAAGAAGTGCGAAGAAATATTGGATAATTCTTTTTCTAATTGTTTTAAGTTAAATGCCTTTTCCAGATAGGCATTCATATTTTCGGGCGAATTCTGATCCTTAAATGTCTCATTAAATGTTTCATAACTAATGTCTTGAAGTTTGCCCAAATCTTCAAGTGTGCACTTTTTTATATTGATAGTCATTTAAATATGTCACTCCTTTATAACATCACATCAATAATTTCTCTTGTTCCCTTTTTTTACAAAATCCCAATCTTTTTCTATATTTTTTCTTACTCTTTGAAGAAAATTGAAAATGGTCTCCGCTTCTCTTTCAGAAAATCCCTCTAAAGCGACACGATTCGAATGATCATTTTCTCTTTTTATAAAAGGAAATACCTCATTCCCCTTTTCCGTCGGAAAGAGTTTTTTTATTTTTTTGTTATGTTCATCATCTTTCTTTTCAATAAAGCCCTTCATTTCAAGTTTTTTTATTGCACGAGCTGCGGTTGTTCGGTCTACTTTAATCATCTCAGCTAACTTTTCTTGAATGATTCCCGGGTTTTCACATATTCGGACAAGGTACAAATACTGCCCTTTTGTCAGGTCATGTTCTTTAAATTCGATATTGCTTATAGAATCCAATGCTCGTGCAATCATTCCAATTTCACGAAGAATATCCTTCATCATTAAACTCCTTACGTATATGTTTTTGTTGTATTTGCAATAAAAATAACGTACATTAAATATAACTCATCTTTGTTGTATTTACAACAAAAAAATAAAGATAAAGAGGTCGAGTAAAGTGAAATATGTTTTTTATGTATTAGGAATTTTAATCTTAACCCTTGGTATTTCTTTCACGATTCAATCAGATCTTGGAGCTTCCCCTTTTGACGCACTTTTGGTGGGACTGTCCATAAATGTGGGGCTTACTGTGGGAAGTTGGGAAGTCATCATAGCTCTTATATTAATATGTTGCAATTCATTTTTAAAAAGACAAAAACCTGAAATTTTGGGGTTGTTAACGGCCTTTATAACGGGTATGGGGATTGATATATGGCTTTTTTTATTGCATTTTTCTGTAACACCTGAAACTTTGCACAGCAAAATTGTTTGTTTTGCAATTGGCTTAGTTGTTATAGGATTGGGAACCGCAACATATTTACACACAAAATTCGCCCCGATTCCTGTTGACCGACTAACATTAATCTTAAAAGAATTAACGAAAACCAATATATTTTTTTCGAGAACATTCATTTACCTCGTCTTCTTGATAATGGCGTTTATTTTGAATGGACCAATTGGCGTTGGAACTATACTAACCGTTTGTTTAGGTGGGTTAATTCTTAATTACTTCATGCCCTTTACTGAAAAAGTGTTGGATCGCATACTAACAAACTCCAGTACATCACCAAATGATGGTCAAGATAAAAAGCATTCCATATAGAAGGTAATTTAAGTAAGTGGGCACAAGAGGTAAAAAACAAATGAATATGAAAAATACCAAGGTCGTCAAAACCCTTGGTATCATTGATGCGGCCGAGAGGACTTGAACCTCCACGGGGTTTGTCCCCACTAGGCCCTCAATAAAGTGAATCTGTGTTTTCTGTTATAAAACCTTTATATTTCAGTGTTTATTTATTTTGATTATAAGGTTTTATAATGATTTATTCTTATTGAGGAGTAAAAATGGAGTAGTGGTCTTTTTTTAAAAAAGTTACCTTATTATTGATGTTTACTTAGTAACAGCCCTGTTCGAAGTAATCAGTTAAGGTGAAAAATTAAGATTAAACATGAAAAAAGCAGGCGCTTTTTACCTGCTTTTATGCCATGAGAGTATTATAGCTTTATCCTAAACTTAAAATTCTTTTTATTACATTAGGAATAACAAATGACCGTTTGATTTCTTTATTTATTTGAATAATGTCTTTTTGTGTTTTCCCATTCTCTTGCCAAGTAACTTCTACTGTATAATCATTATTCGTATTTGGTGGATCTGCCATTATCGCTACTGCTATTTTTTTAGCATTCTTAGGTTCATCTGTTGCATCACCTGATGCCTCAACAACACCATTTTCTTTAAACACAACCTCTTTTATTGAAAACTCAGGATCCCTTTTCCATGTAATATGAACCGCCCATAAGTCTTGCCTTGCAAGATCTATATCTTTTTCAGGAGAATAGATAACACTCCATTTTCCATCTTTTGAATTAAATAGGAGGTTGGTGGGTGCCAGCATAAATAAACCATGCTAAAAAAACTAGCAGTTGAACAGAAACAATACTCGCTAAAATAAACTTACTTTTTTTCATTATTAACTCCAATCTCTATATGTAATAAATGGGATGTAAGCTTATTTTACACCAATGAATTCTCATTACGTTCAATTCATTACCTGTCCTTAAATAACTTTTTCGAACTTCATAACTTATCCATGGTAATATTTAGATATAAAATCACTGAAAGGATTGGACAATGAAAGTATTTGAAGCTAAGTCTTTGTTATCTGAAGCTGAAAACCGAGCAAAAGATTATAAAGAATTGAAAAATCAAATGATTAAGCTAAGAAAAGCATTTAAGGCTGTTGCTGATCTGGATGACAGTGAGTTCTCTGGCAAGGGAGCAAACAATATCAAAGCATTTTATCACGATCATGTGGGTGTCACTGATCAATGGATTGATTTAATTGAAATGAAGATCGCATTCCTTGCTAGTATCTCCGATGTTTTAGAAGATGTCAGCTTATCTGATGCATATATCGAGAAATCCTTCTTAGAACATGAATTAGCAAACGCATATAAAAAATCAAAATCAATTATGTCTGAGCAGAAGAAAGCAATGAAAGATATTCTGAATGACTCGATGACATTCTTCCACTTGATTTATTTTCAACAGAGACTTTTAAGGATGAGCTCTCTTCTGCCGAAAACAAACGGAAAAAGACTGTTGATAAAATAGGCGATGTGGACGAAAACTTAAAAACTGAATATGCAATAACTGAACCTAACAAACAATTCATTAAAGCAGATTTTCAAAAGTTACATGAATCAACAGGTAAGGGCAAGAATGCTACACCCCTTCACTATAATGCCAAGGCATATCGTGAGAGCGATATACATAAGAAAAAAGGCGATATCGAAAAGCAATCTGAAGCATATTTAAAGATCAAAAAAGAGGAAGCTAACAAACGTGAAATAAAAGATTTGAAAAAGCAGCTTGTAAAGGTAACAGATCCGGACGAGTATTTAAAAATTGCGAAGAAAATAGGATACGAGAATTTGGAACCTGACCAGCAATTTTATTTCCGTCAGCTCGAAGAACTCCAAGAAAAAGCCGCAATTGGAAAAGGTATTGCAATGGGAATGTATGAAGCAGGCAAAGATACAGTGATGGGTCTGTATCAACTTGCAAGACACCGATTGAATCGCTTTCTGGAACTGTGAACGCAGCCTTACATCCAATCGATACTTATAAGATTATAGCTAAAGACATAGAAGACACTTTTCAACGTGATATGATTAATGGAGATACCTACAGCAGAGTAAAATGGGTGTCCTATGTCGGCAGTACTGTTGTTCTTGCAATAGTTGGTCCGAAGGGTATTAATAAAGTATCCAAAATTGCAAAAGCCGGTTCAAAAGTTGCTGCAATTAAGACACTTGAAGTTTCAAAAACAGGAATAAAAAAAGTATTGAATACGTTAAAATACCAAATGTTTTTGAACAACAGTATGCAATGGCTGGTGGTTCAGGGACTTTTCCTTTTAACGTGATTGATGGAGAGAATTATAAAAACTCTGCACTTGAAATATTCAAGACCTCGTCTACTGTACAAGGATTAAAGAAAGCTAAGCCGCATGAAGTTGTAAACGAATTAAAAACTTTTCAAAGCAGAAAATACATTTTTGGAGGACAATCATTCCTCATAGACAAACGAGGAATGAAGCACATTTTGGAGCGCCATCATCCTAATTTATGGGATGGTTCAATTAAGTCTCAACAATCTTTTCTTAATAAAGAGATGACTGTTAACGATGTTGCAGATGCGATAGAATCAATTATAAAACAAAACCGTGAAGAGTTAACGAAAAAAGGAACTAAATTTAGTTATCAAATTAGAGGAACATATGAGGGTCAACAATATGTTGTAGGCTTTCAAAAAGGAAGAGTAGGACAATTCTATCCTGAAAAATAGGAGAGGTAATATGTTTTATATTCAATCATTAATCCTTAGGCCAAATAAGAAGATAAACGATCTTTCAATCTTAAAAAATAATATTGACGATTACTTTGTTCCACTTAGCAATATAGAGGGACTAAAGAACATAAAATCACAGTTAGACTCTTACTATTTATCTGGGGCGATTATTTTAAAATATGGTGAACAAGATTTGCTTGATGTCACTATGTGGGACTTGGTTGACCAATTGTGGGCTTATTTTTTAAATCTAATTGAAGAAGCTATTGAAACAGGAGAAAGCGAAACTTATTTTCCAGATCAACCCCTTCTATTGAAAATGAAATCAATATCGAATGATATGTTGTTATTTGAAATTGGACAACAACAAAAAGTATTACTACCAAAACTTGATTTTTTTGAATCACTCTTAAAGAATGCGAAAAGTTTCTTTGAAACTATAAATTTTGTTTTAGAAGAAAACTGTGATTATGAGTACGAACTTAATAAGATCGGTGAATTACAAACCAAAATTAAATGTATGTGAGGCTAAATGTGAATTACTCTATCGTGAAAAAATTCTTTGATGAGAATAAAAAATATTCAATTCTTACTGGAGGCGTCACTGATAAACAAATCAAAGAGATAGAAGACGATCTCAGAGTAACCCTTCCAGACAGTTATAAGTGGTTTTTAACTGAGTATGGTTCAGGAGGCGCGTTCGGGACTATAGTACTCGGTTATGACTTTCATGGAGCTGAAGTTGTAGAGCAAACAAAAGGATACAGAACGTTTTACAATCTTATACCAGGTCTTGTTGTTATTGAGTATATAGATGAATTTTTTTTATGAATTATGGCACAAATTGGGCAGCTATTAGAGACCAAAGGAACTCTACATATCATCAAGTGATATATCAATCATTGCCCTGTCGTAATAAAATAATTCTAAATCTCTTTGATATTGCTCCCATTCTTGCTGTGTATACAGGTATCTCTCCGCATCAACTTCCTTCAATATCTGAACAATTATCTAGCTTGGTTTCAAGTGTTAGAATCCATTCAACATTAGATTTTGAAACTTATTCTTTAATTTTCCGTATATCAATATAAAATGTTATCTAATGCAGGGAGGGATATTAGTTGGCTGAAAAGCAAAAAAGTGTTCCATTTTTGAAAAAATATTGGGTTTTTCAAATTGGTATATTTTTATTGTCACAGATAATTTTTATTACATTTGAAACAACAGGATGGTTACCTAATTATAGAGAAATTGATGGAACACTATTTGGGAGAATTACGGAATCGTCAATTTTTATAAATTGGTTTACTTTTTATGAAACACCACAATTAAATTTACTTACTGTCTTTTTTGGTGTCTTCTTTCTAGTGCCTGGAATAATAAGTGCATTAAAAAACGTATTTTCGCCTAGACACTATAGTAATAGCTCTAAATAACCGTGATTAAAAATAAATATAGTTTATTAAAATGAATAAAGTTTGAGAAGAGTTGTACTTAAAGTAACGGGTGCGTTAGTTGAACAAAGTCAATGTTATAAGAATGGAACTTCCATATATTTGGATTTCCATTTTTTATGAGTAAACCAACATTAAACTTTAACAGAACCTTTTAAAAAAAGCTTAATCAAAAAGATTAAGCTTTTTCTAATTATTTTAGTAACCTATGCCCCTACCCTATCTGCTGCCACTTTGATCTCAGTATTATGATCACTTTGCATATAAGTTATTGAAAATACACTACTTAAAATCACTGCTGCCAATAGAATCCGGCTGATTTTCATTAATAATCTCCCCTTTTTTAATTTTTCGCCTTGCTTCAATACTCATACGATAATATTCATTAGAGAGCATTAAATTTCCTTGTTCATGGAAATAATCAGCGACTTCAATTGAGGAAATTCTCAACTTCAGCAAACATTTTTCTCGAAGCCAGATATGAAAATGCATTCTTTATTAATTGAGTCTCACCATCAAATAAATAATTCCTCTAATATTTTAAATTTCGCTGAGTATTCTTTGTCATTACTTTGATCGGCAATAAATCGCCCATTCCTAAAGTGTGTTAAAGCAACATCAAAATTTTGTTATTTTGCTTCAACATAGGTTAAAGTGAATAAAGTCTATGTTAGGAAACTACGTTTTGATTTTTCGGAAATTTCTATCTATTTGATAGACACTTATGGCCGTAGTTAATTCTTTACGCCTAAAATCGTACATACCCTTAAAAAAGTAAAAATAGTATTCCAACATGCCAGTTAATTGCCCTAGCTTCCCAATTTCTTTTATAGTTTCATAAGCATTATGGAGATCTTCTATTTCCTTAGATTTCATATAACTCAGCATTAGCTCTTGTCTAAATTCTAATAGCTGATAATATAACAGGGCATCTTGGTTTTCTTCCATGCTTAGCAATTCTTTCTCTACTTTTGCAACTTGGAGCTTGAGGCATTATCAACTACCAATAAATGGTTGAAACGTTTGTGCGGTGTCTACTGTAGGTGACTTACTCCAAATAAGTGGGCAGTTTGTGGACAGTGGCAAATTTGAAAATAAGCACAAAAAATACCAGGGGTCTACAACCCTTGGTATCATTGATGCGGCCGAGAGGACTTGAACCTCCACGGGTTATTCACCCACTAGGCCCTCAACCTAGCGCGTCTGCCATTCCGCCACGACCGCGTGATCATTAAATTGTGTTTGTGCTGGTTTAGTAGGCTCTTAACCTAGTAAAACCAATTTGCGTGCACTTTGTAAATAAAGTGCGGGTGAAGGGACTCGAACCCCCACGTCGTAAGACACTAGATCCTAAGTCTAGCGCGTCTGCCAATTCCGCCACACCCGCAAAAAGACAAATGGTGAGCCATGAAGGACTCGAACCTTCGACCCTCTGATTAAAAGTCAGATGCTCTACCAACTGAGCTAATGGCTCTTACTATTAGATTTCAAAAAATAAAAATGGCTGGGCTAGCTGGATTCGAACCAACGCATGACGGAGTCAAAGTCCGTTGCCTTACCGCTTGGCTATAGCCCAACGAAATGGAATGACCCGTACGGGATTCGAACCCGTGTTACCGCCGTGAAAGGGCGGTGTCTTAACCGCTTGACCAACGGGCCGATGGTTGAGAACTTATATCGAAATCTTATGGCGGAGAAGGAGGGATTTGAACCCTCGCGCCGCTTACGCGACCTACACCCTTAGCAGGGGCGCCTCTTCAGCCACTTGAGTACTTCTCCAATATGGCTCCACAGGCAGGATTCGAACCTGCGACCGATCGGTTAACAGCCGATAGCTCTACCACTGAGCTACTGTGGAATAATGAGACAAGACTTATTATATCAGTCTTGGTTTACAGTGTCAAGAGGTAAATGTTTTTATTTATCTCTCGTGACGACTTTTATAATGTACCATAGGCTTGCCATATCCGTCAACCTTTTTCACGAAAAAATTCTTTTTATTTTTCCGCGGCATTTTCCGCACCTGTATCTGTCAGGGTTCATGGCGCGCTTCTTTATATACTGTTGGCCGCATGCCGTGCAGATATACATATAAGTTTTTTTGTTTTCTGTTTTTTTCTTAAGAGGTGTACAGAACCTCGGCGCGTTGACCTGCTGCATCAGCACTCGAAAATCTCTGTCTCTGTGCTTGTACCCTTTTCCTTCAAGGTGAAGATGATAATGGCAGAGCTCGTGCTTGATGATGCCGATCAGTTCCTCCCTGCCGTGTTCAATCAGATATTTCCTGTTCAATTCAATGTTATGGGAGGTTAATAGGTACCTTCCGCCCGTCGTTTTAAGCCTGTCATTAAAAAGCGCCTGATGGCGGAACGGCTTTTTAAAATACGTTTCAGAAATATCCTCTGTCAGCTTTTGAAGCTCTTTGTTATCCATGGTGCACCTCACTTAAAAAACATTGAACGGGACAATTCACCGTTCGCATACAATATGGTAATCACCGTCCCTCTTATGATAAAAGCTGAGGAGGAATGAGCCTATGCCAAATTGGCTTAAAAAACAGATGCAAAAAGCATTCCTTGAAAAAGATAATTACCAAATTAAACTGCTGAATCAATGCTGGTATTTCTATAGGAAAAAACACTGCTCGTAAGCAGTGCTTTTATTTTACCATAGACAGCGATACTCTGCCTTTTTGTACATCTACGCCGTCAACCCAAACCGTCACAATATCGCCGACGGATACGACATCAAGAGGATGCTTGACGAATTGATTGCTGAGTTTTGAGATATGCACAAGCCCGTCTTGTTTGACTCCAATATCAACAAACGCTCCGAAGTCCACTACATTGCGCACGGTGCCCTGCAGTTCCATTCCCTCTTTCAAATCTTCAAGTTGAAGGACGTCTGTTTTCAGCAAAGGCTTAGGCACCTCATCGCGCGGATCGCGTTCTGGCCTTGTCAGCTGTTCACAAATATCTTTCAGGGTGATTTCACCGATTCCCAGCTCTTGTGCCGTTTCAGAAAGCGCCAGCTGATTGATTTTGTCCTTCAATTCCGCCGTGCCGATTTGTTCTGTTGAAAGGCCGAGCTTTTTCAATAGCGCTTTTGTTTCTTTGTAGCTTTCCGGGTGGATGCCTGTTCTGTCCAAAGGCTCTGTCCCTTCCTGCACTCTTAAGAAACCGATACACTGCTCATAGGTTTTCGCACCAAGTCTCGGGATGTCCTTCAATTCCTTTCGATTCGAAAACTTCCCGATTTCCTCACGTTTTTTGACAATGTTGCCTGCGACAGACTTTGATAATCCCGCTACATATTGAAGCAGCGCGGCGGATGCTGTGTTGACGTTTACTCCCACCTGGTTAACGACAGTTTCGACAACGAACCGCAGAGATTCATTTAATCGTTTTTGGCTGACATCATGCTGATACTGTCCGACACCAACAGATTTTGGATCGATTTTCACGAGTTCTGCCAGCGGGTCTTGAAGTCTTCGCGCAATAGATACGGCACTGCGCTCTTCAACCTGAAGCTCGGGAAATTCTTCCCTGGCAAGCTCAGAAGCCGAATATACGCTTGCTCCCGCTTCATTGACGATCACATAATAAATGTTGCGCGGCATGTCCTTCAGTACATTGACAATGAATTGCTCTGTTTCTCTGGATGCCGTGCCGTTTCCGATTGCCACCATCTCGACTTGATGCTGCTCTAGAATCGCTTTGACTTTCTCATGAGCTTCTCTCGTTTTGTTGACTGGCGCATGCGGATAGATCACATCAATTTTCAAGACTTTTCCGGTCTCATCTGACACAGCGAGCTTACAGCCAGTTCGGAAGGCTGGATCAACACCGAGAACAGTTTTGCCTTTCATCGGCGGCTGAAGCAGAAGCTTTCTCAAGTTCTCAGAGAAAATGTGAATGGCCTGCTCATCCGCTTTTTCTGACAGCTCTTTTCTGATTTCACGTTCTATTGCCGGCTGGATCAGCCGTTTATAGCTGTCTTCAATCGTTTCCTGCAAAATCTCTTTTACGGTTGTTGAGCGGTTTTTGATGATTTGTTTTTCTAAATACGCCTTAATGTGATCCGCTGGCGGTTCGATCGATACCTTTAAAATGTCTTCCTTTTCGCCGCGGTTCATCGCCAGTACTCTGTGCGGAACGACTTTTGCGATGGGCTCTTCATACTCGTAATACATTTCATACACATTTTTCTCGTCAGTGTCTGCCGACTTTCCTGCTGCAGATTTAATGATTCCTTTTTTAAAGGTTTCCTGGCGAATCCACTTTCTGAAACTTGGCTCATCTGAAATTTGTTCGGCAATAATGTGCTTGGCGCCTTCAATCGCTTCTTCCCGTGTAAACACTTCTTTTTCTTCGCTGATGTATTGGTCTGCGGTTTCTGCCAGACGGTTATCTTGCGGAAGTGTCAGGATATAGTCGGCAAGCGGCTCGAGGCCTTTGCTTTTCGCGACTGTCGCCTTTGTTTTGCGTTTTTGTTTATACGGCCGGTAAAGGTCTTCCACTTCCTGAAGCTTCACCGAGTGCTCGATTTTTCGCTTTAAGTCATCTGTCAGTTTATCCTGCTCTGCAATCAGCCTGATGACTTCTTCTTTTCGCTGATTCAGGTTTTGTATGTATTGCCAGCGTTCAGAAATTGTCTGAATCTGAACCTCATCCATTGAACCCGTCTGCTCTTTTCGGTACCGGGCGATAAACGGGACTGTGTTGCCGTCCTCAAGCAGGCGGATGACACTTTCAACGTGTTTTTGTGACAAACCTATTTCTTTCGCAATTTGCTGTTTTAAAAGGGCTGACGTTTCCATGTAACCAAAGCCTCCAATTTTGTCGTTCTTTCTCTAGTGTATCAAAAACCGAAAAAAACACATAAAAAAAGAAGCCGGTATTCCAGCTTCTCGTTTTCTGACTTCCTAGGACAACTGTCCAAGAATATAGGTCAGATCATCTTTTCTCGATGT
Source organism: Bacillus rugosus (assembly GCF_023238245.1). Taxonomy (NCBI): domain Bacteria; kingdom Bacillati; phylum Bacillota; class Bacilli; order Caryophanales; family Bacillaceae; genus Bacillus; species Bacillus rugosus. The sequence goes on along the minus strand of NZ_CP096590.1, from coordinate 527,094 downwards.
CGTATACATTTTCAGCGAATTCGATATGTCTACTACCGATTGGCCTTTTTTTAAATGGGAGCGGATATCGGGCACGTTGAGTCCATCTGTATGTATAATGAACTTTGAACCCTTTTCATAGGTGGCGGTGTGCGTTTTGTATTTTTGCGGCTTGCCTGATAAATAGCCTGAAATCGGCAGAGGATAAAAGCTTTCACCAGACGGGGAATGCAGAATAAACCGTACGTTTCCGACAGAGCAGTACGTAAACTGTCTTTGGTCAAAATTGATTTTTAGGATAGATGCTGTTGCGCCTCTTTTGTTTTTCATCGCCTGATTACAGCGTTCGATAATGCTTTGTACGTCTTCATTCGCATAGTTTTCCACTAAGTCTTTGATGGCTGCAGAAGATTCGTTGGCAAGCGATCCGCTTCCAAGTCCGTCAGCTACCGCACAAATTAACTCCTTATCATCAGCTTTCATAAAAAAGCTGTCGCCGCAAATCGATTTTCCTTCTTTATTCAGTTGGTATACAAGAGTTTGAATATGCTCGTTTTCTTCAACCTGGATCATTACATTAACTCCATCGAGGGATCTTCAATCAAGGCCTCTCTGAGCTTCTTCACAGCTTTGCGCTGCAAACGCGATACGTGCATTTGAGATATACCGAGAATGTCCCCAGTTTCTTTTTGACTTTTGTTTTGAATATACGTAAGGTCTATGATTTGTTTTTCACGGTCTGAAAGTACATGAAGCACGCTTTGCAGCATCATTTGCTGGTTGACCCGCTCATATCCGTCCTCCTGTGATCCGACGATATCAAGAATCGTGACGGTGCTTCCGTCCGCATCCGCTTCAATGCTATGGTCAACGGATAAGGCTTGATAACTTTTGCCCATTTCCATCGTTTCAAGAACCTCTTCTTCTGAAACATCGAGAAATTCGGCAATCTCTTCTACTTTCGGTGACCTTTGTGTTTCAGTCGTCAGCTGATCAACCGCCATTTTGATTCTTGGGCCGAGTTCTTTAATCCGTCTCGGCACATGAACGCTCCACGTTTTATCTCTAAGGAAACGTTTAATTTCACCGATAATTGTCGGGATGGCAAAAGCTTCAAACGATTTACCGACGACGGGATCGTATCGCTTAATCGCGCCGAGAAGCCCGATCATACCTACCTGGCGGAGATCCTCGTGAAAGCTTTTGCCTTTTGAATATTTTTTCGCAAGCATATCAACCAGATTTGTATACACCCGCACAAGCGTTTCTTGCGCCTGTTCATCTTGATTCGTTTGGTAATCGCTTATGAGCCGATCGACTTCATCCTTAGTTAGTTTCGTAGTTTTTGATGGTTGTGTCATGATCAACTCGCTCCCCATTTAAATACTTTGTCATCGCTACGGTGACACCGGAGTGATTTTGCACTCTGACTTCATCCATGAGCGTTTCCATTAAATATAGACCGAGCCCTCCTTCTGATAATTGATCAACTGTGTGCGAAGGTGTGTACGGCCCCAGATCCTGCTGCTTTTGATCGAAATCAAAGCTGTCTCCCTCATCCGCCACAATGATTTCTAAACGGTCTTCGAACACACCGAATCGTATTGACACTTCCCCATTTTTATCTTCTTTGTAAGCGTGCTGAACTGCATTTGTACACGCTTCACTGACTGCGATTTTCAGATCTTCAATTTCATCGTACGTATAGCCCATTCTGCTCGCGACGCCTGACAGTGTCAGCCTTATAATCCCTACATATTCAGGTTGGGCCGGCACTTTCATTTCGATGTAATCTGCGTTATTCTTCATTGCACTCCACCTTCTGACTTTGCAGAAATATCAATGATGTCCTTCAAGCCTGTAATGTCAAACAGACGGATCAGCCGGTCAGAAAGATTTTCAAGTTTCAGCGAACCGCCTTGTTTTTTGACTGTTTTAAAGATACCTACAAAAACGCCGAGTCCAGTACTGTCCATGTAGCTGACATCTTTCAGGCAAATTCTTAAATCAGCGCCTTGTTCTGCAAGAGGAACGAGCTTCTCTCTGAGCACCGGAGCTGAATATACATCTATTTCTCCTGCAATGTTTACTTGTATATCATTTTCGTTTTGCTTCACATCAACATTTATATTCATTACGTATCACCTCAAATTTTCCTTCAAATCACTAATTGTCTTATACCCACGGCTGGCTGATGCTAAACCTTTCTTCGCAAAACAATTAACGTAAAATCATCATGAAGCTGAAAGTCCTGCAATTTGAGGAGGCTGTCATAAATGTTTTTGACCATTTCCTGCGCGGAGGAACACATATGTTCCTCAATAAGTTTTTGCAGATCAGGACGCTCCAAGAAACCGTTTTCCGTTCTGCATTCTGTGACGCCGTCAGAAAATAAAACAATCATATCGCCCTTTTCGAGATGCTGATCGAATTGTTTGTAGTCATAATCCTGCGAGATGCCGAGAACGAGTCCTTTGGCCTCTAAATCGTAAAACATGTTGTCTTTTTGAGAAAAATAGAATCCCGGTTCATGTCCCGCTGAAGCATATGTAAATTGATGCTTGTCCATGTTGTAATTTGCATATAACATCGTAATAAACATACTCGCATCAACATTTTGTTCAACAACCCGATTCAAATTTTTCAGCACCTGAGAAGGGTGTATGCCCGTTTCCGGCAAAGAGTCCATTGCGTATTTGATCATGGACATACAAAGAGCCGCTGGAATGCCTTTTCCGATCACGTCCGCGATTGCGATATTTATGGATTCCTTGTCTTTGACAAAGTGGTAATAATCACCGCTCATCTGTTTAGCGGGCACACTGATGGCACCGATATCCAGCGCTTCTTCCTGCGGAATCTTTGTTCCGAGCAGCGTCTGCTGGACATTTGCCGCGATTTCGATTTCTGATTTGATTTCCTGCTGTATCCCTCTGAGGGTTTGATGCTCCTGATAAGCCATTCCATATCCAATCATGACTTCTATTAAAAAATCCAGCGAATGAAAAACATCTTCCGGGAGACTCGGATACAGCTCCTTCAGCACTTTTCGGTGAATACTGATGATTTCTTCCGGAGGAATTTGGTGCTCGATTGTTTTTCGGCTGAATTTTTGGGCTTGATATAAAGATGTTTCTGTTAATTCGGCTATATATCGACTAAGCAGCTGATGATATCGCTGCTCAATAACCTCCCTAAAATCCACTTTCTTACCTCCTACCGAAGCCATTTAATGGCTTGTATCTCTGTTCCTTCCCCCGCTACGGAATTTAAACTGAATTCATCCATCAGCCTTTTCACGCCGGGAAGTCCCGCTCCAAGTCCGCCAGACGTTGAAAATCCGTCTTCCATGACTTTACGGATATCAGGAATTCCCGGCCCTTGGTCTTCCGCTATGATTTTCAGGCCCTTTTTTCCTCTGTCAGAGACCTGTTCAATTCCAATCTGGCCTTTACCGGCATATAAATAAATGTTCCTGGCTAATTCTGAAATAGCCGTTGTAATTCTAGCCTGGTCTACCGTGCCGAAACCCAGTTCTTTTGCAACGTTTCGTCCCAGTTGTCTGGCGGCCACAATATCCCATTCTGTCATGATCTTTACACAGGATTGGTCGTTCATTCGCTATTCCCCCAATTCCCGCTTCAATGTCTCAAGCCCCTGCTCTAAGTCGAGCGCAGTTTCGATTTCCTCTAGTGCGATTCCGAGCTCAATCAGCGTCACTGCCACAGCGGGCTGAATTCCCGTCAAAACCACTTTTGCGCCCATTAGTTTAGACATCGTGATCACGTCGCCCAGCACTTTAGCGATAAAGGAATCAATCATGTCCACAGATGTCAGATCAATGACAACTCCGTTAGCACCTGTTTCGTATATTTTATTTAATAAGTCTTCTTGAAAGGTTAATGCGGTTTGGTCATCAAGTTCCCATTGAATGGACACTAATAAGCAATTATACAGTTTCAAGATCGGGATTTTCGGATGTCTCAAAATGTTATTCCCCCAATGAAACAATTTTTCGATCTGTCATTTCCAAAGCCGTTTGAATTCCTTTTTGCAGGGTATTCTTAGTTATAACTTGGGATAAATCGATCCCCAGGTTAACAATGGTCTGAGCAATTTCCGGACGGATTCCGGCGAGCAGGCATTTCGCTCCGACAAGCCTTACCGCTTCAGACGCTTGAATAATATGATGGGCAACCATCGTATCAACCACTGGCACGCCCGTAATATCGATCAACACGACTTGTGACCGGTGTTTGACGACGCCGTTAAGAAGATTTTCCATAATTCGTTTAGCACGTTCGGTATCAATTGTTCCGACAAGCGGCATCACAGTGATATTTTCAAACACCGGGATGAGCGGCGCAGATAGTTCCTGCAGCGCGATTTTTTGCAGTGATACTGTTTTCTCCCAAGAGATTGAGTATTGGTTGAAGATTTCTGTATTAATCGGGCTGAAAAAGCGGTCGATCTGCCAGATTAATTCCGTACTCTCTTGATCTGGCAATCTCTTATCGTTCATCTTCGTGTAGAGACGCTTCCAGAATTCAGCGAGCGCCGTAGCCAAAAACTTCAAAGAAAGCCCTATTTGAACGGCTCTAAGCGCCAGTTCACTGATTTGGCTTTCAGCAGCGCTGTCATCCTTAACAGATGAGAGAAGAATGTCGATATACTCTTTAGATATATTTTCATACACTTGGTCAGTCAGCTGATATGACTCTTGTTCGCTTAATTCTCTTAGTGTGTCAGTCCACAGTTGGAGCAGTTCATTTTGATTCTCGGCAATGAACTGGTATACAGTCTGATTCGACATCAAATTCGCTTACCTCCCAATAAAAAACAACATATTTTTTTACGTTATTTCACTATTATATCGTTTATGTTTTTTGAAAACAAAAAAAGTTGCTCTTTTTGAGCAACCTGCACATATGTCTAAAAATCAATGAGTGCCAAACTGATTTGTAAGGCTTCATCAACCTTATCCATCATTTCATCATCCAGATGAGTAATCTTATCCGTTAACCTTTGCTTGTCAATCGTCCGAATTTGCTCCAGCAAAATAACGGAATCTCTTTCAAAACCGTAGCGTTTTGCATCGATTTCGACGTGGGTTGGTAATTTCGCTTTCTGTATTTGTGCTGTTATGGCTGCAACAATAGCAGTTGGGCTGAAGCGATTTCCGATGTCATTTTGGATCACTAAAACCGGGCGCACCCCGCCTTGCTCTGAGCCAACAACAGGAGATAAATCAGCAAAATAAACATCGCCGCGTTTCACAATCAAATGATTATCCTCCGCTGACTAAGCGCTCAACTGTCGTTTCAGCCTCGCACTCCGCAAAGTGAGCCTCAGAAGAAATATTCAGGTTGATTTTCGCCATTTCCATATAGCCGCGTCTCATCAAATCACGGTTGTGACGAGTTGTTCGTTCGCTGACATACGCTCTCACTGCTTGTGATATCAGTTCGTTTCTGCTTCGTTTCTCCCGCATCGCTACACCATCCAATTCAGCTACTAGGTTTTCGGGCAAGCTGATTTTCATTTCGGTTCTTGCGCTGGATTCAGACAAAAAACATACACCTCCACCAAACTTACGGATACGACTCTTTTATCCATCCAGTGATAATGATACCATTATTCACTCTTCAAGCAAAGCTGTTTTATGAATTCTCCATTATGTGATAGCTATTTGCTTGTATTTTCCTGCAATAAAGGATTTCTTACTTCCATTATACTCCCATTTTCCAAAAACATACGGGGAACACGGGAACTAATTGTACAAGACACCTCGTAGTTGATGGTTTCGAGCCTGCCTGCAATCTCATCCATGGAAATATATTCATCCCCCTGCCGGCCTATTAATGTGACTTTTGTGCCCGGCGGGTATTCCTGATCCAGCTCCACCATAAATTGGTCCATGCAGATTCGGCCGGCTATTTTCAGCCGCTTACCCTTCACAAGAATCTCGGTTCCTTTTAATTTACGAAGCCAGCCGTCCGCGTAGCCGACAGGCACCGTCCCGATCCATGTGTCTTTTTCAGCCGTGTATTCCGCTCCATAGCTGACGCTCTCGCCTTTTCTGACCAGTTTGACATGAGACAGCGTCGAATGCAGGGTGAATGCAGGATGCAGTTCAAACGGTATTTCATCCGTAATGTCCGCTGACGGACGGAGGCCGTACATGCCAATGCCGAATCTGACCGCGTTGAAAAAGCCTTTTTTCAGACGAAGGCCAGCGGCGCTGTTCGCGCAGTGCACCATCATTTTCTTTAGCGGCAGCGGAGCAATCAGTTCTTTAAAGCGCTCATACTGCTTTAAAAAATAGCCTCTTTCTTTTTCATCCGCTGTCGCAAAATGGGTAAATGCCCCTTTGCATTTTAAACGGGGGTTGCGGTCAAGAATCGCCATTACGTGATGAACTTCTTCTTCCGTTTTAACGCCAAGCCTGTTCATCCCCGTATCGACCTTCAAATGAAAATGAAGAGAACCTTTTTTCATGTGGCGGGCGGCTTCCTGAAGCCATTCAACAGAATAACCTGTTAAGGTCAGCTCATATTCAGCCGCGATTTCCGCATACTCCGGGGGAACCGCGCCAAGCACCAAGATAGGCGCCTTCAAGCCCTTCTTGCGCAGCGAAATCGCTTCATCCAGAATGGCCACGGCCAAGCATGAAGCACCTGCGTCAAGAGCCGCTTTCGCTGTTTCTGCGTCACCATGCCCGTAGGCGTTCGCTTTTACAACTGCCATCAGATGGACATGCTCGCCGATATGTTTTTTCATGTTGCTGACATTTTCTTTTATCGCGGACAAGTCGATTTCCGCCCACGTATCTCTGTAAAAAGGTTTTGTGCTCATTATGACACTTCCTAGCTTTTATTCAATATCATTTACATATCATACTAAAATTAAAGGACAAAGGGAAACGATGTCCGACGAAAAAAAGGCCAAATCATGTTTGGCCTTTGGCGGTTATTTAGATGATTGTCCCTGCATGCTTTTCGCGACTGTCACCATTTCCTCTTTTGAAAGATCTTTAGAGGAGAGAAGGTAGTCTACGCCGTCATATGTCCATGATAATGATGCATCCGACAAGGCGCCGATAGTGTAGCCGAGATTTACCGGTTCGCCATTCATCTTAACTGAGGAAGAGGCTTTGGCAATCTGGGCTTTTTCCTGGATTAAAGTAAATGATTTTTCTCCTCCGTAGGTCATGATGATCCGCTTCCCGTCTTCAGTAGAGATATCTTTTTCTTCAAGCAGCTTTACGCCCAGCGGCAGTTCAAGCGGTGTTTTGACCGCGAACGTATCGGATGGCTTCGCGCTTGTGGCGACATCCATTTGAGAAAGAGTCATATTTTTCTTTTCGTCAAATGATTCTTTGTCGAATTGTTTATTAAATTCAAAGCTGCTGAATTCTACTTTCACCATGACTTTCCGGTCTGTATCCATCACTTTCACAGATAACGGGCTCATATCTTTTTTGTTAAACGTAATTTCTTGCGTTGGCAGCATTTTGTTATGCTGATAGTTCGTTTTTGTTTCAAATACATATTTCTTTTCTTTCGCAGTGAAAACTGCATCCGAATCGTTTTGAACATCCTTTACGAGCGATTCAAACAGGTAAACTTGGCTGCTGTTGTTCGGCCAGTCGCTTTGAAACCTGAAGCTCTTATTTAAAGACGGCGTGAGAACAAATACTCCGTTTTCGTTTCGTAAAATGACTTGATTTTGGTCCTTTTTCGGATTTTCTAAATAAACCCTGTACAGAGACGGCTTTTTGTGCCAGATTTCCACATTGTATACTTGAGGCTCACTCCCTGTCTCGATGGTCATTTTTGCTTTTGCTTTGTACGAGGTGTATTCTTTCGCCTTTTCATCTAAACCGGTCACAATATCTTGCTGCGTTTTTTGCCCGCAGGCAGAAAGAATAAGGACAGCAAGCAGTCCCGTTAAAAGCAAAACAAAGCTTTTTCTCACCTTTTTCAACCCCTTTTTCTCAATTGATGTAAAAGGAAGAAATCGCTTGTTTGACTTTAACGGTACGCTCGGTACACGTTAGACAGAACGGATGCGTACCATAAAAGCCTCAAACAACTTGTCTCCCTTAATGCACTATCAAATATATGAGTGGGGTTTCCCTAATATGCAGACTAGCTTGACAACCTTTCAATCACAACTTGCGCGGCCGCGTATTCCTTTGTATGAGTGATTGATACGTGAACGGCGGCCTGGCTCAGCTTCGCGCAAATGATATAAGGCTTGCCATTTTGGTCTTTCTTAATTTCAATGTCCTGAAAGCTGAGCTGCTTCCCTATACCAGTGCCATATGCTTTCGAGAATGCCTCTTTTGCCGCAAATCTGCCCGCGAGAAATTCAATTTTTCTTTTCTCTGAAAGCTCTTGATATTGGTAAAGCTCGCTTTGTGTCAAAATCCGCTCAGCAAATCTTTTCTGGCGGCCGGCCATCGAAGCGATCCGTTTAAGCTCGGTGATGTCTAGTCCAATGCCGTAAATCATGTGTGATAACCTCCTTTGCATACGTACTATTTGAAAGGTTTGTCTCATAAACGTGTTACTATAGAAATACCAAAATGAAGAAAAGGGGCTCGGAATGTTTATACGCACCGAAAACTTTCAAACGTTTATCAGGCTTTATCCCGTTGTCACCTTTATATTGGCCTTGCAAGCCCTTCTCTGGCTGTTTTTTTCACTCCCTGTCCATTCAGTCGTGTTATGGAGAGATGCGGTCACAGGCTATAATTTAGGCGTCGCTAACGGTGAATGGTGGCGGCTGATCACACCCGTTTTGCTGCACGCCGGTTTTACCCATCTGCTGTTTAATTCCATGTCCATCTTTTTATTTGCCCCAGCTTTGGAGCGCATGCTGGGAAAAGCGCGATTCCTTCTTGTATATGCTGGCTCCGGCATCATCGGCAATATCGGCACATATGTTACAGAGCCGCTTGATTACGTGCATGTCGGGGCTTCGGGCGCGATTTTCGGGCTGTTCGGTGTGTATCTGTTTATGGTTCTTTTTCGCAAAGAGCTGATCGGGCATGAGCATTCCAAAATGATTCTCACACTGCTCGCATTTGCCGTTCTCATGTCGTTTATCAACTCCAATATTAACATGATGGCCCATCTGTTTGGACTTTGCGGCGGGTTTCTTCTCTCGTTTTTATGTGTGCAAAAAAAAGAGCGGCGGTATTAACCGTCGCTTCAGATTGTTGACAAAATCCTAAAATGGTTTTCGTTTTAGGATTTTGTCAGCTTTTCAGCGTGATTGAAAACCCTTGAAGTCTAGGAAGGACGAGCATTTGAGCGAAGCGAATGTTCTAATTCGTGAGCATCGAAGCGCAGTCCTGACAACGAATGCGAGGGTTTGTCGGCACGCTGGAGCGGCGGTATTAACCGTCCGCTTTTTCATATGAGTACCAATTTAAAATGAAGTCTGCATCCTCTTCCCCTACATCCCTCACCGTTAACTCTTCCATATGACTCGATGATTTTACCGAGGTAGAAATCGTATACAGGCGGCCTTTCTTTTGAAAATAGGATTGGCTGAACTTGCAAACCTGCATTCGTCTTTTCAACATAATCGCGGTTGTTCTGCTGATAAATCTTGATGTCAGCTGAAGACGGTCCCCGTTGATCGTCCATGCTGCATCCTTATATGCAAGATAGCCGAAGATCAATTCAATCGGCAGCAGGATGATCGACAGATACCCCCATGGCTGAAAGTAAATACATAATGGGATGATTAAAAAGAGTGAAAAAATGACGGAACGGAACAGATATCGTTTCAACGCACGCCGAGGCAGACGGCGGACGTTTTCTTCCAGCATATATTCCGGTGTAAATGTCCGGAGCATGTGCGGAAGCTTTTTTTTATGAATCATTGGAAAAAGAATGGTCAAAGCGCCCTCTTCTTTTTCCCGGTCGCCACCGCCCGCGCTGACGATGGACACCGTCACAAAGCCGAAAAGCTGGCGGATGATGTTTTCTTTTATTTTAATGGCTTGTATTTTCCTAAGCGGAATCGTGACTTGGTGTTTTTCAATAATTCCCCTTGAAATCACCAATTCCTGCTCTTTTTTTATGATTTGAAAGTTCGCGTATTTAAACATCATACCGGCGATGCTGAACACCCAAGCGATAAATAAACCAATAAAAATGAGTACCGCGTAAATGCCGATGCTTGCGTGCTGAAGGAAGGAAAATTTATCGAAAAACCAATCCATCGGCAGCACTTCGTCAAGCTGGGTAAAAAGCGCAAATACAGCCGAGATAATCACTCCGATTCCGCCGGAGGTAGAAGCGGCCATAAGCAATTCTTTCACGTTCATCCGATAGTGCTCCTGCGGTTCGACGGCCGGAGTGTACTCCTGCTCAGCTTCAAGCCAATCTTCATCTTGTTCGCTTTCGCGCCTTTGCGCTTTTTTCTTAAAGACGGCTTCCTTGATGCGTTCGGCTTCTTCAACAGAAATAGCAGAAAGAACAGCTTCCGCCTCCTTGCCTCCACCTGCCGTTTCAATTTGCAGCTTCACAAGCTTAAAAATTTGCTGGACCACGCCCGCGCTCGTATTCATCGTTTGAATCCGATCGATCGATATGTATCGCTTTTTCGTGACAAACAATCCTTCTTCGATTCTAAATTCATCATCTTCAATTCGATAGGTAAACTTTCTCCATTTGATGATGCTTGCGGCTATAAGCCAGATGAACAGCACCCCGAGCGCAATGGCTCCGTAAAAGCGGACAGTATTGTTCGAATTGACGATATACACAAAAAAGAATGGCAGAATGATATTTTTTATCGTTTGAATAATGGTATGGCATAAATTCAAAATGACTGCCGCCGGGTGCAAGCGTTTCGGTTCAGACATCATCGTCAGTCACCCTTGCCAGACGGGATATGGAGTCTCTCAGCCGATCCGCTTCCTCCATCGCCAAAGCGGGGATCGAGTGAACGGTCGCGGCCGTGGAAATTTTTACGGTTGCCAGGTTGTACTTTTTCAGTAACGGCCCTTGTGACGTATCGACGTGCTGAACTCTGACCATCGGGACAATCACACGTGTCACCACAAAAATACCTGACTGAATATCTATTTCATGTTCATGGACTTCATAGCGCCACACTTTATGACGGATCTTTGGAATGATAAAGACCGTCACCACCGAACCCAGCAGCCAAGCCGCGCCGAGCCCGCCGCTGATCCAGTACGGCCAATGAAAATAATAGCTTAACACTGCAACTGCTATGACGATAAGCAAGCAGACAGCGGATATGATGATTTCTTGAAGTCGCCAAACCTTTAATCCATCTGGACTGATTTGGTTTTTTGGCTGGTCTCTCAAAATACCTACCTCCCGTTTTTTCGTCATTACTTATACGTCTCTTAGACAGAAAGGTTTCATTCTTAAGCATACAGAGAAAAGCCGCATCCGTCAGCTGAAAGTTTGCTGAATATCCATTTGTGAACAAAAAAAGCCCAAAACGTCATGTTTTGGGCTTTTAATCGATAGAATTAGTAAGATTTTTTCTGGCGTCTGTCACCTGAAGAACGGCGATCGTTTGAACGCTTTTTGTCATAGGAAGAACGGTTGTTGCTTTTCCCTTTTCCGCCGCGGTAGCCGCCGCCTTGTCCGTCTCTGCGTTTAGAAGAGCGTTGGTTCTTGTAGCGTTTGCTGACCATCGGTGCTTCGTCTGTTAAGCGAACCGGTGTGTTGTCCGGCTCTTTTGTAGACATTTTGATAGCCGCCGCAACCACTGTTACTGCATCATGATCTTCAAGCAGCTCAGCTGCTGCTGTCATGTAGAAGTTCAGGTTGTTTTCACTGATTGCCGTGCGAAGACGTTCAACAGTAACCTGCTGCTGGCCTTCTAACGCTTCATCAAGTGTAGGCTCCTTCATGCGGTCCATTTTGCGTTTTGTCGTTTGTTCAATTGCGCGAAGCATACTTTTCTCACGCGGTGTAATAAACGTCATCGCCATACCTGTTTTTCCTGCACGGCCTGTTCTTCCGATACGGTGAACATAGCTTTCAGGATCTTGAGGCACGTCGAAGTTGTACACGTGTGTTACGCCTGAGATATCAAGTCCGCGAGCGGCAACATCAGTTGCGACAAGCACTTCGATTGCGCCTTCTTTAAATTTGCGAAGCGCAACCATACGTTTCGCCTGCGTTAAGTCACCATGAATTCCTTCAGCCGCATATCCGCGAAGGTTCAGAGCTTCAGCCAGCTCATCGACACGGCGCTTTGTGCGTCCGAATACAATCGCAAGCTCAGGAGACTGAATGTCAAGAAGACGAGTCAGTGTATCGAATTTTTTGCGCTCTTGCACTTCTAAATAGAACTGCTGAATGTTAGAAACCGTCATTTCTTTTGCTTTTACTTTTACGTGTTCCGGCTCAGTCATGAAGCGCTCTGCAATGCGTTTGATCGGCGCTGGCATTGTAGCAGAGAACAGAAGTGTCTGATGCTCGCTCGGCACGTTTGAAAGAATAGATTCAATGTCGTCAATGAATCCCATGTTCAGCATTTCATCGGCTTCATCCATTACAACAGTGTTAACAGTGTTTAAACGGAGAGTACGACGATTGATATGATCAAGCAGACGTCCAGGTGTTCCCACAATGATATGCGGATTTTTCTTTAACGCCCGAATTTGCCGTCCAATATCCTGTCCGCCGTAAATAGGAAGAACTTTAGCACGCTTATCCTGTCCGATTTTATATAATTCTTCAGATACTTGAATGGCTAATTCACGGGTTGGCGCGATTACGATTGCTTGAATATTAGGAGACTCGGGGTTGATTTTCTCAACAAGGGGTATACCAAACGCAGCTGTTTTACCTGTACCTGTTTGCGCTTGTCCAATGACATCTTTATTTGAAAGTCCGAGCGGAATCGTTTGTGCCTGAATAGGCGTTGCTTCTTCAAATCCCAAGCGATTTATAGCTTTCATGAGATCAGAACTTAAATTAAAATCTTGAAACGTTATAGTCAAATTATTCAAACTCCTTCTAATTGCTGTTTCAGTAATGTCGTGATTTACCACTAAAAACTGCCCCTTACACAAAAAGGACAGGTCCATACGTATACAAAGCCCGAATTACTTCTAAGTTTTATCTTACCATTACACTATTTGTTTTTCAATAAGATGAGAAGCAGATCGACTTCTCAATGTGCCGGATGCTGTTCCATCCGCTCCCATATGTCCGGCGGGAGAACGTGGGCCAGCGGAGGAACGTCCGGACAAATATTTTCCGTATCACGAAATAACCTGTATTTATTGTATCATAGCCTCAGCCGGCCAGATATACATAATTTCTGGCCGGCATACATTAGTGTTTGCACATTATGTTATTTTATGATGCAATATGCGTTTTTTCTGAAAGATTTTTTCTTATGAAAGCGGGCTCTCTATTAAATCTTTAACGATTTCTTCAAGCTTCATACCTCTGGACGCTTTGAATAAAATCAAATCGCCTTTTGATGCGTTTTCCTTCACAGCTTGGAGGAGATCTTTTTTCTCAGTAAAATGGCTGACGCGGTCTTTCTCAAAGTGTTTCAGTGCGCCTTCCGCGATAAATGCTCCCAATTTACCGTACGTAAAGACGCGGTCGATTTTTTCAGGACTGATCACAGCGCCGCACTCTTTATGGAACGTTTCTTCAAGATCGCCAAGTTCAAGCATATCGCCGAGCACGAGCATTTTTTTCCCGTAGCCTTCAAGGCTTTCTGTCAATTGAATGGCAGCCTTCATGGATGTCGGACTCGCATTATAAGCGTCATTGATAATTGAAATGCCGCTGTCTGTTTTGATGAGTTCAAGTCTCATGCCTGTTACCTTTAGTCCGCTCAGTCCTTTTGCTGCATCCTCAGGCGTGATGCCGAAATACACCCCCGCAGCAATAGCAGCCATGGCGTTCATGACATTGTGCTTGCCGAGTATCGGCATAAAAAACGGTTTTTCCATTCCCTTGATTGTAAAATGAGTTCCTTCCTCACTCTGGCTGACATCCTGAAGCTGATAATCATTTTGCGCTCCCGTTCCGTATGTTTTCGTTGGGCAGCTGTATGCTTTTTGAAGGAGCGGTTCGTCGCCGATATAAATCAGCACTCCGTCTTCTTTAAGCCCATTAATGATTTCAAGCTTCGCCTCCGCGATGCCTTCTCTTGAGCCAAGGTCTTGCATGTGGGATTCGCCGATATTCGTAATCACTGCCGCATCCGGGTTTGCCAGGCGGGACAGGAGATCAATTTCTCCTTTGGCGCTCATTCCCATCTCCAATACAGCGATCTCCGTATCTTCAGGCATAGCTAAAACCGTCAGCGGCAGACCGATGTGATTATTGAAGTTTCCTCCTGTTTTGTGGACACGGTACCGGGTTCCCAGAACGGCGTGAATCATATCTTTCGTTGTCGTTTTGCCATTGCTTCCGGTTACCCCGATGACACGGGTGCCAAGCTCCTGCAAATAGGCTTTTGCTAGTTGCTGAAGAGCGGAAAGGGTGTCGTCCACTAAGATGACGGCTTGATTCTCGGGCGGATTTGGTTCTGACCGATCCCAAAGAACGGCCGCTACACCAGCTTCAAAAGCCTGTGGCACAAAAGTGTGGCCGTTAAAGTGTTCCCCTTTCAGCGGGATGAAAAGCTGATGTTGTTCCAGTTTTCTTGTATCAGTTGCCACTCCATGAATGACTGTTTGTTCATATTGCGGATTTGTCAGTGTGCCTTTGACCATCTCGGCAATGTTCTTTACTGTTCGCTTAATCAAGTGAGGTCCCTCTCTTTCTTTTGTATATACGGGAAAAGACACTGCCCTCTTACGGCAGTGTCCATTTTCATTATTAGAATGTATGCTTAATCAATTGTTTTTCAGCGTGGCGTTCTTTTGCGAGCTCCACAAGCTGTTCAATCAAGTCAGCGTATTCCACTCCGGCTTCTTTCCAGAGCAGCGGGAACATGCTGAAAGGTGTAAAGCCAGGCATTGTGTTGACTTCATTGATCAGAACTTCGCCGTCAGCTGTCAGGAAAAAGTCCGCTCTGACGAGTCCTGACCCATCGATCGCTTTAAACGCCTTGATCGCCATATCACTGATTGTTGCGTATTCCTCATCGGTCACAATTGCCGGAATCATCAGATCAGTATCTCCATCCTCATATTTCGCTTTGTAATCGTAGAAATCTGTCTTCGGTGCGATTTCTCCCACAACAGAGCATTTAGGATCGTCATTTCCAAGAACGCCGATTTCGATCTCGCGGCCGTTAATTCCTTCTTCAACGACGACTTTGCGGTCATATTGGAATGCAAGCTCAAATGCTTTTTGCAGTTCTTCACGGTTTCGGCATTTGCTGATTCCGACACTTGAGCCAAGGTTTGCCGGTTTTACGAAGCAAGGATAGCCTAATTCCTGTTCGACCTGCTCACAGCTTTCTTCCGGAGAACGAGTCCAGTCTTTCTTAAGGAAAGCTGCGTATTTAGCCTGAGCAAGACCGGCCTGTGCGAATAAATGTTTCATGACAACTTTATCCATGCCAGCTGAGGAAGCAAGCACACCGTTACCGACATAAGGAATATTCAACAGCTCGAGCATTCCTTGGATCGTACCGTCTTCTCCGTTCGGTCCGTGGAGGAGCGGGAATACGACGTCGATGGCTTCATTTTGCTGTGACGCTTCCTGTGGAAACATCTCCTGGTTTAGGGCAGCTGGAGAAAAAGCACTGCCTCCTTGCTCAAATTGGAGCATTTTCACATTTGAAACAGGCTCAGTTAAACGGGCGCCTCTTACCCATTCGCCTTTTTCTGTTATATAAATCGGATGTATATCAAACTTCTCAGTATTTAGCGCTTTGATTACAGCCAGAGCTGTCTGCAGGGAAACATTATGTTCTGCCGACTTTCCTCCGTACACTAATCCTAGACTTGTTTTCAATGGATACTCCCCCCACTACAATTCATCTTTACTATCTTATCACTTTCACAAGAAAATGATCTAATTATTTTTGGGCATGCTGATGCTGAATGCATTTGTATGTAATTCCTTTTTATTTTATATTAAAATGGCATTGAAAAGGAGATGTGACATATGAAAAAAATCACAACAAACGAACAATTTAATGAACTGATTCAATCTGATAAAGAAATCATCGTAAAGTTTTATGCTGATTGGTGCCCAGACTGCACACGCATGAATATGTTCATCGGCGATATTTTGGAAGAGTACAACCAAAACGACTGGTATGAGCTGAATAAGGACGAGCTTCCTGAATTGGCTGAAAAATACCAAGTAATGGGTATTCCTAGCTTGCTTATCTTCAAAAACGGTGAAAAAACAGCTCACCTTCACAGCGCCAATGCCAAAACGCCTGAAGAAGTGACTGAATTTTTATCTGAACATATAAGCTAATTCGTTAAACAGCCTTATTTTATGTCGTCAGGCTCTACATGAACATGAACATGAGTGACATCGTGTTCATGTTTTATTTTGTCTTCTACTTCATCTGCCACGCCATGGCCTTCTTCTACTGTAAGCTTCGGATCAACCGTAATGACCATCTCGATATGAACTGTGCTTCCTAGATATCTCGCTTTCACATCTTTTAGACGATGTACATTCTCGATCCTGCCGACAGTCTGTTTGTAAGGCTCTAGATCTTTTAAATGAAATCCGTCTGTTAAAGAATGTGAAGCATCTTTAAAGATATCCCACGCCGTCTTGCAGATGATGATGCCGATGATAAAAGCCGTTACCGGATCGATCCACGGCAGCTGCAGCTGGGATGACATCACACCGATAAATGCTCCGGCACTTACAAAAGCGTCTGACCTACTGTCCTTTGCCGCTGCCATTAGAGCAGAGCTTTTAATGGATGCTGCCAGCCTTTTGTTATATAAATAGATGCCATACATAAACACGGCACTGCCTAACGCCGTCCATGCGGCGATAAGACTTGGCGTTTCCGTTGTTCCGCCCGCTATCGCTCTTACTCCGCCAATTAACACTTCAATGCCGACAACCATCATAATAAAAGACGCAACAAGAGACGAAATCGTTTCAGCCCGATAATGGCCATATGGATGATCGCTGTCAGCCGGCCTTTGGGAAATACGCAATCCAATCAGCACCGCTACTGACGCAACAATATCTGTTCCATTATTTAATCCGTCTGCTCTCAGCGCTTCGGAATGATATAGAATCCCGATTACAAGCTTCACAACAGCAAGGATGACATATGCCAAAATATTGAGGAGCGCCCCTTTTTCTCCTTTTTTCAGATTTTCTGTCCGCTCCATTGAATACCAGCCTCCATTCTATTACATAGTATGGTTCAAATCATGAAAAATAGAGCGGCAACATTCCGAGAAGGGACATTTCGACAGCAAATTATTGCCCGGGAAACTTTTTGTCGATTTGTTGAATGTTTGCAAATATGCGAAAGAATAGGACTGTTTTCACCTTTACAGGCAATTGTGGACATTGTATACTGAAGTTAATTGATAATGATTATCAATATCGTTTGATTGGAGGTTGGTGACTCAATGACACCTCAGTCTGCAGAAATCAGAAAAAAACAGCTCATTCATCTGTTAATACAGAATGGTATATACAAAAAGTCAAAGCGTCATTTGTATGAATTGTCGCTGACAGAGTTAGAAAGTGAGTACAAACATGTCAGGAGGGCGCCAGAGCATGCCGAAGCGTAAAGTCAAAACTTACCAACAGCTGATCCAGGAAAACAAAGAGGCGATAATGGGCAATCCAAAGCTGATGAACGTCATTTATGACAGGATCGACCGCAAGCATCAAAAAAATCTGCAAGAGCAAAACAATACATAAAAAGAGCCGGGAAGGCTCTTTTTTTATGATTCAAACGCTTCTCCGGCCAGCTTTTGAATCACCGCGTCATCCATAGGCGGGTTATGAAGGCCGGCACGCGCATCACGGTAATAGCGCTGAAGCGGGTTGGTTCGTTCAAGGCTTTTAGCTCCGACAATTCTCATCGCTTTATCGACAACAGACAGCGAAGCATTTGTGACGATATGTTTCGCCGCACCGAGCTCGCTTCTCAAGTGAGGGCGGCGCTCCGGATCATCATACAACTGAGCGATATGGAAAAGAAAATGTCTGGCGTTGAGCAGTTCAAGCTCCATTTCGCCTGTTCTTTGCTGTACGGCTGGAACATTCTTGATCGGTCCCTTCAAACTGTTTGGAGAATACTCAGACGCAAATTGCACCGCATAGTCTCGCGCTGCTTGAGCAATGCCAAGATAAATCGCCGGGATGTGAAGCAACCAGCCATTCGGCTTTGCTCCCCGAGGCCCTTGAAGAAATTCCACCAGTTTATCCTCATCAAGCGTTACCCCATTCAGTACAAGGTCATGGCTTCCAGTAGCCCGCATCGCCATCATATCCCACGTTTCTTCGATCGACAAACCGGGATCATCTTTATGAATGAGAAACACGCCTGTTGTTTGTTTTTCTTCAATCCATGCCGTCACTAAAAAATAATCCAGTGCTTGTGACATCGTCGTAAAGGTTTTTCTTCCGTTCACTGACCATTTGCCATTCGTATTGACGGCGTTTGTACCGGGGCGCCCTCCTCTTGTCGGGCTTCCGGTTTTCGCTTCTGTCGCCGCCCTGTTGATAACGGCTCCGTTTTGGACTTCCTTAGCAATAAACGCAAACACGTCTTTATTCCAGCTGTTTCCTTCTCCTAGCTCTCCGATTACGCTCAAATGCCAGCCAATGCTCAGCGCTGCTGGAGCATCTCCCCTTGCAAGCCGTTCTTGAAACAGGAGCATATCGTAAACAGAAATGCCCCCTCCTCCATGAGATGCCGGCAATGTTAATGCCGTATACCCAGCATCACGCAGTTTTTGTATTTTTTCTACAGGAAAACGTCCCTGTTCGTCATCTTCAGCTGCAGTTTGCTGAAATTCATCCGCAATCCGTCCGATTTTCTCCATCCATTGCCGCTGTTGATCGTTTTTTATAAATAATGACATCCGGCAGCCCCCCAAGGTTTTAATTCCGATAAATTTAATATGTATTATAGATTTCCTGCCATTATTCCGCAACTGTTAACCTTTTTGCCAAGTATAAAAAAACACGCCGTTCCCTCAAGGGAACAGCGCGATTACACAGGATTTGCATCCCGGTCTTGTTTCATGCCGAGATAAATCAGCATATATGTCAGGTAACCCATTGTCATCACCAGGCCGCCAAAGAAAAAGCTCGAGAAAATCGGCTCTTCAAAAGCAGTCACTGCCGCAAGCACAATCCAGCTTGCATAGAGATAGATGATAAAATAACGGATGCCCGTTTTCATTTTATATATCATGTACAGCCCCGCGAGAGAGAACAACCCAAGCGCGAGTCTGAAATAAACAAGATGTTCAAACTGAAACATGAATGACACAAATGAGAATCCAAGCAGTAATACAATCGGTAAAGCGGTAATAAAGTTCCTCAATCGAGACACCTCCGTCAGTACCTTTAGTATAAACCAAAATATCAAATGATATTGATTTACGTGAGCTTTTTCACAAAAATGTCATTCCTTGCCTTTACACACGGACATCCCGTTTACAGAAGCACCACCAGCCAACGGCTATGAAGAATATGGCATGGATGATGATAATCCCCGCTGAAAACAATGGCGTCATCCCGGAAAACAACGCTGTCCCTCCGCTTCTGTATTGCGTAAAGTCAGTATTGGCAAAAAGCAAAAAGCTGCCCCATTTGTTTTCAAAGAGCTTCATGAGCTGGACAAGTGTACTCGCTCCGTATAAAACGACAAAAGAAACGACAACTGCTACTGCGCTGTTACGGAACAGCGAAGAACAAAGCAGCCCGAATAATCCCATCATTACGGCTTCAAGCCAGTTTGACCCGATCAGCGCCAAAGTGTTAACCAGCAATGTCTTTGATTCCGCGGTCACCGATGTGCCAAAAAAGACGAGACCGAATAATAATGCCAAAATGTAGTATGCCAGATACAAATAAAAGCTGACCATCACGACTGTGATTAATTTTGACCAAAAGACCTTTTGGCGTTTAACCGGACGAATGAGCAGAAATTTGATTGTCTTTTTATCAAATTCCATTGAAACAATTGTCGCTGCAATCACGATCGTTAAAGCCTGCAGCAGGATGTTCAGGCTCGGTGTATACGATAAATAGCCGATGAAGTTTTCATCTGTTCCGGCACTGATGACAATCCGTTTAATGATTAAAGCCATGAAAAATTGAAAGACCGCCATCAGGATAAGAGACACCAATGTGACCTTCCGGTTAAAAAGTTTCATATGTTCATTCCAAATTAATTTAGACAAGCTCTTCTCCCTCCTCTTGATGAGCAGTTGTCGCTTTTATGAATTCATCTTCAAGTGATTGCGTATAAGGCGTAATGGAAAAGACATTCAGGTCTTGTCCGACAAGTGAACGGTTCAGCTCCGGAATGTTTTCTTTCGCTACCTCAACAACAATCGCCCCGTCTTGCCGTTCTGCTTGATATTGATTGCCTGCCAGCCAATTGAGCGCTTTTTCTTCCGGCTGCACTTCAATGATCGCTTTTTCTGTTTTTTGATCTGTCCCATGTAAGCTGACTTCCGCTTTGATCTCGCCTTTTTGAATGATGATGACACGGTCGCACAGATCCTCTACCTCACGCAATAAATGAGTAGCGAACAGGACTGCTGTTCCTTCCTTTTCTGCGAGCTCCTTAATATGATCGCGAAAATCCTTCATCCCCGCAGGATCGAGACCGTTTGTCGGTTCATCTAAAATGAGAAGCTTCGGGCGGTGAAGAATTGCTTGTGCAATGCCAAGACGCTGGCGCATGCCGAGGGAATAGGTTTTCACCTTATCATGAATCGCTGATGTCAGCCCGACACGTTCCACTACTTCATCAAGCCGTTCATCCGCTATTTTTTTGTGCATATTCGCAAAGTGCTTGAGGTTTTCCCAGCCTGTCAGGTACGGATAGAACTCCGGATTTTCGACGATCGCTCCAACCGCTTCCATCGCTTTTTCAAACTCTGTATCATGCTGAAATCCGCTGATTGTCACACTTCCGCTGTTTTGTTTTAACAGCCCGACGATGATACGGATGAGTGTTGTTTTTCCGGAACCATTCGGACCGAGCAGTCCGATGATTTCGCCCTCCATGACGTCCATGCTGATCTGTTTTAAAATTTGTTTAGACCCAATCTTTTTATCGAGGCCTTCAATATGTAAAATCGGCTCAGCCATAAAGCCTTCCTCCTTTTTCGACAAAAAATAAACAGTGCCCAAAAATTAGGCACTGTTTGTATTATAGCATTTGTTGCTTCCAAATGTTTGGTTAAACCGATAGAGTCGGAGCTTGCTCAGGCTGTTTATTCTTTTCTGTTTCTGTAATAATGACGGCGCAAGCCGCGTCTCCTGTTGTATTCACCACTGTACGGAGCATATCAAGCAGGCGGTCAATTCCGAGAATTAATCCGATTCCCTCGACAGGCAGGCCGACAGATTGAAGGACCATGGCGAGCATAATCAAACCGACACCCGGAACACCTGCGGTTCCGACACTTGCTAACACTGCCGTCAGTATCACCATCAGCAGCTGAGTGAATGTTAGATCGTGCCCAAATACCTGCGCAATGAAGACGGTGGCTACCCCTTGCATGATGGCTGTTCCGTCCATATTAATTGTAGCGCCGAGTGGCTGGACGAAGCTGCTGATCGGCTCAGGCACTTTTAATTTTTTCTGGGCCACATCCATTGAAACCGGCAAAGTTGCATTGCTGCTGGAAGTACTGAATGCGACGACCATAACTTCTGAGAAATTTTTAAAGAACGTAATCGGATTTCTTCTGGCTATAAGCGCAACCGTAGATCCGTAGGTAACGACTGCATGTATCAGTAATGCCATGGTTACCACAATCATGTACAAGCCCATTGCTTTCATTGCACTGAAGCCTTGGCTTCCAATAGCTGTCGCAATCAGACCAAATGTACCATACGGAGCGAACTTCATTACAAGATTCACCAGGTACATCATCAATTCATTTCCTTGTTCAACAACCTTGAGCAGCATATCCGCTTTTTTTCCGAGCATTGTAATCCCAAGCCCGACAAAAATGGCAAAAGCGATAATTTGCAGCATATTCCCTTCCGTCATCGCTTGAACAGGGTTGGTCGGAATAATGTTTAACAGGGTGTCCGCAATACTTGGCGCTTTTTCAGCAGTGAATTCGGCAGACGATGTGTCATACGTTCCGAACTCTCCCGGTTTGATGACAAGAGCTAAAATGATGGCAATGGTAATCGCCACTGCTGTCGTGACGAGAAAATAAGAAATCGCCTTTACACCGATTCTGCCAAGCTTCTTAGGATCGCCCAGCCCGGCTACTCCCAGTGTCAGTGAGAAAAAGACAATCGGAACGACAAGCATTTTAATGAGGTTTAAAAAGATTGTGCCAAGCGGCCCAAATACAAACTTATTTAAATTTTCAAATAATTCAGGTGATGTTACGTTCAAAATAATCCCCGTGACCGCACCTAGCACCAATGCAATGATTATCTTTGTAGCCAGTTTCATCCGCATTCCTCCCTTTTTTGAAAAAAAGCCCGCGAGAGACTTCCCGTGGGCTTTGGCTGTATCTTCAAACCACAGGACTCTCTCTTCACGCTGATGAGGTTAGCTGACGGGTTCGGACGAAGAGATGTCCGTTTTTCAGATGAAAAATTAACCCCAAAAGATTGGGTCCCCCACTCCTTCTAAAAGGATTAAGCGTGTGGCTTACTATTGTATGATTTAGTTTATTTATACAGAAAAGATCCAATTTTGTAAACTATTTTTTGTTACTTTTCTCTTGGAATCTTTTGGGTCCTTCTTCCTTGTTGGTGACATCAAGAATATCAAGGAGAAACACAAAGATCGGAATCCCGATTATTAAACCCCAAATGCCTAAAAAGTGCTCAGAGAAAATGAGTACTGTGAAGGTGAAAAAGATCGGCAGCTCCGTTTTCGCAGACATTAGCTTCGGATTTAAGAAATACGTTTCGATCGCATGTATGGCGAATATGACAAGCACAATGTAGAGCACATACATTCCGCCGCCAGTGCTGTAGGCAATAATACTGAGCGGGATCAGAGAAATGACGACGCCTGCTACAGGGATCAATCCGAGGAAGAATACCATAATAGAAAGCCCAAACAGCTGCGGGAAATGCATAATCCAAAGCGCGATAAACGTCAGAATACAGTTGACGAGCGCAATGATAAATTGAGCCTCAAGAACTTTGCCGAACGTTCTTGCAAATTTGCTTCCGAAAAAAGCAATTTCCTCATAAAAGACCCTTAGTTTGCTTGTTTTAAATTTCGCCATGAACTCAGTAAGCCGCTTTTTCTCAAATAAGAAAAACATGCTGAGAATGAGCGCCATTACAATCTGCAAGCCGAATGTGCTGATATCGGCCAGATACGTATACACCACATTGAAGCCCTCTTTGACATATGAACTGATGTTAATATCTCCGAAAACACTTGTGATCTCATCAAAGAAAGGGATGGTGTCCGGGTGATACGCAATATGTTTAATCTGCTTAACCAGCTGCTGAATCTGCGCCGCGACGACCGGATAAAACACAAAACCTCCGACTGTAAGCAGCACAGCCAGCAACATGTAAAGAAACGTAATGACAACCCGCTGGCTCACTCGGAAGAACCGGCTTAAAAACTGCCGTACGACAAGCTCCAAACGATCCATAAGAAATGTGAAAATGAAGGTCAGCAATATTAAGTTGATCATGCTCTTAAATAGATATAACACACCAGTTAACACGACAAAGATGGAAAAACGTCTTACTCCCGGGTGCTGAAAAAATTTAACTAAAGCGGCCATTTATACACTCCTGTTAGGACAAACGTCCTTCATTCAATATAGTATCCATTTGTAAATTATATAACAAAAAAATGCTGAGGTCTCTGTCCTCACCTTAATTATTCTTAAACAATTAAAAAAACGGCCCCCATGGATGGGCCGTTCTTTTTTTCAGACTGCTGTTTTCATTTTTTTCATGCCTTCAACAGCCTCTATGCTTTTTGCTTCATCGAATTCATTTTCGCTTTTTGCAACAATGATCGTGGCGATTCCGTTTCCGATCAGGTTCACAATCGCTCTTCCTTCACTCATGAAACGGTCGACTCCAAGCAGGAGTGCAAGGCCCTCCAGCGGAATGACCTGAAGCGCTGACAGTGTTGAGGCAAGGACGATAAATCCGCTTCCCGTCACACCGGCCGCTCCCTTCGATGTCAGCATCAGAACGAGGATAATTGTAATTTGCTGGCCGATGCTGAGGTCTACTCCAAACACCTGTGCCAGAAAAACCGTCGCCATTGATAAATAAATGGATGTGCCGTCAAGGTTAAACGAATAGCCCGTCGGAATGACAAGCCCGACAACGGATTTCGAACAGCCGTAACGCTCCATTTTATCCATCATTCGCGGAAGCACCGATTCTGAAGAGCTTGTGCCAAGCACGATCAGAAGCTCATCTTTAATGAAGCGCAGGTAGTTCAACAGGCTGAATCCGTAAAGCTTGCAGATGATATTTAAAGCAACAAATACGAACAGGAACATCGTAATATAAACAGACATCATTAAGCTTGCCAGAGGCTTGATGGAATCGAGACCGAAGTGCCCGATCGTATACGCCATCGCCCCGAATGCCCCGATTGGCGCGGCACGCATGATGTAGCCGATGATTTTGAAAAAGACGTGAGAAAGCTTGTCGAAGAAATCAATGACACTTTTGCCTTTTTCACCTAATGCTGCAAGACCGACTCCGAAAAGAATAGAAAAGAATAAGACCTGCAAAATGTCCCCTTTTGCGAAGGCATCAACCATGTTGGACGGAACAATGTGTGTGATAAAGTCAATCCAGTCGATTCCCTGACCGCCATTTTGCGTGTATTGTGATACATCTCCCTTTTCAAGCTTGCTGTAATCAAGACCCGCGCCCGGCTTCATGATATTGACGACAAATAAACCAATAATGAGTGCGAGGGTAGTGACAACCTCAAAATAAATAAACGCTTTTCCCCCTACTTTTCCAACCTTCTTCATATCGCCCATTTTTGCAATCCCGAGAACGATTGTGAAGAAAATGATTGGAGCGATCACCATTTTAACAGCATTGATAAATGTATCGCCAAGCGGTTTCATTTCTTTGCCGACATCTGGCCAGACCAGTCCGACAATGACCCCGATGATGACCGCAGTTATGACCTGAACTGTTAAATTTTTAAACAGTTTCATATCCTGCATCCCCCTGTCCTATTCACCTTTGTGTCTTTCTTACTAGAATGATAGCGTTTTCATATCGTCTGGGGAAGTTTATGATCATAACGGACATTTTGGTCTTTTTGGTCTCAGGTTTATCCTTTGAACACGTAGCGGTTGACGGGCCGGCCGACTCCGCCGTATTGAACGTCCAGCTTAATCGTTCCGGTTTTTTCTAGATAATCAAGATATCGTCTGGCTGTCACTCTGGCGATGCCGAGCGCCTTGGCGACCTCTTCTGCAGAAAGAGATGCGGTTTGCTGTTTCAAAAAAGCAGTGACTTCATTCATCGTGAAATGATTCAGCCCTTTCGGCAGATTCTGTACGGCCTGCTGCGGAATATTCAGGATCGCATCGAGCTGTTCCTGGGACAGTGTATCGCTCGCCTCTATTTTTTGTTTATATTGCTTGTACTTTTCAAGTGCCTGTCTCATTCGCTCAAGCTTAAACGGTTTTAAGATATAGTCAGCCGCTCCATTTTGCAGCATAAGAGAGATCGTTTCTTTGTCTTTTGCAGCGGAAACGACGATGACATCCACTTCAAGCTTTTGCTTTCTGATCTCCTGCAAGGTTTTGATTCCGTCTTTTTTCGGCATGTATACATCGAGAATGACGAGGTCGGGCTGTTTTTCTTTAATCAGTTTGATGCCTTCTTCTCCGTTTCCCGCTGTTGCACAGACCGTAAAGCCTTTGACAGTTGTGATGAAATCCTTGTTTACCTCTTGAACCATCGGATCGTCTTCAATGAGCAGAACCTTCCATTCCTTACGAGCCATGCTGTGCTTCCTCCCCCTTCATTGGAAAAACGATAGAAAAAGATGTTCCCTGTCCCGCGTGTGAATCAACTTCTATCGTGCCCGATCCTTTGTCTGTGATTTGTTTCACTAAATACAGGCCGTAGCCTGTGCCGCCTGTTTTATTGACCGTAAATCCTTTCTCGTAAAGGTGCGGCATATGTGCCGGTTCAATCCCGCAGCCGTTATCTTCTATTAAAATAGCAAGAATATCATCCGTTTGTTCGATGCTGATGTCAATTCGTTTATCATCAGATTGAACCGTTTCAAATGAACCGAAGGCATTTTCAATCAGGTTGCCGAGGAGCACGACGATATCATGTTGATCAACATGCTCGGGAAATTGCTGAAGACTGCTGTTTTCATCAATATGAACAGCAATGCCGAGCTCTCTTCCTCTTCTGATTTTACTTAATAGAAGGCCAGCCGCGGCGTCATTTTGAATCGAGCGGTGCAGAAATTCAGTCACATTTTCCTGCTCAGTTGATGCCTCGAATGCAAGCTGCAAGGCCTTTTCAGATTTCCCCAGCTGGATGAGTCCGGCGATTGTATGCAGCTTATTCATATGCTCATGGTTTTGGACGCGGAGCGCCTCCACGAAGTTTTTGACGCCCGTCAATTCCTCCGCCATCTTAGCCGCTTCCGTTCTGTCCTGAAAAATCGCGACGGCGCCGATGACTTTTTTCTTCATGACAATCGGAATTCTGCTGCTCATGATGACTTTTCCGCTAACGCGAATTTCTTCATTATAGACCGCTTTGTTCCGCTCCACGATTTCGGGCAGCCGCGAATCCTTGAGAACCTCCCAGATCACCTTTCCGACCAGATCCCCCTGCACTTCAAAAATCTGTTTCGCTTTTTCATTGAAAATTGTAATGGTAAGCCGATTGTCGATGGCAATTACGCCTTCATTCATTGAGTGAAACGTCGCTGTCCGTTCTTCATACATTCGGACAATCTCATGAGGCTCAAGCTGAAACATTTGTTTTTTGATATGGCGGGCCAGAAGAAAGGAACCTGCAAGGCCGAAACTGAGTGTCAGCACAACGATAAATGTGATATCACGCTTTAAATGAAGCAGGATGTCAGCGATTCCCGGCAGCGTTTTCCCGACTAGCACTACGCCGATCTGGTTTAGATCATGATCCTTTACCGGATAAAAAGCGCGGACCGCCGTGCCGATCTCGCCCTTTGCTTCCGAGAAATAAATGTGCTCCGCAAACGCTGCCTCTTCGTCAGCACCTTCAGATTTCTTGCCGATGCTTGTGCTGACAGGATGTGTGTAGCGGATGTGATTCATATCCATGACGACAATATAGTCTGCTTCATTAATCATCCTGATCTCTTCAACCGCATGGCGAACAGCTTCTGTTTGTTTTTTTCGCGCCAAGGCCTCTTTCACTTCTGTCATCTCCGACACCGTTCGGGCCGTATTCATTAAACGTTTTTTCAGCTCCCGCTCCTCTGTATGCTGGATATTGCCAATGAGCACAATGCCGCCGATCAAAAAGGAGAAAATGACGAGTATATAGGATAGGATTGTGATTTTCCAACGGATTGAGAGCTTCTTTTTGGTCATCAGCTTCTCCTTTCAGGTCTTTACGAATGGCATTGCCCCCATTATCCTTAACTAAGGGGAGGGCTTTTCATGAAGAGTTTGCTTGCATGTCTCGCACTGATGATCGCCGGAATTGCAACCGCTTTATTTATCGGATTCCATGATCATGCCGGCAGTGAAGAGATTGTTTACGATGACGACCAGGAAGGCTTACAGGATCAAATTGTGTTTAAATTCAGCCATGTGGTTGCGGAAAATACGCCGAAAGGGCTGGCCGCCAATAAGTTCGCGGAGCTGGTGAACGAAAAATCAGGCGGGAAAATGAAAATTGAAGTGTTCCCGAATGGAAGCCTGTATTCGGACATCGAAGAAATTGAAGCATTGCAAAACGGCGATGTTCAATTTATCGCCCCCTCCACATCGAAGCTCGGCATGCTCTCGCCTGAATGGGGCGTGCTGGATCTGCCGTATGCATTTACAAATTACGATGCCGTCAAAAAAGGGCTGAACGGCAGCATCGGTACACAGCTGTTTGATTCTCTAAAGAAAAATCAATTAAAAGGCCTTGCCTATTGGACAAACGGCTTTAAGCAAATCACGACAAATCAAGGACCGGTCAAAGGCCCGGATGACTTAAAAGGACAAGATCTCCGCATTATGCAAAGCGATGTGATAGAGGATCAGTTCAAGCTGCTTGGCGCTACACCTCACCAGGAATCCTTCAATTCTACCTTTCAGCTGTTAGAAAACAATATAGTCGATGGCGAAGAAAATACAATCTCAAACATCTATTCTAAAAAATTTTATAATGTTCAGGACTATTTGACAATAAGCAGCCACGGTTATCTCGGCTATGCTGTCATGACTGATGAGCATTTCTGGAACGCGCAAACGCCGGAAACAAGACGCATTTTGACTGAAGCGATGCAGGAAACGACGGAGTGGAATGAAACGTATGCTGAAGAAATGAACAAGGAGCAGCTGGAAGAAATCAAAAAAAATTCATCTATTAAAATTTACAAGCTGTCAGATAAAGAGAAAAAAGAATGGATGAAGCGCCTTGATCCTGTTTATCAGCAGTACGAGCCCATCTTCGGCCGAAAGCTGATCCAGGAGCTTTTAGAGCTGCGGGAGGATTCGTAATCCCCCATCTCGATACGCTTCTTTTCGTTTATCTTTCAATTGAGAGGAAATATAAAAAGAGATAAACGAAAAAAGGAGATGGGAACATGTTTAAGCACACGAAAATGCTGCAGCATCCTGCTAAACCAGATCGTCCAGATCCATTATTCGCTAAAAAAATGCAAGAAATTTTAGGCGGGCAATTCGGAGAAATTTCTGTTGCTATGCAATACTTATTTCAAGGCTGGAATACAAGAGGAAATGAAAAATACAAGGATTTACTGATGGATACAGCTACTGAGGAACTCGGGCATGTTGAAATGATCGCCACAATGATCGCCAGACTTCTTGAGGATGCCCCGCTTGATCAGCAGGAAAAAGCCGCTGAAGATCCGGTCATCGGCTCCATCCTCGGCGGCATGAACCCTCACCATGCGATTGTATCAGGACTTGGCGCCATGCCGGAAAGCAGTACAGGCGTACCTTGGAGCGGCGGTTATATCGTAGCAAGCGGAAACCTGCTGGCAGACTTCCGCGCCAATCTGAATGCAGAATCACAAGGCCGTCTGCAGGTTGCACGCCTGTTTGAAATGACGGATGACAAAGGCGTTAAAGACATGCTCAGCTTCCTGCTGGCGCGTGACACGATGCACCAAAATCAATGGCTCGCAGCCATTAAAGAACTAGAAGCACAGGAAGGCCCGATTGTGCCTGGGACATTCCCAAAAGCACTCGAAAAACAAGAGTTCTCGCATCAGCTGATCAATTTCTCTGAAGGCGAAGAAAGCGCCGAACAAACCTGGCTGAACGAAAAAGCGCCGGATGGAGAGGCCTTTGAATATGTGAAAGAAGCTAAAGCGTTTGGAGAAAAACCGGAGTTAAAACCAGCACCGCCTTTTGTTCATGATACGCTTCCGGGACGCGAGTAAAGACACAAGCCCAAAACATGATGTTTTGGGCTTTAATTATGCCTTCAGCACGGTCCAGTCTGGTTCGCATCGGATATCAGAGTTATGTAACAGATCGTAAATGAACGATTCATCCTCTTCATACAGCGTCACTTTTATCGAAAGAAGCACAGCCTTCTGTTCGTTTTCTTCGTATATGCTGTCATGTACGTTCTCCATAAAAGCCTCATACACTTCTCTGTTCTCCCAAACGCTGATGATTTCTGCGGAAAACAGCCCATCTGCTGTTTTCCGCCAGCCGCCGGCCTGTTTGATGAAGCCATTTACATGTGATAGTGCTCCCCACTGTGACTGCGCTTTTGAAAATGCTTCAGCGTTCGCAGCGTCTACTTCACATACAATCCTTTTGATCAGCATGGCAATTCCTCTATGATGACTGTTTTCGCTTGTGTATGCTCGACACAGAGGTTCACCGTTCTGACGTAAGAGCGTGTGCGGTGAACCGTTCCTTTGGGAATCAGCAGGCTGTCATTTGCTTTGAGTACCGCGGTTTCTTTGTCCTTAAAATCGATCAGCAGCTCACCTTCAAGAACAATGAACAATTCATCTGAGTCAGGATGATGGTGCCAGTCATATTCTCCTGTAAACACTGCGAGGCGCACACAGTGGTCGTTGACCTCTGAGATTGAAAAATTAGCGTGTTTTTCTTTGACTGCATTGGCGATGGCGAGCAAATTTTGCATCTCGGACATTAGCAAAAACCCCTTTTTGACTTATTGTATCGCAATACCAGTGTAGATTGAGAAATTTTCAAAATAAAAAGCGATCCAGCTGGTGTGCCGGATCGCTTTTTATCTACAGGTTGTCTGCCTTTATGCTTTTGATTAGTCGTTGTTGCGGGCATTTCCGCCTTTTGAGCCAATTTCTTGGTAGAATTCTTTATCATGATTTTTGCTTGTTGCCTCTCCGCCTTTACGGCCGATTTCTTGATAGAATTCTTTGTCATGATTTTCGCTAGTGGCTTCTCCGCCTTTTTCGCCGATTTCTTGATAGAACTCTTTGTCATGATTTTGGCTAGTGGCTTCTCCGCCTTTTTCACCGATTTCTTGATAGAATTCTTTGTCATGGTTTTCGCTAGTGGCTTCTCCGCCTTTTTTTCCAATCTCTTGATAGAATTCTTTATCATGGTTTTTGCTTGTTGTTTCTCCGCCTTTTCTACCTGCTTCTTCTCTGCTCATTTTGTTATCGTCTGCCATTTTGAATTCCTCCTTTAATTGGTGTTGGTTGTTGTATTCCCGCTATCAATTCTTTTAAACAAACTAAACACATTGGGTGTGTTTCCACTAAAAAAGCAGGCGGAACGCGGAGTCCGTCTGCTTTCTTCTATTCCATCTCTTGTTCTGTTTCTTTCAGCCGCTCAAGAATGCGCCGCTTTTTATACAGCATCATACCCGTTTCGGTAATATCGTTTATGGTTGAGCGATTGGCTGCCGCGCCAAAGACCATTCCCGCGACCGGCACCAGTTGAAAAAGCTTTTTCCAGCCAAACGTGTCGCGATAGCCTAAAACGACTTCACGCCAGCCTTGGATTTGAGAAGCGACATTCTTATATGTACGAACTTGATCATAGTCTTTTAATTCTTGCAAAATCGTTTTTTTGCCGACAACATCAGCCGATGTCAGCTGCAAACATTTTACGATGAAGACACGCTCTTTTTTCTCCTTTGGATCATAGCCATACGCAACCGCGATATCCTGTAACGTTTTTAACGACAGGCCAAGCACAGCCGGAATGTCAGCCGCCAGCGTGAACACACCGCCCACACCCGTTGTCGCGCCTTGTACGGTTGCCGTGTTGATTCTGTTTTTGCCCATTCCTTCCGCAATTTCATCCATGACAGGCAGAGGCGCTTTTTGAACGTCTTCCAGTGATTCGAAGGTATCTTCCGGCAGTTTCTTTTGAAACATCTTAATAATCTGTTTTTCCGATGTCAGATACTGTCCTCCTGTTTGAACAAAGCTGCCGATCTCATCCAAAAGCTTGCCGATCTTTTTCTGAATGAATTCCGGTGTCAGCTTGTCCAGCAGCTGAAACGGGAGACGGCTGAGCTTTTCCCAAAACCAGACTTTTTGCTGTTCTTTTTCCCATTTCTCTATTTCTTTTAATTGCTGATGTAAGTCTTCTTTTCGTCCTGCTGTCACCCAACTCGCACTTCCCTTCCGTCTTTTTCTCCTATATAGTATACCTTCATTTTCACGGAAACGTTTTTATTTTTCACCTGCGGGTACCTTTTTTATAAAAGGAAAAGGAGTGATGAACATGCCTTGGTCGATGAAGGATTATCCCGCTTCATTAAAAAATCTTGAGAAGCCGGTGAAGAAAAAAGCAATTGAGATTGCGAATGCGATGATTGATGAGGGCTATGAGGACGGACGCGCGATTCCGATTGCGACAAGCAAAGCAAAGGAATGGGCGGAAAACGCCTCTAAAAAGGAAATTGATGATTTCCTCAAGCATGATGATGAGACAGATCGCGATGAGGATTCAAGCAGCGGCAACGGCACTGAGCTCATGGATAAAGCAGAGCATGTCATCAAGCATAAAAACGGCTGGGCGGTCAAAGCCGAGGGTGCCAAACGTGTCTCTGAGATCAAAGATACAAAGAAGGATGCGATTGAACGTGCAAAGGAAATTGCAGCGCATAAAGGCACTGAGGTGATTGTTCACTTGGCCGACGGCAGCGTGCAGAGAAAAATGAAAGCAGGATCATAAAGCGATATGCTTTTCGGGGTTTCGGGTTTGGCATGAGCGGTTATTGATTTATAAATTATTTATGAGAGGTGAGTATGATGATTAGCTTTTTGGTTTCATTAGTTGTTGCTATCGTAATCGGATTAATCGGAAGCGCCATCGTAGGAAACCGGATGCCGGGAGGAATTTTCGGTTCTATGATTGCCGGGCTGATCGGCGCTTGGATTGGACACGGACTCCTTGGCACTTGGGGACCGAGCCTCGCTGGCTTTGCTATTTTCCCAGCCATCATCGGGGCCGCCATCTTCGTCTTCTTACTGAGCCTCGTATTCCGCGGGCTACGTAAGGAAGCCTAGTCTCATTTCATACAGGAGGCATCGTTTCGAACTGAAACGATGTCTTTTTATATGGGACCTTAACCGAATTCCTACATATCATGTTACATAACAGGGAAAAATTCAGGAATGTACTTTGAACATTTCCAGTTGACAAGAAACCGGGATGGTCATATGATGTAGATAAAATAATTTGCCTTAAGGAAACTCTTTGTTGTTCGGCAAAAACAAACAGAATTCAGGTGAGACATGATGAACAAGGACATCACAGCACAATCTCCCCGTTCCAAAGCAGTCCAAGATGCGCTTGACGGGAAAATTAGAGGATTCAGAGGGCTGCTCCCTTTTCTGGGCCCTGCATTTATAGCAGCCATCGCCTATATTGATCCCGGCAACTTCGCAACGAATATATCGGCGGGATCTAAATACGGATATATGTTGCTATGGGTGATTTTATTTTCTAATATCATGGCACTTTTAATCCAATCACTATCAGCCAAACTCGGTATTGCAACAGGCAAAAATCTGCCTGAGGTTGCCCGCGAAGAATTCCCAAAGCCTGTCTCCATCGGATTATGGATTCAGGGCGAGCTGGTCATTATCGCAACTGATCTGGCGGAATTTATCGGGGCGGCTCTGGGACTGTATTTGCTGTTTGGCATTCCGATGCTTGAAGCATCTATTATAGCGGCGATCGGTTCTTTCGCGATATTGGAGCTTCAGCGCCGCGGTTATCGCTCACTTGAAGCCGGCATTGCCGGTATGCTGTTTGTGGTGGTGATCGCCTTTGCGCTGCAGACCTTTTTCGCAAAGCCTGATGCCGCGTCAGTGATGAAGGGCCTTTTTGTCCCGGCGTTTCAAGGCACGGACAGTGTGCTTCTTGCAGCAGGTATTCTCGGCGCAACCGTTATGCCGCACGCCATTTATTTACACTCTGCCCTTACACAGCGGCGGGTGGTAGGCAAAACTGATGCTGAACGGAAAAAAATCTTCAGATTTGAATTTATTGATATTTTAATAGCGATGCTGATTGCAGGGGCTATTAATGCAAGTATGCTGATTGTGGCTGCTGCATTATTCTTCAAAAACGGCCTGTTTGTCGAGGATCTCGATGTCGCATTTCAGCAATTCGGACATCTTGTCAGCCCTGTGTCAGCGGCTTTATTCGGGATCGGCCTGCTTGTTGCCGGTCTATCCAGTTCGTCTGTCGGCACACTTTCAGGCGACGTGATCATGCAGGGATTTATCAACTACCGGATCCCGCTGTATGTACGGCGGTTTATTACGATCATTCCGCCGATCTTAATCATCGCGTCAGGCGTCAATCCGACTACCGCTCTCGTGCTGAGCCAGGTCGTGCTGTCCTTCGGCATCGCCTTTGCCTTAATCCCGCTTATTATGTTTACAAGCAATAAACGGATTATGGGGTCACTGATCAACGCCAAATGGGTCACAGTGGTTTCTTGGCTGATTGCTGTATTGATCGTTGCTTTGAATGTATTTTTAATTGTTGATACGTTTCGTTAAAAAACCGGCTTAGCAGCCGGTTTTTTATTTTTGCACAAAAGCTCATTAGATACCCTTTTTGACAGAAATTTGTTATGATAGAAGAAAAAATCGGAGTTTTGATGATGTCAATATTTATTCTGTTTTATTTGTGGATTGTTCCTATTGTAATCGGCATTTTATGTTCTGTTATTGCCTATAAATCCAAGGGGAAAATGAGAGTCGCGCCTGGGATTGCCATGATCGTGCTCAGTATCATTTCCTTGGTCACCGCTTTTACGACCGGACACACGAATTTCCACGTGTTTATCGGCGGAATGTTTTTATTCGGCACCTTCCTGGTCGGTTCTGCTTTTCCTTTCTTTTTCGGGCTTAAGAAAAAAGAGAAATAAATTTATAAAGACATGAACTCTGTAAGATTTGATAAGAATAAACATATGAAACATACAAGGACAAATGCGCTGATCTTTTTGCTTTGAAAGAAGATGCATTTGTCCTTTTGTGCGTTTTGAGCATGGCGAATCCTAATAAGTACACCACTAATTTAATCCAACACATAAAAAAACAGGGGCCTCAAAAGGCCCCTGTTTTTTTAAAATAACCGTTTTAAACTTTTCTTTAATGACGGCATTTCGATTTTTTGGTTTTCAAAGAAATTTTTCAGCATGTATTTGCTGAAGCCTTTTGCCTGTCCGTAGGTGATTTTGCCAGGCAGCGGCGGTTCGTTTCCGATCATGACGTCCACAACGACCGGCTGGTCAGCGTGTAACGCCTCATGGAAAGCAGGTGCAAGCTCTTCCGCTCTGGTCACCTTGATGCCCTTTGCTCCGCAGCTTTCTGCAAATGCGGCATAGTCGACATTTTGAAGGTGTGTGACATAGTCGATATTGCCTTTGACCTGCTGCTCGTACTCGATCATGCCGAGATTTTCGTTGTTTAAAATGACGACGGTTATCGGAAGCTTGTATTTGACGGCGGTCGGGAGATCCTGCATAACCATGGAAAAGCCCCCGTCACCGCAAACGGCGATCGCCTGGCGCTCCGGTTCGGCCAAGCTTGACGCGATCGCTCCCGGCAGACCGCAGCCCATTGTCGCAAGCCAGCTGGAAACGATGAAATCCTGGTTCGCGTTCATTTTGAAATGCCGCGCCATCCAGACTGTCACAGTGCCGACATCTACAGAGAGCACCGCATCATCGGCTGCCGCTTCCTGAAGACGTGCCACGACCTGCTGGGGCTTGAGCGGTGTTTCCGCCTCAGTCTCATCTTTTTCGATTTCGTTCCACCAATGCTGCATATGTTCCGTGCAGGCATCCAGGAATCTTCTATCTTCCTTCCGTTCAATATACTCCGTCAATTCGCGCAGGCCGAGAGCTGAATCGCAGACAAGGCCCGCTGTCACCGGATAGCGTTTTCCGATTTTTGCCGGATCTGAGTCGAGCTGGATGGCCGGTGTGTCATCAGGCAAATAATCGCGATATGGAAATGAGGTCCCGAGCATGATTAGTAAATCGCATTCCTCCATTGCCTCGTAGGCCGGCTTTGTGCCGATCTGCCCGAGGTTGCCGAGAAAATGCGGATGCTTATCGGGGACCACGCCTTTTGCCGGGAGTGTGACAACGATCGGGGCTGCAGCTTT
This sequence comes from Bacillus rugosus, assembly GCF_023238245.1. Lineage (NCBI taxonomy): Bacteria > Bacillati > Bacillota > Bacilli > Caryophanales > Bacillaceae > Bacillus > Bacillus rugosus. Next base: position 491,159 of record NZ_CP096590.1, on the reverse strand, counting down.
GTCCGCAAACTCCAGGAGCTCCCGTTTCGCCTTTTTCATTCCCTGCCCCGCCAAGATAATCGGCTTCTTAGCGTTATTTATATATTGCGCGCAAGTGACAAGCTGTTCTTTTTTCGGTTCAAGATTCCCTTCAATATACACTGGTGAGGTGTGTACGGGCTCCCGTTTGATTTTCTCCGCAAACAAATCATCAGACACGCTCAATACCGCAACGCCTTTTTTGCTGTAGGCGGTGCGGATCGCCTGATTCAAGAGATCCGGCAGTGATTCCGCACTATGTACCTCTCTGTTGAACACAGCTACGTCTTCAAACATTTGCTCAAGCTTGATCTCCTGAAAATAATCCCGTCCGACTTCGCCTGATGAAACTTGTCCTGCAATTGCCAGCACAGGAGCGCCGTCCGCTTTTGCATCATATAAACCGTTTAATAAGTGCACCGCACCCGGTCCTGCGATTGACAGGCAGACGCCGATCTTGCCGGTGAGTTTTGCCTCAGCCGCGGCCGCCAGCGCCGCCACCTCTTCATGGCGGGTTTGAATGAATTTCAATTGATTTCTTTCGTGTCTTAATTCTTCGATAAACTCATTTATACTGTCTCCGGGGATGCCGTAAACATGATCAACTCCCCATTGTTCAAGCAGTTCTGTCATTGCTTGTCCTGCAGTTTTATGTGCCATGCCGTATCCTCCTTTTTCCTTTTTTCAATACCACCGGAGAATAGCTTTAAAACCCGGAGACCTTAATCACTTGCCCAGTCTTCGTTTCAACAGGTCGATCGCCGCAAGCATGCCTCTGTCCTTGAGGGTGATGGTTGCATCTAGAGCGCCATTCCTGAAATCTTTGATTTGTCTTTTTCGGTTCGGCACCATAAAAAGCGGCAGACGCTGCGGAGAAAACCACTTCAATTCCGCTGTCTCCCCCCCGTTCGCTATGGCTTGTCCGCCTGTTATGTGCCCGGCAAATACATGCTGTTCATCCTGAAACTTTGGCCTTTGGTAGACACCTATTTTTGCAGAAAGCGCTGCGCTGAATCCCGTTTCTTCCAATACCTCCCGAATTGCCGCTTCCTCAGCCGTTTCCCCGGGATCAACCCTGCCGCCCGGCAGATCCCATAAAGGGACATCGTTTCGTTTAACCAGCAAAATGTGCTGATTTTCGTTCAGTAGGATCACAAATGCACCTTGTGTATACATTGCTTTCTCCTATTCCCGCAAAAAAAGACCAAGGTGATTCCCTTGGTCCTAGATGCTTTACTTTTTAAAATGATACGGCAGCGTGGCAACCATTATGTCCTTTTTCCAGAACAGCCGGACTCTGAGGAGGAAGGCTGATTGGTTGTGAAGGATGGTGTGCCAGCGTTTTTTCGTTATAAATTGCGGAAACAGCACCATGACTGAAAACTGCTCCTTCTTCGCTTTTGCTTCTACAGTTTCCAAAAACTTATCAAACGGATGGACCAGGCTTCTATATGAAGAATGAAGCGTAACGAGACGCACCCCGTTATTGAGCTCTTCCCAGCGTTTTTCAACTTTGTTTTCCTGTTCTCTGTCAAATGACACGTGAACGGCGATGACCTGATCGGACAGTGATTTTGCATATTGAATCGATTTTTGCACGACTGTGGTGACACCGGCTACTGGCACAATCACGACCGTGCCTTTGATTTCTTCTGGCTCTTTGTCTACGATGCGAAGCTGTTCACCGACAGCTGTGTAGTGATTTTTAATCGCAAAAAACAATAAAACGACGATAGGCATAAAGATTAACACAGGCCATACGACAATAAACTTCGTCACAAACAGGATGGACAGAACCATAAACGATATCAAAGCGCCACAGGAGTTGATCAGCATTTTTCCGATCCACCCTTTTGGTTTTTGCTTGATCCATTTGATGCACATGCCGGTTTGCGAAAGCGTAAATGGAATAAATACGCCTACAGCATATAACGGGATCAAGTGCTCTGTCTGTCCTCCGAATAACAGGATGAGCATAATCGAAGCAACGCCTAAAAAGATAATCCCATTTGAGAAGCCTAAGCGGTCGCCTCTGACTGTAAACATACGCGGCATGTACTGGTCTCTCGCCAGGTTGAAGGCAAGCTGCGGGAAGGCTGAAAATCCCGTATTCGCCGCAAGGACCAAAATAAGTGATGTGACACCTTGAATGACATAGTAGAACACATTCCGCCCGAAGGTTTCAGACGCAATTTGTGAAACCACCGTTTCATCGGGCTTCGGCGCCGTTCCATAGCCGTAGGCGAGCACGGTGATACCGGAAAATAGAATCGCCAGCAAAATGCCCATCATTGCAAGAGTTCTTGCTGCGTTACGCGCAGGCGGGTTTTTGAAAGCAGGAATCGCGTTAGAAATAGCCTCAACTCCGGTCAAAGCCGAGCAGCCCGAAGAAAAAGCCTTGAGCAGCAAAAACAGCGTAATGCCCGCTACCGGTGTGCCGAGCGGAGTATGATGGACTGGCTGATCTATTTGTCCTGTCATGAGTTTAAACAACCCGACTGCTATCAAAACCAAAAGCGCCGCCACAAACAGATAAACCGGATAGGCAAGAATCGATGCCGATTCCGAAAGCCCGCGCAGGTTCAAAATCATAATGACTAAAACCAGTAAAACAGCAATCGGCACATGATAATCATGCAATACAGGAACGGCCGACGTGATGGCGTCCGTTCCTGCAGATATACTTACCGCTACTGTTAAAATATAATCGACAAGCAAGGAACCGCCTGCGATCAATCCCGGCTTTTCACCGAGGTTTTCTTTCGAAACAACATACGCCCCGCCGCCCTGCGGGTAAGCGTAAATAATTTGCCTGTATGAAAGAATCAGTGCCAGCAGCAATATGAGAACGCCAATCGCAATCGGAATGGAGTACCAAAATGCGGCAGCACTGATTGTCGCCAGAATGATTAAAATTTGCTCTGTGCCGTATGCGACAGATGACAGCGCATCTGAGGAAAGCATCGCCAAGGCTTTTAATTTTGTCAGTTTTTGCTCTCCAGCTGCTTGAGATTTTAGTGGTTTCCCAATCAAAAAACGTTTGATTGAATGATACATCGATGTCTTCCCCTTTTAATTTCTCATTTTTCAATTAAAACAATAAAACATCAGCATCTGCTCTCACATTCTGTAATAGTCCTTTCTGCTATGGTATCTCTGTACGAGATTTCCATTCTAAAAATGAACAGCAAAAAACACAGAGGCAAACGGATGCCCCTGTACCATTACATCGAACACAGGTTTCATTCATCTCCTCTCACGAACGCTTACGAGGTTAGCTGACGGATTCGGGCATATGAGAGTTAGCCCTACCTAAAAAGGATTCACCCCAACGGCAAAAAGCCGTTCTAGTGGGTCCCCCGCTCTGATTTCAGATTAAGCGATTTGTTTTCTAAAAGAGATCATACTCCCGTTCCTGCACGTTGTAAAGAGGCTTATTGGCCGGGCGAAAAAAATAAAATGACAGGTTCCACAAATGGAATTTATGTACCAAAAAAATAAAAAACAGAGGCGTGATTGCCTCTGTTTTATTCTGTATCTGTCTTTCTTTTTCTTCGTCTTACAGCAACCCAAATGAACACTGCCGCAATCACCATAATAAGTGCCAGCACACCAATATACAGCCATTTCTGGCTATTATCCTGTGATGGTTGTTCTGTACTGGAACTGTTTGTTTCAGATTTGAGCTGCTGGTGGTTTGTAAACACCTGCTGGCTGTTGGTTTCGTTAACAACGGTTGCCGAGTCATCGGTACTGTTCAGATAACTGATGATCTCTTTCGTGACAGCCGTGCCATTTCCTTTTAAAGGCGCAAAGACAGCCATTGTGTAGCGTGAATCCCAAAGAGATGGCTGAGTAAATGCCACTTGTTTTGTTGTCTCATTCAGCATCTCAAAACCTGATACATCAAACGAGCCGTTCTTCACTTGCGGCACAAGCAGATCTGATGATTTCTCCTTCAGAAGAGAAAATTGACTGATACTCCCTATGAAAATGAGGTTCCGACCTTTGGCATCATTTGCTGTTACGTTAGATGATTTCTTGACCTTGTATGAATGCTGCGCTTCGCTGCCAAAGGACTCCGTTACAAGAGAAAGCTCCTCAAGCTTCGATTGGCTTACGGTGTCAGGAAGCACGATTAACGTTGCTTTTTCCTGATTTCCGGCGTAAGGAAGCGGCCACTCTTGGAAATCCGCTGACGGAGACATGTCTTTGATGGCGTAAGACAATGTACTGCTTTTATCGATAAAGACCCACTTTTCTTCATCAGTCGTGTTGCAAGGATTGTTTTCCTTTAATCCAGTTGTGACAAACTGAATATCAATGTAGCGGTTTTTTTGCAGCAGCTTAGGGTCCACTTTTAGCATGACATGATAGAATCCGTTTTTATCTTCTTTTCCTAAATCATCAAGACGGACCGAGTGCGGCTGGCCGTTGATCATGACCTTCAGTTCTGCCGCCTGAGAAACCGATCCATTCTCAGCCGTTGAGGCTTGAATCGTTTCGGACTTCTTCAACTTTAGCGACAGCTTTGCAGATTGGTTTTGGTCTAAAACCGCCGAAGCTGGATAAAAGTAATGTGCGGAAGATGTTTTGTCAGCTCCAATTGTGATATCACCCGCTCCAAAATTCTCGAGGGTCAGCTTATTGCTTTCTTTTTTTTCAGCCTGCTTTAGCTTGCTGATTGAGAGTGTATCGCCGCTGAGCTGGCCTGTGTAAGTCTGATCCGTGATGACACTGATTTTTTCAGTGAGCACGTCATCAGATGCCGCTTGTGCAAACAGAACCGGCTGCTGCTTAGCCTCTGCTTTTAACACCCGCTCCGCTAGCAGAAGTTTTTCCCCTTTTGCTTGTAAGCCGGCTTGTTTCAGCAACTTTTTCACCTTGCCGTTCCAATGCTTGTCCACTCCGATGAAAATTGTCGGCTTGTCGATTTTCTTCAGTTCAGATTCCGTGACATACGAGATGCTGACACTGCTATCCACCGTTTTCAAATAGCCTTCTGTTTTCACTGCAGCTTCAATTTCCGCCGAACTTGGGTCATCGGGAATGACGATGGCTGTTTCTTCCGCTGTATTTCCCGACTGGGCGAAAGGATATGGATAATGGTCCAGCGAGGTACCCTTCGCTTCACTGCTGTCCGCCAGTGTCAGACGGCTGTCCGGATAAATTTTGATCCAGTTGCCGGACGTATCCTGCCTGACGCAGACGCCCTCTTTCATCACGCCGTAAAATTTCAGCGATACGTTGTGATAGCCTTGGGCAGACTGGCTTTTATTCAGGTTCAGCTTCACTGTTTTCCGTTTGGAATCACCATCAAGCTTTAACGTTTTGACCGGTTCATCGTCTATGACAGCCGTTAATGATGATGGAGAAATTAAAAGATTTGATGCCTCGTATTCAATCACCAATTGCTGATTGCCGGTAGAAGCACCTGCCGGGATTTGATACGTCAGCTCTGCGCTGTCTTTTGATCCGTACAGTGTAATCAGGTCGCTTGTCAGCACCTGCTGTTTGGATTGTTCTTGGCTGCTTTTTCCGAGAAGCGAACCGCTGACCTCCACCTCTTTGGCAAAAGCCGCTTGTCCAGTCATCACAAGCAGCATGAGGCTAGTGAGAAAAATCATTATTGGTTTCAAAAAGGTCACCCGCTTTTATGTTGATTGTATCGTTCTGTTTTGTACCATTTGACCTCCTGCTTGAATAAACGGTGCTTGATTTCTACGAATAAAGAATAGATGACCAGCACAATCCATGCCTGCGAGTATGTAAAGTACATGAGAAATACGATAAAAAAGTTTTGCCTGTTCATTTCTGTTTTTTCAATGCTCAACGTAATCATGACCTCTGTCATAAATAAAAAGAACGCCAAAATCCAGAGAATCATAGCCAAAAAGCCGACCGACAAATGCAAATCATAAAACAGATTGACTACAAATATCGTATTTGACATGATCACGCCAAAGAAAAACAAGAAGTACGTAAAGAAAAAATAAAACAAATCAAAGATAATCCGTTTTCGTTTGAGCTTGAAAAACTGCGCCAAAAATTTCAGCACAACATATTGATTGCCGCGCGCCCATCTGGTGCGCTGGCGCCACCACACCTTCCACGTTTCCGGCTCCTGCTCCCAAGTGATGGCGGCAGGGAAAAAGCGGATGTGATAGCCGAGGTTATACACCCGGATGGTCAGCTCAGTATCCTCGGCGAGCGCTTTGTCATCCCAGCCTCCGAGCTTTTCAATAATGCTTCTGCGGATCGCGAAGTTGGTGCCTGGGATGGTGGCGATTTTGAACCACTTCCATCTGCCTCCCTGGGCCATCCATTGGAAACAGATCGTTTCGATATTAATAAACTTAGTCAAGAGCGTTTTTGCCGCATTGATGACGCGGAATTTCCCAACCACGGCGCCTGCCTTTTCATCATTCATCAGGCCGAGCACAAGGTAATACACGGCCATTTTCTCAGGCGTGTTGTCGGCGTCATATACACAGATCACATCGCCGTTTGATTCAGCAAAACCAGAGTTAAGTGCAGAGGATTTGCCTTTTCCTGCGTTTGGCGGCTTGGTGATCACCATTTTGATGAAATCGTATTTCTCGGAAAATTCATTGACGATGTCACCCGTCCGGTCTGATGAATTGTCATTAACGACGATAATTTCCAGCCGGTCCTTCGGATAATAAAGGTTGACCATCGCCTTCAGCGTCTGCCGAATCACAACCTCTTCGTTATGCGCCGGGATGAGGACACTGACCTTTGGCAGCTCCTTCATGTTTTCTCTCCACTTCGGGATGTTCCGTTCGAAGGTCATATAGTGGCGGAACCCGCCCTGCATAAGAAACATGTGGTAGAGAAGCATGACCCATATTAAACTTAGCGAGATAAAGAACAGCGTATTACCCAAGGCTTCTTCTCTCCTTAAAAATTCGTTTTTTCAATGTGGCTCTCAAGTAAAACGTATAACTGACAAACATCACGACAAATAAGAGCACGATTGCGGAGAGAATCCATAACGCCTTTTCCAGAGGGGTTTGCCGATGATGATCGAAAAACTCGTCAATGGCGCTGACGCCGTTTTTCACCTGAATCGTTCCGTCACCGCTTGTATGGATTTCCACTTTGTCTGTTTTGACGGTTTGTTTCGTTTTCTTTAAATCAAGCCATTCACTGTCCGGAATGCGTTCCATCTGATCAACCAGCTCCGGCAGATATTTCATCCCGAGATATGGATGATAAAATCCTCCGGCTACTCCGCCTTCAAAATCAATCATCTGGGAGATGTGCTCCTCCATATCGCCGAGCGGATTTTGCTTTGATGTATCAACAAAGCCGATCGTTTCAGGATACAGCGTCATGCCGTGCAGCATCGAAGGAGCACTCACAAACGGAGATGCACCGGATGTTTTCCACGTTGTGCCGCTGAGCTGGATCTGGCCGAATATGCTTGTAAAATATTGCGAGGCAATTTGATAGCCGTATTCGGACATCGTGTAATGCGGCGCTTCAAACGCCAGCGGGTAGAGACCCAATGATGTCAAATCCTCGATGGCACGCGTCAGTTTTTGCTTTGTATATGTTTCTTCCTTTTCACGAAATGGTTTTAGATAGCTGTTATAGGCTTGTTCATTCGGAAAGTCTTGTTCTTTTTCCAAAATAGACGGGTTGTCTTCGGCATTTCCGGATGTAATCGGCTGATCAGCCTTTGCATCCCAAAATTCAAAGCCCTCGCCTGTTTCACTGTAGCGATAGGCGTGTGTATAGCCGTGAACAATGATACTGCCGCCCATGCTTTGCAGCTTTTTCAGCACTTTGACCATCTTCGGTTTATCAGACATATACACTTTGTCGCCTGTTTCCGGATTCAAATAAACCGGAATCACCGCCAGAATAAAAGGAACATGCCTCTTATGCAGATATGCACCGGCTTGAAGCAGCAATTTTTCATCAGACATCGGGCTGATATCCTCGAGACGCAAATACAATAACGACGTCCCCGCCTTCTCCCCGAAGGCTTCCCTGAGCTGTTTCGCCACGATCAAATTGTCATTTAACAAATTCGTTAATCCAATGTACACATTCGCTTTTTTTGTTTTCCATATAAAAGAATGCGTTTTGCCGTCATCAGCTTTGAAGGTATAAAGCGCCTTTCCTTTCAAGCCTGATACGCTCAGGACGTTAAGCCCGCTCTCCAGAGATACATCGGTCTTTTCCGACCTGCTGTGGACCTGATACACATTTTCTTTGCGGGCTAATGAAAGCCCGGAAAATTGGCTGATTTGTCCTGCGTTATAGCCTATAGCGACAACAGGTTTTTTTACGCTGCTGATAAGAGACACCAGTTTTTTGCTGAGCTTTCTTTTCGTTTGGCCGTAATAAATCACATGGTCTTTGCCTTTAAAATCCGACCCTTCGACGTCTGAATCTTTTTTGACAGTCACATGGGATGTAAAGTGGCCCGCAAGCAAATCGAGCATTTTGACTTGAGACGACTCTTTGCCGTCCAAGGTTGAATAGATGATGAGAATGCCGGCATCATACTCTTTCGCTTGTGCGGAAACGGGAAAAGACGCAATAGCTGAAAGCAGAAGCATCGTGACGCAGAGCAGCGTGATTCCTTTATAGTTCATTCATCATCATCTCGTTTTCCAGTTCTTCTAAAAATTGATCTGCTGTTTTGATATCTTTGCGGTAAGGCAAATAGCAGACGTGGAACGTGAGCGACACATACTTGCCATTTTCCAGCTGATATGTGTCCAATTGTTTTTTCAGCTTTGTCAGGACAGCCGGCATATGTTCAGCGGGCGTGTGCGTCAGCACAATCCCGATACGCTCGTCAGAGGGACGGAATTTCTTATCCGTTTCCCGGACGCTTGACCTGATTTGCTGACTGACATATTGGAAGAGACGGTCCGTTTCTTTTTCACCGTATAAAGACTTAAACTCTTTGAAGTAGTGCATATGCAGCAGCAAAAACACGAAAGAATTGCCGTAGCGTTCCGCCCGCTTGATTTCTTCTGAAAGTTCCAGCTTCATTCTCTGCTTGTTATCAAAGCCGGTCACTCTGTCAACAGCGACAAAGCTTTTGATTTCGGATTGAAGGCGTGTAACTGAACGCCGAAGCTCTGCTGCAATATCATGGATTCTTCCAGCTATAAAAGAAAACAGCAAAAGCGCAACTCCCCACACGACAAGCATTCTCAGCCCTTCCTCAGCCGAAAATAGCGCAGCCTGTCCAGTCTGGAAAAACATCATTAAGGTACCGAGAACAAAGAGTACGATTAAGGTTAATGCCAGCGCGTAAATCGGGCCGAACCAGATGCCTGCGGCGATGACGACAAACGTGATGCAAAGAATCAGAGCCCCTTCCGATTGCTGGGCTGACACATAATAAATAAACAGAGACAGGGCTGCGATGAGCCCTGAAAAATAAGAAAATAATTTTTGTGATTCATTGAATGATATTTTCATTAAAAAGCTTCCTTTCGGCTAACAGCGGCAGCAGATTGTCAAAAGAATGCGTCTGAGTGCCGCTCATATAGCCTCCATAATACGATTTCACCGGATCATGAGTTTCAAAGTCACTCATTCTGTCATATATGGCTTTGATGACAGAGCTGTCTTCATGCTGTTTCGTTAAAAATAATACGGCTAATGCGTATACGGATGGCGACTCATATTGGACGGCAGGCTCCTTCGTATCTGCCGAATATCGTCCGTACAGCTTTCCGTTTGTCTGAAATTCCTGCTTGATCCAGTCCGCTAAAACAGCGGCTTTTTCATCCCCTTCCGGCAAATGCCACGCAGCGTACAGCTGATCAATCAGGTTGATTTCGCTGTCATATGTGTATTCCTTTGTCTCAGAGCTGTATGTCTTCGGCAGAAAGCCATTTTTTAAAGGAGCTGAATAGAGAACATTGGCATTCCGCCGTTCCGTTTCTTCGTCTATGATTCCATTCTTCTTTAAGACAGCTAACGCATCAGGCATGACATATGAAATCGTCACATCCTTTGAAGCGGCCTGTGAGTCGTAAAAGTCTGTAAATAACCCGTTGTTCATATTGTGTGTCTTCAAAGCCGTGCCGATATCCCGGGCTGTTTGCGCATAGTCGCTTCGGCCCCATTTGGCGGCGGCTTGGTCAAGAGACAGCATAATTCTCATATCATCTATCAGCGCATTCGTCCCGCTCGCTTGGCCATTTTGAATCTTCCACGTCACCAAGTGATTGCTCATCAGAAATGAATCAGTCAGATGCTGATATTGCTCCTGAAAATGCGGAGCGTCATTTTTGCTGATCAGAAACTCCATCCACAGGCCGAGAGATTCTGATAAAAACGAAGGCTGGTCTGAAAAATCGGTTTTGATCAACCCTTGGCTATTCATTAGATTGTGATAGATGAAATACTCCGCCGGCTGGAGCGGGCTGGCATTCACTTCTGCCGCTGACTGATTTTGGGTTTTGTTTCCAGCTTCAGCGCACCCTGCGGAAAGTCCGATAGATAAGAAGAATAAGATGACAGCAATTAACACATGCCTCACAGGCAAATCCCCCTTTGTCGCCTGAAGCGAATCAGACGCTCACAAATATATGTAGACGAAAATATGACTGCCATGTTACAAATTACATTTACTATAAAAGAAAAAAATGCAGATTGCTAGCTTTTTTTTTCCTTTTTAAACATCCAAATAACGGGACCTAAGTCCAATAAAAAACCTGTGCGATATGCACAGGTTTTTCTATTATTTATCCAAACCGAGTTTCTTCAGCTGTTCTGCCAGCGCGTTGTTAATCGGCTCTTCTTTATTATTTTGTTTTTTCATATAAGAGGAAACGTCCCGTTTGGAAGCGCGCCCTTTATCTTTGTTTTTTCGTTTTTCAAATACGGAAAGCTTCTCACGGTGCCCGCATACACACGCAAAGGTCTGTCCCTCACCTTGGCCGCGAAGCTCCATTTTTTTATGGCAGTTCGGGCAGCGCGCGTTTGTTTTTCGGGCAATCGTTTTTCTGCTTCCGCATTCACGGTCTTGGCACACGAGCATCGTGCCGCGTTTGCCGTTTACCTTCAGCATCATTTTGCCGCATTCGGGGCATGCCGTTCCCGTGATGTTATCATGTCTGAAGGTTTGGCTGCTGTTTTTGATTTCTTTTACCGTTTGGTTAGCATAAGCCTTCATGTCTTTAATAAAGACAGCTGATTTTAATTTGCCGGCGGCGATCGCAGACAGCTTTTGCTCCCATTCTGCCGTTAAGGCCGGTGATTTCAAATCCTCCGGAACAAGCTGCAGGAGCTGTTTTCCTTTAGAAGTGATAAAAATATCTTTGTCTTTTTTCTCTATTAAAAAGCTGTTGAACAGTTTTTCAATAATGTCCGCACGCGTTGCCACCGTGCCGAGGCCGCCTGTTTCTCCAAGCGTTTTGACGAGGCCTTTTTCTTCTCCCTGCATAAAGGCGCTTGGATTTTCCATCGCTGACAGCAGGGTCCCTTCGTTAAAGCGGGCAGGCGGCTTCGTTTGGCCGCTTGTTTCAGTTAACGTGCGGACGGCAAGAGCATCGCCTTTTTGAAGTGCAGGGAGTGTCTGATCTCTGTCATCCTCCTGCTCATCATCCTCATCCGCCATGTCATAAACAGCTTTCCACCCTTGTGACTGCACAGTTTTTCCTTTCGCCGTAAAGGTTTCTCCGCCGATTTCTGCGATGACCTTTGTTTCCTCATATTCAAATGCCGGCATTAATACAGCAAGGAAACGTTTCGCAATCAGGTCATACAGTTTCCGTTCTTTATCACTCAGACTGCTGAGAACGAGCGGCTCTTCAGTCGGGATAATCGCGTGGTGGTCTGATACCTTCGCGTCATTGACGTAGCCTTTATGGGATTTGATGCCGCGTTTTTTAATTTGGCTGACATATTGGGCATACGGTTTTACTTCCATGCCTTCCAGACGGTCTTTTAGCGTCGGGACAATGTCACCGGATAAAAATCTTGAGTCCGTCCGCGGATATGTGACGAGTTTATGCTGCTCATACAGCTTCTGCAGCACAGAAAGCGTTTCTTTGGCTGAAAATCCGAAGCGCTTATGGGCGTCACGCTGAAGCTCCGTTAAATCATAAAGCGCAGGTGCAAAGCTTTTTTTCGCTGTTTTTTTCAGCTCAGCAATGACCGCTTGCTTTCCTTCGAGGTCTTTTAGCAAACGGCTTGTTACGTCTTGATTGAACGTTCTCGTCTGCTTTGATTTTTTATCCTGCCACGTCAGCGTCATGCCATCGACCGCCGCGCGGATGCCGTAATATGGAACCGGCGTAAACGCTTGAATGTCCGCCTCCCGCTTTGCAATCATGGCAAGCGTCGGTGTCTGCACACGGCCGCATGAGAGCTGGGCATTGAATTTTGTGGTGAGTGCACGGGTCGCGTTGATCCCCACAATCCAATCCGCTTCCGCTCTGGCGACGGCAGAATGATACAGGTTTTCATATTCTTTGCCGCTGCGCAGCTTTTGAAAGCCTTCTTTGATCGCTTTATCTGTCACAGAAGAAATCCACAGCCGCTTGATCGGCTTGCGGACATTCGCTTTTTCAATAATCCAGCGCGCTACAAGCTCCCCTTCCCGGCCTGCGTCAGTCGCGATGACGATCTGATTGACGTCTTTACGGGTAAGCTGGGATTTAACCGCATTGAACTGTTTTCCAGTTTTCTTAATCACAACAAGCTTTAAGGGTTCTGGGATAATCGGCAGATCCTCCAGCCGCCATGATTGAAATTCTTTTCCGTAGCCTTCCGGATCAGCAAGTGTCACCAAATGGCCCAAAGCCCATGTAACAATATATTGATCGCCTTCGAGATAACCGTTTCCTTTTTTATGGCACTTCAGCACCCGGGCCAAATCCCGGCCGACTGAAGGTTTTTCAGCTAATACAACTGTTTTTGACATGCTTGATCACTTCTCTTTCTTTCACGCTCATCCTTTTATTATAACAGACTTGAACAAGCACTCTCTAACTGCGCCCGTTTTTCGTGTCAATTTCTGAGAAAATAACGTGAGTGACGGTTTGCGCGTAGGGCGATGTTTTGTTGATGAATTCTTCTACCGCTTCGAGGCTTTCAGCGTTAATTTTCAGCATATAGCAGGCTGCACCCGCAATCCGATAGCAAAATTCGATATTCGGCAATGTTTGAATATAGCTTTTGAACCGCTCGTAATCCGCGTTTTTGACGGTTGCTTCCACAATGCAGGAAACGGGAAGCCCCAGCTTTTTCTGATCGACCTCCAGCGTGTATTGCTTAATGATCCCGAACGATTCAAGCTGCCTCACCCGTTCTGTCACAGATGGCGGCGACAGCTTAATTTTCCTGCCTAATTCCCTCATTGACAAACGGCTGTCCTTCTTCAGCTCCTCAATGATATTCAGATCAATCTGGTCAAGTTTCATTTCAACATCCTTCTTTTATGATTTTGTACACATTATCTCGGGTATTTTTGTAAATGACAAGTACAGTCCCCTAGAAATAGCATGTAAAAATGAATGTTTTCCGAACATTTTCTGAAAGCTGTCATATGTGCTCTCTGGATTGTTTATAGTATAGAATGAAAACGTGTCCACAAGGAGGGCGATTTATGCTGCAAACGCCGATCGGAAAACTTCGCACGATGGGTTTTATTGAAGGAATGTCACTCTTAATCCTGCTGTTCATCGCCATGCCGCTAAAATATTGGGCGGGCCTTCCGCTTGCGGTGACAATTATCGGTTCGGTTCACGGCGGGTTGTTCATTTTGTATTTGCTAGTCTTGGCGTATGCAACCTTATCTATCAAATGGTCGCTGAAATGGTCAGCCGCCGGCTTCATCGCCGCTTTTGTCCCATTCGGAAACTTTTTGTACGACCGCGGATTAAGGAAATATAAATAAGTAAGCGCAAAAAAGGCTGGATCTTTATGATCCAGCCTTTCTTATCAAAACCACTTTGTCAGCCACGCGATATAGTAAGCGCCCGGAATAAACATCAGCTGAGCGAGGAGAGTGCCCGCCACCCTTGATGTGACCATCGTTACAGAGGTCCATTTTAAATACGTATAGCTTCGTTTTCCTTTTGCCACATCATCGGCAAGAACGGATACCTTAGGATCAACAAAAATCGCCAGCAGCATCGTCGCAATTCCGTTGATCAAGCCCGATGCCATGACGGCTGTCGTGCTACGCTCTGGCGCCAGAAGGCCTGCATACAAAGCTGAAAGCACGCCAATCGTATAAATCGATGTGATCAGCATGTTGATGACAAACAAACGCTTCGGAATCAAGCGGATGTGAAATCCCTTTACATATGAAAGAGACGGCAGACGCAAATAGGAAAGGGCATTTTTGAATCCTTGTTTCGAGAATCCCTTTCGAAACACTTGAAAAACGGAGCCGCCGCCGCTCGCCAAGTGAATAATCGCCCGTGAAAAAAGCGCGACAAAAGACGGGAGCAGGATAATGCCCAGGATGGTGCCGACTGTCGATCCGAAAATCAAGAAGCGGAACTGCTCGCCTACAATCGCCAGGGCGTTTTTTCCCGCATCATCAATTAAATGTCCGGTAAAGGGCTGCTGCACCATGTTCGACATTCTGGACACGATGACCATGACATTAAACAGGGAAAGCGCGGACGCAATAAATCCCACGCGGGCTCCGGAAAGCCTTGTGGCATAAGCTAAAGTTTCTATCGAGTGAATGAGTAATAAAAAACAGAAAATAAAAAGTACTTGTGTTGTCATGACATGCACGTTATTCTTCCTCCAATTTCATCCTAGAGATAAGACTGGAAAGAAGACAAAGAGGTTTCAGTGCGATGTGTTTTTTACAATAAAAAAACCGCCGGCGTACGCCGAGCGGTTTGTCTTATTCTTTTCTATACGCAAATAAAGATTATATCATCCGCCAAGTCGGGCGGGTTAGATTCATAAAGCATTGTTCCGAAGAATCATTCTGGAAAGTAAACACCATGGAAATTTCTTGAACACAAGACAACGAAAGCCCTACCTCTCAATCGTCACTGCGGCTCCGAAGCCGCGCCGGTGTGAATTGTAAAACAAAAAAGTCTTTTTTCCATCTCATCGTTAGGGGCGATTTGTTATGAAGGAAAAGAATAAGGGCAGCTGGTTAAGCTGCTTGGGAAGCGGTAAGCTTCTCTCTCAAAACAGAAAAAAGAAGTTTACTTTCTTTTTTATTTGCTTATTTTTCTTACTAGCTATTCATGATAACATATCGCCCCTGAAAACACAAATTTCTTATAGCTCGAGTGAGACCGGTGTTTTCTCTCCGGCATTCATTAATCTGATATCCTCCGGCTCAATTTCAAGAATCACCAGGTTCGGATCATCCTTACCGTCAAACCAGCGCTCTAATTTGGAACTCCATATTTTATCCTTCAGTTCTGCCGAATTGTTGATTTTGGCTTTTCCTTCAACTTCAACATACGCGTCGCCAAAGCCTTCACAATCATAGCCTAATAAAATGTGAACATTGGGGTTGTTCTCAATTTCTTCTGCTTTATGAGTGTCCTTGCTTGTCGGTGTGTAAATCGTCAGCCCGTCATGGAAAAAAGTCATGTAGCGGGAATGCGGTTTGCCCTTTTGAACCGTTGCGAGCGAACCTACTTTATGGCGATCTAGAACATCAAGCACTTTTTGTTTAATGTCTTGCTGATTCATTTCGAATCACTCCTTTTTAACGTCTCCGCTGTTACTTTTCCACATCTGGGGAAGATTTAAACAAGAAAATGCGCGCTTTATTTTAAACCTTTCCATTCACGCTTCAATAAGCTGTAATAGACAAGATCATGATACCTGCCATTAACGAATAAGCCGTCCCGTGCCTTTCCTTCCTCTTGAAAGCCGAGCCGCTCCGGGACCGCCCTGCTTTTTTGGTTCCCGACAGCAGCACAGAGAGCAACGCGATTCAGCCCAAGCTCTTCAAAAGCATACATGATGAGTGTTCGGCAAGCGGCGGTAACGATGCCTTTGCCTTCAAATTCTTTGGCAATCCAGTATCCGATTTCCGCTTTTCGATTGATCTGGTCTAGATGATGCAGGCCGATCATGCCGCATAGGATGCCGTCGTATAGGAGCCCCGCTTCGATGCTGCTAAGGTCGGCATACTCCCGCCGCCAATCTGGAATGATCGTTTCTCTGTACGTTTCAGCACTGCTTGGATGTTCCGCCCAAAACAGCCACTGGCCGAGCCGCTGCTGATTTTCGATAATGAGTTCAGCAAGCCGCTCCGCATCCTTTGGCTCCAATAACCGAATGGTGATATGCTCATTTACCTTGCAGGTGAACATTCCCTCGCCCTCTTTCCTTTTTTACCCATTATAGCGATGATTCCGTTTTTTTCAATATAAAAAAAGGATGGGCTGTTAAGCCTCATCCTTATATTCTTGGATCGGTAAAGATATCATGTTTATCTGTGCTCGTCGAAGACATTTCCGTTACCACGGCACCTTCTTCCCCGGCCTGGAACCAATGCTTTGTGTTCGGGGGAATGGTATATTGCCCGCCCGGTTCTAGTTCAATTTCGTGCCAGACCGTATAGTGTTCTCTGTCCTCCTGCGGAGGGAGAACCTTTGGAAGCTGCGTTTTTTCTCCTTCTACGTAAAGATACACTTTTCCGTAGCGGCAGCGGAATGTCTCCTGCTTGCCTTCCTGGCCGTCGACCGGCGGATGGCGGTGTTCCGGGCAAGTCTGTCCCGGAAAAAGCACCAGTTCCTTTGAGCAATAACGGTCTGTATTGACATAGACAAAGAGCTGGAGCCCGACTTTTCGTTCTTTTCCTAAGCCGTAGTCCATGAGCTGAATTTGTTCTACTTCATCATCTGTTAAGACAATACCGGCTTTTTGATAATAGCTGTTTACTTCTTCTTTCGTGATGCTCATTTCCTCACTCCCTCTTACGTCGTCACAAAGTCTCCGCCGTTTACATGCAGCGTCTGACCTGTCATATAAGATGACTCATCTGATGCCAGCAGCACATAGCAGCCGACATGCTCAACAGGCTGACCCGGACGGCCCATTGGCGTATTTTGCCCAAATTGAGCGACTTTATCTTCAGAGAACGTAGACGGGATTAATGGTGTCCAAATTGGTCCTGGCGCGACTGCGTTTACACGGATGCCGTCTTTGACAAGCGCCTGCGCCATTGTTCTTGTAAAGGCATTGATCGCACCCTTTGTCGCTGTATAATCAATCAGCGTCGGGTTCCCGCGATACGGGTTGATAGAAGTTGTGTTGATGATGGCGCTGCCCGGTTTCAGATAATCAATTGCTTTTTTAGTCAAATAAAATTGAGAATAAAAGTTTGTTTTGAATGTGCGGTGAAGCTGTTCGCTGGTAATGTCTTTGATGCTTTCCTTCGGATGCTGTTCACCGGCATTGTTTACAAGGATGTCCAAGCCGCCTAGTTCCTTTACCGTTTTTTCAACCGCTTCATTGCAGAATTCCTCTTCACCTACGTCACCAGCGATCAGCAGGCATTTTACGCCTTCTTGTTCTACGCGCTTCTTCGTCTCTTCGGCGTCCTCATGCTCATCCTTATACACAATGGCGATGTCAGCGCCTTCCTTTGCGTAAGCAACGGATACCGCGCGTCCGATCCCGCTGTCGCCGCCTGTAATGAGCGCTACTTTTCCTTTTAATTTGTCCGCTCCTTTATAATCCTCATACTCATACACCGGACTTGGATTCATGTCGCTTTCAATTCCCGGCTGGCGATTTTGGGTTTGGGCCGGCAGTTCTTTTGGATAATTGGCCATGATGATTCTCCTCCTTTGTTTTCATGTCTATTTGTTGTGTACCTCACACGTTCGTTGGATAAACATGGATTGGCACCTTCACATTGCTTTATCAGAAAAATGTTTCACATGAAACGCAAGGAGGAAATAACTTGCAAAGGGGGTTGCTGAATGATTAACATGCTTTCTAAAAAATTCAGCAAGCCAAAGGGCGTATTCGGCATGATTGCCGGATACATCATGGCGGCTGAAAATCAGACACTGAATCAGTGGACAATAGACCAACTGGCGATCACACGGGGGGACAGCATTTTAGAAGTTGGATTTGGGCCGGGATACTGCATGCAGCAGATGATGAAACGTGAAAAGGACATTCATCTTCATGGGATAGATGTGTCAGAGACCATGCTGAAGCTGGCCGCTCGCAGAGTAAAATCGAAAGGTGTGCGACTGATACAAGGAAGCGTCGAGACATTTCCTCTTACCGCCTCGTTTTATGATAAAGTGATTTCCGTTAACAACTACACCATCTGGAAAGACCAGACAAAAGGCATGAAACAGATTTATCAGGCGCTAAAGCCCGGAGGCAAAGCAGCGATTACGATGCAGCCGCGGGAAGCGGATGCCAGTCCCGAGAAAACCAAATTATTTGGAAAACAGATGATTGCCGACTTCAAAGCAGCCGGCTTCGAAGACATTGAGTTGCAATTTAAAAACATTAAGCCTGAGCTTTCTGTCTGTGTTACTGCAAAAAAGCCCGCCACTTAAGTGGCGGGCTTCTCCTTTTATGAATGTACGGCCTGCTTGCGCAAAACGTCTTTTTTCACCTTGCCTAGGTTATTTTTGGGCAGTTCGTTAACGAATTCAACCTCAGGTATTTTGTAGGCGGAAAGGCGTTCCTGACAAAAAGCGATGACATCGTCTTCCATCAAGCGCTGGGCACCGTTTTTCACGATAAAAGCTCTCGGTTTTTCCCCGTATAGCGGGTCTGGTATACCAACCACCGCTGTTTCAAGGATTCCCGGGATCTGTTGGATGACTTCTTCAACCTGATCCGGATAGACGTTATCGCCTCCGTAAATAATGACATCCTTGTAGCGTCCAGTGATGAAAATAAAACCCTCTTCATCTACATAGCCTGAATCTCCGGTTTTGAACCAGCCGTTTTGCAGCACTTTTGCTGTCGCTTCAGGGTTGTCTTCATAGCCTTTAAATAAAAATGGGGTATGAACAACGATTTCGCCGATCTCCCCTTGAGGGAGTTCTTCTCCTGTCTCAGGATCTTCGACTTTGACTTTAACACCTTCCACAGGCTTTCCGGCAGAGGCTGCTTTATCCATTCCCATCTCAGGCAGCCATGTGCTGATTCCCCAAGCCTCAGTGCTTCCATAGCCGTGCGCGAGCGGAATGCCGATATCAAGATAGCGGCGGATCAGGCTGCTCGGCACTTTTGTTCCGCCTGTCATCAAAATCACAAGCGAAGATAAGTCGGTTTGATGCGCTTCCCACGCTTCAAGCAAATACGTGTAAAACACAGGAAGAGCCATGACGGTTTGAATTTTTTCTTCTTCAATGACCTTCAGCATATGAACAGGATCTTGATCCTTTGTAAAAATGAAGGTTGTTCCCGCAAAGGTTCCAAGCATGATGCAAATGAGCGCACTCGTATGGTAAATCGGGTGGCATGCGAGAAAACGAAGGCCCTTCATGCGTGTTGTTGAGCTGTTGGATCTTGTTACGTATCTGTAAATACCGCCATGTGTGATCATACATCTTTTCGGATTTCCTGTCGTTCCAGACGTAAACATCAGAAGCGCTGTATCATCAGGGGAAACCATTTCAGTTTCGGGCAAATGATCAGGACCGGTAAACAGAGCTTCAAACTCAGCAGATGTTTCATAAGCTGTACCTGTTTCCATTGTTATACGCAGCGTAGACAGTTCAGGAAGAACTTCGTCCAGTGTCTCTTTAAACTCCGCTCCATAAAACATCGCTTTTGGCTCACTTGCTTTTAAAATGCCCGTCATTTCATATGGTTTCAGCTGCCAGCTGACAGGTACGACAACAGCACCTATTTCCAGCGCAGCAAACATAACAGTTGATGCGGGATGACCGTTTTTGCATAGCAATGCAACACGGTCGCCTTTTTGAATTCCTTTTTGAAGCATGGCATTCGCCAGCTGATTAATCCGTTTACGGTAACCTTTATATGTCAGTGTATGGGCTCCGCTTTTTACAGCCTCTATTTCTTCGCTATCCGGCATGTCATGCAGAATCAGATGCTGTAATGTTTCCATATCGTCATCTCCTATATTCTCTTGAATCTTCAATTATTTGTTAGATTTCCTTCCTTACCTCACCCATTTTAACCCAAAAAAGATAACTTGTAAAACTATTTCATTTTGGAATTATTCCATTACTGAATGATAAAATAGTCCCACTTTTGCTTATTTTGTACCCTCTCCACATAAAAACACACGCCAATTTTTTGACGTGTGCCATGCCGGATTACAGTATGTTTTTTTCCTTCATCCATGTGAAAAATATGCGATTTAACCGCTGGTACAGTTCTTGCTCTCCCTCTTCCTGAAACCCCGCCATGCTTTCTCTGCTCTCGATAATGGCGGAGCTGATCGCGCTTAAAATCTCCGATCCTTCAGCAGATAATGAGCCAGGCGCCATCATGACGAGAATGCGTGTCATGCTGAGGGTATTTCCGTCCATGCCATTCACTTCATAAGAGGTGCTGAGATCATACATTTTGAAAAAAGGCAGGACGATTTCATCATTTTTGAGATGATAAAGCGCCATGTTTGTCCCCGGGATCCCCAATCCCCCTTGTTTCTCCCGCTCCGCCAGGCAAACTGCCGCTTTTTTCGGATCACGGATCAAGCCATCTTTCTTCAGCTGTTGAAAAAGCTCTAACAGAAGCATACTATGATCCGGGTTTGTTTTAAGGTGAGATAGTGTAAAGTGCCTCAAAACATCCTGAATGACGGACATGTACTGTCCTATGCTTTCCGCCGCTTCCAGCATGTCAGGTACGTCCGCTTGCTGCGCTTCTTCTATCGGGATTCTTTTTTTCTCAAGAATGAGCGGAATTTTCCGCTTGATATACTGCTTCACCTGGTTTGCGTCTTCCTCATTTAAAAGGGGGCTGACCATAATGTAATCAATGTTTTCGTAAGGAATCGGAACGGTGGAAACGATCATATCATAGGCTTGGACGTCTTTGCCCTTCAGCTCAATCAAGGATGACATATCAAACGATTGAATTTCCGGCAGTTCTTTCTTTAGTCTGGAAGCAAGCATTTTCGAAGAGCCGATCCCGCTTGAGCAAACGACAAGCGCTTTCACTTTTGCTCCTTCTTTTTTGATTTCAAGGGCAGACCCGAAGTGCAGGACGATAAAAGCGATCTCATCATCAGAAAAGGACATACCCGGAAAATACTTTTCCACGCCTTCTTCAATCGCCATATACAGCAGAAAGTAATCGCGCTTGATCTGTTCCTTCATCGGATTATATATCTCGATATTCTCTTTTATGCGGCTGACGGCCGGCTCCAAATGGGCGATCAAGCCTTCATATAAAGAGTAGTTTTTCGTAAGATCCATCCTGATTTTGTCTGAAATAAACGCAATAAGCCGCTTTGTTTGCAGGGCTGTTTCCAGTTCGATTTCCTGTGCTTTATATTCTGTTTTGTATTTGCGATTGGCGCTTCGAAGATGGATCGTAATATAGCCGACCTCCGCCTCCGGAATCGTCACGCCGAAGGCACGTTCAAGCTCGCCCGCGATTTCAAGAGCCGAGCTGTATTCTTTCGCATTCTTCAGTTCCTCAAGCTCGGTTGGCTCCATGGTAATGGTTTCCCCAAGCTTAATCCGTTCGATCGCATACGTCAGATGGACGACGAGCGCTATATAGGAGCTGTCTGACAATGAAAAAGCGATTTTTTCTTTCATCTGAAATAAGATACGCTCCATTTTTAACAGCTCGCCTTTGCTGACTACGCCGAACATTTTCTCTGTAGAATCAGTTTTTCCTTTGATGTTTAATTCAACCGCTTCCAAAAACATTTGGATGTCGAGGCGGTTCACAATCAGGTTGCCGACAATTTTACGTTTTGCATTCTCCGGCCCAATGAGCTGGATGCCAAAACCTCTTTTACGGATCAGTGTCAATCCAAAGGGAGAAATCCATTTCTCCAGCTCGTCTAAGTCGTAGCTGACCGTTGCATTCGTTACTTGCAGGTCATGAGCTAGCGTGTACAGCTTGACAGGTTCCTGAGACTCTAATAACGAACAGAGAATAAGCAGTTTCCGTTCGTCCGCGCTATATTCATGCTGTTCATATGATAAATCGGTGAGCAGCTTTTGTTTATCTTCGGGACTTCCCACTGCCTTCAACCCTTTGCCAGGCTGTTTATCGAGCGTAAGCCCGACGGTTTCCATTAGCGGCTTAATTGATTTGAGCTCCCTGTGAATGGTTCTCGTGCTGACTTCCATCAGCTCCGCAAGCTCAGTTACGGTTACATATCGATTTTGTAATAACAAGTGCTTTAAAAGCTTTTGTTCTCTGGCAGTCATGTACATAAAAAAAGGCCTCCTAGACAGTCGTGATGTGCGGATGAAGTCGCAAGGAGATACAGGAGAGGAAAAAGAGAGGTTTTCTTTATAATATAAAACGCTTTCAAACAAGTTTCAATCACTTATAAATGGTAATTTGGCACTAAGGGGTGTGACAATATTGAAAAAGCACCAGCTGCTATGCTGATGCTTTTTGTTAAGGAATATCATAACCCTGTACGGCTGTAAAAATGCGGAACCACTGATCCTGATCAAGCTTGTATGCCAACGCGTTTACGGCGGAGGAAATCCGCTCACGTTTTCCGCTTCCGACAATCGGCATGATGCCGGCCGGATGCGTAAACAGCCATGCATACATCACCTCGTCCAATGAAGCGGCTCCGATTTCCGCCTGAACAGATTCAAGCGCCGTGCGGACACGGCGGTCTTTATCTGTGTTACCAGTGAATACTTTGCCGCCTGCGAGCGGTGACCAAGCCATTGGCGGAATCCGTTTTTCTTGGCACAAGTTCAAAGTGCCGTCGAGTACATTTTCTAATTCATATGCCGAAAGCTCAATTTGGTTGGTCACGAGCTTCTCAGGCAAATACGATTCCAGCATGCGATACTGGTGATCTTTAAAATTGGAAACGCCGAAGTGTCTGACCTTGCCGGAGCATTTCAGCGCCTGAAACGCCTCTGCTACTCCCTCCGGATCCATGAGCGGGTCCGGTCTATGAATCAGCAGCACGTCGATATAATCCGTTCTAAGGTTTAGAAGGGATTGCTCAACAGATGCCAAAATATGTGACTTGCTTGTGTTGTAGTGATGCGATCTGTGAGCGGGACGTTCAGGTGATTCAAGAACGATGCCGCATTTTGTGACCAGCTCTATGTTTTCCCTTAATCCGGGCGAAAGGGCAAGGGCGTTTCCAAACAGCTTTTCGCACGTATAGCCTCCGTAAATATCCGCATGATCAAAGGTCGTGATGCCGTGATCGATACACCATTCAATGACGCTGAGCAGTTCAGTATCTGAATAATCCCATTCATTCAGCCGCCAAAGCCCGTGTATGACTCTTGAAAATTGAAGATCCTCCGCCAATTGAATACGCTGCATGCAAAATCCCTCTTTTCTTTGGATAAACCGGGTCTTGCCCCTTACTAGTTCATTCGGCCTCAGATCCCCTTTATCCTTTCGCTCCCGTCAAAAAGGCATTTTAATTCGATTGAAATAGCTTTTTCGCTTTCTCCACAACATAGTGGCTGCCGCCGCGGTCCTGCACATTTTGAATCATCATGGCGACAAGCAGGTCTTTGTTTTTGTAATCGTAGCCGACGAACCAGCCATTTTCTGCGCCGTCTTTATCATCCTTTGATGTTTTCAGCTCAGCTGTTCCTGTTTTTCCGGCAACAGTTATTCCTTTCACGACAGGCTGATACGCTGATCCGCGCTCGTCTTCCACAACGCCTTTCAGACCTTTTGTAATGTCTGCCGCTCCTTCCTTCGTGACCACTTGCTTGTGCCAGACATCTGCTGTTTGTGAGTCTTTTTTGATCAATGTCGGTTTGACAAGATCCCCGTTGTCAACAAATGGCGTGTAAGAAGCTGCCAAGTGAAGAGGAGACATTTGCATTTGCCCTTGTCCGTACCCTGTATCCGCAAGCAAAATGTCTGAATCGAGCTTGTCATTTGCGATAGACGACTTCTGGATCGGGAATTCATACGGAATGTCCTCTGAGAAGCCAAACGTATTCAACCCTTTTGTAAAGTTGTCTGCACCCATATCAAGCGCGTTCTGTGCAAAATAAATATTGTCTGATGTAATGAGGGCATTCTCCAAATCGACTTGCTGAAGGCTCTCAGACACACGTGTCACTGAATAACCGCCCCAGCTTGAATCCTTTTGCCACTCTTTTCCTTTGATTGTTTTCTTCTCATCTGCTTTAAGGGTGCCATTTTTGATTCCGATAGCCGCCGCGATCGGTTTAATCGTAGAACCCGGTGCGTATGTTTTGTTGAATTTCGCTGAAAACGGATTGTTTTTATCTTCGTTTAGTTTTTTCCATTCCTTATCACTCCAGCCGAAAATAAATCCGTTTGGATCGTAAGAAGGTGCGCTGACAAGAGCGAGTGTTTCACCTGTCTTCGGCTGCAGTGCAACTGCTGTGCCGCTGTCATCCTTCAATTCATCATACAGCTTCGTTTGCGTGTTGATATCAATTGTGAGGTGAAGATCCTCGCCGTCCTTCGCTTTCTTTTCGGCGATGACTTCTCCTGTTTGCGGCACGTAGATTTTCCATCCGGTTGTGCCTCTTAGTTTGTCTTCATACACATTTTCAAGTCCCGCGATGCCGATGTTAGATGTATCGCTGTACGTTCCGTCTTTCTTTTTCTTCAATTCTTCAGCAGTGATGGCGCGGACATAGCCTGTCAAATGGGCTGTCTTTTCGCCATACGGATAGTAGCGGGAGCCGACATTCGTTCTTGTTACACCTTGTAATGACGTCGCCTCAGACACTAATTTTTGCTGGTCCGGCTTGACCTTTTTGACTGGCACAAACGAATCGTCTTTCACCCAGCCTTGATCCAGCTTTTTCTTGATTTCATCTTCAGTAAAATCAAGTTTTTTCGCGAGATCTTTTATGACTTTTTCTTTTTTATCGCCAAGCTCTCCGGGAACAATTCCGATCTCTGGAACATCTGTATTGATGGCTAAGCCTTTCCCGTTTTTATCGTAAATTTGGCCGCGTTTCGGTTCAATGCTCATAATTTGTACCGTTTTGTCATCAGCCAGCTGCTTGAAAATAAACGATGGATCCCAATCTATATTCCATGACTCCTCGTCATCTGTTTTTTCTTTTTTCAGCACAGCGGTATTTTTGAAGCTGACTTTGCCCGCATTTGTATCCATGCTGACTTTATACGGGATGTGCTTCATCGTTTTGTTGTCTTTATCGTCCTCATCCACTTCTCCCGCAGTGACTTTCAAATGTTTTACGCCTGCCTGCTCATAGATGGTTTTATACCTGTTGACGAAATCTTTTTTGGAGATTTCTTTTTTGACATCTTTGGTCAGGCTTTGATACATGTCATCGAATTGCTGATCGTTCCACTGTTTCACGAATGCTTCCATACGATCCTCTGGTGAATCTGTTTTGGAGCATCCGATTAACCCAATCAATCCGACGCATAGAAATACTAGTAGAATACACTTTTTTAACATGACTTTCCCCTGCCTTCCACTTGTTATTTTCTCTTAAATGAATTGGTGCGTGCAAGATTTTTTTGAAAATGAAGGAAAAGGTTCACCGATTTTGCAGAAATCACCTGTCGTTTGCTGTAGACTATTTGAAAAGAAGGAAAGAAGGGATGACATGGTCAGAGAGGCAGCAATGCTTCACATTAAAGAAGGGCTTGAAGAAGAGTTTGAGGAGGCATTCCGGCAAGCGGTGCCGATCATTTCCGGCATGAAGGGCTATATCACTCACTCGTTATCAAAATGCATGGAAGAAACACATAAATATCTGCTGCTTGTGGAGTGGGAAACACTTGAGGACCATACGGAAGGCTTTCGCGGTTCTTCAGAGTATCAAGAGTGGAAAGCCTTGCTTCATCGGTTCTATACCCCGTTCCCGACGGTCGAGCATTTTCAGGATGTGAAATAGATTTATATAATATGAAGTGTAAAACCGATGAGAGAGACAGACCATACGAAAACGGCGGTATAAATATTAAAAGCGCCTGAGCCGTCGTTTTCTTTTTTGCGCTCTTCAAGCCCCTGCATAAACATGACGGCGCCAAGAAAGACGAGCATGACCGATTGGATAACAGAGGTGTGTTCCGTATATTTAAAAGCAATAAGCGCCAGTGCAATAATGATAACAGCAAAAGACATTTTAAAAATCCGAAACAAAAGGACCATCCTTCCTTATATACGAAATATTGAACGTTATGGCTATATTTGCCTACGTCCTCCATTATTCTAGCGCACTTTTTTTGTCTGTAGAACAGGAGACAGGGAATTTTAAGTTTCTTTTAATATTTCATTCACACATAAAAAACGCGCCCTGTCATAAGGCGCGTTTTCTATGAAACTGACAATTCTTTATAGCCTAACTTGTGAACTGCTTCAGCCATCGCTTGGTAGCCTTTGCTGTTCGGATGGACACCGTCAAAGGACAGATATTCCTGCTCTTTACCTTTGAAAATGCTGTAGGCATCCGCAATTTTGACATGAGATGCTGATGCAAGTGTTTCTAAATGTGAATTAAAAGACGTGATCCATTTGCCAGCGATTTCAATGCCGGGAAACGGATTGTATAAGTTGAACACACGGATGGCGTACGGGGACGGGTTTTCTCCTTTGATCTCAGCGATTTTGGCAATCATCTTTTCAAAATTCTCATGGCAATGGGCGGATACACGGCTGAAAATCGTTTCGTCCTTAGACGTTTGATAGGCTAAGACCGAATCGATGAGATCGTTTCCGCACCCTGTGATGGTCACCATGTCAGCATCTTGAATGCATTTTTGCACATAGGGATACGACAGGAGTCCCAGAATTTCTTCTGTATTTAAGCCTGATTTGGCAAAGATGGATATTGCCGTTTTTGTTTTCAAGTCAGCTTCCATCATGTCTCCGAAACGTCGGACGAAGCCGGGAGAAAACAGCCCGGAGCCTCTCCCTGTCGTCAAAGAATCCCCCAGTGCTGTATATCGAAGCACCATGTTCTTTCCTCCACTCCTGAATGTCGATACGTTAATGTACGCAGCGGAGAAAAGATCGGCTACTTAAGAATACCCTAATTTTCTGGAAATCTGTAAAGCGGCATCCTTCACCTTTTCTGTTAAATAAGGCAGCCTGTCTTCTGTAAATCTAGCTTCAAAGCCTGCAATGCTGATGCCGGCCGCCACTTGGCGCTTATGGTTAAAGATCGGGGCGCCGATAGCCGCTGTATAGTTTTCAAGCTCTGAATAGCTGACGGTATAGCCGTTTTGCACAGAGGCATCAATCTCCTGCAACAGTTTTTCGGGATCGGTAATCGTTCCGGAGCCAATTGAAATGAGCTCCGTTTGTTTGATGTATGTTTCGATTTCTTCCCGGGGGAGAAAGGACAAAATGCTTCTGGCGCACGCTCCTGCATACAGAGGAGAACGCCTGCCGATCGCCGTGTACAGCCGCACAGTCTGTGTCCCTTCTATTTTCTCAACGTATATCGCTTCATTGCCGTCCCTCATGATCAATTGCACGGCCTCATCCACTTCCCGGCAAAGCTCTTCCATTACCGGTTTCGCTATTTTTCTGATATCCAGCCTGTCGGCGACGAGCTGCCCGAATTCCAAAAACACCAGTCCCAGCGAATAAACGCCGGACGAATCCCGATTGAGGAACCCCATTTCCTCCAAAGAGCTGACCATCCGATGAACAGAGGTTTTCGGCATTCCTGACAGCGATACCAGTTCACTTAAGGTAAGGCACGGTTCATGCAAAAACAAATTGAGCAGAGCCATAGATTTGACTACGGTTTTGTTTTTATTCTGCATCATTCATCCCCTTTGTTATGTTAGCCATTCCATCTTCATTCTCGTTTTCAGTTCTTTTATATGCTGTTCCCGTTCAATCGCAAGCGCTTCCGCTTCCTGAAGAGATACAGGTTCAAACTGGACGTGCTCGCCCGGCATGATTTGGGAGACAATCGGAAGATCAGCGGATACGATATGCGCGATCCTCGGATAGCCGCCGGTCGTTTGCCGGTCAGCAAGCAGGATAATCGGGTTGCCGTCAGGCGGCACCTGCACTGTTCCAAACGAAACCGCTTCTGACACCATCTCAAGCGGTGCCTTCAGTTCGAGCGGTTCTCCTTTGAGCCTGTAGCCCATACGGTCGGACTGCGGCGTGACACGAAATGTTTCTTCATAAAAACGCGTTTTCGATTCTTCTGTAAAAAAGCCGAATTGTTTTCCTTCCAGCACCCGAATGACAGGATTCTTTTTTAATGGCAGAAACCTCCCGCGGCTGACCGACCATTTCGGCGCTGCAAACCCCTGCTTTCCAAGCTGCGGGCTTAATCGGGAAAGAATGGTTTGCGAAAGAGATGACGTCTCTCCAATGGATAGTTCATCTTCCTTTTGAAGCGCTCTGCCATGAAGTCCGCCGATCCCTGCTCTGACGTACGTGCTTTTGCTTTCCATGACGGCAGGCACTTCGAAGCCACCGGCTGCCGCTAAATAAGCACGGCTGCCAAGTTTGCAGGGACCAAAGCTGACCGTGCTGTTTTCCTTGACGAGCACAGGCTTCCATAAAGGCGCTTCCTCGTCATTAATACGCAAAGTGAAGTCCGCCCCTGTCACCGCAATCAGCGTCGTTTTTGAAAAATAAAACGACGGACCGGGCCCCATCAGCGTAATTTCCAGACCGGCTTCATTTTCGCTGTTTCCGATCAGCAAATTAGCAATGCGCAGCGAAACCGTGTCCATGGCTCCGCTTGCCAGAACGCCGTATTTTTGATAACCCGTTCTGCCTATATCCTGAACCGTCGTGAGCAGTCCGGGCTTTAACACTTTCATGCTCAATTGGACTCCTCCTTATAGGCGTGATAGTCTCCTTCTGAGATGCGTACGAATTTCACAGTGTCTCCCGCCCGCAGTAATGTTGGCGGGTTTTCCTGCGGCCGGAAAAGAGCCAGCGGCGTTTTCCCGATCAGCTGCCAGCCGCCCGGCGTCGAAATCGGATAAACTCCTGTCTGCAATCCCGCAATACCGACTGAACCTGCGGGGATCGACGGTCTTGGAGATGATTTTCTTGGAGCTGCAATGCGTTTTGACATCCCGCCTAAAAAGGGAAAACCAGGAGCAAAGCCAAGCATATACACCACATATTCACCGCTGGTATGAATGTCGATGACTTCCTCCGGTGACAGCTGATTAATCCTAGCAACCTCTTCTAAATCCGGCCCGAATTCACCGCCATAGCATACGGGAATTTCTACAATGCGGCGGTTGTTCTCATAGTCAGCGGCTATTTCCTTCAGCCGCTCTTCGACATCGCGCTTGGCCTTCTCAAAAGGTGAGCTTATCCCATGAGGCAAATGCTTGTACACTTCATACATATCATAAAATACTGTCAGACTTGTAAAAGCCGGGATGCATTCAATGAATCCCGGAAATGGCTGTTCTTCTATATAAGCGGCCGCGGCATGGACAAGGCCGTTAACCTGCTCGTTTATTTCTTCTCCGAATCGGATCATCATTGCAGAATCACCGAGCTGTTCGATTTGATATCGTACAGTCATCTTTCTCACCTCTTTTATTTCTCGTTCATCAGGAGGACGAGAGGTTACAGCACCGCAAGCGACTCGTCTCGAATATCTGTGATGAGCATATGCCCCGGCGCATGCGTGATGACCATTTCAGGTTTTACATTCATAGCCACAGCTTGAGGTGTTACCCCGCACGCCCAAAAAATAGGAACCTCGCATTCACGAATGGAAACGGCATCTCCGAAATCCGGTTTGTCGAGATCGTGAATGCCGATAGCTCCCGGGTTGCCGATATGGATCGGCCCTCCGTGCACAGCCGGAAAACGCGAGGTCACTTGTGCGGCGCGTACAGCCAGTCGTTCTGAAACGGGCCTCATGCTGACAACCATCTGCCCTTGAAACACTCCCGCCGGAACACAATCAATATTCGTTTTATACATCGGGACGTTTGTCCCCTCATCAATATGCCGTACAGCTATTCCATTATTGATCAGCGCCTGTTCAAAAGAGAAACTGCATCCGATCAGAAAGCCGACAAAGTCATCCTCCCAGTATGGTGTAATATCAGATACTTCCTCCGTTAGGACACCGTGCCTGTATATACGGTATTTCGGAAAGTCCGTTCTGATATCAGCATCCGGCGCAGCCAGAGACGGCACAGGTGAACCTGCTTCTGTCACATCCAGCACAGGGCAAGGCTTTTGATTCCGCTGGCAAAACAGCAGAAAGTCAAACGCAAGGTCTTTCTTCAAAATCACAAGATTCGCTTGGGCATAGCCGCCGGACATTCCTGCGGTCGGCCCGTTTATTTTTCCCTCTCGTACCAGGGCGCGCACATCCTTCGGCGCCATTTTGTTTAATTGCTCCACATTTATCAGCTCCACAATTTAGGAAGTTGTGTAAATAACGTGTAGACTCCCATAACAGCCATTACGATGACAACAAAAGCACCTGAAACAGTCAGCCAAAGCGGATGCTTATAATCACCAATAATCTTTTTCTTATATGCGGCAATAAGCAGCGTTCCGAGCGCAATCGGCAGAATTAAGCCATTCAGTGATCCGACAAGCACGAGGATTTTCGCAGGCTGGCCGATTGTGACAAAAGCTAACGTAGAAATCACGATAAATCCGATAATAATGCCGCGTGAGTTTTTTTCGATTTTCGGGGAAAAAGTTTTAAAGAACGAAACAGACGTATAAGCTGCCCCGATAACAGAGGTAATGGCAGCAGACCACATGATCAATCCGAAAATTTTATACCCGACATTTCCAGCAGCCAGCTTGAAGACAGAAGCCGCCGGGTTGCTTTCATCGATGTGCAGGCCTTTTGACACAACGCCGAGCACAGCTAAGAAAAGGGCAATTCGCATGACAGATGTAATTAAAATCCCGGCAACTGAGCTTTTTGTCACCTGCGGAATCGCTTCCTTTCCTTTAATGCCAGCATCAAGCAAGCGGTGTCCCCCGGCAAACGTGATGTATCCGCCGACTGTCCCGCCGACAAGTGTTACAATTGCAAATATACTGATTTGTTCAGGGGCAAAGGTGTTTGCCGCAGCCTGTGCGACTGGCGGTGCAGACGTGATTGCAACGTACAGTGTTAAGATGATCATGGCAAAGCCCGCAATTTGCGTAAAACGGTCCATCGCTTTTCCTGCTTCTTTAATTAAAAAGATTAAAATGGCAATGACAGCACTGATCAAAGCGCCAGTTTCTGGGGTAATGCCGAATAGAACTTGAAGACCGAGACCGGCGCCTCCGATATTCCCGATATTAAAAGCAAGTCCGCCAAGCACGACGAGAATGGCGATGAAATACCCCAGTCCCGGAAGCACCATATTCGCAATTTCCTGACCGCGTTTTCCAGACACTGCGATGATGCGCCATACATTGGTTTGAGCGAAAATATCTAAAATAATAGAGATTAAGATGACAAAACCGAAGCTTGCCGCGAGTGTGTTTGTGAATGTTGCGGTTTGTGTCAGGAAACCCGGCCCGATCGCCGATGTCGCCATTAAAAAGGCGGCACCCATCAGCAATGACCAGCTGCCTGCTTTTTTTCCCGCTGTTTTTTTCTGCTGCTCCATCTATTGTTCCTCCTTTATGTTGACTTCTGTGCTGAAATAGCGGTCACTTCAATTCCTGCTGTTTTGAGCTCTTTTCTGATTTTTTGCGCAAATGTCAGCGCGTGGGCTCCATCTCCATGGATGCAAACCGTATCTGCTTTTAATGACACATCATGGCCTTGCTGAGATTTGACCGCCCCTTCTTTCACCATCTTGATCACCTGGGAGACAGCGGCAGCATCGCTTTCAATGAGTGCGTCCGGCTGGGAGCGCGGCGTCAATGTGCCGTCCGCTTGGTATGTTCTATCGGCGAACACTTCACTCGCTGTTTGCAGTCCGATCCGTTCTCCCGCTTTTACGAGCTCGCTCTCAGCAAGTCCGAAGAGAACCAGGCCGGGATCAACCTTATAGACAGCTTCAGCGATGGCGTCCGACAGCTTTTGATCGACTGCCGCCATATTATATAAAGCCCCATGCGGCTTGACGTGCTGCATGTGAAGTCCCTCTGCTTTTAGAAAACCAGAGAGCGCGCCAATTTGATAGACGACGAGATCGTACGCTTCCTCAGGAGAAATCGCCATAGTGCGGCGCCCAAAGCCGAGTAAATCCGGCAAACCCGGATGCGCGCCGATTTTTACGCCTTTTTCTGCCGCAAGCGCGACGGTTTTCCGCATGACACCGGGATCTCCTGCATGAAATCCGCATGCGATGTTCGCTGATGTGACATACTCTAAAATATCTTGGTCAAGGCCTATCGTGTAGGCTCCGAAGCTCTCTCCTAAATCACAGTTCAAATCAACTTGAAACACAGAATCCCTCCTGCCAAAGCAAACGATATGCTTTATGTATTTTATTGTTCCGAAATTCGGAACAACTATTCCGAATTTTTGAACTTTGCTTCATTATAATTCAATCATATCAGTTTGTGAAATACTTTTGTCAGAAAACCTACCATGGTCCCAGAAGAAAACCTGCCAAACTAAAAAAGAGAGCCCATCTTAGGACTCCCTTTTTTTATAGTACCCAATGGCGAATCGCTTTTGCGACACCATCCTCAATATTTGTCTCCGTGATCCAATCAGCCGTTTCTTTCACGGTGTCTTGCGCATTGCCCATCGCGACGCCAAGACCCGCTTCTTTGATCATCGCAATGTCATTGAGGCTGTCTCCCATCGCCATCACATTCTCCATCGTAAAGCCGAGTTTTTCAGAAACCTTCGCAAGGGCTGCGGCTTTGTTGATGCCGAGCGCGTTGACTTCAATGTTTGTCGGGCTTGAATTTGTAATTTCGAGCTCTTTGTTTTTTCTCAGCTCCTCCAGCACTTCGTTTCGGATGTCGTCATCCTCAATGTCAAAGCCGAATTTGAGCCATTCATGATCCGTGATGTTTTCCGGAAACTCGCCTCTCCATACTTTATTCACGGTAGAAGCCCAGAAATTGGCGTTGTGCTTATTCCGCAAATCCCACATCATTTGAATATGATCTGTATGGAGCAGCTTGCGTTCCACCAAATTAAAATTCGAATCCCAAATTTCGCTGCCATTTGCCGTGATTAAAAAGGATGACAGCTTCAGCGATTCCGCCAGTTCCCGGCACGTCATCAGCGTCCGGCCTGTGCTGATCACCACGTATACGCCCTTATCCTCGGCTTCACGAATGGCTTTACGGTTTTCATCCGAGATCAGCTGCTCGTCATTCAGCAGCGTCCCATCCATATCAATTGCGATCAGCTTGATATCTACATCTTCTCTTCGAATAGACATATATGTACCTCTCTTTATCTTTTACTTGTGCTTCTTTCTATTCTAATACATTATACCCAGCGGAACAAAAAAGCGATTTCACATGTTTGAGGCGCACTGATAAGAGGAAAACAAACAGTGAGGTGATTCAACATGACAGAAAGAAAACAGCAAAACCGGCCAAATGAAAACCCCGAACATAATGACTTAACCGATCCGATTCCAAATGAAGAGCTGA
Source organism: Bacillus rugosus (assembly GCF_023238245.1). Classification (NCBI taxonomy): domain Bacteria; kingdom Bacillati; phylum Bacillota; class Bacilli; order Caryophanales; family Bacillaceae; genus Bacillus; species Bacillus rugosus. The sequence goes on along the minus strand of NZ_CP096590.1, from coordinate 457,504 downwards.
AGGAAAACATGAAGGATGAAAAACAAAAACGGCAGCAAAGAGACCACTCACAAAGCGAACGGGATTACGATACGAAATAATAGAACCCCTCACAAATCGTCGTGAAGGGTTTTTTTCAATTTTCAATATAAATGCCGATTTCAGCTTCTGCAACAGGCTGGCCGCCTACTGACGCTTTGGCATGTCCAAACACAAACCCGCGCCGATTGCACGTGACTTCAAACGTAAGATCAAGCCGGTCACCGGGTATGGCTGCGCCCAGCTTTTCCGCTTTCTTCACGGAAGATAATAAGCCCAAGCTGTTCTCATCTGTAATCCCTGTAAAAGCCGCGGTTTGCGCAAGCGCTTCAATCACAAGCGAAAACGGCATTTCTGTTTGCATGTCAGTGATAAACCAGTCGTTCTCACTGATCAGCTTATACGCTGTTGCTCGGTTGCCGGGTTCGCTTTCCGTCACGCCATCAATAAACAAAAACGGATAGCGGTGAGGCAAAGATAATGAGTTCATTCTATTTTCTCCTTTTTGAACTATTATATATATCAGCCTTAAGCTGAACAATAGGATATAATGGAAAAAACGCAAAGGAGACCTTTATGCCCCAAAAACCGCTCGTCATTCTCGCTCACGAAATATACGGAGTAAACAGCCATATGAAAAAAATCGCCCGGCTGATCAAAATGGCTGGATATGATGTGGTAACACCCAACCTGCTCGGAGATGGTGAAGTCTACACACTTCAAGAGGCAAAAACAGCATACGAACAGTTTACTAGACACGAACGGCTGAAAATAGGAGAAATCATCATCCAGAACTTGATCAGGCAAAACGCAGGACGGCGCATCTTTGTGATTGGATTCAGCGCGGGCGCAACGATCGCATGGAAATGCAGCAGGATGCCTGAGGTGAGCGGAGCTGTTTGTTATTACGGTTCCCGGATACGCGATTCTCTTGACCACATACCTGCATGCCCGGTCCTATTGTTTTTCCCTTCTTATGAACCGTCTTTTGACGTTGCGATTCTCATCAAAAAACTGCGGGATAAACAGCATCCCCAATTGACGATATATCAATTTGATGCTCTTCATGGCTTCGCCAACCCTGATTCGGTTTATTTTGACAGATCACTCTTCTTCAAAACGCTTTCCATCATAAAAAACGAGGCAGAAAAACCGCCCCGCCCTGTTTTATCAAAGTTTTTTTAAACGCGCACAGATTTCGCCCGTGACCTCAGCCGTTGTGCTTTGTCCGCCAATGTCGCGTGTTTTGATGCCGTCAGCTGTTACTTGTTCCATCACGTCGAGAATCTTTGCTCCCAGCTCTTCCTCTCCGAAATGGTCAAGCATCAGCTTCGCTGTCCAAATCTGGCCAATTGGATTGGCAAGGCCCTGGCCGGCAATGTCAGGAGCTGAGCCGTGAACCGGTTCGAACATGGATGGATATTTGCCGGACGGGTTGATGTTCGCAGACGGCGCAATGCCGATGCTTCCCATCAGGCTTGAGCTGATGTCGGTTAAAATATCACCGAACAGGTTGCTTGCCACAATGACGTCAAACGTTTCAGGACGCGTCACAAAAAAAGCGGCCAGCGCATCAATATGCTTGGATGATGTTTCGATTCCGCTGTAATCAGCAGCAGTCTGCTGAAAGACTTCATCCCAAAACGGCATCGCGTGATAAATGCCATTAGACTTTGTCGCACTTGTCACATGGCCGCGCCGTTTTTCCGCCAATTCGAAGGCAAACCGCATGACACGTTCTGTCGCTTTTCTCGTAAATACGGCATTCTGAATGGCGATTTCATCATCGCCCCTGTGAATGCGTCCGCCGACTTCACTGTATTCGCCTTCACTGTTCTCGCGAATCACCATAAGATCAAAATCATTTGGATGAAGAAGCGGCGACGTTATGCCTGCCATTTGTTTGGCAGGTCTCATATTAATGGAAAGCTCAAGCTCCCTCCGGATTTTCAGCAGCAGCCCCCATAATGAAATATGATCGGGAACCAGCTTCGGATTTCCGACCGCCCCCAAGAAAACCGCTTCGAATTGAGTAAGCGTATGTATTCCGTCTTCAGGCATCATTTCGCCGTGTTCCATGTAATAATCACAGCTCCATGGAAAAGCCGTAAATGAGAATGACAAACCTCCGTGCATCTCAGCAGCTGTATGAAGCACTTTCTCAGCAGCCGCCACAACTTCTTTTCCTACTCCATCTCCCGGTATTGCCGCAATCTCGAATTGTTTCATTGTCATTCTCCTTCCCCTGTTATCGTAAGCGTTTTCTATTATACTAGATTGCGAGATGGTAAAAAAAGCCCGTGACATGCTGTCACGGGTCGGTTATTGATTAAGTTTCTTTAAAACGATGGCATGCAGCGGTTCATGAGACTGAATGCCGCACACCTCTTGGAGCACGCCTCTGTATCCTTTTTTTTCGATCAGCGCTTGCAGTTCAACCGCTTCAGGATCACCGGTGAAATCAAAGCGCAGTGCTGCGGCAATCCCTTCCGCCAGTGCATTCGGCTCTTTTATTTTCTTTGCCGGGCCTACGAGTCTATCATTCTCTCCCAGTTTTCTGAGAGGTGATCTTGCCACGCGGGTCACATCGTCCGTAATGAATGGATTTTCAAAGCGTCCGATGATTTTTTTGATATATTGTTCGTGTTCGGCTTGCTTAAAGCCATACGTTTTGATGAGATAGTCACCAGTTTCAAGCAGCGCCGAATGAACGACACGGCGGATTTCCGGATGATCGATTGCTTCTTTGACCGTTTTGAGTCCGCGCTGATAGCCGACATACGCTGTCACCGCGTGACCGGTGTTGACTGTAAACAGCTTTCTTTCGATGTACGGCGTCAGATCATTAACAAACAGCGCGCCGTTTATGGCTGGTGTTTTCCCTTTAAAGCCTGATTCATCAATGACCCATTCAAAAAACGGTTCAACCGATACTTTGAGCGGATCTTCATGATGCTGAATCGGCACGATTCGGTCAACGGCGGAATTCGGAAAACCGACCGTTTCACCGACGGACTCCTGCTCCGCTTCTGTTAAATGGCTGTATATCTCTTTCTTTAGAAAGCTGCTCCCGCCAATCATATTTTCGCAGGCAATGATATTCAGTGTGTTTGAAGCGTCTCTTCGTCTTAACCCTTCTGCGATAGACGGAGCAATCAGCTTTAGCACGTTCGGGCCGACCGCTGTTGTGATGAGCGCTGCTTCATTGATCAGCCGATACAGTTCCTCCGGCTGGCTGCCGCTATTGATGGCACTGACCGGACCGATTACCTCTGATGAATGCCCCTCTTCTGCCAGCTCTACTGTATATTCCTTTTTTTCATTGAGGAGGCTGACCATCGTATCGTTCACATCCGCAAACACCACATCATAGCCGGAATGGTGAAGCAGCGCGCTGATAAACCCCCTCCCGATATTTCCCGCACCGAAATGTAAGGCGATCATGTCAGTTCACCTCGTTGAAGATGGCGATCAAATCTTCTTCGCTTTTAGCAGAGATCAGGCGTTCAATGTTTTCTTCTTCTGAGCAAATGATGGCGATGTTAGACAAAATATCCAAATGCTCATTATTTTTGCCCGCAATGCCGAATACCACTTTTACCGTGTTGCCTTCTCCATACTTGACACCGTTTGGAATCTGTATGATTGAGATTCCAGAGTGGAGCACTTCATTTTTGGCTTCTTCTGTGCCGTGTGGAATGGCAATGAAATTCCCCATAAAAGTAGAAGACGTTTCCTCCCGCTCAAACATTTTGCCAATGTAGTCTTCTGTTACATAGCCGTTGTCAATCAGCGTCTGGCCCGCCATTTTGATGGCTTCTTCTTTTGATGATACCGTTTGATTGAGTTTAATATTTTCCTTTGCGAGTACTTGCATGAGTATCACTCTCTTTCTATGAGATTACTTTTTAAGCTTTTCAATAAGCTCGTCATATTTCGGGCTGTTTAAGAAGTTATCCACTGATATGTGCGTCGCGTTCGGCAGCTTTGCTATCGCGCGATCTGTTAAATCTTTGTGGGTGATGACAATGTCCGCATCGCTTGGCAGATTGTTAATAGCTGTGTTGGTCACACTGATGTCAAGCTCCGCTTTTTTCACTTTGTTTCTTAAGATCGATGCTCCCATGGCACTTGATCCCATTCCCGCATCACATGCGAAGATGATTTTATTTACGCTTTCAGGAGACAGCTCAGACGCTTCCTCAGCTTTCGTTTTTTCCGCTTCTAAAGCAGCGGCTGCCTGGCTTTTCTTCCCCTTCATGGACTGCATTTTTTCAGTTGCGGCAGCTAGGTCCTCTTCGCTTGCTTTTGAAGATTTCAGGATCACTGCTGATACGATGAACGAAACAGCCGCTGCGACCAATACACCCGCCAAAACGCCGAAGTAGCCGCCTCTTGGTGTCATCGCCATTAATGCGATGATGCTTCCCGGTGACGCTGCTGCAACAAGTCCTGCATTAAAGATGGTAAACGTTAAGAGTCCGCTTGCTCCGCCGGCAATGGCCGCCAGAATCAAAGCCGGTTTCATCAAAATGTACGGGAAGTAAATCTCGTGAATCCCGCCGAAGAAATGAATAATCGCCGCGCCGGGAGCCGTTGACTTTGAAGAACCTTTGCCAAAGAACATGTATGCCAGCAAAATGCCGAGCCCCGGTCCAGGGTTTGCTTCTACTAAAAACAGAATTGATTTTCCCGTTTGGGCTGCTTGCTCGATTCCGATTGGACTTAAGATTCCATGGTTAATGGCGTTGTTTAGGAACAACACTTTCGCCGGTTCTACAAAAACGCTGGCTACAGGCAGTAAATTAGCGTGTACAATGACTTCCACACCTGCTGCCAGCAATTTGTTTAACGTCAGGACAACCGGGCCGATAGCGTAAAACGCGAGAATCGTTAAAGCTGCGCCGACAATCCCTGCCGTAAAGTTGTTAATCAGCATTTCAAAGCCTTGTTTGACTTTATCCTTGAACAATTTATCAGTCTGTTTAATGAGGTATCCGCCAAGCGGACCCATAATCATTGCACCTAAAAACATTGGAATATCCGACCCGACAATCACCCCGATTGTCGCTGTCGCCCCGACGACTCCGCCGCGGTGGTCGTAAATCATTTTTCCGCCTGTATACGCTATCAAAAGCGGCAGTAAATATGTGATCATCGGGCTGACAAGTGTATTCAGCTGTTCATTCGGAAACCATCCCGCCGGAATAAACAGCGCGGTAATGATGCCCCACGCAATAAACGCGCCGATATTCGGCATGATCATTCCGCTCAAATAACTCCCGAAGCGCTGCACTTTCACTTTCATGCCGCCTTGCTGTTCTTGCTGCATATATAAACCCTCCTTGTTTGTCGCTGTAAGATACAAAGATATGTTCAGAGAATGATGCTTCTCTTTGACTCTATGTTAAAACGCTTACAGTCCCTATACAATCGAAAGTAAAGAGGACTTTGGCACATGGGTGTGACAATTTTTTAAAAAATAAAAAGGCTCCTGGTATTAGGAGCCTTCAGATTGATGACAAAATGCTAAAATGGTTTTCAATTTAGCATTTTGTCATCTTTTCAGCGTGATTGAAAACCCTTGAAGTCTAGGAAGGCCGAGCATTGGAGCACAGCGAATGTTCTAATTCGTGAGCACCGACGCGCAGGCCTGACAACGAATGGAGGGTTTGTCGACACGCTGAAGGCTCCTGGTATCAGGAGCCTTTTCTCTTTCCTCTATAGATAATGCTGCCGTTTTGAATCACGTACTTGGCGATCATCCGCTCACTCACAATAAAAACGGGATAGGCGCACACAAGCGCAAAAACAGCCATCGGCACGTGCTGTACGGCCGGTATCATTGAGCCTGCCGCATTGCGGAGGAGCAGCAAAAGATAAATGAGCAGCACGATGACTGCTAATGACACCAGCATGATCGGAGCTGATACTTTATATTCATGAAGCCGTTCACGGCAGTGTCCGCAGCGAAATTGACAAGGCACATTTGATGATCTGACCATGTCGCCTGTCAAAGGTTTGCCGCAGTTCGGGCATAGTGTATCTTTCATAGGGTATTCCTCACTTTCCATTCCATATGTCTATTATACCAGAGTCCCTTCTGTTTCGTTTTGTTGCTGTTCAACACATTTTCACATTTTTTATCACCAGCTTACTTGTCTCTGTCTTGAAAATCCTCTACGCTTAAATAGATCTTATTGGAGGGGATGTATGAATGCTTCCGATTAATAGACAGCAGCACATACTGAAGTGGCTGAAAGAAGAAGGCGCGCTCAGAGTCTCTGACATCAGCGCAAGGTTCGGCGTTTCGGAAATGACGGTATACAGAGATGTCAATCAGCTTGTTCAGTCAAATCAGGTCATTAAAACGGCCGGCGGCATCACGCTCCCAGCCCGTACACCTCAAGCGGATCATATGTGCAGCTATTGCCTGAAGCCGGTCAATCAAGCCCATTCGGTTCAGCTGATTACGGTAAACCAAGACATTGAACAGCTATGCTGCGCACATTGTGCGTTTTTGCGTTACGCAGATAAAACGGAAGAGGTTTCACACTTGATTTGCAGAGATTTTCTGTTACACACAACGGTCAGTGCCAGCTCGGCTTATTTCGTCGTCAACACTGAATTAAACCTGCACTGCTGCCAGCCTCAGGCGATTCCGTTTGCGACACTCGACCATGCTGAACGGTTTCAAAAAGGATTCGGCGGAGCCGTCCGCACCTTCGACCAGGCGCTGGAGGACATGCTTCAAGACAGAAAAAAACGCTGCACCTGCACCCAGAAATAACACAACATATACAGCGGAAGGTGGTGTCTGAGTATGAAGCGAAACAGATGGTGGATCATCCTACTGCTTTTTCTTGTTTTCCTGCCGAAAACAAGCTTTGCTCACGCCTATATTGTTACATCTTCACCTGGGGAAAACAGCGAATTAAAAAGCGCCCCTTCACAGGTGGAAATCGAATTTAATGAACCGGTTGAAGAAGGATTTCATTACATTAAAGTCTATAATTCAAACGGCGATCGGGTGGATACAGATAAGACTGAAATCAAAAAAGATAATAATCACATCATGACTGTGAAGCTGAAAAAGAATTTGCCGCATGATGTGTACAGAGCGGAATGGAATGCCGTATCCGCGGACGGGCATCCGGTTTCCGGCGTCATTCCGTTCAGCATCGGGAAAGCGGACGGCGGATTCAGCAGCCAAAAAGCCGCCGGCTCGGCGCTGAACCCCGCAACAGCCGCAGACCGCGCGATTTTGTACACAGCCTTATCTCTGTTTATCGGGACGGTTTTCTTCCATCTCTTCTGGTATAAAGGAGATTCACAGCAGCTTGCCAGACGGACGAGACGTATCCTGATTGTCTCGGTCGCTGCATTGGGGCTGGCGCTTTTGCTTCAGCTTCCCATTCAAACAAAAGCGAACGCGGGCGGCGGCTGGGGCAGCGCCTTTCAGCCGGGCTACATCAGGGAAACACTGCTTGAGACAGCAGGCGGCACCATTTGGATCATACAAACCGTGCTGTACGTGCTGCTTGCACTGTCTGTCATCCCTGCGATACGCAAAAACCGCTTTTCGTCCTTTGGCTATTGGACAGCGCCGCTCATTTTCTTTTTCGGTCTCCTGCTTGCCAAAGCGTTTACCGGTCATGCAGCTGTCGTTGAAGAAAAATCAGTCGGTATTTTAATGGATTTCCTTCATTTATCTTCCGCTTCCATTTGGGTCGGCGGAATAGCGGCACTCGTTTTGCTGCTCGCAAAGGAATGGAGGCAGCCTGACAAAACGCTCGCATGGGAAACGGTAAGCCGGTTCTCCCCGTGGGCGCTTACTGCAGTCGGCGTCATTTTGTTTTCGGGCTTGCTCAATGGGTTTTTTATCATTCGATCGATGGATTCACTGTTCCATACAGCGTACGGCCAAGCTCTTTTAGTGAAAAGCGGACTGTTTATTTTGATGCTGGCCTTGGGCGCGATTCATTTTCTGCTCACCAGAAAGCAGCGCCGTACAGGAATCAGCCGAACGCTGAAAGCGGAATGGGCAATCGGCATCGCTGTATTGATCACAGCGGCCGTGTTTACAAGCCTGCCAAGCCCGCCTGAGCCGGCACCGGAACCGTTCTTCCAAACGAAAGCGATTGAGAACGGACAAAGGGTTTCTCTCAGCATCAGCCCGAACCAGCCAGGCAAAAACGAATTTGAGCTGCGGGTCACTGACCATAACGGCGAACCGGTGAAAAACATCCAGCAAATCACGTTAACAATTTACAAAACAGGCCTGTCAGGCAGCGAAAACAAAAGCACGTTTCAATTAAAAGAGAAAACCAAAGGCGTCTTTCAGGATGAAAACCTATCCATTAATGAAAAGGGAAACTGGAAGATCAAAGTCCACGGGCTGACCGGAGACTTTAACGAAATCAATATCATGTTTACAAAGACCAATTAAAGGAGTGTTTGAGTTGTTAAAAAAAATCGCATTCACACTATGTCCGGCTATTATCGGCTCTCTCTTATTCTTTACGGCCCCTGCCAGCGCGCACGTTACTGTAAAGCCTGCTGAATCCGCTGCAGGCTCTTGGGAGACGTATACAATGAAAGTTCCTTCTGAGAAAAACCTGCCGACAACGAAGGTCGTCCTCAAAATGCCGAAGGATGTTGAATTCCAGCAATACGAGCCAATTCCAGGCTGGAAGGTATCCACTCAGAAACACGATGACAAATCAGTGTCAGTGACGTGGGAAGCAACTGACGGCGGCATTCAGGAAGGACAGTTCCAGCAGTTTACCTTTGTTGCCAAAAACCCTGATAAAGCGGAGGAAGCCGCTTGGGATGCATACCAATATTACAAAGACGGCAGTATTGTCGAATGGACAGGTGACGAGGATGCGGATACACCTCACTCCATTACAAACATCACCGCTGCAAAGCAAGTGACAGATGAGCACGGCGCTACGAAAACGGAAGACGATTCTGAGGACTCAGGCTCTTCAGCTCTCGACATCACAGCGATTGTGCTGTCTGCGGCAGCCATTATTTTATCTGTAGCAGCGCTTGTAAAGAAAAAGCGTGCGTAATAAAAAAGCGATCCAGATGAGTTCTGGGTCGCTTTTTAGATTTATCCGCGTCCTGCCTGGAAGGAAGGATATTGTGTCATACCGCCGTCCGCGAATAACGTGATGCCTGTGACGTAGCTGGCTTCCTTCGAAGCAAGCCAGACTGCTACTGCCGCAATTTCCTCCGGTTCACCGATATATCCCATCGGAATCATGCTTTCTACATCTGCTCTCTGCTTAGGATCAGCAAATTTTTCAGCATTGATTGGCGTGTTGATCGCACCTGGCCCGATATTGTTGACACGAATGCCCTTCGGCGCATATTCCAGCGCCAATGTTTCCGTCATCAGCTTAATTCCGCCTTTACTTGCCGCATAGTGAACAAATAACGGCCACGGAATCACTTCATGTACGCTCGACATATTAATGACATTTCCTTTTATATCGTTTTCAACAAAATATTTAATCGCTTCACGGCTTCCTAAAAAGGCACCTGTTAAGTTCGTGCTGATGACTTTATCCCAATCCTTCAGCGGCATTTCATGAGAAGGAACGGGATTTTCAAGACCAGCATTATTAATCATGATATCGAGAGTGCCGAACTCTTTAATCGCAGTTTGCACAATATTTTTTACATCTTCCTCTTTCGTGACATCTCCTTGGACGATTACGGCTTCACCGCCCGCCTTGATGACCTCTTCTTTTACCTCGTTTGGATCCTGCTTATCACTATAATAGTTGATGACCACTTTTGCCTGCTCCTTGCCGAAGCGAATGGCCATGGCTTTTCCAAGACCTGATGCAGCTCCTGTAATGGCAACGACTTTTCCTTTTAAATCTGGATACATATACATCCTCCTCAATTGTTATGAATTCGTTTTGGCGATTCCTAAAAATACAGCGGCTGCAATAATCAGTGCAATCCCGATGGCAATCGCAATAAGCTGGCGTTTTGTTTTCTTTTCACGCAGGATGAAAATGCCGCCCAGCGTTGAAATGACAATTCCCATTTGTGAGAGGGAAAAGCTTGTTGCGACGCCGACTCTCGGCTGAGAAATAAACAAAAACATATTTCCGCCTGCCCAGATTAAGCCTGGGAGAATATTTCTGATCGCATATTTGTTAAAGGGGTTGTGTCTATAGGTTAAAATTAACCCCCCAACCACCATGCCAATCGCCTGCGGAAGCAGCGCGGACCAGCCGGACACATTGAACAATCTAGCCACGACTACATAAACCAAATAACCAAGAGTCGAGACAAGCAGAATCAAAATGCCCTTTTTCAAGTTGCTTGGCTCGCCCTCTTTTTTATCCTTCTTATCTTCCAAAGATGTGAGAATGATTCCCACAATGATAAAGATCAGAGCGAGAATGCCAAGCGTAATCGCAATTGGTGTTGACCATTCACGGAACACGATCACACCGAACAGCGATGTGGAAACGAGCTGCATTCCTGTGGAAATCGGCATTGTTTTAGATACACCCATCAATTCAATGCTTTTCAGCTGGTTGGCCTGCCCAAGTGACCAAAATAAGCCGGATACGATGCCAACAATAAAAATGCGCAGTGACAGAACGGGCTGAACAAAAAAGTAAATAACGATAGAAACAATGAGCGCACCGATCGTCGTTCCCAGTGTCTGGCTGTACGGCCCGCCGCCTAATTTCACATTGAAGAGAACAATGCTCCCCCAAAACAAAGCCGGGAGAAGAGCCAATAATAAATCCATTGTTGGGGAACCTTCTTTCAAAATGTATTTGCTGTTATTTTGTCTGGAATCACTGGGTTTATTCACCGGAACAACAAAAAGAGCTGCCGGAAGATCCGGCAGCTCTCAGGAGCTTGCATTCTTTTACAAACCGATGGACATATATTTTGTTTCAAGGTACGGCTCGATGCCTTCCGAACCGCCTTCGCGGCCGATGCCGCTTTCTTTCATTCCGCCGAATGGCGCTTGAACCGCTGAAGGTCCGCCGTCATTCCAGCCGATAATCCCGTACTCAAGATTTTCGGATATATAGATGCCGCGGCGGTAGTTTTCTGTGAAAAAGTAAGCAGCTAGGCCGTACGGTGTATCGTTGGCAAGCTGAATCGCCTCGTCAATATCAGAAAACGTAACGATCGGTGCAACCGGGCCGAATGTTTCCTCGTGCATGATATTCATGGACGTATCGACATCGGCGAGTACTGTCGGGTTGACGAAGTAGCAGCCTTTGTCATCGTTTCGGTCATACGTGCCCCCAGCGAGAACTTTTGCACCTTTTTCAACCGCATCATCAATTTGGCTGACGATTTTTTCAAAGCCTCTTTTGTTAATAATCGGGCCGACATTGACGCCCTCTTCAAGTCCATTTCCGACTTTCAGCTTAGACACTTGCTCGCTCAGTTTCGCCGCAAAGTCATCTTTGATGGATTCATGAACGATCAGGCGGTTCGCACATACGCATGTTTGGCCCGCGTTTCGGTATTTAGACACCATCGCCTGTTCAACGGCAAGGTCAATGTTTGCATCTTCATCCACGATCAGCGGGGCATGACCGCCGAGCTCCATGGAAACATGTTTCACGGTGTCCGCACTATTCTTCATGAGGATTTTTCCTACCGGCGTTGATCCTGTGAACGTAATTTTGCGGATTTTTGGACTGCTTGTGAACACATTTCCAATTTCTTCTCCATCGCCGATGACAACTTGAAGAACGTCCTTCGGAATACCCGCTTCATATGCGAGGCGCGCAAGCTCATAGGCAGACAGCGGTGTGTCCGGTGCCGGCTTGATGATAAACGTACAGCCGGCAGCAAGAGCAGGCGCCGCTTTGCGTGTAATCATCGCATTTGGGAAATTCCAAGGCGTGATGGCAGCAACAGGACCGACAGGCTGGCGTGTAACGACAATTCGTTTACCAGTTGTCGGAGCAGGGACCGTTCTTCCGTACACTCGCTTCGCTTCCTCTGCGAACCATTCGATATAGCCTGCGCCGTATAGGACCTCGCCGACCGCTTCCTGATACGGTTTTCCATTTTCCTTTGTAATTAAATCTGCAAGTTCTTCTTTATGTTCAACAATCAGCTCATACCATTTTTTCAAAAGAGACGCTCTTTCGTTCGCTGATGTTTTAGACCACGTTTTAAACGCTTGATGTGAACGTTCAATGGCTTCTTCTACGTCTTTGGCTGATTGCTGAGGAATCGTTTTGATCTCCTCGCCCGTAGCCGGGTTGTAGACCGTTAATTGATCTGGCATATTGAACATTCCTTTCTAATTTATGATTACTTAAAATGATAGCAGACCCAACCGTTTTCTTTCCAATGATTAAGCTCGCAGACCTGCTTCCAAGATGCTCAGCCCTTCATTCAGAAGGCTGTCTGAGATGACGAGCGGCGTCAGAAAGCGGATGATATTGCCATTTATTCCCGCAGTCAGCAAAAGCAATCCATTTTGGTTCGCATACGCTGCAATTGCTGCTGCTTTTGCTTTATCAGGCTCACGCGTGTCAGGATCCTTGACGATTTCGATTGCCGCCATTGCTCCGAGTCTGCGGATGTCACCCATAAACGGGAATTCTTGTTTCCACTCATACGCCTTGTTTTCAATGGTTTTGCCAATTTCTTCAGATCGCTCATTTAGTCCTTCTTCTTCAATAACATCCAAGACTGCCAAAGCTGCCGCGCACCCGAGCGGGCTCCCAGCATACGTTCCGCCCAGCTCCCCTGGCGCTGCTGCATCAAGCATTTCCGCACGGCCGATCACACCGCTTAACGGCAATCCCGCTGCAAGTGATTTAGAAACCGTGATCAGATCAGGAACAACATCAAAATGTTCAATTGCGAAATAAGTGCCTGTTCTGGCAAAACCCGTTTGAATTTCATCAGCGACAAAAACAATATCGTGTTCTTTGCAGAAGGATGCGACATGCTGCACAAATCGTTTCGATGGAATAATAAAGCCGCCTTCTCCCTGTACAGGCTCCATCACGACACATGCTACTGTTTCCGGCGCGACTGAAGCGATGAAGAAATCATTAAACGCTTGGATGATCATGTCATCATAGCTATCATCACTCATGCCGGCCGGCTTCTGATAATAATATGGGAACGGCGCTTGATAAACCTCTGACGCAAAAGGGCCGAAGCCGAATTTATAAGGTTTTACCTTGCTCGTCATGCTCATGGTCATATTCGTGCGCCCATGAAACCCGCGTGTAAACGAGACTACCCCTTGGCGCTTTGTATACTTTCTGGCAATTTTTACAGCGTTTTCGACCGCTTCCGCCCCTGAGTTCAGAAAGATCGCTTTTTTCTCATGGCCGCCCGGCGCAATACCGCATAGTTTTTCCGCTAGTTCGATATAAGATGGATACATCATGACATTGAAGCCCGGGTGAATCAGCTCCTCCGCCTGACGCTTCACAGCCTCAACCACCTTCGGATGCGAGTGTCCGACGTTTAATGTTCCGATGGCGCCTGCAAAATCAATAAATCTCCGGCCGTCCAAATCGTACAGCTCAGCCCCTTCTCCTTTTACCGCCAAACTGCGGTTGCCGTTGCTTACACCTTTTGACACGAATTGATCCCGTTTTTGCTGCCACTGGGCAGTCGTAATGCTTGCTGTTGTTTGACTCATGTGAATGTCCCCCTGTCGCTATTTTCTTATCATTCTGACTTCTTTTTGGTATGATGAAAAGTACCAATTATAACTTTTTGATGGTACCAGAAGGAGAAAGCGCAAATGGACATCACAATCACACTCGATCGCTCAGAACAAGCCGATTATATCTATCAGCAAATTTATCAAAAGCTGAAAAAAGAAATCCTCAGCCGCAATCTGCTGCCACACTCGAAGGTTCCCTCCAAACGGGAGCTGGCTGAGAAGCTGAAGGTCAGCGTAAACTCAGTGAATTCAGCCTATCAGCAGCTGCTGGCTGAGGGATATTTGTACGCCATTGAGCGAAAGGGTTTTTTCGTGGAGAAGCTGGACATGTTTTCTGCCGAGGAGCACCCCCCATTTGCACTGCCTGATGACCTGAAAGAGGTTCACATCGATCAGAGCAATTGGATTTCGTTTTCACACATGAGTGCCGATACAGACCATTTTCCGATCAAAAGCTGGTTTCGCTGCGAGCAAAAAGCAACCTCCCGTTCATACCGCACGCTCGGCGATATGTCACATCCGCAAGGGATATATGAAGTGAGAGCGGCCATTACCAGGCTCATTTCCCTGACACGGGGCGTAAAATGCCGGCCGGAGCAAATCGTCATAGGGGCGGGCACACAGGTGCTTATGCAGCTATTGACTGAGCTTTTGCCTAAGGAAGCAGTGTATGCGATGGAGGAGCCCGGTTACAGGCGCATGTACCAGCTTTTAAAAAATGCCGGAAATCAGGTGAAGACCATCATGTTGGATGCAAAAGGCATGTCGATTGCTGAAATCAGCAGACAGCAGCCTGATGTGCTGGTGACGACTCCATCTCATCAATTTCCGGCCGGAACGATTATGCCTGTATCCAGAAGAATTCAGCTGCTTAACTGGGCAGCTGAGGAGCCGCATCGCTATATTATTGAAGACGATTATGATAGCGAATTTACATATGATGTAGACAGTATTCCGGCACTGCAAAGCCTTGACCGTTTTCAAAATGTCATCTATATGGGCACCTTTTCAAAGTCCCTTCTCCCCGGCTTGCGGATCAGCTATATGGTTTTGCCGCCGGAGCTATTGCGAAAATACAAACAGCGGGGCTATGATTTGCAGACATGCTCGTCGCTTACGCAGCTCACCCTGCAGGAATTTATCGAGTCCGGAGAATATCAGAAGCATATAAAAAAAATGAAGCAGCATTATAAAGAAAAGAGAGAACGTCTGATCACCGCTTTAAAAACAGAGTTCAACGGAGAGGTTACCGTAAAGGGGGCAAATGCGGGACTGCACTTTGTTACCGAATTTGATACCAGCCGCTCCGAACAAGATATCCTGGCACATGCCGCCGGCCAGCAGCTTGAAATCTTTGGAATGAGCCGGTTTGATTTGAAGGAAAAAAGAAGGCAAACAGGCAGGCCCGCTCTTATTATCGGATTCGCCCGGCTAAAGGAAGAAGACATTCAGGAGGGTGTTGAGAGGCTTTTCCGCGCTGTTTACGGACATAAAAAAATCCCCGGTACAGGGGATTGATTCACCAGCGGTCCTGGTCCACATTCAGCACGGCTTCAAGCAGGCCTGGAAATGCCTTTTCGAGATCTTCAGCGCGAAGTGAATAATACCGGCGCTTTCCTTCTATACGAACTTGAGCGATGCCTGATTCTCTCAATACTTTAAAATGATGTGACAAGGTCGATTTGGCAACCTGTACATCCGCACAGGTGCCGCACGTTTTTTCTTTCGCTTCAGCCAATTGCTTTACCAACTCTAAACGAAGCGGATCACTCAGTGCGTGAAGAACCTTTGTCAGCTGCAACGTTTCTGTTTCTGGATGGTTTGGAATGTTCATGACACAAATGTATCACACAACAATTAGAATGACAATTTTACTATTTAAGGGTTTTTCCTTTACCTCATTTTGATTACATGTTACAGTTAGTTCGATGAAATTCGAACAATAATTCAACATAACGATGGAGGAGATTGACATGATCGTATTACAAGCTTACATCAAAGTAAAACCAGAAAAACGCGAGGAATTTTTGAGCGAGGCGCAATCGCTTGTTCAGCATTCAAGAGCTGAGGAAGGCAACGCGCAATACGACCTATTCGAAAAAGTAGGCGAAGAAAATACATTTGTGATGCTTGAACAATGGAAAGATGAAGCAGCGATGAAATCCCACAATGAAACTGCTCATTTCCAAGGGTTTGTAGCAAAAGGGAAAGAACTGCTGAGTGCTCCTCTTGATGTTGTCCGCACAGAGCTTAGCGAGTAAGGAAAGGGTGTCCCATATGAATGAAGTCATTAAATCATTAACAGACCACCGCTCGATTCGCAGCTACACAGATGAGCCTGTAGCTCAGGAACAATTGGACCAAATCATCGAAGCGGTACAATCAGCCCCAACTTCTATTAACGGGCAGCAAGTGACTGTGATCACAGTGCAGGATAAAGAGCGCAAAAAGAAAATCTCCGAGCTGGCAGGCGGACAGCCTTGGATTGACCAGGCTCCTGTTTTCTTGCTGTTCTGCGCAGACTTTAACCGGGCCAAAATCGCGCTTGAGGTACTGAATGATATCAAAATGGAAATCACAAATGGCTTAGAATCTGTTCTTGTCGGTGCAGTAGACGCTGGTATCGCCCTCGGCACAGCGACAGCAGCTGCTGAATCACTCGGACTTGGCACAGTTCCGATCGGTGCGGTTCGCGGAAACCCTCAAGAGCTGATCGAACTGCTTGAGCTTCCGAAATACGTGTTCCCTTTATCCGGCCTTGTCATCGGGCATCCTGCCGACCGTTCAGCGAAAAAACCGCGCTTACCGCAGGAAGCAGTCAATCATCAGGAAACATATTTGAATCAAGATGAGCTGACGTCTCACATTCAGGCATACGACGAGCAGATGTCTGAATACATGAATAAACGGACAAACGGAAAAGAAACAAGAAACTGGTCACAGAGCATCGCTACCTATTATGAGCGCCTGTACTATCCGCATATCCGTGAAATGCTTGAGAAACAAGGATTTAAAGTTGAAAAATAAGCCTCACCCGGCCTGTCGGATTTTCCGGCAGGCCTTTCAATTGTCCGGTTAAAATCCATTGACTTCTATTTAGTTTATTTGGTAAAATTTTTTCATTGTTACTCATTGGTTTTCTGTGAACCAATGGGTTTTCTAATGTTCAAGAAAGAAGGAAGCCACGAGATGCTTGATAAAAAAACAGATATCTTGTTAGCTGCGCGAAAGCTTTTTTCGGAAAAGGATTTTACGTCGGTTTCCATGCAGGCGATCGCAGAAGAATGTAAGATGTCAAAAGCTTCGATATATAAGCTGTTTCAATCTAAGGAAGATCTGCTTTTGGAGCTGCTGTCTTTTAACCAGAAACAAATGGTGGCCGCGGCCTCAAGACTTCAGGAAAATACTTCACTGACACCGGAGGAGCGTTTGACACAAAAGGTCAAAATGGAGCTGGAAGGCTTCAGGCGGAATCAGCAGTTTTTCAATATGCTGACCTACGGTAACCCCAAGCTGCATAATGACCGGGTCAAACAGCATATCCATCAGACCAGATCGACGATTATTTGCTGGCACCGCGATTCGCTGATCCAGGCGTATGGGGAAACCATTCTGCCGTTTGTCTGGGACCTAGTCATCGTTCTTCACGGCATGATGCGTGAGTTTTTAATGCTGATCAAAATAGAGGAAAAACCGCTTGAGCTTGACCCGATCGCAGAGTTTATCATCAGCACCCTCAATC
This sequence comes from Bacillus rugosus, assembly GCF_023238245.1. Taxonomy (NCBI): domain Bacteria; kingdom Bacillati; phylum Bacillota; class Bacilli; order Caryophanales; family Bacillaceae; genus Bacillus; species Bacillus rugosus. The sequence continues at coordinate 440,039 of NZ_CP096590.1, read as the reverse complement.
AGATTGTCAAAAACAAGGAAACCCGGCAGTCTCTTCTTCCGCCTGAAGCCATCGAGCTTTACATTCATTCAGCATCCTCCTACAAGCCAAAGGATAAATCAGCCCTATTGTCGGAAAGCCTGAAGGAATTACATAAAGGCATCTCTTCCCTGCCCGCCGCGGACTATGACGTAGATGAACTGACATCCGCAGCCGCCATGCTGGAGGAAGAAGCAAAGAAGGAAGAACCTCGCGCTTTTTTGCTCAAATCACTGATTGGCTATCTGGAACAAACCGGTGTTTTAACACAGCCCGTTTCGATGTTAAAAACACTGTTAATTACTTAAAGAAAAGAAGGGATATGTATTGGACAAAAGTATTGAACCAAAACCTTTTAACCGTTCGGTCATTGTCGGCATTTTATTAGCCGGGGCGTTTGTCGCGATTTTGAATCAGACGCTATTAATTACCGCACTTCCCCATATTATGAGGGATTTCAATGTAGATGCCAACCAAGCACAATGGCTGACAACTTCATTTATGTTGACGAATGGAATTTTAATTCCGATTACCGCGTTTTTAATTGAGAAATTCACAAGCCGGACGCTGCTCATCACAGCAATGAGCATTTTCACTGCCGGAACAGTCGTCGGGGCGTTTGCGCCGAACTTCCCGGTTCTGCTGACAGCACGTATCATTCAAGCGGCTGGAGCCGGCATTATGATGCCGCTCATGCAGACCGTATTCCTGACAATCTTTCCGATTGAAAAGCGTGGCCAAGCTATGGGCATGGTCGGATTGGTCATCTCGTTCGCACCTGCGATCGGGCCGACTCTTTCTGGATGGGCAGTCGAAGCTTTCTCTTGGAGATCATTGTTTTATATCATTCTGCCGTTTGCTGTAATAGATTTAATTCTTGCCAGCATCCTGATGAAGAATGTGACGACTTTAAGAAAAACAAAGATTGATATTTTATCAGTGATCCTTTCGACATTTGGATTCGGCGGCCTTCTGTACGGCTTCTCAAGCGTCGGCTCTTACGGCTGGACCAGTTCAACCGTCTTGATTTCATTGCTTGTGGGTGTCATCGCATTGCTCCTGTTCATCACAAGACAAATGAAGCTTGAAAAACCGATGCTGGAATTCCGCGTATTTACATTTGGTGTCTTTAGCTTAACAACCCTGCTGGGAACACTTGTCTTTGCGTTATTGATCGGTACGGAAACCATCCTGCCGCTTTATACACAAAACGTCAGAGACGTTACAGCCTTTGATACAGGGCTTATGCTTCTTCCAGGAGCCATTGTGATGGGCTTCATGTCACCGTTTATCGGCAGAATCTTTGACCGTGTCGGCGGAAGAGGCCTGGCGATTGCCGGTTTCTGTATCATCTTCCTGACATCACTGCCGTTTATGCAGCTGACTGACCATACGTCACTCGCTTGGATAGTCGTTTTATACACGGTTCGTCTCTTAGGTACGGCCATGATCATGATGCCGGTGACGACAGCCGGAATCAACGCGCTGCCGCGCCACTTGATTCCACACGGAACAGCGATGAACAATACGATTCGCCAAGTCGGCGGCTCAATCGGAACCGCACTATTGGTATCCGTCATGAGTAACCAGGCGGCTCACGCAGGCACAACAAATGTGAAGCACGCCGCCCTGCACGGCATGAACGCCGCTTTTATCGTGGCAGCCTGCATCGCGCTTGCCGGCTTACTTCTATCCTTCACATTAAAGAAACCTCAGCGCCCTGCCGAACAGCAGCCGGCACGCTGATCCATAAAAAAAAGAGCCCCGCTTTGAGAGCGGAGGCTCTTTTTCGTTTTACTTCGCTAAACCGTCTTTTACTTCTTTAATCATTTGCGTCATAGACTCAAGTCCGCCTCCTGATAAGTACCAAGTAGCAGAATCAAGGTAAACGACATGATCATTTTTCACTGCGTTTACGTTTTTCACATAATCGTTTTCAACGACTTGTTTAGTAGATGATGTTTCTCCGATCGCTGTACCGCGGTCAATAACAAACAGGTAATCAGGGTTTGTTTTTGAAATGTACTCATAAGAAACACTTTGTCCGTGAGTAGACGCTTTGATGTTTTTATCAGCCGGTGTTACGCCGAATACGTCATGGATTAAGCCATATCTTGATTTAGAACCAAAGGCGCTGATTTTGCCGTCGTTCGCCATAATCACAAGACCGTTTTTGTTCAGCTTTTCAGCTTTTTTCTTAAGATCAGCAATTGAATTATCAATTGTTGCGAGTTCATCTTTCACTTTGTCTTCTTTATCAAAGATCTTACCGATTGTTTCTGCGTCTGATTTAAATGATTCCATGTATTTCGCTGTGTCTACGCCAAGGTAAATCGTCGGCGCAATTTCAGAGAATTCTTTGTAAGACTCAGATTGTCTTCCTGAAATAATGATCAGATCAGGGTCAATATCCGCCACTTTTTCGAAGTCCGGCTCTTTTAAGCTTCCGACATCAGCATATTTGTCATCTTTGAATTTAGATAGATAGCTTGGAAGGGCTTGTTTCGGAAGGCCCGCTACTTTATCATCAAGACCGAGTTTATCTAACGTATCTAAGCTTCCAAAATCAAATACGACTACTTTTTTAGGGTTCTTTGGTACTTTTGTTCCATTTTTGTCCAGTTGGTGTTTCACTGTGATTTGTTCTTCCTTTGAATCAGAACCTTTGCTGCTGCTTGTGCTTTGATTTCCGCATGCAGAAATGACAACTGCCGTCACCAAAGCGATGAATAATAATGCAAACTTTTTCATGCTCTTCACCTCTTCTATATATTAAGAAAAATAAACACCAATTCTCTGATTATCAATCGTCTGAATCGGAATGGTCATATCATAGATTTCCTCAAGCACTGAGGTCTCTATCATTTCCTCAGGCGGTCCCTCTTTTACGATCCGGCCGTTTTTCAAAGCAACGATATGATCGGAGTAGACAGATGCGAAGTTGATATCGTGAATGACGATCACGATCGTTTTTCCAAGCTCCTCCACCAGCCGTTTCAGCAGTTTCATAATTTCAACCGAATGTTTCATATCCAGATTGTTCAGCGGCTCATCCAGAAAGATATAATCTGTGTCCTGGGCAATGACCATTGCGATAAATGCCCTTTGGCACTGTCCGCCGCTCAGCTGATCCAGGTATTTGTCCTGAATATCTTCCAGTTTCATATAGCCAAGCGCCTGGTTAATATGAATCCAGTCTTCCTCTGTCAGCCGGCCCTGTGAGTATGGAAATCTGCCGAAGCTGACGAGGTCTTTGATGGTGAGCCTGATATTAATTTGGTTCGCCTGCTTCAAAATGCTCACTTTTTTGGCAAGCTCTTTGCTGTCGCAGGCTCCAATCTCTTGTCCGTCTATGAAAATCTCGCCGGAATCCTTTTTGATCAGGCGGCTCATAATAGACAGCAGCGTGCTTTTGCCGGCGCCGTTAGGACCGATAAACGAGGTAATTTTGCCCTTTGGAATCGTGACTGACGTCTCTTCAAGGACCACTTTCCCGCCATATTGTTTGCTTACATTTTTGACCTCTACCATGATTTATTCTCCTTTAACAGCAAGTAGATAAAATAAATCCCGCCGGCAAAATTAATAATGACGCTCAGCGTCGTTGAGAAGGTAAACACTTTCTCAACCACAAACTGCCCTCCGACCAGCGCAATGATGCTGATGAAAACGGAGCCTGCGATTAAGTATGAATGCTTATACGTTTTCAGGAATTCTCTCGCCAGGTTGACGACGAGAAGGCCTAAGAACATAATCGGCCCGACTAGCGCTGTTGAAACAGAAACAAGGATCGCAACTACGATCAGCATCTGCTTCACCACTTTGTCGTAGTCGATGCCCAAATTCACGGCGTGCTCGCGCCCGAGCGACAGCACGTCAAAAAACTTTGTAAAACGCCAAACATAAGCGCCTGTCAGCAGGAAGATGATGAACGCAAGCCATAACAAATCCGTATTGATGTTGTTAAAGCTGGCAAACATCTTGTCCTGCACAACTTGGAACTCATTCGGATCAATCAGCATCTGCATAAAGGAAGACAGGCTGCTGAACAGCGTGCCAAACACGATTCCGATGAGCAGAAGGAAAAAGATATTTCTCCCCTCTCCCCTGAACATGATTTGATACAGAACAAGGGAAAACAGTATCATCAGCAGAACAGAGATGATAAAGTTGATGTTTTTATTCATGATGACAATATTCGCAGAACCGAACAAAAAGATAATGCCGGTCTGAATCAGCATGTAGAGAGAATCAAGGCCCAAGATGCCTGGCGTCAGGATACGGTTGTTCGTAATCGTTTGAAAGATCATGGTCGAAAACGCAATCGCTCCCCCAGTCAGCGCAATGGCAGCAACCTTTTTGATTCTTCTCGGCAGGGTGTAATCCCAATTGCCTAAGTCATAAAACAGAAACAAGCCAATACATATGATGGCTATAACAACGAGCAACGCAATTTTCATCTGGTTACGCATACGCTTTTCTCCTTAACAGCATAAACAGGAAAATGCCGCTGCCGATGATTCCGACCATCAGGCCAATCGAGATTTCGTAAGGGAAGATAATGATTCTGCCCAGTATATCGCAAAAGAGCACAAAAACCGCTCCCAATAGCGCCGTGTGCGGCAGACTGTTTTTCAGATTGTCTCCTCTGTAAATCGATACAATATTCGGGATGATTAAACCGAGAAACGGAAGCATACCGACAGTCAAAATGACAAGAGACGTGATCAGGGACACAATAATGAGCCCGATGTTCACAACCCGTTTGTACTTCAGGCCGAGGTTGACTGAAAAGCTTTCTCCCATACCGGCCAATGTGAATTTATCCGCAAACACATAGGCAATGATGACGAGCGGAATACTCAGATAAAGAAGCTCGTATCTTCCTTTCACAACTAAAGAGAAGTCTCCCTGAAGCCATGATGACACATTCTGGATCAAGTCATATTTATACGCGATAAATGTCGCGATTGAACTGACGATATTCCCGAGCATTAAACCGACAAGCGGAATAAAGATGGTGTCGTTAAACTTGATTCTTTCAAGGATTTTCATAAACAGAAAATTTCCTGCAAGGGCAAAGACAAACGCAACCAGCATTTTCATTAAAGGACTGGCGGATGTAAACAGCAGCAAGGATATTAAAATGCCGAGCCGAGCCCAATCCATCGTGCCAGCCGTAGTCGGTGACACGAATTTGTTTCTGCTGATCTGCTGCATAATCAAACCGCAGATACTCATGCTTAATCCCGCGATGACAATGCTGATCAATCGCGGCAAACGGCTTGCAAACAGCGTTGATGCCTCTTGTTTGCTTAAATCAAAGAGATCAAGCGGCGACAGATCTTCTACGCCGATAAACACAGATGTGACTGCTAATATGATAAGTAGAATAAATAAGTAACGTAACTTCATGCTGCCTCCTTACATCCTTACAGCAAAAAGAACGTATCTCCTACTCCGCAAGGACTCAAAACAATATGGCCATATAGTAATTGATTATCATTATCATTTACATATTACCATTTTTCTAGTGTTAGTCAATATTCTTTCAAAATATTAACCTAGTCATGTATTTAATTTTACTAATCATTCTAATCATTTTCCATCCCATTTCGTTAGGTTGTTTACCATATTTATCTTCAAAACGCATGTATACAGGTAGTTTACCTGACTTAATTCCTCATGGAAAATACAAATGTTCACTCCAGAAAGAAATTCCCCCTTGATTTACAGGTCTGAAAGAGAGATAATAAATACTAAATTTGTGTGAAAATTTTAAACATTAGGAGATGTAAACATGAAGGTCGTTAAATTCGGAGGCAGCTCACTCGCTTCAGGCGCCCAGCTTGAAAAGGTGTTTGACATCGTAACCTCAGACCCGGCACGGAAAGCTGTAGTCGTTTCAGCTCCGGGAAAACGCTATGCTGAGGATACGAAAGTGACTGATCTCTTAATCGCATGTGCAGAACAATATTTAGCATCAGGCAGCACCCCTGAACTGGCAGAAGCTGTTGTGGAACGGTATGCCCTCATCGCAAATGAGCTTCAGCTTGAGCAAACCATTATCGAAAAAATCCGCGATGATCTGTTTACGCTTTTAGAAGGAGATAAAAGCAATCCTGAGCAATATCTTGATGCAGTCAAAGCCAGCGGGGAGGATAACAACGCCAAGCTGATCGCCGCCTATTTCCGCCATAAAGGCGTCAAAGCGGAATATGTCAACCCGAAGGATGCCGGCCTATTTGTGACAAATGAACCCGGCAACGCGCAAGTTCTTCCTGAATCCTATCAAAACCTCTATCGTCTTCGGGAACGTGACGGTCTCATCATTTTTCCCGGTTTTTTCGGATTCAGCGAGGCTGGCGATGTGATCACATTCTCACGGAGCGGTTCTGATATTACCGGCTCGATTCTTGCCAACGGGCTTCAAGCTGATTTGTACGAAAACTTTACGGACGTGGACGCTGTGTACTCTGTCAATCCGTCCTTCGTTGAGAATCCAAAGGAAATCAGCGAACTGACATACAGAGAGATGAGAGAGCTGTCCTACGCGGGCTTTTCAGTGTTTCATGATGAAGCGCTTATTCCGGCATTCAGGGCGGGAATTCCTGTGCAAATCAAAAATACGAACAACCCGTCAGCACAAGGCACCCGGGTCGTCAGCAAGCGGGATAACACAAACGGGCCTGTCGTCGGCATTGCCAGCGATATCGGCTTTTGCAGCATTTATATCAGCAAGTATTTAATGAACAGAGAAATCGGATTTGGCCGCAAAGCACTTCAAATCCTAGAGGAGCACGGTTTAACGTATGAGCATGTTCCATCAGGGATTGATGACATGACCATCATCTTACGGGAGGGTCAAATGGATGCCGCCACTGAACGCAGCGTTATCAAACTGATTCAAGAAGATCTGCACGCTGACGAAGTGATTGTCGAGCATCATCTCGCACTGATTATGGTTGTAGGAGAAGCGATGCGCCACAATGTCGGCACAACGGCAAGAGCAGCAAAAGCATTGTCAGAGGCAAAGGTGAATATCGAAATGATCAACCAAGGATCATCTGAGGTAAGCATGATGTTCGGCGTGAAAGAAGCCGAAGAGAGAAAAGCCGTCCAAGCGTTATATCAGGAATTTTTCGCCGGCGTGCTGATCTCTTAATATACATAAATAGCGGGCGCAAGCGTCCGCTATTTTTTATATCACCTTATATAGCCGAATTGTTCATTTTTTCTCTTGTCCACTATTATCCCTGCCAAGCTCATCGTTTCTGCATACCTTATAGTATCCTTCATAGGGAGGTGAAACCTTATGTCAGGATACTCTAACGGTGGCGGTTACGGCAATTCTTTCGCTTTAATCGTTGTATTGTTTATTCTTTTAATTATCGTTGGGACTGCGTTTGTTGGCGGCTTCTAAGCTGCTGACCATCTCTGCGGAGCGCCGTAAGACTATGCCTTGCGGCGTTTTTTTAAAAGAAAAACCCCTTCTCTAATGAGAAGGGGCTGGTTTTTACGTCATTCCTCTTTCCGTCACATGAAAGTCGAGTGCTTCCGCATTAGCAGAAACGCCAGCCGCTGTAAAAATCGCAGCTGCGGCCAAACAAATAACAAACAACTTAGATTTCAATTTCATACAAACCTTCACTCCTTTGTATTTGTTTTCTTGCCTCTTCAACTTGTAGAAAGTAGGAAGCAGACAGTTTGAACCATTTCTGTTCATAGTAATATTTTGCTACTTCTAGGGCTAAATCCTCTATATCAGCGTACATATTTTTATTTTTCAAGTATTGGAAACATCGTTCGATTCCTTCTTCATTGGGCTGATCCTGATATAGGGATTGTAAAAACTCGAATTTTACCGCATAGTCTGCATCGTCTGTTTCTTTAGCATATTCATAGCCCCGCTTGTGATATTCCGAAGCTTTATCATGTTTTCCCCGTTTATAATAAATCAAGGTGATTAAAAAATAGGCTTGTGGCAGCGAATTGATGATCCTGCTGCTTTCAAACGTGGAGACCGCTTTTTCAAAGTAGTCAATAGCTGGGTCAAGATGGTCTTGATTGTAATAGCATAGTCCAAGATTATAATATGCTCTTCCGACCAGCTGCGCTTTTTGTTCTGCTTCGGCCATATCGAGCGCCAATTTGAAATGGCGTGCGGCTTGCTCAAAATTCCTTTCATCCATCAGGTTGACCCCGAACACAAAATGGCACTGAATGATTCTCACATTATAGGTTTCCTGCTCCACGTAAATCTCGTAGGCGTTTTTTATATTGATCAGTGAAAAGTACGTTTGCTTCATATAATAATAGGCTTCCGCGATTTTAAAATAGAATTCAGCCCGTTCAATATGATCTGCAACAAAGGAAAGCTTTTTCTCCGCCTGTTTATAGTATGTAATGGCAGAAATAAATTCCCGCTTATCAAACTCATACATTCCGCGGAAAAAATTCACATAATAGTCGAGCAGCCCTTTGAGATCTGCCTGGTTGCTGTCAATGTTTCTCGATAATTCAGACAGGCTCGGCTGGTCTTCGATATTTAATTTCTCTAACGGCTCTAGATAATCAAGCATAAGCTGGTGGCGGAATTCCATTAGTGAATAATAAAGCAGCAAGTTGGAATCGTGCTGCATGTGTTTCAGTTCCTGCTGGATTTCAGCTTTTAACACTTCGGCATCCGGTACGCTGAATGTCCGGATATATTTGTACCACTCGTTAATTTTTTGACCGACCGCTGAAGAAGGAATTACCCCGCTCTTCATTCCTTCACCCTCTCCCATCAAAAACTGTTTATGTCATATTTTATCATGTTTACAGACCGTCCCGACCCGAAAAACACGCAATCTTTGTTTCGGGAGCACGCAATAAACCGAAGCGGTGTGCAAAAAAGGCGGCTGCATTTGACGATGCCGCCGCCCTGTATGTTATTGCTGTTTTGCCATTAAAGGAAGGCGGATGATGAATGTCGTGCCTTTTCCTTCTTCACTCTTGATTTCTACTGTGCCCTGATGCATTTCAACAAGCTGCTTGACGATGGAGAGACCGAGTCCGTATTCCCCGTATGCGGTGTTCGTTCTTGAAATATCAGCTTTGTAGAACCGCTCCCAAATATGCTCAATATCCTCTTTTGAAATGCCGATACCCGTATCTTCAATTTCAATAATCGTCTCTTTGTATCCTTCTATTCCACGCAGCCAAATGTTGCCGTTTTGCGTAAATTGGATGCTGTTTTTCGTAATGTTGACGAGAATTTGAATGAACCGGTCATAATCGGCATGAACGATGACGTTATCCTCTACCTGAATCGCCAGCTTGTTTTGCTTTTCTTCTGCCTGCTGTTCCAAGTGCTCTTTTACGATTTCAAAAACCTCGATCAGCGGAACATCAAGCTTGTTTAAGGTAATTTGCTGGGATCTGATTTTTTCATAGTCCAGATTCTCTTTTACGAGCCGCAGCATTCGCTTCGTTTCCTCACTGATGAGCGAGAAGCATTTTTCCTTCTTTCCCTCAGGAATCGTATGGCTGTTCAGCCCTTCAACCAAACCGTTGATCGTCGTCAGCGGTGTTTTTAATTCATGTGACACGTCAGCGATAAACTGCCTTCTCCGCTTCTCAAGGCGATCGATTTCATCTCTTGATTGCTTTAATTTTTTCGCCATGATATTAAAGTCAGACGCCAGCACGCCGATTTCGTCCGCGTAGCTGTTTTCCAAGTGGATGTCATAATCGCCGGAAGCCACTTTATCCGTCGCTTCTCTCAGCTTTTCAATCCGTTTCACATGGAATTTCGATAGCAGCCAGCTGACCAGTATGGTAATGGCAAGCGTGCTGATCACAGCATAAAACATGTAGAGATTGACCTGATTGACCATCTGTTCAACACCGCTGATCGGAGAAATCAGCAGAACGGCGCCTTTAAATTGGTTCTGAACAAAAATAGGCTGTGCCACAAGGGACACTTCATCATCAAAACGGCCATCGGCTCTGATCATGACAGTCTGCCCTTTTTTCAGCTTATTCCATTCTGATTTCTTCAGCTTTTCCCTTGGCGGAAAGCCTTCGGGCATGAAATAAGGGCGCTGCTTTTCATCAAAGAGCATAAACTGTGTCTTTCTTGTGCTCAACAAATCTTGATAAGGGTACAGCCTATGCAGATCAACCTGGCCGCCTTGGAATTCGTTTGCGATCTGTACCGCATATGACGTCAATTCCTCTACTTTGTTTTGATAGGCAAACTCTTTCACAAAGTGGGAAAAGAGAGAAATGATAATGACAAACGCTAAAATCAAAAGGCTGATATGGCTCAGCAGCAGTTGATATAGATATTTAATCTTCATCAAATTTATACCCTACTCCCCACACCGTATACAGAAAAGGCTTGTCTTCACTGGCAAGCTTTTTCCGCAGCCGTTTGATATGAACGTCAACCGTTCGCTCATCTCCGTAGAACTGATAGCCCCATACCTGCTCAAGCAGCTGTTCTCTAGAGAACACCTGCCGCGGATTTTGGACAAGGTAATAAAGCAGATCGAATTCCTTCGGTGTGAGGTTTTCAACAGGCTCTCCGTTTAAAAATACTTCTCTTGTCTTCTTATTAATGGTAAAGCATTCCGATTCGATCATATCTTCATCAATGACCGCCTTGCCTGTTGCCTGATATCTTCTGATGACAGCTTTGATGCGGGCAACCAATGTCAGCGGACTGAACGGCTTTGTGACATAATCATCCGCTCCCATCTCAAAACCGATGACTTGATCTGATTCAGTGTCTTTGGCAGTCAGCATGATAATCGGCACCGTGCTTGTCTCTCTTATTTTTCTGCAGATGGTCACGCCATCCATGGACGGTAGCATAATATCCAAAATGATCAGATCCCAATTTTCCTCCGTAAAACGCTGGTATCCCTCTAACCCGTCATGAACGAATTCCGCTTCAAAACCTTCCTTAAAAAAAAACATCTCCGTCATCGTACATACACTAACATTATCTTCTATCATTAATATTTTCATTATATCCTCCGGTTGCTTTGTTGCTTTTTTATATAATAGCACCATTTTATACAGAAGGTTTTGTGTTTCACAATTGTTAGTTTTTATTTAATCAACTAGAAATAGATTGTTCATACTTTTTTCATACCTTTGGACTACTATTAATTTATCAACAAGCGGGACCGCCCCACAGGCGGCCTTACCAATAAAAATACCTATACGGAGGAACATAAATGAACTTTATCAAACGGGCCTTTTGGAATATGAAGGCTAAAAAGGGAAAAACGTTATTGCAATTATTTGTGTTTACAGTCATATGTGTCTTTGTCCTATCAGGCCTCACAATCCAGTCGGCAGCACAAAAATCAAGTGAACTGGCCAGACAGGAGCTCGGCGGAAGCGTAACGCTTCAAGTGGACCGCCAAAAGCAAATGGAAAAACAGCAGGACAGCGGAGAAAAACGCAGCTTCGAATCAACACCGATCAAAGTGTCTGATGCGAATAAGCTTGCAGCACTTGATCATGTGAAGAGCTACAACTACATCACATCAGCTTCAGCCAACGCAGGAAACTTTGATGCGATTGAAAGCTCAAGCACTAGTTCAAGTGATTCCAGCTCAAGCAGTTCAAGCCCGAATGATAAAAACAGCCAAGGCGGCGGACAAGGCAGACCGCAAATGGTTCAAGCCGATCTTTCGATTGAAGGTGTCATCAGCACAGCGTTAGTTGATGATTTCTCTGACGGAGAGGCAAAAATCACTGACGGACGCGCGATTACTAAATCAGATGTCGGCAAAAAAGTAACGGTGATCAACGAAACATTAGCGGAAGAAAATGATTTAAGCGTTGGAGATTCGATCACGATTGAATCAGCAACAGATGAAGATACAACAGTAAAGCTGAAGATCGTTGGTATCTATAAAACAACGTCTTCAGGCGATGACCAAGCCCAGAATTTCTCTTTCTTAAATCCTTACAACAAGCTTTACACGCCTTACACAGCAACAGCAGCGCTAAAAGGTGACGACTATAAAAATACAATTGACTCAGCTGTTTACTATATGGACGATGCAAAAAATATGGATGCTCTCGTAAAAGCAGCGAAGAAAACATCAATTGACTTCGACACGTACACACTGAATACAAACGATCAGCTTTACCAGCAAATGGTCGACCCGATTGAAAATGTAGCTTCTTTCTCTAAAAACGTCGTGTATCTTGTATCAGTGGCAGGTGCTGTCATTCTCGGCCTGATCGTCATGATGTCAATCAGAGAGCGCAAATATGAGATGGGCGTGTTAATGGCCATCGGTGAAAAACGCTTGAAATTGATTGGGCAGTTCTTAACTGAGATTCTGATCGTCGCGGTAATCGCAATCGGCCTTGCATCAGTAACGGGAAATCTAGTCGCGAACCAGCTCGGCAATCAGCTTTTATCCCAGCAGGTCAGTTCTTCAACTGATTCAACGCAAACCGCAAGCGGACAAATGCCTGGCAGCGGTGGCGGCATGGGCGGCGGAGTGTTCGGCCACAGCTCATCAAACGTGAACGTTATCGATTCTCTGAACATTGCAATTTCTATGAACGACATGCTTATTCTTGGAGGAATCGGCATCTTAATCGCCATCATCGCAACATTGATGCCGTCTATTTCAGTACTGCGGCTCCATCCGAAAACGATATTGACAAAACAGGAATAGAAAGAGGCGAAACCTATGAGCTTATTAGAATTTCAACAAGTCGGCTACTGGTATAAAGACAAAAGCCAGCCATTGTTTCAGGATATCAACATCAGCTTTCAAAAAGGAAAATTCTATACAATCGTCGGCACATCGGGGACAGGAAAAACCACTTTCCTGTCTCTGGCAGGCGGACTTGACGCACCAAAGGAAGGAACGATCCTTTACAACGGAAAAGCTGTTTCTAAAATCGGCTTAACAAATTTCAGAAATCAATATGTATCAATTGTCTTTCAGGCGTACAACCTGCTCCCATATATGACGGCTCTGCAGAACGTCACGACCGCCATGGAAATCACAGGTTCTAAAGAAAAGAACAAAGAAGCGTATGCGCTGGAAATGCTGCAGAAGGTTGGCATCAATGAAAAACAAGCACGGCAAAAAGTGCTGACACTGAGCGGCGGACAGCAGCAGCGGGTATCGATTACAAGAGCTTTCTGCTGTGACACGGACCTCATCGTAGCCGATGAACCGACCGGAAATCTTGATGAGGATACATCAAAAGAAATCGTGCGGCTCTTTCAAGATCTGGCGCACAAGGAAAATAAATGCGTCATCATGGTAACGCACGATGAGCAAATTGCAAAAGTATCGGACATCAACATCAGACTTTCAAAAGGAAGCTTTACTGTGAAGGAAAACGCCGCAGTCGTATAACAAAAACGCGCCTCTGCCAGTGCAGACAGGGGCGCACCCTAAATCCCCCTTTTATATAGAAGTGAACATAAAAAGAGCGGCGGCTGCATCCCCCCGCTCTTTTTATCGTTTTTTTGTTTTCTGCCCCTTTGATTTCTCTCTTCGCTTCTTTTTCCAAACAGCAACAATAAACAGAAAGAGCGGAAACAAAAACTGAAAGGGCAAATGAATATACAGCGGCACCACCTTCAGGCCTTCGTTCAAATGCTCCGAAAAATTAGTCGCGATCGTAATCGAAAGGATTAAGATGCCAAAGCCCATCGGATAAGCCAGTTGAGAAGGGTTCTTTTCTTTAAAGAGCGTGGAAGTGCCTATTACCACCGCGTACAAGTAAAGGCTGACTTTGAAGAAACCGCCAATGATCAGCGCCAGCATAAAAAAGACATCGAGACGGTCTAAAAATTCTTCAACCTTAATCGTCTGAATCGTGCTTAAAAGAGGAAACTGGGATCTAAGTGTAAGATCAACATCAAGCACGCTGATATTAATCGCAACGGTCAGCGCCACAACCAATCCGCTGATGGTCATCGCGATCATCCCCATTTTTTTCACATTTTTTCTGTCATTAAGGTAAGGGAAAATCATTACAAATAAAACGACTTCACCAAACGGAACGTACATGGTTTGAGTGAAAACAGATTGAATGACAGGATAAATGCCGTCTGCTAAAACTGGTTTTAAATAATGAGGGTCTACGGTACCTGAGACAATGATCAGCACGAGGCCGAGCGCGCCCAGTATATACATGGCTCCGAAAAGAAGCTCGGCCGCGCGGGCGAGCACTTCAATTCCTTTTCTGACGGCATATATGCTTACTAGCATTAATAAAGCATTGACGATTACGATAGGTGTATCATGATAAGCAAAGGTCAGCAACATTTCTCCAAAGTCACGCAGCACCCGTGCGGCAATATAGGCAAAGTACAGGATATACAGAAATGAAAACAACCAGCTCAGCTTGGTTCCCAGCATATCATCCATGTATTCTTTCGGAGAAGATTCCGGGTAACATTGATAAATGCCCTGATACAAATAGAAAAGGAACAAACCGGCCGCACAGCCCAATAGAACTGCTATCCAAGCATCCCGGCCCGCCATTGATCCCGGTGTAATCAATAAGGAGCTGCCCAGCTCAAAAATGATAATCATGACAAACAGCTGCCTTATACTAATTTTGGCTTTTTCCATCTGTCATTCCCCTTTCTCCAGACCTATTCATCTTCAAGCTGGTGTCTGATCGGATTGTTTCGCAATCCCGTTCTTCTGATATACGTCTCCGCCTTCACATCGACAGACAAATCAGGCAAATACTCTTTTTCCCATGTGTCTTTCATTTTTTCCCACTGCTTCGGATACTTTCTATATATCAAGTCACCAAAACCGATAAAGTCCACTTTATTCTTCTTGACCTTTTTCACAGTATGGTTGATTTCCTTTTCCAGCTCTTTGTTGAGAGCTTTTTCAATAGCGGCAAGCACCTTTGGATCAGACAAATTGAAAGGGTATTTGACAGCATCTATAATTCCTTCAACCGTCACATGCACATGGATGTGCGGATGTCCCTTTCGCATCTCGGGTACCAGCTTTGTGTCTTGATGAGTGACCTGCAAGCTGACCGCATCCTTCGTCTTTTCCCAGTCAGCATTAATAAACGTATGCTGAACCTTATTCATAAGCCAGACAGCCCCAACGCTTTCATCATCTTCAATCCAATACTTTAAATGCCCTGACTTATCAAAAATCGCTAAACCGTCTGCCTGAAGAATCGCTTTCGGATCAGTCGCCTGCGTGTTTTCCATGCTGATTCCTTTTTTATCGTCACCAATCATCATATATCCCGGGATAACCGGTGCTCTTGTGCTGTTGGCAAGTGTTTTCAGGACATCCTGAATATTAGTTTTGACCACCCGTCCGTATTGTGCCTCCGTGAAGTCGAGTGTTTTATTGACTTTATTTGACGGGATTTTATCAATCGGTGTCAGGATTTTTACGATATTTTCTGCTTTTGTTTTATGAGCCACGACGAATGTCGCCGTTGTCCTGAATTCCGTATCGCGGTCAAGATTATCTAACACAAAATCCAAGCCTTCCTCTTTCGCAAGCTTTTCGCTGATTACGACGAGATTGGTATGGGCAAAGTAAAGCCGCCGCGATACCTTCATGGAGGCTTTTCTTAGCGCTTCCGTCATATTGTCGCCTTCAATCGAATAGACAGATACAGGCGGCCTGTCTCCAGCACCGCCTCCCTGAAGCCCGCCGGCAACATTTCCGGGATTGATAATTTGAAGATGCAGCACGTAGTTGCCTTCGTTCGTCCGATCGATGCCAATCGCCGAGATAATCGCAAGGTCCGTCAGTTCCCGCTTATCCCAGCAGCCGGGCAGCACAATGACGCTCAAAAGCATGAGAACGGTTAATACACGTTTACGTACCATTATGATCCCCTTCTTCCAAATCTTTGTTCACCATTCCGCGTGAACCGTCAGGCTCTGGGCGCTGATCTTCCGCCTGCCGCACCTTATCTTGCTTGCTGATCGATTCCGGCCTTTTTTCATCAGCCCACCATGGAACCCTGAACAGTGTGTCCTTTACGCCTTGAGATGAAAAAGGAGCGAGCGGCGACATATAAGGAACACCGAAAGAGCGCAGGCTGCATAAATGGACAAACATCATAATGATCCCTAAAATCAACCCGTAAAACCCCATAATAGAAGACGCAATAATAAACATAAATCGAATAAGACGGGCTGAAATTGCCATGGCGAAAGCAGGTGTCGCGAAGCTGGCAATCGCGGTGATCGCAACAATAATAACCATGGCTGGAGAGACGATACCAGCTTGTACGGCAGCCTGTCCGATAACAAGCGCACCTACGATCGATACCGCCGAGCCGACAACTCGCGGCAGCCTGACGCCGGCTTCCCTTAGGATCTCAAAAGCAACCTCCATTGTGAGTGCTTCGACAACAGCCGGAAACGGCACGATTTCCCGCTGGGCTGCAATCACGACTAACAGCTGCGTCGGAATCATTTCCTGGTGAAACGTTGTGGCTGCCACATAAACAGCTGGCGAAACAAGTGAAATAAAAAAGATTAAAATCCGCAGAACGCGAATGCTTGTCGCAATATCAAAACGCGAATAATAGTCTTCAACTGACTGAAAAAATTGAATAAATAAGGCCGGTGCAATGAGCACAAACGGCGTTCCGTCCACAACGATTGCGAATCTTCCTTCTAACAGATTACCCGCTACAACATCAGGGCGTTCTGTGTGATACATGGTCGGAAACGTCGTAAAGGTTTCATCCTCAATCAGCTGCTCGATATATCCGGATTCTAAAATACTGTCAATGTCTATTTTTTTCAGGCGCTGTTTCACTTCCTTCAGCACCTTTTCATCACATATTCCTTCAATGTACATAAGAGCGATGTCCGTATTTGTGACAGAACCGATTTTCATTTTTTCAACCCACAGATTCGGATTTTTAATGTATCGCCGGATCATTGAAATATTTGTTTGCAAAGACTCTGTAAATCCTTGGCGCGGGCCGCGGAAGGACACCTGGGTACTCGGCTCTTGGATGGAACGCTGCTCCCCACCCTGTGTGCTGCAGATAAGCGCCTCATCGGAACCGTCGGCAAAAATCAGCGTATTTCCAAGCATCAATTCAGTAAACAACTTATCCCAGCTCTTTTCCGCTTTCACTCCGCCCAGAGGGAGGGTTTTTTCAAGAATCTGCTGGATGGCTTGAGAATTTTGGATGGACTGATCCTGAACTAAAGGCTCGATTAAGGATTCATGAATCGTGTTATTATCGACCAGACCCGCAATATAAATAACGGCAAGGTGGACAAGGTCCTGTTCCCCGATTTTGATCTCCCGAATGATGACATCAGAGCTGCTTCCGACTTCCTTCTTCGTTTCCGCTATGTTTTTTGCCAAACTTGGGGAAATGTGAATCGGCCTTTCTTTTTCATGCCGCTGTTCCTGATTCTTCTCTTCTGTTTTTTGTTTGTCTCTTGAATTGTTCTTTTGCTTAGAAAATAAAGGCATACACAAAATACCTTTCCTTGTCGTTTTCTCATATTCTTCCTTCTGGAGTTGAGATTATGCATGCGGCTGACTGCGGTATAACTTCGCTGATAAAGATAGACACTAAAAGCGGAGGGTGATGAAGCATGAAGATATTAGGCGTGACAGGG
This sequence comes from Bacillus rugosus, assembly GCF_023238245.1. Lineage (NCBI taxonomy): Bacteria > Bacillati > Bacillota > Bacilli > Caryophanales > Bacillaceae > Bacillus > Bacillus rugosus. The sequence continues at coordinate 422,386 of NZ_CP096590.1, read as the reverse complement.
ATCATACTGATTTGTTTATTAACCATTTCTGTTTTTATGGACATGCTTCAAGGTTTCAGTTTTACAAAAGCCATTTATAACAATATGTCCAGCTTTAAGATGACGACGTTCGCAGAATGGGTTGTGCTTTTCTTTTTTGTTTTGATATTGGCCAGAGAAATGTATGTGATCTATAAATCGAAAAAAAAGAACCCCTAAAAGGGGCGCTTTTTCAAGCGATAATATTGCCATCTGCTGTATCACTGCTATGTTTGTTGATGGTTCCTTTGAAAATGCGATTGCCGATGATTTTGGAATTGGTTGAGGTGTTTGTTTGAATAGCTGTCGCCGTGCCAGCGGAGAGGTTATTGATGGTGTTTCCAGATATGATAGAGCCTGCAGAACCGTTGATATAAATGACAATCGGATTTCCGGCTGTTCTGTTGACTGAAATGGTGTTATCAAAAATCTCATGCACACCGGCGTTGATATAGATGGTGACCAAAAGCGGAGATCTCTCAAAGTGGTTGCTGATAATTGAGGTTTTCGCACTTGTGGAACAGTAAATCGGGTAATTTTTAAACTCTTTACATGTGTTGTTTTTAATGATAGCGCTCGCATTGTTTGTAACAGAAACAGTATATGATTCTGGGGCTGCTTCAAACGCGTCAGGATTCAGTGTATTTCCTTCAATCACCGCGTTTCCTTGAGCGATCCAGATCCCCCGGCTGAATTTTCTCAGTACATTATCCTTAATGATCATATCACCGCCCGATATGTTCACGCCGTCAATGACTTGAATGAGGCAGTTATTCAGAAATGCGGTATCATCTGACAGCACTGCGCGAAGGCCGGTACTGCGCCTTGTTTCAGACAGTCCGTTTTGAATCTGGTTGCCGTCTACCTTTACGTCGGAAGACTGATAAACCAATATCCCTGTGTTTTCAAAGTTGCTGATTTTATTGTTCGTAACAAGAACGCTCTTTCCCCTGACATCAATCCCGGTCGAAAACCCGGTAATGAGATTGCCTGCGATGACCGCATCACTGCTCTCTTTTCCTTGTGACACACCGAGTCCGGTAATCCCGACTCTAGGTGCAGCCGCCGCGCCTTCCGCCCGTCTGAGGATATTTCCTTTAATTACCGTTTGCGTTCCATACCCATAACTGATCGTATTGTCTGAGTGGTTTCCTTCTATTGAAATGCCGTACCCGTTAAAATTGGTCACAGAACTTGAAACGTTTCCGATAAAATGGTTATTGCGAATGGATACATTGATCGGTTCCTCATAATCAATATCTCCTTCGCCATATCCTTCTATGTCAATTCCGAATCTCGGCGCTGTTCCATTTCCCGTCCCGGCGTCTGCGATCACACATTCCTCCACCGTAACCATATCACATCCGGTAATGGAAATATTATTTCTTCTTGATCGCCGAACCTCACAGCGGCGGATGATAATTTGCTCTGACGTTCGATAATCATTAATTGTCTTTAATCCCCTCGGGCTGACAATGATCCCATCTCCGGTAAAATCAGAAATTTTGACATCATCAATGACAACATTCGAGCATCCTTCAATACAAATGCCAAAGCCCCATTCATGGGTTGACCTTATCCCTGCTGACGCATACGTATGCTCATCACGTTCGCCGATAATTTGTCCTCCGGAAATGGTTATATTCTCTTGCTTGCCTACATAAAATGCGGAATAACCCCACGAACTGTTCGGGATCACTTTGATGATACACTCGGGGTCCATCACAATCTCAAGGTTGCCGGGAACAATGATCCCGGCGTTTCGAAACTTCTGATTGGAATCTCCTCCAAGCGTTCCGTCTATTAAATATGTTCCCTTTGGAAACCAGACAGTATGATATCCTTTCGAAACAGCCGTACTGAGGCAGTGATTAATCAGTACTGTTGAATCCGTTTTTCCATCTCCTAAGATACCGAAATCCGCCGCATTTAATATGAATTCAGCCAATTGCGAGCCTCCTTCTCTATGATTACTATTATGATACTCACAATGGCCCGATCCGCTTGTACATTTCTCTAAAATTTTATTAAAAAAATATAAAGGAATAGTTTTGTAAGAAAACCTTACAAAAAAGGACTTAATAATTAGGATGAAATCACTATTTTTATACATCTATAATTTTTCCATTATGGAACTATTTGAAATGAGTATAAATTATATTGACACAAGTATTATATAAGAATATGATTTTTATAATACACTTTTTTAAGAAAGGGTTTGGCTGACATGGCTTCAATTGATAACGAAAGTATCATTAAAAGCGTCCCGCAAAAAGGGTTCTTTGGTCACCCGCGAGGACTATTTACACTATTTTTCACCGAATTTTGGGAGCGTTTCTCTTACTATGGTATGAGAGCAATCTTGCTTTACTATTTGTATACAGAAACGGTTAACGGAGGGCTTGGCTTTGACAAAGGCACAGCGGTTGCCATCATGTCGATCTACGGGTCACTCGTATACATGTCCACTATTATTGGCGGATGGCTTGCTGACCGGGTATTCGGAACCGCAAACACTGTGTTTTACGGCGGCATATTCATTATGTTCGGCCACATTGCACTCGCCTATCCGGGCAGCGCGACAGCATTTTATATCAGCATGGCGCTTATCATTATCGGAACAGGCTTATTAAAACCAAACGTTTCAAGCGTGGTTGGAGATCTTTACACGAAAGAAGACCCGCGCCGCGACTCAGGTTTTAGTATTTTCTACATGGGGATTAACCTTGGCGGTTTACTTGCGCCGTTAATTGTCGGAACACTCGGACAGAAGTACAACTATCATCTCGGCTTCGGAGCTGCCGCAGTTGGAATGCTTCTCGGACTTATCGTATTTGCTCTGACAAGAAAGAATAATCTCGGGCTTGCAGGCTCAAATGTGCCGAATCCGCTGTCTAAAAAATCTGCGATTGGTACTGGAATCGGTGTTATCATTGTGACAATCGCAGTGATGATCTCTGTACAAACAGGCATGCTGACGATCAATGGTTTCATCGACCTTGTAAGTATTCTCGGTATTTTGATTCCTATTGTTTATTTCATCATCATGTTTACAAGCAAAAAAGCGGACAAAACAGAGAAATCTCGTCTTGCCGCTTACATCCCTTTGTTTATCGGTGCTGTCATGTTCTGGGCCATTCAGGAACAGGGAGCGACCATTCTTGCGGTTTACGCTGATGAACGCATACGGCTTTCATTGGGCGGATTAGAACTTCAGTCATCTTGGTTCCAATCATTAAATCCATTGTTTGTTGTCATTTTCGCGCCAATTTTCGCGTGGCTATGGATGAAGCTTGGCAAACGCCAGCCGTCCACACCAGTTAAATTCTCAATCGGAATTATTCTAGCTGGCTTGTCATTTATCATTATGGTATTCCCTGCAATGCAAGGAAAAGAAGCACTCGTAAGCCCGCTTTGGCTCGTTCTCAGCTTCCTGCTTGTCGTGCTTGGAGAGCTGTGCCTGTCTCCAGTCGGTTTATCCGTAACAACGAAACTGGCGCCAGCTGCATTCTCTGCACAGACAATGAGCATGTGGTTTCTGACTAACGCAGCAGCCCAAGCGATCAATGCCCAAGTAGCCGGATTGTTTGATAAAATTCCTGAAACAACCTACTTCGGCACCATCGGTTTGATATCTATCGTGCTTGGCGGCATTCTCCTGCTGCTTTCGCCGATTATCAAACGCGCGATGAAAGGGGTCTTATAATTAAAAACAGCCTGCCTATTTTGGCGGGCTGTTTTTATATTTGTCCATCCATTTGCTGAAGCTTTGATCAAAGGCTTGCGGTTCTTCCAGCATCGGCTGATGGCCGCTCCTCTCAAAAATAACCTTCTTCACATGGGGATATAAGCCGTCAACATCATCCCACAGCGTAACAGGCGCAACTAAATAATCATATCTCCCTAATCCGATGTAAACCGGCACTTGAACATCAGCTAACCGCTCAATAAGATCAAGTTGGGCAAATGTATGCCCCCATAATTCATCGATAATCGGCATATTCGTGAAAACACCGTCCCATAAAGCAGCATGCGGCCGCTCTTGATAAAAGCTTTTCGCCTCAGCGCGAATACACATGTGCACGAAGCGTCTTTCGGGATCTTTCTCGATGTCCAGCGGCAAATTCGCGATATCTTTTTCAAAGCGTTTTTTTCTCTCAAGACTGGCTGTCTCCACGAAAAACAATTCACTTTTTCGCCGTCTTGCTTCACTGTTATCAGGTGCAGTGTTGAGAAGCGCAACCTTCCGAACATGTTCAGGATATGTTCTGGCATATTCTAAAGCCATAAAAGCATGTCCAGAATGCCCGAAGATGACCACATCCTCAAGCTGAAGAGACGTTCTCATCCTTTCAATATCGGCCAAAACGGCATCAAGCCTCAGATCCTCTGTCCGCAGTTCCCGCTTTGGCTTGGCAAATCCTCTGTGATCGGCAAAAATCCATTGATACTTCTGTTTGATGTCTGAGGAAAAAAGACGAGGGTAGTAAACCGCACTTCCGATTACAAGGATGGGTGCGCCCTCTCCCTCGATTCGATAAGATAAATCAAAACCGTCTGAGTGACAGATCCCCGTACGTTCCATTTCTCACGCCCCCTTTGTTTTCATTATATAAAATAAAAGCCTGACGCATGGCGTCAGGCTTTCGATATTACCGTTTTAATTCCTCAAGCGTTCTTTCCCACCTGTTTAGCACCTCTTCTGGGCTGTGAAGCCGGATACGGACACCAGAAGTCAAATCAGCATATTTCGCGACGTCCTCCTTCACTGAAACGATGCGGCAGGCAAAACGGTCTCTGTCATATTCGGTTTTTTTGAGAGGCGGCAAGGGCTCACAGTGCAGCTTCACATAATGAGCGGCTCCCTTCCACCATGCCGTGAACTGCGCTTTTCCGGTGCGACGGACGTTGGCTGCAGTCGCTGTGTTTTTCCACAGAGCGATTCGGATATCTGTTCGGCTCAGAGCGATAATTTCTCCCGCGCTGATCATAGCGGCGTGCGGCCAGCCATCCTCCGATACCGTTTGTAAAACAAAAGCCTCCTGCTGCTTCTCTTTCAGGCGATTCCCGTCGAGCAGCTCAAAGAGACGGTCTGAAATGCCGCTCACGCTGATCAAGCCTTTCGTTCCGGCACAGCCGGAACTTCAATTGCTGTTTCTGTTTCCTTCGGATCAATTTTAAACGCCGGATTGTATTTCGCCGGATTTGTAATGCTTTCCGGCTCACAGGATCTCCATGTAAAAAAGCATGTTTGACACTGATAAACTTCCCATGCGCCTTCTACAGGCGATTTGCTCATGACTTCTCCCTTTTTTGAATCGCATCGAGGACATGTATGCATATCGGATCATCCTTTCCTTATTTATTCATTAGGTCCATTAATTTTTGTTCCCATTCTTTCGTTGTTAAAGGTGAATCAAGCGGCTGTGAGTAATGGCCTCTTGTTTCCGGTGCAACCGGTGTAGTGGCGTCAAGAATCATTTTGTGAGTGATCCCTGATGGGTTAGATCCCGGGTCAAGCGGCAGGACAGATAAGTCCGGAATGATGACCGCATCGTGTTTTGGATGCATTTTGGTCGAAAGCGCCCACATGACCTGCGGCAGGTTGAATGGATCTACATCTTCGTCAACGACAATGACCATTTTGCAGTAGCCGAGTCCGTGCGGCGTTGTAAGAGCACGCATGCCGACTGCTTTCGCAAATCCGCCATAGCGGTTTTTTGTGGAAATAATCGCGATTAAACCGTGAGTATACATGGCGTTCACAGCGACAATTTCATTCGGATACGCTTCTTTTAACTGCTGATAAAGCGGCACACAAGTATTAATGCCAATCATATAATCGCATTCTGTCCAAGGCATGCCTAAGTATAAATGTTCAAAAATCGGATTATTTCTGTGATATACGCGATTAATTTTGATAATCGGCATGCTGCGTCCTCCGGAATAATGGCCTGTGAACTCACCGAACGGGCCTTCATATTCACGCTCTCCGGCAATGATTTCACCTTCAAGCACAACTTCAGCACCCCATGGAACATCAAGGTCAGACAGCTTAGATTTGACGATACGATATGGTTCGCCTTGAATCGCACCTGCCATTTCGTATTCTGATTGATCATAGAGAAGCGGAGTCGATGCCGCCGTTGTTATGACCGGCTCACAGCCGAGCGCAATGGTAACCGGAAGATTGATGCCGCGTTCTTCAGCTTGACGCAGATGGATCGCAATATCGTGCTGCGGCACTGGCTGAATGCCAAGGCGGTCTTTTCCTTTGACCTGCATTCTGTAAATGCCGACGTTTTGTTTTCCGAAATTCTCAGGGTCTTCAAGATCGCGGGAAATGACACATGCTTTGTCTAAATAGTAACCGCCGTCTCCTTGGTTAATTCTGAAAAGGGGCAGTATATCGAACAAATTGATATCTTCTGTGATTTCATTTTCATGAAACGGCGCTGTTTCCTCACGTTTGACCGGCATTGGAAACTGGTCATAACGCTTCGCGAATTCAAAAAACTGTTCTTTTACCGGCGTGTCTTTCGGCATCCCCAGCATCATTGCGTGGTTCGGCCAGGAGCCAATCACATTCATCGCAATTTTCGCGTTGTGATAGCCGTAAATGTTGTTAAATAAGAGCGCTGGGCTTTTATCGCCAAGATTGCTGGCTGCGCGTGCTGCGGCCCCTAAATCTGGCTCGGGCTTAACCTCTTCATTCACTGTTAGCAGCTGCCCTTCTTTTTCAAGGGCAGCGAGAAATTCTCTGAAATCTTGATAAGCCATGATCAAGCTCCTCCTTTTTGTTTTTCAATCCCATTCCAGCGTTTCGCTTCAGGAAGACGAATGCTGAATTGGTCCAACGTTCTGAATACAATATGGTCGACCATTTCCTCTAAGCTGCTCGGCTGATTATAAAATGCCGGCATCGGAGGCAGAATGATAGTGCCCATTTTCGTAAGCGCTAGCATATTTTCGAGATGAATCTGGTTCAAAGGCGTCTCTCTCGTTAAGAGAACGAGTTTTTTTCTCTCCTTGAGCATGACATCCGCCGCACGTGTCAGCAGATTATCCGCCATCCCGGTGCGAATGCTTGCGAGAGATTTCATGCTGCATGGCGCAACAATCATTCCATCGGTATCAAACGACCCGCTTGAAATGGCTGCCGCCTGATCCTTATGCGAATAAGTATATGTGGCCAATTGTTCTACTTCTTTTAAGGTATAGCCTGTTTCGTGTTTGATCGTGACGTTAGCCCAAGGAGACACAACGAGATGGGTTTCCACTTCAGCGGCCTTCAGCCACTCCAGCAGCCTGACCCCGAAAATAGCCCCTGTTGCCCCTGTCATTCCGACAACGAGTTTCACTTTGCCCCCTCCTTTACGCTTGATTTCTGCTTTCATTTCCATCATACTCCTGATATATCCATATGAAAAATATCTGTTAAATCTATATTTAATACTTTAAAGGTATAATAGGGAGGCACTTTCTTTTGGACATTCGCCAGCTTCGATATTTCATCACTATAGCCCAAGAACAGAAAATCACGTCCGCCGCCAAAAAACTCCACATGGCGCAGCCGCCTTTAAGCAGGCAGCTGAAACAGCTGGAGGACGAGTTAGGTGTTGTTCTGTTTGACAGGAATAAGAAAAAACAAATGACACTTACATATGAAGGAACTGTTTTTCTGAAAAGAGCCAAGGAGATTCTTCACAGGTTTGAGGATGCCGCCATTGAGGTACAAGAGCTGAAGGAGAAGGTGGCCGGCACGCTGGCCGTGGGTTCAACGATTTATTGCGCCGCTTTGATGCTTGAAAAAGTAACACAGATCAAAGAGAGATATCCGCATCTCACCTTTAATATTTGGGAGAATGAGCCTGCGACGCTGTTAGAGCTGCTGGAAAGCCGTCAAATCGATGCGGCGGTCACGACGACACTGATGAAAAGCGACACGGTTCAATTCAAACAGCTTGAGGACATTCCATGTGTGCTCGTGCTTTCAGAAGAGGCAGGATATCCTTGCGGGGACACCATTAAAATGGAGGACATTCCTTCCTTTCCGCTGATTCTGCTCCGGCCTGTCAACGGAAAAGGCGTCTATAATCAGGTCATGAATGAATTTCATCGTCTGAATCTGGAGCCGCGCATTGTTTGCGAATGCCACGATTCTGCAACTTTGCTCAGTCTCGTCTCATCCGGATTCGGCGCATCCATTCTGCCCATCACAATGATTCCCGTTCATATGAGAAACCATGTTCACACCGTCCATATCGAAAACAATCCCTTCATTATGACACCGGCTGTCATGTGGAGAACGGATAGTTATTTGCCTAAACCGGTACAGCAATTTTTGGATTTGTTTTAAAAGATTTTGCCTTATGAAAACCAAATACTTGACTCATACTAAAAAAAAGTTATCCTTTAGATTTGTAAGCTAATTTTTTATTTCAATAAAATCAACCAGAAAAGTGGGGAATAAGATGAAAAAAGCATTATTGGCTTTATTCATGGTCGTAAGCATTGCAGTTCTCGCAGCTTGCGGAGCAGGAAATGACAATCAGTCAAAAGATAACGCCAAAGACGGCGATCTTTGGGCTTCTATTAAGAAAAAAGGTGTCCTGACAGTCGGTACGGAAGGAACATATGAACCGTTCACTTATCACGACAAAGAGACTGACAAGCTGACTGGCTATGATGTGGAAGTCATCACAGAAGTCGCAAAACGCCTAGGGCTGAAAGTCGACTTTAAGGAAACGCAATGGGACAGCATGTTTGCCGGCCTGAATTCCAAACGGTTTGACGTCATTGCCAACCAAGTCGGAAAAACAGATCGTGAAGACAAATATGATTTCTCAGATAAATACACAACATCAAGAGCCGTTGTCGTTACGAAGAAAGACAACAACGATATTAAGTCTGAAGCAGATGTAAAAGGAAAAACGTCAGCTCAATCACTGACAAGCAACTACAACAAATTAGCTACAGATGCGGGCGCGAAAGTTGAAGGAGTTGAAGGCTTGGCACAATCCCTTCAATTGATCCAGCAAGGACGCGTCGATATGACATACAACGATAAGCTTGCCGTATTGAACTACTTAAAAACATCAGGCAACAAAAACGTGAAAATCGCGTTTGAAACAGGCGATCCACAGTCAACGTATTTCACGTTCCGCAAAGGAAGCGGCGAGGTTGTTGATCAAGTCAACAAAGCATTAAAAGAAATGAAAGAGGACGGGACTCTTTCTAAAATTTCTAAAAAATGGTTCGGCGAAGATGTTTCTAAATAATCTGCCGGCATTGACGCTTGGCACGGCGATCCCGTGGGATCTGGTGCAGCAGTCATTCTGGCCGATACTTTCAGGGGGAATCTACTATACGATTCCCCTTACGATTCTTTCCTTTATATTCGGAATGATACTGGCGCTGATTACGGCGCTTGCCAGAATGTCGAAAGTGAGACCTTTGAGATGGGTGTTCAACATATACGTATCCGCCATACGCGGCACTCCTCTTCTCGTTCAATTGTTCATCATTTTCTATCTGTTCCCGGCCTTTAACATTACACTAGATCCTTTTCCAAGCGCAGTTATCGCCTTTTCATTAAACGTCGGCGCCTATGCATCTGAAATCATCCGGGCATCTATTTTATCCGTGCCGAAAGGGCAATGGGAAGCCGGTTACACAATTGGCATGACACATCAGAAAACGCTGTTCCGCGTCATTTTGCCGCAGGCGTTTCGTGTGTCGATCCCGCCATTATCCAATACCTTTATCAGCCTGATCAAAGATACATCCCTCGCCTCTCAGATTTTGGTCGCTGAGCTGTTCAGGAAAGCTCAGGAAATCGGCGCGCGGAATCTTGATCAGATTTTAGTTATCTATATTGAAGCAGCCTTTATTTATTGGATTATCTGCTTCCTGCTTTCACTCGTCCAGCATGTCATCGAACGGCGTCTTGACCGCTACGTGGCCAAATAAGGAGGTTCCGAGTATGCTTACCGTTAGAGGATTAAACAAATCATTCGGTGAAAATGAAATTTTAAAAAAGATAGATATGAAGATTGAAAAAGGGAAAGTCATTGCCATACTTGGGCCGTCTGGTTCAGGGAAAACGACGCTGCTCCGCTGCCTAAACGCGCTGGAGATTCCAAATCACGGAGAGCTTGCATTTGATGACTTCGCCATCGATTTCTCCAAAAAGGTGAAACAGGCAGATATCCTAAAGCTTCGCCGGAAATCCGGAATGGTGTTTCAGGCGTATCATCTGTTCCCGCACCGCACAGCCCTTGAAAACGTGATGGAGGGTCCTGTTCAGGTGCAAAAACGGAACAAAGAGGAAGTCAGAAAAGAAGCGATTCAACTTCTTGATAAAGTCGGATTGAAGGACAAAATGGATTTATATCCGTTCCAGCTTTCCGGCGGACAGCAACAGCGCGTCGGCATCGCCCGTGCATTGGCAATTCAGCCTGAGCTCATGCTGTTTGACGAACCAACATCAGCACTTGACCCCGAGCTTGTCGGAGAGGTGCTGAAGGTTATCAAAGATTTGGCCAATGAAGGCTGGACCATGGTCGTCGTGACCCACGAAATTAAATTCGCCCAGGATGTGGCGGACGAAGTCGTCTTCATCGACGGCGGCGTGATCGTGGAACAGGGACCACCGGAGCAAATTTTCTCCGCACCAAAAGAAGAACGGACGCAGCGGTTCTTGAACCGGATTTTAAACCCGCTGTAATCAGAAAAACAGGGCGCCTGCGGCGGCCCTGTTTTTTTTGTTGAGCACCTTCCGCCTATTCCGCCCTTCTGTCAGATGTGCTACAATGACAATCGACTGATTTTTACGAAAGAAGGGACTCACGTGAAGCAAGAACTTGTTCTGCGCTGGACATTTTATTTTGCCGGTTTGATCATTTTGGCTTTTGGTGTATCCCTGACGATAGAAGGAAAAGCACTCGGAATAAGTCCGTGGGATGCATTTCATTACAGCCTATTTCAGCACTTCGGGCTTACCGTCGGCCAGTGGTCTATTATTATTGGAGCGCTCATTGTCGGATTAACGTCATTGTTCACGAAGGCTTGGCCGAAAATTGGGGCGATCCTGAACATGGTGCTCATAGGTGTATTTATAGATTTTTTCAATTTCATTCTGCCTGCCCCCTCGACCTACATGGGCTCCGTCATCGTCTTCTCTCTCGGCGTGGTGCTGATCGGTTACGGCGTCGGTGTATATGTATCAGCAGGTCTTGGCGCGGGGCCGCGTGATTCACTGATGATGCTGATTACAGAAAAAACCGGCTGGAATGTGCAATGGGTGCGGAACGGTATGGAAATAACGATTTTGTTTGCGGCATGGGGCATGGGCGGTCCGATCGGTTATGGTACCATTTTGACCGCCATCCTCACCGGACTCATTTTGCGCTTTTCATTGCCCCAGTCAATCCAGCTGCTGAATTATGCTGTGGCAAGGCGGACAGCCGCTGTGAAAGCATCTCCGCCACTGCACTAATCATTTGTCAGACAAAAACGGACCAGTTCATTGGCCCGTTTTTTTGTTTTCATTCATGTTCTCCAGGCTTGTCTCATAAATTGGTACTATCTCTTATGATAGAGAAATACTAGAGACGGAAGGTAACATGATGGAATCTCTCCAACAATTTGCAAGACGCACCTTCAGCATATTGCTCTTTTTCTTTTTACTGTATTGTTTTATTCTGCTTGAACCTAATAAGCTGTCTTTTCATATTCCGGAGTCACTGCTAAATGTAAATACCATTTTCCTGAGTATTTTGCTTGAATCTATTCCATTTATCATGCTCGGCATCTTTTTTTCTTCTTGCATTGAGTTCTTTGTCTCTGATGAATGGATGACCAAATGGATCGTCAAGAATCCGTATGGCGCAATAGGGTCCGCCGTCGTCATCAGTATTCTTTCCCCTGTATGTGAGTGTGCTGTGATTCCGGTGGTGCGCCGACTCATTCAAAAAGGGCTTCCTCTGCATGTCGGCTCGGTGATCTTAGTGGGCGCCCCCATATTAAATCCGATTGTCATCCTCTCCACCTACTATGCCTTCAGCAGGCATTTGGAGCTTGTGTACGCGAGGATTGGACTAGCTGTTGTCATTTGTATCATAACAGGGCTTATGATGTATTGGATATTCGGAAATAAGAAAATGCTGAAACAACAAAAATCAGATCCCTTACCGGAGTACAGTCAACAGCTTCTCGGAAAACGCTTGAAACCTATCATCACCCATGCAGTTGAAGAGTTTTTCGATATGGGCCGCTATTTGATAATGGGTGCATGTATCGCCAGCCTGTTTCAAACGTTCTTAAATCGCGGGGCTCTCGCTGAGCTTGGGACAAGTGACCTGTCAGGTTCCGCTGTCATGATGGGATTGGCATTTGTCCTGTCACTTTGCTCACATGCGGATGCGTTTGTCGCATCTACTTTTTCAGGCACCTATTCTCACGCTTCCCTTCTCTCCTTCATGCTGTACGGCCCGATGTTAGATTTAAAAAATACGTTTGTTTATGCTTCCTTTTTTAAAAAACGTTTTGTGTTTGTATTTTTTGTTGTCATTTCAGCTTCAGTTCTTGCAATCGTTTGGCTGTATGGTTTGATTACCTCATAAAGGGTGAGTGAGTTGAAAGAAAATAAAACGTATTCTTTTGATGCTGTTGTTCAGGGTCTTTTATTAATTGGCTTTGCATTGATGACATTAAAACTTTATTTGACAGGGCACATTTTGCATTTCATTTCTCCGCGTATGCTTTTATTTACAAAGTTCTTTATTTTGGCTGCTTTTGCGCTTGGCATACTGTCATTTATATGGAGAAAACAAGACACTCCGCACGCCTGCTGCGCATGTGCAAGCAGTCATACACATTCTCCGTCTCACCCATGGCTGTACAGCTTTTTTCTGATCCCTATCGTTTCCGGTTTTCTTTTCCCTAACCACGTGCTGACAAAAGATGTGGCAAAGAACAGAATTTTCTCAGCAAACAGCACCAAGATCTCAGAAGAGAAGAAATGGGATACTCAAACGCAATCCCCTGATGAAACAGGTGCAGCAGCTGTACTGCCAAGCGGTTATGAAAAAGAACTGGCGCAGGAGCTGGAACGGAAGAATGTTATTCAGATTTCAGATCAATATTATGTTCCAATCATCAATCTCCTGCTGGACAATGCAGGAGATTATGCAGAGAAAGAGATCGACATGAAAGGATTTGTCTATTTTGATGAACAGCTGAATCACTATATCGTCGGACGTTTTGGCATATCCTGTTGCATTGCAGATGCTGCGGTTTACGGACTGCCGGCTGCATTCACAGAAAAAACGGGTGTAAAGGAAGGCGAATGGGTTCACATTACGGGGAGGCTTGCTGTTTTTCAGAAGAATGGCGAACACCTTCCAATCGTATCTGTCACACACACGAAAAAAATCAATACGCCAAAAAGCCCCTATGTATATGAGATCATCGAGGATCTTACTCCGAAGTAAAACAAAATATGATAGGATGGTTTTGACAATCTTTTGCAGACGGAGGATCTAGAATGAAGATTTACGGAATTTATATGGACCGCCCGCTTTCCCAGGAAGAGACTGAACGGTTCATGTCTTTCATATCGCCAGAAAAACGGGAGAAATGCCGGAGATTTTATCATAAAGAAGATGCTCACCGCACCCTGCTGGGAGATGTGCTCGTTCGCTCAGTCATCAGCGGACAGTATCAGCTGGACAAAGCCGATATCCGCTTCAGCGCTCAGGAATACGGGAAACCCTGCATCCCTGATCTTCCTGACGCCCATTTCAATATTTCTCACTCCGGCCGCTGGGTCATTTGTGCGTTTGATTCACAGCCGATTGGCATCGATATTGAAAAAATGAAACCGATCAGCCTTGAGATCGCCAAACGTTTCTTTTCAAAAACAGAGTACAGCGACCTTTTAGCAAAAAATAAGGACGAGCAGACAGACTATTTTTATCATCTATGGTCAATGAAAGAAAGCTTTATCAAACAGGAAGGCAAAGGCTTATCGCTTCCGCTTGATTCTTTTTCAGTGCGCCTGCACCAGGACGGGCAAGTATCCATTGAGCTTCCTGACAGCCATACACCATGCTATATCAAAACCTATGAGGTGGATCCCGGCTACAAAATGGCTGTGTGCGCCGCGCACCCTGATTTCCCCGAGGATATCACAATGGTCACGTACGAAGCGCTTTTATAAGCGGCTCATCAGCAGCTTGACGCCATGCTCAATATCTTCCGTTTTCACATTGGAAATATTGATTTTTAATAGATTTTCTTTCGGATAATCTGTTAAATAATGACGGTCTATTGCCTCAAGGAGAACCCCTTGTTTTTTCAGCCTTTGAATCACCCTTGAGGCAGGCAGATCCGGAGGAAGCACCAGATGGGTGTGCATACAGGGCGCCTGCCCGCTGGAAAACGTAAAGCGTCCGCTTCCCAGCTGCCTATGTGTGTGAATGGCTTGATGAAGCCTCAGTGACCGTTCCTTGTAGGAAGCGCGGATCTTCTCCTTATGCCTGCCATACATGCCGCTTTTCAGATAAATCTCCAACGCTGCTTGAGAAATCATAGAGCAGTCGATGTCGTTTAGCTTTTTGTAAGTGTGAAACGTGTCAGTCAGCGCATCCGGCAAAACAGCGGCCCCCACGCGAAGGCCGGGGAACATCATTTTTGAGAAGCTTTTCAAATAGATGACATGCGAGGACAGATCATATGCGTACAGCGGATCTGCCTTTTTATTTTCCTCCAAATCACCAAGATAATCATCCTCAACGAGATAAACATCATACATTTCTGCGAGTCTCACAAGCTCTCGTTTATCACGCTCTGATAAAGAGCAGCCAAGCGGGTTATGGAAGCGCGGCATCGTATAAAAAAATTTGATCGATTCTGTCTGAAACAACCGCTCGACCTCACCCATATCAAGCCCCTCTTCCGTTCTTTTCACACCGATGGCAGGAATCCCAAGCGTCTCAAGCTGTTCAATCATCAAATGGTAGCCTGGCTGTTCAATGGCGATCTTCTCTTTCCCATTTGGAAACGGCATTGCACAAAGCAGGGACAACGCCTGCTGGACACCTGATGTAATGAAAATGTGCCGTTCATCCGCAAATACCTGCTGATTGGCCAGCAGCTTTCGGAGTACACGGATGAGTGATGGAAGCCCCTTTGGCGTTCCATAAATAAACAAATCATTTTTGTATGTATCAATTGCTTTGTTGATGCAGTGCTTAAAATCAAGATACGGAAACACATCTGGGTCCGGAGCAGAAGTGGCAAAGTCGATGGAGCCCGGCTGGCCGCTTTTTGATTTTCCCGTCTTTTTCACAATAAAATAGCCGCTTTTCGGAACAGAGTAGATGAGGTGGCGCTTTTCCAGCTCCTGCAGCGCCCGGATCACTGTGCTTTTGCTGACTTGGTAGCGGGCGGACAGCTGACGGATGGACGGAAGCCTGTCTCCTTCTTGATAGGCGCTGCTTTGCATCATCTCCTCTATCCTCATTAAAAGACTCATATATTTCTCCATGCTTTCTCCTCTCTCCCTGTTGTGTACCGGTACAGTTCATTGTTTTTCTCATTGTACCGTTCTGGTCACGGCCATACAATAAAATAAAGCGACCGGCGCAATTTAGGTAAAGGAGCACCTTCCATTATGGTTAACAATCAGCAAGCCTCCGCTTATATGGCGGCTATCTTATATTCGTTCATTATCGGTTTATCTTTTCTATTCGTAAAAATCGCACTGCAAACAGCCGAACCGTTTGATATTCTGGCGCACCGGTTCACCATTGCGTTTGCTGCGGCCACTATACCCGTCTTATTCGGCTGGATAAAGCTATCAATCCGTGTAAAGGACGTCATTGCCATTTTGCCGCTTGCCCTGCTGTATCCGGCATTGTTTTTTAGCTTTCAGGCATTCGGCCTTGTGTACTCGTCCTCCTCTGAAGCGGGAATTATTCAGGCAGCGATTCCGATTTTCACGATGGTTCTTGCCGCCTATGTTTTAAAGGAACGCTCGACATGGACGCAGAAGGGTTTCACGGTTTTATCCGTGGCCGGCGTCATGTTTATTTTTGTGATGAAAGGCGTCGATGTGGAATCAGCCAGCTTAACAGGCTCTTTGCTGATCCTGCTGTCCGCTTTGTCCTCCGCGATGTACAATACCGCTGCCAGAAAAATGACCCAGCGGTTCAAACTGACCGAGCTTACCTACATCATGTCAGCCATCGGCTTTGTCGTCTTCAACGCCATCGCCCTTATTCGCCACGGCGCGGCTGGAACTGTCAGCACTTATTTTCAGCCATTCCGGGAGCCCGGCTTTGTTCTCGCCATTGTGTATTTGGGCGTACTGTCTTCACTCGTCACTTCGTTTCTGTCCAACTATACACTGTCACGGATTGAGGCGTTTAAAATGAGCGCTTTTAATCATGTAGCCACTATCGTGACGATGATTGCAGGCGTGGTGATTCTAAACGAAACCCTGGCCTGGTATCATCTTGCCGGAGCGATTTGTATTATGATTGGCGTGGTGGGGAGCAATACCAATCTGCAGAAAAAGACAAATCGCCATAGGTTCCCTGCAAAAAAATGAGAAATTATGCTAGACTGATAGGAAAAACATGGTTTGAGGTGTAAGTTTACCGTATGATTCAATATGCTAGTGAAAGTATTCATCTTCCAGGAAAAATTACTTTCAAAGACGTAAGAGAAATCTTTTTTTATCAACTCGGAAAAATCTCATTCTTTTACTTTATATTATTTTGCGCCATTTTTGCTGCAGTTTATTTCATTAACGGATGGCCCCGTATCGTTTATGGCAGCGACACGCTTAACATTTTTATCAATAGTATTCTAATTATCGTGATGTCTGTTCTGTTTACACTGCTGCTTCTCCTTCTTCTATATGTAAAGTTTTCTAGAGCATACAAGAAGAACGAACGGATTAAATCCAAAAGAACATATACCCTCAATCAAGAAGGAATCCGTATATGTTCTGAAAAGTATGACCTTATTTTTCATTGGAATGAAGTCACAGCTGTTTTCGAATATAAGAATAGCTTCCGGATCAATACATCCAGCAGCCAATATATTGCGATACCAAAACATTTTTTTCATTCCAAAGAAGAGATGAGCAGATTCAGGGGAATTATCATTAAAAATACTGAGACAAAAAAAGTGAAATTTAAAAAGGATCAGCGCTGACAGTGCTGGTCCTTTTATAGTGATTGATGCGTTTCTTTTGCCTTCTGTTTATCTAAAAACGGCACCAGTTCTATTACAGCCGATACACTTACAAACACGATGCACACAATAACAATCAGCAGATAATTATGGGTCATGTCAAAAAACAAACCGCCCGCATACACACTGAGAGCCCCAGCGATCTGATGGATAAAGAAATTGATGCCTAGCAGCGAGCCGATTAATCCTGTTTGATAGCTTTCTGAAATAGACGCTCAGCGGGATCACACCTGTGTAACTGAGCCCGAATAACAAAATAAAACCGAAGTACCAAAGTTCGCTGTAATGGATTCCAATAATGGGAATGAACAGACAAATCAGGCTGAACAGCCGAATGAAAAATAAGATGGATAGCATCACGCTTCTGCTGCCTAGGAGATCTGACAGCCAGCCCGCCAATAATCCGCCAATGATAATAAACGCACCGAACGCGGCCATCATTCCGTTGACATGAGAGACATGCGCATCCTTCAGCATCGGAACGAGATGAGCATCAATGATCCCCATTGTAAACCCGCATGTAAACACGCCGAAGTACAGGATATGTATGAGACGGGACTGCTTTACCACGTTCCAAAATCCCCGCCAGTCATAAGATTTTTTCACTGACGGCGCTTGCGCATGTGGCGGGTGCTTCATCCCGAAGGCAAGGAGCGGCAGCAGAACAGCCGCCATGACGATGCCCAATATGGTATAGGTGTTTTGCCAGCCGGCATGGTACGGAGCCGCGGCCCAAATGGGTGAGAGCAGCAGCAGGCCCGCTGAGTTGGCATTGGTCAAAATAGCGAGCGCAAGGCCTTTGTGTGTATCAAACCAGCGGCTGATGAAATACTGGGTCGTCACGCCGACCGCACAGGAATATCCGATTCCGCCGAGCACTCCGTAAATGGCAGAAAACGCATGAACATTCAGTGAATACGGAAGCACCAAAAAGCTTGCGCTGATACAAACAGCCCCGATCGCCATAATTTTTCTGACACTGAACCGGTCGATAAAAAAACCGACAAAAAACTGAACGATTCCCGTTGTGATCATAAAAATGCTGACAGAAACCGAGATCAGCGACCTGTCGGCATGGAAGGTATCCGCGATTGGAAGCATAAAAAATTGAAAGGAATTTCTGAATGAGTTCATTCCGATGGCAAAAACAAACGTAAACAGCAATACAAACCATTTCACCTGAGGAGACGCGCGCATGTTTCAACCTGCCTTTATTTGAGTATTGCGACTATTATGTCATGCAAAAATTGACATTTTACACAAAAAAGCGGAACAGCCAGCGCTGTCCGCTTTTGATTATGACTGAATGATCGGATGCTGATTCAATATCGCAAAAATCCGTTCTGCCACTTCTTCCGTATGTGACAGCAAAAACATGTGCCCGCCGTCAAATTCATGGAATGTGATATCTTTCGCCCACTTCTTCCAGCCTTCCGCATCCCTCATGCATTTTTCATCATCAAGCCCGTTAAAGACATGAACAGGCGATTGGATCGGGGCTACATCGTGAAGCTCAAATTGTTCAAGAGCCCGATAATCCGATCTGAAGGAAGGCAGGAAAAAGGACATGACTTCCTTGTTTTCAACAAGCTCTGCGGGCATCCCGCCTAATTTGATAATATGATCAAGAAACTGATCATCAGGCAGATGGGACACTTTCTTCCGCTGTATATGAGGCGGCTGTATCGCTGAAATGATAACTGCCTGCGGAAAGATGCCTTCACGCTCCAGCTTTTGCGCCAGCCTGAAGGTAATCATTCCACCCATACTGTGTCCAAACAGCACAAAAGGCCGATCAGGACGAAGATTCAATTCTTGTTTGTACAAATCGCTCAGCTTTTCGAGATCTTCAATGGCTGATGTTTGATTTGTGCCGTGTCCTGGCGGCTCGGCAGCGAGCATCTCACATTCCCCTTGCAAAAAAGCATGGAGAGGGCGAAACGATGCCGAGTAGCCGCCGGCAAATGGAAAACAGATGAGCTGCGTTTTTTCCGACGCATCAAAGGATTTGAAGAGTTGGCTCATGGCCGTCTCCTCCTTTCATCACTTCATTTAAGAAACCGTTACGGTTTGTGTATTAAGACATTCGAGCAAAATCCCTGCATTCCTATCCAGCGTTTCGCCCTGCAGCATTTCAGCGTGTGTTCCGAAGCCTCTTTTCACACGGTAAGCGCCTGTTGTTGCCTCTTCCCACGATGCAAGCCATTCCGGCATGTCAAAATCAACGCCAGAAGTCAGCAGATCAATATCCGCTTTCACCTGGCCTGTGCTGATCAGGTTGACGTAGTATGAGTAGAAGGCGTGTGTTTTTTGCTTGAGGCCTTGTTTAACGGCTTCGCTGTTGAGCGCTTCATTGTCCCGGTTGACATTCATCAACGCTTCGACATCGGCCTCAACCGTGCGTCCGTCCAGATCACTGACACCTTGTTTTTTATAGGAATCTACCATGATGATCTGCTGAACAATGCGTCCCTGTTCCTCAAGCTTTTTGGCAGCTTCAAACGCCAGGCTGCACCCTGCTGAATACCCGAACAATGTCAAAGCCCCTTCTGGCTGAAGCTTCTGAATCAAATCCGCATAGCGGTCAAGCCGGTTTTCCTCCTCAATGAAATCAAAGGCGCACAGCTTGTATGACGGCAGGCGGTTGGCAAGGTTTTGGTACATGAGGCCATAGCCCAAGACTGGCGGGAACGCGAAAATGATCTGATCCTGATCGGGATTCATTATCGTTACATCCTGCAATCCATCTGAGCCTCCATTTTTCAAATACGCTGAAATGCCGGCAATCGTCGGTGCTTCAAACAAAAGCTTCACCGGGAGATCAATCCCGAGCTCTTTCTTGATACGTGAAGCGGCGGTCATTGCCTTCAAGGAGTGCCCGCCGAGCTCAAAGAAATCGTCATGAATGCCGACTTGCTGTCTGCCGAGAACCTCAGACCAGATTTGTGCAATTGTTTCTTCCGTCTCGTCTCTTGGCCCGATCCATTCTTCCGTCAGCTGATCCTGATCCGGTTTTGGCAACAGACGTTTATTGACCTTCCCGTTTGTCGTTAAAGGAAGCTCGTCCAAGAAAGTAAAGGTTTGCGGCACCATGTAAGCAGGAAGCTGTTTTTTCAGGTGCGCCTTTACGTCCCTAACTGAAAGCTCCGCCCTGTTCACGAGGTAGGCGTTAATTGATGCATCGCCAGACTCATGGCGGTCTGCAACAACGACCGCATCTTTCACTCCTGGATATTCCTGCAGCTGCTTTTCGATTTCTTCAAGCTCAATCCGGTGTCCGCGTATTTTGACCTGGTCATCAATCCGGCCAGCGTATTCAATCGTTCCGTCCGGCAGCCAGCGTGCTAAGTCCCCTGTTCGGTAAAGCCTTTCTCCCGGTTTGAACGGGTTCGTGACAAACTTTTGCTTTGTCAGGTCATGACGGTTTACATACCCTTTTGATACGCCCATTCCGCTGATACATAGTTCACCGACCGCTCCGAATGGCTGGAGCTGGTGTTGCTCGTTGAGAATATAAACACTGGCATTACTGATCGGCTTTCCGATCGGCAAAGAGGAGATGGACTCCGGTATATCATGTACAACGTGAGCTGTCGCAAACACCGTTCCCTCAGTCGGACCGTAGCAGTTAATCAGCTTGCCCGGCCCCATGATCCGCAGCGCTTTTCTGACGTGAGGCACTGATGCTCGCTCTCCACCGAATAACACGCAGCGAAGCCCCTTCATCCAATCCTCTCCCGCATCTGTGAGAAGATTAAATAGTGCAGTCGTCGCAAACATAACATTGACATTCTCCTGCTGGATCAGATCTGTGAGCTGTTCTGTATCAAGCAGCGTATGTTCATCTGCGATAATGAGCCGTGCCGCATTTAGTATTGAAGCGTAGAAATCAAAGGTAAAAGCGTCAAAGGCGTAATTCGAAACAGATAAAAACGTATCTTTTTCAGAAAATGCCATGTAGTCTACATGTTTGACCAATCCTTGTATATTGGCATGAGTGGTGATATTGCCCTTCGGCTTTCCGGTTGTGCCGGACGTATACATGATATATGCCGGATCATCGGGTTCAATCGAGATTTCAAGGTCACATGCCTGTTCTTCAAACCGTGTTTGATCATCAATGAAGAGCGTTGTCCCTGTAAATGGAAGCTGAGCTGCTTTTTCTTTCATCTCCTGATGTGTGAGCAGGCAGGCTGCCGCACTGTCAGTCAGCATATACGAGATTCGGTCCTCCGGCAGCTTCGGATCAACCGGCAGATAAGCCGCTCCTGCTTTTAATATTCCGAGAATGCCGATCACCAGTTCAAGCGAGCGCTTCGTGTACAACGCTACGACGGAGCCTTTGCCTGCGCCTTGCTTTTGCAAACGGTGTGCAAGGCGGTTCGCTTCCTCATCTAATTCGCGATAGGAGCGAGTCTGGCCGGAATACGTAAGCGCCGGTGCATCCGGATTGACGTTCACCGCTTCCTTGAACCAATCCGTCAGAGGCTTAGCCTCATGAGTTTGAGCCGGCGGGTTTAAGCCAGTAAGGAGAAACTCTCTTTCCTTATCGTCGACGAGGTTGATCGTGCTGACAGGCTGATCCGCCTTCTCGATAAGCTGCTGAATCGCTGTGAGAAGCTGAGATTTCAAGCGCAGGATAAACGCCTCATCAAACACATTCTCGTTATAGGCAAGCTTAATCAGCATCTCATCTCCCGGGGAAGCCATTAGGTTGAGGTCATAATTCGACTTCTCAAAAACATGAACATCCTCCATATCAAAGCCGTTTTCACTGTTTTCTTCATTTTTTGCGTCCTGAAGCGGATAATTTTCAAAAACAATGATGTGGTCAATCAGTTTTGGCTGATCAGCCTGGCTTTGGATGTCGTAGAGCGGGACATATTGATGTGGCTCAGACTGAAGCGATTGCTCCTGCAGCTGCTTGAGCAAACCGTTAAATGTGATATCCTCAGACAGTTTCACCCGTCTTGGGACAACGTTGATAAATAGCCCGACCATATGTTCAACGCCTTTGATATCCGCGGGACGCCCGGAAACGACTGTGCCGAAAGTCAAATCGCCAGACTGCTGATAGCGGCTGATCAATACGCTCCAGACTGCCTGCAAGGCCGTACTTAAAGTGGTTTGCTGCGATTTTGCAAGCTCGGTGAAGGCCTTAGTTTCCGCCTTCGGAAGTGAGAAGAGCAGCTCTTTCGGCTCGTAGCCGTCCGTTTGTTTCTTTCTTTGCTCCGCAAACGTCGTCTGTCCCTCAAAATCCTCTAAGTACTCTCGCCAGTAACGCAGTGATGCTTGTTTATCCTGCTTTTCAAGCCACTTGATATAGTCTTTATACGGTTTGACAGGCGGCAGGCTGTACGGCTTTTGTTCGCGCAGGGCATTGTATACCTTGAACAGATCCTGCACGACGATACCGAAGCACCAACCGTCCAAAATAATGTGGTGGTAGCTCCACACCCATTCAAAGCTTTCTTCAGCTTTTTTGAAAATGGCTGCCCGCATGGGAATATCACGCGTCAAATCAAAGCCCTTGATCTTATCCTGTTCCTTGTATTCATTAATTTTCGCTGTTTGCTCTCTGTCCGTTAAGTGTGTCAGATCGATTTCTTCTATATGAAACTGGCGTTTTTTCAAAACGACTTGGACAGGCCTTTTTACTTTTTCGTGAATGAACACGGTACGAAATACATCGTACCGGTCCATGATCACATTCATGCCTTCTTCAAGACATTTGATATTCAAGCTGCCTTTTACTTTCATCGTGATTTGTTCAAGGTAAAAGCTCTGGCCGGGATTCAGGATGGTATGAAACAGCATCCCTTCCTGCATCGGCGATAGGTAATACATATCTTGAACCTGATCCTTGCTAAATTGACTCATATGCTTCGCTCCCGCCTTCTGTAATTCCCTTGCGTTTTATTTTAAATTCTCCTCAAGCATGTCAAAAATATCGCCCATTTCGTCCATTCCAAGGTCTTCAGCACTGAAGTCGCTAGGCGTGAATTCCTTATCTTCTTTTTCCGTACAATGGCGGATCAGCATCAGGAGATTTTCTTTAAACCGTTCTATTTGCCCCTCGACTGTAGCTCTTTCAAACTCCTTCTCATTGTAGGAGCAGGAAAGCACAAACCGGCCGTTTCTGATCATGCCGCTGAAGCTTAAAGCGTACTGCGCCTCTGATTCTTCGCTTACTTGGCCCCCCATGTCGAAAGCGGACGGCTCAAAGAAGTCGGTTTTTACTTCACTGTCGAACTGGCCTAAATAGTTGAAGCTGATCTCTGGCGTAAAGCGCTTTGTTTCCGCTGTTTCTGTGACATAACGGAGAATGCCGTAGCCAACTCCTTTGTCCGGAATACGGCGCAGGTTTTCTTTGACTGATTTGATCACGGCAGAGGCATCTGCTTCAGTCATGTCGAGCACAACAGGATATTGTGCCGTAAACCAGCCGACCGTTCTGGAGATATTCACATTCGGGATGATGTCCTCCCGTCCGTGCCCCTCCAGGTTAATGCCAATTTTGGCACCATCTGTCCATTCTTTCATCGTTAAACCGAGCGCGCTGAGAAGAATATCATTGATTTCGGTTCCATATGGCTGATGAACATCCGTTAAGAGATGTTTGGTGTCTTTTTCCGTTAATTCACATAGAACGGACGATGTATGCTTGACGATCCGCTGCTCTGTTTCGTAGTCCTTCGGCACAGGGGAAACCTGTTCAGCGTCGATTTGCGACCAGTATTCAGCCTGCTGTAAAAGATCCGCTGATTGGCTGAATGCCGCCAGTTCTTCCGCCCAATCCTTGAAGGAATTTGTTTTTTGCGGGAAGACAACGTTCTCTTCTTTCTCCGCCTGCACGTAGCCTGAAGCAAAATCTTCAAGCAAAATCCGCCATGATACGCCGTCGACCACGAGATGGTGTACAGCGATGAGCAGGTGATCGCCAGTTTCCGTACGGTATTGCTCCGCCTTCAGAAGCGGTCCGCTTTGCAGTTCGAGACTGCTTTGCAGCCTGTTCGCGAGAATTTTGATCTGGCTTTTCAGCATGTCTTCGTCAGTACCGTACAGATCCACGATTTCGAAGCTGACCTTGCTTTCGCTGATTGGTTTATAAGCTTGAATGATCTCTCCGTCTTCCTCACGGTAGACCATGCGAAGTGCGTCATGATGCTCGATCAGCGCCTGCAATGTTTTCTCCACCCGTTCAGGATCGAAGCCTTTCTTGGCGTGGAGCATCACGGATTGGTTCCAGTGGTGCTTGTTCGTGAAGTTCTTTTCAAAGAACCAGCGCTGGATCGGTGTCAGGATGACCTCTCCCTCCACAGGCCCTTGGTCTGCCTGTTTGCCTTCGGCACGCTCCACATATTGTGTGAGCTCCTCGATCGTCGGGTGCTGGAAGAGATCTTTCATCTCCAGCTTCCAGCCGTGCTGGTTCAAGCGGCTCGCCATCTGGATTCCTTTGATCGAATCTCCGCCAAGCGAGAAGAAATTGTCGCTGACACTGATCTCCGGAATGCCGAGCACGTCCTGCCAAATGCCGGCAAGCAGCTCTTCCATGTCTGTTGTCGGCGCTTTGTATTCTCCGCTTCCTGCTTCGATGTCCGGCTCAGGCAAGGCTTTGCGGTCTACTTTGCCGTTTGCCGTAACCGGAAGTTCGTTCAGCGTCATCCAGAACACCGGGATCATGTAGTCCGGCAGGGTTTCCTTCAGTGCTGATTTCAGTGCTTCTATGTCTGCTGTTTCCGGTGTGACATACGCCGCGATCGCTGTATTGCCGCCTTTATCTTTGACAGCTGTTACCGCCGCATCCTGCACCTCAGAAAGCTGGGCGAGCTGGACTTCGATTTCTGAGAGCTCAATCCGATAGCCGCGGACCTTGACCTGCTGGTCGATCCGGCCGATGTACTCGATGCCGCCGTTCACCCATTTCACCAAATCGCCGGTGCGGTACATGCGCTCACCCGGCACAAACGGATCAGCGACAAACCGCTTCGAGGTTTCGTCTTCTTTATTCAGATAGCCGCGCGCCAGTCCGCGTCCCGCCACACAAAGCTCTCCGGCTACGCCTTCCGGCTGCACCTGATTGCCATCGCCGAGAATGTACACTCTCGTATTGGCGATCGCCTGCCCGATGGAAAGCGAGCCTTCCTCCGGATTGATTTCTGTGCTCGTGGCAACGACCGTGTTTTCTGTCGGTCCGTAGTTGTTGACGAGCGTGTACGGCTTTTTGACCGCGCGTTTCAGCTTGTCTCCGCCTGTCAGCAATACGCGAAGCGATGTGTTCTCAAGCTCCATGAACTGTTCTGCCAGCTGTGTCGGCAGGAACGTGATCGTCACGCCGTGCGTTTCGAAATAGTCGTTCAAGTGGACGATATCGAGGCGGATCGCTTCATCAATGACGTGAAGCTCAGCACCGATCGTCCAGGTAGGAAACATCTCCCAAATGGAGGCGTCGAATCCAAAGCCCGCGTACTTCGCACTGCGGTCCTCCGCTGTCATGCTGAACGCATCGTGGTGCCAGAAGCACAGATTCACAAGCGCATGGTGTTCAACCATTACACCCTTCGGCTGTCCGGTCGTTCCAGACGTGTAAATCATGTACGCGAGGTTCTCCGCGTTTGCATCCGTCACTGGATTTTCCTCATCGTTTTCATCAAGCGGCAGGCTCAAAATCGTGCGGCTGCCATCAAGAAGAATGACCTCTCCCGTATAGCTGTCCGGCACTGAAATGCCTTCCTGTTTCAAGAGAATCTTAGCGCCGCTGTCTTGTAAAATATAGTCAATCCGCTGATCCGGATAGTCAGGATCAATCGGCACAAACGCCGCTCCCGCCTTTAAGACACCGAGCACCGCGGCGGACATTTCCAGCGACGGCTTCGTGAGAACGCCGACGCGCTCATCCGCGCTGATGCCGCAGTCGATCAGAATCCGGGCGAGACGGTTCGCCTTGGCATTCAGCTCGCCGTACGTCCATGATTGTCCGTTGAATGTGACAGCCGGGCGGTCTTTGTGGCGCTGAGCCGTTTCTTCGAATAGCTGATGAATGGTCTTGTCTGTCGGCACAGGCAGCGTTTTGCCTTTCCATGCGTCGAGAAGCGTTTGTTTTTCTGGTTCAGTGACGAGTGACAGGCTGGAAAGCGTCTGGTTCGGATTTTCCGCAACATCCTTTAGTAAACGCAGAACATATTGGCTCCATTTCTCTGCCGTCTCTTTTGAGAACAGATCAGTCGCATATTCCAGCTGCAGGCCGATGCCGTTTTCATCAGTGAATCCGCCTAATGTCAGATCAAACTTAGACGTTCCCTGATGGGCCTCATAAGGTGAAATGCTTAGATTCTGCAATGTAAGCTGTTCTTTATCAGGATTTTCCGTCGTCACCATCACGTTAAACAATGGATTTCGGCTCATATCCCGAGGAAGATCAAGCTGATTGACTAAGTCCTCAAACGGATATTCCTGATGCTCCAGCGCTGACAGGTTCGTCTGCTTTGCTTGCTCCAGAAGCTCTGCAAATGTTTGCTGTTCTTCCGCTTCCATTCTTAAGGCAAGCGTATTGACGAACATTCCCGGCATGTCCTGGACATCAGCATTCGTCCGGCCGGCAGTAACAGAGCCGATAACGATATCACGCTGTCCGGAAATTTTGCTTAAAAACACGTGGAAAACAGCGTGAAGCACCATGTGCAAGGTCGTTCCGGTTTCTGCGAGCAGTTTTTCTACCGCCTTTGCCGTTGCGCTTCCCGTACGGAAACGGACCGTATCCCCTTTAAAGCTCTGCACAGGCGGACGGGCATAATCGAGCGGAAGATCAAGCTCCGGCAGCTCGCCTGAAAGAACCGAGAGCCAGTATGCCTCATGCTCCTTCATTCGGTCCTTTTGCTCAGCTTCATTTTGCCAAACGGCGAAATCCTTATAATGAAGCGCAGGCTCTGGAAGCAGCTCGCCTTTGTAAAGCAGCGCCAATTCTTTCACAAAAATGCCTCTTGATACACCGTCTGCGATGATGTGATGCATATCTAAAAGCAGCAAATGTTTTTTCGCTTCTATTCGAAGCAAAGCCGCGCGAATGAGCGGTGCGTCGTTTAAGTCGAATGGCCGGATAAAGTCCTTGATCTTTTGTTTCGCTTCATCTTCTTTTGCTTCAAACACATGAAGATCAATCGCCGCCTCCTCAATAATGCGCTGAACCGGCTCACCGTTTGCTTCCATAAATGATGTCCGCAATGACTCGTGGCGGTTCACAAGCTGATTGAGTGAGTCGCGCAGACGAGAAATATCAAGTTCGCCTTCCATCAAAAGAACAGATGGCATGTTGTAGCTGATCGTCTGCCGGTCAAGCTGATTCAGTACATACATCCGTTTCTGCGCAGATGACAGTGGGTACATATCCTGTTTGTCAGCCGGTTTGAGCACGTGATGTCCGCCTGAAACTGCCGATGCCTCCATGTAAGCCGCAAGCTGGCGAACTGTCGGCTGCTCGAACAGCGCTTTAAGCGGTACGGTTTTCTCCAACTCGGCCTGAATATTAGCGATGAGCATCATCCCTTTTAATGAATGGCCGCCTAAATCAAAGAAATTGTCGTCGATGCCGATCGCTTCTATGCCAAGCGTTTTCTGCCATATGCGGCATAGGCTCTCTTCAAGCGCTGTTTCCGGTGCGGCTAAGGTCTTGCCTCCGGATTGTGCCGCGTTCGGCTTCGGTAATGCGTTTCTGTCGGTTTTCCCGTTTGCCGTCAGCGGAATGGCGTCAACCTGCACAAAGAAAGCAGGTATCATATGGGACGGAAGTATTTGTGAAAGCTGGTTTCGGAGCGCTGCTTTTTCGATGGCTTGATCTGCCGTATAATATGCGCACAGCTCTTGAAGCCCGCCCTCGGAAACCGCTAGCACAACCGCTTCTTGAATCCCGCTGAGGCTGAGCATGACCGTTTCAATTTCTTTTGGCTCAATGCGATAGCCGCGGATTTTCACCTGATCATCAGCCCGGCCGATAAATTCAAGCGCACCGTCAGAAAGCCTTCTTACGACATCTCCGGTTTTGTACATGAGGCTGCCCGGTGAATATGGATTTTCAATAAATCTCTCGGCTGTCAGCTGAGGCCTGTTGAGATATCCTCTCGCAAGCCCCTGTCCTGTGATATAAAGCTGACCGCTCGCTCCCGGGGGCACAAGCTTTAACGCCTCATTTAAGACAAGCGCACCGGCATTCGCAATCGGCTGTCCGATTGTCGGACGTTTTACGAATGCATCCGATTCAGACAGATCAATCCATCCGGCGATGGCGCCGATCGTTGCTTCAGTCGGACCGTAATGATTGATAAATTCGGTATATCCATACACATTGCGGAAGGCCAGAACATCAGCCGGGATGATTTTTTCTCCTCCCAAGACAATTAAGCGCAAGGATTCAAAGTTTGGCTCTTTTGTAAAGCTGGAAGTGTTCACCATCGTATGGAACAGAGACGGTGTCAGTTTGATATATGTGATCCCGTGTTTCTTGATATAACGCCCCATTTCATCCGGCGCCGTATAGGTTTCCTTCGGCACGATGTGGAGCTGGCCCCCTGCCAGAAGCACAGGGAACATGCTCGTATAGCCTAGGTCGAATGCGTAGGAAGATAGCAATACAGTCTTATCGGTTTCCGTCAGGCCCGCCTCTTCACTAAACCAAGAAACATAGTTTGTCAGATTGCGATGCTCGATCTGAACGCCCTTCGGCTTCCCGGTCGTACCGGACGTATAAATGACGTATGCAAGACTGCGAGATCCTGAGATCGGAGAAGGGCGCTCCTTACTCTCATTTCTCCATGTTGCGTCATCAAGGTTGACGATTGTCCCTTCATATTGCCCAATGGCCGTCATGTTCCTTTCGTTTACGACCGCAATTCTCGCTCCGCTGTCCTCTAATGAATAGCGGATTCGTTCTTCAGGCGTGTCCGGATCAATCGGCAGGAAAGCCGCCCCCGCTTTCATGACACCGAGAATCGATATCATAACCTCAGCCGACCGATCCATGACAATTGCAACGATGTCTTCACTTCCTGCCCCTTGTGCACGAAGATGATGCGCCAGCTGGTTCGCCTGTTCATCAAGCTCGCGGTAGGTTAACAGATTTCCGCCAGACATCACTGCAGGATGATCAGGTGTTTGCTGGGCCCGTTTTTCGAAAAGAGCTGCAAAGGTTGCTTCAGTAATTTGAGTCATATGTCTCTCTTCAAGCAAAGCGGCCGTTTCCGCTGGTGAAAGCAGGTCTACATCAGACAGCCGAACGTTCGGATTAGCCGCAGCCGCTTTGATAATATTGACAAAGTGGCTGCTCCAGCGGCGGATTGTCTCGTCCTTAAACAGAGCAGTCGCATAGTCAAAGCTTAGGCCGATATCTTCTTCTCGCTCGACCGCTTCCAAGGAGAGATCAAATTTCGCCACGTGATGAAGCATAGAGTATGAAGAAATCTTCAAATCTCCTAATCTCAATGATGGAATCTCCATGTTCTGCATGTTGAACATCACGCTGAACAGCGGACTTCGGCTCGTATCCCTTGTAAGCGGAAGCTTTTCAATCAGCTCCTCAAGCGGATAGCTCTGGTGCTCGAATGCTTGAAGGCTTGCTGTTTTGACTTCTTCAAGGAATTGCGCAAAGGTTTTATCTCCAGCAGGCGCCGTTCTTAGTGCGACCGTGTTGACAAACATCCCCGGTACAATTTGCAGATCAGGATGTGTTCTTCCCGCAGTCGGCGAGCCGACAATGATATCGTCCTGTGATGCGTACTTAGAAAGGAGTACATTGAACGCCGCCAGCAAAAACATGTACATTGTCGTATCCGTTTCTGCAAGGAGTGACTTGATTTGAGCCGTCATCTGTTTATCAAGCCCGAACATCACGCGCTCTCCCGCAAAGCTCCGTTCAGCAGGCCGCTCAAAATCCGCCGGAAGATCAAGAATCGGCAGCTCGCCTTTAAATGTATCGAGCCAGTATGCTTCATCCTTTTGATGATCAGCATGTTCTTGATGCCATACAGCGTAATCTTTATAGTGAATGTGCGGCTGCTCAAGATCAGCGCCTTGATACATTTTGGCAAGATCACCGATCAGAATGCCTGTTGAACTGCCGTCAGTAATGATATGGTGCATATCAATCAGCAGCAGATGACGTTCTTCTTCAAGCTGGACAAGCTTCGAACGGACGAGCGGCGCGCGGTTTAATTCAAACGGCTGAATGAACGATTTGATCATTTCCTCCGCGTCTTCTTCCCGTCCCTTGGCAGCCTCCAGCTGGAACGATATGTTTTTATGAACAATTTGCACAACTTCTCCGTCGATCATGTCAAACGATGTACGGAGGATTTCGTGCCGGTTGATTAATTGCTGAATCGCGTTTTCAAGCCGGTCTTTATCTACTTCTCCCTCCAGCAAAAGTACAGCGGGGACGTTGTAGCTTGTGTTTGCTTGTCCAAGCTGATTGAGGATATACATTCTCCGCTGGGCCGGGGATACAGGATAATGCTGCTGATAAGATGCTTGCCTGATCGGTTCAAACGTCTGCTCCTCCTTGCTTTCGTTCTCTTCCAAATAAAGTGCCAGTTCTCGAATAGTCGGCTTTTCAAAAAGCACTTTAATCGGCACTTCCTTATGAAAATGCTCTTGGATTTTCGCCGTCATCATCATCGCTTTCAAAGAATGACCGCCGATCATAAAGAAGTTATCGGTAACGCCTGCTTTGACGCCGAGTATCCCTTCCCAGATCTCCGCTAATTTCTTTTCGCTCTCTGTCCCTGGTGCTGCGTGCTCCGGCTGCACGGCTTCTGATTGCGGTGCAGGCAGTTCTTTTTTGTTGATTTTCCCGTTCGGCGTGAGCGGCAGGCTGTCCATCTGAATCAAATGGGCCGGAACCATATAGTCTGGCAAAGATTGAGATAGCGTTTTTCTCAGCCCGCTCACAGACACTTCACAGTCCGCCGTAAAGTACGCACAAATTTCATTTTCGTCTGCTTTATTCTTGCGGATGATCACCGCAGCCTCTGTCACATGCTCTGCCATGTTCAGTTTTGTTTCAATTTCACCAAGCTCAATTCGGAAGCCGCGCACCTTCACTTGATTGTCGATTCTTCCTAAAAATTCGATATTGCCATCCGGCAGCCATCTCGCCAAGTCGCCAGTGCGATAAATCCTTTCACCTGGTCTGAACGGATCTTCAAGAAATTGCTTCTCGGTCAGCTCAGGGAGATTGACATATCCTCGCGCTACACCGATTCCGCCGACGCACAGCTCGCCGGGCGCACCAATTGGCTGCAGACGCTGCTGTTCATCCATGATATAGGCAGTCGAATTTCCGATAGGCTTCCCGATTGGAATAGAGCCGCTATACTCATGGTCGATCATAAAACTTGTTGAAAACGTCGTGTTTTCTGTCGGACCGTATCCGTTCCACAATGACAGCGACGGTGATGCCTGTTTCACTTTGCTGATCATATGCGGCACGAGTGCATCTCCGCCGATGATTAAATGGCGCAGTGTGCCGAACATGCCGGCATCCTTTGCGGCAAGCTGGTTGAATAAAGGTGATGTCAGCCACATGGTGGTGATTCTCTGCTCTCGCAGGAATGCTGCAAATTGTTTCGCATCAAGCAGCGTCTCTTTTTTGACCGGATAAAGCGCTGCGCCATTCAGCAGTGCGCCAAACACCTCAAAAGTGCCGGCATCAAAGCTGACAGCCCCCGTTTGCGCCATGCGGTCCTCTTCATGAATAGGAACGTATCCGGCATTTTTGACGAGGCGCAAAATGCTTTTATGTTCAATCATGACGCCTTTCGGTTTGCCCGTCGAACCAGATGTATACATAATGTACGCCAAATCAGACGGAGCGGATGGCAGATTGAGATTGTCAGCCGCTTCGCTTTCTTCAAAGCCGCTGTCCAGTGTAAGAACCGGCACTTGCAGCTGATGCGCCTGCTCTGTATAAGACTTTCCGGCCAATACCAATCGAATCGAGCTGTCCTCAGCCATGAAACGAAGACGGTCTTCAGGAAGTGCCGGATCAAGAGGCACATAGGCGGCGCCTGCTTTTAACACAGCCAGCATACCGATAACGGTTTCTGCCGAGCGGCCGTTCATAATCGCGGCTGTTTCCCCTTGTTGAAGACCTTGTTCAACAAGCTTTCTCGCCAGACGGTTAGCCGCTGCATTCAGCTCTCGGTATGTCAGCTCGGCTCCTGCATATACGACGGCAGTGCTCGCCGGCGTCCGTTTCGCTTGCTCTTCAAACACTTGATGAACGGCCTTTCCCTCAGGAAGTTCGGCTTTCGTTTGGTTAAACACCTCGACAATCTGCCGCTGCTCTTCGTCTCCCACAAGCCCGAACTCACGCACAAAAGCGGCCGGCTGGTCGACAGCCGCTTCCATCATGCGGGTAAGGTGCTTCGCTGTTCGTTCGATAAAAGCAGAATCAAAGGCGGCTCCGTTATATTTGATTTTGACGGTCCACGTTTTGCCCGGATACACAATCAGGTTGAAATCGAAGCTTGTTTGCTCAAATGCGCTTTCTACCTTGATAGAAAATCCGAGGCGGTCTTCCATGCTGCCGTTTTCAAGCTCTTGATCAAGCGGATAATTTTCAAACGCGACCAGATGGTTCAAGAGATTGCCATCAAGGGCTGAGCGTTTTTGAATCTCGTAGAGCGGCACATAATCGTAGCGCTCCGCCTCTACCGCATGCTGCTGAACAGCTGAGAACACATTGGCAAAAACAGCATCACGATCAACTTTTACCCGCACCGGAATGGTGTTGATAAACAGCCCCGCCATCGTTTCAATCCCGTTAATTTCAGATGGCCGTCCCGATACGACCGTGCCGAAGACCACATCATTCGCAAAGTTGTATTTGCTGAGAACAATGCCCCAAACGGCTTGAAACAGGTTTGGTCCTGTTACTTGATAGCGGTTTGCGGTTTGCTGAATGCGGGCAACCAGTGTTTCGTCCCATGTAAATGAA
The DNA here is from genome assembly GCF_023238245.1 of Bacillus rugosus. NCBI lineage: Bacteria > Bacillati > Bacillota > Bacilli > Caryophanales > Bacillaceae > Bacillus > Bacillus rugosus. The sequence continues at coordinate 389,115 of NZ_CP096590.1, read as the reverse complement.
TATTCTTTATTAACGTATTCATCCTTTTTCACAGACAGGCGGCCCGGGAGCACGCTCGGCTGTTCAAAACCCGCCAAGCGTTCACTCCAGTAGCTCTCCGCTTCTTCATTGTCCTGTTTTCCAAGCCACTTGATGTAGTCGGAATAAGGCTTGCCCTGACTGTTTGCCGGTGTCCGGCCTGCTCTGAGCGCTTCATAGTTTTGGAACAGGCTTTTCATGAGGACGCCCATGCTCCAGCCGTCCATCATAATATGATGATTGCTCCAGACAAGATACAGCTGATCTGCATCAAGACGGAAAACCGCCACCTTAAACAACATGTCTTTTGCCAGGTTAAAGCCTTGGCGCTGCACGTCTTGTTTATAACGCTCAATATGCTCTTTCTGGCGGTCTCGGTCCGCATGACTGATATCTTCATAGTGCACCTTTGTTTTGCGTTCCGCTAACACGACCTGACGCGGTTTTTGCAGCTGCTGGTGCACAAATACTGTACGGAGAATATCGTATGACCGAATCAGTTCATTGACGCTTTTCTCAAAGATTTCAAGATCAAAAGCACCGTGAATCCCAAGCTCTAATTGTGTGAAATACGAGGAAGAATGCGGATCAAGCATCGCATGATACAGCATTCCCTCCTGCATCGGTGTCAGTGCGTACACCTTTTGAATCGATTTTTTGCTCATATGCCACCTCTATTAGAAAATTTCCATTAATTTATCAAGCTCATCCAGCGTCAAATCGTCGTCGCCAAGGTCACTCGGCGTCAGTTCCGTTCCATCTTGGGATAGGCAATGTTCAATGATTCTGAGCAGATGGGCTTTAAAGCTGTCGCTGAATGTCTGTATCGTTTTTTCATGAAATTCAAGAGAATGATAGGCCAGTGACATCCTCAGTTTTCCGTTTTCGATATATCCGACAACATCGAGCGCATTCGGTTTTTCTGTTTCCGGGCTTAACGATTGTCCTGATGGCAGCTCTGATCTCTTGAACAAGCCAGCATCCGACATGTCATCGAACTGTCCTAAGTAGTTAAAGCTGACATCCGGCTGAATCGAGAACGCCACGTCTTCTTTATGTTCCGGCGCTGACAGATAACGGAGAATGCCGTACCCGACTCCCTTATTCGGTACATGTCTGATATCTTCTTTCATTTGCTTCAGCTGGTAACCCAGATCATCCGCATGCTTCATATCGAGCACCATCGGGTACATACTCGTAAACCAGCCGACTGTCCGGGAAATGGTCAGGTCTTCTATGATTTCTTCACGTCCATGCCCCTCTAAATGAACACTTACTTGATCCTGGCCTGTCCACTCCTTCATTGCCAATCCGAATGCCGTCAGCAAAATATCATTCATTTCTGTGTGATATGCCTCATGCACCTTTGTGGTGAGCTGTTCTGTCTCTTCAGCAGTCAGCGAAAATTCGATTGTCCTTGTATGTTTCATTCGCTGATCACTAGATTCGCGATCCTTCGGAAGCTTTGCCGCGACAGTCTGTTCTTCAAGCTGTCTCCAATATTCTTTTTCTTTCAAAAAGGCTTTGGAGTTCGCGAAGTCTTGTAATCTCTCTGCATACTCCGCAAATGAATGTGTTTTCTGCGGGAGAACCGGATCATTGCCCTGCTCAAGCTGTGTATATACCGCGGCGAAATCCTCCAGTAAAATCCGCCACGACACGCCGTCAACCACTAAGTGGTGAATGGCAAGGAGCAAGTGGTCTCCGTCTTCCGCTTGGAACAAGCCTGCTTTTAACAAGCCGCCTTCCTGCAAGTCGATGCTGCTCTGCAGCCGTTCCGCTTCTCTCTCTATGCGGTCTTCATGATCTTTCGCTTGGCCCTCGATTTGGATGATCTCCAATTGGGCTGAAGCAGCTTCAATTCCCTGGTTGTATTGAACGACATCTTTCAGCTCCTCACGGTAGATCATACGGAGTGCATCATGATGTTCGATCAGCGCCTGCAATGTTTTCTCCACCCGTTCAGGATCGAAGCCCTTCTTGGCGTGAAGCATCACGGATTGGTTCCAGTGGTGCTTGTTCGTGAAGTTCTTTTCAAAGAACCAGCGCTGGATTGGCGTCAGAATGACTTTCCCCTCCACCGGGCCTTGGTCTGCCTGTTTGCCTTCAGCACGCTCCACATATTGTGTGAGCTCCTCGATCGTCGGATGCTGGAAGAGATCTTTCATCTCCAGCTTCCAGCCATGCTGGTTCAAGCGGCTCGCCATCTGGATTCCTTTGATCGAATCTCCGCCGAGCGAGAAGAAATTGTCGCTGACACCGACTTCAGAAATGCCGAGCACGTCCTGCCAGATGCCGGCAAGCAGCTCTTCCATATCCGTTGTCGGCGCTTTGTATTCTCCGCTTCCCGCTTCGATGTCCGGCTCAGGCAAGGCTTTGCGGTCAACCTTCCCGTTTGCGGTAACCGGAAGTTCGTTCAGCGTCACCCAGAATGCCGGGACCATGTAGTCCGGCAAGGTTTCCTTCAGTGCTGATTTCAGTGCTTCTATGTCAGCTGTTTCCGGTGTGACATACGCCGCGATCGCTGTATTGCCGCCTTTATCTTTGACAGCTGTGACCGCCGCATCCTGCACCTCAGAAAGCTGGGCGAGCTGGACTTCGATTTCTGACAGCTCGATCCGGTAGCCGCGAACCTTGACCTGCTGGTCGATCCGGCCGATGTATTCGATGCCGCCGTTCACCCATTTCACCAAATCGCCGGTGCGGTACATGCGTTCACCCGAGACAAACGGATCAGCGACAAACCGCTTCGCGGTTTCGTCTTCTTTATTCAGATAGCCGCGCGCCAGTCCGCGTCCCGCCACACAAAGCTCTCCGGCTACGCCTTCCGGCTGCACCTGATTGCCATCGCCGAGAATGTACACTCTCGTATTGGCGATCGCCTGCCCGATGGAAAGCGAGCCTTCCTCCGGATTGATTTCTGTGCTCGTGGCAACGACCGTGTTTTCTGTCGGCCCGTAGTTGTTGACGAGCGTGTACGGCTTCTTGACCGCGCGTTTCAGCTTGTCTCCGCCTGTCAGCAATACGCGAAGCGATGTGTTCTCAAGCTCCATGAACTGTTCTGCCAGCTGTGTCGGCAGGAACGTGATCGTCACGCCGTGCGTTTCGAAATAGTCGTTCAAGCGGACGATATCGAGGCGAATTGCTTCATCAATGACGTGAAGCTCAGCACCGATCGTCCAGGTCGGGAACATCTCCCAAATGGAGGCGTCGAATCCAAAGCCCGCGTACTTCGCACTGCGGTCCTCCGCTGTCATGCTGAACGCATCGTGGTGCCAGAAACAGAGGTTCACAAGCGCATGGTGCTCAACCATGACACCCTTCGGCTGTCCGGTCGTTCCAGACGTGTAAATCATGTACGCGAGGTTCTCCGCGTTTGCATCCGTCACTGGATTTTCCTCATCGTTTTCATCAAGCGGCAGGCTCAGAATCGTGCGATCCCCATCGAGAAGGATGACGTCTCCTGTATAGCTGGCCGGCACTGAAATGCCTTCCTGTTTCAAGAGAAGCTTCGCGCCGCTGTCTTGTAAAATATAGTCAATCCGCTGATCCGGATAGTCAGGATCAATCGGCACAAACGCCGCTCCCGCCTTTAAGACACCGAGCACCGCGGCGGACATTTCCAGCGACGGCTTCGTGAGAACGCCGACGCGCTCATCCGCGCTGATGCCGCAGTCGATCAGAATCCGGGCGAGACGGTTCGCCTTGGCATTCAGCTCGCCGTACGTCCATGATTGTCCGTTGAATGTGACAGCCGGGCGGTCTTTGTGGCGCTGGGCAGTCTCTTCGAATAGCTGATGAATGGTCTTGTCTGTCGGCACAGGCAGCGTTTTGCCTTTCCATGCATCTAGAAGCGTTTGTTTTTCTGGTTCAGTGACGAGTGACAGGCTGGAAAGCGGCTCGTTCGGATTGCCGGTGACTGCATCTAGAAGCTGCATCCAGTATTGCTTCCACCGTTCAATTGTTTCAGGTTTAAACAGCGCTGTATTGTATTCAAGTATGAACGTAAGCCCTCCGTCCGTTTCGTCAGCCGTCAGTGTGATGTCAAACTTGGCCGTTTTCCGTTCAAACGGATGCAGCTCCAGCTGAATCCCTTTCATCGTTAGATCCTTGATATTCGCATTTTGCATCGAAAATACTGCGTCGAATAACGGATTTCTGCTCGTGTCACGCTGAACCTGTACGTTTCCGATCAGGTCCTCAAGCGGATAATCCTGCGCTTCAAAAGCATTGAGCGCGGTTTCTTTCACTTCGCCAAGATAGTCAGCAAACGTCTTTTCACCTTTCGGATACGTTCGCAGCGCCAACGTATTGACGAACATTCCGATGACGCGGCTGACGTCTGCTTGAGATCGTCCGGCTACTGGTGAACCGACAATGATATCGTCTTGTCCGCTCAGTTTCGATAAAAACGCACTGTATGAAGCCAGAAGCACCATGTACAGTGTGGAATCCGTTTCTTTTCCAAGTCTGCGCAGAGCATCAGCTTTGCCTGCTTCTAATGAAAATGCAATACGGTCTCCCTCAAATGTTTGAACCACAGGCCGGCTATAGTCAGTCGGAAGCGTCAGCACCGGCAGCTCTCCTTCCAGCTCCTTCAGCCAATGCTCCTCTTGCTTCTTATAAAGCTCAGACTGAATGAACTGCTGCTGCCACACGGCATAATCCTTATACTGGATACGGAGCGGCTCAAGGGTTTCTCCGTCATACAGCTTCGAAAGCTCCTCAATCAGCACACCGACTGACGCACCGTCAGAAATAATATGATGCATATCGAAGAGCAGCACATGCTCAGTGTCTGAATGCTTGATCAGCCCCATTCTGAACAGCGGAAGCCGATCGATTCTGAAAGGCTTGATAAACTCAGAAACGATCCGCTCTGTCTCTCCTTCTGCGGCTTCGTAATATGCCATCTCACACTCAGCTTCTTCCCAAATCCGCTGCACCGTTTCTCCATCTTTTATTTCAAACGTGGTTCGAAAGGCTTCATGACGCTGCATTAACTGCTGCATGACGCTGTTAAGCCTTTCAACATCAAGCTCACCTGTAAGGCGCAGCACCGCCGGCATGTTATAGCTCGTTTGCGCTCCTTCAAGCTGCTGAAGTACATACATCCGTTTTTGTGGTGAAGAGACAGGATACGTATCTTGTTTCTTTGCCGGGCTGATGCTGATGGCTGTCCCTTTTTCAGCAGAGGCCATCACCTGCGCTAAGCCTTCAACCGTAGGTGACTGGAAGAGATCTTTAAGTGACAGCTCAACACCCAGTTCCTGATGAACTAAGGCAAGCATCTTCATGCCTGCTAATGAATGTCCGCCGATGTCAAAGAAGTGGTCATAAACGCCGACCTGTTGAACCTGAAGCACCTGTGCCCAAATGTTTGCGAGTTTTTGTTCCATTTCATTGCGAGGCGCAACATATGAAACACCTCTTGAGACGCTGGCATCAGGAAGCGGCAGCGCTCTCCGGTCGATTTTTCCGTTCCCGGTCAGCGGCAGCTCGTCCATTTGAATAAACACCGCAGGAACCATGTAAGCTGGCAGGTCCTTCGCTGCATATTCTCTCAGCTCTTGAGATGAGATTTCTCCCTCTCCGACAAAGTACGCACAGAGCAGCTTGTCTCCCGCTCCTTGATCAACAGCAAGCACGACAGTCTCCTGCACGCGGTCGTGGGTTTGCAGCTGATGTTCGATTTCTCCAAGCTCGATGCGCTGTCCGCGGATTTTCACTTGATGGTCGATCCGCCCGATAAATTCGATGTCGCCATTCGGCAGCCATCTGGCGAGGTCACCCGTTTTATACATGCGTTCGCCGGATATAAACGGATGCGGAACGAATTTCTCCACAGTCAGTTCCGGACGATTGTAATAGCCTTTCACGAGTCCTTCGCCGCTAACGCAAAGCTCCCCGGCGATCCCGGCAGGCTGCACGTGTCCCGCCCGGTCAAGAATGTATACTTCCGTATTGCTGACCGGTTTTCCAATCGGAACAGACAGCGTGTGCTCCTCCAATTCATCAACCGGATGATACGTTGCGAAAACCGTGCTTTCAGACGGCCCGTACATGTGAAGCAGCTTGCCTTTCCCAACCGTTTGCAAAGCTTTTCTTACATGCTCAACCGAAGCCCTCTCCCCGCCAAACATAATCTTGCGCAGTGTTGACAAGCACGCCGGATTCAAGTCCACAAGCAGGTGGAACAAAGCAGTTGTAATCATAAGAATGCTGATGTTCTCCCTCTCAATAACGCGAGACAGACGAGCCATATCCAATACTGTTTCTTTCGGTATCAATACAAGTTTGGCACCGTTTAACAAAGAGCCGAACATATCAAACATAAACGCGTCAAACACGTAATTGGAAAGTCCGAGAATCGTATCCTGTTCTGTAATGCTGAGATAATTCGTTTCCTTCACCGTGCGCAGAATATTGGCATGTGTCACGATATTTCCCTTTGGTGTTCCTGTCGTTCCGGACGTATACGTCAGATTGGCGACCGCCGCGGAGTCAAGAGGCAATGCGAGATTTTGCGTATCGGCATGATAGCTTTCTTCCTCATCCGCAAGCACGATAACACCGCTAAATGCTGCTTCTTCTGCTAAAGCCTTTAATTTTTTCTGAGTAAGAAGCACCTTCGCTCCGCTGTCACGGAAGAAATGCTGCATCCGCTGAATCGGATGTTCCGGATCAATCGGCACATAAGCCGAGCCAGCTTTTAAAACGGCGAGGATCGACACAATCATGTCCATTGACCGCTCGCATAAGACTGCCGCCGTTTTGCCTTCACCTGCCCCTAGAGAAAGAATGCCGCGCGCCAACCGATTGGCCCGTTCATTCAGCTCACGATAAGTAAGTGATTTGCCTTCATATTGAAGTGCCGGCTGGTCTGGCGTTTTCGCCGCTTGCTCTTCAAACAGCTGAACAATCGTTTTGCCTTTCGGATAAGGTGTTTTTCCCGGGTTAAACTGCTGAATTTGAGCAGCAGCCTCCTCTTTAGAAAGAAGTTTGTACTCAGAAATCTGTTTCTCAGGCTCAGCCGCAGCATCATCAAGCAAACGCGCAAAATGATTGAGCAGCCTGTCAGCCGTGCTTTGTTTAAACAGCTTCGTGCTGTAGTCCAAATCAAGCTCAATGCCTTCATCGGTTTCTCTCGCCTGCACCGTCAAATCAAATTTTGCAATCTTGAAATTGGTCTCATGAACAGACAAGGACAGATCGCCGACAGCCGGAATGCCCTCTGTCGCATTTTGAAGACTGAACATCGTGTCAAACAGCGGATGTCTGCTTACATCACGCGGGATGTTCAAATCTTCTACAAGCCACTCAAACGGATAGTCCTGATGAGAAAAGGCATCCAGCACCTGTTTGCGGACACGCGCGATCAACTGGGTAAACGTCTCATCCTGCTTCACTTCACTGCGAATCGCGAGCGTATTGACGAACATCCCGACAATGCCCTCTGTATCAGAGTGGTTTCGGCCCGCTGACGGCGTGCCGACAATGATGTCATCTTGTCCCGTATACTTTGATAAAAGCGTATAGTAAGCGGACAGCATCACCATATACAGCGTGGCGCCATTTTGTTCAGCCAAACGATGTAAGCGATCCTTTAATCCCGCATCCAGCTTGATTGACACCCGATCTCCTTCAAAACTTTGAACAGGCGGTCTCGGATAATCGGATAGAAGCTGAAGCACCGGAAGCTCGCCCGCAAAGACTTCCTTCCAATACGCTCGGTCCTTCTGGTACCCTTCAGCAGCCTGACCGCTTTGCCAAACCGCGTAATCCTTATACTGAAGACGAAGCTCAGGAAGCTGTTCACCTTTGTATATCCGAGCTAACTCCTCCAAAATAATGCCGATGGACACACCGTCAGAAATCAAATGATGCATGTCAAACAGAAGCATATGACGGTTCTCTTCAAGTTCCATCAAACCGATTCTGAACAGCGGCGCTTTCGCCAAATCAAACCTCCGGACAAATGAAGTCATGATTGCCTCATCGGATCGGCCGCCTCTTTCAATCATCTCGATGTTGAAATCGACGCTGCCATGAATTTTCTGTCTCGGCGTGCTGTTTTCAAGAACAAATGACGTTCTCAAAGACTCGTGGCGTTGGATTAACCCTTGGAATGCGTGCTCCAGCTTTTGTTTCTCTAAAGGCCCTTCCAAAATCGCTGCCGCCGGCATGTTGTATCCAACACCCGCATCCTCGAACTGGCTGACGATATATGTTCGCTGCTGTGCCAAGGATAGCGGGTAATGCTCCTGTTTTTCAGCAGGTTCAATCGCTGCAAATTCCCGGCTTTCTCTGTCTTTGGCTTCCTCCGCAAGAGCCGCAATCGTCGGATGCTCGAATAAATATTGAAGCGGAATGTCAGCGCCTGTTTCCTTATGAATCTTTGTTAAAAGCGTCATAGCCTTCAATGAATGTCCGCCCGTTTCAAAGAAATTGTCAAAGATCCCCGCCTTCTCAACATTCAGAACGTCCTGCCAAATGGCTGCGATTGTTTTTTCCGTATCATTGCGAGGCGCCGTATAGGCCGTTCCGCTGAATGCCTTCACCTCTAGTGCAAACAGCTTGCGGCGGTCCACTTTACCGCTTGGCGTAAGCGGAATTTCTGTCACTTCTGTAAAGTAAGCCGGCACCATATAGTCAGGAAGCTGTCTGGCCGCATGCTCCCGCAGACTGGCCGGAGCAAATTCGCTGCCAGTCTTCTGCACAATATATGCGCAAACCTCTAGATTTCCTTGTTCGTCAGGACGTGCCAAGACAACGGCTTTCGCAACGTCTGGCGCCTGCTGAATCACGGCTTCAATTTCCCCAAGCTCAATCCGGTAACCGCGGACTTTGACCTGGTCATCCTCTCTGCCTAAATATTCGATTGTTCCATCTGGCAGCCAGCGCACCACGTCTCCGGTCCGGTACATGCGATCGCCTGGCACGAATGGATCTTGCAAAAACTTCTCAGCCGTCAATTCAGGCAAATGCAAATAGCCTCGGCCAACACCGTCGCCCGCGATATAAAGCTCGCCAGCCACGCCTTCCGGCTGCAGCCTGCCTTTTTGATCCAAAATATATAAGCGGTTATTCCCCAGTGCTTTCCCGATTGGCACATAGGCTGATTGAACAGCACTCTCTGGGATAACCGGATGAACGGACGCGTCAACACACGTTTCAGTCGGCCCGTATACATTAGTCAAGCGCGGCGCTGTGCCTGCTTCTTTAAATAGCTTCAGCAGCTTGTCCGCAACAACAGACGATAGGCCCTCTCCTCCGATCAGCATATGCTTCAGCTTGAGGCCTTCAAAATCGCCCGCGGCGATCAGCATTTGCAGATGGGCAGGTGTTCCATCCGTCGCTTCAATGCTGTGCCTGCGATAATATGCCGCAAGGGCAGAGCCGTTTGTCACTGTTTTCTTAGGTACGATATAAAGGGTTTGTCCCAAAAGAAGCGACGCGAAAATCTGCTTCACTGACGCATCAAAGTGGAACGGCGCAAGCAATGCCATCCGCAGTGTTTGGCTGCCGCTTTGGTAAATCGTCTGCTGCAAAGATTCAACCAAGTGATGAACCTGGCGATGCTCGATCATTACACCTTTCGGACGTCCGGTTGTTCCCGATGTGTAAATAATGTAGGCAAGGTTCCGTGCGTTCACATCAGCATTCAGGCTATCATCTGCACCTTCCGCAATCGCCTGATCAAAATCAATCAGCTCAGCATCGGCTGCAGGAGACGCCACCTTCGATTCAGTCAGGATGAAGTCCGCGCCGCAGTCCTCCAAAATATATTGAATGCGCTCAGCTGGAAAAGCGGGATCAATCGGCACATAGGCTCCGCCGGCTTTTAAAATCCCCATGATAGATGTAATCATCCGTTCAGAGCGTTCAATCAGAACCGCGACAGGACTGTCCGGGCCAACCCCTTTCTTTTTCAGCACATTGGCGATGCGTGCAGATTGTTCATGCAGCGTTCGATAGGACAATGTATAATCTTCAAACACAACCGCTGGATGATCAGAAAGCAGCTCAGCCTGTTCTTGGAACAGCTCTGGAATCGTCATATCCTTACGATAGCTGACAGATTCACCGCCGGCCCTCGCAAGCAGCTTCTCTTTCTCTGCTTCAGAAATCAGCGTTAATTCATCAATTGCATCTTCTGGATGCGATAACGCGTTCTCCAGCATCGTAATCATGCGTTCACAAACAATTTTGATTTCTTCACGTGAAAATAAATCAGTTCGGTAATCAAAATCAATGGTGAGTTTCCCAGTATCCCATCGATCCTTTACATGAATTGAGACATCATTTAATCCGCTTCCGCTGAAAATCGGCTCAGTCAAAAGCGCAAGATCCTCTTCTTTCTGCCACTGCATCACCTGATATTCAAGAGAAACCGTAAACAGCTTGGTCAGAGAGCTCTTTGTTTCACGCAAATCGTTGATCAGTAGGTTATATGGATACTTTTGGTGACGAAGCGTCTTCATAAGATCCTTCATCCGGTCTTTGACAAAATCTAAAAACGACTGGCCGCCGTCTACGTTTGTCCGAAGCGGAACTGTCGAAACAAACATGCCAAACATCTGCTTCTCTTTCGCATTTGTCCGGTTGCCCATAAAGGTTCCCGTCACGACATCATTCTGGCCGCTGACTCTGTACAAATAGGCGGCAAGCACCGATTGAAACACCGCAAGAACACTGACCTTGTTTGCCTCACAAAACGATAGGATCTGCTGATGAAGCGCTTCAGGCACATCTTTAGAAAACCTCTCAGCCTCTAAACTTCCTCCTGCGGAAGTATTCCGTTTCAGGGAAACCAGTTCTGGCACCGATTCGAATTGCTTGTTCCAAAACGCCCTATCCTTTTCAAACCGCTTCGATTGAGCATAGTCCTGTTCAGATAAAACATGATCTATAAATGAATGCGAGATTCCTTCTTTTGTTTCTGAACCGCCGGATAATTCTAAATAAATGTGCATAATCGCATTTCCGAGAATATTCATAGAAATTCCATCAGAAATCACGTGATGAATATTTGCGTAAAACCACACTTCATTTTCCTTTATGGTGAACATGGTAAAACGAAACAAGTCACAATCGTACAGCGGTAAAGGCTTTTTCGTTTGCTCCCGGCTCCATTGTGAAATAGACTCCATCGCATTTGGATCACCAGTGGTGTCAGTATGTTTTATGTCAACAGGCCGATACTCGCTTATATATTGAGCAGGCTCCCCGTTTTCATCAAGCCGCAAACGAAGGCGCATGGCGTCATTTCTGCGGATAAACTCTTGAATTGCCTGCTCAACAAGCATCCAGTCAACCTTATCAGTTGAAACCAGCTTACCAATCCCCGCAAGATTCGAAATACTTGTATGAGGATAAAATTTTTCTGTATACCAAATTCGTTTTTGTGCATCCGTTAAAGGGTAAAAAGTTATTTCCATATTGTCATACCTCCCCTAATCTTCAATAAGCAGTGAACATGCGCAGCGTATTTCCCTTTCTTATCCATATAAGCTTTTAATCCTTATGAACTAAAAGCCGAAAAAGCCCAAAGTACTACACTTAAAAAGCAATGCATCCCAAACAAAAAACAGATTGACGCTATCAAAACGGGCTGCCATCATCATCATTGCGGCGTTTAACACAAGTGGATAAAGACCGCAAGATCCCACATCCCAACAGGAAACAATTTTGGCTATTTATTCATTGTTTTCAATATTTTTTTACATTACTACCGTTCACTTTAAATGAAAAAAATGTTTTTATCACCGAAAAATGGGTGAAAAGTTTCATGCGGGATGCCGAAAGATTCCAGTTTATTTACTGGGATATTTTTGCGGGATGCCGCAATAATTTCCACTAAACATTATTTACAGAAAAATAAAAATTTTCAAAGCAGACCTTTCTGTTTATTCTCCTTTATTGTTGAAAATCATTTACAATCTTTACATGACATCTATTTACCGCGCAAAAACCGAAAAACAAGCAAAAAAAAGACACTCTTGCGAAGAGCGCCTTACAACGATTCCTTTATGACATTTTTGTCGATATCAATCAATTCCATATAGCCCTTCCCCCACTCATACATGGCATCAAGAATAGGCATGAGGCTTTCTCCTTGCGGGGTCAAGGAATATTCAACCTTCGGCGGGACAACCGGATACACTTCTCTGTGAACAATCATGTCCTGCTCAAGCTCTCTCAGCTGATTCACGAGGATTTTCTGCGTAATATCAGGAATCAAAGTTTTTAATTCATTGAACCGTTTTGTGCCTTCTTTTCCTAAATGCCACAAAATGAGCATTTTCCATTTCCCGCCGATCACTGCAAGCGTTAACTCCTTCTCACAATTAAACCTTTTGTCGTCCATCCGGCTCAAAAGAAATCCCCCCTTAGTATACTTTTTATATGTTAGATACGTATCATCACTTACTTACTTTTTTGCAGACTCCTTTTTATTATACTCACTCATAAAACCAAGCGAAAGAAATCTGATTGCCTCTCCTCACAGTATCCTCCAAGTAACTAGTTGACTTCAAAGTGCCTACTTCTCATCAAAAGAGGGAACCTATAGAATGAAAAATAATTCGAAAAAGGGAGTGGATTAACTTTGGAATTACAGCTTGCATTAGACCTCGTAAACATCCCGGAAGCCATTGAACTCGTCAAAGAAGTGGAACAATACATCGACGTGGTTGAGATCGGAACACCGGTTGTCATTAATGAAGGCCTCAGAGCCGTTAAAGAAATAAAAGAAACATTTCCGCAATTGAAGGTTCTAGCAGACCTGAAAATTATGGATGCCGGCGGATACGAAATCATGAAAGCGTCGGAAGCAGGCGCTGACATCATCACCGTTTTAGGCGCTACAGACGATGCAACAATTAAAGGCGCAGTAGAAGAAGCCAAAAAACAGAAGAAGAAAATCTTAGTGGACATGATTAACGTGAAAGATATTGAATCCCGTACGAAAGAAATTGACGCACTCGGTGTTGATTACATCTGCGTCCACACTGGATATGATCTTCAGGCAGAGGGTAAAAACTCTTTCGAAGAATTAACGACAATCAAAAATGCCGTAAAAAACGCAAAAACCGCAATTGCGGGCGGCATCAAACTTGATACACTGCCAGAAGTGATCAAACAAAAGCCTGACCTTATTATTGTTGGGGGCGGCATTACAAGCGCAACAGATAAAGCGGAAACTGCTTCAAAAATGAAACAGCTTATTGCCCAAGGATAACGTTATGAAAACGACTGAATACGTAACGGAAATTCTCAATGAGTTACACCGTTCAGCGGCTTACATTTCTGATGAAGAAGCTGATCAGCTTGCCGATCACATTCTTTCATCCAATCAAATTTTCACTGCGGGTGCGGGGCGTTCTGGCCTGATGGCAAAATCCTTCGCGATGAGATTGATGCACATGGGCTTCAACGCTCATGTTGTCGGTGAGATTCTCACTCCGCCGCTCCGCGAAGGAGATCTCGTCATTATCGGTTCTGGATCAGGCGAGACAAAGAGCCTGATCCATACAGCAGCAAAAGCAAAAAGCTTAGACGGGGTTGTTGCCGCGTTAACCATCAATCCTGAATCAAGCATCGGAAAACAAGCCGATCTCATCGTCAAAATGCCGGGTTCTCCTAAGGACCAGTCAAACGGAAGCTATAAAACCATACAGCCAATGGGTTCTCTATTTGAGCAAACGTTGCTGCTGTTCTATGATGCAGTAATTTTAAAACTCATGGAGAAACAAGGGCTCGATTCTAAAACCATGTTCACCCACCACGCAAATCTTGAATAGTTTCACACAACCGGCCTGGAGATCAGGCCGGTTTTATTATTTCTAAAATAAAACTTTAAACTCAAAAACCCGATAAGTAATATGACCTACAAATTATAAAAAGGAGGAATTATTGTGATAAAACAACTAAAGCTTAAGCTAGGAACAAAAATTCTCTGCCTGGTTTTCGTGATTGTTCTTTTGTTTTCGATATCAGTAGGCACTGTGATGCTTAAGGAAATTACAGACAGCATGAAACAAATGGCGACTGAAAAAGCGAAAGGCGATCTGGCTTTAAGCAGTGCTTATATTGATGATGTCATTTCAGGGGACTGGCAGGTAAAAAACAATAAGCTTTATAAAGGCCAAACACAAATCAATGGAAATGAAGATATCGTTGATCTGCTTGGCGAAAAAACAGGTGATACCGTTACCATTTTCCAAGGAGATACTCGTGTAGCAACCAATGTCATGAAGAATGGCGAAAGAGCTGTTGGCACTCAGGCTTCTTCTGAAGTTACTAACACTGTTTTAAAAAACGGAAAACCATTCAACGGGCAAGCAGACGTGGCGGGCTCTTCTTATCAGACGGCATACATGCCTTTAAAAGATCAAAACGGGAACATCATCGGCATGCTGTATACCGGAGCCAATCAAAGCATTTTAGCATCACTTACGCAATCACTTTTCACTCAATTCGCTATCGTTCTTGTTATCGTCATTATTGCATCAGTCATCCTTGTCCTGCTTTTCACCAGAAGAATCAATAAGCGGCTGAACGCTTTAAAATACGCCTTTGAGAGTGCCGGAAACGGAGATATGACAATAGAGGTGTCAGATAAATCTGGTGACGAGCTATCAGAACTCAGCGTTTATTACAATAAGATGAGAATGAAACTGAACGATACCATCCAGACCGTACAGCAATCAGCCCTTCAGCTTGCGTCAGCCTCTCAGCAGCTCTCAGCCGGAGCGGAAGAAACAAATCAAGCTTCAGAAAAAATTACAGAAGCTGTACAGCAGATTGCAAATGGAGCCCAGCATCAGATCACCCGAATTGAAAACAGTGAAAGCTCATTAAAACAAGCTTCAGCAGACATCCGGGATATTTCTTCAAATACGGCTGCTATTGCTGACAAAGGACAGCTTGCGCAATCAAAAGCCGACATTGGACAAAAGGAAATTTCAAATGTACAGGCACAAATGAATGCGATTCACGATTCGATCCAGAAAAGCGGAGAAATCATACACCAGTTGGACGGCCGCTCTAAACAAATTGAGCAAATTTTATCCGTCATCACCCAAATTGCCGATCAAACAAACCTGCTCGCACTGAATGCAGCGATTGAAGCTGCCAGAGCCGGTGAACATGGCAAGGGCTTTGCTGTTGTTGCCGATGAAGTACGTAAATTAGCGGAAGAGTCCCAACAGTCTGCGGGGCAGATTTCAAAACTGATCACAGAAATCCAAAATGATATGAACCAATCTGCAAGATCTGTTGAGCATGTGAAGACAGAGGCTGCAGAAGGTGTGGCCATGATCCAGCGCACAAAAGATGCATTTAAGGAAATTGCAGCCGCAACAGGTGAAATCAGCACTGAGATCAGTGATCTATCAGCATCTGTATCAAATATTTCAGCCAGTGCACATAACATAAACGACTCCTTTGCAGCCAATACGGCTGATATTAAAGATTCTACAGAAAATACCCGGCAGGCTGCAGCTTTAACAGAAGAGCAATTTGCTGCAATGGAAGAGATTACTGCAGCTTCTGAAACGCTATCTCAACTAGCTGAGGAGCTTACCGGTATCATAAGCCAATTTAAAATGATTGATCAACCCGAAAACGGCCGATGACTTGCTATCATTATTGTAAATTGGCAAAGGTATTTTACTGAAAACAAATATTTCGACCTGCTAAAATTACGATTTCGGCAATAAACTGAGTGTAAAACTAAAAATTCCAACCTTTACACCAAACGCTTTCTGAATTACTCTTGGGTCAGTTTAAAGTTGCTAAAAGCGGGAGGTGAACATCACGATGGATATCATCAAAACGATACTTCTCGTCATCGTCGTCATAGCAGCTGCAGCTGTCGGCCTGATAAAGGGAGACTTTTTCTCAGCTGATCAAAAAACGTCTCAAACTGAAGAATATGACGAAACAATCGCCCTCCCTTCTGACCGTTATCCCGAAACGGCCAAACATATTAAGGATGCGATAAATGAGGGACACTCAGATGTGTGCACCATCGACAGAGACGGAGCTGAAGAACGCCGCGAGCAATCATTAAAAGACGTACCGCCAAAAACGGGGTATGACAGAGATGAATGGCCAATGGCCATGTGCAAAGAAGGCGGAGAGGGAGCTTCAGTAGAATATATTTCTCCCGCTGACAACCGCGGTGCAGGCTCTTGGGTCGGGCATCAGCTTACCGATTATCCAGACGGCACAAAGGTTTTATTCACGATTCAGTAAACAGTTAAAAGAGGAGGAACAGCACATTGATCAAGTCTTGGAAGCCGCAAGAACTGTCGATTTCATATCATCAATTTACTGTATTTCAAAAGGATTCTGCACCTCCTGTTATGGATTGGACTGACGAAGCAATCGAAAAAGGATTCGCTGCGGGTGACGGAGCGGTTTCGTTTGAAGCACAGAGAAATACAAAGGCCTTTATTCTTTTGCGCCTGAACAGTTCAGAAACTGTAAACTCCTACGAAAAGAAAGTGACTGTTCCTTTTCATGTCACAGATAACGGAATTGAAATTGAAAGCATTATGTCTAAAAGACTGTCCTTTGATCTCCCTAAAGGAGACTATCAATTGACATGCTGGACTGTGCCGGCTGAGATGTCAGATTTTCATGCCGACACTTATATTATTGATGCTGTATCTGTGTAATGAAAAAGCCCTGAGAGAATACTCTCAGGGGCTCTTTATAAACTTTCTCCGTTCGTCTTGATCACATCCTGATACCAATAAAAGCTTTTTTTCTTTAAACGTTTTAAATCATGTGTATTTTCTTCATCGCGATTAACATAAACGAATCCGTATCTTTTTTGGTAGCCATTCAGCCAGCTTAACAGATCAGTAAATGACCAGCTGCAATAGCCGATTAAATCGACACCGTCGCTGATGGCTTGTCTGCATTGCTCAAGATGCGAACGCAAATAATCAATTCGATAATCATCCTGTACAGTGCCGTCCTCAACTTTATCAAACTCACCCAAACCGTTCTCTGTGATAAACACTGGAAGCTGATAGCGGCTTGTAATTCGGCGAAGACCGATACGCAATCCGATTGGATCAATTGTCCAATCCCAGTTGCTCGTTGTCAGGTGCGGATTTTTTTTCGTTTTAAACACTCCGGGTATCCCTGTTTCCTGATTGGTCCCCTTTTGGCCTGTCGTATTCATTTTCCCTTCCGACACACCATCAAGCGGATTTCGTTCATAGGTGATCGTCTGATAATAATTGACACCTACAAAATCTGGCTTCCCTTTTGCAAGCAGCTCCATATCTCCTGCTTTAATTGTCGGCGCCCAGCCTTGTTTTTCTAAATAGCGGAAAGGAATTTGCGGGTAGGTTCCCCAGCAATACATGTCCAGCCACCAATTATTCATAAATTCTTCAGCGTTTTCAAATGCCAGTATATCCTCTGGATGGCTGGATAAAGGGTAGGCTGGAGAATAAGCAAAGCTTGGACCAATTTTGCCTTCAGGCACATATTCCCTAAAAGAATCAATGGCTTTCGCATTAGCAAGGAACGCAATATGGTTTGCTTCGTAAAATCGTTTTCTGTCTTTCACTCCAGGCGGGTGCATGGCTGTAATAAAACCGTGATTAAAATTGTAGTTCTGTTCGTTTAACGTAACCCAATATTTCACTCTGTCTCCAAAACGTTTATAAAGAGTAATACAGTAGTTATTAAAATCCTCTATGATGTTTCTTGATTCAAAACCGCCATATTCGTCCATAAGCGCCTGAGGCAAATCCCAGTGATATAAAGTCAGAACCGGCTCGATGTTATGAGCAAGCAACTCGTCAATCAAGTTATCGTAAAACGCTAAGCCTGCTTCATTGATCTCTCCTTTTCCATTTGGAAAAATCCGCGGCCAGCTGACGGAAAATCGATACGCTTTTAAGCCCATCTCAGCCATCAAAGCGACATCTTCTTTATAACGGTGATAATGGTCAACCGCAATATCGCCATTGGTTCCTTTAAACGTTTTGCCCGGTATTTTCGTAAATACGTCCCATACAGAAGGGCCTTTGTTATCTTCGTTCCAAGCGCCTTCAATCTGGTACGCTGCCGAAGCCGAGCCCCACAAAAAATGTTTCGGAAAAGGTTCTGGATGCTGGTGGATCATAGTGTTTATCACTCCTGAGATATTTGATAAACCTATCATAGGTTATGAAACGCGTTTCATATCAACTCGATATTAATCGCGGAACAGCTCAGCCAATATTTTTTCTCTTTGTCCAAGAAAATATCGTGTTAATTGAACATGTTCTGTATTCTCATATTCTGTATGATGTATTCTTCCACCATCAAAGCTTAAAATATTAGCATTGGGATAGCCCAGCAAGATCGGGGAGTGAGTCGCAATAATCATTTGTACATTTCCACCCTTCACCAAATCATGTATTACCCTCAAAAAAGCCAGCTGCATAGCTGGAGAAAGTGCAGCTTCTGGCTCATCTAAAAGATAAATCGCTTTTTCTTTAAAACGATGACGGAAAAGAGACATAAAGGACTCCCCATGTGATTGCTTATGCAACGGCCTCCCTCCATAAGAACGGTATGGCTGCGGAGCATCTAATTCCATCTCATCCAGATGAAGAGAAAGATGATAAAACGATTCAGCTCTTAAAAAGAAGCCATTTGTTACCTTTGGAAGCCAAGATAAACGTATGTAATCACCTAAATGAGAGTCTGACTCCTGTAATTCATAGACATTATTTCGGCTTCCACCCGCTGTATTCAATTCACACTTATCTGCTATTGCTTCAAGCAAAGTAGACTTGCCAGATCCGTTTTCTCCTACAAAAAAAGTCACTTGGCTAGTAAATAAAATTTCATTTAATTGATTGATAGCCGGGATAGAAAAAGGAAATCTATCAAAGTCCGCAATCTTATCTCGAAGAAGAGTAACCTTTTTTAAAAACATAGCATCTCCTTTCTATCACTCAGTTACAAAATATTTTGAGAAAAATCTTTTGCATCCATAAAAATACGCCCCATCCTAGTATTCCAACACATAATGCTAACCAAAACGGCACATGGATTTTCAACAAAAACGCCAAGATAGCGAGTAAACAAACTGTAGCAGGGATTCCTGTTAGCACACCTGATGCAAATTGACTTAATTGAGCTGTTTTTTCTCCCTGTACTTGCATCCAAAAAAGGCTTAATAGACTGACCAAAGGTAAAGCGGCAATAATCCCCCCATAGGTCGGATGCCTTTTTGATATTTCAGTAACAAAACCGATAATCAACGCTGAGATGATCACTTTGCTTAAAACTGCCATTGTTTAGCTTCCTTACTTAAGAGTTCAAAGGCTTGTCCAAGTAATTCCTTTTCTGATGTGCTCATTCGGTCAATTATTTCTTTTAACTTCGCTTTATCAAGCTGTGTATGCTGCTCAAGAACAGACCTTCCTTCATGTGTTAAGAAAACTAAAACCTTTCGTTCATCTTGGTGACTTCGCCGTTTAGCTACAAATCCCTTTTGAATTAACCGTTTAGTATGCTCTGACGCTGTATTGTGAGAGACAGACAAGTATTCAGCCAAAGCACCTATTGTTGCTTCGCCTTGCTTTTCAATATGCTGCATGAGCCGTATTGCCTGGTGAGAAATATTATCTTTATGTTTGTAATGTAATAAATAGTAAATATCTGTCCACTGCTGATTTAGTCTTGCTATGAAATCCATTTCCATCATACACACCCCTTTATGTCTTATTATACGATATAAATAATATGAACGATATTATTTTCCGAAATTTATTTATTACAGCGATTTTTTCACAATAAAAAGCACCCAATTCCCATTGGATGCTTACCGTCTTAATGTCTTTTTTCAAACTTATGCGGGTGAGGATGAGGCTTTGGAACAAAGCCGTTTTGTTTCATCATTTCAAAGTGTTTGTCCATGTGATTTTTGATGTGTTCTCCTCTTTCTTTAGACAGGACACCGTATTGCACATACTTTGAGATCACGTCTTTGCGCTTTTTTAGTATGTCTGCTTCGAGCTGTTCAATTTCTTTTTTCTGCTGATCTGTCAGTGTGACATTTGCGGGGGGCTGCTGCTGTTTTTCAGCGGCTTCAGCTGTGCCGGTCAGAGAAATGACAGCCGCGGCTATGAACATTGTGATGATATTGATTTTTATTCGTTTCATCCAATTTATTCCTCCAATCCTATTTTTCATATGTTTTGCCGCATTGTATTTTTTATGCATACAAAATAAAAAGAGCGAATCATTATTCGCTCTTTCTGATTTATTCATCAGTATAAAGTTCTTCTTTCCCCGGTGCCGCGTAAGTGACATACGTTCCCGCGATTAAATCATGCAGTGTCCGTTTGTCTTCTCGTACGCCGATCAGAATCAGGCTGGCGATTAAGCCGAGTCCGAAGGTTAAAGTGTAAACCAGGCCGGCAACAATAACCCGCAAAAACATCGTTAACAGGCTGACCTGTGATCCGTCTTTTTTTACGATTCTGATACCGCAGATTCTTTTTCCGATAAGGTAGCCGTTCCAAAACGCCGGCAGCAACATAGAGTACAGCAGAACAATCAGACTGATGAACATGCTGTCGTTCGGGTCTTTTCCTGTAATCAGCCAATAGATCAGCAAAAGAGGCACCGAGACAATAATGTAATCCAGCAATGAAGCTCCTAGTCTAATCCAGAATCCAGCTGGTTTGTAAATATTCATTTGACTCCCCCATATGTCTTTTCAATATGATTTTGATGTTTCCAACTTCTTTCTTATCGAATATATCATATGCCTTAGGGGCATCAGCAAGACTTAATTTATGCGGAAGATCGATTTCATGCTTCTTATTGGCATGAGATGAATGGCGGGTCCCGGCCCATTGATGCGGGTATGGATAATGGAAGCCTGAATCTGGGATGAGCTCAACATGCTCTTTTCCTTGTTATGTCACTGCTTTCATCCTTAGACAACTCCTTTATGATCACTCCTTCCCTTCATAGCTGCTTTTACACGCCCTCTCGCTTTTGTATACACAATTCGAACTTTTTGAAAACGTCATCAACATATTGCAACCCCTTATGTTCAATGCTATCTTTTTAGTTGATTAACAGATTGGGGGAAACAAAGGTGAAATCATTCATGCAATCCAAAGCCGTTATTTTCAGTTTCACAATGGCTTTCTTTCTTATATTGGCAGCCTGTTCCGGCAAAAATGAAGCCGGTTCCAAGGATACAGGCTGGGAGCAGATCAAAGACAAAGGGAAAATCGTTGTCGCTACATCCGGCACGCTTTATCCTACTTCTTACCACGATACCGATTCTGGTTCCGATAAGCTGACAGGCTATGAGGTTGAAGTCGTTCGTGAAGCGGCAAAACGCCTGGGGCTGAAGGTTGAGTTCAAGGAGATGGGCATTGACGGGATGCTGACAGCGGTGAACAGCGGACAGGTTGACGCAGCCGCAAATGACATCGATGTAACGAAGGACCGCGAGAAGAAGTTCGCGTTTTCCACTCCATATAAATATTCATACGGCACAGCAATTGTCCGAAAAGACGATTTATCAGGGATTAAAACGCTAAAGGATTTAAAAGGGAAGAAAGCGGCTGGCGCAGCTACGACAGTCTACATGGATGTAGCGAGAAAATACGGCGCCAAAGAAGTGATTTATGATAATGCGACCAACGAGCAGTATTTAAAAGATGTCGCCAACGGACGCACTGATGTCATTTTAAACGACTATTACCTGCAGACACTTGCGCTCGCAGCATTCCCGGATCTCAACATTACGATCCATCCTGACATCAAATACATGCCGAACAAACAGGCGCTTGTCATGAAAAAAAGCAATGCAGCACTTCAGAAAAAGATGAACGAAACATTGAAAGAAATGAGCAAGGATGGCACTTTGACTAAGCTGTCGAAACAATTCTTCAATAAAGCAGATGTATCAAAAAAACTGGATGTCGACGTTCAGGACGTTGACTTGTAATCGGACGCCATGATCAATAGCATTCAGTGGGAATATATTTTCAACACAAAGCTGGCCATTGAATCGTTTCCTTATGTCATAAGAGGCATTGGGTATACGCTGCTCATCTCTTTTGTGAGCATGTTTGCGGGAACGGTAATCGGCCTTTTCATATCACTCGCCAGAATGTCTCAGCTTGCCTTGTTAAGATGGCCGGCGAAGCTCTATATTTCATTTATGCGTGGCGTTCCGATTTTGGTGATCTTGTTTATCCTTTATTTCGGATTTCCTTATATCGGCATTGAATTTTCCGCTGTCACAGCCGCTTTAATCGGCTTTAGCCTTAACAGCGCCGCCTACATTGCGGAAATTAACCGTTCAGCCATTTCATCCGTTGAAAAAGGACAGTGGGAAGCCGCATCCTCGCTCGGCCTTTCCTATTGGCAGACGATGAGGGGCATCATTTTGCCGCAGTCGATCCGTATTGCGCTGCCTCCGCTTGCCAATGTATTGCTCGACTTAATCAAAGCCTCCTCTCTCGCTGCGATGATTACAGTGCCGGAATTGCTCCAGCATGCGAAAATCATCGGAGGCAGAGAGTTTGATTACATGACCATGTATATTCTGACCGCTCTCATTTATTGGGCCATTTGCTCAATTGCCGCGGCTTTTCAGAATATCCTTGAGAAAAAATACGCTCATTATGTTTAAACAAACGTTTCATTAAAAAAAGCCGCTCCGCAGGAGACGGCTTTTTTTCTATTGACTCAGCTTCCACTTAAACGGATCCTCAAACAGCGACCAGTCGGAATCAAATTCATACTCAGTCAGCAGGCATTGATCAAGCTCTTTCGTGATTGCTTCTTCATCCAAGTCTGTCCCGATAAACACCAGCTGTGTCAGGCGGTCGCCGAATTCTGGATCCCAGTCCTCCAAAATTTCGGGTTCCTGCTGTTTGACTTGCTCCTGCTCAAGCTTAGGCAGCGCCGCCACCCAATATGATACGGGCTCAATCGTAACCGACGGCCCTGCTTGTGACATTAGCAAAGCGAGGTTGTTATGCGAGGCGCACCAGACGATTCCTTTGGCGCGAACCACGTTCTTTGGCATTTGATCCATCCAGTGATAAAACCGTGTAGAATGAAACGGCAAACGTCTCTTATACACAAATGAAGAAATGCCGTATTCTTCTGTTTCCGGGGTATGTTCCGCATGGCCTGCTGTCAGTTCTTGAACCCAGCCGGCCGAACCGCTCGCTTCCTCAAAGTTAAATAACCCTGTATGCAAAATCTCCTGCGGTTTTACATTTCCTTTGACAGAACGAATGAATTTGGCTCTTGGCTGCAGTATACGAAGAACTTTCTCAAGCTGTTTGAGCTCTTGTTCGCTGACCAAATCACATTTATTTAAGATCAGAACATCGCAAAACTCGACTTGGTCGATCAAGAGGTCGGCAATTTCTCTTTCATCCCCTTCCCCCAACGCTTCTTTGCGATCCAGCAGGCTATCGCCTGACTGATAATCATGCCAAAAACGGTTGGCATCGACCACTGTCACCATCGTATCCAGCTGACAGAACTTTGTAAGGTCGATTCCCATTTCTTCATCAATATAAGAAAAAGTCTGGGCCACCGGAATCGGCTCGCTGATTCCCGTTGATTCAATCACGATATAGTCAAACCGTCCGTCTTTTGCCAGCTTCTCAACTTCAATTAATAAGTCTTCGCGAAGCGTGCAGCAAATGCAGCCGTTTGACATTTCCACAAGCTTTTCATCTGTTCTGGAAAGGCCTCCTTCCTGCTTAACTAAGCCCGCGTCAATGTTCACCTCACTCATATCGTTAACGATGACTGCTATTTTTAGGCCTTCACGATTTTGCAGAATGCTGTTCAGCAATGTTGTTTTACCCGCGCCAAGATAACCGCTCAATACGGTAACCGGAATTTTTTTCATATAAATGTCCTCCTTATAAAATAGAATCATTACGATTTAACTTGTGTGCTTCGCCGTATGCGCAATGGTGTAAGCAGCTTTTCGTGCTCCGGAAATATTTCTCGCTGTCGGCCCGATTTCTAATTCAGCAAAGGCTCCCATCACATATAAGCCTTTTCCCCATTGCAAATCCTTGCCGACAATCGGAAAACCGCAGTTTGCATAAGGCAATTGCTCCGCTTGTGCTGCTCTCTGTACCCACTCGAACCGGCTGATGTCCGAGGTAAAACCTGTTGCCAATGCGATACGCTCGTATTCGTATGGCGATTCGCTGGTTTTACCGAGTATCTGTAACTTGCCGTTATCTGTTTTTTGGCAAGAATCAATGTCATCCTGAATGACTTTTATTCTGCCCTCCTCCTTATAGACAGCAAGTGTTCTTGAAATGTCATTTGGAAAAGAGCCACGATGTCTGGCGCTTGTAATCCATTGCCTTCTCTTTTGATAGTCAGACGTTTTACTAAATGCTTTCATATATTTCGGACCTAGCCAGCCTGGATCACTATCGAAGTCATAGATCCGGAACTTATGCCTCACCAGCATCGTCACATCATGCCCATCATCTGCGAGTTTTATGGCGTAATGAGCCGCCGTTATCCCCCCGCCTACAACTGCCATTTGCACACTTTCATTCCCTACATCATGCACATCTCTATCAAACACATGATAAATGCCGTCATTCTGAAATGGTTTTGCCCACTCCGGCCAAGAAGGCTGATGA
This sequence comes from Bacillus rugosus, assembly GCF_023238245.1. NCBI lineage: Bacteria > Bacillati > Bacillota > Bacilli > Caryophanales > Bacillaceae > Bacillus > Bacillus rugosus. The sequence continues at coordinate 364,405 of NZ_CP096590.1, read as the reverse complement.
GAAAAACTCATGGCTAAAACCACTCGTTCACCTGTGAGTGTTCCAGCGGCATCTGTCTCCGCTTCCCACAACCCGTTTGTCCTTCTCAAATTTGTCACCGTGCCTGTATTCCATGCTTGCTCAATATGTATCTCATCCAGCACAGTCTCGCAGTGCTGATTGAAGAGCAACAGCGAGGGCCTCTTATATCTTCCGAAGAACACTTCAGGCCATTGGCTTTTATCCGCATACATTTGCAGGCTGAACGGCTCTGTGTCCACGTGATGAACCGATGGAGAGCGCAAGTATTTCATCCGAATGCGGCTTGTGTTTCGTTTCCAGCATTCAAGAGGCCGTTCATGGGGGTCAATGACAGCAAGATCCTCAATCGATGCCTTTCCGCTTTTCACCAGATGCACAGCCAAGGTTGTGCCTTGGATGCCGCCGCCAATGATCAGCCATTTATACATGGGAGAATCTCCTCTCTGTAAAACGTAATTGTTACGATTTAAATCGTATGTTCTTTTTTCCTATTTGTCAACCGCTTTTTCCATTCAGCTGATCACAATTTTTGTATGGTCAGGGATATGTTCATATATCCATTTCGCATCCGGGATGGTCAGCCTGATACATCCATGAGATGCTTTCGTTCCTAGTTTATCTGCTTCTTTTTCGATGACTTTTTTATCCTTTGTCATTGGCACACTGTGAAATAAAAACTCGCCATGATTTTTCCATGAGACCCAATATTCCGCGCCTTCCTGATATCCTTCAGAGAAAAACCATTCTCCCCGTTCAGGCTCTATATGAAAGGTGCCTTTTGGCGTAGCGTCGTCCTTTGTTTGATCAAGTCCTGACGAGACGATCATTGTATAGATGGTTTTGCTTCCTTCTTTGATGTAAGCCTTCTGTTCGTTCACGTCCACCTCAATCCAGACATGTTTCTGCTTGATATCCGGGTATTCACCGCCTGAAGGCATTGTCCAATCAATGCTTGTTTTTTCTGGTTTTCGGGCAGCCGTTATGGGCTCGTCCGTTTTCTTCGTATCAGAGCTTGCGTGTTCTTCGGCATGAAAAGAACATGCTGACAGCAGGCAGGCCGACAAAAGAACTGCAACAATGAATAATGAGAGTTTCATATTCTATCCACCTGTTTCGAAAAACTCAGCTTCGCATAGGCATCGTGGAGATGGATCGATTCTTCATTACGGCATTCAATCTCAAAGGCTTGTACCCATTCAAGCTCATATAAATCCGCGGCAATCAGCCGGGTGAGATCCTCAACAAATCTCGGGTTTTCATATGCCATTTCCGTCACGGCTTTTTCATCAGGGCGCTTCAGCACCGGATGCAGTTTCGCAGAGGCATTTGATTCTGCGGTGTGAAGCAAATCGGCTTTAAAATCGCTTGGCATCGATGCGGCCGGATGAATATCAGCCCAAATGCTGACCGTTCCCCTCTGATTATGGGCACTGTATTCACTGATTTCCTTGGAACAGGGGCACAAAGTCGTTACTTTCGCTGAGATGCCGGCACGCTGTTCAAACGGCTGATCTTCGTGATAGGTGACAGACATCAATATGTCAGCATGCATCAGACCCGCTTTCTCAAGCTTCGGACTTTTCCGTTCGAAAAACCATGGAAACCGCACTTCGACTGAAGCTGAGGACTGGTCCATGTTTTCCGCTAGCTCTTTCGTAAATTGCTGAAGTGAGGAAAATGAGAGAATCCAGCCGTTTTGATGATAGACTTGCAGAAGCTCTGTTAACCGGCTCATGTTAATCCCCTTCTGATTTCTCCGCAAATCACAAGTCATTGTAAATTTTGCAGCCGTTGTTTGCTCAGCAGGCGTCATAGCAGAAGTGATTGTGACCGGATGGGATACATTAGCGACACCTACATGCTGAATGTCAAAAAAATAATCCTTCCTGATATTTTGCAGATCCTTCATTTTCTCTTTTTCTACAGGTTTCTCGCCTTTTATCGGACTGACCGACCCAAAGTATTGAAGACGTTCCGGTTTTCCCAGAAGCAGCGTGTGTTGATTCAATCAGAAAACTCCTCTCGTTAACAAAACGTAATAATTACTATTTATTTTGATCGCTTCACCGAATAAAATCAAGAGAAAATAAAAAAGACACGCTCAAATGCGTGTCCGTCAAAGCCTAAACATCAGCGGGGCTGCTTTCCGCGCTCCAGCTTTTTCTCCAGTAATAGCCTGCGGCGAGCACGAGCGCAAACGCCAGCAGCGCGATACAGGAAAACGTGATAAATCCGATAGCATATGTGCCTGTCATCTGTTTTAGCGATCCTAAGATATTCGGCAGGAAAAAACCTCCTATGCCGCCGGCCGCGCCGACGATTCCCGTCACCATGCCGATTTCTTTGCGGAAGCGTTGCGGGACGAGCTGGAATACGGCTCCGTTGCCCATTCCAAGCCCCATCATCCCGACAAACAATAGAACGATGACCATCGAGAGAGACGGCAGGCTGCTGACCCCGGCCATACACAGGGCCACAATAACAAACAGTACAGAAAGAACTTTCGTGCCGCCGACACGGTCCGAAATCAAGCCCCCGACAGGCCTGAAAAAACTCCCCGCCGCCACACATAATGTAACGAAATCGCCCGCGTGAATTTTTGAAAGCTGGTATTGATCCACAAAGAAAATTGATAAAAAGCTTGATAGCCCGACAAACCCTCCGAATGTGACGCTGTACAGTAGGCAGAAAAACCATGTTTCCTTTTGCCTGAACACATGCAGATAGTTTTTGAGCGGCTGTGGCGCAGGCTGTGCAGGAGAATCCTTTGCCATGGATACAAAAAGAACAAAGACGATCAATAAAGGAATGAGCGCAATTCCCATGACAATATGCCAGCCGAACTGCTCTGCAAGACGCGGGCCAAACAGGGTTGCAAACAAAGTGCCGCTGTTCCCTGCGCCGGCGATCCCCATCGCAAGCCCCTGCAAATGAGGCGGATACCATCGGCTTGCCATAGGCAGCGCAACAGCAAAGCTTGCCCCCGCCACGCCAAGCAGAATCCCGATGGCATACAGCTCAGGCAGCGAACGGCCGCCAAATGTCCCCCACAATAGCGGAATCATTGTCACCAGCATCCCGATCACTGCCGTTTTTTTCGGTCCGATTCTGTCCGTTAAAATACCTAAAATGATACGAAACACAGATCCTGATAAAATCGGCACAGCCACCACAAGCCCTTTTTCAAAAGGAGACAGGCCAAAATCCTGAGAAATATAAACACCCAACGCCCCAAGCATAACCCATATCATAAAGCTCACATCAAAGTATAAAAAGGAACAGAGCAATGTGAGTGGATGACCGCTAGTTTTCAGTTCCGACAGCTTCATAAGATTCTCCCTTCTCGCCCTCGATTATTTTAAATTTTCTGAATCAAGGATATATGACCATTTTTTTCTGGAAAAGAGATGTGTAAGCTTTTGTGACACGTTTAATGCGTTAACAAAGCATTGTGACATAATTTTTAATAAGAGAAAACTTACATGCTGCATTAAAGGAGGTCTGGTACATGAAGAAACAAAGACTGGTGTTAGCAGGGAACGGAATGGCCGGAATCCGCTGTATTGAAGAAGTATTAAAGCTAAATCGCCAAAGGTTCGAGATTGTCATTTTCGGAAGCGAACCGCATCCCAACTATAATCGCATTCTCTTATCCTCTGTATTACAGGGTGAAGCGTCACTCGATGACATTACACTGAACAGCAAGGATTGGTACGACAAGCATGGGATCATCCTTTATACGGGTGAAACGGTTATTCAAATTGATACAGATCAGCAGCGGGTCATCACGGATCGGAAACGCACCCTGTCTTATGACAAATTGATTGTGGCAACAGGCTCCTCCCCTCATATTCTCCCCATCCCCGGGGCAGACAAAGAAGGCGTCTATGGATTTCGAACAATAGAAGACTGCCAGGCGTTGATGAGCATGGCCGAACACTATCAAAAGGCAGCGGTAATCGGAGCCGGATTATTAGGACTGGAAGCCGCAGTCGGTTTACAGCACCTCGGCATGGATGTCAGCGTCATTCATCACTCCGCCGGCATCATGCAAAAACAGCTCGATCAAATGGCGTCGCGGCTGCTGCAGACGGAGCTGGAGCGGAAAGGCTTAACCTTTCTTTTGGAGAAAGACACCGTATCCATTTCCGGCACCTCGCGGGCAGACGGCATTTGCTTTAAAGACGGCTCTTCATTGAAAGCAGACTTGATTGTGATGGCGGCTGGCGTAAGGCCGAATATTCAATTGGCTGTGTCAGCCGGAATCGCAGTAAACCGCGGATTCATCGTGAATGACTATATGCAGACAAGCGAACCAAATGTGTATGCCGTCGGCGAATGCGCCGAGCATAACGGAACGGTGTATGGTTTGGCGGCCCCGCTGTATGAACAGGGAAAAGCTCTCGCCAAACATATTTGCGGTGTTCCATGTGAGGGGTATCAAGGGGCAGCACCATCCGCAGCTTTAAAAATAGCTGGAATTGATGTGTGGTCAGCCGGAAAGGTTCACGAAGATGAATGCACGACGAGCATCAAAATCTACGATGAACAAACAGGCATTTATAAAAAAGCACTCTTTGAGGATGACAAATTGGCCGGCGTTATTTTATTCGGAGACACACGTGACAAGCAGCGATTTCTCGACAGCCTGCTCAAACAAAGAGACATCTCTATTGTCAAAAGGCAGATCATCGAACCGGAGAAAGCCAGCACTTTATTTGAATCCATGCCCTCCAGTGAAACAATTTGCCAATGCAACTCAGTGACTAAAGGTGCGATTGAAAACGCAATGCACACGAAAGGCTTAACAACTGTTGAGGAAATCAAGCACTGCACCAAAGCATCCGGCTCCTGCGGAGGATGCAAGCCGCTAGTTGAAGACCTTTTGAGGTACATGACCATCAGCGAATATACAGAGCCCGGTGGCACACCTTCGTTTTGCGGCTGCACTGATTTTACAGAAGACGACATCATTGCCGAGCTTCAGCGCAAGCCATTCTCTAGTCTGGAAGAAGCGATGAGCCAGCTTGGCTGGAAAACGAAAAATGGATGTCCCAAATGTGGTCCGGCGATTCAATACTACCTGGAAATGCTGCAGCCCGGTTTTGTTCAGCTTGAATTACCCACGGAAGATTCTTGTATCCTCATTCCGCAAATGTACGGTGGATGCACAAACGCGGAGCAGCTAAGAAACATTGCCAATATCATCGAGGCATACAACATCCCTGATGTATCCATCACTCACGGCCAAAGACTGAAGCTTTCCGGGATCAGACCCGAGGATCTCCCGAACATTAAAAAAGAACTGAAAATGCCCGTTTGTTCAAACGAACACCGCCGCACGCTGCAAAGTGTCAATGCATGTACATGCGGACAAAACCGATCGATTCAACAGCTGGCAGCCCAGATCGAGAGACATCTTGAGATGCTTTCCATGCCCGCTTATATTTCTATCAGCTTATCATGTGAAACAGACTGCACCGATGCCGCCATACAAGATTTCGGCGCGATTCAGACGCAAGCCGGCTGGGACATTTACATCGGCGGCGTCCGGGGAACTCATGCCCGTTCCGGAGCCCTGTTTTGCGTGACAGACAACGCAGACAGCACAGCCGACATGATCAAAGGACTAATCCAGTATTATCGTGAAACAGCTCATTACTTAGAATCCGTTCATCAGTGGATAGACCGTCTCGGGATCGTTCATATCAGAGAAGTGCTATTTGAAGAGGACCTTAGGACACATCTGCTGGAAAGCCTCCAAACAGACTTTTCACTGATTCAAAACCCGCCTATACAGGCTGGCGCACATAAGAAAGGATGAGGCATTTTGACTGAGCGACTGCTTAGATATTTCCGTGATAAACAACAAGACATCCAATCAGAAAAGACGTATGACACCCAATGCCCGTTTTGCAGCATGCAGTGCAAAATGCAGCTCGTGGAACAAACCATCGTTACACGGAAAAAGTACACAGCGATCGGGATTGATAATTCTACTACACAGGGCCGGTTATGCATGAAGGGCATGAACGCCCACCAGCATGCCCTGAACTCCTCTCGCATCACCCGGCCGCTGCTGAAGAAAAACGGAGAATTTATGCCTGTTTCCTGGGAAGAAGCATTGAATCATATCAAAGACCAAGTGACGATGATTCAAAACGAACACGGCCATGACGCCATGGCTGTATACGGAAGTGCCTCAATTACGAATGAAGAGGCGTATTTGTTAGGGAAGTTCGCACGGGTGGGCTTACAGACAAAATATATCGACTACAACGGAAGGCTTTGTATGTCCGCTGCAGCAACCGCAGCCAACCAAACATTCGGCGCGGACAGAGGTTTAACGAATCCTTTATCAGACATTCCCCACACCCGTGTAATCATTCTGGCCGGAACCAATATTGCGGAATGCCAGCCTACGATGATGCCGTATTTTGAAAAAGCGAAAGAAAACGGCGCTTACATCATTGCCATTGATCCGCGCGAGACAGCGACGACGAAAATCGCCGATCTTCATCTGAAAATCAAACCCGGCACAGACGCCGCCCTTGCCAACGCTCTCGTCAAAATCATTATCGACGAACAGCTCGCAAACGAAGATTTCATTCGATCACGGACAAATGGATTTGCTGAGCTGAAGCAGCATACTGATACGCTGAGTCTGGAGGATATCGCTGCACAGACGAGTGTCCCGCTGGCGCACATGCGAAAAGCCGCTGTGAAGTTTGCCAAGGAAACGTCCGGCATGCTGTTTACAGCCCGCGGGATTGAACAGCAAACCGATGGAACAGCGGCTGTAAAGGGCTTCTTAAACATGGTGCTGATCACAGGAAAAGTCGGCAAACCTTATTCGGGCTACGGGGCAATCACCGGACAAGGCAACGGGCAAGGCGCCAGAGAGCATGGCCAAAAAGCCGATCAGCTTCCAGGCTACCGTTCTATCGAAAACGAAGAACACCGGGCACATATTGCGAAAGTGTGGGGAATCCATCAGGATGATCTGCCGAGAAAAGGCGTCTCAGCCTATGAAATGATTGAAAAAATCAATGACGGCGACATCAAAGGGCTGTTCCTCATGTGCTCAAACCCTGCTGTCTCCAGCCCAAATGCAAATCTCGTGAAAAAAGCTCTGAGAAAACTGAGACTCTTTGTCGCGATCGATTTGTTTATTTCTGAGACTGCGAAATACGCAGATGTGATTTTGCCCGCCTCCTCTTATTTAGAAGATGAGGGCACCATGACAAATGTCGAAGGCCGCGTGACATTAAGAGAAGCAAGCCGGCCATGTCCCGGTGAGGCAAAGCATGATTGGCAGATCATTTGTGATATCGCAACCGCTCTCGGAAAAGGCCGTTATTTTTCTTACACATCAGCAGAGGATATTTTTAATGAATTGAGAGAAGCGAGCCGAGGCGGGATTGCTGATTATTCAGGCATCACATACGACAGGCTCAGACGTGAAGGCGGCATTCATTGGCCGTGTCCGGAACCTGATCATCCTGGAACAGGGCGCTTGTTTGCGGACTCATTTGCACATCCGGATCAAAAAGCGGCATTAAGTGTGATTCCAAACGAACCGGCTGTTCCGAAAGAGAAACCGACAGCCGATTATCCGCTTTATTTAACGACAGGCCGAGTTATGTCTCACTACTTAACAGGCGTCCAAACGAGAAAAAGCGCTGCCCTTGCTGCGAGACATTTTGAATCATTTATGGAAATCCATCCGCAAACAGCAGCCTCCTTCCATATTAAAGATCGTGTACTCGTAAAAATAGAGTCGCCACGGGGAAGCATCACCGTCCGCAGCAAATTATCGGAACAAATTAGAAAAGACACTGTTTTTGTCCCTATCCATTGGGCAGACGCTCAAAATGTGAATGATTTAATCGGAGAAGCCTTAGATCCTGCCTGTAAAATGCCCGGTTTTAAGGTGTGCGCCGTCCGAATCAGACCTATTTAATTTTTCATAAAATTTTTAGAACTTTTCGTATATTTTGTTACATTTTATAACATGTATCTTAAATATTTCTTTTTGCTGTGCTACGCTGGAAAAAACATTGATAAGGAGCGGATCATCTGATGGGAAAAAAACAGCTAGTTCTTGTTGGAAATGGAATGGCCGGGGTAAGGGCCATTGAAGAGATACTGAGTGTTGCAAAAGACGAGTTTCAGATCACAATTTTCGGTGCCGAACCGTATCCCAACTACAACCGAATCCTTTTGTCAAAAGTGCTTCAAGGCGATACCGACATCAAAGATATTACGTTAAACGATTGGGACTGGTACGAAGAAAACAATATTCAATTGTATACAAATGAAACAGTCATCAAAGTGGACACGGAGAACAAAACGGTCATCACAGATGCAGACAGAATCCAGCCTTACGACGAACTCATCCTGGCGACAGGCTCGGTCCCTTTTATCCTTCCGATTCCGGGCGCAGACAAACAAGGCGTCACAGCTTTCCGGGACATAAAAGATACAGACACGATGCTCGCCGCGTCAAAACAATATAAAAAAGCAGCTGTCATCGGCGGAGGCCTGCTTGGTTTGGAAGCCGCTCGCGGACTTCTGAATCTCGGCATGGACGTGTCCGTCATCCACCTCGCCCCATTCCTGATGGAACGCCAGCTTGATGCAACGGCAGGACGCCTGCTGCAAAACGAGTTAGAAAAACAAGGAATGACCTTTTTACTTGAAAAGCAAACTGAAGAAATTGTCGGTGATGGCCGTGTCGAAGGTGTCCGCTTCAAAGACGGCACCAGCATTGAAGCTGATTTGGTGGTCATGGCTGTCGGCATTCGCCCGAACACAGTGCTCGGAGCCGAAAGCGGCATTCCGGTTAACCGCGGAATCATTGTCAACGATTATATGCAAACTGAAATCCCGCACATTTATGCGGTCGGTGAATGCGCTGAGCACCGGGGAATCGCATATGGGCTTGTGGCGCCGCTTTATGAACAGGCAAAAGTGCTGGCGAAGCATATTTGCGGCATCGAAACAAAACCGTATGAAGGCTCCGTTCTCTCCACTCAGTTAAAGGTATCAGGCGTCGAGGTCTTCTCTGCCGGTGACTTTAATGAATCAGAGGAGAAAAAAGCGATTAAAGTCTTCGATGAGCAGGACGGCATCTATAAAAAAATCGTCCTGAGAGGCAATCAAATTGTCGGTGCTGTTTTATTCGGCGACAGCAGCGAGGGCAATCGCCTGTTTTCTATGATTCAAAAAGAAGCCGATATCACTGAAACCTCTAAAATATCAATCTTACAGCCTCTCAACCAAGAAGCAGGCACAAGCATTACCGCAGCGATGAGCGACGATGAAATCATCTGCGGCTGTAACGGCGTGTCAAAAGGTGCCATTATTCAAGCCATACAGGAAAAAGGCTGCTCGTCAACGGATGAGATCAAAGCATGCACCGGTGCATCCCGCTCATGCGGAGGCTGTAAGCCGCTCGTAGAAGAAATCCTCCAGCATACGCTCGGATCTGACTTTGATGCGTCAGCGCAGAAAGAAGCAATTTGCGGCTGCACCACATTGTCGAGAGATGAAGTCGTAGAAGAAATCAAAGCCAAAGGGCTGTCACATACAAGAGAAATCATGAACGTGCTCGGCTGGAAAACGCCAGAAGGCTGTTCAAAATGCCGGCCGGCCCTGAACTACTACCTAGGCATGATCAATCCAACCAAATACGAGGATGAACGGACATCCCGCTTTGTTAACGAACGAATGCACGCCAATATTCAAAAAGACGGAACATATTCAGTCGTGCCACGGATGTATGGCGGTGTGACCAACTCCACAGATTTGCGCAAGATCGCAGATGTCGTCGACAAATATGAGATTCCGCTCGTTAAAATGACTGGCGGCCAGCGAATTGATCTCATCGGCGTGAAAAAAGAAGACCTTCCGAAGGTATGGGAAGATCTAGATATGCCTTCAGGCTACGCATACGGAAAGACACTCCGTACAGTAAAAACGTGCGTAGGCGAACAATTCTGCCGCTTCGGCACGCAAGACTCCATGGCACTGGGCATTGCGCTTGAGAAAAAATTCGAAGGACTGAACACACCTCATAAAGTGAAAATGGCCGTGTCTGCCTGCCCGCGGAACTGTGCGGAATCCGGCATTAAGGACCTTGGCGTTGTCGGCATTGACGGAGGCTGGGAGCTTTATGTCGGCGGAAACGGCGGAACTCATTTACGTGCCGGTGATTTGCTGATGAAGGTGAAAACAAATGAAGAAGTCTTAGAATACGCAGGCGCTTACCTGCAATACTACCGGGAAACTGCAAACTATCTGGAGCGTACTTCCGCATGGCTTGAGCGCGTCGGTTTATCCCATGTCCAATCCGTGTTAAACGATCAGGAAAAGCGGCAGGAGCTGAACGACCGAATGAATGAAACACTCTCTGTCCACAAGGATCCGTGGAAGAACTTCTTGGAAAACAAACAAACCTCTAAAGAATTATTTGAAAATGTCGTGACGACATCATAATGACAAAAAACAATCATTAAGGAGGAATGGACATGGTAAACAAAGGCGCAACAAAAGTATGGATCGGAAAAATTGAAGAATTGCCTGAACAATTAGGCAAAACAGTGTATATTGAAGATAAGGAGCTCGCGGTTTTCAAGCTTTCAAACGGAAGCATCCGCGCCATCGAAAACCGCTGTCCGCATAAGGGCGGCGTCCTGGCAGAAGGCATCGTCAGCGGCGAATATGTTTTCTGCCCGATGCATGACTGGAAAATCTCCTTAGAAGACGGAATCGTCCAAGAACCAGATCACGGATGCGTCAAAACATACGAAACGCTGATCGAAGGAGAACATGTTTATCTCGTATATTGATCAAAAGACCGGATCACTTTTAAGTGATCCTTCACTTTTTACAGTGACGGAAGGATGACATGATCATGAAGAACGGAATCGTATATTTCGTGGGGGCCGGTCCCGGCGATCCTGGGCTGCTCACCATCAAAGGAAAACAGGCGCTCGAAGAAGCTGATGTTATTTTATATGACCGGCTCGCCAACCCGAAACTGCTCGAATTCGCATCACCGGACTGCCAGTTTATTTATTGCGGAAAACTGCCAGACCGCCATTTTATGAAACAAAGAGAAATTAACGCCCTGCTGGTTGAAAAAGCATCAATTGGGTTAACCGTCGTCCGTTTAAAAGGCGGAGATCCGAGTGTATTTGGCAGAGTCGGCGAGGAAGCAGATGCTCTCCATGAGAATGGCATCCGCTATGAAATGGTGCCTGGCATCACCTCTGGCATTGCAGCTCCGCTATATGCGGGCATCCCCGTTACGCATCGGGATTTCGCTTCGTCTTTTGCCATGATTACAGCGCATGATAAATCATTAAAAGGCACACCGAACCTCGACTGGGAAGGGCTTGCCCGGAGCGTTCAAACCCTTGTCTTTTACATGGGCGTCAAGAACTTATCTTATATTTGCCAGCAGCTCATCGCATACGGAAAATCTCCTTCTGTCCCTGTCATTGTGATCCAATGGGGGACGTGGGGACGCCAGCGGAGTGTGAAAGGATCGCTTGAGAACATTCAGCAAAAAGTACAGGAACACCAGATCACAAACCCTGCAATTATCGTCATCGGAGATATCGTCAATTTTCAAACACATAGCTGGTTCGAAAGCAAACCACTCATCGGCCAGCACATGATGGTTGTCACTCATGGCGAAGATGAAGACCCGCTTGCAGACAAGCTGCGTGCTTCCGGTGCCGATGTCATCGAATGGCCGAAATGGCGGACTGAAAACATGCCTGTCAATGAAGAGATTCTTCGGAAGATCGACACCTTTGAAGACATTGTTTTCACATCACGCCGTGCGGTTTGTGAATTTTTCCAAGCGCTGACATCCAAGAAAATCGACATCCGCCAGCTGACAGCCCGCCTGAGTGCGGCATCTCAATATGCAGTGACGGAGCTTGAAAAACGAGGTTTTCTCGTCTCCGCCATTCAGACTGATTCTGAAAAATGTCTTGTTGTCGGGAGCCGTCATTCAGTGGAAAACATGCAGATGCATGAGTCCTGTTCGTTTTATATCACCCACCAAAACGTCATAGATGACCGGTTTACCCACATGATTCAGCGAACCATCAGTGAATCTCCGCTGCACATGATCATATGCCCGAACAAACCGTCTGTTCAGCAATTGATCAGCGCAGGCGAACAAATTGGCATTTTGCCGGAACCATCAGCAAGCCGGCCTCCCATCGTCTGCATAGGCGATGACTCAGCTGCCGGCGCTTATGGATTTACAGCTGTCCAAGAACAGGATGAATTGTTTGCTTTGATTCAAAATCAACAGGCGGAAAAAAAGCTCATTCACAGCTGATTGCGGCAGCCCTTTTCTGAAGGGCTGCTTTATTTATGCACCAATTTTTTGTGATGGGTTGAATACATCGCCATATTCTCGGCCTTAGGGTCCAAATAAGCCTTCGCGCTGTTGACCGCTGTGGGGCCTTCCGTAAAGCCGCCGGCAATCAATCTCAGCTTGCTTTCATAAAAAGCTGCGTCACCCGCCACAAACACACCCGGAAGATTCGTCCGCATATGTCTGTCAGCTTTCACCCTGCCTTCTTCAATCTCCAGCCCCCACTCCTTCATCGGTCCGAGATCAATTTTGAACCCATGATTAATGATCAGCTCGTCAACCTCTATGTCTTCCCTCTGGCCAGACGCATTATGGCAAACAGTCACGCTTTGGATGCGCTCCTCATCGCCGCTCAGCTGCTCCAGCCGATAAGGAGTGAGTACCCGCACCGATGATTGCTTCATCTTCGTCACACTGCTTTCCATTCCGCCGAATTCCTCACGCCGGTGAACGACAGTCACAGAAGCCGCAATCGGTTCCAGCTCATTAGCCCAATCGACCGCCGTATCTCCGCCGCCTGAAATCACGACCTGCTTGCCTTTAAACGCATCAAGCTTCTCCACTCCATAATGAAGATTTTTGCCCGCGTACCGGGTTGCATCCTCACTGTCAAACTCATTGACCTCAAGCGTTCCCATGCCGACAGCTAAAATCACGGTGCGTGTATAATGCTTTTCTCCTTCAGAACCTGTCAGCACAATGGTGCCGTCTTCCAAGCGTTCAAATCCAGTCACACGCTGATTCAGCACGATGTCAGGTTCAAACGTCGCCGCCTGCTCCTTCAGCTGCTCGATCAGCTGCTTCCCCGCAATTCCCGGTATTCCGCCGATATCCCGAATGATTTTCTCAGGAAAGAATAAAGATACCTTCCCTCCGAGCCGCGGCAAAAATTCGATTACTTTCGTTTTCAGCTCCCGCATCCCGCAGTAAAAAGCCGTAAACAGCCCGATCGGCCCCCCGCCTATAATCGTAACGTCATATACCTCTTGATTCTCAGCCATCCGTCCTGCCTCCCGTTCACATCTATATCAAAACCGTTTTAATTGAGAATGAATATCAATACAAAGTATATCATATTTCATGAGCCTGTGTTTATTCATTTCTGCCCCTTGTGGTAAATTGTTGAAAACCCTATAATAGGCAGAAAAACAAATGGGAGAAACAGATGAAAAGACGAGTTGAAACGATCACTTTCGAAGGACATACACTAGAATATTCTGTGACAGGCAAGGGAGCCCCAATTCTTGTCTTGCATGGCGGGCATTCAAATTGTTACGAGGAATTCGGGTACACGGCGTTGATTGAGCATGGGTATTCCATCATCACGCCTTCAAGGCCCGGCTATGGACGGACGTCAAAAGAGATGGGAAAAAATCTTGCCAGCGCATGCCGTTTCTATGTAAAACTATTAGATCATTTACAAATCGACAGTGTCCATGTGATTGCCATCTCAGCAGGGGGGCCAAGCGGCATATGCTTTGCCTCACACTATCCGGAAAGAGTAAGCACTCTGACCCTGCAATCCGCCGTCACCAAAGAATGGCTCACCCCCAAAGACACAGAATACAAAGTGGGAAGAATCCTCTTCCGCCCGCCGGTGGAAAAGTGGATGTGGAAGCTGACTTCTTCTCTGGTAAATGCCTTCCCGCGTTTGATGTTTCGAGTCATGAGCCCACAATTCAGCACGCTTTCGTTTCAGCGAATCAAGTCCATGATGGTTGAAAAAGACATAGAAGCATTTCGGAAAATGAACAGCAGGCAGCGCTCAGGTAAAGGATTTCTGCTTGACTTGTCACAAACCGCCTCTTTTTCTTCGAAAGAGCTGCAGGCCATCACATGTCCCGTACTGATTATGCAAAGTGTTTATGATGGATTTGTCGACTTGTCACATGCACATCATGCAAAAAAACACATTCCTGACGCTACTCTCCATTTGCTTCACTCATGGGGGCACCTGATTTGGCTCGGGAAAGAAGCTGCTGAAACAGATAGAATCATACTCGAATTCTTAGAATCCTAAACAAAGTGAAACAATCCTTCCCCCACCTCCGTCAAACAAGCAGTGCCTTTTTTTCTGGTATCATAAGAGAGGCAGCTTAACATGAGCGGAGGTTTTATTGTGACAGCACAATCATCTTTTCTTCAGCTGAATTCTATTTTTATCAGCATTTTAATAGAAGCCATTCCGTTTATTCTGATTGGCGTTATACTTTCCGGAATCATTCAAATGTTTGTTTCTGAAGAAATGATTGCGAGGATCATGCCAAAAAACCGCTTTCTCGCCGTTCTATTCGGTGCGCTGGCCGGCGTTTTATTTCCCGCCTGTGAATGCGGCATTATCCCGATTACGAGGCGGCTTCTGTTAAAGGGGGTGCCTCTGCATGCGGGCGTTGCTTTCATGCTGACCGCGCCCATCATTAACCCTATCGTCTTATTTTCTACTTTTATTGCATTCGGGAATAGATGGAGCGTAGTCTTTTACAGGGGCGGACTGGCGCTCGCCGTCTCGGTGATCATTGGGATCATCTTATCCTATCAATTTAAGGATAACCAGCTTTTAAAGCCTGATGAACCCGGGCATCACCACCATCATCACCACACCCTGCTTCAAAAGCTGGGAGGGACCTTGCGTCATGCCATTGATGAATTTTTCTCGGTGGGGAAATATTTAATCATCGGCGCATTTATCGCAGCCGCTATGCAGACGTATGTCAAAACATCCACTCTGCTTGCGATCGGACAGAATGATGTATCCTCTTCACTCGTGATGATGGGACTGGCATTTGTCTTGTCGCTTTGTTCAGAGGTTGATGCGTTCATCGCGTCTTCCTTCAGCAGCACGTTTTCATTAGGATCGTTAATCGCCTTTCTCGTCTTTGGTGCGATGGTGGATATTAAAAACCTATTGATGATGCTTGCGGCCTTCAAAAAACGATTTGTTTTCCTGCTGATTACGTATATTGTCGTAATTGTCTTAGCGGGATCACTACTGGTAAAGGGGTGATTGGATGTTTCGTCTATTGGTGCTGATGGGATTTACGTTTTTCTTTTATCATCTGCATGCCTCAGGAAATCTAACAAAATATATCAATATGAAATATTCCTATCTTTCCTTTATTGCGATCTTCCTGCTGGCCATTCTGACAGCCGTTCAAGCATATGTATATATCAAGTCACCTGAAAAAGGCGGGCATCACCATGACCATGATTGCGGATGCGGATGCGGCCACGACCATGACCATGAACAAAACAAGCCATTTTATCAGCGTTATTTGATTTATGTTGTTTTTCTTTTTCCTTTGGTGTCAGGCATCTTCTTCCCGATTGCGACGCTTGACTCATCCATTGTCAAAACAAAAGGGTTCTCGTTTAAGGCAATGGAGAGCGGAGATCATTACTCCCAAACACAGTATTTGCGGCCTGATGCCAGCCTTTATTATGCACAAGACAGCTATGACAAACAGATGAAACAGCTGTTTAATAAGTATTCCAGCAAGAAAGAGATTACTCTGACCGATGATGATTTCCTAAAAGGAATGGAAACCATTTATAACTATCCGGGTGAATTTCTCGGACGGACGATAGAATTTCATGGATTTGCATACAAAGGAAACGCGATTAACAAAAATCAGCTGTTCTTGTTGAGGTTTGGCGTCATTCACTGTATCGCTGATTCCGGCGTGTACGGGATGCTTGTGGAGTTTCCGAAGGACATAAACATCAAGGATGATGAATGGATTCAAATTAAGGGCACTCTTGCCTCAGAATATTATCAGCCATTCAAGTCAACTCTCCCTGTCGTGAAAGTAACTGACTGGAATACCATTAAAAAACCTGATGATCCGTATGTTTACAGAGGGTTTTAAGTGAAGACGAAACCAGTACAAGTACTGGTTTCTTTTTTATTTCTTTTTCATCAGCATCAAATCAAGATAGAGCTGGCACCGTGTCCTGAAATCGCTTAAATCGATCGACGTCATCTCAGTAATCTGTTTGATGCGGTAATTCAATGTATTTTGGTGAATAAACAGCTGTTCTGCCGCTGGTTTTGTTTTGCAGTTGTTGAGGAGATAGATTTCCAAGGTTTTGAGCAGCTCAGTGCTGCTTTCTTCGTCTTTCGCTTTTAATAAAGCTAAATCTTTATTCTCGTATTCTAAAAATTCATTTTTCTGTTCGATGCTTTCTAAATAGCGGTAAATGCCTAGTTTGGCATATTCATATGGAATGTTTTCCTGATTGCCGGTGATTTCTGCGGCTTTGATGACTTCAAGTGCTTCTGTATAGCTCTTGCCGAGTTTTAAAAGGTGATCATATTCGTTTCCGATACCGATATAAATAGGGGTAGGTATTTTCTGAAAGTGAAAATGTGTTAACAGCTTGTTAATAAATTCTGAAGCTGCCGAGGAGACGGAGCTTTTTTGGGAAAAACTCGCTACGACGATAACAATATTTGATTCGATCGTTAAGACATGACTGACTTTATCCCGTAAATTCAGATACGACCTGATATTTTCCTTTAAATCCTCAACCGCTTCCCCATCCCCATTCGCGGCGTGCAGGATGACAACTGAAAACATGGAGGGCAGCACGGTGTTGATCCTTTCAGCTTCCCGTCTGAGTTCCTTCTCAGAGGTAAATTGCTGATAGATCGCCCGTTTGATGAGATCTTCTGCTTTTTCTTCCTTTTCTTGTTTCAGTTTGTTCGTTTTATAAATGATTTTCCCGACATGGAAAGAGGTCTCATACAAAAAGTCGAGTTCTTCTTCCGTCAGGTTTTGGTCCAGCTCCTGAACCCAGATGTAGCCCATAACTTCCCCTTTGTGCTTCGCACTCACGACCACCCTCTGGTTTAACCCAATGCTTTCAATTTTATTGACGCGAAAAGGCTCAGGTTCTGTTTTTAGTTTTTCAATGATTCCGTCCTTCAGAAACCTCTCAAAAATTTGAACCGGACATTTTTTTGAAAAAATAGTCTGCTGGTTGGCAGAATCAAAATGGTTAATATAGTAAGAATTATAGGCTAACAAAAAGAAATCCGCGCTTTCCAGTATGACTGGTTTTTGCAGTTCATAACTGATAAAATCAATCAGCTTATCAACATCTGAAAATGAAAAAACTCTCTCTAAAAGCTCTTCCATACCTTTTTCTCCTATACTTTTTTTACTTTAATCATATCCATACGGGGGCTTTTTGTATAGAAAAAAATACGTTTGTTTCCAAAAGAAAAAAACGTCCGCTTAAAAGGAGAAAAGAGGAAAAAGGGACAACCCCTTCCTCCTCCTTTCGATCTTTATTGTGACATTGTATCTTGGTAGTCTTTAAACTGGTCTTTGACCGTTTGTGACGGAGCCTGCGTCAATACACTGACGATATAGACAGATAATAGACTCGCAGCAAAACCAGGTATGATTTCATACAGAAAGTCCGAAAGACCGGCATTCGCCCAAATGATTACAGTTGCTGCTCCCACAATCATGCCGGCGAGTGCCCCCCATTTGGTCATTCGTTTCCAAAACAGACTGAGCAGTACAACCGGCCCGAATGATGCACCGAAGCCCGCCCACGCGTAGCTTACCAATCCAAGGATGGTATTATTTTTCTCCCAAGCAAGGAATAATGCGATGATAGAAATCACAAGCACAGCCATACGTCCCAAAAACACCAGCTCTTTATCAGAAGCCGAGCGTCTGAACATCGACTTATACAAATCTTCTACCAGAGAGCTTGATGTCACAAGCAGCTGGGAAGAAATTGTACTCATAATCGCGGCCAAAATAGCTGAAATCAGAAAACCTGTGATTATCGGGTGGAACAAAATATTCCCTAATTGAATAAAAATCGTCTCAGGGTCCTTCAGTATCATGCCATTCTGATGGTAATAAGCGATTCCGCCCAAACCGGTCAGCACAGCGCCGATTGCCGACAAAATCATCCAGCCCATCCCGATTCTGCGCGCTCTTTTAATCTCTTTGACTGACGTTATCGCCATAAAACGCACAATGATATGCGGCTGCCCAAAGTATCCCAAACCCCAGGCAAACAAAGAAATAATGCCAAGGATGCTTGTTCCTTTGAACATATTAAACATGTCTGGATCAACAGACCGGATTTCCGTAACTGTTTCACTTGCTCCTCCCGTGTGGAAAAATGTAACGATCGGAACAAGAATGAGTGCGGCAAACATAATGATCCCCTGAACAAAATCTGTCCAGCTGACTGCCAAAAAGCCGCCAAACAGGGTATATACCACAACAACACCAGTTACAACCCATAAGCCTGTATGATATTCCATCCCCAAAATACTGTTGAATAAAACGCCGCCGGATACCATTCCAGACGAAACATAAAATGTGAAGAAGACTAAAATCACAATCCCTGAAAACAGTCTCAGCAGCTTCGAATGGTCTCCGAAGCGATTCTCAAGGAACCCGGGAATTGTGATGGAATTCCCCGCTTGTTCAGTGTAGGTTCTCAGCCGAGGCGCAACATAGAGCCAGTTCGCCCATGCTCCAAGGCAAAGTCCGAACACTATCCAAATACCGCTCAGACCAGTTGAAAACATGGCACCAGGGAGACCCATCAGCAGCCAGCCGCTCATATCGGCAGCGCCGGCACTGAGAGCGGTTACGGCCGGACCCAAAGAGCGTCCTCCAAGCATGTAATCCGTCAGATTCGACGTACGCTTGTAAGCAAAGTAGCCGATCAGCATCATCCCCGCCATATAAATACAAATCGAAATAATCAGCTGTGTGTTTTCTATGGCACTTCCTCCTCTTTTTTATGGTATATGGATGAAATGGACATCCCCGCAGGGAGGATGCCCATTTAGTCCCGCTTTAGAACATTTCACTGATTGTTTTTGCTTGCATATGCAGTGCCAAGTAATCCGGTCCGCCTGCTTTTGAATCCGTTCCGGACATTTTGAAGCCGCCAAACGGATGGTAGCCGACGATAGCACCTGTACAGTTGCGGTTGAAGTATAGGTTTCCAACATGGAATTCCTGTTTCGCACGCTCGATGTGCTTGCGGTTGTTTGTGATAACCGCGCCTGTCAAACCATATTCAGTATTGTTTGCCACTTCTAAAGCTTCATCAAAGTTTGTCACTTTACAAAATGCAACGACAGGTCCGAAAATTTCTTCCTGCATGAGTCTTGCTTTCGGATCAAGGTCAGCGAAGATTGTCGGTTTGATGAAGTATCCTTTCGAATCATCACCAGTACCGCCGCTTACTAAACGCCCTTCCTGTTTTCCGATCTCAATATAGCTCATAATTTTATCATAAGAACCTTGGTCAATGACAGGTCCCATATAAACATCCGCACTGTCAGGTTTTGCTGTTACTTTAGATTCTGTAATTTCAATGACACGCTTCAATACTTGATCATACACTTTTTCATGGACAACTGCACGTGAACCTGCAGAACATTTTTGTCCCGCAAATCCGAACGCTGATGTAAAGATGGATTGAGCTGCCAATTCAATGTCCGCATCCTCATCGACAACAACCGTATCCTTACCGCCCATTTCAGCGATAACACGCTTTAAGTGCTGCTGGCCTGGCTGAACCTTCGCCGCGCGTTCGAAAATTCTCGTACCCACTTCTCTTGATCCCGTAAATGTGATAAGGCTTGTTTTCGGATGGTCAACAAGATAGTCGCCGACTTCCGCTCCGCTGCCTGGCACAAAGTTGACTACGCCTTTAGGCAATCCGGACTCTTCAAGGACCTCAACAAATTTTGCAGCAATGACAGGTGTAGCGCTTGCAGGTTTTAGAACTACTGTGTTTCCAGTAACGATCGGCGCCACTGTTGTTCCTGCCATGATCGCAAACAAGAAGTTCCAAGGCGGAATAACAACTGTTACACCAGTCGGCGTATATACATATTGGTTTTTCTCGCCTTCACGGCTGTTGACTGGTTTGCCTTTTGCCAGTTCGATCATTTGGCGTGCATAATACTCCATGAAGTCAATCGCCTCAGCTGTATCAGCATCCGCTTCGTTCCAAGGCTTTCCTGCTTCTTTTACAAGCAACGCGGAGAATTCATGTTTTCTTCTGCGGACTTTGGCAGCAGCGCGGAACAGGACAGCCGCTCTTTCTTCAGGAGACGTGTATCTCCACTCTTCGAATGCTTTCGCAGCTGCTTCAATCGCTTGCTCAGCATGCTCTTGAGAAGCTTTTGACACTCGGCCGACGACTTCTTCTTTATCAGCCGGGTTGATCGAAACGATTTTCGCTTCTGTTTCCACTCTCTCGCCGTTAATGACAAGCGGGTAGTCTTTTCCTAAATATTCGCTAACTGTCGCAAGCGCTTTTTTAAACGCTTCCACGTTGTTTTGATCTTGGAAATTTGTGAATGGCTCGTGTTTGTAAGGTGTTGTCATGATAATCTCTCCTTTTTTACTTCTTTGTCATTCCTTTGAAAGCAAATGCAATGTTTGACGGACGTTCTGCAAGGCGTCTCATAAAGTAGCCGTACCAATCTTCGCCGTATGGCAGGTAGACTCTCATGTTATAACCTTCTTTTACGAGGTTGAGCTGGGTTTGCGACCGCATGCCGTACAGCATCTGAAATTCAAACTGGTCATTGGCAATGCCATGTTCCTTGGCAAGCTGCTTTGTATAGTCGATCATTTTGTCGTCATGTGTCGCAATCGCTGTATAGTGACCGTTTAAGAGCTGCTTTCGGATGATTTTTTTGTAATTTTCATCGACATCGCTTTTCTCCGGGTAAGCTACTTTTTCCGATTCTTTATAAGCTCCTTTTACAAGGCGAAGGAACGGGTTTAAAGAATCCAAATCGTCAATGTCTTTTTCCGTCCGGTATAGATAGGCTTGCAGCACTGTGCTCACATACTCGTATTTCTTTCTGAAATCCTTGAAAATATCAAGCGTTTTCTGGCATCTGACTTCATCTTCCATGTCGATGGTGACCATGATTTTATGCTTCTCGGCCGTCTGAAGGATTTTCGTCATATTTTCATACACCAGATCCATATCTATATCGAGACCTAAAGACGTCATTTTTAAAGAAACGTGTGAGTTCAGCTGCTGATCCGCAATCGTCGCAATGGTTTGAATGCACTCTTCCGTACGCTCCCGTGCGACCTCGGCGCTGTTCACAAACTCTCCTAAATGATCGACAGTAACTGACAAGCCTTGGCTGTTAAGCTGTCGAATGGTCGGGATTGAACTGTTAAAATCATTCCCTCCGATAATTTTACCCGCTGCTACCCGGCTTCCCCAGTTCTTTGCCATTTTATTAAGAAAGCCGCTTTTGGATAAAAATAAGAAAAAATCTCTTGTGATCACTTCCAACCTCAACACCCCGCAATCTAAGAAGTATTTGTATGAGTTTATTGTAAATGGACAAAACCGACGTTCACAATATTCTCAAAATACAAAGATTCTGATTATTTTTGTGGTTTTACCACAATCAGATAGTTAGAAAGTCGGGGAATCCTGTCGAATAAAGGAGAAAAGGAAGCGACAAAAAACACATCAGCTTCCTCCATCCTTCCACACTTCTTCAACCGTATTTAAAAGTAACCGATTCAATTCAGGCGTCATATCCTTTTGTTCTGCTTTCAGCGTTTTTGCTACTTCCATGATTCTTTCGATTTCTGTTTCAATGAATTGGTGAATGACATGAATTCGCGCTTCGAGATCAAGCTCTTCGCCTCTTCTTTTCCGTACAAGTAAGGTTTCCATTTCTGCCTTCAGCTCAGGGTCATCAACAAGTTCATTCATCAAAACAGTAAAATCCATTGGCGGAATGGTCCCGTGTTTTTCAATCCATTTGCAAGCCAAAATAGGCCGAAGCACGTAGAAATACTTTTTGATTTTGACTTCTTGCCCTTGAAGGTAATCCTTGACGTTCCTTCTCGCCATATTGATATAGTGATACACGCTTGCTTCAGGCTTAAATGCCTCCGTCCGCAG
The DNA here is from genome assembly GCF_023238245.1 of Bacillus rugosus. Classification (NCBI taxonomy): domain Bacteria; kingdom Bacillati; phylum Bacillota; class Bacilli; order Caryophanales; family Bacillaceae; genus Bacillus; species Bacillus rugosus. The sequence continues at coordinate 342,039 of NZ_CP096590.1, read as the reverse complement.
TTTTCTTAACTGCTCTGCAGTCGTAAATGCTTCGTAATACACAATGTCTGAGGACAGCCATTCAAGGAGCGGCGGGTTTGATTTTTTGAAGAGGCGCAGCGTCTTTCTCAGCTCCCAGCCGCTGATATCCAGCAAATCGTGAATCGGCTCCTCAATGACATCACGCTCCTGCTCAATTGAAAAATACCACTCCTTTTTCGGCACATAAATAAAGCGGACATCATAATCACTGTCCCGCGACGGAAATCCCCATGCGCGGCTTCCTGACTCAACAGCATATACGATTTTGACTCCGTATGACTGCTCGATTCGTTTTAATTCATCAATGATCCTTTGTTTCATATCTATTCGTCTCCAGTCTGTTCTCATTCCGGCAGTTTGCAGAAAAAAACCGCCTGATGATGTGCGGCGGCCTTTCACGCTTAACAGCCTTTTAGATGCTGTTTAAAGAAAGCAAGTTTTTCTGTTTGAAAGGCAGGGATATACTCATGCCCGAAGTAGCGGTACACCTTGAGCTCTTTCTCTGTCTCCAAGTGGTTGTAGGCGGCAAACACGGTTGACGGCGGCGTGACCTTGTCAATCAGACCGATCGACATCAGGACAGGCACCTTCACTCGGTCAGCGAGATTCATAATATCGAAATATGTAAGTGTCTTCATCGCCTGCTCTTCCGTTTCCGAGCTGCCATTTCTTCTAAAGAAGGAATTGATTTCAAGGTACGGCTGTTCAAGCGCCACATCAATGGCCCGTTCAAAGTTGCTTAAATAAGGATAATCAGCAACCGCGGCTTTCGGAATGTCTGACAGAGCTGCTGCGGCAATGGTTAAGCCTCCGCCTTGGCTTCCGCCTGTCACACCGATTCTTGTTTCATCGACTTCGTCAAAGCTGCTGATGACTTCAAGCGCCCGGACAGCGTCTAAATAAACGCCCCGGTAATAGTATGTATCTTTATCAAGGATTCCTTTCGTCATCCAGCCCAAAACGTGGCCGTGCGGAGAAATACTCGTATCCTCGCTGCTCTGCTGGCCGCGGACAAGCATACCGAAAGCGGCATATCCGTGGAGCGCCCAGTTCACCATTTCATGAATCTCACCATCATAGCTTGCGTTGTAGCCATGATATTTGACGATGGCCGGATGCGGGCCTTCCTTGTCAGGCACTGCGTACCAACCGGCAATGCTGGCATTTCCGAAGCTTTTATATGTGAGGCGATACACCTTGACTCCATCTGCAGGATAATCAACCGGCTGTAAATCAGGTGCTGCTTGGACTTTCGCAAGTTCATCCAAAGATGATTTCCAAAACTCAGAAAAATCTTTCGGTGCTGTTTTTTCAGGTTTATACGTTTGCAATTGGTCAAGCGGCAGATCGAATAGTTGCATTTCCGATTATTCTCCTTTGTTTTATAAGATTTAGTTTGTATTCCTATACTACCACGTTTCCTCTCTGTTTTCTAAATATTTTCACTTTTGTTTTCCAGACAGTCTTCATCAAACGTTTGTTTAAGACTTTCCCGGCTCAGTTCCATAAAAGCCTGAGCTGTCAGACTGACATAGCGGTTCTTTAAAAATACGAAGACGAGGGTTCGGGATGGCGCGGATTGAATAGATAAATAGATCACACCCGGGTCTCTTTCCCTTCTGACCATATTCGGTGCCATTGTCACACCTAAGCCATTAGCCACAAGAGATTGGGCGGTTTCAATATGGCTCGTTTTAAAGGCAGTATTCGGCTTAAAACCGCTTTCCGCACAGAGATCGAGAACTGTCCTTCGAAATCCGAAGCCTTCTTTTAACAGGATAAACGGCACGTTCCTTACCATGTCAAGCGGCACGCACAGCTGGCAGCCCCCCTTTCCTTCCAGCGCTTTTTCAATCAGCGCGATCATTTCCGGCGGCATCCACCTTTGTTTTTCCTTCGGCACTGCGAGAACAATCGGTTCCGTGAGCAAGGGTGTAATGGAGAGCCGTTCATCCTCAATCGGCAAGGATAAGACAGAAAGGTCAACCTCTCCCTTTGCCGTCATCTCTTCTAAAGAAACAGGGTCTTTTTCAACAAGCTGAACCTCCACATGAGGATAGCGCGCCAAAAACTGCTTCAGCAGTGGCGGAAAAAGATATCTCCCCGTTACAGCAGGAACCCCAATGGAAAGCTTGCGCCCAAGCCCCTGAGACCGTTCCTGCATCTCCCGTAGCAAGTCATCTCTGGAACGAATGATGCCCTCGGCTTTTTCAATAAAACGCCGGCCGTGGGGTGTCAGCGTAACAGAGCCGTGGGATCTGTGAAAAAGCGTAAGCCCCAGCTCAGCCTCAAGCTTTTTGATTTGCTGGCTTAGAGAGGGCTGAGCGATATGAAGATGCTTTGCCGCCTTTGTAAAGCTTTGGCGCCGGGCGATTTCCGCTGCATATTCCATCACTTTAATATCCATTTCAGCCTCCATAGGTTGAGCCTATCGTTTTTATCATTTTTATATCTTGGACGAATCATAACAGAAATTGCTAACATAATCCATATCATCATTTACAAAAAAAGGGGCTGGTTCACATGAGAAACGAAACACCGTTTTCTAAAAATGCCGAGATGTACCGGGATGAGAAGGTATTTGCCGAGGGAGAAGATTTAGGGTTAATGATCAAAACGGCGGAATGCCGGGCAGAGCAGCGGCTGCTGGATATCGGAGCTGGTGCTGGCCATACAGCGCTGGCATTTTCCCCATTTGTACAGGAATGCATCGGCGTTGACGCGACGAAAGAGATGGTAGAGGTTGCGTCCTCCTTTGCACAAGAAAAAGGAGCGGGAAATGTACGCTTTCAGCAAGGAACGGCAGAGTCACTCCCCTTCCCAGACGATTCATTTGATATTATCACCTGCCGATACGCGGCCCACCATTTTTCAGATGTCCGCAAAGCCGTCAACGAAGTTGCGCGCGTGCTGAAAAAGGACGGACATTTTCTGTTGGTCGATCATTACGCGCCTGAAGATCCCATTCTTGATGAGTTTGTCAATCATTTGAACCGGCTCCGTGACCCTTCCCATGTCCGGGAAAGCTCATTATCAGAATGGCAGTCGATGTTCACCGCTAATCAACTGGGCTATCAAGACATCCAAAAGTGGAATTTGCCGATTCAATACGAAAGCTGGATCAAACGCGGCGGAACACCCGCCGACCGGGAAAAGCAAATCATCACTCACCTGAATGATGCATCAGACGAAACACGTGACACGTTCTGCATCAAATGGAATCAAAATGGACAGCCCGTCTCCTTTTGTTTAAAAGCGATTTTGATACAAGGGATAAAACGATAAAAAAGCCGTGCGCACCGCACGGCTTTTACATCGGCTGATAAAGATCCCAGCCGATTTTTAACGTCTCTACAATGTAATCAGCAACCTCTTCCGGAGAAAGGTTGTCTGTTGCGACTTTTGAATTGTGTTTGTCGTAAATGACTTTTCTTTCGTTAAACAGCTGTTCCATTTCATCCATTGAGCGATTATGGAGCACAGGGCGGCTCTCGATCAATAAGTCCGCTCGCTGCTTCCAGTTCTCCCATGACAGGTCCAGATGAAGCACGAGACAGTTTTCCAGACAGCAATTTCTGATTTCCTCTTGTTTAAAAGATCCCCCGCCCAGAGATACGATTTTGAATCGTTTATGACGGCAGATGTCTAAAATATATTCCTTCTCCGTTTTCCGGAAAAAGTCTTCTCCCTTTTTCTCAAACATCTCAGGAATTGTCATATTGAAATCCTTTTCGATCTCTTGGTCAATATCAATAAAATCTCTATATAATTTTTTAGCGACCAATTGGCCGATTGTTGTTTTTCCTACACCCATGAATCCGATCAGGACGATATTTCTTTCTCTTACTGGGATGGCTCGTTTAGCATTCATCTTCGGCGAAATCCTCCTAAGGAATGAAATTTTATATTCATTATATGCTTATTTAGCGAATATTCATATAGATACCGGCTTTACCGGTCAAGCTTATAGTGCGCTTTGTTGTTTAGCCATTTTTGCCTGAATGACATTCATTGTACAACATTTCCGCAGGTATTTTAATACTTCGACGCAAAAAAGCATTAAAACCTTCCGCCCTTATTGTTTTCCAGCTGACTCTTCGATGGAAGGGTCTTTTTCTGCATGATAAAATAAATAGGAAGGGAGAAATGGCGATGATCATTTGGATAAACGGGGCATTCGGTTCCGGAAAAACACAAACAGCCTTCGAACTGCACAGAAGGCTGAAACCATCTTACGTGTATGATCCCGAGAAAATGGGTTTTGCGCTGCGCTCCATGGTGCCGCAGGAGATCGCAAAGGACGATTTTCAAAGCTATCCCTTATGGCGGGCGTTCAATTACAGTTTGCTAGCTTCTCTGTCAGATACATACCGCGGCATCATTATTGTGCCTATGACGATTGTACATCCTGAATACTTCAATGAGATCATCGGCAGGCTCAGACATGAAGGCAGGATCGTTCACCACTTTACACTAATGGCTTCAAAGGAAATCTTGTTAAAAAGGCTGCGCACCAGAGCAGAAGGAAAAAACTCATGGGCCGCCAAACAAATTGACCGCTGTGTTGAAGGTTTATCATCACCCATTTTTGAGGACCACATTCAAACAGACAACCTGTCAATTCAGGATGTGGCAGAGAACATTGCCGCGAGAGCCGAACTCCCATTAGATCCTGATACGAGAGGCAGCCTCCGAAGGCTCACCGACAGATTAATGATAAAGCTGAATCATATCCGCATCAAATAAAGCTTCTGTACACGACAAAAGCCCGCTCCGAGAGCGGGCTTTCTTCAACTTATCTCCACCAGTCATCAAACATAGACGCCGGAACCTGGCGTTTATGTTCAGTCATGCTGTAGCGTTTTTCCAGCGCTTCTGATACTTTCGCTGATACTTCTTTTCCTTCGAGATAATCGTCAATCTCGTCGTAGGAAATGCCAAGCTCTGTTTCATCCGACTGCTGCGGTTTTTCGTCGAGCAGATCGGCAGTCGGTTCTTTTAAGTATAAGCGTTCCGGTGCACCCAGCTCTTTCAGCAGGGTTCTTCCCTGGCGCTTCGTCAAGCCTGTCAGCGGCAGGAGGTCTGCTCCGCCGTCACCGTACTTCGTAAAGAAACCAGTCACTGCTTCAGCAGCATGGTCTGTTCCTAACACAAGCAGGCCTTCCTGGCCGCCGATCGCGTATTGCGCGATCATTCTTGTTCTTGCTTTTACGTTTCCTTTATTAAAGTCAGTCAGCTGATCGCCTGTTTCCTGCTGATACTGATCAGAAAAAGCGCTGACTGTCGATTTAATATCAAACTTCCATGATTTATCCGGCTTAATAAACTTCAAAGCAAGCTGGGCATCGTCTTCATCCTGCTGTGTGCCATGCGGAAGACGGACAGCGATAAATTGAGCGTCTCCGCCCTCCTCGCGAATGCTCTCCACCGCAAGCTGAGCGAGTCTTCCCGCAAGTGTTGAATCCTGGCCGCCGCTGATTCCCAATACAAAGCCTTTAGCACCGGTTTTCTTTACATATTGTTTTAAAAAATTGACTCGGTCCTCAATTTCTTGCTTTGGATCAATTGAAGGCTTCACATGTAATTCACGCATAATCTTTTCCTGCATGCTCATCCCATTCATTCCTCCTGTACAATTCGCTGTTTCTTATTTGATCATTTCCCCAAATTGGTGAAAATGAATCATGACAATTATGTATCCTTATTAAATATAGCACAGGTCTTGATTCACAGTGAACAAGAGAGATCAGCTGACTTCCACCCGTATTGACGTTACACTATCGCCATTGCACTTGCCTTTTTCTATCGGGCAGGAAGAAAACGCGACAATTAAATCCATCTCCGCCCGCAGCCTTACATAGTCCCCGGCATTCGAAAGCGGCGTCTCCACAGACAGGTTCCCTTTCTCATCAAGAACAGTATTCATAAAAATTGCAAACGGGTAATGCATGTGAGGCTTCGGTACGCCAAACTGCTCAAGCGCACGGTTCATATTGTCATAGCATGTATCCTGAAACTCATCCTTTTGCTTGCCGTATAACAGCCTGTTCATATCAGGACGGCAGGCGGGAAGCAACAGATCATGCTTGCCCACCGTATCTTCAATCAGCGTCAGCATCGGTTTGTATAGATTCGAGTAGATATGATCGTTGACTTTCACATGAATGGAATGATTGGCATCAATCGTTGCTCCCTGATCAAGATGCTCATAAAAATCCTTGGCATGGTACGCAACAAAATCAGCAACCTGCTGCCCTTCCACATCAACCACCTTTAAAATCTGCCCCTTTTTCAGCTTCAGCCCAAGCCCTTTTTTCGGCTCCACGATATATTGCTTTGTCATTGCTTCGCTCCTTTTTTCATTAGTATGAGCGTTCTCCGCCTTCCCCATGTAAAAAGAGGCAAAAATCCGATGTATATAAGCTTCGGGCGGGTCGCAATCTAACCTTAGATAAAAGGGGTTGAAATGATTATGAGTCAAACAAAAAAAGACCAGCAAAAAGGAAATTTGGCCTGGTGGCAGCTGTCATTAATCGGTATAGGATGCACAATCGGAACAGGATTTTTTCTCGGTTCCAGCATTGCAATAGTAAAAAGCGGTTTTTCCGTTCTGCTTTCATTTCTGATCGGGGCAATCGGCACGTATTTTGTATTCGAGCAGCTTGCCAAGCTGTCGGCAAAACATCCTGAAAAAGGCTCGTTTTGTTCGTATGCGAGAAAAGCATTCGGCAGATGGGCCGGCTTCAGCAACGGCTGGGTGTACTGGTCATCAGAAATGCTGATTACCGGGAGCCAATTGACAGCCATTTCATTATTTACGAAGCACTGGTTTCCTCAAGTGCCGCTATGGGTATTTGCTTCAATCTACGCGGTTCTTGGGCTTCTGATTATTTTCACCGGGCTGTCTGTTTTTGAGAAGACTGAAAACGTACTGGCAGTCATCAAAACAGCCGCTATTTTTATGTTTATTGTGATTGCCATCTTGGCATTATGTGGCATCCTGTCAGGCGGAAAGCACGATGTACAGATTCCAAATAAGACGAGTGAGTTTTTCCCATATGGCGCCATGGGGCTGTGGACAGGTTTAATCTACGCGTTTTACGCCTTTGGCGGAATTGAGGTTATGGGGCTGATGGCGGTTCACTTGAAAAAACCAGAGGAAGCGTCTAAATCAGGGAAACTGATGCTGGCGACGCTGGCGATTATTTATATTATTTCGATTGGACTGGCCTTGCTGCTGGTTCCATTAGACACGTTTACAGAGCAGGACAGCCCGTTCATTACGTCGTTAAAAGGATATAACCTTAAGATTATCCTCGATATTTTTAACGGGATTTTCATTATCGCCGGGTTCTCGACCCTCGTCGCTTCGCTGTTTGCGGTTACGACATTGCTTTGTACGATGGCTGATGACGGCGACGCACCGAAGTGCTTTATCTTAAAGGAAGGCAAAAAAATATGCTGGCCGGCGTTGGGGCTGACGTTTGCAGGGCTTGTTTTATCCATTATTCTGTCGTTAGTGCTGCCCAAAAACATTTATGAGCACATGACGACAGCAGCGGGTCTCATGCTTTTATACACTTGGCTGTTTATCCTGTTCTCCAGCAAAAAGCTGACTGATCCTGAGGGCATGGGGAAAACACAGATTTACTTAGCGATGATTCTGATTGCTGCGGCTGTGTCCGGCACATTGTTTGAAAAATCAAGCCGGCCCGGTTTTTTTGTGAGTATAGGGTTTCTCGTGATCATTGCCATCGTTACCATGATCTATCAAAAAAAGCAGGGGCATAAAGACCGCCCTGCCAGCTCGTGAGTTATTTCATTTTGTTGAACATGTTCTTTAAATACGAAAACGGGCACTTCGATACCTGTTTTTCGTCATCACGGAGGAAATACTGTTTCCATTCGCGATTATCCTTTCCTCCATACCAGCCTAATTGCGGGTGAACCGGAGCTTGATCGTAGGCCTTTAAACGGGACCGGATCAGCCTGCTCATGTTGCGGCCAAATGCGGTTGAGCCGTTTAATTCTTCAAACACCCATCTCGGCTGAAACGTGATCATAAAAAAAGGAAAGCTCCGGCTTCTTCTCGCCTCGTGCCCCGGTGTAGCGCACAGGATAAAGTACGGCTCGCCGTCAAAACAAAACTCCCATTTATAATGCTCGGGATCGGCCGGAATATCTTCCGGCCATTCTTTTTTGTCTTGATGGCTCAGTCTATTTAAAAAGCTCCAAAACAGCTCTTCATACGCTTCAATCGAATAGTGCTCAGCCAAATCTTCCGGTGTATCAAACAACACAACCAGGGATGCATATTTACCAGTGTCCCGCGATATCTTGCCATACTCCGTAAGCAATGGTGCCAGCTCCTCCGCTGTACGGTTTTCCCGCGGATCTCCGGCAAAAGCAATGCGAAGCTGATCAGTCAGGAATGCCTGGCGTCCGGGAATACACGGAAACGTATCCGCGTCATCCGCCACAGTTTCTGCCAAAAGCTCAAAAGCAATTCTTTGCCATTCAGGAAGCTCAGCTTGATTACGTTCCAGAAAACTTTTGGTGTAAATCCCATTCACCATTGATCCACCTCCAGTATCATCTGGATACTATATTAAAACTGGAGGCTGCAGGTGACTGTCCTTCATGAATCAGCCCAATAACTGTTTGATGCCTTGATAACCGAAGTAAAAGCCAAATATAAGGAGGGATACACCAGCGATTCCGGTCAATCCTCTCAACAGCTTTTCATGAAGCAGATTTCTGAACATGCTGGCTGTGATCGCCATGCAAAAGTCCCAGATTAAAATGCCGATCATGATGCCGGAGCTATAGATCAGAAGCTGATTCATATTGTAGGCCTCTGCTGTTTTCGCAAGTATGCTCCCGTAAATTCCGAGCCAAAAAAGGATGCTCAATGGATTTGACAGTGAAATGAGAAAACCCGAAGCGTACGTTTTCCTATATGACGCTTTTCCCCGCGAACTTCGCACATCCATCGGTTCTCTGACATTTTTCAGCGTTTCAATTCCGGTATAGGTCAGAACAAAAAAGCCGAAGAGCCACAAAAACGTTTTCACAAATGGAGCGGTCAAAAACTGTGACAGCCCGAAATAAATAAAAAGCATGTACAGTCCGTCCGCTGTCATGGCGCCTAAACCAAAAATCCACGCATGCCAAAAACCGTTTTTAATTCCTTTGTCTATTTGCGCCGCGTTCACTGGTCCCACAGGCGCAGACAAGGACAGTCCCAGCACAATATAGCTCAAAAAAATGTTCACCGGCCCGTACTCCCTTCTCTTACGTAACTTGTACAATTTATTCGGGAACGGGCCAAGCTATGCACAAAATTCGCTTACTGTTTCAGACGTTTAAGTTCTTCCTCCACAATATCGGCGGCTTTGCCTACGAAACTGAAAATGAGTTCCAGTTCTTCTTCTGAGTACTCATGGCACAAATCCATCGTTGACTCTGACAGAGAACGGAACAAATCCTTTACATGTTTTTTTGAAGCAGTCAATGGGACGATTATGACTCTTCTGCGGTCGTTCGGATCCCTTTCACGAGCCACATACCCCGCTTTTTCAAGCCGGTCAACAAGCGCCGTGACCGAACCCGTGCTGAGGCCCGTCTTTTTCCCCAGCTCTCCGGCCGTCATCGGACCCGCTTCATTTAAGATGTCAGCTGATTTCAAATCGGTGGGAAACAGACCGAGAGCTTGAGCGGCTGCCTGATGAAACAGAACCGTTCTTGTGCCCAATTTCCGAAAAAGCTGAACGGCAGTCTTTTCCAACTCACTTCTGGAATTTCTTGTTGACAACTGACAGTCCTCCCTATAAAATCGAATTTATCTTGATAATCGAGATATTTAACAATCAAACTATTATCATGATATCAGAACTTACATAGAAAAGTAAGAGGAGGTAGAACAAATGGACACAACAGCAAAACAAGCTTCCACCAAATTTGTAGTCCTCGGTCTCCTGCTGGGCATCTTGATGTCTGCAATGGACAATACAATTGTTGCCACCGCGATGGGCAGCATTGTAGCCGATCTTGGAAACTTTGATAAGTTTGCTTGGGTGACGGCATCCTATATGGTGGCAGTTATGGCTGGAATGCCGATTTACGGCAAGCTATCCGATATGTACGGCCGAAAACGTTTTTTCCTGTTTGGACTTATTTTTTTCTTAATCGGGTCGGCTTTATGCGGTATTGCACAGACGATGAATCAGCTGATCATCTACCGGGCCATTCAAGGGATTGGTGGCGGCGCGCTACTGCCGATTGCTTTTACCATTATCTTTGATTTGTTTCCGCCGGAAAAACGCGGAAAAATGTCCGGCATGTTCGGTGCTGTATTTGGGTTATCCAGTGTTCTTGGGCCGCTGTTAGGCGCGATCATTACAGATTCGATCAGCTGGCACTGGGTGTTTTACATCAATGTGCCGATCGGGGCATTGTCATTGTTTTTCATTATTCGCTACTACAAAGAATCTTTGGAGCACAGAAAGCAGAAAATTGACTGGGGCGGCGCGATTACCTTAGTCGTATCAATTGTATGTCTGATGTTCGCCCTAGAGCTTGGCGGCAAAACATATGATTGGAATTCCATTCAGATCATTGGCCTGTTTATTGTGTTCGCCGTTTTCTTCATTACCTTTTTTATTGTGGAGAGAAAAGCCGAAGAGCCGATTATTTCTTTCTGGATGTTTAAAAACAGGTTGTTTGCCACAGCGCAGATTCTCGCTTTCCTGTATGGCGGAACATTCATTATTTTAGCGGTATTTATTCCGATTTTCGTTCAAGCGGTATACGGCAGCTCAGCGACAAGCGCAGGCTTCATTTTGACGCCGATGATGATTGGATCCGTCATTGGGAGCATGATCGGCGGGATTTTCCAAACGAAGGCAAGCTTCCGCAATTTGATGCTGATATCTGTTGTAGCTTTCTTTATCGGCATGCTGCTTCTTTCCAATATGACGCCTGACACAGCACGGGTATGGCTGACAGTCTTTATGATGATTTCAGGATTTGGTGTAGGTTTTAACTTCTCCCTGCTGCCGGCAGCATCGATGAACGATCTTGAACCTCGCTTTCGGGGGACGGCCAACTCTACAAATTCATTTTTGCGGTCTTTCGGCATGACCCTGGGTGTCACTATTTTCGGAACGGTGCAAACCAACGTGTTCTCAAACAAGCTGAGCGACGCCTTCAGCGGCATGAAAGGCTCTGCGGGCTCCGGTGCCGCGCAAAATATCGGCGACCCGCAGGAGATTTTCCAAGCAGGGACACGTTCCCAGATTCCTGAGGCGATCCTGAATCGCATTATTGATGCGATGTCAACAAGCATCACATATGTCTTTTTGCTCGCTTTGATTCCAATTGTCCTCGCCGCGGTTACCGTTTTGTTTATGGGAAAAGCCAGAGTGAAAACAACAGAGGAAATGGCGAAGAAAGCAAATTAACATAATAAAGCAGTACATGGCTGGCATGTACTGCTTTTTTCTATTACAATCCTAATCTTGCAAGAATAAACGTCCATATACAAATGATCAATAACAGAATCAGGCTGTACGCCACTGTCCGTTTAAACAGTTTAGATTCCTTCCCTGTTTGGCCGACCGCTGCGGCGGCGATGGCGATAGACTGAGGAGAAACGAGTTTCGCCATCACCCCGCCCGCTGTATTTGCAGCTAACAGCAAATCAGAACCCGCACCGATCTGCGCCCCTGTGACAACCTGTAAATGTCCGAATAAAGCGTTATTGCTGACAACTGAACCGGTAATGAACACGCCAATCCAGCCGAGAACAGGACTGACAAACGGGAACAAGTCCCCTGTTTTCGCCAGTGCCAATCCAATTGAAGAGCTGAGCCCTGCGAAGTTGGCCAGATTGGCAAATCCCATCACGAAGCAGATCGTCATAATCGGCACCCACAGCTCTTTTCCTGTCTCCTTCAAGGAAGCAAAGGCATCCCGGCAGGAGAATTTTTTACTGAACAGGCCTGTCACGATGACCGCCGCTAAAATCGCTGTACCAGTCGCTGACAGCAGGTCGACTTTAAAGACGGCATCTATCGGCATGGCAGATGGCGCAATCGGCGGCATTTTCATCATTTGCTGATGCAGAAAAGGCATTTTCAATAAAAGTGTTGTTTGATATAACAGCCCGCCTTCTTGGAAAAGCGCTTTGAAGGCAGGAAGGCTCCAGATTGTGATCGCCGCAGTTAAAATGTAGAAAGGAGACCACGCTTTCGCAATGTCAGCGGCACTGTATGCTTTTTTTGCACCAGTCTCGCCGGCTCCTTCCTCCCGGTAAATCTCTTTCGGCTGCCATTTGCGGAGGAAGAGCGCAAGCCCGCCCATGCTGAATAAGGCCGCCAAAATGTTTGCTAATTCCGGTCCGAGCACTGCCATTGTCAGTGTCTGAACCGCTGTATACGCACCGCTCACAACCAACAGGGCAGGCCATGTCTGTTTGATTCCTTTCATTCGGTCTAATAGGAATACAAGCAGAAACGGTATCAAAAATGAGATCATTGGCAGTGTCCACACCAATGTCCGTGACAGCTGAAGAGCAGACAAATCACCTATCTGCGCCCCTGTAATCACAGGAATCCCGATCGCCCCAAAGGCTCCAGAGGCTGCGTTCGCAATCAAGCAGAGCGCCGCCGCTTTTAACGGTTTAAAACCAAGTTCGACGAGCAGCGCCGCACTAATCGCAATCGGAACACCAAAACCGGCCGCGCCTTCCAAAAACGCGTTAAAACAAAAACCAATTAATAATAGCTGTAATCGTTGGTCAGGCGAAATGCCGGCAATGCTGGACCGAATAATGGTAAACTTCCCGGTTTTCACTGCGATTTTATACAGCCATACCGCCATCAGGACGATGTAGCCGATCGGCCACAGCCCGCTCCCGATTCCTAACAAAACAGAAGAAATTGCTTTTTCAACCGGCATATGAAATGCAAATACGGAGACGAAGAAACTGACGGCTAGCGTAAGAAATGCCGCAAGAATGCCTTTCATTTTAAAAACAGTTAAAGCCAAGAGAAAAAAGAGAATCGGAGTGAGCGCCACGAGTGCGCTCACATACTCGTTTCCAAACGGATCATACAACTGCTCCCACATTGACAATCAGCCCTTTACTCTATAGTTGCGATTAGTTGACTTGTTGTTCTGCAAAATGAGGTTTTAAAATGTTTTTAAGGACACCTGCGCTGTGAAGGAACTGTTCTTTTTCTTTCTCATTTAAATTCAGCTCAGTGATGCCTGCAATACCTTCGCGGTTTACGACAGCCGGAACGCCAATGTATACGTCATCTGCGCCGTAATGCCCGTCCAAATATGTGCTGACAGTTAAAATGCTGTTTTCATTATGAAGAATGGCTTTTGTAATACGGGCAAGGCTCATCGCAACACCATAATAAGTCGCACCTTTTTTCTCAATAATATGGTAAGCGGCGTTTTTCACGTCATCTACGATTTGGTCTAGCTCCTCTTGTTTATACGCATCGTTCTTCTCAACGAGTTCACTGACCGGCACACCGCCAACATTCGCGTGGCTCCAGACAGGAAGCTCTGTATCGCCGTGCTCTCCGATAATATGCGCGTGCACGTTTTGAGGCGCTGCGCCAAAGTATTCGCTCAGCATGTAACGGAATCTCGCAGAATCTAGTGTTGTGCCGCTTCCGATTACTCGCTCTTTTGGCAGTCCGCTGAATTTCCATGTCGCGTAAGTCAGAATATCAACCGGATTTGTCGCGATTAAGAAAATGCCGTCAAATCCGCTCGCCATGACCTCACTGACGATGCCTTTGAAAATCTTTAAGTTCTTTTCTACTAATTCAAGGCGTGTCTCACCAGGTTTTTGGTTTGCTCCGGCGCAGATGCAGACAATATCAGCATCCTTGCAGTCTTCATATGTTCCGTAAGATGTTTTGACCGGATGCGGCGCAAACGCCTTTCCGTGGTTTAAATCCATTACATCGCCCATTGCTTTTTCTTTATTTAAATCAATGACCACAAGCTCATCTGTGATCCCTTGGTTCATTAACGCAAATGCATAACTGCTTCCAACAAAACCCGCTCCGATTAAAGCTACTTTATTTACATGTTTGTTCATCATTAATCATCCTTCCAGGGTATGTTTTTCTTCGGTGTTTATTTGTGAAGTATTTCACATTTATATTGTGCAATATTTCACAAACTATTGCAAGAGAAAAGTTTTGTCTGATTTATGAACAAAAAAAGAAACCATCTAGGATGGTTTCTTGAGGATTTTTCCTCTGATCGCTTGCCCTCAATAAGGAAGAGAACCGCTTAAGCCAGAGTCGTTATATAAACCATTTTGCACATAATCAAACCCAGGCTGGTTCTGTCCGGGCACTTGGGAGCTGCCATTATTAAAAATCACTTTGGCGTTCGTTGTATCAGTATCCGCAGGCAGCGTCAGCGTGTAAATTCCATCAGCATTCTTAGTCATTGCTTTTCCCGGCCAAGATCCGGTCAATTCTATTGCCCGGCCCCCATCATGTTTATAGATATAAGCATTTACTTGGCCCCAATGATTTGGATTTTGATAGCCAATGGTTTTGGCCGCAGATGGGTCTCTTTTTACAAAGCTGTATTTCTGAGTTCTCGTTACACCGTCACTATTCGTTCCTGTTAACGTGATGGTGTATGTTGTGCCAAACGGATCTCCTTTTCCGATCGTTAATTGGTCTCCATCCTTAAACGCTGTCTCTTGCCCATTATTGATTTGATAAACGGCTTTTGCTGTATTCGCATCTGCACGCAGCGTGATCGTCAGTTGATCATTAAAAGAATGTGTTACACCTGTTTTGTAATTGTCAAGAAAGACATGAGGCGCATTTGCAATATCGTCAGGATAAATCACAGCCACAGACCTGGCATTGATCGTGCCCGTCAGTTTGCCGTCTGTTACTTGAAATGAACCGGTCCCAGCTTTATTATCATACCTGCCATCAGGTAACTTCGTTGACGTATTGATAGTGACAGAAGATGAACCTGCATTTGCCAACACAACGCCGTGTGAGCCGCGCTGATTCATGAATATCTGGTTGTTTCCATTCGGATTCGAGAGCTCCTCAGGCTGTCCAGCCATCACATTGTGAAATCTATTGACCGCAGTGATAGCCTGATCTTCAAATAAAGCACTCCCGCGATCGCCTATTTGGCTTTTCCCCGGAAATCTTATACCATTTCCGCCGCCCTCAGGTCTGGAAAAGAAAAGAGGCGTACTGCCTGAGCGAGAAGCAATCACTGCCCAGCCTAAGCGAATATCGTCATCACTCATCCAAGTAGACTCTTCATCATCATTGGCATACGTGTCATGCGATTCCACCCATGTCACTAACTTGTCGGAAGACACATCAGATGCATAATGGGAGATATTCGACACACTCAGATTGCGATTCTTTAAAGCGGACCTTATGGAATGTCCATAGTTAGATGCTGTCACATTCATATAATTCGCATATGCAGCATCTCTGGAGGCGCTATCCTGCAGAATTTCTCCGTATTGGAACTCGGCAGATGTATTTGTGATATTCGGCCAAAATTGACTGCCGTAATTCCCGTCATCCGGAAGCTCAATATGTTTGGCGGCATCAAAACGAAAGCCGTCTGCCCCGTCATTCAACGCTCTTTCTAAGAAACGTTTCAGATAGGACTGTACTTGTGTATTCTGTGTATTCCAATCATACAGCCCGAGCAATGAATTCTGCGTGACATCCCATCGATCGGACCAGTTTTTAATTTGTGTGTTTCCATGAGTCCAGTTTGGAATACTCTTAATCTCATTAGAAATTGCCGCATAGTCACTGGTGGTATGATTGATGACTGCATCAACAATGACCTTTACGCCATATTCTTCAGCTGCTGCACACATTTCTTTAAATTCTTGTTCAGTGCCTAAGTAGCGGTTGCCAATTTGGTATGATGTCGGCTGATACAGCCAGTACCAGTTCGACATGTTTTTATTTCCTTGGTTCCCTTCCTTTACTTGGTTAATCGGAGACGTCTGAATGGCTGTATATCCTGCATCATGAATATCCTTCATATTGTGTTTTAACGTATTGAACGACCAATTCCATGCATGAAGAATGGTTCCGCTTTTGATCGATGGCGCTGTCAGCTCATTCGATTTGTTCGCTGTTTCAGCATTCGCAGCCGTTGGTCCTGCCAGAACCAAATGAAACAGCATTAAAAATCCAGCGAATAACGGCAGTAAAGAGGTTTTGAATCGTTTTTCAAACATTCTTGACACTCCTTATTTGATTTTTGAAGACTTACTGCGGAGTCAAAAATCCCTCTTACTTTATTCTTCCGCTTCCTCCTTTCAAACTGATATGAAGACTGGAGAATTTTGTTAACGCTTACATTTTAAATTATCACATTCACTCTATCTAAACAACTTGATAGAGTGAATACAAATCAATGTTCCTATAGAAAAAGCTGCCCGGAACTGTGAGCGTTTCTCTCGCTTTACAAACAAAAAAAGAAACCATCTATCAAGATGATTTCTTCTCTGTCTCTTCTTTTACCGCTCTCCTGTAAGACAGCTTCACAATCACGTACCGAAGCAGAAACAGAACGCCGCCGCAGACGATAAAAAGAAGGATCATTTTCAACCAAGCGAAGAATGTGTGGGGAATCCCCCTGTCGTACATCGTAAGCACCACTACCGCAATGGCGACCGCAATTGATTCTATTCGCTGCTGCTTCACCCGTTTTTGCAGTTCTTCTTCGGTGTCTATTCTCGGCATGAGCATTCCAGATGCTGCTGCCCTGATGCAGTAATATAAGATAATGATGAACAAAAACACAAGGCTTGCAGCCCATTCTTTAAACGGAAATTCAAACATAATGCCGCGGATGATCACATCAAGCAACGCAAATGCTCCCGCTATCATCCCAATCTCCGACCAGATTTTTTGTTCTTTTTCTTTTACTCTCTTATTTTTCCCATTCACGCCTGAAAGTCTATTACGCAGATTATTCATGACCTTCCTCCCGCACTTTTACGAATGGCTTATGGCTTACATCTTACAATAACAGCCTGTGCTTCTGCAATGAATAATTCAAAAGCCCGCCGTACAAGCCGGCGGGCATCAGTATGGAATAAACAGCCTCGTAATCAATACACCGATACAGCTAAACACATAGACCGATTAAGGTACGATCTCAGAGCGAGCAGAAGCACATACCGAAACCATTTCACGTACCGAATCAAGCTTGCGCCAAGCACTATCATCAAGTCGCCGTAAACAGTAAGATAACGATCCCTGGACTTGGCTGCGGCCATCATCCACCCCCCCTCTTTTGTAAGAGCCGAATCATTATGAAGGATTTCCTTTCGGAATAAAATTTCGATAATCAATTTTTGAATAATAGGCAACAATAGGTTCGAACGGTTAGCTTAGATAGTTGTAATTGCTGCAAAAATGAGTCCATAAATCCCCAAGCCATTCTGGATAAGTGAACCAGATTATTACATAAGTTATGCAGCTAAAAGTGTGAAATGAGGGTAATGAATGAATGCAACAATACTAAAGTATAAAAACTTTTTTTCAATTCTTGTTCGATGGATTATTTTTGGAAGCATTATTGGTATCATTGTGAGCTCAACGACAACTTTTCTTTTAGAGACAAACGATTATTTAGGAGACGTGCGGGAAAAAAGAGATTGGCTTATTTTTCTTCTGCCTTTAGGAGGAGTGATCTTAGGATATATCTATATGAACTACGGAAAGGTATTTTCCAATAACACATTAAATGACACTGCTGAATTAAATAATCTAGTGATAGACGCGGTTCATGGAAAGAAAGTGGTTCCGCGGAGAATGGGACTTATCGTCTATTTGGGAACTTTCATAACTGTCTTTTTTGGCGGTTCTACGGGAAGAGAAGGTGCGGCTGTCCAAATGGGAGGAAGTATAGCTGCGGCAGTAAACAAGCTATTTCGTTTAAACATGTTCGACAGTAAAATGTTAATCATGAGCGGCATAAGCGCCGGGTTTGGCGCCGCCTTTGGTGCTCCCATAACAGGTGCTGTTTTCGGCATGGAAATGGCTGCTTTAGGAAAACTGAAATTCGAAGCACTTGTTCCTTGTCTGGCAGCCAGCTTTGCCGGTCACTTTATGACAACAGCAGTGTGGGGTCATAAACACGAAGAATTCTATATACAAATTGTGCCGCACCTATCTTTTATTACGTTTATAAAAGTTATTCTCGCAGCTGTTATCTTCAGTTTATTAAGTGTTTTATACAGCCAAATGAGACACGGTATACAAACATTTTCTGAGAAGCTCTTCAAAAAAAATCATATGAAAAGAGCCTTTGTTGGCGGATTGATCATTGTGGCCCTAACTCTAATAGCAGGTTCGCAAGATTACAATGGCCGGGGATTAGATATGCTACAACAATCCTTCAAAGAAGATGTTCCTCCTTTTGCCTTTCTCGCCAAACTGGTTTTTACAGCAGTTACTCTTGGAACCGGCTTTGTTGGCGGAGAGGCAATACCTTTATTTTTTATGGGGGCAACATTAGGGAACACCATACACACATTCATGGATTTACCCATGTCATTTCTCGCTGCATTAGGATTAATTGCTGTTTTTTGCGGCGGTGCCAATACCCCCTTAGCAGCCTTCCTATTGGCAATGGAGATGTTCCACGGAAAGGGGCTAGAGTACTTTTTCGCGGCTTGTATGGTTAGTTATTTATTTTCAGGACACCACGGACTATGGCCTTCTCAAAAAATATACGAGCCTAAGAGCAGGTTATATAATATCACTTACGGAGAAACCATTGAGAATGTCGAAAAGAAAAAAAAATCTTAGACAAAAAAGCAGTATGCTGCATTTAGTTCCGCTAAAGTGACTATCGCTGAAGAATAGAATACATAATATAACCCACAATAAAAACAGCGCAGGAAGATGATTGGTTGAAAAGAGGGGATATTTTTGGATTTAAATTTCATATGGAAATCTATAGTGGTCGTGGCAGGAGGAGTTCTTATTTTACGGTTAGCTGGCAGAAAATCAGTTTCTCAGCTTACGGTAGCTCAAACTGTCATGATGATAGCGGTTGGATCATTAATTATTCAACCTGTTGGCAACAGGAACATTTGGATTACTATGCTGATTACGTTTTTAATGGTACTCACGCTTCTTTTTATTGAATATATCGTGTTGAAATCAGATGCTCTTGAAACGTTTATTTATGGAAAATCACTTATTGTAGTCGAAAACGGCAAAGCAAATGAAAGAAATTTAAAAAAACTGCGGTTAACAGTTGATATGCTTGAAGTAAGGTTGAGACAACAAAATATACAGCACTTGACTGATTTACAATGGGCTACAATAGAATCCAACGGCCAATTAGGTTATATGTTAAAATCCGAAAAACAATACGCCACGAAAGAAGATATTCAAATGCTAAAATCGCTGATTGAATCGCAGCAATCTAAGCCCTCCAATGAATCCACAAAGACTTCAAATAACATTTTTACTGAAGTGAAAGATAGAAAGCATAAAGAAAAACCTAAAGACAATTTGGATTAAAAAAAATGATAAGTGGCCATGTCATCATAACCTTTTTACTTTAAGGTTTTCTTTGTTGGTTCTGCTTATATCTTTTTTTTGAAGGAAAAAATGAAGGCTGTCGAGATTTACTCGGCAGCCTTCATTTTCATTACTTCTTCAAATCTTCAATTGAGTTGACGTTTTTCATATATTGAGGCACAACAAGCCCCATCTTCACGCCAGTCATACTGGTGCCAACATCGTCATATTTGCCTTTATATTTGGAGGCGTATGCTTTATGGGTATTCGGCAGCCATGCGGAAAGGGATGCATCCGCGCTTCCCGTCGCAATCGCAGTCCACATCGGACCGGCCTCTACCTGAGTAAGCGTCACGTCATAGCCCAAGTCTTCAAAGACTTTGCCTACTACGTTTGTACTTGCAATCTCACTGTCCCACGCCACATAGGCCAGGTTGATTTTGTCTCCCTTCACCTTTTGAACGCCTTTCGTCCACTCCGCAATCTGATCTTTGTGTTTCTTCACATACTCAGCAGCGGCTTTGGCAGGTTTCTCGCCTTCTTCCACCTTGATCATGACTTCACCCATGTCGTCTTGCGTCCATTTAAACTGGCTCAGAAGCTTAACTGCATTCGGCTGTTCTTTGCTGAAGCCTTTGCGTGTGATCGTATGGATTTCCTCTGCGCTGCCATAAGATTGTTTCGGATCATCGAGATATTTCAGTTTATATCTGGAGAACATCCAGTGCGGTGTCCATCCTGTTATGATAATTGGTTTCTTTCGGTCGTATGACTTTTTAAGCGTTGCGGTCATCGCAGCACTTGAAGCTGAAATCAATGTCCAGTCATTCAAATCATAATCCTTCATCGATTTGTCGGTCAGGGCCATAATCCCTGAACCCGGGTCAATCCCGATGATGGTCTTATTCACCTGTTCTGACGCGGTTGCATTTTCATCACTTTCTGAACCGCAAGCCGCAAGTGAGAGGGCCAGCATGGCGGAAACACCGATACCGATGATTTTTTTAAACATCAGGCATTCCCCCTGCTTTTCTTCTTCACTTTAATATTTTGTGTAATACGGTCGAGCGTAATCGCAACGATAACGATAGCGATACCTGCTTCTACACCGACCCCTGTTTTCAGCTGTGTAACGGCGCTGTATACTTCTGAACCTAGTCCAGGCGCACCGACCATTGCTGCGATAACAACCATTGATAACGCAAGCATGATGCTTTGGTTGATTCCGGCCAGAATCGTTTTTGTTGCAAGCGGAAGCTGAACTTTAAACAAACGCTGAGCTGTCGTAGAACCGAACGCTTCAGTCGCTTCAATTAGATCAGCCGGCACTTGTTTAATACCGAGAACAGTCATACGGATTGTCGGCGGCATCGCGAAAATAACGGATGCAACAACACCCGGCACAACACCGATGTTAAAGAAGAAAATGGCCGGCAATAGATATACGAAAGCAGGCATTGTCTGCATTAAATCAAGAATAGGCGTTACAATACGGCGAACCGTTTCTTTCTGGGATGCCCAAATTCCGATCGGAACCCCGACCACAATCGAAATAATGACAGATGTCAAAACAAGCGCCAATGTTTGCAGCATTGGATCCCAATATCCTAAATAATCGATCAGGAGGAATCCGATCAATGTAAATAACGCGATTCCCCTTGTACTAATCCACCACGCAAGTGCTGCGAAAATAATCGTTAACAAAATAGATGGGATAAATCCGAGGCCGCTGACAATTCCATTTACAAAAAAGGCCAACCCGTTTGCGATTCCGTCGAAGAATCCGCCAAACGTCATCGTAATCCAGTCAACAAAACGGTCAATCATATCGGCTAAAGGTATTCTAGGCAGTCTATCCATCTTACTTCACCTCCTGTACAGAAGGATCTTGTGTTTGTTCATCAGTGCCTTCAACATTAATGTAATCGTTATTGCCGGCAAGTGCGCCAATCAACGCGCCTTTTACGACAATCCCTTTCATTCTCTGTTTCTCATCTACAACCGCAATTGGAATATTCGCATCAGAAACAACGTCAAAAATCTCTGTCAGATACGTATTCTCTGGTACAGTCGTAAATTCTGTATTTAAGATATCTTGAAGTGACAAATCAGACTCGGCCGCTTTTTTCGCATCAGCCGCATGGATGACACCTAACAATTGCTTTTGTTTATCGACTGCGTAAATAGATGAAATCCCTAAGTTTTTCATCAATGTTAACGCCACACGAGGACCTTTATCAATCCGCACTGTTTCAGCGCGTTTCATAATGTGGCCTGCTGTGAGGACTTTAGATAAATCAACATCCTCAACGAATTTCTCAACATATTCGTTAGATGGACTCATCAGGATTTCTTCAGGTGTGCCGATCTGAACGATGTTACCGTCCTTCATCAAAGCGATTCTGTCACCGATGCGCAATGCTTCGTCAAGGTCATGCGTAATGAAGATAATTGTTTTTCCAACATTTTCGTGAAGGTCAAGAAGCTCATCCTGCATATCTTTACGAATCAAAGGATCAAGCGCACTGAACGCTTCGTCCATGAGAAGGATGTCCGGGTTATTCGTCAACGCGCGGGCAAGGCCGACACGCTGCTGCATCCCGCCGGAAAGCTGGTCAGGATATTGCTGTTCAAATCCTTCAAGTCCGACAAGCTTAAGGGACTCAAGCGCCTTTTGCTGACGTTCTTGTTTGTCTACACCTTGAAGCTCCAGCCCGTATTCTGTGTTTTCAAGTATCGTTCTGTGCGGAAACAGAGCGAACTTTTGGAAGACCATGCTGATTTTCTTCCGGCGGACTTCCCGGAGCTGGTCTTTAGACATATTTGTTATCATGTCACCATCAATGTAAATGTTTCCGGCAGTCGGTTCAATAAGCCGGTTTAACAGCCGCACTAAAGTTGATTTACCGCTCCCTGATAGACCCATGATGACAAATATCTCACCATCATATACATCAAAATCTGCCTGATTGACCCCAACGGTTGATCCGGTCGCTTTCAGGATCTCTTTTTTTGTCTTTCCGTTGGCAAGCATTTGAACTGCTTTCTTTGTTTGTTTCCCAAAAATTTTAGATACTTTCTCGACTTTTATCTTAATTGGTTTCTCATCTACACTCATATTTTCCCTCCATATTAAACAATCCTTATTACCGTAACACTTATGTAACATTCCACACAAACAGCATATACTCTTTTATTCTTTACCATTTCTTTATAAACATCCATGTGACCACATGACCTTATTTATGCTTCTAAATGCTCTGCAATCCTCCTTTATGATTGTATTTTACAGGTGATATTTAGCCCACCCATGGTTGAAAGCGTTTCAAATGGAATGAAATTCCTTCTCCTATCACGGATTCCTGCTCCTTTTCTGGAAAAATAAGTTGCTTTTTCACCTCCCATTATATATTATAGTTTCATGACTATGAAACAATCAGATGATCAAATCAGAGCCCAAATTTTTAAAGCACTGTCTGACGAATCAAGGCTTGCCATTATTCGTACGCTTTATTACAGCGGAAAAGAACTCAGCTGCGGTGAAGTAGGTGAAAAATGCAGCATTGTCAAAACCACAGCATCTTATCATTTTAAAACGCTGCGTGAAGCGGGATTGACGGCAACTCGGAAAGATTCGCGGACAAAATATGTCAGTCTGCGTGAAGACACATTTCAAACATACCTGCCTGGCTTTTTGGAAACCCTCTGACAAAGGGTTTTCTCTATACATATCTGTTTCATAGTTTCAAAGTTATAAAACTATAGGAGTGATAAAATTTGATTCTTATTTGGCTTTTCTTCAGTGTGATGTTTGTCATTGGCACGGATACCTTTTTGCTTTCTCCGCTTCTCCCGCTTTTACAGGATCAGTTTCATGTCTCTACCGATATGTCAGGCTGGATGGTCAGTGCTTATGCACTCGGTTATGCGCTTTTCGCTTTGATCGCAGGTCCGATCTCAGACAGGCTTAACAGGAAAACAGTCATGCTGTGGGGATTTGCAGGCTTTATCTTGTCCACGTTTTTATGCGGCATCGCTCCCTCTTTTGCCGCCATGTGCCTGTTCCGTTTTGCCGCAGGCGTTAGCGCTGCGTTTGTGACGCCTCAAATTTGGGCGTCCATTCCTGTCATCGTCCAGCCTTCTCAGATCATAAAAAGCATGGGGATTGCGACAGCAGGATTGGCCGCTTCACAAATGCTCGGACTGCCTATCGGAGGGTTTTTCGCTTCCTTTACATGGCATACGCCCTTTTTCGTTTTGTCAGGGTGCTCGCTTATTCTTGTGTTAATCCTGGCGGCCGTTATGCCTGATATTCGCCCTGCTGAACAAATGGCGCGCCCGTCAATATTCAGTCCATATCGGGAGCTGTTTTTACTGCCAAAAACATCGATCATTTTACTTGCCTATTTTCTCTTTCAAACCGGAAATTTCGCGTCGTTCAGCTTTCTCGGCACTTGGCTTTCCGCGGATTATCATTTAACCGTTTCGCAAATCGGCGCCGCTATGCTTGTACTCGGACTGGGTAATATGCTTGGAAGCCTTATCGGCAGTCGGATTTCAGCAAAGCTGGGCATGTTTAAGACATTGACCGGCGGCATGCTGCTGATGGGCGCTCTCTATTTCGCTCTTCCTTTCTTTCCTAATTTATTTATAGTAGAAACGAGCTTTTTTCTCACATTCTTTACAGCTGGCATCATCTTTCCGTTAATGATGGGTGTCTTTCAATCCATTTCACCAGACGCGCGAGGAACCATCGCTTCCCTTTCCAATGCCGCTATGTACGCGGGAACCACTGTCGGCACATGTGTTGCAGGTTTTTTATATCAAAGCGCACATCATTTCGAAGCCGTCACAGGATTGACTGCCATTCTATTCATACTATCTATGGCGCTCTACCAGACAATCAGTAAAAACGGGAAACGCCAACCCGCAGTCCGGACACAAATGTAAAAAAGCACCTCAACCGAGAGGTGCTTTTCCTATTCTAGCTCAGTTTGTTTCGTTTCCTTTCCCATAATCAAAATACAAGCAACCGCGAGTAAGATTGCAATGCAAAAGATTGAAAAGATGACAGAAAAAGAAATATGACGGGCTGCAAGCGTTCCGACGAGCAAAGGCCCGAAGATGCCGCCGATTCTTCCAAACGCCGCTGTGGTTCCTGAGCCTGTCGCGCGAATCGCTGTTGGGTATTGCTCCGGTGTATAGGCATACAGGACGCCCCACGCGCCAAGATTAAAAAAGGATAACAGCATTCCAGCCGTAAGCAGAAGGCCTAAGGAATCTGCCGTTCCGAAGAAATACGCGCTTCCTGCCGTACCAATCAGGTAAATGACAAGTATCCACTTCCGGCCGGCTTTTTCGATCAGCCACGCGGCAGAAAAATAGCCCGGCAGCTGAGCAAGCGTCATCAGCAGGACATATTCAAAGCTTTGAATCATGCTGAAGCCTTTCAGCAGCATGACACTTGGGAGCCATAGGAACATGCCGTAATAAGAAAACACGACGCAGAACCAAACGATCGACAGCATCACGGTCGCCCGTATATACTGTCTTGCCCAGACGCTTTTTACATTCTCCCACACCGATTTCTTTTTGGCAGAGAGCGACTCATATTTCGGCGAATCAGGCAGACTCGTTCGCAAATACAGAGCGTAAAAAGCAGTCAGCGCGGTTAACAGCAGGGCAGCCTGCCAGCCGAAGCTCGGTATCACAAAGTAAGAAATCAGTGCCGCTACGAGCCAGCCTACAGCCCAAAAGCTTTCCAGAAGCACAATCACTCTGCCCCGTTTTTCAGGCACAACCGCTTCCGAAACGAGGGTTGAAGCGACTGGAAGCTCGCCGCCAAGCCCCATCCCGATGACGAAACGCAGAATGAGGAATGCCGATAAGCTCGTCACAAAAGCGGAAATGCCGCTTCCGATCGAAAAGCATAAAAGGGTAATGATAAATACTTTTTTACGGCCGATTCGATCAGCCAGCAATCCAAACAAAAACGCACCCACAGCCATGCCGATGGAATTCACGCTTCCGATCCATTTCATTTCCTCGGGCGAAAGATTCCACTCCACGTGAAGCGCGGCGATAATAAACGATAATATTCCGACATCCATTGCATCAAACAGCCACCCTAAACCGGCGACACCCAGCAGCTTACGCTGGGATATAGGCTGTTGTTTTCCCATAGCCAACACCTCTGATATGCAAAATGATTACCGTTTAAGTTTACACTTGTCTTTACACATTGTCATTACCTAATTGATGTAAATGAAAAACCCCCGCTTATGCTTCACAAGCGGGGGGTTTTTTATTGCTGCAATGCTGCTTTTTTAATATTATCCTGAAGCTCGGCAATTCGTCTTGCACCTTCTTCGCGAAGGCGTTTGTTTTCTTCTTCGATTTGTTTTGTTTCCTGCATTCCGCTGACGATCGTGTTCCAAGACGATTCGATCGTTTCAATATCAATGCTCGGTCTGCCGGCCATTCTGGCAATTTCAACACTCTGATTCGAGATGTTCTCCGCATTGCGTTTCAGCATCTCGTTTGTCCGGCGGTCAAGCTCGCTCATAGAGTCAGCCACAAGCTTTTGGCGTTTCACTGTAACGGCCTGAATAATGCCGTTTTTGAAAATCGGAATCGTAATGATAAAAGCGGAGTTAATTTTCCCGATCAGCTTAGCATTACCGCGCTGAAGGAGACGGATCTGCGGTGCGGTTTGAAGAGCCACCATCCGTGCCATATCCAGATCATACACCCGTTCCTCAAGCGCCTGAATGCCATTGCGCAGGGTATCGAGCTGCATTTGCGCCAGCTGATTTCCGCTTGCTGCTTTTTCTTCATATGAAGGAAGGATCGACTGCATCTCTTCCAGCTTCATTTGTCCGGCAACAACGTATTTTTCAAGCTCCATGTAGTAGTTGATATTGTTTTCATACATTTCATCAAGCGTGTAGTTTGTTTTTGTCATCTCATCTTTATACTTGGAAATCTCAACGTTGATTTTTTCAATTTCTCCACCAAGCGTCTGATACTTTTTAAAGATTTTCTCAATCATGCTGCCGCCGCGTTTGAATATTTTTGCCATTAATCCCTTCGGCTCATCAAAATCATTTTTGTCGAAGCGGTCCATGATTTTTCCAAGCTGAGTCAGCATTGTGCCGGAGTCTGTCACGCTTGTTGTTTTCATCATCCCCAAGATGCGGTCAGAGAACTTGGAAATTTCAACAGCCGGCTCCTTTCCGTACTCAAGCAGCTCCATTTGGTTTTTGACGTCAATTTGTTGTACAAGCCGCTTTACCTCTGGTTCCTGGCGAAGCTGAAGACGGATATCGTCAGCTTTTTGCTGGGAAATTTCATCGTTTTTATCGAGAACAAGCGGGTTTTGATTTTCTGTTGTCATGCTTTTCTTCTCTCCTTACTTTTGGGTAATCGTTCTGAACAGCCTTTTCACAAGTGAAGGCTCTTTATAGTCCTGCTGAAACACCATGTCGTCCAGCCAGTGGATATCATACTGATCCTCTTCAATAAACTGCTCAATATCTTGATGGCCGGGAGGGTTATAAATGATGATATCGATTCCGATTTCATTCAGGAACAGCAGGGCAGCAGCATCCGATCGCGTGAGCCCGCCGCTCATTTCTGTATGATATAAAACGAGTTTCCGAACGGTTTGCGCATAGTCGAACATTTGAATCAATTTCAGCAGATTAGCTGGCAAGTTTGTCGTTTGTTTAAACAAGTAGATTTGAACATCCTTGACTTGTTCCTGATGCAAAGCCTTAAGCCGCGGGTGCCTGCACATTCTCGAAATCGTTTTGGCAATGGCAGCCTGAACACCCGCCGGAAGCTGCTTGTACTGCCACACATTGCTTGCCATCAGCTTGTCCGGATCAATGTTCCCTTCGTGGTCAAGCGCATGGCTGTAATGAAATTGATAGTTCGATTTTATTTCTTCTGTAAACGGAAAGCTTCTTACCATTTCTGTTTCCTGATAATCTGCTAATGTATGAAGCCTGTTCCAATATTCTTTATTGTCTTTTGACACGCCCATAATTTTGGCGAATACATTTGGAATCTCGATGGAATGTTTATCAGCTTTGAAATTCGGGCGAATAAAGGCGCGCTCTTTCGTGATTAAAAACAGTTCATCATAGGTCGTTTTGAGCGTAACAGACACCGGGGTGTGATCTCTGAACTGCCATGGCTTATACAGCATGGATTCCTCGTGATTCAGCACATGTTCGAATTCCTTTGTTGAGCGGTAGGCGACTGTTGATTTCCGGTCCGGTTTTTCTTTCGGAAACGGCTGAAGCTCCGATACATCCGGAAGCTTTTCCGTAAAACTGAGCTCCTGCTTCGGATCAACAAGCGCCAGCTGATCGGTTCCCGCCGGATGGAACAGCAGAACATCACAGCCGACTAACATTAGATAATATAAGAAATAGAGCTGGCTTTTCGTCGCGTCTCCATACCAAGCTACCTTTGGCATCTCCCGCTCTATATCGGTTTTTTCAAGCCAAGGATTCAGGTGATTCAACGAAAACTTCGAGACATCAAGCAGCACTCTGCGAAAATCCGGATGATTCAGCCCCTGCTCATGATTTTCTGCAAAGGTATGTAAAAGCGTCATCAGCGCTTTTCTTAAATGGCGGTGCATCAAGGGATTCGAGTGCTTCGCAATCAGTTTTTCTCCGTCCAGAAAGGCAACAAAGCGGCTGACTGACAGCCCTTTTTCTTTCTGATTGATGGAATGAATGTGCTGGAGCTTTTGAAATGTTTCCGGCTCGATTGTTTTATCAAGCGTTTCACTCAGAATGGTAATGCGATCGTGAGTAGACAGCTCATACAGCTCGTTATAATAGTCCGTTTCATCAATAGGTGTGCCTAATATCTGCCCGGCAAGACGAGAAAAAGAAAGGCCTTGTTCTGTTTCATAGTGATCCCGCTCGGGCAATGGCTGAAACAGCAGGCTTTTCCAATTCCCATCAGCCGGAAATGCTTTATGAATGGTTAGTTCTTCTTGTCTCATCATATCCTCCTTTCCGGTTTGTTTGTGTAGATTACACGTGTTTTAATTTAGATATTTGCGATAAAACTGACGCTGTGATTTCTTCTCCCGCCAGCATGCCGCTTGCAACCGTTTTGCGAAGTTTCGGATCGTGACTCAATACCTCGCCGTGCGCGGGTGCGATGCCAAAATCGGCTTCACGGATCAGTTCAAGGTCAAGCAGAGAATCTCCAGCCGTATAAATTTCATCAAGAGAGAGCCTGGATTTCAGGTATTCGACCGCTTTCCACTTATTAAGCGGATTGGGAATAAAGTAAAGCTTTCGCCCTTGCAGGGATACTTGCCAGCCCTTATCCGCTCCCCACTTTTTCACAGCCGATATATCAATGTACGGTATTTTTTCCTCATGTAAAATGAGATACACAAAATAGTGATGGGCGATTCGGGTTCTTTTTACCGCATCTGATAACGAGAGACCTGCAATTTCCCTCAGCATGGCCTCGATCGCCAGACACGACGCCAGCTCCTCTTTCATCAGCTCGTCCCACTCTTTCAGAGGCTCGCCGTCCTTTAAGATGCACCCGCCATTTGTTGTCACCGCATATTCCGGCACAATGTCCTGCTGGAAACATACGATTCTCTTATACTGTTCGTTTGTACGCGTGGTCACAGGGATAAAATAGTGATCCTTCTGAATCTGATTTATATGCTCTTTTACGGCTGAGGAAATATAAGAAAGCTCCCGCCCATTTAATGTTTCTATCAGCTCAATCCCGGCTTCCTTATCGGGCGTGCCGATCATGCGCCTTGAATAAATTAATGTTCTGTCTAAATCGCTGGCAAACGCGTTCATAGGCTTTTCTCCGCCGGACGAATTAGCCCGCAGCAGCTGTAAGACATGTTCTCGTATTCTTCTACAGGCACTCCCCGATCCTTTGCCAGTAAAAGAATATGTTTCAGCGTTTCTTCTGCGCCAGGCTGAATTAGTATTTTCCAAGGCACTCTGCGAAGAAGCACACGGGTCGTTTCTCCGACTCCCGGTTTGATCAGGTTCGTATTGCTGATGCCAAATTGCTCTCGGATCGTCTCAATGGAAACCAAGCCGCTCCAATCCGGTTTCATATGTGCGCGCTGAAAGCTAATTGCCAGGCGTTCTGCTTCTTTAAAAATAGACGGAAATTGCTCCGCTATCGTTTCAATATAGAATACAGAAACATCCTCTTCGCTCAGCTCACGGTAATATTTCGCCCCGTGAAAATCATTCGGCCCCATCCATTTTTCATTTAAGACCGTTCGGCTGACAAGACCCGAGACCGTAGAGTTCAAGCAGGCACTCGGAATCAGAAAATCCTCCTTCGTTCCGTAGATGTCCGCGCAATCACCCGGATCGGCAAGCACCGCAATTTCTGAGGAAAGTCTCGTATTCCAGCGCTGGTTAAACTGTTGGATGGATCGGTTCAGTTCTTTTGTAATAGCGCCTTTGCCTGTCCAGCCGTCGATAAAGGCGATCTTTCCGTCTGGATGATGCTTCAGCATATACTGCAAGGCGTTTTCATCAATTCCTCTGTCCCGAATAATCGATATGCTGTAGTGCGGAACTGAGATGTGATACTTCATTTTGATGTACCGTTTGATCAATACACCGATCGGCGTGCCTGCCCTTGCCAGGCTGCACAAAACCATATGCTTACCGTGTTTGGCGAAAAGCTGCTCCGCCACAGCTCCGGCCGCCAACGCAACCTTCTGTTTACTGTCTTCAAGCGAGGCATAAAACAGTTTCATATACTCATCTGTCGGCTTATATTCGATCGGCAGCATTTCAGAGTAATGGGTGCCGCTTTGAATCGACCGTTCCCGTTCTTCCGTGCTTTTTTCAATCGAAACGGCGGACAAATCTTTTAATAGAAAGGTGACATCCTCCTTCGAATAGCTTCCAATCCGGTCAATTATCTCTGTCAATTCAGATCACGCCTTTCCTGAAAGGGTTACAATATGGATATGCGGCACTTCTTTTTCTTTGAATAGATGAAAAATTGGCTGTAACGCCTCATCCGAAACGGTCTTTTCAAGACAGAAAAAGACTTCGTCATACGCTCCGGAGGGGAGGTTATAGATAAAATGGCGAACCCCCTCATCTTCGGGATTCATAAATGAATATCCGTTTTGCACAGCATAGCCCTTTTTGGCAACAGGGTGAATCGGACTGCGGGTAGTAGATTGATAGGAAATAGAGCCGTGAAGATGCGCTGCGATTTTCATAGGGATGTACATCAGCTCTCCCGTTCCGAGCACAAGCGTTCTTCTCCCCTTCCGATATTGTTCCACATGCTGTGCAGCTAGGCGGCAGGCCTCGTGGACGGCCTGCCTGTCACTCGCCTTTAAGCCAAATCGCCCTGTTTCCTTCACATAAAAATGCTCGTCTGCGAATGTGGCCGGCTGATAGGGTAAGGATGCAAAGAAGCCGGACAAGTCGATGTCTGTTCTGTTTATTGCTGATTCCTGCGGCTTCGGTTTGTAATCATAGGTGGACTCTGACAAAAGCTCTCCCTTAAAGGAAATGCGCCCAGACAGTAAAGCTGTTGTTGATATGGTAACCCCTAATTCCCGTTCCGCTTCAGCATAAGCTTGTTTGTGTTCCTCAGTCCGCCAATCCAATAAAGACAAAACAGCGTACTCTTTGCGGGGAAATTTCGATTGTATATCCCGAATGATATGCAATGCCGTTTTTCCTGTTGTGATTTCATCATCCACGAGAATCACCGGGCAATTGTTGTTGATCATATGAGGTTCCGCATAGCACAGCTGATCGGTCGCATGGGAGTGCTCCTCGACAAATGTAATGGAAGGCTCGTTGTTTCGTATTTGTTCACGTGTTGTATGGACATACGACGCATTCTCAATGCAGTCATAAACCGCGTGTCCAAGTGCTGTCGCCGTTTCCGCAAACCCGATCACAAGCGGCGCCTCCTCTAGTGCCATGCGCTGCTTTTGCAATGTTCGATAAGCATCCCGAAGCCCGCTGTCCGTTCCTGAAAGAAACCCGTTCAGAATGTCAGCCTTCTCCTTCAGCTCACGGCCCGTTTTTCGTTCAGCGTACTCCAAAGCAAGCAGCCCTGACGCTAAAAGCGGCTTCAGCGGATGAACTGGAATATGCTTTCCCAGCACTTTGCTGACAAATAAAAAACCTCTTTTTTTGTTCACTCGCGCCGCCATTTCAAATAAGACTTGCTCCGGAATAGAAAGCGGATTGTCAGTGACCGACAGATCAACCGCCATATTGTCCAATATTTGAAGTGGTTTGCTGTTCGTTGAGCAAATCGGAGAAAGATCGGTTTTCATGATACACCCCATAAATTTCTGATTTTATTATGATGTTCTCAGCCCATTTCATATGGGGCTTCATTTCATTCATTTTGTTGGAAAAATGGCTTTTCATCACTCCGATTGAACCGTTTCCGTGATGAATAATGCTTAACGCATCCATATAGTCTTCCTTTGATACAACATACAGGCTGTTTACCGCTTTAAGCTGAGACGGGTGAATGACTGTTTTTCCGTGAATCCCGTTAGCAATATCAAGCTCTGTTTCCTTCACCAAACCTTTGACATGCTCATTCAGCTCAGCAGGCTGGTGTCCTGATAGAAGGTGAGGCTTTTGCGCTGCCTGGAAATATTCCCAGACCGGTCCAGAAACGACAAATGTCCGGCCGAAATAATTGATGACATCCGCCATAAAATCGGAAATCAGGCGAATATCATAGATGGTTTGCCCCGGCTTTCTCCGGATGCCGTATAACCCGCACAAATCAGTCGCACCGATTCGCACGTTTAGAATCAAGTCCTGATATTGATGCAGAACCGCACTCAGCTCTCCGAAAGCCTCCGTCCGTGTCTCTTTAGAAAGCAAATCAGGCGTTTCTAAAATCGGCATTCCATAAATCGGCGCTCTCCTATCGCGAGAGATGTTTTTCAGCGTTTCGGCATAGTCACGGGCGTTCACTTCTGAACATTTCGGAAACACAAAACCGGTTAACAAATGGAGAAGGTGCTTCAAGCGGCCGGCCAGCTCCTGCATCTGCTTTGGAGAACGCACCCTTATAAACATGATCGGAAGATTTTCCGGTTCTATTTTGTTTTGCTGAATTGCCTGTTCTATGAGCTCAAGCTGAATGTTGAGATTATGTTCAGCCTGCTTGACTTCATGATCCCCGATCGCATCCTCTAAGCAGAACACAACGGACGTTAGATCCTCGTATTTTTGTTCAGTAATCATAGCGCCGATGTCGTGGCGGGTTGCAGGCATATATAATAGGGCTCCCAGCGCTTGTTCAAGCCACTTTTTCGGCGCCTCTTTCGTGACCTGTTTCGGCACTTGATAAAATACATGCTCTTCTTGACGCGCTGATAAATAGTGGAAATACCGCAAACCAGTCACCCTCTTTTCTGTAACAAAAAAGGAAGGACATGAAACTCCCTCCTTGTTTTGTTTTATTCTTCTTTTGACGCAGCTGTTTGTTCGCGCACCTGCTTTTGTTTGTTGATATAGTGAATGATAAATGTCACCGCAAATGCAGCGATAATGATCATGAAGAATACAGAGTGCGGCATTTCATAATGGAAAGCGCTCCCTGCCATTTTCAGCGCGATAATTCCGATTAACACGAATGCTGTGTTTTCAAGCTCAGGAATTTTATCAATCAGAACAAGGAATACTTTTGCCACTGTACGCATCATTAGAATACCAAGCATACCGCCGATCAGAAGCACCCATACTTTTTCAGATACCGCAAATGCGGCAAGGATGCTGTCCACAGAAAAGGCAAGGTCCATTAATTCAACTGAAATAACAGTCGCCCAGAAGATACCGAACGTGCGGACCATCCAAGAATTTTTCTTAATGCCGTCTGTTTCCTCTTCTTTTTCGCCAATCCAGAAGTGCTTAATGACGAGCCAAGCGAGATAAAGCGCGCCAAGCACCTTGATCCACCAGAATTTAATGAGGAGCATACCGAGCCCGATGAAAATAAACCTGAAAATATAAGCTCCAAACAAACCATACGTTAACGCTTTTTTCCGCTGTTTTTCCGGCAGATGTTTGACCATCACCGCAAGAACAAGCGCGTTATCGGCCGATAAAAGGCCTTCCAGAACAACAAGGGACCCGATCAGACCCCAGGAAACAGGATCAGAAAGCACTTCCCCCCACATTTTCCAATCGAAAAATGAAGCATACGTAGACATGATATGATGTAAAAAGTCCAAATTTTTTCCTCCTATTAATTTGAAACGGTGACTTCTCTATTTGTCACTCGCTTACACTTGCAAACCGTAGTTCCGGCACAATGCTGCCAGCCCGCCGGAAAAACCGCTGCCGATCGCATTGAATTTCCACTCGCCGCCGTGTCTGTAAAGCTCACAAACGACAACAGCTGTTTCAATTGAGAAATCTTCTCCCAAGTCGAAGCGAAGAAGCTCATTCTGCGTTTCTTCGTCAACAACACGCACAAACGCATTGGAAACTTGTCCAAAGTTTTGGCTGCGTGCTTCAGCGTCGTGAATGGTCACTGTAATGCCGATTTTCTCAATGTGAGCAGGGATCTTCGAGAAATCAACGATAATCTGCTCATCATCTCCGTCACCCTCACCCGTGCGGTTGTCACCCGTATGGGTGACACCGCCGCTCGGATGTTCAAGGTTATTATAGAAGACGAAATCGAGATCATTCACGCAGTTATCATGCGCATCAACTAAAAAGGCGGAAGCATCCAGGTCAAAATCGTGTCCGCCGGAGTACTTATTTGTATCCCAGCCTAAGCCGATCACCGCTTTTGTGAGTCCCGGATTTGTTTTTGTTAAATCAATGCGCTGTCCTTTTGATAATTGAATGGCCATACTGCCTCTCTCCTTTCTGCTCTTCGTATTTGTCTTAACCGACTTGCAAACCGTAGTCCGTTGCAATGCGGGCAAGGCCGCCTTGGTAGCCTGAGCCGATAGCGGAGAATTTCCACTCGCCGTTATGTCTGTAAAGCTCCCCTGCAATGATTGCCGTTTCAATAGAGAAGTCTTCGGCAAGATCGTAGCGAATGAGCTCTTCATTTGTTTCTTCATTTACGATGCGAACGAACGCGTTTGATACTTGTCCAAAGTTTTGGCTGCGCGCTTCCGCTTCGTGAATGGTGATCACAAATGAGATTTTATCAATGTTAGCAGGCACAGCGCTGAGATTTACTTTTACATTCTCATCGTCGCCTTCGCCAGCACCAGTCAGGTTATCGCCTGAATGAACGACTGAACCGTTGCCGCCTTCAAGCTGATTATAGAAAATAAAATCATTTTGAGATGCGCATTTTCCAGACGCATCTAAAAGAAACACACTTGAGTCAAGATCAAAGTCATGTCCGCCGTCATACTTATTCGTATCCCAGCCCAAACCGACAACAACCTTTGAAAGACCCGGATTCGTTTTTGTTAAATCTACTTTTTGTCCTTTTGCCAATGAAATTGCCATGTTTCATCCACTCCTTTTTCTTTTATACGTATCGGTTGACAATATCTTCTAATCTTGTATCGTTTGTGCCTTCGCCGACCGCCGCGAATTTCCACTCGCCGTCCTGGCGGTAGATTTCAGCCGTAATCAGGCTTGTTCTGCCAGCATAATTGTCTTTCAAATTGTATTTGAGCATTTCTTCATGATTTGATTGATCAACAACACGGATAAAAGCATTTTGAATCATGCCGAAATCCTGTTTTCTTCTTATGCAATCATAAATATTCACAACAAATACAAGCTTATTAATGTTGGCAGGCACTTTCGCCAAATCAATTAAAATCTGCTCATCATCGCCCGCTCCGTCGCCTGTCAGGTTGTCACCTGTGTGCTTGACACTGCCGCAGCGGCTTTTCAGGTTTCCAAAATAAATGACATTTTTTTTATCAGTGAACTTGCCGTTTTCCAGCATCAGCACTGATGCGTCACAGTCAATATTTGGTCCGCCTCCGCCGAGCAGCTTTCCAAAAAAGCCGCCGCCTGATGAAACAGGGTCCCAGCCGAGACCCACCATCAATTTTGACAGACCCGCTTTTCCTTTTGTTAAATCAATTCGCTGACCTTTTTCTAAAGAAATTGCCACACGATTCACTCCTAATCATCAAAATGTGAATATAGTCACATTTATTTTTACGTACAAACGTAACTTGAATGCCCGTAAATTATTAATATATACGTTTTTTATTATATCAAAGTTTCGTAAAAGTTTAGAATAATTGACGAAAATCCTCGAAAAAAATCTCCCATATTTGATATGTCTTTAGCAAATCATATGAATGACGGATCTTAAACAAACCATTTGACGTGAGCGAGTCATTTTGCCTATTCTTGTATCACATTCTAAAAAGCAACGGAAAGGAAGCGGCCTTTTGATTCATTTAAGCATACTTGATCAGGCACCTGTTTCTAAAGGAGAAAGCCCCATGACAGCCCTTCAGCATTCGGTTGAGCTGGCCGGACGAAGTGAAGAGTGGGGCTATAAGCGTTATTGGTTTGCCGAGCACCACAGCACGAAAGGACTGGCAAGCACGGCACCGGAAATTATGATCGCACGCATCGCGGCTCACACCAACAAGATTCGTGTCGGGTCTGGCGGTGTGCTTCTGCCTCAGTACAGCCCGTTTAAGGTGGCCGAAACCTTTCGCCAGCTTGAGGCCTTGTATCCGAACCGGATTGACCTCGGCCTCGGGCGTTCGCCGGGCGGAACGACGAAAACCCGGCTCGCATTAACCGACGGCATCAAAAAAAGCTTAACCGATTTTAACAGACAGCTTCAGGATGTCTCTTATTTTCTGACCGATTCGCTTCCCGCCGGGCATCCGTATGCCGGGATCAAAGCAGCGCCTCTTATTGATACAGTGCCGGAGCTTTGGGTGCTTGGATTGGGGGAAAACAGCGCAAGGCGAGCGGCCCATCAGGGAATCGGATATGTATTTGGACATTTTATTAACCCCGAACGAGGGGAAAGCGCGTTTCGCGTCTACCGGGAAAGTTTTCGGCCATCAGCTCATTTCTCTTCTCCAGCGGCACTGTTTACGATTTTTGTTATTTGCGCAAAAACAGATGAAGAAGCAGAAGAGCTCGCGTTAAGCCAAGATTTGTGGCTTCTTCGCGTCGGGAAAGGCTTGGACAGCAGGGTGCCAAGTATTGAGGAAGCGAAAGCATACCACTATACCGAATCAGATAAAAACCAAATACGAGAAAACAGAAAGCGCATGGTCATCGGTTCTCCAAGCACTGTAAAACAGCAGCTTCTAGAGCTAGTTGACCGCTATGAAACAAATGAAATGATGGTTCTTTGCAATGTGTTTGACTTTGAGGCGAAAAAAGAATCCTATGAGCGTCTTGCAGAGTTATTTCTATAAAAAAAGCAGTTTTTCCTGAAGGAAAAACTGCTTTTTATTTTTACCTGCGTCCTTTTTTACGCTGGGTTTCTTTTTTGATAAACGTCCATATCCCTTGAACTGCAAATCCGATCAAGAGCAGAACAATTAACAGCAGGGTAATGGAAGGCCCTGGCGGTGTGCCGAGCTGATAAGATGATGTCAGTCCCATAAATACACTGAATAAGGAAATGAGAATGGCTGACATAAATACCATGTTAAAGCCTTTTGCGATTCTAATGGCGAAAGCTGCCGGCAATACGAGCAGTGCCGATACGAGCAGTACGCCGATAATTGGAATAATAACTGAGATCGCAAGACCAGTGACAATACTGAATGACATCGACAGAATGTTTGTATTGATTCCGGACGTTTTGGCTGTTGCTTCATCAAATGTCAGCAGGTAGAGCGGCCTTTTTAATACGATAAAATAGAGCAGGATCAACAATGTAATGATGCCGATAATATAGACCTGCTGCTGGTTAACCGTCACGAGCGACCCGAATAAGTACTGGTCAATGCTCATATTGGCGGCGCCTTTCGAAAGGCTGATTAAAAACATCGCGAAGGACAGACCCGCCGCCATTAAAATGGCAATCGATACTTCCGAGTATGTCCGGTATGCCCGCCGCATGTATTCAATCCCGATTGCGCCGACGGTCACGACGACTATGCTCGCCGCGGTAATATTGGTGCTGAGGAAAAAGCCGATGGCAACACCTGACAATGAAATATGTGAAAGTGTGTCAGCCATTAAGGCCTGTCTTCTGAGAACGAGATACACCCCTAGTATCGGGGCCATGATGGCAATCATGCCGCCTGCTAGAAAAGCTCGTCGCATGAATTCCAAGTCAAACATTTCCATCCGCCTTTTTCTCCTCTCTCTAATCGAATCACTTTATCTAAAAATTGCTGTACTTCATTTTGTTCATGAGTGACCATCACAACTGTTCGGTTGTGATTTTTCACAAGATGGTGCATAAATTCGTAAAATCCTTTTCTGCTGTCGTGGTCAACGGCTGTTGTCGGTTCGTCCAGCATTAAGAGATCCGGGTTGCTGGCAAGCATTCTGGCGATACAGATTTTCTGCTTCTGTCCGCCTGATAAATCGCCGATTTTCCGGTGGCGGAGCTCCCACATTTCCACCATTTTCAGTGCTTTTTCCACTTCGAGATGATCTTCTTCATTTAAACGTTTAAACCATTTTCCTTTTGTGTAGCGGCCTGACTGAACAAGCTCCAGTACTGTGCTCGGAAAGCCGGCATTAAATGAAGAAATTTGCTGCGGAACGTACCCTATCGTCAGGCGTTTTCCTTCTGTATTCCTTTTACTGATCGTCACCGTGCCTTCCCACGGTTTCAGCATGCCGAGCATCACCTTCATGAGCGTCGATTTAGAGGCCCCGTTTGGTCCTGTGATGCCGACAAACTCTCCGCTTTCAATATCAAGTGAAACCTTATCCAACACAGGCTTGTGGGAATAGCCGAAAACGATATCTTTCAATGAGACGAGATTCATGTCAATCTTCCTTTCTCACAAAGAAATAGTGTGCACCCTCCGGCGCACACTATCTTATGATTTATCCAATAGTGAATCTTTCAGGGCATCGAGGTTTTGTTTCATAATGTCGATATACCCTAAACCTTTATCCTGTTCTTCTTTGCTTAAGCCTTCCAGTGTATCGAGCACTTCTGTCTTCGCGCCGATTTCATTGGCAAGCGTTTCTGCGACCTTTGAGGATGCAATTTCTTCAAAGTAAATCACTTTTACGTTATGTTCTTTGGCATATGTTTTCAGCTTTGCCAAGTCAGCTGCGCTTGGCTCTTGGTTAGGAGAAATCCCTGCAATCGGAACCTGGGTCAAGCCGTATTCTTTTGCCAAATAGCCGAAAGCTGTATGCTGCGTGATGAATTCTTTCTTCGCCGCTTTTTTTACGGTTGTACGATATAGTTTATCAAGATCCTGTAGTTTTGCAATATATTCTGCACTATTTTTCTCGTAGTATTCTTTATTATCCGGGTCCTGTTTTATGATTTGCGCCGTTATATTTTTAACTTCCTTTTGCGCCAGAACAGGGCTGAGCCATACGTGAGGGTCCATTTCATGGCTGTGCTCATGCTCCCCATGCTCATGCTTCTCGTGTTCTCCGTGCTCTTCATGTTCTTCTTCAGAGCCTTCCATTAAATCAATGCCTTTGCTCGCATTGACGAAAACGGCATGACCTTGACCCATGCTTTTTTCAGTTGATGGAACCCATGTCTCCATGTATTCACTATTATAAACGAACAAATCAGCATCCTGAATGTTGGCAATGTCTTTCGGCGTCGGTTCCCAATCATGCGGTTCGACGGAAGATGGAATTAACAAATCCACATCGCCTTTGTCTTTTACAATTTGTTTCGTAAATTCATACATCGGGTAGAACGTTGTGACAATATGCAATTTATCACTCTTAGAATCCGCCGACCCTTTTGTTGATGAGTTGCCGCATGCTGCAACCATTAAAAAGCACGCTGCAATCACAAACAAACCGCTCCATTTTTTAAACATATCGTATATCCCCTCTTTTTCATATTCACTTAAATCAAAATGATAACGATTTTGTAATCCTATATCATAATAAACCGAAGTCATTACGTTTTGCAAGGTTAATTTTCATTTTGATTTTATTTTTCCCGTCTATGGCGCGAATATATGCACTTAAAAAACCCGGCTGAAAATGCCGGGCTGAATCATTTGATTGTATTGTCCAGAAGATACACTCTGCTCTCATAAGGCTGTAACACCATTTCGTCAGCAAGGTCGCCGTTGTTTTTATAATTGCTGAGAAGCAGGGATGACTGATCCTTGCCGCATTGCTTAGGCCAGCGGAAAACAGCCTGCTCTTTTGAAAAGTTATTGACCGACAAAAGCCGCTGTTTGCCGTTTTCTCTCATGTATACAAACAGCTGCGGATCATCCGGAAACAAAAGTTCATAGCTTCCTTTGATGAGATCAGCGTATCGCTTTCTCAGGCTGATCAGCTTTTTGTAATAGGTTAAGATTGAATCAGCGTCTGTCTGCGCCTCTTCCACATTGATGGACGTGAAGTTCGGGTTGATCTTCAGCCAAGGCGTACCGTCAGTAAATCCGGCATTTTTGCCGCTGCTCCACTGCATCGGCGTCCGGGCGTGATCCCGGCTTTTGGCTAAGATCGATTTCATCACATCTTCCGGATCATAGCCTTTTTCAAACACCCGTTTATGATACATATTGATCGTTTGGATATCTTTGTAGTCCTCAATCCGGGTAAACGGAGCGTTTGTCATCCCGATTTCTTCTCCCTGATAAATATAAGGCGTTCCCTTCATGAGATAAAGAACGGTGGCGAGCATTTTCGCAGATGCTTTGCGGTATTCCCCATCGTCTCCGAACCTGGACACAATCCGGGGCTGGTCGTGGTTGCACCAATACAACGTATTCCAGCCTTCATGTTCAAGCTTTTTTTGCCATGTTGTCAAAACCGATTTTAAATCAGAAAGCTCAAGGGGCTTTACATCCCAATGTTCTTTTCCTGGCTGCTGGTCAAGCTCCATATGCTGAAAGTGAAAAATCATATTCAGCTCATGCTTATCGGTTCCCGTATACTTCAGCCCTTCCTCCGGTGTGACACTGCCAACCTCTCCGACAGACATCACATCGTACCGGGAAAATACTTCATCTGTCATTTCTTTTAAATAGTCATGAATTCGTTCGCCATTTGGCTGGAAAGGCTTTGGCTCTGCCTGCTGATTGATATAGTCCTCATACGAAGGAAGATATTCTTTCTTAGAAATGAGATGGAGCTGATCAATGCGCAAGCCGTCCACCCCTTTATCGAGCCAAAACCTCATCATGTCAAACACCGCTTGGCGCACCTCAGGATGTTCCCAATTTAAATCAGCTTGTTTGACGGCATTCATGTGGAGATAATATTCTCCCGTGTGCTCCTCGTATTGCCAGACCGGGCATCCGTAGTCAGACACCCAGTCCGTCGGAGGACCATTCTTTGTACCGGGGCGCCAAAAGTAATAGCTGCGGTATTTGCTGTTTTTGTCCAGCTCCGCTTCTTTAAACCACGGATGCTCGACCGAGGTGTGATTTAACACAAAATCCATCACCAGCTTTAAACCGCGCTGGTGCACCTGGTCAAGCAGTTCGTGAAAATCGTCCATCGTTCCGTATGAATCCATAATCGTCCTATGGTCCGTCACATCATAGCCGTAATCAACATTCGGAGAAGGATAGATCGGGCAAATCCAAATCACATCTGCCCCGAGCTCCTTTATGTAATCAAGGCGGGAAATGATCCCCCGCAGGTCTCCAATTCCATCTCCATTGCTGTCCTGAAAGCTTCTCGGATAAATTTGATACACCACCGCATCCTTCCACCAGTCTGTTTTCATCCCGCAATCCCCCTGTTTTGTGTTCTATTCAAGCTGAGATGGATAAAGTGTCATTCCGCCGTCGACGAATAGTGTTGTGCCGGTCACATAGCTCGCTTCCTCAGATACGAGCCAAGCCGCTGCTGCCGCCACTTCTTCCGGCTTTCCGAAGGTTTTCATCGGAATCTTTTTCAATTGTTTTTGTCTGTTCTCTTCCTTTTTTGTATCAACATTTGATTCTGTGGCAATGGTGCCGGGCGCTATCGCGTTGACGCGGATTCCCTTATCCGCATAGTTGAGTGCCAGCGTTTCTGTCATCATCTTGATGCCGCCTTTGGACGTGGAATACTGAACGTTGACGGGGCGCGGGATCTGCTGGTGAACGCTCGAGATATTCAGCACATTGCCTTTGATGTTGTTTTTCATCATGTGGTTAAGCGCTGCTTTTGCTCCCATAAAGGTTCCTGTGACGTTGACATCAATGACTCTCTGCCAATCTTCTAGACTCATCTCATGCGGCATGGCCTCCGCGCCGTTAAAGCCGGAGTTGTTCACCATGATATCGAGCGTGCCGAAATGCTCTAAAGCGGCGTCCAAGAGCGCCTGAATCCCTGCTTCTTTTGACACGTCTGCCTCAACTGCGACAGCTTTCCCTCCGTTATGCTTAATGATGTCCATCGTTTCATCGGCTCCAGATGGGTCGCTGTGGTAGTTCACAACAACATTCATGTTCTCCTGTCCAAACCGTTCCGCAATGGCTTTCCCGATTCCTTTTGAAGAACCTGTCACAATCGCTGTTTTTCCGGTTAAATCTTTATACATAAACGATATCCTCCTCTGATTTTCCATTATGCAGTGGAAAATACCCTATTTTTCCGGGTTAAAAACAGCACAAAAAAACAGAGAACCGATTATGTTCTCTGCCATTTCCTATTGAAAACGCTGCTCAGCAAGCTTCTTTTTAATATTCATCAGCCTTTGGTAAAAGAAAGCGGCGGACTCGTAGCGTTCCAGCTGATTGAAACGTTCCGCTGTATCATGCAGCAGATCTTCAGCATCGGCAAGAAGCTGGCGGGATTCCAGCAGGTCAAAGCATTCTTTAAGTACATTCCGGTCGCCGCTTCCAAGATACAGCTCATGAATGAGGCGGAATTTCGTCAAATATATGTCATCTTTCCATTCAGAGGCGCTCTTTACCCCACGGTCATACGTCTCTACCGCTTTATCGTATTTTCCCTCTTTACAGTAGATATGGGTCAGTGAAAAAACGGCTTGAACGGCCTGCTGAAAGTTGTGCTCCTCAAAAATGGCGGCGGCTGTTTTGAAATAGCCCTCCGCTTCACTGTAATCGCCCAGACTGTACTTACAGTGCCCGACATTATAATGGGCAGCGGCGATCATATACGCTTCTTCCAGCTGCCTGGCATGATCTAAGGCGCTGCACAAGTGTGTCAGCGCTTTTTCATGATGATAAACATCGGTCAAATTTCCGGCGATGATAAATTCACACTGCACGCGGCGGCGCCCGTACAGTTCATATTTCGTATAGATA
This sequence comes from Bacillus rugosus, assembly GCF_023238245.1. Classification (NCBI taxonomy): domain Bacteria; kingdom Bacillati; phylum Bacillota; class Bacilli; order Caryophanales; family Bacillaceae; genus Bacillus; species Bacillus rugosus. Next base: position 299,040 of record NZ_CP096590.1, on the reverse strand, counting down.
TCAAGCGCCTGGCTCGCATAATTCATTGAAAAATACGTTTGTTTGATGTGATAATACACTTCTGCAACCTTAAAAAGAAACTCAGCTTTTTCGATCTCATCCTCGACATATTCGAGTTTTTCCTCGGCATGCTTATAATGGTCAATCGCTAGTATGAAATTTTTCTGCTTAAATTCGTACATCCCTCTGAAATAATAAAAGTAGTATTCCAATAAGCCTGTGAGTTTTTGCTGATTGCTTTCAATTTCGTTCAGCATATCAGAGAACGGAGGCTTGGTGTCGCTGTCTTTCACCGGCATCAGCTTATCAAGCATGATTCGATGCCGGAATTCCATCAAAGAAAAATATAAAAGCAAGTCCTGATTTTCTTCCATGTCTTCTAAATCGTATTCGATCTCCTGCTTTAACGCTTCTGCTTGATCTGCTTCAAATGCGCGAATGAGCTTGTACCATTCGTTTAGCTTTACTGCCACTTCCTCAGATGGAATCTTTGCTCTCATCGGTCTGCCTCCTTCCTCCTGCTACTATTTATGTTATATTTTATCATAGCTGTTCGCTTTTAGAGAGAGTCAATCGTATAAGCGTCAACATTTAGCACATCATGAGAAAGTGAGACCGATATGAAATTACCCGTAAAAACATCTGTTATCTTATGTATTCTGTTTCTTCTTGATCTGTGTTTTAGTTATATACGGCACGAATGGCATTCTCAAAATGCCCTGCAGGATATGCCTGTCCCTTCGGATCTTCATCCGATTGTAAAGCAGAATGCCGATGCCCTCAAGGCCGCAGCAGCGAATAAAGGCATCACCGTCGTCATTACAGAAGGATTCAGGTCCTTTAAGGAACAAGACGAATTATATAAACAGGGACGTACAAAAAAAGGGAATATTGTCACCTATGCAAGAGGAGGGGAATCGTATCATAACTATGGTTTAGCTATTGATTTCGCCCTTCAAAAAAAGGATGGCAGCATCTTATGGGATTTGGAATATGACGGCAATCAAAACGGAAAATCAGATTGGCTGGAGGTTGTCGAGATCGCTAAGAAACTCGGTTTTGAGTGGGGCGGGGACTGGACACGATTCAAGGACTATCCCCACTTGGAGATGATTCCTGACTAGACACCCTCACAGCCTTTTCTTTTTCCTTATGTGCGCATCAATATAGGAAGGATAAACCGGCTTATATACGAGTTTGTAATACTGATCGCTGCCTGGTGTAAAATCAGGCTGCCACTCCAGCTTCACATCAAATACGGCCAAAAACGTTTCTTTCGCTTCTTCAGCAGAAACATCCGGCCTGTGATTTATTGTTTCCAATTGTTCTGGATCAATATCCGGTGCCATAAAAGCGTCAACCATTCCCGTATCCGGATTGACAATGATGCGAGCAGCGCCAAACCGCAGCGGCACTCCTTTATACCAGACAGAAAAATGATTGCGGACCCTCCCTCTTTCATCAATTCGGACGGGATTCGCTCTGAAAAATTCAGCTGCTCTCGGATAGAGGGCATACAAAAATTGAAGCGCTGTCCTTTGGCATTCTTCCGTTGAGCATTGGCGGTTGTTCTGCTGGTCCATAAAAGAAAGCGCTGCTTTTAATTTTCCGGTTTTTTTATCCGTCTTCATTTTGATTGTGTTTTTATTTCTCGTTTCAAAATAACTCCCAATGCTTAAATCCTTACGCTCCGGCGCAGTGCCTTTTCGCCACGTGCTTCCTATTTCTTCTCCAAAGTCTCTTTCACTGACTTTCTGCATATCAGGGGTAAAACCCAGCAAGGCAAATATATCGACTTCTTCCTTGTTCTGAAGCGGCGGCAGGGGCGCTCCGTTTTCTATTCTTTCGTCTGCGATATGCTGGTCAGGCACGATTTCGTCTACATCCGCTGGGTAGCTGTATCCCGGCAGAATCGGTTCATACACAAGCCTGGGTGTTTGTTCGCCGTCAATGACATCGTACATCAGCTGCAAAGTCATTGTATTTAAGTAATGGGACATAACCTTCTCTTTTGCTACAAATTCCTTTGGAACTTCGGCTTTATGCTCTTCTCCGTAATATAAAAAATGGACAATCTGTCCGCTGCGTATCATATCAACTAAAAAGCCTGAATTGGGAATCGGAAGCCCCAGCTCCATTTTGGTATAGACAAACCGGATGTGCTGCCCCCGTTCTTCCTTGCCTTGAAAATGAAAATTCATAAATGTGCCTGGATGGTTGGCAGCAGCAAATTGAAGAGCAGTCAGCTTCAGCTCGGCATCTGGAAGTTTTTTGTCTGTCTCGGAGCAGACGGTTGTTGAAAAAGTGAGCAAAGCGCCGTCATGTCCAAGTTCAACTGTAATGTGTTTTTCCGGATCTTCAGGGTCCTTCCAGATAAAGTATGCCTGCCCCTTCTTCTTTTGCTTTTGGCCGTAATCTTCTATTTCAAGCTCATAATGCGGAGGTACATTCCCGATCTCTTGCGCCTTCTTTTTCAGCTGTTTATTAACCAATGAAGTCATCCTTTCAAAGAGTCTACGACAAAGAGAATCCTGTTTATTATATAAAAAGACCTTTCTTCATTTAAAGTGAAGAAAGGTCCTTTTCTATTATTGTCGTTGTTTTCTGATATTCTTTCTGTTACTTTCATCACATCTCACCTTATACATCTGCAGCAATTGCGTGACTTTTGGCTGTTTTACCATAAACTGAAAACCGGCTCTCCTGTATGGGCTTCGATAAAACGCGGATACACCGGCTTATAGACGAGCCTGTAGCTGTGTTCTTCATCATCGCGGTATTCTCTCTCCCAGCTTAGCTCAACGTTAAAATGCTGCCACAAGATAGACTTCGCTTGTTCTGCTGAAATAGCCGGAACCGGATGAATGGCTTCCAGCTCCTTTGGGTCAATATCCGGCGCCATATAAACGGTAATGTGCCCTGTCTGGCGGCTGACGCAAATTCTAATCTGACCAAACCGAAGCGGAACCCCGTGACAGTGTGCTTCGAATGTAAAACCAGCGACTGCGTTTTCTTCTTCATCCGGTTCATCGTACCTGATCTTAAAATATTGATCGGCATTCGGAAATAAAGCAAACAAGAAACGAAGCGCAATTTTTTCGCACTCTGCCTCAGTTACTGTTAACGGCCCTTTTTTCTCCATAAATGACATAACGCCTTCGAGTTTTCCGGTTTCTTTGTTATGGATGGTTTTCAACGCTTGATGGACCCGCCCTTTGAACCAGCTGTCCATGCTCTTATCAGCCGGCTGATACACGGGATCATCCGGATTCCGCCAAACGGTCCCAATTCTCCCGTCTCCCAAGTCCGCTTCCCGCTCTTTGACAAACCCTTTTTCGAGTCCAATCATACTGCCAAGATCAGCCTTTTCGTGAATGCCTTCGAATAAAGGGAGAGGAAAGCTTTCCGGCTCCCTGTCATCGTCATCAACAAATTCTTTTTCTTCTTGGACCAAATCTGCAGGTACAGTAATGGCCCTACATTCAGGCTCATACACCAAATGCGGCTGACCGTCCCCGTTTTTGTAAACAGAACGATTGAGAACTTCAAACAATAGGTTGAACTCCACATCCTTCTTGATAAAGGCAAGTGCCTCCTCATCATTCGCGATCCGCTTTGGTTTGATGATGCTGCCCGCTTTCCCGTAATAGCGGAAGTAAATGATCTCGCCTGATAAGGTGATATCCGCCATAAATCCGCTCATGGGAAGAGGAAGACCGTCCTCTATTTGAACATATGAAAATCTCACTTTATCGCCGGAGGTACAGTCATTTTCATCACGGACAAAGGCAGAGAGCGCTCCGGGATAATGAGTCTCGACAAATTGGCGCATGCTATTCTCTAATTGCTCTTCAGACAGCCTTTTTTTGCTCTCAGGCTCAATATCACGGGAAAGGGACGTAAGCTGCCCGTCCGGATCAAGTTCCACGATAATGCCGATGTGTTCATCCTGAGGATCTATCCAACAAAAATAGGTTCTTTTCTCATTATCGCCATAATCTTCAATTTCCAGTTTTAAGTGTTCCGGAACCCGGCCGATTTCCAGTGCTTTTTGTTTTCGTTCCTCTTTCTTCACCAAGACAACCCCTTTCATCGTTCTTATGTCCTCTTCACCTAATCAAAAAGTAATAGTCTAAAATACACAAATTTCTGAGTTTACCAGTTTTTCCAGAACATTTTTCACCAAAAATAGGATGATGAACCTATTCAATATGAAAGCTAATAATCTTAAAATTAATTCCGTTGTAACTTTTTATAGGTCCATTCATGACAAAGAAGGGCGGAGTTTCCAGAAAATCCGGTGAAAACCGTGAGAAAAGAACTGGTTTTTTTGGTTATATGATGCTAATCCATTCAAAAAGATCCATTTCTTAAAGACAAAAGACTCCCCTTTCCTAAACCATTTGAGGAGGAAAAATGAATGTTTCAGAAAAAAACGTACGCTGTTTTCCTTATTCTTCTGCTGATGATGTTTACAGCTGCTTGTTCAGGAAGCAAAACAAACGCGGAGAAGAAAAATTCAGAAACAGAAAAAAGCTCAGATATAGCTCAAGTCAAAATCAAGGATGTCTCTTATACACTACCGTCCAAATATGATAAGTCCACTTCAGATGACCAGCTTGTGTTAAAAGTCAATGTCGCTGTGAAAAACACAGGAAAAGAACCACTGAATGTAGACAGTATGGATTTCACTTTGTATCAAGAGGATACTAAGATGTCTGACACAGATCCTGAAGACTATAACGAAAAGCTGCGCAGCAGCACGATTAACGCTGACAAATCAGTTGAAGGAAGCCTCTTCTTTGTTGTAGATAAAGGCGAGAAATACGAGCTTAACTATACGCCGGAATCTTACGGTGATAAAAAGCCAAAATCAGTTACTTTCAAAATTGACGGAAAAGACAAAAAAATCCTTGCGACAGCAGATAAGCTCCAAGATTCTGCAAAAGCGTTATCAGCTTATGTTGATGTCCTTCTTTTCGGCAAAGATAACGCCGATTTCGAAAAAATCACCGGTGCTAACAAAAATGAAATTGTAAATGATTTTAATGAATCAGCCAAAGACGGTTATCTCTCAGCTTCCGGCCTTTCCAGCACATATGCGGACAGCAAAGCGCTTGATAATATCGTGAACGGCATTAAAGAGGGATTAAGCAAAAACTCTTCCATTCAGGCAAAAACGACTTCAATCTCTAAAGACGAAGCAATTGTTGAAGCCACAGTTAAACCTGTAGATGCATCTTCTCTTTCAGACCGTATCGAAGACAAAGTGAAAGACTACTACAGTAAAAACTCTAGTGCCAGCTATGAAGAGGCAGTGAAATACGCGCTTCAAGTCTATCCTGAGGAATTCAAAAAGCTTGGACCTGCTTCATCTGAAAAAACAGTTGAAGTGAAAATGAAGAAAAATGACATCGACCAATGGCAGCTTGATATGGCTGATTACAGAGCAGCAGAATTAGTCGAAGCATTCATCAAAGAATAAAACACCAAAAGGAAATAGCCATGACGGCTATTTCCTTTTTATTTAAAAATGTCGCTGATGAAATTCACTTCGTCTTCGGTGAGTTCAATGTTCAAGGTTTTCAGGTTATCCTGTAATTGCTCAGGTCGTTTAGCTCCTGGAATAATGGCATCAATCGCCGGTCTCGTTAACAGCCACGCCAAGGCGACATGTGCCGTCTCCGCTTGTTTTTCCTCCGCTACCGCTTTCAGCTTATCTACTTTTTTGAGATTGTGGATAAACGTTTCACCCTGAAATTGAGGTTTATCCTTTCTGAAATCATCAAAGACTGTTTCTCGCGTGAATTTTCCTGTCAGCAGTCCGGACGCAAGCGGAAAGTAAGGAATAAAGGAGATGCCTTGTTTTTCACAGTATGGAAGAAGCTCCTTCTCGGCATCACGCTGTATGAGAGAATATTCGGCCTGGAAGACCTCCAAATAGCCGTCAGCATTAAAATCCTGCAATTGCTGATAATCGAGGTTCGAAGCGCCGATTGCTTTGATTTTCCCCTCATCCTTCAGCTCTTTCAAAGTGCCCGCCACTTCAGCGAGAGGTGTTTTTCCATCCGGAAAGTGAACATAATACAAATCAATGTAATCTGTTTTCAGCCGCTTCAGGCTCTTCTCGACCTCGCTGCGAAGAAACTCCCGGCTATTGTCTAATTCAATGCTGCCGTCCACTTCTTTATGAGCTCCTTTGGTGGCGATGATGAGCTCATTCCGCACGCTGCGTTCCTGTAAGACTTCGCCGATTAATTCTTCAGATCGCCCCAATCCATATATAAAGGCGGTATCGATAAAATTGACGCCGCCATCCAATGCCGTGCGCACTAAATCCTTCCCTGTTTCATCATTTAGATTTGGAAATAGATTATGCCCGCCGACCGCATTCGCGCCGAATCCGATCCGCTTCACCTTCAGCTTCGTTTTGCCGAGTGTACGTGTTTGATCCATTGTTCCTTCTCCTTTGAAACCAATTTTGATGAAAAATAGTGCAGGGTCACTTTTTGTATTAGATATCCTTTTTCTATTTTCCTTCTTTTTTCAGGATATACAAAAAGGAGAAAGTGTATTTCTCCTTTCGCAAGTTTATTTTGGCAGGCTGGATTTTACCTACCGCCACCCCGTCTCCCGGTTAGAAATCAAAATTCCGTTTCAAAAATAAAAAACCTTGAAAAGCCAGGCTTTTCAAGGTTTTTTTCATTATGAGGATAACGTTTGTGCAAAACGATCCGCTTCGTCTTGCAACGTGCTTTCAATTTCTTTGTAACGGCTGGAAATTGTTGAGGCGCTGACGCCGTATTTTTTCGCCAGTTTGGCTTGAGAAACGGACGCGCCGTTAAGAGAAATCGCATTCACATAATATTCAACTGCCGCAGCAAAAGCTTCCGGTTTTCTGATAACAGGTGATTTTTTCTCACAGAATGTTTTCCAAATGTCAATGACAGCCGGAATCAATTCAGTCGGATACTCATCTCCGCTCATGCCTTCTTCAATAGCCGCAGCTGTTTCTTTCTCCATGTTATTTGCCCACTCAACACTGCTTTCTTCAGCTGCCTCTGCCTGCGGCTCTTCATCTTTCTCCGCTAACAGCGCGAACAGAACGTTGTTGAATTCTTGCTTCATGAAGTCTTCCGGCGTTTTGCCGTTCTTCACAGCGGCATCCGCATATTTCTTCACTTTGCTGATCAGCGCTTCCGTTCTCTTCACCGGGAAGATCGTGAACTGCATGAAGAATTCTGCTTTTTCTGCTTCGTGGATTGGATATCCGAGAATCAGGCTCCCCACTGGCGGGAGGTCTTGATTGTTGGCGTCCATTTCCACTTCGAATTGTTTTGTCGTAATAACATCCTCAAAGTGAATGACACCTTCTTTTATGTCCTGCAGCAGCAATAAAGCAGGCGTCATGCTCTTCCATGATTCAACGATCTCACGCGTTTTCGGACGAGTGATTGAATCGCCTTTTTTCTGAAGGTACTCTTCGAAGATTGTCTTTTCACCAGCAAGCTGATGGAAGAAGATTCCCCAGATTCCTAAGTTAAATACGCTGATGTCTTTCGTCTGTCTGTCCATAGCAGAAAGGAAATCATGCTGGTTGATAAAGCCTGAAATACTTTCTCTATGTACTGTGAAGGCATACTCCACTAAGTCTTCCTGAATTTGTTTTGCTTCTTTTGCCGCTAGTTCTGTCGGGAAGTCGACAACTTTACTTCCGCAGCATTTTTTATATTTCTTGCCGCTGCCACATGGGCAAGGGGCATTTCGTTTCACTTTTCCCACAATAAACCCTCCGAATTCTTTTGTAACTTTTCTATTTTAACAAAAATAACTTCTGAGGGCTTGGTTTCGGGCTAAAAAAGAATTTGGTAATATGATAAGCTGGCTGATTATGCCAATTTACCTATGACATTTACATCAACTTTTGTGATTTAAGACTTATAACCTATTCCCACTTTAGGCCCTTCTTTTTTACAATCATTAGGTATTTATCTAAAATTTTAAGGAGTGTTTATGTTGGAACTAGCTGGTTTTATGTTGCGCGCCTGCGCCCTACTACTTGATGTGGTCATTGCCGCAGCAGTGATTTTGGCAGCCGGATTTACGTTTGGTGACGGGTCCGCCGGCGTCATTGTTGTCGCCATAATAATGCTGCTTGTGTATCCTTTGCTGATGCCGCTGACAAACTGGAAGGGTACACTGGGCAAAAAAATCATTGGGCTGCAAATCGTGAGAGACGAAACATACGAAAGAATATCCCTTCCACAGGCCATTGTCCGTTACATGATAGCGTGGGTGCATGTGTTCTCTCGCCTGATCTATTTGACAGCCGCATTTACGAAGAAAAAACAAACCGTTCATGATATGGCTGCGAAAACAATTGTGCTAAAAGCAGAATAACCTTGAAGAATAGAATTCTTCAAGGTTATGCATCTCGTTAGTTCGTATTTTGGCCTCCGCCGTTCAGTCCTTCTTTAATCAGGCTGTTGACTTGGCTGTTCATCAATAAACCGATGTGGCCAACACCATGAATTTGAACGTTTTTAGCACCGTCTAATTTTGATAAATAATTCATGACAATCATATCGGCACTGCTGTAAACGGATGTGTATAAAATCTTTTGGTTTGGATCTGTTCCTGGAAGCGCCTTGTTTGTCACCAAACGATTCGCGCCGCCAAGCGTTACGACGTTTTCAATTTTATTTCCGCCGTCCAGATTTTTTATGTAGTAAAGTGTGTTCGCGCCACCCATGCTATGAGCAACAATATCCACTTTTTTCGCACCTGTTTCATCTAAAACCTTTTGCACAAATCGTGATAATACCGGGCCATTATTATAATTCGTGCCTGTCTTGTCCCAAAAATCAACTGCATACAGCTTGTCCCGCGACCAGCCCTGAGATACGAGATAGCTCTTAATACCTGCAAAATTGTATGATGCTCCTCCAATACCGTGTACCATAACAACCGGATTGTGTTCAGCAGCTTTTGCTGACGGCTGCATCGCAAACAGCGATGTGACTGACAGCACCAAAATTGTTACAAGTGCAATGAACTTACTTTTTACAAATTTCATAATATCCTCCTTTTTTTGTAACAAATTCTTCAATTATATTACGTTACCAAATTAATTAAGTAAAGGGTAATTTTTACTTATTTTTAAAGAGATTTTAAGGTTCAGAGGGGATTTTTGGTCCTAAAATTGCAAAAAAAGAAGGCTTATTTGCCTTCTTTTCTTTAATACTCATTGAAATAGGCCTGGATTTTTTGAGGATCGTCTGTTTTGGTGAGCACGAGCATCTGTCTACTTACGGCTTTTCTCTCGTTTTTTTTCGTTGTAATATACTTCTTTTTTGTCTTTTCATGCAATGAATTTTTCTTGACAATTGATGAGTGAATCAAGATAATAGACCAGTCACTATATTTTTGATTGCAATTCAGTAAGGTGGGAATGTTATGAGTTATGGAGATTCCCGTGAGAAAATCCTTTCAGCTGCGACCAGGCTGTTTCAGCTGCAAGGGTATTACGGAACGGGGCTGAACCAGATTATTAAGGAAAGCGGCGCTCCTAAAGGCTCTCTTTACTACCACTTTCCCGGCGGCAAAGAACAGCTGGCGATCGAGGCGGTGAATGAGATGAAGGAATATATCCGCCAGAAAATTGCGGACTGCATGAAAGCTTATACCGATCCAGCGGAAGGTATTCAAGCCTTTTTGAAGGAGCTTTCCTGTCAATTTTCATGCACGGAAGACATTGAAGGCTTGCCTGTCGGCTTGCTTGCGGCTGAGACGTCATTGGAAAGCGAACCGTTGCGGGAAGCCTGCCATGAAGCCTACAAAGAGTGGGCCTCTGTGTATGAGGAAAAGCTGCGGCAAGCAGGCTGCAGCGAAAGCCATGCTAAGGAAGTCAGCACTGTGATTAACGCCATAATTGAAGGCGGTATTCTTTTATCTTTGACGGCAAAAAACAGCACACCGCTCCTTCATATCTCCAGCTGCATTCCTGACCTGCTGAAGAGATAAAAATAAGACATACTTATACTACGTTCGAATAGAGAGGGGAAATGTTTTTTGGAAACAGCAGCTAAAGCATCTCAGCAATACAAAGTGATGCCGATTATGATTTCCTTGCTGTTGGCCGGTTTTATCGGCATGTTCAGTGAAACAGCGCTGAATATCGCTTTAACCGATCTTATGAAGGAATTGAACATTACAGCGTCAACCGTTCAATGGTTGACGACGGGCTACCTGCTTGTACTCGGTATCCTCGTTCCTGTATCAGGACTGCTATTGCAATGGTTTACAACAAGGCAGCTTTTTACCGTTTCACTTATCTTTTCAATTATAGGAACCTTGATTGCGGCGCTTGCGCCAAGCTTCCCGTTTTTATTAGCGGCAAGGGTTGTTCAGGCACTCGGAACCGGTCTTTTACTGCCGCTGATGTTTAACACAATCTTGGTAATTTTCCCGCCTCATAAACGGGGCGCGGCGATGGGAACGATCGGGCTTGTTATTATGTTCGCGCCCGCTATCGGCCCGACTTTCTCCGGATTGGTTCTGGAACATCTCAACTGGCACTGGATTTTCTGGATCTCTCTGCCGTTCCTTGTGCTGGCGCTTGTTTTCGGTATCGCATACATGCAAAATGTATCAGACATTACAAAACCGAAAATCGATGTATTGTCTATCATCCTGTCGACGATTGGCTTCGGCGGCATTGTGTTCGGATTCAGCAACGCGGGTGAAGGCTCCGGCGGATGGTCCAGCCCGACTGTGATCGTCTCACTGATTGTCGGGGTTGTCGGTCTTATCCTATTTTCAATCCGCCAGCTGACGATGAAGCAGCCGATGATGAACCTGCGTGCGTTCAAATATCCGATGTTTATTTTGGGTGTTATTATGGTATTCATTTGCATGATGGTCATCCTGTCATCTATGCTGCTTCTGCCGATGTATCTACAAGGCGGCTTAGTCCTGACGGCATTTGCTTCTGGCCTTATTCTCTTGCCGGGCGGCATTTTAAACGGCTTTATGTCCCCTGTTACAGGCCGTCTGTTCGACAAATACGGACCGAAATGGCTTGTCATTCCGGGATTTGTGATTGTTACTGTTGTCCTTTGGCTCTTCTCAAACATCACGACCACTTCAACGGCTGTGCTGATTATCATCCTGCACACCTGCTTAATGATCGGGATATCTATGATTATGATGCCAGCGCAGACAAACGGTTTAAACCAGCTGCCGCGAGAGTTTTATCCTGACGGCACCGCTATTATGAACACGCTGCAACAAATGGCGGGCGCTATCGGAACAGCGGTTGCGGTCAGCATTATGGCTGCAGGCCAGCATGATTATATGAGCACTGTCAAAAACCCTGCCGATCCGGCAGTCATCCCGCAGGCTTTGACTGCGGGCGTGCAGCACGCGTTTGTGTTTGCGATGATTGTTGCTGTTATCGGTTTAATTGGCGCTTTCTTCTTGAAGCGAGTTAAGGTAGATCATTAATATGAAAAGCCCCTGACCTTGTGTTCAGGGGCTTTTGTATGTTTACATTCAGAGCGTTTTCGACGCGATTTCATCAATCGCATGACGCAATTCATCCTTCGTGTTATAAAAGTGAGGAGCGAGACGAATGACAGTGTCCCGCGGCGCGCAAATCACTTTTCTCTTCTTCAGCAGCGCCGCCGTTTCCGATGCCCGCTCATCCCGGATCGCAACCATGCCCGGTTGCTCTCCCACTGATGCCGCCAGCTGCAAGCCTTTTTCAGCAGCATATTGACATGCATCGGCACAGATCGTTTTCACATGATCCCGGATATGAGAAACCCCGATATGATTCAGCAATGATAAGGCCGCTGCCGCTGCGTATACACTGATAAAAGCAGGGGTGCCTGTTTGAAAACGCCGCGTGCCTTTCGCATAAGCTGCATCAAATCCGCTCTCCCGCCCGAACCAAGCTGATGCTTTCGGTTTCAGTGCATCCGCGACCTCCTTTCTCACATAAAGAAATGCCATTCCCGGTATGCCAAGCAAATACTTCCGGGTGCCAGCCGCCAGCATATCTACACCCCACGCCTTCACATCAATGGGAATGTGCCCCGCTGATTGATAGGCATCCACAAATAAAAAAGAACCCTTTCTCTTAGCAATTTCAGCGATTGCTTTTACATCCTGAACAAAGCCGTCACGATAATGAACGTGCGGAACACACGTCAGCACTGTTTCATCTGTAATATGCGTTTCATACTGTTCGAGCGGCAGCCCGCCGTCTATCGATGGAATGACGGATACGGTATAATCCGATTGTGCCTGCCAAACATGAGACACCGCCGGAAAATCCATCTCTGTATACACAATATGCTTCTTTCCAAAAACAGATAAAGATGATGCTACGGAAATGAGCGCATCAGAAACTGACGGCACAATTGCAATTTCATCCGGTTCAGCCCCTATCATCTTTGCAAACTCGTTTCTCGCACTTTCTGTTTTTTCGATCGCTTCATTCCAGTTCGTCCCCATATGCAGCAGGCTGTCATGATAGTCTTTAATCGCCTTTGATACAGGCTCTGCCAACGCGCTCTGAGAACAGCTGGCAAGCATCGTATGTGTCTGCACGGTTGGGAACAGCTGGCGATACTGCTGCGGCAAATGCTGCATTGTGATTCACTCCTTTTTATTATTTTGATGAAAAACCCAAAAATAAACAATAGAATATAAGTAAAAAGGAGATGGGAAGATGAGAAAAAAAGTGCTGATCACAGGCTTTGACCCTTTTGACAAAGAAACCGTTAATCCATCATGGGAAGCGGCGAAACAATTGAATGGCTTAGAGACGGATGAAGCAATCATTAAAGCAGAACAAATTCCGACTGTCTTTAGAACCGCTCTGGACACTCTGCGGCAAGCCATTCAGAAGCATCAGCCCGATATCGTGATTTGTGTCGGCCAAGCCGGAGGGCGGATGCAGATCACGCCAGAACGGGTAGCAATCAATCTTGCAGACGCGCGCATCCCCGATAATGAAGGACATCAGCCGATTGATGAAGAGATTTCTCCAAGAGGGCCCGCTGCTTACTGGACGGGACTTCCCGTGAAACGAATGACTGCGAAAATGAAGGAAAATGGCATTCCAGCCGCAGTTTCTTATACAGCGGGCACATTTGTATGCAACTACTTGTTCTACGGGTTAATGGATCACATAAGCCGGACATCCCCCCACGTTCGCGGCGGGTTTATTCATATCCCTTTCATTCCAGAGCAAACAATCGACAAAACAGCGCCGAGCCTCAGCTTAGACACGATTGTCCGAGCATTGAGAATCGCCGCTGTTACGGCCGCACAATACGATGAGGATTTGAAGACACCGGGCGGTACGCTGCACTAAGCGGCCGCCGTTTCGCTTGTCAGTCTCTTTTTGTATACAAACGCCGATAGGGTGACACTTACTTCAAACAGGACAAGCAGCGGGATCATGACGAGAAAATCAGAAATGAAATCAGGCGGTGTAATCAATACAGACACGACGATCAGCAAAAAATAGGACAGCTTTCTCGCTTTGGCCAGCCGGTAGGGATTTAGGACGCCCAGCCTTGTTAAAAACATGACCACTAAAGGCATTTCAAACAGAAAGCCAAACGGCAGGCTCAAATTCACCATAAACCTGAAATAGCGGTCAGCCGTAAACATTGTTTCAAAATGGCCGGAAGACAAATGAGTCAAAAAGCTGAGCACGATTGGAAACAAGACAAAGTATCCAAAGGAGATGCCCGCCAAAAACAACACAAATAACCCGGGTATGTACATGAGCGTCACCTTCCGCTCCGTTTTCGTGAGCGCCGGGGCAACGAAACGCCACAGCTGGTACGCGGCAACAGGGATGGAAGCCGCAATAGCACAAATGCCGGCAAGCATCATATACACCCAGAGGATTTCACTCGGGCCAAGCACAGCCAGCTTTCCGTCTAAATCCCTGATCAGCCAGTCATAAATATCCTGCACAAACAAAAAAGCCGTGATGAGAAATAGAAGAAATGCCGCGAGAGTCACGATAATCCGGCGGCGAAGCTCTTCTAAATGCCCGATCAGATGGGTTTCTTTTTTATCCATTCAAAAAAGCCCTCCCTTTCATAAAAAAGAGGCAGACCCGGTGTCTGCCTCATCAGCACTCAGCCCGCGTTTTTGTCCTGCTTTACCGCTGTCAGCTCAGCTGATTTTTCGTCTTTTTCATCACCAGACACAAGTGATTTTGTGGCGCTTTTAAATTCCAGCAGTGTCCGTCCGGCAGCACGCCCGATTTCCGGAAGCTTTGAAGGGCCAAAAATAATGAGGGCAATGACAAAGATTAGAATCAAACCCGGTATACCAATGTTTGAAAACATTTTTTTCACTCCTTAATTCGTGATTTTTGCCCGTTTCTTAATCATTTGTTTTTCGTGGGCTTTGTTGTGTGCAAAGAAACGATCCTCTTCGACTTCATCGGATTGCTTCACCCCGCCTTGGATCGTTGTGGATGATACCTTTCTCAATCCAGTTTGATCCTTTTGGTAAACGAATGAAGCCCGTGTTGAAATGGCTGCGCCCGGCTCTGTCACAAACGGCATCACCCGATAATCAGCTTTCCACTGATGAGGCGTCACTGTACAGCGGACATATCCGCGATAATCGTTAAAGAACTTGATATGCGGATTTTCCTTTAAAATTTGATCTGTATCCGCTCGCTTATCCGCTCCGTTTCCTCCGGAGGTGATTGAGGTGCCGACAAATTCAGCCCCGAAAATTTTTGAGCTTGTTTTATTAAAATCAACGTGGAGGTTTGATGCCCAGCTTGCGTGTACATCTCCTGTCAGCACGACAACGTTATTTAGATTTTTACTTTTAATGAAATTGACAACCCGTTCGCGCTGAGCCGGGTAGCCGTCCCACGAATCCATGCTGTAGATCGGGCTTGCGCTTGTCCCAAAATTCCACTTCGCAAAGAAAATCTGCTGCGCCAGCACATTCCAGTGGGCGGTCGAGCTGCTCAAATTGTTGAAAAGCCACTGCTCCTGTTCTTTTCCTAACAGGGTCCGATTCGGATTGAGCGATTCATCAGAAGGCGGCTTATTGCCGTCGTTATTGGCTTGGTCATCCCTGTACTGGCGGGTATCAAGGACATTGAAGGAAGCCAGGTTTCCGTACGTAAAGTGCCGGTACAGCTGCATATCCGGACCATTCGGCAGAGAGGAGATGCGGAGCGGCATATGTTCATAGTACGCCTGGTACGCAGCCGCGCGGCGGAGCACAAATGCTTCAACCGACTGTCCTTTTTCCGGTATTTTATTGGCATAGTTGTTTTCGACTTCATGGTCATCCCACGTCACAACCCAAGGGAACGCCGCATGTGCAGCTTTTAAATTGGCGTCAGATCGGTATTGGGCATGGCGGTTCCGATAGTCTTGAAGCGTAATGATTTCCGCGCTGTTGTGCGTGCGGACATTGCCTGTTTTTGAGACATATTCATTGGGACCGTATTCGTATATGTAATCACCGAGATGGAAGACAAGATCAAGCTTTTCCTTCGCCATATGCTTGTAGGCCGTATAATATCCATGCTCATATTGCTGGCAGGAAGCAAACGCAAAGGTCATTTGCGGCACATTGGCGCCAGGGGCAGGCAGCGTTTTTGTTTTTCCGACAGGGCTTAGTTCATGTCCGGTTTTGAAACGATAATAGTACACTTTGTTCGGCTCAAGCCCGTCCGCTTCCACGTGAATGGAGTGAGCGAGATTCGGCTTGGCCATTTCAGTGCCCTTTCTCACAATCTTGCGGAAATGCTCATCCTTTGCGACTTCCCATTTGACAGGCACCGCCTGATTTGGCATTCCCCCGCCGTTCAGCGGATCTGGTGCCAAGCGCGTCCACAGCACGACACTGTCAGAAAGCGGATCTCCAGACGCAACCCCTAACGTAAACGGATAGCTCGTGAACTTAGGCGCGGCATTTACTTCAAATGCACCAACTGACTGAGCAATAGTCAGTCCAAGAGAAAGTCCTGCAATCTTCCCCGCTCCTTGAATAAATTTGCGGCGGTCAAACGTATTGTTTTGAAAGCTTTCCTCTTTCAGTTTCTGTACCCATTCATCAAAACGATTGTCGTATGCCATTCAAGATCCCCTCTCTTCTCATTGATCGCCTCCATTATAGAAAATCATTGTTAAATGGCTGTGAAGAAGTGTGAACCGATTGTAAGCACTGAACATCAGAAACAGGTCTTCACTCACAAGCCTGCCGCTGAAACGTGCCGAAAGATGGCTAATTGGCGCGTTCTCTGCATATCTTGTCGTTTGCAAGCCGCCCATTCGGACTATTTTTCTTCACATGATCTTAAAAAAACAAAAACACCGAGCCATTTCGCAGAATGACTCAGTGCCTTATCAGTTATTTCGAAAATAATCTGCTGAAAAAACCCTTCTTTCTCGGATTTTCAGCAGGAGGCTCTTGTTCTCTTACAATTCCTTTTTTCTTCGCTTCTTTCAGCCAAAATGGAAATTCAGTAAGCAGAGCGTCATAAAGCTTATCATCGGAAATACTGTCAATCTCTTCGATTTGAAGGAAGTTCGTGTTATCAACAGCACGTCCTTCTAACGTATCCAACTTATTGAGAAAATCGATGCTTCCGTTTCCAACGCCGACAAACTGCCAAAACACCGGCTTATCAGAAGAGGCTTCAATAATCGATTTAATCGGCTTTTTACAGCCTCCGTCATTGATAAAAACGACGAAAGCGGGATATGAACTAGGTTCCTCCGCAATATATTTACGCAGCACATCTTTCAAGACCGGCGGCTCATCATTTCTGTCGAATTTATGCAAGCGGTCATTATTTAAAATTTCACGATCGACATAGCCCGAAAAATCTTTTTCAGAAACTGGCTTTAATCAGGAGAATCCGTTATCATACACCCATACATCCAGCAACCCGTTATCATCAAATTGATCAGCCACTGCCAAAATCCGCTCCACACCGTCCCGTTTTTGGTTCTCATTGAACCCGTGATATCAAGAACCAGTCCGACACGAGCCGTCACCTTTGTTAATTGCTTTTTTTTCCAGTACGACCTTTATCTTTTGCAAATCAATTGTTGCCATTCTGTCATCTCCGTCAGCTCTTTTTTCTCTATATCTCTTCAAAGAAAAACACCGTTCAATTTGAACGGCGTCCTGTCTCTAAAATGTGTTATATACATTTTCACACGTTTCCGCTGTCGGCTGATAAAAGCAGTGTGACTTAAATCTGGCCACAAACGGCTGGTTATACCACTGGGAGGGACAGTCTCCCTCCGGCCTGAAGTACCACAAACTAAATTTTGCAGGCCAGCGTCTTTCACCGTTTATTGACCGGCGTGCCAGGCTCCGCTCGCTATCCCGCGCCCTTTGATAAAAATATCCATGAGTTACAGCCTCAAACGCGTGCGGCTGAAAAATCATCTGTCTGATGGTGCGGAGGCCTTTAAAATCTGAGCAATTTGCCCGCAGCCGATTGATTCCCACGTTGCCGACAAGCAGCATCCCCTGCTTGCCTTCGCCTTCCGCTTCCGCTCTGAGCAGCCTTGCCAGTAAATCGACATCCGCACTCGTTGCTCTCACGACCGCCATCACGTCACCTCCCCTTGATCTCCTTTCATCATATTTCAGTACTTCAGAAGTGATGACGGAGGGACAGGTGAGTTTTTAAATTTATTCAATTGGATGTGCGACAAAGCCTAAAAACAAAAGGCTTGATGTTTGTTCATCTGTGATGACAAAGAAAAATGGGCGGTTGGCCATCAAGGTAACATCTGGCGTGAGTGCGGACTCAACAGTTTCCACTGACGAGGCAGCCGCAGCCTCGGTTCCTGCTTCATCCACCTTGATAAATGTGTGGTGATTCACATCATCGATTGAAACACCGTGGCCTTCAGTAAACATGCTGGAAAAGTCAGCAGCGGAAAAGACCGATTTCATCCCCATATCGTGAAGAGCGCGTTTTACGTTATACTGCCCTTTCAGTGTAAAGCGTGGCATGCTCAGCTTCACTGTTTTTGGCTGAAATGCGCTGTCCCATGCTTTTATGTTTTGACTTGTGAAAAGAGACATGAAAGAAGCCGGCTTTTTCTTCGGCAGAAATAAAGTGAAAGTAAGTTGTTGA
Source organism: Bacillus rugosus (assembly GCF_023238245.1). Classification (NCBI taxonomy): domain Bacteria; kingdom Bacillati; phylum Bacillota; class Bacilli; order Caryophanales; family Bacillaceae; genus Bacillus; species Bacillus rugosus. Next base: position 280,874 of record NZ_CP096590.1, on the reverse strand, counting down.
TCTTCATATGGAAGCTTGACTGCTTGGAACAGTTCATTTTCTAAGTAAGCAAGTCGTGCAGTCTGCTTCATCAGCAGCAGTTTTTTGGCCGAGCCGTCAGGCAGAAAAAAATGCTCTTCAGCGGTCACATACTGGTCAAACGGCAGCGCCCACTTTTCTTGAAAATAGACGGCGTTTACCAAAAGAGAAACAGCTTCCGGCGAAAGATGATCCGCGATGTCATCAATATGCCCTTTCGTTTGGTGAGCTGTCCATTGATTGATCAAGTTCTTTGCGGTCTGAATATTGTCATCCATTTTAAAGACTCTGCCCGAGAAGAATTGTTTAATCGTTTGTTTAAAGTCTGGCTTGGTCTCAATCCTTGTCCATACGGCATTGGCCGTCAGCAGTTCACCTTCAGGCAAGGATTCAAATCTTTTCATGAGCGCGAACGATGACTCATTTATGGCGCTGTCATGAAGGCCCGATAAATATAAAGCAGCTTTGATTTCTTTTAATGTATCTCCCTCCGTTCCATTTGCAGTCATCATCAGCACCTGCTGCAAGCTGTATGGGGAGATCAGCAGGTTGTCCGTTAACCCGTCTTGTTCTGACATATTTTGAAACAACTCGGTTCCGAATCTACGCTCCGCTTCAATAAAACCCTTATGAATATTGTAAGCTTTGTTTTTTGCAGAGTCAGATGGAGAAGGTGATTGAGCAGATGATGCCGGTTCTTCAGCGGGTTTGCAGCCTCCTCCAAAAAGCATACACATCAGCACAACTGTGAACATCTTTCCTTTCATAAAAACCCATTCACCCCCTTTACATGGACTGTAAAAAACACAATATAAGGTTTAACTTTTTGCATTTGAGGAATCATACATAACAAATCAAAATACAGAAGGAGGAACTTTGGAATGACACATGTGAAAGCGCTCGCGATTAAAGGTATTATGACAATTATTGTGTTGTATCTAGTGCTTGGTCTGGGCTTTGGTTTCACGTTCGGTGATACGCTCTTAATGACGCTTGTGTTAGGGATTATTTCTTATTTGCTTGGCGATCTTTATGTATTGCCGAGATGGAACAATATGATTGCGACCTTAGCTGATTTCGGTCTGGCCTTTCTTGTCATTTGGCTGATGGGCATGCCGCTTTCTATGGGGATGACTGGCGGTGAGGTTGCATTGGCGGCTTTATTCGGCGCGATCGCCATGGCAATCGGTGAATATTGCTTCCATTTCTATATGATGAGCAAAGAAATTGGCAAGAAGCATTATCTTGAAACAAGAACAGATTCATAATAGATAGGCCGGTGCTGTCAGCATCGGCCTTTTATGAATATTGGGCGCCTTTGTTTACGCATCTTGCTTGTCTGCGTTCCTGATCGCCATGTAGGAAAAAACCAAACCGAAAGCCGCTAAAGATAATGGGATATAAACAACAGACGAAATGGAGAAACCAGGGTTTGTTGAACTGATGAGCATAACAATCACTACAGATGATATGATGGTAGCCGGAACCGAGTGTTTACGCATCCCAAAAAAGATGGGAACTAAACTGGTTCCAGCGGCGCCAAAAGCGAAAACCGCCATTTTTACCGCCTGCTGAGACATGATTTCGGAAGTAAGCTCTCCCGGTATGAAATGGTAGATCGAGTTGAGCCAAAAGAAATTGGCGGCTATGAGTATATTTGATAGTAAGATTGTGATAAACGTCAGTCCGCCCGCGATCATGAGCTTAGCAGTGAGCAGCTTTTTCCGGCTGATCGGGTACGTGAACATCACAAGAATGGTTTTGTTTTTGTATTCCGAAATCACCAATTTTGCGATCAGTACTGCGCCAAAAACGATAAATACTGCTCTGACGAAAGTGCCGATGATGAGAAACGCTTCCTCCGTGCTTTGAAACGAAACCCCACTTTCAGCTTTTTCTGAATAACAGATCAGCCACAAAAAGCCCATGATGATCAAGTTGGCAATGAGGGCACCTCTGACATACCAGCCCATCTTCATTTTTCTCAATTCGATTCTGATCAAATTCATCAACGTGTCTCTCCTCCTTTACGCACTGATGCTATTGCCGTTGATCAAGTTGATAAAATAATCCTCCAGCGACGTATACTTTTTGGTCATTGATTCAATGTCTACATCATGTAAAACCAGCGCTTTAGATATGGCAGCCTGAGAGGCTTCAGCCTCGTAAATTCGAATCGTTTTCTCGTTTAAAATCTTAAAGTTGGTTAATCGCAGCTCTTTCTCCAGCACAAAGCAGGCCCTTGTCTGATTCGGTGTGACAAACTCGATGTATTCAGTATTCTGTCCTCTTACATCCTCCATTGACACTTCTTCAAGCAGCCTGCCGTCCCGAATGACGCCGATCGTGTCTGCAATTTGTTCGATTTCACTCAGCAAGTGGCTTGAGATCAGCAGCGTCATACCGTACTCTTTGCTCAGCACTTGAAACAGCTGCCTGATCTTTTTGATGCCGAGTGGATCAAGACCATTAACCGGCTCATCCAAAATAAGCAGATCCGGCTTCGTGAGGATGGCACGCGCAATCCCAAGGCGCTGCTTCATACCGAGCGAAAATGTTTTGACGGGCTGCTTGTCGATTTGTTTTAAATTGACCATATCCAGCACTTCTTGAATGGCTTTTTTATTGTGGTACCCCATGTATTCACAATGCAGATCTAAATTTTCTACTGCTGTCAGATTTTCATAAAAAATCGGATATTCAATCATGCTGCCGATGCTCCCCAGCACCTCGTATGACGTGTGGGTAAGCTTGTTCCCTAGGATACTGATTTCACCGCTTGTCGGTTTGACAAGGCTCGTCAGCATTTTCATAATGGTTGTTTTACCCGCGCCGTTCGGGCCGAGAAAGCCATAAATTTCACCTTTTTTAATATGCATGCTGACATTGGATACGACTTCTTTGCCCTGATACGTTTTGGTCAGCCCGTTTGTTTGTACGATATAAGTCAAGTTCGTTTCTCCCTCCCTCTCTTTTCCTGTTTTCTATTGTAGCGGCGAGCCCTGTCATTTTTATTTCTCAAATCTTAAGAAATTCTTACGTTTGTTAATATGTCATTCGTTTCAATGTGATCGTAAACGCAGTCCGTTCGTACGGCTTGCTTTGAACCGATATGGCGCCTCCCATTTTCTCTGTAAGCCGTTTCGTGATGGTTAAGCCGAGACCGCTTCCTTGAAATGCTTTATTTCTGGATTCTTCAAGCGTGTACAGCCTCTCAAACACACGCTGCTGATCGGTTTCACTGATCCCTTTTCCCCGATCCCATACGGTGATGGCAACGCTCGTCTCATCATACGACAGCGTCATGCCGATAAACTTGCCGGCCGCGCCATATTGAATCGCATTGGACAATAGGTTTTGCAGGATTCTGTCCAGTGCCTCTTCATTCGCGCGGGCATACACTGGCGTATCCGGGATATTGATGGCAGCTTCAAAACCTTTTGACTGAACAGCGTCATAATAGTGCAGAATATTTCGTTTGCATATTTCGTTTATATGTACTTTGGTTATCGGGATGTCTTTATCTTCTGATTCTAATTTGGCTAAATCAAAAAAGGAGTTGATCATCTGAATCAGTTCATTTGTTTTCTGGCGGAGCTTCCCCAGCAATCTTTCCCGCTCTTCATCCGGCATGTCTGGGTCACTTTGAATGGCTTCGAAATAACCGAGAATGACCGTTAACGGCGTTTTCAGGTCGTGCGACATGTTGGTCAGCATCCGCTTCATGGATTGCTCTGTTTTGGCAAACTGAGCGCTGAGCTGCTGACGATTCTCAACGAATAGGTTGATGTTAACAAGCAGGTCTTTGAGCGACTGATCATCTGTATGAAGCAAAATTTGTCCCGCCGAATCCCGGCTGAGCATGGAGCCAAGCTGTTCTGCCGTGTAAGCCAGATTCCCGTCCCGCTTCTTTTTCATCATGAATTGAATGACATTCAGACATACCAGAACGATGACAACGGCCATCCATAACACTGTCATTCTAAAACTCTCCTAATTTATAACCGATGCCCCATAACGTTTTAATATATTGAGGGGAAGAGGGATCGTCTTCAATCTTTTCTCTAAGCCGCCGCATATGTACGTTAATGATGTTTTGATCACCAAAGTACTCTTCATTCCAGACGGAACGGTAGATTTGTTCTTTCGTAAACACTTTTTTGGGATTTGCCGCAAATAGGCACAGCAGCTGCCACTCTGTTGACGTCAGCTGAAGCGGTTCTTCGTTTTTCAAAACTGAGACATTGTCTATATCTATTTCAAGCTGGTGAATCCGGATCACCCTATTCTTAGCCGGTTCCTCCGCCGAATATTGCGTCGCCCGCCGTATCGCGGCTTTTACTCTGGCTGTCAGCTCAATCATTGAAAACGGTTTGGCAATATAATCATCCGCCCCAAACCCCAGTCCTAATGCTTTGTCCACATCTCCGTCTTTTGCTGAAATCATCAAGACCGGAACGTTGCTTTTTTCCCGGATGATTTTCAGAAAATCCATGCCGTTCAGCTTCGGGAGCATGATATCAAGGAGAATCAAATCATATGAATCGTGCTGAAACAGCCGGATGCCTTCTTCACCGTCGAAAGCATGCACGATCTCAAAGCCTTCTTTTGTTAAATAATGATCCACCATTTCACTGATTGAATGGTCGTCTTCTACTAGCAATATTCGCTGCATCTTCTCACCTAACCTTTGCAAAATCAAAAAACACACACGTGATTACACTTATTGTAATTGAAAAACGTGTGTGTTTTACAAAAATTATTCATTTTTACCTGTTTTCAGTTTTCTATATTCCATGCCCGTTATGACAATAAATACAGCTGCGCATCCAATGGTTTGAGTAAGCTGGAGCCGCTCACCGAGAAATAAGGCTCCAAAGAAAATCGTCAAGACAGGGCCTGCCATTGAAATAGTGGCAGCTCGCAGTGCCCCGATTCGTTTTATGCCCTCAAGCATCAGCACAAATGGAATTACAGTGGAGACGACTGCGATGAACACAAACAAACCGTACACAGCAAGCGGATATGCTGTCATTGGCGTATTCATGCCGATCGCCTCCTTTATGCCTGTGTAAAGCATCATGGCCGCTCCGGCTGCTGTCATCCCGTAAGCATTGAGTCGGATGCCGCCGATTTGATGGACGAGACGCCCGGAAAGGACAAGATAACCAGCATAAACGGCCGAGGATAACAAAATGAATACAGATCCAATCATATTCGCCTGAAAAAGCTCAGCATTCCAGCCGCCGAGCGCAAAGAAAAAACCGATCATGACCATCAACACTGCGAAAAGGTCTTGGATGGAAACCATTTTCCGGTCATAACACGCGTTGAATCCGATCATAAACACCGGATAGCTCATCAGCAAAATACGCTCAACCATTGCGGATACATGGTTCAGCCCGATAAAATCAAACAAGGGAGACAGAAAAAAACTAAACACTCCCGCGACACACGCCCTCCATAGATCTCCTTTTTTCATATCGTCTGGCATTGGAGGACGGTATAACAAAAAGATCAGCCAAAACAGCGGAACAGCAAACAGCTGTCTGTATAACAATACCGCGTCTGGCTCAGCACCCATTTGATATGCCCATTTAATCCAAATCGACTTAGATGCAAAACAAGCCGTTCCGATCAGCAAAAAAACCGTACCTGCCGATGCCTTGCGAATCTTACTCTGCTCTTCTACTCTCATCTCAGCTCAGCTTTTCTCCTTTACTTGTTCAAATGCTTTTGTATAAAATCCAGAAGCGTATTTCCTTGAGCCGTCAGAATGACACCCTTCCCGCCGCAAGCTGGACATGGGCTGCCTTCGATTTCTCCTGCTCTTTCACACTCAGGGCATGCGACCTCAAGATCATCAGTTGCTATGACCACATGACATCCTCCTTTCCTCTTCATCTGTTATGCACCCACCAGCCATCATCCATTGGCCGTCACCTCCTTTAAGACACAAAAACCCCCGTCCTATGCAAAGGACGAGGGTCTCGCGGTACCACCTTTATTAACAGCTATACAGCCGTTCACTCTCAGTACAGAAAACATCCGTTTCGATACGCCTCTCTTGGTAACGGGGAGAGAATCCCGGCTTCGCCTACTATCCGTTCAGCAAAGCAATTCAGAAGCCCATTCGGCATCAGGGGAGGATCGGTTCACACCTGCCACCGACTCTCTGAACCTCACACACTGACGCGTACTTACTCTTCCTCACGATTGTTGATCCGTTCTTTTGTTAGTAAAATTTATAATACTCGGTTAATTTTAAGAAGTCAATTCTTAATCCGATTTTACGCCGAGTGCCTCCAGCGCCATTTTGATGTGCTCCTCCTGCTGTGTCTGAAGAGCAAACTTGGCAACTTCCAGCGGATATGACGCCTGCATCTCTGAGATGTGTTCCTGCATTTTTGCCCATACGCGGCCGCCTGCTTGATGATAGTATTCAAGCAAACGGGCAGTTTCCTCTTCCCCGAACAGCATTTGATAAAAGATAAAATCTTTTGCAGGATCAGCGACTTTGGCCTCTGTCCAATCTAGAAGGCCTGTGACATGTTCATTTTGGCCAATCAAAATATGCGGTGGATGTAGATCACCGTGTATCAGTACGGAAAACTCCGGCCAATATGCATCATCATTTATCCACGTGTGCCATCTTTGCCAAAGCTGTTCAGACACTCCAAGCTTGTTCTTTACGTCATCCATAGATTCAACTATGTTTCGCCTGACTTCTTCCGGACTCATCACTTTTATACCAGATTGGCAAGCGTCTGCTGGGTTCACTCCATGTAATTCAGCCAGTATCTCGGCTAGTGTCCTTATAAAATGGTCTGACGGCGGCTGATGATTCATATTCCATACATACTGTTTCTGTTCCAGATCAATCACAGCAGCTGGCGTTCCTTTTAACATTGGGTAAGCAATCAATTCCGGTGTGTGAATGTTCCAATCCGGTACATCAGCTGTAAGAACCGTGCGGAGAAAGGCAAGCGTTCTGCCTTCTGAAACTGCTCTTTCAACAACATCACTTCGCCGCGGTTTTCGCAGCACCCATGGCATACCTGTATCGTCTTCGGCGAATACAACTTGAAAATCCATTCCAGTTTCATTTAATTTCGCATTTTCAGAGTGAACCGCCAAACCTTGGTTGCGTGCAAGCGCAACAGTCTCTGTGATCAGCTGTATGTCGTTCTGGTTTGTCATCTCTTTTCCCCTTTCTCATGTTCCGCCTGTCGTAGAGAGAGGGGATGTTGAAGCACAAAAAGAGGGCCGCATCGCTACCCTCTTTTGATGACAATATAAGGGCTCATACATAGGCAGATTCATCCCGATTCTCCGCATTCAGGCGAGAGTCGTTCACTATTGAATTCGTATCAATCGGAATCTAATGAATGCCATGCTGTAACCCCTCCGTTCTTTGTATGTCGTTTACCTTTTTACATCATATTCCAATTATGAGCTGCTAGAACAATGAATCAAGTCACTGGTGCAGGATTAAACAAGCACAAATCATTATGAAGGCCCCACCGGTCCGCCCACGTTTGTTTTCGGCCGCTTGCCACATCCAGAATCGTCCTGAAGATTTCCCAGCCTACGTCTTCAATACTGGCTTCACCTGTTGCGATTCGCCCGGCATTAATATCGATTAAATCCGCCCAATGCTCTGATAATGAATGACGTGTCGATACTTTCAGCACCGGTGCAGCGGCCAAGCCGTACGGTGTTCCCCTTCCTGTCGTAAAAACCTGCAGATTCATGCCTGCCGCCAGCTGAAGGGTACCACACACAAAATCGCTTGCCGGTGTCGCCGCAAACAGCAGGCCTTTTCGCTCCGCCTTTTCACCTGGGCCGAGCACGCCGGAGATGGGGCTTGTGCCTGATTTCGCTACCGAGCCTAACGCTTTTTCCACCACATTGGATAATCCGCCTTTTTTATTGCCTGGTGACGGGTTTGCGCTTCGGTCTGCTTCCCCCCGCCGCAGATAGCTGTCATACCACTTCATCTCTTCGATCAGCGTATGTCCGACCTCTTCACTCACAGCCCGCGGCGTTAATAAATGAATCGCATCCCGCACCTCTGTCACCTCAGAAAACAAAACCGTTGCCCCTGCGCGAACCAATAAATCAGCTGCATACCCCACCGCAGGATTCGCTGTCACGCCCGAAAACGCATCACTGCCGCCACATTGCAGGCCGATGACCAGATCAGAAGCTGGGCAGGTCACACGGGCTCTGCTGTTCAGCCTGATCAACCGTTCTTCCGCCATTTCCAACATGGACTGAATCATTGCCGCAAAACCTTGATGATCCTGAAGTGATAGAATGTCATCCTGATTCTCAGAAGCAATTCTTGACGGGAGGAGCTTTTCACATCCTAATCCGATCACCATCACTTCCCCGCCGAAGTTCGGATGCTTCGCCAGATTTTGAATCGTGCGAATCGGAATGACGGCATCCGGCGCATTGATCGCCACACCGCAGCCGTATTGATGGTGCAGTGGTACAACATCATCGACATTTGGATATTTCGGCAGCAGCTCTTCTTTTATCCGTTTGACTGCATAATCCAAAACGCCAACGACACATTGAACACTTGTAGTGATACCGAGAATATTTTTCGTCCCCGCACTGCCGTCCGCATTTCGATACCCTTCAAACGTGTAGCCTTCAAGAGGCGGAAGCGGTTTGGGCACTCTGTTTGCGAGAGGAAGATCGTCTAAAGCCGGAGGAGCGGGCATTCTTACGAGGGCTTCCCTTATCCAGCTCCCGCGTTTGATCGTCTCATCGGCAAATCCGATCACCTCACCGTAACGAACAATCTCATCTCCTTGATTCAGATCGGTTAAGGCCACCTTATGGCCTTGAGGTACATCCTCTTCAAGTACGAGTCCACATGAAAAAACAGTGCCCTTTGGCAGTCCTCCGTCATTAACAATAATCGCCGTGTTATCTGTTTCATTCACTTTGATGTAAAGGGGCGCTTGGTTCTTTCTGAGGTTCATCGCCATCTGAAAATCACTCCTCATATCATAGTAAGCGTTTTCTATATCGGTTCAAAAAAGCCGCAGCTCTTTGCGGCTGTAGTCTACAATTATTTCTTATCCATGCCCTTCAAAATTTTGTCACGGACAAATTTCAGATGCTCATACATGTGGTAATGCGCTTTGTAGGGGTCTCTTTTAGCAAGAGCGTCGTAGATTTTTTTGTGATATTCGACCGTTATATCTCTCTCCCTGTACGGTATCTGGCTGTCAATTTTCGCATGGGTGATCAGCAGGGATTGAATCATCCCTTCAACAACGGGGTTATTGGCACTTAATGCAATAATTCGATGAAATTCTTTATCTGCTTCACCATAAAGATTGTCAGTGCTGCTGGCTATGTCGTCGATTGTCTTCTGCAAACGCTGAAGCTCATCCTCATTAATTTTTTCCGCAGCAATCGTCACAAGTCCGAGTTCTAACGCCATCCGCGCTTCAATGATAGCCGGAAGATTATCAGTGGCCAAGGCAAGCATGACGGAAAATGGCTGCATGCCGATTTTATCGTTGAAATACGTGCCGCCGCGGGTTTTTCTCGTAATCACCCCAAGTGTCTCTAGTGAGCTGAGGGCCTCGCGAAGCACCGGCCTGCTGACATGCAAAATGTCCATCAGTTCCATTTCTGTCGGTAATTTGTCTCCAGCCTTTAACTGTCCGCTCGATAATAAATGGACAATCCGTTCAATGACCTGCTTGGCTAATGTTTTCCGATTGACTGTATCGACTTTCAGATCTTCTAAACCTTCGTACACGAACAACTCTCCCTTCAGTTGTTCAATTGTAAGACAAAACAGCCAATATGACAATATTTGCAATAAAACTTATCGCACAAGACAAGGGCGTTTGCGGTCGAACTCCCAGTTGCTGATCAAAAACTGCATAGGGACCGCATCATTCCGCGCGCCTAAATTCATTTTTCGATAGAGTTCATGGGCTTTTTCCACTTGTTCCATATCAATGTCAATACCGAGACCGGGCTTATTCGGCACCTTGACACAACCCTCAGAAATCTCAAAAGGCTGTTTCGTTAAACGCTGCCCGTCCTGCCAAATCCAATGGGTATCAATCGCCGTAATGCGTCCCGGAGCCGCTGCTGCCACATGGGTAAACATTGCAAGGGAGATATCAAAGTGGTTGTTGGAGTGAGATCCCCATGTCAAACCCCAATCATGGCACATTTGCGCAACCCGCACCGAACCCTGCATCGTCCAGAAATGGGGATCAGCCAGCGGAATATCCACCGCATGAAGCTGGATCGCGTGACCCATTTCCCTCCAGTCGGTCGCAATCATATTTGTTGCGGTAGGAAGCCCTGTCGCGCGGCGGAATTCAGCCATTACTTCTCGGGCGGAGTAGCCGTTCTCATCCCCGCACGGATCTTCCGCATACGCGAGCACATCATGCTTACCTTTGCATAATGCAATAGCTTCCTCTAATGACCAAGCCCCGTTCGGATCAAGAGTGATCCTTGACTCTGGAAAACGTTTTGCTAATGCGGTAACAGCTTCAATTTCCTCCTCTCCCCGCAGCACCCCGCCTTTCAGCTTGAAATCCTGAAAGCCGTAGCGCTCCTGCGCAGATTCAGCAAGACGTACAATGGCCTCTGGGGTTAGTGCTTCCTCATGGCGGAGACGGAACCACCCGCAATCTGACTGCTCATCGCTTTGATATGGCAAAGTCGTCCGCTTTCGATCGCCGATGTAAAAGAGGTAGCCGAGCATTTTCACTTCATCACGCTGCTTCCCTTCGCCAAGCAAAGCCGCGACCGGTTCTTGAAGAAACTTTCCAAGCAAATCTAACAAGGCCGCTTCCAGCGCTGTGACGGCATGTACCGTGGTGCGCAAATCAAACGTCTGGATGCCGCGTCCTCCCTTGTCTTGATCGGCAAACTGCTTTCTAACCGTTTGCAATATTGACTGGTACGCACCAATGGATTTTCCGACAACAAGCGGTTCTGCCAGCTCGAGTGTACGGCGTATCTGTTCTCCGCCAGGCACCTCTCCGACTCCCTGATTTCCGCTGCTGTCAGTTAAGATCACGATATTCCGGGTGAAAAATGGGCTGTGTGCGCCGCTTAGATTCAGCAGCATGCTGTCATGTCCCGCAACAGGGATCACCTTCATCTCACAAATTGAAGGAATATTCGATCTCTTTTCTTTTTGAACCTGCTCTTGTATTGGTGAACTCATGTATTTTCCTCCTTTTATAAAGCGCTTTCATTAATGTTAAACAGGCAATGATTGATCGGGGTCCTGCTCTTGCTTCTTTAACACGACCCGTTTGATCGGCCCGACCAGCAGCAAATAGCTGAGGATCGCCGCAACCGCATTAGCACCGACAAACACGAGCGCGCCATTAAAAGATCCTGTGGCATTTACGATGTAGCCGATAATAATCGGCGTTGTAATTGAGGCTATATTTCCGAACGTGTTGAACAAACCGCCGCTTAATCCTGCACACTCTTTCGGAGACGTGTCCGACACGACAGCCCATCCCAATGCGCCGAATCCTTTTCCGAAAAAAGCAAGTGACATAATGACAACGACGAGCCACGCTGAATCTGTATAGTTGCAGACAATCATACTGCAAGACAGCAGCATGCCGACAATGATCGGCGCTTTTCTTGCAAAGGTCAGCGAACGGCCTTTTTTGAGTAAGATGTCTGACACAATGCCCCCAAGCACGCCGCCGGCAAATCCGCACAGCGCCGGAAGAGAAGCGACAAACCCCGCTTCAAGAATAGACATGCCGCGGGCCTGAACCAAATATACCGGAAACCATGTGAGAAAGAAATAGGTGAGAGTCGTAATGCAATATTGCGCGATGTACACGCCAATCAGCATGCGGTTCGTTAACAGCTGTTTGATATACGGCCAGTTCGATTCTTTTTCTTGCTTGCTTTTGCTGTCATCCATGGAAATCAGCCCGCCGCCCTGTTCGATGTACGCGAGCTCGGCTTCGTTGACCTTCGGATGTTTTTTCGGTTCATACACTGTTTTTAGCCAAATAACAGCCAGAAGAATGCCCGCGGCACCCATGACAACAAAGACAGAATGCCAGCCGAAAGAGTGGGTGAGCCAGCCCATTAAAGGAGAAAAAATGACGATTGCGAAGTATTGAGCTGAATTAAAAAAGGCTGAAGCTGTCCCGCGCTCAGAGCTTGGGAACCATGAGGCAACAACTCTGCCGTTTCCGGGAAATGAAGGCGCCTCGGACAAGCCGACCAGAAAACGCAGTGCAAACAACAGGATAATCGCTGTGCCGGCGGAGAAAAAACCAATCGCCCCCTGCAGCAGCGTAAAAAACGACCAGAAAAAGATGCTTAACGCAATGACAGTCTTTGAACCAAACCGGTCCAGCAGCCAGCCGCCCGGAAGCTGCCCGATGACATAGGCCCAGCCAAAAGCAGAAAAGACATAGCCCATAGCGACCGAGTCCAATCCCAGATCATGCTGGACGGAATCTCCGGTGATGGAAAGCGTGGCCCGATCCGCGTAGTTAATAGAAGTCACAAGAAACAGCATAAAAACGATGAACCAGCGTACAGACGTTTTTTTGCCCGCCGGCGAAACATTCGCATAGTCTTTTTTCATAGTATCTTCTCCTTTTCAAAGTAGAGAATCATATGCTGGCTGTGATAAAGCTGGGAAAGAGACGTCCGCCTCTTTCCAGCACCATTATGGCTTTACAAACACGGTTTTGATTGCCGTGAAAAAGTCCTTCGCCGCCTCACCCTGTTCGCGGGAGTGAGAACTCGACTGCTTCATGCCGCCAAAAGGCGCCTGAAGCTCAACACCCGCGCTTTCCGCGTTAATCCGGACAAGCCCCGCGTCAATTTCATCAACGAATGAAAGCATTCGGCCGATGTTTTGCGTGAAAATGGATGCGCTTAAGCCGAACTTTACATCATTGGCGATGTTCAGTGCCTCCTCCATCGCGTCCACCTTGATCAAGGCGATCACTGGGCCGAAAATTTCCTCTTGGGCGATCGTCATCTCAGATGTCACATTGTCAAAAATGGCGGGCTGAACATAATAGCCGTTTTGATACTTACCGTCCTCTAGCTTTTCTCCTCCAATCAAAAGGGAAGCGCCCTCTTGTTTACCTTTCTCAATGTACGACAGGCAGTTGTCAAGCTGATTCTTGCTGGCGATCGGTCCCATCCAGACATCCTCTTTTAAGCTGTCTCCGATCGTAATATCCTTTGTGCGCTGGAGGAGTTTTTCTTTAAAACGGTCGTAAATTCCACTTTGCACGATGACGCGGCTTGTCGCGGTGCACTTCTGGCCGGTTGAACGGAAGGCACCCGTAATGACAGCTTCTGCTGCCTCTTCAAGATCAGCGTCATCGGCTACGATGACCGGGTTTTTGCCGCCCATTTCAAGCTGATATTTGGCTCCTCTCGCTAAAGCGGCTTGCCCGATGATTTTCCCGACTTGATTTGAACCCGTAAACGTAACGGCGTTTACACCTTCATGCTCAGCAAGTCCCTGCCCGACAACAGAACCCGGGCCTGTCACCAAATTGATGACCCCTGCCGGGATCCCTGCTTCTTCAAAGCAGGCAATGATTTTCGCGCATGTCACAGCTGTTTCTGTCGCCGGTTTGATGACAACGGTATTGCCGTATACCAATGCCGGGGCCATTTTCCAAATTGGAATCGCCACCGGGAAGTTCCACGGAGAAATCACGCCGACCACACCGAGCGGTACACGGGTGGTGAACATGAGCGCGTCTTTGTCAGTAGACGGAATCACGTCACCCATTTTGCGCATGCCCTCTCCGGCGTAATAACGCAGAATGGCAATTCCGCGGGCTGTTTCGCCTTTCGCTTCGGGCAGTGTTTTTCCCATCTCACGCGTTTCGCAGGAGGCGATTTCCTCTAAGTGCTGCTCCATAATATCCGCTGTTTTGTATAAGAATTGGCCCCGCTCGGCTCCCGTCAGCTTTCTCCAAGCCGTTTTGGCTTCATTGGCGGCCGCGACGGCCCGTTCCACATCTTCAGCCGTTGAATTCTGTACATAGCCGACAATATCGTTTACATCCGCAGGGTTTTCGACCTTGACCATATCGCCTGATTGAGACTTAACCCACTCTCCGTTAATAAAGTTGAGATACGTATTTTGTTCCGTGATCACAGACATGCCCATTGCCCCTTTCATGTTTTTTCTGTTTATCAAACCGTCGCGGCTTTTTTCGGAAAACGGTCAGCCGCCTGCTTCAAAATCGCTTCTAATTGCTGATAGTGCTCTTTTTCAACCGGGCCGACTGGCGGTCTGGCTGTGTTTCTCACATTCAATCCCATGATCTCCATGCCCGCTTTAATCAAAGATACGGCATATCCTTTCCGTTGCTTGCGAATGTTGTTGATTGGAAGAATCACATGCTGATAGAGCTCCTTCACAAGCTCGTTATTTCCGTTTTTCAATGCGTCATAGAACATCCGGGAAATATGCGGGATATAATTTGAAATCGCTGAAGAATAGGAGTGAAACCCGATCGACAGGTAAGCCGGCATCGTCACTTCAGCCATCGGCATTCCGTTGAGCCATCCTAAGCGGTCGCCGAGCGTATAAACGAGATTAATATTCAAATCCATATTCCCCACCCCGTCCTTCACACCAACCAGCTGTTCAAATTCTGTCAGCCGCTTGATCTGTTCAAGAGAGAGAACGGCGTTATCGCGCTGATAAAGAATTGCATTCAAATCGGTGCTTTCAATAATCGTTTTCGCATACTGATAAAGCCCCTCCTGTTCGCCATGCACCAAATACGGAGGCAGGAGCAAGTATCCGTCGGCGCCTTTTTTCTCCGACAGCTGCGCCCATTCAAGCGCTGTACTGAGGTTACCGCCCACCCCCGTGTAAACCGGAACCTTTCCTCCGGCTGCCGAGACTGCAACTTCCACCATTTGCTCGTATTCTTTCTGGCTGAGGGATTGAAATTCACCAGACCCGCAAGCAATAAAAATCGCTTCCAAGCCTTCTTCAAGCAAAAACTCGATATTTTGAAAAAGAGCTTCTTCCTCCAGTTTTCCTTGTGTATTAAAAGGTGCAACCGGAAAACCTAATATTCCAGCGGGTGCTTTTCTGATATGGCTCATCAACATAACCTCCTATTATTTGTATATACAGCCCCTAACTGAAAGCGCTTTTATTATTTTTTGGTTTTACATCCGCTCCTTCCCTATATCCTTTTGTTTAATTGTAAGACAAATAAACAATAAGTCAATATCTTTATTTTCTGATATTTTATAAATTAACCAGTAAACCGCTGTCCCACCGGGGTTCTGTAGCAACAAAAAAACAGCCGGATCGGCGGCTGTTTTGGTTTACATCGTTCTTTGTTTCATCGTCTCGTGCAAAAGCTTCGCTTCCAAAAAGAACACGTGAATGAATTTTTTCATATTCACTCTTGCAGGGGCGAGAGGTTTTGCATCCTTGGATTGGAGTTCTTTCATTTTCTGGCTGACAACCGGAAAATCAAAGAATTTCGATGCATAGGTTTCAAATTTCGGATTTGAAAAATCAGTTGTCCCTAATGAAGCAAAATGGTGCAGTGAATGGATAATCGCTCTGCGGATGCGCTGCTCTGAGGCTTTCATTTCTCGATTGACCTCCGTTTCGGATGCCCCTGCCCCCAGCTTCCGTTCCGCTACTTGGGTGAAGATCTGTTTGAGCGAAGGGATATGTTTTTCGTACGGCTCAGATTGCTCATGTTCTGCCAAATACTGGAGCACGGCCATGAGATCATGTGCGCCGCCTTCCCCCATCATGCCCAGCTCGGACAACAGGAATGTTCCTGCTTCTTTTAAGCCGCTGTCACTTTGCTGCTGAGGGCGCGCTTTCTGTTCAGTCCGATTGACAAGCCGGCTTAGAGAGTGCTGAATAGCCCCAATCGATTGCTCAAGCTCGATCCGCTCCTTCACCTTTTGGAGAACCGT
Organism: Bacillus rugosus; assembly: GCF_023238245.1. NCBI lineage: Bacteria > Bacillati > Bacillota > Bacilli > Caryophanales > Bacillaceae > Bacillus > Bacillus rugosus. The sequence continues at coordinate 264,875 of NZ_CP096590.1, read as the reverse complement.
GACAATTTCTATGCGGTTAATCGGCTTATGGATAAAATATTCGATGCCGAGCGAGTACGCTTCCCCGACCATTTCCTTCGCTTCCACTTGTGAGATCATCACGATTTTGCCGGAGTACGTATTCTGGAGCTGGCGAATCGTCTCAATGCCGTCTCTTCCGGGCATTAACAGATCAATTAATAAAATATCAATCTGCTTGAATTGCAGCATATGCCCTTCCACCTGGCTCCCGTCGTCCGCTTCACCAGCAGCTTCTCCGAGATCCTCATCTTCAATGATCTGCCTTAAAATTGACCGTACTGCACGGTCATCATCAGCGATAAAAAAACGCATATCTTTCGGTTCATCCTTTCTGAATCAAATGCCGGACAGGCAGCGTGATGGCAAACACCACACCCCGCTGCTGGTTATCAAACGTAATATCCCCATCTAGTTCAGTCACTATTTCCTTCACATAGGAAAGTCCGATTCCCGTAGAAGGCGTGCCAAATTCGTCATATTTTGAAGTAAAGCCCGGATCAAACACAATGTCTCCTATTTTTTCAGGAATACCGGGACCATTGTCTTCCACCTGAAATTCTACCATACTCTCATTTGGCCTACGCAGGCTCAGGCTGATCATCCCCTCTTCTCCCATGGCCTCTACCGCATTTGCCGTTAGATTATTAATAATCGAAAGCACGATAAATACGTGATATTCGTCATGCTCTCCCTCTATCGAGCAGTGAAAATCAATCTGCTTTTTCAGTGATTCAGCGTACTTTTCATTCATTCGAATCACAAGCTGCAGCAAATCAGAAGCCCTCATATAATCTCTTAAACTCTCATTCGAAATCAGTTTTGAAAGCCCTGCGAAAATCCGCTGGTTGTCTTTTTTCACTTCATGAATCTCTCCGGCCAACCTCAGGATTCTGCCGCTGAGCTGATCATCCTTGCCCTTCACTTCCCGATAGAGCTGATACGAATCGTTCGTCACTTGCTCTGTCGTTTTCAGCGTCTTTTTTAAATGCACCGTTTCTTCGTATAAATTCGAAACGATCATCAGCATGTGCTCATGCTGCCGCCTCGTCTGTTTTTCTCTCGACTGCGTTTCATAAAGCTTCAGCACAGTATAAAAACTCATCACGATAAATGTGTGAGAAATCGCAATCACTGCGATATCCGTGATTTTCTCAGGCGTGACAACCGTATGAAAAATGAGAAACTGCACGGCCAGCTCGACACAATCTGACACAATTTCAATCATAAACCCGATAAAACCGAGCATAACCGGCCGTTCGCGGAAACGATTAGCCTTTAATACGGAAAACAGACAGGCGTAAGTCATATAAAAGAAAAAGCCAGACGCTTGGTCATACAGAATCGGAGTCAGTCCGCTGTGTCCCCCGCCCCATAATTCCAGGAAGACGCGAAAGATGAAAACCGCCGCTCCAGTCAGAAATCCCGGCAGCACAGCGGGCACTTGCCGCAGCAGCGATAAGAAGAAGAAAAAAGCGGGTGCGCCAAAGCTGATCCGGAACTCTTCATTAAGGGGATAAAATTTCAGTTCACCTGCCAGCGGCACCGTAATCAGCATGAGAGCCAGTATATATCCGTCTTTTTCAAAAAAACGTTCCAATTTTATCATGATCACATCCTCGCTTCTATTTTGGGGAAACAGCAGAAAACCTGCAAATTTCTTTTGACCCAGAACATGAGCTTTTTATAAATCTTACGGCTTATTTTCAAAATAGTTTTGTCGTATTTTGTATGATTCTGTAGTCGCCATTATACAGTAAATATACTTCCGCTTTTATGAAAGCGTTTAATGCCCCTTCAGCCTTCGTTTTGATAAACCTCAGTCCTTAAAGAAGAAAAACAGTAAGGAGGAATTCGATGAAAGAATTGATAAAAGAGCCCCAAACAGAAATAGACCCGGCATCACAGCTGCATGATTGGGTTGAGCACTATCGCCCCTTTGCCGCCAATGGACAAAGTGCAAACTATATCCCCGCTTTAGGAAAAGTCAATGACTCACAGCTCGGCATTTGTATATTGGAGCCTGACGGAACAATGATACATGCCGGCGATTGGAACGTCCCTTTTACCCTGCAAAGCATTTCAAAAGTGATCAGCTTTATTGCCGCCTGCATGAGCCGCGGCATTCCTTATGTGCTGGACCGCGTAGATGTCGAGCCGACAGGTGACGCCTTTAATTCAATCATTCGGCTCGAAATCAACAAGCCGGGAAAGCCATTTAATCCTATGATCAACGCGGGTGCCCTCACCATCGCCTCACTTCTACCGGGTGAGTCGGCACACGATAAGCTCGAGTTTCTGTACTCAGTGATGGAAACCTTGGTAGGAAAACGGCCGAGAATTCATGAGGAAGTGTTCAGGTCTGAATGGGAAACCGCCCACCGCAACAGAGCGCTGGCCTACTATTTAAAAGAAACAAATTTTTTAGAAGCAGATGTAGAAGAAACGCTTGAGGTGTACTTGAAGCAATGCGCCATGGAGGGCACCACAGAAGACATCGCATTGATCGGCCTGATCCTTGCCCATGACGGCTATCATCCGATTCGCCGCCAGCAGGTGATTCCCAAAGACGTGGCAAAATTGGCCAAGGCGTTAATGCTGACGTGCGGCATGTACAACGCTTCAGGCAAATATGCGGCCTTTGTCGGCGTGCCGGCCAAAAGCGGCGTCTCCGGCGGCATCATGGCTCTCGTCCCTCCAAGCGCCAGAAGAGAACAGCCTTTTCAATCCGGATGCGGCATCGGCATTTACGGGCCTGCCATTGACGAATACGGCAACAGCCTCACCGGCGGTATGCTGCTGAAGCATATGGCACAGGAGTGGGAGCTCAGCATTTTTTAAACATAAAAAAGAGGTGATTGTATGCAGCAAATCCTGGAACATATCGTCGGTATCGCAAATGATCTTTTGTGGTCAAAGCTATTAATTGTTTTGCTCCTTTCTCTGGGAATCTATTTTACGTTCAGGCTTAAGTTTTTACAGGTTCGGATGCTGAAAGAAATGGTCAGGGTATTAAGAGAAGGTGCTGCTTCCCGGTCGAAAAACAGCATTTCTCCGTTCCAAGCGTTTTGCATCAGCATGGCCGCCCGTGTCGGAACGGGAAATATTACAGGCATTGCCATCGCCATTGCTCTCGGCGGACCAGGCGCAATCTTTTGGATGTGGATTATCGCCATTATCGGATCAGCATCAAGCTTCGTGGAAAGCACACTGGCTCAGATTTATAAAGTAAAAGATGCAAACGGCTTCCGCGGGGGTCCGGCTTACTACATGGAAAAAGGGTTGAACAAAAGGTGGATGGGCGCGCTTTTCGCAGTGTTAATTACCTTATCGTTCGGTATCGTCTTTAACTCGGTTCAATCAAATACAGTCAGCCTCGCCTTTGAAAATGCGTTCGGCACAAACCGCCTGACTTTGGGGCTCATTTTAATTGCTGTGTTCGGCACGATTATTTTCGGCGGTGTAAAGCGCATTGCGAAACTGGCTGAATCCATTGTCGTCGTATTGGCTGTTCTGTATATCGGAGTTGCGTTTTTCGTGATTTTCACCAATATTACGCAGCTGCCGGACGTAATCGCGCTCATCGTGAAAAATGCGTTTGGTTTTGACCAGGCTGCTGGCGGCGCTTTGGGAGCGGCGTTAATGCAGGGTGTCAGACGGGGAATCTTTTCAAACGAAGCGGGAATGGGAAGCGCACCGAATGCCGCTGCCACTGCAACGACAAGCCATCCTGTCAAACAGGGGCTGATTCAAGCGCTTGGTGTCCTGTCAGATACACTAATCATTTGTACAAGCACCGCTTTTATCATCCTGTTTTCAGATGCCTACCATACTCCGGGACTGAGCGGAATCGCGTTGACACAAGCCTCTCTGAGCTCCCATGTCGGATCTTGGGCATCAGGCTTTCTCGCCATTCTGATTTTGTTATTCGGTTTCTGTGCTTTAATCGGGAACTATTATTATGGCGAAACCAATATCGGCTTTTTGAACAAAAGCAAAAAATTGATTTTTGTCTACCGTATCGGCGTGCTGGCGATGATTGTGTTTGGCTGTGTTGCCAAAGTCCAGCTCGTCTGGGATCTGGCTGATTTGTTCATGGGCCTGATGGTCGTCGTGAATTTAATCGCGATTTTCTTATTATCAAAAGTCGTTTTTGCGGCGCTCCAAGACTATACACGCCAGAAAAAAGCAGGCAAAGATCCGGTCTTTTATAAAAGTGTACTCAAAAACCACAATGGCATTGAATGCTGGCCGCTTTCTGAGACACAGGCTGACACAAACAACAAACAAATATCATAAAAAAGGGTGTTCAGACATACGGCTGAACACCTTTCCCTTTTGCGTTTATTGACAAACACGTAAACCTCCATTACGATTTTCATATCTTTTTCAAAAAATCTGAAAGAAGGCATCGGTACATTCTATGAACCCTATCCAACACATACTAGATACATACCCGCTTATTGTGCTAGACGGCGCCATGGCGACTGAGCTTGAACGCAAGGGCTGTGATTTGAACGACAGTCTATGGTCGGCAAAAATCCTGATGGAAGAGCCACACCTGATTAAACAAGTTCATACTGATTATTTCGTGGCAGGCGCCGACTGTGCGATCACCGCCAGCTATCAGTCTACGTTTGAAGGCTTTGCTGCACGCGGGCTGAGCGAAGCGGAAGCACGCCGGCTCATCGAGATGTCCGTCAGCATCGCAGCTGAAGCACGTGATGAATTTTGGTCACTTGAAGAGTACCGTCCGAATCGGCCAAAACCAATCATTGCTGCTTCTGTAGGACCTTATGGTGCTTATCTTGCAGACGGGTCTGAGTATCGCGGTCACTACGGAATCTCAGAGGATGAACTTGTTGATTTTCATCGCCCCCGCATGAAAGCGCTAATCGAAGCCGGAGCTGATGTTTTGGCATGCGAAACGATTCCATGTCTGACCGAAGCAAAAGCGATTGTGCGGCTGTTGAAGGAATTTCCTGAAACGTATGCTTGGATCAGCTTCAGTGCAAAAGACGGCCTGCATATCAGTGACGGAACACCTGCGGCTGACTGCGCATCATGGCTTGATGAGCACCGCCAAATTGCAGCGATCGGCATCAACTGCACGCCGCTTCAGCATATCCCTTCTTTAATAGAAGAGTTAAAAAAGCACACATCTAAACCGATCACCGTCTACCCAAATTCAGGCGAGCAATATGATCCGGAGACAAAAACGTGGAACGGCGCAGCATGTGCAGAACCTTACGGACAAAGCGCCCGCACTTGGCATGAAAAAGGAGCGAAGCTGATTGGCGGCTGCTGCCGGACAAAACCTGAAGATATTAAAGAAATTGCGGCTTGGGCGCGCTCTTTAAAAACAACTTGACTTATCGGAATTGTTTGTATATTCTATCTAAAAGCCGGTTCGCCGGAGTCTCGTGTCACTCGCTGACATGAGACTTTTTATTAGGTAGGAAATAAATCGCCGATAGAAAGTTGGAAAAAGATGAAATCTGCCCACAACAAGAATGAGACAAACTTTCAGAGAAGTATGAAAAGCCGGCACCTCTTTATGCTTTCCTTAGGGGGTGTCATCGGAACCGGACTGTTTTTAAGCTCGGGCTATACCATTCAGCAGGCAGGCCCAGCAGGAACGATACTCGCCTACTTAGTCGGCGCCGGCATCGTCTATTTGGTCATGCTGTGCCTCGGTGAGCTGTCAGTAGCCATGCCTGTCACGGGCGCCTTTCACACCTATGCAGCCAAATACATAGGGCCGGGCACCGGATTTACGGTCGCTTGGCTGTACTGGCTGACATGGACTGTAGCATTAGGATCAGAATTCACCGCAGCCGGCCTGTTAATGCAGCGCTGGTTCCCCCATACTTCCGTTTGGATGTGGAGTGCCGTCTTTGCGGTGTTCATTTTCTTGCTGAACGCATTTTCAGTCAAGTTTTTCGCTGAATCAGAATTTTGGTTTTCCAGCATCAAAGTATTAGCCATTATATTGTTTATTCTTTTAGGCGGCTCTGCCATGTTCGGCATCATCCCGATTCAAGGCGAAGAAGCTGCTCCGATGCTGTCCAACTTCACAGCGGAAGGCGGGCTCTTTCCAAATGGATTTGTCCCGATTTTGATGACAATGCTGTCCGTCAATTTTGCCTTCTCGGGAACTGAACTGATCGGAATCGCCGCCGGAGAAAGCGTTGATCCCGACAAGACGATACCAAAAGCAATTAAAACAACGGTCTGGCGTCTTTCACTCTTTTTTGTCGGAACGATTTTTGTGCTGTCAGGGCTGATTCCGATCCAAGATGCAGGCGTCATCAAAAGCCCGTTTGTCGCGGTCTTTGACAGAGTCGGTGTCCCGTATGCAGCCGATATCATGAACTTTGTCATCTTGACAGCGATCCTGTCAGCGGCTAATTCCGGGCTTTACGCTTCTTCCCGGATGCTGTGGTCTTTATCAAAAGAAAAAACGCTTCACCCGACATTTGCAAAGCTGACATCAAAAGGAACCCCGTTTAACGCGCTGATATTCAGTATGATCGGCGGCATTCTATCATTGCTGTCCAGCGTATTTGCGCCGGACACGGTATACGTTGTGCTCGTGTCGATTTCCGGTTTTGCGGTCGTTGTTGTATGGATGGGAATCGCCGCTTCTCAATTCATGTTCAGAAAACGTTATATTGAAGCGGGAAACAAGGTCGCCGATTTGAAATACCGCACCCCTTGGTATCCGTTCGTGCCAATTGCCGCGTTCCTGCTATGCCTGGCATCCGTCATCGGCATTGCCTTTGATCCAAATCAAAGAATCGCACTGTATTGCGGCATTCCGTTTATGGCCATCTGCTATGCAGTGTATTATGCGAAAAACCGCAAAAGCCAGCCGCCTGCTGATATGACTCATTCAAAATAAAAAGAACCTGCCTCCAAGCAGGTTCTTTTTCATCTTCAAACTTCCACCGTCCAGTTGAACGGGCCCTTCACTTTTCCAAGCTGAATATTTGTTAGCGTTTCATACAGCTTTTTCGAGATATCCCCGATTTTTCCGTCGTTGACAATCACCGTTTTACCATGAATATTCAGTTCACCGACAGGCGTAACGACCGCCGCCGTACCCGTGCCGAAGGCCTCTGTCAATTCGCCGCGTGCAGACGCCGCATAAATCTCATCAATTGAAACTCTCTCTTCTCGAACCGTAATGCCCCAGCTACGAATCAGTTCAATCGCAGACGCACGTGTAACTCCGCTTAAAATACTTCCGCTTAAAGCCGGTGTGACAGCTTCCCCGTTAATGACGAAAAAGATGTTCATGCTCCCCACTTCTTCCACGTATTTCTTTTCAATGGCGTCCAGCCACAGCACCTGGTCATAGCCCAGTTCATTCGCCTTCCGCTGCGCCTGAAGGCTGGCCGCGTAGTTTCCGGACGTTTTTGCACTTCCGACTCCGCCGTTCACCGCCCGCACGTACTCATCTTCGACATAGATTCTCACCGGCTTCAGCTGATCACCATAATAGGAGCCGACAGGAGAAAGCACGATCATAAATGTATAGCTTTTGGATGCCTTCACACCGAGACTCGGTTCTGTGGCAATGACAAACGGACGAATATACAGTGACGTTCCCTTTTCGTTTGGAACCCAATCTTTCTCCAGCTCAACTAATTGAGTTAATGCCTCAAGCACTAGCTCTTCGTCTAAAGGAGGCATACTCATGCGCTCACAAGATCTGTTCAGCCTTTTGATATTTTGATCCGGGCGGAACAGCAGCACCCTGCCATCTTCCGTTCTGTACGCTTTTAATCCTTCAAAGACAGCCTGGCCGTAGTGAAAAACAGATGAAGACGGATCTAACGTAAGCGGCGCGTACGGTTCAATTCTCGGATGGTACCAGCCCATTCCCTCTTCATAATCCATCACAAACATATAATCTGTAAAATACTTCCCGAATTCCAAGGATGACGGGTCGGGCTTTTCCTTATGAAATACAGTTTTTTCTCGTTCAATAAGCTTATTCAATCTAATCAGCACACCTTTCACAACATAATTGTTTAAATATTCAGTCTTTTTAAAACTAAAAAAAGTATACAGCCTCTTCTTTGATTATACGCCGCTCCACACCTTTAAATTTCAGAATATTCTTTAGGATCATCAGCTATTATACACCACATTCATTGTCAAATGAAGATGAAATAAAAGAAAAACAGCCAGATTCATTCCGGCTGTCTGATTTAGATTGCTAAATAAAGGACGGCAATATGGCAAATCAGCAAAATATACACCGCAATCACAAATTGCCAATTGATCTTCTGTGCCCATGCAAACACCACCATCAAAACAGGAAGTATCACTATCCCCGCCAGCTTGTTAACCGTCATATCCGGACTGTTCGTTCCATCATAATGAATCGGCATCTCCGCCGGCAGAAACGGGTAAAACACGATTGAAAGGATGAAAGCAGCAATGACAGCCCCCCACAGCACTTTTCCATTCGTCAATAAAAACATAGAACCACCATTCCTTTCTTAAAACGCATTGCTTTATGAATGATATGACTGTTCTACGGTGAATTTCGTTCGGTCTCCCCGTGTAATAATTTGCGCATATTCCACCACATCTTCATTTTTATCATAGGTCAGGGATTCTGATAAAAACGCAGGCGCTCCGACGTTGGTTAACAAGTGGCCGCTGATCGTTTCATCCGTTAAAATTGGCTCGATCGATTCCGTGCCCCTGCTGATTTCAATATTGTATTTTGTTCTTAACAGTTCAAACAACGAGCCGGTGCACTCTTCCTGCACCAGCCCCGGTGCCGCTTTCCAAGGAATATATGAGGTGTGATACTGCAAGGGCTCCCCCTCGGCGTATCTGACTCTGACAAGCTTGTTAACAGGTTCATTCTCTTTCATTTTCAAAAGCTCGGCAATGGAGTGATCAGCAGGGATCACCACAAGTTCAAGCACTTTTGATTCAGAACGCAAACCTCTCATTTGTTCTGCAAAGCTCGTAATCTTGTGCGGAATCGGCGTTTGTATTTTTGCCGCCGATACAAATGTTCCTTTTCCTTGAATTCTCTTAATATATCCCTCAAGCTCAAGCTGTTGCAGAGCCAGTCTCACAGTTGTTCTGCTGACATCATATTGTTCGCAAAACTCGCTCTCCGTCGGCAGCTGATCATTCGACTGATATTTGCCCGACTTAATTAATTCAATGATTTTAAACTTGATAACAGAATATAAAGCTGTCATTTCATTCTCCCCATTCTGTATGTAAACCGTTCTTTTTGATTGAGACCATCATACCACTTGCCCTCCAAATACGAAAGATTTGTATCCTGCTTTTATAACAAATTTTCAGAAATTTATATTGACAGTTTGATGAGGGTGGTGCTAAATTCGTAATGACAACTATCATAAATTGATTATAACAAATATGGTGCTTGTCTATCTCTTTGAGGGGGTGTCACATGAAGATTATTATAGCCGATCACTATGAAGAACTCTGTAAGTTAAGCGCTAACATTATTAAAGAGCAGATACAGGCTAAGAAAGATTCTGTTCTCGGGCTGGCAACAGGAAGCACGCCGGTCGGCTTGTATAAGCAGCTGATTTCAGACTTTCAGGCAGGCGAAATCGATTTTTCAAAGGTTACTACATTTAATTTGGATGAATATGCTGGGCTCTCTCCATCTCATCCGCAAAGTTATAACCATTTTATGCACGAACAGCTTTTTCAGCATATCAATATGCAGCCTGGCCATATCCATATCCCACAAGGAGACAATCCGCAGCTTGAGGCTGAATGCAAGGTGTACGAGGATCTCATCCGTCAGGCGGGAGGCATTGATGTTCAAATCCTAGGCATCGGCGCCAATGGCCATATCGGTTTTAATGAACCCGGATCTGATTTTGAGGATCGGACTCGAATTGTTAAGCTGTCAGAAAGCACAATACAGGCAAATGCCAGATTCTTCGGCGGTGATGCTGTCCTGGTACCGAGACTTGCAATTTCAATGGGCATTAAAACCATCATGGAATTCAGCAAACATATTGTGCTTTTAGCAAGCGGCGAGGGAAAAGCAGATGCCATTCAAAAAATGGTAGAAGGCCCTGTCACGACAGATGTACCAGCCTCCATTCTTCAAAAACACAATTATGTAACCGTTATCGCCGATCAAAAAGCAGCTCAAAAACTTAAGAAAGCATCATACTCATAAAGGAGACTATCATGTTTAAAAAGGCATTTCAAATTCTGCAGCAGCTTGGCCGCGCGTTGATGACTCCGGTTGCCGTTCTGCCGGCAGCCGGTCTTTTGCTTCGTTTCGGTGACAAGGATTTACTGAACATCTCCATTATAAAGGATGCGGGCGGCGTTGTTTTCGATAACCTGCCGCTTATTTTCGCCGTGGGGGTCGCAATCGGTTTAGCTGGCGGAGAGGGTGTAGCCGGACTTGCCGCTGTCATCGGATATTTAATTTTGACCGTCACCCTCGACAACATGGGAAAATTACTCGGCCTTCAGCTTCCTTATGAAGGGGCCGAGCACCTGATTGATATGGGGGTATTCGGAGGCATCATTATCGGACTTCTTGCCGCCTATTTATATAAACGTTTTTCATCAATCGAGCTGCATCCGGTCCTTGGATTTTTCTCAGGAAAACGGTTTGTCCCGATTATTACTTCAATCAGTTCATTGGGAATCGGCGTGATTTTCTCAATTGTTTGGCCGCTGATCCAAAACGGAATTAACGCTGCCAGCAGTTTAATTGCCGATTCAACGGTCGGCCTGTTCTTTTATGCAACGATCTATCGTTTGCTGATTCCTTTTGGCCTGCATCATATTTTTTATACACCTTTCTATTTTATGATGGGAGAATACACAGACCCGTCAACAGGCAGCACCGTAACCGGCGACCTGACAAGGTTTTTCGCAGGAGACCCGACAGCCGGGCGCTTTATGATGGGAGATTTTCCTTACATGATTTTCTGTCTGCCGGCAGTTGCTCTTGCCATTATCCATACCGCGCGTCCGGAAAAGAAAAAAATGATCTCCGGCGTGATGATTTCTGCGGCGCTCACATCTATGCTGACAGGCATTACAGAGCCTGTTGAGTTTTCTTTCTTATTCGTTGCGCCCGTGCTTTATTTGATTAACTCTATTCTTGCCGGCGTTATCTTTGTCGTTTGTGATTTATTCCACGTGCGCCACGGCTATACGTTCTCAGGCGGCGGAATCGACTACGTCTTGAACTACGGGCTGTCGACAAACGGCTGGGTTGTCATTCCTGTCGGGATCGTGTTTGCTTTCATTTATTATTATTTGTTCCGATTTGCGATTTTGAAATGGAATTTGAAAACACCCGGCCGTGAAACAGATGAAGCCGATCAGACTGAGGCAAAAGCTCCTGTAGCAAAAGACCAGCTTGCCTTTCATGTGCTGCAGGCCTTGGGCGGACAGCAAAATATCGCCAACCTTGACGCTTGTATTACAAGGCTTCGTGTGACCGTTCATCAGCCGAGCCAAGTCAGCAAGGATGAATTAAAACGTCTAGGCGCAGTAGGCGTGCTCGAAATCAACAACAACTTTCAGGCGATATTCGGAACAAAATCCGATGCCTTAAAAGACGACATCAAAACGATTATGGTCGGAGGCGTCCCTGACACCGCCGCCGCGCTGGATACAGAGACTAACAAACAGCAAAAGCCTTCTTCCGAAGAGACTTTTATTTATCCACTCAAAGGAGAAACGGTCTCTCTGACAGATGTGCCTGATCAAGTCTTTTCAGAAAAAATGATGGGCGAGGGCTTTGCGATTGATCCATCAGAAGGAAAAGTCGTTGCCCCTGCGGATGGAGAAATTGTCTCCATTTTTCCAACGAAACACGCCATCGGCTTTATGAGCGCCGGTGGCACCGAAATCCTAATTCATGTCGGCATTGATACCGTCAAATTGAATGGGGAAGGCTTTGAAACCTATGTCACGAGCGGACAAGCCGTCAAACAAGGCGAACTGCTTCTTACATTTAATCTCGATTACATCAAGCAGCATGCCGTTTCCGCTGTGACACCGGTTATTTTCACAAATGCATCTGAAGAAGATATGAAGCACATTCAAATGAAGTAAAAAAGTCCCCCCTGCTGCGGGGGACTTTTTCGCCAACATAATGAAAGCGCTATCAAAATAAAATTTGAAATAAGGTGCTTTCATTTAATTCACGAATGGTATGAATATGCCTCATCCTATCATCATGAAAAGGGGGATTCATTTGAAAAAATTGATCGCGTTCCAAATCTTAATCGCTTTGGCTGTCGGCGCAGTGGCCGGCCACTTTTTTCCTGATTTCGGGATGGCACTGAGGCCTGTCGGAGACGGGTTTATCCGTTTGATTAAAATGATTGTCGTGCCGATTGTGTTTTCTACCATTGTCATCGGAGCCGCAGGAAGCGGAAGCATGAAAAAAATGGGCAGCCTCGGTATCAAGACAATCATTTGGTTTGAAGTGATTACCACGTTGGTATTGGCGCTTGGACTTGTATTAGCGAATGTCTTAAAACCGGGTGTCGGGCTTAACCTCTCCCATTTGGCGAAAAAGGATATCAATGAACTTTCCGGCTACACAGACAAAGTTGTTGATTTCAAACAAATGATCCTCGATATTATCCCTACAAACATTATTGATGTCATGGCCAGAAATGATTTGCTTGCCGTTATTTTCTTTGCAATTTTGTTTGGTGTCGCCGCGGCCGGCATTGGCAAAGCCTCTGAACCAGTTATGAATTTCTTTGAATCCACCGCTCAAATCATGTTCAAACTCACGCAAATGGTTATGGTGACTGCTCCTATTGGCGTGTTAGCTCTGATGGCAGCCTCTGTAGGCCAATATGGCATCGAACTCCTCCTTCCTATGTTTAAACTGGTTGGCACAGTATTCCTTGGTCTGTTCCTGATCCTCTTTGTCCTCTTTCCGTTAGTCGGTCTCATCTTTCATATTAAGTATTTCGAAGTGTTAAAAATGATATGGGATCTGTTTTTGATCGCGTTTTCCACCACCAGCACCGAAACCATTCTCCCCCAGCTGATGGACAGAATGGAGAAATACGGCTGCCCGAAACGAGTGGTATCATTTGTCGTTCCCTCCGGCTTGTCACTGAACTGTGACGGCTCCAGCTTATATTTATCAGTTTCCTGTATTTTTCTGGCGCAGGCCTTTCATGTAGACATGACATTGTCCCAACAGCTGCTCATGATGCTTGTGCTTGTCATGACCAGTAAAGGCATTGCAGCTGTTCCGTCGGGCTCACTTGTTGTACTTCTGGCGACTGCCAATGCTGTAGGGCTTCCTGCTGAAGGCGTTGCTATTATTGCGGGCGTTGACCGTGTCATGGACATGGCGAGAACAGGCGTGAACGTACCGGGGCATGCGATGGCATGTATCGTGGTGTCAAAATGGGAAAAGGCCTTCCGCCAAAAAGAATGGGCCTCCGCAAACGGACAAACCGAAAACATATAGAAAAAAAGAACACCTCGTTCCTGAGGTGTTCTTTCGATTATTCAGCAGCAGCGTGATCTTCTTTTTCAATCACTGCCAGTCTTGCGTTTACTTCTTCTTCTGTCATGTTGTGCTCTGAAACATACAGGTTTCTTGGGTTCGTGCGGCATTCGTGGCTGCAGCTGCGCATATATTTATACTCATTTTCCGGTGTGCATATCATTTTTTTGTTGCAAGATGGATTTGCGCAGTTCACATAACGCTCACACGGTTCACCTGTAAAGTAGTCTTTTCCGACAATCACATGCTCGACACGGTTGACAGGTACGCTGATTCTTTCATCGAAGACGTAGCACTGGCCGTCCCAAAGTTTGCCTTGCACCTCAGGATCTTTTCCGTATGTCACGATTCCGCCGTCAAGCTGTGATACATCTTCAAATCCTTGCTTCATCAGCCAGCCTGAGAATTTTTCACAGCGCACGCCGCCCGTGCAGTACGTTAAAATCTTTTTGCCTTCAAGCATATCTTTGTTTTCTTCGATCCATTCAGGCAATTCACGGAAGGCTTCGATGTCAGGACGGACAGCGCCTCTGAAATGGCCAAGGTCATACTCGTAATCGTTACGTGCGTCGAGCACAATTGTGTTTGGATCCTGCATTTTCTCATAAAATTCTGCAGGCTTTAAATGCTGTCCTGTTGTTTCATTCGGATTCACATCATCTTCCAGACGAAGCGTTACAAGCTCTTTTTTATGACGGACAAACATTTTTTTGAACGTATGATTCTCTTCTTCATCAATTTTAAATACCATGTCCGCAAAACGAGGGTCAGCTTTCATTGTTTGCATATATTTTTCAGTCTGCTCAACCGTACCTGATACCGTACCGTTAATTCCTTCAGCAGAAACAAGGATACGGCCTAACAAACCAAGCTCCTTACAAAAAGCCAGATGCTGCTCTCTAAACGCCTCTGGATCTTCAATCGGAACATATTTATAGTAAAGTAATACTCTGTATTGTTTTTCCATGATTTAAACACCCTGTTCAATTATAGTTAGTTGCTATGCACACTCTTACTATATCATACAGGAAAATGCCGCAAAGATGAACATATCCGCACAGACTGATAAAAATATCCAAGCTCTTACAAACCCACGCGGCACAAGGGTTCATTCATAAATAATGGTATTTTCCATTAACTTACTAATGAAAGTAGTTATCTGAAAACTATCAAATGATAGAGTGAACCCCCTCTGTAGTATAACAGAGGGACACCGCTCACTTAATAATGACAGCTGGCGTGATATGCTCCAGCCAAATGACACCGTCATATTGTTCCTTTAAGATCATCTGCTCTTCCATGAATCCCCAATAGAGTGCTGTTCGCGGGGTATACAACCACGAAGTGCCTTTCTTGTTTTTGGTATGGAGAAAATCAACAAAGACAGCTGGATGGTCCGCAGCTTTCAGCAAAGCTTCGAGACTCCCTGGTGGCGGCGGGCTAGTGACCGGCTTAACCGTCTTATTATCGGAGCTATCTAGACTCGCACCTGCGTAAGCGTAGATTCCAATCGTATAAGTTTGTTTTTTCAGCCGCTCCGGCAAATAATCACCCATGTTAGGTCCGTTTAGCTGTACCCAGTCCTTTATCATTTTGGTATTCTGCTTGCGAAGATGATAATTGTGACCCCAGACGATGATTTTCTTTTTTGGATAAAGGGTTTCCGCAACCCACTGAAATTGTTCAGCCATCAGGCGGTCTCTCATAAAGAAAGAAAAATCCTCAATATTCTCCGGATAATCCTCTAGCTTTTCTTTCATTTGTTCTAGCATGTATGTTTCCATGACGTCAATTCTCAACTGAAGGGAATGCATAAAGATCTCATAAGCCTTTGGCTCTTTCGGAAGGTGCGCCTTAAGCGCTGAAGCATGTGTTTCAGCGAACTTGATAAGCTCCTGATAGTTTTTCACAAGCGCTTCCTTCTTTTGCGTAAATTCTTCAAACGTACTGCTGTCTGTCACCAATGTTGAAAAGTCATTTTCTGATTGGGAGAGCAGCTCTGCTTTTTTAGGGTTCACTGCTTTGACCCATTGATTTGCAGCAACATTGAATGAATCCTTCATGCTTTGAATATCAAATCCAGTGAGGATGAGCGGATCGCCTTTCTCTTTTTGCTCTTTCATATAATCAAACAGTTCAACAACATCTTCTGTGTGCCATACGGGGTAAATGGATTTTTTCATCGTGCTCTTAGAGGTGGATTGCTCCGTATTGAGGTAGGATGCATTTGTATCAGTAAAGCCAGACTCAAAGGCTAATACATCATATCCCAGTTCTTCGTGAAGGTATTTGATCATACGGACCTTTGTTGCATTGATTTCACCAGCGCCGTGTGTGGTTTCCCCTAACTGAACGATTCGTTTTCCTTTCAGCACCTTCTTTAGAAATCGAAGGTCTTTGTTTGAGGCATCGGTAGAATCCAGTGGATGTGCATGTTGTTCAATCCAGCGATTCCAATGTTTTTCTTCAGAATCAGCTCGGGCGGATGCTGAAAAAGAAGTAAACACCAGACAGACAATCAGCAGGGGCAGAGCCGTTTTCACTATCATTCGTTTCAATTCTATCTCTCCTTTTCTGCAAGGTTCTCTAGTAATTACGAGATTGATACAGAAAAAGTTTCCTTTTTTTCACCAACAAAAAAAGCTTCTCTATTGAAAGAAGCTTTAGGTGGATCCTCTCATCACCTGATGAAAGTAAAACCGATACGTATTTCGTAAAAATGTCTCGACCGGAAGCTGCACATCCGTCTGGTATTTGCTGATAATGAACGGAAACCGCTCGATTCCTTTCTCACGCAAATCACTCGCTTGCTCTTCATCCTTTGCCTTCTCTTTCAGAACCGCTTCAACAATTGGCCAGCACGCTTCCCGCACTTGCCGCAGAACGGCTTCATCTCCGGTGTTTTGATAATCTGTGATCCAGCTGATGATTTGTTTTTCCATGAGTTTCACCTTTCTTCAAAAAAAGAGGTGCTGCGTTTATGCGAGCTCCTCTTTTTACTCTTCGTAACCTATCAGTTCACCGACTTGGACTTCTTGGCCTTCTGTTAAATTGGCGGACGGCTGGAACGCGTCTTTTTCAAAAATCAAAATGACGGTCGAGCCGAATGAAAAGTATCCTAGCTCTTCGCCGATCTCCAGCTCGTTCCGTGTACTCGTCTGCACGATAGAATTAATATTCATCGCGCCGACAGGGATCATCAGGACATTTCGAGTGCCGCTATTCAGCTCGTACACAAACCGGTAATTTTTCGACAGCACATCTTTTCCGTATTTTAACCCTAATTGATTTACAGGGTATGAGCGATTTCCGAGCTCGGCCAGCTTTTGATACCTGCAGCTGATCGGGGAATGAAAACGGTGATAATGCCGCGGGCTTAAATACAAAACGACAAAGTACCCTCCGTTGAATTGATGGTCTGCTCTTTTAAAGCCGGTCAGCTCAGCGAAAGAGTAATCTTTCCCCTTTACGGTAAAGGTTTGATTCGGGTTGATTGTTCCTACCGTCTGAACCACCCCGTCAACAGGGCTGACCACCGCGTGCTCCTCTTTTGAAACAGGGCGCCGCTCCAAATTAATATGTCGAATGAACAATTCGGACAGCGAACCGTAATCAGCGGCCGAACCGTCTACATCATCCCAATTTAGCCGAAAATGCTTTGAGAAAAGCGGAATGACCGGTTTGCTGATTTTAGACTCGCAAAATCCTTTAATCAGATAGGATGACAGACGATGATTCGTCAGCTCTATCAATGATCGATACAGAATCTTTACAGCCGTATTAAACATGAATAATCCCTATAACCCTTCCGATTGTAATAAAAATAAAGCACCATAAAAAGGCGCCGATTGCCGCAAACGCAATATACGTTTTCAGGTTCATTTTGCCGATACCCGAAAAGTAACACGTTACATGTCTGACGCCGGGAATGAAATAACCTAAAATAAGAGAATATGGACCGTATTTATTCATCCATTTCTCTACCTTCATCATTCTCTTTTCTTTTAATCCGACCCACTTGCCGTACTTGTCGATAAACGGGCGCCCGGCTTTTCTGCCGATCATGTAGCTGATCAGCATACCTAACAAAGCCCCGACAAAGCTGATCAAAATTGAAAGCTCATAATTCAGCACGTCAGTATGCGTGAAGTAACCAACAACGGTCATCATTACTTCATCTGGAATCGGCAGTCCAACAATCCCTAGAACCAGCATCAAAAAAATAGCGATATAACCGTAATCCGCTATGAGCTGCTGAACTAATTCCATCTCTCGGACTCCAGGTTTTCTGCCGCATGTTTTTTAAAGTGTGGGAATTTTATTTTACTCACCATTAAATAAGAAAGTCCGCAAGTGCCAATTGCCAGCAGGATCGGGTTATAGACGAAGCTTAGAATAACGAGACACATACCCGCAAATGGAATCGGCATTCCGATAAAGGTCGGGAGCTTGCTTTGCTCAATGTTAAATTTAGAGAGGCGAAGCATTCCGCAAATGCTGTACGTCAATGCGCATAAAATCCCGATAAACGGAAGGGCGTATAATGAGACACTGTACGCAAGCATAGAAGGAGCCACACCAAACGTCACCAGATCGGCAAATGAATCCAGTTCTTTTCCCATATCAGAAACAGCATTCAGCTTACGTGCTGCCATCCCGTCAAAGAAATCGAGAAACATGCCGGTAAAAATGAAAAGCACTGCTGAATGAACGTTGTGATATAACAAGGAATGAATCGCCAGCAGTCCGCAAGTAAAGTTTCCTATCGTAATCATACAGGGGATATAATTCACAGTGTAACCAAACCTCCAATTGTAAAACCATCTATATCATTCGACGATATGGATCGAATAGCGTTACAGGAAAAATTTTCTCTATTAAGCATGATAACATAGAATGCCCCCAAAAAAGCAGCACTCAAATTCTATTATTATACAACATTTGTTACCTTTTGAACAATGAATGTCAATCTTTTCATGTTTTTTACTATTTTATTCTCCTCTCAAAAAGGACAAGACGCGTTGATTGACGTACTCTGGCTGCTCCAGAGATAACAGATGTCCGGCGTTCTTCACGATTTCTGCCTGAATTCCCGGCACCAATACTGAAGCCCGTTCTAAAGCCATTTGCTGATGGTACATGACCTCGTACTCACCGAACATCAGAAGTATCGGGACTGTTATCGATTTCAAATCCCGGTCTGTGAACACGTACGGAAAGCCATTTTCTGTCGGCTTCAGGCTTCTTTGTTCATCCTGCCATTCCACACCTGCCACAATTTGTGTTTGCAGCACAGGATGCAGGTCATAACGGCTATCGGTAATCCATCTAAGATATGCCTTAGCTCCTCTTGATCCTGTAAGCCCCGCTGCGTATTTATAGACGTCCGGATGAAATGAAATAAACGCTTCAGCAGGACTCATAACAACCGCCCGCTCTACTCTTTCAGGCGCTTGGAGCAAGAAGTTCACGATATGGGAACCGCCAATCGAAAGGCCTGCCAGGTGTGCCTTCTCAAGTCCAAGAGAATCAAAGACGTCTTTCAGCCATTCTGCGCAATCAGCTCTCGTATCCAGAGCAGCTGATGGGATACTTTTATTTTTGTCTCCTATTATATCGACCGCATATGTACGATATTGACTGCTCCACTCCGCGATATTCGGATACCACATAGCAGAGCTGAAAAGGCCCCCGTGAAGCAAAATCAGCGAAGGTGCGTCCTTTGGCCCACTTGCAATGATATGTGTTTTTCCAAAACGAGTAGAAACATAGAATGTTTCCGACTCAATCGGCCACAAAGAAAGGCTTTGATCATATGCCTGGTAAAAGCGAAGACCGCTTTCAGCCGCGGCAAGCTGCATTGAATCTTGTGTCATCTTCTTCTTTTTCCTCCGGGTTAGATTGATATAAAAATAAAGGATAAAGCTCCTTTTGTCTCGTAAGAAAAAATGCCTATTTCTTATTATCTCACATTATAAATTTCCAGTATATATCTTGGCTTCCTGTGATACATAAAAAAGGCAGTTTCCCTCGAAAGAGAGAAACCGCCTATTCTTTGAAAACTAATGGAATGACCTTATCTTTTTTATCCTCTGTTAATGAGATGTGATGGGTTACTGATTTTTCACCCTTCGTTAATGCGACTGAGTAGTCCCCTTTTCTGCCTGTATCCCATTTGATGTCTCCGTTTTTATCTGTTTTACCGAGTATCTCGCCAATCTCTATACTCGGCTCCTGATCTGAGGCCGGCGCTTCGACAATTGTCACTTGAACCCCTTCAACCGGCAGCCCTTTGGCATCCTCCACATGAAGAGTAACAGGAATAGCCGTTTCTTTCTGAGCAGAATGCGTCTGTGAACTGCATCCGCATAAAAACAAAATAGACATGAAAATAGCTAGTTTGCTGTATTTATTGATTTGCCCAATATTGAATATTGTTGAATACATCGTTCGTCACCCTTGTTCCCAAGTTATATGACGATCCCCCGTTCGTGTGAATCGCAATAGCTGTCTGCCCTGTGTCACTGTAGTTTCGATACACAGGCGATCCGCTTTGGCAGCCGTACGTATCGGTTGTATAGGTCAGCTTATACGTTTCAGCGGAGCGAATCGGCTTTGTATCAGACCACATCGTGCCAAATGTCTTGTCACATGGGTATCCTGTCACTGACGAGGAAAGACCCACAGGACTGCTGCTATTTGTTGTCCGATAGCCGTACCAGCCAACCGTGTTTCCCGGAGAACCGTTTAATTTAATAGCGCCGTAATCATAATTGGTGTTTTTGCTTTCCGTCCATCCTTTGACGGAGTAAAACATCGTGCCTGAATAAGTTCCGTAAGGATATGAAGAATCATTGCGCCCTGGCGCAGCGGTTATCGACGAAGCCCAGCCGTGATCCTGGCTGTACACACAATGTCCAGCCGTTACGACAGTATTCGGATTGACTAAAAATCCGGTGCATCCATAAGTGCTTGAGGTGTTGGGATACTTGATTGACAGTTGAACAGTTGCTCTGTAAGGAAAAGATGTTGTACTGGAGATTCTGACGCGTTCATCGGTTCCGATGATACTTGAAGGCTGTATGGTTTTAATGTTTTTTTCCAGTTGCGTTTGACCATAAAGCGATTTGCTTGTTTTCCCGGTTCCCTCATAAGGGGCGGAAACCTGTTCTTCTTTTGACGTTTGGTTTTTCGTGACATCAGCTTCTTTACCGGTATTTGATACAGAAATTTGCGGGTTCTCTGCCGCTTTTGCCGGTACGCCGAAAGATACCCCCGCTGATAAAGCCAAGCACAAAACTGTTAAGTAAACGAACCATTGTTTTCTGAATGTTGAAACTAATTTCATTTTGTCATCTCCCTCCTTTTGTGTCAACCACCCTTATAGGTGGAAGACTTTTACATTATAATCGCGTTTCTGATTCTTATGATAAAACTTTTATGGTGGATGAAAAAAAAGGCCTTGTCCAAGACAAGACCCGCTCAAACTCTATTTTATAGATAGCTGATCAAATGCTTTCTTTGCATTCTCTCTTGCTGTTTCAACTGTATCAGCCGCAGAAAGCGCAACCGCCATACGGCGTCCGGCTTTCGTTATCGGTTTGCCAAAGACGCGAACTTGTGTCTTCGGAACTGCCAGGGCGTTTTCCAGCCCTTCAACAGTGTAATCCGCTGATTCTTCCGGTGCTTTGAGGGGCCTGCTGGCGCCAGGAGAAAGCTGAGTGATTTCTGTAATCGGAAAGCCGAGAATCGCCCGGACATGCAGTGCGAATTCTGACAAATTTTGCGTCACCAGCGTGACAAGGCCCGTATCATGAGGTCGAGGAGATACTTCACTGAAATACACTTTATCTTTCGCAAGGAACAGCTCAACGCCAAACAGGCCGTAGCCGCCAAGCTCATCCGTAATGGCTTTCGCAATATGTTTCGCTTCTTCCATTTGCTGCTCTGTCATATGATGCGGCTGCCATGATTCGATATAATCTCCGTCCTTTTGCACATGACCGATCGGCTCACAAAATGTCGTGCCGTTTACCGCACGTACGGTTAAGAGCGTGATTTCTGATTCGAATGGGATAAACTCCTCAACGATCACGCGCCCGTTTTTCACCCGTCCGCCTTCCATCGCCGTCTCCCAGCAGCTCTCTAAATCCGCTTCAGAGCGGCACACGCTTTGGCCTTTTCCAGAAGAACTCATCAATGGTTTAACGACACAAGGGAAACCGATCTGAGCTGCCGCTTGTACAAATTCTTCATATGTATTCGCAAACTCATAGCCAGCCGTCGCAAGTCCGAGCGTTTCCGCCGCAAGCCGTCTGATGCCTTCCCGATCCATGGTCAGCTTCGCCGCACGCGCATTCGGGATGACGTGAAATCCTTCCTTTTCAAGCTTCAGCAATTCATCCGTCGCAATCGCCTCAACCTCAGGCACAATCAAATCCGGCTTTTCTTTCTCAATGATGGTTCTGATCTGCTCGCGGTCCAGCATATCAGCAACATAGCTGTTATGCGCAACCTGCATCGCCGGAGCATGCTCGTAACTGTCCACCGCCACCGTCTGTACCCCAAGACGCTGGGCTTCAATCACTACCTCTTTTCCTAACTCACCTGAACCTAACAATAAAACCTTCTTTGATTGATACATCTTTGCCCCTCCTATCTGTTTCCCAACCATTATAACTGAAATATTCGAAAAATAAATTTTTATTAAAAAGATAAAATAAGAAGTCATCATGAACTGTATGATCAAGGGATTTTCACAAAGAAATGGAAGCGAATGCTGCATATACCATGAAAGACCACCTGAAATCTATTTTGCGAAAACCACTACAGGAAGCCGGCGAGAATTAGCGCGGATGCTGATTCCAGCAGCTTTTCCTGCCTGTGCCTAAAATGATTAAATAGAACCAGTAAAAAAGTACCTTTTTTCCTTGTTTTTTCAGTTTTCACTCCTTTCCTGAATTCACCATGGTACCATATTTACAGGAAAATTCAGGCGAAAGGACACAGTACCTTGAAGATACTTGAAGCAAATACGATTTTAGAAACGGCTGAAACGCGCCTTAAAGCCTATCAAACATTGAGAGGGCATATGACTGCTCTGAAGAAACAGTTCAAAGAGATGACAAACTTGGATGATGCCATGACAGGCAAGGGTGCTAACGCAATTAAAGCTTTCTATAAGGAACAAGCTGCAGGGGCAGATCTGTGGCTGGACCTTATTGACATGAGAATCGCTTTTTTTAAAAATATTCCAGCCGCAATTGAGGAAGCAACATTTGATGACAATGCATACGTTGAGGAATCCTATCTCGATAACGAACTGCATAACGGTCTAATCAAAGCGGACGGCATTATAGATGCACAGCATAAAGACATGAAATCAATCCTGAATTCTATTGACGACATCTTGCCGTTATCTCTCTTTGATAAATCTACAGTCATCGACGAACTGGATAAAGCAAATAAAGAACGAGAAAAAACGATTACACATCTGCATAACCTGGATGAGAAACTAAACAGTGATTACGTAGCATCCGAAGCAGTGGAACAAGAGGTTCGTGCATTTTTCGAAGCACTGACCGGTGCCACCCGCAAAGGCGGAAACACAAATCCCATGACCTTTAACGCAAAAGCCTTTCATGAAACGGACGCTTATCAAAACAAAGCGGATATTCACAAACAAGCACAGCAGTTCATCAAAGCAAAAAAACAGGAAGAAATCGAGTTTCTCAAGAAAAAACTCGACAAAACTACTGACCCTGATGAATACCTGAAAATTGCAGACAAAATTGGCACTGACAACCTGAGCGCTGAGCAATTACAATACTATTCAAGCATTGTTCAAATGAAAGCCCAGCAGGAAGCAGGAAGAATGCTAGTCGAAGGTGGAAAAGGTGTAATTGTCGGGCTCTGGGATGCCGGAAAGGATATTGTCACCGGTGCATGCGACCTTGCTGTCGGTGCTTATGATCTTGCTGTATGGTCATATAGAGCACAGGGTGGAATGGGCATCGAAGAACAAGTGAAAGCCGGACAGGAACTTCAAAATATCATCTATAGCGCGCCAGAAACTTTTGAATACATGGTCGATTCCTTCAAAAAATCATGGAACGACAACATGGTTCACGGTGATGTCTATAGCCGCTCCCACTATATCACCTACGCAGTTGCCTCCCTATTTGGGGCCAAAGGACTCGGAAAAGCGGCATCAGCAACAAAAGCTGGGAAATTCGTGACAAAAGAAACAAAAACATTTTTGAACGATCACAAATCTTTAGCAAAGAACATTACTGAAAAAGCAAAACCTTATTTCAAATTGCCAAGTAACAATCAACTAGAACCTGCAATACAAGGAGCACAGAATTTTGAAAGCCCTATTTCGAAACTGGAGAAGGATTTTGATAAAAAACATGAAAACTTTGTCCAGATTAATGGCAGCGATCATAGCAAATCAGGTGGCGTAGGCCCAATGAAAGTTCTAAAATTACACGTGATATTAAAACAGTAGAGGAAGCACACCAATGGGGGAGCAAGTATTATGACGATTGGATGAATTCATTAACTCCACGTGAACAAGATGCAATTAAGCAATATACTGGTGACGATTTTAAAAAAATAAATGATTATTTAAGAGGAATTAATGATTCTTTAGATGGCATTGATTTAGATACAATCTATAATATAAAGAATGGGTTGGATAAAGCGAGAGTTCCACACAATTTGCAAGTTTATAGAGGGACAGACCTAAGACCTTTAGAATCATTAATCCAATTTGACAAATATGGAGACATTAATGCTGAATCGTTAATTGGGAAGACTTTCAGAGACAATGGTTTTATTAGTACTGCAATTGTTAAAGAATCATCCTTTGATCACATGAAAGTCTCATGGGAAATAAATGTTCCAGCAGGAACTAATGCAGCCTATCTTGGAAAGATAAGTCACTTCCCTAATGAAGCTGAGTTACTTTTAAATTTTGGGCAAGAGATGGTTATTAAAAGCGCACATGTTGATAGCAGCAATAAGTTACATATTATTTTAGACTTAATTTAAGAGGGTGAAAAAATGAGAAGCAGAAGAATGATAGATAGATGGGAAGATGACAATAAGAGTTTTCTTAAACTTAATATAAAAAACAAAGTTCTTCCAACAATATACGGTGGCATTATAGGAGATATGTTAGGAGTTCCAGTTGAATTCAAAAAAAGAGGAGATTTTCATGTGCAGGATATAGTAGGATACGGCACCTATAATCAACCTCCTGGAACCTGGTCTGACGATACATCTCTGACCTTGTGCCTGATGGAAAATATGATTGAAAAAGGGAACATAAATGATTTAATGCAGAAATTTAAACAGTATCAAGATGAAGGTTACTGGACGCCGTATGGTGAAATGTTTGACATTGGCAGGACGACTGTTGAAGCGATTACCCGATTTAGAAAAGGTGTTCTGCCAGAAAAATGCGGTGGTCAGTCGGAATTCGATAACGGAAATGGAGCATTAATGAGAATTTCACCATTAGTGTTTATTTTGCATAAAGAATTTGATTTTGTGAAAAAAGCGGAGATGATTAAGAAATATACAGAAATAACTCATGCCCATCCGCGTGCTATAGTTGGTTCCATTATTTATGTTGAGCTATTACTAAGGCTATATTATAACAATTCAATTGATAAATCTTTAAGAGAAGTGAAAGAGCTTTTCGATGAGAATTTTGCAAAAGAACATGTATACCATAAAGAGTTAACACATTATGAAAGAATTTTCGACAAAAGTTTTTTGAATACACCAAGAGAAGAAATCCGATCAGACGGGTATGCCGTTCATTCTTTAGAAGCGGCAATATGGTGTTTCGGCACTACATCTTCATTTACCGAAGCAGTACTAGCAGCAGTGAACTTAGGAGAGGATACTGATACCGTAGCATCAATAACTGGATCAATAGCGGGAATGTATTATAAGATGGACGGAATCCCAGAAGATTGGTTAGACAAAATGGCTCGCAAGCAAGATGTTGATAAATTAATAAACAATTTCTACGAGTATTGTGCAGATAAAGCTATTATTGAGGAATATGGAAATCTTTAAATTCTTGTTAAAAGAAAAACACTATCTAGCATTTTCATATGTGGGATGGAAAAGAAAGCAGACCAATCAAGGTCTGCTTTCTCTATTCCAAACAGCAACATCATACAAGAAATCCCTAAAAATCATGCTACACTTAACCCAAGACCACCACACCGACAGGAGGCATCCCATGCAAAACGAAACCCGAACACTGCAGCTTGACCCGCACCTTAATATAGAAGCATACCGCTTCAAGGGGATTATGCAAAAATTCCCTAACCACTTTCACGATTATTATGTGATTGGCTTTATCGAAAAAGGACAGCGGTATCTGGCCTGTCAGGATCAAGAATATATTATCAATCCAGGTGACCTTCTCCTCTTTAACCCCCGTGACACGCATAGCTGTGAGCAGATTGACGGGCGGACGCTTGATTATCGGTGTATCAATGTGATGCCGGATGTCATGGAGAAGGCGGTCGAAGAGATTACTGGCGCCGGGCATCTCCCATATTTCTCCCAGCATGTGTTATTCCGCCACGAGCTGACATCCAGCCTGCAGGAATTGCACATTCTGATTTCCGAGGAAAAGCAGGCTTTGCGCAAGGAGGAGCTGTTTCTTCATTTGCTGGAAGAGCTGATCCGCCGTTATTCAGACGTCACGTTCCTCAACAGCATTCCGGAACCATCCGACGAAGTCAAAATGGTTTGCGGATTTCTAGAAGAACATTATGCCGAGAACGTCACACTCAATGATTTGAGTGAATTAACAGGCTGGAGCAAGTATCATTTATTGCGATCATTTACAAAACAAAAAGGAATTACGCCTAATAGCTACCTAGAGACAATCCGGATTAATCAAGCGAAAAAACTCCTGGAACAAGGGGTTAGACCGATTGATGCGGCATTTCAGACAGGCTTCAGCGATCAGAGCCACATGACGAAGTTTTTCAAACGGCAGGTGGGGCTGACGCCGAAACAATACATGAAGATTTTTGAAAAGGAGCTTCAAAGATGAGCATACAAAGGGAAACGGCCGGACATACCGCAGCCATTGTGACCATTCTGATTTGGGGGACAACCTTTATTTCGACAAAGGTTCTGCTGGCTGACTTTACTCCAATGGAAATATTATTTTACCGGTTTTTGATGGGCTTTATTGCACTTATTCTCGTACGTCCTAAAATAATTCCGTTCAAAAATTGGCGGCTGGAGCTGTTATTTGCCGGGGCAGGTTTATTTGGCGTCACCCTTTACTTTTTATTAGAAAATATAGCCCTTACGTATACATACGCTTCAAATGTAGGCATGATTGTATCCATTATCCCGATGATTACTGCTGTTCTTGCCCACTTTCTGCTTGAAGGCGAAAAACTGCGGCTGACTTTTTTCATTGGATTTGGGGCAGCACTGATCGGGCTTTTATTGATTACGTTCAACGGCAATGTCGTACTGCGGCTGAATCCGTTCGGAGACATCATGGCAGTCGGGGCCGCTCTCGTGTTTGGAGGCTACTCGATATTGATGAATAAATTAAGCGCTTACGATTATCACATCATCGAGCTGACACAGAGAGTGTTTTTGTACGGTTTGTTGTTTATGGTTCCCGCTTTATTTTTGTTCGACTTTCATTTTGACCTGAGCCGATTTTCATCCGCTTCAAATGTACTCAACATGCTCTTCCTCGGCATCGGTGCTTCCGCCCTGTGTTTCGCAACATGGAATTACTCTGTCGGCGTGCTCGGCGCCGTAAAATCCAGCGCATATATTTATATGGTCCCGGTCATCACAATCACAGCCTCCATCCTGATCCTTCACGAAAACATGACATGGATCGCTCTTCTAGGAGGTGCACTTACGCTTTTAGGACTCTACATTTCTGAGCAGAAACCGAAAGCGGAGCTGATGGAGAACGGAAGTCATATGGATGCTTAACGGCATCCATTTTTTATTTTGTCCTACGTTTGCCACCTATAAATGAACGCGACCTAAAGAAGGAGGAATCGAAATGGATGAAATGGTCTTAATCACACAGCAGTGGCTGAACGAAACGTACAGCGGCAAACACGGGTATAACCCAGTAGAAGAAAGCGGGAAAACTGGGTGGGATACGATCTACGGTCTGACTCGTGCGCTTCAAATTGAACTGGGTATCTCGGAGCCAGCTGATAACTTCGGGCCGACAACACAGCGCTTATTTAAGCCTCTTAAACGTCAAGCTCCAGATTCAGAACCAAGCAACATGAATTTTATTTTACAGGGGGCTTTATGGTGCAAAGGCTTTAATCCCGGCGGTTTTACAGGTGTCTTTTACGAAAAAACAGAAAATGCGGTGAAGGAATTTCAGAAAGCTGCAGGACTGACAACTCAGGATGGAATTGTCACCACGTTGATTATGAAAGCCTTATTGGACATGAGTGCTTTTAAGCTAGTGTCTGGGGGGGATCCAAGAATCCGTCAGATTCAACAAAACTTAAACCGGGACTACAATGACTATATCGGTTTAATGCCTTGTGACGGACTATATGCCCGCGATACCAACAAGGCCCTTATTTATGCTTTGCAAAAAGAAGAAGGCATGAGCACAAGTGTCGCCAATGGATTTTTCGGAAACGGCACAACAAGCTTATGCCCTACTTTAACTCCCGGCGATTCAAGAACAGGCTTTGTTTTAATTGTTCAGTACGCCCTTTATTGCAATGGAAAGTCATTCGATCCTGGTGAGTTTGACGGCAAATATGGCGTCGGTGTTGTTTCAGCCGTTAAAGCATTTCAAGAGTTCATGTGCCTGCCTCAAACAGGTTATGCCGACATGCCAACCATCAAAGCTTTATTATCAAGCTCAGGAGACACAACACGGACCGCTTCTGCTTGTGACACTGCTACAATAATAACAGCAGAAAAAGCTCAGACCCTGCGGAATAACGGTTATAAAACAGTTGGAAGATATTTGACCGGAAATGTGCGGACAAGCAATGGCCTTACTTCGAAGGCCCTGACATCTGAGGAACTTTCAGTTATTGTTGATGCCGGATTAAAGGTTTTTCCAATTTATCAAGACGGCGGTTATGAATCTTCTTATTTTGTAAAAGACCAAGGCACAAGAGATGCATACAGCGCTGCTTCAGCGGCTCGAAGATTAGGTTTCCCGTCAGGCACGATCATTTATTTTGCCGTCGACTTTGATGCATATGATTATGAAGTGACCGATAAAATTATCCCTTATTTTCAAGAGATCAAGTCAGCATTTACAAAAATGCAGACATTTTCAACCGCACCTAAATATGAAATTGGGGTTTACGGACCGAGAAACATTTGTATCCGCACTTCAGAAGCCGGGCTGACAAAATATAGTTTTGTGGCAAATATGTCAACTGGATTTAGCGGCAATCTCGGCTATCCGATGCCAAACAACTGGGCCTTTGATCAATTTTATGAGGGGACAATCGGAAGCGGCTCTGGAAGCATCGGAATTGATAAAGACGGATTTTCAGGAAGAGACTCAGGTGCAAGCAATTTGAATCCGCCGTCTGATCCGGTATATGATGCAAGACTACGTACACTGACAGACATTTTATCTACCATTCCGGCTTTAGAAAATCTATCTACTCTTGCAAACGCGATGTTTGAATTTGATACGACAGAAACCATTTTCACATCACCTGAGTTGGATATTATTCTATCAACTTCACTTCTGGCAACCATCCCAAGTGAAGGTTCACCAAACACAATTACCATTACAAATGGTAAACCAGGTGCCTATATCACGGGTTTATTGGGAGACACCCAAACGTCTCTCACTGCGTCACAAATTGACTCTTATCAAAACCTTTTAAACAGCCTCAGCTTGTCAGTACGCAACGGTTATTTGGAGGTTTATGTAAATCCAACTGCCCAATCGTTAAATATTCAAGTTAAAATCTATACTCCTGATATTCCAGTTGGTGACAGTGCAACAACTGGACTTACAACTACGATTACGTTTAAAATAAAACAGAAGCACTTTAGATTACCAGATACTGAGGAAGTATATTCACCAGATTGGGATACTATTGTCAACAACATGGTTCAGGTAGGTATAGGTATTGTTATTGTTGCTGGTATCGGTGCCTTAGCTTTAACGGTAGGCGCTGAAGCAGGAGCAGTTGCAGTACTCTTCCGTACATTATTAGCGGCTTTTAAATAATCTTGGTCTCCATGGATCCTTTTAGAGGATTCATGGAGTTATTCTTAAGGGGGATTCTTTATGAAAAACAATATACATAAGTATCAGGAAATCACCAAAAAAATAGAAACGGATCTGTACCCAATTAGCCAAAATCAAAGTGATTTACTTTTATACTTAATGCAACAAGACTCACTCACACTCAGCCAAATGAAAGTGTGCTTAACTGAACCACAGCTCACATTCAAACACACCGTCAAAATCGTTTGTTTCGTGTCATTCGTAACTTTATATATTTATTTTTTTAGCACTCGTTTTAATGAATTAATAGAATTAGCTATACAAATGTTTTTTGCCTTGATCGGCCTTTTTTGGGTTTTTATTGTTTTCCCATTTTCAAGAAAAGTTCAAATCTCCCAGAACTTCAAACAAAAATCCGAAAACGCCCGCATTGTCAGTATGATTGACTTCGTATTAGAACAAAAATACAAAAAAAGCATCTCTGAATAATCCCGAAATCAGAGATGCTCACTTTCTGCTCTCCCCTTCTCTATCACAGCCACACTGTCACGTGTGACTCCCGCAGGCTCCCTCAGCAACACATTCATCACGCTCGCCAGCACGAGCATCCCAATCGACAAATAAAAAGCCAGTGTATACTCGCCCGTTACAGTATAGATGACGCCGGGCACATATGCGCCGAGTGCCGAGCCGATTTGATGGGCAAGAGACAGCCAGCCGATCATGAGGCCGATCGAGTAGTTTTGAAAGTACTGGGTAGCGAGCATTTGAGTCGGCGCTACCGTGGCGAAGTCCACTAATCCAAACAGAATCGCAAATGCTAAAAGCAAGTAGGGCTCGTGGCTGTAAATCAGAATCACGATCGACAGCGCGCGTACCGCATATAAAAAGCACAGGATTTTCCGGCTGCTCCACCGGTCTGCTACAATTCCGGACAGTAAGATCCCAGCGATGTTAAAGCCGGCAAGCAGACTGACAGCAGCACTTGTGACTGTCGTCGAAAAGCCGTGATCGTGAGAAAACGGAATCAAATGGGTATCCATCAGCCCCACGGTCGTAAATCCGCAGATCAAAAACGGCAAAATCAGAAACCAGAATTGCTTCATCCGAAACATTCCGGTCACTGAAAGAGCAGTTGTTTTAGATGCTGTTTCTTTTTCCGCAGCAGCAAGCCCGCCAATCGGCTCTGTATTCTTTTCTGAAGGATTGTTCCGCAGCATCAGCAGTGCAGCCGGAAAGACAATCACGATTAACAGCAAGCCCAACACCACAACCGTCAGCTTCCAGCTAAACCAATGGATCAGCATAAGTGAGCCGGGAACGAGAAGCATTTGCCCAGCGCCAAAGCCTGCTTCCATGATCCCAAAGGCTAGTCCCCGCTTTTTGCTGAACCAATTGACGACCAATACACTTGCTGCCACATTCGATGCTCCGCCAACTCCAAGCGAGACGCCCAGCCCATAAAGCAAAAACAGCTGCCATGGCGAAGTAACAAGGTATGTTAAGAAAATGCTGACTCCTGTCAATAACGCGCTCCATGACAAAACAGCCCGAGCACCCCATTTGTCCACAAGTCGTCCGATCACAGGCTGTGATATGCCATAAACAATAAAGCTTATAGTAGAAATCAGCGAGATGGTGCCTCTGTCCATTGAAAACTGCCTTTCCCAAGGCTCCACAAACGCACCAAATGACAGGCGCACCCCCTGAACGGCCAATAAGATCAAAAAGGTGACGGAAACGATGATCCAAGCATAGTGCAGTCTTTTCATGACAGCTCCAAATCCCACCGTTCTTCTGTCAGGCGCTGTCCCCATAATGGCGCTTCTTTTTTCACTTCACTGACCCTAAATCCAAATTTTTCATAGAGCGGACGAGCCTCGGCCATGGTGCTCACCGTCCAAAGGAAAACGCGTTCAAACCTCATGTCCCGGCAGTATGTAACCAGATGCTCCAGCAATTGAGTGCCGAGCCCTTTGCCCCGAAAAGCGGCATCAACGAGGAACCATCTGAGCTGCACTGTCTTTTCATCATGTTTGACCAACCCGACAGAGCCGGCAAATTTCCCGCCGCTTTCTGCAATCCATATCTTTTCGATTTCAGCATCAAATGTTTCATGAAGATAATCTAAAAACGTGTCGTCCCAGCCGTTAGCCTCCGCGTAAAATTGTCTTTGTTTCTCAATAAGGAGTTGAAGATCATCCGACAGAAAATAATCTCTAATCGATATCTCTGATGTTCTGGCAGAAAGCGACTGTGAAAGGATCGCTTCAATCTCTGCCATCGCCTCCGCAAGCTTGTGCTGGTCCTTTTGATCAATTTCCTCCAGCATCAGTTCCACTTGTTCGTTAGCTTTCTCCTCCAGTTTTTTATAAATCGTTTTTCCCGTTTCCGTGACATAAATATAATGGTGGCGGGCGTCATCTTTGCTCTTTTGTTTATAAACCAAATCTTCTTTTTCAAACTGTTTCAAAATCCTGCTGACATATCCCCGATCTAGCCCTAGCTTATCCTGAAGAGCCTTTGCCGTACAATTGGGCGTATTGAAAATTTCAAATAAAATACGTGTTTCTGTTAAGGAAAACGGGCTGTCGTAAATGTGCTCATTAAGGAAGCCAAGGACATTCGTGTAAAATCGATTGAACTTTCTGAATTTTAAACCGACAGTTGATTCACTGGTTTTCATACTCATCCCCACTTTCTTATATCGTTGATTAAGCCAATTATAATCACATATAGTTGCTATAGTCAACGATATGTTGGAAAGCGGGGTATTCTTATTTTCTTGATGCTTTCTTTTTCCTGATCACAATCAATGTGATATAGGATAAAGCCAGTGAAACCAAGCTATAGACAACAACCCACCCTAAAAATGATTCGTTAAAAATGGTAAAAGTGAACACTAGCGATATGATCAAACTAAGCACTGGCATCAGATACACGTTTTTACAAACAAAAGTCCCGGCAATCGATAACAATATAATCCCTAAAGGCAAAATACCGAACGCGATATCTAATTCATTCACCTGCAACAGCCTCCCTCCAGATTTTTATGCGGCTCGTAAAAAAACATAACTGTAATATGAAAAGGATAATATTCACTTTTTTCTAACTCAAATTTTAAAATTACCCGTTTACATTCACTCCGGACTATGATAATTTAAGAAAGCGCTATCATGATAAGTTAATAGCTTGGATGGAGATGAGGAGAGCCAGGAAGCCAACCCCTTTTGACGAGGGGTGTTTTCTGGCTCTTTTTGTTTTTCAGAAAGGAGGCACGCCACACATCCAACACAAGCAGCAAAGGAGGATGATTTTGATGTTTCACATATTTAAACCGGCTCCTCACATTGAGAGACTGGATGATTCAAAGACGGATGCGGCTTATAAACGGCTCAGGCTCCAAGTGTTTATCGGGATTTTTATCGGCTACGCAGGCTACTACCTGCTGCGGAAAAACTTTGCCTTTGCCATTCCTTATCTTCAGGAACAGGGGTTTTCAAAAACAGAACTGGGGTTGGTGCTGGCCGCTGTGTCCATTGCATACGGATTCAGCAAATTCATCATGGGCATGGTGTCTGACCGCTGTAATCCGAGGTATTTTCTTGCGACAGGCCTATTTTTATCAGCAATCGTTAATATTCTCTTCGTTTCAATGCCTTGGGTGACTTCGAGCGTCACCATCATGTTTATTTTTATGTTTATCAACGGATGGTTTCAAGGAATGGGCTGGCCCCCATGCGGCAGGACGATGGCCCATTGGTTTTCCATTAGTGAACGCGGCACCAAAATGTCGATCTGGAATGTCGCCCATAACATAGGCGGCGGTATTCTCGCTCCGCTTGTCACTCTTGGCATTGCGATGTTCGTGACCTGGAAAAGCGTGTTTTTCTTCCCTGCTATTATCGCCATTGTCATTTCATTTTTGATTGTTTTATTGGTTCGCGATACACCTCAATCTTGCGGACTCCCGCCAATTGAAGAGTATCGGAATGACTACCCAAAACACGCGTTTAAAAATCAGGAAAAAGAATTAACAACAAAAGAAATCCTTTTTCAATATGTGCTGAACAACAAATTTCTTTGGTACATCGCGTTTGCCAATGTATTTGTCTATTTTGTGCGGTACGGCGTGGTTGACTGGGCGCCTACTTACTTAACAGAAGCCAAAGGCTTTTCTCCTGAAGACTCGCGCTGGTCATATTTTCTTTACGAATACGCCGGCATACCGGGAACAATCCTGTGCGGATGGATCAGTGACAAATTCTTCAAAAGCCGCCGGGCACCGGCAGGCGTTTTGTTTATGGCGGGCGTTTTCATTGCCGTATTGGTGTACTGGCTGAATCCTGCCGGCCATCCGCTCGTAGACAACATCGCCCTGATCAGTATTGGCTTCTTAATCTACGGGCCTGTTATGCTGATCGGCCTGCAAGCGATTGATCTAGCCCCGAAAAAAGCAGCCGGAACTGCAGCCGGTTTGACCGGATTTTTCGGATACATCGGCGGATCGGCTTTCGCCAATGCCATTATGGGCTTTGTCGTTGACCAGTTTGATTGGAACGGCGGCTTTATCATGCTGATCTCTTCCTGCATTCTTGCTATCGTCTTCTTGGCTTTGACGTGGAATACAGGAAAACGGGCGGAGCACGTTTAAGAAAGAAAAATAAAAGATTAATCATTTTCTAACACGCCGTTTACATCCGTTTTTTAATATGAAAGACAGGTTCTGTTTATCTATAAGGAGGAGAAATCATGCGAAAAAATAGAATACTAGCTCTGGCTCTTCTGTCGCTGGGCTTACTCTCATTTATGGTCACGCCGGTGTCGGCAGCGTCAAAAGGGAACCTGCTGTCACCTGACCGTATCCTTACAGTTGCGCACAGAGGGGCTTCCGGATATGTGCCTGAGCATACGATCCTTTCTTACGAAACCGCTCAGAAAATGAAAGCAGATTATATTGAGTTGGATCTGCAAATGACAAAAGACGGCAAATTGATTGTCATGCACGATGAAAAACTGGACCGCACCACAAACGGAACGGGCTGGGTAAAAGACCATACGCTCGCAGACATTAAGAAACTTGACGCCGGTTCTTGGTTTAATAAAGCCTATCCGGAAAAAGCAAAGCCGCAGTACGCCGGCCTTAAGGTTCCTACATTAGACGAAGTATTGAACCGTTTCGGAAAACACGCAAACTACTACATTGAAACAAAATCGCCTGACACCTACCCAGGCATGGAAGAAAAATTGATCGCTTCTTTACAGAAACATAAATTACTGGGCAAACATTCTAAGCCCGGCCAAGTGATTATTCAATCGTTCAGCAAAGAAAGCCTGGTAAAAGTCCATCAATTGCAGCCAAACCTGCCGGCCGTTCAATTGCTGGAAGCCAAACAAATGGCGTCAATGACAGATGCTGACCTGGACGAAATCAAAACATACGCTGTCGGTGCGGGTCCGGATTACAAAGCGCTGAATGCTGAAAACGTCAGTATGATCCGCAGCCATGGCCTCCTGCTTCACCCTTACACGGTCAATACAGAAGCAGATATGCGCCGCCTGCTTGACTGGGGAGTGACAGGAGTATTCACAAATTACCCTGATGTCTTCCAGCACGTTAAAAATGACTACAAAAAAAGCTGAGAATCTTAGGATTCTCAGCTTTTTCTTATCGATTTTCACCAATAACAGCTTCTGCAATATTCACCGCATGATCGCCGATACGCTCAAGGTTGCTGATCATATCGACAAAGACGATGCCCGCTTGTCCGGTGCACAGCCCTTCATTCAGACGGATAATATGCTTTTTGCGAAGCTTCCGTTCCATTTTGTCAATTTCATCTTCTTTTTCAATGACTTGCTCAGCTATCTTCACATCATTGTGGTGCAATGCTTCCATGGACGCTTTCACAGTAGAAATCGTCAAATCCATCATTTCCGTTAAATCCGCCATGGCAGATTCAGTGATAACCACACGATGCGCCTGCTGATATTCAATCAGTTCAATTACATTTTCGAAGTGGTCGCCGATTCTTTCAATGTCTCTGACGGTATCCATCAGCATATGATGCTCCTCAGACTCGTGCTCTGAAAGAGAACTTGAAGAAAGCTCGATCAAATAATCGGTAATTTTCCGATCAAGATTGTTAACCGCATCCTCTATCTGATAAGCATTTGCCGCGTATTTTGGCTGTTTTGTCACTAAAAACTGTTTTGTAACTTCCAGCCCCTGCACCGCAAAATTCCCCATTTGCAGCACTTCTTCTTTTGCTTGTCCAAGAGCAATAGATGGGGATTGCTCGATAAAAATCGGATCAAGATGCGACTTGTATTCGACCATTGAATCCTTGCCCGGAATCAGTTTTGTTACGATCAAAGCCAATATCCCGACAAAAGGAAGCTGTATAATCGTATTGGTCGTATTAAAGATTCCGTGTGCGAATGCAATCGTCATCTTCGGATCAAGCCCAATCGATGTCTGAAGCGATAAGATCAATGCTGTGAATGGTTTAAGCAAAATCAGGAAAATCGTTGTCCCGATAAGGTTAAACAGCACATGAGTGGCCGCAGCACGTCTCGCTGCAACAGATGCACCTAAAGACGCAAGAACCGCGGTGATCGTCGTTCCGATATTGTCACCGAATAACACCGGCAGCGCACCGTTAATATCAATCAGACCATCTGAAAATAAACCTTGCAGGATACCAATCGTGGCGCTGGAGCTTTGCACGAGAACCGTAAACAAAGTCCCAATGACAACACCTAGAACCGGATTGGAGCTCATACTAACCGTTAAATCATGAAAGGCCTCAAGTGAACGGAGCGGTTTCATGCCGCCGCTCATTAACTCCAGCCCATAAAACAGAGCCCCGAACCCAAACACTATCTGACCCGCGTTTTGTACATTTTTATGTTTAAAGAAAAACAGTAAAAATCCGCCGACAGCAATAATCGGCAACGCATAGGCCCCTATATCGATTCCGATAATAAACGCGGTAACCGTTGTTCCAATATTGGCTCCCATAATGACGCCAATGGCCTGGCGAAGCGTCATAAAGCCCGCACTGACAAGCCCAACGGTGATAACCGTGGTTCCGGAACTGCTCTGAATCAAAACCGTCACAATAATCCCCGCCAATACGCCCATTAGCGGATTGCTTGTAAAACGGTCTAAAATATTTCTTAATCTATCTCCAGCCGATTTCTGAAGTCCGTCTCCCATGAACTTAATCCCAATCAGGAAAATACCGAGACCCCCGAGAAATTCGAACAGTAATGTTTGTATGTCAATCGCCAACATGTTCACCTCTGTTTAGACATTATTCAGCAAACTCTCTTCGATTATGTTTCAAGTTCAGATGATTGTAAATAAAACATCCACTTAATTTACAATAACTTAACAATAAGCCTTATGGTCCTATTAAACGTTTACATTGGTGTAACATTTCGCGATGAACATGACCAATCGACTACAAAAAATCTTACGTAATAGCGCAAGGTTTTCTCATCACAGGTTATTCTTTCCCGTTGGTTTTTCAGTATACCCGGCGCAAAGAATAACAGGATAACCTCTAAACTGTTCCCTAAGAAAATCGGCAAAGGTTTAGCCATAACCAAAACGGGAATGATACAGGAAACACCACTCTTAAAATAGAAAGGAGTATCACCATGAAACAAAAGCTGTTACTTTCAGGTCTCGCTGTTTCAACCGTCGGCATCACTTCTTATCTATTAAAAGACCCGTCAAATCGCCAAAAAGCTAGAGAATTCATTCACAGCATGAAAATGAAAATGACCAAACAGCCGGATATGGAAAAGTTCCCAGTCGATAAAGCAGGACACCCGCACCCGCAAGATATTGAGGACAACAAAATGGTATCCGAAGGCTCTATGTATCCCGTCCAATACTACGATGAAAAAAAGAAGTAATCAAAAAGCTCTCTTCGATAAGGAAGAGAGCTTTTATATTTAACTTTTCCGTCTGATTCCGCTCATCACAAAACCGCTTTCAGGCAATGCCGGCATTCTCGCGAGACTGTAATGCAGCGATTGTTCCGGGACGTCGTATTCAATCTGATTGACGAGAAAATCCAGGCTTGCTTTCATGACTTCAATAGTAATGCCTTCCCCTGGACAGCGATGCCCTTTCTCGGCGTGGCCCCCGCCTTGAGGAATCAAATCAAACGGATTTTCTTCCCGCTCTTCAAATCGTTCCGGCCGAAATTCATCAGGCTTGTCCCACAAGCGGGGGTCGTGATTCGTTCCATATACATCAAGTAGTACCGATGTGCCCTTCTTAAACTCACAGTTATTCCATTCAAAATCCTTCTTGACAAGTGCCCCTAAAAACGGGCCGAACGGATAATATCTGCGGACCTCCTGCACAAACATTTCTCTTTCCCGGCTGCTTCCAGAACGCAGCCATTCCTTATACTTCGGATGCTTATGAAGCGCCAAAGCTGAAAACACAAGAAAGTAAGAGATAGCGACGATAGGCCGCAGTACATTAATCAGCTCAATGGCGGCCATCCTGGAATCTAGCTGGTTGCCATCCTCCTGTGTGTGAAACGCCATTTCATGCAGCGCTGTTCCAGCAGATGTTTTCAGCAAGCCGGCACGGACATCTTCAATCATTCTTTCAATCCACTCTTCCGCACGCGGCCTTGCTCTTCTTCCCTTCCAATGCCGCGGCCCCACAGCACCGAATGCGTCGACCATATCAATGAAGTCATCCGCTCTCTCTTTGACTTCCGTTTCCTTCAGCGGAACACCTGCCCAATAGCACGCTACCCGGCACAGGATTTCTTTTGCTTCTTCAAATAACACAACCTCATCTGCCTTCTCCCATCTTGTGACTGCTGCTTTCCACTCCTCTGTCATCAACTCAGCCAAACGTTTTTGATGCGGCGGTGTCATCAATGACAGAAAAAGCATCTTCCGATGGATATGTGCGCTGCCATCCATTCCCTGAATCGCATTAACACCAAACAGCGATTTCTGCACCCGCTTAGGCAAAGCGTTCTGCCGCTGGAATCGATCCGTATCATAAAACACCTTCGCCGCCTCAGCGCCAGTCATGCAAATAAAGTTTTTCCCCAACAAACGGGCCTGAAACAGGTCTGAGTGATAGCGTTCTGTTCTATTTTTAATAAACAAATATCCTTCCTGCATCAGCTTCAGGCTGTTATCGAGACTTTTGTCATGTGGAATCTGCTCATTCATCCGCTTACCCTGCCTTCCCTTTTTACCCTCTTTTTTCACGTTATCTTGCGAGTATAAACCCAATAACAGTATTTGTTTACGAAACCAAATTTAAGCGCTTTTTGAGTACTTTTTAAAGGAAGAACAAAAGAAATAGAGAAGAGGTAGTTGATCAAAACAAAGGGGAGGACAAAATGAAGAAATGGATATATGTAGTGCTTGTGCTGAGTATTGCAGGTATCGGCGGCCTTTCCGTCCACGCAGCTTCGTCTGCCCATGATAAACACCTGAATGTCAGCCGAATGAATGTTGATGATGAATTCAAGGATACGGATGGAACCTTCATCCTGCATGATGTGCAAAAGGATAAGACATTTGTCTACAACAGAGAACGGGCAAACAAAAGACAAACTCCGCAGTCCACCTTTAAGGTCGCGAACGCCTTAATCGGTTTGCAGGTAAAAGCCGTTCGGGATGAATACGATGTCAAACGATGGGACGGGGTCAAGCGTGAATTCGAATCATGGAACCGCGACCATACGCTTGGCTCGGCCATGCGCGAATCCGCAATCTGGTATTATCAGGCATTAGCGAGAGATATCGGCGAGGAAAGAATGAAAACATGGCTTCATACACTATCTTACGGCAACGAGGATATCAGCGGGGGAATCGGCCAGTTTTGGCTGCAAAGCTCGCTCACAATATCTCCGCTGGAACAAGAAACCTTTTTGGAGAAACTATTTAAAGAGGAGCTTCCATTTGACAAGCCGGTAATGAAAACCGTCAAGCGCATGATGATTCAAGAGGAAGGCGATCATTACACGCTCTACGGGAAAACCGGAACCCGCCTGACAGATATGGGATTAGGATGGTTTGTCGGATTCATCAAAACAGAGCATGGCTCTTATGTCTTTGTCACCAATGTCGATGATTCCGGCACAAAAGCCAAAAACATCACCGTGGATATCCTGAAAAAGTATGGCCTGATCACATCCTAAATAAAAGAGCCCTGCACGGCAGGGCTCTAAATCTCATGCTCAAAACAATAATGATTCACAAGCTCTTCAATCAAATCATGATCGGGATATTCTCCGTTAAATTCAAATTCGATTTCTTCCACAAATTCTCCGTGATGGTACACATGAATGGCTCCATTTTGACGGACGACGCTAAACTCCGGCTGAAATGTATATCCGCTTCGTTCAATTGCTCCCATTTCTTACCCCGCCTTTCAAAGCAGTAATTCATACACCTCGTTTAATTCCTTGGCCCGTTTTTGATCCTGTTCATTCTGGGCATATTTAATTTCTTTTTCTAATACATGATTCAAAAAAGACATTTCATTGTCATCTAAGTCTTTTACAAATTCCTCTTCATTCACATACCGCTTCGCCAGCATCTTCTTGCAAATCCGCTGGCAGACTTCATTTTCAAGATGATTCGAAAGTGATTCGCGCAAATACCCGAGTGTAACATCCATTTTTGAACACCTTTCCTTCTGCTATCTTTATCCTATAGCTTGCTGAAATAGGAAAAATCCATACGCCAAAAATAAAAAAAGAGACACTCGATGAATGTCTCTTTTTTCTATGGTTATTCAGCCGCTTCGCTGCTTTTTGTCAAATTAGCCTGCGCACGTTTGTCAATCCCAAATACATAATAACTCATGACCACAAGCGCTAAGAAAATCACGCCTACAATCAGAGAGATGCGAGTATCATCATTAAACCACATGCCGACCAGAACCATCAGCAAGAAAGCAATCGTCACATAGTTTGTGAAAGGTGCAAATGGCATTTTGAATGGATGTTTATCTAATGCAGCGCCCTTCGCTTTCCTGAAACCGATATGGCTGATCAAAATGACAAACCAAGGAATCATGCCTGGCAAAACACTCGCGCTGTACACATATACGAAAATCTTCGGTGGCGCGATATAATTCAGCACAACACCGACAGCCAAACCGATCAGTACCGCAATTGTGCCATACAGCGGCACACCATTGCGTGAAATCTTCTTGAAGAATTTCGGCGCTTGTCCATTAACGCCTAATGTATAAAGCATACGGCCTGCACTGAAAATTCCGCTGTTACAGCCGGACATTGCCGCTGTAATCACGACAAAGTTAATAATGCCGGCAGCTGCCGTAATTCCGATTTTCGAGAACGTAGACACGAACGGACTTCCGAGTGAGTTGAGCTCATCCCAAGGATATACCGTCACGATTACAAAAATAGCGCCAATATAGAAAATCAAAATGCGCCAGATAATACTTTGAATCGCACTTCTTAGCGTGTTTTGCGGATCTTTCGCTTCACCTGCTGTAATCCCGATCAGCTCAACCCCTTGATAGGCCGCAATGACCAGAGACAATGCAAAGAAGAATCCAGTGAAACCACCTGCAAAGAATCCTCCATGAGACCACAGGTTCGACAATCCGATCGCATCTCCCCCGTTGCCAAATCCGAAGAAAATAATCCCGATTCCCGCAATAATCATTAAGATAATTGTCACGATTTTAATCATCGCAAACCAAAACTCAAACTCGCCAAACGACTTAACAGAGATTAAGTTCGCCGCACCAAGAATCAACATTGCCACGATACCAGGTATCCAAGCAGGCAAATCCGGGAACCAATACTTCATATATGAACCGACAGCGATAATTTCTGACATGCCGACGATAACCCACTGGAACCAGTTGCTCCATGCTGTCATATAACCTGCCAGCGGATGAATATATTTATGCCCGAATGTCGCAAAAGAACCTGTGCTCGGTTCGACGTACAGCATTTCACCCATCGCACGCATAATAAAAAAGATAAAAATTCCGCATATTGCATAAGCCAAAAGGACAGACGGGCCAGTCCATGAAATCGTGCTGGCAGAACCCATAAACAAGCCAACACCGATCGTACCGCCCAAGGCGATCATCTGAATGTGGCGCGCGCTCAGGCCCCTCTTTAATTCTTTATTTGCCATTCCTCTTCCCCCTCTTACAAAATACTCGAAAATGAGAAAACAGCAGGCCTGCTTGCCTCCACATCTTTCTCACCAATCAGTTATAACAATCAGAAAATTCAAACTTAAAACTGTTATATAATCTCCTAAATTACTTATTTCATCATAATAAATTTCTCTGGAAAATACAATTGTTTTTTTCAGGCAAACACCTTTAATCAGAGTTTTTCATCAAAACTTCGATTAAAATCTTTTATATAGATATAATGAAATGATTTGACTATTAAAATATATTCTTCCTTAAATTCTCATAAAAAATAAGCTGTTCACAATGAACAGCTTACCTAATAATTCACGCCTGTTTGACGTTTTAATGTCTCAAGCCACCCCGTATCTCCGGCCCCATAGCTCTTGCTTTGCCCCACATCTCTCAGAGATCCATTGCTGTAATCAATTGATAGGACGAAATCCGGAATGGCATTATACCCGGCTTTCGCAATTTTATTGAGCTCTGAACGATAGTGAGATATAGCATAGGAAGCCGTTTGTTTTTGCACAGGATTTTTTTCAAGCTCTTCTTTATATACGTCTAATAAGTCACGTCCATCAGGCGTTACATACTGCCCGTCAATCACTTCTAAATCCTTCAAATGATAGCCTGTGACTTCGTACATCTCACGAGCAGCCTGATACTTTTGATATGCCTCTTCGGAATATTGTGTTGAATCACTGCTTTGGCTTTTCATGATATGTAAAAATAGCTCTTTTCTGTTGTCTCCGGATTGCATCACTTGCTCAATTTGCTCAATTAGTGCCTGATCGTCTGTCCCGCTCACCTGTACCTTATAGTCAATCGGCGTAATTGTAAATCTCAGCTCTGTTCCCTGTGGAATGTGAATATGGTTTCGGTTCAACAGCACTTGCAGCTGCTGATTAACCTGGCTTCGCTGATACACCTTTGCATTCTCAGCCTCCACTTCCCCATTAAACGTGACATTGCGAAATGCGGCATCCTGCAGATTATAGTTTTGCGCCTTCCCTTTGAATAACCATTCTGTTTCATTATCGTAAGCAGCCTGTCTTTCTGCAGCTGACAGATCGCTTCGGAAATAAGGAGACTTTGAATTTTGGTACTTATCCTTTATATAGCCTAATGGGTCAGACTTTGTTTTGTTAATCGCATTCATCCTGCTGTATTTTTCATCAAGTATTTTGATTCTGATATC
Organism: Bacillus rugosus; assembly: GCF_023238245.1. Lineage (NCBI taxonomy): Bacteria > Bacillati > Bacillota > Bacilli > Caryophanales > Bacillaceae > Bacillus > Bacillus rugosus. The sequence goes on along the minus strand of NZ_CP096590.1, from coordinate 221,674 downwards.
ACTCTCAGATTCATAGGGGTTATTGGATTGAATCACTGTTTCTCCCCCTGTGTCTGTCACTGTTCGATCATTCGCTGATTGATACACTTTGCCAAAGGTTCCGCTGTTTCCCGCCACACTGGTTTTAGAATAATTGAACTGATTGATTCCCTCATTTGAAAATCGTGACTCAAGCCTGCTGTATGCCTTTTCCAGCACCGCTGCTGTATTTTCAGACGTATTCTTGCGTGTAGCAGCCGCATTCCTATTCAATATGTTCTGTGCCATCAGCTGGGTACGGATAAATTGCTGATTCAGACGCATTAGGTTCCCTCCTGAACAATTCTCTCTTACTCTTTTTTATCGGCAAGGGCAATGTATATATTAACCTCAAAAAACATTTATTTACACTTATAGCGTTGTTATGTATGATGGAAATAAAAGGAGGTTGTTTGAATGACAAAAAAATGGTTCATTCCATTCGCTATTATGCTGTCTGTCCTCTTCACCTTTACTTATTCGGCATCAGCTGCCGAAGTCACTGCTATTACAGGAAACAATTCATTTGATACCGCAGCACCAATCGGATATTGGAAATATAAGAATATCGATACAACGATACTAGAAGCCGGACAAGATGAAGCCTATTTCACCTTTACAGCTAATAAGGGAGAAAAAGTATACGTGAGAAGTACATACCAGAGCGCATACACTGGGATGAAAATTGAAATTTACGATAAGAACAAAGTACCTGTTTCACAAGGCACAGAAGTCATTAATCCTAATACTTTCTCTTCTTTTATTTATGCCAATGCTGACGCCCAAAACACGTCGGATACCTTTTATGTGAAAGTGTCACGCGGCACCTATAGCGGGAACATGTATTTTACACTTTCAATTGAAGACCGAATCAAATCCGGCAGCGGAACGTTCCAATTCAGCGGCGTTGCTGAAAACAAAGGAAATACAACCCTTAGCCCCTCAGGTTCTGACTCCAGCGTAATCAAGGTTGATTTAACAAACCAATCTGGAATACCTCGCGATGCCATTGTAACTAGAGTACAAACAACCGCCACTCAAACACCAAGCCAGGGAAATACACGCCACTTCATCATGACGGGCGAAAACAACGAATGGCGCCGTGCACTTGTAAATAGCTCGACGTCAGGGTCCTATGATATATCATTGTCAGATCAACTCAGTGTCGCTAAGGTATGGAGTTTTAAATATAATACATTAGCGACAGCTAGATCGACGATGAGTAATGTCAAAGCAAAAATAGATTATGAATACGATGTAACAAAACAGTTTTAATTCATACTGAGCTGGTTCAAATCCCATGAGCCGGCTCTTTTTAATGTTTAGCTGCCATTGATTTAGCCTAGAATGCAATTGTTTTGATAAACTATAATCAGTACAACCAAGGGAAGTGCAGACATGGCATTAAAACAGATAAAAAAGCTGCTTTTTGACCGCCCTTTAAAGGACGGCATTATCCTAAATCATCATTACAGAATCGAAGAATGCCTCGGAATGGGCGGCTATGGCTTGGTTTATTTGTGCACCGATGTCCATACTCAAACACCCTATGTCTTAAAACAGCTCCGTCCGACAAAAGCGAAAAAGGAAAAAGAAAGAGTCCGGTTCCAGCAGGAAATGAAACTGCTCAAAAGCATGCACCACCCGCAAATTCCCGCCTTCATAGAAGATTTCACCATAGACGGACAGGCTTATTATGTCATGCAGCTGATTGAGGGAGAGAATATAGAAGAATTATTATTTTTTCGAAAACAGCCGTTCACAGAGCTTATGGCGTTACAACTGATTTCGCAGCTGCTTGAGATTATAGAATACCTGCATGATCGCCTTATCTTCCACAGCGACATCAGAACGCCTAATCTCATCATCAATGACGGCAGGCTCTGCCTCATCGATTTCGGCCTTGCCAAACAATTGACTCTTGAAGAAATGGAGGAAATAAAAGTACGAAAACAGGATGACTTCTTCGATCTCGGAGAAACGCTGTTGTTCCTGCTGTACTCTCAATATAAAGGAAAAAAGAAGAAAAATGGCACCTGGCTGGAGGAATTAAAGCTGACCAAAGAAGTCACCGTACTGCTGAAAAAATTATTGGGCATTGATGAAGAGTATCAGCACACCGCTTTGATACGCGAAGACCTAAACCGGGCCATTCAATCGGTCACATAAAAAAACCCTTGTCCCAAAAGCGGAACAAGAACTTTTTTTAGATTAACTGCTGCTGTAGCTCCGGCGCTTATAGCGATGACTGCCGCCATAACGGTCGTAGTGTCTTCTTTTGCCTGAGCTGCTGCTATAGCTTCGGTAATGTCTGCGCCGGCTGCTGCTGTAATGCCGGTGTCTGCGATATCGGTCACTAGAGCTGCTTGAGAGGTTCTTGATCGTTTTGATGAATTTTTTAAACATATGCTGATCACCTCATTTCTTTCTTCCTATTATATAGAGTTTATAGGAGAAAGAAAAACATCAGCGGGGGTACTCTTTTGAAAACAAGAACCGCGTTCCATTCTCATTTGTCTCCAGCTCATAAGTAATCGCAAGCAGCCTGCATATATCCTCAATAATCTTTAACCCAAGCCCCTCACTGTTCTGATTCGGATCAAATCCAATTCCGTCATCGCAAATAGAAACAGTTCCATGTTCAATCGTAACATCCATCTTTTCAGCTTTTGAATGCTTTAACGTATTTTGAAAAATATTATCGAACAGCCTTTGCAACCATAATCCGTTGCTCATCCAAATCACATCTTGGTCTGCCGGCTTATAGTCCAGCTCAATGCCCTTCACGCTATATAAATAATCCCACTTTTTTACTGCTGTTTCTAACAGCTCGTTTATAAGTACTTCTTCATTTACGATATAAGAACTTTCTAACGTCTCAGCGGAATATAGATTAAATTCATTGGTTAATTCCGAGATATATTCGATTTGCTGATACAACGATTCAAATACGGCCTGATTATGACATTGTCCTTCCAAATAAAATAACTGCAGCCTGAGAGCGGTTAAAGGTGTATTAATGTCATGCCTCAGTTTTTGCAAAAGCTCCTTTTTGATTTCCTCCTGCTGCCTCAGTTCCAGTTCACGGTATGTCGTTCGTTCAATTAACAAATTGACCGACTTGGTTAATTCCCCGATTTCATCACTACGTTTCACTTCTATTTTATTAGGCACCCTTTGATCACTTGCCAGATGCCGAATGGTATGATTTAATAGATTGATTTTATGCAGCAGGGAATGAATCGACCTTGAAAATAAAAAAGCTAACATTAAGAGTGATAACAAAAATACAACGAGCATTGCCGGATACGCAAAAGACCTATGAAAAGGCGTACCGTGATTCATTGATTTAAACATGTTTTCATAAATGACAGACATCAAAATACTAACCGCCAGCAATAGCACCGGCACACTAATGACAGCCGTACATAATAACAACTGATATTTAGTCTTTAACTTCATTTCTTCACAACGGTATTCAGCCGATACCCTTCTCCATATATATTTTCAATCATCTCACCCGCTTGATCATTGATTTTGGCTCTGATTTTTTTAATGTGCACATTGACGATATTCGGGTTTCTGTCTTCGAGCTGCCACAAATATTCAAAGAAATGTTCCTTTGTCAGGGTACTGTCTCTATTTTCATATAAATAAAAGAAAATTTTCCGTTCAATCGCAGTAAACAACACCTCATCATGCAGGCTTTCATTGAACACTTTTTTCGTTTCCGCATCAATATACAAATGTTTGATTTGCGTAAAGGTGCCATAATGATGCTCAAGCATATTCTGGATTCTTAATAGCAGCTCTCTCGGGTCAAAGGGCTTCACCATATAATCCTCGCCGATCTGCAACCCTTGGAGCTTGCTGTCCATGTCATTGCGGGCCGAGAGAAAAATGACCGGAATGCGCAGCCCCAACTTTTTGATTTTGGCAGACAATTGATATCCGTCTTCACCCGGCAGCATCACATCCATAATGACCAAGTCGACCTTCTGAATCACCGAAAGCACATCCGCTCCATCTGTTTTCCATATCACATGATATCCCTCACGCTGCAAAATCTTTTGCAGCAAATCACCAATCATCACATCGTCTTCCACGATTAAAATATGATAACTCTTCATCTTTAGCGAACCTTTCTCATAAACTCCATGGAAAGTTTATATATTTGATCAGGCTGATATAAATAAATACTGTGTGTTCCCCTCAGTTCCTTTATATCGGCTGTATTGAATTGAGCCGCAAACGCTTCATAATCTTTTCGATTTTGTATGGCATACTTTGAATGTCTATTTTGGTCAGAGACCGCATCTAGAATCAAGACGGGAGTTTCTTTTGGCGCCGGCAGATTCACAGATTTCCTGCCGTTTTGGTAAGACTGTAACAGCTCATGCTCCATATCTGCATTAAAAAATTGCTTAAAATTAATGGCTTGATAAATTTCTTTTTCTTTATCAGTTAAAAACGACTGCCGAATCACCTCAGGATTATATACAGCGGAAGGCATAAACCGATGAAAACCAATCGACGTTAACAGATGGAACCCTCTCACTTTCAACCTGTCAATCCCGCTCAATTTATACGTGACATACTGCTGAGGCAATCCAATATCCATCGCAATAATGGCCTTGATTTCCTTAGGATATTTCTGCGCCCAATATATCGCTTCAATTCCGGATATGGAATGAGGCATTAAGATATATGGAGGCTTATTTCCGCATTTCATAAGCGCTTTCCTCGTCTGTTCCAATATCGTATCTATATCTCTATCATCGTTAGACACATCACTGTATCCATAACCTGCCCGATCAACAACAGCAATCTTATTTTCCTTTGAAAATTTGCTGTACAACCCCTTCATCTCATAAGCAGGCGCAGCGATCCCCGAACCGGACATAAACACAAACGTATCCTCCCCGCTTCCCTCTTCATACACATTCATCTTTTTACCGTCAACATCGACTAGTGTACCTTTGCCCTTTAACAGTGCTGCTTCCTTATTTAATTGATAATGGTGGTAAATAAAAACGGAGACGGATACAAGTAAAACCAAAGCAGCCAAGCTGCCAAAAAAGACTTTTAGGACTTTCCATAATGTTTTCATATGATGCTCCTTTCTCGTGATATCTGAAAGGATACGATATGAAAATAAATTTCTGATTAACTTTGGAAAGATTTTATTTTGACATTTGACTTTGCCCTTACGGAAAGGTGTACATTTGAAGCATGGAGGTGATCGCTTGCTATCGATCGGTGAATTTTCAAAGATATGCAAAGTATCCACAAAAACACTGCGATACTATAATGAAATCGGATTAATCCACCCCGAAGACATTAATCCTGAAAATGGATATCGGAGAGTCTTTGCGCAATTTCTTATACGCAGCCTTCTTCAAGGAGAACCCATTGAGAAGGCTGCCTCTTATATCAATCTTTCACAAAACAGAATTCAGTTGTATTTCATCCATCTATTCACACAACAAAGCCTTTTTTTCTTCTTCCTGCTCGATAAACAGATAATTGTCAGGGCTGCCTAAAATGAAAAAAAGCACCAAAAGTAACTTCCATCCCCGGATCGGACTTCCGCATCTAAACTTCAACACTTCTCCTTCTGCTAAAGTAAACCTCAATGTTTGGCTTGTGCACCAATCAACTTTCACTTGAATTACATGTTCACCTGGCTGTAACTCAATTCGCAGCCTCCCTCCATCTTTGATATTTCCCATCTCATCACCATCAATTATCACAGAATAACCTCTCAATTTATTGATGTACTGCGATGTCCTGCTAATTTCAATGTACGTCTCTTGACTCACGATGACACATCCTTAAAATAATAATCATACAGACAAGCAGCGTTAGAACCCTCTCGCCATACCTTTATTTCTCATTCCTAGTATATTATAACTTGCCGTGCTTCAGCTCTCCGTCGGCAAAAATCCCTTTCAGCTTCAGTGGGCCTTCTATAGGACGAACTTTGAACAGCTTATAAAAAAACACCCGCTTGATAACGAGCGGATGTTAGATCTTTTGAAATAAAACCATTGAACTTTAAGGATGAAAACAAATCATTGTATTATTGATTAATATCTTTTAGCATCTGTTTCGGTTGTGAATGAAAAATCATCAATGATGCAATAATGGCAATCATAACCCCTGACGCGCCAATCCAAGTAATCGAAGCTAATGATACGTTTTCTACAAAAACGCCCCCTATTCCTGCGCCGACTGCCATGGCGAGTTGCATCATGGACTGATTCATGCTGAGCAAAACACCTGACATTTCCGGTTCTATTGTAGCTAGGTGAAATTGCTGTGTCGGACCGGTGGACCATGCTGCAAACGACCATAATATGAGAATCACCAACACTCCGATATAGGAATGAGTAACAAGTGACAGAAGAATCAGTGTGACGATATGCAACGTCATCCCGCCAACGAGTGTAAAGGGCACTCCCCATTTATCGGTGCTATATCCCCCAAACTTCGATCCAACCAAACTGGCAATTCCAAATATAAGCAAAACACCGCTAAGCAGCTTGCCGTTTATTCCTGAGATGTTCAAGAGATACGGTGACAAATAGGTATAAGCAACAGAATATCCCCCGAGCCAGAAGAAAGTGATTGATAACCCCATCGCTACTCTCCGTTTCTTAAAAAGAGCAAGCTGTTGAAGCAAAGGCACAGGTTTATCCCCTTCAGTATGCGGAAGAGTAAAGAATATAACGACCATCGCGATCAATCCCAACAAAGCAATTGCTCCAAATACAGACTTCCAGCCTAGTGCAACTGCTATCATTCTACCAAGCGGAACACCTATGATTAAAGAAGCGGTAAATCCCATCACGACCGTAGCAATGGCACTGCCCTGCTTCCCTTCCCATGCAATCTTAGCGGCAATCGTTAATGCGGTGACAACCACCACACCTGCTCCCATCGCCATAATGATCCGCGCTGCAATAAACCATCCATAACCAGGCAGTACAAAAGCCAGGACATTGCCGAACACAAACAAACCTAGGGCATACATCATCAATTTGCGTCTATCCATACTTGCTGTCAACGCCATAAGTACGGGTGTTGAAAGAGCATATACAAGCGAAAAAATGGTAATAAGCTGGCCCGCGGCAGCCAAAGTGATCCCGAGAGTATGAGCAATTTGATCCAAAATTCCCGAAATGATGTACTCTGAGGTTCCAACTAAAAAGCTGACAATGGCTAAAATATAAATTTTCCAAGTGTTAGACATAAAACATTCACTCCTTAATTATTAATAAACATATCACGAATTATCGATATGTTATTATAAAAAATAAACACATCGTAATATGTCGATATGTATGGTGTGAAAATAAACACCTTTTGATGTTTATTTTTATATCTCTGTTTTAAGAAAGTCAGCAAGTTTCCTAATGGCTTCTTCATCTCTTTTGTAATACGTGTACTTTCCGATTCGTTCCGCCTTAATTAGGCCGGCTCTTAAAAGGATGGTGAGATATTGGGAAGCCGTCGATTGCGTCATTTTCAATTTGTCTGTTATTTGACTGACACATACCCCGATTGTGTTCATATCAATCCCTTCATGGGGTGCAAAATGACGATCAGGCTCCTTCAGCCATTGTAAAATTTGCAGCCTAGATTCATTTGATAAGGCTTTGAATACTTCAATTGGTTCCATATGTATTATTATATAATTATATTCCGATATGTCAATTCGTTTTTTGTTGCCTAGTTTAGGCTTATTTCTGACTAATTCTGTGAAATGAAATTGAAGACAGCATATTAAAAGTGGCCTCTAATCATGGCATTGTATGCTTTTGGGAACCTGGAATTGGCTTTGTTAATCTAGGCGTCCGCTTAGGTTGTGTATTACAAATCATCAATGATGGCAAACACTAAAAAAAGAAGCGGAAGATGATTATGTTCAATCAGCTTCCAGCCTCTTTGAAAATTTAACCTCTGCTTGGGCTTGAATAGTATTGTTTAATAAAACATTTTAATTCTTCATATCAAAGATTTTTCTCTAAATCATTACATAATTTAAATACCATCACTCGTTCGCCCGTCCGGGAGCTTAAATCAGTATGAAAACTTTTCACTTTTTCTCCGGTTATCGTTAGGATGATATCCTTAAGACCTTCTATACCTGATTCAACTAACTCCGAACGCGTTTGTTTGATAGATAACATACCCTCTTTTGAACCACAAACTGCATATTCAGCTGGTGTTAAAATTCCTTTTAAATTAACGATGATCATATCCCGCAATATATCAGTCTTAACAGATACAGACCCACGCCCAAGATAATCCTTTTCCCATTGCGTAATGGACTTACTGATCTCTGATTCAATAGAACCTTTCGTCTTTTTCATATATAACACATCTCCTGGCAAGAAATTAGCATATTCTATTAGTTATTTCGTCTCTTTAATATTCTCTTACAACATGTCCTTCATATACACCTTCGATATCCAAATCAGTTTTACCGTTCCTTGAGACCACTATCATTTTGGATAACATATTTTCTTCCATCATAGAGTGTACATGCAAAAATCGAACGCTTCCTAAATGGGTTTCCTCAACTTCTTCATAAGATTTTAAATGATAAAAATCAATTGCTTTTCTAATTACTTTTTTTACGCATTCCATATTATCATGATCAAACTGACTCATTTCCTCTATTGTTTCCGTTACAAAATCAGGTAAATTAGCGCCCATTATATTCTCCTTAGACTGCTTTCTTTTCATAAATGGGTGTAGAAGTTGACCCCTTCCACTTCATCGTGACAAACAATGATCAGGTAAGCTTGACGCCGTTTTAGTAGCAGGAACCTCAACAATTGAGAATTTTCCATCCTTATGATTAACAATTAAACCTCTAACTTCAACATATGACGGCACTAGTGGATGATGACGAATGATATCAACACTTTTTTCAATAGCGTCACTACTATTTTCATTCCCATTTAGCCATTCATCGAAGGTACCACCTGAAAATTCAGGCTTACAATGTTGAAACAGATAATCTAATGTTTGTATTTTATCCTTCATTGTTTCATGTTGATTTAGTATATGACCTGTGGAAGCCCTCTTATCTTTTGTTCCTACAACATATACCTCTTCAACATCTTCCTGATAAATTGCAAAAATGACAGACCTCATGATTTCTCCATAAGGATGTGAGATACCGGCATCATAGCTTTGTATAGTCAACATATTTTCTGCTGGAGTGTTAGTCACTTCTTGTAAAATAGGCTCCAAGCCGTTTTCCATGTCCGTCAAAAATAATACTTTTTTATTTTTATTTACACTCATATAGCACACCTCTTCTACATGTTTATCATTTTTATATTGAGTAACAAATCCATTTGATAAATGCTTAGATTCATCATTACCAGCTTTCCCAACATCCTTCTGGGTCAATACTAGCCAGTCGAACCCATCCATTTTGAACTTTTTGTAGAAATACTGGGTCATTATTTAATAACCGTTCGACATGCCGTCTAGGTGCTTGAATGACAATCAACAAACGAAGAGGAGAATGATAAGCCTCATGATCTGATTGCATGACGGATTGCCAAGGCAGTCCGGCTAACAAGTCACTTGCATTCCCCTGCATAACTCCGAGACCTGCAGTGACTGTTTGAGTTGCTTTATTTCCGCTGCCATAATAATGAGGTGCAACCGTTGATGCGTAATATTGTAAATTAATCCATTGGGCCACAGTTCCAGGTCCTGCAATAATATTTGCTAGGAGTTCACCGCTTTCATCCTGCTTCCAATCATAATTATGAAGGAAGGTTCTTCCTTCCAAATCACAATCCTGAGTCAGTTCACGTTGGCCGATAATAAAAGCGGCATTACGAGCCAGTCCCCATTCCGGACGTATCTCACTCCAATCTTCGGCAAATCGGTGTGCCTCAGCCTTCGGGTTTTTAAGTTTCGATTGGACATTCGGTAATTGGGCTAGACGTTCTGCATTTACGTTATGTCTCACTTTCGGCATAATAGCTTCGATATGTTCAAATGCTTCCTGTGCAGCTTCGGATAGCTCTGGCACATAAAGCCAATGTAATTCATCCACCGTTGTATTATGTTCAGCGGCGGCAAAAACCGTATCCTCGGGGATTTTCATTCCTTCACTTAAAAGAACCTCTCTTACCTCTGAAAGATTACATAAAGCAGCTAAAACTCTTGCATTGAACCCACCGGCCGCTCCACCGCAGGCACCACAATCAAGAGCTGCGGCATAAGGATTATTGGTACTTTGACTACCATGCCCGCAAATCACCACTAAGGGTGCGAAATTCTCTGTTAAGCCCATCATTTTTAGCGCTTGCCGAGCATAGTTCACTTTTTCTTCTTCAGTAAAACCCACAGGTATTTCTGCCTCTGTGTCATCATCATGATGAAGCGAGAGTTTTGTATCGGGTTTCCGTAACCAAGTCTCACGGAGATTACGGATGAAACGATCAGCTTTTCTTGGCACAAAGCTACGTGCTACCATTTGCAGACTAAGCCAAGGCCCACTTAGCTCAGGCAGAAGTAAGCTCGAAAGTACATTCTGTTTCATCGTTTTAAATGTATGGCTTACGGAATAAACCGCTTGCTTGCGTTGGGTGTATTTTTCGAGTACATCTTCATCTGCGAACTCTTTTACTTTATGTTGCGGTTTTTGTATGATCGGCAAAGAGGCATGACTGTGTTTACTGCCGAGTTCACAAGTTGCAATCGGCACTCCGAAGAAACCAGCAATACCGATCGTTTCAAACGGACCTTCTCTTTCTAGATGACGACGAAAAGGCTCTGACCGTACATCGATGCAGAATGCGAATTGAGCTAATGCAGACTTTTTACCGGTTTCACGTTGTTTCGAGATGATCTTCTGGCTTAATCGATCAGTGTATGTTTGTTCCCAAGCTTCTAACCAAAGTTTCCTGCGAAGTTTCTCATCAAAGCTATGGGCAAATGATAAATATTCGTTTTGTTCACTGGCTGACATTTGAGACCATTCCTCTAGTGTCAGCCCCCCCCAATGAATCCAAGCTGCTATAAGGGGAGTAATTGAAATTTCATTCTCAAATCGGTCATTATTAATAGGTAAATATGGCTTTATAAGGGCCCACTCCATGGATATCCGGACCGCTAAATATTCTGTTAGGAGTGCATGTTCATGGTTCGATTGTTGGGAGCGCCAAAGCATCATCCCTGCCCATCCAGGTAAGGAAAGTAAATGGCCTTCAAGATAAGTCTGGATGTCTGATTCTGAGATTCCTAGTGCGTATAACGCTTCTTGTAAAGCCATATGTGCCTCTTGCGGGCATCCTTTTAACCTTTCTCGCTGCTTTTTGCTAAGTGCTGGATCATATTGAATGAGATGCTGCCAAGCACGATAGAAACCTTCCTCACGGTTGGGCATTGTCCAACCCGCTTGAGAGTCATCAAGATATAATTTGCTCCACTTAATGACATGATGATCTAGTATATTGACTAGCCTTTCACCATCTTGATTCTCTATATACGAACTTAGTGGTTGCATAAAAACATTCTCGATATGATCCAATCCACTACATTCACTTACTAATTTCTCCAGCTCATGTGATGATAAAAGGTCGGAAGGCAAGGGATCTAACTGTAATGCTGCATGACAAAATCGCTCTGCCACGTCCCTTGGGATGTGAAAGGAATGTGAATCAAGCCAACGCTGCAGCCCCATTTCCACAAAATCTTCATCAATCTCACCTTTATTCTTTGCTGAACGGATCATAGACGCACTAGGGTATATATCAACATCGCGAGTATTTTTCAACCAACCTGCAACCTGATCAAACGGTTGGGTTTCAAGTCCCATCCACGGATTACGTGCAGCAAAGGTAGAAATAGGCCAAAGTGGCGCAATGACTCGGCTGGCAGATTCAATTAACACGTTAAGATCTCTTTCTTGAACATCTATATCTGTATCTTTCTTTTTTACATTTTCTTTCGTTAATACGGATGTCATGCCCAACACTTATTACCTCCTTATGATAAATATTGTTTAAAGTAGTCTGGATGACTCTCTACTGTCTTCGGTTTTGCTTCGCCTAATCGTACTAGCCAAAGGTAGAGTACTGCGAAAAAAACGGAAGAACGATGACGGGCAACCCACGTACCTAAAGCACTGCCACATAGTAAGAGACATACAACAATGATGACAGCTGACATTGGAGGTTGAACACTTTGAAAATCGATTGTATGCAGCCACTTATAGAAAAGGTTATGAATGATAAAATATACGAGGGCTGCTCCTCCTAAACATGTTAAGCCAACAATTCGGCCAATTTTCCCCTCTCCAAAAGCTACGAGCTGAGTCCAAGAAACGGACAATGACCACGCTAAGATTAGGGCACTAATGAATTGATACCCCTCTCCAGGAGCAGCGAGCCAAAAAGCAACGCCTATAACTAAGGATAAAATCCGACCAGCCATGATCCATAAATAGGATGTTCCTTTATTAGCGCGAGCTGATACTTCATGACGCCGTACTGCCGAACCAGCCTGTAAAAACAACGTAGCTTTGAATAAACCATGTAAAATAAGATGAATAATGGCTGCTATATAGGCGCCTAATGCACACTGAATGAGCATAAACCCCATTTGCCCAATCGTGGAGCCTACTAACTGGCGTTTATAATCAACCTGAACTAAACTAATACCTGTTCCAATCAATACAGAGATGCTAGCAAGCATAAGTAAAATAATTGAAGCTATACCACCATTAAATAGAGGTGAAAATCGAGCTAGTATAATACCGCCTGCATTTACTAAACCTGCGTGCATAATCGCAGAAACAGGAGTAGGAGCAACAATAGACTCAATTAACCATCTTTGGAATGGCCATTGAGCTGCAGGGATGATCACTGCTAATACAATCAACAGATTAATCCCTGTTCTCTCCCATCCCCCCAGTTGAGCTAAACTTTCATTTGTTAAAACCAATGATAACTGCCATTGACCTGTGACTTGAAAAAGCCAAATCATCGCGAAAAACAAAGAAAACCAGCTTAACAAAAATAATCGACCAGTAACCTTAGCTGCTTCGCTAGCTACTTGCCAAGCACTGTTTAACCTGATAAGTAAAGTTAAACCGACAAGAGTTGCTCCCCAAAAAATAACCATCAAGCGGAGGTCACCACTTAACCATGCAATTGAAGCAGCACCTGTAGTGAAAGTAAAAAGCGTAAAATATTTTCGATAAGATCGATCACCCATTAAGTAACGTACAGAAAAACGCTGAATGATTAGGCCAATTGACAAAACAAAGAAAGTCATTAACCAAGCTAAGGAATCTAAGTACCAAGGGCCAACAATTCCATTCACACTCCTAGTGGCAAGAATCACTAAGGAAACCAAGGGTGGTAAAGCCAAGATCCCAATATGAATGCGAACAAAACTCAAGGGTACGCGTGGATGTAGAAACAATAGTCCACTTATCCCGGAAGCAATAAGCATAATAAAAAATAATGTTAACAATGATGACAAATTCAGCGAAACTAACATTTCAAATTCTCCCTTTTTAAACGTCGTTATTGTTCAAAAGACCTTTAAGTCAGATCATATTTTTCTATCATTTATTCAAATTTTATCTATCTCTATTTTTTTCCAACAAAAAAACCGACAACTTCAAAATTTCAATGATGATTTTAGATCATTGAATCTTGAAAATTGTCGGCTTCACTTCAACTAACTTCAACGAAGTTTTTTGAAGAGCTACCTTATTATTGGTCATTTCTTTATGCTATGTTTTAAATTCCTTCTAAAGGAAGTATCGTTAAAACTTTAATTTAGTCCATTGATTCTAGAATAAATCGATTAATGTTACTCTTCCTTTTTTATATTAGAATACTTTTTCATCCAGTCAAGATTAAAAATTAAATATCAAAAGAATGCTAAAGGTCTAATTATGTAGAATGGCGAAAGTAAACATCTGTACCGATTATTCAGTTATGTATAAGATATGCTAAATTTTAAACATTGTCAAGCTGTTGGAATACAGAGAATGAAGTATCAAATCCTTCTTTCCCTTTAAATATACATCCTGAATCTTTATACAAGGCTTATAATATCTATCACTTTAATTTTTTAAAATACAAGAAAAATTTTATAATCATTTTCTATTTTATTGTTTAGTAAATAACTGAGTTCAATTAGCAACTATAAATGAATACTGGTTCCTACTTTATTTTCAACAGCCTTAACGACCAAGAAATTGAACTAGCTGTTGTGAATATTGTTATAGCTAGAATTCCCCAATTTCTCCGTAGATGTCACTTTCCTTGAAAATACCTTCTTTATATTTTCATATTCTTATGGCAATCCTAAATATCTGCAAAACTAAACATAGCCATCTTTAAAACAAAAAACCCCTTTGGCTAAAGCTGTAGCTTTGAAATAAAGGATGATCAAAAATAACACATGAACCTTCAGTTTACGGCAAATTTAAAGAATCCATTTAGAAAAAAAAGATAGATCAAAATGGATTCTACAGTTTTGAATACAGATGGAATCTTTATAAAAGAGTTTGATCATTTTAGGTTACGTTTTTTTGAACATTAGCACCCGATTGTTGAATAAATCTAAAAGTTTTTTGACTTATTTTCCTTTCTTTTGAAGCGATAAAGAAGTATGTTTTCACATTTTTCATAAATTTTTATGGTAGTTTGAGTAACATTTAGTTTAGGGAATGTTAAATATATAAAAGTTGAAACTGCTAGGCTTATTAATACTCCTGCTAAAACATCAAAAGGATAATGAACCCCAACCCATATACGGGAGACTCCCACAAGAACAGCTAACAATACCCATAAAATTGACCAGCCTCTCTTAAAGAGCCAGAATGAAATACAATATGAGAAGAATAAAATTGTATGGTCACTTGGAAAAGAATTGTCTTTTTCTTTATGTATCAGTTTATTAACCTCTCCCAATTCAACAAAAGGTTGATAATTCGAGTAAAATACCCCTGAAACCTTCCCTATCGTAAAGGCACAAATGAAAGCGATAGATGCGCAAAGAATCATAATTCTATTATCCGTATCTCTTGTAAACCAAATAAAAAGAACACTTATTGCAAGTAAAAAAACCATATATTCAGCAATAAAACTAAATACAGGATTCAAAAAGGGATATTCTTTTCCTAAGTCATTAACTAGTCTAAACAGTGATATATTAACTTCTGAAATATCCAAACCCAACACCATCCAATCTCTTTTTAGAACATAGTAAAAGAAAATTAGATGATCTGCCATCGAATCAAATTACATTATTTGAGATTAAAGTTACATTTTTGTAAGATTGGTGTCACATCATTTATGTAAAAAGAGGACTCAATCAATTGGAATCCCCTTATAATTTTTAGTTACCTGCCTCTTTAGTTAAAATAGAAAAATACCCTTAGATAAAAATTATCTAAGGGAAAAAGCATCGCAACATTTTTATAAACGTCGTAACTTTATTTTAAACATCTCATTTTTTTACAAATTTTAAAGCCACAAAAACAACCAAAGGGGTTAAACATTTTACTCCACAGTAACACTCTTCGCAAGGTTACGCGGCTTATCAACATCACAACCGCGATGCAGTGCAGCATAGTAAGCGATCAGCTGCAATGGAACAACAGAAACCAATGGAGCAAGCGCTGGGTTTACTTCCGGTAGTACGAATCTGTCATCCGCATCGTCTAGGCCTTTCAGTGAGATGATGCATGTGTTTGCTCCGCGAGCGGCAACTTCTTTAACGTTTCCGCGGATGCTTAGGTTTACGTGCTCTTGTGTTGCCAGTGCAAATACTGGTGTACCTTGTTCGATCAAGGCAATCGTGCCGTGCTTCAGTTCTCCGCCGGCAAAGCCTTCCGCCTGGATGTAAGAAATCTCTTTCAGCTTCAGTGCGCCTTCGACACATACAAAGTAGTCAAGGCCGCGTCCGATGAAGAAAGCGTTTCTGGATACAGTCAGGTATTCACGGGCGATCATTTCCATTTCGTCTTTCT
The DNA here is from genome assembly GCF_023238245.1 of Bacillus rugosus. Classification (NCBI taxonomy): domain Bacteria; kingdom Bacillati; phylum Bacillota; class Bacilli; order Caryophanales; family Bacillaceae; genus Bacillus; species Bacillus rugosus. The sequence continues at coordinate 205,623 of NZ_CP096590.1, read as the reverse complement.
GGTCGCAAAGGGCTTCCATTGCGTTTGCAGCGATACCGAGTTCTTTGACGAGGTCAAATCCGATATCGATGCCGTTTTTGTCAGCAGCCACAGAAGCAAGAACCGCAAGAACTGCAATTTGGGCAGTGTATGCTTTCGTTGACGCAACAGCGATCTCAGGGCCTGCGTGAAGCAGCAATGTATAGTCAGCTTCACGAGAAAGCGTTGATCCAGGTACGTTTGTGATTGTCAGGGCTTTGTGTCCGAGCGCTTTGACTTGAACGAGAACCGCGCGGCTGTCTGCTGTTTCTCCGCTTTGAGAAAGGAAAATGAAAAGCGGTTTCTTAGACAGAAGCGGCATGTTGTAGGAGAATTCACTCGCTACATGCACTTCAACCGGCACGTTTGCCCACATTTCAATATATTGTTTACCGACAAGTCCTGCATGGTAGCTTGTTCCGCAGCCAATGATATAGATGCGGTCCGCTTCCGCTACAGCGGAAGCGATATCGCCAGGCACAGACAGCTTGCCGTTTTCATCTTGATACGTTTGGATGATTTTGCGCATCACAACAGGCTGCTCATCCGTTTCTTTCAACATGTAGTGAGGGTACGTGCCTTTTTCGATATCACTGGCATCAAGCTCAGCAATATAAGACGCACGTGTAATCACGTCACCATCAAGGTTTTTGATGACGACTTGATCATCAGTGACGATAACCATTTCTTTATCCATCAGCTCAACATATTCGTTGGTTACTTGAAGCATCGCCATTGCATCAGATGCCACGACGTTAAATGTATCTCCAAGACCTACTAATAGAGGGCTTTTGTTTTTCGCTACAAAAATCGTTTCTCTGTTTTCGTTGTCGAATAAAGCAATTGCATAAGAGCCTTTTAACAGTGTAAGTGTTTTGCGGAACGCTTCTTCTGTCTCAAGTCCTCCATTGACGAATTGCTCGATTACTTGAACGACTACTTCTGTATCGGTGTCACTTTTGAGCTCTACATCTTGCAAATACTCTTGCTTCAGCTGAACATAGTTCTCGATCACGCCGTTGTGAACAAGTGTAAAGCGGCCCAGTGCGCTTTGATGCGGGTGAGCGTTCAGATAGCTTGGTTCGCCGTGTGTAGCCCAGCGAGTATGCCCAATTCCGGCTTTCGCTTCTACATTGGCATCCACAACTTCACGAAGATCTGCAATGCGTCCTTTTTCTTTGAACACATGGATTCCCTGTTCGTTGGCAACAGCAATACCAGCAGAGTCATAACCGCGATACTCAAGCTTTTCTAACCCTTTTAATAAAATTTCCTTCGCATCAAGCTGACCGATATAACCTACGATTCCACACATATTTTTCTTCCTCCTAAGATTGTAAAAGGAGACGAAGAAAGTCAAATTTCAAGGGGACTTTCAATCGTCCCCTCCTACATGTTTTTTGGAAGATCATGTGATTTCTCTTTGTTCAAGGAGTCACCCCCTTGGTTTGAAGAAATCCTTACGGCTGTGATCTGCACACTCAGCCGGGAGGCATCCGCCGAAAATTCGATAACCTCCATCCTCGTCAACTAAGCCTTTTTCCGGGCGCTTAGTTCGGGCGCTATAATTATAGGTAATACAATAATCCCGTCTTCTTTTCCTATTGAGAAAATAAGAACAAGACAAGCTTGATTTTACAACATGTGGCATAAACGGTCAATTGTTTTTTAAACAACTTTGCCGTATGTCTCACAATTATCTTATGTAAACCTCGCTTGTCTTGTTCAGTCTCTGATAATAGATTTCGTTACTCTAATCCCATTTCTGACCGGACGACTTCAACAATGCGATTGACATACTCATCGCACAGCTCTTTCGTCTTCGCTTCAGCCATGACACGGACGAGCGGTTCAGTTCCTGAAGGGCGCACCAAAATCCGGCCGTCGCCGTTCATTTCTTTTTCAACTTCAGAAATAACAGCTTTTACTTTTTCGTTTTCTTCGACTTTATATTTATCAGTTACTCTCACATTGACTAACAGCTGCGGGAACTTCTCCATTTCAGCTGCAAGCTCTGACAGCGGCTTGCCTGTCGCTTTCAATGTGTTCATCAGCATAATAGCAGACAATAATCCGTCCCCTGTCGTGTTGTAATCAAGGAAAATAAGATGTCCTGACTGCTCACCGCCGACATTGTAGCCGTCTTTTTTCATTGCTTCTACCACGTAACGGTCACCGACAGCCGTCTGCACGCTTTTGATGCCTTCCTTTTCAAGCGCCTTATAGAAGCCGAGGTTGCTCATCACGGTTGAAACCACTGTGTCATCCTTTAAACGGCCCTCTGATTTCAGGTGTTTTGAGCATATGTACATGATTTGGTCGCCGTCAACGATATTTCCTTTTTCATCAACAGCAATCAGGCGGTCGCCGTCACCGTCGAACGCAAGGCCGAGATCGGCGTTTTTCTCTTTGACAAACGCGCTGAGTGCTTCAGGATGAGTTGATCCGACGCCATCATTAATGTTTAATCCGTTCGGGGAAGTTCCCATTGTTGAAACATCTGCATCTAAATCAGCAAACAGGTGTGTCGCCAAGGACGACGTTGCACCATTTGCGCAGTCAAGTGCTACATGAATGCCTGTGAAATCTTCATCAGCAGTCTGTTTTAAGAATTGCAGATATTTTTGTCCGCCTTCAAAATAGTCGTTTACAAGCCCGAGATCAGCTCCGACCGGTCTTGGCAGCTTATCCTCCGGTTCTTCCATCAGGCGCTCAATTTCAGCCTCCTGTTCGTCAGAAAGCTTAAATCCGTCTCCCCCGAAAAACTTGATGCCGTTATCCTGCACTGGGTTGTGAGAAGCAGAAATCATGACGCCTGCCTCTGCATCCATCGCTTTTGTTAAATAAGATACACCAGGTGTAGAAATGACACCCAGACGCATGACTTCTGCGCCAATAGATAAAAGTCCGGCGACAAGGGCTCCCTCCAGCATATGGCCGGAGATCCGTGTATCGCGGCCTATCAGCACTTTCGGACGTTGTTTGTCTTTTGTCAGCACATATCCGCCGAAACGTCCGACTTTGAAGGCCAGCTCAGGTGTAAGCTCACTATTGGCGACACCTCTTACACCGTCTGTTCCAAAATACTTGCCCATTTTATAATCGCTCCTTTTTTATTCTGATGAGGATTGTGAATCCGCTGTGGATTCATCCTCATCCTGATCTTGGTTTTGATCTTTATTTTCGTCTTGTTTTTGATCATTGCTGTTTTTATCAGTATTCGTTGTATCTTCTTGCTGATTGTTCTTTTGATCAGTTTGCTTATCTGTGTCATCCTGGTTCCTTGATGTATTGCTGCTGTTGTCATTAGTTGATGTATTGCCTTTTTTAGACGTCAGCTTGATTTTGGCATTTTTCTGCCCCAAGGACCAGGTTACATTCTGGGGCCCGTTTACTTCAAGCTTCACGCTATGCTCCCCGTCATCTAAATCTGAAACATTCACATACAATTCAATATCTGATTTCTTCAGTTTTTTTATATTGGCGGGAGAGCCTTTAGCCGTCACGTCTATCGCTTGCGATTCAGGATCTAGAAATTCAATGTTTTGCGAGCCGCTCAGCCCTACAGTCTTAATAGAGACATTCTCAAACTTCTGATCCGCTTCACTATCTACCTCTATATGCAAAGTCACCTTTGACGGCGAGATTTTTTTGACGCCGTCAGGAAGCGGAATATCTGCCTCGATATCGGAATCCTTGTTAATTTTGCTTAAATCTAGGCTTACGCCGTCAATAAATTCAAGAGAATCCAATACATCCTGTGAGCCGTAAACCGTTACTTCACTGGGACTGGATTCAATTTTGGCTATGCTGACACCGTCAGGAAGGCTTCCTGTCCGTTCAATTTTAAAGGGCACCTTTTTACTCGGGCTTGTCACCGGAACGGTAATCTTGATGACAGAGGGCTCTACGTCGACAGGAAGCGCGTTTCCGTCTTTATCATAGACAGTCACTTTCGCTTCCTTTTCAATCGTTTCATCTGCGTTTTCCAAATTCACTGAAGCTTTTACAAGAGAAATATTATCAATCACATTTTTAGATCCGGTAATCTGAACATTTTTCGGACTGACAATCGGCTGCTCCGGAGAATAGCCTTTTTTCATCTTGCTTTTATTGTAGTACTCCACTTCTACGGGAAAGCTTTTGGTCGTCCGTTCTTGAATGGTAACTGTCGTAACAGACGGATTGATTGAGATTGTCAGCCCATCCGACACGTTTTTGGCCTTTAGCTCAACCTTATGTGTGCCGGTTTTCAAATTTTCCATATCGGCATATATTTCAAAATTCTTAGTCTGTCTAGCCTTTTTCACGGCGCTTGTCGAGCCTTTTATCGTGACATTAACCGTTTGCGGAACACCTGTCACGACGTAATTTTCATCATCATAATACGCTTTGACCGGAATATCGGTCAGTGTTGCTTCATCAGTTGTTGATGTCGGAAAGAAAGATTCACCAGGTTTTTTTGGAGTCGGTGCTTGATTGCTGTTAACCGCCACATAAAGCAAGAGCGCGAAAAGCAGAGCAATCATTTTCACAGCCCAGCGGTTGTTTAAGAATTTATCCATTTTTCTTGCCCCTCCAATACCAGCGGTTAGAAGAAGTGTCTCTGGTGTTTTTCTTAAACTCGGCTTCAAGCATTTCTTTCAACGCTTCTTCCGTCAGCTCTCTGTGAAGGTCTCCGTTCTTCGCCACACTGACGCCGCCGGTCTCTTCAGACACAATAATTGTCAAACTGTCTGTTACTTCACTGATGCCCACAGCCGCCCTGTGCCGCGTACCCAGTTCTTTTGAGATAAACGGGCTTTCAGAAAGCGGCAGATAACAGGCGGCCGCGGCAATCTCATTATTCTTCATAATCACCGCACCATCATGAAGCGGGGTATTTGGGATAAAAATATTGATCAGCAGCTCAGAGCTGACTTTTGCATTCAATGGTATGCCCGTCTCAATATAATCCCCCATTCCAGTATCCCGCTCAATGGTCAGCAGGGCGCCTATACGGCGTTTCGCCATATAATTGATTGCTTTTGTAATGGCCTCAATTGTTTTCTGCTGCGCTTCCTCTACAGGTGTGCCGCTCCTAGAAAAAAAGCGGCCGCGGCCAAGCTGTTCAAGCGCTCTTCTCAGCTCTGGCTGGAAAATAATAATAATTGCTAAAAATCCCCATGTTATCGCTTGGTCCATCAGCCATTGAAGCGTGCTGAGGCCCAAATATTGGCTGGCCATACGGACAAGCACGATCACTACAATTCCTTTTAACAGCTGAACCGCTTTCGTGCCGCGTATCACCATAATCAATTTATATATCACATACCAAACAAGGAGAATATCAACGGCATTGCCGAGGTACTGCAAAAAAGGGATATCCTCAAAAGCCATTTCCTCGTCCTCCAAGATTTCAGTCATTTCGTATTTTGTGTTTTACGTGTTACGCATATGTACTTTACATAGCGAGCCCATTATACCACATTTCGATTTGGCAAGTGAAATGTGCCAGCCCGTTCAGCCCATAAAAAAGAGCAAAGCGGCTGAAGCGCTTTACTCTTTCCCTTTCGGATTTAATGCATTGACTACACTTTTCCCCGCAGACTTCATCTTGTACCATGTCCAGTCGAATAATTGATTGATTTCTTCAATCTGACCGGTGACTTGTCCAGCAGAGGCCATATACTTTTCGCCGTTTACGACGGTTACATTCCCGTCTATTTTGCCTTTAATAATCAGCTTGCCGTTTTTGACAGTGACATCACCTTTGACCGTCTCACCTTCTGGCACGGTCACAGTGTGATTATGCACCACAAGATTCGGCTGCTTGGACACGCTGAAATTGTGGTCATTATGCCAGCTGTTAAAAAAACCTCCGCCCATCAAAATGATGAATACCGCAGCAGCTGCGATAACAGGATGGGTTCTGAACCACCTTTTCACAGAAGCTCTTTTCTTCTCCTTAGGCAATTTCGCCATGACATTAGCGGTAAAATCCGCGGGGGCTTCGACATGCGATGTGCTCCGGACGAGCGCTATAGATTTTTCCATCTCATAAAAATGCTTTCTGCATTTCTCGCATGTCTCCAGATGTTCATTTAATACGTGTTCATCTTTTGGAAGGATATCTCCATCAAGATGCATATGCATAAGCTGCACAATTTGTTCAGGACAGCTCATTTCATCACCCCACTTAAAGATCCCTTAATTGTTTTCTAAGAGCCTCTCTGCCCCTGTGAATCCGAGTTTTCACAGTCCCCACAGGAATGTTCAGAATCTCGCCGATTTCAATTAATGAGAGTTCATCAATATACTTTAATACGATAACTGTTCTGTATTTGTCAGGAAGCTTTAAAATTTTCTGCTGAATCGTGTTTGAGAGCTCCAGTGACACAACTGCATCCTCTGGCAATACCCCATCTGCGGCGATTTGGGAATACATGGTCAAGCCTTCCGTACCAGCCACCTCTGCATCGAGGTAATAATCCGGCTTCTTTTTGCGAATGCGGTCAATAGTTAAGTTGGTCGCGATTCGATAAAGCCAAGTTGAAAATTTCCGGTTAATATCAAAACTGTCGATATTAACGTACGCTCTGATGAAAGCCTCCTGTGCTATATCCTCTGCCTCATGCACATTACCAAGCATACGGTAGCAAAGCTGATAAATTTTATCCTTGTAAATATCTACGATGTCCGCAAATGCATCTTGGTCGCCTTTTTTGACTTGTTTAATTCTCTTTTTAATCATCATTTCCATATTTATCTAACCTCTGCCTTCACCGGTCTGTATGTATACGAGCTTCGTTTCAAAAGGTTTCAATTTTTTTATAAAATAAGTTTAACAAATTTTTGGCAGGGTGTAGATGGTAATTCGTGAATAAACTACCTTAACATATTTTTAAAATTATTATACAGACTGAACAGTTAGAAGTTGGAATTATTTTTCAAAAAGAAAAAAGACACCTTTTGGTCAAAGGTGTCTGTGACTGGGCTAGCTGGATTCGAACCAACGCATGACGGAGTCAAAGTCCGTTGCCTTACCGCTTGGCTATAGCCCAATAATGGTGGAGGGGGGCAGATTCGAACTGCCGAACCCTGAGGGAGCGGATTTACAGTCCGCCGCGTTTAGCCACTTCGCTACCCCTCCATATTCATATTAAGAAAAACAGTGCCGGCAAGAGGACTTGAACCCCCAACCTACTGATTACAAGTCAGTTGCTCTACCAATTGAGCTACACCGGCAAGATGGTGGAGGATGACGGGCTCGAACCGCCGACCCTCTGCTTGTAAGGCAGATGCTCTCCCAGCTGAGCTAATCCTCCAAATGGTGACCCGTACGGGATTCGAACCCGTGTTACCGCCGTGAAAGGGCGGTGTCTTAACCGCTTGACCAACGGGCCGTTTGTGTTCTCGTCGAGCTGACAAAAGTTATTATATACAGGTCACCCCCTGTTTGTAAAGAGGAAAATTAAATTTTTTATTTTCAAACTTTTTAACTCCTTTTTTAACTGAAAAAGCCTCCCAACATTAGTCATTTATTTTATGATAGAGACAAACGATGCAAGAGAGGAGAAACCAATATGATCCTAGTCAGTTCTTGCCTTGGAGGCATTGAATGCAGATACAACGGCTCTCACGCCGCATCAGAGAAAATCAGAAAACTTGTCGGTGAAAATAAAGCAGTTATGGCTTGCCCTGAGCTTCTTGGCGGCTTCTCAACTCCTCGTGAACCTGCAGAAATTATCGGAGGCACCGGCGAGGATGTTCTCAATGGAACCGCGAAAATCATGACAGCTTCAGGAGAAGATGTAACAGAATTATATATGGAAGGTGCCGCTAAGACATTAGCTTATGCAAAAGAAATCAATGCCTCTGCCATCATATTAAAAGAAAACAGTCCATCGTGCGGAAGCGGTTTTATCTATAACGGCACATTCTCTGGCGCAAAAATCACCGGCAGCGGAGTGACCGCCGCACTGTTAGAGCAAGCAGGCTACCGCGTCATTTCAGAAAACCAGCTAGACGACATATTGTAAGGAGGCCGCCACATGACTCTAGACATTTCTTTATCCTTCTATAAGCCTGAACACTTGCCGGAGCTTCAATCATTCACGCTTAACAACGATGACAAACGCTTTACCTCTCTCCCCAAAGAGGTGCTGACTCAGGCCCTGAGCATACGGGACCGGTATCCGGTTATCATCTTAAAAGACGATCTCCCAGTCGGTTTTTTCATTTTACATACATCAAAAGAAACGCTGGCACCCTATTCTAACAATCCATTTGCTTTACTGCTCAGTTCCCTGTCATTAAACGCTGTGCATCACGGAAAAGGCTATGCAAAAAAAGCAATGCTTCAGCTTCCCTCTTTTGTGAGCGGTTATTTTCCATGGTGCGATGAAATCATTTTGGCCGTCAATCATCTGAACACACGCGCAAAGCGCCTTTATATGAAAAGCGGGTTCCTTGATAAAGGCAGGAGAAGAATCGGACCGCTCGGAGAACAGCTGATCCTTCATTATTTCTTATAGCCTGAAGTGAAATAAAATTTCAAAAATGCAAAAACATAGTTGAAATATCATGACAGAAATGAATATACTGAATATTAAGATACATTATTCTAAACAGGGGGCATCCTCATGTCAGAACCATTAAACCTTCACCGTCTTACAACGGAATCACGCAATAGCCAAACAGCTGAAATCCATAAAGCAAATACACTCGACATCCTCAAAATGATCAACAACGAAGATTTAAAAGTCGCAGCCGCCGTTCAGCAGGTTCTCCCCGATATTAAAACAGCTGTAGACTGCGCGTATGACTCATTTCAAAATGGAGGCCGGCTCATATACACAGGCGCTGGCACAAGCGGCAGACTCGGTGTCATGGATGCTGTTGAATGTCCTCCCACCTACAGCGTAAGCCCAGATCAGGTCATCGGAATTATGGCTGGAGGTCCCAAAGCATTTTTACAGGCAGCAGAGGGCATTGAAGACAGTGAAGAAGCAGGAGCCGAAGATTTAAAAAACATACAACTCACTTCATACGACACCGTCATTGCCATCGCAGCAAGCGGCCGTACACCTTATGCAGCGGGCGCCCTAACATACGCCCGCAAAGTCGGAGCACACACTGTCGCCCTTACCTGTAATGAGCATTCGGCCATCAGCAAGGATGCGGATCACAGCATTGAGGTTGTCGTCGGACCTGAGGCTATTACAGGATCAACACGTATGAAAGCCGCAACTGCTCATAAAATGATTCTAAACATGATATCTACCGCTGTAATGGTCAAAATCGGCAAGGTTTACGAAAACTTGATGGTAGACGTCAACATCAGCAACAAAAAACTAAAAGAACGCGCCATCAGCATCATCCAAAGCCTTACAAACGCTTCATACGACACAGCCAGACACACTCTAGAACAAGCCAATCATCACGTCAAAACAGCAATCGTCATGCTCAAAACTAGCACAGATCAGGAACAAGCTAAAACATTGCTTGATCAAACAAACGGTTTTATAGACAAAGCAATCGAAAATTACCATTCAGAATAAGGAGAGACCAAGAATGGCAACAGGCGGTTTAGCGATCATCCAATCAATGAAGCACAAGCTCCCTCCATCCGAGCGTAAACTTGCGGATTACATCCTAACTCATCCCCACAAAGCAATTGAAAGCACTGTCAGCGAAATCAGCGCCTTAGCCAATTCAAGTGACGCTGCCGTCATCAGGCTCTGCAAATCACTCGGTCTAAAGGGATTTCAAGATTTAAAAATGAGAGTGGCAGGCGATCTGGCAAAGCCTGCTGTACAAGGCTATCGGGACATTGCGCCTCACGAACCTCTGTCCTCCATTTCTGAAAAAGCGGCCGGCAATGCCATTCAAGCCATTCAGGACACTTCAGACTTGATGGACTACAAAGAGCTTGAACGAGCGGTTTCTCTGCTTCTCAAAGCTCATACTGTGCATTTTATCGGCGTCGGGGCTTCCGGCATTGTCGCCAAGGACGCCCAGCAAAAGTGGCTTCGCATCCATAAACTAGCAACTGCGTTCACAGACACTCATCTTGTGGCATCATTAATCGCAAATGCAGATAAGGGTGACATCGTATTTGCCATTTCGTTTTCAGGAGAGACGCAGGAAATCATTGAACTGATTACGATGGCTAAGGAAAAAGGCATCACAACGATCAGCCTGACACAATACAGCCAGACATCCGTCTCCGCGCTGGCTGATGTCCCATTATACACAGCACATTCCAACGAAGCCTTAATTCGAAGTGCAGCCACTTCCTCCCGCCTCGCCCAGCTTTTTATGATCGATGTTTTGTTTTTAAGCATGGCGGCTGAGCAGTATGAAGAAACAACCGGTTATATCGATAAAACGAGAGCAGCCATACAATCTATGAGAAAAAAATAAGGCATCTTGAAGAGGAGGGGTTTTGATGAGCAAAGAAAATAACTACCATCATCTCGCAAAGAAAATCCTCGAGCTATGCGGAGGAAAATCCAATATTTCCTCGTATACGCATTGCATGACACGCCTTCGAATTACGCTTTACAATGAAAGCAAAGCAGATGCTCAGGCTATAAGAGAGCTTGACGGCGTTTTTGGGGTCGTCGAAGCTGAAACCTTACAAATCATCCTCGGCACAGGAGTTGTCAACCATGTCACAGCCTCTTTCTCTAAGCTCGTATCAGCAGAAGAAGGTGTCGACGTCAAAGAAGCAGCGGCCAAAAAGAAAGCCGACATAAACCGAAAAAACGCTACTCCTTTTAAACTTTTCTTACGTAAAATTGCCAGCATCTTTATCCCTCTTATTCCTGCACTCGTCGCTTCCGGTTTAATCACTGGGATTACCAAAGCAATCATTCAAGCCGGCTGGCTCTCTGCAGAATCACAAGTCGCTGTTATCCTGACAGTCATCGGGTCAGGATTGTTCACTTACCTCGGCATTCTCGTCGGCATTAACGCATCGAAAGAATTTGGCGGGACACCCGCTCTTGGAGCTCTGGCAGGGATCTTGATTATGAATCCGGAGATCGCAAAGATCAGTTTATTCGGAGAACAGCTCCTTCCAGGCAGGGGAGGCCTGATCGGGGTTCTTTTCGCAGCCATATTCATTGCTTACACCGAACAATTTATCCGCCGTTTTATTCCTCAATCACTCGATATCATAGTCACCCCAACCGTCTCACTGTTAATCACCGGAATCGTAACGTATGTCGTATTTATGCCTTTAGGCGGCTTCATTTCTGATGCCATTACATCCGGCCTTCTGTCCATCTTGGACATCGGCGGCATCGCTGCAGGCTTTATTCTGGGCGCTACCTTCCTACCTCTTGTCGTAACTGGACTGCATCAAGGCTTGACGCCTGTGCACATGGAATTGATCAATTCAATCGGCAATGATCCTCTGCTCCCTATATTGGCTATGGGAGGCGCGGGACAGGTAGGCGCCGCCTTTGCCATCTTTGTGAAAACGAAAAAAACAACATTGAGGAAGGCAATCGCCGGTGGGCTTCCGTCGGGGCTGCTCGGTATTGGTGAACCGCTTATTTTCGGAGTCACGCTGCCACTTGGACGCCCGTTTTTAACAGCATGCTTAGGAGCTGGAATCGGCGGCGCTTTTCAAGCTTATTTTCAGGTAGCCACCATTGCGATTGGCGTCTCCGGGCTGCCGCTTTCCTTTCTCGTCCTGTCTTCGCAAATCATCCTATATATCATCGGACTCTTTATTTCCTACGCGGCCGGCTTTTTATTGACCTATGCATTCGGATATAAAGAAGAAATGGCTTCCCAGTTCGATTAAATTATTCTGTTTTAGGGATAGTAAACGGGATAGAAGCACGGAAAGGAGCAAGCCAGTGAAAACACAGATACTGTTCTTATTCAGTGCCATTTTCACCCTATCTATATTGACGCCAGCCGAAACCTCCGCGCAAACAGCAGACTACCAAGTTGAGCCGAAAACCATAAATGCAGAAACTGTACAATTCTCGTCGAAGAAACTAAGGAAGGTTGATCAGATGATAGAACGGGATATTGCAGCAGGATTTCCAGGCGCCGTTCTTGTCGTCGTAAAGGATGGCCGCATCATAAAAAAAGAAGCATACGGCTACAGTAAAAAGTACGAAGGAACAGAACTGCTGCGCCGTCCGGCCAAAATGAAAACCCGCACAATGTTTGACTTGGCCTCAAATACAAAAATGTATGCAACAAATTTTGCATTGCAGCGCTTAGTCACCCAAGGAAAACTCGATGTTCATGAAAAGGTTTCTGCATATTTGCCTAATTTCAAGGATCAGCCTGGAGACCCGATCAAAGGAAAAGATAGGATTCGTGTTATCGATGTCCTTCAGCACCAATCAGGGCTCCCCTCAAGCTTTTATTTTTACACGCCGGAAAAAGCAGGCATGTACTATTCTCAGGAGCGGGAGAAAACGATTGAATATTTAACGAAGATTCCGCTTGATTATCAAACAGGGACAAAACACGTATACAGTGACATCGGATATATGCTCCTCGGCTGCATTGTTGAAAAACTCACCGGTAAACCGCTTGATGTCTACGCGGAGCAAGAGCTCTATAAGCCGCTGGGGCTGAAGCATACCTTGTACAATCCGCTGCAAAAAGGCTTTAAACCAAAGCAGTTCGCAGCTACTGAACGTATGGGCAATACACGGGACGGTGTGATTCATTTCCCTAACATCCGTACACACACGCTGCAAGGAGAAGTGCATGATGAAAAAGCGTTTTACTCAATGGATGGCGTGTCTGGCCATGCCGGATTGTTCTCAAATGCTGATGATATGGCCATTCTGCTCCAGATCATGTTAAACAAAGGATCATATCGGGACGTTTCTTTATTTGATCAGAAAACAGCCGACCTATTTACAGCTCCTTCAGCAACAGATCCGACATTTGCTCTTGGCTGGCGTCGAAACGGAAGTAAAAGCATGGAATGGATGTTTGGCCCTTATGCCAGCGAAAATGCTTACGGACATACCGGCTGGACAGGAACAGTTACCATCATTGATCCAACATACAATTTAGGCATTGCACTTTTAACGAACAAAAAGCATTCACCAGTTGCTGATCCAGAGGAAAATCCAAATGTGTTTAAGGGTGATCAATTTCCAACAGGCAGTTACGGGAGCGTCATTACCGCGATCTATGAAGCGATGGAATGAATGATTTACGATAGGAGGAAGTTTCTATGAAACCTGTCTTTCCGCTTATCCTTTCAGCCGTTCTCTTTCTCTCAGGTTTTCTCGGCGCCAGTCAGACAAAAGCCGCTGCATCCAGCGGCTCAGCCGACGCCAAGCAAATTGTCAAACGAATGACGTTAGATGAAAAACTCGGCCAGATGCTAATGCCGGATTTCAGAAATTGGCAAAAGGAAGGCCAGTCCTCTCCGCAAGCCTTAACGGAAATGAATGAGGAAGTCGCCGGCCTCATCAAGAAATATCAATTCGGGGGCGTCATTCTTTTTGCAGAAAATGTAAAAACAACAAAACAAACTGTACAGCTGACAGATGCTTACCAAAAGGCGAGCGCTAAAATCCCGCTTATTCTGAGTATTGACCAAGAAGGCGGCATCGTAACGAGATTAGGGGAGGGAACTAATTTCCCAGGGAATATGGCGCTGGGCGCAGCAAGAAGCAGAATCAATGCCTATCAGACCGGCACCATCATTGGCAAGGAGCTTTCTGCCTTAGGCATTAATACAGATTTCAGCCCTGTTATGGACATTAATAATAATCCTGATAATCCTGTGATCGGCGTACGGTCATTCAGCTCTAATCGAGAACTGACAGCACGACTCGGTTTGTATACGATGAAGGGTTTGCAGCGGCAGGATATAGCTTCTGCGCTCAAACATTTCCCGGGACATGGAGACACAGACGTTGACAGCCATTACGGATTGCCGCTCGTTTCCCATAATCAAGACCGGCTTCGTGAGGTCGAGCTCTATCCTTTTCAAAGAGCAATTGATGCTGGTGCTGATATGGTAATGACAGCACACGTTCAATTTCCTGCCTTTGACGACACCACATACAAAAGCAAACTTGATGGATCGGACGTTTTGGCCCCGGCTACACTCTCGAAAAAAGTGATGACAGGTCTTCTTCGTGAGGAAATGGGCTTTGACGGCGTCATCGTTACCGATGCTCTCAATATGAAAGCAATCGCAGATCATTTTGGCCAGGAAGAGGCTGTAGTCATGGCTATAAAAGCCGGTGTCGATATTGCATTAATGCCTGCCTCAGTTACTTCTCTGAAAGAAGAACAGAAATTCGCACGTGTTACTCAAGCTTTGAAAGAAGCAGTGAAAAACGGAGACATTCCTGAACATCAAATCAACAAATCGGTTGAAAGAATCATTTCCCTGAAAATAAAACGCGGTATGTATCCAGCTCGAAACGACGACAGCATAAAAGAAAAAATAGCCGAAGCCCAGAAGATCGTAGGAAGCAAGCATCACCTGAAAGCGGAGAAAAAAATAGCCGAAAAAGCCGTGACCGTATTAAAAAATGAACAGCACACCTTGCCGTTCAAGCCTAAAAAAGACAGCCAAATCTTAATTGTCGCGCCTTACGAAGAACAAACTGCTTCAATTGAACAAACCATTCGCGATCTCATCAAGCGAAAGAAAATCAAATCCGTGTCCCTCAGTAAAATCAGTTTTGCAAACCAAGTATTTAATGCCGAGCATGAACAACAAGTAAAAGAGGCTGATTATATCATTACCGGCTCCTACGTCGTGAAAAATGACCCTGTCGTCAACGACGGTGTCATCGACGACACCATTTCAGATTCTAGCAAATGGGCCACCGTATTTCCGAGAGCTGTGATGAAAGCCGCACTGCAGCACAACAAACCATTTGTCTTAATGAGCCTGCGCAACCCATATGATGCCGCCAATTTTGAAGAATCTAAGGCACTCATTGCTGTCTATGGCTTTAAAGGGTACGCGAATGGCCGTTATCTACAACCCAATATTCCGGCCGGAGTTATGACGATATTCGGCCAGGCAAAACCTAAAGGCACACTTCCAGTTGACATTCCGTCAGTCACGAAACCGGGAGACATCCTTTATCCATATGGCTACGGATTAAATATCAAAACGGGAAAACCGCTCTAATAAGGAGGGACACATGAGAAAAACAATATTCGCTTTTCTCACAGGGCTTATGATGTTCGGAACGATAACAGCTGCCTCAGCATCATCCGATTCCAAGAATCAAAAGGCTAAAAAACCTAAAGTCCAGACCGGCATAGACACGCTTTTCCCGGATTATAAAAAACAACTCAAAGGAAAACGAATCGGATTGATCACCAATCCAACAGGCGTAAACGCATCTCTGAAAAGCAGTGTTGATATTCTTTACGAGAACCCCGATATCAAGCTGACAGCGTTATTCGGCCCTGAGCACGGCGTACGCGGAGACGCTCAGGCGGGAGACGAAGTAGGCTCTTACATTGACGAAAAAACCGGAATTCCCGTATACAGCCTCTACGGAAAAACGAAGAAACCGACACCAGAGATGCTGAAAAATGTCGATGTTCTTATGTTTGACATTCAGGATGTCGGGACCCGGTACTACACGTACATTTATACAATGGCATACGCAATGGAAGCCGCTAAAGAAAACGGCATTCCTTTTATGGTGCTGGACCGTCCGAATCCTCAAGGCGGGAATCATATTGAAGGGCCAGTCTTAGAACCTGAATACGCCTCGTTTGTCGGATTGTATCCCATTCCGTTAAAGCACGGAATGACCATAGGCGAATTAGCTTTACTGTTCAACAAGGAATTTGACATTGATGCCGATCTGACAGTGGTGAAAATGAAACACTGGAAACGAAAAATGGATTTTAACGATACCCGACTGCCTTTCGTCCTCCCTTCACCTAACATGCCGACGGTGGAGAGCACATTTGTTTATCCTGCAACCGGGCTGATTGAAGGAACAAATATATCCGAAGGGCGGGGGACAACAAAGCCATTCGAATTAATTGGGGCTCCCTTTATCAAAAGCACAGAGCTTGAAGAAACATTAAACAGCCTCAATCTGCCGGGAGTCACATTCAGGGCAGCTTCCTTTACGCCGACGTTTTCTAAACATCAAGGAACGCTTTGCCACGGTGTGCAGCTCTATGTGACAGACAGAGAAAAGTTTGAAGCGGTTAAAACAGGTCTGTCACTCATTAAAACAATACACGACCTCTATCCTGAAAGTTTTGAGTTCCTATCAACAGGTTCATTTGATAAACTGGCAGGCAACGGCTGGATCAGGACAAAAATTGAAAACGGCACTTCTATTAAAGACATCATAGACAACTACAAAAAACCACTCAAGCAATTCAGCAAAACAAGAAAAAAATATCTTATCTATTAAGACGTAAGCATCGTATGTTACACGTGTAACATTTTCTTACCGAACAAAAGACCCTTACTTTTATATCTGAGTAAGGTTTTTTTTTATGACAAAAACCCACCAGCTTTATATAGGAAAACTTTCATTTATTTGGTACAATTTTATTGAAAATGATTATCAATTGAATGTTTCTGAAAAGGTGGTCTACTCTTGCAAAATACAGTGATTTATCATCCCATACAAATTGAATATCTAAAAAAAACAAGTGATCTCTTCTCAGAACAGCAATTAGCGGATTCATTTGTACTGATCTTTCATTTAAAAGGAAACGGCCATATTTCAATCGGAACAAACATCAGTCCTCTGCAAAAAAAGACACTTTATGTTTGTCCGCCTAACGAGACCTTTGGCTTTACGCCCGCAGCCGAAGGTCATATAGATGCCTGTCTGATCAGGCTTCAAAGCTATGTCAAGGAAACCGGGCAAGATATCTTAACACCCTGTACAGAAACGGAATTAGCCAAACTGAAGCTTGTGAATGTTTCACATATCGAAAACCTTACAGTCCGGCTTCAGGAGCTGGCAGCGCTATGGAATGAATCGACTCGGCTTTCTCAGCTAAAATGCGCCATTGAAGTACAAAGCCTGGTTTATGACCTCTTCACTGCCAGTTTTTCTGAGCAGACGGATACACATTCAGCAATCGAAAAAACAAAACAATATATCGAGACCCATGCAGATACAAAAATTACACTTGCCCAGCTGTCGCAAATGGCCGGAATCAGCGCCAAACACTACAGCGAAAGTTTTAAAAAATGGACAGGTCAGAGTGTAACAGAGTTCATCACAAAAACGCGAATCACACGAGCAAAACGGCTCATGGCTAGATCAAATTGCAAATTAAAGGAAATCGCTCATCAAACTGGCTATCAAGATGAATTTTATTTCAGCAGAATCTTTAAAAAGCATACAGGCTGTTCACCTACAAGCTATATGAAAAAACGCCGAAAAAAAATTGCTGCATACGGAAAGGGCACAATGGGCCATCTCATCCCTCTTCATCACATACCGTTTGCGGCCGCGCTGCATCCAAAATGGACGTCTTACTACTATCAGCATTATTCGACAGATATTCCCGTCCAGCTCAGCGCATACCGGTTTAATGAAAAATGGGAAGAAAACCTGCACACGTTATCTCAGGCTGAACCAGATGTGATTTTCAGCATGGATTCTATTTCTCTAGAAGAACAAAATCGCTTGAATCGTATCGCAGAAGTCAATTATCTTCCTTCAGGAGAAAGCTGGAGAACTCACTTTCTGCAAACTGCCTCATTCTTAAAGGAAGAGTCTGAAGCAGAAAAGTGGCTCGCGTCTTATGACCAGCAGACGGCGGCCGCCAAAAAAACACTTCAGCACGCCCAAGGGCTGCGTTTTCTGTTTCTGAGGCTGCATAAGCAAAACTTCTATCTGGCACATAATCGAAGCGTCCGCGAAGTCTTCTTTGGCGATTTAGGACTCCGCTCGGCAAAAACGCCAGATACGCCTTTAGATCAAGCCATTTCGTTAGAAAATATCGCAAATTACCAAGCTGACTGCATAATGCTTTTTCTATTTAAAGAGCCTGAAACCATTGCTTATTACCAGCAATTGCAGCAGACAGAAGCCTGGCAAAACTTAAGCGCTGTGCGGTACAAACGTGTGTATCTTCTATCCTTTGACCCTTGGAATGAATACTCAGCTTGCGGGCACGAACGGATCGTTCAGCAAACCGTTTCTTTACTATCCGGTGATTGTCCATGATAAATTTGGAATTTGTCCATGGTGTTATATCTGTTCATTCTCTATAATTCCAATTGATAATAGTTATCAATTGAACAGGAGGCTCTATAGATGAAAAAGATATCTCTTACCTTATTAATCTTGCTTCTCGCGCTGACGGCGGCAGCTTGTGGCAGCAAAAATGAATCGACTGCCAGCAAAGCAAGCGGCACATCGTCTGAGAAGAAGAAAATTGAATACCTGGATAAAACATATGAAGTACCTGTACCGACAGACAAAATTGCCATTACAGGAAGCGTAGAATCAATGGAAGATGCGAAACTGCTTGACGTTCATCCGCAAGGCGCAATTTCATTCTCCGGCAAATTCCCTGATATGTTCAAAGACATCACTGATAAAGCCGAAGCAACCGGAGAAAAAATGGAGCCAAACATTGAAAAGATTCTTGAAATGAAGCCAGACGTCATCCTTGCTTCAACAAAATTCCCGGAAAAAACACTGCAAAAAATCAGCACAGCCGGCACGACGATCCCAGTTTCTCATATCTCTTCAAACTGGAAGGAAAACATGATGCTGCTTGCCCAGCTGACTGGAAAAGAGAAAAAGGCGAAAAAAATCATCGCAGACTATGAACAAGATTTAAAAGAAACAAAAACAAAAATCAATGAAAAAGCAAAAGATTCAAAAGCGCTTGTCATCAGAATCAGACAAGGCAACATTTACATTTACCCTGAACAGGTGTACTTCAACTCCACACTTTATGGTGATTTAGGCCTTAAAGCGCCGAATGAAGTAAAAGCTGCAAAAGCGCAAGAGCTGATTTCATTAGAAAAATTAAGTGAAATGAATCCTGACCATATCTTCGTCCAATTTTCTGATGATGAAAATGCAGACAAACCTGATGCCTTAAAAGATTTAGAGAAAAATCCAATCTGGAAAAGCCTTAAAGCAGTCAAGGAAGATCATGTGTACGTCAACTCAGTGGATCCTCTCGCACAAGGCGGCACAGCTTGGAGCAAAGTCCGCTTCCTGAAAGCGGCTGCTGAAAAATTGACACAAAACTAATTCAGAGTAGGTTTTTGTATGTATTCAAAACAGTGGACACGTATCATATTGATTACTTCTCCATTTGCTATTGCACTGTCGCTGCTGCTTTCGATCTTATATGGCGCAAAGCACCTAAGCACAGATATTGTTTTTACATCTCTTATTCATTTCGATCCGGGAAACACAGACCATCAAATTATATGGCATTCCCGGATTCCAAGGGCTGCCGGCGCTCTGCTCATAGGGGCAGCCCTTGCTGTTTCTGGAGCACTTATGCAAGGCATTACGCGCAATTACTTAGCTTCGCCCTCCATTATGGGCGTTTCAGATGGTTCCGCGTTTATCATCACGCTTTGTATGGTTCTGCTCCCGCAATCGTCTTCGTTTGAAATGATCATTTACTCTTTTATCGGCTCAGCATTAGGAGCTGTGTTAGTATTCAGTCTTGCTGCCATGATGCCTAACGGGTTTACCCCCGTGCAGCTAGCCATCATTGGCACAGTCACAAGCATGCTGCTCAGCAGTTTATCAGCGGCCATGTCGATTTATTTTCAAATCTCACAAGATCTCAGTTTCTGGTACAGCGCCAGACTTCATCAAATGAGTCCTGATTTCCTGAAGCTAGCCGC
The DNA here is from genome assembly GCF_023238245.1 of Bacillus rugosus. Taxonomy (NCBI): domain Bacteria; kingdom Bacillati; phylum Bacillota; class Bacilli; order Caryophanales; family Bacillaceae; genus Bacillus; species Bacillus rugosus. The sequence goes on along the minus strand of NZ_CP096590.1, from coordinate 185,777 downwards.
TCCGTTTTTCCTAATTGGCATCGTAATGGCCATTTCTCTCAGCAAAAAGGTGACCGCTGTATCATTAGGCGATGACATTTCTAAAAGTCTGGGACAAAAGAAAAAAACCATTAAAATCATGGCGATGCTTTCAGTCATCATTTTAACCGGCAGTGCAGTAGCGCTGGCCGGAAAAATTGCGTTTGTCGGATTAGTTGTTCCGCATATCACGAGATTTCTCGTCGGCTCTGATTACAGCAGGCTGATTCCATGTTCCTGCATCTTAGGCGGAATCTTTTTAACCCTATGTGATCTCGCAAGCAGATTTATCAATTATCCGTTTGAAACACCGATTGAAGTCGTGACATCTATTATCGGTGTGCCTTTCTTCCTTTATTTGATTAAACGAAAAGGAGGGGAGCAAAATGGCTAAAAAATATGCCGTGTTCATCGCTTTAATTCTCGTTGTCAGCTATTTCAGCTTAACGAGCGGATCATTTTCTGTTCGTCCGGCTGAATTGCTCTCCACTCTTTTTCAGATTGATCCGAATCCGCAGTATGACATTTTGCTGTTCGATTTAAGACTGCCGCGGGTTGTCATAGCAGCTATTATTGGACTCGGTCTAGGCATTGCAGGCGCCGTCATCCAAGCCATCACACGTAATGGCCTTGCAGACCCGGGAATTCTCGGAATCAACGCAGGAGCGGGAGCCGGGATTGTCGCGTTTATGCTATTGTTCCAAGGCCAGAAAGAAGTGACATCCATAGCTGCGGCGATGGGAATGCCAATCTTCGGATTGATAGGCGGACTGATTGCGGCGATCCTGATATACATATTTGCGTGGCACAGAGGCAATTTAGATTCAGGAAGAATTATTCTGGTAGGAATCGCGATCAATTCAGGATTTAGCGCCTTGTCTCTGTTTTTATCATTAAAAATGGACCCGCAAGACTATCAAATGGCCATGGTGTGGAAAAACGGAAGCATCTGGTCTGCCAACTGGACGTATATCACAGCCGTTCTCCCTTGGATGCTGTTATTTATACCTATTCTTATCGCCAAGTCCCGCTTGCTCGACACCATTCGTTTTGATGAAGACACAGTCAGAAGCCTGGGTATTTCATCAAATAAAGAAAAAACCATCCTGCTCGTCGCTTGCGTAGCAATCATCAGCGCCTGTGTCTCCGTAGCGGGCAGCATGGCGTTTGTCGGCTTAATTGCTCCCCATATCTCACGGAGACTGGCTGGTGTCGAACACCGCGACATCTTGCCACTGAGCGGTTTAATCGGCATGCTGCTTGTGATAAGCGCAGACTTTGCCGGAAAGCTGTTTTTCCAGCCAGCTGAAGTGCCCGCAGGCATTATTTTGGCGATCCTCGGTGTTCCTTATTTCTTATATCTGCTTTTCAAGCAAAAAAAGGGGGAGAATGCTTGAAAGGATCTCTTTCAGAACACAAAGCTGGAAAAAGGAGGTTCACGCTGTACCTTCCTCCTTCCTACAGCCCAGGCAGCAGGGGATTTCCTGCTGTTTACTTGCAGGATGGCAGTTTTTTGTTTCAGGGCCAAATCGAATTATTAGAAAACAAATTTCAACAGCGAAGGCTGCCCGAACTCGTGCTGATCGGTATCATACCCGAAAACCGGCTGGATGAATATACCCCTTGGCCAGCTGCATCACTCAGTGATCGGTTCCCGGACTTCGGAGGCTTGGGATATCACTATCTGTCTGACATAACAAACCGGTTCATTCCATTTATCGAAGAAAACTGGAACGTCACCAGGGAACCGCAATCAAGAGGAATGATTGGTGCCTCATTAGGCGGCCTCATTTCAATGTTCGCCTTATTAAAGTATCCGTCTGTGTTTGGAAAAATAGGCTCTATCTCAGGCTCCTACTGGTACGAAAACGCAGCGGAAACCATTCATTTATCTTCTTTAAAGCCCGGCCCTGCACGTGTTTTTATGTCTGTCGGCAGTGAAGAAGGCCGTGAAAAACAATCCATTCAGCGACATATGCTGCAGAATACAAAGCAAGTGCATCAAAGTTTAAAAGAAAAAGGCTTCACTGAAAAGCAACTATGTCTTTCAATTGAAAAAGGGGCGGTGCATCACCGCAAGTACTTCTGCCAACAGTTCATCATCGCGCTCGAATGGCTATACGGAAAAAACCGCTCGTAGAATTGAGCGGTTTTTTCATGCTTTCTGCAATACAGGTTTTAGTTCAAAACGATTCAGCATATAGCCAAACAAAGCAGCCAGTATCTGCTGAAACAGCATGCCGATCACCACCGGAACGGCAACCTGGGACGGGAAGAACGTAACGGCAAGAACTGCGCCGGCACTGATATTTCTCATGCCTCCCGTAAAAATAAGAGATACAATTTCCTCCTGCCGCCTTTTCATCATTTTTCCGATCAGCCAAGCAGCGGCATAGCCGGTTAACGCGATAAAGAAAACCGTCACAGCTATACCTACAAATCTCAAGTCAATCGCTTTGAAATAAGGAGCAATTGCTGAACTGTTAATCGCAATGACAGACATCAGGCAAAGCTTTGAAAAAGGTGACAGCGCACTGCTAACAGATGCGGTTCTTTCTGGAGATGAGATCTGATTAAACAGCATGCCCAGAAAAGAAGGAATCACGACCATCACAATCAGCCCTTTCATCATTCCCCACACATCCATATGAACCTGAGCGCCGGCCAGCAATGAAAGGCTCAGCGGTACGATCAACGGCGACAGCACAGTATCAACCAAAATAATCGAAAGCGTCAAACCGACATTCCCTTTGTACATCGCTGCCCAAATCAAGCTTGTAATCCCCGTAGGAATCACAACAGCCAATGTTAAGCCGGTGATCGTCAAAGGATCTCCTTTAAAGATAAGATGGCCGCTGCCCCAGGCAAAAAGCGGCATAAAAATATGAAGAACAAATAATGCAAGAATCATAGGAAGAGGATGAGACAATGCATGTCTCAAAGATTGAAAGTTAGCGCTCAAACTGCCTGCAAACGTAATAAAAGCAAAGATCCAAGGCACAGCCCATTCATATCCGTTTAAAAACTGAGACAGCAGCACGCCCAGCACCACACTAGTCGGCGTTAAAAGCGGCATGACTTTCCCCAATACACGGTTCAGCTTCTGAAGCGTCATATACAAGTCTCCTATTAAATATTTCTTTCTCACTCTATTATATCAATGCTGTTCAGCCATATGTGATATAAAAAAGCCCAGATCTCATCAATCTGGGCTTTCACACTTTATGTCATTTGCTTCATAAGAGCTTTACTAGCATTGTTCAAACCCTTTACTTCGGCTTCAATTCCTTGCTCTTTAAACTTCGCAACAATCTTATCAAGCGCTGCCGCTCCTGAATCATCCCATACGTGGGCCTCAGTTAAGTCAATCACAACTCGCTCAATATCCTCTTGATAAATAAAAGCATTCGTAAGATCAGTCACTGACGCAAAAAAGATTTGCCCCTTCACTTTGTACGTTCTCAGCTTTTGATCCTCTGCATGAGAAACAATTTTCAGCTTCGAGATTTTTGCCACAAAGAACACGGCGCTTAAGAGAACGCCGACGAATACGCCTTTCGATAAGTCGTCTGTCACAACAACCGTAATCACAGTCACAACCATGACAATTGAGTCTGTGAGCGGTGCTTTTTTGAGGCCTTTTAAAGAAGACCAATCAAATGTGCCGACAGAAACCATAACCATAACAGCCACTAACGCTGCCATCGGAATTTTCACGACGACAGTACTCAAAACGGCAATTAAAAACATCAGAAAAGCCCCGGCAACAAATGCAGATAAACGTCCGCGGCCGCCCGCTTTTGTATTAATGACAGATTGTCCAATCATAGCGCAGCCTGCCATGCCGCCAAAGAACCCAGTCACGATATTCGCAATCCCCTGTCCGCGGCTCTCTTTATTTTTGTCACTGTCCGTATCCGTCATCTCATCAATAATCTGTGCTGTCAGCAAAGATTCCAGCAATCCGACAAACGCTAAAGCAATCGAATAAGGAAAAATGATTTGCAGCGTTTCAAAGGTAAACGGAACATCAGGGATTAAGAAATGAGGCAAAGAACTAGAAATATTGCCCATATCTCCGACCGTCCGTACATCCACATGGAAAGTAACCGCAATAATCGTCATCACAATAATCGCGACAAGTGGAGACGGAACCGCAGTCGTAAATCGCGGGAGTACATAAATAATTACCAACGACCCGGCAAGCATTGCATACATGCTCCAAGAAGCACCCTCAAACTGAGGAAGCTGCGCAGAGAAGATAAGGATCGCCAGCGCATTCACAAACCCAATCATCACAGAACGCGGGATGAATTTCATTAATCTCGCAATTTTACTGATACCTAAAATCACCTGAATAATTCCTGTCAAAATCGTTGCCGCAAATAAATATTGAAGCCCATGATCAGCAACCAGCGAAACCATAACGACCGCCATTGAGCCAGTCGCAGCTGAAATCATGCCTGGTCTGCCGCCAAAAATAGAAATAATAATGGCTATACAAAATGACGCATAAAGACCGACCATCGGATCAACACCGGCTATAATAGAAAAGCCAATTGCTTCAGGTATTAATGCTAACGCAACTAAAATGCCAGCAAGAATGTCTTTTCGGATATTCCCGAACCATTGCTGCTTTAATGTAAAACTATTATTCAAATATAACGACTCCTTTTTAAAAAATAAATCCGCACCGTATTAGTTGTATTGGGAGCTGACTTTATTTTACGGGAGAATATGAAAAGGAACACGATCGGGGAAAAAGGGGAAACGTTGAGTATGTTGTATTGAGGCAAGGAGTTATTATACAAAGAGTATCATATTAAATTTTGATCAAATACGCAAGATGAATGCTGAAGAAAATAATGGCTCAAACTTAGTTTGAGCCACTTCGCTGCATTATATCATATCCGGATGAGAAACAAGAATCGTTTTAACTGCAGTAATATCTTTTCTCTCATTTGAAAACGGATCTATGCCCATCAATTCTTGAATGGCAGCCTCATAGTTCTCAAGCGAGGTTTTCTCCGTAATCAGTTCAGAAAGCTGAGGCATGTCCGCGGCACATGAAACCGCATCCTCCATAATCTGGCGAGCCTCTCCCGTTCCAACGATTGTCACGCCATTAGAAAGCAGCTGGAAAGGCCTGATTTTCATCTCATACGTATCATCAAATCCCATTGGCACAAGCCTGCCACCCTTATCTATTAATGGATACGCCCAATCAAGCTGATTGCCGATCGCGTCAAAAATCACATCAAATTTTCTCCCTTGATTAATGCGTCTGACCTCGTCCACCGTTAGATCCTGCGGATGATAAACATAATCGGATATCAGGCCTGCCGCTTCTGTTCGGTACTCTCCCACCTCAGTCGCAACCGTCAGCCTTGATAATTTTTTCACCATCATTTGCACAAGCAGCCCGATCGGACCCGACCCTAGCACCAGTACAGAATCGTCAGGTTTTATTGCAGCCCGCTCTACCACATTTAATACACAGGAAAGCGGCTCAATTAAAGTGGCTCGTTCCCATTCCATATCGTCAGGTATTTTATACATAAAACGGTCCTCGCCTACGTAATAATCGGCAAAAGTGCCATGCGCTCCTAATCCCAACTGCCAGTCTTCAAATGTCTCACAATAACAGGTTAATCCTTTCCTGCAATAATAGCACTTTCCGCAAAACTGAGTCGGATCGATCACCACGCGATCACCAGGCTTAACGTTATTCACCTCAGGCCCCGTTTCTGTCACCACTCCAACAGATTCGTGGCCTAGGATCATATTATGAGTCGCATGCATCTTTCCTTTTAGCACATTTAAATCCGTTCCGCAAATGCCTGTCCCGTATATTCTTACTTTCACATCGTTCATTTTTTTGATTTGAGGTTCTTCTACTTCTTGCATTTCAAGCCGATCATTAGGAGTCCAGACCAACGCTTTCATATGTCTCTTCCTTTCCGTCCCAGCGAATTTGATCCAGCAGCTTCTGATGCAGCTCCTTCGTTGACGCAGCAATGCATGACTGCTGGTTATTGTAGCTAAGATCCGTCAGATGTGTATCATCCAAGGACTTACCATACGCATCAGTAATGACAACTCCCGCTTTTTTCGCCAAAAACACACTTGCGGCAATATCATAAGGAAACAGATGCAGAACCTGTCCATTCCCCACATCCTGAAAATCTTTCAACAGCGCAGGATCGTCCTTTAATAAACGATTACCGATATCCACATAAGCATCCATCTGCCCTGTAATAATTCTGGAGATTGAATAAGAAGCGCTATTGAAAACAAATACACCGCCATTATTGGCTGACTGATCAATCAAATGACCGTACGCATCAATCATTAGGTGCGCGGGATGCCCATTAAACTCAAGGCTCCAGAACATATGTTTAATATCTGTTACTTTACTGAGATTCGGCAGGGTGCCTCGATAACCTTCATAATAGATTCCCTCAGAATAAACATCCGCGTACATATAGGCACCTGTTTTCAGCTCAAGCAGAAAAGCAAATTCAATATCCTTAATCTTTGCATCAGGCTTGTATGCAGCCAATGCGATAGAAATACAAGACATTTCAAGTCCTGCAGCTGCCGGGCGGGTGCCGTCAATCGGATCAACGATCAAAATATACTGAGGATTGTCTCCAAATATCTTCAGACCGCCATCTTCCGTATAAAACGCGACTGACTCTTTCTTGCTTTTCACATATTCCAGCACTGCGTTCTCAGCAGCGGCATCAATGTTAAACTGTGCATCTCCGCCCGGGGAATACCCATTGACTAACCGGTTTTTCAGTGTTCCTTTCTGTCCCTTCACTTCTTCATAAACAAATTTTCCGAGCTCTATAATATATTCTTTCACTTGATATCCTCCAATAGCTTACGAAGTTTGAAACAAAGCACCTCAGCCTCACTAAGCGTAATTGTGAGCGGCGGACGGATTTTAAATACATTTCCGAATCCGTAACGGGAAGTCCGCAAAATTAACCCATAATCCATAGCCCGCTTGGCAATATAATTGGTCAGCTCTACATCAGGCTCATTATTCTCTTTTACAATTTCAACACCGATCATCAAACCTACGCCTCTGACGTCAGCCATAAATGTAAATTCTTTCTTCATATGCTCTAAGGAATCCATAATATAATTCCCAACAATTGTTACATTTTCTAAGAAGCCCGGCCGCTGCATGATTTCGATTGTCTTACAAGCAGCTGCCGAAGCCATCACATTCGAGCCATAAGTAAATGAGTGATTGTGGCCGGCTAATCCCATATACTTTTCCTCCGTCAGGGTAGCGGCAACCTGGAATCCCGTGCCTCCCAATCCTTTCGCGACAGTCATCATATTCGGTTTCACATCAAAGTAATCAGCGGCAAACATCTTGCCTGTCCGGCCGAATCCGGTTTGAATTTCATCAAAAATAAGTGCAATATCATGCTCATCACAGAGCTTTCTTAACTGCTTAAAGTACTCCTTAGGCGGAACAATGTTTCCACCGTTGCCGGAGATCGGTTCAATAATCATCGCTGCAATTTTTCCGTTACTCGCATATTCAATAAAATCATTAATTCTTTCTACACAAAGCATTCCGCATGAATCTGGTTTCTGATTGTAAAAACAACGGTTGCAATAGGGGTCAGGCACCTGCAAACCAAAAGAAAACTGAGGGGGGAACGGCTCTCTTCGAAATGAATTCCCGGATAGCGCAGACATCATATACGTTTGGCCAAGATGGCTCCGGAATAAAGAAATGACATCTGTCTTTCCAGAATAGTTCTGGGCCATTTTAATAGCTCCTTCATTCGCGGCAGAGCCACTGCTAACCTTAGGGTGAACTTTAGTGAGATTGTCGGGGGAGATTTCTACAAGTTTTTCAGCTAGTTTATTAACGGCGTTGGTTTGGTAGGAAGAAGTGACATGTATCAGCTGGTCAGCCTGTTCTTTGACTGTATCAATAACTTCTTTATTGGTATAACCCAAATTCAAGTTGAAAGTAGCAGAGGCACAATCGATATACTCATTGCCCTCTGAATCGTACAAATAGATGCCTTCACCTCTTTCCATGACCACATCATCCACTTTGTAATACAAACTGTCTGGATTCGTAATTTCTTTCGTCCCCACTAACAACACCCCTATTCAATAAAATATGTAAAACTCGTTAATCATCGTATAAATTCTAGAAATTAATGTCAACTACATAAATAGTAAAATTTGTTAACTATTTGTTAACGTTTGCATTGAGGG
>NZ_CP096590.1:165000-167500 GCF_023238245.1 Bacillus rugosus | reverse complement strand
CGCGATTACTAGCGATTCCAGCTTCACGCAGTCGAGTTGCAGACTGCGATCCGAACTGAGAACAGATTTGTGGGATTGGCTTAACCTCGCGGTTTCGCTGCCCTTTGTTCTGTCCATTGTAGCACGTGTGTAGCCCAGGTCATAAGGGGCATGATGATTTGACGTCATCCCCACCTTCCTCCGGTTTGTCACCGGCAGTCACCTTAGAGTGCCCAACTGAATGCTGGCAACTAAGATCAAGGGTTGCGCTCGTTGCGGGACTTAACCCAACATCTCACGACACGAGCTGACGACAACCATGCACCACCTGTCACTCTGCCCCCGAAGGGGACGTCCTATCTCTAGGATTGTCAGAGGATGTCAAGACCTGGTAAGGTTCTTCGCGTTGCTTCGAATTAAACCACATGCTCCACCGCTTGTGCGGGCCCCCGTCAATTCCTTTGAGTTTCAGTCTTGCGACCGTACTCCCCAGGCGGAGTGCTTAATGCGTTAGCTGCAGCACTAAGGGGCGGAAACCCCCTAACACTTAGCACTCATCGTTTACGGCGTGGACTACCAGGGTATCTAATCCTGTTCGCTCCCCACGCTTTCGCTCCTCAGCGTCAGTTACAGACCAGAGAGTCGCCTTCGCCACTGGTGTTCCTCCACATCTCTACGCATTTCACCGCTACACGTGGAATTCCACTCTCCTCTTCTGCACTCAAGTTCCCCAGTTTCCAATGACCCTCCCCGGTTGAGCCGGGGGCTTTCACATCAGACTTAAGAAACCGCCTGCGAGCCCTTTACGCCCAATAATTCCGGACAACGCTTGCCACCTACGTATTACCGCGGCTGCTGGCACGTAGTTAGCCGTGGCTTTCTGGTTAGGTACCGTCAAGGTACCGCCCTATTCGAACGGTACTTGTTCTTCCCTAACAACAGAGCTTTACGATCCGAAAACCTTCATCACTCACGCGGCGTTGCTCCGTCAGACTTTCGTCCATTGCGGAAGATTCCCTACTGCTGCCTCCCGTAGGAGTCTGGGCCGTGTCTCAGTCCCAGTGTGGCCGATCACCCTCTCAGGTCGGCTACGCATCGTTGCCTTGGTGAGCCATTACCTCACCAACTAGCTAATGCGCCGCGGGTCCATCTGTAAGTGGTAGCCGAAGCCACCTTTTATGTTTGAACCATGCGGTTCAAACAAGCATCCGGTATTAGCCCCGGTTTCCCGGAGTTATCCCAGTCTTACAGGCAGGTTACCCACGTGTTACTCACCCGTCCGCCGCTAACATCAGGGAGCAAGCTCCCATCTGTCCGCTCGACTTGCATGTATTAGGCACGCCGCCAGCGTTCGTCCTGAGCCAGGATCAAACTCTCCGATAAAGTAGTTTGACTGACTACGCACATCGCTGTGCGATTTTATAAAAATGAATTAACAGGTACGTTTTGTCTTGTTTAGTTTTCAAAGATCATTTCGTTTGTTCGCTTTGTTAAAGCAACTTTATTAGTATACAACGCTGCTTCTTTAAAGTCAACAACTTTTTATAAAAACTTTTGGTGGAGCCTAGCGGGATCGAACCGCTGACCTCCTGCGTGCAAAGCAGGCGCTCTCCCAGCTGAGCTAAGGCCCCGTAAAAAATGGTCGGGAAGACAGGATTCGAACCTGCGACCCCATGGTCCCAAACCATGTGCTCTACCAAGCTGAGCTACTTCCCGATTCCCTATCTATTTCTATTAAATAATGGCGCGCCCGAGAGGAGTCGAACCCCTAACCTTTTGATCCGTAGTCAAACGCTCTATCCAATTGAGCTACGGGCGCAATTAATGTTACAATATCCCGTTGGGATAAAATGGAGCGGAAGACGGGATTCGAACCCGCGACCCCCACCTTGGCAAGGTGGTGTTCTACCACTGAACTACTTCCGCATTTCGCAATAAAAAAAGCTTTCTCCTTTTTGAGAAACCTTGGTAATAAAGCACTTAATAAAGCTTCCAAGCGGGCTCGAACCGCTGACCTCTTCCTTACCATGGAAGTGCTCTACCTGCTGAGCTATGGAAGCAATGGCTCCGCAGGTAGGATTCGAACCTACGACCGATCGGTTAACAGCCGATAGCTCTACCACTGAGCTACTGCGGAATAATATAAGCTTCATAAACAAACATGGTAGAAATAATAAATCTGCTTGGCGGCGTCCTACTCTCACAGGGGGAAACCCCCGACTACCATCGGCGCTGAAGAGCTTAACTTCCGTGTTCGGCATGGGAACGGGTGTGACCTCTTCGCTATCGCCACCAAACAAATTGAGAGTGTTCTCTCAAAACTAGATAACAGATGTGACATCATTCAAAATGTGGTTAAGTCCTCGATCGATTAGTATCTGTCAGCTCCATGTGTCGCCACACTTCCACCTCAGACCTATCAACCTGATCATCTTTCAGGGATCTTACTTCCTTACGGAATGGGAAATCTCATCTTGAGGGGGGCTTCATGCTTAGATGCTTTCAGCACTTATCCCGTCCG
>NZ_CP096590.1:102500-162500 GCF_023238245.1 Bacillus rugosus | reverse complement strand
TCGCTCGCCGCTACTCAGGGAATCGCATTTGCTTTCTCTTCCTCCGGGTACTTAGATGTTTCAGTTCCCCGGGTCTGCCTTCTCATATCCTATGAATTCAGATATGGATACCACTCCATTACGAGTGGTGGGTTTCCCCATTCGGAAATCTCCGGATCAAAGCTTGCTTACAGCTCCCCGAAGCATATCGGTGTTCGTCCCGTCCTTCATCGGCTCCTAGTGCCAAGGCATCCACCGTGCGCCCTTTCTAACTTAACCGTTAAAAAGAATCACTATGTGATATCTTGTATTACTAATTGAATGTGATGTCTACTGTTATCTAGTTTTCAAAGAACACGTTTCGAAGGAATGATCCTTCAAAACTAAACAAGACAGGGAACGTTCTGTTTATAAGACCCAAGGTCTTATATTCCGTAAATATCCTTAGAAAGGAGGTGATCCAGCCGCACCTTCCGATACGGCTACCTTGTTACGACTTCACCCCAATCATCTGTCCCACCTTCGGCGGCTGGCTCCTAAAAGGTTACCTCACCGACTTCGGGTGTTACAAACTCTCGTGGTGTGACGGGCGGTGTGTACAAGGCCCGGGAACGTATTCACCGCGGCATGCTGATCCGCGATTACTAGCGATTCCAGCTTCACGCAGTCGAGTTGCAGACTGCGATCCGAACTGAGAACAGATTTGTGGGATTGGCTTAACCTCGCGGTTTCGCTGCCCTTTGTTCTGTCCATTGTAGCACGTGTGTAGCCCAGGTCATAAGGGGCATGATGATTTGACGTCATCCCCACCTTCCTCCGGTTTGTCACCGGCAGTCACCTTAGAGTGCCCAACTGAATGCTGGCAACTAAGATCAAGGGTTGCGCTCGTTGCGGGACTTAACCCAACATCTCACGACACGAGCTGACGACAACCATGCACCACCTGTCACTCTGCCCCCGAAGGGGACGTCCTATCTCTAGGATTGTCAGAGGATGTCAAGACCTGGTAAGGTTCTTCGCGTTGCTTCGAATTAAACCACATGCTCCACCGCTTGTGCGGGCCCCCGTCAATTCCTTTGAGTTTCAGTCTTGCGACCGTACTCCCCAGGCGGAGTGCTTAATGCGTTAGCTGCAGCACTAAGGGGCGGAAACCCCCTAACACTTAGCACTCATCGTTTACGGCGTGGACTACCAGGGTATCTAATCCTGTTCGCTCCCCACGCTTTCGCTCCTCAGCGTCAGTTACAGACCAGAGAGTCGCCTTCGCCACTGGTGTTCCTCCACATCTCTACGCATTTCACCGCTACACGTGGAATTCCACTCTCCTCTTCTGCACTCAAGTTCCCCAGTTTCCAATGACCCTCCCCGGTTGAGCCGGGGGCTTTCACATCAGACTTAAGAAACCGCCTGCGAGCCCTTTACGCCCAATAATTCCGGACAACGCTTGCCACCTACGTATTACCGCGGCTGCTGGCACGTAGTTAGCCGTGGCTTTCTGGTTAGGTACCGTCAAGGTACCGCCCTATTCGAACGGTACTTGTTCTTCCCTAACAACAGAGCTTTACGATCCGAAAACCTTCATCACTCACGCGGCGTTGCTCCGTCAGACTTTCGTCCATTGCGGAAGATTCCCTACTGCTGCCTCCCGTAGGAGTCTGGGCCGTGTCTCAGTCCCAGTGTGGCCGATCACCCTCTCAGGTCGGCTACGCATCGTTGCCTTGGTGAGCCATTACCTCACCAACTAGCTAATGCGCCGCGGGTCCATCTGTAAGTGGTAGCCGAAGCCACCTTTTATGTTTGAACCATGCGGTTCAAACAAGCATCCGGTATTAGCCCCGGTTTCCCGGAGTTATCCCAGTCTTACAGGCAGGTTACCCACGTGTTACTCACCCGTCCGCCGCTAACATCAGGGAGCAAGCTCCCATCTGTCCGCTCGACTTGCATGTATTAGGCACGCCGCCAGCGTTCGTCCTGAGCCAGGATCAAACTCTCCGATAAAGTAGTTTGACTGACTACGCACATCACTGTGCGATTTTATAAAAAAGAATTAACAGGTACGTTTTGTCTTGTTTAGTTTTCAAAGATCATTACTGCCGCTTAACGAAGCAGCTTTATTACTATAACATTTAGCTTCTTTTAAGTCAATAACTTTTTTCAAAGTATTTAATGAAGCTTTTAGTTAATGTCAGCTGTTTATCAGCGACGAATAATAATATATCACGGATATTATCAAAAGGTCAACACCTAATTTAAGCTGTGTGTAAAGAGACATTTTATCGGTTATATTCAATTGGCCATGCTCATAAGATGTAACACAGGAATGATGGACAAGATAAGGAGGCATCATCAGTGAATCACTTCTATGTGTGGCACATTAAACGAGTGAAACAATTTATTATTATTCTTATCGCCGCATTTGCAGCAGCCAGCTTTTTTTACATTCAAAGAGCTGTCCCGCTTCCCGTGTTTTCAACTGACACCGGACCTAAAGCCATTTATAAAGGAGAAACGGATTCGAAAAACATCGCACTTACGTTTGATATCAGCTGGGGGGATGAAAAAGCAGAACCCATTCTTGATACCTTGAAAGCGAACGGGATTAAAAATGCGACATTTTTTCTTTCCGCTTCTTGGGCCGAACGCCACCCTGACACAGTGGCACGTATTGTGAAGGATGGCCATCAAATCGGGAGCATGGGGTACGCCTATAAAAACTATGCCAATTTAGAAAGCAACGAAATAAAAAAGGACATTAACCGTGCGCAAACTGCCTTTGAAAAGTTGGGGATCAAAGACATACAGCTATTAAGACCCCCTACCGGACAATTCAATAAGAATGTTCTAACAGTTGCAAAGCAATTCAATTATACAGTTGTTCATTACAGTGTGAACTCTCAAGATTGGACAAATCCTGGGGTTGATAAAATCATCGACAATGTGACCAAACAAGTTTCCGGAGGAGACATTGTACTTTTACACGCCTCCGACTCGGCAAAACAAACAGAAGAAGCGTTGCCCGATATCATCCATCAGCTGAAAGAAAAAGGATTAAAAAATGTAACCGTTGGAGATCTCATCGCAAATTCAGACGCCAAATCCGCAGAAGTAAAGTAATCACTTCGCTGCAAATTTAGGCAGCATCAGCAATTGGAAAGCATTGCACGCCATTAACGGAAAAAGCATTAAATAAAGCCAGTCCTCATCATTTACTCTTAACGCAGGGAACCATTCTAATGCAGTAATCACAACCATTAAAAACAACGATGACACAAATGTTTTCTTAGAGGACTGCTTTTGCTTTATATAAGCTGTAATCACTCCAAACATCAATAAAAACACCGGTAACCACGCATAACCAGCCAGCGACTCTCCGCTCTCTCCAAAAAACAAAAAACGCACGTACATTAAATCGAAAGCAACAAACAGGATGATAAACAGCTGGAGCAAATTCCACAAAGAGGAGGACCTTAATATCTCAAGCGCAAACCGGTGAACAGTTAAAAACACGAAAAAACCCATTTGGCTGATCACACTGAAAATCATGCCTACACCAATAAACCAAAATAGAACAGAGAAAATCTGTCCCGCTTCAAAAGCAAGAAACAGTCCCCTATATTCTCCCCATTTTAAAGCAAAACCCACAATACTCGTGATAAGCGCTCCGACAGCTAAAATAGAAAAGAAAAAACGAACTAAACCACGGCTTTTCATTTCTTTATTCATCCCCTCAAAAATCGCCAACCGCGATATTTTGTTATGTATAATTCCGAACAGATGAATCATATTAAAAGTAAGACAAGTATGTGAAAGGAGCTTAAGCATGTCAAAAGCCAAAACGCTATTGATGAGCTGTTTTTTGTTATTATCTGTAACAGCTTGCGCTCCAAAAGACCAAGCAGCGGATATGGACTATGATCAGACCAAAAAAATGGTTGTTGATATATTAAAAACTGACGATGGAAAGAAAGCAATTAAGGAATTATTAAACGATGATACGATGAATGAAGCGCTGGTGATTGACCAAGATGCGATTAAAGGAACAATAGAAAAAACACTTACCTCTAAAAAAGGTGAAGAATTTTGGAAAAACATCTTTGAAGACACTGATTTTGCTGAAGGCTTTGCCAAAACTCTTCAGACAGAGCATGAAAAAGTAATTAAAAAACTGATGAAGGATCCGGATTACCAGAAGATGCTGATGAGCGTTATGCAGGATCCGGGCATGAATAAAAAGTACAGCGAACTGGCAAAAAGCCAAGAATTCCGCAGTTATTTAGAAGAGGTTATTAACGAAACACTTTCTAGTCCGCTTTACAAAAAACAGTTCGAAGATGAGCTGAAAAAAGCAGCAAAAGACACTGCCAAAGAAAGTGAATAAAGGGAAAGCCGGGATCTAGAATCCCGGTTCACCTTTTTTATACTTGAACTGACATTTTAGAAACTATTTTTTTTGCAATGTCCTGATATATTTCTCCGATTGGATGATTTTCATCATAAACAGACGGCGCAAATTGGTCCTTATCCCAATCAGGCTGTTTCAACGGGATTCTGCCGAGCAAAGGCACGTTTAGTTCCTCAGCTAGTTTATCTCCCCCGCCTTTTCCAAAGACATATTCTCTTTCCCCCGTCTTTGCACTTTCATAATAAGCCATGTTCTCTATGACACCAACGACCTCATGATCGGTTTTAATCGCCATAGAACCCGCTCTCGCTGCGACAAAAGCAGCTGTTGGATGCGGCGTCGATACGATGATTTCTTTACAACTAGGAAGCATAGTATGTACATCGAGAGCAACGTCCCCTGTTCCAGGTGGTAGATCAAGAACGATATAGTCTACTTCTCCCCACTCTACTTCGTGGAAAAAGTTGTTCAGCATTTTGCCAAGCATTGGCCCTCTCCATACGACCGGAGCATTTTCTTCTACGAAGAAGCCCATTGACATCACCTTTACCCCAAAGCGTTCAACAGGAAGCAGTTTCTCTCCTTCAATAGTAGGACGCACAGTGATACCCATCATATCCGGTACACTGAAGCCATAAATATCCGCATCAATTAAACCAACCTTTTTCCCGAGACGAGCCAGAGAAATAGCAAGGTTTACTGACACAGTTGATTTGCCTACACCGCCTTTTCCGCTTGCTACAGCAAGAAAGACTGGAGGGTTATCCATATTTAACAATGTTTTTTTCTCAGCTGACGGCGCCCGGAATTTTGCAACCGTTTCTTCAGGCAGCTCTTCAAATCGAAGGCCGACCGTTTCAGCACCTGCCCCTTTTAATGCGTTTACGATCGCTTGCTGAATCTGCATTTGTTCTGCAGTTCCGGTTTTTGCAAGAGCGATTTTTACACTGACATGCCGTTTTTCAGGCTTTATTTTAATTTCCTTAACGGCATCCAATTCTCCCAGAGGTCTTTGAAGAAAAGGTTCGCGCATTTCACCGACTAGTTTTCTTACTTCATCTTCTCTTATCATCGAACCTCACCCTTTTGTGTATTCGTTTACAAGCGTTATTATAACATACATAAATGGCGGGTGTCTTATGCTTAGAACCATAAGAAAACCCTCCTTTACTCTGGAGGGTCTCCTTTTTCTGTAAAATACCGCAGGATACCTTTATATATGGAAGATGCCACCTTGTCCTGATATTTCGACTTCCCGAGTAGCCTAGCTTCATTTGGGTTGGATAAAAATCCGACTTCTACAAGCGCCCCCGGTTTGGTGACGTTTTGCATTAAGTAGATACCATGAATCCGCTTTGCTTTCCGGGTTGTGTTTTCCAGGTTCCTTCTCAACTCATCCTGAATGTATTTCGCTACTTTCTCATTTTCCGCATATTTTCCGTAGTAAAAGCTTTGGGCTCCGCTCCATTTCTGTGACGGAATTGCATTGAGATGAATGCTGATATAGAGTTCAGCCTCTGAATGGTTTATTAATTTAACTCGCTGTCTTAAATCTTCAGCTTTTCGTCTGCTGTAGCCCTTCGTTCCTTCTGGAGCGAGATCAGTATCACTTTCCCTGGTCATGATGACTAGCGCTCCTTGTTCCTGAAGGTAATCCCTGACTCTAAAGGCCACTTCCAGGGTTACATCCTTCTCTAACAGTTTTCCGCCGACTGCTCCGCCATCGGGCCCGCCATGACCTGGATCCAGATAAATAATTTTCCCGCTCAAGGGCATACTCCACGGCTTCCAAGAATCGTTATTGCTGAACTGATACTTGAATAGAAATAGTAATACGATGAAGCCTAGCAAAAAACTGAGCCATTTAAGCTTTTTCCTCATCCCTTCCCCTCCCGCTTGTCCGTTACTACATAACTATGGGACAGGGCCGGGAAATATGATTAACGCATGCGAAGCTTACACTGTTTTTCTCTTTGGACAAACCCCTCTGTCCACCAGTCTTTAATGAACTGGCGTGCTGCTTCATAAACCGTGTTTTTATCAAAAGTTGCATATTGCTCGTGTGTCCAATTATAGAGATAATCAAAAAACTCCATACGAAGCTCTTCTTCTTCTCTTGCAGAGCGGGCACTGATGCTCTGCATCGATTCTCCGTAATAGCCGAATATCCCAAAACGCCCGCCTAACAAATAAGCTTCTATAGCAAAATCAATACATCCTTCGGTAATAATATCTCTTTCATCATGAAAAAATGGGAATAATGGTTCCAAACAGCTCTTAACAGACTGGATAATTTGTCTCAGAGAGAGTTCTTTGAGCAAGTTCTTTTCTAATTCAAAATCCTTTTGGCGTTTCACATCCATAAAAGACAGTACTTCTGCCATACAAATTCACTCTCCTTTTACCGGTTATTTTGAGGATTGGATGGTGAAACAATGCCAGAATTCGATTGGAAATTCGCCCAAATGAAGGTGCAGGATCGATAAAAAGAAGAGGGTGTAGCACTTTCTGCAGGGTGCAGGAACAAGCGTTCTATAAGTGATTATTAAAAAAGCAGCCCCTTTAATAGGTCGCTGCTTTTCATACTTTCACGCTTCTTGTTGCAGAATATGTATGAATATATTGGTCCAATACAAACCCGCCTTTATCTTCATAAAATCCAGTGACGATAAAACCGGCATCAATCTGGCCCTTGATTTGGTCTTCTAATGAATGGCCGAATTCCAGAGCCTCATTTTTTTCAATCAGTTTTTTCACTTTATGTTTTGGAAGATCTTCTGAGTCGGCATATGGAATGGAGTGTTTTACTTTTAAAATCCCTTGCTGTTCTAATTCAACATCGAACAGAAATACGACTGGATTTACAAAGCCGGAGATTAGAACCCCGTTTCTTTTCAGCACACGGTGCGCTTCCTTCCAGACTGGGAGGACATTCTCAACAAAAACATTGGCAACAGGATGTACAATGACATCAAATGATTCATCCTTAAATTGACTGAGGTCGTCCATGCTCCCTTTGACAGTATGTATCTTGAGATCATCGCGCTCAGCAACCATTCTATCCTGATCCAGCTGTTTTTCCGAGTTATCTAATACAGTGACATCCGCTCCTGCAGCTGCCAAAATCGGGCCTTGCTGGCCTCCACCTGATGCTAAACAGAGCACTTTCAGCCCGTTGACAGGGGGAAACCAATCCCTCGGTACATCTTTCATTGGTGTTACCCTTATATCCCAATTGCCTGTTTTCGCTTGTTCGATGACGTGCTGCTCTGCAGCAACAGTCCATTCATTGCCTGTTTCTACTTTTTGATCCCAGGCTTTGCTATTATGGTCTACTAACGCATTCATGAATCGTTCTCCTTACTTTAATGTATAGAGTATAACAAATATTTCTAGGTTGTTATCGCTTTCCCTTTGTATATTTAGAAAAAAGTTCATAAAAACGCAAAAAAACCACAAAGGAGATATGTGATTTACGTCATCAAATTTACACTTATTTCGTCAAATGGTGTCATTAGCAAAGAGCTATGAAACAGATGAAGAATCAGCAGGGAGATGTAACAAATGGATGAACTGGACTGACGACATAACCTTTAAAAAACTTTGATCAGCTTTCCAAACGAATTAACTGGAGTGACACGAAAGCTATCATGATTATTACAGTGAGACTGTTTATAGGCAAGATTTTTGCTTAGCTCCAACAAGCGTTTATTTAGTTATTTTTATGCGGAGGTACCAAGATATTGTATATGAGCGTTTTATTAAAATAAAAAAGCTCCCAACACAAGGTCGAGAGCTTTGAAAACGTAAAATTAACGTTTTGAGAACTGAGGTGCACGACGAGCGCCTTTAAGACCGTATTTCTTACGTTCCTTCATACGAGCGTCACGAGTCAGAAGACCTGCACGTTTAAGTGTTGCACGGTATTCTGGATCTGCTTCAAGCAAAGCACGAGCGATACCATGACGGATTGCTCCAGCTTGACCAGATAAGCCGCCTCCATGTACGTTTACTAAAACATCATAAGTACCAGCTGTTTCAGTCAAAGTTAATGGTTGTTTGATATCTTCGATTAGAGCTGGAGATGGGATGTGCTCGCTGATTTCACGATTATTAACGACGATACGACCTTCTCCTGGAACTAAGCGCACACGCGCTACAGAACTTTTACGACGGCCAGTACCGTAATATTGAACCTGTGCCAAATTGGTAACCTCCTTTTTAATTAACCGCGAAGTTCGTAAACTTCAGGTTTTTGTGCTTCATGTGGATGCTCAGAACCACGGTATACGTTCAATTTTTTGAACATTTGACGACCTAGAGAACCTTTTGGAAGCATGCCTTTGATAGCAAGCTCAAGCATTTTCTCAGGGTAGTTTGTACGCATTTCAAGAGCAGTTCTTGATTTTAATCCGCCTGGATGTTGAGTGTGACGGTAGTAGATTTTGTCAGTTAACTTTTTACCAGTTAACTCGATTTTTTCCGCGTTGATGATGATCACATGATCTCCTGTATCAACGTGCGGTGTATAAGTTGGTTTGTGTTTTCCGCGAAGGATAGCTGCAACTTCTGAAGAAAGACGACCTAAAGTCTTCCCAGCAGCATCAACAACTAACCACTTGCGTTCAATAGTACTTGCGTTAGCCATAGGTGTTGTACGCATTGAATTTCCCTCCTAAATGATCTGTCATTTTCAATAAACTTCGATTACGTTCTATTTCACAACACAATAAGTTCCGGGGCTTATCGTGGGGTTGAAATACATACCATATGATATCTTATAACTTTATGCAGACTCTGTCAAGAAAATATTATACACCTGGTTTAGTTGTCATAGTAAACGTTCCATAAATATAGCCCATGCCCCGGTGCTGTGCGCCCTGCCGCTTCACGATCCTTCGCTTCCAGCATGGATTTCACATCAGCGGGAGAAATTTTACCAATACCTGCATCAAGCAAAGTACCAACAATAATTCTGACCATATTATATAAGAAACCGCTGCCTGTGATCCGCATTTGCAGACCGTCATCCGTCTCAGTCCAATAAAGTTCGTAGATCGTTCTTACCTTGTCCTGTACTTCTGTTTTAGTCGCGCAAAAGCTCGTAAAATCATGTGTCCCTATAAGATGCTTTGCGGCTTCTCTCATGTTCTGCACATTAAGGTGATATGAAAAATGGTAAGCGTAATGCCGTTTAAATACGTCCGGGTATTTCTCCGTGTATACAAAGTAGCGATATTCCTTTTTGACTGCGCTAAATCGTGCATGGAACCCATCATCCGCAATTTCTGCCTGTTTGACTGCGATATCGTCCGGAAGCAGTGCATTTAAGGCATACGGCCATCTCTCCGCCGGGATAGACAGCGAAGTATCAAAATGAATCACCTGTCCGGCTGCGTGAACCCCGCTGTCTGTTCTTCCTGACGAAACGACCGGAATTCTGTCTTTCGACTTATGCAGGACAGCCAAAGCTTTCTCAAGTTCATCCTGAACCGTTCTTTTGCCCGGCTGTACCTGATATCCATTGAACAAATGTCCGTCATAAGAAATCGTGCACTTCAGTCTCATACAGCACCTCTAAGTCCTTAAGAAAAATAACAAAGCAGCCAAAATCATCAAGCTGACAATGACAGAAGTATCTTTTCCTGTCCATACAAGCTTTCTGTATTTCGTACGTCCCTCTCCGCCTTGATAGCCCCTGGCTTCCATTGCAACAGCAAGCTCTTCAGCGCGTTTGAATGCACTGACGAAGAGAGGGACAAGAAGCGGGACAATAGCCTTCACCCTGTCTTTGACAGGTCCGCTTGTAAAATCAACGCCTCGCGCCATCTGAGCCTTCATGATCTTATCTGTCTCCTCCATCAATGTCGGAATAAACCGCAAAGAAATTGACATCATAAGAGCAAGCTCGTGAACAGGAAGCTTTATTTTTTTCAATGGATTCAGCAGCTGCTCCATTCCATCGGTAATCTCAATCGGTGTTGTCGTTAGCGTTAATAGGGTTGTGATTAAAATAAGATAAACGAATCTAAGAGAAATGAATATCCCTTGAACCAAACCGCCCTCATAGATTTTGAAAACGCCTAATTGAAAAATAACCGGTCCTTCATGTGTCATTAAAATGTGAAGAAGGAACGTAAAGAGGACAATCCAGATGATAGGCTTTAGCCCTTTCATCAAAAAAGAGAAAGGAACTCTTGTTAACGAAACAACGCCCACTGTAAATAATCCAAGCAGCGCATATGTCTGCACATTATTGGCTAGGAATACGATACAGACAAATAAAAAGATCGTGATAAGTTTTGTTCTGGGGTCAAGCCGGTGTACAAGTGAAGCGCCCGGTACATACTTGCCGATAATCATGCTGTCCATCATAAGGTCTTCTCCCCCTGAAAAAGAGCACGAATTTCAGCAGCGGCATCTTCAATTGTGAGCATAGGCTCTTTAAATTTGACACCTAGTTTATCTTCCAGCTGTCTTTGGAATTTGATCGTTTCCGGAAGATCCAGCCCCCAGCCAGCCATCTCTTCACCTTTTAAAAATAAATCACGCGGACTGCCTGATGCTTGGATCGTGCCTCTATGCATAACAATCATTTCATCAGCGTATGCGGCTGCATCCTCCATACTGTGTGTCACAAGGATTGTCGTCAGGTTTCCTCGTTGATGAAGCTCATAAAACATGTCCATTATCTCTTTTCGCCCTCTTGGATCCAATCCTGCAGTCGGTTCATCTAAAACAAGCACTTCAGGATTCATTGCAAGTACGCCGGCAATTGCAACTCTGCGCATTTGCCCCCCGCTTAATTCAAAAGGCGATCTGTCCAAAAGTTCTTCTGATAAACCTACAAGCTTCAGCATCTCTCTCGCTTTTTGTTCAGCATCTTCTTTTTTCACACCAAAGTTCATTGGTCCGAATGAAATATCTTTGAGAACTGTTTCTTCGAATAATTGATGCTCAGGAAATTGGAAAACGATTCCGACTTTTTTACGGAGGGTTTTCAGCTCTTTATTCTTTTTCCCTGCCTGAATGACAGTACTGCCTAGTGATATCTGTCCCTTTGTCGGCTTCAGGAGACCATTCAAGTGCTGAAGAAGAGTGGACTTGCCAGAGCCTGTATGTCCAATAACTGCTACGTAGCTGCCTTCTTTAATCGATGCATTGATATCATACAGTGCAAGGCGCTCAAACGGCGTCTTTATCTGATAACGATGCTCTACATCTTTGATTGTAATGTCCATAGCTCTTTCACCAGCCCTTCCTGAGTCAAATGATTTTCTTCCAAAGCCAGTCCATTTTCTCTTAAAAGCTGGCTAAGCTGGAATGAGAAGGGTAAATCAAGCCCAATTCGAACAAGTTCTTTATTCAATTTAAAAATCTCTTCAGGCAGCCCCTCGGCATATTTCTTACCGCCATTCATCACAATGATCCTGTCTGCTTTTGCTGCCTCATCCAGATCATGTGTGATGGAAATGACAGTCGCCATGCCCTGCTCCTTTAAATGTCTTACCGTATCAAGCACTTCTTCTCGCCCGATCGGGTCAAGCATGGATGTTGCTTCATCTAAGATAATAATATCAGGACGTGCGGCAATAACTCCCGCAATCGCAACTCTCTGCTTTTGGCCTCCGGAGAGATGGTGCGGCTCTTGATCGAGAAAATCTTGCATGTTCACCTGTTTTACAGCCCAGTCTACTCTCTCAATCATCTCTTCCCGCGGTACACCATTGTTTTCTAAACCAAAAGCCACATCATCGCGAACAGTCGTTCCGACAAATTGGTTATCCGGATTTTGAAAGACCATACCTATCTTCTTACGCACTTCCCAAACCGATTCCTCTGTCAATTGAATCCCGGCAACCTCGATGTCGCCTGATTCAGGAAGGATTAAACCATTCAATGCTCGGGCCAGTGTTGATTTCCCTGAACCGTTATGACCTACAATCGCAAGCCATTCACCCTCATACACCTGCAGGGAGACGCCGTCTAGTGCCCGTCTTTCTGCGTCTTTCCGATATCGAAATACGATATCCTCTACCGATATCAACTGATTTTGATTCATGGAAAACCGGCCTCCTCTCAGCTAACGCTCTGCTATTCTCTCTATATAAAAAGTTGCAGTATCTAAAAAAAGGGCATAGATCCAGTTAGAAACTGTCCCGCCCTTCTTTAGACACACAAAAATATGTGATATTAAACCAATTCGATAATTGCCATTGGTGCTCCGTCACCACGGCGAGGACCAAGCTTCATAATACGTGTGTATCCACCTTGGCGCTCCTCGTAACGAGTTGCAATGTCAGAGAATAATTTTTGAAGTGCATCTTGGTTATTTTCTTCGTTAGCAACCTCGTTGCGGATGTATGCAGCAGCTTGACGGCGAGCGTGAAGATCACCGCGTTTGCCAAGCGTGATCATTTTTTCAACTACAGAGCGAAGTTCTTTCGCACGTGTTTCAGTTGTTTCGATTCTTTCGTTGATGATCAAATCAGTTGTAAGATCACGAAGCATAGCTTTACGCTGTGCACTCGTACGTCCTAGTTTTCTGTATGACATGTGATGTCCCCTCCTTTATTGGAATGCTGTATCTGAATAATAAACACACGAAAATCCTAGTTCACAAGGGAAACTAGTCAATCGTCTTTGCGAAGTCCGAGTCCAAGTTCTTCTAGTTTCGCTTTCACTTCTTCAAGTGATTTGCGTCCTAGATTACGAACTTTCATCATATCTTCTTCCGTCTTGTTCGCAAGCTCTTGAACCGTGTTAATACCCGCACGCTTTAAGCAGTTGTAAGAGCGAACAGAAAGATCCAATTCTTCAATTGTCATTTCAAGAACTTTCTCTTTTTGATCTTCTTCTTTTTCAACCATGATTTCAGCATGCTGAGCTTCGTCAGTTAAACCAACGAATATATTAAGGTGTTCAGTTAAAATCTTTGAACCAAGCGCAATGGCTTCTTTCGGTCCAGTGCTTCCATCAGTCCAAACATCAAGTGTAAGTTTATCATAGTTTGCAACTTGGCCTACACGAGTGTTCTCTACCTGATAAGATACACGAGAAACTGGCGTATAGATAGAATCGATCGGAATCACGCCGATTGGCTGATCGTCTCTCTTGTTTGCGTCAGCAGGCGTATACCCACGTCCTCTTTGAGCAGTAAGGCGAACTCGGAAACTCGCATTCTCACCAAGAGTCGCGATATGAAGATCAGGATTTAAGATCTCTACATCACTATCGTGTGTAATATCAGCTGCCGTTACAGTTCCTTCACCCTGTACATCAATTTCTAGCGTCTTCTCTTCATCAGAGTAGATTTTCAATGCAAGCTTTTTAATGTGTAAGATAATCGTTGTAACATCTTCCACAACGCCTTCAATTGTCGAGAATTCGTGCAGTACACCATCTATCTGGATTGATGTTACAGCGGCACCAGGGAGTGAGGATAAGAGGATACGACGTAAGGAGTTACCCAGAGTTGTACCATATCCACGCTCAAGTGGCTCTACGACAAACTTACCAAATTTGGCATCGTCGCTGATTTCAACCGTTTCGATTTTTGGTTTTTCAATCTCGATCATTACTTAAAACCCTCCTTCAAAACGTCGAAACCTCGAATAGAATCATATGAGATTCCATCCGAAATTCCCCATTGTTTAGTCCCGTATGTGCTCAGGCAACGAGTCGGTGCATTCGTTTCATAAATAACTGTATCATAACCCATTATTGACAGGGACACAAAATCTATACAAACAAATTACACGCGGCGACGTTTTGGTGGACGGCATCCGTTATGAGGAACAGGAGTTACGTCTCTGATAGCAGTGACTTCTAGTCCAGCAGCTTGAAGTGCACGGATTGCAGCTTCACGGCCTGAACCAGGGCCTTTAACAGTAACCTCAAGAGTTTTAAGACCATGTTCGATTGAACCTTTAGCAGCTGTTTCTGCAGCCATTTGCGCAGCAAAAGGAGTAGATTTACGAGAACCTCTGAATCCTAGAGCTCCGGCACTAGACCAAGAAAGAGCATTACCATGAGTGTCAGTGATCGTAACGATCGTGTTATTGAAAGTTGAACGAATATGAGCAATTCCAGACTCAACATTCTTTTTTACGCGACGTTTACGCGTGTTAGATTTACGAGCAGCAGCCATTGTTTAGGTACCTCCCTTACTTATTTTTTCTTATTAGCTACAGTACGACGCGGACCTTTACGAGTACGCGCGTTGTTTTTAGAGTTTTGTCCGCGAACAGGTAATCCTCTGCGATGACGGATTCCGCGGTAGCTTCCGATTTCGATCAGACGCTTAATGTTAAGAGAAACTTCACGGCGAAGGTCACCTTCTACTTTCAGTTTATCAATAACATCACGGATTTTACCAAGTTCTTCTTCAGTAAGATCACGCACACGAGTATCTTCTGAAACACCAGCCTCTTTCAAGACTTGCTGAGCCGTTGTGCGGCCAATTCCGAAGACATATGTTAAAGAAATAACAACACGTTTGTCACGTGGGATATCTACACCAGCAATACGAGCCATTCTCTGGGCACCTCCTTATAAATTATCCTTGTTTTTGTTTATGCTTTGGATTTTCACAGATCACCATTACTTTTCCTTTTCTGCGAATAACTTTACATTTTTCGCAGATTGGTTTAACTGATGGTCTCACTTTCATGTGTTTCCAACCTCCTTCAGTTTCCGGAGTGCTTTATTTGTAACGGTACGTAATCCTGCCACGAGTTAAGTCATATGGAGATAATTCTACCGTAACTTTGTCTCCAGGTAAAATGCGAATGAAGTGCATGCGGATTTTACCAGATACGTGAGCCAAAACAGTGTGGCCATTTTCAAGTTCAACTTTGAACATCGCGTTTGGCAGTGTTTCGACTATCGTACCTTCCACTTCAATTACATCGTCTTTCGCCATTCAAGTGTTCTCCCTTCTTCAAATCAGTAACTTGCTTTCTGACAAATTTCAAAAGAAGTTTGTCACACGCCCTGTTTCGTTTATACTGTTCTGAACTTCCGGAGATACGCAATCATAAAGGGTTAAATGATTGATATTCTTTTTCTTAGGAGAATGTAAAGTACGCTTTTCTCCGTCTGCTGTTAGTACATTGATGATGGTCAACAATCCCAATGACAACGACAAGATGAATTCGGTCCTGCCAATGTTGATCCAAACTTTCTGCCCTATCAAGCCGGAAAAACATCTGTCTTCGGAATTATTATCATCACCTAGACTCTCGTCAGTATATCAAAACCCGTTTCCGTAATCGCAATCGTATGTTCAAAATGAGCACACTTTTTCCCATCTACCGTTACAACCGTCCAGTTATCAGCCAATGTTTTCACGTAGCGGCTGCCAGCGTTCACCATAGGTTCAATAGCGAGAACCATGCCAGGTTTGAGCCGTGGTCCTTTGTTGGGCGGACCGTAATGAGGAATTTGCGGGTCCTCATGCAAGTCTTGACCAACACCATGTCCGACATACTCCCTAACAACTGAAAACTGCTCATTTTCGACATACGTTTGTATTGCGTGGGAAATATTCGACAAACGTTCACCTGGTTTTGCTTCCTGCAAGCCTTTATATAAAGACTCCTCTGTCACTTCCAGAAGTTTTTTGTCATCATCGCTGATGTTTCCTACCGGATATGTCCATGCAGAGTCACCATGATAACCATTTAATTTAGCACCGATATCAATACTGATGATGTCACCGTCCTTCAGCACCCTGCTGCCAGGAATGCCGTGAACGAGTTCTTCATTAACTGATACGCAAATGCTCCCGCGAAACCCATTATACCCCTTAAAAGATGGGATTGCACCCTGCTTCTTAATAAAACGTTCGGCAATTTGATCCAATTCTTTTGTCGAGATTCCTGGTTTAATGTGCTTTTTTAACTCTTCATGAGTTAAAGCCACGATTCGCCCTGCTTCCCGCATGATACCAAGTTCACGTGGGGTTTTACAGATAATCATTTTTTTAATCCTCCAAGAAGTTCCTTCACATCTGCATATACGTCTTGAATGTCCTGTTGGCCATTTACGTTTGCAAGATAACCTTTATCTGAATAGAAATCAAGTAAAGGCTGAGTTTGCTTCATGTTTACCTCAAGCCGTTTAGAGACGGTTTCCTCGTTATCATCTGCCCGTTGATAGAGTTCGCCTCCGTCTTTATCACAAACACCCGGCGTTTTCGGCGGATTAAAGACTAAATGATAGGTTGTGCCGCAAACACTGCAAATTCTGCGTCCAGTCAGACGTTCCATCAGAACATCTTTGTCGACTTCAATGTTAATGACATAATCAATCGGCTTGCCGTATTCCTCAAGAATTTCTTCAAGAGCTTCGGCTTGAGCGACTGTTCGCGGAAATCCGTCCAGAAGAAAACCTCTTTCACAATCGTCTTTGCCAAGTCTTTCTTTTACAATTCCGATTGTGACTTCATCAGGTACGAGCTCGCCCTTATCAATATAAGATTTTGCTTCGAGTCCGAGTGGTGTTTCTTCTTTCATAGCAGCACGGAACATATCTCCTGTTGAGATATGAGGAACCCCATAATCCTCAACAATTCGTTCGCCCTGTGTGCCTTTACCGGCACCAGGAAGCCCCATTAAGACTAAGTTCATTCGGATTTCCCCCGTCCTCTCTTTATTAAGAGGGAATGGATAAATCCATTTCCTCTAGTTTTTCATAAATCCACGGTAGTTTCGTTTCACCAACTGGCTTTCTAGTTGTTTCATTGTCTCCAAGGCTACCCCGACAACAATTAACAAAGATGTTCCGCCAATTTGTGCACTTTGAGGCAATCCAGCGAATTGAATGAAAAAGATAGGAAGAATGGAAATCACGGCTAAGAATATAGAACCCACAAACGTAAGTCGATACAAAATGCTCGTAATTCTATCTTGAGTCATTTTCCCTGGACGAACCCCCGGGATATAGCCACCCTGTTTTTTAAGGTTATCAGCCATTTGTTCAGGATTAACCTGTACAAAAGCATAAAAGTACGTAAAGGCAATAATCAACGCAACATATATCGCCATACCCACCGGATGCGTATTATCAAAGTAGTTTTGAATCCACTTTGTCACATCGTTAGTTCCAAAGAATGACGCGATCGTCCGCGGCGTTATCAAAAACGCAACCGCAAAGATTACCGGAATAACCCCTGCAGGGTTCACTTTCAATGGAAGGTGTGTAGACTGACCTCCGCCAGCAGGTGAACGACCTGTGCCTTTAGCATATTGAATCGCAATTTTCCGTACGGCTTGCTGAATGAAAATAACTCCAACAATAACTGCTAAAATCGCAATCACAAGAAGTGCGACTTTCACAATATGAATAAACAACTGATCGTTGCTGCCGACAAATTGAGTCTCATATATTTGTCCAACCGTTTTTGGAATACTAGCCACAATCCCCGCGAAGATAATGATCGATATTCCGTTGCCTACTCCATGAGACGTAATTTGTTCTCCAAGCCACATTAAAAAGGCAGTTCCGCCAGTGAGTACTAAAGCAATGATGAGATATGTCGATATACCGGATTTTTCGATCAGCATACCGTTTGCCAAATTATTGAATCCGTAAGACATACCTAACGCCTGGATAAAACCAAGCACAATCGTAAAGTACCTTGTGAACTGAGCTAATTTACGGCGGCCAACTTCACCTTGCTTAGACCACTCGGTAAACTTCGGAACAACATCCATCTGAAGCAGCTGAATGATGATCGAAGCCGTGATATAAGGAGTAATTCCCATTGCAAAAATGGAAAATTGGTAAAGCGCACCGCCGCCAAATGTATTAAGGAGATCAAAGACACCCATTTGAGACTGTGCCTGTAACACTTCAGCGTTAACATAAGGCACAGGAATAAACGCACCTATGCGAAAGACGATAAGCATGAGTAAAGTGAATATGATTTTATTCCTGATATCACTCACACGCATAAAGTTGGAGATTGTTTTAAACAAGTTAGATCACCTCAGCTGTACCGCCAGCAGCTTCAACAGCTTCTTTCGCAGAAGCAGAGAATTTATTGGCTTTTACAGTTAATTTTTTCTCTAATTTACCGTTGCCAAGAATCTTTACTCCTGCATTAAGTTTGCTTATAACACCAGTCTCAAGAAGAAGTTCAGGAGTGACTTCCGTTCCTTCTGCAAAACCGTTCAATTTGTCTAGGTTGACTACAGCGTATTCCTTGCGGTTGATGTTAGTGAAACCGCGTTTAGGAAGACGTTGGAATAAAGGCATTTGTCCCCCCTCGAATCCAGGGCGTACACCGCCGCCAGAACGAGCGTTTTGACCTTTGTGACCTTTACCAGCTGTTTTACCGTTGCCAGAACCAATACCACGACCTACGCGATTACGCGTTTTGCGTGAACCTTCTGAAGGTTTTAATTCATGAAGTTTCATTAGGACACCTCCTTATCCGATCAATTATTTTTATTGTTCTTTAACAGAAACTAAATGAGATACTTTATTAATCATACCACGAATCGCAGCGTTGTCTTCATGAACAACAGTTTGGTTTGTTTTCTTTAAACCAAGTGTTCTAACAGTAACGCGTTGATCTTCCGGGCGACCGATTACACTTCGTTTGAGGGTAATTTCTAATTTAGCCATTAATATTCCCTCCTTATCCTAACAGTTCTTCTACAGATTTTCCACGAAGCTTCGCAACCTCTTCAGCACGCTTAAGTTCACTTAAGCCTTGAAGTGTTGCACGAATCATGTTGATCGGTGTGTTAGAACCTAAAGACTTAGAAAGGATATCAGCTACACCAGCAAGCTCAAGTACCGCACGTACAGGGCCTCCAGCGATAACTCCAGTACCTTCAGAAGCAGGTTTTAACAAGATGTTACCTGCACCGAAACGTCCGATGATTTCGTGTGGAATTGTAGTTCCAACCATTGGTACTTCAATCAAATTCTTTTTCGCATCTTCAACAGCTTTGCGGATCGCTTCTGGTACTTCTTGTGCTTTACCAGTACCGAATCCTACGTGTCCGTTTTTGTCACCGACAACGACTAGAGCTGCGAAGCGGAAACGACGACCACCTTTAACAACTTTCGCTACGCGGTTAACCGTAACTAAGCGTTCTTCTAACTCTAATTTGCTTGGGTCAATACGACGCATAATCATGTGTCCCTCCTTCTTTTATTAAAATTTAAGTCCAGCTTCACGAGCGGCATCAGCCAAAGCTTTTATACGTCCATGGTATAAGTATCCGCCACGGTCAAATACTACGTCAGAAATGCCTTTTTCAGCAGCGCGTTTTGCAACTAATTCTCCAACTTTAGTAGCAGCAGAAGTATCTCCAGTGCTTTCAACGTTCAAGTCTTTATCGAGAGTAGATGCACTAGCAAGTGTAACACCATTTACATCATCGATGATTTGAGCGTAAATGTGCTTGTTAGAACGGAAAACGTTCAGGCGCGGTCTTTCAGCAGTACCAGAAAGTTTAGCGCGAACACGAGCGTGTCTTTTAAGACGAGCAGCATTTTTGCTAGTTTTCGTAATCATCCAGGTCACTCCTTTCTTCACTTTAAGCGATCTTACTTAGCAGATTTACCTTCTTTGCGGCGAACAACTTCACCTTCGTAGCGGATTCCTTTACCTTTGTAAGGCTCTGGAGAACGGACAGCACGAATGTTAGCAGCGATAGCTCCTACACGTTCTTTGTCTGTACCTTTTACGACTACTTTAGTTTGAGAAGGAACTTCGATTTCGATGCCTTCTTCAGGAACGATCTCAACAGGGTGAGAGTATCCAACGTTTAAAACAAGTTTATTTCCGGATTTAGACGCACGGTAACCGACACCGACTAATTCCAAACCTCTTTCAAATCCTTTAGATACACCTTCAACCATGTTGCCAAGCAGACTGCGAGTCGTACCATGCAGGGCACGGTGCTCTTTTTGATCAGAAGGACGAACGACTGTAAGCACATTGTCCTCTACTTTAATCTCCATATCAGGGTGAAACGTACGAGTTAATTCTCCTTTTGGTCCTTTCACAGCTACAGTATTGTCTTCAGTTAACGTTACTGTAACATCAGAAGGAATCTCAAGTAGCTTCTTACCTACACGAGACATACCAAACACCTCCATTCATGTTAAACTTCTTACCAAACGTATGCTAGAACTTCTCCACCAGCTTGTTTTGCACGGGCTTCTTTGTCCGTTAAAACACCTTGTGATGTAGAAATAATCGCGATTCCAAGACCGTTAAGTACGCGAGGTACTTCATTAGATTTCGCATAAACACGCAAACCAGGTTTGCTGATTCTTTTAAGACCAGTGATAACGCGCTCGTTGTTTTGTCCGTATTTCAAGAAAACGCGGATGATACCTTGTTTGCTGTCTTCTACGAACTCAACGTCACGAATGAAACCTTCACGCTTTAAAATTTCAGCAATTTCTCTTTTCAATTTAGAAGCAGGAATTTCAAGCTTCTCATGACGTACCATGTTTGCATTGCGAATACGAGTTAGCATATCTGCAATTGGATCTGTCATAACCATTATATAATTACCTCCTTCCCTTTCTTGGGGATTACCAGCTGGCTTTTTTCACGCCAGGAATTTGTCCTTTATATGCAAGCTCACGGAAACAAATACGGCAAAGTTTAAATTTACGAATGACTGAATGCGGACGTCCGCAGCGTTCACAGCGTGTGTACTCTTGTACTTTAAACTTTGGTGTACGTTGTTGTTTCGCAATCATAGACTTTTTAGCCACGATTTCGCCTCCCTTTCATTGATTATTTCTGGAACGGCATACCTACTTGAGTTAATAGCTCACGAGCTTCTTCGTCAGTATTAGCAGTTGTTACGATAACGATGTCCATTCCGCGAACCTTTGTTACTTTATCGTAGTCAATTTCAGGGAAGATTAACTGTTCTTTGATACCAAGTGTGTAGTTGCCGCGACCGTCGAAAGATTTTTTAGAAACCCCGCGGAAGTCACGTACACGCGGTAATGAAACAGAAATAAGTTTATCAAGGAAATCATACATGCGCTCTCCGCGAAGAGTTACTTTCGCACCGATAGGCATTCCCTCACGAAGACGGAATCCAGCAATTGATTTCTTCGCACGAGTAACGACAGGTTTTTGACCTGCGATAAACGTTAATTCTTCAACAGCACTGTCGATTGCTTTCGCGTTTTGAACAGCGTCACCAACACCCATGTTGATTACGATTTTTTCGATTTTAGGCACTTGCATGACAGAATCATAGTTGAACTTTGTCATTAAAGCAGGTGCAATTTCTTTATTGTACTTTTCTTTAAGGCGGTTCATGAGATAGACCTCCCTTCCTTTTAATACTATTTATCTAGAACTTGCCCAGATTTTTTTGCTACACGAACTTTTTTGCCATCTTCCACTTTGTATCCTACGCGAGTCACTTCACCTGTTTTAGGATCGAGCGGCATAACGTTTGATACATGAATTGGC
The DNA here is from genome assembly GCF_023238245.1 of Bacillus rugosus. NCBI lineage: Bacteria > Bacillati > Bacillota > Bacilli > Caryophanales > Bacillaceae > Bacillus > Bacillus rugosus. The sequence continues at coordinate 140,649 of NZ_CP096590.1, read as the reverse complement.
GCCTCTTGATTAGAAATACCGCCTTGAGGGTTAGCTTGAGTTGGTTTAGAATGTTTCTTCACCATGTTCACACCTTCAACTAAAACGCGGTCCTTTTTAGGGAAAGCAGCAAGGATTGTACCTTGTTTGCCTTTATCTTTACCAGAGATAACCATTACTTTATCGCCTTTTTTAACATGCATCCTGATCGCACCTCCTTGACTAAGGCATTTATTTCATTAGATAACTTCTGGAGCTAGAGAAACAATTTTCATAAAGTTGTTTTCACGCAATTCACGAGCAACTGGTCCGAAGATACGAGTTCCGCGTGGGCTCTTGTCGTCACGGATGATAACACATGCATTCTCATCGAAGCTGATGTATGAACCATCACTTCTGCGCGCTCCGCTTTTCGTGCGAACTATAACAGCTTTTACGACTTCACCTTTTTTGACAACGCCTCCTGGTGTTGCTTGTTTAACCGTGCAAACAATTACATCACCAATATTAGCTGTCTTACGTCCAGAACCACCAAGAACTTTAATAGTAAGTACTTCACGTGCGCCAGAGTTGTCAGCTACTTTTAAACGAGTCTCTTGTTGAATCATTATTTGTTACCTCCCTTCGGAAAAAGAATTCCGAACTTTATTAGATAATAACAGCTTCTTCGACAACTTCAACTAGACGGAAACGCTTAGTTGCAGACAATGGACGAGTTTCCATGATCTTTACGATGTCGCCAATTTTAGCTTGATTATTTTCATCATGTGCTTTGAATTTTTTTGAGTATTTTACGCGTTTACCGTAAAGTGTATGTTTTTTGTATGTTTCAACAACAACAGTGATGGTTTTATCCATTTTGTCAGAAACTACACGGCCTTGGTAAACTTTGCGCTGGTTACGTTCGCTCATGCTCACGACCTCCCCTCAGTGATTATTTATTAGCAGCAATTTCTCTTTCACGAATCACAGTTTTCATGCGCGCGATAGCTTTGCGCACTTCACGAATGCGAGCAGTATTTTCAAGTTGTCCTGTCGCTAATTGAAAGCGAAGATTGAAAAGTTCTTCTTTAAGAGACTTTACTTTTTGTTCAATTTCAGCAGTGGTAAGGTCACGAATTTCATTAGCTTTCATTTGATTCACCACCAATTTCTTCACGTTTTACGAACTTCGTTTTAATTGGCAATTTGTGAGATGCAAGACGAAGCGCTTCACGAGCAACCTCTTCAGACACACCAGAAATTTCAAATAAAACTTTGCCCGGTTTTACAACAGCTACCCAACCTTCTGGAGCCCCTTTACCGGATCCCATACGTACCTCAAGTGGTTTAGCAGTGTAAGGTTTAGAAGGGAAAATTTTGATCCAAACTTTACCGCCACGTTTCATGTAACGAGTCATCGCAATACGTGCAGCTTCGATTTGACGGTTAGTGATCCAAGAAGCCTCAAGAGCTTGAATACCGAATTCACCGAAATGTACTTCAGTACCGCCTTTCGCACGGCCACGCATTTTTCCACGATGCTCTCTGCGATATTTAACGCGTTTTGGTAATAACATATTATTTTCCTCCTTCCTCAGTTTTCTTCTTAGTAGGAAGAACCTCTCCACGATAGATCCAGACTTTTACACCAAGCTTACCGTAAGTAGTGTCAGCTTCAGATGTTGCATAGTCAATGTCCGCACGTAATGTGTGCAATGGAACAGTTCCTTCACTGTAGTATTCAGAACGAGCGATATCTGCACCGCCAAGACGACCAGAAACCATTGTTTTCACACCTTGTGCTCCAGCACGCATAGTACGTTGGATTTGTTGTTTCTGTGCACGGCGGAAAGAAACACGGTTTTCTAATTGACGAGCGATGTTGTCAGCAACTAGCTGTGCATCAAGATCTGCTCTTTTGATTTCAAGAATGTTAATGTGTACACGCTTGCCAGTAAGGCTGTTAAGGGCTTTACGAAGTGCTTCAACTTCAGAACCGCCTTTACCGATAACCATACCAGGCTTAGCTGTGTGGATCGTAATGTTAACGCGATTTGCTGCACGCTCGATTTCCACTTTAGAAACAGAAGCGTCAGAAAGGCGTTTGCTAATGTATTCACGAATTTTTAAATCTTCGTGCAGGAAGTCAGCGTAATCTTTACCAGCGTACCACTTAGATTCCCAATCACGAATGACTCCGATACGAAGACCGACTGGATTTACCTTTTGACCCACTACTTATCCCTCCTTCTTTTCTGATACAACGATTGTAATGTGGCTCGTACGTTTGTTGATTTGGCTCGCACGTCCCATAGCACGTGGGCGGAATCTTTTTAACGTAGGGCCTTCGTCAACGAATGCTTGAGAAATAACCAGGTTGTTAGCGTCCATTTCATAGTTATGCTCAGCATTTGCAATAGCGGATTTTAATACTTTCTCGATAATTGGAGAAGCAGCTCTTGGTGTAAGGTTCAAGATTGATACTGCCTCACCTACTTGCTTGCCTCGAATCAGGTCCATTACTAGACGTGCTTTACGAGGAGCAATACGGACTGTTCTTGCAACAGCTTTAGCTTGCATTTAAAAGCCTCCTCTCTTAGCGTCTTGTTTTTTTGTCATCACTAGCATGACCTTTGTACGTACGAGTTGGAGCGAATTCACCCAACTTGTGCCCTACCATATCTTCAGAGATGAATACAGGCACGTGTTTACGTCCGTCATAGACTGCGATTGTGTGACCAATAAACTGTGGGAAAATAGTAGAACGACGAGACCAAGTTTTTACGACTTGTTTCTTGTCTGTTTCATTTAATTTCTCGATTTTTGTCATCAAGTGTCCATCGACAAATGGTCCTTTTTTCAAGCTGCGAGCCATTTTGGAACCTCCCTTCGTGATTGCACTACGGTCCGAAGTGAACCGTAGACAACCCCGTTATTTATTTTTACGACGACGTACGATAAATTTATCGGATTTGTTCTTTTTCTTACGAGTCTTGAATCCAAGAGTCGGTTTGCCCCATGGAGACATTGGTGATTTACGTCCGATTGGCGCACGTCCTTCACCACCACCGTGTGGGTGATCGTTAGGGTTCATTACAGAACCACGAACTGTAGGACGGATGCCTTTCCAGCGAGAACGTCCAGCTTTACCGATGTTGATAAGTTCGTGCTGTTCGTTACCTACTTGACCGATAGAAGCACGGCAAGCAGAAAGAATCATGCGAACTTCTCCAGAATTAAGACGTACAAGAACGTATTTACCTTCTTTACCAAGAACCTGAGCAGATGTACCAGCTGAACGTACAAGCTGTCCGCCTTTACCAGGTTTTAATTCAATGTTATGCACAACTGTACCAACAGGGATGTTGATAAGTGGAAGTGCATTACCTACTTTAATATCAGCTTCAGGACCTGACATAATTTCAGTACCCACTTGAATTCCTTTAGGAGCAAGAATGTAACGTTTTTCTCCGTCTGCATAGTTGATTAGAGCGATGTTAGCTGAACGGTTTGGATCGTATTCAACTGTAGCAACGCGTCCAGGTATACCATCTTTATCGCGTTTGAAGTCGATAACACGGTATTGGCGTTTATGTCCGCCACCTTGGTGACGTACAGTCAGTTTACCTTGGTTGTTACGTCCGCCTTTTTTGTGAAGGGGAGCAAGCAAGGATTTTTCCGGCTTGTCAGTCGTGATTTCAGCAAAATCTGAAGTTGTCATGCCACGACGTCCATTAGAGGTCGGTTTATACTTTTTAATCGCCATTTTGAATTTCCCTCCTTCTTTTTACAGATAATTAAGCTTCAAAAATTTCGATTTCTTTGCTGTCTGCAGTAAGTTTTACGATCGCTTTTCTGCGACGGCTAGTCATACCAGTGTAGCGTCCAACACGTTTTGATTTACCTTTGTAGTTCATGATGTTGACTTTGTCAACTTTCACTCCAAAGATGCTTTCAACCGCGTCTTTCACTTCTGTTTTGTTAGCTCTTACATCAACTTCAAAAGTATATTTCTTTTCAGCCATTAAATCAGCAGAACGTTCAGTAATGACGGGGCGCTTTAGAACATCACGAGGATCTTTCATTATGCAAGCACCTCCTCTACTTTTTCAACCGCTGCTTTTGTAATCAGAAGCTTCTCGTGGTTGACAACGTCTAAAACGTTGATTCCGTTAGCTTCAACTACAGTAACTCCAGGAATGTTGCGAGCAGATAAAGCCACTGCTTCGTTAGCATCCGCAGTTACGATTAAAGCTTTTTTCTCAACAGATAACCCTTTAAGGATAGCTGCCATTTCTTTTGTTTTAGCCGTATCAAGAGTAAGATCTTCAAGAACGATGATGTTGTTGTCGTTCACTTTAGAAGACAATACTGATTTGATTGCCAAGCGGCGAACTTTTTTAGGTAATTTATAAGAATAGCTGCGTGGTGTTGGGCCGAATACGACACCACCTCCGCGCCATTGCGGTGAACGGATAGAACCTTGACGGGCACGTCCAGTACCTTTTTGACGCCATGGTTTACGACCTCCGCCGCGTACTTCAGAACGATTTTTTACTTTATGAGATCCTTGACGTAAGGAAGCTCTTTGCATAAGAATAGCGTCGAATACAACACTCTCATTTGGCTCGATACCAAATACAGAAGCGTTTAATTCGATGTCACCAGCAGTAGAACCGTTTTGGTTGTATAATGCTACTTTTGGCATGATCAATTTCCTCCTTTCCTAAGAGAGTTATTTAGATTTAACAGCACTTTTAACAGTGATTAAAGATTTCTTCGCACCAGGTACGTTACCTTTGATCAAAAGAAGATTGCGTTCCGCATCAACTTTTACGATTTCAAGGTTTTGAACAGTGATTTGCTCTCCGCCCATACGTCCAGGTAATAATTTACCTTTGAATACACGGTTAGGATCTACAGGTCCCATTGAACCAGGACGACGGTGGTAGCGTGAACCGTGAGACATAGGTCCGCGAGATTGTCCGTGGCGCTTGATCGCACCTTGGAAACCTTTACCTTTAGATACTCCTGTTACATCTACGATTTCTCCAGCAGAGAAAATTTCAACCTTGACTTCCTGACCAACTTCATACGCATCCATTTCCACTCCGCGTAATTCTTTAACGAAGCGCTTAGGAGCAGTTTCCGCTTTTGCAACGTGCCCTTTTTCAGGTTTGTTAGAAAGCTTTTCACGCTTGTCGTCAAAACCAAGCTGGATTGCTTCATAACCGTCGTTTTCAGTTGATTTCTTTTGAAGAACAACGTTTGGAGCAGCCTCGATAACAGTTACCGGAATAAGATCACCATTTTCAGCGAATACTTGCGTCATACCAATTTTTCTTCCTAAGATTCCTTTGGTCATTCGTCACACCTCCTATTAAGATCATTCTATATTTTAGAATTAAAGTTTGATTTCGATATCGACACCAGATGGTAAGTCTAATCGCATGAGAGCATCAACAGTTTGTGGTGTTGGGTTCACAATATCGATTAAACGTTTATGTGTACGCATTTCAAATTGCTCACGAGAATCTTTGTATTTGTGCACCGCACGAAGGATTGTGTAAACTGATTTTTCAGTTGGTAACGGGATCGGACCAGATACGCTAGCACCTGAACGTTTTGCCGTTTCAACAATCTTCTCTGCAGATTGATCAAGGATTCTATGATCATATGCTTTCAAACGAATACGAATTTTTTGTTTTGCCATTATTTTCCCTCCTTTTCGCCTACATCAAGTTAGACAGTTCTCCGTGAGAAAAACCTGAACACCTTGCCATGGCAAAGCGGCCGGGTGTGTCAGCAACCTCTCACTTCATCGCAGTCAAAGACCAACATACACCATTATACAGAAAATAGACGCATGTTGCAAGACTTATTTAAAATATGCATGGTTTGCACACTTTTTTTATTATACAGGTGTTTTTCTTATTTTTCAAGGACCTATCATATATGGTACAGTGCGTGGCGACTCAGTGTATTCGCGAATAATGACGACTCCTCGATATGCGGGGAGTGAGCGGAGTTCTCAAATTGAAACCAGCGCTTTTCAGGTGCTTCAAGCTCACAATAATACTGTTTCGATATTTCAGCAGGAACAATTAAATCATGTCTCCCCGAAATGAAAAAGCACGGTACTTTAATAGAAGGAACTGATCTAAATGCATTAAAACGGTACAACTCATCAGTTAAATGTTTTTTGCTGTAGCGCAATCCATTGAGAAAACTGTGCATGTTTCTTATTCCATACTCCTTACCGGTAAGCATTTGAAATAATATAGCAACGGATTGGCGGCGATGCTGAGTGAACCCTCCCCTACTCATCTCGACACATAACCGTAAGATAAAATGCTGGATATCCTTCTTCCAAGGCGGAGCGCCAATGAAACGTATGAGAGGGAATACTATACTGTCTCTTTTTCCATCAGAGATTTCACGAATATATTGATAAGCAGCTGATTCTTCATAGTGATGGTTAACAACCTGACTGATTCCAAAATACGCGTAAAACAAATCCGGATGCTGCTGCAGTACCTGAAGTGCAAGCAGTGAGCCCCACGAATGACCGGCAAGATATATTTTTGTTTTTGAAAAATGATTTAGAAGCCATTGAGTGACTTGAATTGTGTCTTTAATGAACTGACTTATTGTCATGGAGTGATGAGGAATTCGTTTTGAATACGAAAGCCCGGATCCCCTTTGATCCCAATGTACTACCGTAAAATGCTGTTCCAGGTCTTTTTGATAATGTCTAACATATCCGATTTGCGGCGTCCCCGGACCGCCATGTAAAAAAAGCAGCAATGGATTTTTTACATCTGACCCATTAATCATCAGCATTTGCTTTGTATTTTCAATGCTCAGTTCTTTCATGATAGCGATTGATCTCTCTTCAGGAATCATAAAAAATTAGCCCCTCGAATATGATAGATCCTATTATACAAGAAAAAGATAAGCAAACAAAAAACGAGACCCACAATGGGTCTCGTTTATAATCATACTATTACTCAGTGATTGTAGAAACAACGCCTGAACCAACAGTACGTCCGCCTTCACGAATAGAGAAACGAGTTCCTTCTTCGATAGCGATTGTAGAGATAAGTTCAACGTTCATTTCAGTGTTATCTCCAGGCATAACCATTTCTACGCCTTCTGGAAGATGGATGATACCAGTTACGTCAGTTGTACGGAAGTAGAACTGAGGACGGTAGTTAGAGAAGAATGGAGTATGACGTCCACCCTCTTCTTTAGAAAGAACGTAAACTTCAGCTTTGAATTTGCTGTGTGGAGTGATTGTACCTGGTTTAGCAAGTACTTGACCACGTTGGATATCTTCACGAGCTACACCACGAAGAAGGGCTCCAATGTTGTCTCCAGCTTCAGCGTAATCAAGAAGCTTACGGAACATTTCAACACCTGTAACAGTTGTTTTCTTGTTCTCTTCTTGAAGACCGATGATTTCAACTTCGTCACCGACTTTAACTTGTCCGCGTTCTACACGGCCAGTTGCAACTGTACCACGACCAGTGATTGAGAATACGTCCTCAACTGGCATCATGAATGGTTTTTCAGTGTCACGTTCTGGAGTTGGGATGTACTCATCAACCGCATCCATAAGTTCGAAGATTTTCGCTTCGTAATCAGCGTCACCTTCAAGAGCTTTAAGAGCAGAACCTTTGATTACTGGTACATCATCACCAGGGAAGTCGTATTCGCTAAGAAGATCGCGAACTTCCATTTCAACTAGTTCAAGAAGCTCTTCGTCGTCTACCATGTCGCATTTGTTTAAGAATACAACGATGTATGGTACACCAACGTTTTTAGAAAGAAGGATGTGCTCACGAGTTTGTGGCATTGGGCCATCAGCAGCAGATACTACAAGGATAGCTCCGTCCATTTGCGCAGCACCAGTGATCATGTTTTTAACATAGTCAGCGTGTCCTGGGCAGTCAACGTGTGCATAGTGACGAGTTTCAGTTTCGTACTCAACGTGTGCAGTAGAGATTGTGATACCGCGCTCGCGTTCTTCTGGTGCACCATCAATTTGATCGTACGCCATAGCTGTACCTTTACCAGATTTCTTATGAAGTACTGTTGTGATAGCAGCAGTTAAAGTTGTTTTACCATGGTCAACGTGTCCAATTGTACCAATATTGGCATGTGATTTGGAACGGTCGAATTTTTCTTTAGCCATTCTAAAATCCTCCTTAAGAGCTTTTAATTAGTAATGTATAGAGTGATAGGAAGTGAAAGAAAGCTTTCACTTCCTCATCTTACAATAGTAGTTATACTTGAGTTAAGAGGCAAAATCAATTATTCGCCTCTATTTTTTTTGATAATTTCTTCTGAAACGCTCTTCGGCACTTCTTCGTAGTGATCCATGAACATAGTGAACGTACCGCGACCTTGCGTATTAGAACGAAGTGCAGTAGCGTAACCGAACATTTCAGCAAGAGGAACCATAGCGCGAACAACTTGAGCGTTACCACGCGCTTCCATACCTTCTACGCGTCCGCGACGTGAAGTAATATCACCCATGATATCTCCCATGTATTCTTCTGGAATAACCACTTCTACTTTCATGATTGGTTCAAGAAGAACTGGGTTACATTTGCTGACTGCATTTTTCAATGCCATAGAAGCAGCAACTTTAAATGCCATTTCGTTTGAGTCAACATCATGGTAAGAACCATCGAAAAGTTTTGCTTTAATGTCGATAAGCGGGAAGCCTGCTAGTACACCATTTTCAAGTGCATCTTCCAGACCTGCTTGAACAGCTGGGATGTATTCACGTGGAACAACCCCACCGACAATCGCATTTTCAAATTCAAAGCCAGCGCCTTCTTCGTTTGGTTCGAATTCGATCCAAACGTGTCCGAACTGACCGCGTCCACCAGACTGACGTACGAATTTACCTTCAACTTTTGCACCGGTACGGAATGTTTCACGGTACGCAACCTGAGGGGCACCAACATTGGCTTCCACTTTAAATTCGCGTTTCATACGGTCAACAATGATATCAAGGTGAAGTTCACCCATACCAGAGATAATCGTTTGGCCAGTTTCTGGGTTTGTTTGTGTACGGAATGTAGGATCTTCTTCAGCAAGTTTCGCTAAAGCGATACCCATTTTATCTTGGTCAGCTTTTGATTTAGGCTCAATAGCCACGTCGATAACTGGTTCTGGGAATTCCATTGATTCAAGGATAACAAGGTCCTTCTCATCACATAGAGTATCTCCAGTTGTTGTATCTTTTAGACCTACAGCAGCTGCGATATCTCCTGCGTATACAGTAGCGATTTCTTCACGGCTGTTAGCGTGCATTTGAAGGATACGTCCAACACGCTCACGTTTGCCTTTAGTAGAGTTTTTCACGTAAGAACCGGAATCAAGTGTTCCAGAGTAAACACGGAAGAACGTCAACTTACCAACGTAAGGGTCAGTCATAACTTTAAATGCTAATGCAGAGAATGGCTCTTCATCAGAAGAATGGCGCTCAATCTCTTCATTTGTATCAGGGCGAGTACCTTTGATTGCAGCAACGTCAGTTGGTGCAGGAAGGTAGTCAAGCACAGCATCAAGTACTAGTTGAACACCTTTGTTTTTGAAGGCAGAACCAACAAGAACAGGGTAGAATTCAACATTCAATGTACCTTTACGAATACCTGCTTTTAACTCGTCAATCGTAATTTCTTCACCCTCAAGGTATTTATCCATAAGCTCTTCATCAAGCTCACAAACAGCTTCAATGAGGCTGTTGCGAAGCTCTTCAGCTTGCTCTTTGTACTCTTCAGGGATTTCTTTTGCATCAGAACGAGTTCCGAGGTCATCTTCGTAGTAATACGCAACGTTTTCTACAAGGTCGATGATACCTTCGAAGTTGTCTTCAGCACCGATCGGCAATTGAATTGCATGAGCGTTTGCTTGAAGACGGTCTCTTAAAGTTCCTACAGAATAAAGGAAGTCTGCACCGATTTTGTCCATTTTGTTAACAAAAACGATACGCGGTACTCCGTAAGTTGTTGCCTGACGCCAAACAGTTTCTGTTTGAGGCTCAACGCCTGATTGCGCGTCAAGTACAGCAACAGCACCATCAAGTACACGGAGAGAACGTTCAACTTCAACTGTGAAGTCTACGTGTCCTGGAGTATCGATGATGTTTACGCGGTATCCTTTCCACTGTGCAGTTGTCGCAGCGGAAGTGATTGTGATACCACGTTCTTGTTCCTGCTCCATCCAGTCCATTTGTGAAGCTCCTTCATGAGTTTCACCAATTTTGTGGATACGACCAGTATAGAACAAGATACGTTCTGTAGTAGTCGTTTTACCGGCATCAATGTGAGCCATGATACCGATATTACGAGTTTTGTCTAAGGAGAACTCTCTTGCCATTGGGTAATTTCTCCTTCCTTATTGGGAAATTGTGTTTTTTAGTATATAAATCCTACCAACGATAGTGTGCAAATGCTTTGTTTGCTTCAGCCATCTTATGAGTATCTTCACGTTTCTTAACAGCAGCACCAGTGTTGTTAGCTGCGTCAAGGATTTCGTTAGCTAAACGCTCTTCCATCGTTTTTTCTCCGCGAAGACGAGCGTAGTTAACTAACCAGCGAAGTCCAAGAGTCGTACGACGTTCAGGACGAACTTCTACAGGAACTTGGTAGTTCGCACCACCTACACGGCGTGCTTTTACTTCAAGTACAGGCATGATGTTTTTCAATGCTTGTTCGAAAACCTCCATTGCATCATTGCCAGTACGTTCTTTAATGATATCGAATGACTTGTATAGGATTGTTTGAGACTTACCTTTTTTACCATCGATCATCATTTTGTTGATTAGACGAGATACAAGCTTAGAGTTGTAAATCGGATCAGGTAAAACATCTCTTTTTGCTACAGGACCTTTACGTGGCATCTGAATATCCTCCCTTCATTATTTTTACGTTTTTGTGTTTATTATTTTGCTTTAGGACGTTTAGTTCCGTATTTAGAGCGGCCTTGCGCACGGTTTTCTACGCCAGCAGTGTCAAGCGCACCACGAACGATGTGGTAACGTACCCCTGGTAAGTCTTTTACACGTCCGCCACGGATAAGTACAACACTGTGCTCTTGCAGGTTGTGACCGATACCAGGAATGTAAGCCGTAACCTCGATTCCGTTAGTCAAACGAACACGAGCATATTTACGAAGTGCTGAGTTCGGTTTTTTCGGTGTCATTGTACCAACACGAGTACATACCCCGCGTTTTTGTGGAGAAGATACGTTAGTGTGCTCTTTTTTAAAGCTGTTGTATCCTTTGTTAAGTGCAGGAGACTTTGAGTTTTCTACTTTACTCACGCGTCCTTTGCGAATTAGCTGATTAATTGTAGGCATTATATTTTCCTCCCTTCATTACGTTTTATAACCCACATACCCAGGTGGTTCATCAAAAGGCAAAAAACAATGTCTTTACACAAGATGAAATCTTACGCAAAAACAAAAGTACGTTATAAAATAATGGCAACAGCGGCTGCTCCTACCTCAATTCCGCAGGCTTTGCCGAGCTTTTTCATGGATTCAACCATTGAGACAGAGATACCTTGATCTTCCGCAAGTGAAACAACACTTGACGTGAGTATCGGATCTGCGTCTTTTGCAACGACTACTTCCTTTACTGAACCTCGTTTTAGAGCTTTCACTGTTTGCTTCGTACCAATAATAATTGATTTGGCCTGTGATACTTTATCATAAGACATAAACATATCCTCCAAAGTAACAGGTTTATTTCGAGCACCTTGGTTATATTATCATTCTAGGAGACGAATGTCAACAAGGTATGACATTTTTTAGTTTCGTTCTTCTCATTGAGTGACTTTTATTAAATATATCTGCTGAAAGACTGTTTTGGCAGTCTTTCAGCAGCATTAAATCAATTATTCAACCGGAACCATGTCTTCAGTTGGCTGAACATTTGAAACTGGTTTTACTTTACGGTATTTCATCATTCCTGTACCAGCTGGAACAAGCTTACCGATGATAACATTCTCTTTCAAGCCGAGAAGCTCATCACGCTTACCTTTGATCGCTGCGTCTGTAAGGACACGTGTTGTTTCCTGGAAGGAAGCAGCAGATAAGAATGAATCAGTTTCAAGAGATGCTTTTGTAATACCGAGCAAGACAGGACGGCCTGTAGCAGGACGATTGCCTTCAAGCAATACTTTTTTGTTCGCTTCAGTAAATTGGTGAATATCAAGCAATGTACCTGGAAGCACATCAGTGTCACCGGCGTCAATTACGCGGACTTTGCGAAGCATCTGGCGAACCATTACTTCTACGTGTTTATCACCGATTTCAACACCCTGCATACGGTAAACCTTTTGGACCTCGTGGAGAAGGTACTCTTGAACAGTAGTCAGGTCAGTCACTTTAAGAAGCTCTTTCGGATCGATTGAACCTTCTGTCAGTACTTGGCCTCGAGTAATTTTATCTCCTTCCGCTACTTTCAGGCGGGAGTTATAAGGTGCTGTATAAGAGCGTGTTTCCACTGCGCCTTGAACCACAATTTCCTGTTGCTTATCACGAACTTCATTGATCTCAACGACTGTACCGTCGATTTCTGTAATTGTTGCCTGACCTTTCGGATTACGCGCTTCGAAAAGCTCTTGGATACGCGGAAGACCCTGTGTGATATCGTCTCCGGCAACCCCGCCTGTATGGAATGTACGCATTGTTAACTGTGTACCAGGCTCACCGATTGATTGGGCAGCAATGATACCGACAGCTTCACCGACTTCAACATCGGAGCCAGTTGCAAGATTTCGGCCATAGCATCGTTTACATACACCATGAGGCGTATTACATGTGAAGGCAGAACGGATCCACACTTCTTCAATACCGGCTTCTACAATTTCCAGTGCTTTATCTTCATCAATCAGTTCGTTTTCATTTACAAGCACTTCACCTGTTTCAGGATGCTTCACTTGTTTTCGTGCAAAACGGCCGATTAAGCGTTCTTCTAAGCGCTCAATTGTTTCAGTTCCTTCTTTAAGAGGCTGAGCAAGGATGCCTCGGTCAGTTCCGCAATCAGTCTCACGAATGATAACATCCTGCGCAACGTCAACGAGACGGCGTGTAAGGTAACCTGAGTCAGCAGTTTTAAGGGCGGTATCGGCAAGACCTTTACGCGCACCGTGAGTGGAGATAAAGTACTCCAATACTGTCAGACCTTCACGGAAACTTGATTTGATCGGTAATTCAATGATACGTCCAGCCGGGTTGGCCATCAGGCCGCGCATTCCGGCAAGCTGCGTAAAGTTAGACGCGTTACCACGGGCACCAGAGTCACTCATCATGTAGATCGGGTTGAGCTCATCAAGTGACTTCATCAGTTTGCCTTGGATAACATCTTTGGCAGCACTCCAGATAGAGATAACTCTCTCATAGCGTTCTTCTTCAGTGATTAGACCACGTCGGAATTGCTTCATGACGTTATCTACTTTGCTTTGCGCTTCCTCAAGAATTTCTTGTTTATCATCGAGTACGACGATGTCAGAAACCCCAACTGTAATACCAGCTTTTGTTGAATATTTGAAACCTAGGTTTTTCATGCGGTCAAGCATTTTAGACGTTTCCGTGATATGGAATCGTTTAAAGATTTCCGCGATGATTTTACCCAAAATACCTTTTTTAAACGGTGCATTGATTGGCTGCTGTTCAATGACAGCTTTCACATCGGCACCTTTTTCTAAGAAGAAACGGTCAGGTGTTTTCTCTTCAATGTTGCTCTTCGTCGGTTCATTCATGTAAGGGAATGATTCTGGAAGAATTTCATTGAAGACAAGCTTACCGACAGTTGTAATTAACAATTTTGAGCGCTGTTCTTCGGTAAATGTCACATTCTTAAGGGAGTTAGCTGCAACAGCTACTCTCGTATGAAGGTGAACATATCCGTTTTGATAAGCAAGAAGCGCTTCGTCTGTATTCTTGAAGACCATACCTTCACCGACAGCACCGGCACGCTCAAGTGTCAGGTAATAGTTACCCAGTACCATATCCTGAGACGGTGTTACAACCGGTTTACCATCTTTAGGGTTCAAGATGTTTTGAGCAGCAAGCATCAAGATGCGTGCTTCAGCTTGAGCTTCAGCAGATAATGGTACGTGAACTGCCATTTGGTCACCGTCAAAGTCAGCGTTGTAAGCTGTACATACGAGCGGGTGAAGGCGAATTGCGCGTCCTTCAACAAGCGTTGGTTCAAACGCTTGGATACCTAATCTGTGAAGTGTAGGGGCACGGTTCAGAAGTACCGGATGCTCCTTAATAACTGATTCGAGTACATCCCATACTTCAGGCTGTACGCGCTCAATTTTACGTTTCGCACTCTTAATGTTGTGAGCAAGACCTTTTTCAACAAGCTCTTTCATAACGAAAGGTTTGAAAAGTTCAAGCGCCATTTCCTTCGGCAATCCGCATTGGTACATTTTCAAATGAGGACCAACAACGATTACAGAACGTCCGGAGTAATCGACACGTTTACCAAGAAGGTTTTGACGGAAACGGCCTTGCTTCCCTTTCAGCATGTGCGAAAGAGATTTTAACGGTCTGTTACCAGGACCTGTTACAGGACGTCCGCGGCGGCCGTTATCAATTAAAGCATCAACAGCCTCTTGAAGCATACGCTTTTCGTTTTGAACAATGATGCTAGGCGCACCAAGGTCCAAAAGGCGTTTCAAACGATTGTTACGGTTGATGACACGACGATAAAGGTCATTCAAATCAGAAGTCGCAAAACGTCCGCCATCTAGCTGTACCATCGGTCTAAGCTCAGGAGGAATAACAGGAAGCACATCAAGGATCATCCAAGAAGGCTTGTTTCCTGAGTTACGGAAGGCTTCTAAAACTTCAAGGCGTTTGATCGCACGAGTACGGCGCTGTCCTTGTGAAGTTTTTAGCTCTTCTTTTAACATATCAACTTCTTTTACAAGATCGATATCTTGTAGAAGTTTATGAATCGCTTCTGCACCCATAGACGCTTGGAATTTATTACCGTATTTATCAAGATAAGCACGGTATTCTTTCTCAGACAGAAGCTGTTTCTTTTCAAGCGGTGTGTTTGCCGGATCAGTTACAACGTAAGAAGCAAAGTAAATGACTTCTTCTAAAGCACGAGGTGACATATCCAGCACAAGACCCATACGGCTTGGAATACCTTTGAAATACCAAATGTGGGAAACTGGGGCAGCCAGTTCAATGTGCCCCATTCTCTCACGACGGACTTTAGCCCGTGTTACTTCGACTCCGCAGCGGTCACAAACTACGCCTTTATAACGAACTCGCTTGTACTTCCCGCAATGACATTCCCAGTCCTTAGTCGGTCCGAAAATGCGTTCGCAGAATAGACCGTCCTTTTCAGGTTTTAACGTACGATAGTTTATCGTTTCAGGCTTTTTCACTTCACCAAAAGACCATGAACGGATTTTATCCGGTGAAGCAAGACCGATGTTCATATACTCAAAATTGTTCACATCTAGCAAGGGGCCTACCTCCCTTTTTATCTTCGGATTAACCGATGTCACTTGCCTTTATAACTAGAGATTATTCTTTTGTTACTACATCTCGTTCAACGTCTGCAGATGCTGTTTCTTCCGGCTCTTCATCACCTGATAATGCCAGGCCGTCAGCTTGCTTCGCATCTTCTTCGTCTTCTAAATCTCTCATTTCTATTTCTTCTTCATCACCAGAAAGAATTTTGACATCCATACCTAAGCTTTGAAGTTCTTTGATTAATACTTTGAATGATTCCGGAACACCTGGTTCAGGAACATTATCGCCTTTAACGATGGCTTCGTATGTTTTCACACGTCCAACCACGTCATCAGACTTAACAGTTAGAATTTCTTGAAGAGTGTAAGCCGCACCGTAAGCTTCAAGTGCCCATACCTCCATCTCACCGAAACGCTGTCCGCCAAATTGTGCTTTACCGCCAAGAGGCTGCTGCGTAACAAGTGAGTAAGGACCTGTAGAGCGTGCATGAAGTTTATCGTCAACCATGTGAGCCAGTTTGATCATGTACATGATACCGACAGATACGCGGTTATCAAATGGCTCTCCAGTACGTCCATCGTAAAGCACTGTTTTGGCATCACGAGACATACCGGCTTCTTCAAGTGTTTCCCAAACATCCTCTTCTCGCGCTCCATCAAATACAGGAGATGCAATGTGAATGCCGAGGTAACGAGCGGCCATACCCATATGAAGTTCCAATACCTGCCCGATGTTCATACGTGATGGTACGCCCAACGGGTTAAGCATGATATCAATTGGTGTGCCGTCAGGAAGGTAAGGCATATCCTCTTCAGGAAGAATCTTAGAGATAACACCTTTGTTACCGTGACGACCGGCCATTTTATCCCCTTCAGAAATCTTACGCTTCTGAACGATATATACGCGAACCAACTGGTTAACACCTGGAGGAAGTTCGTCTCCATCTTCACGGTTAAAGACTTTAACGTCGTGGATAATTCCGCCGCCGCCGTGAGGCACACGAAGAGAAGTATCACGAACCTCGCGGGCTTTTTCACCAAAGATGGCGTGAAGCAGGCGTTCTTCAGCAGTCAGTTCAGTTACGCCTTTAGGCGTTACTTTACCAACAAGAAGATCTCCGTCTTTTACTTCTGCCCCAATACGGATGATTCCACGGTCATCAAGATTGCGAAGCGCATCTTCACCGACGTTTGGAATATCGCGAGTGATTTCTTCAGGTCCAAGTTTAGTATCACGTGCTTCTGATTCGTATTCTTCGATGTGGATAGATGTATAAACATCATCCTTCACAAGGCGTTCACTCATGATGATGGCATCCTCATAGTTGTAGCCATCCCATGTCATGAAGCCGACCATTACGTTACGGCCAAGTGCAAGTTCACCAAGCTCCATAGAAGGACCGTCAGCAAGGATTTCTCCTTTTACTACTTCATCGCCGACACTTACGATCGGACGCTGATTGTAGCACGTACCTTGGTTAGAGCGGACAAATTTCAGCAGGCTGTATTTATCCAGGTTTCCTTTTACTTTTTGACCGTCTACTTCTTCATAACGGCGAACCCAAACGTTTTTCGCTTCTACGCGTTCAACGATACCAGGGTGTTTACAAATAACAGCGGCACCAGAGTCTTTACCTGATACGTATTCCATACCAGTTCCAACGAATGGCGCTTCTGGCTGCATCAAAGGCACAGCCTGACGCTGCATGTTCGCTCCCATGAGAGCACGGTTGGAGTCATCGTTTTCTAGGAACGGGATACATGCTGTCGCAGCAGAAACAACCTGCTTAGGCGATACATCCATGTAGTCTACACGGTTTCTGGAAACAACGGTGTTCTCCCCGCGGAAACGGGCAACGATGCTGTCATCAATAAATGCGCCTTCGTCATCAAGACGAGCGTTCGCTTGAGCGACAACATAGTTATCCTCTTCATCAGCAGTTAAGTAATCGATTCTGCCCGTTACCTTCCCTGTTTCAGGGTCAACGCGGCGATAAGGTGTTTCGATAAAGCCAAAACGGTTTACTTTTGCATATGATGAAAGTGAGTTGATCAAACCGATGTTCGGACCCTCAGGCGTTTCAATCGGACACATACGGCCATAGTGGGAGTAGTGAACGTCACGTACTTCCATTCCGGCACGCTCACGTGTCAATCCGCCCGGTCCTAATGCTGACAGACGGCGCTTATGCGTTAATTCAGCAAGCGGGTTCGTCTGGTCCATGAATTGAGAAAGCTGAGAGCTTCCAAAGAACTCTTTAATGGACGCAATAACAGGACGAATATTGATCAGCTGCTGAGGAGTAATTGTATTCGTATCTTGAATTGACATTCTCTCACGAACCACACGCTCCATACGGCTTAAACCGATACGGAATTGGTTCTGGAGAAGCTCACCTACAGAACGCAAACGACGGTTTCCAAGATGATCGATATCATCTGTGTCGCCTACTCCGTGCAGCAAGTTGAAGAAGTAGCTGATAGAAGAAATAATATCAGCAGGCGTAATGTTTTTAATCTCTTCTTCAATGTAAGCATTGCCGATTACATTAATAACCTGTTCTCCTTCTTGATCAGTCGGAGCAAAGATTTTAATTGATTGAAGAGTTACTTCATCTTCAACAACGCCGCCATTCGGATACAGCTTTCTGAAACCGATTCCGTTTTCTAAGTATGGCAGTACTTTATCAAGTGTTCTTCTATCAAGAATCTGACCTTTTTCAGCCAGGATTTCTCCTGTTTCAGGGTCAACAAGCGTTTCAGCAAGTCTCTGATTAAAGAGGCGATTCTTAATATGAAGTTTTTTGTTAATTTTATAGCGTCCTACATTGGCAAGATCGTATCGTTTCGGATCAAAGAAACGAGAATCAAGCAAGCTTTTCGCATTTTCAACTGTAGGCGGCTCTCCTGGACGGAGACGTTCGTAAATTTCAAGCAGCGCTTTGTCGCTGTTTTCTGTGTTATCTTTATCAAGCGTATTTCGCAGGTATTCGTTCTCTCCTACGAGATCAAGAATCTCTTGATCGGAACCGAAGCCGAGAGCACGCAAAAGAACCGTAACCGGCAACTTACGTGTGCGATCAATGCGGACATAAACAACATCTTTCGCATCAGTTTCGTATTCTAACCATGCGCCACGGTTTGGAATGACAGTCGCGGTAAAACCTTTTTTACCGTTTTTGTCTACTTTACCACTGAAATATACACTTGGAGACCGAACAAGCTGGGAAACGATAACGCGTTCCGCACCGTTAATGATAAAAGTACCTGTATCTGTCATAATAGGGAAATCACCCATGAAGACATCTTGGTCTTTTACCTCTCCAGTTTCTTTGTTAATTAAACGAACCTTCACTCTTAGCGGAGCTGAGTAAGTCACATCACGTTCTTTTGATTCCTCTACAGGATATTTAGGCTCACCTAAACTATAATCAATGAACTCAAGAGAGAGGTTACCAGTGAAATCCTCAATTGGCGATATGTCTTGAAACATCTCTCTAAGACCCTCATCAAGAAACCACTGATAAGAAGAGGTTTGAATTTCAATGAGATTTGGTAATTCTAACACTTCGCTAATGCGAGCATAGCTTCTGCGCTGGCGGTGTCGTCCATACTGAACTAGTTGACCTGTCAACTGATTCACCCCTCAAATCATGCGTATTATATGTGTAATAAGCATTTCTTTCAAAGAAAGAAAATACTTTTACAAGACAAAAGAAAAAAGGGTTTCTAATTAAGAAAACCACATCCAAAAACAAATACCGATTTTATTAGCATTTCCATACTTGTATAATTTATACATAGATATTGACAATTCATCATATCAAGCAAAATATATACATTGGCATTTTATAATATTAACATAGCTAAAATACCGAGTCAAACTTTTTTTGCTTTAATGATATAATAGCCTTTCTTTTTTTGAACGACAGAAACTTCATCGAACAGTTCCTCGAGCTTTTCAATGGCAGAAGGCGCGCCTTGCTTTTTCTGTATGACGATCCACAACTCACCTGAAGCTTTTAAGTGTTCAGCGCTTTTCTCAAAGATAGCATGGACAACTTTTTTTCCGGCTCGGATTGGGGGATTTGTAAGAATAGAAGCAAATGTTTGAGCAGAATCAACGTTTGAAAACATATCACTCTGATAAACCTTAACGTTTGTTATTCCGTTTTGTTCCGCATTTTCATTTGATAGCTCTACAGCTCTCTCATTAACGTCAATCATGTGGATGGTCCGGTCTTTAAAGTCGCTGGCCAATGACAGGCCAATCGGGCCATACCCGCAGCCTACATCCAGAATGCTGCCCTCAACTTCCGGCTCTTCAAAAGAATCAATCAGCAGACGGGATCCGAAATCAACTTCCTTTTTTGAAAAAACCCCGCTGTCGCTTGTAAACTTGAAATCTTTATTACGAAGCCTAAAAGACCAGGTTTGCTTGTTGCTTTTCACTGAAGGTTTTTCTGAATAATAGTGCTCACTCATTATTAGAACCTCCTTTTGTCATGTCTTAAAGAATGGCAAAGAAAAAGCTCGCCTCATAAAAGCGAGCTTCCCCTACAGGTAAGTGAAGATTACTTAACTTCTACAGAAGCGCCAACTTCTTCAAGTTTAGCTTTAAGCTCTTCAGCTTCTTCTTTAGCAATACCTTCTTTAAGTGGTTTTGGAGTGTTGTCAACAAGTTCTTTAGCTTCTTTTAAGCCAAGACCAGTGATTTCACGTACAACTTTGATAACTTTGATTTTTTGAGAACCTGCACCAGCAAGGATAAGGTCGAATTCGCTTTGCTCTTCAGCAGCTCCGCCTGCAGCAGCTCCGCCAGCTACAGCTACAGGAGCAGCAGCAGTTACGCCAAATTCTTCTTCGATTGCTTTTACTAGGTCGTTCAATTCAAGTACAGTTGCTTCTTTAACGGAAGCAATGATTTCTTCGATATTTAAAGCCATTTGTAATTCCTCCATTTTGTTTTAATTTATGAAAAACTGATTAGATTAAGCGCCTTGTTCTTCCTTTTGTTCTGCCACAGCTTTTGTAGCAAGAGCAAAGTTGCGAACTGGAGCTTGAAGTACGCTAAGCAACATAGAAAGCAAGCCTTCGCGTGATGGAAGTTCAGCAAGAGCTTTCACTTCTTCAACAGTAGAAACTTTACCTTCGATAACGCCAGCTTTGATTTCAAGAGCTTCGTGATTTTTAGCGAACTCATTAAGAACTTTAGCCGGAGCGACAACATCTTCAGTGCTGAATGCGATCGCGTTCGGTCCAGTTAAGAAATCATTCAAACCATTAAGCTCAGCTTGTTCAACCGCACGGCGAGTCATCGTATTTTTGTAAACTTTGAACTCAACGTTAGCTTCGCGAAGCTGTTTACGAAGTTCTGTTACTTCAGAAACGTTAAGTCCGCGGTAGTCAACGATGATCGTTGATTTACTTTCTTTCAGTTTAGAAGCAATTTCTTCAACAACAACTTTTTTTGTTTCAATTGCGCTGCTCATGGTTACACCTCCTGTAGATTCTTGTGTAACACTTATACCGTTAGGTGATCACGACTGAGACGACGGATTCCATATAAAAAGCCTCCATGAGACATGGAGGCTGTATATACAAGCATACGTAACGTAATAGCTGTGATAATATACACCTCGGTAGGATAATTAAGCGGTTAGGCCCCTACTGTCTACGGTATAAATGATATTCTATTTTACAACATTTTGAATAATATCAGAATGTTGATGTCATGTCAATATTATTTTACGTTAAAAGTTGAAGAGTCTACTTTGACACCAGGTCCCATAGTAGAAGTTACAGCAACGTTTTTCACGTAAACGCCTTTTGCAGCAGCAGGTTTAGCTTTCAGGATTGTATCGTACATTGTTGTGAAGTTCTCAACAAGTTTTTCATCCTCGAAAGAAACTTTACCGATAGGAACATGAATGTTTCCAGCTTTATCAACGCGGTATTCAACTTTACCAGCTTTGATTTCGCCGATTGCTTTTTCAACTTCGAAAGTAACTGTACCAGTTTTAGGGTTTGGCATTAAACCTTTTGGTCCAAGTACACGACCGATTTTACCAACTTCACCCATCATGTCAGGTGTAGCTACGATTACATCGAAATCGAACCAGCCTTGTTGAATTTTGTTGATGTAGTCAGTATCGCCAACGAAATCTGCACCAGCAGCTTCAGCTTCTTTCGCTTTTTCGCCTTTTGCGAAAACGAGAACGCGCTGAGTTTTACCAGTTCCGTTTGGAAGCACAACTGCTCCACGGATTTGCTGATCGTTTTTACGAGGGTCAACCCCTAGACGGAAAGCCACTTCAACTGTAGCGTCGAATTTAGCTGTATTTGTTTTTTTAACGAGAGCTACTGCTTCAGAAACGTCGTAAGCTTTTGAACGATCTACAAGCTTAGCAGCTTCAACGTACTTTTTACCTTTTTTAGCCATTTTAAAATTTCCTCCTTATGTGGTTATAGCGGAATAACCTCCCACGAATAAGGGTTGCGAACTTGTTAAAACTCGCAACCCGACAAGAAACAAATTAATCCTCGATTACAATACCCATACTGCGTGCAGTACCTTCAACCATGCGCATTGCCGCTTCAACGTCTGCTGCGTTTAAGTCAGGCATTTTCGTTTCAGCGATTTCGCGTACTTTATCGCGCTTAACGGTTGCCACTTTATTACGGTTTGGTTCACCAGAACCAGACTCAATTCCAGCTGCTTTTTTAAGCAATACTGCAGCAGGTGGAGTTTTTGTAATAAATGTAAATGAACGGTCTTCGTAAACCGAAATTTCAACAGGAATGATTAAACCAGCTTGGTCAGCTGTACGAGCGTTAAACTCCTTACAGAATCCCATGATGTTAACACCGGCTTGACCAAGTGCAGGTCCAACTGGTGGTGCTGGGTTAGCTTTTCCAGCAGGAATTTGCAATTTTACAACTTTAACTACTTTTTTAGCCACGAGACACACCTCCTTAAGTCCGTGATGTGGTAATAGGGTAAACCCTCCCACTCAAGGTTTCATTCTTTATATGAATGACGAAATATCAAGCTAGTTGCCTTGGATAAGTCCAAGACGTACCTTTGCTATATTATCATTTATATATAGCAATTTCAAGTTTTTTCACATTACAATTTATCGATTTGGGTAAATTCCAGCTCAACAGGCGTTTCACGGCCGAACATATTAACGAAAACTTTGACCTTGCTTTTATCATAATCAATCTCTTCAATTGATCCAGTAAAGTTAGCAAAAGGTCCGTCTATTACTTTCACTGTCTCTTTCAGTTCAAAGTCAATGTCTGTTTTGCGTTCGTCCATACCCATTCTCTTCAGAATGGTTTCCGCTTCGCCCGGAAGCAGCGGCGTCGGTTTTGAACCAGAGCCGGCAGATCCTACGAATCCAGTAACGCCCGGCGTGTTGCGGACAACATACCAAGAGTCGTCTGTCATTACAATTTCAACAAGCACATAACCAGGGAATACTTTCTTTTTCACGACTTTTTTCTTGCCGTTTTTGATATCCGTTTCTTCTTCTTCAGGTACGACTACACGGAAAATTTTATCCTGCATCCCCATTGATTCAACACGTTTTTCCAAGTTGGCTTTTACTTTATTCTCATAACCAGAGTACGTGTGAACAACATACCAATTCTTTTCCATTCTCTTCAGGACTGTCCAGTCCTTCCCTCCCCGCATTTGGTTTTAGTGAATTACCATAACGCTTCAAAAAATAGGCAGAAAACCTATGATAACTTTCATTTTAAGCCACAATAAAAAACCCGCTGAACGGGTTTTGGCAAGTGATATTATGATCTATTATAGCACGTATTGCTGATCATTATTCAACTATTAAACGAATTAATTGAGAAATTCCTGTGTCAAGGAGGGCAAAAAAGATAATAAAAAAGATAACTGTTGAAATCACCGTAATGGTATAACGCGTTAACTCTTTTCCTTTAGGCCAGCTTACCTTTTTCATTTCTTTCCCAACATCTTTAAAGAATCTCATAATACGCATGTAAAAGACCTCCACAATTTAAAAGCGCAAAAACTATTTTGTTTCAAGATGAGCTGTATGTGAATTGCAAGTACTGCAGTATTTCTTTACTTCTAATCGCTCAGCCGCTGATGCAGAGCTCTTCATTGTCGTATAATTACGGTTTCCGCATGTCTTGCATGCTAGCGTAATCTTTTTTCTCATGTCATTACACCTTTTTCTAAATAGACATTAGTTCTTATCCTTAGTAACATATCATAGTCAGAAAAATACTGTCAATATAACATAAATCCCTATTACAAACTGATTTCACGAATTTCCAAGTACTTCTCCAGCTTGCGTTTCACACGCTGAAGGGCATTGTCGATCGATTTCACATGTCGGTTCAGTTCATCGGAAATCTCTTGGTAACTTCTTCCGTCGAGATATAAGACAAGTACTTTTCTCTCTAAATCACTTAATAGTTCTCCCATTTTCATTTCAATATCATCAAATTCTTCCTGATTGATGATCATTTCTTCAGGATTTAAGGTTTTCGCTCCTGAAATGACATCAAGCAGCGTTCGATCTGATTCTTCATCAAAAATCGGTTTATCTAATGAGACGTAGGAATTCAAAGGAATGTGTTTCTGGCGAGTAGCTGTCTTTATTGCGGTAATAATTTGGCGGGTAATACATAATTCTGCGAAAGCTTTGAATGAGGTAAGCTTGTCCTCTTTGAAGTCACGAATAGACTTATAGAGGCCTATCATACCTTCCTGAACAATATCTTCTCTGTCCGCACCTATTAAAAAATAGGATCTTGCTTTTGCCCGAACAAAGTTTCGGTACTTCGTAATCAAGTAATCTAACGCATCACTGTCCCCAACATGAACCTTTTCAATGACCTGCTCGTCCTCCAACTGGCAAAACTGCTCTTTGTTGAATTTTCCCTTGTTGTTCTGTAGATTCACTCCGATCCCCCCGGCGCACGTAGATAGAAATATTATACAGTATTGGGCAAAAAAGCGTCAACTTAATCTAAGTCTCCCCGCCTCCATTTTTCAAACGTTTTCAAAACCTCTTCCGATAAAGCAATTTTACCCGCCGGCTTTTCGGAAGTGATTTTTCTTACCCGTCTCTCTATTCGCCTTTCTATCGCTTCTACCTCTCTCAAAAGCTCCCGGGCCGATTTCCGCAATGCCCCCTGTCCGAAAATCGCCCACTGCTCAGTATAGTCAGAGGTCGCAACATGAATTTGAGTCGCTATATTATTCAAAGCCTGAGCAAGCTTTTCTATCCGCTCATCAGCCGTCTCATTTTCTTTTGTAAAAATCACTTCAACTCTGTGGTTGGTCTGTTTTTTCTCAAGCCCTTTTACGAGATGCGCGTCAAAAACAACAATAACCCTGTTTCCTGTATACGATTGATATTCCGCCATTTTCTGAATCAGTACGTCTCGCGCCTCTTCAAAACTGTTCGCTTTTAAATCCTTCAGCTGCGGCCAGGCTCCAATCATGTTGTATCCGTCTACTAACAGGATATCCATGGGTTTTTATTCTCCCAAAGGGTTTCGTTTCCGGTAGACTTCATACATCAAAAGACCAGCCGCAACAGATGCATTCAGTGAAGTTACCTTCCCGGCCATCGGGAGTTTAATAAGAAAATCACACTTTTCTTTAACAAGGCGGCCCATCCCTTTTCCTTCACTTCCAATGACTAAAGCCAAAGGCATATTGCCGTCCATATTGCGGTAATCCTCACGCGCGGATGCATCCGTTCCGACAACCCAGATACCCCGCTCTTTCATTTCTTCTAACGTCCGCGCCAAATTGGTGACTCTTACTACAGGAATGTGC
This sequence comes from Bacillus rugosus, assembly GCF_023238245.1. Classification (NCBI taxonomy): domain Bacteria; kingdom Bacillati; phylum Bacillota; class Bacilli; order Caryophanales; family Bacillaceae; genus Bacillus; species Bacillus rugosus. Next base: position 115,326 of record NZ_CP096590.1, on the reverse strand, counting down.
TCAATTGCCCCTGTTGAGGCTTTTGCTACTGTTGTTGTCAGCCCGACAGCTCTCCGCTTTGGAATCACAATGCCATGGGCACCGACCGCATCAGCTGTTCTCATAATGGAACCAAGATTATGAGGGTCTTCAAGCTCGTCCAGAATGAGGAAGAAAGGCTGTTCATTTCTTTCTTCGGCTGCTTTATATAAATCGTCCAGTTCCGCATATTCATAGGCTGCAACCTGTGCCACTACACCTTGATGCTGCCCTGTCACCATTTGATCGAGTTTTTTTCTCGGGACATATTGAATCGTGATTCCCTGCTTTTTCGCAAGCTCAATCACCTGCTGTGCTTGTCCCTTTATGGTGTTTTCCGCCATCCACAGCTTATACAGCTTACGATCTGATTTTAACGTCTCGATCACTGCATTTTTCCCTATGACGTAATCATGTTGCTGACTCATTTGTTTTCCTCCCTGACGTCCCGAATTGTATAGCTTCGGCAACGAGCTGACTAAGTCGTTCCTCTTTTTTCTCTAGAAAAAGGTAGCCCAGCAGCGCTTCAAATGCTGTACTGTAGCGGTACGTCTGAACATCTGTATTTTTAGGTGTCGTTCCCGACTTGGCATTTCTGCCTCTTTTCAGCACCGCTTCCTCTTCTTCCGTGAAAAATGATTGATCCTGCAGAAAGAATAGGATTTCAGCCTGTGACTTTGCCGAAACGATACGGCTTGATTTCTTATGAAGATCATTTGGTTTGGTAAAGCCCTGCTTAAGCAGGTGATGCCTTACATACACTTCAAAAATGGCATCACCTATATAAGCAAGCGCAAGACCGTTTAACTGCTTTGAATCTTTTATCGTTTCAAATTCAAGCATCCGTTATTCTCCCCGTTTCCAGCGAGTACCCTGAGCTGTATCTTCAAGAATGATATTCATGCTTTTCAGCTGGTCACGGATCTGATCTGACAATGCAAAATCGCGGTTCCGGCGCGCTTCATTTCTTTTTTCAATTAAGTCTTCAATCTCTTGATCAAGCAGTTCCTGCTCACCCAATGAAAAACCGAGGACAGCAACAATACGGTCAAACATCTCAATAAACGCCGTAATCACACGATCAGCCGTATGATCTTTCTGAAGATAATAATTGGCATGCTTCGCTAGGTCGAATAAGACAGAAATTGCATTAGCCGTATTAAAATCATCATCCATCGCTTCTTCGAATGCTTTGCGGTGTTCTTCAACTTTCTCCAGCCATTGATCGTCATCTTCCGTTAAATTCGTACTGCTGTTCAGACGGTGCTGAAGGTTGCTGTACGCTGTTTTTAAACGGTTAAATGCGCTTTTTGTATTCTCCAGAAGCTCTTCTGAATAGTTAATCGGATGACGATAATGAACAGAAAGCATAAAGAATCTCAAAAGCTGCGGATCATGCTGTTTAATGATGTCATGCACAAGTACAAAGTTGCCCAGTGATTTTGACATTTTTTCATTATCAATATTGATATAGCCATTATGGAGCCAGTACTTCGCAAACGTTTTGCCTGTCAGCGCCTCAGATTGCGCAATTTCGTTTTCATGGTGAGGGAAGGTTAAATCCTGTCCGCCCGCATGGATATCAATCTGGTCACCCAGATACTTTTTCACCATCGCTGAGCACTCAATATGCCAGCCCGGACGGCCTTTTCCCCACGGGCTATCCCAAGAGATTTCTCCTTCTTTTGCCGCTTTCCACAATGCGAAATCAAGAGCATCTTCTTTTTTCTCGCCGACACGGATGCGTGCACCTGATCTCAGTTCATCAATAGATTGCGAAGAAAGCTTTCCGTACCCTTCAAATGCTCTTGTTTTGAAATAAACGTCACCTTCTGATTCATAAGCGTAGCCTTTTTTCACGAGCTGATCTACGAATTCGATAATCGCATCCATGTTTTCCATCACTCGCGGATGAAGGTCAGCTTTTCGGCAGCCGAGCGCACCTACATCTTCAAAGTATGCTTTAATAAAACGCTCTGAAATAGTAGGTACATCCTCACCGAGTTCATTTGCCGCTTTAATTAATTTATCGTCTACGTCTGTGAAGTTAGAGACATACTGCACATCATAGCCTTTATACTCCAGATAGTTTCGAACCGTATCGTATACGATAGCCGGACGCGCGTTCCCGATGTGAATGTAATTGTAAACTGTCGGTCCGCACACGTACATTTTCACTTTTCCCTCTTCAAGAGGAACGAATGTTTCCTTCTGTCTAGTCAATGTATTATAAAGAGTGATTGTCATTTTTGATTGATCCTTTCTTTTCTGTCTTCAAGTTCTGCCTTCAGCTCTAAAATCTGCTGTTCCAAAGACTTAAAGCGATCAGCAACCGGATCGGGCAAATCCTGATGGTTTAAATCGCGTCTTACTTTCTTGCCATTTTGTACAACGACCCGTCCAGGGATACCGACAACTGTTGAAAAGTCAGGAACATCGTGCAGCACTACTGAACCAGCGCCAATCTTTGAGCCTTCGCCGACAGTAATTGAACCGAGCACTTTAGCACCAGTGGCTATCAATGCGTCATCTTTAATCGTTGGGTGCCTTTTTCCCTTTTCTTTCCCCGTTCCCCCGAGGGTAACCCCCTGAAAAACGGTTACGTTATTGCCGATTTCACATGTCTCCCCAATGACAACCCCCATACCGTGGTCTATGAAAAATCTTCTCCCAATTGTAGCGCCGGGGTGGATTTCTATCCCGGTAAAAAATCGGCTTACCTGAGATATAAGGCGTGCAAGGAAATAAAATTTTCGTTTATATAAAGCATGTGCAATCCGGTGCGCCCATATAGCATGTAAACCAGAATAAGTTAAAATCACTTCAAAATAGCTTCTTGCTGCAGGATCTTGATCGAACACTGTATCAATGTCTTCTTTGAGCATTCTAAAAAACACATGCTTCCCCCCACTTCTCTATCTGATTTCCTCTTCACCCAATAAAAAAAGCGCCTCTGCATGAAAACATGACAGAGACGCTTTAACCGCGCGGTTCCACTCTGTTTGAAAAGCAGACTTCTGCTCTCCCAACTTCAGCCTTTAACGGCGGCGGCCGCCTTTGAATACTGATTTCGAAAAATGTTCTTCAAAGGTCTTAAGGGCGCACTTCTAAAACCCGGCTCATGGATCTCTCTCAGCCAATGAAGATCCTTTCTGTAATGGCCTAAAGCTTTATACTCTTCCCTGTCAACAATCATTTATTTAGATATTTTTTAAACGCTGAATTGCAGTTTCTTTACCGATCAATTCAATTGATTGCGGCAGTTCCGGACCGTGAGTTTGCCCTGTTACAGCAACACGGATCGGCATAAACAATTTTTTCCCTTTATGGCCAGTTTCTTTCTGCACGGCTTTGATTGATGCTTTGATGTTATCCGGAGTGAACTCCTCAAGCTCTTCAAGCTTCGCAGCGAATGTGCTGAGCACTTCAGGAACCTGTTCCTCTTCCAGAACAGCTTTTGCTTCTTGATTATACTCGATCTTATCCGTAAAGAACAAATCAGTCAGCTCAATAATTTCCGCACCGTAGCTTAATTGCTCATGATACAGGGAAATCAGTTTGCGAACCCATTCTTGTTCTTCAGCAGAAAGCTCAGTGCCAACTTTGCCGGCTTTTTGCAAATGTGGAAGCGTCAGTTCAATAACCTGATCAAGATCCAGCTTCTTCACGTATTGATTGTTAACCCATTTTAGCTTATGCATATCAAACAAAGCTGGTGATTTAGATAAACGGTTTACATCAAAAATGTCAATAAACTGTTCTTTTGTGAATAGTTCTTCTTCTCCAACAGGTGACCAGCCAAGTAGGCCGATAAAGTTGAACAGCGCTTCCGGTAAGTAGCCAAGCTCTTTATACTGCTCGATGAATTGAATAATGGACTCATCTCGTTTGCTGAGCTTTTTACGGCTTTCATTTACGATCAGCGTCATGTGTCCGAACTGAGGAACATCCCATCCGAATGCTTGATAAATCATAATCTGTTTCGGTGTGTTAGAAATATGGTCCTCACCGCGCAGCACGTGTGTCATTTTCATTAAGTAGTCATCAATAGCTACCGCGAAGTTGTAAGTCGGTGTCCCGTCCTTTTTCACAATAACAAAGTCGCCAATGCCATCTGATTCGAAAGAAATTTCGCCTTTTACGATATCGTTGAAGGCAATGATTTTTCCTTCCGGCACACGGAAACGAATACTTGGCTTTCTGCCTTCAGCAATAAATTTCTCTTGTTCTTCCGGAGTTAGATTTCTGTGTTTTCCGGAATAACGCGGCATTTCTCCACGGGCAATCTGTTCTTCACGCTCTTTCTCAAGCTCTTCTTCCGTACAGTAACATTTATAAGCAAGCCCTTTTTCAAGAAGCTCTTCATAGTACACTTTATAGATATCGTTACGCTCTGACTGACGGTATGGGCCGTACTCACCGCCGACATCCACACTCTCATCCCAGTCAATACCAAGCCATTTCAGATAATTCAGCTGGCTTTGTTCTCCGCCCTCAATATTGCGCTTTTTATCAGTGTCCTCAACACGAATAATAAACTTACCGCCTTGATTGCGTGCAAATAAATAATTAAAAAGCGCCGTTCTGGCATTTCCAATATGCAAATGTCCGGTTGGACTCGGTGCATAACGGACGCGTACTTCGTTTCCCATTTTCAAATACTTCCTTTCATGTCATGTATGGCCTCAGGCAAAAATGTATGAATCTATTCTACCACCAAATAGACCCGGCATCAAAGCAAGTTAGCCTTTTTGTATTAGTACTGTCGCTTGAGCCGCTATTCCTTCCGCCCGGCCTGTAAATCCAAGCTTTTCTGTTGTTGTTGCTTTTACATTTACTTGAGATACGTCCGCCTCAAGCCCTTCAGCGATTCTTTTTCTCATATCTTCTATGTACGGCAGCATCTTTGGCTTCTGTGCAATGATGGTGCAGTCAATGTTTCCAAGAACATAACCCTTCTGTTTCACGATCCCCCAGACATGCTGAAGTAATTTGAAAGAATCTGCGTCCTTGAACTCAGGATCAGTATCAGGAAAATGCTTGCCGATGTCGCCTTCTCCCACAGCTCCGAGGCAGGCGTCAGCGACGGTATGCAGCAATACGTCTGCATCAGAATGGCCGAGCAGCCCTTTTTCATACGGGATTTCAATTCCGCCAATAATCAGAGGGCGTCCCTCCACTAATTGGTGCACATCAAATCCTTGTCCAATTCTAAACATGTTTATTCCCACTTTCTGATTCCATAATAACTTCAGCAGACGTTAAATCGTCTGGCGTCGTCAGCTTAATATTTGTATAGCTGCCTTCTACAACACGGACCGAACCGCCTTCCATCTGTTCAACGAGGCTGGCGTCATCCGTCCCTAAAAATCCCTTATATTCCGCCTCGGCGTGGGCCTTCATCAATAAAGAAAGACGAAAAGCTTGTGGCGTTTGGACAGCCCACAAGCTTGAACGTTCAATCGTCTCACTGACTTGTAAATCTTGAACGCGTTTAATCGTATCTTTTACAGGGACAGCGAGGATGGCCGCTCCTGTCTGTTCCGCTTCAGCGATCAGTTCGTCAATTTGTTCATGCTTTATAAAAGGCCGGGCGCCGTCGTGAACAAGGACTATCTTTTCTTGTTTCACGGCTTTCAGCCCTTTATAAACACTGTGCTGGCGCTCATCTCCGCCTGCCACAAGCTCAATAGCGGTTTGAAACGGATAATCGGTCAGCAATTGCTGAAAGTGCTCCCGCTCGCGCTCGTTAATCACCAAAATGATTTTTTCGCACGGCCGGTGGCTGTCAAACACTCTTAACGTGTGAATAATCACCGGGTCTCCTTTCAGCTCGATGAACAGTTTATTTCTCCCTGCCTTCATCCGTTTTCCCTGTCCGGCTGCAGGAATCACCACATCATAACTCATTGTTTTTTCTCCCTTTACAGCGCCTTCTCCAACAGCTTGGGCTTAGCAAAAATCATTCGTCCCGCTGCCGTTTGCAGCACACTTGTAACAAGTACATCAATATGCTTGCCGATATAATTGCGTCCTTCTTCAACGACAATCATCGTACCGTCATCCAAGTAGGCAACTCCCTGATTATGCTCTTTCCCGTCCTTAATGACCTGAACATTCATTTCCTCGCCGGGCAGCACAACAGGCTTGACCGCATTGGCAAGGTCATTGATGTTTAATACTGCTACTTTCTGAAGCTCGCATACTTTATTTAAATTAAAATCATTCGTCACGACGACCCCGGATGTCAGTTTAGCGAGTTTGACGAGCTTGCTGTCAACCTCCTGTATATCTTCAAAGTCGCCTTCATAAATTTCAACTTTAATGTCTAATTCTTTCTGAATGCGGTTCAGGATATCAAGACCGCGGCGTCCTCTGTTTCGTTTTAAAACATCTGAAGAATCAGCAATATGCTGCAATTCCTCAAGAACAAACTGCGGAATCACGATAATCCCCTCTAAAAACCCAGTCTGACAAATATCTGCTATTCTCCCATCAATAATAACACTTGTGTCCAAAATTTTCAGCTTCTTGTCCTGAACCTCATGTTCTTCATCGGCCGTTCCTTTTTTCTTTTGCATTCTGGCAGAAATGGAAAACAGGCTGATCAATTCATCCTTTTTCTTAAAGCCCACCTGGAAACCGAGATAACCGAGGAAGAATGCTAAAAACACAGGGATGATTGTACTGAATATGCGGTAAGGTATATTGTCTAAAGGAATAACATTTACGATAAGATAAGCGATTATAAGTCCAAATACCAGGCCAAGACTTCCAAATAACAAATCTGGAACCGGCGCTTTTAACAATGAATCCTCTATCCACTTCACCCAGTTCACAACGTATTCTGTACCCCATATACTGATGAGAAAAAAGATAATTGCTCCTATTGCCGCAGACGTATATGCGTTTGTTATTAAAGGTATGTCCTGTATACTTAACAGTACAAACAATTCAGGTATTAAAAATATACCAACAACGCCGCCAAAGATAATGAAGAACGCCTGAACTATTCGTTTTAACATACCCCCACCTCCTTTTTTAACTTTTTATTTCACAAAGTTTTATGCATCCTACGAATATCAGAATAAACAAAAACCAACATTAATATACCCGTATTCATAATGTTTTAACCGAAATCACAGCTGTCTGTCTAAATAATGCTTCTCTTGCAGGCGTTTTAATCCTTTTTTGATTTTTTGGGCTCGTACTTCACCGATTCCCTCTACTTCATCTAATTCTTCTGCGCTCGCCTCAATAATCCTCGGGAGGACTCCAAATGCTTCTACAACATTTTCAACAATCGGCATGGGAAGACGCGGTATCTTATTTAACAGCCTGTATCCCCTAGGCAATACATAATCATCAAGATTTGTAGAAGCCGGATAACCAAGCAGCTTATAAACAATGGAATCATCCAGCAGATCATAACTGGACATATCCTGCAGCTCTTTCAAGAGAACAAACGGATCTTTAATCTTTTCTTTCACATAATCCTTAATAAATAAAGCGGCCTCTTCTTCCATATCTGTAATCAGTTCAATGACCTGCAGCTTAATCAAATGACCCTCTGTTCCGAGTTCCCTGATATACATGTTAATTTCATTTTTGATTCTCAATACCATTTCATAACGGTGCATCACAGACAGAACGTCGCTGAATGTAACAAGTTCCTCAAACTCTAAAGCATTCAGTGCATTAATGGTTTTGTCCAGGATCGTTTTATATTTTTCAAGAGTTTGAATGGCTTGATTCGCTTTTGTTAAGATAAATCCTATGTCTTTTAGTGTATACTTCATGCTTTCCTGATATAACGTTATAACATTCCTTCTTTCAGAAATGGCGATCACAAGGCAGCCGGTCTGCTTAGCTACTCTTTCGGCGGTGCGGTGCCGCATTCCTGTTTCTGATGAAGAAATTGTGGCTTCAGGCATCAGCTGTGTATTGGCGTATAGGATCTTTTGACCAGAATCACTTAAAATAATCGCCCCATCCATTTTAGCCAGCTCATATAAATGCGCCGGAGAAAAAGCAGTGTTAATGTGGAAACCGCCATCCACAACTTCTTTTACTTTATCATTATATCCAACAACAATCAGACCGCCTGTATTTGCTCTCAGAACATTTTCGATTCCAGCTCTGAGCGGAGTACCCGGAGCAACAAACTGCAATATAGATGACAGGTCTAACTCGTGTTTCGCCCCTTTTTTCTCTTTTTCCATCTATTATCCTCCTAATGAAGTACGAAGCGCCTCTGCAACATTTGCTACTCCGATAACCTCAATCCCTTTTGGTTTTGTCCACCCATCCAGATTTGCCGCGGGTATAATCATGCGTTTAAAACCAAGCTTAGCCGCTTCTTTCACACGCTGTTCAATTCTTGATACCCGCCGGACTTCTCCGGTTAATCCCACTTCTCCTATAAAACAATCTGCAGGATTTGGAGGTGTGTCTCTAAAGCTGGACGCGATACTGATTGCAATGGCAAGATCAATTGCCGGTTCATCAAGCTTAACGCCACCAGCCACTTTCAAATAGGCATCCTGATTTTGCAACAGCAGCCCAACTCTTTTTTCTAACACAGCCATTAACAGCGAAACCCTGTTATGGTCTATTCCCGTTGCCATACGCCGCGGATTGCCAAAGCTTGTTGGCGAGATTAGCGCCTGTATTTCAACGAGAATCGGCCTTGTGCCCTCCATAGAAGCAGTTATGCTTGAGCCTGCAGATCCCGCTGAACGTTCTTCCAAGAAAATTTCTGAAGGGTTCAAAACCTCAGTGAGCCCCTCTTCGCGCATTTCGAAAATGCCCATTTCATTTGTAGAACCAAAACGGTTTTTTACAGCCCTCAAAATACGGAAAGTATGGTGACGTTCCCCTTCAAAATATAAAACAGTGTCAACCATATGCTCCAGCAGTCTCGGCCCTGCAATAGACCCTTCTTTCGTCACATGCCCTACGATAAAAATCGGAATACCTTTTGTTTTTGCAATCTTCATCAGCTCAGCCGTACATTCTCTGACCTGTGACACACTGCCCGGAGCCGATGTAATATCGCTTTGGTAAACCGTTTGAATAGAGTCAACAACGACAAACGCTGGAGTCATCTCTTGTATAGCAGACGAAATATACTCCATATCGGTTTCAGATAAAACATGCAGTGACGGATTATTAATGCCGAGACGGTCTGCTCTTAGTTTCGTTTGTTTGACCGATTCCTCTCCCGAAATGTACAGCACACTGTTCGATGAGTCTGATAATTGAGCGGAAACCTGCAGTAATAACGTTGACTTTCCGATACCGGGATCGCCGCCGATTAAAACGAGTGAGCCTTTAACGACACCTCCGCCGAGTACTCTGTTAAATTCGCCAAGCTGGGTTTTAACCCGGGGTTCTTCTGATGTTTCGATTGATGTAATAGGTGAGGGTTTCTGTACGGTTTGGACAGAATGAGAAAAAGCCGCTCTCCGATTGGCTGGTGCTTTTTTTATCATTTCTTCCACCATTGTGTTCCAAGCACCGCAGCCCGGACATTTCCCCATCCATTTTGGAGACTCGTAGCCGCAGGATTGGCAGATGAATTTCGATTTTGTTTTAGCCATATATAGTGTAAGACCTCTCCCTTGTTCAATTTCTTGATATGAAAGTGAGGCATACACTTACATGCTGTATGCCTCATTTCCGTCTCTATATTAATTCGTTTTAGCAGTCGTTTTTACGACAAATTCGCCATCTTCTACATCAAGAACAATATGCTGTCCTTTATGAATATTTCCTCTGAGGAGTTCTTCAGATAAACGGTCCTCGACATGTTTTTGGATAGCTCTTCTTAACGGACGGGCACCGTATTCCAGGTCAACACCCTCTTCCGCGACTTTCGCTTTTGCAGCATCGGTCAATTCGATAGAAAGATCCTGTTCTTTTAGGCGTTTCGTTAATTGATCAGACATCAATGACACGATTTCAGTAAGATGTTTTTTCTCAAGTGAATGGAAGACAATGATTTCATCAATCCGGTTGATAAACTCCGGTCTGAACGCGCGCTTCAATTCACCCATTACTTTATCTTTCATGTCTTTATGATTTTGCGTCTCATCCTGAACGTTAAAGCCGACATATTTATTGCGTTTCAGCTCACTTGCTCCGACGTTTGACGTCATAATCAGAATGGTATTGCGGAAATCGACTGTACGCCCTTTAGAATCAGTCAATCTTCCGTCTTCAAGAACTTGCAGAAGGATATTGAAGACATCAGGGTGCGCTTTCTCAATCTCATCAAGAAGCACGACAGAGTAAGGTTTTCTTCTGACTTTCTCTGTTAATTGGCCGCCTTCATCGTATCCCACATATCCCGGAGGTGAACCGACAAGTCTTGAAGTTGAGTGTTTTTCCATGTATTCAGACATATCAATTCTGATCATGGCTTCCTCGTCACCGAAAATAGATTCAGCAAGTGCTCGCGCAAGCTCTGTTTTACCAACACCTGTAGGGCCTAAGAAAATGAATGAGCCAATTGGACGTTTAGGGTCTTTTAACCCTGCTCTTGCACGTCTGACTGCTTTTGCAACAGCTACAACTGCTTCATCCTGGCCGATCACACGGGAGTGAAGAATGCTTTCCATATTGAGAAGCTTATCTGTTTCAGTTTGCGCGATTTTAGATACAGGCACCCCAGTCCAGCTGGATACAACCATCGCAATATCATCAACAGTCACCTCTGAGTTTTCCTGTCCTTGCTTCTCTTTCCATGATTTCTTCGTATCCTCTACTTGTTCGCGCAGGCGCTGCTCAGTATCACGCAAGGAAGCAGCTTTTTCAAACTCTTGGCTTTGCACTGCCGCATCCTTCTCTTTACGAACCTCATCAAGCTTCTGTTCAAGCTCTTTTAAATTAGGAGGCGTTGTAAAGGAGCGCAGTCTCACCTTTGAACCCGCTTCATCGATTAAGTCAATTGCTTTATCCGGAAGGAAACGGTCAGAAATATATCTGTCAGAAAGCTTAACCGCAGCTTCAATGGCATCATCTGTAATTGATACACGGTGGTGAGCTTCATATCGGTCACGCAAGCCTTTTAAAATTTGAATGCTTTCATCTGCAGACGGCTGATCAACCTGAATCGGCTGAAAACGGCGTTCCAACGCTGCATCTTTTTCAATATATTTGCGGTACTCATCAAGAGTCGTCGCCCCAATACATTGAAGTTCGCCGCGAGCAAGTGAAGGTTTTAAAATGTTAGATGCATCAATGGCACCTTCTGCTCCGCCCGCTCCGATTAATGTATGGAGTTCATCGATGAATAGAATGATGTTTCCTGCCTGGCGAATTTCGTCCATGACCTTCTTCAGGCGATCCTCAAATTCTCCGCGATATTTTGTGCCGGCAACTACTGTTCCCATGTCTAATGTCATCACGCGTTTATCGCGCAAGATTTCGGGAACTTCGTTATTGATAATTTGCTGTGCCAAACCTTCTGCGATAGCCGTTTTACCTACACCAGGTTCACCGATGAGAACAGGGTTGTTTTTCGTTCTGCGGCTTAACACTTCGATCACACGCTGGATTTCCTTGCTTCTGCCAATTACAGGATCAAGGCTGTCTTCCTTCGCAATAGCGGTTAAGTCTCTTGCCAAGCTGTCAAGCGTAGGCGTATTCGCATTACTGTTTGTTCCTGTCGCTGATGATCCTGTTTCATTGCTTCCAAGAAGCTGGAGCACCTGCTGTCTTGCTTTATTTAAGCTGACACCGAGGTTATTCAGAACCCTCGCAGCAACACCTTCACCTTCGCGAATCAGACCAAGAAGAATATGTTCTGTTCCGACATAAGAATGACCGAGTTTTCTTGCCTCATCCATTGAAAGTTCAATGACTTTCTTAGCTCTAGGAGTGTAATGAATCGTTTGAGACATTTCCTGCCCGCGACCGATCAAACTCTCAACTTCTTTTTGAATTTTATCTGAACCAAGTCCAAGCGCTTGTAGAGCTTTAGCAGCAATCCCTTCTCCTTCTCGTACCAGTCCTAATAAAATATGCTCAGTGCCAATGTTATTATGACCTAATCGAAGTGCTTCTTCCTGTGCAAGCGCCAGTACTTTTTGAGCTCGTTCTGTAAATCTTCCAAACATCATATCGATTCATCCTCCTGTCTTTTCCCATTCATTTCTAAGTGAAGCCGTTCTCTGATGAGAGCCGCTCTTCGAATGTCCCTTTCGTTCGGACGCAAAGCGCCTCCCGAGTACTGCTGTAAAAATCCTGGCTGCGTCAAAATCATTAGTTCGTTAAGTATGTTGCTTGAAAGTCCTTTAATAATGCCTAGATCTATGCCCAACCGGACATCTGAAAGACACTTTGCAGTTTCTTTCGATTCTATCATCCGGCAATTTGACAAGACCCCATAAGACCGATATACCTTATCCTCAAGTTCAATTTTAGAAGTTTGATAAAGCGCTTCTCTGGCAGATCGTTCTTGTTCAATCAACTGGGCAGCAACACTGTTAAGGTCATCCACAATATCCTGCTCTGACTTACCAAGCGTGATCTGATTTGAAATTTGAAAGATATTTCCTACTGCTTCGCTGCCTTCCCCATAAATTCCTCTAACAACTAAGCCTAATTGATTAATTGCCGGTATAATTCGATTTATTTGCCTAGTTAAAACCAGTGCCGGCAGATGCATCATGACTGAAGCCCTTAAACCCGTACCTACATTTGTAGGACAGCTGGTTAAGTATCCTCTTTGCTCATTAAATGCATAATCAACTTTTTCTTCAATCCAGTCATCTACCTGGTTTGCGGCTTTCATTGCTTCTAA
>NZ_CP096590.1:95000-97500 GCF_023238245.1 Bacillus rugosus | reverse complement strand
CTTCACCCCAATCATCTGTCCCACCTTCGGCGGCTGGCTCCTAAAAGGTTACCTCACCGACTTCGGGTGTTACAAACTCTCGTGGTGTGACGGGCGGTGTGTACAAGGCCCGGGAACGTATTCACCGCGGCATGCTGATCCGCGATTACTAGCGATTCCAGCTTCACGCAGTCGAGTTGCAGACTGCGATCCGAACTGAGAACAGATTTGTGGGATTGGCTTAACCTCGCGGTTTCGCTGCCCTTTGTTCTGTCCATTGTAGCACGTGTGTAGCCCAGGTCATAAGGGGCATGATGATTTGACGTCATCCCCACCTTCCTCCGGTTTGTCACCGGCAGTCACCTTAGAGTGCCCAACTGAATGCTGGCAACTAAGATCAAGGGTTGCGCTCGTTGCGGGACTTAACCCAACATCTCACGACACGAGCTGACGACAACCATGCACCACCTGTCACTCTGCCCCCGAAGGGGACGTCCTATCTCTAGGATTGTCAGAGGATGTCAAGACCTGGTAAGGTTCTTCGCGTTGCTTCGAATTAAACCACATGCTCCACCGCTTGTGCGGGCCCCCGTCAATTCCTTTGAGTTTCAGTCTTGCGACCGTACTCCCCAGGCGGAGTGCTTAATGCGTTAGCTGCAGCACTAAGGGGCGGAAACCCCCTAACACTTAGCACTCATCGTTTACGGCGTGGACTACCAGGGTATCTAATCCTGTTCGCTCCCCACGCTTTCGCTCCTCAGCGTCAGTTACAGACCAGAGAGTCGCCTTCGCCACTGGTGTTCCTCCACATCTCTACGCATTTCACCGCTACACGTGGAATTCCACTCTCCTCTTCTGCACTCAAGTTCCCCAGTTTCCAATGACCCTCCCCGGTTGAGCCGGGGGCTTTCACATCAGACTTAAGAAACCGCCTGCGAGCCCTTTACGCCCAATAATTCCGGACAACGCTTGCCACCTACGTATTACCGCGGCTGCTGGCACGTAGTTAGCCGTGGCTTTCTGGTTAGGTACCGTCAAGGTACCGCCCTATTCGAACGGTACTTGTTCTTCCCTAACAACAGAGCTTTACGATCCGAAAACCTTCATCACTCACGCGGCGTTGCTCCGTCAGACTTTCGTCCATTGCGGAAGATTCCCTACTGCTGCCTCCCGTAGGAGTCTGGGCCGTGTCTCAGTCCCAGTGTGGCCGATCACCCTCTCAGGTCGGCTACGCATCGTTGCCTTGGTGAGCCATTACCTCACCAACTAGCTAATGCGCCGCGGGTCCATCTGTAAGTGGTAGCCGAAGCCACCTTTTATGTTTGAACCATGCGGTTCAAACAAGCATCCGGTATTAGCCCCGGTTTCCCGGAGTTATCCCAGTCTTACAGGCAGGTTACCCACGTGTTACTCACCCGTCCGCCGCTAACATCAGGGAGCAAGCTCCCATCTGTCCGCTCGACTTGCATGTATTAGGCACGCCGCCAGCGTTCGTCCTGAGCCAGGATCAAACTCTCCGATAAAGTAGTTTGACTGACTACGCACATCGCTGTGCGATTTTATAAAAATGAATTAACAGGTACGTTTTGTCTTGTTTAGTTTTCAAAGATCATTTCGTTTGTTCGCTTTGTTAAAGCAACTTTATTAGTATACAACGCTGCTTCTTTAAAGTCAACAACTTTTTATAAAAACTTTTGGTGGAGCCTAGCGGGATCGAACCGCTGACCTCCTGCGTGCAAAGCAGGCGCTCTCCCAGCTGAGCTAAGGCCCCGTAAAAAATGGTCGGGAAGACAGGATTCGAACCTGCGACCCCATGGTCCCAAACCATGTGCTCTACCAAGCTGAGCTACTTCCCGATTCCCTATCTATTTCTATTAAATAATGGCGCGCCCGAGAGGAGTCGAACCCCTAACCTTTTGATCCGTAGTCAAACGCTCTATCCAATTGAGCTACGGGCGCAAAAATTAATGCCGAGGGCCGGACTTGAACCGGCACGGTAGTCACCTACCGCAGGATTTTAAGTCCTGTGTGTCTGCCAATTCCACCACCCCGGCGTGGATGGTATAGTTGGAGCGGAAGACGGGATTCGAACCCGCGACCCCCACCTTGGCAAGGTGGTGTTCTACCACTGAACTACTTCCGCAGACAGGATGTCCAGTTTTTATAACTGTTATCCTATATAATGCGGGTGAAGGGACTTGAACCCCCACGTCATAAAGACACTAGATCCTAAGTCTAGCGCGTCTGCCAATTCCGCCACACCCGCGTAAAATGGTGAGCCATGAAGGACTCGAACCTTCGACCCTCTGATTAAAAGTCAGATGCTCTACCAACTGAGCTAATGGCTCTTTTTACAAGAGACTTGAGTATTATACCATATAAAAGTGGTGCCGGCAAGAGGACTTGAACCCCCAACCTACTGATTACAAGTCAGTTGCTCTACCAATTGAGCTACACCGGCAAAATGGTGGAGGATGACGGGCTCGAACCGCCGACCCTCTGCTTGTAAGGCAGATGCTCT
>NZ_CP096590.1:35000-92500 GCF_023238245.1 Bacillus rugosus | reverse complement strand
GGATCGTAACTCGCCGGTTCATTCTACAAAAGGCACGCCATCACCCGTTAACGGGCTCTGACTACTTGTAGGCACACGGTTTCAGGATCTCTTTCACTCCCCTTCCGGGGTGCTTTTCACCTTTCCCTCACGGTACTGGTTCACTATCGGTCACTAGGGAGTATTTAGCCTTGGGAGATGGTCCTCCCGGATTCCGACGGAATTTCACGTGTTCCGCCGTACTCAGGATCCACTCAGGAGAGAACGAAGTTTTGACTACAGGGCTGTTACCTCCTATGGCGGGCCTTTCCAGACCTCTTCATCTACCTCGTTCTTTTGTAACTCCGTGCAGAGTGTCCTACAACCCCAAGAGGCAAGCCTCTTGGTTTGGGCTAATCCCGTTTCGCTCGCCGCTACTCAGGGAATCGCATTTGCTTTCTCTTCCTCCGGGTACTTAGATGTTTCAGTTCCCCGGGTCTGCCTTCTCATATCCTATGAATTCAGATATGGATACCACTCCATTACGAGTGGTGGGTTTCCCCATTCGGAAATCTCCGGATCAAAGCTTGCTTACAGCTCCCCGAAGCATATCGGTGTTCGTCCCGTCCTTCATCGGCTCCTAGTGCCAAGGCATCCACCGTGCGCCCTTTCTAACTTAACCGTTAAAAAGAATCACTATGTGATATCTTGTATTACTAATTGAATGTGATGTCTACTGTTATCTAGTTTTCAAAGAACACGTTTCGAAGGAATGATCCTTCAAAACTAAACAAGACAGGGAACGTTCTGTTTATAAGACCCAAGGTCTTATATTCCGTAAATATCCTTAGAAAGGAGGTGATCCAGCCGCACCTTCCGATACGGCTACCTTGTTACGACTTCACCCCAATCATCTGTCCCACCTTCGGCGGCTGGCTCCTAAAAGGTTACCTCACCGACTTCGGGTGTTACAAACTCTCGTGGTGTGACGGGCGGTGTGTACAAGGCCCGGGAACGTATTCACCGCGGCATGCTGATCCGCGATTACTAGCGATTCCAGCTTCACGCAGTCGAGTTGCAGACTGCGATCCGAACTGAGAACAGATTTGTGGGATTGGCTTAACCTCGCGGTTTCGCTGCCCTTTGTTCTGTCCATTGTAGCACGTGTGTAGCCCAGGTCATAAGGGGCATGATGATTTGACGTCATCCCCACCTTCCTCCGGTTTGTCACCGGCAGTCACCTTAGAGTGCCCAACTGAATGCTGGCAACTAAGATCAAGGGTTGCGCTCGTTGCGGGACTTAACCCAACATCTCACGACACGAGCTGACGACAACCATGCACCACCTGTCACTCTGCCCCCGAAGGGGACGTCCTATCTCTAGGATTGTCAGAGGATGTCAAGACCTGGTAAGGTTCTTCGCGTTGCTTCGAATTAAACCACATGCTCCACCGCTTGTGCGGGCCCCCGTCAATTCCTTTGAGTTTCAGTCTTGCGACCGTACTCCCCAGGCGGAGTGCTTAATGCGTTAGCTGCAGCACTAAGGGGCGGAAACCCCCTAACACTTAGCACTCATCGTTTACGGCGTGGACTACCAGGGTATCTAATCCTGTTCGCTCCCCACGCTTTCGCTCCTCAGCGTCAGTTACAGACCAGAGAGTCGCCTTCGCCACTGGTGTTCCTCCACATCTCTACGCATTTCACCGCTACACGTGGAATTCCACTCTCCTCTTCTGCACTCAAGTTCCCCAGTTTCCAATGACCCTCCCCGGTTGAGCCGGGGGCTTTCACATCAGACTTAAGAAACCGCCTGCGAGCCCTTTACGCCCAATAATTCCGGACAACGCTTGCCACCTACGTATTACCGCGGCTGCTGGCACGTAGTTAGCCGTGGCTTTCTGGTTAGGTACCGTCAAGGTACCGCCCTATTCGAACGGTACTTGTTCTTCCCTAACAACAGAGCTTTACGATCCGAAAACCTTCATCACTCACGCGGCGTTGCTCCGTCAGACTTTCGTCCATTGCGGAAGATTCCCTACTGCTGCCTCCCGTAGGAGTCTGGGCCGTGTCTCAGTCCCAGTGTGGCCGATCACCCTCTCAGGTCGGCTACGCATCGTTGCCTTGGTGAGCCATTACCTCACCAACTAGCTAATGCGCCGCGGGTCCATCTGTAAGTGGTAGCCGAAGCCACCTTTTATGTTTGAACCATGCGGTTCAAACAAGCATCCGGTATTAGCCCCGGTTTCCCGGAGTTATCCCAGTCTTACAGGCAGGTTACCCACGTGTTACTCACCCGTCCGCCGCTAACATCAGGGAGCAAGCTCCCATCTGTCCGCTCGACTTGCATGTATTAGGCACGCCGCCAGCGTTCGTCCTGAGCCAGGATCAAACTCTCCGATAAAGTAGTTTGACTGACTACGCACATCGCTGTGCGATTTTATAAAAATGAATTAACAGGTACGTTTTGTCTTGTTTAGTTTTCAAAGATCATTTTGTTCACTTCGTTCAAGCGACTTTATTATTATAACTCATTGAATCAGTGAAGTCAATAACTTTTTTTGAAGTTCTTTTTTTCGTTATCGCCATGTTTAGCGGCAACGAATAATAATATACCACCTTGTAAATAATAGTGCAATAGTTTTTTTGAAGAAATACTTAGGAATTTAAAAAGAGCGGCATCCCTTCATAAAAGAAAGGATGCCGCTCTTCTTTATTAGCGTTGTCTCATCTGCGGGAATAACAGCACATCGCGAATAGAAGGAGCATTCGTCAGCAGCATAACCAGACGGTCGATACCGATGCCTAAACCTCCTGTTGGCGGCATACCGTATTCCAAGGCTTCAACAAAGTCTTCATCCATTAGATGAGCTTCATCGTTACCGGCTTCACGCTCTTTTAATTGTGCTTCAAAGCGTTCTCTTTGATCAATAGGATCATTCAGCTCTGTAAACGCGTTTGCATGTTCACGGCCAACGATAAACAGCTCAAAACGGTCTGTAAAGCGCGGATCCTCTGGGTTTTTCTTAGCTAGAGGAGAAATTTCTACAGGATGTCCGTAAATAAACGTTGGCTGAATAAGCGTTTCTTCAATTTTTTGTTCGAAGAATTCGTTGATGATATGGCCTACTGTCATAGAATCTTTAATCTCTACGCCATGTTCTTTTGCATATTCACGCGCCTGCTCAACAGTAACCTCTTCCCAGAAATCAACGCCAGTCGCTTCTTTAACTGCATCAACCATATGAATTCTTTTCCACTCAGGTTTAAGGTCGATTTGTTCTTCGCCGTATTGGATCGTAGTTGTTCCAAGTACTTCTTGGGCTATATGAGCAACAAGGTTTTCAGTTAAGCTCATGATATCTTTATAGTCCGCATATGCTTCATATAACTCAATCATCGTGAATTCAGGGTTATGGCGTGTAGAGACACCTTCATTACGGAAAACACGGCCGATTTCATATACTTTTTCTAAACCGCCGACAATTAGGCGTTTTAGGTGCAATTCGATTGCAATACGCATGTAGAGCGGAATATCTAACGCGTTGTGGTGAGTGATAAACGGACGTGCAGAAGCTCCCCCGGGAATGCTGTGCATTGTTGGTGTTTCTACTTCTAAGTATCCGTGATCATCAAGGTATCTTCTCATCGCTTGAATGATCTTGCTTCGTGCGATGAACGTATGTTTGCTGTCTGGATTCACGATAAGATCCAGGTAGCGCTGACGGTAGCGCTGCTCAACGTCTTTTAAACCATGGTATTTGTCAGGAAGCGGACGAAGCGCTTTTGTCAGCAATTCAAAAGAAGTTGCTTTAACAGACAATTCGCCTACATTTGTTTTGAAGACTTTTCCGGTTACGCCGATAAGATCACCAAGGTCAGAAGACTTGAAGATTTCGTATTGATCGTCACCAACACTGTCTTTTCTTACGTAGATTTGGATTTGGCCTTCTAAGTCCTGAAGATGCGCAAAGCCAGCTTTTCCTTTGCCGCGTTTTGTCATCATACGGCCTGCGATTGTGACTTCAATTGCTTTTTCTTCTAACTCTTCTTTTGTAAGATCTTGATATGCCGAAATAACTTCCTGAGATTGATGAGTTCTTTCAAAACGGGCGCCGAACGGATCGATGCCGTTATCTCTTAACTGATTCATTTTATCGCGTCTGACTTGCAGCTGGTCATTCAATTCTTCATGGTTATGCTCTTCTTGACTCATTGTTATCACTCCATTACAGATATTATTTCATGAAAAAAGCAGAAAAACTGCCAGCGCAAAAACTGGCAGTGAGCAGCAAATAGAGGTAAGTATTATCCTACTTTTGCGTCTTGAAGCTCTTTTGCCTCAACTTCAACAGTAAATGCATCTAAAAGCTGTACAAGCTCTTCTCTTGTCTCGCAATGATTGATTTCATTACGAACCTTTGCATTGCCTTTTACGCCTTTCAAATACCAAGCAGCGTGCTTTCTCATTTCTCTTACCGCTACGTTCTCACCTTTTAAGTTAATCAGGCGGTCAAGATGCAGTTTGCATACCGCCATTTTTTCACGTACTTGCGGCTCTTCTTTTAATTCACCTGTTTCAAGGTATTGAACTGTACGGTAAATCATCCACGGATTGCCCAGTGCGGCGCGACCGATCATGACACCGTCTACTCCTGTTTCATCGAGCATACGCTTAGCATCTTGCGGTGTCTTCACATCGCCGTTTCCGATAACCGGAATTGATACTGATTGTTTTACTTCTTTGATAATGTCCCAGTTTGCCGTTCCTTCGTACATCTGCACTCTTGTACGGCCGTGAAGCGCAACGGCTTTTCCGCCCGCACGTTCTACAGCTTGTGCGTTTTTCACTGCGAAAACGTGGTCTTCATCCCAGCCCATTCTCATTTTCACTGTAACTGGTTTATCAACGGCATCCACTACTGCAGAAACCATTTCATAGATCTTATCTGGATCAAGAAGCCATTTCGCACCCGCATCACATTTTGTAATCTTTGGTACAGGACATCCCATATTTATATCAATAATATCAGCAGTTGTGTTTTGGTCTACAAACTTCGCCGCTTCCACAAGGGTTTCCTTTTTCCCTCCAAAAATTTGAAGGCTGAGCGGTTTTTCACGTTCATCAATGTACAGCATACCCATGGTTCTTGCATTGTTGTAAAGGATCGCTTTGTCACTGACCATTTCAGCACATACCAACCCAGCTCCGAATTCCTTTACAGTCAATCTGAATGCTGAGTTGCAGACACCAGCCATAGGGGCAAGCACAACCCTGTTTTTCAATTGAATATCACCGATTTTAAACATTTTTGCCCCCCCTTCATTTGTTATCTTTTTCTGGCGGCGCTAATTCCTCCGCGCTTATATTTAAAACATCTGCTGCACCTTGAATGATGGCAGCTGACGGCAATCGGTTTCCGCGTTCAATTTCGCCGAGAATAGAAACTGATATACCTAACGCTTTTGCAAATCCTTCTTGAGTATAACCTTTCAGCTTTCTGAATGCACGAATTCGTCTACCCCAGATATCTGCTTCCATACTCTTACACCTTCTTGGTCTGTTTCCGCGCTTGTTGCCTCTTTTTCAACCTGCGGGCAAATCTCCGCAAGAGGCGCAAGGACAAACAAACGCTTATACATTCTCGGATGCGGAACAATTAGTTGCTCTGTTTCAATATTTTCACGATTAAACAGCAAAATGTCAAGGTCTGCCGTCCGCGGACCCCATCTTACTTCCCTCGTTCTGCCTAATTCATTTTCTATATGCTGCGTTAGTTCAAGTAGTTCAAATGGGTTCAGCGATGTCTTGATTTCAACAGCCATATTTAAAAATTCATCTTGATCTTCGTATCCAACCGGGTCAGTTTCGTAAATGGACGACACTTGAGTGACTGTCACCGCATCATGCTGGTGCAGCAATGCCACTGCTTGCCTTAAATACGTTTCTCTATCTTCAATGTTAGATCCAAGTGCAATATAAGCTATGTTGTTCATGATTTTTTTCTCGTGATTTCAATTGCTACTGATTTATAGTGTCCGGGAATCGGCGGATCTGGCTTAATCACTTTCACAGTACATTGCTGCACCGGCTGAAATTTCTTGAGGACTGTGTCAGCAATACGTTCTGCCAGCGTTTCCACCAATTTCACAGGCTCCCCTTCTACGATATCTTTACATACGTGATAAAGCTCAGCATAGTTAATCGTATGTTCAAGATCGTCTGTTTGTCCGGCTTTGCTTAAATCCAGCTCAGCGGTTAAATCAACTTTAAACCGCTGTCCAAGCTTATTTTCTTCTTTAAACACACCGTGATATCCGTAAAACTCCATTCCTTCTACAAAGACTTTATCCATGGTGCACCCCTCCCTTATTCAGCATCGCGTCCATCATTTTCGCCATTCTGGCCATTTGTTTCACGTCATGGACCCTGACAATGTCACAGCCTTTTTGAATGCCGAGACACACGGTGGCACCTGTGCCCTCAGCCCGCTCCTCGGGCGGAAGATCCAGAACACGTCCGATGAATCTTTTTCGGGAGGTTGCCAGAAGAACCGGATACCCCAGTCCGCTTAAAATCTCGAGTTTGTTCATCACTGCCAAATTATCGTGATAGGTTTTTGCGAAACCGATACCGGGATCAAGAATAATGTTCTTCTCCTCTACTCCCGCCTCAACAGCGATTTTTACACTCTCCATTAAGTCCGACAGCATATCCGGTAATAAGTCATTGTAATTTCTCTCAGGGCGGTTATGCATGAGAACAATGGGAACATTATATTCGGCTGCAACGGAAGCCATCTTCGGATCATGTTTCGCTCCCCAAATATCATTGATGATAGATGCGCCGGCTTTAACAGCTTCATCTGCGACAGAAGCCTTGTAGGTATCTACAGAAATCGGCACGCCCAGTTCTTTTGTAATCCGCTCAATTACCGGAATTACTCTGGACATTTCCTCATCCTCTGAGACATATTCAGCGCCAGGCCTTGTTGATTCTCCTCCGATATCAATGATATGGGCACCGTCATCGATCATCTCTTTCGCATGCAGGAGCGCCTTGTCCAAGCTGTCATATTTTCCGCCGTCTGAGAAAGAGTCAGGCGTTACGTTTAAAATCCCCATCACCAGTGTCTTCTCTTTATATGATAAAGCGCTGGGCTTGGTGTGGATTACTTGTGTTTGGTCTATCGTTTGCTGCGCCATTCTCTTCCTCCCTTTTCATGAATCATGTTCTTTATTTCTTTTTTGTATAGCGTTTGAAGAGCAGATGCTGCTTCTCCGCTTTGGCCCGCATAGTTTACTTCTTCTATATTAGTAAACGGGATGATCTCAAGAACCGAGTTCGTCATCCACGCTTCGTCAGCTGTCAAAAGGGCTTTCAGCTCATATCGGCCCGTTTTTAGTTCCAGCCCTATTTTCTTTGCATTCTCCATGACAAAACGTCTCGTGACACCGTCCAGAATACCTGTATCAAGAGAAGGGGTATAGATGCAGCTGTCTTTTCTCCAGAAAACATTTGATATGATGCCCTCCGCAACAGCTCCATCCTCCGTTAGGAAAATCCCTTCAACATGCGGATCATTTCCGATTTCCCGCTTCGCATACATATTATTTAAATAATGATGAGATTTTAATCGGAACGGTCCCTCTGGTGAGTTTCTCCGTATCGATAAAACCTTTCCTTCTTTTTGTAAAGGAAGACTCTCTGGTTTCAGTTGGTTCACAAAGCATAAAACGGTTGGCTTATCGTAAGTCTGGGCAACAAAGCCTTTATCGCTGATTCCGGCTGATATGTCCAGCCTGACGCGGGCATTGCCATCCTTGATATTATTCAGCCGAAGCAGCTTGTCCAGCATCTCAAGAATCTCATGCTTCGAAACAGTATATTCGATTTGCAGATCCTTAAGAGCGCGAGCAAGCCTTTCTATATGCCAATCAAGCAAAAATGGGGAGCCTTCGTAGAGCCTGAAGGTTTCGAAAACACCGATCCCATATAAAAATCCATGGTCAAAAGGAGAAAGAACTGCATCTTTCTCCTCTATATACCGGCCGTTAACATATATCATCACGCAATAACTTCCTTGCGGTATGTCTCAATGAAATTTCTGAGCATTTCTTTCCCAAAGGAGGTCATAATGGACTCTGGGTGAAATTGCACGCCCTCTATCGGGAGGTCATTGTGGCGAATAGCCATGATTTCTCCTTCTTTCGTTTGTGCTGTTACTGTGAAACAGCTTGGCAGCGTCTCAGGTTTTACGATCAGCGAGTGGTAACGGGTCGCAACAAGGGGATTTTTTAAACCTTCAAAAATTGTCTTGCCGTCATGCTCGATATCTGAGGTTTTCCCGTGCATAAGCCGTTCCGCCCTAATCACGTCACCACCAAACACTTGTGCGATGGACTGATGTCCGAGGCATACACCAAAAACGGGAATTTTCCCTGCGAAATGTTTAATTGCTTCCAGGCTGATCCCTGCCTCATCAGGACTGCATGGTCCAGGTGATATCATCAAAAAATCAGGAGAAAGCTCTTCGATTTCTTCGATCGTGATGTCGTCATTGCGTTTCACAATCAGCTCTTCCCCAAGCTCTCCCAAATATTGTACCAAGTTGTACGTGAATGAATCGTAGTTATCAATCATTAAAATCATTTCTCCGCTCACCTCATCTAATTTTTGTCTCTTCTTTGCTCAGCTCTAATGCCTTTTGCATTGCAAAAGCTTTTTTGAATGATTCTCTGTACTCGTGCTTTGGCACAGAATCAATCACAACTCCTGCGCCGGACTGCATAAATGCCTGCCCTCCGGTTGCATAGATGGTTCGAATGACGATATTAAACTGCAGATCGTGATTATATCCAAACCATCCTATAGATCCAGTATAAAGCCCGCGGCGTGTCGGCTCAAGTTCTTCTATAATTTCCATCGTTCTTACTTTGGGAGCACCTGTAATAGTTCCTCCGGGAAACACAGAATGAATAATATCTACAGCATCATACCCATCCTGCAGTTCACCTTGAACGTTAGACACAATATGCATCACATGCGAGTATTTTTCAATCGCCATGAATTCGTTCACGCGCACAGACCCGTAACGTGATACTCTTCCCAGATCATTTCGCTCAAGATCAACCAGCATGACATGTTCAGCGCGTTCTTTTTCATTGTGGATCAATTCGTTTGCGAGCGCTTCGTCTTCATCATCAGTTTTCCCTCTGGAACGGGTGCCCGCTATCGGTCTCGTCTCCAATAGCTTGCCCTTTTTGCTGACAAGCAGTTCAGGCGATCCGCAAATAATTTGGAAATCAGGTGTTTCTAGATAGGCCATATACGGCGAAGGATTTACTTCTCTCAGGGTCTTGTAAATTTGATATGGGTGGGCAGACAGTGACTGTGATTGCCTAATTGATAGATTGACTTGAAACACATCTCCGCTGGCAATGTATTGTTTGATTTTCTCTACAGCTTGTGTGAATCCATCCTCGGTAAATGGTGCCGCGAAGGAACCGTCTGTTTCATGCTTTATCTCTCGCGAAGGGACAGCAGGAGGCTCAGCCAGCCACATCCGCTCCAGCTCAGATAGCTTCACGTCAGCAGAATCGTTATCAGTACTATTAACATGAGTAATCAGCCACAGAGACTCTTCTTGATGGTCATAAACTGCTATATCATCAAAAACAAGAAAATAAATATCTGGTGTTTCCAGATCATCTAATGAGAGCATTTTAAAATTTTCAATGTAACGTGCGTAATCATAGCTGAGAAACCCAATTGCCCCGCCTTGAAAATCCGGAAGCTCGTGATCTGTTTCTGTTTCCAGCGTTTTAAACCAGCTATGGAAGGCGCGTAATGGATCACCTTCTTTAAACAGCATCTCATCTCCATGCTTAATCGTGGTAATTCCGTCTTTTCCTTTTACAGTCGCAATTGGATCAAGACCGGCTATACTGTATCTGCCGCCTCTTGCACTTTCAAGAAGTACATGCTGATTTTTGGATTGCGCAAGTTTCTCAAATTGTTGTAAGAATGAGTCTTTTTGAAAAGGTACTTTTTTGCCTGCCGGTCTGCGTTGTGCCATTTATATCATTCCTCTATTTTCTTTTTTGCTTGTTTTTTTATTGTAAAGCAATCTTGTTAGTGAAAAAAGTGAATTTCTCTTCCAAGAATAACATTCGTCGCAGACATGGCATATTTGATGCACGAATATAAAAAAACTCCCGGTGAACCGGGAGTTTGGCTTTTTTTAATCAAATTGATAAAGTGGCGTGCTTAGATAACGTTCGCCGTTACTTGGAATGATGGCCAATACTTTTTTGCCTTTTCCGAGTTTTTTCGCTATTTGAAGAGCAGCATAAATGGCCGCGCCTGATGAGATGCCCCCGAGAATTCCTTCTTCACGTGCAGCTCTGCGCGCATATTCGAATGCTTCTTCATTCTTCACAGGGAAGATTTCATCATATACTTCAGTATTTAAGATGTCCGGTACAAATCCAGCTCCGATTCCCTGAATTTTGTGAGGGCCTGGTTTTCCTCCTGAAAGCACTGGGGAATCTGACGGTTCAACAGCGTAAATTTTGATGGAAGGGTATGCTTCCTTCAGAACTTCGCCCGCTCCTGTAATCGTTCCGCCTGTACCGATCCCCGCTACAAATGCATCAAGCTGATCCTCACCGAATTGCTCAACGATTTCTTTACCTGTTGTTTGACGGTGAATTTCTGGGTTAGAAGGGTTATTAAACTGCTGCGGCACAAAGTATCCGTGCTTCTCAGCAAGCTCTTCAGCTTTCTTAATGGCGCCTTTCATGCCTTCCGCACCAGGAGTAAGCACAAGCTCAGCACCGTATGCGCGAAGAAGGTTGCGGCGCTCCATGCTCATTGTATCAGGCATAACCAAAATGGCTTTTAATCCTTTAGCAGCAGCAACCATCGCCAGCCCTATTCCAGTATTTCCGCTTGTCGGTTCAATGATTGTATCACCGGCTTTTAATTTCCCTTCTTTTTCAGCAGCTTCAATCATAGCTAAACCGATACGGTCTTTTACACTGCTTCCAGGGTTCATGTATTCAAGCTTTAGATATACATCCGCACTGTTTTCATCTGCAAGGCGATTTAATTTAACGATTGGCGTATTCCCAATTAATTCAGTAATGGAGTTTGCTACACGTACCATTCTCGACACCTCAATTTCCGACTATTTTTATTGGTATTATGTATATAATCTATCAATTTCAAAATTTTTTGTCAATCACTTAGTACTTTTTTCCCCATAAAACCACGATACATCGGCTTCTTTCCAAAGTGTTTTGACTGTCGCTTTATCGCCTAGCTGATCCATTGCGATTTGCCGTCTGATCTGATCCTTTACTTCATCATATGAAAATGTTCTTGCCTTTAGTTTTTCTTTCAGCTGGATAACCGCATATCCGTTACTGACCTTTATCGGTTCGTCAGACCATTCATCCTCTTTGAGTGTTTTTGCTTCTTCAATATATGCTGACGGAATGTTGTCTGATGCTTCTGTGACAAAACCTAAATCTCCGCCGTATGGTGATGTATATCTGTCTGTAGACCTTTCCGCCGCGACAGCTTCAAAGCTTGAGCCGCCTTTCAGTTCTTTCAGGACTTCTCTCGCTTCTTCTTCATCTTTTACAACAATGTGCCGAATTCGATACGAATCATCAAACTGATACAGTTCTTTATTTTTATTATAGAATGATTTCAGTTCTTTGTTTGAGATATCAATATCCCTTGTTAACAATTCTTCAAGAAGGATATTATAATGAATTTGGTCTTTCCACTCTTTCTCAGTTGTATGTTCATCTTCGTAAAAAGAATTGTTGACCGCTTTAATCAGTAAAAACTCACGATCAATTTCGCTTTTAGATACTTTGAGGTTGTTCTTTTTGGCTAGCTGCTCGACGACTCGAACATTGATCATATCTTCAAGTGTCGACTTTCCATATTGGTCTTCCATTTCTTTCAGCCATTCTTCTCTTGTCACGCTTTTGCCTCCAATGGTCGCAATAGACTCACCGGAAGGCGATGCGCCTGCTTGGGATTTCGTCAGCGTATACGCAACAGAAATACAGCAAACCAACAGCGCTCCTAAAATAATGGTCCAGATTGTTCTTGATTTCAAATCTGTTTTCAGCCCCTTTTTTCAAATTCAAAAAACCCGCTAAAGAGCTTAGCGGGTAGTTTGGTCACGAAGCCCTTCCAGCTCTTCTTTTGTAAATAAGTACTTTTCATTACAAAAATGGCATACTGCTTCGGCTTGTCCATCTTCTTCTATCATATCTTGAATTTCTTTTTTGCCTAGACCTAAAATGGCTGTTTCAAAACGTTCTTTTGAACAAGGACAATGGAATTTAACAGGCATCGTTTCCAAAATCTCAGGCTTCTCGCCTAGGACTTCTTCTAATATTTCTTCTGGTGTCAAACCTTTTTGAATGAGCTTAGAAATTGGCTCTACTTGAGATAGACGCTGTTCAATTTTTGTGATGGTTTCATCATCTGTTCCCGGCATCAGCTGAATAATAAAGCCTCCTGCCGCAAGAATGGTATTGTCAGGATTCACGAGCACACCAACGCCCACTGATGAAGGAACCTGTTCAGATGACACAAGATAGTAAGTGAAATCATCACCTAATTCTCCTGAAACAATTTCTACTTGTCCTGTGAAGAACTCGCGCAAACCTAAATCTTTTACAACACTTAACGTTCCGCTAGTTCCAACTGCACGTCTGACATCAAGCTTGCCTTGTTCATTTAAATCAAAATGAACTTGCGGGTTAGAGACGTATGCTCTGACTTCCCCTTTTGCATTGGCATCAGCTACAATTGCTCCGATCGGACCTCCACCCTCTACTTTCACTGTCAGCTTATCATCGCCCTTCAGCATAGCGCCGAGCATAAGTGAAGCTGTCATTGTACGGCCCAGTGCAGCGGATGCTGTCGGCCACGTACCATGGCGTCTTTGCCCTTCATTTACCATATCAGTCGTTCTGGCTGCATAAGCGCGAACTTTTCCATCATACGCAAGTGCTTTTACTAAATAATCCATTACAAAACCTCCTATACACTTCCTACGCGGTTTCGTTCATAAATCAATTCCAGCCCTTTTAGGGTTAGGAATGGATCAACGATATCTATACAATCTGATTCATTTGCAATGAGCGGCGCAAGGCCTCCTGTCGCAATGACCTTTGGTTCCTGTTTTGCCTGCCATTTCATTCGCTTGACAATTCCTTCCACTTGACCGACATAGCCAAATAAAATTCCAGATTGCATCGCGCTTACAGTGTTTTTTCCGATAATATTGTCAGGCCGGGTGATTTCGATACGTGGAAGCTTTGCCGCACGCGAATAAAGCGCCTCTGTCGAAATCGTGATGCCAGGAGCAATTGCCCCGCCCATGTATTGTTTGTTTTCATCAATATAGCAGTACGTTGTGGCAGTTCCGAAATCAACAACTATTAATGGATTGCCGTATAAGTGTATTGCAGCAACAGCATTTACGATCCTGTCTGCTCCTACTTCTTTCGGATTGTCATATTTTATATTTAAACCCGTTTTCATACCCGGACCGACAATTTGCGGTTCGATATGAAAGTATTTTGTGCACATTCTTTCTAACGCAAACATGATTGGCGGCACTACTGAAGAAATAATAATGCCATCTATCTGTTCAAACATAAGCCCGGAATGCTCAAATAAGGAGCGTAAAACCATCCCAAACTCATCTTCTGTTTTATGCCTGCTTGTTTCTATACGCCAGTGATATTCTAATTTTCCATCATGATATACACCAAGTACAGTATTGGTGTTCCCCACATCGATAACCAGTAACAACCTCTATCACCACTCTTGAATAGTTTCTCTACTTTACTTTTTACAAACATTCTACAATACCATACACGATCAGCGGCGCATTTGTAAACAAATCGATCCCAGAATTGGATGATCGTAAAAGCCGCAGCCGGGCCCCTGATTTACATAAAAAAACTGCCAGCATCAGCCGGCAGTTTTTAGAGAGAAAGCGAACTACTCTTTTGTATCGTCTTGCTTTTCTTCTGTTTTTGTCAGAATGTTTACTTTCACATCATCGTTCTTTTCATCATCAGAGAAATTGCGCTCAGGCAATGTTCCATGATCGACGAGATGTTTGATTTGTTCAGCGTCAAGCGTTTCTACTTTCAGAAGCGTTTGAGCAATCAATTCAAGCTTGTCACGATTTTCAGTCAGAATTTGTTTCGCGCGCTCATAACATTCTTTGATGATGCGCTGAATTTCCTGATCAATTTCGTAAGCGATTTGATCACTGTAGTTCTGTTCGTTGTTGAAGTCACGTCCTAAGAATACTTGACCGCCCTGAGACTGTCCAAATTGTAACGGTCCCAGTTTTTCTGACATACCGAATTCTGTAACCATGCGTCTTGCGATATTCGTCGCACGCTGGAAGTCATTGTGCGCTCCTGTGCTGACTTCGCCGAAAATAATTTCTTCAGCTACACGTCCGCCCAAGAGGCCGACAATTTTATCAAGCAGCTCCGGCTTTGTCTGGAAGTAACGGTCTTCTCTTGGAAGCATAACTGCATAACCGCCAGCCTGGCCCCGGGGAACAATCGTTACTTTATGAACCATATCAGCCTCATCTAAAACGAGTCCGATAACTGTGTGTCCGCCTTCGTGATAAGCCACGATATTGCGTTCTTTCTTGGAGATGACACGGCTCTTCTTAGCAGGTCCGGCAATTACACGGTCCGTCGCTTCGTCAATATCACGCGCATCGATTTTTTTCTTGTTTTGACGAGCCGCCACAAGTGCAGCTTCATTCAATAGATTTTCTAAGTCGGCGCCTGAGAAACCTGGTGTTCTCATAGCAATTGATTTCAGGTTAACCGTTTCATCCAGCGGTTTGTTTCTCGCATGGACTTTCAATACAGCTTCACGGCCAATGACATCTGGGCGGTCCACTGTGATTTGACGGTCAAAACGTCCCGGACGAAGTAAGGCTGGGTCCAAGATGTCCGCACGGTTCGTCGCAGCAATGATGATGATTCCTTCATTGGCGCTGAATCCGTCCATTTCAACAAGCAATTGGTTAAGCGTCTGTTCACGTTCATCGTGTCCTCCGCCGAGACCAGCTCCACGCTGGCGTCCGACTGCGTCAATTTCATCGATGAAGATCAAACAAGGCGCATTCTTTTTCGCATTTTCAAACAAGTCACGCACACGGGAAGCACCGACACCTACAAACATTTCAACGAAATCAGATCCGCTGATGCTAAAGAAAGGTACGCCGGCTTCACCCGCACAAGCTTTTGCCAGCAATGTTTTACCGGTTCCCGGAGGCCCGACTAAAAGCACGCCTTTTGGTATTCTCGCACCAAGCTCGGCAAACTTGCGGGGATCCTTCAGAAATTCAACAACTTCAACGAGTTCTTGCTTTTCTTCGTCAGCCCCTGCAACGTCTTTAAATTTGACGCGTTTCTTTTCCTCTGTATACAACTTCGCCTTGCTCTTACCAAAGTTCATGACACGGCTGCCGCCGCCTTGAGCCTGATTGAGCAGGAAGAAAAACAGAATAAAGATAATGACAAACGGGATGATGGTCGTCAGGAATGTCACCCATCCACTTGTTTCTTGAGCGGGCTCAACCTTCACATCTGTCTTTTTCAAAGCATTAAATATCTGGTCTGCTCCCTTTCCTTCAGGAACATGAGACAAAAAGTATTGATCTTTGTCGTAGTTTTTCAGCTGCCCTTTTACCTCATAAACACCTCTGACAGGCTGAACCGATACGCTATCAACTTTCCCGTCATCCAGGTTTTTGATAAACGTACTGTACGACATATTTTCTGTTTTCGGATTTGAGGTCTGGAAGTAGCTCACAACCCCGATGACTACTAATAAAATAAGTAAATAAAAAATGGTATTACGGAAGACCCGATTCATTCCTTACCTCCTCCCACAGTAAGCACAACTATGTTCAATAGTACCATAGAAAATCATTCCAATACAAACAATAACCACCTCGGAAGCAGGCTGCCGATCAGCTTTCATAAACTGCCGGTTTTAACACTCCGATGTAAGGCAGATTGCGATAGCGCTCAGCATAATCAAGTCCGTAACCCACTACAAACGCGTCAGGAACTTCGAAGCCTACAAAGTCTGCTTTGATGTCCGCTTTTCTTCCGCTTGGTTTATCCAAAAGGGTAACAATCTTTATTGATTTTGCTTTACGGTATCGGAAGAGCTCTACTAGATAACTTAAGGTTAACCCACTGTCGATAATATCTTCAATAATTAAGATGTCCCGGCCCTCTACAGATGTATCCAAATCTTTAATGATTTTTACTTCTCCAGAAGAAACCGTAGAATTTCCGTAGCTTGATACATCCATGAAATCCATTTCCAAATATGTATCAATATGTTTGATAAGATCCGCCATAAAAGGAAGTGCCCCTTTTAACACACCGATTGCCAACGGAAACGTATCTTGATACTCGCTCGTTAATTCTGCGCCTAACTCTTTTACTTTCTCTTGTATCTCTTCCTCTGAGATCAGTACTTTCTCGATATCATGTTTCATCATGACTTTGCTTGCCCCCTACACTTTTCATGCTGTCTATATTGTAATACAATGCGGTCGCTGTTTGGAATCACAAGATCTTCAAAAATTGATTTTTTCAAGCCCGGTATCCAGATAATTTCACCGCTTGCGTCCGTTACAATCGGCCAGTTGTCTCTTTCTCGGAGAGGCAGTTTCTTATCAATAAATATATCCTTTACCTTTTTCGAGCCGTTCATCCCTTTTAGTTTGATCCGGTCTCCAGCTTTTCTCGTCCGGATCGTTAAGGGGAACCGCACCTTTTTTTCACTTGTGATAAAAACAGCATTCCCATGTTCTTCAGGCGGATCCGCATAATGCTTTGCCTCTATCAGAAATCCATTAGGGAGCACTGCCGTTTCATTAGCAGCTCCGCTTATTTGGTATTCAAAGGGAACATTTTTGCACTGCCATTGTTCAAATGTAAACAAACATGTCTGATATGATTTGACCACCTTCAGCCCTTTTGGAAAGTCCAATATTCCTGAAGGGCCGCTCTTTTCCGCCCAATCGAGAAACTGCTGAATGTGATGAGCTGAAAAGGATGATGGAACGTTTTCATAAAGATAGTTTAATATTAGTTGAACTCCTCTTCTTTGTAAAGGCATCGGGAGGGCAAGCAATTGAGAGGAATTGATTTCAACTGATGTATTAGACTGGCTTGTGATTACTTTATTCATTTCATCTTTCGTTAATGACTGTAAGAATTGCTCATCTTCCGTCAGTGCCTCACTCACTTTCTGAAACCTTTTATGCACATCCGGCGACTCCTGTTTCAAAAACGGGAGCACTGTTTTTCTGAATCTGTTTCTTGTGTAGTCATCTTTGGCGTTGCTTTCATCCGTCCGGTAGCCCAAGCCGTTTTCACGGCAATAGTGAAGGATCTCTTCCTTTGTAATGGTTAAGAACGGCCTGATGATCCGCCCCGTCCCAAAACGTCTGACCGGCTGCATTCCCGCAAGTCCCGCTCCAAGCGTGCCCTTAGCCAATCTCATAAGCATCGTTTCAACCTGGTCATCACCATGATGCGCAAGCGCCAGATAGTCCGCTTGATGCTTCAACATGATTTCCTCAAAAAACTGATAGCGGCAATCACGTGCCGCAGCCTGCTTATTGAGACCTTTTTCCTGCGAATATGCTGTTACATTGATTTGAGCCGTTTCGCACGTGAGCTGTTCAGCTTCACAATAAGCTTGGACAAAACGCATGTCTTCCTCAGATTCCGCGCCCCTGAACCGATGGTCGACATGAGCTGCAATAATATTCGCTGAACGGCCGCATAGCTTATGCAGTGCGCGAAGAAGAGCCATTGAGTCCGGACCGCCGGAAACGCCTACAATGATTGTCGCCCCTTTTAACGTAAGATTATATTTGTTTAAAAAATCTTTGACACTTTTCACAATGTCCTCCTCACAATGAGCAGGTTTTTTAAAGATATTCATATCCTATCACTTTCAATCCTTCCAAGCAAAGAAGAAAGCATAGGCTTTGCAGATTGTGCCATTCAGATTAAGAAAAAGATAATGTAGGCGAAATAAAGCGCCAAAACGCTGATCACGATAAGTGTTGTTTCAAATAACCCCCCCGACTTAGGCGGCTTCTGTTTAGGAGTATATCGCGTTTTCGTTACTTTTCCTTGGCGCGGTTTTTGCTGTGCTTGTCTTGTAACAGGCTGCGGCGCTGCTTTTACAGCTTGTTTTCTCTGTACTGCTTTTTGCCCCGCGTCGAGCATATCCTTCTTCATTTCATCTGCGGATTGATAATCTCCGTTCAATGCTGAAAAAAGCACTTTTTTATACTTTTTCAGCAAAGGGTGCCCTTCGATTAGAGACCTGAGCTGTTCCTTAGGCTGGTTTGTTTTCTTGAATTCTTTTTTATGCACACTGTTGATCATAATCATGGCAACTGCAAACAGATCGTAGGTTGGCTCTGCTTTTCTTGTTCCATACCCCCAATACCCTCTGTCGTAAAACTCGGTATACTCTTTTATCGCCCGGCCTTCCTTTGTCGTGCCGCCTACATCAATGCAGCGGATTCTAGCGGGCGGACCGGTTACGATCAGATTATCAGGTTTAAGATCGCCAAATATCCATCCCTGCTGGTGAAGCACCGATAAGCTGGATAACAGTTGAATCATCAATACCGGTATCCATTCTGCTCCTTTATCATTGACATAATTCAAAAGCAACGGGCCTTTTATGTATTCCATTGCATAAAACGAAACTTTCGTATTGGCACTTGGGATGTAGGCATCATCCGTATCAAAAAAAGAAGGCCCCATCGTAACAGACTGGGCCTTTGAGAAAGATTTCAAGACATTCACTTCAGAAGTAATAGACAGGCTGTCATCGCTCACCTTTAAGGCAACATGTCCATCTGATGCTTCTGCCAAATACACAATTCCATTGGCCCCTTTTCCAAGCTGTTTACGCAATGTATAAGTGTTTCCGTTCCACTTGCCTTTGATTGTCGTACCAGGCCTAAGGCTACATGCCAAACTCGTCAAAGCGTCGTTCATCATCTGCCAGCATGCTCCTTCTTGAGCGGATTTTTTCAAATTGCTGCGTCGCTTCACGTATCGCCGGACCTGTCGGCGTGATGCCGCCTGTTGAAAGCTTTGCAAAGAGTGTGGAAAGAGATTGCAGCTTTGGTGTCCAGTTCAGCACAAGCTCGACCTCTTGTTTTTTCCCGGGAAATATACACATCGCAAATTCGTTATTCCCGATTCGGGAATTGAGGCTGACAGACAAATCAATCAGCGCCTCTTTTACTGTAGGAAGCTTAGGCGCCATACTTGCGCTTGTATCAACCAGAACCAAAACCTGAAGATGCACCGTTTCTCCGAGCTCGTCTACCACTTCCATGACTTCGCCGCGTTTTTCGGGTGAAAGCTCCTCCATTTCCACATTCTTTCCTAGAATTTGTTTCAGCTCTTGATTGACTACACCTTGTAATGTTTGCGTCATTGCTTTTTTTGTTACCATTTGTACGGTTTGAGAAAGCTGAGATGCATAAACGACCTGATGCACGCCCCCTCCGGCAAGCGCAATCCCTTCGACTTCCTTCATTGCCTCAGGGTCAATTTGGTTTTCTTCCATTATACCTATGACATTTACCGTAATCCCCTGCTCTTTAGCAAAAGCAGCCATTGCTAGCGGGTCTTCCCCATGGTTCGAGCAGCCATCCGTTATCAGCAAAATTTGATTTAAATGTCCGTTATTCACATTCATTCCTCCTGGAGAATACGAGGATTCTCAGATTCATATATTCCCATCTTCGCCAGAAGAAATTTGATTTATACGGAAGCGTTATGAAATTTCTTGTTTGTTTTGAAAGATGGCAGGAACAGGTATAGATGCCCACTTCGGTGTATTGTGGTCAATCCGGACGACAACAACTGTCATATCGTCCTCAATTTGGCCGGATCTCGTGCGGATGACTTCCTCCATGAGTAAATCGGCAATCTCCTGCGGATCATTTGTTTTTAACCCCTTCATTTTGCGTTTCATCCATAAATCATGATTTTCTACATGCTTAGGGCCCTCAAAAATGCCGTCACTCATCATAATCAAGAGGTCACCCGCTTTCAGCTGTTCACTCACAACCTCCACATCAAATTCATTAATAATACCGATTGGCAGATTGCTCGCTTGAACTTTCATTACCTGGTCGCCCCGTTTGATAAAGCTAGGCGTCGATCCGACCTTTAAAAATTTACAGCTGGCATCTTGAAGATCGATAATAGATAGGTCAAGCGTGGAATATATCTCGTCAGTTGTCCTCAGGGACAGTATGCTGTTGATCGTTTTAATTGCTATTTTTTCATCAATGCCGGATTCAAGGATTTTCTCCAGAAGCTTGATCGTTTCATTGCTTTCGAAGTGTGCCCTTGCGCCATTGCCCATTCCGTCACTGATTGCCGCAGCATATTTTCTGGCTCCTAGCTCCATCATGCTGTAGCTGTCGCCAGAGACAAGGCCGCCGCCCTTCGCAGCGTGAGCCGCACCTGTAGACACCCTGTAAGATTTTGTTGATCCAAAGGCGACATGACTGTATCCATTCGGATGCGGAGAGTGCTGTTCGGCTTTTACAAGAATTTGTTCCTCCAGAATGTCAGAAAGCATAGGGGCAATGATTTTTTCACTTTCTCCATGTCCGCTGAATGGAATGGTCATTTCGATATCAATATTTCCTTGTTCAAGACTATATATCTCCACATGCTGAATCTCGATTCCAAAATGCTGAAGCGCCTCTATGATTTGCTCTTCCTGCAGAAAGTGCTGTTCCCGCTCTCTTTTTATTTCCCGAGAAAAGTCTGCCATGACCTCAGAAACACCTAAAAGCTGTTCAGCAACAAGACGCCTGCTGTCCTGCACTTTTTTCTTAAGCGTCAAATGAGCATGATGATGTGAGAGTTCATCCTCAATCAGCTCTTCAACTTGCTTTGATTTAGAGCAGTGCTGATGAAACTCTTTTTTCAGCCTTCGGTTCGACGCATATTCTTTTTCTTCTGTTTCAAGCATAACTTGTTTCATTAAGTCATATGTTTTATCAAAGTTCTCTACCCAGCACCTGTTTTTCTTGTAGCACGTCTGACAGGAATGCTCTGTGATCTTGCTTAAAAACAAATCAACTTCGCTGTCATCTGTCTGATCGTCTGATGCTTGATAAAAGGTTGCAAAGCTTTCAGACAGCGCGTGGAACACATTGGAGAACTGGTCTACCTTTTGAGCAGTAACATCTCTGATTTTTCTTGCATATTGCTGCTGCTCTTGAAGATGCTCCACAGTTCCCGGAATATATCTCGCCACTTTCTTTGTAATCGATTGAGGTGTAAGCAAAAACAGGCCGACTGCGATTAATGACTCATAAAGTGTTGTCATCAGACCGGCAGAGCCTTCACCATATAAAGAAATAAGAAGTGATCCAACGATCAGCCCGATTGCTGCGCCCGCTTTTTTCCCTTCCTTCAGCAAACCGCCTAATAAACCGGAAAAAGCGAGCAAACTCATTTGATAGAGGTTTCCGATATTCGCCAAGCCAAGAATCAGACCGGTCACCACACCAACCGTACAGCCAATACTCGCTCCGCCAATAAAGGAAAAACTCAATACAACATAACGAGCCAGTATATGTTCTGCCTGCATCCCTTGATAGGACAAGCCGGCAAGCCCTGTCAAAACAGAAGCAATAAGTATCATAAAGCAAATGATTTCCTCTATTTTTAAAGACTGTTTTACTTTTTTCACAGTGAAAATCGGAAGGCTCTGAAGAAAAATCAGCGTTAAAATAAAGGATAGTCCAGCTTCAACGACAGCCATCACATAATCATAGGTTGTAAATGCGCCATGTTGAGCGTAAACAAACCCGGCTCTTGCTGCAGTCATGGAGAAGAACACGACAATCGGGAGTGCTTTCACGCGATCGTCGGTGATGAAGGCGGCCACTTTAGAAAATATGAAGAATGCCAGTAATGCCGCTAGTATGAGCAATGAGTGCTTCGGAGAAATGGTCAGCGCACCTGCAAGCACAGCCAGCACCGCATAAAGCGCCTTGTCTCTTCTGATGAGAAGCATTGCTCCAAAGAAAGGAAGTGCGAAAGGAAGCACCTCGGATAATATGAAAGCCCGTCCAAGCAAAAATCCGATGACAACATAAATGAATCCTTTATAGAAAAACAGTGAATGCAAATGATGAGTCACCAGCTTCGTGCCCCTGTTAAAAAACGATTGGAGTTTTTCCAAAGCTTGTCCCGCCATTGGCCCGTTCACTCTTCTTTCTGCTTTTTCCATTCCTCTCATCTCCCACCTGTTATATTCGTTGCCTGTCATTATAGCGAAAGCACAGATAGGATTTTGTCAAAAGAAGGTAACAATACCAAAGAAATCTTCGACGGTTTCTGCCTTGATATTCGTTTCTCAAAAGAATTTCCGGAATGTTGTCTAAAAATGAAAAAAATCGGCTTCTACAAGAGAAACCGATTTTTTAGGATGACCCGTACGGGATTCGAACCCGTGTTACCGCCGTGAAAGGGCGGTGTCTTAACCGCTTGACCAACGGGCCAAACAAATATGGTAGCGGCGGAGGGGATCGAACCCCCGACCTCACGGGTATGAACCGTACGCTCTAGCCAGCTGAGCTACACCGCCATATTATTGGTGCTTCTAAGCACAAGTTATATAATACAAAGGTTTGTCCTTTTCGTCAATAGAAACTTTAATGTTATAATTTTCTGACTCTTAAAGCGTGTGAGGATAATAAAAAAAGCATCCGCGGGATGAACGGATGCTTCGTTTATTTATAGAAAGCAGCAAGTTATCCTCTTCTTGCTCCGCGCCCTCCACGTTTTGATTCCGTGTTGCGTTTTAAAGATGACAAGCGATCTTCGCTGTCTTTTAAAAACTTATTCATTTTCTGTTCAAAAGATTCTTTCGGACGGAAATCATTTCTAGGTCTGGCTTGCGGACGGTCTTTAGCTTTTTTAATAGATAAACCAATTTTCCCGTCTTTTTCAACGTTGATGACTTTCACTTCAACTTGGTCGCCGACTTTTAAGTGATCATTAATGTCTTTGACATAGTTATCAGCTACCTCACTGATGTGAACGAGACCGGTTGAGCCTCCAGGCAATTCAACAAATGCTCCAAAATTTGTAATACCTGTAATTTTCCCTTGCAACTTGCTGCCAACTTCAATCGACATAAAAAAAGTGCTCCTCCTTAGGCTTATAAAAAGATCGTTTGCTTAATTATACCTAAATAAAAATTTAAGTGTCAACAAGGCTACTTGCTCTTCTTCTCCACATTGAAGATAATTTCTCCGTCTCCAGACATGAATAAGTCTCTTCTGGCAAGCTCTGTGACGTAATCCTCATCCTTCAATTTGGATATTTCTTCTTTTAAATCCGTTTGTTTTGCCTTTAAACTTTTCAGTTCTTTTTCAAGTTGTTCTTTCTTTTCTTCTTTTGCGCTAAGGGAAGATGTTTGGGACCATACAGAGCTTGCCAGCACAATTGCCGTCAGGAATACTAGGGCGCCGAATACAGTCAACCGTCTGTATAGCCCTTTGCGTCTTCTTTTCTTCAGCTGATTCTGCCGCTCTACTTGTTCTTTATAGTCATTTTGTATTTCAGATATCGTTCGTTCTCTGGAAAAATTCAAACCAGACGGTCCTCCTTTCATCTCTTCAAAAAACGTGTAATGGTCGTTCTTATGGTTACCAATAGTTTCTTCTTCTTTTTGAGAAATCCTGCACCTTTTTCAAAATAACGTCTAAAAGTTAGACGCATTCTTACAGGAAGAAGTTTCAAACATTGTTTTGCGATAAAACGGATCGGAAAACACAGAACCATGACTATTTTATATAGACACAACAAGAGAAAAATGATTAGGCGGTATGTTTTCTTTAATAGAAACGCACCCAACCAGATGATCGCTCCGAATGTCCATACAATAGGACGAAATAACACGTGCTGAATGAGTTTTTTGAAGAATTGATAAACAGAAACAACAAGGTAAATGATGAATTTCAGTATTTTTATATAGATTCGTTTGCAAAGGCTCTGATACGTCGCAACGCCCAGCAGAACCGCTAAAAAGATGTAAAGCCTGAATTCTCCCTCATTTACATGTAGCAAGACATAAAAGAAAAGCAGCCCTTGCACAATCCAGAAAAGAATATCATGAATAAATAATAGCCATCTGGCTGTTTTGGCACGAATGACAAAGAGCCGGTATGTATCAAGCGACGCCCCAAGCCAGAGGCCCATACCGGACATCGCCAGCATTGTATAGAATTGTGTCGTTAGCGTCATTTAAACAACTTGCTAAAAAACCCTTTAGCTTTATCCCCTTGTTGTTCGTCTAAGTACACTAAATCAAATACCCTGCCTTTAATAGAAACAATCCCTTTTTCTACATCTAGATTTTTCATCTGGAGGTTTTGGCCTCTGACTGAGAGCATTCCCATCACCGTTTCCAGCAGGAATTCTTCGTTATCAAAGCTCTCTACATGCTTCACTCCAGAAATATCTAAATGCTTCCGGCCTTTCATTGTCACATCATGCTGTTCCGGAACAGACGAAGAACCTTTTTGATCATAATATGAATTCATCTATTCAGCCCCCATATCCTCGATACTTTTAGCATTATTACTGCATTGTATGAGGCAGGGGATTTTTTTAGAACAAGCCTATTCGCCGAGTTTTTCTTCCTTTAGGATGGTATACATGTTTGCAGCTTCTTCTTTTTTCGTCGTGTCTTTCAACTCATTTACTTGAACCGTTACAAGCTTTTGGCCGAAGCGGACCGTTAGTTCATCTCCCGGTTTTACGTCAGAGCTTGCTTTGGCCTGGTTACCGTTAATAGCGATGCGCCCCTGGTCAGCTACTTCCTTTGCTAGTGTACGTCGTTTAATCAGCCGTGATACTTTTAAAAATTTATCTAATCTCATATTTACGATCTCCTCTCAGTTCCTTTTGCTTCATTCCACAGTTTGTCCATGTCCTCAAGAGACATGTCAGCCAGCTCGATTCCCTTTTCTTTCGCTGTTTCCTCAATATACGAGAACCGGCTTCGGAATTTGTCATTGGTCATGGCCAATGCTTCCTCCGGTTCTATTTTGTAAAAGCGGGCTACATTCACTAGTGCAAACAAAATGTCGCCAAACTCAGCCTTGAGATTGTGTTCATGAGGATCTTCAGAAACCTCAGAAGAAAACTCCTTCATTTCCTCGCTTACTTTTTCCCAAATATCGCTGACGTCTTCCCAATCAAAACCGACCTTCGCTGCTTTTTTCTGCAATTTAGCAGCTTTCGAAAGAGCTGGAAGGGTTTTCGGTACGCTGTCTAGTAACGATGATTCAGATGTATTTTTTTCGGCCTTTTTTATATCTTCCCAATTGGCCAAAACATCGTTTTCATCCTGAACCTTAACATCTTTAAACACATGGGGATGTCTTCGGACCATTTTTTCACTGATTCCTTTTATGACATCATCAATTGTGAAATAACCTTCATCTTCACCAATTTGCGCGTGAAGCAAGACCTGAAGCAAAACGTCGCCAAGCTCTTCGATCATATGGTCTGTGTCTTCTTCGTCAATAGCTTCGAGAAGCTCATAACATTCTTCAATCATGTACTGCTTTAATGACTGATGCGTCTGCTTTTTATCCCACGGACATCCATTAGGTCCGCGAAGCTCTCTGATGATGCTTCGGAACGTGGAGAATTCGTGATAAAGCAGCTTCTCTTCTTTAATCGGCGGAATATACACACTTGTTAAGTTGTTCAAGGCGACATTGCGGTCCAGCTCAAATAATGGCACTGTCCTGATCTCCTCGCCACGGCTGCCTGCTGCAGTCACAATGACGACCTCATAATCATCAGGCAGTTTCTCCATCAATGTCAGCTTGACTTCAGAAGCCGTCATTTGGTCGTAAACCTGACATATGATCAGATGATGTCTGAGCTCAAGCTCATCCGCAGACAATGTGCCGGCATCCACAAATTGAAAACCTTCAATCGGGTCAATTTGCAAGGCATTGAATGTGGCATCAAGGAAACTTTGTCCACCCGCGACTTTCACTTGAACGTTTTCCTTTTCCTGCCGCTCCGTCAGCAGCTGAACTGTTTTTTCTGCGACAAAAGGGTGTCCCGGCACAGCATAAACCACGTCCTCACGCCGCGCCGCTTCAAAGAGGATATCAGCAATTTCTTCATATACCGCCTCGAACTGATCATGTTTCTCATATATATCATCAAAGAAACGGATGTTCTTCGTTTCTTTTTCAAGCTCCTCAATTAAAGGATGATCCTTGGTTCTGACATACAGCGTATCTGCCTTCGTCAGCAGCTTGTGTATACCAATTGTCAACTGGTCCATGTCTCCGGCACCAAGTCCGACGACTGTAATATTACCTGCCATTTTGTTCTCTCCTTCTCACGATTTTGCTTAACTTGCTGCCAAAAGGCACACTGTTCAGCTCTTCATCCGTAAATATTCCCAATTTCATCATACAATAAATAAACACCGCGCCACCAATGGCAACAGCAGAAAGACTTTCAATAACTGCCGCTCCTCTTCCTGCTGCAGGAATCAAAAAAGTCCAGAGACGCATATATGCAAGCAAGACAGCCGACATCAAAAGGGCAGATCCAATGACCGGAATCATAATGCCTTTGAGCTTACCAAGCCATTCCTTTTGCCGAAGCCGATACAAGTTAAGTCCGGCGACAGC
The DNA here is from genome assembly GCF_023238245.1 of Bacillus rugosus. Classification (NCBI taxonomy): domain Bacteria; kingdom Bacillati; phylum Bacillota; class Bacilli; order Caryophanales; family Bacillaceae; genus Bacillus; species Bacillus rugosus. The sequence goes on along the minus strand of NZ_CP096590.1, from coordinate 65,696 downwards.
CGCAAAGGAAGCCGCTGTTGCAAGTGATGCACCTTCAATCCCATAGTGCGGAACCAAAAGAGTATTTAACACCCATTTCACTGCAACACCTGCACCTACCGCTATCGCAGGAAAAACTGTGTATCCCGCGCCCTGTAAAACTGCGGCTGCCGTAACTGCCAAGGATGCAAACAAAATAGAGCAGCTGAAAACTTGTAACGCAGCTGTCCCTTCACCATTTTGAAATAGCATGATATTGACCGGCTCAAGAATGCAAATTAGTCCAGCTGACGCCCCTGTACCCAGCACAAGACATAGTTTTAAAGAGGACGCAACTTTTTCTTTCATAATCTTCAGCTCTTTGTTCTTTACAGCCTTAGAAATATACGGAACGAGTGACGTCGCAATGCTCACCGCGAAAACCGAACCGAGCTGCAGCAAGGGCTGCCCCCGATCATAAATCCCCTTTAGGCGTTTCGCTTCTTCGCTTGCTTCACCGCCCGAAAGCAAAGCATATAAATTCAAAGCATCCACAAGCTGGATAAACAAAAGCAGCAAACTGCTTACACAAATTGTAACCGAATATAAAAACAGTTTTTTCGTCAATTCTTTTATTGTTATGACATTTTCATTTTGCCTGTCCGTTTGATTGTCACTTTTCGCTTTAAACCAAAAAAATCCGAGTATGATCAACGCAACAAAACTTCCGGCAAGAGATCCAGAAGCAGCTGCCGCTCCCGCAATATAGAGCGAGGCTCCCTTTTTGACGAGCCAAAAAGATAAGCCCAAGAGCACCGCAACCCGCAGAAACTGCTCTGTCATTTGCGATAAGGCTGACGGGAGCATATCGTGCCGCCCTTGAAAACCTCCTCTAAGCAACGCAACAAACGGGAACAGCAGAAATGCATATGCAGTCACTTGAATTAACATGGCGAGATGTGAATCTCCCATAAAAAGTGCGATTGGAACAGCACCCATATATAAGCAAAGAAATAATAAAACACCGATTAAAGACAAAAATAACGCTGATATTTTTAATATGGTGTGACGGCTTTTTTCACTATAATCATTCATCAGTTTCGAAATAATGACCGGAAATCCTGATGTGGACAGCATGACTGCAATACCAAGAAAGGGATACACCTGCTGATATATATAAAATCCAACATCTCCGACAATGTTTTGAAACGGGACTCTGTAAACGGCGCTTAATATTTTTGAGATGACTCCTGCCAGGATTAAAACAAAAGCCCCCTGCCAAATCCAATGCCGTTTAACGCCTATTGAATCGTCCATCCAAAAGCTCCTTCCCAACGTCAGGGGCAATACGGTTTACATATTACCGCGGCACAAATAAAAACGAGGTTATTATACCACATCCCAACCCTTGGAATCCTTTTTGGGCATGCATAAAAAAGAACAGCGTCCCAAGGAGAGCTGTTCTTTTCATACCTATTTTCGATAAAAGGAATAAGACCTACTGTTCCATTTGACGAGCCAAAAATCCAGCTGCTGTCTCAACGGCTTTATGCTCTACTTCGCCCATTGTCTGATCCTTTGAAAAAATCACCACAGCGCCTATCGGATCGCCATTCGCCACAATCGGGCCGACAGTATAAGAATTCATGTCCTCATCTATGCCATTAACAAGCTGTACTGATTTTGCATCACTCTCAAGGACGGAACTGCGCTGATCCATTGTTTTTTCCAGCATTTCGCTGATTGACTTATTTAAGTAGTCTTTTTTCGAGCTGCCTGACACGGCAATATATACATCACGGTCACAAATCAGCACTGAATGGCCGAGACTGTCGTAAAGCGCGTCTGCATACTCCTTTGCAAAGTCTCCAAGCTCACTGATCGGAGAGTACTTTTTCAAAATCACTTCTCCGTCACGATCTACAAAAATCTCAAGCGGATCGCCTTCCCTGATTCTAAGAGTTCTGCGAATTTCTTTAGGAATTACGACCCGACCTAAGTCATCAATACGACGTACGATACCGGTTGCTTTCATCTCTGGTGCCTCTCTTTCATTTGATGGTATATACATGTGGGAAAGACCTAAAGCAGTTACTTTATGTACCTTCCGCCTCGCTTGAAATTAGTATCCGTCACATCAAATGTAATATACACCAGAGAGTAACAAAATTTACGTTGATGAAATGGTTTGCTTTTTCACATTTTTTAAACCCTTCAGCATGCCCAGCACCGTTTCGAGCCATTCATCGGCACTGCGGCCTTTTGTCTGTACGGAGATTTTGAGTTTTTTTCCTTCCATTCCCAGTCCGATTTGTCTGCCATATTTATTGCCAAGCTCAAACAGCTTCTGGCCGTCAATTTCTGCACTTGCTTCTTCAGAAATCGTCAATCTGACCGCATCTTTATCCTGCTTAATCAGTTCAACACGTTCATGTTTCGCATAAACCTTCATTTCTGCAACAGTAAACAAGTATTCGACTTCTTTTGGATAGTTTCCAAACCGGTCGATCATTTCGTCTTGAAGTTCATTCTTCTCTTCGATTGTAGCCACAGACCTGAAGCGTTTATACATATCAATTTTCTGTTTGCCGTCTTGAATATAGGTTTCAGGAATATACGCGTCAAGCTCGACATCAATTTCTGTTTCAAACTGCACTGTCTTCGCTGTATCTCCTTTACGCTCTTCAATGGCCTCCTTCAGCATTTGTGAATAGAGGTCAAATCCGACCGAATCGATGAAGCCGTGCTGCTGGGCGCCAAGAAGATTCCCGGCTCCGCGAATCGTTAAGTCACGCATTGCGATTTTAAAACCGGAACCGAGCTCTGTGAACTCTTTAATAGCCTGCAGCCTTTTTTCAGCCACTTCTGTCAGCACTTTATCCCGGCGGTACGTGAAGTACGCATACGCCACCCGATTAGAACGGCCGACACGCCCCCGCAGCTGATAAAGCTGAGAAAGACCCATCTTGTCGGCGTCAAATACAATCAGCGTATTGACGTTCGGGATGTCTACGCCTGTTTCAATAATGGTTGTGCTGACGAGAACGTCTGATTCTCCTTCAAGGAAATTCAGCATAACGGTTTCTAATTCATTTTCTGTCATTTTCCCATGTGCATACGCTACCTTAGCGTCAGGGACAAGCATTGAGATCTCATCCGCTTTCCGCTCGATATCCTCTACCCGGTTGTACAAGAAATAGACCTGTCCTCCGCGTGCAAGCTCGCGTTCAATCGCCTCTCTGACAAGGGCGCCGTTGTATTCCACAACATACGTCTGTACGGGAAAGCGGTTTTCCGGCGGAGTCTCTATGACTGAAAGATCCCTTACGCCAAGCATAGACATATGCAGCGTACGCGGAATCGGTGTCGCTGTTAATGTTAATACATCAACATTGGCTTTAATTTGCTTGATCTTTTCTTTATGGGTTACACCGAAGCGCTGCTCTTCATCAATAATGAGGAGCCCTAAGTCTTTATAAACGACATCTTTTGATAACAGCCGGTGCGTCCCGATAACGATATCAACAGTGCCATTTTTCAATCCTTTGATCGTTTCGTTCGCTTCTTTTCTCGTTCTGAATCTGCTGAGAAGGCCGATATTAATCGGATAGTCTTGGAAGCGCTCGGTAATGGTTTCATAGTGCTGCTGTGCCAAAATAGTTGTCGGAACGAGCAGGGCTACCTGCTTTCCATCACCTATCGCCTTAAACGCGGCACGTATGGCAACCTCTGTTTTACCGTAGCCGACATCTCCGCATAGCAAGCGGTCCATCGGACGTTCTCTTTCCATGTCCTTTTTGATTTCGTGAATGGAACGAAGCTGATCCTCAGTCTCTTGATAAGGGAACGCTGATTCGAATTCACGCTGCATCTCATGGTCAGGAGAAAACGCATAGCCCTTGCTTGCTTCCCTTTCGGCATACAGCTTAATTAAATCATCAGCAATATCCTGAACGGATGTTTCTACTTTTTTCTTGACCCGCTTCCATTCGCTTCCGCCTAATTTGTACAGCTTCGGCTCTTTTCCTTCGGAGCCGACATATTTTTGAACCTGATCAATTTGTTCTACAGGGACGTAAAGCTTGTCGCTTCCCTGGTAATGAATATTTAAATAGTCTTTATGGATACCATTAATTTCAAGGGTTTCAATCCCTAAGTACTTTCCGATCCCGTGATTAATATGAACGACATAATCACCGATTTGAAGCTCGGAATAGCTTTTGATGCGCTCTGCATTAGTAAGCTTCTGTTTTCGAGGCTTCTTTTTTACACGGTTTTTAAACAGTTCTTCTTCCGTAATAACCGCAAGCTTCATTAACGGCAGCTCAAATCCCGATTGGAGCTCGCCTTCCATAATATAGACCTGTCCCTGAACAAGCGCCTTTTTGCTATCTGTCATGGCCGCTTCGATTTCATAATCAGCCAGAACTGAAGATAATCTCTGTGTACGTTCCTTGTTTGCTCCTAAGAACACAACGGTGAAGTTGGATTTTTTAAAACGTTCCATTTCACCAGCAAGCACGTTCATTTGGCCATGGAAACTCTGCATTTGTCTGCTTGATACATTGACGATATTTTGCGGACTCGTATGGTGTACATGCCGTAAAAATAAAGAATAGTACAGCAGAGGCCGTTTTTGCTCAGCCACTATTTTTTGGAAGCTGAATGACAAACTGATGTCATGCAAAATCTTCCCTTCCTCAAGAAGGTTTGTTATGAACTCCGCTTCTTCTTTTTGAAGCTGCTCTTCCATCTCATGGATCCGGCTGACTTCATCCAAAATCAGAAGTGTATTCTCAGGAGTATAATCTAGTAAACTAGCAGGCTTTTCATAGAAATATGAGAGATACTTCACCAGCTCCTGATCTGTCTGGCCTTCTGACAAGCGTTCTTTATCGTGAGAAATATTCGCATGAAGAATTTCTTTTTGCTTGTCGACCTTTAATTTTTTCAGGCTTGCGGCAAGGCCTTTATCGATTTTCTCCATCGCCCGCGCTTTTTCTTCAGGTCTGATAATCAATTCCTTTGCAGGACCGATATTGATCGAGGTAAGAGTCTCAATTGACCGCTGATCATCTGAGTTAAAGCTGCGGATTGAATCCACTTCAGTGTCAAAAAGTTCAACTCTAACTGGGTGCTCTGACGTCAGCGGGTAAATATCAATGATTCCTCCGCGAATACTGAATTCCCCGGGTGCAGAAACCATATCAGAACGCTCATATCCTACCTCTACCAGACGTGATGCAAGCTGGTCAGGTTCGATGTCATGGCCCACTTGAATGAGCATTTGGCTGTTTTTCCAGACCTCTACAGGCGGCAGCATTCTTCTGAGTGCAGCTACAGGAGCAACGACAATTGGCGCTTCTCCACTCGTTAATCTATTAATGACATCTAATCGCTGCGCCCGCAATTCAGGGCTTGCGACTGCGATTTCTGATGAAATGAGTTCATTGACGGGGTACAAAAGGACAGACCGATCCTCTAGAAGTGAAGTCAGATCATCCGTTACTTTCTGGGCTTGATATAAATTATGGGTGATTAGAAAGATAGGCTTATTCGTTTCATTAGCCAGGGCAGAAGTAAAAACAGAACGCGCGGAACCCGACAGACCCGCGAGCAGCTGTTCCTTCAGCCCCTCGTGTAAACCGTTGATGATGGATTTAAAGTCATCGCTTTCTTTTATAAAGGTTTGAATGTTGTCCATATGGCCCCTCCTCTCTGTTTCCTGTGAGAACAGAAAAACGCTTTGGTCTAGTATCTACACCAAAGCTTTTTATTGAATAAATGTGTGATGTTCGTGGTAATGCGGATTTCGGTCAAGCGCCTCTTGGCAATCTTCACATATCGTCGAAACATGGACATCTCCATTTTCTTTATAAGAAATCATATCGTTTCTTTCCTCGTTTGTTAAGTGCTGAAATCCAAGTGAGTCAGTCGATACCATAGAAGATTCGAGACTGCCTACTTTCACTCCGCAATGACGACAATAATAATGCAAAGCCATACAAGGGACCTCCTGATGAAAAAGTCATTTTGGTGTAGTATGGACTTTGTTGATTCATTTTATACCTTCGCGTTAAATTCGTTCATGACTTCTAAAAACGGTTTGCTCAGAGAAGCTTCACAAGCCTTCACAGACTTATCGATCGCTCCATCAATGTCGGGTGCCTCCTCCTTGGTGAAAGAGCCTAACACATAATCAACGACCTTCATGCCGTTTACAGGCCGGCCGATTCCGATGCGGATCCGGTCAAACTCGGATGTTCCAAGATGCTGGATCAGTGATTTGATGCCATTGTGTCCTCCGGCGCTTCCTTTCGTTCTTAAACGGATCTTGCCAGTCGGAAGATCAAGATCGTCGTAAATGACAGTCAAATCTTCGTTATCGACATCATAGTAGTCCATTAAAGGCCGCAAACATTCTCCTGATAAATTCATATATGTAAGCGGTTTAACAAGTAGAACCTTTTTGCCGGAAACAAATCCGGTTCCGTATAATCCGTTAAATTTATTTTGATTCAGCTCAATATTCCATTCCTTTGCAAGCTGATCTATCACCATAAATCCGACATTATGCCGAGTATTTTCATAGTTCTTCCCCGGGTTTCCGAGACCGGCTATCACAAGCATGGCGAATCCTCCCTTAGTCACATAAACTCCCGTCTGCATAAGCGGGCTATAATTCTTCTCATTCTAGCACAAAAGACGTAACCGCGGGAGGGTTACGCCTTAAGCTATTATTGTTCTTTGTTTTCACCTTCAGGCTGAGCATCAGCGGATTCCTCTTCATCTATCTCAGCTGCTTCCTGCTGCTGCGGAGGAAGAATAGACGCCACGACCTCATCTGATTCATGATTAAAGGAGTAGTCACCGCCAGCAGGCAAATCCGCTATAGTCAGTACTTCATTTACATCGAGGTTTGAAATATCAGCCTCAATCGTTTGCGGAATGGCTTTTGGCTTAGCCTTTACAGTAAGTGCATATAGCGGCTGCTGCAACACGCCTCCGTTTTTCACTCCAATGGCTTCTCCAGTCAGGTGAATCGGAACTTCCACCTCAATGTCTTCACTCATATTGACCACTTGAAAGTCAGCATGAGTAATTTCATTTTTCAGCGGGTCCGTTTGCAGGTCTGTTACCATGACAGAATGTTTTTCTCCGCTGACGTCAAGCGTGATGACTGTATTTTTACCTTCATCCCTCAGCGTTTTGATCAGCTCCACACTGTCTAATGATACAGGTTTGTTTCCCGTGTCTTTCCCATATATGATACCTGGAACATGTCCTGAAGTACGGATATTCCGAAGAGACGAACGAGTAAAGTCCGTTCTTTCTTTTGCCGTTAAAGTTGCCATATTCAGCACCATCCTATTATCGTTTTATTGTCCTATTACAAACAATACCCATAACGATAAGGATTTAAACCTCAAAGTAACGGTTTAGCTGAATAGATAGCTGACTGATTGCTGCTCATGAACGCGAATAATTGCCTCAGCCAGAAGCGGTCCGACTGAAAGCTGCTTAAACCGTTCAATTTTCTTTTCTTCAGGAAGCTTGATGCTGTTCGTCACAACAAGCTCTTTAATTGTTGAATTATTAATCCGTTCAACAGCAGGGCCTGACAATACAGGGTGCGTACAGCATGCATATACTTCTTTCGCTCCGTTTTCTACGAGCGCATTAGCAGCAAGTGTAATGGTACCTGCAGTATCGATAATGTCATCGATAAGGATAGCGGTCTTCCCTTCGATATTACCTACAATATTCATGACTTCCGCCACGTTTGGACGCGGACGGCGCTTATCGATAATTGCAATCGGCGCTTTTAGTCGGTCAGCCAGTTTGCGGGCGCGTGTCACACCGCCGTGGTCTGGTGAAACAATGACGATATCTTCAAGGTTTTTACCTTCAAAATATTCTCCTAAAATCGGAACACCCATTAAGTGGTCAATCGGTATATCAAAGAATCCTTGAATTTGCGGCGCATGCAGGTCAAGTGCAATCACACGAGTCGCACCGGCTGTTTCAAGCAGGTTAGCAAAAAGTTTTGCTGTAATTGGCTCACGGGATCTTGCTTTTCTGTCTTGACGTGCATAACCGTAATAAGGAATCACAATGTTAATCGTTTTTGCAGAAGCGCGTTTTAATGCATCTACCATAATCAACAGTTCCATAATATGCTCGTTAACGGGGTCACTTGTAGACTGGATGATATAACAGTCACATCCGCGAATACTTTCTTCGATATTAATTTGAACTTCCCCATCACTAAATCTTGTGACAGAACATTTCCCTAATTGAACTCCAACTATATCTGCGATTTCTTTTGCAAGCTCTGGATTCGAATTTAAAGAAAAAATCTTTAAATTCTTATCTCCGTATTGATTAGACATGGATAAACCTCCGAATTTAGGATTAATTTTTATGAATATTTTTCACATAATCGTCTTTATTTACTTGTCTCGCTCTGGCAATAGCAAGTGCTTTTCCAGGTACATCTTCCGTAACAGTTGAACCTGCAGCAACATAAGCGCCTTCTCCGACTGTGACAGGGGCAACCAAGTTGGAGTTGCAGCCGATAAACGCGCCGTCTTCAATTTTCGTCAAATATTTATTCTTTCCATCATAATTGACAGTTATTGAACCGCAGCCCAAGTTTACATCTGTGCCTACCTCAGCATCACCGACATAGCTTAAATGAGAAGCCTTGCTTCGGTCTCCGAATTGCGTCTTTTTGATTTCAACAAAATTCCCGATCTTCACTTCATTCCCGATGACAGAATCAGGTCTGATGTGAGCAAAAGGTCCTATGTTTACATCATTCCCCACTTTACTATGATTGACTACCGATTGTTTAATAACCGTACGGCTGCCAATGGAACTATTCATAATCTCCGTATGAGGGCCGATAATCGTATCTTCTCCGATTTGCACCTCACCTTTAATCACGGTTCCAGGATAAATTACAGTATCGCTTCCGATGACAGCGTCAGGAGAAATATACGTGTTCATCGGGTCAATCAGCGTTACGCCATTTTGCATATGCCGTTTATTAATACGCTCTCTCATAAATTGTTCTGCCTGAGAAAGAGCAACTCTATCATTAACTCCGAGCGTTTCTTGGAAATTACCAGTCTGGTAAGCGGCAACAGTTTCGCCTTCGTTTTTAAGAATCTCTATGACATCCGGCAAATAGTACTCGCCTTGAGCATTATCATTAGACACCAGATCAATGGCCCGGAACAGCGCTTCATTATCAAAACAATACGTACCGGTATTGATCTCAGTCACAAGACGTTCTTCTTCAGAGGCGTCCTTGTGCTCAACGATTTTTTGAACCGCTCCGTTTTCACCGCGGATAATGCGGCCGTATCCGGTTGGATCTTCTGCAACCGCAGTTAAAATCGTAGCTTTCGCTTCTCTTTGTGTATGTTCTTTCAGCATCTGTTCCATTGTCTCTGCTGTTAAAAGCGGCGTATCTCCGCAAATGACAATTGTAACGCCTTTTTCGTCAGCAAGAAATGGCTGTGCCTGTTTTACAGCATGAGCAGTGCCAAGCTGTTCTGCTTGAAGCGCGTACTCGCTTTTATCACCAAGCTGCTTTTTCACTTCTTCCGCACCATGTCCGACAATCGTGACAAGCTTCGATAAAGATAACTTTAAGGCTTCGTCTACGACGTGCTCTACCATAGGCTTACCGCAAACTGGATGAAGGACTTTATAAAGCTTTGTTTTCATTCTCGTTCCTTGTCCAGCCGCTAAAACAACTGCAAACCGCTTATCCATTTATTGGCCTCCAATATCCCTTTTATCCATAGAAAAATATATCCTAAATATCTTATGATTTCAAGGAGACTTGATGAAGTGCAAGAATTTTCTATTGAGTACAATTAAGTTTGAAAAATCAGAATTAAAAAAGGACCGCCGGAAAAAGGCTTTTGTCAGCCCTTTCAGCAGTCCTTGCTTTTTGGTTATTTTTTAAGAAGCTCCAGCTTCTTCGAATTCTAATGCTTCAGTGTCACCCAGACGATGATACTCATTTAACACGGCATCTTGAATCTTACCTCGCGTGCTTGAATTAATAGGATGAGCGATATCGCGGAACTCTCCATCAGGGGTGCGTTTACTCGGCATCGCAACGAAAAGACCATTGTTTCCATCAATCACACGAATATCATGAACAACAAATTCGTGATCCAGCGTGATGGATGCAATCGCTCTCATGCGACCATCGGTATTCACGCGGCGTAATCTTACGTCAGTAACTTCCACAGTAGTTCACCACCTTTTCCCTATATAAAAGCATTAGTGTATCAATTCCACGATTTTTTCTGAAATCCTGCTCGTTTTTAAAATATTTTTTGAAAAAATAGGATATAGTTACACAATTAGGTCATAAAGCTTTCATTTCGGGCATAAGGTAAATAAAAAAGTGATTCCGAGCTCACCCAGAATCACTTTTTCTTATTATTTTACTAATGCAATTACTTCAATCTCAACCAGTGCGTCCTTCGGGAGTCTCGCGACTTCAACACAAGATCTCGCCGGTTTGTGAGTGTCAAAATATTGTCCGTACACTTCGTTTACTTCCGCAAACTGTTCCATATCCGCGATAAATACAGTTGCTTTTACAACTGTTTCTAAAGAAGCACCTGCTTCTTCCAGCACCGCTTTTAAGTTGCTGAATACTTGATGGGTCTGCTCCTTAATATCACCGTTCACCATTTCGCCTGAAGGAGTCAAAGGAATTTGGCCTGAGCTGTAAAACATATTGTTTACGATAATCCCTTGTGAGTAAGGTCCGATTGCCGCTGGGGCATGTTTTGTGTGAACTGCTTTTGTCATGATTCCGTCTCTCCATTCTTTAAAAGATTGTCTTTAAAAAAACGCAGAAAATTGCCATTCTGAATTTCAATGGACTTCTCTTTCATGTTGATGGTTGAAAGAGTAAGCAGTGACATATATTCATCAACAAGACGTTCATCTACTCCTTCGGCTTCAACCAAAACGCCGATCCCCGCCACATTTGCGTTAAACTCATCCAACAGGTTAATCATACCATTAATTGTGCCGCCTGCTTTCATAAAGTCATCGATAATGAGTACGTTTGAACCCGTTTTCATGCTTCTTTTCGCAAGTGACATCGTTTGAATGCGGTTTGATGAGCCTGAGACGTAATTAATGCTGACTGTGGAGCCTTCTGTTACCTTGTTGTCTTTGCGAACGATAACGACAGGCACATTCAGATAGCTCGCAGCTGCGTACGCCAGAGGGATGCCTTTCGTGGCAACGGTCATGACAACATCAATTTCGCGCTCTGCAAACACAGAAGCAAACAGCTTCCCTACCTTGGAGAGTACAGATGGCTTTCCTAAGATATCCGTTAAATATACATAACCGCCCGGAAGGATACGCTCAGGATTTGCCAGCGACTGTCCAAGTGTCTGCACAAACTCTTCAGCCTCAGCCTGCTTCATTTTCGGAATATATTTGACGCCTCCGGCAGCTCCGGGAACAGTAAGCAAAGTACCGATCCCCTGCTGCTCAAAGGTTTGCTTAATAATTGTTAAATCTTCACTGATCGATGATTTTGCAGATTCATACCGCTCAGAAAAAAAGGTTAGCGGTATTAATTCGTGCGGATGGGTTAACAAGTAATTTGTTAAGTCCACCAATCTGCCGCTGCGACGAAACTTCATGAACTTACCCCCAAAATCCGAATATTTTAAGATCAATATAACTTAACATACGGATTTAATCAAGAGCGTTCTGTTCGCCGATCATTCTCACCGCATAAACCTGATCGCAGAAGCCTCTTAACCCGTTATAAATTCTCTGTACCTTCGACTCATACTGAACCAGTCCAAACACTGTCGGGCCGCTCCCGCTCATTAACACGGCATCTGCACCAAAGCGTTTCATCTGGTTTTTGATCATCGCAACTTCAGGATGCATATCTAGCGTTACAGATTCAAGGACATTGCCTAAACGGCTGCACATCTTTTGAAAACTCTTTTCCTCTATAGCCTCAATCATGCCATGTACATCGGGATGCTCTACATCATCCAGCTTCAGCTGTCTGTACACTTCAGCAGTTGAAACACCGATTGTCGGCTTCGCTAAAATGACCCAGCAGTGCGGAGGCGTGCTGATGTGTTTAATTTTCTCGCCGCGTCCTGTTGCTAGTGCAGTTCCGCCATAGACACAAAATGAAACGTCGGAGCCAATTTCTGCTCCCAGCTCAGCAAGCGTTTCTGCTGAAAGATTTAAATTCCACAGTCTGTTCAGCCCTCTAAGGGTCGCCGCCGCATCACTGCTTCCGCCGGCAAGACCGGCAGCCACCGGAATCACCTTCGTAATCATGATGGAAACTCCCTTTTTCACATTGTATCTGTCCTTGATCAGCTTGGCAGCCTGATAAGCTAAGTTTCTTTGGTCATCGGGCACAAAACGGTTGTGGGAGGAAACCCTCACTTCATCCTCTGCCAGCTCCATCAATTCAATCCGATCCGCTAAATCAATCGTCGTCATGATCATTTCGACTTCATGATAGCCATCCGGGCGTTTTCGGGTGACGTCAAGTGACAGATTGATCTTGGCTGGCGCTTTTTCTAAAATACGCATAGCTTTCACCTACTTCTCCATCTAAACATAAGTATGAACATTGTATCACATTTGAAGTACAGGATGAACATATCCATATTGCAGCCAATTATGTATTTATATCCAACACAAAAAACCGGGGAACGCCATGTTCCCCGGGTCACATCCTTATCGGTTATTCTGGTTCTGAGCCATTTGCTGTTCGGCGATTTCGATGGCGCGCTTTACCATGTTACCGGCATCGCGGGCCCGAATTTCGCCCCAGCCTCCATTTTTGACTGTGTCATAAAAACCAAGGTCTTTAGCCAGCTCATATTTAAACTCATCTGACATAACTCCACGACGTCTGCCCAAACGAAACAACCCCTTTTTTAGAAGTGATAGCCATTCGTGCACGTCACGATAATATGGTGTGACCGTTATATCTTTTGCTAAATCAGATGGAACTTTCGTTAAAATTACTGGAAACCAAAAAAGGGCAAAACAAAAAGCAGTAAACAAAAGGTTCACTGCCCGTTAAAATGCCACTGAGCTTGCGGCGTCATCATTAAATGTCAGCTCAACAGTCTCAGTCAAAATATCAGCATAACTGTATGAAACTCTTTCAAACGAGTTCTCGTCTTGATCTAGTTGTATCACAAAAACAGAAGGGTACGTCTCAGCTAAAATGCCCGAACGCTCAATCGTTTTTCGGCGGCCACCGTTTGCTTTTAACGTCAGCCGTTTACCTAAATTCCCATCAAGCGACCTTTTAATATCGGACAACGTCTTCGCCATTGCATCCACCTCACTACATTTATTGTACAACACGAGCCCATTTTTGTCAAATAAAATTTAAATTATATCAACGTTAATAAGACATTGTCAATAAAATTATTTTGACAAAATTCTATGATTCCTCAATTATTTTCCGCAAGTTTCGGTAAATTATGTATCAATATGTAAAATAAAAAACCCGCATAGATCTCCTATACAGGTTTTCAACTGTTAATTAGACTTATAAGGCATTCCAATTCTCAGCACTCCTCTTGTTTCAATACCTCCAAGCCCTTTCTCTCTTGTCAGCGTATTTCGGAGCACTTCCCATACATTGATTCGTTCCATAAACGGCGTAAAGCTGATTTTCGCGACGATATATACCGGATCAAGCGCATGAATGTTGACTCTTGATGGTGAACTCGCGAAATTTGCCCCCGCTCTTATGAGTGATTCAAAATGGGATTGGCAGGCCCCCGCAAAAATAACAAGCTGATCTAAGTGAGGGATTTTTTTTCGGGCGTTTTGAACTGTTTCAACAAAATGCTTTGAATGTCTGTATGCGTTCAAATCATCAATGCTGCCCTTTTGCTTCGAATACGCATCATGCCCTGTTATCACCAGTATGTCAGGTCGATATTTGTCGAGCAATTCTTCAATAGAAGCAGACATTTTCTTTTCATGGCAATGGATGCCGTAGACCGGCACTCCTATTTTTTTATAGACATTCAGGCATTTTTTCAGATATGCTTCATCACCGTCCAGATGTAGCACCTTGCCCGGCATATGAAAATAATGCTCCTGATGCTGATATTGGCTTGTCGCATAGTACTCCTGCTTTTCTCTGAGCAGCTTATAATCCTGGCGGAGCAATTCGAGCGATTCGTTCATTCTGCTCTCATCTTTTTTCTTCCGCATCATCTGCTCATCTTTTTTCACTGCTACCAGATCAGAAAAATCCGAATCAGCAATCAGCCTGACTTCATCACCATGCAAAATAGCGATTGAATTTCCATTGCTTGTTTGCTCTATTCCTATAATGCGAAACAAAACATCCATTTGATAGGATTTTCTGGCTACCATATCCCCTATTTGAAATTGCACGTTCCTCACTCCACACATAGACTAAGCCTCATCATGAAAGAAAGAGCCTTGAGAAAGCGCCTTTTTTCGCTGAGTCCAAGTTTTTTCTTATCATTGAATGAAAGGTCCTTCTCTAGCCTATGTAGCGGCAGTCCATGTGGTGCGCAAAACAAAAAGCCCTTTTAGAAAAGGGCTTTATACAATCCGTTAGACAGCGCTGCGAACTCCTCGATAGACAGGGATTCACCTCGGCGCTTGCCGTCAATATTTGTTTCTTCCAAAACTTGCTCAATCGCTGTTTTTTGTGCTTTTCCATCAGGCAAGTTGTTGACTAAGTTATTGAGCAGCGTTTTACGGCGCTGAGCAAAGCTTGCCTTGATTAACTGAAAGAAAAAGGCTTCGTTTTCCACGTCCACTGCCGGGCCGTCGCGGAGAATCAGCCGAATGACTGCGGAATCTACATTAGGCTGAGGAACAAACACAGTTTTCGGAACGGTCATCACCGTTTTGGCTTCTGTATAAAATTGCACCGCGATCGAAAGGGAGCCGTATTCCTTAGATGAAGGGTCTGCCGCCATGCGCTCTGCCACTTCTTTTTGCAGCATGACCACAATCCCTTTCAGCGGAAGATGTTCTTCAAGCAGTTTCATGATAATCGGCGTTGTCACGTAATAAGGAAGGTTGGCTACAACCATGATCTCATCGCAGTCTTGAAATTGTTCTTCAATGACCGATTTGACATCAGCCTTTAACACGTCCTGATGAATGACAGTGACATTGTCGTAAGGTGACAGCGTATCCTTCAGAATCGGCAATAATCGCTGGTCAATTTCAAATGCCACGACCTTTTTCGCCCGTTTGGCAATCTGTTCGGTCAATGCCCCGATTCCCGGGCCGATTTCTATGACACCTGTTTTCTCCGTCACTTCCGCGTGATCGACAATTCTGTCTAAAATGTTCGTATCAATTAAGAAATTCTGTCCTAAGCTCTTTTTAAAAGAAAAACCATATTTCTTCAGTATCTCTTTCGTTCTAATCGGTGTCGCAATATCTTTACTCATTCTGTTCCTCCCGCTTAACGGTATCGAGCGCACTCATAAAATCACTTTTTTTAATTTGAAACATTTGCAGCCGTTTTTGAAGTTGTTTGCCATTTGTATAGCCGATTTTCAACAGATCACCCAGTCGTTCGCGCCGGCGTTTGGCCGCAGATCCGCCAATCAGTCCAGCATGAATCAAATCCTCAGCTGAAATGTCACTCGGCTGCGATTCCATCTCCTCGTGCACGTTTTCTAAACATGCCCTAATGCTTTCAATCGATGCATGCTCCACACCAATTCCCCGCTTGTTTTTAGGTTTGGCAAGATGTTTTGGCAAAAATGCATGCTTACAGCCGGGTACAGCCTCTGAAATGGTTTTGCGGATCTTCTCTCCAGGGAAGTCCGGATCCGTTAAAATGATGACGCCTCTGGTCTTCTGGGCCAAACGGATTTGGTCAATAACTTGATCATCGATGGCTGAACCATTTGTTTCAATTGTGTCTGCATCAACAGCCAATTTGATGCGGGCCGTATCATCACGCCCCTCGACCACAATGATCTCTTTAATTTTCATTATTTCCTCCAAGACAAAATAAAAACTTTTGTATATTCATGAAACTTTTTCTTATGTCGAGCGTCTAATAAGCAGAAAATACACTTTGTCTATTATAACGAAAAAAACAGAGGGCGCAAAACCCTCTGAATACATAAGTATATATTAATTTAAGATTTTAATTTTGACTGTTTTATTTCCCCATCGGTACGCCGATGATTTCTTCGGGAAAAAGACGTCTATTTTGTTCCCTTTAATTGCTGAACCAGTATCCGCAGCAATGGCATATCCATAGCCCTCAACGTGGACTTTGGAGCCTAGCGGAATGACATTTGGATCTACAGCGATAACTTTGGCATTCGGGTTATTTTTTAAATTGACGCCTGTAGCTGTATGACCTGAACAACCGCTGCAGCTTGCCGTATAAGCCGTAGATGATACAGTCATGACTTTGCCTGTTGATTCATTGCTGCGGGACACAACTGTTTTTGAATCACCGGAAGCACTAACCTTTTCAATCTTTGGACTGCTTTGTTTTGTGCCGACAGCAATCACTTTATCTTTGCTTTGTTCAGCTGTTTCTTCTTTTACAAGCTCTCTGGACACTTCTTTGCCGTTTTCTTTCACGACTTCGAAATGTTTGTTAAGCTTGCCTTCTTTCCCTTTTTGGACGACCTTTTCTTTCCCTTTTTCAAGAGAAGCGTCTTCTTGCTTTTTCACATCGAACGCGATTTTCTCTTCAACTACATCGGTGACCTTTTCGATACGAGTAATTGTAACATCAGCCTTTCCTTTCGTCAGCTTTACATCTAACGCAGGCTTGATTTTATCTTCGTCTTTTATGTTCATCTTATGCTGTTTTAAAAAGTCAGCGACCGTAGTCGAAGTCGTCCAGATCTTCTTTTGTTTTCCTGCATCATTCACAGTAACTTGGAATGCTGGTTCTATGTTAATCTTCATGTCTTTCGAAATATCTGTATCTATTGCGGGATCAATTTGATCTTGTTCTTTCACATCAACATTTTGTTCGTCCAGTAATGCACCGACCGTTTTTGCTGTTGACCATAATGTCTTTTCTTCCCCGTTTATTGTAAGCTTCACAGGTTTTGCAGCCTCATACACAACATCCATATCTGCTGTGATCTTTGTCTGTTTAGCAGGTGTGATCTTGTCTTCGTCTCTTGTCTTTATATCAAGCGTATCTAAAAGATCACCGACTGTTTTTGCATGTGTGCGTATATGTTTCTTTTTGCCATTGATAGAAACTGAGACTGATTGTTTTGTCAGCTCATGAGCCGCGTATGCAGTCCCGCTTCCTGCCAAAAGCAAACAAGCAGCAACCAGAATGACTTTGCTTTTGCTAAGCTTTACGGAAAACAGCTTTTTCATTTTTTGTGTGATGAAAAACGCCTCCTTCTCCTCGGAGAGATTATATAGAGTATCTAAAAGGCTGTCAACCCTCCCCTCTCTTTCTCCCAAAAGCTCAGTATCTTCTTCATTATCCTGAATTACACTGAGAAACGGAAGAAAGACTTGTCGACAAACCTATCCTATGAGGAGAAGAAAGCATGTAGAACTTTTATAGAAAAACGCTGTAAGGGACAAGCTCTTACAAAACCCGCTAGCGTTTTTTGTCAGTTTATACGGAAAAGTCTTTTTGCATTTTCAGTCGTGATTGAAGCAACTTCTTCGAAAGTCATTCCTTTTAATTCAGCGATTTGCTCTGCCACATACTTCACATAGCTTGGCTCATTTCTTTTTCCACGAAAAGGATGAGGTGTGAGAAACGGGCAGTCAGTTTCAATCAGCAACCGGTCATTCGGAATTTCCTTCACAACTTCCTTCGGCTTCTTCGCATTTTTGAAAGTCACCGGTCCCCCAAATGATAAATAAAAATTCATTTTCATGCATTCTCTCGCCACTTCTGCACTTCCTGTAAAGCAGTGCATGATTCCGCCCACAGCTTCTGCGCCTTCTTCTTTCAAAATCGTCACGACATCCTCCGTCGCATCACGGTTGTGAATGATAATAGGAAGATTTACCTCCTTTGCTAAGGCGATTTGTTTTCTGAACACCTCTTTTTGAACATCTTTAGGAGATTTATCCCAATGGTAATCCAGTCCCATTTCACCTATCGCTACCACTTTCTCATGAGCAGAAAGCTCTTTAATCCACGATAAATCTTCCTCTGTCATATCAATTGCGTCAACAGGATGCCAACCGATGGCTGCATAAATAAAATCATATTCCTCAATCATTTCCATCGCACGAGTAATGGTCGGACGGTCAAAACCAACTACAACAATCCGTTCTACTTTTTCAGCTTTTGCCCGTTCAATAACCTCTTCCAGATCAGTATCATATTGTTCTGCATTTAAATGCGCGTGTGTGTCAAACAACATAAGTCAAAAACTCCTTTCTTGTCGAAACACAAAAGGTGTTCGACGAATTGTTACACGTGAAACACCTTTTGTTTATCACTATTTAATTCTTGTGCCTTTTGGTAACGACTGATCGATAGACACGACTTTTAATACGCCGTCTGCTTCCCCCGCAAGGATCATACCTTGAGAAAGCTCTCCTCTCAGTTTAACCGGTTTTAGATTTGTTACACAAACGAGTTTTTTCCCAACAAGCTCTTCAGGCGTATAATGCTTCGCAATACCAGATACGACTTGGCGTTTTTCAAAACCAAGATCCAGCTGCAGCTTCAATAAACGGTCCGCTTTTTTCACAGGCTCTGCCTGAATGACCTCAGCCACGCGAAGTTCTACATCCATGAATTGATCAATCGTAATTTCAGGTAAACGATCAACCTCTTGCGGCTCTTCTTCTTTTGTTTCTTCTTTAGCTGGTGCTGAGCCCTGCATTTTCCCTTTGATGTAAGCAATTTCTTCTTCTGCCTCTAAGCGAGGGAACAACGGCTCGCCTTTTTGTACTTTTGTATCTTTCAGTTGGCCGAAAGCTGTAATGCTGTCCCAAGCTTTTAAAGCTTCATCAGTAATGCCCAGCTGCTCGAACATTTTTTCCGGTGTCTTTGTTAAGAACGGCTGAAGCAGCACAGCTGAAATACGTAATGATTCAGCAAGGTGGTACATAACTGATTGCAGTTCTTCTTCTTTTGCCGGATCTTTCGCAAGCACCCATGGAGCTGTCTCATCAATGTATTTATTTGTGCGGCTGATTAGCTGCCACAATGTCGAAAGAGCCACTGAGAATTCCATGTTTTCCATTGCTTTCTCGTAAGCCTTCACCGTTTCTTCAGCGACTGAAGTGAGCGTTTGGTCAAATTCCGTCACGGCACCCTTGTAAGAACCAATTTGTCCGTCAAAATACTTATTGATCATCGCAACCGTACGATTCAATAGGTTTCCTAAATCATTCGCTAAATCATAGTTAATCCGCTCAACAAAACCTTCCGGCGTGAATACACCGTCAGATCCGAATGGCACTTCGCGAAGCAGGTAATAACGAAGCTCATCTAAACCGTAGCGTTCAATTAATGTGACCGGATCCACAACGTTCCCTTTTGATTTCGACATCTTTCCGTCTTTCATCAAAAGCCAGCCATGCGCAAATACTTGCTTTGGCAGCGGAAGATCCAGCGCCATTAGCATAATTGGCCAGTAAATGGTATGGAACCTTACAATCTCCTTACCAACTAAATGAACATCGGCAGGCCAATATTTTTGATAAAGCTCATCGTTTTCTGTATCATAACCGAGTGCTGTTAAATAGTTAAATAACGCGTCGATCCAAACATATACAACGTGCTTTGGATTTTCCGGCACCTTCACTCCCCAGTCAAAAGTGGTACGTGATACAGCCAAATCCTCAAGTCCAGGCTTGATAAAGTTGTTAATCATTTCGTTTTTGCGTGATTCCGGCTGAATGAATGTCGGGTTCTCTTCATAGTATTTCAGAAGACGATCCGCATATTTACCCATACGGAAGAAATAAGATTCCTCTTTGATCAATTCAACTGGGTGACCGCTGTCAGGGCTTTTTCCGCCGATGACCTCTCCCTTTTCATTTCGCTCGATATCAATCAGCTGAGTTTCCGTGTAGAATGTTTCATCCGGGATACTGTACCAGCCTTCATATTCATCAAGATAGATGTCTCCGTTATCAAGAAGCTTTTGAAACACCTTTTCAATCACAACTTTATGCCGTTTTTCTGTCGTACGGATAAAATCGTCGTTTGAGATTTCAAGCTGCTTCCACAGTTTCTGAATATCTGCCGCTGCACGATCCACATACTCCTGAGGTGTAATGTTTTCCTGTTCAGCTTTTTGCTGGATCTTTTGCCCATGCTCGTCCGTTCCTGTTAAATAGCGAACATCGAACCCTTTTAATCTTTTGTAGCGTGCCATTGCATCTCCCGCGACTGTCGTATATGCATGGCCGATATGTAATTTTCCGCTCGGATAATAAATCGGTGTTGTAATGTAAAATGTATTGTTTTCTTGCGGCATCTTGAAACCTCCCAATCAGAATGTCAAAAAGCTCCCGCCCAAAGGACGAGAGCGGCGATAAGTGCAAATCATATATGATTATTATTTATATTTATCCTTTATCTATGATACCATCTTAGCCTTTAAGATCAAGAATATATACGTATGCCCTGAAAAAGAATAATTAAAATTAAAAATCTTTAATGAAAGTAAAAAAAGTCTGTTCATGTCGAATTTTGTCGTATATAATCAAATGAAATAAAAAACCTTGGTTCGAAAGTCTTGATTTAAAAGGATTTTTAGTAGGATAATAGCTTTATTAAATATTTATAAAATGCTGTTATTCCGGTAGTTTCCAAGACATTACTGACTATAAGAACTAATTCTTACAATGAATAGTAAACAAAATGATTGACGATTATTGGAAACCTTGTTATGCTATGAAGGTAAGGATTTTGTCGAATAATGACGAAGAAAAATATAATTTAAACAATAATTATCTCTTGGGAGGAGAATGTTTATGAAATCTACTGGTATTGTACGTAAAGTTGATGAATTAGGACGTGTAGTTATTCCTATCGAATTGCGTCGTACTCTTGGAATCGCAGAAAAAGATGCTCTTGAAATTTATGTTGATGACGAAAAAATCATCCTTAAAAAATATAAACCAAACATGACTTGCCAAGTAACTGGTGAAGTTTCTGATGATAACCTTAAACTTGCAGGCGGTAAATTGGTTCTTAGTAAAGAAGGCGCTGAGCAAATCATCAGCGAAATCCAAAACCAGCTTCAAAACCTTAAATAATCGTTTCTTATACAAAAAACGTTCTTGTTATGACACAAGAACGTTTTTTTATTGCTGAATATGGTAAGCATCGTATACTTCACGCTTTGGAACATTGCGATCGACTGCTGCTTTTTTAATAGCTTCTTTAGAAGTAGCGCCTTTAGAGATGTAATGCTCGACATGTTCTTTCGCCGTGAGGGTTTCCCACCATTGTGTTTCCTCATCTGATTCTTCATTTTTACTGCCTTCTACGACGAGACAAAACTCACCGCGTATCTGATCCTCATTTGCCCATTCAATGACCTCGGATATCGTGCCTCTGATAAACTCTTCATATTTTTTTGTGAGTTCACGCGTTACAGCAATTTCTCGATCTCCTAATATCTCCGCCATCGCTGACAAAGTTTCCTTCAATCTGTGAGGCGCTTCATAAAAGATGATCGTTTCCTTCCGTTTTTTAAGACCCTCAAGCTCCTTCTTCTTTTCTTTTTTCTGTCTGTTGAGAAAACCGTAAAAGAAGAAAGGCTGCGGTACAATACCTGAAGCGATTAGAGCTGTTAATGCAGCATTTGCTCCCGGCAACGGAACAACATAACCGCCTATCTCCGTAAAATCCTTCACGATTTCAGCTCCAGGATCAGAAATCGTCGGCAGCCCGGCGTCACTGACAAGGGCAATGTTTTTTCCCGATTTCAGCCATTCAATGATTTTGTGCCCGCTGCTTTCTTTATTATGTTCGTGATAACTAACGAGTGGTGTTTCAATTTCATATACATGACAAAGCTTTTTCGTTTGTCTCGTATCTTCCGCAGCAATTGCATCCACTGATTTTAGCGTGTTGATCGCCCGGAATGTCATATCCTCTAAATTTCCGATTGGGGTTGGGACCAAATAAAGAATCCCCATGTCCGACTTTCCATTAAAGCTCATTTGGCGCCTTAACATATACAGCCTCCTTGCTGTTCCGCTTTTCTTCTATATAAAGCTCTTTTTTCTTTCGAGTTAGTTTTTTGAAATAATATTCCGCCTGCATGGCTTCCCGCTTCGTTGTGAAAGTTTCGGCAAAAATCAATTCAACTGGCCGTCTAACTTTGGTATACTTTGCGCCCTTTCCATCATTGTGAGTTTTCACCCGTTTCTGCAGATCGTTAGTATACCCGGCATACCAGCTATTGTCCCTGCATTGCACGACATAGAAGAAATGATTATTTGTCTCCATATAAAATGGTCCTGATTTCTTTTGTATATTCATTTTGTTCGTCATAAACGAACAGAGGGGGAAGAATTTTTAAATCCGGACGCCCGCCTTTGATGCCTTCAACCAAAATGGTATTGGCCTCTTTCCCTTGCTTCGGATAAACAAATTGCACACGCTTCGGCTCAATTTGGTAAGCTTTCATCAGTTCAAAAATCTCCAGAAGCCGTCCCGGCCTGTGAACAAGGGCTGCCTTTCCCCCTTGTTTGAGCAGCTTGCTGCTGACTGAAATGACATCCTCCAGTGTGCAGTGAATTTCATGTCTTGCAATTCTAAGATGCTCATTCATGTTTTGTTCAGTTTGTTTTGGCGTTTTAAAATACGGCGGATTGCAGGTGACAACATCATATCGATTATGTCCGAGCTTCTCCGGCATGTTTTTCAGGTCATCATGTATAATCTGAATCTGATCCTGCAGCTTATTATACTCCACACTGCGAACAGCCATATCATGCAGCCTTTCTTGAATTTCGACTCCAAGAATGTCTGCTTTTGATCTTGTACTGAGCAGCAGCGGCACAATGCCATTGCCGGTACATAGATCAACAATTTTTCCTTTTTGAATCGGAACGTACGCAAATTTGGACAGAAGCACAGCGTCCAATGAAAAAGCAAACACCGTTGGACTTTGTATGATTTTCATGTCCTCTGCCAGCAAATAATCTAATCTTTCATCATCACGTAATGAAACCATCTTCTTATCCTTTCAGTACCTTTGAAAAAGGCTCCCGTCTTATGCGGAAGCCTTTTCCTTATTTTTTATTTAAGAATGACAGACAGAAAAGACAATCTTCTTTTCGGACACTTCCATAGTGGACATTGCAGATATGAAACCCTTCTTGATACAGACGTGCCAGATTATCATACCCTTCCCCTATATCAGTTTGCTCTGTCTTCTGTGTTTTTGATTCTTTTTTATCAGCTTTGAACTTTTCAATCTGCTGCGTCGTATCGTCCAGCCGTTTGCGCAAATGCTTGTTTTCAAGCTGTAAATGATGATTTTCCTCAATCATCTCACCGATATGCTGCTTCAAATCCCCCAGCTGCCGGTACAGTGAGCCAATTTGTTCTTCTAAGTTAATGACTGTATCAAATAACTCTTTTTTATCCAAGGTTCCACACCTCGTTAATCTGTGGTTTGTGCGGATACGACGCCCTCTTCCAAGAGCTCTTCCCAAGTATATTCTATCACTTTTTCACGGTTTATCAGTTCCACCTGAAGCACCCGTTCCAGAATATTAAGTCCGACGACCTTTGCGGGGCCGTTTGCTGTTGTAATCATTTCTCCTATATCGGGAAGCTGTTCTTTTGCCGTCTCATACTCATCATTCTCATATTTTAGACAGCACATCAAGCGTCCGCAAAGACCTGAAATCTTCGTAGGATTTAAAGACAAGTTCTGATCCTTGGCCATTTTAATGGAAACGGGTTCAAAATCTCCAAGGAACGTTGAACAGCAAAGCATTCTTCCGCAAGGACCGATTCCTCCGAGCATTTTCGCCTCATCCCTTACCCCGATTTGGCGCAGCTCAATTCTTGTTTTAAAGATAGAAGCCAGATCTTTTACAAGCTCTCTAAAGTCTACTCGGCCGTCAGCAGTGAAGTAAAAAATGACTTTATTGCGATCAAACGTGAATTCAACATCGACCAGCTTCATATCCAAGCCATGTTCAACCACTTTCTTTTGGCAGATATCAAATGCTGATAAAGCTTCCTGTTTATTTTCTTCTACGATGAGAAGATCGCGCTCGTCAGCCACACGTATCACTTTTCGCAGGGGAAGCACGACATCATGCTCATCCACCTGTTTATTTGCAATTACGACCTGGCCGTACTCTACGCCTCTGACAGTTTCTACAATTACGCAGCTGTCCTGTTCTATATGAAATCCATTCGGATCAAAATAATATATTTTACCCGCTTTCTTAAAGCGGACACCAATTACATTGTACAAGCTTATCCCTCCTGCAACATTAACACCAAGTGCTCCATTAATCCTTGTACATTCACATTGGAATGAAGCCGTTTCTTTGCTTCTAAAACAGCAAGTATCTGATTCGTAACGCTTTGTTGTGTTGATTGTAGCGCATGCTGTTTTATTGATTGGAATAAGTCTTGATAAATCAATTTATCTTCATTTCCTATTTGGATGGACAACACATCACGGTATATCAATAAGAGCATATCAAGACCCATTTCTTGATGGGTTTTTTCTTTGAAAAAGGGCATCCATTGATCTTGAATAAAGAAAAAAGCATGTCCTTTCCGCTGGTGTAGGACTTCATACAATTTTATCACTTTCGCTCTAGACTCTGCAAACTCATCATTTCGACTTAATTCGACTGCTTCTGCTACATTGTTGGTCATGTTGGCCAGAAGCCTTGCGATATGAGGCGAAACATCCTGTTCGATCAGTCTGTCTTCAATTGCTTCCGGCTGCAAAGGCTGAAATGGAAGGGTTTGGCATCTTGAAATGATGGTGTCCAATAACCTTTGGGGCTGCTCAGTAATGAGGATGGCCATTGTGTCTTTATTCGGTTCTTCTAAAAATTTCAGCAGGCTGTTCGCCGCATTTGCTGTCATTTGATCTGCGTGCGAAATAATATACAGCTTTTTATGCGATTCAAGCCCTGTCTTAGAAAACTCTTCTTGCAGCGCTTGAATTTGCGCCTTTTTGATCGATAAACCATCAGGCTGAACCAGATGGAGATCAGGATGGTTCCCCGACTCTATCCGTTTACAGTTTCGGCAGTTCTCACAAGGCTCCGCGCCGTCCTTCAGGCAAAAAAAGCTTTTCGCTAGAAGCAACGCGGCATCAAGCTTGCCTGTTCCTTTTTTCCCCTCAAACAAATAAGCGTGTGATAGTCTGTCCTTCTCAATACTATTATATAAAAGCTTCATCACTCTTGGCTGAAGCTCGTTCATTTCCTTCCAGGATATTGCCATTGTATCACTCTCTATGTGTAAAGGTTAATCAATAAACCTTTTATTTCGCCAATACGCTCCAGCAAATCAATTGCCGGTTTTTCCTGATCCATCATCTCTTCCGTAAGCTGTATCAATTTGTCATCTATTTCTTTCACAAGTCCCAGCGTTCTGCTGTTTCCATACAGGTCAAAACTTTTCGATGTTTCGTGTGAAAGACCGTTGTCTACAGCTTCTTTGACAAAACGTTTCACAAGTCCTTTAAATCTCGCTAAGTCTTTAAAATTTCGGGATTTCGTCAGTCTTTTTCCAAACGCTTCTATATCCGATAAGAGCCTGGTAAGCTGATCAAATTTCAATTTGCTGCTTTGGTTTTCCATTGATGTTTTAAACGACGCTGTGATCTCAGATGTTTTCACAGAAGGAAGCTGCTTATTATCTATAAATGTACGTATATCTTTATTAATTTTCACAGTTTCAAATCCTTAAAATTGATGAAATTCATCGACTGGAAGGACAAATACTGTCGCTCCGCCAACTTCAACTTCGACTGGATAAGGGACATATGAATCAGCATTTCCGCCCATTGGAGATACAGGGGCAATCATCTGATCACGTTTCTGTCCGTTTTCTTTAATGAGACTCAATGCCTTATCGACGCGTATATCCTCGACACCAATCATAAATGTTGTATTGCCTGATTTAAGAAATCCTCCCGTCGTCGCAAGCTTTGTAACTCTAAAGTTGTGATCCGTTAAGGTTTTCAAAAGCCGGTTGCTGTCCTGATCTTGTACAACTGCCACTATCAATTTCATCTGTGAAGGCCTCCTTTAGATTGGAAACAACAATGATCTCGTTTACATTATTATATCAACTATTGGGAAACAGGTCACAATTGAATTTTTTTCAACGCTTCATTGATCACTTTTAGGACGTCCTGAACGACGAGGTCTTTGGGTTGGCTGGCATCAACTGAGTGAAATCTTTTTGGGAATCGCTTCATCAGTTCTTGGTAACCTTCCCGTACCTTTGTATGGAAGCTTAATTTTTCTAAATCAAGCCTGTTTTTCTCCCGCGAACCGTTTGCGTGAATACGTTTCAGTCCTTCTTCCGGGTCAATTGAAAAATAAACCGTCACATGGGGCATCATATCTCCGATGGCAAACTCATTAATTGACAGTACCTCATCAATCCCAAGTCCTCTTGCGTATCCTTGGTATGCAAGCGAACTGTCTATGAATCTGTCACAAAGAACAACATGCCCCTGTTCTAAAGCAGGTTTTACTTTTTCAACTAAATGCTGGCGTCTTGCAGCCGCATATAAAAGAGCCTCTGTTTTTGGATCCATTAAAGTATTGTTCTCATTCAGAATGACCTCTCGAATTTGTTCCGCAATATCTATGCCGCCTGGCTCTCGAGTTGCTGTAACCTGAAGGCCTTCTGCTGTCAGTATGTTTTTGATTTCCTGCAGAACTGTCGTTTTCCCCGCACCTTCAGGACCTTCGAATGTAATAAATAAACCGCTCATGATTTCTCCTCTTCTATATAAACAAGTAGTTG
Organism: Bacillus rugosus; assembly: GCF_023238245.1. Classification (NCBI taxonomy): domain Bacteria; kingdom Bacillati; phylum Bacillota; class Bacilli; order Caryophanales; family Bacillaceae; genus Bacillus; species Bacillus rugosus. The sequence continues at coordinate 38,722 of NZ_CP096590.1, read as the reverse complement.
TTTCTCTTTGATTTTCATATTCCCTTGAACATGCGTTTTCATGCTAATCAAGCGGCTGAGCTTTTGCACACTTTCTTTTGTCATCCTTTCTCCCGCCATGATCATCGGGATACCCGGAGGATAAGGGATGATATCCTCTGCATTCAGCCGGCCTGCTGCTTCATCAAAGTTCACATATTCTTTCTTGAACGTTTGTAAGACTTTTTTTTGATAAGGCAAGACAGTAATGGGCTGCGCTCTCCATTCTGCAAAAACAAACATCTGATCTGGGGGCGCTTTTTCAATCTCTTCATCAATGTTTTTAATCGTTTCAGCGTTTATTCTGCGTTTTCCTCCCAATGGGAGAACGAGCAGTACTTGATTTTCATCAGCAAGCTCAGTGAACATGTTGGCACGCTCTAATATGCTTTGCAGCGTATACCCAGAATGGCCTCGTTTTGAACGAATTGTGAGCTTCAGCGGATCTGTTATCATCCGTGGATCTGCCGGTGTGACTGCTTCTGCATTTGAAAGTGAATCAAACGTTTGTTTAAGTGATTGGATCTGCTGCAGAATGTCAGAAAGCTTTTGTTCTTCTATAATATGCTGTACATATGCGCGGGCAATGTCTAATGAAGCCATAATCGGATAAGACGGGCTGCTGCTTTGTAATCGGTTTAAATACTCTGCCACCCGATTCCGATTAATTCTGCAGCTGCTGTTGAGATGTAAATAAGAACCCATCGTCATGGCAGGCAGCGTTTTATGAGCCGACTGAACAACAATATCTGCCCCCATTTTTAAAGCTGAGACCGGAAAAGGCTCCCCTAAAACAAAATGTGCGCCATGCGCTTCATCCACCAAAACAGGAATCCCGTAATGATGGGCCTCTGAAATGATTTCGGTCAAATCAGCACTATGCCCGTAATATGTCGGATTGGTCAGCACTAAGCCTTTTGCATCTGGATATGCTGCCAAAGCTTTTTTAATTGTAATAAGCGGAACATGCGTAGGCACATGCATCGCTTCATCAATGTCAGGTGCGAGATAAACAGGCTCAGCACCAGCCAAATCAACTGCATGAAATACAGATTTATGACAGTTTCTTTGAACCAGAACTGTATCACCCGGTTCACAAACAGATAAAATCATTGCTAAGTTCCCGACAGTCGTACCATTCACCAGAAAAAAACTTTCCGCCGATCCATATAATTGACTGACAAGCTCTTGAGCTTCCTTAATCACCCCAGAAGGATGATGGAGATCGTCCAGTCCTGCCAGTTCAGTTACATCAATGGTGAGAAGCGGATCGAATATCGACTTAGCGTCATCAAAAAAGACATCTCCATTGTGATGTCCCGGAACATGAAATGAATGAGAATTTCTTCTCGCATGTTGAATCAATGCTTTATATAAAGGTGTGTTCATTAAAACAATCCTTTGAATGTGTCTTCTTATACTTTATTATATCGTGCCTCTGACAGAACTTAAAGCTAGACTTACTGGTAACTATCTTTCCTTTATTGTAAGCAGCTTTTGCTTCAGATCGCCTTCCATCATCATGAGCTCTTCTTCTGCTTGACGGCGTTTGATTCGTCCTTCTTCTTGTATGGTCAGCGTTTCTTCAAGCGTGCTGATTAAGCTTTCCTGCACCTTCTTTAAAGTATCGATATCAACAAGGCCTCGTTCATTCGCCCGCACGGTTTCAATCGTATTGGTTTTCAAAAGCTCCGCGTTTTTCAACAATAGCTCGTTGGTTGTATCAGATACTTTCTGTTGCGCATCCACTGCATTGCGCTGCCTTAAAAGCGTCAGCGCAATTGCTACTTGGTTTTTCCAAAGCGGAATTGCTGTCACAATGGATGACTGAATTTTTTCAGCTAACGCTTGGTTTGTATTCTGAATCAGCCTGATTTGCGGAGCGCTTTGGATTGTAATTTGCCTGCTTAGAAGCAAATCGTGCACCCTTTTATCTAACCGGTCCGCAAATTGAAGCAAATCGTTTACTTCCTGAACGGCCATTTGGTTATGTGCACTTGATTCGGCCATTTGCTTCAGTTCAGGAATCGTTTTTGTTTTTAATTCCTCGAGCTTCAGTTCTCCTGCAGCAATGTAAACATTCAGCGCGGCGAAGTACTCTTTGTTTTTTTCATATAACTGCTCTAACAGCTTATTGTCACTGATTAAAGCATTTTTAGAGTGCTCCAGCTTCAAGCTGATTCTGTCAATCTGTACGCTGGTCTTTTGATATTTAGACAGCACCTCCTGAAGAGAATTCGATACTCTTCCAAACAAGCGTGCCAAAAAACCCTTTTTCTTAGACTGAAGATCATCAGGATTTACTTGATCCAGCTTTTTCATCAGCTCTCCAAGGATTTCGCCAATCTCTCCGACATCCTTCTTTTGAACATGATCAATCATAGTATGAGAAAAATTCAGCAGTTTAGATTGGGCTTGTGAACCGTATAAGACAATACTTTGCATATTTTTATGATCGATCTGCCCAGCGAGCTGAATTGCTTGTTCCTTGTTTTCCTCGGGAAGAACATCAACAAGGCGTACTTGCTTGTTCTCTGCCTTTATATCCTCCGCCCTAGATATCTCTATATCACCAAAAGGGTCTGCCAATAATTCATCTATATGAAGGTCGCTTTGATCTCGATTCATCGCTCTTACCCTCTTCCATTATTTCTTTAATGAATGCTTTGCTGCATCTAATTCAAATTGCAGTTCGTCAATTTCATCACCCATTACTTGAGTTAAATCTTCTTCTAAACGCTTTGTTAATTCCGCAAGTGTGATACGCGCCTCACTCAACGACAACGACAATTCTTTGCTTTTTTTCGGATGAGATGATAAAAAGGCATATTTCTCTGTCAATTCAACAATTGAATCGAGAGTTTGGTAAAAAAAGCGCTCAGCCTGATAAAACCGCTTGGGCTCTTTTTTGGTGAGGATATAAATCCTTCTGACAAGTCTCAGCATTTCTGCATTTTGTTTAAACATTTGAATGCTTTTTGCCTGAAACAAAGCTTTTCGAAGGCGTATGATTTTCTGCCTTGCTTCCTCGAGGTTTTTCTTAATGTAGGCATATTCTCTTCCTGTCAGTTCATGCCTTTTAAGAAACAACCGTCTCGCATTCCAAATGCCAGCTGTATATACGACTGCCCCTGAAGCGAGCCCATAAACAAAAGATAGGAAAAGCGACTGATTTAAACCGAAAAAGCTCAATATCCCTATAAAAACAAAAGTCGCACTGCTTGTTAAACTCCATATCAAAAAGTGAAAAAACCTCTGCATGAGTTAATCGACTCCTGTGTATATGCTCAGTTTTACTATTATTATCTACTACGTTCTATCCCTAAACAAGTTTCATCTTCTTTTTATTAACCCATTCCTTATGAAAGAGTACAAAAAAAAGACCTTTTCAGGTCTAAGAATATAAGGGCGGTGTATGAATGCTCTTTAGTTTTTTTACGTAAAAGGCATAGTCAGGATCAGAAGTTGATGTAGAAATTACTTTTCTCTCACAATCTAAACATATGAATTTCGTATAAAGATGAATGCCTCTATTCTTCTCTTGATCACAAATCACACATGTATGATTAGATTTAACAGTTTCGTCCATCGTCCCCACCTCCGTACAATTAGCCTTCCCTTAAACCGGATATTGTATACACTATTTAGATCTTTTCGAAACTTGAATTCAGTATATGGGCTATATAAGCTGTCGGTGTTTGTAT
>NZ_CP096590.1:0-32500 GCF_023238245.1 Bacillus rugosus | reverse complement strand
CATGGGTAGATCACCTGGTTTCGGGTCTACGACCACGTACTCATGCGCCCTATTCAGACTCGCTTTCGCTGCGGCTCCGCATCTTCTGCTTAACCTTGCACGGGATCGTAACTCGCCGGTTCATTCTACAAAAGGCACGCCATCACCCGTTAACGGGCTCTGACTACTTGTAGGCACACGGTTTCAGGATCTCTTTCACTCCCCTTCCGGGGTGCTTTTCACCTTTCCCTCACGGTACTGGTTCACTATCGGTCACTAGGGAGTATTTAGCCTTGGGAGATGGTCCTCCCGGATTCCGACGGAATTTCACGTGTTCCGCCGTACTCAGGATCCACTCAGGAGAGAACGAAGTTTTGACTACAGGGCTGTTACCTCCTATGGCGGGCCTTTCCAGACCTCTTCATCTACCTCGTTCTTTTGTAACTCCGTGCAGAGTGTCCTACAACCCCAAGAGGCAAGCCTCTTGGTTTGGGCTAATCCCGTTTCGCTCGCCGCTACTCAGGGAATCGCATTTGCTTTCTCTTCCTCCGGGTACTTAGATGTTTCAGTTCCCCGGGTCTGCCTTCTCATATCCTATGAATTCAGATATGGATACCACTCCATTACGAGTGGTGGGTTTCCCCATTCGGAAATCTCCGGATCAAAGCTTGCTTACAGCTCCCCGAAGCATATCGGTGTTCGTCCCGTCCTTCATCGGCTCCTAGTGCCAAGGCATCCACCGTGCGCCCTTTCTAACTTAACCGTTAAAAAGAATCACTATGTGATATCTTGTATTACTAATTGAATGTGATGTCTACTGTTATCTAGTTTTCAAAGAACACGTTGGTGGAGCCTAGCGGGATCGAACCGCTGACCTCCTGCGTGCAAAGCAGGCGCTCTCCCAGCTGAGCTAAGGCCCCGTTATTTAAGATGGTGGGCCTGAGTGGACTCGAACCACCGACCTCACGCTTATCAGGCGTGCGCTCTAACCAGCTGAGCTACAGGCCCATCTTAACTTATTCAAGGAACAAAGTTCCTTCAAAACTAAACAAGACAGGGAACGTTCTGTTTATAAGACCCAAGGTCTTATATTCCGTAAATATCCTTAGAAAGGAGGTGATCCAGCCGCACCTTCCGATACGGCTACCTTGTTACGACTTCACCCCAATCATCTGTCCCACCTTCGGCGGCTGGCTCCTAAAAGGTTACCTCACCGACTTCGGGTGTTACAAACTCTCGTGGTGTGACGGGCGGTGTGTACAAGGCCCGGGAACGTATTCACCGCGGCATGCTGATCCGCGATTACTAGCGATTCCAGCTTCACGCAGTCGAGTTGCAGACTGCGATCCGAACTGAGAACAGATTTGTGGGATTGGCTTAACCTCGCGGTTTCGCTGCCCTTTGTTCTGTCCATTGTAGCACGTGTGTAGCCCAGGTCATAAGGGGCATGATGATTTGACGTCATCCCCACCTTCCTCCGGTTTGTCACCGGCAGTCACCTTAGAGTGCCCAACTGAATGCTGGCAACTAAGATCAAGGGTTGCGCTCGTTGCGGGACTTAACCCAACATCTCACGACACGAGCTGACGACAACCATGCACCACCTGTCACTCTGCCCCCGAAGGGGACGTCCTATCTCTAGGATTGTCAGAGGATGTCAAGACCTGGTAAGGTTCTTCGCGTTGCTTCGAATTAAACCACATGCTCCACCGCTTGTGCGGGCCCCCGTCAATTCCTTTGAGTTTCAGTCTTGCGACCGTACTCCCCAGGCGGAGTGCTTAATGCGTTAGCTGCAGCACTAAGGGGCGGAAACCCCCTAACACTTAGCACTCATCGTTTACGGCGTGGACTACCAGGGTATCTAATCCTGTTCGCTCCCCACGCTTTCGCTCCTCAGCGTCAGTTACAGACCAGAGAGTCGCCTTCGCCACTGGTGTTCCTCCACATCTCTACGCATTTCACCGCTACACGTGGAATTCCACTCTCCTCTTCTGCACTCAAGTTCCCCAGTTTCCAATGACCCTCCCCGGTTGAGCCGGGGGCTTTCACATCAGACTTAAGAAACCGCCTGCGAGCCCTTTACGCCCAATAATTCCGGACAACGCTTGCCACCTACGTATTACCGCGGCTGCTGGCACGTAGTTAGCCGTGGCTTTCTGGTTAGGTACCGTCAAGGTACCGCCCTATTCGAACGGTACTTGTTCTTCCCTAACAACAGAGCTTTACGATCCGAAAACCTTCATCACTCACGCGGCGTTGCTCCGTCAGACTTTCGTCCATTGCGGAAGATTCCCTACTGCTGCCTCCCGTAGGAGTCTGGGCCGTGTCTCAGTCCCAGTGTGGCCGATCACCCTCTCAGGTCGGCTACGCATCGTTGCCTTGGTGAGCCATTACCTCACCAACTAGCTAATGCGCCGCGGGTCCATCTGTAAGTGGTAGCCGAAGCCACCTTTTATGTTTGAACCATGCGGTTCAAACAAGCATCCGGTATTAGCCCCGGTTTCCCGGAGTTATCCCAGTCTTACAGGCAGGTTACCCACGTGTTACTCACCCGTCCGCCGCTAACATCAGGGAGCAAGCTCCCCTCTGTCCGCTCGACTTGCATGTATTAGGCACGCCGCCAGCGTTCGTCCTGAGCCAGGATCAAACTCTCCGATAAATGGATCGCAAGTTAAGTTCACCGCATCCTGCGGTGACACCTGCGTGACCTGCATCGTGCAGGCCCTAGTTTGACTGACTACGCACATCACTGTGCGATTTTATAAAAATGAATTAACAGGTACGTTTTGTCTTGTTTAGTTTTCAAAGAACTTTGTTTACCGCTCTTAAAGCGACTTTATAATCATAACATTTCCTGCCGCTTTCGTCAACAACTTTTTTAATGAGTTCTTTTTAAAAAGCGATTGTCATCAGCGACGTATATTAGAATAACACCTCCGATTGATAAAGTCAACATATAATATCATTTAAATAATAAATTGCTTAATGATGACTAAAGCAGCTATTCCCGGTATTCCTAAAATCCCGCTGATAGCAGTTGTGACAAGATTAATCGGCACATGAATGCCAAGACTGCCGCCAAACATATTTACACAAACGAGCAGCAAAGCGCCCGCCACAAATTTAACAGCTGTGATGCCTATCCACTTAAACGGCTTTGCAGCTGAACCTGATAAAAAAAGAAGAATAACCAGTCCTAAAATAATCCCTATAATAAAAATAGGCTCCATGAATCTTCTCATCTCCTTTGCTTGTTCTAGTACAAGCTTATGAGAAGATCCAGGAGTTTAGACCACTTACTTCCATCGGCTGATTTTTAAATTTCGCTGTTTCGCTTCCCTCAAGTAAAAAAAATATTTCGCTTCAGCTACTTTCAGTTCGTACAACACTTCAGCAGACGGCTCTAAGCTTTTTTCAACCAGCTTTTTTTGCCTGTTCCACTCTTCCTTTTGCTTAAAAAGCTGCTCGGTTAGTTTTTCATCAAACTCTCTTCTCAATGTTTTCTTGCGAAGAAAACCCATGGATCGCTTTTTCCTCCTTACAATTCACGTCTTCCTTCAAGTGCTTTAGAAAGAGTGACCTCATCAGCATATTCCAAATCGCCGCCGACGGGCAGTCCGTGGGCAATACGGGAGAGCTTAATACCAGACGGCTTTAGGAGCCTTGATATATACATCGCCGTTGCTTCCCCTTCTATATTAGGGTTTGTTGCGAGAATCACTTCTGTCACTTGATCATCCTGTAATCGTTTTAACAATTCTGGTATTTTAATATCCTCTGGCCCGATGCCGTCCATTGGAGAAATGGCGCCGTGGAGAACGTGATACTGTCCATTGTATTCCTTCATTTTCTCCATAGCGATAACATCCTTAGGGTCTTGCACAACACAGATAACAGACTTATCCCTGCGCGTATCTTCACATATATAGCAAGGGTCCTGATCTGTAATATGCCCACAAACTGAACAATATGTCAGGTTGCGTTTCGCATTTACTAATGCTTTGGCAAAATCTAATACCACATCTTCTTTCATACCTAGAACAAAAAAAGCCAGACGAACCGCTGTTTTCGGTCCGATCCCTGGCAATTTCATAAAGCTGTCAATCAGCTTTGATATTGGTTCAGGATATTGCATGTTCTTTTATCCCCCTAGAATAAACCTGGCATGTTCATTCCTTTTGTAAATTGACCCATTGTTTCGTTTGTGATTTCGTCAACTTTTTTCAGAGCTTCATTCGTTGCAGCAAGCACCAAATCTTGAAGCATGTCGATATCTTCCGGATCAACGACTTCCTCTTTGATGATGACATCCAGGATTTCTTTTTGGCCGTTTGCTTTTACTGTTACCATACCGCCGCCTGCAGTTCCTTCAACAACCTTTTCTGCAAGCTCTTCTTGAGCCTTCGCCATGTCCTTTTGCATTTTTTGCATTTGTTTCATCATTTTTTGCATATTTCCCATTCCGCCACGCATAGCATTCACTCTCTTTCATTTTGTTAGTCTTTTATTTCAATTAAATCCGCTCCGACAAGCTTTTTCGCCTCAGCAATAAGCGGGTCTTCTTCAGCCGGTTCATTTGATCCTTCATTTTCCTGCTGATGATCTACTAAAAATTCTTCTCTTATTTTACCCCATTGTGCTTCTGGAACGCCAATCAAATCCATTCTTTTTCCGAGCATCGATTCTAAAATATGCTCAAGATTGGTCCGGACTCCGTTATTATCCTCTGCGACCATTTTACAATGAATTTCATATTTGAATTTCAGAACAAATGCCGCTGAGGCGGCAGCCACAGGTTCACTGTCATTCAGCAAAGCGGCATGTGATACTTTGTTTTGCTGTTTGAGATGAGCAAGAAGCTTGCCCCAGCTGTTTTTGAGCAGGTCAAGATCCGGTCTCGTAGCTTCCTTCAGAATTTCATGAATTCTGCCTACTGGCGCTTTGTAATTGGATTTCCCGCCCTTAGGCACACGCGACGTTTCTTTTTTCGGGCTTTCCACCGCTGCTTTAATACCCGTAGTTTTAAGCCGCTCCACTTCCTGCTCGAGCTGCTGAATTTTTTTCATCAGCATATCAACTTCCGGCAGGTCAGCTGCTGATTGATGAGAAGTTTGACAAATCTTCACCACTGCCACTTCAAAAAAGATGCGGGGATGATTTGTCCATTTCATTTCTTGATGGCTCTTGTTCAGAATATCAATCATTTCATATATGGCCTGTGCCGGAATTTGTTCGCTTAGTCCTCGGAACGTTTCATCGACTTTTACTTTTTCAAGCACTCCTTCTAAGCCAGGGGCTGTTTTGTACAGCAGCATGTCCCTGAAGTAGAAAATCATATCCTCTATCAGCTTAGCTGGATCTTTCCCTTGCTGAAGCAGTTCATTTAATGTTTCCAGTGCGTCAGAAACATTTTTATCATGCAGGGATTGTGCAAGCTTCCCTATATATAATTGAGAAACAGCTCCCGTAATCAAAAGCGCATCTTCGACTTTCAGGACATCACCGCTAAATGATACCGCCTGATCAAGAAGACTCAAAGCATCCCTCATACCGCCATCTGCAGCACTCGCAATGATATCAAGCGATCCTTCTTCTACTTGCAGCTGTTCGGCATCAACAATTTTATTCATACGTCCGACAATCGCTTGGGATGTAATTCGTTTAAAATCAAAACGCTGACATCTGGAGATAATGGTTAAAGGAATTTTATGCGGTTCGGTTGTTGCTAAAATGAAAATACAATGCTCGGGCGGCTCTTCTAATGTTTTTAGCAATGCATTAAAGGCGCCGATAGAAAGCATATGTACCTCATCTATGATATATACCTTATATGTGACGGCCGACGGGGCAAACTTCACTTTATCGCGAATGTCACGAATCTCATCGACACCGTTGTTAGAAGCAGCGTCAATTTCTATGACATCGGATATTGACCCGTTTGTTATCCCTTTACAGGCCGCACATTCGTTGCATGGCTCATCAACAGGAGCATGTTCACAGTTGACAGCCTTGGCAAATATTTTGGCTGCACTGGTTTTTCCCGTTCCTCTTGGCCCAGAAAACAGATAGGCGTGAGAAAACTTTTTTTGCAAAAGGGCATTTTGCAGCGTTTTTGTAATGTGTTCTTGTCCAACCACATCTTCAAAGCGCTGAGGCCTGAATACTCGATATAAAGCTTGGTAACTCACGGGTTTGCCCTCCTCCGTTATTCATCATTCCTATTATACATGAACCTTGTTTCGATTCCAAAAGCTCTTTTTACATAACAAAAAACTCACCTAATGATAGGTGAGTCTGAAAATTTGATGATTGATTTACCGTGCACCTTCTGTCGATTCGCTACCCTAAGCGTTACTTAAGCAGTTAGCTCGGCCCAGGCAACCCTGCGGCACATGAGAGGTTTCACTTAATGCTGCTTCCTTCCGGACCTGACATGGTTCATGAATTCCCATTGCGCAGGACCCAAACGTCAACACCACTTACTTAAGGCAGACCTTAAAGTAAACGAACCTCGAGAAGGGATTCGGCCCCGCTAGAGCGGATTGCAGGTACAGGGCACCGCTACCTCCCCGCTTAGCACGGCAAAATAAATATCAAATTTTATATCGCATCTATTGCGATGCATACATAAGTATATCGTTTCCCCCTAAAAATTGCAACCGGACTACTCAGACAAGTTTTTCCTGAAGGTTTTCTTCTTTTTTCGCAGTTCTCTAAAAAACGAACTGAGCATTCCTCCGCATTCCTCCTCAAGTACCCCGCTTACCACTACAGCCTGGTGGTTAAAGCGCTCTTCCTGCAAAAGGTTCATGAGCGTGCCTGAACAGCCGCCTTTAGGGTCAAATGCACCAAATACCACTTTTTCTACTCGCGAAAGCACGACGGCACCGGCACACATCGGACAAGGCTCAAGCGTCACATAAAGAGTTGCACCCTCCAGCCGCCACGTTCCCAGCGCCTTACACGCTTCATCAATCACAAGCATTTCCGCATGAGCGATTGACCGCTGCTCCGTCTCTCTTAAATTATGTGCACGCGCTATGATTTCATCATTAACGACAAGCACAGCGCCGATTGGCACTTCACCTTTCTCTTCGGCTTTTTTCGCTTCTTTAATTGCTTCTTTCATATAAAGTTCATCTTGTGTCATAAGGATAAGCTCTCTTTTCAAGGTTTTTTCATTGCCTAAAAAGGCTACATATTAACTATAACTGATACTGAAAGGAGACTGTCGATTGTCCAAAGCAGACACAGCTCTTCTCATTGTAGACATGATCAATAATTTTGAATTCGATATGGGAGAAAGCCTCGCTAAAAAAACAGAAAAAATCGTTCCTCACATTTTATCATTAAAGAAGCATGCGAGACAAAACGACTGGCCGATTATTTACATTAATGATCATTATGGACTTTGGCAAGCTGATATTAAAAATATTCAGCAAAAATGCACGAATGAAAGAAGTAAGGATATCATCAGACAGATAGCTCCGGAAGATGCTGATTATTTTTTAATCAAACCGAAGCATTCCGCTTTTTACGAAACAGCACTTCACACTCTCCTTACCGAATTGCAGGTGAAGCATATTATCTTAACAGGTATAGCCGGTAACATATGCGTACTGTTTACCGCTAATGACGCTTACATGAGGGAATACAGCATCACGATTCCTAAGGACTGCATTGCCTCAAATCGTGACGAAGACAACGAATTTGCCTTAACCATGATGGAGAATGTTCTGTTCGCGAAAATTACGAAGGAGGAACAAATTACAGAAAAATAAACATGATCAGCGCTTTTCTTTCATACATTGGTAGCGATATGAAAGGAGGCGTTTTTCATTCAAATTTATGTGGTGAAACAAGGCGACACTCTTTCTGCTATCGCTTCACAATACAGAACAACTGTAAGTGAAATCACAGAAACGAATGAAATACCAAATCCCGACAGCCTTGTTGTCGGACAAACCATTGTCATTCCAATAGCCGGCCAGTTTTATGATGTTCAACAAGGAGATACTCTGACATCCATCGCACGGCGGTTCAATACAACAGCAGCCGAGCTTGCCAGGATTAACCGAATCCAGTTAAATACCATACTGCAGATTGGTTTCCGCTTATACATCCCTCCGGTTCCTAAACGAGACATCGAATCAAATGCTTATTTGGAGCCCCGCGGAAATCAAGTCAGCGAAAATCTCCAGCAGGCGGCCAGAGAAGCATCGCCCTACTTAACGTACCTTGGCGCATTCAGTTTTCAGGCACAGCGTGACGGAACCTTAGTCGCACCGCCTTTAACGAATTTAAGAAGCATTGCAGAGAATCAAAACACATCATTGATGATGATTATAACAAACTTAGAAAATCAGGCATTCAGCGATGAACTCGGCCGGATCCTTTTGAACGATGATACTGTAAAAAGAAGACTTTTAAATGAAATAGTCGAGAATGCCAAAAGATATGGTTTCTATGATATTCATTTTGATTTTGAATATTTGCGGCCTCAGGATAGAGAAGCATATAATCAATTTCTCCGTGAAGCAAGGGATCTTTTCCATCGAGAAGGCTTAGAAATTTCTACAGCGCTTGCCCCTAAAACAAGCGCAACACAGCAGGGCAGATGGTACGAAGCGCATGATTACAGAGCCCATGGCCAAATTGTCGACTTTGTTGTTCTCATGACATATGAATGGGGCTATAGTGGCGGGCCGGCTCAAGCCGTTTCTCCAATCGGGCCTGTTCGGGATGTCATAGAATATGCTTTGACTGAAATGCCTGCGAATAAAATTGTCATGGGGCAGAATTTATATGGGTATGACTGGACGCTGCCGTATACAGCAGGCGGAACCCCGGCAAGAGCAATAAGCCCTCAGCAAGCCCTTGTCATAGCCGCTGAAAACAATGCAGCCATTCAGTATGACCAAACCGCTCAAGCACCTTTTTTCCGCTATACTGATGCAGAAAACAGAAGGCACGAGGTGTGGTTTGAGGATGCCCGCTCAATCCAAGCAAAATTCAATCTGATTAAAGAGCTGAATTTAAGAGGCATCAGCTATTGGAAGCTGGGTCTTTCCTTCCCGCAAAACTGGCTGCTGCTATCTGATCAATTTAATATTGTCAAAAAGACGTTTCGATAATTTGGAAACGTCTTTTTTTCATGGGGGCACCTAAGGGTTGTGATACAATATGAAGGTCGGTAACTGACGAACGTTTTTCAGATATAAGGAGGATTCCGATGAATACAGCCCCTTTTATTGCAATAGAAGGTCCTATCGGGGCAGGAAAAACTACCCTCGCGACGATGCTCTCACAAGAGTTTGGATTCCCTATGATTAGTGAGATTGTTGAGGATAACCCGTACCTTGATAAGTTTTATGACAATATAGAGGAATGGAGCTTCCAGCTTGAAATGTTTTTTCTTTGTCACAGATACAAACAGCTTGAAGACACCGATGATCACTTTTTAAAAAAGGGACAGCCTGTGATAGCTGATTATCACATTTATAAAAATGTGATTTTTGCAGAACGCACCCTTTCTCAGCACCAGCTGGAAAAATATAAAAAGATTTATCACCTGCTGACAGATGATCTGCCAAAGCCAAATTTCATCATTTACATAAAGGCTAGTCTGCCTACATTGTTACACCGCATTGAAAAACGCGGACGCCCCTTTGAGAAAAAAATTGAAACAAGCTATTTGGAGCAGCTGATCGCAGATTATGAAGTCGCCATCAAACAGCTGCAAGAAGCAGATCCTGAACTTACAGTGTTAACCATAGATGGTGATTCAAAAGATTTTGTTTTGAATAAGAGCGACTTTGAACGCATTGCCGCCCATGTAAAGGAGCTTATCGTATGAAGGAACATTTTATCCCTAAAAATTCAATTATCACAGTAGCAGGAACAGTAGGTGTCGGAAAATCGACTTTAACAAAAGCTTTGGCTAAACGTCTTGGATTTAAAACCTCTCTGGAGGAAGTCGATCATAATCCATACTTAGAAAAGTTCTATCATGATTTTGAACGTTGGAGCTTTCACCTGCAAATCTATTTCTTAGCTGAACGATTCAAAGAACAGAAAACGATTTTTGAAGCCGGCGGAGGATTTGTACAGGATCGGTCTATTTATGAAGATACAGGAATCTTCGCAAAAATGCATGCTGACAAAGGGACAATGTCAAAGATTGATTATAAAACTTACACAAGCCTTTTCGAAGCAATGGTCATGACACCTTATTTCCCACACCCAGATGTATTGATCTATTTAGAAGGAGATCTGGAGAACATTTTAAACCGGATTGAAGAACGCGGCCGTGAAATGGAGCTTCAGACAAGCCGGTCCTATTGGGAAGAAATGCATACACGCTATGAAAACTGGATAAGCGGTTTTAACGCCTGCCCTGTTTTAAAACTCCGCATTGAGGATTATGATCTGCTGAATGACGAAAGTTCGATTGAAAATATTGTAGATCAAATCGCTTCAGTTATTCATGAAAATCAAAAAAAGTGAATCTCAACTGAGATTCACTTTTTCTTTATAATAAAAAATCCGTTGCACCGAATGCAACGGACAAAACAATCTCCAATATATGCTTGTGTTTCATTAGAATTAAAATCAATATGGCGGAGGAAGAGGGATTCGAACCCCCGCGGGCTTTGACACCCCTGTCGGTTTTCAAGACCGATCCCTTCAGCCGGACTTGGGTATTCCTCCGTATCGACAAGACTTACTATATCATGAATGTTCTTATATGGTCAAGCTTTTTTAAAAACTTTTTTTGTTTTTATAAAAATGCCGTGTTTACGCAGGCAAAAAGGCGCACCTTATCAGGCACACCTTTCACAATTTTATGGTTTTATTACTTCTTTATTCCCCATATAAGGGCGAAGCACTTTTGGAATTACAACGCTTCCGTCTTCCTGCTGATAATTTTCTAAGATAGCGGCTACTGTTCTTCCAACCGCCAGCCCTGAACCGTTTAGTGTGTGTACATGCTCAGGCTTGCCCTTCGCTTCACGTCTGAAACGAATGTTCGCACGTCTTGCCTGGAATGCTTCGAAGTTGCTGCAAGAAGAGATTTCACGATATGTGTCTTGGCTTGGAATCCAAACTTCGATATCGTATTTTTTCGCAGCCGTAAAGCCTAGATCACCCGTACACATGCTCATGACACGGTATGGAAGCTCAAGCAGCTGAAGAACTCGTTCTGCTTGGTTTGTAAGCTTCTCTAATTCTTCATAAGAATCTTCAGGCTTCACAAACTTCACAAGCTCAACTTTATTAAATTGATGCTGACGGATTAATCCGCGTGTATCACGCCCTGCTGAACCGGCTTCAGAACGGAAGCAAGCACTGAATGCCGCATAGTTGATCGGCAGGCTCTCACCTGAAAGGATTTCATCGCGATGCATGTTTGTAATCGGTACTTCCGCAGTTGGAATTAAGAAGTAATCTTCTTCTCTGATTTTAAACGCATCCTCTTCGAATTTAGGAAGCTGACCCGTTCCCGTCATACTTGCGCGATTTACCATATAAGGCGGAATCACTTCAGTATAGTTATACTCATCTACGTGCAGATCAAGCATAAAGTTATAAAGCGCACGCTCCAGACGAGCACCTAACCCTTTATAGAACACGAAACGGCTTCCGGTTACTTTTGCAGCACGTTCAAAATCAAGAATACCCAGCTCATCTGCAATATCCCAGTGCGGCTTCGGCTCGTAAGCAAATGAAGGCTTTTCACCCCATTTACGCACTTCTATGTTGTCGTCTTCTGTTTCACCTACAGGGACAGACTCATGCGGAATATTTGGGATTGAAAGAAGAATAGTATCAAGCTCAGATTCCACTTGTCTTAATTCTTCATCAAGTTTTTTAATTTCCTCGCCGACTTCACGCATTTCTTTAATAATGTGATCTGCATCTTTTTTCTCACGTTTCAGCACAGCTACCTGCTGAGATACTTCATTCCGTTTTCCTTTTAACTCTTCAACCTTGCCAATAAGCTCTCTTCGTCTATCGTCCAGCGCCTCAAACTTATCAAAATCAGTTAAGTCTTCGCCTTTGTGTACAAGCTTTGCTTTAATTTCTTGAAAATTTGCTCTCAGCATTTTTGTATCAAGCATGCGAAACACTCCTTTTTTATTGATTTGTCGAAAATAAAAAGAGCCCTCATCCCCATAAAGGGACGAGAGCTCTCGCGTTGCCACCCTGATTGAAAACAAGCCAAAGACTCGCTTTCCACTTTCACACATAACGGTTATCCCGTAAATGCCTACTTGTTTCAGCATTTCGCTCAAGGATGGATTCAGACAGCATCTTTCACCGATTCTCACCAACCATCGGCTCTCTTAGAAAGAGAGGCTTCTTACTAGTTCCTATCAACGCTTTTCGATCTTTATTTGTGCTTATAATGTACTATAAGTTTCCACAGCTTTCAACTGTTTTATACAAGTGCTTTCTGTTTGTATTCTTCAACCATTTGAACAAACAGCTGTGTCACTCGATGATCTTCTGTCAGCTCCGGATGGAACGAGCAGCCCAGGAATTGATCCTGTTTAGCAGCTACAATACGACCATTATGCTCCGAAAGAACTTCAACATTTTCATCAGCTTCTAAAATATGCGGCGCGCGGATGAATACCCCTGTAAAAGGCTTGTCCAGGCCTTTGATTGTTAAATCAGCTTCAAAGCTGTCAACCTGCCGGCCAAACGAATTACGTTCAACAACCACATTCAGCAACCCTAAATGAGGATTATCTGAACCAGCAATTTCTTTTGCTAATATAATTAATCCGGCGCATGTCCCGAACATCGGTTTTCCCTGGGCAGCAAATTCACGAAGCGGCTCCATGAATTGATACGTATCAATCAAACGTCGCATCGTTGTGCTCTCACCGCCGGGTAGAATCAGTCCGTCAATTTCATTCAGCTGCTCCGGGCGTTTAACCACAAGACCAGCCGCCCCGCATGCTTCAATTGCACGGATATGCTCTCTAACTGCTCCTTGAAGTCCTAGTACTCCTATTGTTAACATGCCAGCAGCACTCCTATATTTTTACCAGCCGCGTTCTTGCATACGCTGTTCTGGAAGTAAGTTTGAGATTTCAATCCCTTTCATTGCAGTACCAAGCTCTTTTGAAAGTTCAGCGATCAATTTGTAATCAGTGTAGTGAGTTGTTGCTTCCACAATTGCTTTCGCAAACTTAGCAGGGTTGTCTGATTTGAAAATACCAGAACCAACAAATACCCCGTCAGCACCAAGCTGCATCATGAGAGCAGCATCAGCAGGAGTAGCTACACCACCAGCGGCAAAGTTGACGACAGGAAGCTTGCCATCTTTTTTAATTTGAAGAAGAAGCTCGTAAGGAGCACCTAAGTTTTTCGCTTCTGTCATGATTTCATCATCACTCATCGCAACTACTTTACGCACTTGAGCGTTTACCTTGCGCATATGGCGAACAGCCTCAACGATATTCCCTGTTCCAGGCTCGCCTTTCGTACGAAGCATAGAAGCGCCTTCAGCAATACGGCGTGTTGCTTCACCAAGATCACGGCAGCCGCAAACGAAAGGAACTGTATATTCATTTTTATTTAAATGGAATTCTTCGTCAGCCGGAGTCAGAACTTCACTTTCATCAATATAGTCAACACCCATAGCTTCAAGCACACGCGCTTCAACAATATGTCCAATACGCGCTTTTGCCATTACTGGGATAGATACTGCATTCATTACTTCTTCCACGATTGTAGGGTCAGCCATACGGGCAACTCCTCCAGCCGCACGAATATCAGCTGGTACACGCTCTAGCGCCATTACAGCTACAGCTCCAGCCTCTTCAGCAATTTTCGCTTGTTCCGCATTGATGACGTCCATGATGACGCCGCCTTTTTGCATTTCTGCCATTCCGCGTTTTACACGTTCAGTACCTGTTTGAGCCATTTCTTGGTCCCCCTAATCAAGGTATAATTGTATGATTTCTAATCCTTATTGTATCCTAGAAATCCAATAATTCATATGGATATATATTATTTTATTCGGTTTTTAGCGCTTTGAAAATCATTTTTTCTTAAAAATTGGGTTTTTTCAGTATATTAAGCGAAAGAGCCCTAACATACATCAGAGCTCTTTCATTTGATTAAAACCAGCCGGTTACCGTATCAACAATGCTTCCCCAAATGCCAGCGAAAAATCCGCCGATACTGCGCATTGTCAGAACAAACCAGTTTGCTTTTTCTACATTTTCTTTTGTAACAAGGTCTACACCAGCAAGATCGCTGTTGAGGAATCCGTAATCCTTTTCATCACCTGTATATTCTGCAGTCAGTTTCCCAACCTTGGTTCCTTTTTTCACAGGAGCAGTCAGGTTCTCTTTATTTAGTGTAACCTTCGCTTTGTAATTCTTTTCTTCACCATTTTTGACAGGAAGAGAGAATGCTTTGTTTGTTACAATGCCTACTTCTTTCTCTTTACCTTTATCAACTGAAATCGTTTTATGGCCTTTTACTTGATCGCCTTCAGCATAAATTTCTTTCATGGAGAAATTGTCGAAAGCATAATCGAACATTTTTTTCGTTTCATCAAAACGGCCTGTATGTAGGTTGCCTTTTGCGTTTAATACAACAGTAATAACACGCATACCATTGAGTTCAGCTGTTCCTGTGAAGCATGAACCCGCAGAGTCAGTAGAGCCTGTTTTCAGTCCATCTACAGTCGCTTTTTTATACTCACTGACAAGCCCTTTCAGCATGAAGTTCCAGTTCGGCATGTCCATCTCATCATCAGTGCCTTTTCTGAACTTCGTTTTTGCGATACTGGAAGTCTCCAGAATCTCAGGGTAGTCAGTAATCAAGTGATCCGCAAGAATCGCCATGTCCTTAGCAGAAACTTCACTTTCTTCATCTACGCTTGTCCCCTCAGGCTGATGCCCGTGAAGATCTTTGTTTTCAAGACCTGTTGCGTTAACAAATTTGTAATCTGTTAAGCCTAGTTCTTTTGCTTTTGCATTCATTTTTTCAACAAACTTAGTTTCAGTGCCCGCAACGACTTCTGCAATCGCAATAGCAGCAGCATTTGCAGAATAAATGGCTGTAGCTTGATATAGTTCTTTTACTGTGTATTTCCCATCTTTACGAAGAGGAACGTTTGATAAGCTGTTATCTTGGGAAATCTCATACACATAGTCATCTGGCGTATAGGTTTGGTCCCATTTCACTTTACCTTGATCAATTGCTTCTAATAACAGATACTCTGTCATCATTTTTGTCATGCTGGCAATTGGCAGTCTCTTATCTGCATTTTTACTGTACAGAATTTTACCTGAAGAAGCTTCGATCATAATAGCAGCAGATGCATTGATATCAATTGGATCGCTGGCTGCTTTTGCTTTTGCCATTGGAGCCAGACAAGTGACAGCTAGTGTTAACACAACCAATGACATCAATAGCTGTTTACATTTCTTGATGTTCAATCGTACGACCTCCGTATTTCATTTTTCTCATCTATAATTAAGCCGTTAAGGACATTTTCAATGCACAACAGTATAAATTTTATCATACTCAGTATAAAAAAAATAGACAGAGTCTGAGACCCTGTCAAATGTTTTTAATTTGTAACAATTTATTATGAAATTGTATAGTTCGGAGATTCTTTTGTAATTTGTACATCATGCGGATGGCTTTCACGAAGTCCTGCGCCAGTCATGCGAATGAACTGAGCTTCTTCTCTTAAAGCGCGAAGATCTTTGGATCCGCAATATCCCATACCAGAACGAAGACCGCCGACTAGCTGATAAACGGTTTCTTCAACTGGTCCTTTGTAAGGTGTGCGTCCTTCAATTCCTTCTGGAACGAATTTTTTGTTTTCTTCTTGGAAGTAACGGTCTTTACTTCCTTTCTCCATTGCAGCAACTGATCCCATACCGCGGTATACTTTAAATCTTCTGCCTTGGTAGATTTCAGTTTCACCAGGGCTTTCTGACGTGCCAGCAAGCAAGCTTCCGAGCATAACAGCATGTCCGCCGGATGCTAATGCTTTAGTGATATCGCCAGAGAATTTAATGCCGCCATCTGCGATGATTGTTTTGCCGTGTTTTCTTGCTTCAGTCGCACAATCATAAATCGCTGTAATTTGCGGAACACCGACACCCGCTACCACGCGTGTAGTACAAATTGAACCAGGTCCGATTCCAACTTTGACAACGTCTGCTCCAGCTTCGATAAGAGCTCTGGTCGCTTCAGCTGTTGCCACGTTTCCAGCAATAATGTTTAATTCAGGATATGTTTCACGGATTTTTGTTACTGTGTTTAATACACCCTGAGAATGTCCGTGAGCAGTATCAATAACAATAACATCAACATTAGCTTCAACAAGCTTTTTAACGCGAGTCATTGTGTCGCCAGTTACACCAACTGCCGCGCCAACGATCAGACGGCCGTGAATGTCTTTAGAAGAGTTCGGGAACTCAATGACTTTTTCAATGTCTTTAATTGTAATAAGACCTTTTAATTTATTCTGGTCATCAACGAGAGGAAGCTTTTCAATTTTATGTTTCTGCAAAATCTTTTCAGCTTCATCAAGAGTCGTTCCTACAGGTGCAGTAACAAGCTCTTCTTTCGTCATGACATCGCTGATTTTCATTGAGTAGTCAGAAATAAAACGCAGATCACGGTTTGTAATAATTCCGACAAGCTTTTGATCTTCTTCGTTATCTACAATCGGAACACCGGAAATTCTGTATTTCCCCATCAAGTGCTCCGCATCAAATACTTGGTGATCAGGAGTTAAAAAGAAGGGATTTGTGATAACGCCGCGCTCAGAACGCTTTACTTTATCAACTTGTTCAGCCTGCTGTTCAATGGACATATTTTTATGAATGATGCCCAAGCCGCCCTGTCTAGCCATTGCAATTGCCATTGCTGATTCTGTTACAGTGTCCATACCTGCGCTGATGACAGGAATATTCAGCTTTAACGTTTTTGTAAGTTCTACAGATAAATCCACATCACGCGGAAGTACCTCTGACTTTGCTGGTACAAGCAGCACATCGTCAAACGTTAAGCCTTCTTTTGAAAATTTACTTTCCCACATTAGTAAATCCCCCTCTTTTCGGCAAAATATTATATGTAGATTATCAACTAGCCAAGAGCATGTCAAGGAAGCATTAAAGAGTTGAAATATTTAGATAATGGAAAGGATTAAGAAATACATATGACATATCATGAGTGGAAAGACTTAGCGCTATTTTATTCCGTTGAATCAACCCAGAAATTTCTAGAGAAAGTGTATACCTTAAACGATATTGACGATGCGAAAAAGAACTCTTTTAAAAACAGTGAACGGTTTATTTATTTCCTAAAGCATGCCGAATCGTTTTATAAACAAGCCTCATATTCCCCTTTAGAAATCAAACCGATTCTTTTATTTTACGGAATGGCACAACTTATCAAAGCATGTCTCGTAACACGGGATCCTCATTACCCAAGCCATACGTCGGTACTGGCACATGGCGTAACAACAAGAAAGCGAAAGAAACAAAATTATTGTTTTAGCGATGATGAAGTAAAAATACAACGGAACGGCCTATGCATACATTTCATGAAACACTTATTCGGACAATCGGATATAGTAGATGAACGGTACACCATGAAAAAATTATTAATGGCGATTCCAGAACTAAGTGATACTTTCTATTTTCAGCAGAAAGAACGTTTTATGACAAAAGTCGAGAAGGAGAAGAACAGGATTTCTGTACCAGAGGATGTGGTCATCAATTATAAAATGTCTGATTCAAGATTTGCCGAATATATGAGCCATCATTTTCAATGGTCTTTTGCAAAGAAAAGTGAACACGGGCTGCTGTTTGAAATTTCACCACAAGACATGAAGCCATGGACATCAAACAGCTTGTTGTATGACATGGGTAAGAACCAATATTTTATCCCTTCCCAAAGGGAACAATTTCTGAGACTTCCTGAAATGGCAATTCATTATTTAATTTTGTACAACATAGGGATGATCGCGAGGTATGAGACAGAATGGTGGTATGAGTTGTTAACGCAGCATATAAGTGATGATTACGTGCTGATTCAGCAGTTTTTATTAGTGACAGAAAACAAGTTTCCGAAATATGCTTTACAATTTCTTCTTCATTTTTGACACACAAAAAACCCAGCTCATTGAGCTGGGTTTTAACCTTGCCTTGGCGGCGTCCTACTCTCACAGGGGGAAACCCCCGACTACCATCGGCGCTGAAGAGCTTAACTTCCGTGTTCGGTATGGGAACGGGTGTGACCTCTTCGCTATCGCCACCAAACAAATTGAGAGTGTTCTCTCAAAACTAGATAACAGATGTGACATCATTCAAAATGTGGGTTAAGTCCTCGATCGATTAGTATCTGTCAGCTCCATGTGTCGCCACACTTCCACCTCAGACCTATCAACCTGATCATCTTTCAGGGATCTTACTTCCTTGCGGAATGGGAAATCTCATCTTGAGGGGGGCTTCATGCTTAGATGCTTTCAGCACTTATCCCGTCCGCACATAGCTACCCAGCGATGCCCTTGGCAGAACAACTGGTACACCAGCGGTGCGTCCATCCCGGTCCTCTCGTACTAAGGACAGCTCCTCTCAAATTTCCTGCGCCCGCGACGGATAGGGACCGAACTGTCTCACGACGT
This sequence comes from Bacillus rugosus, assembly GCF_023238245.1. NCBI lineage: Bacteria > Bacillati > Bacillota > Bacilli > Caryophanales > Bacillaceae > Bacillus > Bacillus rugosus. Next base: position 13,845 of record NZ_CP096590.1, on the reverse strand, counting down.
TCTGAACCCAGCTCGCGTACCGCTTTAATGGGCGAACAGCCCAACCCTTGGGACCGACTACAGCCCCAGGATGCGATGAGCCGACATCGAGGTGCCAAACCTCCCCGTCGATGTGGACTCTTGGGGGAGATAAGCCTGTTATCCCCGGGGTAGCTTTTATCCGTTGAGCGATGGCCCTTCCATGCGGAACCACCGGATCACTAAGCCCGACTTTCGTCCCTGCTCGACTTGTAGGTCTCGCAGTCAAGCTCCCTTGTGCCTTTACACTCTGCGAATGATTTCCAACCATTCTGAGGGAACCTTTGGGCGCCTCCGTTACCTTTTAGGAGGCGACCGCCCCAGTCAAACTGCCCACCTGACACTGTCTCCCCGCCCGATAAGGGCGGCGGGTTAGAAGGTCAATACAGCCAGGGTAGTATCCCACCGATGCCTCCACCGAAGCTAGCGCTCCGGTTTCCAAGGCTCCTACCTATCCTGTACAAGCTGTACCAACATTCAATATCAGGCTGCAGTAAAGCTCCACGGGGTCTTTCCGTCCTGTCGCGGGTAACCTGCATCTTCACAGGTACTATAATTTCACCGAGTCTCTCGTTGAGACAGTGCCCAGATCGTTGCGCCTTTCGTGCGGGTCGGAACTTACCCGACAAGGAATTTCGCTACCTTAGGACCGTTATAGTTACGGCCGCCGTTTACTGGGGCTTCAATTCGCACCTTCGCTTACGCTAAGCGCTCCTCTTAACCTTCCAGCACCGGGCAGGCGTCAGCCCCTATACTTCGCCTTACGGCTTCGCAGAGACCTGTGTTTTTGCTAAACAGTCGCCTGGGCCTATTCACTGCGGCTCTCTCGGGCTTGCACCCTAACAGAGCACCCCTTCTCCCGAAGTTACGGGGTCATTTTGCCGAGTTCCTTAACGAGAGTTCTCTCGATCACCTTAGGATTCTCTCCTCGCCTACCTGTGTCGGTTTGCGGTACGGGCACCTCTCACCTCGCTAGAGGCTTTTCTTGGCAGTGTGGAATCAGGAACTTCGCTACTACATTTCGCTCGCCATCACAGCTCAGCCTTATGGGAAACGGATTTGCCTATTTCCCAGCCTAACTGCTTGGACGCGGATATCCAATACCGCGCTTACCCTATCCTCCTGCGTCCCCCCATTGCTCAAATGGTGAGGAGGTGGTACAGGAATATCAACCTGTTGTCCATCGCCTACGCCTTTCGGCCTCGGCTTAGGTCCCGACTAACCCTGAGCGGACGAGCCTTCCTCAGGAAACCTTAGGCATTCGGTGGAGGGGATTCTCACCCCTCTTTCGCTACTCATACCGGCATTCTCACTTCTAAGCGCTCCACCAGTCCTTCCGGTCTGGCTTCACAGCCCTTAGAACGCTCTCCTACCACTGTTCGAAGAACAGTCCGCAGCTTCGGTGATACGTTTAGCCCCGGTACATTTTCGGCGCAGAGTCACTCGACCAGTGAGCTATTACGCACTCTTTAAATGGTGGCTGCTTCTAAGCCAACATCCTGGTTGTCTAAGCAACTCCACATCCTTTTCCACTTAACGTATACTTTGGGACCTTAGCTGGCGGTCTGGGCTGTTTCCCTTTCGACTACGGATCTTATCACTCGCAGTCTGACTCCCAAGGATAAGTCATTGGCATTCGGAGTTTGACTGAATTCGGTAACCCGGTAGGGGCCCCTAGTCCAATCAGTGCTCTACCTCCAAGACTCTTACCTTGAGGCTAGCCCTAAAGCTATTTCGGAGAGAACCAGCTATCTCCAGGTTCGATTGGCATTTCACCCCTACCCACACCTCATCCCCGCACTTTTCAACGTGCGTGGGTTCGGGCCTCCATTCAGTGTTACCTGAACTTCACCCTGGACATGGGTAGATCACCTGGTTTCGGGTCTACGACCACGTACTCATGCGCCCTATTCAGACTCGCTTTCGCTGCGGCTCCGCATCTTCTGCTTAACCTTGCACGGGATCGTAACTCGCCGGTTCATTCTACAAAAGGCACGCCATCACCCGTTAACGGGCTCTGACTACTTGTAGGCACACGGTTTCAGGATCTCTTTCACTCCCCTTCCGGGGTGCTTTTCACCTTTCCCTCACGGTACTGGTTCACTATCGGTCACTAGGGAGTATTTAGCCTTGGGAGATGGTCCTCCCGGATTCCGACGGAATTTCACGTGTTCCGCCGTACTCAGGATCCACTCAGGAGAGAACGAAGTTTTGACTACAGGGCTGTTACCTCCTATGGCGGGCCTTTCCAGACCTCTTCATCTACCTCGTTCTTTTGTAACTCCGTGCAGAGTGTCCTACAACCCCAAGAGGCAAGCCTCTTGGTTTGGGCTAATCCCGTTTCGCTCGCCGCTACTCAGGGAATCGCATTTGCTTTCTCTTCCTCCGGGTACTTAGATGTTTCAGTTCCCCGGGTCTGCCTTCTCATATCCTATGAATTCAGATATGGATACCACTCCATTACGAGTGGTGGGTTTCCCCATTCGGAAATCTCCGGATCAAAGCTTGCTTACAGCTCCCCGAAGCATATCGGTGTTCGTCCCGTCCTTCATCGGCTCCTAGTGCCAAGGCATCCACCGTGCGCCCTTTCTAACTTAACCGTTAAAAAGAATCACTATGTGATATCTTGTATTACTAATTGAATGTGATGTCTACTGTTATCTAGTTTTCAAAGAACACGTTGGTGGAGCCTAGCGGGATCGAACCGCTGACCTCCTGCGTGCAAAGCAGGCGCTCTCCCAGCTGAGCTAAGGCCCCGTTATTTAAGATGGTGGGCCTGAGTGGACTCGAACCACCGACCTCACGCTTATCAGGCGTGCGCTCTAACCAGCTGAGCTACAGGCCCATCTTAACTTATTCAAGGAACAAAGTTCCTTCAAAACTAAACAAGACAGGGAACGTTCTGTTTATAAGACCCAAGGTCTTATATTCCGTAAATATCCTTAGAAAGGAGGTGATCCAGCCGCACCTTCCGATACGGCTACCTTGTTACGACTTCACCCCAATCATCTGTCCCACCTTCGGCGGCTGGCTCCTAAAAGGTTACCTCACCGACTTCGGGTGTTACAAACTCTCGTGGTGTGACGGGCGGTGTGTACAAGGCCCGGGAACGTATTCACCGCGGCATGCTGATCCGCGATTACTAGCGATTCCAGCTTCACGCAGTCGAGTTGCAGACTGCGATCCGAACTGAGAACAGATTTGTGGGATTGGCTTAACCTCGCGGTTTCGCTGCCCTTTGTTCTGTCCATTGTAGCACGTGTGTAGCCCAGGTCATAAGGGGCATGATGATTTGACGTCATCCCCACCTTCCTCCGGTTTGTCACCGGCAGTCACCTTAGAGTGCCCAACTGAATGCTGGCAACTAAGATCAAGGGTTGCGCTCGTTGCGGGACTTAACCCAACATCTCACGACACGAGCTGACGACAACCATGCACCACCTGTCACTCTGCCCCCGAAGGGGACGTCCTATCTCTAGGATTGTCAGAGGATGTCAAGACCTGGTAAGGTTCTTCGCGTTGCTTCGAATTAAACCACATGCTCCACCGCTTGTGCGGGCCCCCGTCAATTCCTTTGAGTTTCAGTCTTGCGACCGTACTCCCCAGGCGGAGTGCTTAATGCGTTAGCTGCAGCACTAAGGGGCGGAAACCCCCTAACACTTAGCACTCATCGTTTACGGCGTGGACTACCAGGGTATCTAATCCTGTTCGCTCCCCACGCTTTCGCTCCTCAGCGTCAGTTACAGACCAGAGAGTCGCCTTCGCCACTGGTGTTCCTCCACATCTCTACGCATTTCACCGCTACACGTGGAATTCCACTCTCCTCTTCTGCACTCAAGTTCCCCAGTTTCCAATGACCCTCCCCGGTTGAGCCGGGGGCTTTCACATCAGACTTAAGAAACCGCCTGCGAGCCCTTTACGCCCAATAATTCCGGACAACGCTTGCCACCTACGTATTACCGCGGCTGCTGGCACGTAGTTAGCCGTGGCTTTCTGGTTAGGTACCGTCAAGGTACCGCCCTATTCGAACGGTACTTGTTCTTCCCTAACAACAGAGCTTTACGATCCGAAAACCTTCATCACTCACGCGGCGTTGCTCCGTCAGACTTTCGTCCATTGCGGAAGATTCCCTACTGCTGCCTCCCGTAGGAGTCTGGGCCGTGTCTCAGTCCCAGTGTGGCCGATCACCCTCTCAGGTCGGCTACGCATCGTTGCCTTGGTGAGCCATTACCTCACCAACTAGCTAATGCGCCGCGGGTCCATCTGTAAGTGGTAGCCGAAGCCACCTTTTATGTTTGAACCATGCGGTTCAAACAAGCATCCGGTATTAGCCCCGGTTTCCCGGAGTTATCCCAGTCTTACAGGCAGGTTACCCACGTGTTACTCACCCGTCCGCCGCTAACATCAGGGAGCAAGCTCCCCTCTGTCCGCTCGACTTGCATGTATTAGGCACGCCGCCAGCGTTCGTCCTGAGCCAGGATCAAACTCTCCGATAAAGTAGTTTGACTGACTACGCACATTACTGTGCGATTTTATAAAAATGAATTAACAGGTACGTTTTGTCTTGTTTAGTTTTCAAAGAACTTTGTGTGCTTCTCTCGAAGCGACTACTTAATAGTAACATTTTTAGTTAACTAGGTCAACACTTTTTTTAAAAAGTTTTTGCTAGTGATGTTTGTGTCTTTTAAAAGACAACAGAAATGATTATACCATAATTATTATGACTGTAAAGGGTTATGGCACAAAAAAAGCGCAGCTATTTCAGCTGCGCTTTTTCTCACACTTCTTCTTGTGTTTCTTCTTGCTCATCTTCTTCGCTTTTCTCTACCAATGCTACTGTAGCAACATGCTCTTCTACCGCCATTCTGATAAGGCGTACACCTTGAGTGACACGTCCGGTGATTGAGATATCATTAATGTCCATTCTAATGAGTACGCCGCTTGCTGTAATAATCATTAGATCCTCTTCACCTTTAGTAGCTTTTACTGTTACTAATTGGCCGTTGTTCTCGGTGATTTTCGCTGTTTTGAGTCCTTTTCCGCCACGGCTTTGGGTTCTATACTCTTCAGCCGGAGTTCGTTTTCCGTAACCTTTTTCAGTTACGATAAGGACATGTGATTCTTCCTCTAATATTTCCATGCCGACAACAACGTCATCATCGGTCAAGGTTATGCCTTTTACGCCTGCCGCAGTTCTTCCCATTTCCCGGACATCTGTCTCAAGGAAACGGATCAGCAATCCATTTTTCGTTCCGATGATCATTTGTTTTGTGCCGTCAGTTAGACGTACACCCATCAATTCATCATCCTCACGAAGACTCAGGGCGATTAGGCCATTGTTGCGGATATTAGCGAACTGAGACAGCGAAGTTCGTTTTGAAACCCCGTGCTTTGTTGTGAAGAAAAGGTAAAGCTCCGCATTGAATTCAGTGACTGGAATAATTGCGTTAATCCATTCACCCTTTTCTACCTCAAGCAGGTTAATAATCGGGATTCCTTTTGCTGTTCTGCCGTACTCAGGGATTTCATATCCTTTTGCACGATACACTTTCCCTTTGTTCGAGAAGAAGAGAATCGTGTCATGAGTTGACGTAGATATTAAATGCTCAACGAAATCATCTTCATTTGTTCCCATCCCCTGTACACCTTTTCCGCCTCGTTTTTGACTGCGGTAAGTTGATGCAGGAAGACGTTTGATGTATCCGTTGTGTGTCAGAGTGACGACGATATTTTCTCTCTCGATAAGATCTTCATCTTCAATTGTTTCCAGTCCAGAAGTGACGATCTCCGTACGTCTCTCATCGTTGAAACGCTCTTTGATTTCAGTGAGTTCTTCACGGATGATCTCAAGCACTTTATATTCATTTGCCAAAATGTCTTTTAGCTCTGCAATTAATTTAACAAGAGATAGATATTCTTCTTCAATCTTTTCACGTTCTAGTCCTGTTAAACGCTGCAGCCTCATATCGAGGATCGCTTGTGCTTGCTTCTCTGTCAATGAAAATTGTTCAATTAGACCTGTTCTCGCGATTTCAGCCGTTTGAGAATTACGGATAAGAGAAATAACTGCATCGAGATGATCAAGAGCAATTCTCAAACCTTCCAAGATATGAGCTCTCGCTTCAGCTTTACGCAATTCATATGCCGTACGGCGTCTGATTACGACTTTTTGATGGTCAAGGTAATGCTCCAGGCATTGCTTTAGATTTAAAACTTTCGGCTGACCGTCAACAAGCGCAAGCAGGTTAATACCAAAAGATGTTTGCAGCGCAGTTTGTTTGTATAGGTTGTTTAGAATAACATTTGCATTGGCATCGCGTCTGATTTCAATGACAATTCTCATACCTGTACGGTCTGATTCATCGCGTAAATCTGTGATGCCCTCTATCTTCTTGTCCCTAACGAGATCTGCAATTTTCTCGATTAATTTAGCCTTGTTTACTTGGTAAGGAATCTCTGTTACGACAATTCTTTCTTTGCCTGAAGATGTATGATCGATCTCAGCTTTTGCCCGAATCGTAATAGAACCTCGACCAGATTCGTATGCCTTACGGATACCGCTGCGTCCCAAGATCTGACCCGCAGTCGGGAAATCAGGCCCTGGAATGAATTCCATAAGTTCCGAGATTGTGATGTCCGGGTTCTCACTGACAGCAAGTACACCATCAATGATTTCCCCAAGCTGGTGCGGAGGAATGTTTGTTGCCATACCTACCGCAATACCGGCAGCACCGTTCACGAGCAGATTCGGGAACCTTGAAGGCATAACAACGGGTTCTCTTTCTGACCCATCATAGTTATCCTGATAATCAATTGTGTCTTTTGTGATATCTCGAAGAATTTCCATCGAGATCTTAGACATTCTTGCTTCTGTATAACGCATGGCAGCCGCTGAGTCTCCGTCAACAGAACCGAAGTTTCCGTGACCGTCAACGAGCATATAACGATAGTTGAAATCCTGTGCCATTCTGACCATGGATTCATATACCGCTGAATCACCGTGCGGGTGGTATTTCCCGATAACTTCTCCAACGATACGCGCGGATTTTTTATAAGCCTTGTCACTCGTCATCCCCAAATCATTCATAGCATACAAAATCCGTCTATGAACCGGTTTTAAACCGTCACGAACATCTGGAAGAGCACGGGACACAATAACGCTCATTGCATAATCCAAGAAGGACGTACGCATTTCCTGACTGATATTTATTTCACGAACTTGTGGTGTGTTTTGTTCACTCATTAAAAAACCTCCCTGAAGTATCACATGAAATATGTGGGAGTAGATTGTCCATTATGATCTTCAATACGATTTCACTATTCTCCATTATATCAATAAACTTATGATTATACACATTAAATTGCTAGAATATATAGGTATTGCAAGCATTACTGCATCTGATCCCGTTCAGAAAAAAGCCTTATTTCTAATTGGAAATAAGGCTTTTTATATTAGATGTCAAGATTTTTAACGTATCTCGCATTTGCTTCTATGAAGTTTCGGCGCGGTTCTACTTTGTCGCCCATCAGCATTTCAAATGTCTCATCCGCATCCATAGCATCTTCAAGAGTTACCTGAAGAAGTGTTCTAGAGCTCGGATCCATCGTTGTCTCCCATAGCTGGGTGGCATTCATTTCACCAAGACCTTTATAACGCTGCAATCCAGGCTTAGGCGTTTGAGGCAGCGTTTTTAGCAGGTCTTCAAGCTCCTTGTCATTGTATGCATATTCAACACGTTTCCCCTGTTGAACCTTGTAAAGCGGCGGCTGCGCAATGTACACGTAGCCATTTTCGATAATCTGACGCATATATCTGTAAAAGAACGTTAATAGCAGTGTTCTGATGTGCGCGCCATCAACGTCGGCATCTGTCATAATGACAACTTTGTGGTAACGGGCTTTCTCCAGGTTGAAATCTTCCCCGATACCTGTGCCGAGCGCTGTAATCATAGAGCGAACTTCGTTGTTAGAAAGGATTTTATCCAGTCTCGCTTTTTCAACGTTCAGGATCTTACCTCTAAGCGGCAAAATAGCTTGGAAATGTCTGTCGCGGCCTTGTTTAGCAGATCCTCCGGCAGAGTCACCCTCTACGATATACAGCTCGGAGATGCTCGGGTCTTTTGAAGAGCAGTCCGCCAGCTTACCGGGAAGGTTTGAAATTTCCAAAGCGCTCTTGCGGCGTGTTAATTCACGCGCTTTTTTTGCAGCCATTCTTGCTCTTGCCGCCATTAATCCTTTATCGACAATTTTTTTGGCCGCATCTGGATTTTCCAGCATAAATGTTTCCATCGCTGTAGAAAATAACGTATCGGTAATCGTCCGCGCTTCTGAGTTGCCTAGCTTTGTTTTCGTTTGGCCCTCAAACTGCGGATCAGGGTGTTTGATTGAAATAATCGCGGTCAGCCCTTCTCTTACGTCATCTCCGCTTAGGTTTGGATCATTTTCTTTAATAAGCCCTTTTTTTCTGGCGTAATCGTTGATAACACGAGTCAGACCCGTTTTGAAACCCGCTTCGTGGGTACCGCCTTCGTACGTGTTAATGTTATTTGTAAAAGAGTAAATGTTGCTTGTGTAGCTGTCATTGTATTGCAATGCCACTTCAACCGTAATGCCGTCCTTTTCGCCTTCGATGTAAATCGGCTCTTCATGGACTACTTCTTTAGAACGGTTTAAATACTCTACATAACTTTTAATTCCGCCTTCGTAATGGTACTCATTTTTGCGCTCTTGCCCTTCACGTTTATCTTCAATCGTGATGTTTACGCCTTTTGTCAAAAAGGCTAGTTCGCGCACACGGTTAGCAAGCAGATCATAATCATACACAGTTGTTTCTGTGAAAATCTCAGGATCCGGGACGAAATGTGTCGTCGTTCCTGTATGATCCGTTTCGCCAATGATCTCAAGGTCTGAAACCGGAACTCCGCGTTTATAAGTTTGACGGTGGATTTTACCGTCACGGTGCACCGTCACAACAAGCTCGGTTGAAAGCGCGTTTACGACTGACGCACCTACACCGTGCAATCCTCCAGACACTTTATAACCGCTTCCGTCAAATTTCCCTCCGGCATGGAGCACCGTCATAATGACTTCTACTGCAGGACGGCCCATTTTTTCATGAATACCGACTGGAATACCGCGACCATTATCTATTACCGTGATGCTGTTGTCTTTTTCAATTTGGATATTGATATCCGTACAATAACCTGCGAGGGCCTCGTCAATACTATTGTCGACAATTTCCCATACCAGGTGGTGAAGGCCTTTGCTGTTTGTTGAACCGATATACATCCCCGGTCTTTTACGAACAGCTTCCAATCCCTCTAGTACCTGTATCTGATTTTCATCATAACTGTTTTGCTGCTGTTCCATAGCCACGTCATTCACCTACACTTTTCTAAACGATATATTCGTGATAAAAAATTTCTAAGAATCTATTTCAAACATAAATTGCGCACGTTTTTTTAATGTGCTGGAAGATAAGGGAGAGTAATATATATTCTGAACCGTGACTACGATAGATTTGGGCGTGCCGTTTACGGAAGGCACCACCTTGTGTTTCTGTTTTTTCAGAAATTCTTCAACAATAGGCGACATGTTGGCTTTAAAGTCAAAAATGCCGACAATATCTCGTGTTGAAACCACAAAGTCATCACCTAAATGAATATACAATTGCCCACCTCATTTCTTCACTTCACTAACGCACCGTTTTGCACACGGAACATTCCTGCTTGGCGTAAGGTTTCGTGATCAATGCCATCAACGCTTGTCGTTGTGACAAACGTTTGTACACGGCCTTGGATCGTATGAAGCAAGTGCGACTGGCGATAATCATCCAGCTCACTCAGTACATCATCCAATAGTAAAATGGGATATTCTCCGATTTCTTCATGGATCAGGTCAATCTCCGCCAGCTTAAGGGACAATGCCGTCGTTCGCTGCTGTCCTTGAGAACCATACGTCTGCACATCGCGTCCGTTCACGTAGAAAAGAACATCGTCACGATGAGGCCCTGACAGCGTAACACCGCGCTCAATTTCCTTTTCTCTTAATTTAGAAAACGCTTCTTGATAGCTATCTCCTATTTTCGACAAGTCTTCAGGATCTGATACCTCAAGAGCCGTATGGTACTTTAGGGTCAGTTCTTCAAGCCCTCTTGAGATGCCCGCATGGATAGGCTGAGCCCATTTTTCGAGCTGCGCTGTAAACTGCAGGCGTTTTACGACGACTTTTGCTGCAACTTCTACAAGCTGATCAGTCAAAACATCAAGCATTGTTCTGTCAGTTTGTTTTCTTGTTTGCAGCTGCTTCAAAAAATGATTTCGCTGGGAAAGGATTTTCTGGTAAAGAGAAAGGTCATGCAGGTAAACAGGAGAAACCTGTCCGATTTCCATGTCAAGAAACCGCCTTCTCACTTGAGGGCTCCCCTTTACAAGATTTAAATCTTCCGGCGCGAACATAATGGTGTTGAGGGCCCCGACATACTGGCTGAGCTTTTGCTGTTCAATATGATTGACCTTGCCCTTTTTACCCTTTTTGGAGATGACGAGCTGCATCGGGATCGCCCCGTTTTGCTTCATCACTCTTCCCTCTATTTTAGCATAGTCTTTGTCCCACCGTATAAGTTCTTTGTCATTTGACGTCCTGTGCGATTTCGCCATGGACAAGACATAGATCGCCTCCATGAGATTTGTTTTCCCCTGGGCGTTTTCTCCGATGATCACATTTACTTTATTTTCAAATTGAAGTTCAGCATGGTCGTAGTTGCGGTAAGATGTCAGTTCTAAGTTCTGGATATACAATCAGTGTCACCCGCTTTAATTGACGACTTGAAATGAACCAAATCCTTCAATCTCTACCACATCTCCAACATACAGCTTTCTGCCACGGCGATTGTCCGGCTCGTTGTTCACAAGCACTTCATGTTCGCTTAAAAACCACTTTGCCATACCGCCTGACTGAATAACATCGGCTAATTTCAAGAATTGTCCGAGGGTAATCATCTCTGTATCAATTGAAATCGGATTTGCCATTATATCGACCTCTTTCAAATATCACTAATATCTAATTGTACTAAAAAAAAACGAATTAGGGAAAGGGAAAACTTGTCGGAGCAGATGCCGAATAGAAAAGCTGCCGAACGTGTCGGCAGCAGTGTATCGGATTAATAGGTTCTGACAGGAAGGATAAGCTGTACAATCGTTTCATCATTCGGTGTACGTATTAAGAAAGGTCTCATTGCACCTGTAAAGCTTACGCGTATTTCTGCTCCTTCAAGCACCTTTAGTGCATCCAACATATATTTTGGACTAAATGAGATATTTAATTCCTCACCTTCAATTTGATCAGCAAGAATCGCTTCGACAACTTTACCGATTTCAGGTGAGTTGGAAGAGATCTCAATGGATTCAGCTGGTTTTGCAGACAGCTTCACCACGTTGTTGCGTCCCTCTCTCGCTAAAAGAGATGCACGATCAATCGCCTGAAGGAATTCTTTTGTGTTCACAATGATTTCGGTTTTGCTTTCTTGCGGAATCAGGCTGGTTGTATCCGGATAATTTCCGTCCAGAAGCCGCGAGAAGAATAAAACGTTTTTCGCTTTAAACAGAACTTGGGTTTCTGTGATCACGATATCTACAAGTTCCTGGTTGTCATCCAAAATCTTGCTGAGTTCAGTTAAGCTTTTTCCCGGAATCACGACGTTATAAGATCTGTCTTCTGGAATATCGAGTTTCGCTTTTCTTAATGCAAGACGGTGGCTATCCGTCGCAGTGCATAATAATTCACTTTGCTCCACTTTCCAGTTTACACCTGTCAAGATAGGGCGTGTTTCTGAGGTGGACACGGCGAATACTGTTTGTCTGATTAGATTTTTTAACAAATCAGTCGGAATTTGAATCGCATGATGTTCTTCGATCTGCGGCAAGTGCGGATACTCATCAGCATCCAGCCCGTTTAGATTAAATTCAGCTTTGCCAGAACGGATAATCGTCAAATACTGGTTTTGCACTTCGATTTCTACAGTCGCCATCGGCAGTTTTTTTACAATCTCACTAAAGAAGCGGGCTTGTAAAACAATGCTTCCAGGCTGTTCTATTGTGACGATCTCTTTATCTCCTTCTTCTTTTGGAATGAAGGATTCAATTGAAATATCTGAATCGCTTCCTGTAAAGGATACGCCATCATCTGATGCAACAATCTTAACACCAGTCAGAATGGGAATCGTAGTTCTGGATGAAACTGCTTTTAATACATCTTGGACACTTTCAACAAGACGATCTTTTTGAATCGTGAATTTCATTTTTATCCTCCTAACGGATAATGTATTAATATATATATTTTTAAAAAATAGTAGAAGTAATAGTAGGGCTTGTGGATTTGTGGATAAGTTGTGAAAAAGACAGGAAACACAGCCTATCCACATGTGGACAGACTGTGTATGACTTCTGAAAAGTTATTCACACTTTCCCCGATTAATCCCCGGTCCTGCTATTTAAGCTGTTCTTTAATTTCTTTTACATGCTGCTGAAGCTGTTCATCGTCTACCAGCAGTTTTGAAATTTTTTCGTGCGCATGAATAACGGTCGTATGGTCACGGCCTCCAAACTCTTCACCGATTTTAGGAAGAGAGGAATCAGTCATTTCTCTTGATAAATACATAGCGATTTGACGCGGGAAAGCTACTGATTTTGTCCGTTTTTTTGCTTTGAAATCCTCGAGTTTAATATTAAATTGCTGGCCTACTACCCTCTGAATTTCTTTTATCGTAATGACTTTCGGTTTTGAGGAAGGAATAATATCTTTCAGCGCCTCAGCTGCCAGATCAGCATTAATATCTTTATTAATTAATGATGAGTAGGCAACAACCCTGATTAAGGCTCCTTCAAGTTCCCGAATATTGCTGTCGATTTGATTTGCGATGTATAGCATGACCTCGTTCGGAATATCGAGGCCCTCCGCTTTGGCTTTTTTTCTTAAAATCGCAATTCTGGTCTCCAAATCAGGCGGCGTGATATCTGTAATCAGGCCCCATTCAAAACGTGAACGCAATCTGTCTTCTAGTGTCGGAATTTCTTTTGGCGGTCGATCACTTGAAATGACGATTTGTTTGCTTTCCTCGTGCAATGTGTTAAAAGTATGGAAAAATTCTTCCTGGGTCTGTTCTTTCCCCGCTAAAAATTGAATATCATCTATCAAAAGCACATCAACATTTCGATAGCGATTGCGGAAATCGACGGCTTTATTATCTCGGATAGAGTTGATGAATTCGTTTGTAAATTTCTCAGAAGACAGATAAACCACTTTGGCAGAAGGATTATGATCTATAACGTAATGGCCGATCGCATGCATTAAGTGTGTTTTCCCTAAGCCGACGCCCCCATAGATAAATAAAGGGTTGTATGCTTTCGCGGGCGCTTCCGCAACTGCGAGGGAAGCAGCGTGTGCAAATCGGTTTCCAGATCCGATGACAAAAGTATCAAAAGTATATTTTGGATTGAGCATATTTTGAGGAAAATCTGATGTATCTTCTTTGACCGCTTTTTTGACTTGCGGTTTCGGCAGAAAGTCTTCAACATCCTGATTTTGAGGAATGACAAACTTAATGCTCAATTCTTCCCCGGTTAATTCATATATAGTATCTGCAATCAGATGCAAGTATCTGGACTCCAGCCAGTCTCTGGCAAATTCATTAGGAGCCGTGATTGTCAATGTATCTCCCTGCAGTGAGTGCGCTTTGGTTGATTTCATCCAAGTCTCAAAACTTGGTTTGCTCAACTTTTTTTCGATTTGAGCAAGAGCTTGATTCCACAGGTCTAATATATTTTCCAT